>NZ_OZ245750.1:0-637500 GCF_965227385.1 Sphingomonas sp.
AGAGATCTGCGCCATTATGCGGGCAATAGGCGCTGACAACGTTCGCCACGCCATCCTCGCTGCGATAGACCGCGACACGACCGTCCAGGAAGTTGCGCCCCAAGACGCCGCCGGATGCGACATCGCTCGACCGACACAGCGGATACCAGTTCTGCGAGAACTGATCGTCCTGCCCCTCATAGGTTACGCCCCGCCCGTGCCGGCGGCGATCGAGCAGATCGACCGCGGCCTGCTCGCCGTTAAACATGCTTTCCAGATCGCGAACTTGCGTCGACATGGCTCAAATCCTCAGAAGTTGAAGGTTGCAGCGACGCCGTAGCGACGCGGCTGACCCGGGTAGCGGATGTCGGCAGCGCCGGCTGAGAACTCCTTGGCGAAGAACTCCTCAGTGTAGCGCGTGTCGAACAGGTTGTTGGCGTAGAGCGCGACCGAATAGCGCGGCGCCTCGAACGTCAGCCGGGCGTTGACAAGATGGACTGGATCCTGCCGATCGGCATTGTCGATGTGCCAGTAATTGCCGGACTTGCCTGAATAGTCCGCCCGGGCGATCAGCGACATGTCATTGCCGAGCCGCGCACGGTATTGGCCGAATAAGGTATAGGACCAGCGATAGGTCAGCGGCACCTGATTGCCGCGAAAGCGCGCCGTGCCGTCGAAATCCTTGATGTTGGTATCGATGAAGCCGAGCGACGCGCCGATCTGCACATCGCGCACCGGGCGAGCCTGTGCCTCCACCTCAAACCCGAAGATGTCGGTCTTGGCGACGTTGACGATGCCTTGATCCGCGAGGTTCAGGATGAAGACCTGCTGATCCTTGTACCGCATGTAGAACGCGGCCGCGTTCAGCGTGATGTGGCGATCCGCCAGGCTGTTCTTGGTGCCGAATTCCAGCGTGTCGGCGACTTCCGGGCGATAAATCGCAGGGAAAACGCCGGTTGGCGGATTGAACCCGCCGCTGCGGAAACCGCGCGCGGCCGTCGCATAGATCATCGATGTCGGCGATAGATCATATTTGATCGAGAGCTTGGGCTGCCACTCGTCAAAGCTCGCCTCGCGCCGTGGGCCGCCGGTCAACCGGTCCACCTGCTCGCGCTCGTCATTGTCGTAGCGCAGCGCGGCGGTCACTTCGAGAGCGTCGGTCAAGCTGTAGTTCAGCTGCGCATAGGCGGCGCGGGTCAGGATGTTCTCGTCCGCAGCGGCGACCAGCACGGGAATATAAGCGGACGGCGGCAAGCGGCTGGCCGTCGGATCGGGCGAGATCAGGACAGTGGTGTCGATGCGCTTCTTCGCATCGAGCAGGTACACGCCCGCCGTCCAGCGCAGCTTCTGCGCGGAGGGCGAGGCCAGCCGGATTTCCTGGCTGAAACTCTCATAGCCCCGCAGCTGTCGCGCGCCGAGGATCGACTTGGGCGTCCAGTCCAGGTCTTCGATGAGGTCAATGTCGGTCTTGTTGTAGGCAGTGACGGACGTCAGCGTGAATGGATCGAAGCGGTAGTCGATCTTGAGCGAGCCGTCCCTGGTATTGCGCGGGCTGAACCCCAGGAAATCGTTCTGGATCGGCTCGCTGGTGTTGTTGGGCTGGCCGTCCGGCAGCGGGATGTACCAGGACGCGCCGCCATCGAGGTCGCCATAGGCGCCGCGCAGGTCGAAGCTCAGCCGGTCGGTCGGTGTCAGGATCAGTCGCCCGCGCAGGTTCAGATCCTCGACGAAATCGACCTTGTGATCGAGCGTCACATTATGCTGCACACCGTCGAACTTGCGGTAATCGGCGGCCACGCGGAACAGCAGCAGATCGGGCACGAGCGCGCCACTCAGCGCGCCCGACAGCCGGCGATCGTCGCCATCGGCATAATCGACGCCGATGCGCCCCTGCAGCTCGTTGGTCGGTCGCTTGGTCGTGATGTTGATCGCGCCGCCGATCGCATTGCGCCCGTAAAGCGCTCCCTGCGGCCCCTTGAGCACTTCGATCTGCTCTAGGTCGAACAGCGCTTGCTTGATCATGTCAGTCGAAGTCATCTGGACCCCGTCGATCACCAGCGCGACCGGCGCTTCGCCGTTGCGCACCTGGCCGATGCCGCGCACGCTGATCGCGACCGTGCCGGCGTCCTGCGCATCGACCAGCGAGACGTTGGGGATCAGCGTCGTCACATCGTCGATGCTGCGGATGCCGGCCTCTTCGATCGCCTGAGCGGAAAAGGCGGTGACCGAGTCCGGCACCTTCTGCAGGCTTTCCGACCGCTGCCGCGCGGTGATGACGATCTCGTTGCCCTCGGCCTCGCCCGCCTGTGCCAGCGCGGCATTTGCGTTCAAGCTGGCGATCGCAGCGACCCCGCTCAGCAGGATCTTCCGGTAATTCATGTGCAGCTCCCTCCGACTGTCACGCCGGATTGTGATCCGTGCGCCTGTTCTCGAAGGCTACGGTCGAAGGGGACGCCGCGTATATCGGTCGAAAAGGTGGAGCCAGCGGATCAGATCAGGCGCAGGGTGCGGGCCGCCGCGATCGCTCGCGACCGTGTCGCCACGTCGAGCTTGCGGTAGATGTTGATGCGATGCGTCTTGATCGTGCTCTCTGCGATTCCCAGCGTCCGCGCCATTTCCTTGCTCGACAGCCCGTCCGCCAAGGCACGCAGCACATCCACCTCGCGCGGGGTAACGATGATGTCGCTAGCGGCAGGCGGCACGACAGTTGCGCCGCGGCGCGCCGACGGGCTGTTCTGACGCAACCGCGCGACGACACTGCGTTGCGCCGGCTCGAAAACGTGCAGTGCCGCCTCGCACGCCTGCATCAGCGGCGGCAGCAATGCGCCGAACTGCGAGACGAGGCCGATCAGTCCTTCCCGCTCGGCCGCCTCCAGCGCAGCGCGGAATGCCCGCGCCGCGTCGGTGGTGCGCCCCTGCGCGGCAGCTGTGGTTGCGCTCAGCATGTCGAGCTCGATCGCCAGCGCGGTCGAAGCAGTCGCGCCCGCCTGCGCCCTCAGCTCGCCTAGCGCTGCCGGATCGGCATGCCCCTGCTGCAGCGCGCAGGCAGTGATCGCGATGCGATAGTCGCACGGCAGACGCGGATCGCGCGCCACCATCAATGGGCTTGGCTCACCAAGCGTGTCGAGCAACAGCATGGCCGCGCTCACCTGCCCGACGCTCAACAGCATGCGCGCGCGCATCAGGTCGAGTTGATAGCGCAGGCGCGGCAAATTGCGCCGTTCTGCCGTCAGCCGACCGCGGTCGAGGATCTGTTCGGCGCGCGATTGATCGCCTGTGCGTAGCGCGGGCCAGGCCTGGGCGGCATAGGCGGCGACGAAGACTTCGTGCCAGCCCTCGGTGGCCTCGATGACCGGCAATGCCGCTTCGAGCAGGTCGGTCGCGGTAGAGAGATTGCCCGATAGATACAGCGTATAGGCCAGCAGGGCCAATGCCACGGCAACCTGCGGACTGCCCTCGCCGAACTGGCGCGTCGCCAGCTCCAGGCTGCGCCGAAAGCAAAGTTCCGCTTCACGACGGCGGCCGGTGCGCAGGTGCGACAAGCCAAGATATTGATAGGAATAGACCTCGACCAACGGCAGCTGGTGCAGTTGCGCGAGCCGTCCGGCCTTTTCGCCATGCACGCGGCACCATAGGTCGTCGCCGCGATCGAAACTGGCGAGCGAGGAGAGATGGTGCAGCAGGACGCGCATCGACGGGTCGTGGACGTCGTTTGTCAGCTGGCGGTCGAGAATCACCGCCGCCTCGGCCGGGAATGCACGGTCCTCATAAATGCGCAGAACCAGGTCGTTGCACAGGATCTCGCAAGCCAACCCCGGATCGCGCTGCTCGACCTCGGCCAGCGGGCAAGCGGCGATCAGCATGTCGAGCCGAATGCGCGCTTCGACCAGCCGGCCAGTCTGCGCGGCATAATAGGCCTGACCCAGAGCCACGCGCGGGAACTCCGCGACATCGCTCGTGTCGATCTCATCGAGATGGCGCAGCAAGGTGAGACCACCGCGCATCGCGATCCGCCAGCCGCCCGCCGCCTCGATGATCCCGAGGGACGCCGCGCGATCGGAGATCAGCGCCGAATGCGTCAGCGCCTCGGGCAACAGGCCCTCACCCGCCAGCCACGAGGCGGCACGCAGATGCAGCGCATCCAAGCGCTCGCGGCTCCCCTGCGCGAGCAAGTCGTACAGGAACTCGCGCAGCAGCGGATGGAACCGATACCATGTACCTTCATCGTCCAGCGGCGCGATCAGCAGGTTCTGCCGGCGCATCTGCTCCAGCATCGCCGCGCTGTCACCGCGCTGCGTGATCGCGTCGCCCAGCCGCTTGCTGATCCGCTCGGCAATCGAGGTTTCGAGGAGGAATTGCTGCGCGTCGGCTGACAGGCCCGAAAACACCTGTTCGGCCAAATAGTCCGCCAGATCGATCGACCTTCGCGTGAGATGGTCGAGATTCTCGATATTGCCCCGGCCTGCCAGCCACAAACGCAGCAATTGCAGCGCGGCGGGCCATCCCTCGGTCCGGTCGATCAGCTCGCCCCAGTCCACCTTCGCGCATTCCGCGCCAACGAACGCACGCGCTTCACTGTCCGAGAAGCGAATGTCCGCCTGATCGAGCTGGAGCAGCTGGCCTCTCACCCGTAGATGCGACAGCGCGATCTCCGGCAGACCGCGCAGCGCCAACACGATCGCGGCGTGGGCCGGCATGCGTTCGATCACATAATCCAGGAAACGGTTGGTCGCAGGCGAAGCGATGCGGTGATAATCGTCGATGATCAGTCGCACCGGCTCTTCGCTGGCCTCAAGCGCCAGCACCATCGCGCGCGCCGCCGCTTCGGCCGCTAGGCCGGGCAGGCCCGCATCGATGGCCTCGCTCGAATAAGGCAGGGGCAGGCCGGCGCGGTGCAGCGCCGCCATCAGATAGGCGAAGAACTGATCCGCCTCGAACTTGCCGTCATCGACGCTGTACCACGCGACCGCCACATCCTCCTGCCGCCAGCGCGCATGGCACTGGCTCAGCAGCGTCGTCTTGCCATAGCCGGCCGGCGCCGAAAGCACCGTCAACTGCCGCTGCGAAACGATGATCCGATCGATCAGGGCATCGCGCGAAAGCAGGTCGATCGACCTGTTCGGCGGCGCCAATTTGGTGCGGATCAGCATCGCGCGATCATGCCACAAAGCGGTCTTGTGCCCATCCACCTAATCGGTGGATTGTTTGCGCCGCAGAGAGACCGCACGCTTCTCGCGACTTTACGAGGGCGACATGACCAAGACTATCCTATTCGTACTCACGGGACAGAGCGAGCTGGGCGACACCGGCGCCAAAACCGGCGTCTGGCTCGAAGAGCTGGCAACGCCCTACCAACTATTGAGCGCGGCGGGCTATGACATCCTGTTCGGCACGCCCGGCGGCAGGGTGGCGCCGCTCGATCCGGCCAGCCTGGCCGAGCCATGGCTACTGCCGGCAGGTCACTGGTTTCTCGACCAGAAGAACGTCGTCGCGAAGCTGGATGCGCCGCTCGATCTCGCCGATGTCGACGCGTCGCGACTGGACGCGATCTTCCTGGTCGGCGGGACCGGGACACTGTGGGATTATCCAGACTGTCGGCCGCTGGGGTCGCTGGTCAGCGCGCTGATCGCGGATGAGCGGCCGGTAGCGGCGATCTGCCATGGCGTGGTCGGGCTGATGACGGCGACGACGCCCGACGGCGCGCCACTCGCTGCCGGAAAGGCGCTCACCTGCTTCAGCAACGAAGAAGAAGCGATGCTGGAATATGACAAGCTTGTGCCGCTGCTTGCCGAGACCGAGCTCCTGAAGCAAGGCGCGCGCTATAGCCAAGCAGCGGCATTCGAACCGCATCTAGTCGAGGACGGCGCGCTCATCACCGGCCAGAACCCGGCCAGCGCCGCCCCCCTGGCTCAAGCGTTGCTTGCTCGTTTAACCCAATTCTCGTCGCAGCCATAGGCCGCCCAACCTGTGACGGGCCTAGTGACTTGACGCTGGTGAACAAACGATCATCGAGGGGACACGTGTCCGCCCAGCGATGCGCAGTCGGCTTATGGGCCGGCAGCGGATAGGCGGCTTAAAGCTGCCCGACTCAGAAAAGCTGACATGCTCCGCCGGTCATATCCAGCGGAAGCTCACGACCAATGTACGCCATTCCGGCGCTGGCTAGCATGTCCGCTGAAGCTGGAACTGGTCGCTTGCAAGCTGGGCCGGAGCTGTATTCTCCTCGCGACACGCTTTTTGTCCGTTTCCGCGAACCCTCCGACGGTGATCCCTTGGACGCGCTGGCAACCGACGTGTCGGGGAATGAGCCGACATCCTCGGCGGTGATCGAGTGGACCCGTGTGTTGGCATAGTGCTTGCGGTTCTGCGCCGAGTCCAAGTCTGTCGCGACTGCCGATCATCAAAATCCGGCGGAGAATACCTCTTGATGACACACATATAACAACTATAGTACCAGCGGTCGGCGCAGCGTGTTCCGGCACAGCGGCGGGAAAGGCAGGCAATGGCGGGGGCAGCGACAATGGTCGAGCGCAGCACCTTGATGGAGAGCGAGGCCGGCGAAGCCGCAGCTGCGGTAGCGCGCATGCTGGATTCCAATGGTGCAGCCTTCGCCCGAATTGCGGCACGGCTCGCCGCCGACGCGCCCGCAACCGTCATCACCTGCGCCCGCGGTTCGTCCGACCATGCCGCGACTTACGCCAAATATCTGATCGAGACTTACGTCGGAGTGCCGGTGGCCTCGGCGGCGTTGTCGGTCGCCACCTTGTTCAACGCGCCGGTCCTTCCAGGCAACCGGCTGGTGATCGCCATTTCGCAATCGGGGCGCAGCCCAGACCTGCTCGCCACGGTCGAACTCCACCGGCGTGCAGGTGCCTATGTCGTTGCGCTGGTGAATGCCGAGGATGCGCCGCTGCGCGACCTCGCGCATGAGGTGATCGCGCTGTCCGCCGGTCCCGAACGTTCGGTCGCGGCGACGAAGTCCTATATCGCGTCGCTCGCTGCGATCGCGGCGCTGGTCGCCGCCTGGGCGCGCAACGCCGCGCTCGCCGGTGGGGTGGCTCAGCTGCCGGAGCTGCTCGAAAAGGCCTGGACCCTCGACTGGTCGGCTGGCGTCCCGGCGCTGGTCGATGCCGACAATCTGTTCGTGCTCGGACGCGGTCACGGCTATGGCATTGCGCAGGAAGCTGCGCTCAAGTTCAAGGAGACCTGTGCCCTGCATGCCGAGAGCTTCAGCGCTGCGGAGGTGCGGCACGGCCCGATGGCGATCGTCGGGCGTAATTTCCATGTCCTGGCATTTGGCGGGAGCGACCGCGCGGGGGCCAGTGTGCGAGAGACGGCGGCGGAGTTTCGTGCGCGCGGCGCGAAAATGCTGCTCGCCGATCCGGTCGCTGCCGATGCCGAACTGCCCGCGTTGGCGGCGCATCCGGCGATCGAGCCGCTGTTAATGGTGCAAAGCTTTTACGCTCTGGCCAACCGGCTGGCGCTGGCGCGCGGGCTCGACCCCGACGCCCCGCCACACCTGCGCAAGGTGACCGAAACGCTATGATCGTCCGCATCCTCAACGGGCGCATCGCGACGCCGCGCCAGGTGCTCGACTCCGCCGATATCGCCGTCGCGGGCGAGTGTATCGCCGCGATCGGCCCGGCGGGGTCTGGACGTGCCGATGCGACGATCGATCTCGACGGCGGCTGGCTGCTGCCCGGTTTCATCGATTGCCAGGTCAATGGCGGCGGCGGCGTGCTGTTCAACGACCATGCCGATCTCGAGGCTATCGCCGCGATCGGCGCGGCGCATGCCGGATTCGGCACGACCGGCTTCCTCCCCACGCTGATCAGCGATACGGCGAAGCAGATCGCCGCCGCGCTCGACGCGGTCGATGCGGCGATCGTTCAGGGCGTTCCGGGGGTGCTCGGCATCCATATCGAGGGGCCGTTCATCAACGCGGTGAAGCGCGGAATCCACGAGGCGCATCGCATTCGCCCGCTCGACAGCGATACGCTCGCCCTGCTGACCGCGCCCCGCCGCGGACGGGTGATGGTGACTCTGGCGCCCGAACAATGCGCGCCCGAAGACATTGCGACGCTGACCCGCCATGGCGTGATCGTCAGTGCAGGGCATAGCGATGCGACCTATGACGCCGCGAAGCGCGCAATTCATGCGGGGCTGTCCGGGGTCACGCATCTGTTCAATGCGATGTCGCCGCTGCACCACCGCGCGCCGGGACTGGTCGGTGCGGCGCTGGATTCGGATATCTGGTGCGGGCTGATCGTCGACGACGCGCATCTTCACCCCGCCGCAGTGCGGATCGCGGTCAAGGCCAAGGGTGTTCACCGGCTGATGCTGGTCACCGACGCGATGCCGACCGTCGGCACCGATGCGACCGAATTCATGCTGCAGGGCAAGCGGATCACGGTGCGCAACGGGGTATGCGTGTTCAGCGACGGCACGCTGGCCGGCACGCATCTCGACATGGCCTCGGCGCTGCGGAACACGGTCGCGTTGACCGGGCTGTCGGTCGCCGATGCCGCGACGATGGCCAGCACCACCCCGGCACATTTCCTGTCGCTCTCCGACCAGCGCGGTTCGCTGGAGGTCGGGCTGCGCGCCGACTGGGTCAGCCTGGACCGCGATCTGCGGCCGACCGGTACCTGGATCGGTGGCATTCCGTTACATTCTGATGCTCCTGCGCGCCTGAGCGCTTCCCTTTGATGAAAGGACCGGCGGCACGATGACGCTGATCATCACTTCGCCGCTTCGGGGCTGGGCCACCCAGCTCGATCGGGTCCCCGACCCCGTTTTCGCGCAGCGGATGATGGGAGACGGCGTCGCGATCCACCCGCTGGGCGACATCGTCTGCGCGCCATGCGACGGTGAGATCGTGACGCTGCACGATTCCGCCCACGCCGTGTCGTTGCGCAGCGACGAGGGCGCAGAGCTGTTGATCCATATCGGGCTGGAGACGGTCGCGCTGAAGGGGCGGGGCTTCACGCCGTTGGTGGCGCCGGGCGCGCGCGT
This sequence comes from Sphingomonas sp., assembly GCF_965227385.1. GTDB lineage: Bacteria > Pseudomonadota > Alphaproteobacteria > Sphingomonadales > Sphingomonadaceae > Sphingomonas. Next base: position 8,995 of record NZ_OZ245750.1, read on the forward strand.
GCTGCGCGGCGATCCGCTGATCCGCTTCGACCTCGATGCAGTTGCGCTCGCCGCCGCCAGCCTCATCACACCGGTCGTGGTGACCAACGCCGAAGCCTTTACCATCACCCGCCGCACCGTTGACCGCGCGGTCGGGGCGTGTGAGGAGTTGATGGCACTCGCCCCGACTGCTCAGACCCAGCGCCGCTGGTCGGATGACGGGACGGTGATTGCGCAGACGGTGACGCTGCGTCTGCCCCATGGCATCCACGCCCGCCCCGCCGCACGGATCGGCGAATGCGCGCGCGGGTTCGAGGCCGATGTGCACCTGGTGCTGGGCGAACAGCGTGGCGACGCGCGCAGCCCCATCGCCCTGCTCGCGCTGGGCACGAAGCTGGGTGATGTGGTGCGGATCGAGGCGCGCGGCGACGATGCCGAAGCCGCGCTCGCCGCGATGATGGCGCTGCTCGACACCGACATGGGAGAAGGGGTGCCCACCGCCGATGCGCGGCCGCCCGTCAACGCGCGCTTGCTGGAGCCCGGACAGATTGCAGGCGTGATCGCCGCTCCCGGCCTGGCGATCGGGCCGGTCGCGCGGATTGATCGCGCGGCGATCGCGGTGCAGCGCGAGGGCGCGGGCGTGGAGGTCGAACGCGAGGCGCTCGCCGCCGCGCTGGTCGATGTGGGGGAGCGGATTGCGGCGCGGGCGGCCACCGGAAACAGCCATGTCTCGGCGGTGATGACGGCGCACCTCGCGCTGCTCGATGATCCCGGCCTCGCCAGCGCGGCGGATGCGCGGATCGCCGAGGGCGCGAGCGCAGGCTTTGCCTGGCGCGGCGCGGTGCATGACCAGATCGACGCCCTGCGCGCGACCCGCAACGCGCATCTGGTCGAACGGATCGACGACCTGATCGATATCGAGCGACAGGTGCTGGCAGTGCTGACCGGGACCCCCGCCGATGCCGATGCGGCGCCACCGGGCGCGATCCTGGTTGCCGATGACCTGCTCCCGTCCCAGCTGGTGTCTCTTGCCGAAGCGGGGCCCGCCGGCCTGTGTCTTGCGCGCGGTGGCCCGACCTCGCACGTGGCAATTCTGTGCGCGGGAATGGGGTTGCCTGCGCTGGTGGCGATGGGCAATGCGCTCGATGCTGCAACGCCCGGCGTCACCATGCTGCTCGATGCCGAGACGGGTTGCGCGACGATTGCGCCCGACGCGGCGACGCACGATGCCTTTGCCGCCCGATGCGATGCGCGCAGCGCACGCCGCGCCGCCGCGCAGGCGGCCGCCAGCGATCCCTGCCACACCGCCGATGGCACGCGGATCGAGCTGTTCGCCAATCTCGGCAGCGTCGAGGATGCGCACGCCGCCGCCGCACAGGGGGCGGAAGGATCGGGACTGGTGCGCAGCGAATTCCTGTTTCTGGGCCGCAATGCTGCGCCGTCGGAGGATGAGCAGCTTGCCGCATATCAGGGGATCGCCGATGCCCTGCCCGGCCTGCCCGTCATTGTCCGCCTGCTCGACATCGGCGGCGACAAGCCCGCCGCCTATCTCCCGTTCGCGGCGGAGGAGAATCCGGCGCTCGGCCAGCGCGGCATCCGCGTCGGCCTTGCACATCCTGATCTGCTCGAAAGCCAGCTGCGTGCAATTCTGCGGGTCCGGCCCGCTGGCCAATGTCGCATCATGTTGCCGATGGTGGCGAGCGTCGCGGAGATCGTCGCGGTGCGCACCGTTGTCGACCGGCTGCGGGGGGATCTGGGGATTGCCGAGCCGGTTCCGGTCGGCGTGATGGTCGAGACCCCGGCGGCGGCGATCACCGCCGATCTGCTGGCGGCCCACGCCGATTTCCTGTCGATCGGGACCAATGACCTCAGTCAATATGTGCTGGCGATGGACCGCGGCAACCCGGTGGTGGCGGCGCAGGTCGATCCGCTGCATCCGGCGGTCCTGCGCATGATCGCCGAGACTTGCCGCCGCGGCGCGGGGGCCGGGCGCTGGGTCGGGGTCTGTGGCGGCCTTGCCTCCGATCCGCTGGCGGTGCCGATTCTGATCGGGCTGGGTGCCACGGAATTGTCGGCGGTGCCGGGCTTCGTTGCGGAGGCAAAGGCGATCGTCCGGTCGCTGACGCTGGCTTCGGCACAGGCGCACGCCCGCGCCGCGCTCGATTGCACCTCAGCGGCCGACGTTCGCGCGCTCGCCCGCGCTTTTGCGGAGAGCCGCGCATGAAGAAGATCCTCGAAGCGCTCCAGCCGCTCGGTCGGGCATTGATGCTGCCGATCGCGGTACTCCCGATCGCCGGACTGTTGCTGCGCGTCGGCCAGCCCGACTTGCTCGACATCGCCTTCATCTCGGCCGCCGGTGCGGCGATCTTCGACAATCTCGGCATCCTGTTCGCGATCGGCGTGGCGACGGGCTTCGCCCGCGACGGCAACGGCGCGGCCGCGCTGGCGGGGATCACATGCTATCTCACGACCATGACCGGGGCACAGACCTTCCTGGTGACGCCGACCGATATCGGCGCGGGTCTGCCGGACGCGGCCGCTGCACTCGCGAGCAAGACATGGGTGATCAGCCAGATCGACCGGCTGGAGGTACCGATCGGCATTCTCTCCGGCCTGATCGGGGGCAAATTCTACAACCGCTTCGCAACGATCGCGCTGCCCGAGTATCTGGCCTTTTTCGGCGGGCGACGCTTCGTCCCGATCGCCGCGGGCATTGCCGGTCTGGCGCTTGCTGCGCTGGTCGGTGGCCTGAATTCGCAGATCAGCGCCGGCATGGACGGGGTCAGCCGCGGCGTCGTGGGGTCGGGCGAGTTCGGGCTATTCGCCTATGGCGTGCTCAACCGGCTGCTGATCGTCACCGGACTGCACCATATCATCAACAATATCGCCTGGTTCGTGATTGGCGATTTCAACGGCGTGACCGGCGATCTGCGGCGCTTTTTCGCCGGGGACGCCAGCGCAGGGGCTTTCATGACCGGATTTTTCCCGGTGATGATGTTCGGCCTGCCCGCGGCATGCCTCGCCATGTACCATGAGGCGCGGCCGGAGCGGCGCAAGGCAGTGGGCGGCATGCTCTTCAGCCTTGCCTTCACCAGTTTCCTGACCGGCGTCACCGAGCCCATCGAATTCAGCTTTATGTTTCTCGCGCCGCTGCTCTACGCAGTTCATGCGGTGCTGACCGGGTTGTCGATGGCGCTGATGCACCTGCTCGGTGTGAAGCTTGGCTTCGGCTTCTCCGCCGGCCTGTTCGATTATGTGCTGAACTTCAAGCTGTCGACTCAGCCCTGGCTGCTGCTGCCGGTCGGCGCGGTCTATGCGCTGCTCTATTACACCCTGTTCCGTTTCTTCATCCGCAAGCTCGACCTTGCGACACCCGGGCGCGAGCGCGAGGCGACATCGACCGCCAGCGGCGCGGCGGTAGAGGGCGGGCGCGGTGCCCAGTTCGTGGCCGCGCTGGGCGGTGCGGCCAATTTGACCAGCGTCGACGCGTGCACCACCCGGTTGCGCCTGATCGTCGTCGATCAGCAGGCGATCGACGATGCGGCGCTGACCGCATTGGGCGCGCGCGGGATCATCCGGCCCTCGGCAAATGCGGCCCAGGTCGTGCTCGGGCCACTCGCCGACCTGATCGCGGAAGAGATTCGGGATGCACTTGGCGGCGCCAGCACCACCCCGGTGAACCAACCGCAGCCGATCGCCGCAGCCGTTCCGCCTCCATCGCTCGACGCTGCACTCGTCGCGGCGCTGGGGGGCGCGTCGAACATCATCGGCTATCGCGCCTTGCACGATCGGCTGCGGGTCGAGGTCGCCGCGCCGGAGCGTGTCGATGCCGCCGCTCTCGGCACCGCGACCCGCGGCGCGGCCCAGCTGGAGGCAGGGGTGTTTCACCTGCTACCGGTCGACTAGCCGCGCACCAGCCGTTTCAGTTGGAGTTTGTTTCAGCAAAGCTGAAACGCCTGCGGCACCGCCCACTCCAGGACCGGCAGCGCGGGAAATCGTTCGCCGAACCGCGTCTGCAGTAGATCGGGACTCTCTGGGTCGTCGTGAATCCTGACGAAGTCGCCCGGAGGATGATTTGGCGTTTGTCGCGCATGCTGCGCTAGCGCTTCACCGGCATGCCGAGCCCAGACGGCTTTCGATCCGGCGAGCGGTCGGGATCGTCGACGGCAACACGGCATCCACTTCCGCAGCGCGCAGCCGCCACTTGCCCTGGCTAGGAGGGGTGACGGTGGATGCCGATGTGGGCAGCGCGGCGTCGCGCCACTGCTGCCACGGTCCGGCGATATTCAGCCGCTCGCCGAGCGCCGTCAGCACCATCTCCGGCGCATCGATCAACGCCTGATAGCTGACGCCGATCATCGGCGCATCGCCCAGATCTGCCAGGATCTGATCGTTACAGGCGTTCCACTGAAAGGCGCAGATGTCCGCCAACGGCCTTCCGATCAACGCCCGCCATCCGCGCGGGAGGACGAAGCACCATTGCTCCCGATCCCAACCTGGCAACTTGCGATAGGTTACGAAACGACCGGTGCGCGCGCCCGTTTCCCAGCCTTCGATCAGGCTGGCAATCGTTTCGGCGGCATCGCGGTGCAGGAACACATAGCGCGCATTTGGAAACACGTGTTTGAGGAAGGGCAGGTTCAGGGCATTGCGTGGCGTCTTCTCGACAATCACATACCCCTCGGTACTGCGGCCGGGCAAGTCGTGCAGCAGTCGGCCCTGGTTGTTGCGCAACATCGCCAGGAACATGCAGCGGAACATGCGCACCGTTTCAGGATCGGCATGCCGCGCGTCCAGCATACCCGAATCGAACTCCGGGTTTTCGGCGGCAAGGTGAGGAAATTGGCGGTAGACGGCATGCGTCTCGCCACCGATCGTCAACACCTGGCGCGATCGCGACAGCAGATCGAACAGGAGCGTGCTGCCCGATCGGGGCGCGGACAACAGTACGACGATATTGGCCAGCCGCGCCTCCAGCTCTGCGTCCGGCAGCCGCGCATAACGCCGCGCGATCATGGCGATGCGCGCGGGATCGGCGGCGCTCATCCCGGCAGGCGTCCGGCCTTGCGCATCAGGTCGGTGTAGAGCGCGTCCCAGTTGATGGGGTCGAGCATCAGCGCGGGGAAGCTCGCCTTCACCGCGATGCTGTCGAGCACTTCGCGAAGATAGGGAAACAGCGCATTGGGGCAGACCGTGTGCAGGATGCGATCCTGCATCGCGGCGTCGAAGCCGCTGAGGTGGAACAGCCCCGCTTGCACCGCTTCGGCCATGAACGCGGTGGTGCCGGCATTCTCCGCGGTGACGGTGATGCGCGTGGCGACTTCGTGCAGATCTTCTGCCACCTGCGCCGCAGCCACGTCGGTATCGATCGACAGTTCCGGCTTCCAGTCATTGGTGAAGCTGTGGTGCCCGCCCGGGGCTTCGAACGAGACGTCCTTGAGGTAGATCCGCACGATCCGAAAGTTTCCGCCTGCCTGTGTCACATGCATTCCCTTGTTCAGGCGACCAGTGCGCCGTCGTGATCGAACACCGTTTCGCCGGGTTGGACATAGTCCATGATGAGATGGACCCGCGATACGTCGCCATCATTGCTGACGGCGTGAATCAACCGGTTGTTGATCTCCCATATCTCGCCCGGCTGCATCGCAACGCTGGTTCCGCCGACATGGAACCGGCAATCCGGGTTCGACCAGATCGGCAGGTGGATACGGTGGCAGCGCGCCAGTGAATAGCCCCCGTCCGCATGCGGCTTGATCGCTGCCCGGGGCGCGAGGCGGGTCAGGATCATGCGTACGAAATAGCCCGCGCCATGCCGCGCGATCCAGCGGCGCTGGCGCATCGTCCTGCTGAAATGCGCGCGGATCAGCGTCATGACCGGGTCGAGCAGCGGCAGCAGCTCGCCATAAGCGGGGTGAACCGTGGGATCGCGATGGCGATAATCGGCATCGAAGATCAGTTTCACCATGGCGGTACTGGCATGCGCGTCGAACAGCTCCTGGCGGCTCTGGTCTTCGTACCACCGCGCCTCGTCGAATGCGCGCACCGCCGCCTGCAGGGGCGCGATCGGCACGGTACCGAGCAGCTCGATATCGCCCTGGAAGTTCATGCCGCCTCCAATATCGCGCGCGCCGGGTTCAGCGCGTCACCGTAACGCTGGGCATGGTTCAGCGCGGAGGTGTAGATCGGCTGGCGCACCTGGGCGAGGCTGGCCGTATCCACTGGCGCAACATTGCGCTCGGGCGTCAGGCATGCGTCGTGCCAGTCGAGACCCAGAAAAGCCTTCACCGCGCGTAACGTGCCGGCGGGATCGCGGACCAGGTCCGCATAGCGTACCTCCAAGATACGACCCGGCAGGCGATCGACCCAGAACGCCATCAGCGCGCGATAGCAGCGATAATAGCGCGCGCACTCCTCCAGGTCGTAGGAGAAATGGTGAAAGCCGAGCGAGAACATCTGCTTGAAATTGGCGAACACGGTGTCGAGCGGATCGCGCACGGTATGGATGAACCGGGCGGCCGGCAGCGCGTCGGCGATCAGGCCCAGATCCAAGAAGTTCATATGATATTTGTCGGTGAACCATTTGCCGGCAAACCCTTCGGGCGCGGCGTTGGCGCGATAATGTGCGCCGATCGCCGCCACATCCACGACGCGATCCGGCTGGCCATAGAAATGCTCGTGGAACCCTGGCCCGCCGGCGTAGCCGGTGGCGACCTTCATCGCCTCCTTGACGTTGCCCAGTTCGCCCATGGTCGCGACGTCCGGATGACAGCCAAGCATGCGGTCGAGCAGCGTACTGCCGGTGCGCGGCAGGCCGACGATGAACAACGGCGCGGGCCGCGACGCCGGCTGCGGAGCCGCGACCGGGCGGCCCTCGAAATAGCTCCGGGTGAGTGCGAACGCTGCTTCGCTCGCTTCATGCGAGTAGGGGGCGAGCGCCCGCATGATGCGGTTGCCTGCGGCAAAGGCATCAAATGCGGCCCGATAGTCGCCGCTGTCCTCCAGCGCCTTGCCCAGCGCGAAATGCGCAGCCGCCATATCCTCGCTATCGGGTTCGAGATGCGGCAACGCCGCCGCCACGCGGCGTGCGATGTCGCTGGCGTCACGCTGCTTGCGGACATAGGCGAGCAGGCGGATGCCGTGGCCCGAATGCGGGCGCACCGTCAGCGCCTGTTGGAAACAGCGCTCCGCCATATCCATCCGCCCGAGCTTTTGGTTGATATGGCCCAGGTTCACCAGGGCGGCCACATCGGTCGCATCCTCGCGCAGCAGCAGTTCATAGGTTGCGCGCGCTTGATCGAACAGGCCGAGTTCATGCGCAGCCTTGGCCAGTTCGTGCCGCACCGCGCGCGCGAGGCCGGGGCGCCCCAGCATCGCATCCACGATCGGAAACGCCTGTTTGCGGGCAAAGGCCGCCAGATGGCCCCGCAGCCGCAGTAGTTCGAGTTCGATCGAGGCGCCATGCCGGTCGATCGCACGGTTGGCGACCGCCGCGGCAAAGCTGCCGCAGCCCAGATCCAGCAGCAGTTCCGCCTCGACCCGGGCGACGTCCGCGCCTTCCCCACCGGTGTCCTGCACACGATGCAGCTCTGCCAGTGCGTTCAGCGGATCCTGCGTGCGCAACGCCGCAATCCGCGCAATGCTGCGACGAAGCCGGGCCGGACCGATTGTGGTTGCACTCATCGCATCAGAATAGGCGCTCCCCTGCCGGCGGCAAGGCAGCGCCCCATTCATCATCGCCTCAGAACTTCGCCGTGAAGGTCAAGCCGATATAGCGGTCGAAGTCGCGCGGCACATTGCCCTGCACCGCTGCCTGCCGGAAGAAGCGACCGTCCGGCGTCGCGCCATAGGTCGGATAGGCCTGCGCGATGCCGACCAGTTCCGGGACGACCGCCAGATCGCCGCCCACGGCGCGGCTTCCCAGCCCGTCGCCATAATCCGTCTTCAACACATAATAGTGCTTGTTGAACAGGTTCTTGACCGACAGGCCGAACGAGAAGCGTTCATCCGGGGTCGACGCACCCAAGAACAGATTGTGGAGCGTGACGCCCGGCGCCGTCGTATTCTCGTTGTTGTTCGCCTCACCGCCATGGTTGGTATACTCGGCCGAGCGATGATGGGTGTTCCAGCGAATGAACGCGGGGATACGACCCACTTTGAACTCGTAGGTCGCATTGCCGACCACGGTATCGACCGGCGCATTGGCCAGCCGCGCCCCGTCCAGCTGGAAGAACCGGCCGCGCCGGGGGAAGGTGTAGTCGAAGAACTCACCATAGTTGATGATGTCCGAGCAGCCGGTGGCCGCCCCGGCACACGGGATCACCACATCGGTGTCAGCGAACCGGGCGTCGACATGGCTCCACGCCGCCTGAAGCGAAAAGCCTTTGAACACCCTCCACGTCACTTCCGCGTCGAAGCCCTTGGTCTTCAGCGTACCGGCATCGATGATGTCGAAGCGGTTGATCGGCTGACCGCTTGCGGTCGGGTCGTTGCCGATATTCTGGAGCCCGCCATTGACGATTGGGAACAGATCGTAGTCGAGCAGGCGCAGGCGCTCCTGATAATGGTAGAAATTGGTGCGGAAGTAGGTGAAGTTCACGCGCAGGCGACGGTCGAACCATTCGGTGCGCGCACCCAGTTCCAGGTTGCGCGAGCGCTCAGGCGAGATCGGATATTTGCTGTCCAGTCGCGCCTGGGTCATGTCGCTGTCGCTGTGCCAGGCGGCGCCCTTGTAGCCAGAGGACAGGTTGGCGAAGAAGGTCAGGTCGCGCGACGGCTGGAACACCAGGGCCGCCTTGTACGAGAACGCCCAGTCCGATGCCGACTTTGCGATCGTGCGGAACGGCGTTGCGGGGCTGCGGATGTCGAGATTGGCCGCAGGATCGCTGGTCACCCGCCCAAAGAACGGATTGGCAACGAAGATGCGGCGACCGTCGATCTCAATTCGGTTGCCATCGGGATCGTTGATCCACAACAACGTCGGCCGCGTATCGATATTGGGCACGCCATCGTCGCGCACGTCCATGCGGTAACGCGACTTTTCATAGGTTCCGCGGCCGCCCAGAACCAGTGTAAACATCCGGTGCAGGTGGACATTTGCCTGGCCGAAGATTGCGGCATTGTCCGTGGTGATGACGTTGTCGCGATATTCGCGATTGTAGATCAGGTCGGACAGGTTGTTCTGGATGCCGACGCCGGTCACCGCCGGATTCACTTCGTCAAAGCCGAAGGCGTAGCCGGCGCAGTCGAGCAGGTTGAAGTTGGCGTCGACCTGACTGGTGGCGAGACCCGGTTCCTGACATGCCAGCACCTTCTGATCGCGCTCCACGCGCGAGTGCTGGAAATAGGTTCCCGCCACGAAGTCGAACGTATCGCTGACCGGCGACGCCACGCGCAGTTCGTGCTGAAAGGTTTCGCTGTTCACCGTGCCGGCGAAATTCAGCGGAAAGATATTCGCCGCGACGCCGATACCGGAATCGTTGGTGTAGAGGTCGGTCTTGCGCACATGCAGCGTAGTCGTCAGCTCGTATCCGTCGATATCCTTGATGAATTCGAGCGAGGCACCGTACGACTTCTGACCGCCATTGTCGCGGCCGGGGGGGGCGGAGGTGCGGTTGTTCTCCGGCCCCGCCGGCGTCTGCGAGATTTCGTGCAGGCGCGTCTTCAACAGCTGATCCAGCGCTGCAGGCGTGAGGTTGAGGCCGTCGATCACCGATTGCGGAATCTGGCCGAACCCGTCGCCGATGGTGAAATCGTCCCGACGCAGGAACACGCGGATGCCCGGCCCGAAGTTCAGTTCGCCATAATCCGCGCGCAGCAGCAGGGTCGACGTGTCGTCCAGTTCGGTCAGATACTGGGCGCGACCGCCAAATCCAGAGCTTTCGCCGCCGTTCGGCGCGTCTTCGATGACGTTCGGGATCCAGCCCTGCTGTTTCTTGCCGAACAGGTTGACGCGAAGTGCGGAGCGGTCGGTCAGCGGCTGGTTCATCGTGACGGATGTGTTGATTCCGCCGAACAGCTCGCCCTCGCCCTCTTCCAGCGTCAGGTCATAGCGATATTCGGTCTTGTTAAGCTTGGGGCGATTGGTCCGCACGAGCAGCGCGCCAGCGACCGAGTTCTTGCCGAACAGCGTGCCTTGCGGCCCCTTGAGCACTTCAACCGATTCAAGGTCGTTGATGTCGCCGAACAGGCTGGAATTGCGCGCCTGCACTTCCCCGTCGACGTTGATCGCGGCGCTGGGTTCGATGCCGATGAACGACTGGTTAGAGCCGACGCCGCGGATCAGGAAGCCCACGTTGCGCTGATCGTTGTTCTCACGGATCGAGATGCCGGTGACCATCTGCTGAATGTCCTTCAGCGTATCGGCACCTTGTGCGCGCAGTTCTTCGCCGTCGACCCGACTGATCGTGACCGGCACATCCTGCAGATTTTCCTCGCGGCGCTGTGCCGTGACGACGATTTCCTTAAGGCCGCTGTCGCTTTCCTCGGCAGCAACTGCATCCTGTGCCTGTGCGACGCCGGAGAACTGGAACGCCGCCACGGCACCGAGCGAGACGCCCAGGCGCAGTGCATTGCGGATTTTTTCGATCGCTGATTTCATTGTCGCCCCGCCCCAAAACAAGAAAAGAATACCACTACAATGCCAAAACGAAACCAAATTGCAATAGTATCGTCACGCTGATCTGGTTTCGCCTTGGCAAACCGTTCGCCGCGCGGCTCAGGCCGGCGTGAAGGTGAAGTTGGTGATGATGATCTCAACCGGTTGCGCATCGGCCGGCGGTGCCGTGACCCACAGGTTCATGAACACCGGCATCGGCTGTTGACCGATTCGGTTCGGCATCCCGGCGGGCGCGAAAATCCAGTCGGCGATCGGCAGCGGATTATTGTCATAATGACCGTGCGTGGACTGGAACCGCACGCTTTGCGGACCCCAGATATAGCGGTGGGTGGACCAGTCGCCGTTCAACGTCATCGGAAAGTGGATGGTGGTGTGCGGCAGACCGGACGCCGCCGGATAGACCGTGTAATTGAGGATGTTAGCCGACGGGTCACCCCACCGGGTGAATTCGATGTCCAGCTCATTGGTGCCGTCGGGTCCCACATCGGCGGTCGGATAATGGAACAGGCCGAAGACCACATTGCGATCGAGCTGATCGACCCGGCTCGCCAGCTGCCATTGATAGGTGCCGAAGCCCAGCCGTTGAACCGTCTGAACCTGTGACGAGCACCAGCTGCCATCCGGTCGGCGCGTCAGCTTCAAATGAAGTCTGCCCTGCGCGTCGACAAATACATTGGAATCGCACCAATTGTTGTTGCGCGGCCCGCCCACGCCGTCCGGCCGGACCGTCCACTGATATCCCGAAAAATTGATTGTCCGCGCCGACGCCGGCGCTGCGCCTGCTACGAGTGCAATGGCGCCGCTCAGAACGGCGATCAAGGCCCTGGAGGGTCGTGGAGTCATGTTCAAGCTCCTCTGTGGGCGGCGGACAATCTCCGACTCGCCTAACGATAGGTATCATGAAAATCTCTAAAGGATATATATTGATCTTATTTTGCGAACTCGCGCGCAGGGTTCAAAACGATCGATCAGATAACGAGATGGAGCGCGCCTCCTCCACAAACCGCCATGTCATTGAGCTGGCGAGACGTTGACAACGCCTCGCCGCGATGCAAGCTAATACCAATAAGAGCCCAAATGGCCGGGCGAGGAGGTCGAACATGCAGCATCCTGTCCCGCGCGCGTTGATTGCCGCGCTATTGGCGGTCGCGTCCCCGGCCGCTTATGGACAGGTCGCCGGCGCACCTTCCGCTCCCTCGTCCGAATGGGTCGATCTGGCCGAGCGCATGGATGTGCAATTCGCAATCCTGGACAACAGCAGCGGCGATTGCCCCGCCGGAAACGAGGATTGCTTCCGGGCCGAGATCACGCTCACCATGCCCGAGCATATGCCCGTGGCCGGCAATCTGCAGGACATCAGGATCTATTATGGGTTTGTAACTCGCCTGCTGGATTTCCGGAGCGACACGTTCCAGGACCGACTGATCAACGGCGACTTGCGCGAACTCAGTCTGCGCCCCGGTCGGCAACTGGAGCCTGGATCGCGCCACCTGCTGCAGCTGGTCGGTCGCGCGAACTTCTTTTCCACCTCCTACGTCATGCCCAATTTCTATCTGGTCACACCCGATGGTAAAGCATTGGTGTTGCGCGCCACCGTCCCCGTGATCGATGCCGAAACCGGGCTTGAAACGCTTCCCTTCGTACGGCCCATGACCGACGCGGTGAAGCTCGCCCGGGGCACTCCCGCCGATCAAACGCAGTGGCGCAGCGCGGCGACGGATTATGCCCGCTACGCCAGCTGGGATGCGACGACCGTTGCGAACCCCGGCGTTTCGGTGATCGTCCCCACGCCCCTTGCCGAAACCGCGCTCCCGGGGGATCCGCTCGATCTGCGCCGCGGCATCGCGCTGTCGTTGCGCGGAATCGAGCGCGCCCAAGTGTCAGAAGCACTGGCGCGGTGGGCGCGCGACGGCGTGCGTGAGGCAGAGGCTGGTGTCGCAGTCGAGATCCGGATCGACCCGGAGCTGCAACTGCGCGTGCCCGCCGCCGCCACCGCCAGCCCGGAGCGCTATCGCATCAGCGTCTCCAGCCAAAGTGTCGAGATCGAGGCTGCTTCCCCGGCCGCCGCCTCTGCGGCACTGTTCGGCCTGTCGCAGCAGATCGCCCATGGTGGCGGCGTGCTGCGTCCCATGCGGATCGAGGACGCGCCGCGCTTTGGCTTTCGCGGGCTTCACATCGACATCGCGCGCAACTTTCACGGTCCGGCCGAGCTGCACCGGTTGCTCGACCAGATGGCGCGCTACAAGCTGAACCGGCTGCACCTGCACCTCGCGGACGACGAAGGCTGGCGGCTGGAAATACCCGCCCTCCCGGAACTCGCGCAGGTCGGCGGCTTTCGGTGCCACGACCTGCAGGAGGACCGCTGTCTCCTTCCCCAGCTTGGCGCCGGTCCGGACCGCGCCGCGCCACAGAACGGCTACCTGACCCGGTCCGATTACATCGCGTTGCTCAAGGCGGCCCAGGCCCGGCATATCGAAGTCATTCCGTCGTTCGACATGCCGGGCCACAGCCGCGCCGCAATCAAATCGATGGAGGCGCGGTATCGCCGGCTGATGCGGGCGGGCGATCGGCAGGGCGCCGAACGGTATCGCCTCACCGACCCGGGCGATACGACGCAGTATCGCAGCATCCAGAACTATGATGACAACACGCTCAATCCCTGCCTGCCGGCCACCTTCCGATTTTTCGACACGGTGGTCGGGGAGTTGCAGGCCATGCATGCCGATGCGGGCGTGCCGCTCGAGACCTATCACATTGGCGCGGATGAGACCGCCGGAGCCTGGATCGAGTCTCCCGCGTGCCGCAAGCGCGCCCGGGGGGGCAAGGTCGACGGCAAGGCCGTGGGCGCGATGTTCATCGAACGCGTGGCGAAGCGGCTGAGCGACCGCGGCATTGTTCCCGCCGGCTGGAGCGACGGGATGGGCCATGCCGACCCCGCAAAAATGCCGGAAAAGGTACAGTCCAACGTCTGGGCGATGCTACTTTCGGAAGCGCCACAGGTCGCGCATACGCAGGCCAATCGCGGCTGGCGCACCGTCATTTCGGTCCCCGACATTACATATCTCGATCATCCGCAGGCGGTCGATCCCGATGAACCCGGCTATGACTGGGCGTCGCGCGGCACCGACTTGCTCAAGGTCTTCTCGCTGATGCCGGAAAATCTGCCGGCCAATGCAAGCATCGTGCGCGACCTGCTGAACCGGCCGGTAACCACGCCCGACACCGTGCCGCTTCGCCCCGGCGCGCGCCCCTTTTCCGGCCTGCAGGGGCATTTGTGGAGCGAGACCGTCCGCACCGACGGGCGGGTCGAATATATGCTGTTCCCGCGCTTGCTCGCGATCGCGGAACGCGCATGGCGCCGCGCGCCATGGGAGCCTGCCTATGTCGCGGGGCATGCCTATCGCTATGGCGACGAAACAGTCGATCGCAACGCGATCCTTGTCGACTGGCGCGCGTTTCGCGGCCGCCTTAGTGCGCAGATGCCGCTGCTCGATCGCGACGGCATCGCCTATCGCGTCGCCCCGCCGGGCGCGCGGCTGAGCGGCGGCGAACTGACGGCGAATACCGAGCTGCCCGGCATGGCGATCGAGTGGCGCGCGCGCGATGCGGCTGAATGGACGCTCTATCAGGCCCCGGTTGCGGTCCGTGGCGCCGTGCAAGTCCGCGCCCGATCGGCCGACGGTCGGAGGGCGAGCCGAAGCGTTTCGGTGACGCCGGAGTGATCCGGCTCAGCCGCCGCCGTTGATTTCCGACACGAAGTCATAGGTGTCGCCGCGATACCAGCTCTTGGTCAGTTCGACCATCTGCCCCCGCGCGTTGAAGCCCCGGCGCTCGATATAGAGCGCCGGCGATTGAACTTCGATGTCGAGCAGCTTGGCCTGGCTCGCGTCCAGCGACACGGCCCGAAGCCGTTGCAACGCGCGCACCGGGCGATTGTCATGCGCCTCCAGCGCGACATAGAGCGAGGTGTCCACCAGCTTTAGCGACGGCAGTGCGAAGTCCGGAATGGTCGTCATCTCGATCGCCAGCGGTTCGCCGTCGGCGCAACGCACGCGATGGAACCGAAAGACCTTCGATCCCAGGCTCTGGCCGAACGCCAGCGCTTCCTCGGTGGTGATCCGCCCGCTGCTGCGGTCGAGCCATCGCGATGTCACGTCCCGACCCGACGCCGCCATGTCCTCGCTGAACGACGAGATCTTCGCGAATTGCTTGTCAATGCGCGCCGCCACATAGGTGCCCGACCCCTGCTGGCGAACCAGCAACCCCTCCTCGACCAGGCCGGAAATCGCCTTTCGCACCGTGATGCGCGAAATACCGAGCCGTGCCGAAATCTCCCGCTCGGGCGGCAGCGTGGCGCGCGGTAGCAATTCGCCATTCTCGATCGCGCTCCGGATAGCATCCTGCAGCTGCAGATAGAGCGGCCCGGGGCGGCTAGCGCCGTCGAGCACAACATGATCGAAGAACGCGAAGTCCAATTTGGGTTTACCGGATGGCATTTTGAACAGCCTAAACAAAGCGCAAGGTTGGCGTGTGAGGCCGAGACGTCACACAAGCGCATCTCGATGGGGATTGCAACCGATCCACGCCGCACGTTCAGGTGTCACGATGGCGCAGCGTTGTCCGTCACCCGGCGAAGTCGGGTTCTGTGAGGTTCGAACATTCGAGCCGCCCGGCCGGATCGGCCGCTATGTCCCAACGGCCGCCTCCCCACGACCGACTCTATCAGATGAACGAACGGCCGGTTTCGGGCACGTCCGGAGGCGAGCTGAACGTCTGACTATGGGGCGCGAAGCTGTCGTTGCGCGCGGCGCAATTGACGGCAACGCGATCAAGAGCAGGTTCGAAATGGCTACAGCCATGTCCAGTAAAGTGGTTGATAACATGCGCGGTCGGCACGTCACACCTTAGGCGCGCAGCTTCGATCGCTGGCAGGCGAGATCGATTGGCTTGAGCCCCAGATCCTCGCCTGGCATCGGCCCCATCACGGCATCAGCGATCGGCGCAGCTCTGCCGGATGTATCGCTGTTCCGATCCAGTCGCCAGTTCGCTGCGTGGTTGGGTCATAACCCGCGCACCAATAGCTCAGGCGGCAAAAAGCGGCTCGGTGGGATCAGCAAGCAAGGCGATAGGTATCTGCGGAAGCTGCTGGTCGTTGGCGCCACCGCTGTGATGCGCATGGCGCGCAAGGTTGCGAGCCGCCAGCCCTGGCTGGTGCAACTGCTCGAGCGCAAGCCAGTGAAGATCCCCTCGTGGCCGATCGCACGACAGTTGCCGCCTCGTGTGGCGCCCGCGGGCGCAGGAACTTGACCATGGCCGCTGCCCGGCGGGGCAGACGATCAGGGTGCGCGGCAGCGCTGGCAGAGCACCATCGGGTGCAGTTGAGTGGATAGCAGGTGAGAGGGGAAAAATCCCTTGTCACCGCTCGCTATCTGCAAGCGAGGTTAAGATATGGCTTACGGAAACGCGCTCTCGAAACTTTTTTCCTATCACGTTGCAGCGACGCAACATATCAATCCGGACGATGGGCTCCGCGATGGCGCCCGTCATTTTAGCATCCAATCGACGTCGCCGATGACGGCACGCGGCCTCATGCTGATGAAGCAGGCGGTGCGCGAACACGGTCGCACGATCGTGTCGCTGATCTACGACGTCGATGGCGACACACCGAAGCTCGACCGGGTCTGGTTGATGATGCCATCCACCGACCCAGCGGTGCTCGCGCGCGGCGACGACCTGACTTTGCTCATCGACTGCAAGCTCTGGGCACCGGCCAACGACGGGCCGATCATCATCCTCGCGCCGATGACGTTCGGCGGGCACTTCGCGCTGTCTGCCGACGGAACCCGGCTTGAGCATCGCTCGCACCGGCCTGCGCAGCAGCTGGTCGCGGGCGTGCAGCGTGCCGAGAAGCGGATCGCGCGCGCTGCGCGGTCGCGTGGCCTGCGGGCACCCCGCGATACGACGATGCTGATCGCGGCCTGACACCAAGGTTCGGCGGGATGCTTCGGGCGTCCTGCCGAACTGCTCGCGCGCGCCGGCCACGCGCGCATTCGTAAACGACGCGCTTCGTCTGCGTTTTCTCACCCGTCCGCGTAAAGCGGAAACTTGGAGCGTTAACGGGAATAATCAATTGCCAAACCGACCGAATAGCAAATCGTTCTGCCTACGCTTCACCATCGGGTGGCTTTTGAATGATAAGTTCGATATGCCATGACACGGTGCCGCGGGCGTTTTGCCCGCAAATTCAGACCCTCCATCCGGTACAACCGCCGAACACGTTTCACGTTGACCGCCCAACCTTCGCGGCGAAGTAGCACGTGAATGCGCCGGTAGCCATAGCGCGCCGCGTCTCGGCAATCTCCTTGATCCTGCTCCTCAGTGGCGGCTGATCGCCTCGGACCGACCAGTAGCGGTGCGTCTTGCGATCGAACCGGAGCACGGAACAGCTGCGCCGTTCACTCACTCGATAACAATCCTGCACCCAGTGGACGATCTCGCGCAGCCGACCAGGCGCTAGGCTTTTTGCCAGCACTTCCTGGAGCATGGCCTTGTCGAGCGACAGGTCCGCCACAAGCCGCTTCAGCTTGTGTTTCTCTTCCCCGAGCTGGCGCATCTTGCGCAGCTCCGACGGCCCCAGGCCACCATACAGCCGCTTCCAGCGGTAGTACGTCGCCTCCGACACACCCATCTTGCGGCTGACCTCGGCGACCGGTGTTCAAACCTCGGCCTGGCGCAGCGCAAACGCGATCTGCTCGCCCGTGAACTTCAATTTCTTCATGCAAAACCTCCAGCTTCCGTCAGCTTCGACTTTGTCAGATTCCTCTCATTCTCACTGGAGGCATTTTTCGGGACAGGGTCATCGGACAGCGTGCAACGCCTCCGCCCTGCCCCGCTGCCTGAACCTAATTACGGTAACGACGAAGTCCGATAGGAATGGGCTATGTTCCGGACTTCGATCCTCGCGTTCACTCTGCTCACTTTGGTCAACGGCTGCGCCGACGAGCGGCAGGCGGATGTATCCCGCCGTGCGTCGGCACCGCTCAAGATCGTCAGCTGGAACCTCGAGCATCTCGCCGAACGCAACGGCCAAGGCTGTTGTCCCCGCACCGATGTGGACTATGCCGAGCTGCGCCGTCACGCCGATGCGCTTGCTGCCGATGTGATTGCGCTCCAGGAGGTCGAGAGCAAGGTTGCAGCCGAGCGAGTCTTCGATCCAGCCCGCTATGATGTCGTGATGTCGGCGCGCCCACAAAGCCGCCGCGGCGGCACCTGCTATGGCAAACCGGGACAAAGCATCGGCCACCAGGCGGTGGGTTTTGCAATCCGCAAAGGAGTTTCTTGGACCCGCAACGACGATCTGTCAGCGTTGGCGCTCGGCAGTCCGACTTGCGCTGGGGTGTCGATGTGACGATTGCAGGACGCCGCCCGCTGCGCCTCCTTGCCACTCACTTTAAGTCGGGTTGCCAGACAGGATTCGAACCCGAAATACCTGCCCCCTCAACCCACGGATTTCTGCGGGTTTCGCGGGATCGCGAGGCCCTTGTGAATCGGTTTTGTGTACGTGTCCAGTGCGATCTGGGGATTGATCCCTTCGCGCCCCGATCTCGGCCATCTGCATTTCGCGAACCGCGTTCTATTGCCGCTGGAGCTTCGCTCAGCGTATCGGGCATGCATGGAAGCGCTGACGAAAACCGACTACCGAATGCCGCGCATTTGGATAGCTTTTGCATGGTCATGTATAGCGCTTGCCTGGGGCCCTGCCGCAGCACTTGCTTCGAGCCCCCGCCCATCGCCCATGGACTTTTTCCTCGCGACGGCATTCTGCTTTGCAACCTTCCTCCCTTGGGCTCTGGCGACCCCAGTGCTATTCGCGATTTGCCGGAGACATCCGCTCGGAACGGGGCGCAATGCTTCCTCGGTCACAGCACTGCTGACCATCGGTTTGGGTGTCGTCGCGCTACTTTCGAGCCTGGTGCCAGTGATGCAAGCGCTGGGGGCGATCATCTTGCCGGCGCTTCTCGGAGGGCCGCAGTCAGTCGAGGCGTTGGCGAGACGTATCCTGGTCACATCCTTGTTCGCCGTGCCAACCTACGTGGCAGTCATCGCCGTCGGCCAGACGCTGGTATGGGCGGAGCGAGCGCGGGATCAGGAGGTCCGGTCAACGCGCGCAGAATTGCGAGCCTTGCGGGCCGAACTAAACCCCCACTTCCTGATGAACGCGTTGGGATCGATTGCCCAAATGGCCCATGCCTCCGCCGACCGCGCAGAGGCAGCACTATCGGCGCTGGCGAACGTCCTGCGTAGCGGTTTGTCGGCAGAAGAGGAGTTGCACACTCTTGCCGACGAATTGGGCGCCGTAGAAGAGCACGTGCTGCTCTATCGCCAATTGGACGGCAAACTCGATTACCGGCGCGAGGTCGCCGACGGACTGTGGCAGCGGCAGGTGCCGTCGCGCATCCTTGTTCCGTTGGTTGAAAACGCACTGACACATGGCGCGCCGCTGCCTGACGGCACGCGGCAGATCGAGCTATGGGTGACGGCTGCGCAAGATGTGACACGGATCAAGATCATCAATCCGTTGTCTCTCGTTCCGCACGCCTCGATCGGCCTAGGCTCCGGTCTTGAGCAGGTCAGGCAGCGCCTGTCGATCCTGTATCAGGACCGCTTCCGCCTCACTGCGAAACCTGAGGGCGCTCGCTTCCACGTGGTTCTAGAGGTGCCATTTGCCTGACCTGACGGTGCTGGCCGTCGAGGATAATCCGCTGGCTCGTGGAGCTTTGCTTCGGCTGCTAAAAGCACATGCTGATATCGGTCCCGTGGTCGAAGCTGCAACTTTGGCGGAGGCCAGAAAGAGCATCGCGTCGAGAACCTTCGACCTAGTCTTCCTCGATGTTTGCCTCCCTGATGGTGCGGGTACGCAACTTGGCAGCGAACTGAGCGGACACGTGCAAGCCCCCGCGCTGGTCTATATCACGGCCGATCCGGGAGCGGCGGTAGAAGCCTTCCGGCAAGGCGCGTTCGATTATCTGCTCAAGCCCATTGTAGCCTCCGATCTTGCCCGGGCCTTGGGTCGTGTGCGCCAGGCCCGGCATGGCTCAGCGCCCGCGCCGATCGAAATTCGCGACGGGTCTTCGACGCGCTTCATCGCAACCGAACTGATCGCGGCGGTAGAGAGTGCCGGCCATTACCAGTGCGTTCACGCCGCTGGCGAAGTGCACCTTATCCGTGAATCGATCGCTACACTCCTTGCACGGCTTGGGCCGGGCTTCGTACGCGTCCATCGCTCTGTCGTTGTTCGCGCCAACCTCGTCACCGCGATGGAAACGAAGCGTAATGGCGATGGGGAACTCGAACTGGTTGGCGGCAAGCGAGTTCGCTTCAGCCGATCTTTTCGAGGCGCCCTGGAAGAAGCGCTCTGCGCACGCTGACCGGTTCGCGTCGCCTGCGCCCCATCTCACGTCGCGGAAGCTGGCAGGGAGCAGCAGACAGCCTAGCGCCGGGCAACTCACGAAGGAGTGGTCATGTTGCGCTTTATTGTTCCGGCCCTTGCCATGTTGCTTGCGTCCGCCCCACTTGCCGCCGAAGAGGGAGAAATTACCGGCGGCCCCCGTGTTGCCGTCACTCTGCCCAAACCCACCCTTTCGCTTGAAGGAGGGAGGTGGTTCGACGGCCAGCGTTTTGTCGAGGACAGCTGGTATAGCGTCGACGGAAAGCTCACGCGCAAACGTCCGCCGAGAATTGATGTGCGAGTGAATTTGCAGGGGCAGTATATGATCCCACCGCTTGCCGATGCGCACAACCATAATCTGCAAAATGCGTGGTCGGCATCCACCTTTGCTGAAGATTATTTGAGACGCGGCATCTTCTATTCAGCGCAGCTGGCAGCGAATACGGAGGAGATTGCCGGGCATCGGGGCTTGCTCGGCGGTCCGGGACGCGTTGACGTGCTGTGGGCAGAAGCGACCTTGTCCAGTTCGGATGGTCATCCTCTAGGACTTGCCCTTGCGGGCGCAAAACAGGCCGGAATGCCCGCGAACCCAGGCGACTACATCGATAAGGCGTTTTGGGCGATCGATAGCCTCGCAGATCTGGATGCCAAATGGCCGAAGATTGCCGAGAGCCGCCCCAAACTGGTCAAGGTAATCGTTGTCGATGATGCCCATGCAGCGGCTCAGCGCCAGGATCCATCGAGTTATGGCCTTCGTGGAATGAGCACGGCTTTGCTGCCGCAGGTCGTAGAGCGAGCCCGCGCCGTCGGAGCGCGCGTCGCGGCCCATGTTGATAGCGCGGACGACATCGCCCGTGTCGTTGCTGCGGGTGTCGACATCGTCGCACATCTCAATACGCGCATCCCCGCTGGCCTGAGCGTGTCGGATCTGCGCCTGTCGGACGCGACGATCGCCGAAATGAAGCGGCGCAACACGGTGATGATTCCGACCGTCGCGGTCTCGCGCTACTACCTGATGGCGCATCCCGAAGATCGCGAAGCGCTGATGGCGGTCATCGCCGATAATCTGGCCCGGCTGAAATCAGCAGGTGTGCCGATCCTGACTGGCAGCGACCTGTTCGACGGATCGGTGATCGACGAGATCGAGGCCCTGGATGGGACCAAAGTCTTCAGCCCCGCAGAATTGCTGCGTCTTGCCACCACCACCACGCCGCAAGCTATTTTCCCCCACCGGAACATCGGCAATTTTTCGGAAGGAGCGGAGGCCAGCCTCGTCGCCTACGCTACCGATCCGACGCGCAACCTAGGAGTCCTCCGACGACCGCAGATCGCGATCAAGCAGGGCGAAATTCTAGCTCGCTAAGGTGATACAGATTGATGGGCCTATCGCTGCTGATGACTCGGGTCTGGTTGCTGGCGCGCCGCCGCACCCTGGCCGCGGCGTGGATGCAAGGCATGATCAACGCTCGCCGCGATTACCTTCAACGTTCAGCTGTGGCGCCGGGGCTGGTCAGCCGAAGCCAATTTGCTGCACCTCACCCTGGCGATTGGGGTCGCTGCGCTGGTCCTTCACGTACTGCGTCGATCCGATCGGCAAAGCTGACTTGGAACGACGGATTGCACATGTTGTTGTTTCGCCTTCCTGCGGTGGGACATCGTCTGCTTCCGGCCCGCTTTCAGCCCATTACTCAACACCGCAGCCGACTGACGCGGCCTTATCTCCCCGGGCGGGGGATAGGGCCGTCCAGGCTCAACTCCATACCATCGCCACTAGCCCGCCACTTGGGGACGATATTCATTGAAGAGGCGATGGACTGGATCACGCGCGATCCCAGACCAGAACCCTTCGCCGCGCGCTCTGCCTCTGCCGCGCCTGCGGTCCCGTTATCACGGCAAAGGAGCGCCAATCGGCCAGGCTGCGCATCTATCTCGACCTTGATTGAACCATGACCTGAGCCGAAGGCATGCTTGACGGAATTGGAAACAAATTCGTTGACTATCAAGACCAGCGAATTGGCAAGTTCCGGGCCTACCCCGCCGTCGCGCACGACTATAGAGAGTTCTATTCCTTCAGGGAGCAACTGTCGCAAATCGGTCTCGACGCGCATAAACAGCGATTTCGTGCTTACCAGATCCTGCCCACCCAGCTCGTGGAGTTCTGCATGGAGCGATGACAGTGAGCGAACGCGGCTACCCGCATCCTCCAGCGCGTGCCGCACAGCGGCGGCTGTTTCCCTCCGCGCCTTCATAAAAAGCAATGCCCCGATCGACGCGAGCGAGTTCTTGACCCGGTGATCGACCTCCCGCCGGAGTGTCTGCTCCTGATCCAGCGCCAAGCGAAGGTCCAGTTCACGCATGATATGGCGCGACAGCACCCGCAGCACCTTGCGCTGATGTTCCGACAACGCCCGCGGCTTGTGGTCCAGGACGCACAGCGTGCCTAGCGGAAGACCGTTAGCCCCCTTCAGGACCGACCCAGCGTAGAAGCGAAATCCCGGATCGCTGGTGCAAAGCGGATTATCCGCCATCCGTGCATCATCGAGGGTGTCTGATATCTCGATATAGTCGCCCTGCAGGATCGCGTGGCCGCACAGGCTTGTCTCGAGCGGAGTTGATCTGACGCCTAGCCCGACCTCTGCCTTAAACCACTGTCTGCCTTGGTCGATGAAATTGATAACCGAGACGGGGGCTTCGCAAATTTCCGACGCTATTTCGACCAGCTCGTCGAACTCGCGCTCCCGGTCGGTGTCCAGAATCCCGTAGCGACGAAGTTCGCGCAGGCGATCATCTTCATGCGGGTGCAATGCGGGCTTCATGCGCCTCCGTTAGCAACAGAGCACCGACAGCGGAAGTGACCGAACAGCACTATACCTCCCCGTCCCTTCCCCGCAGTCGGTGCCACGAAGCCGACAGGCTAATCCGGCCCAAGAGCGTCTTCGTAGGGGTCCCACCGGCAAAACTATTTTTGTCGCTCAGTGGCCTTTTTCGGACCCGTTGCGTTTGTCGCCAGCCGGATCGCAGTTGCGTCGCGGAATGGAGACAGGAATGACGTCATCGATAGCGTGGATCGCAGCCCAGATGGCGCGGAAGCTCGAAGCCGACGATCTGCTCTACCTCGCCGACGATGACCAACAGGCGCAGGCGCTTACTGCCGCGCTTCGGGCGATGCTCCCCGCCGCGCCGGTTTTCTTCGTGCCCTCGAGTGACGCCCTGCCCGGCGACGTGGCGCCCGCATCGCCAGCCAATATTGGAGTGCGCGTGGCTGCGCTGCACGCACTCCGCATGGCCCAACACGTGGCTAATCGCGCTCACTTGGCCTGCGTTATGAGTGGCGAGGCCGCGGCTCGGCTCTATCCGCCGCCCCAAGCCTTCGATCAGGCGCTGCCGCGGCTCTCGGTCGGGGACGTGCTGGCAATCGGGCGCTTGTCGGAGATGCTAGAGACAATCGGCTATGTCGCGGATGATCGCGTCGATGAACCCGGCGAGATGGCTGTTCGTGGCGACGTCGTCGATATCTTCCCCGCCGACGCCGGGGCGCCGGCCCGGATCGAAATTGCCGAGGGCAAGGTGGCTGCGATCCGTTCCTACGATGCCGTCACGCAGCGCACAGTCGGCGATCTCGAATCGATCGAGATCGGTCGCGCCGCCGAGCCGCCTGCCGACGGCGCGGGCTCGATCCTGCCGCATCTCGTTCCTGGCACGATCCTATTTTCGGAGAAAGCCGACAAGCGTCGGCGGCGTTTCCTGCGCTTGGCTGAGGATGCTGCGCAAGGGGATAAGCGAAAAATCGACGCGGTTGCGGAAGCGGATTGGGCGGCGACACTGTCCGAATGGCGAGTGGACCGCCTTGAAGCGGCATTCGATCCGGTTCCCCATTTTGCGGAGACGCGCTCGCCGCTGTCGGCGCTCACGCGTTTCGCCAAGCCGTTGCTGGAAACACATGCCTTCGTGTTAGCGGGGAGCCAGCGCGATCTGCGTTTCCTGCGTACCCGCGTCGCCAAGCGTCTCGGCCTGGAAGTCGCATCACTCGCCGATTGGGCCGAAGCCGAAGCTCTTCCCACCGGCACCGCCGGGCTGCTGGAGATGCCGGCCGATCGTGGCTTCGTAAGCAAGGCAATGGTGCTGGTGGCGGCCGCGGACCTGCTCGGCAGCCGCGCACTCAGCGACGGCTCCAGCACTGCCGCCGCCAATCCCTGGTCGGTCGGCGGCAGCGAAATACGGATTGGCGATGTCGTAGTTCATGAAGATCACGGCGTCGGCATCGTGGCAGGGCTTGAGCCCGCACCTATTGGCGGCGAAGGCGGCGAGATGATCGCGCTCGAATATGCCGGGGGCGCGCGGCGCCTCGTGGCGATCGATGACGCTGACCGGATCTGGCGCTATGGCGCGGATGCGGAAGCCGTCACCCTCGACAAGCTCGACGGTTCTTCCTGGTTGAAGCGCCGTGGTGAAATCAACGCAGCGATCACCGAAAGCGCGAAGGGATTGGCTGCCCTTGCCGAGACGCGTGCCAAGCTCGTCGCACCGGTCCTCGAGCCCGATCCCGCCGCCTATGAGCGTTTCGCTGGCGGCTTCCCGTTCAACGAGACCGCCGATCAAGCCCGTGCCATCGCCGCGGTGCGCGCCGATCTTGCCAGCGGCAAGCCGATGGACCGGCTCGTCGTCGGCGATGTTGGTTATGGCAAGACCGAAGTTGCGCTGCGTGCCGCGGCGATTGCCGCGCTGTCGAGCCATCAGGTGGTGATCGCGGCGCCGACCACGGTGCTCGTCCGCCAGCATCTCGCCAGCTTCCAACGTCGCTTCGAAGGGTCGGGACTGAACGTAGCCGGATTGTCGCGCCTGTCGAGCGCCGCCGAGAGAAAGGCGGTTAAGGCCGGCTTGGCCGACGGATCAGTGCACATCGTCATCGGAACCGGCATACTAATGGCGAAGGGCGTGACCTATGACCGGCTCGGTCTGGTGGTTATCGACGAGGAACAGCGCTTTGGTGCCGCCGACAAGGCGAACCTGCGTGGATCGGGCGAGATGCATTTGCTCAGCCTCAGCGCAACGCCGATCCCGAGGACCCTCCAGATGGCGCTTGTCGGTCTCCAGCAAATTTCGATCATCGCCACGCCGCCTGCCCGGCGCCAGCCAATACGCACCAGCCTTGATCACTATGACGATGGGCGCATCCGCACGGCACTGCGGCGCGAGAAGGTCCGGGGCGGGCAGAGCTTCGTCGTCGTCCCCCGGATCGAGCATATGGCCAATGTTGCCGAAAAACTGAGGCGGGTGGCGCCCGATCTGCTCTTGGTCGAGGCGCACGGCAAGATGCCGCCAGCTGAAATCGATGCGGTGATGGCGGGCTTTGCGGACGGACAAGGGGACGTTCTGCTCGCCACCAACATCATCGAAGCTGGGCTCGACGTGCCCCGAGCTAACACGATGATCGTCTGGCGTGCCGACCGCTTTGGTTTGGCCCAGCTTCACCAGCTTCGCGGGCGCGTCGGCCGAGGTGCGCGTCGTGGTCAGGTAATCCTGCTCACCGGCGATGACCGCACGATCGGAGAGCGGACGATGAAGCGACTGCGCACCTTGTCTACTTTCGATCGCTTAGGCGCAGGTTTCCAGATCAGCGCGCAGGATCTCGACATGCGCGGGGCCGGTGATCTGCTGGGAGAGACGCAGGCCGGGCACGTGAAATTGATAGGAATCGATCTCTACCAGCATTTGCTCGGGCAGGCGCTGCGCGAAGCGCGCGGGGAGCCGGCAGACCGTTGGACACCAGAACTTCATCTCGGCACGCATGGCGCGCTGCCGGACAGTTGGATACCCGAGGCCGATACGCGTCTGACGCTCTATGTGCGGCTAAGCGGATTGACGCGAGAAGCCGAAATTGACGCGTTCGAAGAGGAGCTGATCGACCGTTTCGGGCCGCTGCCCAATGCCGCTGCCGATCTGATGGCGCATTCCCGGCTGCGCCTGGCCGCGCGGACCGCCTGTGTCGCCCGCGTCGACGCCGGGCCTTCAGCAATCGCTTTAACGCCTCGACGCGACTTCAGTGCGGATGCTGCTCGGCACGGCCTGACGGCCAAAAACGACCGCCTCGTGCTTCTCGAAGCGATCGACGAACCCGCGCGAGCGGAACGGGTCCAGGCGTTGTTGGAAGCGCTTGCTGCTTGATCACAAGTCAGGATTGAGTGCTAGTGCGCATGCAGGCCCTGTGAGGGTCTGGATTTGCAGCTTGACGACTTCGGCTATGTCGGGATCGACGCGGAAGATGCGCGTGCCTTGACTGGGGCCCCCGAGATTGCCTGACAGGCTCCCTCACCTTGCGCGAGGTGTCGATTTTAACGCCCCAGAAGATGCACTTATGTTCGCGGTTCAAAAAAGCGAATATACCGTGCTGTCGAACGAGGCTGAGGTACGTCCCCGAGCAGATCGCGGCGCAGCGCATATCCCGCCTGCCGGGCCAGGTCATCGAGGTCGATGCACGCGTCGACGTGCCACCCCGGGAAACCTTGACGTGCAGCTTGCACCGCCTCCTTGAAGTTTCCCGCACTGAAGAACCGGTAATCATGCTGCTCGCGTATCGCGTTCGCCGAATTGCGTCCGAGCTCCACAACGAAAAACGATGGCCCAACTCGCGCCCCATCCTCGGTCAGATCTTCGAGCTCCAGTTCGATCCATCCGTCGAGATGGGCAGCCCGCATCGCGCCGGCAAATCGGGACCGACAATCGAGAATCAACTGCTCCTCGCCGGGGGCGACCAGCGCATGGACTTCGTGGCACTCGAACAGATTACCGTCGCGCATGCCTCCTATTTCCACGAGGTAGAGCTTCATCCTATATCCTTCATGCTGGCGATTCGATTGCGCGCCCGACAGGCGCGTCGTTGCAGGAACCTCCCACCGGCGGGCGGCGTTCCAGCATCCCTTCGAAGCGCGATGCGCGAATAGAGGCTTTTCTTATCCATACCGAAGATCGCCATGACTTGGGCGAGCGCATCGCGATCGTCGGTGCCGGTGCCACCGGCACCTATGTGCTGGATGCCCTGCTCCGCAGCGGGGTGGCACACGCGATTGTTGTGTTTGAGGTCAGCAACGCTCTGGGGCCGGGTTTCGCCTATGCCGAGCATCTCAACGAGGCGCACGCCCTCTCCAACATCGCCGGGATCGAAATCCCGCCACTGATCGAGAGCGTCAACGCGTGGGCATTGCGGCAGCCTTCCGCCAAGCTCGATGCCTGGGGCATCCGCGCCTCCGCCGGCGACAATCGCGCCTTTTTCCCCCGGGTCGCGCTGGGCGCCTGGCTGGCGGATCAGTTCGCCATGATCGTCGCCCGAAGCCCGGTACCTGTTTCCGTGCAGCGGCAAGTGGAAGTTGTCGATGTGATAGCAATGCCGCAGGGTTGCCGGGTCGACTGGCGTGGCACTGACGGTCACATCGTCCAGGACCATTTCGACCGGGTGATCGTGGCGACGGGCTATGGCCCGATCGCGACGGATGCGGCGGCGACGGACGGGCACAACGAGAAGGCTCCTGCAGCCTTGGGAGGGGGTCAGCGGACCGAACGCTTTGCTGTGCTGGGCTCGTCCCTGTCGGCGATCGACGTGGTGACCGCGATTGCTACGGCTCGCGGCACGTTCGTCCCGCGCGGTGGTACATTGACCTATGTGGCCGAAACCCCGTGGCACGCGACCTTGCTCAGCCGGAACGGCCTGTTGCCGGAAGCGGACTATTGGTTCCCCCACCCGCTCCCTACACTGAACGGGTTCACGCCGGCGACTGCGGCCGCAACGACGCGGGGGGACGACGGCGACCTGGACAGGCTGTTCGACCAATTCGTCGCGGTGCTTAGGGACGGAGCGCCGGATTGGGCGGCGCGGCTCGGCCTTGCGGACGCCACTGCGGATGATTTCGCGGATCGCTACTTCGCCGCACGCCATTCAGCCAATGCTTGGGCCTATGCCCGCCAAAATCTTGCCGACGCCCGGAACGGGCATGAGCATCAAGATACGCCCTTCTGGCGCATCGCGATCCTCAAAGCGCACGAGGTGTTTGCCAGCGTGCTCCCGTCGCTGTCGAAGGTGGATCTCGCCCGCTTTCATCGGGGCCTGAAGCGCGTCTTTACCGACAACTATGCCGCGGTTCCACATCTCTCGATCGAACGGCTTCTCGCTTTACATGACGCCGGCTACCTCGACGCCCACGCGCTCGGCGACGCGTATAACATCGTATCCCAGCCGGATGGCACCTGCTTGGTGGAGTCTCCGAATTGGGCCGGAGCTTTCGACGAACTGCTCGACGCCCGCGGAACCCAGACAGCCGCCATGAACCACTTCCCGTTTCCCACTCTCCGCCTTCAGCTTTGCGCCAGTGCAATAGAGGCCGACCATGCGTGGAGCAGCGGAATCAATCCAGCAGGCGACCTCACGATGCGTGAGCAGGACCCATCGTTGGAGCGCGTGCATCTTTGCGCGCTACCCTTTTTGCTGGGCAATCGGCCGTTCGTGCAAGGGCTCGTGGAGTGCGCAGGGATGGCGGCGGCGATCAGTCGTGCGATCGAGGAAGGCCGCGCCACGACCTTCACAGATCAGATGTCCGCTGCGGAGCTACTGGATGTCCTGGAAAGGCCCAGCGTCATCCTCCCGGACGGAGCGGTGCTCCCGCTGGCCGGTTCGAAGCGATGAAGACAGCGCCGTCCCGGCATTTGACAAATGCTGGGACCGCCCCCTTCGTGGGCACGTGGAGACCAATGCGGCCGCGCTCGATCAGGCCGCGAAACGAAGCGGTGCCGCCTGCGCCGGGCGTGCCGTGGGAGCATAGCGCGCCTGGATGGCATTCAGCGACGACAGCAGACTGAGCACCGCACCCTCGGTGCATGCGAAATCCTGGCGCTTGGTGTTGAGGACGCCTTCGGTCATCAGCGTCTCGAGCGTAGCACGCGCCCGCGACACGCGGCTTTTGACCGTGCCCAGCATCACGCCGGTAACTTCGGCGACTTCCTCATAGGACATGCCTGCCGCCGCGACCAGGATGATCGCCTCGCGCTGGTCGGTGGATATCTGCTGGAGCGCTCGCATCAGGTCGCGAAGCTCCACTACCTTGTCCTGGATGGCCGGTGCGGCCAGCACGCGATCCGCGACGAGGTCATCCCACTCACCCACGAAGCGCTTGCGCCTCGTCTGGCTAAAATAAAGGTTTCGCAAGATGGTGAAGGTCCACGCCTTGAAATTCGTGCCGCCCTGGAACCGGCTACGCGCGGCCCAGGCCTTGAGCATGGTCTCCTGCACGAGATCGTCGGCAGTATCGCGGTTGCCGCTGAGTCCCCGTCCGAAAGCGCGAAGGTGCGGAATGACCTTCTGAAGCTGATCCTTAAATTCTTCGTCGCTAAGCGCGGCACCGCTTGAAACGCTGGGTTCAGCGTTATGCATTGTTACCTCCACCCGGTATCACGTTCCCTACAGAAACGTTTCGCTAGGGAAACTGTTCCACCCGCGACACATCCTCGCAGTCATTTACTTCGGCGGCGGTTATCTGAGCGCCCGTCAGACGCAAAGATTTGTCGTCATAGCTGCGAGTGGTCGGCAGGCCCCTAGACCGAACCCGGTTTACAGCTCGACCCGTCCGGCTGTTATGACGTGAGCGGCCTTATCTTTCTGTTCGCCCTGGTGCGCGTGCTGATCGAGCAGCTCGCGCACCCTGATTGCCAGCGCGGCATAGGTGAAAGGATTGGCGATCAGGTCCACCATCGGGTCCAGCCGCCCGTCGCGCATCATTACTTCATTCGGGTAGCCCGAAGCGAAAAGGACCTGCCCGCCCTAGTTACCGACGGTCTCCTGATCACCGGCCAGAACCCGCCGTCAAGCGACCCCACCGCGCACGCCCTGCTCGACGCGCTGAACGCCAAGGCCTGACGATCCACCGCCGCCGGATGACCGCGTTCCGAGGTCGTCCGGCGGAGGCCGCTCATTTCACGTTGAGCGCAAACGTCGCGCGCCCGAGTAGCGGTACTTCACAAAGCGGGCGTAAGGACGATGTCCTTCTGCCGAACTTGCACTGCCATGCCGCCGCCGCGACGCACATTGAATCCCCCTGCCTGCTCGATCAGCGTCGTCAGCTTGGTGCAACCATATGTGCGCGGATCGAATTCAGGGTCCATTGCCAAGAGCCGTGAACCAAGGCCGCCCAAGTGGACCCAGCCCTCTTCATCTTCGAGCTGCGCAATGGCGCGTCGGATCAGCGCTGTGGCCTCGCTGGGCTTGCGGGGAGCGGCAGAAGTTGTGGACGCTGAGTTAGGTAACGGCTTTGAGCTAGCGATTGACGTTGCAGGTTGAGGCTTGGAAAGCAGGTTCTCTGTAAGGACAAAGCGCTTGCAAGCTTGGCGGAAACTCTTTGGCGTCTTTGCCTCGCCAAAACCGAACACGTCGAGGCCGTGCTCACGGATGCGGGCGGCGAGTCTTGTGAAATCGCAGTCTGACGAGACGATGCAGAAGCCATCAAACCGGCCACTGTGCAACAGATCCATGGCATCGATCACCAGCGCAATGTCGGATCCGTTTTTTCCAACAGTCAACGCGAAATTTTGCTGGGGAATGATCGCATGGTCAGCCAGTATCTGCGCCCAGCCCTTCAACTGTTCCGCCGAGAAGTCGCCGTAGATCCGGCGGACGCTAGCCTCTCCGAGGGTCGCGATCTCTTCCAACAGGCGCCCCGCAATGCGGGGTGAAACGTTTTCTGCGTCAATCAAGACAGCAAGACGGGGAAGTGGATCGGCGCGTGACATAAGCCACCCCTACGTGCCAAGTGCTTGACATCACGCTAATTCGCCACACGATCAAAGGCTTTTCGGCACGAACCCGAGGCGCTTTTGGACACGTCGATCGGTACGGGCATTCCCCGCAGCGGCTTCGCGCTTCCGGTTGCAACTATATTCCCGCCTTCGGCTTTGTCATTCAGCCAAGTCGCCAGCCCCGTCCGATCAGGCTTTGTAATGCTGATGCCTGACGCAAATTCCGGACGTCTCGAACACGATCCGATTGATTGTCCCAAATGGCGGGGCATCGAGTTTGACGAGCGATCAGGGGACAGTGGACAGGATTCGAACCCGAAATACCTGCCCCCTCAACCCACGGATTTCTGCGGGTTTCGCGGGATCGCGTGGCCCTTGTGAATCGGTTTTGTGTAGGTGTCCAGTGCGATCTGGGGGCGACCGCTTTGCGCCCTAATATCGGCCGTTGGTTAAGCCAGAGGTTCTTCCCGAAAGCGGACTATCGACCTGATTCATAGGCCCTAGCTTCTGCGTCCATCAGGATGTCCGCGAGCATCCAATAGGCTTCGCCCCACGCGGCCAGCACCGCATCGGTGGCGACTTCCTCGCCCAGCACGTCGCGGATCGCCGGCAGCAGCGCGGCGGCGACATGCGGATAATGTTCGGGCATTACGCCGGTCTCGACGTGGCGCGTCACCATCCGTTCGACTGCCGAGCCGAGGTTGGGGAGCTTGTCGATATTGCGGGCATAGGCCAGAATTGCCCCCGCCAGCCGACGCGGTTGCTCGCCGCTCTCCTGTGCCGCACGGTCGAACATGGCCGCAATCTCGGCGTTCTCGAACAACCGCGCATACATAGCGGTGGTGATTGCAACGCCGTTCTTTTCGAGCGCCGGTGCCGTAGACTTGACGATGGCCATCGCCTCGGGGGTTGCCGTCCGCATGTTATTTTCCTTGATCGAATGAACAGGGACGCGGGCGATCCAGTCGCTCCGCGCCCCGGCAAGGGGGATGTCAGGCGACTTTCTTCCAGATCGGTTCGAGTGCGACGTGCGGCGGGCAATCCGCAACCGGACCGGCGGGAAGCCCGGCCAGCTCGTTGGCAAAGCCATGGTTGACGTCGCGGTGATGCGCTTCGTCGGCGCGGACCACGAGCACAACGTCACGCAGCGTCGCATTCTCGGGCAGACCCCAATAACGCTTGGCGATCTCAGGGGCCGGCACGTTGGGGCTGCGGCCCTCGTCGATTTCGGCGAGATAATGGGTGTAACTGATGACCGCCTCTTCCTCGAAATAGCCGACGACGCGATGGGCGGTCTTGGAGCTGACGAGGTAAAGGCCGAAGAAGAACAGGTAGAACACCCATTGCACCCCAATGATGACGGCGCGTTCGAACCAGGTCGGCTTGGAAACCTCAATGAACGTCATCAGGTGCATGCGTTCGTTCTCGGCCTCGTCCATCAGCGTCTTGATCCAGCCCTTGTCGTCGCAGATGCGGCGCAGGCAGGCGAGGTGCGTGATGGTCGCGCCGACCATGCCTGGGACGGCGGCAACGGTCTCGAGTACCACAGCGCGATGGCCATAGCGTTCGGCGAAGAACGTATCGGCGGTCCAGCGCAACAGCTTGGTAAAGCTGTAAGCGATCCGATCGGACGCGCCCTTGGGCTGGTGGTGTACGCCAAGATCGATGAACGGCGGGGTCATGGTCAGTCTCCGATGGTCCGGTGTTTCTGTGTGGCACCGAACTAGGCCGGTCGAACCGAAGGCGAAATTTGGATGTTGTCCCTACCGGCATGTCCCTAAGGGCAATCACGGAGGTGGCGGATGAGAGAGCGACACGGCATGAAAGGCCGATGACCGCACCGCGTCTACCGCTGCGCCATACGATCCTGCCGACACCCGCCTTGGGCGTCACGCTGGGGCTGGCGTTCGTCGCTATCGTCATCGGCGCAGGCGTTCGCGTCGGATTTGCGGCCGAGCTGGGCGCACGGGCGACTTATATCTTCTTCGTCCCGGCCGTGGTGGTCGCCGGCGCGCTCAGCGGCTTGCGTGCTGGCGTGGTCGCCAGCCTGGCGGGAGCCGCAATAGGTCTCGCATGCGATCGGCTGACCGGCCCAGTCGAAGCGGGCAGCATGATCGCATCAATTGCTTTCGTCGTCATCGGGTCGGCCATAGCGCTCGGGGGCGAATGGTTTCAGCGCGCCCGCGCTGAAGCCGAACGGGTGACCGAAGGACTGGCCCGCCGCGAGGCGCATCTCCGTTCGCTGCTCGACACAGTTCCCGATGCGATCGTCGTGATCGATGAGGCGGGAAAAATTCGCGACTTCAGCCCGGCGGCGGAGCGCTTGTTCGGATGGGAAGCGGACGAGGTTCGCGATCGGAACGTCGCGATGCTGATGCCCGAACCCTATCGCAGCGCGCATGACGGCTATCTCGAGCGCTATTACGAGACGGGCGAGCGGCGCATCATCGGCACCGGCCGGGTGGTCGTCGGCAAGCGCAAGGACGGGTCGACGTTCCCGATGGAACTGGCTGTCGGCGAAATGCGCGTCGGCGGGCAGCGGCATTTCACCGGCTTCATCCGCGACCTGACCGAGCGCCAGGAGGCCGAGGCGCGGATGCAGGAACTCCAGAACGAGCTGGTTCATGTCTCGCGCCTGACCGCATTGGGTGAGATGGCCTCGGCGCTGGCGCACGAGCTCAACCAGCCATTATCGGCGGTCGCCAATTATCTTCAGGGCAGCAAAATGCTTCTGGCGCGCGACGATGTTCCCATCGCGCGCGTCACCGATGCCGTGGACCGAGCAGGTGAGCAGGCGTTGCGTGCCGGCGACATCATCCGTCGCCTGCGCGAGTTCGTCGCGCGCGGCGACACCGATCGCGCGGTCGAAAGCCTACCCAAGCTGGTCGAAGAGGCGAGCGCGCTCGCGCTGCTCGGCGCCAAGGAGCACGACATTCGCGTCCATTACGACTTCGCCCCGGAAATCGACCGCGTTCTCGCTGACCGGGTTCAGATCCAGCAGGTTTTGCTCAACCTGATCCGCAATGCGGTGGATGCGATGGTCGAGGCGCAATCGCCACGGCGCGACCTGACGATCACGATCGCCGCTGCCAGCGAGGATTTTGCCTGCGTTACCGTCGCGGATACTGGGCCGGGCATCGCCACCGATGTCGCGGACAAGCTGTTTCAGCCCTTCATCACTACCAAGCGAACCGGTATGGGCGTCGGTCTGTCGATTTCGCGGACGATTGTCGAGGCGCATGGCGGCCGCATCTGGGCAGAACCGCGCGAAGGCGGCGGCGCATTGTTCGGGCTCACGCTGGAACGGTTCAGATCGGGGGATTTGCAGGATGGCGAATGAAGCGATCGTCTATGTGATCGACGACGATGAGGCGGCACGTCATTCGCTGGAGTTTCTCCTCGACTGCGCGGGGATCCGCGTGCGCTCCTTTGTCAGCGCCGACGCATTTTTGAGAGCCAGCCCGCCGTTGGCAGATGCGTGCATAGTGACCGATGTTAGGATGCCGGGGCGTAGCGGGATCGAACTGGTCGAGGAGATGGGTCGGCGAGGCGCATCGATCCCCGTGATTGTGATCACCGGCCATGCCGATGTCCCGCTGGCGATCCAGGCAATGCATGCCGGCGTCGCCGACTTCATCGAAAAGCCGTTCGATGACGCAACAATCCTGACCGCGATCCGCAAGGCGATTGCGCAACAGGCGAGCGAGAGTGCCTCACAAGCTGAACGGCAAGCGCTGCTCGACCGCATAGCGACGTTGAGTGGTCGCGAGCGTGAGGTGATGGAAGGCCTTGCGCGCGGAGATGCGAACAAGGCGATCGCCTACGACCTTGGCATCAGTGCGCGCACCGTCGAGGTCTATCGCGCGAACGTGATGCTCAAGATGCAGGCGAACACATTATCAGATCTGGTGCGGATGGTGACGCTTGCGCGGATTGTTTGAGCTGTCGGAAGCGCGACTGCTTAGCGCCCTAATTGCCGCCGTTTAGCGCGCCGCTTGAAAACCCCGAAAACGGTCGTCCGTTTCAGCAGGGAGCCTATTTAGCTCGGCGCGGACCACGCTCTGAAACGCCGTCCTCGCGGCCGCCTTGGCACCCTTTACGCGGTTCCGGACTTCCTTTGCGGGCTTCCTGTGGCTCGGCAGGCCCTTAATAGTGGCGATTTTCCTCATGATGAGCCGTTACCTATTGCGTAACCGTCGGTCTGGCATTACCTGATAGGTAACAACGGGCAGGTGGATGGAACTTGAGTTCGCCTCGGAAGCGCTCGGCAAGCGCATGGAAAATGACAAGGCGATGTCCAAGGCGTTCGGCGAGCGGGCAAAGCCGCTGAAGTTGCGCCTGGCGCTGCTTCGGCAGGCGGCGAATCTCGCCGACGTGCCGCATGTCCCACCACCCAGGCGGCATAAATTGTCGGGGACACGTGATGGTCAATATGCGGTCGACCTCAAGCATCCGTGGCGCCTCGTATTCGAGCCGGCGAACGATCCACTGCCGATGAAGGGCGACGGCAGCCTCGACCTCGCGGCGGTTACCAAGGTGCGGATCCTCGAGGTGACCGACTATCATTGAGGATATTTGACGTGGCTGGAGCACAGGACACACAATTCAGGCCTGACTGGGCCATTCACCCCGGCGAGATGCTGGAGGAGTATCTGGAGGCTTACGGCCTATCGCAGGCCGAGTTCGCGCGTCGTGCGGACCTTACACCCAAGCTCGTCAACACAATCATCAAGGGTCATAATCCGGTCGAGGCTGATACGGCGCTTGCGCTCGAGCGGGTCACCGGAACCAGAGCCTATATCTGGACCGGGCTGCAGAAAGAGTGGGAACTGTACCGCTCACGCGTCGCCGAGCGCAGCCAGCGCGACAGCAACGCGATCAAAGACTGGTTGGCGCTGTTTCCTGTAAAGGAATTGCAGCAGCGCGGGGTGCTCCCAAGCTCGAACGACTTACATGGGCTGCGCGAGAGCTTGCTGGCATTCCTCGGCGTCGCGAACGAGCACGCCTTTGCTGGGCTCAACCAGCGCTACGCGGTCCGCTATCGCGCGTCCAAAGCATTTCGCAGCTCGCCCGAATGCGTACATGTCTGGCTTCAGCTCGCGACCCGCGCCGCCGAGGAAATGGACGTCGCCGAGTTCAGCGATGCCAAGCTGGTCAATGCGCTGGCGGAAATCCGTCCATTGACTAAGCTTGCGCCGCGAGAATTCCAACCACGCGTGACGGCGCTATGCGCGGCGGCCGGCGTGGCGATCGTGCCAGTACCTCCTTTCAAGAAGACCAAGCTCAATGGGGCGGCCTTCTGGTATGCCCGCAACAAGGCTGCCGTCGTCCTGTCGCTTCGCCACAGGACCAACGACCATTTCTGGTTCACGCTTTTCCACGAGTTGGGCCACCTCTGTCTTCACGGGCGCGATATGGCCTATGTCGACGATGACAAGCCAGAGAGCGATCCGGCCGAGGCCGAAGCCGATGCCTGGGCTGAAGACAAGCTGGTCGGGCGCGCACGGCTCCAAGCCTTCATGGCCGGGCAACCCCGCGCCAAGGCTGAGGTGCGGCATTTCGCCGCCTCCGTCGGCATCCATCCCGGCATCGTCGTCGGGATGCTCCAGCATCATGGCGTGCTGCCCTGGACGCATATGAACGACCTCAAAGACATCTTCGTCTTTGCAAGCGAAGGCTGAGGAACGGCGACATGCTTCCCACCTATCCCAAGCTCGTTCGTCACCGGCAGAGCCGCAACATGGAGACGGTGCATGCCCGCGTCCGCCAGCTCTCGCCGATGATCGGTCTGATTAAAAGCCACCAGCTGTTCGAAGGCCGATCTTCGGCGATCCAGCGTGAAGACGGAAAGATCGATGAGTCGCCAATCCACCGGGCGAGCGGTGAGATCACGATCAAGCGTGAGATGCTGCTCGATTTCAATGAGGCGATGGTCGCGCATCATCTGGATGAAATGGCTGAACAGCTCGCTCGCAGTATCAGCGAGCAGTTCCAGCAGCGCATGAACGAGGTCACCAGCGAGACCGGCAACGTCGTCGACGGAGGCGGCAAGCCGTTCTCGGAGGACACCTTCCTCGATGGCATGGAGGTTATGGAGCACAACTTCGGCAAGGACGGGAGTTGGAAGCCGCCGACGATGATCGTCGGTCCCGGTATGGCCGAAAAGATCGCCGCGGCCGGTGAGATGTCCGCTGCCGGTAACAAGCGCCTCAAGGCGATCCTGGAGAGAAAGCGCGATGAGCACCGTCGCCGAGAGGCTGCTCGAATCCTGGTTGGATAACCAGACCGAGCGCCGCTACCAGCCCGCCTTCATTCAGATGCTCGTGTCGGAGGGCTGGACCGTCCTTCATAACACGCGTCACTCACCGATCGAGCTCGGCAAGGACGTCATTGCGCGCAATCCGTCGGGCGTGCTCCATTGCTTCCAGCTGAAGGGCAATCCCGGTTCGCGCGTCACCAAGAGCGAGGCTGCAAACCTCCTAGAGCAGTTTCACGAGCTCGTACGCTTGCCGCCAGGGCCCGAGTTCCAGAAGAGCCCGCAGGAAAATCACGTCGCGGTATTCGTGACCAATGGCGAGATCGACGAGGAAGCGCGCCTCCTGTTCGAGCGCGCCGGCGCCGCCTGCGGTCAGCCGGGCGTAGCGGCGTCGCGCTACGAACTCTGGTCTCGCGGCAAGTTGTTGTCGATGGCGAAGCCCGCGATCCGGGTGTGGCCGGCGAGCATCGAAGCCACGCGTCTCATCCTCAACCTACTCGCCGGCGATGGTCGCGAGCCGCCGGTGCCGGCGGACATCTCGACCATTATGGTGTCGTTGCTCCCGCCGGCCGGGGCGACATCGCCCGCCAAAACCTCGGCGCTAAGTGGAATGCTGGTGGTTTCCGAGATCATCAAGCAACGCTGGTATCAGAAGGAGAACCATCAGGCGCTGCATGCGGTGACGGTATTGGCCTGCATCGCGGCGCTGCCGCTCGCCGACACGGAAGAGCGGCTCGGGATGATTGAGGGCTACGCCCCGCTGGCGCTCGAGCATTGCTCCGACCTCCTTACAGAGGCCAAAGAAAAGAATTTCGAGCCGGACCGTGCATGGGCCGAAGGCGATATGCTCGGTGAGATCGACGTCATGTGGGAGCGCCGGCGGCTCGTCGCCGATTGCGCGGCAATTGCCATACTCGGCGGGCGAGACCTATCGCCCGAGCTGCGCAGCTACGCCACGGATCTCGTCACCCGCGTTACTCACCAAGTGATGCTTTGGGGGCAGGCGCAGATCCCCTCGTCAATCGTGGCGTTCTGGGCCCGGTCGCTGGTCGACGCCGGTATCGGCAAGGAGTTCGATCTGGCCGCCACCCTGCGTGCAATTGAGCAGGCGAATAGCGGGGACGATGATCGCACTATGCTTCCTGGGCCCTATTATCCATGGCCCGATGTCTGGGCTTTGCACCAGAACAAGCCGCACATGACCGATACCCCGATTTTCAACGACACCGCTCACGGGCATCTCCATTTCGGGCGCGCAATCATGGGCATGCTCGCTAAGCGCAATCTGAAGCGGACCTGCGGCGCGCTCTGGGCCGATCATACGCGCGTCATTCACGAGGAACCTGAGCTGGCAGACCACGTGTTCTTTTCGGCCGTTCTCGCCGATGAGGGCTCGATGCGTGATGTCCAGCTACGGACCGGCGTATGGGCAGACGTGGTCAATGAGGCAATCGATGGGGGAGCGACACCGTTCCTCGATCCTTACGCGGCGCTCGCTTGGCTTCTCGCCGCCTACGTATCTTTGGTGCCCTATCGAGCCTGGACTCGCGTGCTCCTCTGGCTCGACCGCCAGTTTGGCGAGACTTGGTATCATGCGGAATATCGGCCGCGCTGACTGCCACGAGTCAGTCCACGATTTTTCGAGGCGCTTTCCGCGCCGCTCGACAAACAGTGGCAGACGTGTCTCGACATCCGCAACTCAGTCTTAGCAGTTTCGTGATCTTCCCAAATGGATGTCTGCTTTAGATATCGAGCCGCCTGAAAGCTGTCTGTCGGCAATCGGCCCAGTTCCTGCCGCAGAAAACCAGTCAGATGACGGTCTCCGGAACCAGGCTTGCTGTTTGCCGATCGTATTTCATGCCTGTCAGCGTACCATTCTCGATCCGCTGCACGATTTCGTCGATCACCGGCAGCGGGACCAAGAACCATTCCCGCGGCCTGAACGGCTTTCCGAAACGGTCGGTGAGTTCCGCATCGAAGCGGACGCTGTCGAGAACGCGATGGATCAGACGTTCAAGTTTTGGGCGCTCGATGTCGAGCAGCTTGTAGGTTGCGATGACATCAACCTCGGCGAGCAGGAAGGTCGGGTCGTCGATCGCGCCGGCAATGCGGCGTTCGACTGAGCCACCGGTGATGCCGATCTTGTGGACGAGGTCGCGGTGCGCGGCGATGGTCGGATGGATGGAGCGGCTGCGCAGGACGTAGAGCGTACCGGTTTCGAGATAATCGCCGTCCGGCTCGATCTCGGGCGCGTCAAACAGCGGCCCGACGGTGGGCTCAGTAACGCGGCGACCACCTTCGTCCTTGTAGAGCGCGCGCTGGAGTGACCAGCGGAGCAGATCACTCTCGGTGCCGTTGGAATAGATCACTCGCAGCCGCGCGTCGTTCTGACCGTTTGCCGCCTTGATCGGCTCGCCGATAATCTCGGCGACATAGGCGAGCTGTCCGCGCAGGATGAAGAAATCGGTGACGTCGATGCTGGCATCGCGACCGAAGCGCCGCGTCGTGCGGATGCCCTTCTCCAGTTCCGTCTGGACCTGGTCGAACAGCGGCTTGAAGCGGTCGAAATCTTCGCAGCGTTGCGCGGTCGCGATTTCCTCCGCCGCCTTGCGTTCGGTGGCGGA
The DNA here is from genome assembly GCF_965227385.1 of Sphingomonas sp. Taxonomy (GTDB): domain Bacteria; phylum Pseudomonadota; class Alphaproteobacteria; order Sphingomonadales; family Sphingomonadaceae; genus Sphingomonas. The sequence continues at coordinate 48,693 of NZ_OZ245750.1, forward strand.
GCGGACGTTGCGGAGTTGGGTGATGTCATCGTCGGGCGCCGCGTCCATGCCGAGTTCGGCGAGCAGCGCGTCGTCGTCGAGCGGTGCGTCGCCCGCATCGCCATCGAGCAGCCCGTGCGTGTCCATCTCCGCCAGCAGCTCGCGGCATTCGGGCAGCGCGCGCAGCCGGTCGAGCCGTACAGCGTAGAGCCGTTCGAAGATATCGCGGCCCTCGCCATGCTGCGGCGCGCGGCCATGCTCCTCGCGGAACTTCACGATATCCTCGAACCCGGCGATGATCCGCTCCTCACGCGGGGTGCGCGCGCGGACCTGCTTGGGCGCGAGGTCGATGCCCAGTTCGGCCAGCAGTTCGTCGTCGGTCATGTCAGCCACTGGCGGCAGCCTTTGCCCGATAGCGCGCGAAGGCGGCAACACCCTCGGCCAGCTGGCGCTCCCACGGGTCCTGCGACGTCACCTCGGGCGCGCGGCCGCGTTCGCGCTTCCACTGCACCGCGCGGACGGCATAGGCGCGCGCCTCCTCCTCGCTCAGCGTCACCTTGCGTCCGGTGATCGCCGCCTGCACTTGGCGCAGCGTATTTTCGTTCATCGCGCGCGACAGGATCGCGTAGGCGGCGTCGAACGGGTTGATGCGGTCGATCAGGTCGATGTCGAGGTCGCGCACATTCATGAACTTGCGCACCCCGTCGACGAAGGAGGTATTCGCCTTCAGCTCGCCCGATCCGTCGTCGGTGGCGCTGTCGGCGACGATCTTCGCCGCCTGTTGCGTCACGTTGAGCGCGGCGATGGCGTGCTGGCGGATCGCCTCCTGATCGTCCTCGCTCAGCTCCGGGTAGCGGTCGCGCACGATCTTGCCCATCCGCACCACGGTCAGCTCTTCGGGCACCACTTCGGGGTCGAACAGACCGCGCTCGATCGCCTGCTTGTCCTGAATGAAGCTGGTGATGACCTCGTTGATGTCCTCGGCACAGATGCGCTTGGCCTCCTTCGAGCTTGGCAGGAGCAGGTCCTTCAGCTCGAAATGGAACTGCCCGCGCTCCTCGTTGAAGCCGACATTGGTCCGCCCTTCCTGATAGCCGCCGGGGCCATAATCGAACCCCTCTTTCGGCCCGACATCCTTGGGCGTGAAGTCGAACCGGGGGGCGAGCACCTGTTCCATCAACAGGCTGGCCGCGATCGCCTTGAGCGTATCGTTGACCGCTTCGGCCACCGCATCGTCCGCCGCAGCCGGCTCGGCGATCAGGTTGGTGAAGCGCGCCACGGTCTTGCCCGGCGCGTCGCGGGTGGCGCGACCGATGATCTGGATGATCTCGGTCAGGCTCGAGCGATAGCCGACGGTCAGCGCATGCTCGCACCAGATCCAGTCGAACCCTTCCTTCGCCATGCCCAGCGCAATGATGATGTCGACATGGTCGCGGTTCGCGCGTGCATCCGGGCTTTTGAGCGCCGCAGCCACGCGGTCGCGCTTGGCGGGATCGTCATCGACCAGGTCGGCGACCTTGATCGTCCGCCCATCGGCCGTTTCGATCAGGTGAAAGCCGGTCGCCGGATCGGTACCGCGCCAGGTGCCGAGGTGATCCATGATCTCCTCAACCTCGCGATGCTTGTCCTTGGTGCTTTCGCGGCTGTTGACGCTGGGGATATGGACGATTGTCTTGACCGCCGGATCGAGCAGGTCGTTGATCTTGTCGATATAGCGCCCGGTGTAGAAGCTGTAGGCGATGTCGAGCGTCTTGAGCCAGGTATAGCCGTTGAGCTGCTCATAATAGGTGTAGGTGACGGTGGTGAACTTGCCCTCATCCTCCGGCGACAGCACTGCCGCCGCGTCGCCCCGGAAATAGCTCCCGGTCATCGCGACCAGATGCACCTTGTCGCGCGCGATCAACTGGCCGAGCTGTGCGCCCAGCCGGTTGTCGGGATTGGCGGAAACATGGTGGAATTCGTCCACCGCGATCAGGCGATCGTCGAACGCTTCGATCCCCAGCTCATCGACCGCAAAGCGGAAGGTGGCGTGGGTACAGACCAGCACCCGGTCCTCGCTCGCCAGAAACTCGCCGACCGCGTTCACCTTGGACTTGGCGACCTTCACATCGTCGGCGCCCGGCGTGTTGCACAGGTTCCAGTGCGGGCGGACCACCCAATCGGCCCAGAAGCCATGCTTGCTCAGCGGCTCATCGGCAAAGCTGCCGCCGATCGACCGCTCGGGGACGACGATGATCGCCTGCCTGACCCCCTGGTTCTCCAGCTTGTCGAGCGCGATGAACATCAGCGCGCGCGACTTGCCCGAAGCCGGGGGCGATTTGATGAGCAGATATTGCTCGCCGCGATGGGCATAGGCGCGCGCCTGCATCGGTCGCATGCCGAGTTCGTTGGCGCTGGCCGATGCGCCGGTGTGGGCGGTAACGAGGCGGACGGCGGGAATGGTACCGGTTGTCATCATGCGGTCCGATGCTGTTCGGCGAGCGTCTTCCAGACGCTCAATCTGGATATGTTCGAGCGCAGCCAATCCTGCAGGTCCAATGCGCGTCTAATACCAGCAACGAGTTGGTTACGTTGGACCGCAAAGTCCTGCTGATTGTCCACCGGGGGTGTGGCGCAGGCAATCGTCAGGCCGGGGTTTGGCCGCACCTTTGTCGGTGGCTTGGCAAAGACTGTTGCACTCAATTCGGCGAGATCCTGTTCGATCACGGGCTTGAGCAACGGCAGCGCCGCGCCCCAGCCTCCAAATGTTACTGCGACGTAATTAGCGCGGTGCTCCTGCCCCCGTCCAAGTTCATGGGCAAAGCGTGTAGGCCGTACATTCGAGGGCAAGGCGGCCAGGGAAGCCGCATGGTCGAAGATCATGGACGTGCTTTCATCCGGATTAGCGGGCTTGAGCATGCTCTTGCCCGGCTTGATTGCCGGGGCCACTTCGGACAGCAACCGGACATACCGCGCGTTGAAGTCACCTACGATCTCGTTCGGGATCGGCGTGTAGCCCCGTCTGTGCTTGTTGACCGCTTGGTTGAGGATATCACGGCGGAACCGTGCTCGCGCTGACGGCTCTCCAGTGGTCCTGCCAACTAAACCGTCAAAGTACTTCGCAACCTCTTCATAGGTGATCACGGCGTCGAATTTTTCTGTGAACGCCTTATGCTCCCGCGCATAGCTGTCGGGGCACACGATGAGCATTGCGGCAGTCGGGTAGTCGCCGCTAATTCGGTGCAGTTCCTCGCGATAGCTTTCGGCTTGGTCAGGCTGCTCACTGGCGTCGAGCTTGTTCTCAATCAGCAGCGCGGCCTTGCCACCGTCGGTCAGGAGAAGGTCGACGAAGATGTCGATCTCACGCCGGCTTCGGGTACGCCGCTTGCTGTGAAGCACCGTAGACGTTTTGATGGTGCCGCTGGCGCCTCCTCGAGCGGCCAGCCAACCGATGAATGCGGGAGAGGCATACAACTCTTCTACCAGCATCAGATCGATGTCGCGCTCGGTCGCATGGGTGAGCGTCGGGATAAATTCTTCGCTCACGCTGCCGCCTTCCTGCCCTTCGCCGGCTTCGGCTGGTTCGCCGTCATCTTCGTGTACATCTCGAACAGCTTTTCCAGCCGTTCGGTGTCGTTGCGGAAGCGGCGGCCAATATAGATGCGTTCCAGCACTTCGTCATTTTCCTCATGCGCGCGGCGCAGGTCGTTGGGCATCGCGTCGGGATCATAGAGATCGGCGATGGTCGCGGGGAAATGCGCCTCCCGCGCCAGCAGGATATTCTCCGCCGTCCGGGTGAGGTCGGCCTTGTCCTGCTCGGTCAGCTTCGGGACCGGGAAGGTGTTCCAGCCGAGGGTATTGGAGTAGCGGTATCGCGTCTCCAGCTTTCCGCAGACCGTAGCGATCCAAACCAAGTGAAGACGTGATGCGATTAACGCAAGGTGCCACAGAGGCGCGTCGTACAATCCGAACGCTGCGTTTGAGACGACAGCACCCTGGGGGAGGGCTCCGACAGGCAGAGCGCTTCTCGCCTCGCTCGTGTGAATGGGGATTACGAGCGGATAACCGCTACTGTATTTTCCATGACGAACCTCAGCGAAGCGGTGAGGCGTGCTCGCCTGAGCTTTCGTCTTTGCCTTGGTACTCCGAGCGCGTGCCAATGAAACGATGTTGAGTCGTTCGCGTACGAACGGAATGCGCATTGCGCCATCGAGGCCGTTTTCTTCAATCCATAGACAGAAGCGCATTTTGCCATCGATGTACTCGTCGCTCCCGACATACGGCTTTATCAGTTCCCGGGCCACTGAAGGTGCCGCTAGATATTCTGAGGTAGAAAGTATCAAACCTCCCCCATCCGCTGGCTTGCTTCCATAATCCATCGGGGCCAGCCCATTCAAAGGCTTGCTGGATTTATGAATTATAGTCAGCGAGTTCGGAACAAGATAAGGTCCAATTTCATCTACGTATCTTCCTGTGCCAGGGCCGCCATCCTCTCCTTCATACAAGACGGGTCGCGCATCTTGGCACGATAGTCCCACCACGATGACGGTAACGCCTGCATTATTCTTTGCGAGGTTCTTCCATTTGAAAGATACGCGAGCAAATTTTATTCTTAGTCCATCTAAAAGAACGTGCTTCCAAAAAGCCGGAACCTGCTGACCTTGGCAGATTGAGTTGGTGGTAACGAAAGCGCATGCTCCGACACCCTCGCGACACATCTGGATAGCTTTTTGAAACCAACCAAGCACGTAGTCGAGTGATTTCCAGTCAGCAGGACTTCCAGAGAAAGCTTCTTTGAGGTCTTCCTTCTCACGGTCGCTCATTTCAGACTGGCCGCTATAAGGCGGGTTTCCGCAAATATACGTCTCAGCCCGACAACCCTCGTCCAGCCCATTCTCCTCCAGCGCCAGCCGCCCGGTCGGCCCGGCCAGATCCTGCTCCTCCACCAAGGTCGCCCCGACCGGCGGGCAGACCTCCAGCCAGTCGAGCCGCAGCGCGTTGCCGACGGTGATCTGCCCCGTCTTGTGCAGCGGAAGGACCATCGCGCGCGCCTCCTGCTGGCTCAGATACAGGCAGTCCGCTTGGAACTCCGCGATCAGCAGGGCGAGCCGGGCGATTTCTGCCGCAAACCCCTTGATCTCGATGCCATAGAAGTTGCTGAGCGGGATGACGCTGCGGCGGTCGGCCAGTTTCAGGCTGGCTTCGCCGCCCAGCCGGGTGACGATCTCCGCCTCGATCGCGCGCATTTGCTTGTACGCGATCACCAGGAAATTGCCCGATCCGCAGGCGGGATCGAACACGCGGATATTGCCCAGGCGACGGCGCAGGTTGCGCAGCTTCGCCTTGCTGTCCCCCGCCGCCTCCAGCTGTTCGCGCAGATCGTCGAGGAACAGGGGGTTCAGCACCTTCAGGATGTTGGGCACGCTGGTATAGTGCATGCCCAGCTCGCCGCGCTCGCCATCGTCGGCGACCGCCTGGATCATCGACCCGAAGATGTCGGGGTTGATCTCCTTCCAATCCAGCTCACCCGCGCGCAGCAGGTACGCGCGCGCAGTGCGGCTGAACCGCGGGCAATCCGTCGCCCCGGTGAACAGGCCGCCATTCACATAGGGAAAGACATCGGCATAGGGCCGGATGCCCGCTGCGCGGCGATAACGATCGTCCAGGTTGCCTTCGTGCGTGACCGGCGTGTCCATCGCGCGGAACAGCTCGGTCAGCACCACATGGGTGTTTCCCCATTGCTCCTCACCGCTGCCATGACCGGCCTGGCTCATCTGGGTGATGGTTGCTGTGAACTGACCCTCGCGGAAGATGCCAGTATCCTCGGCAAAGAAGCAGAAGATCAGGCGCGCCATGAACTGGTTGAGCTCATGCCGCCGCTCGTCGGTCGCCCAGTCGGGATTGTCCTTGAGCAGCTCGACATAGAGTTTGTTGAGGCGCCCGGTCGCCTTGACGTCGATCGGGTTGTTCTTGATCTCCTTGACCGTGGAGATGCCGGCGAGCGGCAGGAAGGTCGCGAAATGCCGGGGCAGGTCGGCATAGGGGCAGGCAACGACATCGCCGCCGACCAGATCCTCCGCCTCCACCGTGTCGCCATCGGTGGCGAGGATGAACTTGGCCTTGGCGCTAGCGGTCTTTGCGCTGGCGCGCAGGGCGGTGAGGGTCGCGGCGACTGCGCCTGATGGCGCGACCGCGAGATGGATGTTGTTGCGCCACAACACGCCCCCCGCAACGTCCGACGCATTCGAGTCGCCCTTGCGCAGCCGCTTGAGCGTCGTCTCCTTCGCGCCGAAAGCGGTGAGGAAGTGAAAGGGGAATTCGACGGCATCGAACGGCTGGACGACCAGCTCCGATACGGCCTCTTCAATCTCGACGGCGTTCATGGAGACAGCTGTGCCAGTCCACCACCGGGGGATGCAATCTGCTTTCGATGCGAGCTGGCCTTAGATCGGCGAAAGCCCGGTCTTCTGCTGATAGATTTTGCGCGCCGCCGGCCCGAGGGATCGGGAGATGATGATGCGACGATGATTGATTTGCCCTTGAGGCGAGTGGTTCAGATAGAAGTGATTTGCGTAGGGGGCGTCGATACCTTTCGCCATATATTTCGCGAGCTTGCTCGTAGTTGTCGCCGGCTGCACCAACAAACAGCGGCTGGGCATATTCGGCGCGAGCTTTTTCAGCGTTCGACGGATGCGCTTGTCGAGATCGTCCTGATCAAGCGGTGACCAGCGCAAAAGCCAGTGAACATGGATTGGGCCGCCAAGGGGCTTTTCCCACACGGCCATCGCATCAAAGGTGCCATGCGCGAGTCCTTGGCCGACGCGATACTTCCATGCTCGCTGCGTATTCTGCCAAATTTTTCGAAACAGCGCATAAGGCTGCGCACTGCTCGCCAGCGCCGAGCTGAACTCGATGGTGATCGCAGTATCCAAAGGTGACAGCGCTTTGCGTGCGAACCGCTCGGCATGCAGCAGCGCTCGAGCGCTCTCGGGCCGCAGGCACTCGCCCTTTGGCAGTTGGGGCACGCCCGCGGTCATGGAGGATCGCCACATACCCTTTAGGCTAGTGGGCATTGGTTAACGCTCTGACCACCTAGTTTTCGTCGGTAGTACGCCCCCCCGGGACTTTATATAATCAATGGTCAGAACGGGCCCGTGCCGCAGCTTGGTTCCGCCGTGATCCGATTGGATCTCCCCATAGCCACAATCATCTTGACTAACTGGCTGGCTCACTTTCGTTGGAGCGCCGGCCCCTTCAAAGTCTCTGCAGTGGCCGCATCTTCCAAATGATCACGGTCCAACGCTACCAGACGTCGAATGCGGTTGGTACCTGCGGGCCCTGGCAGCCGCACCCCGTCGAAGAGGCCCGCCCGTCCCAGTTGATGTTCGGGGGACGTTTTGATTTCGAACAGCAAGAACAGCCACAGGCGGCGTTCTTCCTCCGTCAATTCTCGCGCCGTTCGGGCGCAATGTTGACCGACGAAGCGTTGCGCCCACACCCCATTCTCATCATCTTCGGCGCCGACTGCCAGCGTCTCCTCTAGGCTCATGGGTATCGCCAGTGCCCGCATCGATCGATCGTCAGGAAGTTGCAGGTGCAACGCCGCCGCATCCTCGGTCGAACGGACCTCATCCTCCTCGATGCGATAGCCAGTACCGGTCACATCGATGATGTCCCAGATGCCCTGGCTCAATTCTTGGTTGGCTGAGGCGTCTGAATCGGCGCCTGTAACTGTGCTAACCGGCGAGGCATCCGACAAGCCTGTCGTCGAACCGCTGCCTAGGCTCGTGTCGACACGCCGCTCCACGCGGTCAGGGTGCGTCTGCGCAGACGATCCGTCGACCTCCGTCAATTCGGCCTCGTCCCCGTGATTTGGTTCGGGCCACGAAGAACGCGGGAGATTATCTGGAACGTCGGCGAGGGCAGATTGCAAGTCCACATCCTTGATCGCCGCTACGACCCGGGCTAGCCGGTCTCTTGGCATGAAGCGGACGTCTCTGGCGACCACGCCCGAGGCCATCAGGCGATTTACGAAATCGACCATAGCCAGCGGGATATCACGCAATTCATCTGCTGCGCGATGACGGGCGTCAGTCGCGATCTCTCGCAATTCCTGGTCGATCGCGACGTGCTCGACCAAGTGGCGAATGAGCGTATCCATAACCCGCCCATTCGCGTGAATTGCACGCTTTGCGTCTGAAAACGCATTTACGGGAGATTTTTTCTCCAGCCACGGGCGAGACGTGGCTCGGACCCCAGTTAGTCCAGGAAGGTCCCGCTCCCCCGCTGCAAGTTCGTCACCGGCCAATTTTGCCTGCGCGCCAACTTTTCGAGCGGACTCGCTAATTATTTGAGATATTCGGTCGAGCTTCGCTTCAGTTCCCAATTCCTCTATCGGATCAGCGAACTTATCGCTCGATGCAAAGAGCGCCTCACCCGCCATTTCCGGCGCGTGCACCATGACCATCGATCCGATTATTTCTTGCGTTTTCCGTGGCCTACCGCGCCCGCTGCGGACTGGCCTTGTCCCTTTACCCATACACGTTCCTCCACCGCGACAACTTCGCCGACGCGGGATCCTGACCACCTCACATAATTGCTTTTTAACCCGCAGCTCAGATAGTAGGCAGTCAAGGCACAGCTATCAATGGGCGCTAAAGCCCGACTTTTGTTTTTGTGAGAAGGAAAACGGCACGAGTCAGCCACATTCGACCAGATTCTGTCGTCTGAGCTCGTTTGCCGGTGCCTAAAGGCACCCTGATATGTCAGGCGCAATACCGCAAACGTGACGCAAGCGTTCACGTTTGCTGCGCGGCGTCGTTTTTTACTCCGCGGAGGCCCTCGCTTCGCTCGCCGGGTCGGCGCGTCGCGCCTCGGATCGGATGCTTGGCATCCTCGGTCGTGCCGCCGCGTCTACGACTGCGGCGGCACGTGGGTTCGCTTGGTGCGAACCCTGCGTCATCCTAAAACAGGTATACCAAGGAGGTGGTCGTGGAAACCTTGTTCGACGCATTGAAATATCTAGCCCGTCGCTATCACGGTCGATGGAGCAGGCTTGACGACGCTCTTTTGCGAATTCGCGCCGAGGACGATGGCGGCCGGAGCAAAGAAGGCGAACGCGCGCGACGTACGCTGATCAATGCTTTTCGGGTCCAGGCATATCTTGGGCCGACCCGCGATACGCTCTACGCTGATCGATCAAACGCCATACGCAAGCTCGGGGAGCCGCTTTCGGAAGCTCTCGGTCACATCATTACGATCGAACTGGCCGATCAGATGCTCGAAGCCTTGGAAGAAGCCGAGCGTGCGCGTGGGCAGGAACGCGATGATGCAGAGGCCGTGGAAGGCAGCTCCAGCTCATATGGACCGCTGATTACTGCCCTGCATCGGCATGGCGTTAATCGCGGCAACTATCACGTTCTGCTTGATGTCGAATACGCTGCCATCGCGCGTTACATCCGGCGGAAGGTCGAGCAACGACTAGCTCCTCTACCGCCAATACGTTCGGCATCTGAAATGCGGTCTCCACACGGGCGCCTTCATCCCTTCTGGAACCCATATCGTATGTCTTTCAAGCGCGGTGCCCCCTGATGACGCACGGCGCGACCTTTGAAAATTTAGATTGTAGGTGGCTGAGGAAGGTTTTGGAAAAATCCTTTTATCAACTCGTGCTTGCCGTCAGGCGGCACGCTTTCCGTCAGTGTGTCGATACTATCGGGTGAAACCACCGACCATCTGCCCTGTGATCAGGGGCAAGATGAGAAAGTTGCCGGACAACTTCGGTCAACCTGTTGGCGACACCACCACACCACACACCCAATGATGAGGTAAGTCTATGCGCGCATCCGTGCGCCAGCCATGCCGTGCGCCTAGCACGCAGTCGGTGCTGGCCTATGATATCGAAACCATTGCACCCCAGCAGGAGGACGGTTCGTTTCCACCCTGGCCGCTCCACAGGCCCGTTGCGATCGGTTTCGCCGCGGCAGCGTATCGCGAGGGTAGCTGGTCTTTCGATATTGAGGCGCTTGTCATCAAAGATGGCGCGGACGAAGCAGACCTGATCCGTGCCGCAGACACCCGCATGGCCACCGTTTCGCTGGTGACTGGCTACAATTCTGCTCAGTTCGATGCTCTTGTTCTGCGGCTCGCTGCTCAGCGGTGCCGGGTATGGGACGCTAAGGCGTTGGGCAATCATGCGGGTGCTCATCGCTATAGTGGCGAGCACGCCGATCTGGCAGATCTCTATGGGAGCTATGGCCGCAAGGTCGGGCTGGCTCAGCTCTGCGACGCGGTGGGCATTCCTGTGAAGACTGACGTAGGTGGCGGCGACGTCGGGGGCCTGTGGGAAGCAGGTGAAACCGAGCGCATCCGCCGTTATGTAATGGAGGACGCAGTCGCCACGCTCTGCCTATACTTCGCATGGACGGCCGGACGTGCGGGGGACGAGGCGCTGGTCACCCGGCCTATGGCAGCGCTCGCTCGCCATATCGAATGCTCGCCGGACCTCTCGCATTTGCAAACGTTTATCGACTGCGCACTCATGCGCTGGTGCCGCCCGCGCGCGCTGAAGGCCGATGTTGCCGCCTCGCTCGAACGGGTCACGGCAAGGCTTCGCCGCGAGCAAGAGGAAAGGACATTTAAGATGTCCTGAACACAGCCGTCGCCCTCTCATCAACTCACGCCATGCCGGCCTGGCCATCACCACGATGGCCAGGCCGATTTCATTTCGAAGGCAGAACATGAACACGGATACCGTCATCCTTTCCACCGCCTGGATCAATCAACCTGAACTCGGCGAACGCCCTGCGCGAACGCTGCTAATCGGAGCTGCAACGCTGACCGTTTCTAATCGGTTCGGCACGCTTGCCTTTGATCTTGCCGCCCACAGTACGACTGTGACCTGTGATCAAGTCGAAACCATGAAGTGGCTCGCCGACCGCCTGCAGGCGCCACCGGCGCGACTGCTATTGTGGAGAGCGGGCGATATCGTGGTCCCATCGCTCATTGCTGCAGCCGAGACCGCCCGCGACGCTATCTCGGGCGCGCGGCTGCTGCGTCAGTTCGACTTGGCGCTGACCGGCGAGGTGATCGACGTGGCGGATAGCTATGGGGGCAGCAAAGCCACATCTTTCGATGCAATCGCACACCAGGCGGGTCTGTCCTTCGTGCCGATGACACGCGCCGACCTTGCCGAAGCACACCGCACCGGATGCCACGGGGCGATACGCGACCATCTGGCTGCGCGAGCAAAGGCGACTTGGCGACTGTGGCTGAACGGTCTGGACGATGCCACGACGCAGATTGCTGCGACCACGGCTTGGGACAACACGGCAGAGTCGGAGGTGCAGCTGTGATGATTGTCGAGGGCAAGCCCCACATCCGTCCATGCCGATCGATCCCCAGCGACGGAAACGAGAACAACGAGTGGGTCGCCTCGATCCCGCATCTCTATGATTGCCTGACGGTTCCGCTGCCATTGGCCGGCGCATCAGCGCTGCCCCGGCCGCGCGGCGGTAATGAGTCACGGATCGCGGCGATCCTGCGGGCCGAAGCGCCATGGATGGCGACAGCGATCGACCGTATTGCGGACCAGTGCGCACTCAACTTGTGGGCGGGCCGGCCTTGGCTATCGTTGCGGCCGATGTTGCTTACGGGACCGCCAGGTGCCGGCAAAACGCATCTCGCGCAGCGAATCGCAGATCTGTCCGGGTGCGGCAGCGCTCTTTTGTCGCTGGCCGGGGTGAGCAGTAATGCCGAATTGGCTGGCAACCCGCGGGGTTTTCGCCATCAGCAGCCGTGCTTCCCGGCGATGACGATGTTGAAGACCGGTACCGCCAATCCAGTGGTAATCATAGACGAGATCGACAAAGCGGCGGCCGGGAATATGGGCGATCCGGTTTCAACGCTGCTCGGCATGCTGGAGCGATCAACTGCTGCCCGGTTTTTCGACGGCTGCCTTGCGGTCGAGATCGACCTTAGCCACGTCAACTGGATCCTAACGGCCAACCGCATCGATCGGCTCCCCGCCCCGCTGTTGTCCCGCGTGGACGTGGTGGAGGTGGCCGGCCCCGGGCCGGAGCATGCCGAGTTGATCCTGGCCACGCTTTGGCGCGACGTTGCCCGCGATGTCGGACTGCTACCCTCGGCTCTGCCGGGCATCGAGCGCGGGTCGGAAGCGGCGTTGCTGCGATTGTTCCGCAACACCCGTTCAGTCCGCCGGCTGCGTCGAGCGATCGAGACGCTTGTGGCGGTGTCGGCGCGACATATGTCCCGCACGATCAACTGACTTCGGCGGGAAGAATCAGGGATGAGCCCCCTGACGAACGGGAAAAATGCTCGGCCGCGCAGGCCATCACTCAAACGGAAAGAAACCATGGAAATATTAAAGGCCGAGACTATCACTCTGCCCCGCGCTCGACGTTCTTGGGTAGTCCTGGACATCGAATCTGCAGTGCTCGATGATATCGGGCACAAGCGCTATCAGGTCATGGAGCGTTGGGTCCCCAGCGACGACAAGCCAATCCGGCGAGGCTATACGCGCAGTGAGGATCCACTCACGTGTCCCAGATGGGTTTTCCAGACGATCACCACCGCCGCGGTCATGGTGCTTAGCGAAGACGCGCAGGGTGGCATTGACGTTGACCGCTTCGTAACGCTTTCTGCCCCGGAACAAAACGAGCGAGCCGTACTCTCCGGCATCCTGCGGGTCCTCGCAGAGGCGCCGAGCGAAACTGAAATCGTAACGTGGGCGGGTCTCGCTCATGATATTCCGCTGCTCATTAGCGGATGCATGCGTCACGGACTAACCCTGCCTCCAGGTTGGGGCTGGCTCATGCATGGCGGATTCCATAAGCAACGGCACCTCGACCTAGCTCACGCATTCACCGGCGGGATGCGTATGAAGCCTCTGCACTTGTCCGAGGTTCTGGCCGCGATGGACATCCCGGGCAAGTTGTCGTGCCCGCCTTTCGCGGTCGCAGGACTTATACTTGCGGGCGAATGGGATAAAGTGAAAAGCGCCTGCGAAATCGACGTGGTTTCGACCGCCTGCCTACTAGCGCGTTGGCGTGGACTAGTCGATGCCCGCGTCGCGGCGGTTGCGGTGGAGGATCGCATTCTGCGGCGCGTGATCAAGAAGCGTAAGGATCGCGAATACATCGCAGCGCTTGAAGCGCACCGACGAAAGCGCTTTGCGGCTCTCTTCGCAAAAACTGCTAGCGATGCCAGCACGCTGGCGCCGTGGCTTGATCTTGACGCCGCTTAACCCTTGGGCCGGACTTACAACCACCAGGTGGCATGTGGTGGTTATGAGTCCCGACCCTGGGCAACTACGGCAATTTCTATAATCTCTCGAGCGGTTACGGCATAAACTTCGCGATGGTAATCCCCTGCCGATCGCCACCCCAGTCCTCCCAGCCAACATGCATCTCTACGCCGGTCTTCGTGGCTATGACGACAATCAGGTGCTCGGATGAGAAAGACATGCGTTCGACAAGTCCGTGCGCAGCCTCCATCACCAGCGACCTTGCCTCAAACCGGATGCGCTCATCCTCGTCGTTCAGCGTACCACGCAACTTTTGGATGCGGCGTCGATGCTGGGCCGGTGTCGCCGTACCGCGGGCGTCTTTGATGTGTCGCTCGAGTTCCACAATTGATGCGTCGAGTTCGTCGATCTCCTGAGTGATCGCCATCCACCTAGCCTTCACCTCAGGGCGGTTGGTCTCGACGTAAAGTGCAAGCGCCGTTTCGGCACGCTCTCGGTCAGTTTTCCGCTTGCGGATGCGTTCAGCCAGTTGGATCTCGAGCGGGCGGATTATCTCGGGTGACGAGAAGTGGCGGTCCTCCATCGCGTCGTAGAGGATCGCGTCAAGGATGCCGTCCTCCCAAACCGAATAGTTGAAGTGACGACCGTTCTGACAGCCAAGCCCCCGTTGGTACCTGTCGCAGATGAGGTAATCCTCGTTGACGATCGAGCCGTCAGCCCGAACCTTCTTTCCCTTGCCCCTGAAGGTCATCTTCGAGCCGCAGCCGCCGCAGACCGCTAGACCGCCAAATAGATTGACCAAACGTCGTCCGCGCCCACCGACCCGACGGGGGCGACCCGAAATGCTCTTGAGAGTACGCGCGTAGAGGTCCTCATCGATGATACGGGGATAGTAGTCCTGGATGGGGTCGCCAACGGATTGGCGCGGTTCCCCCCGCGCCTTTTGGCCGGGCTGAAACTCGCCGAGAACTGCGGGACCGGTTAGGATCTTCTGAATGTACGACGGATGCCAGCCCGACGCCCTGCCGAAAGTCGGAACGCCGTCGAGGTTAAGACCACGCGCGATACTGTGCTTGCCGAGGCCGGCGCTAGTCTCTTCGAAAATGCGGCGGACGACAGCGACGCGCTCGGGGATCGGGACGAATCGCGCGGGCGTGCCCTCGACCGCAAGCCAAGCTGGTGCTCGGCGCGTCAGTACCTGGGTCTCACCATCTGCCAGTCTACGTCGCTTCGACGCCCATGCCGCCGCCAATCGCGAAGACTTCTTCTCCGACTCCTCGTTTGCGAGCTCAGCCTTGACCACGACCTCGATGATCGAGGCCATGTCCAGATTGTCCTTCGCGTAGCGCCGGTCGCCATCGACGGTCGCCACGACGACGCCGAGGTCAGTGATATCGACGACCCACGAGAACACCTTCTTTGCCTTCTCACGCGACAGTCGATCCAGCTTCTCAGTCAGGAGCACCACCCCATCGGGATAAACACCGGCCTCGACATCAGCCACGAATTTCCCGAGTTCGCCAACGATAGCGTGACGCCCCTTGAACGCCGACACGCCATCGTCCACGAGTTCGGCTACGACGTTCCATCCCTTTCTTGCCGCGAGCGCGCGACACTGTTCGCGCTGCCGCTCTAGGCTGCTGCCCTTCCCCTGCTCGGCCGAGGACCAGCGAATGTAGATAACGGCGTCCATGATCAATCCTGTCCGGTGTAGATCAACATTACATTAGCAGGTTGTGCCCGCCCGCCGCCGCGATCTCCAGTGCGCGTTTGGCCGTCTCCTGCCCTTTGACCTGTTTGAGGTCGGGACCGAAGCCGGGCGCATCGGCCTCCCCCGGCTCGGGCGCGCCGAGCAGCTGCTGGCCCTTCAGATGGTTGAGCAGGCCGATCAGGTCGGGCGCCGCCAGCACCGCTCCCGTCCCGGCCCAGGCTGCCTCCGCCCCCTGCGCCGCGGGACAGATCAGCCCCTTCCCCTCCCCCGCCGCGTGCAGCGCCGCGAGCAGCACGCCGGGCGACGGCGCAATCCGGCCATCCAGTGCCAGCTCGCCGACCACGACATAATCGCTGAGCGCCTCGGCATCGGTGACCCCCATCGCCGCCAGCAGCGCCAGCGCAATCGGCAGGTCGAAATGCGACCCTTCCTTGGGCAGGTCGGCGGGCGACAGGTTGAGCACGATATGCTTGGGCGGCATTGCCAGCCCGATCGCCGCCATCGCCGCGCGCACCCGCTCACGGCTTTCCGCCACCGCCTTGTCGGGCAGCCCGACAATCATGAATTTGGGCAGGCCGGGGACGAGGTTACACTGCACCTCGACGCTGCGCGCCTCCAGCCCGAGATATGCGACCGTCGAGACACTCGCGACCATCAACGCCCCCCTTTTGTTCGCACACTCTTAGCCGCTTTTCGTGTCAGGGAAACGGTTCATCGTGCCTGCGCCTTGCATCGGCAATACACCGCCCCATCTGGAAGCGATGCGTTCCAACCCGCATCCCTTTGTGCGAATCGCCTTGCTCGTGACCGGCTGGCTGCTGTTCCTGATCGTCGCGCCGCTCGTCTCGCCATTTCCAGGACCGGCGGGCACAGTCGTCGCGGCATTTGGCCTGATCCTGATCCTGCGCAATTCGCGCTGGGCGCGGTACCGATTCGTGCGATTGAAGGCCAAGTGGCCGCGAGTCGGCGCATTCATCGACCGGATTCTGGTGCGCGGAAGCGCCAAACGTCGCCGGGAAGTGGCAAAAAGGCTCGCCGCGAATTGACTTGCGCGTCCGCTTTGGCTAACGGCCCCGTTCACACGGTCGCCCCCGCGGCGGCCTTTTCAGTTTCTAGAATTCAGGGAATGAGCGATGAAGCGGACCTTTCAGCCGAGCAACCTGGTGCGAGCGCGCCGGCACGGCTTCCGCGCGCGCATGGCGACCCCCGGCGGTCGCAATGTGATTCGCGCCCGCCGCGCCCGCGGCCGCAACAAGCTGAGCGCGTAAGCCTGACGCCAGCATCGCTGGCGCCGAACCAGCCCGTTTCCTCAGGCGAGGAGGCGGGCTGTTTGCGTTCGCCCGCCCCGCTTGCGCGGATGACGCAGCGCAAGGACTATCTCGCCGCCAATGCCGGCAAGCGGGCACCGATGCCCGGCTTCGTCCTTATCGTCCGCGCGCGCGGCGATGATGATGCGACGATGCGGATCGGAATCACCGTGTCGAAAAAGGTCGGCAACGCCGTCACCCGCAACCGCATGAAGCGCCGTTTCCGCGCACTGGTGCGCGAGGTGCTGCCGATCGATGGCGTGGTGGGCGCCGACCATGTCCTGATCGGCCGCGCCAGCGGGATCGAGCGGGACTATTCCGCACTCAAGACCGAACTCTCCAAGGCGCTGGCAAAGGTGAAGCGGTGATCGCCCGCATCTTGATCCTCATCACGCGCGGGTGGCAGCTCGGCCCCTCGCGAATCCTGCCGCCCAGCTGTCGGTTCGCGCCAAGCTGTTCGGCCTATGCAATACAGGCGCTCTCCCGCTATGGGGCGCTCAAGGGCGGATGGCTCGCGCTGCGGCGTATCCTTCGCTGCCATCCATGGGGTGGGCACGGCTATGACCCCGTGCCCTGATGTCCTGACCGGGGAATGACGTGAAAGAAGACCAGAAGAATTTCCTGCTGTTCGCGGTGATCGCGGGGCTGCTGCTGTTCGCATGGCCGGCGGTGACCGGCTGGCTGTTCCCGACGCCCCCCGCCCCGACCGTGACCAAGGCCCCGGATGGCTCGCCCAAAATGGTCCCCAATCCCGGCGCGGACCCCGCCGCCGACACGCCGCAGGCGATCCGCGACCGCGACAGCGTACTGCGCGAAAGCCCCCGCATCGCGATCGAAACCCCGACGGTGCAGGGTAGCCTGAACCTCAAGGGCGCGCGCATCGACGATCTGGTGCTGGTCAAGCACAAGGAAAGCATCGCCAAGGACAGCGCGCCGATCCGCCTCCTGTCGCCCAGCGGCACGCGCGACGCCTATTTCGCCGGCTTCGGATGGTCGGGTCAGGGCGTCAACGCCCCCGGCCCGGACACGCTGTGGAAGGCCAGCGGGTCGAAGCTGACCCCGACCACCCCGGTCACGCTGACCGCCACCAGCGGCAGCCAACGCTTCGCGATCGAGCTGTCGGTCGATGACGGATACATGTTCACCGTGCGCCAGAAGGTCGCGAACCTGGGGCAGAAGGCGGTGGCGGCGGCCGGCTATGGCTATCTCTACCGCTATGGCCCGGGCAAGGATCACGACACCTGGACGATCCACGCCGGTCCGGTCGCGTCCTATGGCGGCGCGGTCGATTATGGCGTCAATTACGACACGGTGAAGGACGATGGTCCGCAGCGCTTCGACGCCAAGGGCGGCTGGATCGGCTATACCGATATCTACTGGCTGACCGCTTTGGTGCCCGATCAGGGCATGCCGGTCAGCCTCAGCTTCCGCCCCGGCGCCGGCACCGCGACCCAGGCGCAGTTCGAGCCGACCACGGCGCGCCAGATCGCACCGGGCCAGGTTATGACCCAGACCACGCGCTTCTTTGCGGGCGCGAAGGACATCAACCTGCTCGACAGCTACGAGGAAGAAGGCGGAATCCACCACTTCGGCAAGGCAATCGACTGGGGCTGGTTCGAGATCTTCGAAAAGCCGATCTTCCATTACCTCCACTGGCTGTTCCGCATGGTCGGCAATTTCGGTGTGGCGATCATCCTGCTGACCGTCACCGTCCGCCTGCTGCTGTTCCCGATCGCGCAGAAGCAGTTCGCGTCGATGGCAGCAATGCGCGCGCTCCAGCCCAAGATGAAGGCGCTGCAGGAACGCTACAAGGACGACAAGCCGCGCCAGCAGCAAGAGATCATGAAGCTGTACAAGGACGAGAAGGTGAACCCCCTCGCGGGCTGCCTGCCGACCCTGCTGCAGATTCCGATCCTCTACGCGCTGTACAAGGTGCTGATGCTGTCGATCGAAATGCGCCACCAGCCATTGGTGCTGTGGGTCAAGGATCTGTCCGCGCCCGACCCCGCGAACCTGGTCAACCTGGTCCATTACCTGACCGGTATCCAGCTGCCGATGTTCCTGGCGCTGGGCGTGTTCCCGATCCTGCTCGGCGTCTCGATGTGGGCGCAGTTCAAGCTGAACCCGGCACCCACCGACGAAGTGCAGAAGCAGATGTTCGCGATCATGCCGTGGATCCTGATGTTCGTGATGGCGCCGTTCGCGGCGGGTCTCCAGCTTTACTGGATCACCTCGAACCTGCTCACCATCGCGCAGCAGAAGTTCCTGTACATGCGCCACCCGGCGCTCAAGGAACCGGTGCCCGCAGCGGGCGCGGTGATCGACGCCAAGCCGGGCAAGGGGAAGAAGTGACCGAGTTCGACCCCGAGCTGATCGAGGGCGCGCGCAAGACCTTTGCGGGTCCGGTCACGTTCCTCAAATCCGCGCCAGCGCTCAACTTCCTGCCCGATGCGATCGTGCCGGAAGTGGCGTTTGCGGGGCGGTCGAACGTCGGCAAATCCTCGCTGCTCAACGCGCTGACCAACCGCAACGGCCTTGCCCGCACCTCGAACACGCCGGGGCGGACGCAGGAGCTGAACTTCTTCGATATCGGCGATCCGGTGAAGTTCCGGCTGGTCGACATGCCCGGCTATGGCTTTGCCAAGGCACCCAAGGATGTCGTCAAAAAATGGCGCTTCCTGGTGAATGACTATCTGCGCGGCCGCGACGTGCTCAAACGCGTGCTGGTGCTG
Source organism: Sphingomonas sp. (assembly GCF_965227385.1). Taxonomy (GTDB): domain Bacteria; phylum Pseudomonadota; class Alphaproteobacteria; order Sphingomonadales; family Sphingomonadaceae; genus Sphingomonas. Next base: position 67,665 of record NZ_OZ245750.1, read on the forward strand.
ATCGACAGCCGCCACGGGATCAAGGATGTCGACCGCGAAATTCTCGACATGCTCGACGCCGCGGCGGTCAGCTATCGCATCGTCATGACCAAGGGCGACAAGATCAAGCCGGCCGAACTTGCCGACGTGACCGAGCGTACGATCGCGGAAGCGCGCAAACGCCCCGCCGCGCATCCCGACATCCTCGCGACCTCGAGCGAGAAGAATGACGGCATCGCCGAACTGCGCGCTGCGGTGATCGAGGCGGTCAGCGTCTGACCGCCCCGCCGGGGCATGCCGACCGGACCGAGGCGACGCGGATGCAACGTCACCGCGCCATTGCCCCGCCCCCGCCCCGCCGCTATCCCCGCGCGATGCTCAAGCTCTTCATCGGCAACAAGGCCTATTCCTCCTGGTCGCTGCGCGGCTGGCTCGCGTGCAAGCTCTCCGGGCTTCCGTTCGAGGAAGTGGTGGTCCCGCTTTACGATCAGGACTGGGACCAGCGGCGCGAGGGCGATGAGTTCGCGCCGTCATCGGGCAAGGTGCCGATCCTGTGGGACGGCGACGCGGTAGTGTGGGACAGCCTCGCCATCGTCGAATATCTCAACGAGAAATCGGGCGGCGACAAATTCTGGCCGACCGATCCCGCCGCCCGCGCAATGGCGCGGTCCATGGCTGCGGAGATGCACTCGGGCTATGCCGCGCTGCGCCGCAAGCACAGCATGAACATCCGTCAGGTCTATCCGCCCAGGACCCCCGACGAAGACGTGATGCACGACATCCAGCGGATCATGGAGCTGTGGGCGCAGGCCCGCGCGCGCTACGGCAGCGACGGCGAATTCCTGTTCGGCCAGTTCGGCGCGGTCGACGTGATGTTCGCGCCGGTCGTGACCCGCTTCGTCACCTACTCGCTCCCCGTCGCGCGCTTTGCCCCGGCGTACATGAACGCGGTGCTCCAGCATCCCTTCATGCAGGACTGGATCGCCGGCGCGCAGGAAGAGGAATGGGTGATCGAGCAGTTCGAGCAGGAACCCGCCTAGAACTCACTTCCATCTTTCCGCTTGAACCCGCGGCCATTCGCCAGGTGCATGTCGATATCGGGGTAATGGCAATCGCTCGCCGCCGGGCGGCCGATCGCGACGAACACGCAGTCGGCGTCGCTGCGGTTCTGCAGGACATGGCCGTTGCCGTCGCCCTTGGGGAAGGCGGCCACATCGCCGGGGCGCATCACATGCTCGCCCGCGTCGTCGACCAGCACCGCTTCGCCCGCCAGCATCACGACCAGCTCGTCCTCGCCCTCATGCCAGTGGCGGTGCGCGGACCACGCGCCGGGCTTGAGCGTAACATGGCTCGCGCCGAAATCGGTGAGGCCCGATGCGGGGGCAAGGCGGCGGTACCAGCGGCCCTGCACGACATCGGCATATTCAGCCGGATAGCCGGTCGCATTGGTCTGCGGGATTGTGTCGAGGTCGAGCTTGGGCAAAGGAGCCTCCCAGTGAAGGAGCGAATATGCCCGATGTCGTCGACCTGACCAAGGCGCTGATCGCCGCGCCCAGCATCACCCCGGCGCAGGGGACAGTGTTCGATGTTCTCGAGGCGGCGCTGATCCCGCTCGGCTTCGACGTCGAGCGGTTCGTGGCGGGTGAGGCCCCGGACGGCCCGGTTGAAAACCTGCTCGCCGTGCGCAGCGCCGGGCCGGGGCCGCATTTCGCCTTTGCCGGGCATCTCGACGTTGTGCCGCCGGGCGAGGGCTGGGCGTCGGGTGCGTTCGATCCGGAAATCCGCGGCGACCTGCTCTACGGTCGCGGCGCTGTGGACATGAAGGGCGCGATTGCCGCGTTCGTGGCGGCGCTCGCCCCCCTGCCCGCCTCCGGCACCGTCAGCCTGATCATCACCGGCGACGAGGAAGGCCCGGCGACCTATGGCACGGTGGCGATCATGGACCGGATGGCAGCACGCGGCCTGACCCCCGATATGTGCCTGGTTGGCGAGCCGACCTCGGCGCATCGGCTGGGGGACACGATCAAGATCGGGCGGCGCGGGTCGACCGTGATCGATATCGAGGTGCCGGGGCGGCAGGGCCATGTCGCCTACCCGCACCTTGCCGACAACCCCGTCCCGCGCCTCGTCCGCGCGCTGGCGGAGATCGACGCCATCGTACTCGACGAAGGCACCGACTGGTTCCAGCCGTCGAACATCGAAGTGATCGATCTGGAGGTCGGCAACTCGGCGACCAACGTCATTCCGGGCAAGGCGCGTGCGCGGCTGTCGATCCGCTTCAACGACCAGCATCGCGGCGCAGACCTGATCGCACGGGTGCAGGACATCGTCCATGCGCACGCCCCGGCAGGGATCGTGCGCGGGCGGGTCTATGGCGAGGCGTTTCTGACGCAGCCGGGGGCGCTGTCAGCGCTCGTCACCGACGCGATCCGGGCGGAAACCGGGGTCGAGGCGGAATTGTCCACCAGCGGCGGCACGTCCGACGCGCGCTTCCTGTCGCGCATCTGCCCGGTGGTCGAATTCGGCCTGCTCAACGCGACGATGCACAAGCTCGACGAAGCGGTCGCGCTGGACGATCTGCACACGCTGACACGGATCTATGCGAGCGTGCTGGGACGGGTGTTCGGGTAAGGGTTCAGGCCCGCAGCGCCAATCGCGGCGCGGCACTCGCCCATTTGAGGAACGCCTGCTCGGCCATCGGCTTGGCGATGACATAGCCCTGCAAAATGTCGCAGCCGATCACGCGCAGCACTTCCAGCTGTGCCTCGGTCTCGATCCCCTCGGCCACGACCTCGCACCCGATGCCGTGGATCAGGCCGATCACGGCATGCGCGATGGTGCGCGATTCGGCGCTGGTCGCGACATTCTCGACCAGGGTACGGTCGAGCTTGACGCGGTCGAGCGGCAGGTCGCGCAGTCGGGCCAGGTTGGAATATCCGGTGCCGAAATCGTCCACCGCCACTGTCGCACCATCGCTGCGCAACGCCGCGATCGCATCGATCACCTCACGCGAACAATGCATCGCCAGCGTTTCGGTAATCTCCAGCTCGAGCAGCCGGGCGGGTGCGCCGGCAGCCTGCATCGCTTCGCGCAACCGGCGGAAGAAGGCGGCATGGTCGAGCTGGCGCGGGCTGATATTGACCGCCATCCGCTGCTCGATACCCATCGCACCCCAGCGCGCGATGGTCGCGGCGACATGTTCGACCACCCACTCGCCGATCTCGACGATCAGGCCGGTTTCCTCCGCCCGCCCGATGAAGCTGCCGGGCAGGCACAGGCCGCGCGTCGGATGCTGCCAGCGCAGCAGCGCTTCGGCGGCGACGATGCGACCGTCGTGCGCGCTGATCTGCGGCTGATAGACCAAGGTGAATTCATCGCGCTCGACCGCCATGCGCAGATCGCTCTCGAGCAGGGCGCGCGCGGCGATTTCGCTGGCGAGATGGTCGGTGAAATGTTCCGCGCGACCGCGGCCCTTGGCCTTGGCGTGATACATGGCGGCGTCGGCGGCGCGCATCAGGTCGGTCAGGGACGTGCCATGTTCGGGCCGGATCGCAATGCCGACGGACGCACCGATCGACACTTCCTGATCGGCAAGGTCGAACGGCTCCGACAGGGCGAACAGGATGCCGCGCCCGACGCGATCGGCGTCCCGCACATGCCCCAGCTCGGGGAAATAGATGGTGAACTCGTCGCCCGACAGGCGACCGATCAGCGGCTGGCGCGCATCACCTTCGATCGCGAAGCGGTCGGCGACCGCGCGCAGGCGGTTGGCGACCATGCCCAGCAGCTGATCGCCCACGGCATGGCCCAGCGTGTCGTTGACCGCCTTGAACCGGTCGAGATCGATGAAGAACAAGGCCGCCATCGCATCGTGTGGCAGCTCGGCCAGCATCCGCTCGCAACTGCGGCGGAAATGGGTGCGGTTGGGCAGGCCGGTGACCGGATCGAACAGGGCGAGGCGCTGGACGCTGTCCAGATTGCTGTGCAGCTGGCGGAACAGCCCGTCCATCGCGCGGGCGAGCGGCGGGACGCATTGCTCCACCTCCTGCGGAATTTCGCTTTGCAGGTCGCCATTGGCAGCCTGGGTCAACCGCTCGATCGCTGCGTCGATCGCTGCGGCGGTCGAGGCAATGGTGCGCTCGGCATAGGCCCAGCACATTGCGGCGCAGATGATCGCGGCAATCAGCGCGCGGCTGGCGCTTGCAACGTCGAAAGGACCGCGCGTGGTCGCGGCAAGCGCGAGGATGAAGACGAACGCCCCCGCGCACAGCGCGAATGCTATCGCGCGGCTTTTGAGCGAAAATCCGTCCATTGCGGTTGCGCGATCCCCCACGCCAGCCGGACCATCCGGCTTCCTGGCAATGGGTATGGCGGCAAAGAGTTAAAAAATTCGAGCGGACGACCGGGATCGGCGCAAGATGATATAGAGCGCGCCCTGCCCGCCATGCCGTGGGTGCGCGCCGCGTACCGCCGCGATGGCATCGGCATGGCGCGACGCGGCGAGCCAGTCCCCCACCGCAGCCCGGATCGCGCCGCGCGCATGCGGGCGTTCGGACTCGGGCCGGGGCGGCTTTCCGGTGATCAGCAGCAACACGCGGTCGCCGCGCGCGATCGCGCGGGCCAGACCCTGATCAAGCAGGGCATGGGCGCTGGAGAGTGTATGGCCGTGCAGGTCGATCGAACTTTCCGGCGCGACCAGCCCGCGCGACAAGCGCCGGTCCCAGCCGCCGTCCAGCGTATCGCGCGGGGGCTTGGGCGGGGGCGGTGCGGGCTGGCGCGGGGGCGGAACGCGCCCCTTGACCTTCTTGGGCGGGACCGGCTCAGCGACAGGTGCAGGTGCCGCGAACGGAACAACCGGTGCCGCCGGCACAGGCTTGGCCCGTGCAATCGGCGTCACGCTGGAGACCACGCGCTGCCACAAGGCCCGTTCCTCGGGCGAAAGCGCGCGCGGCGGGCGGGCCATGGATCAGTCGCGCGCGGCGCCGAGCCGCTGCAGCGTCCCCTTGGGCAGCAGCAGCCAGGCGGTGCCGCGCGCGGCCATGCCGCCGGCAATGGCGCGCGCGTCGTCGCCCGCGCCCCAGAAAGTGTCGAAGCGGTTCGAGCCCTTGATCGCGCCACCGGTATCCTGCGCGATCCACAGGCCATTGGCGTCCTGCCGATCCATCGACAGGAACACCGGCGCACCGAGCGGCACGAATTTTGGATCGGTCGCCACCGTCGCCTGTGCCGTAACCGGAATCCCCAGCGCGCCCAGCGGCCCCGGGCCGGTCAGTTCGCGAAAGAACACATAACTCTTGTTCTCGCGCATGATTGCGCGCCCCTCTTCGGGGTTGGCGCGCAGCCAGGCCATGAGGCCCTGCATCGAGGCCTGACCGCGCTGGACCAGGCCACGGTCGAGCATCAGCTTGCCGATGCCGGTATAGTCGCGCCCGTTCTGGCTGGCATAACCGATCCGCATCACGCCGCCATCGGGCAGGCGCAGACGCCCCGAGCCCTGGATCTGGAGGAAGAACAGCTCGACCGGGTCCGCCGCCCAGGCGATTTCCAGCCCGCGCCCGGCGAGCGCGCCCTGCTCGATCGCGGTGCGGTCGTGATAGGGCACCAGCTTGGTGCCATCGACCCGGCCGCGGATCGACTTGCCCGCGAGCGTGTCGGTAAAGCTGCCGAGATCAACATCGACCAGATCGGTCGGCCGGGCATAGACCGGCACTTCATAACCCGGACGCCGCGTGCGCGATCCGGCAATTTCGGGCTCGTAATAGCCGGTAGCGAATGCCTTGCCGTCGGCGACCTGCACCGTTTCGAAATAGCGCGCGAAGAAGCTGGTGGCATCGCGGTCCTGTGTGGTCCGCGCCGCGTCGCATGCCGGTTGCCAATCCGCGCCGCGCGTCAGCGCGGTCGCGTCGGTCCGGCGCACCAAGGTGGCACAGCTCAGCTTGAACGCCCCCAGCGCGCGCGCGGCGGCCGCCATGGTGATCGGCAGATCGTCGACCGCCGGGCCGGGCAGCAGTCCGGCCCCGGCCGCCGTGGTGACGCCCGCCGGAACCGGCGCGGCGGGGGCAGGCGTCAGCGGCGTGGCGGCAACCGGCTGACGCACGGGAACGCCGGTCGGTGGCGCGGGACGTGCGGGGACCGCTCCGCCGGTCGCAGGCCGCCCCGCCGGAACCACACCGGACGAACAGGCGCCCAACAGCGCGGCGCAAGCCGCTACCCCCCAAGCGCGCATCACTGTCCCCTTATGTCCGATCAAACTTCGTCGGTGTCGCTCAGCTTCCAGTTCGGATCGCCGCTGCCCAGCGTGCGGCTGAACGTCCACGCATCGTGAGTCTGCACTGCGTCGCTCAGCGACCCGGCGATGACGTTGCCGTCCTTGTCGCGCGTCACTGCGGCGATATCCGCGTCGAAGCGGACCGTGATCCGCGCCACGCGCCCGTCGAGCGCGATGTCGGAAACGGTTGCGCGCTCGATCGAGATCAGGCGGTTGTCGAGCGTCTCGCCCGCCGCCTCGCGCGCGTCGATCGCGGCGATGAAGCTGTCGCGCACTTCCGCATCGACCAGCCACTCCAGTGTTTCGCGGTCGCCCTTCCAGAATGCCTCAAGGATCATGCGATAGGCGGATTTGGCGCCCTCGACGAACTGACCGACGTCGAACGACGGGTCGGCGGCGACCAGCGCGCGAAGGCCACCCTCCGCACCGCTCTCCAGCGCGCGCGGACCGGTGTCGCGCACCTCGGCCGGCATGTCGATCGTGCGCGGCATCTGGGGTGCGCCCACGCGCTCCTCCGCCGGACGCGGCAACGGCTGCTCATGCCCGGTGCGCTTGCCCAGCACCGAATACAGGCGCAGCGCAAGGAACGCGGCAATCGCCGCAAACAGGATCACCACATATAAAGACACGTCGTCACCTTCTTTCTGAGCTCCAACATAGGCCGGAAACCCGCACGTTTCAAATCCGGTCTGATGCGAACCGCACGCCCGTTGAAACGGTCAACCGCCCCTGCTAGGCGCGGCGGTCATTCGAACGCGGCGAACCGCGACAATATCCCGAACACACAAAGGAAGTTTGACGAGCATGGATACGCCCGACACCGCAGCACCCCAGGCGAATGGCGCCGACACCGCTCCGTCGGTCGGCGTGATCTCGCAATACACCAAGGACTTCTCGTTCGAAAACCCGAACTCGCCCGCCATCTATCAGGTGCAGGGGCAGCCGGCATTCGACGTCCAGTTCAACATCGGCGCCGCCGAAGTGGCGCAGGACGTCCATGAAGTGACACTGAAGATCGATGTCCGCGCGACCATGGAAGAGCAGGTCGCGTTCATCGTCGACCTGTCCTATGCCGGGCTGTTCGCGATCCGCAACGTGCCGGCCGAGCATCTTCAGCCCTTCCTGCTCGGCGAAGCGCCGCGCCTGCTGTTCCCGTTCGCGCGCCGCGTGCTGGCCGACGCGGTCCGTGACGGCGGCTTCCCGCCGCTGATGCTGGAGCCGATCGACTTCAACGGCCTGTACGAGCAGCAGCGTGCACAGCACGACGCGCAGGCGCAGCTGGGCGGCGAGGCCGGCCAGGCGTAATTGCTCGGGGAGCGGCACCTGCCCGCTCCCCCACCCGGCCATCCAGCGCCAGCACCCTATGGGTGGCCGGGTGGGGAAGTGGGCAGGTGCCGCTCACGCGCCGGGAGGCGCATCAGACAAACAAAGGCGGGGAATCCATGAATCTCGTCAAGGCACTCGGGTCGATCGGCGGGCTGACGCTCGTCAGCCGGGTGCTGGGGCTGGTCCGCGATTCGCTGTTCGCGCGCTATGTCGGCGCCAGCTTCGCGTCGGACGCGTTCCTGATCGCCTTCCGCCTGCCCAACCTGTTCCGCGCGCTGTTCGCCGAAGGGGCGTTCAGCGCCGCGTTCGTGCCGATGTTCAGCAAGAAGGTCGGCGAGTCCGGCGGCGACACGAAATCGGCGCTGTCCTTCGCCGAAGAGGCGCTGTCGGTCCTTCTGCCGATCCTGATCCTGCTCACCGCGATCATGGAAATCGCCGCCTTCCCGGTGGTGTGGGCGCTGTCCGGCGGGTTCAACGACGCGAGCCCGGCCGAGTTCGCCTATGCGGTCGAGCTGTCGCGCATCACCTTCCCCTATCTGCTACTGATCAGCCTCGTCTCGCTGCTCGGGGGCATCCTCAATTCGCTCAACAAATTCTGGGTGAATGCCGCGGCGCCGATCCTGCTCAACGCGACGCTGATCGTGGCGCTGCTGTTCTTCCACACCGACGACACGCTGCTCACCGCGCGCAACCAGGCGATTGCCGTGACCGTGTCTGGCGCGCTGCAGCTGCTGTGGCTGATCCTCGCCTGCCGCGCCGCCGGCGTGAAGCTGCGCCTTCGCCTCCCCCGCCTCAGCCCGGACGTGAAGAAGCTGCTCAAGCTGATCGGTCCCGCGGCGGCGGGCGCCGGGGCGTATCAGATCAACCTCGTCATCTCGACCGCGCTCGCCGCCAGCCTGCTGGTCGAAGGATCGGTGTCGTACATCTATTATGCCGACCGGCTGAACCAGCTCCCGCTCGGGCTGATCGGCATCGGCCTCGGCACCGTGCTGCTCCCCACCATCGCGCGTCAGCTGGGCGCAGGGAATGACGGCGCGGCGATGCACACGCAGAATCGCGGGACCGAACTCGCGCTGTTCCTCACCCTCCCCGCCACCGTCGCGCTGGTCGTATGCGGCGCACCGATCGTCGCCGCGCTGTTCCAGCATGGCGCGTTCACGCCCGAAGATACCCGCGCCACGGCACAGGCGCTCGCCGCCTTCTCGGTCGGCCTGCCCGCTTATATCCTGGTCAAGGTGCTGACCCCGGGCTTCTACGCCCGTTCGGATACCAAGACGCCGGTGCGTTATGCGACGCTGTCGATCGCGATCAATCTGGTGCTCAACCTCGCGCTGATCGTGCCGCTCAAGCATATGGGGCCGCCGCTCGCCACCGCGATCGCCGCGTGGGTCAATGTCGCCCTGCTTTATCGCACGCTGGTCAAGCGCGGCCATTTCGAGGCCGATCCCCAGCTGCGCCGCCGCGTCTGGCGGTTGGTCGGCGCGGCGCTGGCGATGGGTGGCGTCATGTTCTTCCTCAACGACCTGTTCACGCCCTACACCAGCGGTGCATGGACGATCCGCACGGGCGCGATGATGGTGCTGGTCGGCGCAGGCTGCATCGTCTACGCCGCCGCCTGTTTCGCGACCGGCGCGTTCCGGCCAAGCGACATCAAGTCGCTGGTGCGCCGCAAAGCAACCTGAACCTTGGACACCTGAACATGCGCGTCGTTTCCGGCATCAAACCCACCGGCAATCTCCACCTCGGCAACTATCTCGGCGCGATCAAGCAGTGGGTCGGCATGCAGGCGCAGGTCGAGGCGGCGGGCGGCGAGTCGATGTACTTCATCGCCGACCTCCATGCGCTCACCGAATGGAGCGAGCCGGCAGCGATCACCGACAGCACGTTCGAGGTGAGCGCCGCGATGATCGCCAGCGGCATCGATCCGACCCGCTCAATCCTGTTCAACCAGGCGCGCGTTCCGGCGCACAGCGAGCTCGCGTGGCTGCTCAACAATGTCGCGCGCGTCGGCTGGCTCAACCGCATGACCCAGTTCAAGGACAAGGCGGGCAAGAACCGCGAGGGCGCGAGCGTCGGCCTGTACGACTACCCCGTGCTGATGGCCGCCGACGTGCTGCTGTATCGCGCGACGCATGTGCCCGTCGGGGAGGACCAGAAACAGCATCTCGAGCTGGCGCGCGACATCGCGGCCAAGTTCAACCTAGACTACAAGACCGACCTGCTGCTCGAACCCGAACCGCTGATCAGCAAGGCCGCGCCGCGCATCATGTCGCTGCGCGATGCGACGCAGAAAATGTCCAAGTCGAACCCGTCCGACGCGGCGCGGATCAACCTGGTCGATGACGACGACGCGATTGCCCAGAAATTCCGCAAGGCCAAGACCGACCCGGAGCCGATGGGCGAGAGCTGGGATGCGCTCAAGGACCGGCCCGAGGCCAGGAACCTCGTCACCATCTTCGCGGCGCTCGCCGACCGCACGCCCGAAGATGTGGTCGCCGAATATGCCGGGCAGGGGTTCGGCAGCTTCAAGCCCGCGCTCGCCGATCTTGCCGTGGCGAAACTCGGCCCGATCCGCGACGAGATGGTCCGCCTGATCGCCGACAAGGGCGCGGTTGATGCCGAGCTGCGCAAGGGTGCGCAGCGCGCCGCCACCCTGGCCGCACCGCTGCTGCGCGACGTACAGCAGGCGATGGGGCTGCGGATCGACTGACAGGAATTGTCGCTGGCGTGATCGCGCCGCGATGATAGGTTGACGGGGATGCGCGCGCTCATCCCCATGCTTTTGCTCGCCAGTCCGGCACTGGCGGCCGACCGCGCGCCGGTGCCCAAGGCTGCGGACAAGGTGCAGGCCGCGCTGGATGCGTGCCTGGCCAAGCCCGAACCCGCCGACCGCTGCGTCGACCTGCAATTCGCCCGCGCCCGCGCGCTGCTCGCGACCGATCCGGAGGCGGCGCACAAGCTCGGCAAGGCGATCCATGTCGCGCTGATGGACGCCAGCGGAGTTGAGGAGGACCGCATCGCCCCGCTGCAGTTCCGCCGCGAAAAGGGCACCCTCACCCCCGCCGACGCCGCCGCCCTGCAGCGCGGGGAGGAAGTGGTCCGTCGCTATTGGGTCGAAATCGCGCAGGTCAGCGAACTGCTCGGCGATGTCGGCACCGTCACCGGCAAGATCTACCGCGAACCGGCGCAGGACTATGACCGCACCGTTGCCATCCTCGAACAATATGGGCGCGGCATCGCCGACACGCGCTGGCGGCTGCGCGCCAAGGGCAAGCAAGCCGCCGCCTTCACCGACTCGCCCGCTCCGGCTGAAGGCGAAAAGCCCGCGCGCGAAGCCTATGACGAGGCGCTGAAGACGTTCGGACCCGCCGACCCCCTGACCCTGTCGCTCGCGCTGGTCCGCGCCGACTCGCTGGCGCAGCTCGGCCGGTTCGGCGAGGCCGAGCCGCTCTACCGCGACACCCGCGCGCGGACGACCGACCCCGTGGCGCGACTGGACGCCGACTCGCGCTATCTGCGGCTGCTCATCCGGCTCGACCGGCGGCAGGAGGCCGATGCGCTCGGTCGCGACCTGCTCACCCGCCTCGCCACCACAGGTGCCGATCCGCTCCAGGCCGCGCGCATCTATCTCGACCTGTCCGCTGTCGTTTTACCGGAGGACGGCCTGGCCCTTGCCCGCAACGCACTGGCGCTGCGCACGCAGCGACTGGGCGAAACGCACGTCGACACCGTCCGCGCACAACTCGTCGTCGCGACGCTGCTGGAGGCGCTGAATCGGTATGCCGAGGCGGAGCCGTTGCGCCGCACGGGCGCATGGGCCCTGCGGTCCAAACTGTTTTCCCAGCACCCGGAAACGGCCACTGCCTGGCTACGCTATGGTGAGAACCTGCTGCTGCAGGGGAAGGTCAAGGAGGCCGCCGCCGCACTCAGCTCCGCCGAATATTCGGTGCGCGATTCGGTCGGGGACAAGCATCCGCAATATGGCCGCGTGCTGCTGTTCACCGGCATGGCACAGCTGCGTCAGGGCGACCCGCAATCGGTCGCGACGATCGAGCGGGGACTGGCCATCATCCGCGCCGGCCTTGCCCCCACGCATATCGACCGCGTTCAGGCCGAACTGACCTGGGGCATGCTCAAGCTGCTCGCAGGCGATCCCGCCGCAGCCCGGCTGCAGTTCCGCGCAGTCGGCCGCGCCGGGCTGGAACGTGCTGCCGCCTTCCCCGACTACGGCCCAGCTGCCCAGCGCGAGCTGCGACAATTTTCCGGCGTCTACGGGCTTGAGGTCCGCGCGGCTTGGCAGCTGGCGGAACAACCGCGCTAGAATTTTGTCTCGTCGTAAATCCGGCTGACATCGCCCTGCCACGCGCCGTGATAGCGCTCGAGCAGCAGCTCGGCCGGCACCTTGCCGCTGCGCACGATCTCACGCAGCGGGTCGAGGAAGCCGTTCTCGCTGTCCCCCGCCGAATTGAGCCGCGCCCGCGCCGTCAGTCCCGCTCCGGCAATGTCGATCACCTGCCCGGCAATGTCGCGCAGCTTCCCGCCACCCGGCAGCGGCGCGTCGAGGCCCAGGCGCGGCACGCTGTCGCGCAGCGCCTGTCGCCCGGCCATGTCCCAATCCTTGACCAGATCCCACGCCGCATCCAGCGCGCCCTGATCATAGAGCAGCCCGACCCACAAAGCGGGCAGCGCACAGATGCGCCCCCACGGCCCGCCATCCGCGCCGCGCATTTCGAGGAAGGTCTTCAACCGCACTTCGGGGAAGGCGGTCGACAGATGATCGGCCCAATCGTCGATCGTCGGCTTCTCGCCCGGCAGCACCGACAATTCGCCCTTCAGGAAATCGCGGAAGCTCAGGCCCGCCGCGTCGATGTAGCGCCCGTCGCGGTAAACAAAGTACATCGGCACATCGAGCGCATAGTCGGCATAGCGCTCATAGCCGAACCCGTCCTCGAACACGAACGGCAGCATGCCGGTGCGGTGCGGGTCGGTGTCCGACCAGATGTGCGAGCGATAGGAGAGCATCCCGTTCGGCTTGCCCTCGGTAAACGGCGAATTGGCGAACAACGCGGTCGCCAGCGGCTGCAGCGCCAGCCCGACGCGGAACTTCTGCGCCATGTCGGCCTCGCTCGAATAATCGAGGTTCACCTGGATCGTGCAGGTGCGCAGCATCATGTCGAGGCCCAGGCTGCCGACGCGCGGCATATGGTTCAGCATGATGCCATAGCGGCCCTTGGGCATGATCGGCAGCTCGGCGCGGGTCTTGTCCGGCCACATGCCAAGGCCGAGGAAGCCGATGCCCAGCTTCTCGCCCACCGTCTTGACCTGCTGCAGATGCCGCCCGGTCTCGGCGCAGGTCTCGTGCAGATTCTCGAGCGGCGCGCCCGACAGCTCCAGCTGCCCCGCCGGCTCCAGGCTGACCGTCCCGTCGGGACCCGACAGCGCAATGACCTTGCCGCCCTCCTCGACCGGGCTCCAGCCGAACTGGGTCAGTTCGGCGAGCAGGTCGCGGATCCCACCCGGCTCGTCATAGCTGGGGGCGTGATGGTCGTCCGTCGCATAGACGAACTTCTCATGCTCGGTACCGATACGCCAGCGCTCCGCCGGCTTCTCACCCCCGGCGAAATAATCGAGGAGCGCCTGACGGCTCTCGATGACAGGCGCGTTGCTGTTTGAAACCGTCTTGGTGCTCATCGCGCGCATTTAGGCGCGTGAAACGATCTGCGAAAGGGGGCATAAAACACCCAAATCGGGATGGGAAATGCGGCGGTCGAGCCGTCTGCTGCCCCGCGCTGCGCACCACCCGCCCCAACCTCTCATGGCGTCCGCTCACGAACTTCCGCCGTCGGGACGGGGGGCGGTGATGCTGAAGGTCCACAATCGGGTGGAAGCTGCTGGATAACGCGTGGGGGCGATCGCCACGTGCCCGTCCTTGGCGTGCAATCCCGCCTTATGGTTTAGTTGGCGATTTCGGCGGCGAACCGTCCTTGCTGAGTTTCCATGCGACACGAATCTGACCAATGAAGGCAGGACGTCCGTTCTTTACATAGATCTTTGCTACCTCTGTGAATCCTTGCTCATATCGCATTTTCTGGAGTACTTCCAAACCTGCCTCACGGTACAGCGCGCGAGACCTGAGGAAATCGCCGTCTGGCATTTCGAGCCGCTGGGCGACTGGCAGCAGGGCATCTGAATAAGCCATTTGCGCGCCCAATGTTTTCAATCCCGACATCATCCGGCCAATCACCGGGTGCGTGGCCGGTACTGTGGCGAGCAGACCGTAAAGCGCATATTTGTACGCGCGCTCGGCGTCGAACCGCTGGCCAAGAGCCTGGAGATCTTCTGCCATATAGGCAATTTGAAGCGCTTCCGGCGCACTCGCGCCGCTGCTCTCTGCGCTGTCCTGCGCCAGCATCGCAGCAAGGTTGCCGCGGGTTGCGCTGGCCGCTGACAGGGTCTCGTTCCCACTGCCGATGCCGGACACATGGGGCGACCAATATTCGTTGACGGCTGCGAACTGGTCCATGCCGATCTGGCGCTGCGATCGGTCGCGATACTGCGCCCCGCGCAGGCTGGCGACAGCGTCCGCGGCGGAACCCGTAGCTTCTGCATAACGCTCGGTACGAAACAGATTAAGCACCTTCTCGGCTTGCAGCATTGCAAGTTCCGGCGCGTCGGATGGTAGTTTCCGCTTGGCAAAAGCGTGGGCATGCTCGGTCAGTCGGGATGCCTCGGCATGTCGCTCCTGCTGGGCAAGGTTTCGCGCAAGGAGCAGCTGGTCCATGACATAGGAGTCCACCGGCCGACCCGCCATCGTGCCCCGACTTGCTGCTTGGCGGCGAAACTCTTCTGCCTCTTTGGGCTTGGCCAGCACCTCTAAACTCGATGCGAGCTTGCGTAGTAGAGAACTGCTTGCCGGCATCCTCGATCTGGCACCCCCTGCCCGCGCAGCAGCGAGATAGGCCACCGCAGCGCTTTTGGTATCATCGCGCGACGTGTCATAGTCGCCAAGCGCGGTGTACGCTTTCACAAGTGCGGCGACATCGTGCGCGGCCCATTTACGATGCCATTCGACAATGCGCACGAGCTTCGATCGTGCTTCGCTCTGGTCGTCCCGCCGCTCGAAGGAGGATGACGCCACCAAGGCGCGGGCGCGCAGACTGTCGGCCGAGACCTGCAGCGCCACGACCCAGTCGGGATGATCGTCGGGAAGTTGCGCATCGGCCATCTCGATCAGCGCTCGGCGCGAAAATCGCACGCTCGTGTCGGGATCGGTCGCGCGCGCGCTTAATGCGAGCGCAAAAAGGAAGCTCCGGCAATCTGCGCCATTTGGATTTGCCGCGTGGCATTCATCGTTGCGTCGCAGCAGCTCCTCATTGTCCGCATGCGACCCATTCCCGTCACGAAGTTGATCCGATGCACTAGGCTTGGTCGACGTTGACCGATTGTCCGTCGCATGCGCCGTCACCGGAAGCACTGCGGCAGCGAGAAGCACCAGCAATCGTTCGATCTGCACCCGAAGCATAGTCTTGGCCCCTTGGAGCGGCGCTCAGGTGAGGACGCTGTAGATTTCAACCTATCCGCTGAACGGCTTATGGCAACACGCTGGGTGGGCAGAATGAACGTGCGCTATGGCGTCGGCAACCGACAGAAGGTGACGGCCAAATACCGCACCGGCTCGACTGTGCGTTGCGGCGCGCGGGCCACCGTGGCACGCGCTCAAACGCTCACCAATCCCCCACCGCCCCCATCCACAGGCTGACCGCCGCCGCCGCCGCGGTCTCGGCACGCAGGATGCGCGGGCCGAGCGAAATCCCCACCGCCCCCGGCACCGCCCGGATCGCCTCGCGCTCCTCGGCGTCGAAGCCGCCCTCCGGCCCCACCAGGATCGCCGCCGGGCCGGGATGCGCCTTCATCGCTTCCAGCGCGGGCGCGCCGCCGGTCTCGTCGGCAAAGAACAGCGTCCGCCCCGCCGGCCAGTCGCGCAGCATCGCGGCCAGCTTCACCGGCTCGGCGAGGTCAGGCAGCGCGGTGCGCCCGCATTGCTCCGCCGCCTCGATCATGTGCGCGCGCAGCCGGTCGAGGTTGAGCTTGTCCACCACCGCGCGCCGCGTCAGCACCGGCGCGACGCGCGCGACGCCCAGCTCGCACGCCTTTTCGACCACCCAGTCGATCCGCCCCTTCTTGATCGGCGCAGCGCATAGCCACAGGTCCGGCACCGCCTCGCGCTCGCGCAGCCGCTCCCGGATCTCCAGCACCACGTCGCGCTTGCGCACCTCGCTCGCGACGCCAAGCCATTCGCCGGTCGCATCGTCGAACAGCTTGACCGGGTCGCCGACCTTCAACCGCATCACGCTGGCAAGGTAATGGCCCTGCTGGCCGTCGATGCGGCGGTGTTCGCCCATCGTCAGCGCGGGTTCGACGAACAGGCGCGGGGTGGATTGCGGCGGCCAGGCGGGGGTGGCGATCATGGCCGAGCCATATCGCGCCCCAAATGCTTCGTCACCCGGCGTCTTTTCGCTGTCCTACACGCAACCCGATGTGGCAGCAGGAGGCATGACCGAAACGGCCCCCACCCCCAACCTGACACAGCGCCTGACACCGCGCATACAACCCGCATTTTTTGTCAGCTTCGTCGTCAGTTTCGCACATGACTGACCCGGCGCAGATCGTCCCCGACACCGAACATCGCGGCCTGATGGCGCTGCTGCCCGCCGCCGCGCGCCCCTATGCCTTGCTCGCCCGGTTCGACCGGCCGATCGGCTGGTGGCTGCTGTTCTGGCCGGGAGCGTGGGCGATCGCGCTGTCCGGTGGCGCGGTCGAGCGCTGGGACCTGATCCTGTGGTTCCTGCTCGGCAGCATCGGGATGCGCGGCGCAGGCTGCGTCTATAACGACATCGTCGACCGCGACCTCGACCGCCAGGTCGCCCGCACCCGCAGCCGCCCGCTGGCGAGCGGCGCGGTCAGCCTGAAGGCTGCGTGGATCTGGCTCGGCTTCCTGTGCCTGATCGGCCTGGTCGTGCTGGTCCAGCTCAACCCCTTCGCCGCCGGCATCGCGGTCGCCAGCCTTGCGCTGGTCGCCGCCTATCCCTTCATGAAGCGGATCACCTGGTGGCCCCAGGCATGGCTGGGCCTCGTCTTCTCCTGGGCCGCCTTGGTCGGCTGGGCGGCGATCACGCGCGAACTCCCCTTGCCCGGCCTGCTGCTCTATGCCGGGTGCATCTTCTGGGTGATCGGATACGACACCATCTACGCGCTGCAGGATGTCGAGGACGATGCGCTGGTCGGCGTCCGCTCCTCCGCCCGCCGCCTGGGCAGCAATGTGAAGGCCGGGGTCGCGCTCTTCTACGCCCTCGCCCTCGCCCTGTGGAGCGCCGCCTTGTGGCAGGTCCGCCCCGACCCGCTCGTCCTCGCCGCCCTCGCTCCGATGGCGTTGCATCTGGTCTGGCAGGTCGTCACGCTCGCCCCCGCTGACGGCGCCAACGCGCTCCACCGCTTCCGCTCGAACCGCAATGCCGGGCTGCTGATGTTCGCCGCCTGTTTCGTCGTGGGGACCACTGCCTTTTGAACCGGCGCCTTTTGACCTTCGCCCCCGCACTTCCTAGATCGCGTCGATGCTGACCCCCGATCAAGCCCGTGACCGCGTCCACGACGCCATTGCCCGCGCCACCCGCGCCGGAGCCGACGCCGCCGATGCGATGCTCTCCGCCGGCGAATCGCTGTCGGTCTCGGTCCGGCTCGACGCGCTCGAGGATGTCGACCGCGCCGAGCATTTCGAACTCGGCCTGCGCGTGTTCTGCGGCCAGCGGTCTGCGAGCATCTCCACCACCGACCTGACCCCCGCCGCGCTCGACATCCTCGCCGAACGCGCCGTCGCGATGGCGCACGAAGCTCCCGAGGACGAATGGGCCGGCCTCGCCCCCGCCGAGCGGCTGATGCATGGCGATGTGCCGCGACTCGACCTCGACGATGGCGCGCTGGGCGATCCCGCCGCGCTCAAGGAAACCGCGCTGATCGCCGAACGCGCCGCCCGCGCCGTCCCCGGCGTCACCAACAGCGAAGGCGCCGGTGCCAGCGCCAGCCGCAGCATCTGGGCGCTCGCCACCAGCCACGGTTTTGCCGGCGCCTATGCGTCGTCCAACCACAGCATTTCGGCCAGTGTGCTCGCGGGCGACGCCGGCGCGATGGAACGCGATTACGATTATCACAGCGCCCGCCACGCCGCCCGGCTCGATTCCGCCGACGACATTGGCCGCCGCGCGGGTGAGCGGGCCGTCGCCCGTGTCGGCGCCGGGCGCGTTCGCGGCGGCCCGATGCCGATCGTCCTCGACCCGCGCGTCGGATCGAGCCTGCTCGGCCATCTGAGCGGCGCAATCTCGGGCAGCGCGATCACCCGCAAGACCAGCTTCCTGCTCGAAGCGATGGGCACGCGCATCTTCGCGCCGGGTATTGACATCGTCGACGACCCGCACCAGCCGCACGGCCTGCGCTCGCGTCCCTTCGATGGCGAAGGCCTGCCGGTGTCGCCGATGAAGCTGGTGAGCGACGGAATGCTCGAAACCTGGCTGCTCGACAGCGCCGCCGCGCGCCAGCTTGGCCTAGAGCCCACCGGCCATGCCGTACGCGGCGTCGGCGGCGCGCCGAGCGTGGGGCCGAGCAACCTCTATCTCGCCAATGGCAAGACCCCGGTCGCGTCGCTGATCGCCGATATCGACTATGGCGTGTATGTCACCGAACTGATCGGTCAGGGGATCAACCTCGTCACCGGCGATTACAGCCGCGGCGCGGCGGGCTATCTGATCGAGGGCGGCGTGATCACGACGCCGGTCAGCGAATTTACCGTCGCCGGAACGCTACAATCCATGTTCCGCGAACTTGTCCCGGCCAACGACCTCAATTTCCGCTATGGCATCAACGTACCCACGCTGCGGATCGACGGGATGACGGTGGCCAGTGGCTGACGACCTCGCCGCCGCCGTCAGCGCCATCGCCGCCGAGGCGGGTCGGCTGGCGCTCGGCCGCTATGGCACCGATGTCGAGAAATGGGAGAAATCGCCCAACAATTTCGTGTGCGAGGTCGATCTGGCGGTCGACGAACTGCTCCGCAACCGTCTCTCCGCCCTCCTTCCCGACGCCGGCTGGCTGTCGGAGGAGACCGCCGACGACCTGGCCCGCCTCTCCTGCCGCCGCGTCTGGGTGGTCGACCCGATTGACGGCACCCGCGATTATCTGCGCCAGCGCCCCGGCTGGGCGGTCTCCGTCGCCCTGGTCGAGGATGGCCAGCCGGTGATCGGCGTGCTCGACGCCCCGGTGCGCGGCGAACATTGGCTGGCGGTGAAGGGTGAAGGCGCAACGCGAAGCGGCGCGCCGATCGGCGTGTCGGACCGCACCGACCTGACCGGCGCACGCGTCCCCGCCGACGATCTGGCAAAGGTGGACCGCCACCTGGTCAAGGTCGACAAGCCCAATTCGATCGCGCTGCGCATGGCGATGGTCGCGGCGGGCGACGCCGATCTGCTCGCCACCTTCCGCTGGGGTGCAGACTGGGACATCGCCGCCGCCGTGCTGATCGCGCGGGAGGCCGGCGCGAAGGTTACCGACGCGCTCGGCAAGAAAATCCGCTTCAACACCCCGCGCGGCGAAAGCTTCGGCCTGCTCGCCGCCACCCCCGGTATCCACGCCGCCGCCGCAGATCACTTGCGGCCGCGGGCGGTGGAGGCGTTGGGCAAACCTATCCGCTGACCTCGTCATCCCCGCGGTAGCGGATCTGCAGGTACCGACCCCGCGTCGCCAGCGCGTCGAGATCGCCCTGTGCCAGCTGCGCCGACATCTGCGCGATTTCCTGGTCGATCAGGGCGAGCCCATCCACCAGCTGCTTGTCGGGCGACTGGCCGAAACGGTCGACGCGCCGCAGATTTTCGGGAACGCGCTGATAGCCCTTGATCAGTTCGGGCAGCTGCTCACCCACCAGCTTGCGCACTTCCGCCGCCGCCGGCTCGCCCTCGTTCAGCGCCTTGAGCTGCCCGGCCAGCACGTCCAGCTTGACCCCGATCCCGTCGACCAGCGGCATCGCCGCCCCGGGCAGGCTCGGGCGCTGGCGGTCCAGCCACTCCTCGGTCTGCAGCGGCAGCGACGCCAGCGACACCTCGCCGAAGCGCTCGGGGATTGCTTCCCGGCTGGTCGGCACCAGCCCGAAGAACAGCGTCACCGCGATCAGCGCCGCCATCACCAGCAGCGCGCCGCCCATGCCGAGCGGGATGAACCAGCCGAGCACCATCGCGCCAATCAAGATCGCACCCACCGCCGCCGCGATCCGACCGATCCGCCCGAGAATCTCGGCCTCACGCCGCTTCTTCGCGCGCGAGCTCAGCGTCGTATAGCGTTCGCGCGAACGGTTGAGGACCTCGCTCGCGCGGTCGATCTGGCGGTCAATCTCGGTGGGCATGACAGCTACTTACAGGGCCTCCAGCTTGAAGGTTTCGTTGGTGCCGCCGATCTGGTTCTGCGCCGCACCCTCGGCCCGGGCGATATAGCCCTTGGACTTTTCGACCTCGGTCGACAGCACGTTGACCGTGGTCTTCATGTTATCGAGCGCCTTGACCTTGAACGTGTCGATCGCGTCCATCGTGTCATAGATGTTCTGGAACGCGCGCTGCAGCGTTTCGATCGGGATCGTCGCGGACGCCGCCTGTTCGTGGATGCGCCCGGTATTGTCCTTGAGCAGCTTGCCGGTCGAATCGATGATGTTCGCGGTCGTGGTGTTGAGCGCGGTGATCTGGTCGAGCACCAGCCGCTGCGCGGTCAGCGCCTGCGCGACGGTAACCGCCGTGCGCAGTGCGCCGACGGTGGTGGTGCTGGCGCGGTCGACACCCTTTACCAGCTCGACGTTATTTTTCTTGACCAGATCGAGCGCAAGATAGCCCTGTACGGTGACCGCCATCTGGGTCAGCAGGTCCTGGGTGCGCTGACGGGTGTAGAACAGCGCCGTCTCACGGATCGCCTTGGCCTTGGCCGGATCGCTGTGATCCAGCTCATTGGCCTTGTCCTCCAGCCGCTGATCCATCTCCTTCGAGATATAGATCATCTGCTCGAGCCGCCCCATCGCCGCCCACAGATTCTGCCGCTCCACGTCGATCGCGGCATTGTCCATCAACAGTTCGTCCTTGCCGGACTGCAGGCTCTTCAGGATCGCGGCGATATGGCCCTGGCTCGACTTGTAGCTGTCGAAATAGTTGCGCAGCGAATTGCCGAACGGGATGATGCCGAACAGCTTCTTGCGCTGGGTCAGGCTGCCCTTCTTGCCAGGATCGAGATCCTCGACCACGCGGCGCAGCTCGGCCAGGTCCTTGCCGACGCCGACATCCTTGTCCATCGCGCGTACCGGGCGGTCGAGGAAGCGGTTCGACTGGCCCGCCGCGTCGCGGATCTCCTTCGATCCCATCGCAGTGATCGCGTCGACGCGCTTGCCGAACTCGGGCGAGTTCACGTCCTGCGCCACCAGATCGTCGATGAAGCTCTCGACACGCGTCACCAGCTCGGACTTTTTGCCCTCATCGACGGGCACCAGCCCGGCCATCTTCTCGATCGGGCGTTCCTTCAACGGCTCGGGCGCGGTCAGCACCAGATCGTCGGTTTTTTCGGCAGTCGCAGTCTCAGTCGACATCCCATCCCTCCAGCGGTTCCCCCCTAGATGAACGGGAACCGCGTCGCCTTCAAGTGTATCGCAGATATAATACACTCTGGTCGGGGCGCAACCGACTGCATATGTCAGTAGTTGGCGATACGCGGGCTGTTAACATATCGGCGCTACGGAGGACTGATGGAACGCAGGCTCAGGATGATGATCGCCGGTTCGATCGCGGTATGGGTGCCGGTGGCTTCGGCCTCCGATTCGCGTCCTGCGGCCGTCGATGCGGGGAAACTCTATCGCCTGAAGGCCCAGCCCGCGACGAAAGCGCCTCCGATCATGGAGGATCATGCGCGCTAATCTGGTCGCGGTTCTGCTCACCGCGTTCGTTGTTCCCGCTTCGGCATCGCAAGCGGATCTCTGCCAACAGACCTATGGCCAGCGCGCCTGCACTGGGAGCGCACTCGCCCCGCTCCGCGCCGAGCTGGCGCACAAATTCGCGGCGGTCATGGCGCTGGGCAACCGCACCGCAACCTGGCAGGCGCGCCACGACGCCGTGCTGCGCGAGATCCGCGCCGCGCTGAACTATGACGGCAAGCCGATGGACGATGTCGAACTGGAACAGACGTTCCGCGACGCGATCGCCGAGTATGACAAGGCCTTGGCGCAGGCACAGGGCGTCCGCACGATGATCAAGACGCCATCGGCACGCAGTCAGACCTGCATGGCGAAATGGCTCGATCAGGGCTGCGGGGTGATTGCTTCGGGCATTCTGTGGCGCAAGGACGGCCAGCCGGTCCACTGGCAGATGATGGATGGCGCATCGGGTGCAGACGGCATCGGCGCGGGCATCGTATTGTGGGCGGAAAGCGGGCATGGCACCGCCAATCTGATCGGATGGTCGTTCGACGGCGTCGTCTACGAACCGCCGCGCATGACGCAGGGCGGGATGATCTGGGTGCCGGGGCGCAGGGCCGGAACAGGCGACGGCAATGCCGATCTGCTTTTCAAATGGGATGACGCCCGCAAGGCCTGGCAGGATATCGAGCTCGAGAGCTGGCGCGATGCGCTACCCGGCAAGCTGCCCAAGGGCCTCGGCATCTGGAAGGGCGTCGATTATGATTTCGAGGGGATGGGCGCGGCCAGCAAGCTGTGGCGCGACAAGGACCCGAATTGCTGCCCCAGCGGTGGCGAGGCGCAGCTCGGCTTCGCGATCGCCGGGCGCTGCCTGGTTCTCAACGAGGTTCAACTAGACCGCCGCTGAGCGACACCGCGCCGCCTCCGCGTTGCCAGGGCCCCGACTGCCCGCGCCAACGCATCCTTACGCTACTCAGCTTTAAGCAGATGTTTACGCAGCTTGCGTCATCGGGACGGTGGGCGGAGGTGCGGCATGAAGGGCGTGATCTTTAACATCCTTGAGCAGGCCGTCATCGAACACCTCGGCACCGGGGTGTGGGACGATCTGCTCGACGCGACCGGTCTGGAGGGGGCTTACACCTCGCTGGGCAGCTATCCAGACAGCGAGATCATGGCGCTGGTCGGTGCCGCGGCAAGCGCGCAAGGCAAGACGCCCGCAGAAATCCTGCGCTGGTTCGGCACCGCGGCAATTCCGGTGCTTGCGGCCAAATATCCCGTGTTCTTCGTGGGGCAATCCGACGCGCGAAACTTCCTGCTGAGCGTGAACGGCATCATCCACCCGGAAGTCCGTAAACTCTATTCGGGAGCAGGATGCCCCCATTTCAGGTTCAGCGAACAGTCGGGCGAGCTGATCATCCGCTACAACTCGCCGCGCAAGCTTTGCGCTCTTGCGCATGGATTCATCGATGGCAGCGCCGCCTATTATCGTGAAGCGGTGACGGTCGATCATCGCAGCTGCATGCATGACGGTGCCGATGAATGCGCGTTGGCAGTCCAATGGGTGTCCTGAGCTTCAGCGACCTCGACGTTTCCCAGGCCGCCGATCTCTCCCGGGAACTGGCGCGGCTGCAGCGCGCACTGCGCCGAGAGCGCACCGCGCGGGAGGAGGCGGAGACAATTGCCGAAACGGGGCTGCGCGACCTCTACCTCGCGCAGCAGCGCGCCGATCTGCTGCATCGCATCGCAACCATTGCCAACCAGTCGACGACCGTCCGCGAAGCGCTGCACGCGGCATTGGTCGAGCTGTGCCAATTTACCGAATCGGCGTTCGGCAACGTCTATCTGACCGTGCCCGACGGCCAGTCGGTGGTGCCGGCGGGCATTTGCTACGCGCCGGAGCCCGCCGCGTTGGCCGACTTCGTAACCCTGTCGCTGAACCGTGAATTTGCGTCCGGCGAAGGACTGCCCGGACGTGTTCTGGCCAGTCGGCGCCCGGATTGGATTGCGGACCTGCGCAATGCCGTTGACTCCCCGCGGCAGAAGCTCGCCGGGCTGGCGGGGCTGAATTCGGCATTAGCGTTTCCGGTGGTGGTGGGTGAGCGGATCGAAGCCGTGATCGAATTCTTCACCCTGCCCCATCGCGACATCGACCCCGCGATGCTGGACTTGATGGCACAGGTCGGAACGCAACTTGGGCGGGTGATCGAACGTGACAGGCTCAACACCAAGCTGCTGTTCGATGCGCTTCATGATCCGCTGACCGGGCTCCCCAATCGGACGCTGTTCATGGACCGGGTGGATCAAGCGCTGCGCAGAAGGGATCGCCATCCCGACCTCGCGCTGGCACTGATATTCGTTGACCTCGACGGATTCAAATATGTCAATGACAGCCTGGGTCACCATGCTGGCGATGCCATATTGTGCACTACGGCTAAGCGCTTCAAGGCCGCCGTGACCGCGATCGCCGGCGCAGCACAATGGACCCTCGCGCGATTGGGCGGGGACGAGTTCACGGTCATCCTCGATGACTATGTTGATCCCACATTGCCGACACGGCTGGCGAATGCCCTTCTGGAACAAGCATCGCGGGGACATGATTGCAACGGGAGCGAAGTGGTCGGAGGTGCCAGCATCGGGATTGCGCACCCGCTCAGCGCCACGGCGACCGCGATCGATTTGCTGCGAAAGGCCGACACCGCGATGTACGCGGCCAAGGCACGGGGTCGCGGGCAGATCGCAGTCTTTGACGACGAGCTTCGCGCGCGCGCACTGAAGCGGCTGCAGATCGAGAACGGGCTGCGCCGTGCGGTGCGCCGCAGCGAGTTCCGCTTGTTTTTCCAGCCCATCGTCGACATGGAAAGCGACCATCTCGCCGGGTTCGAGGCGCTGTTGAGATGGGAGCCGCAACGTGGCGAGATTGTCGCTCCGGCCGACTTTATACACGTCGCCGAAGAAACCGGTCTGATTGTCGCCATCGGCGAATGGGTGCTGAACGAAGCCTGCCTTGCGGCAGCGCGTTGGAACCGCCGCTATCCTGGCCGCCACCTGACGATGAGCGTGAATGTCTCGCCCCGCCAATTCGCGCAGCCGGGCTTCGCGCGGCTGGTTCGCGCAGCGATTGCACAGAGCGGCATCGCACCAGCCACACTATCCCTCGAGATTACCGAAGGCATCGCGATCACGCAGCCCGAGCGCGCTGTCCGCGTGATGGAGGAATTGGCGGAGATCGGCGTCAAGATCAGCCTCGACGACTTTGGCACCGGCTATTCATCGCTTGGACATCTGCATCGTTACCCGTTTCACACGCTGAAACTGGACCGCTCTTTCGTGGTCGGGATGGGGGCCGTAAATCGCCGCAAGGGAATTGGCATCGTCAGGGCCGTGCTCGACCTTGCCGCCACGATGAATATGACCGTGGTGGCCGAAGGCATCGAAACGGTCGGCCAGCGCAACAGGCTTCGCGACATGGGCTGCCAGCTCGCCCAAGGCTATCTCTATTCGCGACCGCTGGACGCCGATGCAGCGGAACGGCTGATCGCCGCGCGCGCTTAGGTCTTTCCGCAGTGCGACATTTCCGCTAAGGGCGCCCGCGACCCGCGCTTCCGCGGCATCCAGGAACCGACATGAACCTCCGCAACGTGGCGATCATCGCCCACGTCGACCATGGCAAGACCACGCTCGTCGACCAGCTTTTCCGTCAATCCGGCACTTTCCGCGACAATCAGCGCGTCGAAGAGCGCGCCATGGATTCCAACGACCTGGAAAAGGAACGCGGGATCACCATCCTGGCCAAGCCGACCTCGGTCGAGTGGAACGGCACGCGGATCAACATCGTCGACACCCCGGGTCACGCTGATTTCGGTGGCGAGGTGGAGCGCATCCTGTCGATGGTCGACGGCGTCATCCTGCTGGTCGACAGCTCTGAAGGCGCGATGCCGCAGACCAAGTTCGTGACCGGCAAGGCACTGAAGCTGGGCCTGCGTCCGATCGTCGTGGTCAACAAGGTCGACCGCCCGGACGAGCGCATCCAGGAAGTGCTGGACGAGGTGTTCGACCTGTTCGTGTCGCTCGAAGCGACTGACGAGCAGCTGGACTTCCCGGTGCTCTACGCCTCGGGCCGCAACGGTTATGCGAACGAGGACCCAAGCCTGCGCGAGGGGACGCTGGAGCCGCTGTTCCAGAAGATCGTCGATCATGTCCCGCCGCCCGCGCTGGACGTCGACGCGCCATTCACCTTCCTCGTCACCCTGCTCGACCGCGACAATTTCCTCGGTCGCGTGCTGACCGGCCGCGTCACCAGCGGCAAGGTGCGCGCGAACCAGGCGATCCATGCGCTCGACATGGACGGCAACGTCATCGAGACCGGCCGTGCGTCGAAGATCATGGCGTTCCGCGGCCTTGAGCGCGTCCCGGTCGACGAAGCGCAGGCGGGCGACATCATCAGCCTCGCCGGCCTTGCCGTCGCGACGGTGTCGAACACTATCGCCGACACCAGCGTGTCCGTGCCGATCCAGGCGCAGCCGATCGATCCGCCGACGCTGTCGATGCGCTTTGCCGTCAACGATTCGCCGATGGCGGGCCGCGAAGGCACCAAGGTGACCAGCCGCATGATCCGCGACCGCCTGTTCCGCGAAGCCGAGAGCAACGTCGCGATCAAGGTGACCGAAGCCGCCGACAAGGACAGTTTCGAAGTCGCCGGCCGCGGCGAATTGCAGCTGGGCGTGCTGATCGAGACGATGCGCCGCGAAGGCTTCGAACTCGGCATCAGCCGTCCGCGCGTGCTGTTCCAGGAGCAGGACGGGCAGAAGATGGAGCCGTACGAAACGGTGATCATCGACGTCGATGACGAGCATTCGGGCGCGGTCGTCGAGAAGATGAACCTGCGCAAGGCGGAGATGACCGACATGCGCCCGTCGGGCGGCGGCAAGACGCGCATCACCTTCAGCGCGCCCAGCCGTGGCATGATCGGGTACCATGGCGAGTTCCTGTCCGATACGCGCGGCACCGGCATCATGAACCGGCTGTTCGAGAAATACGGCCCTCACAAGGGCGTGATCGAAGGCCGCAAGAACGGCGTGCTGATCTCCAACGGCACCGGCGAGGCGAATGCCTATTCGCTCAACTCGCTGGAAGAGCGCGGCATCCTGTTCGTCGGCCATGGCGAGGCGCTGTACGAGGGGATGATCATCGGCGAAAATGCCAAGCCGGACGACCTTGAGGTCAATCCGATGAAGGCGAAGCAGCTGACCAACATCCGCTCGTCGGGCAAGGACGACGCGATCCGCCTGACCCCGCCCAAGAAGATGACGCTGGAACAGGCGATCGCCTATATCGACGATGACGAGATGGTCGAAGTGACCCCGAAGACGATCCGCCTGCGTAAGCGCTTCCTGGACCCGCATGAGCGCAAGCGCGCGAGCCGCGCCAAGGCGGCATGAGCTGAACACCAGAAAGGCGCCGGGGGAGACTCCGGCGCCTTTTCTCACTGGGCCGCGTACTGGTCAGCTCCACAAAGCGGGTACTGACGCCCGCCCGTTCGTCACCGCTGCAATCCCTGCAGTGAGAGTGAGACGATGAAGGCCTGATTGCCGCCCCCTGACAATGCTGTGAAGCGTGGCGGGTGCATCGCCGCAAGCAAGTACATCGCTTGAGCCCAGATGGCTCGGACGCGATTATCACCAACAGTCCGTGGCGAACCCCAACCACCCCGGTTGCTCAATCCGCCGCGTGGATAGCTCTGGCCGTCCGGACTCGCCGTAGGGGAGTCGGAACCAAGCAACAGACGCCGGATTAGCTCTTCCGGCCCCGTAACGGGCCGACCAGTTTCAGGAGTATGTTCATGCGTTCCATTCACCCCAAGACCATTGCCCTGGCCGCGCTGCTGGCCAGCGCCGCGCCGACCGGACTTGCCGCGCAGGAGCAGCCGCTTCCGCCCGGCGATCAGGTAACGATCCAGGGCGAGCCACTCCCGCCGCTTGCGCAGCTGCCTGCGGGGCCAGAAATCGAGGGGATGATCTCCGCGCGTGAGGGCAATCAGATTCAGGTGACGACCGCCGACGGCACACCCACGCTGATCGCGGTGACCGGCGAGACGCAGATCCGTTCGGCCGGCGGCTTTCTGGGCCTGGGGCGGACCAAGCGGGGCAGCGATGCGCTGCTCAACGGCCTGCCGGTGAGCGTGCAGACCCGCCAGTTCGGCGGCGGGCTGGTCGCGGCGCAGGTGAAGCTGGCGGACAAGGATCTCAAGACCGCGGCGATGATCCGCAGCGGGACCAGCCAGGGCTTTGCCGAACAGACCGCGGCGACCGAAGCGCTGCGCGGCCGGGTCGGCGACATCGACCAGTATAACGTCAAGGGCACGACCAACGTGAACTTCGACACCGGCAAGGCGGTGCTGAGCGCGCAGGCCAAGGCCGAACTGTGCAACGCGGCGAGCCAGGCCGGGTCGATGGAAAATGCACTGCTGCTGGTCGTCGGTTATACCGATGCGACCGGACCCGATGAGCTCAACCAGGAGCTCAGCGAAAAGCGCGCCAGCCGCGTGGTCAACCATCTGCAGCAGGCGTGCGGGTGGAAGCCCTATCGCATGCTGACGCCGACCGGCATGGCCGAGGCCGACCCCCTGGCCGACAACAGCACCGAGGAAGGCAAGGCGCAGAACCGACGCGTGGCCGTGAACATCCTCGTCAGCAAGGCGGTCGACGGGCTGTAAGGCAGCCCCGATCGAATGAGACGGCGTCGGGCGCGAGCCCGGCGCCGTCTCACTGCGTGAGCGGCAGCAGGATCAACGTGATGCGGTCATGGCCGACCGCGATGTCCAGCGTTTCACCCGCAACCACATCGACCGGCGCGGGAAAGCTGTGCAGGATCTGCAGCCAGCCGCCATCGGTGTAGCGGTCGGGGTGGTTGTCGAACGTGACGCCGGGCCACAGGTCGATGTGCATCCACTGCACGATGCCGATCGCCCGCCCGCTCGCCGTCACCGGGATGCGCAGGCGGCTCAGCACCGCATCATGCTTGGCTTCGGTCAGATCGAGGCGGACCAGTTCGTGATCGTCGGACAGCCGCTGCCACGCCGTCATCGTGCCGTGGATCGGCAGGCGCTGCTGGGCGAAGGCGGTGAAGGGCGACAGGTCGAACCCCGAAACCTCGCCCACAAAGGCGTAGTTCGCCAGCGTCTCGCTCGCGACCAGGCATCCCATCGCGCTCGCCGCGCGCGGGATCACCAGCGCGTCGGGGGCAAGCAGGCGGCGATGCGCATCTTCAAACGTGTCGAGCACCTTTTCGGTGAGCAGGTCGCTGGACAGGATTTCGGAAACCAGGATTTGCGCCGGGCGGTCGAGCTCGACCCCGATGGCAAGGTCGGTGGACGGCTTGGCATGGACGGTGACGCGATCGGCATAGCCGTTCCGCGCCACGATCTGCTGCGCCATTTCGGCAATCAGTGGTTCCATCTCGCACGCCACCACCTGCGCCGCACCCGCCCGCGCCGCCATCAGCGACAACAGCCCGCTGCCCGCCCCGATATCGAGCACCCGCGCATCCGGGCCGGCAACGGCGATCGCCGCCTTGATCGCCGCCTCGAACGCGTCGTTGCGCGGTGCGTCGTTCATCATCGGGATATGCCAGAAGGGCACCGATGCCGCGCCCAGCCGGCGCAGCTGATGGCACAGATGCAGATTGTCGGGCTGAAGCGCCAGCGCGCGGCGGAACTGGCCGATCGCCGCGTGATTGCGCCCTGCATCGGCCAGCACCACTGCCAGATTGCCGATCGCGATCGCGTTGTGCGGATCAAGCGCACAGGCCTGCTCCAGCGCCGCGACGGCTTCCCCCGTGCGGCCGAGCCAGTGCAGCGTCAGCCCCTTTTCATGCAGCGCCACGGCATGATCGGGTTGGATGTCGAGCAGTTGCTCCCACGCGGCCAGCACATCTTCCGGACGGGTCAGGCGCCCGAGCAGTCCCGCCAGCAGGGGCAGCACGTCGGTCGCGCGATAATCGAGCGCCAGCACCGCGCGATAGCCCGCCTCGGCACCCTCCAGATCGCCTTGTTCGTGCAGTGCCATCGCGGTGGCGAGGGCCGCGCGTGCCTCGCTCAGGCGGTTAGCGGAAAGCTGGTCGGTCAAGGCGTCGTTTCCACAAAGTCAGTGCCATCCGATAGTCCAATCAGCGGTCGCAGCGATAGCCTCGATATCTCAGGCCGGTTCGCCTCCCGCTGAGCGCCAATTGCCACGCCATGCCAATCGGATAGGATCGCCTCCGAATCGAACGGGGGCCATGATGGACAAGATTTTGCGGCCGTGGCGCCACTATGTCGACTTTAGCGGACGATCGACGCGCACCGAATTCTGGCTGTTCTATATCGTTTTTTACGGCCTGATCGCGGCGTCGTTCATCGTGACCGACGCACTTTTCGGGAGAGGGCTGGACGATGCTGCCAAAGGCGATGAATTTTCGCTCGCCTATGTCCCTCTGATCCTCTGGGTCCTCGCCTGCCTCCTGCCGAGCATCGCGGTGACCGTCCGTCGCCTGCACGACAGCAACAAGAGCGGGTGGATGTATCTGCTGACCCTCGTCCCCTATATCGGCTTCATCTTCTTCATCGTGTTCGGCTTTTTGCCCGGCACGCGTGGCGAGAACGACTATGGCTTCGACCCGCGGCTGGGCGAAGGCGCGCCCGATTTTGATGCACCCGAAATCTTCAGCTGAACCGGTCGGGTAACGACGCCACGCGGCGTTACCCGTCGAACAGCCCCTCCTGGGATCCGGCGGGCGGGTTGAGGCCGAGATGCTTCCACCCGGCCGCGTTGAGGCAGCGCCCGCGCGCGGTGCGGGCGATCAGGCCGATCTGGATCAGATAGGGTTCGATCACCTCCTCGACCGTGTCGCGCGGTTCGGACAGGCCCGCGGCGAGCGTCTCCACCCCGACCGGGCCGCCGCGATAGATGTCGGCGATCATCGTCAGGTAGCGACGGTCCATCGCGTCGAGGCCGAGCGCATCGACCTCAAGCCGATTGAGCGCGGCATCGGCGGCGCGGGCGTGGACCACCGCCTCCCCCGCGACATTGGCAAAGTCGCGCACGCGGCGCAGCAGCCGCCCGGCGATGCGCGGCGTGCCACGCGAACGCCGCGCAATCTCAGCCGCCCCATCCTGCGCAATGCCAAGGTCGAGCAGCCCGGCGGCGCGGGTGACGACGCGCGTCAGTTCCTCGACCGTGTAGAATTGCAGCCGCACCGGAATGCCGAAGCGGTCGCGCAGGGGGGTGGTCAACAGCCCCTGTCGCGTCGTCGCGCCGACCAGGGTGAAGCGCGGCAGGTCGATGCGCACACTGCGCGCCGACGGCCCCTCCCCGATCATCAGATCGAGCGCGCGATCCTCCATCGCGGGATACAGCACCTCCTCGACCGCGGGGGCGAGGCGGTGAATCTCGTCGATAAACAGGACATCGCCATCCTCGAGATTGGTGAGCAGCGCCGCGAGATCGCCCGACTTGGCGATTACCGGGCCGGACGTTGCGCGGAAGCCGACGCCCATTTCCTTGGCGATGATCTGCGCCAGCGTGGTCTTGCCCAGACCCGGCGGGCCAAAGAACAGCACATGATCGAGCGCATCGCCACGCTGGCGGGCGGCGTCGATGAACACGCGCAGGTTGTCGCGCGCGGCGCGCTGGCCGACGAACTCGTCGAGCGACTTGGGGCGCAGCGCCGCGTCGATGTCTTCCGGGCGGCGCGATGCGGTGAGGATGCGGTCAGGGTCGGTCATTGCTTACCCTTGTCGCACAAACCGGCGTCATAGTCCCAACGTCCGCCGCGATCGAGGCACGTGTCAATCTGTGCCCATTGGCTGCGGGTCAAGAAGTACCATCCCGCAGCGGCGCCGAAGACTATCATGCATAATCCAACAAAGAGGGCTTTGCGACGCACGCTCATAAGTTCCTGCCGTCATGCTGAACTTGTTTCAGCATCCACCGTTCGGCGGGCGGCTGTTCAGCGGCTTCAGCCCCAGCCCGACCGCCAGGTCCGCCCAGTCCGGGTTTTCGGACTCGATCAAATTGACCTTCCATAGCCGATGCCAGCGCTTGAGCTGCTTTTCCCGAGCAATCGCCTCGAGCATCGTGGCGAAGAATTCGTAGCGGACGAGCACGTGCACGTGGTTGCGCTGCGTGAAGCCCGGAATTGCGCCGCTGCGATGCTGAACCAGCCGGGCAATCAGGTTGGACGTGACGCCGACATAGATCGTGCCGTTCGGCTGGCTGGCGAGGACGTAGACGCAGGGTTGTTTGGGCATGGCTGCGCCCTTTGCGATAGAGCCGCCAGTTCGTCGCTTGTGGCGCGGTGGATGCTGAAACAAGTTCAGCATGACGGAAGATAGGGTCAGACTGGGGGATCACGCTCGCCACGAACGTTCCTTATCCGTTCGCTTGCGGCAAGCCAATCCCCTCCCCGTCCGTCAGGTCGGCGCTGGACGCGCGGTCGTCGCCGCGAATGCATCGCCAATTGCGGTGTAGAGCCGCTTGGGCTGGGCGCTGGCGTCGTAGGGGAGCGGGCGCAGCGGCTGGCCGTCGGGGCGCGGGGTGCCGAAATTCTGCAGCCAGCTATATTTGTCGTTCATGCCCCAGACGAGCACGTCCTTGAGCTGCGGATAGCTGAACAACAGGTCGAGCCACGCGCGACCGTAGACCGCGACATCCTCGTCCCGCTGCGCCACCGTGCCGGTGCGGTTGCGGTCGCTGACGTCGAATTCGGTGATGATCAGCTTGTAGCCCAGTGCCACGACCGCATCGAGGAACGCGCGCATCGCCGGGATCTGCGCATTGGCGATGTCCTGCGCGGTGCCGCTGGAGTAAAAGCCGATATGCGACTGGATGCCCAGCGCGTCGATCGGCACATTGCGGTCGCGAAAGCCGCGCAGCAGGTTGAGCACGCCGTTGCGGTGGGTGGTCGAACCCCAGTCCATATAGTCGTTATAGACCAGCTCCGCCGTAGGCAGCTCGGCGCGCGCGGTGCGGAAGGCGAGATCGAGTATCGAATTGTCGCCGCCGACTGCGGTGTGCAGGATGTTGGTGCGGACATTGCCGGTCGCGGGGTCGATCGCCTCGTTGATCACGTCCCAGCTCTTGATGCGGTTGCCGAAATGGCGCGCGGTGCTCTCGACATGGCTGCGCACCAGCCGCTCCGCGGTGGCGCGGGGGTTCACCCCCATATCGTAGCTGCGCAACCAGGCGGGGAAGCGCTCCTGGATATACCATAGGAAGCAATGGCCGCGCATCTCCATGCCCTTGGACTCGGCATAGGCCAGCATCTGGTCCGCGCGGGTCCAGTTGTACACATTCTCGGCGCTCGACTGATATTCCCATTTCATCTCGTTCTCGGGGACCAGCAGCTGGCAGTCGCGTTCGAGCAGCGCAGCGTAAGCTGGGTTGTTGAACGACCCGGCATCCGCGCCGGGCGACGCCCAGGCGAAGGTCGAACCGAAGCGCATCCGCTTGGATGCGGCCGCGGCCTTGAGCGTGCTGGTCGGGGTCGGCGTGGGGGTCGGGCTGGGCGACGGCGAAGGGCTTGGCGATGGACTTGGGGTCGGTGACGGCGTGGAGACGGTCCCGCCGCCGCTCGATCCGCCACCGCTGCAGGCTGCAACGCCCAGCGCACCGGCAAGGGCAAGGGTTTCCCGACGTGTAAGGGACCGCATCCTCTCTCTCCTAATCGCGGCCCGTTTGCGGGCCTGCACGACCGGAATCATGTCCGGCGGAGTTTATGGTAGCGCTATCAATATGGGGCGCAACGGGAATCTGGTAGCGCTATCTTTAAAGGGGCCCGTCATGCTGAACTTGTTTCAGCATCCACCGTGCGGCGGGCTGCCGTTCCGAGACCTGGTCCCGAGCGTCGCGCCAAGGGCGGCATGGACTGCCCGTTGCAGATAGAGCCTCTGGTCAGTCGCTGCGGGGCTCAGTGGATGCTGAAACAAGTTCAGCATGACGGGAGGAAGGTGCGCGAAGCCGACCCTATTTCTTCCCCCTGCCCTGATCCGCCTTCGCCTTGAATTCCGGATCGACGATATACTTGTCGAGTTCAGCGGCGCTTCGACCCTTTGGATAGATCCGACCCCTGACCGGGCGCGCGACGACAACGATCTCTCCCGAGGCACGCGTGAAAACGCGGTCGAAAACGATCAGTGCGCGGCCTTCTCGGAGTCCATAGTCGATACAGTTGGTTACCTCTGGGTAATCGGGCAGCTCGATCTGAATATCTCTGCCACCGAGTGCCTTTGCTAGGCGTTCGTCGGCTTTCGCGTGAACGATTTGCCCGTCGATGCGAACGATCTCGACCGGCAGCAATCGCGCGACCTCCACACCCTCGGGTCGCACACCGAAGAAGTAATAGCGGGTCGACGAGCCATCCGTGCAAGCCAGTGCATTGCTGCTCATCAGCAGCGCAATCAGACAGATGACCCACTTCACTTCGCCGCCTTGCGCAACGCCAGCCGGACGAGCGCATCCAGCGTCGCGCCCGGCCCGAGTTCGTCGCTCGCCGCGTTCACCGCGTTGCTCGCTTCGGCGGGTTTGAAGCCCAGGTTGAGCAGCGCCGACACCGCGTCGTTGGCCGCGCTGCCGGCGGGGATCGCCGCCCCTGCCCCGCCGCCGATCGCCACGCCGCCGGCCTTGTCCTTCAGCTCGTTGACGATGCGCTGGGCCAGTTTCGGGCCGACGCCATTGGCGCGGGCGACCATCGCGGCGTCGGCGCGGGCGATGGCGGTCTGGACCTCGGTTGGCGAGAGGATCGAGAGGATCGCGAGCGCGACCTTGGCCCCCACCCCCTGCACGCCGGTGAGCAGGCGGAACCAGTCGCGTTCCTCCGCGCTGGCAAAGCCCATCAGGCGGATCGAATCCTCGCTGACCAGCATTTCGGTGTGGACCGTGACGAACTCACCGATCGCGCCGAGCGCCGCCAGTGTCCGCGCCGATGCGCCGACCAGATAGCCGACGCCATCCACGTCGATCACCGCATGGTCGATGCCGGTTGCTGCGAGATGGCCGTTGAGATGCGCGATCATGACCGGGACATAAGCGGAACGGGTTAGGCGCGCAAAGCGAAAAGGTCAGGGAATCCGGCGCGCCGTCGCCAGATGATGCGCATGACAGATCGCGACCGCGAGCGCGTCCGCCGCATCGGCCCCGGCGATCTTGGCGCCGGGGAGCAGGCGGGCGATCATCGCGTGGACCTGCGCCTTTTCTGCGGTGCCGGTGCCGACCACCGCCTTTTTGACCAGACGCGGCGCATATTCGCCGACATCGAGGCCGGCGCGCGCCACGGCGGCAATGGCGACGCCGCGCGCATGGGCGAGCTTCAACGTCGATTGCGGGTTGGAGTTGACGAACACCTCCTCCACCGCCGCGCCATCGGGCGCGTGGTCGGCGACCAGCGCCGCGAGCATCGCGTCGAGATGTGCCAGCCGCTGGGGCAGCGGTGCCTTCGCATCGGTCTTGAGCTGGCCGTTGCCGACATGGCTCAGCCGGTTGCCCTCGGCGCGGATCAGGCCCCAGCCGGTGGTGCCAAGGCCGGGGTCGAGGCCAAGAATCAGGCGAGTCGGGCTCATAGTGTTACTGCGCACGCTCCATGCAGTAACGTATTTCTACTTGTTGCCCGACCTGTAACCATCGCCGCGCCCTAAAAGACATGTGGACGGTGCGCCAGCCCGTCCCGGCATCGTTCCGGTGCCGTCCTGTCGATCCGGAGCGTGAAAGCGGGTTTTGGTGACCGAACTTGATCCATTCTTTGCCGAGCACCGTCGCTTGCGCGCATGTAATGCAGAAATGGGGGCAATCGCCCTTCGGCCCGCACCACCCGATCGCGACGCGCTGAACGACATGCGATGGCGCCTGATGCGATCGCTGCTGCGGACGCTGACGCTCAAGGACCGGATGATCTATCCCCGGTTGCGGCTTCATCCGGACGTTGCCGCGCGGGCAGTTGCCGAACGCTTTTCCGCGTCGACCGAGGCCGATTATGAGCGCATCGCGGCGCACTCAAAGCGCTTCCCACCCGAAGCGGTGGCGCGCGACTGGCCGGGCTATACCGCCTCGGTGCGGCTGCGCGTCAACGAAATGAACGACCGGCTGGACCGCGAGGAGCGCGAGCTGTTTCCCTTGCTCGACGGCGCACCGCGCATTGCCTCGGTTTCGTTTTCGCAAGGAACGAACTGGGCTGCCGATGCCTGGCGCATCCGCGCGATGCTGGGGATGGATGGGGCCGACGATCGGGCGGCTTGACCGAAATTCCTCCCTGCCCCGCAGGGGAGGTAGCAGCACGATGCTAAGGGAGGGGTCGCCCTCGCAGAGGGCGGATTTTTCCGAGCTGTTCACGGCCGTCTGCGCGGCCGCCCCTCCACCACCGCCTGCGGCGGCGGTCCCCCTCCCCCAGCGCGCTGGGGGAGGAATGAGACATCAACCCAGCTTGGCCATCACCTCGTCCGAGACTTCGTAATTGCCCCAGACGGTCTGGACGTCGTCGTCATCGTCGAGCGCGTCGATCAGCTTGAACAGGGTCGCGGCGTCGTCTTCGCTCACCTCGACCATCGTCTGCGGCTTCCACGCGAGCTTCGCGCCCTCGGCCTCGCCGAGCACGGGTTCGAGCGCCTTGGCGACTTCGTGCAGGTCGGCGCTGGCGGTCCAGATCTCGTGGCCGTCTTCGGACGAGGTCACGTCTTCGGCACCGGCTTCGAGTGCGGCTTCGAACACCTTTTCGGCGTCGCCGACGCTGGCGGGATAGGTGATCAGGCCGACGCGGTCGAAGGCATGGCTGACCGATCCGGATGCACCGAGATTGCCGCCATTCTTGGACACTGCGGTGCGAACATTGGTGGCGGTGCGGTTGCGGTTGTCGCTCAGCGCCTCGATGATCAGGCTGACACCGCCGGGGCCGAAGCCCTCATAGCGGATTTCCTCGTAATTCTCCGCGTCGCCCTTGCTCGCCTTGTCGATCGCGCGCTGGATATTGTCCTTGGGCATCGACTGCGCCTTGGCGGCGTTGACCGCCGCGCGCAGGCGCGGGTTCATGTCGGGATCGGGCAGGCCCATCTTGGCCGCGACGGTGATTTCGCGGCTGAGCTTGCTGAACATGCCCGAGCGCTTCTTATCCTGCGCGCCCTTGCGGTGCATGATGTTCTTGAACTTGGAATGGCCTGCCATGGGGTGTCTCTATGGAATTGGGTGGGGCGTCTCTAGGGCAAGGGCAGCGCCGGGTGCAACCGGGGGTTTCCCACTACCGCTCGTCACCCCGGCACAGGGCCGGGGTGACGAGTCAGCAGAGTCGCGCCTCAAACCCCGCTCAGCGTCACCGCCGTACCCGAGGCGGAGACCATCAGCATCGACCCATTCTTGCCGATCACTTCATAATCGAAATCGATGCCGATCACGCCGTTGGCGCCCAGCGCACGGGCTTCGTCGCGCAGTTCGTCGAGCGCGGTCTTGCGCGCGTCCTTGAGCGGGCGTTCATAGCTGCCCGATCGACCGCCGACGATGTCGCGGATGCCGGCGAACAGGTCGCGGAAAATGTTCGCGCCGATGATCACCTCGGCGGTGACGATGCCGTGATAGCGCGTGGCGCTGTAGCCATCGAGGGTGCTGGTGGTGGTGAGAATCATGCGGACCTCCTGTTGGGAGACGGCATGCTAGGGCGGTGGGGTGTGGGGCGGCAATGCCCGCCCGCCACCACCGTCGCCCCGGACTTGACCCGGGGCCGGGCTGCCTCTCTTCGGCGGAGGAAGAAGTAGCCCTGTCCCGGGTCGAGCCCGGGACGACGAGAAAGTGGGCTGCGCGCTTACTGCATCCCCAGCGCGGCGCGATAGGTTTCGAGCAGCGCGTCCTGCTCGTCGAGCTGGTGCTTCTCCATCTTCCGCAGGCGGATGATGGTGCG
This sequence comes from Sphingomonas sp., assembly GCF_965227385.1. Classification (GTDB taxonomy): domain Bacteria; phylum Pseudomonadota; class Alphaproteobacteria; order Sphingomonadales; family Sphingomonadaceae; genus Sphingomonas. The sequence continues at coordinate 105,128 of NZ_OZ245750.1, forward strand.
CATGATCTTGGCGTCGAAACCGGTCGCCTTGGCCTCGCCATAGACATCCTTGATGTCGTCGCTGATGCCCTTCTTTTCTTCTTCCAGCCGCTCGATCCGCTCGATCAGAAGGCGCAGCTGCTCGGCCGAAATCGAGTCGCTCATGTCCCGCTCCATAACTGTGGTGAACGGGCGCGTTTAGCGGCTGTGCCGGGGGGTGCAAGGGGGCGGCGCTACCCGGCTGTGGATAGCACCGCCCGTTGCGACCGGATCAGCGCTTGCCGGGCTGGCGGCGCAGCATTGGCCCCTTGGGCATGTGCGATGCCGACAGCGCCTCCGCCTGTGCGGGGGGCACGCCTTCGCGGATCAGCGCTTCGTAAAGGGCGCGCTCGGGGGTAACCGCGATATCGGGCTTCACCCCCACCTGCTCCCAGCTGTCGCCACCGGGGAAATAGCTGCGACCGACCGGAATGAACGCCGAATAGCCGCCGCCGAGCGGCGCGGTGCCGCCATAATGGCCCGCCCCGGCGGTGGTTTCGCCGATCAGCGTCGCGCGCTTCGTGCCCTTGAACACCGATGCGAGATGCTCGGCAGCCGACGCGGTGCGCGGCGAGGTGAGGTAATAGATCTTGGTCTTCGCCCAGGGACTCGCCGGGCTTGCCGGGATGACGCGGTGCTCGGTCCGCGCCAGCTCGGCGGGGGCATCGACCTTGACCAGCGAGCGGAACGGCAGCGGACCGGCCCCCTCGGCAAAGGATGCGCGCGTGTCCATGATCATCACCGTCTGCGGCTTGTCGAAGATGCGCGGGAACAGCAGGTCCATCTCGTCCAGCCCGCCGCCGCGATGCGTGCGCGCGTCGATGATCAGCGTCTTGGCCCCGGCCTGCTGGTCGAGAAAGGCGGTGAAGGCCTTGAGCGCTTCCGGCTCGCCGAAAAAGCCGTTGAAGCGGACATAGGCGATGCCGGGCGCGATCATCCCGGCCTGCTCCATCGCCGGCGGGGGCAGCGGGGCGTTGCCGATCTGCTGCTGGGTCGAGGGCTGGCCGACACGTTGCGACTGCGGACCGCCGGGCGCGAACATCGCGAGATGGCCGTCGGGGGCGATCGCCTGCAGATCGGCGGTCACGGCGGTGGCCAGCGCATAGCCGTCGGAAATGCCGTCATAGCCCCCCGCCGCCAGCTTCGTGCGCAGGGCGGCGGCGTAGCGCTTAGCGGTATCGGGGAAAACGAAGTTCTTCTCCAGCTCATCCGCCAGCGTCGCCACCGCTGCCTTGGCCGCCGCCGCGTCATAGGCGGGCGCAGCGGCCAGCGCCGGCGCCGGCGCCTCGCTCTGTGCCATCGCTGCCGGTGCCAATGCCGCCAGGATCGCCGCCGCCATCACGTTCTTGCCCATCGAGTCCCTCCCTTGTGGATTACCAGAAGTGTTATAGTTGACTAACACGCCTTTTGCAGCCGATGGTGGCACGCTATGTGCCGAAAATCGTCATTCGGGAGTGGGTTCGCGCAAGACATGGGCAAGCTCGACGCCTTCGACATCCAGTTGCTCAACCTGCTCCAGGCCGATTCGCTGGCGACTGCCGAGCAGCTGGCGCGCGTCGTGCCGCTGTCGGCATCGGCGGTGACGCGGCGCGTGCGGCGGCTGCGCAGCGAGGGGTTCATCGCGGCGGACGTCGCGCTGCTCGCGCCCCGGCTTACGGAACGAAGGCTGCGCGCCCTGGTGCGGGTGCAGGTGCATGAACATGCCGAAGCGCGCGGCATCGCGGCCTTGCGCGCGGCGCTCGCCGCCGAGGATTCGGTTCAGATGATCCTCGACGTCGCCGGGGCGGACGATCTGGCAGTGCTCGTCTGCGCGCGCGACATGGCCGATTACAATGCACTGGCAGAGCGGCTGTTTCAGAACGACCCGGCGGTGCGGCGCTACGAGACGAGCTTCATCAAGCGCGTGCACAAGCAGAGCGGGAGGGTCGTGTTGACGGCTGGCGATGTGGAGTGAGGGGGATGGCCACCCGTAAAGGGTGGCGCGAGTGACGGGGCTCGAACCCGCGACCTCCGGCGTGACAGGCCGGCGCTCTAACCAACTGAGCTACACCCGCATGACCCTGGCGCCGAAGCGCAGTCCCTTGCGAGAGCGCGGCACCTAACCGGGCGGTCCGGGGCTGTCAACTCCGCTTTCGCGCATAATTTGCGGACGGGGCGCGGAAGGGTTTCCGCGCGCGACCAGGGTGCCATGTTCGAACAGGAATCCGGCGATGTCCGGCTTGCCCGCTGCATTGAGCACGGTCTGGATGATGATCAGCAGCGGCACCGCGAGCAGCGCGCCCGGCGTACCCCATACCCAGCCCCAGAAGGACAGCGAGATCAGGATCATGATCGGATTGATCGTCAGCCGCCGCCCGACCACCAGCGGCGTGATGAAGTTCGCCTCGATCGTGTGCAGCCCGATCATGATCGCGGCGGGCAGCAATGCGGTCCACACGTCCTGAAACGTCATCAGTCCGCCCACCGCCAGAAATCCTGCGGCAAAGATCGGGCCGAGATAGGGAATGTAGTTGAGCAGCGCGACGATGCCGCCCCACATCAGCGGGGTCGGCATGCCGATCAGCCACAGCGCGCCCGCCACCGTCAGCCCCAGCGTCACGTTGATCATCGTGATCGTGCCGAGATAGGCCGAGGTATCGTCGACCACGTCCTGAATCACCCGCGCGGTCGCCATCGCGCCGCCAAAGCTGGTCCGGCTGGTGATCGCGTTGCGGCGCAGCCGGGTCCAGCCCGACAGGAAGAAATAGATGACGAGGACCGCAAAGAACATCTCGATCAACGCGGTCGGCGCACTGGTCGCGGCAAGTTCGAGGATCGACCGCGGGGGTGCCTGCCCCGCGGTCTCGGCCGGCTGGATCGGGCGCGACTGGGCGAGATCCTGGATCGTCTTGTTCACGAAGTTTTCGAAATTCGAATAGAAGTCGATCAGCGGCTTCACGTTCGACTGGATATTGTCGATCCGTTCCGGAAGGATCGACAGCCAGCCCCAGGCGGGCACGACGATCGACGCCAGCGCGGCGTTCGCGGCGGTCAGGAACAGTAACAGACAGATCAGCGCGGCGAGCGGCGCGGGGACGCGATGCCGCTCCAGCCATTCGAGGATCGGGACCAGCGCGATTGCGATGACGATCGCGGCGGTGAGCGGCAGAAAGAAGGGCGACCCGGCCTTGAGCGCGAAGGGCAGCGCGAGGACGAGGCCGATCCCCGCCATCAGCGTCAGCCCGGCGAGCAGGCGGTCGCGGCGATTCTCCGCCTCGGTCTCATGATCGGCGGGCGGCACTACGGGGACAAAGTGATGCGTCGAGTCGGGCGTGTCCCCCTCCCCTTCGCCGCGCCGGTCGTTCCCGAAAGCTTCGTCCACTTGCTTCACCTCTCGACCGAATCCTAGCGCGATTTGCGCGCGATGTAATCCCGGCTAACCTGTTTCGATGGGAGAGATTCTGCTGGTCATCGACGAGGGGACGACCTCGACCCGCGCGATGCTGTTCGCGCCGGATGGGCGCTGCCTCGACAGCGCGTCCGCGCCGCTGCGCCAATTCTATCCCCGCCCCGGCTGGGTCGAGCACGACGCCGCGCAGATCTGGGCCGATTCGGCGCAGTGCGCGGCGGCGATGGTCGAGCGCGCGGGCGGGGCCGATGCGATTGCGGCGATCGGCATTACCAACCAGCGCGAGACAATCGTGTTCTGGGACCGCGAGACGGGCGAGCCGCTCGCCCCCGCCATCGTGTGGCAGGACCGGCGCAGCGCCGATCTGTGCCGCAACCTCAAGGAACGTGGCGAGGAGCCGGGCGTGCAGGCGCGCACCGGCTTGCTGCTCGATCCCTATTTCAGCGGGACCAAGATCGCCTGGGCGATGGCCAACTGGCCGCAACTGCGCGCGGCCGGCGACCGGCTGGCGATCGGCACGGTCGAAAGCTGGCTGGTATGGAACCTGTCCGGCGGCCTGCATGTCACCGACGCGACCAACGCCTCGCGCACCCTGCTGATGGGCCTGGGCAGCGGCGGGTGGAGCGACGGGCTGCTCGACCTGTTCGATTGCCCGCGCGGCGCGCTGCCCGAGATTGTCGATTGTGCGGGGCAGTTCGGCGAGACGACGCTGTTCGGCGGCCGCATCCCGATCTGTGGGCTGGCCGGCGACCAGCAGGCGGCGACGATCGGCCAGGCGTGCCTCGCGCCGGGCGAGACCAAGGCGACCTATGGCACCGGCGCATTCATGCTGACCAATGCCGGGGAGCGCCAGCCGACATCGCGCCACCGGCTGCTCTCGACCGTGCTGTGCCAGCTCGGCGGCAAGCGCACCTATGCGATCGAGGGGTCGGTGTTCGTCGCGGGGAGCGTGGTCAAATGGCTGCGCGATTCGCTCGGCCTGATCGCCGACGCGGGCGAGACCGAGGCGCTGGCGCGGTCGGTCGCAGACAATGGCGGAGTGTATTTCGTGCCCGCGCTGTCGGGGCTGGGTGCGCCGTACTGGGAGCCGGAGGCGCGCGGGGCGATCAGCGGGCTCAGCCTCGCCAGCGGCAAGGCGCATGTCGTGCGCGCCGCGCTGGAGGCGATGGCGCACCAGAGCCACGACCTCAAGACCGCCTTCGCCGCCGATGGCTGTGACTGGTCGCGGCTGCGGATCGACGGGGGCATGGTCGCCAATGACTGGATCGCGCAGGACCTGGCCGATGTGCTGGGTGTGGCGGTGGAGCGGCCGGCGTTCACCGAGACGACGGCGCTGGGCGCCGCCATGCTTGCGGGCGTGGGCTGCGGGCTGTTTTCCGGGCTGGAGGAAGCGGCGGCAATGCGTGGACGGGTCGAGATGTTCGAGCCGGCGATGGATGCGGGCGCGCGGGCGGCGCGGCTGAACGGGTGGGCGAAGGCAGTGGCGGGGGTGTTGGCGTAGCACCTATCCGTCGCCCCGGGCTTGACCCGCGGCTGGGCTCTTCTTCCCCGGTATTGAAGGAAGAAGAAGCCCGGTCCCGGGTCAAGCTCGGGACGACGAAGAATGTTGTTCGCACCCGATTGCGCCTCCCCCTGCCCACCGTTATGGTAACACAATACACCATCGACTCTCTGGGGGGATTTTTCCATGAAGATCAATGTTTTCGCGCGCCTGACGCTGGGCGTGGCCGCGCTCGCGCTGACCGCGCCGGCGCTGTCGCAGAGCGCAAGCGGGCCGCGCTATGGCACCGTGGGCCTGGAGCTGACCGGGCAGGACAAGAGCGTCAAGCCGGGCGACGACTTCTGGTCCTACGTCAATGGCGGCTGGGCCAAGTCGGTCGAGATCGCGGCCGATCGCTCCTCGGCGGGCTATGGCGTCAAGCTGACCGACGAGGCCGAAGTCTCGGTGCGCGCGATCCTGGACGACATGGCCAGGAACCCCGGCCAGTTCGGCGCGAAGGGCCAGCAGATCGGCGACCTCTACGCCAGCTGGATGGACGAGGCCGGGATCGAAGCGCGCGGCACCGCGCCGCTCAAGCCCTATCTGGCGAAGATCGCGGCGGCGAACGACCGCGCCAAGCTGCAGACGCTGTTCGCGACCGTCGGCTATGCCAGCCCGGTCGATGTGGGGATCATCCCCGACCTGGCCGACCCGACCCAGTACACCGCCTTTGCCGGTCAAGGCACGCTGGGCATGGCACGCGACTATTATCTGCTGGAAGGCGAGAAATACGACAAGTTCCGCGCCGCCTATCGCGCCTATGTCGAACAGGTGCTGACGCTGGCGGGAATCGCCGATGCGGCGAAGAAGGCGGACACGATCGTCGCGTTCGAAACCGCGATGGCCAAGGTCCACTGGAGCCCCGAGCAGAACCGCAACATCATGGCGCTGTACAAGCCGATGGACCGGGCCGGCATGGCGAAGCTGGCGCCGGAGTTCGACTGGCCGGCGATGATGCAGACCGCCGGTCTGGGTTCGCTGCCCAAGATGATCATGGGCAACGACACCGCACTGACCGCGCTGGGCAAGATGTTCGCGCAGGTGCCGGTTTCGACCTGGCAGGACTGGATGACGTTCCACTTCATCTCGTCCAACGCGGCGTATCTGCCCAAGGCGTTCGACGATGCCTCGTTCAACTTCTACGCCAAGACGCTGTCGGGCACCCCGCAGAAGCGCGAGCGCTGGAAGCGCGGCATCCAGCTGGTCAACGGCGCGCTGGGCGAAGCGGTCGGCGAGATCTACGTCGCGCGCCACTATCCGCCCGAAAGCTCGGCCAAGATGAACGAGCTGATCGTCGATCTGCGGGCCAGCCTTGAGGAGCGGTTGAAGGCGAACCAGTGGATGGACGCCGCGACCAAGGAAAAGGCGCTGGCCAAGCTCGCCGCATTCGATCCGCGCGTCGGCCATCCCGAAAAGTGGATCGACTATTCGAGCATGAAGATCGGCCGCGGCGACCTGCTCGGCAACATGATGGCGTCGCGTGAGTGGGGCCAGCAATATCAGCTGTCGAAGCTGGGCAAGCCGGTCGACCGCGCGGCGTGGGACATGACCCCGCAGACGGTGAACGCATACTACAACCCGCTGATGAACCAGATCACCTTCCCGGCGGCGATCCTGCAGGCGCCCTATTTCGACGCCAAGGCGGACCCGGCGGTCAACTATGGCGCAATCGGCGCGATCATCGGGCATGAGATCGGCCACGGCTTTGACGATCAGGGCAGCCAGTTCGGCGCGGACGGCAAGTTCGCCAACTGGTGGACGCCCGAAGCCAAGGCCGCCTTTGCCAAGCGCACCGGCGTGCTGGTCGAGCAGTTCAACCAGTATGAGCCGATCCCCGGCACCAAGATCAACGGCAAGCTGACGCTGGGCGAGAATATCGGCGATCTGGGCGGCATCGAAATGGCCTATGGCGCGTACCAGCGCTATCAGGCCAAGCATGGCAAGGCCCCGGTGATCGGCGGCCTGACCGGCGACCAGCGCTTCTTCCTGTCCTATGCGCAGGCGTGGCAGTCCAAGCTGCGCGAGGATGCCGAGCGTCAGCGCCTGCTGACCGACCCGCACAGCCCGGCCAAGTATCGCGTCAACGGCATCGTGCGGAACGTCGACGCGTGGTACACCGCGTTCAACGTCAAGCCGGGCGACGCGCTGTATCTGCCGCCGGAGCAACGGGTGAAGATCTGGTGAGGCGGCACGTCTTTTGAGACAGAAGGGCCGGTTCGAAAGGACCGGCCCTTTTTTGTTGCCCGCGCCCTCCCTTTCGTGGCCCCGGGCTTGACCCGGGGCTGGGCTTTTCCTGGCGGGCGTTGGAAGAAGAAGAAGCCCTGTCCCGGGTCAAGCCCGGGACGACGAGAGGGTGGAACTACGCCACCCCTTCCTCCACAAACAACGCCTTCAGATCCTTCTTCAAGATCTTCCCGTTCGCATTGCGCGGCAGCGTTTCCGCGACGAACTTGATCGCGACGGGAGTCTTGAAGATGGCGAGGCGCTCGCGGACCCACGCCTGCAACTCGGCCTCGCTCGCCTCCATCCCCGGCGCCAGATGAACCACCGCGGCCGGCTCCTCGCCCAAAGTCTTGTGCGGGATTCCGATCAACGCGCAGTCGGTGACGGCGGGGTGGGCGTAGAGCACGTCCTCGACCTCGGACGAGTAGATATTCTCGCCGCCACGGATGATCATGTCCTTGGCTCGGTCAACGATGTAGAGGAAGCCCTCCTCGTCCAGCTTCGCCAGATCGCCGGTGCGGACCCAGCCGTCGCGGAAGCATTCGGCGGTCGCTTCGGGCTTGTTCCAGTATCCCTTCACGATCATCGGCCCCTTTGCCCAGAGCTCGCCGACTTCGCCGACAGGGAGTTCGTTGACGCCATCCGCGTCCATGATCTTGAGGTCGGCAACCGGCACGGGCGGGCCGGCGCTGGTCGGGCGATTGAGATAATCCTCGCTCGAATGGCTGGTGACGGTCGCCATCGTCTCGGTCATGCCCCAGCCATTGCCGGGCAGCGCGCCGAATTCGGTGTAGATGCGCTTGACCAGCTCGGGCGCCGATGGCGCGCCGCCATAGGCGATCGCCTCGAGGCTGGAGAGATCATATTTGTGGCGGTCGGGATGCTCCAGGATCTGCCAGGCGATGGTCGGCACGCCACCGGTCAGATTGACCTTCTCGCGCTGGATGATCTCCATCGCCTCGACCACGTCCCATTTTCGCATGAACACCGCCGTGTTGCCCGATGCCAGCGTGCCCATCAGGCTCGCCGAACAGGCGGTGACGTGGAACAGCGGGATGACGAGCAGGCCGACCCTGGGCTGCGGCTCGGGCGGCATTTCGCCGCGGCGCAGGTAGGAGCGCGCGGCGGCGTACCCGCCCGACATGATGTTGGTGCACAAATTGCGGTGCGTGCCGAGCGCGCCCTTCGGCGATCCGGTGGTGCCGCTGGTGTAGAAGATCGTCGCGTCATCCTCCGGCTCCAAGGTCGGTTCGGCGGGCAGCGGGACGTCGGGCAGCGAGGCCCAGTCGTTTGGCGCACCGATCAGGTCTTCGAGCTTGTCGACGCCCTCGGGCAGTTCGGCGTCCCAGCGGCTGACGATGGTGCGCTGAAGATCGGGCAGGTCGGGCAGCCGCTTTTGCAGCCGCGCGAACCGCTCGCCGTCGAGGAAGAGCACCTTGGACCCGGAGTCGCGCAGGCCGTAATCGAGCTCGCCGCCAGTCCACCACGCGTTGAGCGGGACCAGGATCGCGCCGATGCTGACCGCGGCGAAGAAGATCACCGGCCATTCGGGCGTGTTGCGCATCGCCAGCGCGACGCGGTCGCCCTTCACCACCCCCATCTCGCGCAATTTGGTCGCGAGGTGCGCGGTGGCGCGGAAATTCGCCTCGAAGCTGACGCGCTCATCCTCATGGATCGTGAAGATGCGCTCGCCATGGGTGCGTGACAGCTGGAGCAGGGCGGCGAGGTGCGGCGGAGCATTCTTCCACACCCGCGTCTTGATGCCGCGAATTTCGATTTCTTCCATTTCCAGCTTCTGGCCGGGCGCGGTCATCAGCGCCTGGGCTTGCGCCAGCGTCATCTTCGGCCAGGACGGGTCGAGCGGGATGAGCGGTTCGGGGGCCAAGGCGGGTCTCTCCAATGCTGTCATCATTTCGTTGTTGAATGTCGGGTTTGGCGATTCCACCTTGCCCGAACACACTTCATTCTTGATTCATTAGCCGCTCAACGCAATAGGGAAGCGACAAGCGAGCGATCGCCGCGGAACAAGGATTCGAATTAGAGGTATGGACTCAACCGCCCTCGCTACCGCTACGGAAAGCGGCTTCGACGCCGATCGGCTCGCGCGCATCGATGCGTTCGTCAGGGCGCGCTACCTCGACTCGGGGAAACTGCCCAACGCCCAGCTGCTGATCGCCCGCGACGGCAAGATCGCGCATTTCAGCCATCAGGGTGTGGCGCGGGAGGGCGGCGCGGCGGTGGACGAGACTTCGATCTACCGCATCGCGTCGATGACCAAGCCGGTGACGTCGATCGCATTCATGCAATTGGTCGAGGGCGGCAGCGTCGCGCTCGACACGCCGGTCCATCACGTCCTGCCCGAGTTCAAGGGGCTGGGCGTCTACAACGGCGGCGGCGGCGGGGTGCCGTTCGTGACCAGGCCGACGACCGAGCCGATGCGGATGATCGATCTGCTGCGACATACCTCGGGCCTCACCTATGGCTTCCAGAATCGCGGCAATGTCGATGCGGCCTATCGCGAGGGGCGGATCGAGAATTGGCACGGGCATCTCGATCTGGATGGATTCGTCGCGGCGCTGGGCAAGCTGCCGCTCGAATTTTCGCCGGGTGAGGCGTGGAATTATTCGGTCGCGACCGATGTGCTGGGCGCGGTGGTCGAGCGCGTGTCGGGCCAGAAGCTCGACGCCTATTTTGCCGAGCACATCTTCGCGCCGCTCGGCATGCACGACACCGGCTTCTGGGTGCCGGAGGACAAGGTCGATCGGCTGACCGACTGCTACACGTTCAAGGCCGGCGAAGGCCGGGTGATGTACGATCGCGGGGCGCAATCGGCGTGGAGCCGCAAGCCGACCTTGTTGTCGGGCGGCGGCGGGCTTGTCTCCACCGCGCTGGACTATCACCGTTTCTGCACGATGCTGCTGAATGGCGGGACGCTGGACAGCGCGCGAATCATTGGGCGCAAGACGCTCGACCTGATGGTGATGAACCACCTGCCCGGCGGCAAGGATCTTTCGAGCCTGTCGCGGTCGCTGTTCAGCGAGACGCAGAATGCCGGCACCGGCTTTGGCCTGGGATTTGCGATGAACATCGACGTCGCGCGATCGATGATCCCGGGCAGCGTCGGGGAGTTTTACTGGGGCGGGATGTTTTCGACCGCCTTCTTCGTCGATCCGGTCGAGCGGATCAGTATGGTGTTCATGACCCAGCTGTCGCCGTCGGGGCTGTACCCGATCCGGCGCGAGCTGAAGACGATGATCTATTCCGCGCTGGCCTGACCGGCGCAGCACTCAACTGGAGAGCGACATGTCCGTGATTACGACCGAAAAACAGGGCGATATCCTCGTCATCACCTCGAACAACCCGCCGGTGAACGCGCTGGGCGCGGCGGTGCGGCAGGGGCTGGACGCGGCGATCAAGGAGCTGAACAGCGACGACAGCCTGAAGGCCGCCGTGATCCGCTGTGACGGGCGCACCTTCTTTGCCGGGGCCGACATCACCGAATTCGGCAAGCCGATGCAGGAGCCGGGGCTGCCCACCGTGGTCGATACGATCGAGGCGAGCGAGAAGCCGGTGGTCGCGGCCGTTCACGGCACAGCCCTCGGCGGCGGGTGCGAGGTTGCGCTGGCGTGCCATTATCGCATCGCCGTGCCCTCGGCGAAGTTCGGCCTGCCCGAAGTGAAGCTCGGCATCCTGCCCGGTGCGGGCGGCACCCAGCGCCTGCCGCGCGTCGCGGGGGTCGAGTTCGCGCTGGAGCTGGCGGCGAAGGGCGATCCGGTCCCGGCCAAGGTGGCGCAGGCCGCCGGCCTGGTCGATCGGCTGGCCGGAGAGGACAGCCTGACTGCCGACGCCGTTGCCTATGCCAAGGAAGTGGCCGACGCCCGCCCCCTGCCCCGCGCCAGCGAAAAGCCGGTGAGCGTCGAGCCGGGCGTGTTCGACGCGTTCCGCAAGACCAACGCCAAGCGCTTCCGCGGCTTCGACGCACCGGCCGAGATCATCGCGGTGATCGAGGAAACGGTCGACAAGCCCTATGCCGAGGGTGTGCAGCGCGAGCGCAACGGCTTCATGAAGCTGATCATGGGCACGCAGTCGGCGGCGATGCGCCACATCTTCTTCGCCGAGCGCAAGGCCGCAAAGATCGACGATGTGCCGGAAGATACGCAGCTGCGTGCCATCAAGAAGGTCGGCGTGATCGGCGCCGGCACGATGGGCGGCGGCATTTCGATGAACTTCCTGTCGGCCGGAATCCCGGTGACGATCGTCGAGATGCAGCAGGAAGCGCTCGACCGCGGCACCGGCGTGATGCGCAAGAATTACGAGGGCAGCGCCGCGCGCGGCCGGATCAAGCCCGAGCAGGTCGAGCAGGCAATGGGCCTGCTGACCCCGACGCTCAGCATGGACGACCTCGCCGACTGCGACCTGGTGATCGAGGCGGTCTATGAGAATATGGACGTCAAGAAGGACATTTTCGGCAAGCTCAGCACGATCTGCAAGCCGGGTGCGATCCTGGCGTCCAACACCAGCTACCTCAACATCGACGAGATCGCGGCATCGACCAGCCGTCCGGGCGATGTCGTCGGCATGCACTTCTTCTCGCCCGCCAACGTCATGAAGCTGCTCGAAATCGTGCGCGGCGCAAAGACCGACAAGGATGTGCTGGCGACCGTCATGGACGTCGCCAAGAAGATCAAGAAGGTCGCGGTGGTCGCGGGCGTGTGCCACGGCTTCATCGGCAACCGCATGCTGATGCCGCGTCAGGTCGAGGCAATGAAGCTGCTGATGGAAGGCGCGACGCCCGAACAGGTCGACCGCGTCCATGTCGAATTCGGCATGCCGATGGGCCCGTTCCAGATGAGCGATCTGGCCGGTGTCGACATCGGCTGGCACCGCGACCCGACCCGCATCGAAAGCATCCGCGACGCGCTCGCCGCCGAGGGCCGCTGGGGCCAGAAGAAGCAGGCGGGCTTCTACGACTATGACGACAAGCGGAACCCCTCGCCGTCGCCGCGCGTCGCCGAGATCATCGAGGATTTCCGGAAGAAGACCGGCGCGGTGCAGCATGACGTGACCGCCGAGGAGATCATCGAGCGCACACTGTACACGATGGTCAACGAAGGCGCCCTGATCCTGCAGGAAGGCATGGCGCAGCGTGCGTCGGACATCGATGTCGTGTGGATCTATGGCTATGGCTGGCCGGTCTATCGCGGCGGCCCGATGTTCTGGGCGGATACGGTCGGCCTCAAGACCATCGTCGCGGGGCTGGAGAAGCATGGCTTCCCGGTTGCGCAGCTGCTGAAGGACAAGGCCGAGAAGGGCGAGCGCTTCAATGGCTGATGCCGCACTGGCCGGCGCAGAGACGGGCGAGGTGGAGGCGCTGCGCTTCCGCCTCGGCTTCTTCAAGCTGGTCGTGCGCGATCTGGCCGCGATGGAGCGGTTCTACTGCGACACCTTCGGGTTCGCGGTGACCAATCGCGTGGTGCTGCCTGGGCTGGAAGAGTCGATGCTCAACCTGCCCGGCCAGCCCTTCACCTTGGTGCTGTTCCATTACACCGATGGCCGCGCGGTGACGGTCGGCAACGGGCATGGCCCGGTCGGCCTCACCACCGCCGATCTGGACGGGGCGGCGGCGCGCGCAATCGCGCATGGCGCGCGTCCGCTGCACGGCCCGCACGAATTGCCGGGCGCGCGGCTGACCTTCCTGCTCGACCCCGAGGGACATGAACTCGAGCTGATCCAGCGCACGGGCGCACCGGGATGACATTGGCGCGCGCGTCCGCGATCGACATCGCCACCGCAATCGCGGCGGGCGAGACGCGCGCGCGCGCGCAATGCGAGGCCGCTATTGCGCGGATCGAAGCCGGGGACGGCGCGATCAACGCGGTGGTGGTGCGCGATTTCGAGCGCGCGCTGGCAGCGGCGGACGCGGCCGATGCGGCGGTGGCGCGCGGCGAGCGCCGCCCGCTGCTGGGCGTGCCGATGACGGTCAAGGAAGCTTTCGACGTCGCCGGGCTGCCGACCAGCTGGGGCTTTGGCCACGCGGCTGGCAACATCGCGACCTCGGACGCGGTCGCGGTGCAGCGGCTCAAGGCGGCGGGCGCGGTGATCCTGGGCAAGACTAACGTCCCCAAGGCGCTGGGCGACTGGCAGAGCGTCAATTCAATCTATGGCCGCACCAGCAATCCGCACGACCCGGCGCGCACCTGTGGCGGCAGCTCGGGCGGCGCGGCGGCAGCATTGGCGGCGGGCTATGTGCCGATCGAGCTGGGCAGCGATATCGGCGGGTCGATCCGGGTGCCGTCGCACTTCTGCGGCGTGTGGGGGCACAAGCCGAGCTATGGCGCGCTGAACGGCCATGGCCATCGCTTCCCCGGCAGCGACGGCGCGGAAGCGGTGCTGGGCGTGATCGGGCCGATGGCGCGGCGGGGCAGCGACCTGCCGCTGCTGCTCGACCTGCTCGCCGACCTGCCCCTGCCCTGTGATGCCGCGCCAGCCCGGCGCGTGCTGGTGCTGACGGCGCATCCGGCAACCGCGACCGCTGCGGCGGTGATCGACGGGGTCGAGCGCGCGGCCGAAGCGCTGGCGCGCGATGGGGTCGAGGTGATCCGCACCCACCCTGCCCTGCCCGATCTGATGGCGCAGCATGACGCCTATACCGCGCTGCTCGGCACGGTGTTCGCGCGGTCCGATCCGACGCTGCACGACACGCTGCCGCGCCTGCTCCCCTATCTCGCGATGCTCGACGCGCAGGCGCGCAACACGCGGGCCTGGGCGAAGCTGTTTGCCGAGGTGGATGCGGTGATCGCCCCGCCCGCCGCAACCCAGGCATTCCCGCACGACCCGCGCCCGCAGGCCGAGCGGACGCTCGATATCGACGGCGTGGAGAGCGGCTATGACGCGCACCTCGCCTGGGCGGGGCTCGCCACCTATCCGGGCCTGCCTGCCACCACTGTCCCGGTCGGGACCGCAAACGGCCTGCCGACCGGGGTGCAGGTGCTGACCGACCTCAATCACGACCATCTTGCGATTGCGACCGCGCGCCGCATCGCCGCTTTGCTGGACGAGGACCCATCATGACCGATCTCGATCAATTCCGCGCCGAAACCCGCGCCTGGCTGGAGGCCAATGTCCCGGCGTCGATGCGCCAGCCGATGCGCGGCGAGGGTGACGCCAATTGGGGCGGGCGCAAGGCCGATTACAGCAAGAACCCCGACCAGAAATTGTACATGGACCGGATGGCTGCGCGCGGCTGGACTGTGCCCGACTGGCCGAAGGAATATGGCGGCGGCGGGCTGTCGCCAGCGGAGACCAAGATCCTGCGCGAGGAGATGGCGGCGCTCAACTGCCGCAATCCGCTCAACAGCTTCGGCATTTCGATGCTCGGCCCGGCTTTGCTCAAATACGGGACCGAGGAGCAGAAGCTGGAGCATCTGCCCAAAATCGCGCGCGGCGAAATCCGCTGGTGCCAGGGCTATTCCGAGCCGAATGCGGGCAGCGACCTTGCCGGCCTCGCCACCAGCGCGGTCAGCGATGGCGACGATTACATCGTCAACGGGCAGAAGGTGTGGACCAGCTACGCCGACAAGGCCGACTGGATCTTCTGCCTGGTGCGCACCAGCAAGGACAGCAAGCAGGGCGGGATCAGCTTCCTGCTGTTCGACATGGACTCACCGGGCGTGTCGACAAAGCCGATCCTGTTGATCAGCGGCTATTCGCCCTTCTGCGAAACCTTTTTCGACAATGTTCGCGTGCCCAAGAAGAACCGCATTCACGACGAGAACAAGGGCTGGGACGTCGCCAAGTACCTGCTCGGCCATGAGCGCGAGATGATTTCGGGCATGGGCCTCGCCTCCCCCGGCGGCAACCCGCTCATCGAGGGCGCGATTGCGACGATCGGGCTGGACGCACAGGGGCGCTTGGCCGACCCGATCCTGCGCGCGCAGCTCGCACTGTTCGAGGTGCGGTCCAAGGCGTTCTCGGCAATGTCGGAGCGGTTCATCGACCAGCTCAAGGCCGGACAGGCGCACCCGGCCCAGCCGTCGATGATGAAGTACTACGGCACAGAGCTCAATAAGGACCGCCACGAGCTGATCATGGCGAGCGGCGGGTCGGACACGCTGGAATGGGAAAGCGAACGCTCCAACGGCGGCGCCAAGCCGCGCGCGTGGCTGCGGACCAAGGCGAATTCGATCGAGGGCGGGACGAGCGAGGTCCAGCTGAACATCGTTGCCAAGCGGATTCTGGAGCTGCCTGCCTAGCTCACCGTCACCCCAGCGAACGCTGGGGTCTCCAGTTGCGAAGCGGTTACCCTGCCGCACGAGACCCCAGCGTTCGCTGGGGTGACGTAGAAGAGGGCGACGGAGTTGAAAATGCCACTCTACCTCAACGACGAACAGACCATGCTCCGCGAGAGCGCACAGCAATTCGTGGCCGAGGCCGCGCCGGTCAGCCATATGCGTGCGCTGCGTGACGCGAACGATGCGACCGGGTTCAGCCGCGAGCTGTGGAAGCAGTTTGCCGAAATGGGCTTTACCGGCATCCTGATCCCCGAAAGCGATGGCGGCCTCGGCCTCGGCCATGTCGAGGCGGGGGTGGTGCTGGAGGAGATCGGGCGCAACCTGTCCCCCTCCCCCTTCCTCACCACCGCGGTTGCGGCGGTGGCGGCGCTCAAGGGCACCGCGCAGCGTGAACGCTGGTTCCCCGGCATCCTGTCGGGCGAGACCGTCGCGGCGCTGGCGATCGACGAGCGCGCCAAGCATGGCGACGCGATCGGGATGAAGGCCGAACGCTCGGGCAATGGCTTCAAACTGACCGGGACCAAGCAGTTCGTCGCGCATGGCCATGTCGCGGACCTGCTGATCGTCGCCGCGCGCACCGCCGGATCGCCCGAGGATGCCGACGGCGTGACGTTGTTCGCCGTGCCGAAGGACGCCGCGAACCTGGCCGCCGACCCGCAGCGGCTCGCCGATGCCAGCCTCGCCGCGCGCATGACGTTCGACGGGGTCGAGGTCGATGCCGATGCGGTGATCGGTGAGGTCGATGGCGGCCGCGCTGTGCTGAACGCACTGCTCGGCGCCGGGCGCACGGGCGCGGCGGCGGAGATGCTGGGCGTCGGCGGCGGCGCGATGGACATGACCGTCCAGTATCTGAAAGAGCGCAAGCAGTTCGGCGTGCTGATCGGCAGCTTCCAGGCGCTGCAGCATCGCGCCGCGCATCTCTACAGCGAACTGGAAGTCGCCCGCGCGGCGGTGCTCAAGGCACAGCAACTGCTCGATGCCGGCGACGCCAGGGCGAACGAGGCGGTGTCAGTCGCCAAGGCGATGGCCGGCATGGCATCGACGCTGGCGGTGCAGGAAGGCGTGCAGATGCACGGCGGCATCGGCATGACCGACGAATATGATATCGGCTTCTACATGAAGCGCGGGCGCGTGCTGGCGGAGCTGTTCGGGGATACCAATTTCCATGCCGATGCGCTGGCGCGCGCGGCTGGGTATTGATCCTGCCATCCGTTTGCGCTGAGCCTGTCGAAGCGCCAAGGACGAAGGGAAGTTGAAGGTGCTTCGACAGGCTCAGCACGAACGGATGTTAGACAAATGACCGAAAAACGCGCCGAAACCGCTGCCGAACAGGTGACCCAACTGGTCGAGCTGCTCGACGTCGAAACCATTGACGTCGACCTCTATCGCGGTGCGCGCCAGCCCGGCGGGGTCGGGCGCGTGTTCGGCGGTCAGGTGATCGCGCAGGCGCTGCAGGCGGCGCAGCGCTCGGTCGAGGGCAAGGACGCGCACTCGCTCCACGCCTATTTCATGCGCCCGGGTAATGAGGATTTCCCGATCATCTATCGCGTCGTGCGCGACTATGACGGGGGCAGCTTCGCCAATCGCCGCGTGATCGCGCTGCAGCAGGGCGTGCCGATCCTCAACATGATCGCGTCGTTCCAGCGGCCCGAAGACGGCCTGTCGCACCAGGCCGACATGCCAGACGTGCCGGGGCCGGACGACCTGCGCTCCGAGTTCGACCTCCGCGAAGAAATCCGCGACCATGTGCCGGAGCGGTTCCGCCCGTTCTTCCTGCGCCCGCGGCCGATAGAGATCCGCCCCTGCAATCCGCGCAACTGGTTCAAGCCGGAAAAGCGCGACCCTGTCCAGCATAGCTGGTTCCGCACCGCCGCCGCCCTGCCCGACGATCCCGCGCTGCACCGCGCAGTGCTGTCCTATGCCAGCGACATGATGCTGCTCGGCACCGCGACGATGCCGCATGGCGTCAACTGGATGACGCGCGGGCTGCAGAGCGCGAGCCTGGACCACGCCGTGTGGCTGCACGAACCGCTGCGCGCCGACGACTGGCTGCTCTACACCACCGACAGCCCCTGGGCCGGCCATGCGCGCGGGTTCAACCGTGGGCGGATCTACAGCCGCGACGGGCGGCTGGTGGCGAGCGTGGCGCAGGAAGGCTTGATGCGGATGCGGGAGGGGTAAAGGCTGCCACTCCCCTCCCGTTTGCGGGAGAGGAGATCAATCCTTCGGCCGGATCACATACGCCGCGGGCAGATACAGAAACACCTCGGTCAGGCTCGCGCGCGACCATTCGACCGGACGGTCCAGCCCGCGCACCTCGACCCCGTAACCCGTACCGAAACGCGCGGCGGTGGTGGCGGCATCTGCGGCGATCATCTCGATGATCTTGGTGCGATACTGATCCGGGTTGAGCACAGACAGCGTCATGTCGCCGCTCTTTTCGATCTGCGCCCGCCCGGTCGGCGGCACCGCCTTGATGAACCTGGCGATCCGGTCGAGCGCGGCGCGCGCGTCCATGCCGGGCTCCAGCTTCACCTTGATGATGAAGCTGGTCCGCTCCGAATCCGGGCGGCCATCGCGGCTCAGCAAAAGGTCGCCATAGTTGGCGAGCGTCAGCGCCTCGACCACATAGTCGCCGGTCGCCAGCTCGACGCCATGCTTGCCCGCCTGCTCGATCGCGCTGCGAACCATCGCGTAGATTTCCTTGCGCCGCAGCGCCTCGTCGCGCGTGTCGCCGGTGATCGAAACGCGCTGCACCGCGAAATCCGCCGTGCGCCGCAGCGTGATGATCGGGATCGACGTGCCCTGAAACCCGTCGCGATTGCTCGCCGATCGGGTAGCGGTGACCACCACCTCCTGCGCCGGGGCGGGCAGGATGCTCGCCGCCATCAACGAAATCGCCGTCAGTGCCCGAATGATCCGCATCGCCCTGCTCCCGTTTTCCTCAGGTGCACGGTCGCCCTTTGGCCCCGTCCGGTCAATCGCATGTCAGGAGCCGTCAGAAACCCGCCGCGTCGTCATCGACGTCATCGGGTCTTGCCATGCGATACTGCACCCGCGCGATGCAGCCCTGCGCGCCGCTGGACGAGGTTTCGGCGCGCGCGGCGATGATCATGCGGCGCGCCTGTTCGCCAAAGTCCGCCGCCGGCTCGCTGGCAAGCACGGTCACCGCACCCGTCGCACCCCAGGGCGCGAGATCGTAGCGGACGATCGCCCAACCCTCGATCGCGCGGCGGCGGAACGCGTCGGGGAATTCAAGGTTGAGCGGGCGGGCCCACCGAACCGGCTCTGGGCAGCGCCCCTCGGGATAGGCCGCTTTCGGCGGCATGGGCGGGGCGGGAACCGGAACGGTCGCGGGGCGGCCAAAGGGGATTGTGCAGCGCGTGCGCGGCGCGTTCCCGACATAGCGGCTGCGCGCCGCAGCATCGCTCGCCGCCGCCTCGAGCACGCGGTTGCCATCGCTGGCGACGATGCCGGGATTTTGCGGCACGCCATCGGCATCGACGTCGAAACTGGCGACAGCATAGGACGGCACGCCCGGCGTCTGCGGAATACGGCGATCGTCGACGAATGCGCGCAGCAACATGCGCGGCCGCCCCGGCCCGGCACAGTCGCCCGACTTGCGGATCTGCTGCATCACCGTCTGGAATTCGGACGGGTTCGCCATGCGCAGCGCCGCGACGCGATAGAGATCGGCCGGTGCCGCGCGGTCGAGCGGGACGCTGCGCGCGGCAAAGGTCATGGTGCACGCGGCCCCGGCCACGCCCTCCGGGAAGCGCCACAGGCTGAGCGCGGGAGCCAGATCATTGCCCTGCACATAGCCCTTCGGCCCGGACGCCGCGACCCGCTGCGTAATGCCGAGCGGGCGGCCATCCTCGCCGATCGTGAACCCCATTTCATAGGAACGCGGTGCATCGACCCCGATCCGGGCGACCTGGGTGAAGGGAGCGACGGCGGAAAGCGGAGCGACCACCTGTCCGCCGCATTGCGCGGTGGCGCCGTCATAATCGACCAGATGCGGGCCCCAGCCCGGAACGCCGGCGTGTGGTGCCGCCAGATGTGTGGGAGACCGCGGCGGCGCAGGCGGCGGCACGGTGATGGTCGCGGTCTGGGCGGCGGCGGCGAGGAGCGTCAGCATGAAGCGCAGCGTCCGCCTTTTTTATTACCGGATCAAGGCATTAGCTCGGGAGCGCCGAAAACACCGTTTGGCGCGGGAGCGGATCTGGAAAAGTGCGTGTCAACTGTCGTCCCAGCCATTACGCCGCGCTTGCTCGGCAAGATGGGCGTAAATGGCCGCCTGATCGAGGTGGAACTTGCGGTCCGCTGGGCACGTAGCACGCTTGGCTTCGTCGAGGGACTGGACGGCACAGCGCGTGCTGGCGATGCTGGACAGGTTTTCAGGCACTGATTGTCCGATTGGTTGCCAACCGGCAGATCGGTCAGTCGGGTAATAACTGGCGGGCGGTCACAATGTTCAAACCACCAGCGCTTCGGCGCCTGGCCGTGCTACAATCGCGCTGAAGCACCGATAGTCGGTTACACCGCCGTCTTGCCATACTCCTGCCGCGTCACCGGGTGGCTGGACGACAGCCCGCCATCGACCGCCAGCGCCTGGCCGTTGACATAGCTGGCATCATCCGACGCCAGGAACAGCGCTGCCCGCGCCAGTTCCTCGGCCTGCGCACCGCGGCGGAGCGGGTTCAGCCGGCCCACGCGGTCCATCTTCCCCGCCTCGCGCGCATAGTCGAAGGTGGGCTTGGTCATGCCCGTCTCGGTAAGCCCCGGGCAGAGCGCGTTGACGCGAATGTTGGAGCCCGACAGCTGCTGTGCGGCGACGGCGGCAAGGTTGATCACGCCCGCCTTCGACGCCGAATAGGCCGGGCTGCCCGCGCCCGACCGGATGCCGGCAACGCTGGCGGTGAGGACGATCGCGCCCTTGCCCCGCTCGGCGATCTTCGGCGCGCCATGCTTGATCGCGAGCAACGGCCCGATCAGGTTCACGCGCAGCACTTCGGCCATCAGCTCCGGCGTGGTGTCGAACAGGTTCGCCATGCCGCCCGAAATCCCGGCATTGGCGAAGAGGATATCCAGCCCGCCATATTCGGCGACGGCGAGATCGATGGTCGCGATCACGTCCGGCTCGCTGCCCGCGTCCATGCGGATCGCCTTGGCGGTGCCGCCCGCCGCGGCGATCAGCGCGACGGTCTCATCCGCGCCTTCGCTCTTGTCGGCGACGATCACCCGGCCCCCTTCGGCGGCAAACAGGATCGCGGCGGCGCGGCCGATCCCGCTGCCTGCCCCGGTGACGATGATCGACTTGTCGGTGAAGCGCGCCATTAGATCGTCACCCCGCCATCGATCACCAGTGCCTGCCCCGTCGTGTAGCGCCCCGCTGCGGAGGCGAGGAAGACGACGCCCCCGGCAATGTCCTCCGGCTCACCCAGACGGCGCAGCGGGGTCTGCTTGTTCACCCGCGCCTCAGCTGCGGGATCTTCCCACAGCGCACGCGCGAAGTCGGTCTTGATCAGGCCCGGCGCGATGCAGTTCACGCGGACATTGTCGGGGCCATATTCGACCGCATAGTTGCGCGCGAGCTGGAAGTCCGCCGCCTTGGACACGTTGTAGGCTCCGATCACCGGCGACCCGCGCAGGCCGCCGATCGAGGATATGATGACGATCGCGCCGTCCTTGCGCGCGCGCATTTCGGGCGCGACCATCTGAATCAGCCAGTGGTTGGACAGGACATTGTTGTCGAGGATCTTGCGGAACTGCTCATCCGCGATGCCCGCCAGCGGCCCGTAATAGGGGTTGGACGCAGCGTTGCAGACCAGGATGTCGATCCGCCCGAACACGCGGCGCGTCTCGTCCACCAGATGCTGGAGCGCGTCCTTGTGCGAGATGCTGGCGGCGACCGCGACTGCCGTGCCGTCGCCATGTTTGGCGTTGATCGCGGCCGCGACCGCTTCGCACGCATCCTGGTTGCGACTGGAGATGACAACCTTCGCGCCCTGATCGGCGAGCGCCTCGGCGCTGGCCTTGCCGATCCCGCGCGAAGATCCGGTGACGATAGCGACCTTACCGGTCATGTCGAACAGGCTCATCAAAACCCCTCCCAATCAATTCCAGTCACCCCAGCGAAAGCTGGGGTCTTTCGCCGCACGCGAGTCCGGCGCCGCACGAGGCCCCAGCCTTCGCTGGGGCGACGGCCCGATTATGCCCCCGCCTTGCGCGCAAATTCCCACGCGCTCGCGGCCAGCCCCGGCACCCGCGCCGCCGTCTCCTCGGCGTGCGCATTGCTGGCATTGCCGTCGAGCAGGCGGCGCTTGATCCCCTGCACGATGCTCATCAGCCGGAACTGGCCGAACGCGAAATACCAGTTGAGGTCGGGGATGCCGTCGCGCCCGGTCGCGGCGCAGTAGCGCTCGACCATCGCCTCGACGGTCGGAATGCCTGTCTCCGCCCCGGTAATACCGCCGATGCCCGACGCGCCATTGGCCGGGATCATCCAGTTCATCAGCAGGTAGCTGAAATCCGCCATCGGATCGCCCAGCGTCGACAGCTCCCAGTCGAGCACCGCCTTCACCCGCGGCTGCTCCGCGTCGAAGATCATATTGTCGATACGATAATCGCCGTGGACGATGCTGGTGCGCGTCTGCGGCGGGAGGGTGCGCGGCAGCCACTCGATCAGCTTTTCGACATCCTCCAGATCGTCGGTCTGGGCGAGCCGATACTGCTTGGTCCAGCGCCCCACCTGCCGCTCGAAATAGCTGCCCGGCTTGCCATAATCGCCAAGGCCCGCCGCGACGTAATCGGTCTCATGCAGCTGCGCGAGGCGGTCGCAGATTTCGTAATAGATTGCGGTGCGCTGCTGCGGCGTCTTGTCGGGCAGCGATCCGTCCCAATAGGTCGCGCCCTCGACCAGCTCCATGATGTAGAAAGCCGACCCGACCACACCATCATCCTCGCACAGCCCATAGGGCTTTGCGACCGGGAAGCCGGTCGGATGCAGCCCCGCAATCAGGCGGTACTCTCGATCCACCGCATGGGCCGAGGGCAGCAGCGGCCCGAACGGCTTGCGCCGCAGCACATAGGCGCCGCTCGCCGCATCGATGCGATACGTCGGGTTGCTCTGCCCGCCGGGGAATTTGGCGTAGGTGAGCGGACCTTCGAAGCCCGCGACATTGGCCTCCATCCACGCGGTCAGCCGCGCGATGTCGAGGTCGTCGACCTGCTCCATCGGCTGCCCGCCGCGATGTCCCGCCGGCGGGGTCATGCGAATTCGATCACGGATCGCACCGCGTCCCCCTGGCGCAGATTGTCGAACGCGTGGTTGATGTCCTCCAGCTTGATCCGCTCAGCCACCATCGTGTCGAGGTCGAGCACCCCGTCGAGATACATCTGGACGAGGCGCGGCAGATCGATCGGGAACTGCATCGATCCGGCGAGCGAACCCTGCAATTTCTTGCCCGACAGGAAAGTCGGACCCGGAATGCTGACCGACTCACCCGGCTTGATCATGCCGAGGATCGTCGCGGTGCCGCCCCGGCGCAGCACGTGCCAGGCGGTCTCCGCCGTCTGCGGCCGCCCGACCGCCTCGATCGCATAATGCACGCCGCCATCGGTGAGCTTGAGCACCTGCTTGACCAGATCGGGAGCCATGGCATCGAGGTCGTGGGTCGCGCCCATCTTCCGCGCCAGCGCGCGCTTCTCTGCCACCGGATCGATCGCGATGATCTTGCCCGCGCCCGCAATCTTGGCGGCGTTGATCGCGGACAGGCCGATGCCGCCGCACCCGATCACCGCGACCGTTTCGCCTGGCACCACCTTGCTGTCGCGGAAGATCGACCCCGCGCCGGTCAGCACCGCGCAGCCAAGCAACGCGGCCCGGTCGAGCGGCATGTCCCTGCTGATCGCGACACAGGCATTTTCGTGGATCAGCATCTGTTCGGCGAACGCCGACAGGTTGAGGAAATGGTTGACCGGTGTGCCGTCGGTGAGCGTCAGCTTGGGCGCGGCATCGGCCGGGCGACGGGTCGAATTGTCCAGACAAAGCGACGGTCGGCCCGAGATGCAGAACTCGCACGCACCGCAGAACACGGTGAAGAAGGTGATGACATGGTCGCCGGGCTTCAGCCGCGAGACCTCGCTCCCCACCGCCTCAACCACCCCCGCCGCCTCATGCCCTGGCACGGTCGGCATGGCGTGTGGATAGGCCCCATCAACAAAATGCAGATCCGACCGGCACACCCCGCAAGCCGCGGTACGCACCAGCACCTCACGCGGGCCGGGCTTGTCGACACGGATATCGTGGATTTCGAGCGGCTTGCCCGCCTCGAACAACACTGCTGCTTTCACTTTTTCCTCCGTCACCCCAGCGAAAGCTGGGGTCGCAAGCCGCACGAGACCCCAGCTTTCGCTGGGGTGACCCCAATATTACCGTGTCACCGCCATGTCGCCGCTGCTCGGGCGATCCGCTTTGAACTCGCCGTACTTGCCGAACTCGCTACGCGCGATCGCCCGGTTGTGCACCTCATCCGGCCCATCGGCAAAGCGCAGCGTGCGCATGCTCGCCCAGGCGCTGGCCAGCGGCGTATCGCCCGACACGCCCGCGCCGCCGAATGCCTGAATCGCATCGTCCAGGATTTGCAGCGTCATGCGCGGTCCCATCGCCTTGATCATCGCGATCTCGCCCTGCGCCGACTTGTTGCCGGCCTTGTCCATCATGTCCGCGGCCTTGAGACAGAGCAGCCGCATCATCTCGAGGTTCGATCGCGCTTCGGCGACGCGCTGTTCCCAGATCGAATGATCCGCGATGCGCTTGCCGAACGCGATGCGGCTCAGCAGCCGCTTGCACATCAGCTCCAGTGCCATTTCGGCGACCCCAATCGACCGCATGCAATGATGGATGCGCCCCGGCCCGAGGCGGCCCTGCGCGATCTCGAACCCGCGCCCTTCGCCGAGCAGGATATTCTCAACCGGCACGCGGACATTCTCCAGCACCACTTCGCCATGGCCGTGCGGCGCGTGATCATACCCGAACACCGAAAGCATGCGTTCGACCCTGACGCCGGGCGTGTCCATCGGCACCAAAATCTGGCTCTGCTGCGCGTGGCGCGAAGCGTCGGGGTTGGTCTTGCCCATTACGATCGCGACGGCGCAGCGCGGGTCTCCGACGCCCGACGACCACCATTTCCGGCCGTTGATCACATAATGGTCGCCATCGCGAACCATCGAGGTCTGGATGTTGGTCGCGTCGGACGAGGCGACGTCCGGCTCGGTCATCAGGAAGGCCGAGCGAATTTCGCCGTTCATCAGCGGCTTGAGCCAGCGTTCCTTGTGCTCGCGCGTCCCATAGCGGTGCAGAACCTCCATATTGCCGGTGTCGGGCGCGGAGCAGTTGAACACCTCGCTCGCCCAGCCGGCGCGGCCCATCTCCTCGGCGCACAGCGCGTATTCGAGGTTGGTGAGCTGCGTCCCCTCGAACTCGAAACTGTCATCGACATGGGTCTGGCCCGAATGCGGCGGCATGAAGAAATTCCACAGCCCCTGTGCCCGCGCGACCGGCTTCAGCTCCTCGATCACCGGCAGCACCTTCCAGCGCTCGCCGGTATAGACCTGCTCGCGATACTCGCTCTGGCGCGGGGTGATATGCTGGTCGATGAACCCGCGCACGCGGTCGCGGAAAAAGGTCTCGCGCTCCGTCAGCGTGAAATCCATGCGCCCTCTCCTTCTTCAATCCGTTTCGACTCGATTAGGCCATACCCGATATTCGGTAAAGTGGGCGATGCAGCATTTTTCCGCTGCGCTTCCCTGTACGTTGCACCGCTGCGCTTTAGGACTGTTCGTTCGAATCAAATTTGCTAATCTGTCACGATGAACGCCGAAGACGCAGCGCCCGAAGAGGCGCGGGGGGAAACCAAACGATTCCGTGCCAAGCGCGACGCGATCCTCGCGGCGGCAGCGGACGTGATCAACGATCAGAGCGCGAAGGGCATGACCTTCGCCGATGTCGCGCAGCGCGTGGGCCTCAACACGACCAGCGTTACCTATTATTTCAAGCGCAAGGAAGACCTGGCAGCGGCGGCGTTCGACGTCACGCTCGACCGGCTCGATGCGATGCTGGACGAAGCGCATCGCGAAGCGACGCCCGAAGCCCGCGTTGCGCGCTATCTGTCGATCAACATGGCGCGTCTCGCCAGCATCCATCGCGGCGAGGAAAAGGCATTCGCGATCCTGTCAGACCTGCGCGCGATGGAGGGCGATCTGCGCACCCGCCTGATGCAGCGCTGGCAGCAGATTTTCCGCAAGACCCGCGCCCTGTGGGGCGAAGGCGGCACGCGCGCGGAGACCGACCTGCGCGGCGGACGGGCGCATGTGCTGCTCGAAAACACCTTCTGGCTCCCGGCCTGGATCACGCGGTACGAAGTCGACGAATATCCGCGCGTCGAAAGCCGGCTGATGGACGTGTTCCGCCACGGCATCGCCACGCCGGGCGATGTGTGGAAGCCGGCGATGCTCGACCTGACGCATGACGAGGCCGAGCCGGGGCGCGAGGCGTTTCTGCTCGCGGCGACGCGGCTGATCAACGAACTGGGTTATCGTGGCGCTTCAGTGCAGAAGATCGCGAGCGAGCTCAACGTGACCAAGGGCAGCTTCTACCACCATCTCGACGCGAAGGACGAGCTGGTGATCGAATGCTACAAGCGCAGCTTCGACCTGATCGCCGACGCGCAGCGGTTGGCTGAGGAAGGGCCGGGCGACCATTGGCGCAAGCTGACCAGCATCATCGCCACCCTGCTCGACGTTCAGTTTTCGGAACGCGGGCCGCTGCTGCGCACGACGGCGCTTTCCGGCCTGCCCGCGCGCGTGCGCACCGCGCTGATCGACCGGTCGAACCGCATTGCGCGGCGCTATGCCGGCATGTTGTCCGACGGCATCGCCGAAGGATCGATCCGCGCGATCGACCCGCTGGTCGCCAGCCAGACGATGATGGCGCTGCAGAACGCCGCGTTCGACATGCGCAAATGGGCCAGCACGATGCCGCGCGAGCGCGCGGTCGCCTTCTACGCCTCCACCATCGTGTTCGGGCTGTTCGACGACCGGGTGCTTGAATTTTGAACGCGGCGACGCGTAGCGGTCAGGATTTGGGCGGCACGACCGACGATGTCATGTCGACGATGTGCAGCGTCGGCTCCCCGTTCCGCACCTTGAGGCGCGACATCTTGTCCAGTCCATAGGACGGCCGCAATGTATAGCGTTCGACGCGGTAGAAGCCCGGTCCGGATGGATCGGTGGCGGCGTAACGCCGTCCGGCGACATAGGCGATCAACGGCTCGGCCCAGCCGGTTCCCGTCCCGGGCTGGACGATCTCGACCTCCTCGGTCCGGCCATCAGGCTTGATCCAGAAACCGATATCGACCCAGCGAATGGCGCCTGAAGCCTCGATTGCAGAGGTGATGGTGATCGACGGCTCGCCATGGCGGCGCGAGGCGTCTTCGGCCGGTGATTGGAACGAGGGCGGCGGCGGCGCGGCGAGCAGGGGTGGCGGCTGATCGCCGGTCGTGATGCCCGCCATCAGCCGCTGCGCCCCGGCCTCGTCACCCGCCCTGAACAGAATCTGCGCGCGCAGGATCCGGCCCTGGCGGCTCAGCCACGCGTCGTGCGGATAGCGCCGCTCCGCCGCGTCCAAATAGCGCAGCGCCGTGCGCGGCGAACCGTCGAGAAATGCGAGCCGGGCGCGCCGCAGGCCCAGCGCGGCGGCGACCTTGTCGTCGCCCGCGCGCTCGGCTGCCTCTGCTGCGGCGCGATAACTCGTCGCGGCGAGCTGCGTGTTGCCCAGTTTCAGGCGCATGTCGCCGATCCGCGCGGCCGCGGCGAGTGTCGCGGGGTGGTCGGCACCCACATATTTGCGCAACACCGTTACGCTCCGCAGCGCCGAGGCGCGCGACAGCTCATTGTCCCCTTCATGCTCGGCGACATCGGCCAGCGTCGCATACAGGTCCGACATCTTGCCCGGTATCTTCGCTGCATGTTGCGCGTTCCGGGCGACGGCCCGCGTCAGGGTCGCCTTGGACTCAAGATATTTCCCCTCCCGAAAGCTCTCGGCTGCGGCCGCCATCGCGGCGTCGACCTCTTCCCCCGGGGGACATTGGCGTGCGAGGCAATCGGCCAGCGCGTCGCGCATTCGGGTACCGCGGATCACGATCTCCTCGCGCGCTTCGACCGGCTCGACCGCGGGCGATCCCGCTTGAAGTCCCATGGCGGCCAGGGCGAATATCAACATCCGGATCTCTTTCACGCACGCGCCGAGAGTGGCGCGCGATCATCTAGCGCACCGCATTTGTTGCCACAAGCGAGGCGGGACAAGCGCCCGACCGGCGCTCCGTTCAGGTCGGGTTCGCCGCGACCTGCCGCCGCTTCAGCCAGACCCCCGCGCGCCAGTAATGGAACAGCGCCCAGGGCGTCGCGGCGGCGAAGGTGAGCATCGCCAGGCGCAGTGCTTCCGCCTCGCCATAGGTCGGCTTCAGCGCGTCGGAGATCACACCGATCATCGTCGGACCGAGGCCGAGGCCGATCAGGTTGATGACCAACAGCGTCACTGCGGCCCACAGCGCGCGCATGCGCAGCGGGGCGAGCCCCTGGATCAGCGCGAAGCTGGGGCCGAGATAGGAGTTCACCAGCAGCAGCGACACCCAATAGATCGGGATCGCGATCCACGGATCGGACGAGGCGAAGAACAGGAAGGACAGCGGCAGCCCCACGCCCTTCATCACCAGCACCAGCCACGCCTGGCTGTGCAGTCCCCAGCGCACCGCCGCCTTGTTCGCCAGCCAGCCGCCGAGCACCGCCGACAGCGTGCCGCACACCGCACCGACCGGTGCGACGATCGACGCGATCTCGATCTTGGTCAGGCCGATCGTGCGGATGAGGAAGCTGGAACCGAAGGCGGTATGGCCATAGCCGATCAGCGAGGTGATGGTGACGCCCAGCACCAGATGCACTGCGGCGCGGTTGGAAAAGAGCGAGCGGAAGCCGTCGCCGAGGCTGGGCATCGCCCCTTGTGCGGCAGGCACATGGCTGGGGTCGGACAGGCCGCGACGCGGTTCGACCACGAACAGCTTGATGATGATGGCCAGCATAATGCCGGGAATGCCGACCGCGAACATTGCGACGCGCCAACCGAAATAATGCGCCAGCGTCCCGCCGATGATCGTGCCGCCCGCAGCACCCAGCACGACGCCGAGCGAGTAGATGCCCATGGCTCCCGCGCGTTTTTCGGGCGGGTACAGGTCGGCGATGATCGAATGGCTTGGCGGGCTCGACCCCGCTTCACCGATACCGACGCCGATGCGGGCGAGCAGCAGCTGCACGAAATTCTGCGCCAGCCCGCACACCGCGGTCATCGCGCTCCACAGCGACAGCGCGATCGCGATGATGTTGACGCGGTTGCTGCGGTCCGCCCAGCGCGCGACCGGCAGCCCCAAGGTCGCGTAGAAGATCGCAAAGGCGAACCCGGCCAGCAACCCGAGCTGCGTGTCGGACAGCAGCAGCTCTTTCTTGATGTCCTCCTGCAGGATCGCGAGGATCTGCCGGTCCATGTAGCTGAAGAAATAGGCGGCGGTGAGCAGGATCAGCGTGGCGGTACGCCGCCGGATCGCGAGCGCGTCCTCGGGAGACGTCGCGGGAATGGTCGCCATCGTTACGCTACTCCTTCACTCGGCCGACGCGGCCCGATGCTAAAATTCGGGGCTCCGCCGCGTTCCCCGCGCGACGAAGCCCCGAAAGGTGCCGGCTTCAGAATTTGGCGGACACGCCGATCTTGAAGTTGCGGCCCAGAGGGTTCCCCACGAACGGCTCGTAGTTATAGTCTTCGCGCGCGAAGGGCGGATCCTTGTCGAAGATGTTGTAGATGCTGCCCGACAGCGTGACGTCCTTCACGATCTCGAACTGGATCGTGAAATCGGCCGTGGTGAAGCTGTCGATGAACGCGCCTCCCGCCACCCGCGCCCCGCCGAGCGAGGCGTTGGGGCCATAGACGCCGGCCGTCGTGGTATCGGCGCGCTGGTCGTACAGCCCATCGATATAGGTCACGGTCAGCCGCGCATCGACCGGCCCGGCACCGAATTCCAGGAAGCCCTGCCCCTTCCACTCCGGCACCGGATAGAGCGTCGTCTGATAGTTGAGCAGGCCCACGCCATCATAGCCGCGCTGCACCAGCGTCCCTTCGACGTAGATGTCGCTGATCCGGTTCTGCAGCGTGTAGGTGACATTGCCGCCGATCGCGAAGCGCGTCCCCTCGCCCAGCATGTCGATCCCGCGATAGCTGGCCGCCACGTCGATGCCTTCATTGGTGATCGACGCGCCATTCTGCGTCACCGTTTTGACGCGAGAGATGGCGGTGCGCTGCGTACCCGATCCAGGCACGCCCGGCGTCGAAGCGACGCACGGGCCGGTCGAGAAGGTGAAGCGCGCCGCCAGCGCCGCATTGGTGGCACAGGTATTGCCGCCGGTGCTGGGGAACAGCGTGTTGACCATCGAGATCAGCGGATCGGAGACGATCACGTCCTCGATGTCATAGCGGTAATAATCGATGCTGGCGCTGAAGCCCCCGGCATTGAGCAGCACACCGCCGCCGTAATTCTTCGAGCTTTCCGGGACCAGGTTCGGATTGCCGAACACGTCGATCGGGCGGAACGTCGTATCGATGATCTGCAGCGCCGTGATCGACCCGGGCGCCACCTGGTTGAGCGTCGGCGCGCGGAACGTGGTGCCGAACCCGCCGCGCAGCGCAAGCCAGTCGGTTACCTGCCAGCGCGCGCGGATCTGCGGATCGAAGGTGGAACCGGTGGCCCCGCCGTAATCCTCGAACCGCGCGGCGACCTGCAGGTTCAGCGAGTCGAGCACCGGCAGCTGCAACTCGCCATAGACCGCCCAGACGTCGCCCTGCAGGTCATAGTCGGCATTGGTGCCGAGGAAGCCGAGCGCACCGGCCGGGGCGCGCCCACCCGAACACGCAGCGCCGTTGGTGTTGCCGTTGAGCGGGGATTCGCGGCACGGGTTGGTGGCCAGGTTGTTGGCCGCACCGTACCGCCCGGTGACCGACGTATCGCGATATTGCGCGCCGACGCCGAACTGCACTTCGCCGCCCGGCAGGCTGAATCCGGTGCCCCCGCTCAGCGACCCTTCGAACACCAGCAGGTCGGTGTTCACCTTGGTATTGGAGCGGACGAAGAACCAGTCGGTCAGCTCCGCGCTGTTGCGCGGACCGTTGGCGACGGGGTTGGTCTGGCCGGTGGCGGGGTTTACCGTCACCGCATTGCCGAACGGATTAAGCCACTGACAGCCATTGGCCCCCGGCGTCGTCCCGGAGCAGTTCGGCCCGCCAAAGCCAAGCAACGCACGCTGCACGCGGTCGCCGAAGGAATCGTAGCCGTCGATGTACCGGTAATAATTGTGGTAGGTGGCGTTGAGGTTGTAGTTCAGCCCGTCCGCGATCTCGCCCCGCAATTCGGCGGTAAAGCGGGTGGATTCGCTTTTGCGCAGACCGGTCGCCGAACCCGGCGCGAACTCATTGTCCAGCGTCGAGGGATTGCCGCCGAGCAGGAACGGCCGGAACAACAAGGTCGGGAACAGCACGCCCGCGCCCGCCGGGGTCGTATTGGCCGCGCGATAGGCAACCAGGCCCGGATTGGCGCTCGGCACGAAAAACCCGCTGCCCAGCAGCGCCGCGAACGGTGCGTAGGGCGTTCCCGCAATCGCGACGCCCGATGGCGGCTGGGTCAGCAGATAGGATGGCGAAGTGAGATAGTTGGGAACGGTGGTGCGCCCGTACAGCGCGGTCACCTGCAGCGTCGTCTTCTCGCCCACATCCCATTCGAAATCGATGAACGCCTGGCCGCGCATCTCCTTTTCGACCAGATTGTCATAGGTCGAATATTGGTTGTAGCACCGCGCATCGGCCCCGACGAAGCCGCCGAGCGGCGCGCAGGCCGAGTCCGCAGCGATGCCGCTGACCGGCGACCCGGTCGCGCCGAGGAACAGGAAGTTCGCGGGGTTGCCGCCGCCGGTCCACCCGCCCTGCGGGTTTTCGGCATAGGGGCGGATCGCCCAGTCGCGTTCCTTCGCCATCAGCTGCCCGCGCTGCTGATAGCCGCCCGCGACCAGTACCCGGAAATTGTCGCCGACATGGCCGAAGCTGAGCGACACATCGATGTCACCGTCCGACCCGTCGATGAAGCGCCAGCTGCCCGATCCCTGGAAACCGCGCTGATTGGTACGCGTAATGAAGTTGACCACGCCCGCAATCGCTTCGGAGCCGTAGGTCGCAGCCGCACCGTCCTTCAACACCTCGACCCGGCCGATCGCGGCCTGGGGCAGCATGTTGATATCGACGGAGGGTATGCCGTTGCCCGACGTCGCCAGCCGCTTGGAATTGAGCAGCACCAGCGTGCGCTGCGGGCTGAGGCCGCGCAAATTGACCGTCGCGATACCCTCGGCACCCTGCGAGCGGCTGTCAAACTGGTTGGCGTCGCCGAGCGACGCGCTCGAGCTCGGCAGTGCCTTGACCAGGTCGAGTACCGTCGGATTGCCCTGCTTGGCCAGTTCCTCGGCACCGATCACATCGACCGGCAGCGCCGCATCCTCAGGCGTGCCGGCGATCAACGATCCGGTAATGACGATTTCGGTTTCGCCATCGCTGTCCTGCGCAAAGGCGGGCGCCGCGCCGCCGAGGACAAGCGCCGAAATCCCGCACGCCGCCAAAAGCTGCTTCTTCATAGATCCCACTCCCGTTCGGCCGGAACGCTGTTCGGCTCCATACCGTAAACTCGAATAGAGCGAGTTCCAGAGTTGTGGTCAAGGCGAGAAAAGCGTTGCGAAACGCCACCTATCCTTGAGTGTAACGGGAAAAGCACGCCCCATCGGCTACTGTAGAAATACGCGTGGGTATGTTGAACCGATCTTCTAAACCGACGATCTTATACCGCAGATGCGAAAAGAGCGTTGGCGCGACTGCGGACATTGGACCCTTCCGCTTAAGGGAAGGGGTTAGGGGAGGGTCGGTCTGCAAACGACGGGCCCGAGATGACACGCCCTCCACCGGCCCCTCCCGCAAGCGGGAGGGGGGAATGGACCGATTTGGTCAAACGCGATCCCTTGCCTTCCTCGCCTCCCTGTCAGGAAGGGGAGTCCAAGGGCTGGATGACGATACGACTTAAAACCCGCTCAGCCGCGCGAAACGGTCGCGATGATAGGCGGTGTTGCCCCACATCTGCTCGAGCACGCGCATCCGCTTGAGGTAGAAACCGGCATCATATTCGTCCGTCATGCCGATGCCGCCGTGCAGCTGGATCAGCTCGCGGCTCATCAGGTGACCGATCTCGTTCGCCTTGCCCTTGGCCAGCGATGCCGCCTGCCGGACATCGCCGCCCCGGTCGATCGCGGCGAGCCCCGCCTCGACCGCCGAGCGCATCTGCTCGATCTCGCTGAACAGGTTCGCCATGCGGTGCTGCAGCGCCTGGAAGGTCGCGAGGATTTGCCCGAACTGCACCCGCTGCTTGAGATAGGCGAGCGTGGTGTCGAACGCCTGCCCCGCCATGCCCAGCATCTCGGCAGCGGTCAGCACGGCAGCGCGATCGAGCACCGCGTCGAGCAGATCGGTGCCGCCCGCCGCCAGCTTGTCGGCGGGCGCGCCATCGAACGTCACCTGCGCATGGCTGCGGAAATCGACCAGATGGCGGCGCGAAACGGTCACTCCCTCCCCTGCCTCGACCAGGTACAGGCCATCGGTCGCGGCGACGACGAACAGCCCGGCGCTGTCGCCCTCGGCGACGAACGCCTTGGTGCCGCTGAGCTTGCCGCCCTCTACCGTCGCGGCAATCGCCGCCGGATCGTGCCGCGGCCCTTCGTCCACCGCGAGCGTCGCGACCAGTTCGCCACTCGCGATGCGCGGCAGATACTTCTCCTTCTGCGCGTCGCTCCCACCCAGCAGGATCGCGGAGGCCGCGGCTGCCGACGCCGCGATCGGGCTGGCGGCCAGCGTCTTGCCCAGTTCCTCGATCACCAGCCCCAGGCTTAGCCACCCGAAATCGCTGCCGCCATGCGCTTCGGGGATGATCACCCCGGTCCAGCCCATTTCGGCCATCGTCGCATAGGCGGCGGGGTCGTATCCCGTCGCATCATTGGCGTTGCGGATCTTGCGCCATGCGGTGACTGGGCTCTCGTTGGTCGCCCAATCGCGCGCCATGTCGCGCAGCATCGTCTGTTCTTCGGTCAGAACGGCCATTTTCAGTCCTTTACGTCCGTCCCATCTAGGCCGTCATCCCAGCGAAAGCTGGGATCTCGCGCGGCGAGGGAAACCCATGTGGAGAAAGACCCCAGCTTTTGCTGGGGTGACGTTCAGCTATTGATGATCGAGCATCCCCAGGATGCGCTTGGCGATCACGTTGTTCTGGATTTCGGTCGAGCCGCCATAAATGGTCGTCGCCTTGCCGAAGAGCCAGGCGCGCACGCCATGGATCTGCGCTTCGGTAAAGCCCTCGCCCTCCCAGCCGAGCCCTTCCATCCCCTGGATCTCGATCAGCAATTCGGCGCGTTCCTGGCCCAGCTTGGTGCCGAGCGTTTTGAGGATCGACGACACTTCGGACACGCCGCCCACCGCCTTGCTCTCCGCCTGCACGCGCATCGCGGTGAGCAGGAAAGCGCGCCAGTCCATCTCGAACTTGGCAATGCGCGCGCGCAGATCGGGGTTAGCGATCCGCCCCTCGGCATCGACGCCGACATATTTCTTGGCGATGTCCGCCAGCGACGGGCCCGACATGCGGAAGGCGGAGCCGCCGCCCGACAAATTGGTGCGCTCATGCTGGAGCAGGCGCTTGCCGATGGTCCAGCCCTGCCCTTCCTCACCGACGCGGTTTTCCTTGGGCACCTTCACATTGGTGAAGAAGGTTTCGCAAAAGGGCGACATGCCGCTGATCATCTGGATCGGCTTCACCTCGACCCCGGGCGCGTCCATGTCGATCAGCAGGAAGGTGATGCCGCCCTGTTTCTGGGTCTTGTCGGTGCGAACGAGGCAGAAGCATTTGTGGGCCCATTGCCCGCCGCTGGTCCAGGTCTTTTGCCCGTTGACGACATAATGGTCGCCCTTGTCCTCGGCAAAGGTCTGGAGGTTGGCAAGGTCGGAGCCGGCATTGGGCTCGGAATAGCCCTGGCACCAGCGCACTTCGCCCTTGGCGATCGCCGGGATATGTTCGCGCTTCTGCGCCTCATTGCCATATTCCAGCAGCGTCGGGCCGAACATCATCACGCCCATGCCGCCGATCGGATTCCATGCGCCCACGCGCGCCATTTCCTCCTGCAGCACCTTCGCCTGCGCGCGACTCAGGCCACCGCCTCCATATTCGGCAGGCCAGGTCGGAACGCCCCAGCCCTTTTCGCCCATCGCCTTGCGCCACGCGGCCTGTTCGGGGGTCTCGTTGGTCGGCCCCTCGACCGCCGACATGCTGTTGTCCTTGCCCTTGAGCGAGGCGGGGAAGTTGGCCGCGAGCCAGTCGCGGACTTCGGTGCGGAAGGTGTCGAGATCGACCCTTACATCCTCCATTACAGACATCTTCTCTCCTCAAAATTCACAACGGGCTGCGGATCCACGGCGCATTCTTCGGCGACATGTTCGCTTGTGTTCACTCTGTGCGAATTTCCTCGACATGTTCGCTTTCGACCATTTCCAGCCTCTTGGCTTTGGGCCGTTTGCATGCACCGTCAAAGCGACTCCCACGACATTCAATTTGAATTTGCGGTATGGCTTGATGCCCGTCAATACCCCGTAATTACCGCACGGGGCCGAGCAGGGCGGAATTGTCCATCTCGAGCGACCGCGCCTCGGCCTCGCGAGCACGCAGGGCGGCGACATTGGCTTCGTGCTTGGCGCGGGTGATCGGGTAGAAGAGCAGGATCAGCGCACCGAGCGTCCACAGCCCGATCGAGCAGGGGATATAGTGGATGACGAGGCTGCGGACCGCCTCCTCGCTCACCTGCCCCGGCGCGGGCTTGGCGGGGAAATCCGACCAGACCAGCAGCCGGCCGGCGAGGAAGATGCCGATCGCGGTCGAGCATTGCTGCATGAAGCTGGACGCGGCGAAGAAGATCCCCGCCTCGTGCCGGCCGGTCGTCACGGCGCTGTCCTCGACCACGTCGGCAAGCATCGAGCTGGTGTTGATCAGCGAGATG
Source organism: Sphingomonas sp. (assembly GCF_965227385.1). Classification (GTDB taxonomy): domain Bacteria; phylum Pseudomonadota; class Alphaproteobacteria; order Sphingomonadales; family Sphingomonadaceae; genus Sphingomonas. Next base: position 140,811 of record NZ_OZ245750.1, read on the forward strand.
GCGACCATCGCGCCATAGAGCGCCCCGATCGCGAACAGGGTCGGCACCAGCAGCGCGTCGCCGGGCACGAAGAACCAGCCGAAATAGGACAGCAGCAGCGGCGACAGGCCGATCGCGACGCCGACCACGGCGAACAGCATCGAACTCGCCCGCTTGCCGATCCAGGCCGACATGACCGGGGCGAGCGGCGCGGCGATGGTCGCGGCGACCAGGCTGTCGATGGTCAGGATAGCGAGCTGGGTCGCGTTGAGTTCGAACAGATAGGTGCCGAAGAACAAATTGGTCGCGCTGTAGAGGCCGATCGCGGAATATTTGAGCACGCCGAACCCGAAAATCGACAGAAACGCGCGGTTGCGCAGTGCACTCCCCATTTCGCGCAGATGGCCGAGCAGCGGGGTGCGCTCGACCCGGACCTCGGCCTGGCGCAGATAGGGGATGCGGTTGTGCGTGCCGATGCCGCAGATCAGGATCACGACCAGGATGGTCAGGGCGCCGGCAATGGCAAAGCCGGGATAGCCATCGGGATTGAGCTGGCCGCGCGGATATTCCGGGGTCGCGGCAAAGAAGGTCAGCAGGCAGAGCGTGGTGAAGCCATAGGTGCCGGCATAGCCGAACCACCAGCGCAGCGAGAACAGACGCGTCCGCTCGCGATAATCATCGGTCATCTCGGGCGTCATTGCCGAGGTCGCGATCTCGAACGCGCTGATCGATACGCGGGTGAGCGACGCGGTGACGAAGATCCAGACGCCCATCTGCAGATCGCTCATCCCCGCGGGCGGGAACCAGGCGAGCAGGAAGAACAGGGCGGTCGGGAGCGCGGCGCCGTAGATGAACGGGTGGCGGCGGCCCCAGCGGCTGCGCGTCAGGTCGGACCAGCGCCCGATCAGCGGATCCGCGACGGCATCGACCAGCAAGGTCAGCGCGACCGCGGCGGAGACGATCCCGGCCGGCACCCCGATGATCTGGCTGTAGAAAAACAGCAGATAGGTGGTGAAAGCGGCGTTCTTGATCCCGTTGGCGATCGCGCCAGTGCCATAGCTGACCCGGGTGCGCAGCGTGATCGGCGGGGTCCCAGACACGCGCGCCCGTTCGACCGGCACGGTTCCACCAAGCGTCGTCGCCATCTCATCCCTCCTACACCGTCTGCTGCGGCTGTTTAGAAGGTGCGGTATGGATGACGCTACGTCAAGCGGTTGTGGGAGAATGGCGAATGAGGTGAGCATGTCGCGGAACTTCGCGTCATTCGTCGCACGGCCCGGAGGACATTTGCACAGCGCGAACGATGCAAACGGCACGCGGTCGGCGCAGCGAGCGCCGCTTGCCCCTTGTTATCGCCCAAGGCTTGACCGGGGCTGAGCTGCCTTCTCCTTGCCCCGGAAGAAGCCCTGCCCCGGGTCAAGCCCGGGGCGACGATCGGGTTTGGTGGTTGCGCTTTCGTCTGACCCTGATCGGTCCTAAAAGCGGGTCGAACGGGGGACAGGGGCATGAAGTTCGGACATCGCGCGGTTCCGATCGCGCTGGCGGCGGTGCTGATCGATGCGATCGGGTTCGGAATCGTGATTCCCGTGCTGCCGACGCTGATCGTCGAGCTGAGCGGGGCGACGCTGACCGATGCGACGCGGATCGGCGGGGCGCTGGCGATCGTGTTCGCGCTGGCGCATTTCTTTGCCGCGCCGATCCTGGGCAATCTGGGCGACCGTTTTGGGCGGCGGCCGGTGATCCTGGCGGCGATGCTGATCTTTGCCGTCGATTATGCGCTGATGGCGTTTGCGCCGACGATCGCGTGGCTGTTCGCCGGGCGGCTGGTCGCGGGGATTGCGGGCGCAGTCTATGGCCCGGCCAATGCGATTCTGGCGGACGTGACCCCGCCCGAGAAGCGCGGCGCGACATTCGGCCTGATGGGCGCGGCGTTCGGGATCGGGTTCGTCGTCGGCCCGGCGATTGGCGGGCTGCTCGCCGATTTCGGGCCGCGCACGCCGTTCATGGTCGCGGCCGCACTGGCGGCGATCAACGCGACCTGGATCTTCTTCATCCTGCCCGAGACACTCGCGCCCGAGAACCGGCGCCAGTTCGACTGGAAGCGCGCCAATCCGCTCGGCACCTTTCGCCCGTTGTTCGCGATGACGGGGGCGCTGCCGCTGCTCGCCGTCGCGTTCATCTGGCAGCTGGCGCATCAGGTGTACCCCGCGACCTGGGCCTTTTATGCCGAGCTAGCGCATGGCTGGGACAGCCGTGCGATCGGCTGGTCGCTGGCGGCGTCGGGCACGGCGATGGCGCTGACGCAGATTTTCGTGACCGGGCGCGCAATCGCCGCGCTGGGCGAGGCCAAGACGCTGATGATCGGCCTGATCGTCGGCACGCTTGCCTACACCGCCTATGGCTTCGCGACGGCGGGGTGGCAGGTCTATGTGATCCTGATGTTCGGGGCGTTGCAGATGCTCGCCTACCCCGCGCTCAACGCGATGCTGAGCCGGCGGGTCGACGCCGCCAATCAGGGCGCGTTGCAGGGCGGGATGGCGAGTATCGCCAGCATCGCCGCGATCCTGGGGCCGCTGAGCCTGACCCAGACTTTGGCCTATGGCGCCGAGCATGGCTTTCCGGGCGCGGCGTTCGCGCTGGCGGCGGTACTGACGACGGTCGCGGCGGGGATCGTGCTGGTCTTCGTCCTGCGGCGACCCCACGCTGCGGAGCCGGTTGCTTAAGCGACGCGCCACCCCATTTGTGGGGCTTCACGCTGGAGACCCGCGCCCATGATCGACCTGCATTACTGGCCCACGCCGAACGGCCACAAGATCACGCTGTTCCTGGAGGAGGCCGGCCTCCCCTATTCCATCGTGCCGGTGAACATCGGGCAGGGCGAGCAGTTCAAGCCCGATTTCCTTAAGATCGCCCCCAACAACCGCATGCCGGCGATCATCGACCATGATCCGGTGGATGGCGGCGAAGCGATCAGCGTGTTCGAGAGCGGGGCGATCCTGCTGTACCTAGCCAACAAGACCGAGCATTTCTTTGGCCCCGAGCAGCGCGACAAGATCGTGCAGATGCAGTGGCTGATGTGGCAGATGGGTGGCCTTGGCCCGATGGCGGGGCAGAACCACCATTTCAACCGCTACGCGCCCGAGCAGATTCCCTACGCGCAGAAGCGCTATATCGACGAGACCAACCGGCTGTACGGCGTGCTCGACCGGCAGTTGGCCGGCAAGCCCTTCGTCGGGGGCGAAGATTATTCGATCGCCGACATGGCGATCTATCCATGGATCGTGCCTTATGAAGCGCAGAGCCAGAATCTCGATGATTTCCCGCATGTGAAGCGCTGGTTCGAGGCGGTCGCCGCGCGCCCGGCAACGGTGCGCGCCTATGCCAAGGGCGAGGAACTGCGGTCGGGAAATCCGGTGATGACGGACGAGCAGAAGAAAATCCTGTTCGGCCAGACTGCGGCGGTGACGAAGGGGTAGTTCGGCTCCCGCTTGTCTTATTTAGCCCGCCCGCTTGTGGGAGCGGGCTAAATAAGGGGAACGCCTGTTCAGTCGATCACAGGCCGGCCTTTTCGATCGCGATGGCGAGTTCATTGGCGGCGGACACATCGTCGGCGGGCCGCAGCCGGTTGAGCGCGGTCTGCACACGGGTCTGCGCGACCTGCAGCGTCTTGTAGCGCGTCTCACGCGCCAGATTGGTGCGCCAGGACGGGCTTTGCCCCAGCAGCGGCAACCATTTGGCTTCTTCGGTTGCGAGAATCTCGAGAGCGAGGCGCAGGCCGTCGCGTCTGCCCCGGTCGTAATCATCCGCCATTCGCTGCCCCTTTCGTGCGGCACCGGTCGGAACAGAACTTCACTTGTTCCCAGTCCCGTTCCCATTTCTTGCGCCAGGCGAACGGGCGGGCACAGGCGACGCAGATCTTGGTCGGCAGGTTCAGTTTCTTGTGGGCCACCTTTACCCTTTACCCGGCCTGCGCGATAATCCCACATCAAGATGCGCACCGGCGTCGAGCAGCACGACCTCTCCGGTAATCACGCGGCTGGCGGGGTCGAGAAGGTTGACGATGGGCCCGGCGATATCCTCGGCATGGGCCGCCATCGCCATCGGGGTCTGGCTGGCGATGAAGGCTTCGAACTTGTCGAACGCTTCGGGCGTCATCCGTTCGCTGAACCAGCCGGTGCCGACATAGCCCGGCGCGACGGCGTTGACGCGGATGGCGGGGGCGAGGACGCGGGCGAGGCTCTTGGTCATCGTCGCCAGCGCGCCCTTCGACGCGGCATATGCGACCGAGGAGCCGTTGCCGAACACCCCGGCGACCGAGGCAATGTTGACGACCGCGCTTGCTGGCCCCGCGCGCATGGCCGGGGCGCAGGCGCGGATCATCTGGAACGGGGCGACGGTGTTGAGCCGGTAGATGTCGAGGAAATCGTCGGCGGTCAGCGCCTCCAGATCCTCGTGATTGGCGAATTTGGTCTTGCCGGCATTGTTGACGAGCAGGTCGACGCGGCCGAACGCCTCCGTCGCTGCAGCGGCGAGCGCGCGGCACTGGGCGTCGTCGGCGATGTCGGCCTGAACCGCGATCGATCCGTTGCCGAGTTCCGCCGCCAGCGCCTCGGCCGCGTCGCGGCTGTTGGCATAGTTGATGACGCAGCGCACCCCGCGCTCTGCGAGCCGCCGGACCACCGCTGCGCCGATGCCGGTGCCGCCGCCGGTGACGATCGCGGCCATGCCCTCCATGGTCATGCCGCAGCGCTCGGGCGCGCGGTGACGCGGCGGTGCCAGTCGTTCAGGCGGACACGCTCCTCTGCGATCGTCAGGCCGATGAAGGTGCCGAAGTCGATCGTGGTGAGCAGCAGGATGTCGGCCATCGTGTAGCGCTCGCCTGCGACGTACGGGGCTTCGCCGAGCGCCTGGTCGAACAGCGCATGGGCGCGGTCGACGAGCGTGCGGTTGCTCTCGCCGAACTCCTTATACTGGTGCGGCACGACGCGCGCGGTGAAGGGGTGGGTGTGGATCCAGATCATGCCGGTCGGCACCATCAGGCGCAGTTCGACGCGGCGGCTCCACATTTCGACCTGGGCGATTTCGGTCGGGGTGCTACCGAACAAGGGCGGCTCCGGGTGCAGCGCTTCGAGATAGCGGCAGATCGCAACGCTTTCGGAGAGGCAAATTCCGTCGTCAGTTTGCAACGCCGGGGTCTGGCCGAGCGGGTTGATCGCCTTGAACTCCTCGCTCTTGTGCTCGCCCTTCATGATCGACACATCCTGGGTCGGAAGGGTGATCCCCTTTTCCGCCGCGAAGATGCGGACGCGGCGGGGATTGGGGGCGGGCATCGCCGAATCGTAGAACAGCATCGACCTCTCCTCGTCATTTTTCGAAGATCGCGTATGGCAGCCAATGGCGGTTTCGCATAGCAGTTGATACGAATCGAGGAGTGGGGATGCAGACAGCGACGGAAATCCTGACCCAGCCATTCGGCACCATCCCCGCGCTGATCGCCGCCCATGCGCGCGAGCGTGGCGACAAGCTGGCGGTGGTGCATGGCGACGATGCGCTCACCTATGCGCAGCTCGATGCGCGGATGGACGCGATCGCGGCGGCGTTGCAGCGCGACGGGCTGGCGCGCGGGCAGGCGGTGGCGATCGTCGGGGCGATGGGCGTCGATTATGCCGCGATCTTTCTAGGCGCGATCCGGGCAGGCGGGGCTCCGGCGCCGATCGCGCCCTCCTCCACCGGCGAGCAGATGGCGGCGATGATCGCGGACAGTGGTGCGGGGGTCGTGTTCCTCGACGCCGATGCCGCCGCGACATTGGGCGACCGCACGGTGGCGGCGCGGCGGGTGGCGCTGGATGGCACCGATGCGGGCGCGGCGCTGGAGGACTGGCTGGCGGGTGCGCGTGCGCCCTCCCCCGTCGAACTGCGGCCCGAGGACCCGTTCAACATCATCTATTCGAGCGGGACGACCGGCACGCCCAAGGGGATCGTGCAGCCGCATGCGATGCGCTGGGCGCATGTCGCGCGCGGCGATGCGGCGGGCTTTGCCGATGCGGTGACGATGATCGCGACACCGCTCTATTCGAACACGACGTTGGTCAGCTTCATCCCGACGCTCGCCTGGGGCGGGACCGCGGTGCTGCTCGGCAAGTTCGATGCGCGCGGGTTTTTGGAGGCGGCGGAGCGGCATCGCGGGACGCATGCGATGCTGGTGCCGGTGCAATATCAGCGGATCATGGCGCTGCCCGATTTCGATAGCTTCGACCTGTCGAGTTTTCGGTTGAAGACATGTACCAGCGCGCCCTTCTCCGCCGCGCTCAAGGCCGATGTGGTTGCGCGCTGGCCCGGGCTGCTGGTCGAATATTATGGGATGACCGAGGGGGGCGGCACCTGCATCCTCAATGCGACCGCGCATCCCGACAAGCTGCACACGGTCGGGCAGCCCGCGCCGGGGCACGACATCCGCCTGATCGACGAGGATGGCCGCGAGGTCGCTCAGGGCGAGATGGGCGAGGTGGTCGGGCGCAGCGGGGCGATGATGTCGGGCTATCACGGGCGCAAACAGGCGACGTCGGACGCGGAGTGGTATTGTCCGCAGGGCAATCGCTTCATCCGCCATGGCGATGTCGGGCGGTTCGACGAAGACGGCTTCCTGATCCTGATGGATCGCAAGAAGGACCTGATCATCTCCGGCGGGTTCAACATCTACCCCAGCGATCTGGAGGCGGAGTTGCGCCAGCATCCCGGCGTGCGCGATTGCGCGGTGGTGGGCGTGCCGTCGGAGCATTGGGGGGAGACGCCGGTCGGCTTCTACGTCCCCGCCGATGCGACCCCGGCGGGCGAGATTTTGGCGGCGGTCAATGCTGGCCTGGGCAAGACTCAGCGCTTGTCCGACCTGATCGCGATCAACGAATTGCCGCGCAGCGCGATCGGCAAGGTGCTGAAGCGCGAATTGCGCGACCTCTATCAGGAGAAGAGCCCGGCATGACTTCGCTTATCGACCTGCTGGCATCGGCGCAGCGCACCGAGACGGGCTTTAAGACCGAGATTCCGGCGAACTGGCTACAGGGGCGCACCGCTTATGGCGGGCTGTCCTCGGCGCTGGCGCTGGCGGCGGCGAAGCAGGTCGAGGCGGATTTGCCGCCGCTGCGATCGGCGCAGGTGGCGTTTGTCGGGCCGCTCGCCGGGCCGGTGGCGGTGACTGCGACCAAGCTGCGGCGCGGGCGCAATGCGGCGTTTATCCAGGCGGATATCGTGAGTGAGGCGGGGCTGGGGCTGCGCACCAATTTCGTGTTCATGAGCCGGCTGGAGTCGGCGATCGACCATGACGGGACCGCGCGAGCGGAACATGCGCCGCCGCCTGCGGATGCCGCGCTGTACACCGGACCGAAGGAGTTCTTCACCGGCAATTTCAACTTCTTCGACCTGAAGGCGGAGGCTGGGCCGACCGAGTGGCTGCGCTGGGGCCGACTGATCGACCGGGCGGGATTGGACCCGGAGGTCGAGCTGCTGGCGCTGGGCGACGCGCTGCCGCCGGCGGCGTTCAAGCTGTTCGAGAAGATGACGCCGCTGTCTTCGCTGACCTGGCAGGTCAATGTCCTGCAGCCTGCGCCGGTCACGACCGATGGCTGGTGGCTGCTGGAAGCCGAGACCGACAGCGCGCGCGGCGGCTATTCGAGCCAGACGATGCGGATGTGGTCGGCGGACGGGACGCTGGTGGCCGAGGGGATGCAGGGCGTGGCCATTTTCGGGTAACCCGACACAATTTGCGACAATCTCCTGTCGCGCTGACAAACGCGTGCGACAGGCGGGGTTCAGAAGGGCATCACTGCGGCGCCCCCTGCCGCGTGACAGGAGCCCGTATGAAGAAACTTCTCACCACGGCGGCGATCGGCGCGATGCTCGCCGCTGGCACCGCAATCGCAATGCAGAGCGAAGCCCCGGCCGCGCCCAAGCAACCGATTTCCAAGGCCGAAATGCTGGCGCGCGCCGATGCGCGGTTCGACCGGATGGACACCAACAAGGATGGCCAGCTGAGCGCCGACGAGCGCAAGGCGGGTGCCGAGGCCGCACGCGCCGCGATGGCCGAGAAGAAGGGCGGCGAACTTCAGGACTTCATGCGCGGCGGCCGGCGCGGTGGTGGCGGCATGGGCGAGCGGATGCTTGCGCGCGTCGACACCAATGGCGACGGCCTGATCAGCAAGGCGGAGAACCGCGCGATGGTCGAGGCGCGCTTTGCCCGGATGGATGCCGACAAGGACGGCACGGTCGAGGCGGGTGAAGGCCGCAAGGGCTGGGGCAAGCGCGGCGAAGGCCGTGGCGGCAAGGCCAAGGGCATGCACGGCGGTCGCGCTGGCGGCGCAGGCATGATGATGGCCGACACCAACAAGGACGGCGCGATCAGCAAGGCCGAGTTCGACGCGATGTCGGCACAGCGCTTCGCCAAGCTCGACACCAATAGCGACGGCAAAATCGACGCGGCCGAAATGCAGGCGCAGCGCGAGAAGGCACGCGACAAGGTGAAGAAGATGCGCGAGCGCCGCGGAAACACACCGCCGCCCCCGCCCTCCCCCCAGGGCGCGTGACGGCGATGCCGGGCGGGATCAGCGACCTCCTCCGCGCCCGCCCGGCACTTCCCGAGCGGACGGAATCTGCTAACTCCAACGAGATGACCAATGAGACCCCGCATTTGCTGCTCGTCGATGACGAGCGTTCGATCCGCGAGCCGCTGGCGCAATATCTGACCAAGCAGGGGTTTCGCGTGACGCAGGTGGCCGATGCGGAAGCCGCGCGGACGCGGCTCTCGGCCTACGCGATCGATCTGGTCGTGCTCGACATCATGATGCCGGGCGAGGATGGGTTGAGCCTGTGCCGCCATATCCGCGCGACCAGCGAAGTGCCGGTGATCCTGCTGACCGCCAGGAGCGAGGAAACCGACCGCATCGTCGGCCTTGAAATGGGCGCGGACGATTATGTGGTGAAGCCCTTTTCCCCGCGCGAATTGGCGGCCCGCATCAAGGTGGTGCTGCGCCGGATGCAGGCGGGTGGAACGCGCCTCGCCGCGCCGGAGACGGGCAGCTATGCCTTTTCCGGATGGGTGCTAAAGACCGGCGAGCGGGCATTGGTCGACCGCGAGGGCGTGTCGGTGCCGCTGTCGACCGGCGAGTATAACCTGCTGCTCGCGCTCGTCATGCGCCCGCGCGCGGTGCTGACGCGCGACCAGCTGCTCGACCTGACCCAGGGGCGCGAGGCGGCGGCGTTCGACCGCGCGATCGACAATCAGGTGAGCCGGCTGCGCAAGAAGATCGAACCGGATGCCAGGAACCCGACGCTGATCAAGACGGTGTGGGGTGGCGGCTACACGCTGGCGAGCGACGTTACCAAGCTGTGAGACGGTTCGTCCCCAGCAGCTTGACCGGGCAGATCGCGCTGCTGGTCGCGCTGGCGCTGTTCGTGGCGCAGGCGATCAACTTCGCGCTGATCCTGCGCGAGCGGCGTTCGCTGCGCTTCGAACAGGTGACGGCGCCGGCGATCACTCGCGTGGTCGATGCCGCCGAGCGCATCCGCGACGGGCGATTCCGCGAGCCCCCGGAGCAGCGCAGGGCGCGGCTGCGGCTGGAGCCGACCAATCCCATTCCTGCAGGGCTGCGGAGCAAGCCTGAGGTCGAGGAGGGCATCCGCGCCTCGCTCGCCGAGGCCGGGATCCCGGTGGGGCGCATCGTCACGGGCGTTCGCAAATTGTCGCCGACCGATCCGCGCTTTGCCCGGATGAACGCGCTGCGGGCCGAACGCATGAAGCGGCTGGGCGGCGAGCTGATGGTCGCGGTCGAGCTGCCCGGCAAGGGCTGGCTGGTGCTCACCTCGGCCTGGCCGCGCAGCGATGGCGACATCATCTGGCGGCTGATCCTGCAGACGCTGATCATCTATGGCCTTGTACTCGTTCCGGTGCTGTGGGTTGGCGCGCGGGTAAACCGGCCGTTGCGCTCGCTCGCTGATGCGGCGCGCGGGTTCAGCCCCGGTGCCGCGCCCGAGCCGATCGAGGAACGCGGGCCGGGTGACGTGCGCGCGGTGATCGCCGCGCATAATCTGATGCGCAGCCGCGTGACCGCGATGCTGGACGAGAAGGACCAGATGCTCGGCGCGATCGGGCACGACCTGCGCACACCGCTCGCCGCGCTGCGCGTGCGGATCGAATCGGTCGAGGATGACGAGGACCGTGCGCGCATGGCCGACACGATCGACGAGATGAACCGCACGCTCGACGACATATTGTCGCTGGCACGGCTGGGCCGACCGAGCGAGCCGCCGACCGAGACCGATTTGTCGGCGCTGATCGACGCAGTGGTCGATGACTTCCGTGATCTGGGCGCGGCGGTGGAGTATGAGAATGGCCATCGCCTGATCCGCCGCATCCGCCCGTCCCTGATGCGCCGCGCGCTGCGCAACCTGATCGAGAACGCGATCAAATATGCGGGCGCCGCCGAGGTGAAATTGGGCCATGACACAGGCGGCGTGCGGATCGAGGTGGCCGATCGCGGCCCCGGCATTCCGGCGGAGCAGATCGCGGCGGTGTTCGATCCCTTCACCCGGCTCGACCCCTCGCGCAACCGCACCACGGGTGGGGTGGGCCTCGGCCTGACGCTGGCGCGCGCGATCGTGCGCGAGGCGGGGGGCGACATCACGCTGGCGAACCGCGACGGTGGCGGGCTGTGCGCGACGATCACGCTGCCGGGGCGGTGACGCCGCTGGATCGACAGGATAAGACCACGGCATGACCGAGACGCCACCCGACCCACATGAGGACCAGGCCGAGAAAGCCGAGAAACAGGCGGTGCGCCGCCGCTGGCTGACGATCGGTGAACTGGTTGCGGTGGCCGGCGTGGTGATCGCGGGGCTGACATTCTGGAACGGCTGGTCCGAACGCCGCGATGCCGCCGCGACGCGCGCTGCCGAACAGGCGGCGGCGCAGGCAGAGGCCGAGGCGACCCGCCGTCGGGTCGGGCTGATCGCGACCGATGCCGGCGGCGATACGCTGGCGTTCAAGGGGGTCGAATGCGCGCTGCAGGCGACCGACATCCGCTTTCCGCCTTCGCTGGGGGTCGAACCCCAGTTTACCGTGACGGTACATGCGTTTCAGGCCGACTGGATCGCCAGGCCCTTGCTGACGCTGACCGATGGCGGGCCGGATCGGCGCCGGGGTCGCCTGCCGGTCCTGATCGAAAGCCGCTGCGACGGCGCGGGCGGGCCGCGGCTGGAACGCGCGATTTACGATCTGGTGTGGGAGATCGAGCCCGGGCTGTTCGGGAGATCGCTGAAATTGCGCGGACTGATCCTGCGCGAGGACAAGCTGGGCACGAACGTCGATGCCCGGCTGAATGCGCTTTGGGACAAGCCGGCGGCACAGCCGGGCGGCTAGAGCGCGGAAGAGGATCGCGAACGTCGGATTGACAAGGTGCGCCCTGCGCCCGACGAACCGGGCCAAGGGGACATGATGTGAGCGGTTTCGAGTTCATCTTTTCGCTGTTCGGGCTGATCCTGGGCCTGGCGCTGGCGGAGGGGCTGGGTGGGTTGACGCGCGCGATCAAGGCGCGGGGGATCCGGACAATCGGCTGGTCGACCGGACTGCTCGGCCTGTTCGTGTCGTGCGACGTGGTGACATTCTGGATGTATGGCTGGGCAATGCGCGATCAGCTGCCGCTGAGCTGGCCGGTGATGTTCGGCGGGTTTCTGGTGACGGCGGTCTATTATGTCGCGGCGTCACTGGTCTTTCCCGACGCGGTCGACCGCGACAGCGACCTTGATGCGCATTTCGAGCGCAATTACCGCACGGTGATGGGCGCGCTGTTGTTCTGCAACGCGGTCCTGATCGGGCTGGTGTTCTGGCTGCTTTCCCCCGCGCTCGACCTGCGCAGCGCGATCCTGAGCCTGTCGTTCTTCCCGGTCAGCCTGATCGCGATTTTCGTGCGCAAGCGGCCGGTGGTGATCGCGTGCCTGATCTGGCTGATCGCGCTCTATCCATTGTCGGCGATCTGGCACTGACGCAAAACGGGCCGGGGTTGCCCCCGGCCCGCTTGGTCTGGTCCGATGATCGGCTCCATCAGCCGACGATTTCTTCCGGCTTGAAGAAATAGGCGATTTCGATCGCCGCGTTCTCGTCGCTGTCCGAACCATGGACGGTGTTGGCTTCGATCGACTCGGCCAGCTCGGCGCGGATCGTGCCCGGCTCGGCGTTCGCCGGGTTGGTCGCGCCCATGATGTCGCGGTTGCGCTGCATGGCGTTCTCGCCCTCGAGCACCTGCACGACGACCGGGCCGGAGATCATGAATTCGACCAGTTCACCGAAGAAGGGGCGCTCCTTGTGGACCGCGTAGAAGCCTTCGGCCTGCTCGCGGGTCATGTGGATGCGCTTGCTGGCGACGACGCGCAGGCCGGCTTCCTCAAGCATCTTGGTGACCGCGCCGGTCAGGTTGCGGCGGGTGGCATCGGGCTTGATGATCGAAAAGGTACGGGTCACGGCCATGGCCGAGCGGCTCCTGTCATATGGGGGATGGGATTGCGCGCGCCTCTAGTCGGGTGCGGGCGTGGTGGCAAGGGGGCGGGCGGCGATGAAATCCTCCCCAGCACCGGGAGATGGCAGCGCGCAGCGCTGACGGAGGGGGCCCTCCGCGAAACGAAGTCCTTGACCCGGGCCCACTCCACCACCGCTTCGCGGCGGTCCCTCTCTCCGTTCCGGGGAGGATTGAATGGTTACGCCGCCTGTGCCCAGCGGCCGGTTTCGTCCTGTTTCCAGTAGCGGCGCTCGACGCCATCGCGGTCGGCGAGGGTCTTCCACGCGATCCGCGCCGCCCCGATGCTGTCTTCACCGAAGAAGTGGAAGGCGCGGTCGAAGGTGAGCGCTTCGTCGCGCCATTCCCCGTCGATCAGCGCGACGTGGCGCGCGCCGTTGCCGGGCGCGACCGCTTCGCCGATCAGGACTGGCTGGCGGCTGTCGTCTCCTGCCCCGGCCTGGGCGTGGGGCAGGAAGCTGTCGGGGCGGAAGGTCCATAGCAGCTGGTCGATCCGGCGGCGCTGTTCGGCGTCGGCGGAGACGATCAGCAGACGCTGGCCGGTTTCCACCACCTTGGCCGCGATCTGCGGGAGCGCGCGCTCCAGCGGGGTCGCGGTGAGGTGGTAGAAATCGACCTGCATCACCCGATCACCGCTCGAAATTGTCGCGGATATAGCGGTCGAGCAGGCGGACGCCGTAGCCGGTTGCGCCCTTGTCGTAATTCGGGCCGGGCTTGTCAGCCCACACCATACCGGCGATGTCGAGATGCGCCCAGCGCACGCCGGTGTCGACGAAGCGCTGGATGAACTGCGCCGCGGTGATCGACCCGGCGCCGCGCGGGCCGACATTCTTCATGTCCGCGATCGGGCTGTCGATCAGCTTGTTGTAGGCGTCGCCGAGCGGGAAGCGCCACAGAGGATCGCCGGTCGCGCGGCCGGCGGACAGCAGCTCCTCCGCCAACCCGTCGTCGTTCGAGAACAGGCCGCCATGCTCGCTGCCGAGCGCGATGATCATCGCGCCGGTCAGGGTAGCGAGATCGACGATCGTCTTGGGGCCGTGGGTGCGCTGCACCCAGGTGATGGCGTCGCACAGGACGAGGCGGCCCTCGGCGTCGGTGTTGATCACCTCGATCGTCTGGCCCGACATCGAGGTCACGACGTCACCCGGACGCTGCGCATTGCCGTCGGGCATGTTCTCGACCAGGCCGCACACGCCGATCACGTTCGCCTTGGCCTTGCGCAGCGCGAGCGCCTTCATCGCGCCGGCGACGGCACCTGCGCCGCCCATGTCCCACTTCATGTCTTCCATGCCGGCGGCGGGCTTGATCGAGATGCCGCCAGTGTCGAAGGTCACGCCCTTGCCGACCAGCGCGACATCGACGTCGCCCGATCCCTTGCCGTTCCAACGCATCGCGAGCAGGCGGGCCTCACGGCGCGACCCCTGTGCGACACCAAGCAGCGCGCCCATGCCGAGCTTTTCCATGTCGGCGCGGTCGAGCACGGTGATTTCGACGCCCAGATCCGCAAGGTGGCGGCAGCGTTCGACGAAGCTTTCCGGATAGATGATGTTCGGCGGCTCCGACACCAGCGTGCGGGTCAGTTCCATCCCCTTGGTCACCGCGTCGAGGCTTGCCCAGCTTGAGTCGCTGTCGGCGGGGGCGTTGGCGAGGGTGAGCGTGTCGAGCGTCGGCTTCTGCTTGTCGCTGAGCTTGGTGCGATAGACGTCGTGGCGCCAGCTGCGCTGCACCGCGGCCGCGGCGAAGCGCGCGACGGCGCGCGCGGTCGGTGCACCGCCCAGAGCGGCGAAGTCGACCGTCACGGCGGTCACGCCCGAGGTCAGGAAGCGCGCGGTCAGCGATCCACCGGCGCGCTCATAGTCCGCCTCGCTGCCCGAACCGACGCCGAGCAGCACCACCCGGTTCGCCGCTTCGCCACCGGGGACGAAGATTTCGGCGATGCCGCCCGCCTCACCCTCGAACCGACCCGCCCGGGCCGCGCCGCGCACCAGTGCCAGCGTCGCATCGTCCAGCGTGCCTGCGGGCATGCGATCCAGCCCGTCCTTTTCGATCGGGAGCGCGAGCACTGCGGTATCGGCGGGGCGGGTGGCAGAAAAAATGACCTGCATGAAGCTTCCTGTTCCTGTGGGCGTTAGCGGTTCGGATGGGCCGCGATTCACGCCTATCTAGGCGCGGCACCCGAGCGGGGCAACGTCGGGCGATTGCGAAGCGGGCCGTGCGGTGCGATAGGGCTGCTTCGGCCCTGCGCGGGGCGAGTGTTGGTTCAAAGGGGTTTTCGAGAAACGTGACGCGCAAGGCTCTGTTGCTCGCCGGGGTCGTCCCGCTGGCCCTGTGTCTGGTCCCCGGGGCCGGCGCGACCGGCGTTCAGGACCTGCAGGACCGCGCGGTCGAACCGCCGCCGCCGTCCGAAACCCCGCTGCCCGACGATCCCGACCAGATCCAGTTTTCCGCCGATCTGGCCGAATATGATTCGAACGGCGATGTCGTCACGGTGAGCGGCGATGTGCGCCTGTTCCGCGACGGCAACCGGCTGCGCGCCGACAAGGTGATCTGGAACCGCAAGACCGGGCAGGTGGTGGCGAACGGCAATATCGCGGTCACCAATCCCGAGGGCGACACCGCCTATGGGGACCGGATCGAGCTGACCGATTCGCTGAAGGACGGCGCGATCGAGAACATGCTCGTCGTGCTGGAGCAGGGCGGGCGCATCGCTGCGGAGCGCGGGACGCGTGAGGCCGGGGGCGTGATCCGGGTCGATCGCGCCGCCTATACCCCCTGCGCCGTGGTCGATTCGGGCAATTGCCCCAAGGAGCCGTCGTGGAAGATCACTGCGGTCCGCGTCGTCTATGATCCGGCGACCCAGCGCATCCGCTACACCGGCGCGCGCGTGTCGCTGTTCGGCATCGCCAGCCTGCCGCTGCCGGTATTTTCCCATTCGGTGGGCGACGGCAATGCCAGCGGCCTGCTCGCGCCCGAGCTGCGCTACGACGCGGTCAACGGGTTCGAGGTCGCCCTGCCCTATTATTTCAGCCTGGCGCCCAATCGCGACCTGACGCTGACCCCGCACATCTTCACCGATGCGCTGCCGATGATCCAGGCGCAATACCGCCATCTGCTCGACAAGGGCGCGTTCAGCGTCACCGCCTATGGCACCTATAGCCGGCGCAGCGATGATTTCATTTCGCCCAGCCCCACCGTGTCGAGCGAGAATGCATTTCGCGGCTATATCGACGCGGTCGGCCGGTACCAGTTCGACGAAAACTGGAGCACGAGCGGATCGGTCCGGCTGGCGAGCGACCGGACCTTCCTGCGCCGCTACGATATTTCCAGCGACGACCGGCTGCGCAACAACCTGCGCGTCGAGCGGATCGACCGCGATTCCTATTTCTCGATCAACGGCTGGTTCGTCCAGACGCTGCGCCCGACCGAAAGCCAGGGGTTGCAGCCTGTGGCGCTGCCCGAGATCGACTATCGACTGCGCTTTGGCCAGGACCTGATCGCCGGCGGGCGGTTCGAGCTGCAGGCCAACAGCCTGGCGATCGGGCGCAACGCGGGACAGGATACGCAGCGCGCCTTTGCCTCGCTGCGCTACGACCTGCGCAAGCTGACCGCCTGGGGGCAGGAGGTGACGCTGACCGCCTATGGCCGCGGCGACCTGTACAACACCCAGCAGACCGCCGCGACCAGCGTGGTGAGCTATCGCGGGCTGGAGGGCTTTCGCGGGCGCGCGATCGGTGCGCTCGCGCTGGACGTCAAATGGCCGCTGATCGGGGACGCGTTCGGCGGCACGCAGCGGATCACGCCGCGCTTCCAGATCGTCGCCGCGCCGCGCATCGAGAATATCGACGTGCCGAACGAGGACGCCCGATCGGTCGATCTCGAGGATTCGAACCTCTTCGCGCTCAACCGCTTCCCGGGTTACGACCGGTTCGAGGATTCGACGCGCTTCACGTTCGGCGTCGACTATGCGCTGTACCTGCCGGGCATTTCGGTCGAGGCGAATGTGGGGCAGAGCTATCGCCTGAATGCGCGCCCCACGATCCTGCCGAGCGGGACCGGCCTCGACGACCGGCTGTCGGACATCGTCGGGCGGACGGTGGTGCGGTATCGCGACTTCGTGTCGTTCACGCACCGCTATCGCGTGGACAAGGACAATTTCGCCGTGCGCCGCAACGAGATCGACGCGACCGTCGGATCGCGCACCACGTTCGTCACGCTTGGCTATTTGCGGCTCAACCGCAACATCCCCTTCGCGCTGGAAGATCTGCAGGACCGCGAGGAAGCGCGGATCGGCGCGCGCGTCCAGATTTCCCGCTTCTGGTCGGCATTCGGATCGGCGGTGGTCGACCTGACCGATGGCGAGGAAGACCCGGCCTCGCTCGCCGACGGGTTCGAGCCGGTGCGCCACCGGCTGGGCGTCGAATATGAGGACGATTGCATCCGTGTCGGCCTGACCTGGAAGCGCGATTACCAGACCACGGGCGATGCGCGGCGCGGCAATTCCTACCTGTTTACACTGGCGCTGAAGAATCTGGGGCGTTGAAGATTCGCTAAGTCTTCCCCGCGAGGGGAGGATCAGGGTGCGCCCAATCATGACCATTGCGGCGATAGATTACAGGCCGTAAGCCCCAGTTCAGGCACAATTGGCTAGTAAGACGGCCTCGATCACGAAAATCGAACAGGTTTCAGGCACAGGTGAAGATGACGAAAGTCGCGCGTTTCGGCCGGATTGCGGCCCTTGTTCTGGGTATTGCGGGCAGCACGGCCATTGCGGCGCAAACCGTCGATGACGGGGCCGTACCATCCACGGCGAACCTCAATCTGCCGGAAAATCTGCAGCTGTTCGGCAAGGCAGATCCCAATGTGCGCAAGCCCACGGCCATCGTGAACGGCTATGTGCTGACCCGGACCGATGTCGATCATCGCGTCAACCTGGCGATCGCGCTCAACCAGTGGAAGCTCTCCGACGCGGAAAAGGATCAGCTGCGCATGCAGGTGCTGCGCCTGTTGATCGACGAGACGATCCAGATACAGCACGCCAAGGCGGAAAATGTGTCGATCGCCGCCGAGCAGATCGAGCGCAGCTTTGCCGGCATTGCGCGCCGCTATGGTCGCTCGCCCGATCAGATGCGCGCATGGCTGAAGGACGTGGGATCGTCGGAACGCTCGTTCCGCCGCCAGATCGAAGGCGAGCTGGCATGGCAGGCGGTGATCCGCCGCAGCGTCGGCCCGTTCATCAACGTCGGCGATTATGAAATCCAGCAGATCATCGACACGATCGAAGCGTCGAAGGGCACCAACGAATATCACCTGCGCGAGATCTATCTCTCGGCCCCGCCGGAGCGCGCGGGCGAAGTGTTCCAGGGCATGCAGCAGATGATCCAGCAGATGCAGCAGGGTCGCCCGTTCGAATATTTCGCGCAGTTCACCGAAGCGACGACCAAATCGACCGGCGGCGATCTGGGCTGGGTCCGCACCGAAATGCTTCCTGCATCCCTGGCGCAGGCGGCGCAGCAGATGCAGGTCGGCCAGGTTGCGGGCCCGATTGAGGTGCCGGGCGGCTTTTCGATCCTGTATCTCGTCGACAAGCGGCAGGTCGGCATGCCCGATCCGCGCGACGCGAAGCTGAGCCTGCGCCAGCTGACCGTCAAATTCCCGGCCGGCATCACTCAGGCGCAGGCGACCGCCAAGGTCGCCGAATTCGCCGCGGTGCTGAAATCCACCAATGGCTGTGGCGCGGTCGGCAAGGCGGCCGAGACGCTGGGTGCCGATGTCATCGACAATGATTCGGTGGTCGCGCGCGACCTGCCGCCGCAGTTGCAGGACCTGATTCTCGGGCTGCAGGTCGGACAGGCGACTCCGCCCTTCGGATCACCGTCCGAGGGCATCCGCGCTCTGGTGCTGTGCGGGCGCGACGATCCCAAGACTGCCGCCGGGCCATCGCCCGACGCGATCCGCAACGGGCTGGAAGAGCGCCGCACCAATCTGCGCGCTACACGGCTGCTCAAGGATCTGCGCCGCGACGCGATCGTCGAGTATCGCTGAGCCGTGAGCGGCGCGCTGCGTCCGCTCGCGATCGCGATGGGCGATCCGGCAGGGATCGGCCCGGAGATCATCGGCAAGGCGTGGCACGCCCGCGAGTTGCATGCGCTTGCCCCGTTCTTCGCGGTCGGTGAGCCCGGCGCGATCGCGGCGGTGTGGGACGGGCCGGTGGCGCGGATCGGCAGCCCCGACGAGGCACGCGGCGCGTTTGACGCCGCGCTGCCGGTGCTGCCGGTCGATTGCTCTGCCGCCGTCCAGCCGGGGGTTCCCGACGTCGCGGGGGCGCGCTGCGCGCTGAGCAGCCTGGAGCTGGCGACGGGGCTGGCGCGATCGGGCACAGCGGGCGGTCTGGTCACCGGGCCGGTGTCGAAGGCGCAGCTCTACGCCATTGGCTTCACCCATCCGGGGCAGACCGAATTCGTCGCCGAACGCTGTGGCGTGGCGCCGGAAAATGCCGTGATGATGCTGGCCGGGCCGACGCTGCGCGTGGTGCCGGTGACGACGCACATCGCGCTGAGCGCGGTGGCGCCGACGATCACGATCCCCTTGATCCTGGCCAAGGCACGGGCAACTGCACGCGGCCTTGCCCGCAATTTCGGGATCAGCGCGCCCCGCCTGGCCTTTGCCGGGCTCAACCCGCATGCGGGCGAGGGCGGCGCGATCGGGCGCGAGGAGATCGACCTGCTGATCCCGGCGATCGAACAGCTGCGCGCCGAGGGGATCGACGCGACCGGGCCGTTTGCCGGCGACACGATGTTCCATGCGCGGGCGCGCGCGACCTATGATGCCGCGATCTGCCTGTACCACGATCAGGCGCTGATCCCGCTCAAGACGCTGCATTTCGACGAGGGAGTCAATCTGACGCTTGGCCTGCCGATCGTGCGCACCTCGCCCGATCATGGCACCGCGTTCGGCATCGCGGGCAAGGACATGGCCGAGCCGGGCGCGATGATCGCAGCGATCCGCATGGCGGCGCAGGCGGCGGAGCATCGCGCCGCCTATGACGCCGAACAGGTCGCGCCCGCGTGACCAAGCTGCCGCCGCTGCGTGAGGTGATTGCGAAACACGGGCTCTCCGCCAGCAAGGCGTTGGGCCAGAATTTCCTGTTCGATTCGCAATTGCTCGACCGAATCGCGCGGGTGCCCGGCGATCTCAACGGCGCCGAGGTGTTCGAGGTCGGCCCGGGGCCGGGCGGCCTCACGCGCGCGCTGCTGGGTGCCGGCGCGCAGGTCACGGCGGTCGAGCGCGACCGGCGCTGTATCCCCGCGCTGGAGGAACTGGGCGAAGCGTTTCCGGGACAGCTCAAGGTGATCGAGGGCGATGCGCTGGAGGTCGATGCCCCGGCGCTGTTTTCGGGCAAGCCGCATATCGCGTCGAACCTGCCGTACAATGTCGGCACGGCGTTGCTGGTCGGCTGGCTGTCCGCCGAGTGGGAGCCGTGGTGGGCGAGCCTGACCCTGATGTTCCAGAAGGAAGTGGCCGAGCGCATCGTCGCAACCACCGACAGCGATCATTATGGCCGCCTCGCCGTGCTCGCCCAGTGGCGCAGCAGCGCGCGGATCGCGATGCCGGTCCACCGCAGCGCGTTCACCCCGCCGCCCAAGGTGATGTCGGCGGTGGTGCATATCGTGCCCGGCGACGAACCGCCGGGGGTGAAGTTCAAGGTGCTGGAGAAGCTGACCGCCGCCGCCTTCGGCCAGCGGCGCAAGATGCTGCGGCAGAGTTTGAAGGCGGTTCCGGGCGCGGTCGAAGCGGCCGAGGCACTCGGGATCGATCCGACGCGACGCGCCGAGACAGTGAGCGTCGCGGAGTTTGTCGCGCTGGCACGCGCATTGTCCTAAAAGGGCGATGCTCCCGGCGACGAAGCCTGAAGCGGATCGGGCGGCGACGCGGGCTTCCCGGAGGCACTATGGTTTTCGTGAGTATCACCCGGCTGCGCATTCGATCGTGGCGGTTCATGCCGGGTTTCGCGATCGCGGCGCTACGCACCCGCGCTCAGGTCGGCCGCGCCGAGGGGTTTCTGACGGGATCGCTGCTCCCCGATCGCGAACGCACCTTCTGGACGATGACCTTATGGCGAGATCAGGCCGCCATGCGACGCTATATGACGAGCGGAGCGCATCTGAAGGCGATGCCGAAGCTGATGCTCTGGTGCGACGAGGCGAGCATCGTGCACTGGGAACAGGATGATGCGGTGGCGCCCGACTGGACCGAGGCGGACCGGCGCATGCGCGCCGAGGGGAGACCATCAAAGGTCGGTCGGCCTTCCAGTCGCCATCACGATCTGAGCTATGCCGCGCCGCGAACGAGCGGCGCCGTGGCGATGCCCGCCACGGACGCGGAATCGGGACGCGATTAGTTCTTCTTTTCCTCGTCCGGCTTGGCTGCCGGAACCACCTGCGCCGTGGCGGTAGCCGGCGGCCCCTTGGCGATCGCGGCGGCCAGCTGCGTCGCCTCGGCGCAATTGCCGCACAGCGTCTTCAGCCGCGCGAGATTCTCCCGGGCGCGTTCGACCGCGCCCTTTTGCACCATCGCTTCGCCCTGCCCGCGCAATGCCGCCTGGTCGTTCGGCTCGAGCGTCAGCGCTTCGCGGTAGAAGCGGATCGCCTTGCCCGGCAAGCCCTGCGCGCGGGCGATTTCGGCCAGCACCAGATAGGCGGCGCGGTTACGCGGATCGACCGCGAGCGCGCTTTCGATCAGGCCATTGGCGGTGTCGAGATCACCGGCGGCGCGCGCCGTCTTTCCGCGATCGAGCAATGCGACCGAGCGCGCGTCGATCTGGTCGTCGGCACGCTGGGCGTTGAGCGAAGTCGAAACGCTGAGCAGCGTGAGAGCTGCGGCGGCCGACACGAGCGAGATACGCATGACAGTCTCCGGACGTGGAATGGATAGGGCTATCATGCGCGCACCAGCCGCGCGACAAAAAAGCCGTCGGTCGCATCGCTGAGCGGGGTGAGGCGCATGCCGGGTCCATGCGGCGTGCCGAGCGGGAGCGCAAGCGGCTCTGCACGGAAGGCGGGATTGCGCGCAAGGAACGCCGTCACCTGATCCGCCCCCTCCGCATCGAGCAGCGAGCAGACGATATGGATCAGCGCGCCGCCGGGGCGGACCAGCGCCGCGCCGACATCCAGCAACCGCGCCTGCGTCTCCACCAGCCGCGCGAGCCGCGCCGGGGTGAGCCGCCAGCGCGCCTCCGGATTGCGGCGCCACGTGCCGGTGCCGGAACACGGCGCGTCGATCAGCACGACGTCCGCGCTGTCGGCCCAGTCGGTCAGCGCATCCGCCTCCCGGTTCGGGTTGAGCAGGCGGGTTTCGACGATCTCCACCCCTGCCCGCTGCGCGCGTGGGGCGAGGCGCGACAGGCGGGCGCGGTCGCTGTCGGTGGCGAGGATCGCCCCCTCCCCCGCCATCGCCGCGGCGAGCGCGAGCGTCTTGCCGCCCCCGCCCGCGCACAGATCGACCACGCGCATGCCCGGCGCCGCGGCCGCGGCGAGCGTCACGGCTTGGCTGCCCGCATCCTGCACCTCGAACCAGCCCGCATCATAGGCGTCGCTCTTGTCCACCGGCGTGTCGGCGGACAGGCGCAGCGCGAGATCGAGACCGGGGATCGGCGCGGAGTCCGGGAAAATGGCGGCGAGCTGGTCGCGGTCGGCCCGCAACGGGTTGACGCGCAGGTCGAGCGGGGCCCGGTCGAGCAACGCTGCTGCCTGTTCGCCATCGACGCCCGAGGCGACGAGCGCGTCGATCAGCCAGGCGGGAGCGATGCCGTGAACGGCGGCAGGCTCACCGGGCTTGATCGGAGCAGGGCCATAGGGCGAGCCATCGAAGGTCGCGGCAAGATCAGGATCGCGCGCGGCGAGCGCGAGCAGCGCGGCGCGGCCACTCGCCGGAACTTCGCCGCTCAGACGGATCGCGTCGTAGACGAGCCCGCGGATCGCACGCCGGTCCTTCGACCCGGCATAGCGGCGCGCGGCGAGTTCGCGCGCGATCAGCACGTCTGCCGACGCACCCCCTTCGCGCGCGGCGGCGATGATCGTGTCGAGCAGTTCGATGGCAGTGCGGGTCCGCGCAGCAGGTGTCATGGCGTTCTCATAAGGACGGTTTCAGCAAAGCTGAAACAGTAGCGGCACCGGCCCTTAGGGAATCGACAGCGGTTCAGCGAGGGTCTGGGGGAATGCGCGGATGATCGCCGGGGCAAGCTTGGCCGCGAGCGTTGCCGGAACATCGGCGCGGGTGCCTGCGGCCTGAGCCGTGAGCGCACTGCCGCGCCACACGACCGTGTCGTCGGCGCGGCTGATCAGTTCGACCGTCAGCGTGGTGACGATCAGGCCGCGCAGCTGGCGCTTGCCGGAGGGTAGCGTCACGCTGACCCCACCGCCCCAATTGCCGACGCCGCCCGACGCGCCCGGCTCACGCCCGTTCGACGCGACCGCGCCACGCTCGGCACGGGTCACGCCGATCCGCGCAATGTAGCGCCCGCGCGCCTGTGGCGGCAGCGCGGTGAAGCGCGCGTCGAGCAGTGCCTGTTCCACCGCGTCGGCAAAGACCTGACGCACCGCAGCCGGGGTGGCTTCATCCGCCACCGCCTCGACCGTCACGGTTCCGGGGGTCGGCGTCGGGGCGTCCTGAACGCCGGAGGCCAGCAGGGCCAGAGCTGCAATCCACATCATTTCGTTCCTTTCGAGAACCTAGCGTACGCGCGTTGAACCGACTTCGTAATCGATGCGGATCCGCACCCATTCGCCGACCTGATACTGTCCGCGCAGCCGGGGCGGCCGGACGCGAAACTGCCATGCGGCGGCGAGCACGGCGCGCCCGATCTGCGCGCCGTCCGGATATTCGTCGAGCAAGGTACAGCTGTCGATGCGATAATCGGCCACCGTGCGGCACGCGATCAGCGCCCAGCCGGGCGGGCGCGCGGTCGACAGATAGCCGCGCAGCTCGCTGTCATAGGGTTCGCGGAACCAGGACGCGGCATAGAGCGGCTCGCCATTGGGGCCACGCCCTTCGACGCGGCGCGAGTCTCCCGGGTCGGGCCCAGGCGCGGGAGGACCGGCGACACGGCGCGCGGGGGCCGCGGGACCGGCAGCCGGGCGACGCGGCAGGGTGGAGATGTCGGGCATGCGGCTGAGCGGAATGTCGAGCAGCACGGGCGGCTCTGGCACAGGATCGGCGACCACCGGGTCCGGCGTCGGCGGCACTTCAGCGTCGCGCGGCTGCGCGCGTGCACTGGGCCGGGGTTCGGCCGCGGCGGGGCGGGCATCGGATGGCGGTTCGGGCGCGGATTCGGGTTCGGGGCTGACGCCAAAGGTCTTCAGCGGGACCGTTTTGTCCGGTGGCGAGAGGATCTTGGGCGCGATGGTGAGCAGGAGCAGCGCCAGCAGCAGTTCGACCAGCAGCGCCAGTGCAATCGCTACCGCGCGGGTGCCGAACCGCTCGCGCAGTTGCGCCAGCGGCGTGCGTGATGCTTCGGGCGGGGGCGGGACAGCGATACTCGACAAGGCGGGGTCGGATTGCCCGCGCATTGCGTCGAAATGATGTCAGGCCGTCACCGCTCCCTTGCAGGGAGAGGAAGGCGCGATGCCCCTTACACCCGCTGCAGCATCGCATCCGACACGGCGCGTTCCAGGTCGGCCTGAGTGAAGGGCTTGTTGAGACGCAGCAGGTGCGCGGCGGCGGCGGCGGGGGTTTCGCCATAGCCGGTGGCGAGGATGATCGGAAGCTCGGAACGCCGTTCGCGGACCTGGGCGATCAGTTCGGTTCCGGTCATGCCGGGCATCGCCTGATCGGTTATCAGCAGCGCGATATCCTCCCGTGCCACAAGCTGCTCGAGCGCGGCGGCGCCGGAATCGGCTTCGATCGCCCTGTGCCCAAGGTCGGTGAGCAGATCGGCGGTATTCATCAACACCAGTGGATCGTCATCCACCACCAGCACGACGAGCGACCGGGTGGCGGCGCGGCCCATGACGCTGCGCGGCGTGGCCACCGCCGTGCGCGCGCGGTCCCCCGCGACCGGCAGCCAGATATGCGCCGCCGTGCCCTTGCCCGGCTCGCTCTCCAATTCCAGCATCCCGCCATTCTGCCGGGCAAAACCGTGGATCATCGACAGGCCGAGGCCAGTGCCCTTGCCCACCCCCTTGGTCGTGAAGAACGGCTCGGTCGCGCGGGCCAGCGTCGCGGCATCCATGCCGCTCCCCTCGTCGCGCACCGTCATGCGGACATACTGACCCGAGGTCAGGCCGCGCACTTCGCCAACCACTTCACGCTCGACACCGCGGATCCAGATGCGACCGCCATCGGGCATCGCATCGCGGGCATTCACCGCCAGATTGACCAGCGCCATTTCGAGCTGGTTGGCGTCGGCAGAGACCGCGGGCAGTTGATCGGGGAAATCGACCTCGATCCGCCACGACGGGCCGATCGTCCGTTCCAGCAGGCCGCGCATGTCGGCGACCAGTGCCGGGACGTCGATCCGTTCGGTCTTGAGCTCCTGTCGCCGGGCAAAGGCGAGCATCCGCTGAGTCAGCGCCGCGCCGCGATCGGCCGCCTGCATCGAATTGTCGATCAGGCGGGTGATCTGCGCATCGCCCTCCGGCAGGCGCTTGCGCAGCAGGGTCAGGCCGCTGATGATCGCCATCAGCAGATTGTTGAAGTCATGCGCGACCCCGCCGGTGAGCTGGCCGATCGCCTCGATCTTCTGGCTCTGGAACAGCGCCTCGCGCGCGACTTCCAACTCGCGCTGCGCCTCCTCGCGTTCGGTGATGTCACGGGTGATCTTGGCAAAGCCGATCAGCTTGCCGTCATCGTCATGGATCGCGTCGAGCACCACACTGGCGCGGAAGCGCACGCCGCCCTTGCGCATCCGCCAGCCTTCGGCGGCGAAGCGCCCCTGGCGGCGCGCGGTTTCAAGGGCGCGCTGCGGTTCCCCGGCGGCGCGATCCTCTTCGGGATAGAAGGTCGAGAAATGCGCTCCCATGATCTCGTCCGGCGTATAGCCCTTGATCCGCTGCGCCCCGGCATTCCAGCTGGCGACCACCCCGTCGGGATTGAGCATGTAGATCGCATAGTCGGTCACGCCCTGCACCAGCAGGCGGAACTGGGTGCGGCTCTGCTCCAGCGCGGCGGCACGTTCGTTGGCACGGGTTTCCAGTTCGGCGTTCAGCTGGCGCAGCTGTTCGGCGGTCCGGCGCAGCTCCGCTTCGGCAGCCGTGCGCGCGACATGTGCCCAGCTGCGGTCGGTGACCTCACGGATCAGCGCGATCTCGTCCGGGGTCCAGACATGCGGCTCGGCATGATGCGCCGCCATCAGCGCGATCAGCCGCCCGTCCCGGACCAGCGGCATGCAGCAGGTGGCGGCGATGCCGATCGCCTGAAACGTCGCCGCTTCATGCGCCGGTAGCTCCATCGCATTGTCGTCGAGGATTAGCGGGCGCCCGGCGTTGAGCTCGCGCACCGCCTGCTCGCCGAATGCGGCCAAGCTGTAATGGCCGACGATCGAGCGCGACCCCGGCTTCGCCCAGTCACCGCGGACGGTGAAGCCGTCGCCATCGGCATCCATATCGGCATAGGCGCAGTTGGATGCCCCGAGCTTATCGGCGAGCCTGCGCGTGGTGTTCGCAAGAATCTCCGACGGATCGGTCGCGCCGCCGGTTTCGCGGTCGAGAATGTCCAGAAAGCGTAGCCGTGCCTCGCTCTCGCGCAGCGCCTGCTCGCTCCTGACCGATTCGGTGGTTTCGACCACCACGGCCATGACCCCGGCCGGATGCCCGTCATCCTCGAACACCGGCGAATAATCGAGGTCGAGCCAGCAATCCTCGAACGTACCCGTGCGGTTGAGCTTCAGCTTGTGATTGCGATAGGCGAGCGTCCCGCCTGCCAGGCCGACGCGCATCACATGCGCGTTGAGGTCGGCGACTTCGGGCCAGGCCTCCAGCACCTTCATGCCGAGCAGCCCGGGATGGCGCTCGCCGGCAAAGACCGAATAGCCGTCATTGTAAATGAGGTGGCCATCCTCGCCCCACAGCATGACCAGCGGCACGGGCGAGTTTACGAGAAATGCGACGATGCTGCGCAGGCTCTGCGACCAGGCGTCGATCGGCCCGGCACTGGTTGACGACCAATCGAAGGCGGCGATGCGCGCGCCCATCTCTCCGCCATTCGCCAGAAAAGCCGGGACGTCCGCCACCCGTGTCGCGCTGGATTCCACGATTGCTCCGTCATTCCCCCAGGTGATGCACATGCATCGGCCCGGAGCAGTCAACGCGCACGCGAAACGATCGGTTCCAGTCCCGCTAAATTTCTGAGATTGCGCGGTTTAGGCGGGGATCAGCGCGTCGGGTAGTTGGGAGCTTCGCGCGTGATCGTCACGTCATGGACATGGCTTTCGCGCAGGCCGGCATTGGTGATCCGGACAAACTTGCCCTTCTGCTGCAACTCGGGGATCGTTGCCGCGCCGGTATAGCCCATCGCCGCCTTGATGCCGCCGATCAGCTGGTGGATCACGTCCTTGGCCGGGCCCTTGAACGCGACCTGGCCCTCGATCCCCTCGGGGACGAGCTTCAACTGATCCTTGATGTCGCCCTGGAAATAGCGGTCGGCCGAGCCGCGGCCCATCGCGCCGACGCTGCCCATGCCGCGATAGGATTTGTACGCGCGGCCCTGATACAGGAAGGTTTCGCCCGGCGCTTCCTCGGTCCCTGCCAGCAGCGATCCGACCATGCAGGTCGATGCCCCGGCGGCAAGCGCCTTGGCAAGGTCGCCCGAGGTGCGCAGGCCGCCGTCGGCGATCACCGGGACGCCTGATTTGGCGGCTTCGTTGGCGGCGTCCATCACGGCGGTCAGCTGCGGCACGCCGACGCCTGCGACCACGCGGGTGGTGCAGATCGATCCCGGGCCGATGCCGACCTTCACCCCGTCCGCGCCCGCGTCGATCAGCGCGCGCGTGGCGGCGGCGGTCGCGACGTTGCCGGCGACGACCTGGACGCGGTTCGACAGCTTCTTCACCCGCTCCACAGCGCGCGCGACGTCCTTGTTATGGCCGTGCGCGGTGTCGATGACGATCAGGTCGACTTCGGCGTCGACCAGCGCCTCGGTGCGCTCGAAGCCCTTGTCGCCAACGGTGGTCGCGGCGGCAACGCACAGGCGGCCCGCGCCATCCTTGGTCGCGTTGGGATAGTTCACCGCCTTTTCGATGTCCTTGACGGTGATCAGCCCGACGCAGCGATAGTTTTCATCCACCACCAGCAGCTTTTCGATGCGGCGCTGGTGCAGCAGGCGGCGGGCCTCTTCCTGACCCACACCGATCGACACGGTGGCGAGATTGTCGTGCGTCATCAACTCGCTGACCGGCTGGCCGGGATTCTCGGCAAAGCGCACGTCGCGGTTGGTGAGGATGCCGACCAGCTTGCCATCGGCTTCGGTGACCGGAATGCCGCTGATCTTGTGCCGCGTCATCAGCGCCTGCGCCTCGGCGAGCGTTCCGGTTGCACGGATCGTGATCGGGTTGACGACCATGCCGCTTTCGAAGCGCTTGACCTGCCGCACCGCCTCAACCTGCTCATCGATCTCGAGATTGCGGTGGAGGACGCCGAGGCCGCCGAGCTGCGCCATGACGATCGCCATGTCCGCCTCGGTCACCGTGTCCATCGCCGAGGACAGGATCGGGATGTTGAGCGCCAGCGACTTGGTCACGAACGTCCGCGTATCCGCCATGCTCGGCAGCACCTCGCTCTCGCCCGGATAGAGCAGAACGTCGTCGAAGGTGAGGCCGAGCGGGATATCCATGAGGTGCGCCAATGTCCTGAGTCGAAGATTGGCGGCCCATGTAACCGTGCTATGTGACGGGCGCTAGGGGGCTATGGCCGCCATTGACTTAACCGTCGTCCAGACCAAAGTGGCAAGATGCTTGCCGCCCTGCTCTCCCTCACGCTGACGCCCCAAACAACTGACGACCCGCTTGCGATCCTTTCATCCATGCCGATCGAGGAGGTACTGGCGATTGGCGGCATACGGCCTGTTCGGCTGCATGAAGTCCAGTGCATCGGAACCGCCCGCTGGATGCGCGCAAATAACTCCGGGGCGCCGCCGCCTGCCGCCCATATTGACACCGCAGCAGCAGAGATAGCGCGCCGCACATCGGCCGAAACCGGGGTGCGCAATATAGCGATCCGGGCGATGTTCGCGGCCTATGGCGGCGAAATCGACGCGCGGATTGCTACCCCAGGGGCGGATCGGGACGCGGTCATCGCAGAGCATGTCGGCCCCTGCACCAGCCTGTTCGCCGCGATCACGCAGGGCGATGCGGCAATGCTGGCCGCGCTTGCCCCTGCCCGGGATCCTGCAGTGGTCGATCCCCAGCTTGCGGCCTGCGCCGCCGCCTATGGCATAGCCGCGAGGGAGGCGACCGGGGATGAGGCAGCCGCGCTGGCAGGCGATGCCGATCGTGCCCGTTCGCTGGCGCTTGATGGAAAACTGGGCGACGCCCGTACACGGGCGGAACGCGCGCTGGCCGAAGCGGAAGCCGAGGATGCGGCCCAGCAATCGGTGGACGCGGAAACGCGAATGGCGCGGCTGGTGCAGTGCCAGATCGTCATCAACCGATCCGCCCGCAAATAGAAGCTGACAGATATTTGCGTCGATCCAGCGAACGACCGGCGGGCTAAGTCATGATCCGCCCGCCCGCGTCAGCAGCGCCTTCGCGCGGTCGACGTGCATCTCCTCGATCATCGCGTCCTTGTAGCGTTCGGCGCCGCCGGTGAATGCCGCGACCAGCGCGCGGGCCTCGTCCAGTTCCGCCTCGGTCGGATCGAATGCGGCGCGGGCGATGTCGATCTGGTTCGGGTGGATCAGCGACTTGCCGTCGAAGCCGAGCAGGCGGCCCTCGGCGCATTCCGCCGCCAGCCCCTCGGGATCGTCGAGGCGGTTGAACACGCCGTCGAGCACCCACAGCTCGCGGGCCCGTGCCGCCAGCACGACCAGCTGCAGCGACAGCGCCATCTGCGCGCGCCCCGCCGCCGGGGGCAGCTTGAGCGATGCGGCAAGATCATTGGTGCCGACGATCAGGCCGGCGAGTTCGACGCCCCAGCCGGTGGTGCTGGCGATCGGGCCGACATTCATCACCCCCGCCGCGGTCTCGATCATCGCCAGCACGGGGCGGTCGGCGTAGAGCGCGGCATAGGTGATCGCCTCCGCCGTCTCAACCTTGGGCAGGATGACATGGGTGGCGGCGGATTTCTTGACGGCCTTAAGGTCGGCCTTCCAGTGGTCGCTGTCCTTGGCGTTGACGCGGACGCCGAACGGGCGGTCGCCAAAACCATCAACCGCCTTCACTGCCTCGCGCGCAGCCTCCTTGTCCTGCGCCTTCACCGCATCCTCGAGGTCGAGGATGACCATGTCAGCTTCCAACCCTTTCGCTTTTTCGATGGCACGGGCATTCGACGCGGGCAGGAACAGCGCGGTGCGCGGCGGGGCGTAAATCGCTTTGCTCATGCCGCCTCTATGCTAGGATCGGATGGACTAGGAAACCCAGGGGACGCGTGATGGAACTGACGGTCGGCGCATTTTTCATCCTGATGGTGCTGGTGCTGCTGTACCTGTTCGCCAGCATCAAGATCGTCCGTCAGGGCTACCACTATACGATCGAGCATTTCGGCCGCTTCACCACCGTCGCGCAGCCGGGGTTCAACCTCTATCCCGCATTCTTCTACCGCGTGGGTCGCCGCGTGAACATGATGGAGCAGGTGATCGATATTCCGGGTCAGGAGATCATCACCAAGGACAATGCGATGATCTCCACCGATGGCGTGGTGTTCTTTCAGGTGCTCGACGCGGCCAAGGCAGCCTATGAAGTGTCGGACCTGTATGTCGCGTTGCTTCAGCTGACGACGACCAACCTGCGCACGGTGATGGGGTCGATGGACCTCGACGAAACCCTGTCCAAGCGCGACGAGATCAACGCGCGGCTGTTGTCGGTGGTCGATCATGCGACGACGCCGTGGGGGGTCAAGATCACCCGCGTCGAGATCAAGGACATCCGCCCGCCCGCCGATATCGTCAACGCGATGGGCCGCCAGATGAAGGCCGAGCGCGAGAAGCGCGCCAATATCCTTGAGGCCGAAGGCTCGCGCGCATCGGAGATCCTGCGGGCAGAGGGGCAGAAACAGGCCCGCATCCTCGAGGCCGAGGGCCGCAAGGAATCGGCCTTCCGGGACGCCGAAGCGCGCGAGCGCGCGGCGGAGGCCGAAGCCAAGGCGACCGAACTGGTCAGCCAGGCGGTCGAAAGCGGGTCGGCCCAGTCGCTCAACTACTTCATCGCGCAGAAATATGTCGAAGCGGTCGGCAAATTCGCGACCAGCCCCAATGCCAAGACGATCCTGTTCCCGGTGGAGGCGACGCAGTTGATCGGCACGCTGGGCGGCATCGGCGAGCTGGCCAAGGAAGCGCTTGGCAGCGGCAAGGACACGCCGCCTGTGCCCCCCTCCCCGCCCGCCCGCGTGCGTCAGTCGCCATTCGGCGGCACGCAGGAATGAGCGACTGGCTGGCTGAACAGGCCGGGTTCGTCTGGCTCATCGTCGCGGCGCTGCTCGCCATCTGCGAGTTGATGATCCCCGGCGTGTATCTGACATTCCTCGCATTTGGCGCGGCGGCGACGGGGGTGCTGGCGCTGCTCTTTCCCGAGCTGGGGGCGATCGGGCAGTTCATCAGCTTCGCGGCCTGGTCGACGGTCGCGGTGCTGGTGGGCAAGCGCTGGTACGGCGCGAACCCGGTGCCGAGCGCCGATCCCGACCTCAACAACCGCGCCGCGCGGATGATCGGGCAGAGCGTCACGGTGGTCGATGCGATCAGCGGCGGCAGCGGCCGGGTGCGCGTCGGCGACGGCGAGTGGCCGGCTGAGGGCCCGGACCTGCCCGCCGGCGCCAAGGCGCGGATCACCGATGTGCGCGGCGGGGTAGTGTTGGTGGAAGCAGTGGCGGCACTGCCGGCCGACTGATCCCACGCTTACCGGATCGAAGGAATTTTACCGCTAACCCTGCGCGTCAGGGAGCGGATCGATGTACGTTGAGCGGATCGACTGGGCGGAGCAACGCAACGGTGTCGCGGTGGCGCGGCATCCGGGGGTCGACGACTCAGTCGATGCGCTGGCACCGTTCCTTTCCCCACAGCACCGGTTCCTACGCGCCGCCTGGTTCGGTGCAGCCGATGACGGCGACGCCGCGACGCTGATCGCCTGGCGTGGCAACGACACACCGTTAGCGGCGATACCGACGATCGGGTTGGGTCCGGCGCTGGTCGGTGCGCGGACCGTGCCGGGCAGCTATTGGCCGTTCCGCGCGCTGCCGATCGCGGCGGATGCCTCCGCCGAAGAGCTTGCAGAGTTCCTTGCTCATCCGGTGACGCTCGGCGCGCTGGGGCAGGTGTGGCGGCTCGGCCCGACCTATGCCGACGATCCCGCGACGCAGCTCTTCTCACGCGCCGCGGCGATGGCCGGGTGGACGGTGCTGTCGCGCCCGCTGGGCCAGACCTTCATCTTCGATCCGGCCACCGGCTGGCCGCGCGCATCGACGCGGCGGCGGCTCGCCAATTATGCGCGGCAGCTCGATCAACAGGGCACGGTCACGATCGAGTCCGTACGCGGGTCCGGGTGGAGTGCGGCGCTGCTCGCCGATCTCGGCGCGATCGAACAGGCGAGCTGGGTCGGGCGCGCGACCGACGGCACGGGTGCCAAATTCCTGTCCGAAACGCGCCGCGCCGACTGGCGCCGCGTGCTGGGCGATCCGGTGCTGGCGCAGATGCTGATGGCGACCGTGCTGCGCGTCGACGGCCGGCCCATTGCCTTCTCGTTCGACCTGCTGACCCCGCCGGTGCAGTACAGCATCGCCAGCAGCTATGACGAAGCCTTCGCGGCCTATCGCCCCGGCAAGCTGGTCACCGCGCATCTGGTGGGGCAGGCCGAAGCGCTGGGCATCGACCGGATCGATTTCGGATCGGGCGACTCCGGCTACAAGCGTGAGATGGGAGCGGAAGCGGGGTCGCGGATCGTCGACCTGTTGCTGGTGCGCAACCGCGCGGCATCTTCGCTGCTCCAGCTGCGCTGGGGCCCCGAATGCGCCATCGCTGCAGAGGCCTATCGCACCGCCAGCCTGCTCCGCCACGGCGCACGCGCACGCAAGGGGCGCAGCCGGATCGACATGCTGATGGCGATGGGCGCGATTGCCGCGGCGGCGATCAGTTTCGGGGAATAGGCGCGCTTCGGGTTGATTGGTGGCGGCACCGGCCCGCTTCTCCACCCGGCCACCCAACGCCAGTGTATTCTATGGGTGGCCGGGTGGGGGAGCGGGCCGGTGCCGCTTCAGCGAAGCTGAAAACGACTCTACCGGGTGGCGCTGGCCGTCCGCGCGGCTAAGGTAACGCGGGTAACCACCTCCCGCGTATCCGGAGCCGTCATGATCGCCAGCCGCCGCCAGTTCCTCGCCTCGACCGCCACGCTTGCCGCATTTCCCGCCCTCCCCGCCTGCGCGAAGGGCGCGCCGTCTGCGGATGCGGCGGCCGACGCACTGCTCAGCGCGACCGCCGAGCAATTGCTGACCAGTTCGCCCGAGAGCGCGACCTCGCTCGGCATCGACAAGGGCGAGCGGGCGCATCTGCGCTCGATGGTCGAGGATCGCAGCATTGCGGGCCGTCAGAAGGTCGCCGAGGGCCTGCGCGCCCGCATCGCGCAGCTCGACGCGCTCGACCGCAATGCGCTGTCGCCGGTGATGCAGACCAATGTCGATGTGGTGCGCACCGCGTTCCAGAACGGGCTGGACGGGTTCGCCTTTGGCTATGGCGATGTCGCGGTCGGCGGGTGGCGCAACACGCCCTATGTCGCAATCCAGAATGTCGGGGCCTATCTCGACATGCCGCGCTTCCTCGACAGCGAGCACAAGGTCGAGAGCGCGGCGGATGCGGCGTCGTGGCTGGCGCGGTTCGAGGGCTGGGCCGGGCAGATCGACGGCGAGACCGAGCGGCTGAAGATCGCCTATGACAAGGGCGTCGTCGCGCCCGACTTCCTGCTCGACAAATGCCTGCGCCAGATCGCGCTGACCCGCGGCACCGATGCGGGGAAATGGGAGCTGGTGGAGAATTTCACCGGCAAGAAGGTCGTGACCGGCGATCAGGCGGTGGCGGTAGCGAAGCTGGCGGCGGGCAGGATCGCCCCGGCGCTCGACCGCCAGATCGCCGAGCTCAAGCGCCATCGCGCCAAGGCGACGTCGGACGCGGGCGTGTGGAAGTTCCCGGACGGCGAGGCATACTACGCCTGGGCGTTGCGCGCCGGCACCACGACGACGATGACGCCCGACGAGGTGCATCGTGCCGGGCAGGAGGAGCTGAAGGCGCTCCAGTCCGAGATGAACACCATCCTCAAGAAGCTCGGTTATTCCAAGGGAACGGTCGGCGCGCGGATGACTGCGCTCGGCAAGGATCCCAAGTTCCTCTACCCCGACAATGACGCCGGGCGGCAGGAAATCCTCGCCTATATGACCAAGACGATTCAGGACATGAAGGCAAAGATGCCGCAGGCGTTCCACACGCTGGTGCGCGGCAATGTCGAGGTGAAGCGGCTCCCGCTCGCCGAAGAGCCGGGCGCGCCGGGTGCCTATGGCGGCGCGGGATCGATCGACGGGACGGTGCCGGGGCGCGTGTGGCTGAACCTGCGCACCACGCATCTGCATACGCGCTACAGCCTCGCCACGCTCGCCTATCATGAGGGCATTCCTGGGCATGCGTGGCAGGGCGAATACACGTTCAAGCTGCCGCTCGTCCGATCGCTGCTGGGGTTCAATGCCTATAGCGAGGGCTGGGCGCTCTATGCCGAGCAGCTCGGCGCGGAGCTGGGCGCGTATGACAGCGATCCGGTCGGGCGGCTGGGCTATCTCCAGAGCCTCGCCTTCCGCGCCTGTCGCCTCGTCGTCGACACCGGGCTGCACGCCAAGCGCTGGACGCGACAACAGGCGGTCGAATGGTTCGCCACCGCCAATGGATCGTCGGTCGAGGAAGTGAGCGGCGAGGTCGATCGCTATTGCAGCTGGCCGGGTCAGGCATGCGGCTATAAGCTCGGCCATACCGCGATCAACCGGCTGCGGACCAAGGCGCAACGCGCACTCGGCCCGCGCTACGATTTCCGTGCGTTCAACGACGCGCTGGTGCTCGGCGGCGGGGTGCCGATGAGCGTGCTGGAAGGCGTGATCGACCGGCACATCGCCGGGCGGAAGGGGTAGCATTCGACCCTCCCCCGCAAGGGGGAGGATTAAGTCAGACCAACCCCGCCTGCCGCAGTGCCACACCCGCACCCGCGCACAACCCGAGCACGCTAAACAGGCCGAGCTTGAGCCGGAACACCGCGATCAACGCGAACAGCGTCAGCGCCGCCGCCCAGGGGTCGATGCGCGTCAGTACGGGCGCATCGAACGACACCGGCCCCGCCCCGACCGCTACGGTCTCCCGAAACACAGCGTGGATCGCGAACCATAGGGCCAAGTTGAGGATCACCCCCACCACCGCCGCCGTGATCGAGCTCAGCGCTCCGGCCAGCGCCGCATTTCCACGCAGCCGCTCGATGAATGGCGCACCGAGGAAGATCCACAGGAAGCACGGCGCGAACGTGACCCAGGTCGCGAGCAGCCCGCCCAGCGTCCCGGCCAGCATGGGGGAGAGCATGCCGGGGTCGCGATAGGCGCCCAGGAACCCGACGAACTGCAGCACCATGATCAGCGGCCCGGGCGTGGTCTCCGCCATGCCGAGCCCGTCGATCATCTCGCCGGGCGAGAGCCAGCCATGATGCTCGACCGCCTGCTGCGCGACATAGGCGAGCACGGCATAGGCCCCGCCGAACGTCACCATCGCCATCTTGGCGAAGAAGGTCGCGATCTGGCTGAGCACATGGTCCGGGCCGAGCGACAGCAACAGCGCCGCGATCGGAACCAGCCACAGCGCCAGCCACAGCAACGTGTCGAACAGCACCGCACGCCAGCGCGGCCGGGCGTGATCGGGCAAGTCCTCGCCCAGCACCGTGTCGCGATCGGCAACGCCGCCGCCCGATCCGCCATGCCCGCCGTCCGCGAACGCCTTGCTGCCGGACCGCCCCGCCAGCCAGCCGATCAGTCCCGCGACAAGCACGATCAACGGAAAGGGAGCACCGAGGAAAAAGATCGCGACGAACGACGCCGCCGCGAGCAGCCGCGCGGCGTTGGAACGCAGCGCGCGTCCGCCGATCCGCACCACCGCCTGTGCCACAATCGCCAACACCGCGGCCTTGAGCCCGAAGAACAGCCCGCCAATCAGCCCGCTGGTACCCCACAGGACATAGATCCAGCTCAGCGCCATGATGGCGAGCGCGCCGGGCAGGATGAACAGCGCGCCCGCGATCAGCCCGCCGACCCGCTTGTGCAGCAGCCAACCGATATAGGTCGCCAGCTGCTGCGCCTCCGGCCCGGGCAGCAGCATGCAGAAGTTGAGCGCGTGGAGAAACCGCTGCTCACCGATCCAGCGTTTCTCATCGACCAGCACGCGGTGCATCACCGCGATCTGCCCCGCCGGCCCACCGAACGACAGCGCGGCGATGCGCAGCCACACGCGCACCGCTTCTCCCAGCGGGATCGTAGATCGAGCCATGCTCAGGCCCGCTGACGCGCGGTCACGTCTTGCCGAACAAGCCCGAGGCGATGCCGCCCAGATCGTTGAGCGGGTTGCCGTCGCCGTCGCGGTCGAGCGCGCCGAGGATGCCGCCCGCGCCGTCCTGTTGCAGCATCGTCGCGAATTTGCCGAGCGCGCCCTCGCCGCCGATCTGGGTGATCAGTTCCTGGATTTTGTCGAGCGGCAGGCCGGTCGCAGCCGCCGCGCCTTCCGCCGTGTCGCCGGCCATCTGGTGATGTTTCGCCAGCGCCTGAACCGCCTGATCGACATGCTCGGGCGAGAGCCCGACCTTTGCCGCAAGGTTCGCAAGGCCGTCGCTGCCGCCGACCTGGCCCAGAATCGAATCGAGGATGCTCATCTGCGTCGCTCCTTCAAAAGGGGGAAGCCCGTCCGATCCTAACCCGCCGGGTGCAGGGCGTCGAGACGCGCAACAACCGCGCGGAAGCCGCCGTCGTCGGCGATGGCGAGATCGATCGGACGGCCGCCAAGCGAGGTGTCATGCGTGTTTAGGAAAGCGGCTGCTGCGACGCTGTCCCGAAGCCGCTCCCAAACCAGTGTCGCCACCCGCCCCTGTCGCGCAACCGCCGCCGGAGCGAGCAGCGGTCTGTGGCTATGGCGGCGGAACTGGCGCGTGCGCGGCTTGTCGGTTTCGAGCGGTGCAGGCGTCAACATGGCGCGCGCGTCAGCGAACCCTCTTCGCCAAATCCGCTGCGCAGCACGCGGATGCGATCCGCATAGCCCTTGGCAAGGTCGCGGTGCGACCGGGTCGCGCACACGCAATCCGATGCCTTGGCGCGCATCAGCGAAACCTGATGCCGATAGAGAAGATAGTTGAGGTCCACAGCGCGGCTCCCGTCATGTAAGCGGGAGCGCGAAGAATCTCTCAGCCGTTGGCGCCTACGGAGTGATGTGCCGACGATGAACCGGATATAGGCGCTGGACCGAAAAATAGCCAGCGCCATCCCCCGCCGGTGCATCGGCGGGGGACGGTCGCGGATCAGGCGGGCTCGGTCGCCTTGCTGCTGCGTGGCGCTGCGTCGCGGACGCCCGCATCGACATAGTCCGCGAACTGCGCGAAGTTGGCGACGAATTCGTCGACCAGCCTGGCCGCCGTCGCGTCATAGTCGCCCTTGTCCGCCCAGGCGGCGCGCGGGTCGAGCATGTTGGGGTCGATCTCGCCGACCGCGACCGGGACCATGAAGCCGAAATTGGGGTCCTGACGGAACTCCGCATCCTTCAGGCTGCCGTCGAGCGCGGCGTTGAGCAGTGCGCGCGTGACGCGGATCGGCATGCGTTTGATCCCCGGCATCGTCGCCTTGCCGCCGCTCCAGCCGGTATTGACCAGCCAGCAATCGACCCCGCCCTTGGCGATCCGCTCTTTCAGCAGATTGCCATAGACAGACGGATGGCGCGGCATGAACGGCGCGCCGAAACAGGTGGAAAAGGTCGCGGTCGGCTCGGTCACGCCGATCTCGGTCCCTGCGACGCGTGCGGTATAGCCCGAGAGGAAGTGGTACATCGCCTGATCCGGCGTCAGCTTCGCGATCGGCGGCAGCACGCCATAGGCGTCGGCGGTGAGAAAGATGATGTTTTTCGGCACCGGGCCGAGATTGTCCGCGCTCGTATTCGGGATGAAGTCGAGCGGGTAGGATCCGCGGCTATTCTCCGCGAGACTGTTGTCGTTGAAGTCGAGCTCGCGCGTCGCATCGTCCATCACGACATTTTCGAGCACCGTACCGAAGCGCTTGGTGGTGGCGAAAATCTCCGGCTCGGCCTCGGCCGACAGGTTGATCATCTTGGCGTAGCAGCCGCCCTCGAAATTGAACACCGCGGTGTCGGACCAGCCATGCTCGTCATCGCCGATCAGCGTGCGGCTGGCGTCGGCGGACAGCGTCGTCTTGCCGGTACCCGACAGGCCGAAGAACACCGCCGTGTCGCCGTTCGGGCCGATATTGGCCGAACAATGCATCGGCATGATGCCCTGTGGCGGAAGCAGATAGTTGAGCAGGCCGAACACGCTCTTCTTCATCTCGCCGGCATAGGCGGTGCCGCCGATCAGGATCAGTTTTTCGGTCAGGTTGACCGCGATCACCGTCTCGCTGCGGCAGCCATGCTTCGCCGGATCGGCGCGGAAGCTCGGCAGGTCGATGATGGTATATTCGGCGACGAAATCGCGCAGCTCATGCGCTTCCGGGCGGACCAGCAGGGTGCGGATGAACTGGCTGTGCCAGGCGAGCTCGTTGACCACGCGCACGGTGACGCGATGCTCGGGCTGCGAGCCGCCATACAGGTCCTGGACGAACAGCGTGTCCCGGGTAGCCAGATGCGCGAGGAAATCGGCCTTGAGCGCCGCGAAATGCTCCGGCGTCATCCCGACATTCGTGCTGCCCCACCACACGCTGTTCTCGGTCTCGGCGTCGCGGATGATGAATTTGTCCTTGGCGCTGCGCCCGGTGTGCTTGCCGGTTTCGACGACCAGCGGCCCGTCCTTGGCGAGGCGGCCCTCACCGCGACGCACAGCATGCTCGACCAGTTGGGCAGGCAGCAGGTTCCAATGGATGGCGGCCCCGGCCGCGACGCCCAGCGCGTCGAGGCCGATCTTCGGCGTACGATCGGTCACGTCTCTCTCCTCCGCCGCGCCTCTCCGCACGGCATTGCATTCGTATGCGTGGAGTCGCGCATAGGCAGCGGCGGAAACGGGGGTCAACGCTAGTAACCGGTGTCAAAAGCGCGATAGCTGTCTATTTTTCGGTGACAACGCTGACCTGTTGCAGCGATGTGCGGATCGACGCGATCAGGCCCAGCTCCAGCCAGTGGTTGAGGATCGCCCCGGCTGCCGTTGCAGCCGCTTCCGGATCGAGCCGCGCGGCGAGGCGGGTGCAGATGTCGCCGAAGCTCGCGCCGTGCAGCGCGGCGTTCAGCGCTTCGCCCTCATGGTCGGGGAGCAGGGCGAACACCGCCTCCTCGCCTTCGCGCCAGACCAGCAGCCACTGGGGTGTCTCCAGCCGCTCGACGATCGGCTGATCCGCATCCTGCGCCAGGGACCGCCACAGCTGGGCCAGATCATGGGTCACCGGGCGCAGCGCCGTGCCCGAGATCGGAACGAGCACGAGTTGCTCCCAATCCGTCGCATCAAACCCCGCCGTCGCCGCGGCGAACCCGGCATGCGTCAGCGGCGTTTCGTCGGCGGCGGTGAAGGCGCTTTGCATTGCCCATTCGAGCCAGGCGAGTTCCGGCACATCGGGGTCATGGGCAAACAGCTCGGCGCAGGTGTCGGCGAACCCCTCCCCGGCCCGATCGATCGTCCAGGCCGATGGCGGATGCGCGATCAGATGGTGCGCCGCCGCCTGATGAAAGGCCTCTGCACCGACCAGCCGCGCGGTGCGCGCATAGCTGTCCGCCAGCACGTCGAGCAGCCGCGCGCGATAGCCGTTGCGATACACCGCCATGCCCGCCGCGCGCGTGGCGTCGAGACCGGGCGGCAACGGCGCGTCGTCATTGTGCAGGCAGGCGAGGAAGGAGTCCTGCAGTTCAGCCAGCGCAGTCATGCCGCCGCCTCCAGCCGCGCGGTCGCGGCGATGGCGCGCGCCCGATCGAGCTCGGTGAGCAGCTCGGCCAGCGGCGGGACTGCGTCGTCGCGCTCGATCATCACCGCGACCGGCCCGAGCAGCGCGATTGCGCGGGCGAACAGATCCCAGACGGCATCGCAGACCGGGCGGTCATGCGTGTCGATCACGATCTCGCCCGGCGTGTGCCCGGCAAGGTGCACCTGGCGCACCCGCTCTGCGGGGATGCCCGCCAGATAGTCGCGCGGGTCGAAGCCGTGATTGCACGCGCTGACATGGATATTGTTGACGTCGAGCAGCAGGTAACAGCCGGTGCGGCGGCTCATCTCGGTCAGAAACTGCCATTCGGTGAATTCGTCCTGCGGAAAGGACAGATAGCTTGACGGATTCTCAAACAGCAGCGCGCGGCCCAGCACATCCTGTGCGCGGTCGATATTGTCGCATACCAGATCGAGCGCATTGCGGGTCAGCGGCAT
This sequence comes from Sphingomonas sp., assembly GCF_965227385.1. Taxonomy (GTDB): domain Bacteria; phylum Pseudomonadota; class Alphaproteobacteria; order Sphingomonadales; family Sphingomonadaceae; genus Sphingomonas. Next base: position 181,098 of record NZ_OZ245750.1, read on the forward strand.
CGGCAACAGGTCGTGGCTGTTATGCGCGCTGGTGCGTGTCCAGCACAGATGATCGGACACCCAGAGCGGATCGATCCGGTCGGCCAGCGTTCGCAGTCGCGCGAGATGATCGGGGTCGAGGCCGTGCGCCGATCCGATCGACATCGACACGCCGTGCAGGATCACCGGCAGCTTCGCGCGCACCTGTTCCAGAATGCGGATCGGGCGGCCGCCATCGATCATGAAATTTTCGGAGATCACCTCGACGAAATCGACCGCGACCTCGCCCTCCAGAAAATCCCGATAATGGTCGCGGCGCAGGCCAAGGCCAAAGCCGCCAAAGGGCGTGACGGGGTCCATGGCGTCGCTCCTGGCAGTCAACAGATGGATCCGGCGGGCCTTGGGGTTTGCGGGGGGTGCGGCCCGCCGGATCGGGCAGGATCAGCCGAGGTCGCCGATCGTGCCGCCCTTCGAGAGGCATTCACCGGCCTTCATCGCCTTGAACCCGTGACCCTTGCAGGCATTGTTGCCCTTGCACTGATGTTCGGCGGTCGCGCAGTCGGACTGGCCCTTGCAGCTGTGCAGGCCATAGCAATGGACAGTGTCGTTCGCGCCGATCGCGCGGCCCTTGCTGCCGGCGGGGGTGTCGGCGGCGAAGGCCGCGACCGAACCCAGTGCGATGGCGGCGGCGGTGGCGGCGATGGATGCGGCGGTGCGCGTGGCGGTCTTCATGTGGCTATTCCCTTCAGGCGGATCGTCGTGCGGAAGCGCACATCGGTCGGTTCGCCCCACGCCGCATGGGGGTTACACCCGAAACAATTTTTTCCGGCTGTAACATCCGGGTGGTCGACCCCGAATGAGCAGCTGTGCCGACGCTGTCAGCGCCGACACGGATCCACAGCCGGAGACGATGACGATGACCACTTCCCCGATTGCCCGCCTCGCCGGGCTCGCCGCCACCGCCGGCCTCGCCGCCGCGCTCGGCACCGCCCCCGCCATGGCGCAGAAGCCCGAAATGGAAAAATGCTATGGCATCGCCAAGGCCGGCAAGAATGACTGTGCGGCGGGCCCCGGCACCAGCTGCGCCGGCACTTCGACCCGGGACTATCAGGGCAACGCCTGGAAGCTGGTTGCCAAGGGCACGTGCGAAAAGACCGAAACGCCCAAGGGCAAGGGTTCGCTGACCCCGGTCCAGCGCTGATCCATTTCGTACAGACGGGATATCGACATGCAGCGCATCGCATCTTTGTACGACCGGGCCGTCACGCTGGTCGGCTCGCACCCGGCAGAGGGCGTTGCGCTGCTGCTGGTCCGGGTCGCGCTCGCCGGAGTCTTCTGGCGCGCGGGCCGCAGCAAGGTGGTGGAGGGGAGCTGGTTCGAACTCAGCGACTCCACCCACTATCTGTTCGAGAATGACTACAGCGCGGTTCCGCTGCCGCCTGAGTTCGCGGCGCCAATGGCGCTGATGGCGGAGCATCTGTTCCCCGCCTTGCTGCTGATCGGTCTCGCTACCCGCTTCTCGGCGCTCGCGCTGCTCGGCATGACGCTGGTGATCCAGATTTTCGTCTATCCCGATGCTTGGTGGGCGACCCATATCCTGTGGGTCGCGCTGGCAGGAATCCTGGTCGTGCGCGGCGGAGGCATGGTCTCGCTCGACGCGCTGATCGCCAGCTGGCACCGTCGGCGGGGCTGACACCGGGTCAGGGCGGCGGGGGCGGCGATGATTGCAGACGAAGCCGGCTTCGTGCGGCTGATGATTGCGGCTCAGGCGGGCGACAGCCGTGCCTATACCGTCCTGCTGACTGAGGTGCAGCTGTGGCTGGAACGGTATTTCCGCCGCCGCGTCGCGCCCGCCCAGCTCGACGATCTGGTGCAGGAGGTGCTGCTGGCGCTGCATGCCAAGCGCGCGACATGGGACGAAACGCGTGCCTTTCTACCCTGGCTCGCGGCGATCGCGCGCTATCGCTGGGTCGATCATCTGCGCCGAGTCTATCGCAGCGCAGAAGACGCGCTGGAGGATCAGGATTCGGCCGAGGACAGCGACGAAGAGGCGGTGCTGGCGCGGATGAGCCTGGAGCGATTGTTCGTCCACCTGCCCCGCGGCCAGTGCGAGGCGATCGAGCTGGTCAAGATCAAGGGGCTGTCCGTGTCCGAGGCAGCTCAACGCAGCGGTCAGAGCGAAAGCCTGATCAAGGTGAATATCCATCGCGGTTTGAGAAAGCTCGCCGCGCTCGTAGAAGAGGCCGATTAAAATGACCCGCCCGCCGTCCCCCTTGATCGCACAGCTCGCCAGCGAGCTGGAACCGGTGCGCCCTGTCCGCATGGGGCATGGCCGCGCGCTGCTGGCCGTGTCCGTGGCCGCAACGATTGGCATCGTCGCACTGGGGCTGGGCCTGTGGTCCGGCCCGCTGCATGGCGAGGCGGCGGGGATGTTCTTCGTTGCCAATGCGCTGATCGGACTGGTCGGTTTGGTCTCGGCGCTCGCTGTCATCCGAATGGCCGGCCCGCGCGTCGGGGCGCGGCAGGACGGTGCGCGCTGGCTGCTCGCCGCGCTTGCGATCCTGCCCATGGCCGCCGTCCTGCTTGCCGCGATCGAGGGACAGATCGATTGGCATGAGCACGCGACCCATGGTCCGGAATGCTTCATCGCCGGGACCTGCGGCGGCGCGTTGGTGGCGGTCGCCCTGGTCGCCTGGCTGCGGCGCGGGGCACCGGTCGCCCTCAGGGTCGCTGGCTTCTACACCGGCGTCGCCGCCGGCGCGCTCGGCAGCTTTGCCTATGGCCTGTCGTGCCCGGTGGATTCGATCGGCCATCTTGGCATCTGGCACGTCGCGCCGGTCGCCGTATCTGCCGCGCTGGGGCGGGCCTTCGTGCCGCGCTGGGTGCGCTGGTAGCGGACACACCCCTCCCTTGTTGAGCCGCGCGGCACATTCCGCTACCCCGCGTGCATGACCGCAACGATTGCGCTGGTCGATGACGACCGCAACATCCTGACGTCCGTGTCGATCGCGTTGCAGGCCGAAGGGTTTGTGACGCGCGTCTATTCGGATGGCGAGGCGGCGCTGAAGGCGCTGGTCGACAATCCGCCCGAGCTGGCGGTGCTCGACATCAAGATGCCGCGCATGGACGGGCTGGAGCTGCTGCGCCGGCTGCGCGAGAAGAGCCAGATCCCGGTGATCTTCCTGACCAGCAAGGATGACGAGCTGGACGAGGCGCTGGGCCTTGCCATGGGCGCGGACGATTATATCGCCAAGCCGTTCAGCCAGCGGCTGCTGATCGCCCGCATCCGCGCGATCCTGCGCCGGACCGAGCTGGTCGCGGCGACGGCGCAGGGCGAAGAGGAGGCGACGACCGAGGTCCAGCCGGTGATCGAGCGCGGCCCGCTCACGATGGACCCGGCGCGGCACAAGGTGACGTGGAAGGGCGACAACGTCACCCTGACCGTCACCGAATTCATGATCCTCGAAACGCTCGCCCAGCGGCCCGGCATCGTCAAGACGCGCAACCAGCTGATGGATGCGGCGTACCAGGACGACATCTACGTCGATGACCGCACCATCGACAGCCATATCAAGCGCGTGCGCCGCAAATTCCGGCAGGTCGATCCCACATTCGACGCCATCGAGACGCTCTATGGCGCCGGATATCGCTTCTCCGACGAATAGGCCCGCGGCACCGCGGGAAGAGCGCGACCTGTCGCTGCGCTGGTCGGGCCGCGTCAGCCTGACGCCGCGCATTCTGGCGGTGAACATCTTTGCGCTGGTGATGCTGGCGGGTGGGTTCTTCTACCTCGACAGCTATCGCGCGCGGATCGTGGACAGCCGCGTCGAACAGGCCAGCCGCGAGGCGCGGCTGATCGCGCAGGCGATCGCAATGACCCCGCCGGACGATCGCACCGCGCTGATCGAACGCGTGGCGAGCGAGGCGGATATCCGCATCCGCCTGTATGATCGCGCGGGGCGGATGACGCTCGACACGCGCGCACTGGGCCTCAACAATTTCGTGCTGCGCGATCCCGACAAGGATCCGTGGAACCAGAGCGCGGCGCGCTTCCTCGACGCGGTGATCGATACCGTGGCGGGCGCGGACCGGGCGCAGCAGTTTCGCGAGCGCGCGCCGACCAAGGGGCTGGACTGGCCCGATCTCGCCGCCGCGCTGCGCACGGGTGAGGCGAGCGCGACGGTGTGGCGCGCGCCCGATCGCACGCCCGTCATCACCGCCGCAGCGCCCTACGGACCGGGAGGGGCGGTGTTCACCAGCTCCAACGCGCGCGACATTACCCAGCGGGTGCGGATCGAGCGGTTCCGGCTGGGGCTGGTGCTGGCCTTCACCGCCGGGTTGTCGATCTTCCTCTCGCTGTTCCTCGCCCGCACCATCGTCCGCCCGCTGCGCCGCCTCGCCCGCGCGGCGGTGCGGGTGCGGCTGGGGCGCGCGCGCGAAGTGGTGGTGCCGCGCCTGCCCGAACGGCGCGACGAGATCGGGCACCTCGCCCGGTCGCTGTCCGACATGAGCCTCGCCCTGCGCGCGCGGATCGACGCGACCGAGGCGTTCGCCGCCGATCTGGCGCATGAGATCAAGAACCCGCTCGCCTCGCTCCGCTCCGCCGTCGACAGCCTGATGGCGGTGCGCGATCCGGCGCTGCAGGCGCAGCTGCTGGCGGTGGTGCGCGACGATGTGCTGCGGCTCGACCGGCTGATCAGCGACATTTCGGAGGCATCGCGGCTCGATGCGCAGCTGTCGCGTGCCAAGTTCGATCCGGTCGATCTGGGCGCGATGCTGGCGGCGATGGTCGAGCAGCGCACCGCGCGCGGGGTCGAGCGCGGCATCCGCCTGCGCTTCGACGCGCCGATCGGGCCGATGCCGCGCGTGATGGGCGAAGGCGCACGGCTGGAGCGGGTCTTTGCCAATCTGATCGACAACGCCATCTCCTTTTCCCCCGATGGCGGCACCGTGGCGCTATCGCTGATCGCCGTCGGCGACATGCTGGAGGCGCGGGTCGAGGACGAGGGGCCGGGTGTACCGGAAGAAGCCCGCGAGGCGATCTTCCGCCGCTTTCACACCGACCGGCCGGAGGGCGAGGAATTCGGCAAACATTCCGGACTGGGACTTGCGATTGCGCGGACCATCGTCGAAGGTCATCAGGGTACGATCGGCGTCGAAACGCGCGAGGACCGGATGCAGGGCGCGCGGTTCGTCGTCCGGCTGCCGTTCGTGCAGGCGGGTTGAGCGTACGGGGAGTTAGAAGCGTGGCGATCCTGTCTTCCGAAACGCTGCACGCGTCCTGCGTCGCGATCGACGGGCGCGCCGTGCTGGTCGAGGGGCGGTCGGGCGAAGGCAAGTCCGATCTGGCGCTGCGGCTCATCGACCGGGGCGCGCTGCTGGTGTCCGACGACTATACGATCTGCGCGCGGCGCGACGGCATGCTGTATGGCGCCCCCCCGGCGACGATCGCGGGTAAGATCGAGGTGCGTGGGATCGGCCTGATCACCCTGCCTCATGCCGACAGCGCACCGATCGCGCTGCTCGTTACCATTCTCGACGATCCGCCGCGCATGCCGGAGGGGCCGCAATCGCGACGAATCGCCGGGGTCGACGTGCCGGTAGTGGCGCTGCCCGCGCTCGAACCGTCGGCGCCGATCAAGGTCGAACTGGCATTGCGTCACCTCACGGAGCTCAGGCGATGAGCAAGCGGCGGCCCAAGCAGATCCTGCTGGTCACCGGCATGTCGGGCGCGGGTAAGTCGACCGTGCTGCGCACGCTGGAGGATCTGGGGTGGGAGGTGGTCGACAATCTGCCGCTGCTGCTGCTCAATCGCCTGCTCGACACCGACCCACCCGAGGGCAGCGACGGCGACGATCGCCCGCTCGCGCTCGGCATCGGCACGCGCACGCGCGGGTTCGACGCCGACAGCATCGTGCGCCGCATCAAGAAGCTGCGCGACGAGCGCGGCTACGACATGGGCACCCTGTTCCTCGATTGCGCGGGCGCGGAGCTGGAGCGACGATATTCGGAGACGCGCCGTCGCCACCCGCTCGCGCTCGACCGGCCGGCGGGCGACGGGATCGTGCGCGAGCGCGAGTTGCTGCAGCCGCTGCGCCGTTGGGCCAATCGCGTGATCGACACGACCAGCCTGACGTCGAACGAACTGGCGCAACAGATCCGCACGACCTTTTCCGGACCGGGCCTGGGCGAGACGGTGGTGTCGGTGATGTCGTTCGGCTTTGCGCGCGGCGTGCCGACCGGGGCCGACCTGGTGCTCGACATGCGCTTCCTGCGCAATCCGCACTGGGTCGAATCGTTGCGCCCGGGCACGGGCAAGGACCCCGACGTCGCTGCCTATGTCGCCGGCGACCCGGCCTATGCCGACGGGGTTGGACGGATCGAGGAGCTGCTGCTGCTCCTCCTCCCCCGCTATCAGGCGGAAGGAAAATCCTATGTTACCATCGCATTTGGCTGTACCGGCGGGAGACACCGGTCGGTGCACGTCGCCGAACGCGTCGCTGCCCGGTTGCGCGACGCGGGTTTTTCGCCCACGGTGACGCATCGTGACTTGCAAACCGCGCCGCAGGACTCGCTAGAAGGCCCGCCGGTCGGCAACTGAACCGCATGGGACAAGCGTAAAGACATGATTGGACTGGTACTCGTGACGCACGGGCGGCTCGCGGAGGAGTTCGTCGTCGCGATGGAGCATGTCGTCGGCCGTCAGGACCGGATTGCCACCATCTGCATCGGCCCCGAAGACGATATGGAGGAGCGGCGCGCGGATATCGCCAAGGCGATCGTCGCGGTCGATGGCGGGCGCGGGGTGATCCTGCTGACCGACCTGTTCGGCGGCACCCCGTCGAATCTGGCCATTTCGCTGCTGGAGGCCGGCAGGGTCGAGGTGATCGCCGGCATCAACCTGCCGATGCTGATTCGCCTGGGCGGCGCGCGCAAGACGATGAAGGTGACCGAGGCGGTCGCCGCCGCGCGTGAAGCGGGCAAGAAGTACATCACCGTCGCGTCCGAAGTGCTCGGCGAGGCCGCCGCTTGAGCCGGGTCAGCCGCACCGTCCTGATCGGCAACCGCCGCGGACTGCACGCGCGCGCCAGCGCGAAGTTCGTCACCCTTGCCTCGTCGCTGCCGTGCGAACTGACCGTCGAGAAGGACGGCAACGCCGTTACCGGCACGTCGATCATGGGCCTGATGATGCTGGGCGCGGCGATGGGCGACACGATCACGATCAGCGCAGCCGGTGACGGCGCCGAGGACGCGGTGCTAAAGCTCGTCGAACTGGTCGAGGATCGCTTCGGCGAGGATTGAGCCGGTGCGCGAAATAACCGCCTTTTCCAACCCGCTGGTGAAGCGGGTCCGCTCCTTGCGCGACAAGAAGCATCGTCGCGACGAGGGGCTGTTCCTGGCCGAAGGGCTGCGCATCCTGACCGAAGCGCGCGAGGCGGGGCATCTCCCCGCCTATCTGTTCTTTGCCAAGGGCCATGACGGACACCCGCTGGCGCAGGAGCTCATCGCCGCGACGGAAGGTTCGGGCGGTGAGGTCATCCAGACCGACAGCGACATTCTGTCCAAGCTGTCGGGCAAGGATAATCCCGGCGCGGTCGTGGGCGTCTATCGCGAGCTTTCGACCGACCTCGCCCGCATCGACCGCAGCGCCGCGCCGCTCTGGCTGGTGGCCGAGCGGCTGCGCGATCCGGGCAATCTCGGCACGATCCTGCGCACTGCCGATGCGGTCGCCGCGGGCGGGCTGATCCTGGTCGACGAGTGCGTCGATCCGTTCAGCGTCGAAGCGGTCCGCGCGAGCATGGGCGCTCTCTTCACGATTCCCTTGGCGCGTGCGCCGTGGGATGAATTCCACGCCTGGCTGCGCGCCGGCCCCGGCCAGCTGGTCGGCCTCGCGCTCGAGGGGGCAGTCGATTACCGCGCGCCGAACTTTGCCGCGCCGGTGTTCCTGCTGACCGGGAACGAGGCGCAGGGGCTCCCCTCCGATTATGCCGCAGCGTGCGACGTGCGGGTCAAAATCCCGATGCTGGGCAAGGCGGATAGCCTGAATGCAGCCGTCGCGACCGCCGTCATGGCCTACACCGTGCTGGACCGAATTCGTCCGTTGGACTGACTCGGGACGTGTTGCAGTTTGGCGACACCTGACCCGCTCCGTCGATACGCGCTTGGAACAAAATCGCGTTTCCGTGCGTCGAACCGGGCAAGTCTGGAGACGAGCCGATGTTCTATGACACGACCCCCTTCACTGCCGCCCAGAGCGGCTATCGCATTGCCTTTCGCCCCGGCGAGCAGAATGTGTGCCCCGGATGCGGCCAGTCGCACTGGATGATCGGGCGCATGACCGCCGAGTGCGCGTTCTGCGCGACGGCGCTGCCGATCCACAGCGGCGGCAGTTTCGGCACCGGCACCTTCCGCGTGAGCGAGAAGCCCAAGCCGCTCGCCGCATGATTCCCGCGCGGGGAGGTTGGTAAGCCGCCTCCCCCGCGCTATGGCGCCGCACATGACTGGCGCCACGCTCACCCTCTACAACAGCCTCACCCGCGCGCTCGAACCGTTCGCGCCGATCGACCCCGCCAAGGGCGTGCGCGTCTATTCGTGCGGGCCGACGGTCTATAGCGACCCGCATCTCGGCAATCTGCGCGCCTATGTCTTCACCGATACGCTCAGCCGAGTGCTGCGGTGGAAGGGCCATGCCCTGACCCATGTCATCAACATCACCGATGTCGGCCATCTGACCTCCGACGCCGATGCGGGCGAGGACAAGATGGAAGCGGCGGCGAAGCAGCGCGGCCTGAGCGCGTGGGACATCTCCCGCCACTATGCCGATGTGTTCCGCCGCAATTTGCGCGACCTCAACATCCGCACCCCCGATCACATGCCGCTGGCGACCGATTACGTCGCGAAGATGATCGACTTCGCCAAGGGCATCGCCGACCGGCATTGCTACCAGCTCGACAGCGGCCTGTATTTCGACAGCAGCACCGTGCCCGATTACGGCAAGCTGTCCGGCGGGCAGGACGATGCCGGTGAAGGCCGGATCGAGAGCGTCGAAGGCAAGCGCCATCCGCAGGATTTCGCGATCTGGCGCACCACCCCGCCGGGCGAGACGCGGCAGATGGAGTGGGATTCGCCCTGGGGTCGCGGCGCGCCGGGCTGGCACCTCGAATGTTCGGTGATGAGCGCCGAGCTGCTCGGCCTGCCATTCGACATCCACACCGGCGGGATCGACCATCGCGAGATCCACCACGTCAACGAAATCGCGCAGAATCAGGCGCATTGCGGGTGCGCGAATTCGGGCGCGAAGGTCTGGATGCACAACAATTTCCTGGTCGATCGCGGCGGGAAAATGTCGAAGTCGAAGGGCGGCATCGCGACGCTCGAAGCGCTGGTGGCAAAGGGCGTGCACCCGCTCGCCTATCGCCTGATGTGCCTGAGCGCGCATTACCGCAGCGAGCTGGAGTTCAGCGGCGAGAATCTGATGGCGGCGCTCGTGCGGCTGCGGCGGCTGGTGCTGGCGGCGGAGAAATTCCGTGCCGCCGAGGGCAAGGGTGGCGGGAATGCCGCAAGCTATCTCGAGCGGCTCGACGCGGCGGTGTCGGACGACCTCAACACCCCCAGGGCGCTGCCGGTGCTGGAGGAACTGCTCGCCGACAAGCAATTGGGACAGGAAGCGCGGCTGATGGTGCTGGCACAGTTCGACGAAGTGCTGGGCCTGGACCTGCTGCATTTGTCCCGCGCCGACCTCCGCGTCCGCCCCGCCGACGCACTGGTCAGCGAAGCGGAAATCGAAACGCGCCTGGCGCAGCGCAAGGAAGCCCGCGCCGCGAAGGACTTCGCCCGATCGGACGCACTCCGCGACGAGCTGATCGGTGCTGGCGTCGAGGTGATGGACGGCGATCCGATTGGGTGGGACTGGAAGGTCGAGATCTAAACTGACGCCCCGGCGAAGGCCGGGGAGACAGCCCCCTCTGCAACGAAAGGCCCGCGCGCCCTTACCGGCGCAGGGGTGACGCCAGCTGGATCAGCAACCCGTCGCGCGGTGCGTCGGCAATGCCGACCACGACGTCCGAGCCATCGGGACGCCGCTCGGTCCCGAACAGGCGGTCCCACAGGGTGAACATATCGCCATAATTGCCCGATGCCGCGCCCGCCGCCGCGTCGTGATGCAGCCGGTGATAGCGCGGCGTGACGAACAGCCGCTCGGCAACGCTGGCGGCCGGTGCAGGCAACCGGACATCGGCATGCTGCCAGAACGCCGCCATCAGCAACAGCGCATCGACCGCCAGCACCACCGCGCTCGCGGGCGCGAGCGCTGCGCTGATCGCGACGGCAAGGGCTAGGCCCACCAGCTGCTCGATCGGATGGTTGCGCAGGCCGCTCGACACGTCGAGCTCCGCATCAGCGTGATGGACGCGGTGCAGCCGCCAGAGCAAGGGATGGGCATGCATCGCGCGGTGCAGCCAATAGGCGGCGAAGCTGCGCGTGACGAGCAGCACGGCGAGGGCCACCGCTGCGGCCATGGCAAGATGCGCTTCCAGGCCCAGTCCCGCCGCGCGGGACCATGACGCCGCGACCAGGGTGGAAACGGGCAGCAGCGCCGCGATCGCGAACCCAATCGCGCCAAGCCCGAAATTGGTGGTCCAGCGCCGCCGTCGGTTGACCGACCGCTCGACGTCCCCGTCCGCCTCCAGCGCGAACAGCAGCGCGAACCCGCCGCCGAGCACGAGCGATGTCCAAAAATACGCGCTCACGCCCGCCACTTACCCCTCAATTTTCGGCACCGACGATTTACAACGCCGCCCGTGATGATATCGATTTAGCAGAACAGGATAGGGGAACAATGACGATGCGCGCCGGAACTCTGATGGCATTCGCGGTGATGGCAGTGGTGGGCGCAAGCCCGGCAATCGCCGGACTGCCGCCAACGCCGACGCCCGAAATGGGCGTGGGCCTTGCCGCAATGATCGGCGTTGCGGTCGGCTATCGTGCGCTTCGTCGCCGTATCAAGCGCTGAACGATCCGCGCCGCGTGGCGCGGCCGGAACGACCATTGATCGGACAAGCTGGCTCGCCCTCGCCACCATCGTGGCGGGGGTCAACGCGCTGGCATCGAACTTGCTCGCCAGCTTTGCGCGCGGATGGGCAACCACCCTGCTCGATCTGGGCGGGGTCAACCCGGCGCTGTGGTTCGCGCTGTTCGCCATCGGCAGCATCGCGGCCGAACCCGATGAAGCGGGCGATGCCCGCCCGGCAATGACCGCGCGCGACTGGCTGGTATTTGCCGCCGTGCTGGGTGCAGCCTTCACCCCCATCCCATTGGCGGGAGCGGTGGGCGTGTTCCTGGGCGGGCTGTGGATGCTGTTGCGCGGCACAAAGGGGTCGCGTGCGCGACGGATCGGCGTGATTGCGCTCGCGCTGACCTCGATGCTGATCTGGGGCCGCGCGTTGCTGGTTCTTGCCGGCGGCCCGGTGCTGTCGCTCGATGCCGCCTTTGTCGCGTGGCTTGCGGGGACCACGGCGCAGGGCAATCTCGTCTATTTCGCGGGTGAGGCCCAGCCGTTCGTCATCGGCTTTGGTTGTTCGTCGATGGACAACATGACCTTGGCGGTCCTGTTCTGGGCCGCGCTGACGCAATTGCTGCGCATTCCGCTCGATCGCCACTCGGTGCTGCTGTGCATGACGGCGATGGGCGCCAATTTGTTCGTCAACGTGCTGCGCCTGGCGGTGATCGCGCACAAGCAGCAATATTATGACTATTGGCACAGCGGTCCGGGCGGAATGCTGTTCGCATGGGCAGGCCTCGCCGTTGTCGCCGTTATCGTGGGGGTTGGGTGTGCCCGGCTGGCGGATCGGCGCGCTTAGTGCGCTTGGCCTGGCACTGATCGCAGGTTCGCTTGGGGTCAAGGCGATGGCGACCGGCGCGGTCCTGCGCGACCAGGCACGGTTCGACGCGGAGGTGATCGCGCGGCTGCAAGCTCAGGGGTTCACCGCCACGCGCGAGCATCGCTATGCCGATATCAGCCGGGTCCATGCGCAGCGGGGAAACTGTCGCGTGCTCGTGCAGGAGGCGAGCCGCGTCAATGAATTCGACGCGGTGTATCGCCTCAAGGCGCGCAGCTATGGCCCGCTGCGCTACCGCTATCGCGGCGCATGGCGCGCACCGCCGTCCGAAGCAATGCTGCAGGCCGAAAGCTTCGTGCAACGCCTGAGCGCGCGGCTGGGGATCTTCGTGCCGATCTCGGTCCCGGTCGCGATTGCCGGCTCGCCGGGCTGCAATCTCGACGCGATCGATTTCGGCCCGCTCGAACTTTCGATGCGCCGCCTCTGAGCCGTCCGCCTCGACCCTCAAACAAACCCCAGATTCGTCGTCGCGTAATTCCCGATGTTCGGCAGCACCGTCGACATGTTCCCCGCCGACACCCCGAACCAGCTTGCCAGCGTCGCGGCATATTGATCGACCGAGGTCGTCGGCAGCAGGCGCCCCTGTCCCACATCGCTTGGCGTGTTGTGCCCGAAATCGGGCGGGGTGCCATAGATGCGGCCGCCCTGCACCGCGCCGCCCAGCACGAAATGCATGCTGCCCCAGCCATGGTCGGAGCCGTCGTCATTCTGCGTCAGAGTACGGCCGAAATCGGATGCGGTGAAGCTGGTCACCTTGTCCGCGATGCCCAGCGCGTTGGTGGTGTCGTAGAAAGCACGCATCGCGTCGGCGACGCGACCGATCAGGGTCGGGTGATCGCGCAGCAGGAAATCGTGCATGTCCCACCCGCCGATCGACACGAAGAACACCTGTCGTTTGGAACCCAGTTCCTGCGACACCGAAATCAGGCGCGCGACGATCTTGAGCTGGTCGGCCAGCGAATTGCCGACCGGAAACAACGGGAAATTCGCCGCCGGTGCGCTGCCCAGCGCACCATTGACCTGCGCATAGAGGTCGAGCGCGCGTTTCGACACGGTGGCATGTTCGTTGGCGATGAGGTTCGCCTGCGCCCCGCCCATCAGCGTCCGCAGCGTGCTGGCCGCGGTGGCCGATCCGAACAGCGTCGATGCGCCGTTGATCAGCGCGGTCGGCCCGTTGGTGCCGGTGACATATTGGATTGCACTGCGCCCCGACAGATAGGTCGCATTGCCCGAAGCGCTGATACAGGTCAGCGCGCTGGTGCCGTTGCCGCTCTGCAGCAGGTCGCCGATGCGGCCGCCCCAGCCCGACGTCGCGCCCTCCGCGCTCGATGCCTGCCAATAGCTTTGCTGGTCGTTGTGGCTGAACAGCTTGGGCGGCAGCGCCACCGACCGCGCGTTGTATTCCGCCTTGGTCGTCGGCCGCACCAGCGTGCCGACATTGAGGACCGGGGCGAGCTTGCCCGCATTGAACAACGGCAGCAGCGACGCCATCGTCGGCGCCAGCGCATATTGCCGCCCACCCAGCGCATTGGCCGGGTTGAGCAATGTCGCGGTCAGGCTGTCGCGCGTGTGCCCCAGCGTCGGGCGCTGCGCGAGATAGGCGGCATGCGTTGCGCTGTCATAGGGCGGCAGCGTGTTGGCGTAATCATTGCCGCCATAGAGGAAGATGCACACCAAAGCCTTGTAATCGCTGGCGACCGCGGCCGATGCTTCGCCGATCGCGGCAAGCTGCGTGACGAAAGGCGCGGCGGCACCCGCTGCACCGAGCGCGGCGGTGCGCTTGAGGAAGGCGCGGCGCGATTGGTTCTGATCCATGTCCCGGCCCCTCACTTCAACGTCAGAAATTCGGGCGACGCCAGCGTCAGCAGGACAGCGATCGCGATGCGGTTATTGGTGTTGGTCGAGCTGTCCACCGCAGCACGGATCGCCGCCACGGTGGCGCTGGAGAGCTGACCGGCGGCGAGCCACAGATTGACCCGCTCGACCAGTGCCGCGCTGTCCCCCGCGATACCGCTGATCGAACCGTAATCGGTGCGCAGGTCGGTCGTGTTGTTCACCACCGACTGCATGTAGTTCACATAGCCGACAACGCTGATTTCATTGGTGATCTGCAATTCCGGCGCGACCAGCCCGGCGGTCGCGATCGGCGTGTTGGGCGGGGTGTAGCCGGGGCGGAAGAAGTTGAACACCGACGGGCTGCGTCCCATCGACTGTGCCAATCGGTTGGTGGAATTGCTGGTGTTGCCGGTGGTCCAGTTGCCCGACACGCTGGTCGCACCGAATGCGCGCGCCCAGCCGGTCAGGCGCATCACCGGCTCGCGCAACTTGCCCGCGCTGGTGGCGGTCGGCTCGGTCCGTGCCTCGCTGTCCATCAGGATCGCGCGGATCACCGCCTGCATGTCGCCGCGCACGCCCGATCCATTGTCGGCGAACTTCGCCGCGACGCGCCCGACATAGGCGGGCGAGGGATTGCTGGTGGCCAGCCGCTGGATCAGCTGTTTCGATACGAACGGCGGCACATTGGGGTGAGCAAAGATCGCGTCGAGCGCCTGCTTGACCGCATCCGCGCCCGATGCCCCCGCCGCCACATTGGTGCCAAGGAAGGTCGAAGCGCCAGTCTCATGCTGACCGGTGTTGAAGATCATCGCACGGCGGTAGCGGTCCGGCGTCGTATTGTCGGAACTGTCGAGCACAAGGCCCGTGAAGACCCGCGCCAGCCCCGATACGTCCGCCGGCGTATAGGTCTCGACCGGCTGTCCGCCCGACGTCACCACGCTGCCGTCCATGTTCAGCCGGTAGAGGCCGATGGTGAACAGCTGCATCAGCTCGCGCGCATAATTCTCGTCGGGGACCGATCCGGTGCGGCTGTCCGCCTTGCGGTTGCCGAGATAGGTCAGGAACGACCCCATTGCGGGGTTGTAGGTGACCCGCTCGATCAGCGTGCGGAAATTGCCGAACGCATGCTCCATGAGGATGTCGACATAGGCGGCCATCGCGAATTGCCGCCAGCTCAGGTTGACCCCGTCGATCCCGACGACAAGGATTTCGAGCAGCGCCATGCCGACCCGCTGGCGCAGCTGATCGCCCGCCCCGACCAGCTGGCTCCAAATCGCATTGTCGAAGCCGTTCTGGTTGTTGACGTTGGCCGCGTCGTTATAGCCCTTGGCCACCAGCCAGTCCCACAGGCTGGTCGGGCGCGATTTCCCGAATTCGGCGGTGATCCAGGCGTCGTAACCGCGCGCCTGCACGTCGGCGATATCGGCGGCGGTCGCGCCCATCGTCGCCTGCGCCAGGAAGCGGCTGGCCTGCCCCGCAGTGGGCGGCAGCACCGGGCTGGACGTCGGCGTCGGGCCGGGCGTCGAGACAACGCCACCGCCCCCACCGCCGCCCGAATCGCATGCCGCAAGCGCCAGTGCGAGACCGCTGACCCCGACTGTGGTGAAGCTGCCGCCCGCCCGCGCGAGATCACCCGCAACCGGCTGTTCCCGCACGTCTAGATCATCCGCCGCGATCAGCGGCGATTCCGGTTTGTCCATTGGTCCCACCCCCGGGGCGGGTCACACCTTGCCCCACCCGATCCTCTCAATCTTTCTAGAGGCCTGCCAGAGGGAAACAGCGTGAAGCCCGTGCTAACCGACTCGGTCCGGCGCGAATTGCGCGCTCTTCGCCGCCGCCGTAACATCATGGCCATGAAAGCTGTGCTGCCCGCGCTCGCCCGCCCGCTGATCGAACCCGGCCTGCCCGCCGGCATCACCGCGCATTGGTTCGCCAGCCGTGAGGAGGCGCTGGCGATGATCGGCGACGCCGATATCGGCTGGGTCGACATGAACCGCCCGGGCTGGACCGGGGAGATCGCGGCGGCGGGAAAGCAGCTCAAATGGCTGTCGACCATCTATGCCGGGATCGACGCGTTCGACATCGACCTGCTCAAGGCGCGCGGCACGATCCTGACCAACGGCGTCGGTATCAACGCGATCGCGGTCGCCGAATATGCGGTGCTCGGCATCCTCGCGGCGGCCAAGCGCTTCGACGAGGTGGTGCGGATCGCCGACCGGCGCGAATGGCCGGGCGACGCGCCGGGCAAGGTCGAGCTATGCGAAACGCGCGCGCTGGTGATCGGTTACGGCACGATCGGACGGATGATCGGGGAGCGGCTGGCAGCGTTCGGCGTCGATGTCACCGGCGTTACCCGCTCGGGCCGCGACGGCACGCTGACGCCCGACCAGTGGCGCACGCACCTCGCGGACCATGACTGGATCATCCTCGCCGCCCCCTCGACCGATGCGACGGCGGCGATGATCGGCGCGGACGAACTGGCGGCGATGAAACCCGGCGCGTGGCTGATCAACGTCGCACGCGGCGACATGGTCGATCAGGACGCGCTGATCGCCGCGCTGCACAAGCGGCGGATCGGCGGCGCATTTCTCGACGTGGTGACGCCCGAGCCGCTGCCCGCCGACCACCCGCTCTGGACCGCGCCCAACACGCTCCATTCGATGCATCTGTCGGGCCGCTCGCAGACGCGGATGTTCATGCGCGCCACCGCTTTGTTCCTCGACAACGCCCGCGCCTTTGCCGAGGGTCGGTCGATGAAGAATGTCGTCGATCTCGACGCAGGCTACTGACGCGGCTAATCCCCCACCCATGATCCTCGTCATCGACAATTACGACAGCTTCACCTGGAACCTGGTCCATTACCTCATGGAGCTGGGCGCGGAGGTGAAGGTGGTGCGCAACGACGCGCTCACCGCGCAGGATGCGATCGCCAGCAACGCGCAGGCGTTCCTGCTCTCGCCCGGCCCGTGCACCCCGAACGAAGCGGGGATCAGCCTAGACCTCGTCGCCGCCTGTGCCGAAGCGGGCAGGCCGCTGCTCGGCGTGTGCCTGGGTCACCAGTCGATCGGCCAGCATTTCGGGGGCAAGGTGGTGCGCGGCGGACTGATGCACGGCAAGACGTCGCCGGTCAGCCATGACGGCACCGGCCTGTTCGAAGGGCTGCCCAGCCCCTTCACCGCCACCCGCTACCATTCGCTGATCGTCACCGACATTCCCGACGCGCTGGTGGTCAACGCGACCGCATCGGACGGCAGCATCATGGCGTTCCGCCACCGCGACCTCCCGATCCACTCGGTCCAGTTCCACCCCGAAAGCATCGCCACCGAACACGGCCACGCGATGCTCGCCAATTTCATGAAGATCGCGGGACTTGAGGCAAAGCAACTGACCTGAACCGCCGTGGGCCGCAGTCAATATCGGCTTAACCCATTGGCGCTAAGCATCGCTGGCAACGGCGTAACTGCGGCTCCGTCTGCGCGGAGCTGGAAGGTCAAACCATGGGCGAACCAGCGATCCACGAAACCCTCACCCCTCGCAAGCCGCGCCAGCAGGTGTTGCTGGGTGCGGAGATTTGCGGCTTTGGCGGTGGCGCCCCGACCAAGCATCGGATCAAGGACCTGTCGGTGTCCGGTGCGCGGATCGACCGCGCGGACGGGTTGAAGCCGGGCGCGACCGTGCTGGTATCGGTGGGCGTGCTGAAGGCGGTCGGCGCCACCGTGATCTGGGTCAAGGACGACCTGGCGGGGCTGCGCTTTGCCGAAACGATCGATCCCGATGCGGCGCGGTCTAAGGCAATGATCGCTCCCCCCAAACCGCGCCCTGCGGCCACGATCGACCGGGGCGCGACTGCGGGCTGGATCAGGGACCTCGATAGCCCCTACCGGCGCTGACCCGCATCCGTCGAACTTGACCCGCCGATAACAGGAATTGCTCGACTCGCGCGGCGCACGCCGGAATAGAGGCGGCGTGACCAGCTTCAGCCTCCTCCCCGATCCCGCCACCCCGCTCGCCCGCGAAAGCGCGGCGCAGGCCTTCGCCGATATCCTCGACAGCCGCGCTGCGGAGGACGAGATCGAGGCATTCCTGATCGCCCTGTCCGATCGCGGCGAGACCAGCATCGAGATTGCCGAGGCGGCGCGGGCGATGCGCGCGCGGGTGATCCCGGTCAGTGCCCCGGCCAACGCCATCGACGTATGCGGCACCGGCGGCGACGGGCATCACACGCTCAACGTATCGACTGCAGTCGCGATCGTCGTCGCGGCGGCGGGCGTGCCGGTCGCCAAGCATGGCAACCGCGCCGCCAGCTCGAAATCGGGCGCGGCGGATACGCTGGAGGCACTCGGCCTCGACCTCGACCGCGCGGCGGCCAATGCCGAAGCGCACCTCAACGACCTCGGCATCGCCTTTCTTTTCGCGGCGAAGCACCACCCGGCGATGGCCCGCGTCGCCCCGATCCGCAAGCGCATCGGGCGGCGCACGATCTTCAACCTGATGGGGCCGCTCGCCAACCCGGCGGGGGTGCAACGCCAGCTGATCGGCATCGCCCGCCCCGATTACGCGCCGATCTATGCCGAGGCGCTGGCCCAGCTGGGCGTCAAGGGCGCGGCGATCGTCGCGGGCGAAGAGGGACTCGATGAGCTGTCGCCCGAAGGTGGCTCGGTGGTGGTCAGCATCGGCGATGTCAGCCTGCCCGCGCGCGTGACCCCCGCAGACGCCGGCCTGTCCGCCCACCCGCTCGCCGCACTGCGCGGTGGCGACGCGCAGGAGAATGCCGCAGCGCTGCGCCGCCTGCTCGATGGCGAGCGCGGGGCCTATCGCGACGCGGTGCTGCTCAACGCCGCCGCAGCTTTGGTCGTCTCGGGTGAAGCGATCGATCTGCGCGAGGGCGCGGAGGAAGCCGCGGAAACGATCGACAAGGGACTTGCCAAAGCGCTGCTCGACTGCTGGATCGCCGCCGCATGAGCACGATGCTGGATGAGATCATCGCGGTGAAGCGCGGCGAAGTGGCGGACCGCAAGGCGGCGACGTCGCTGGCGGACCTTCAGGCGCTGGCGATGGCGCAAACCCCGCCACGCGGCTTTCGCGCCGCGCTGGATGCCAAGGCCGCGACCGGATACGGCCTGATCGCGGAGATCAAGAAGGCCTCGCCCTCCAAGGGGCTGATCCGCGCCGACTTCGATCCCCCCGCCCATGCCCGCGCCTATGCCGCCGGCGGCGCGGCGTGCCTGTCGGTGCTGACCGATGCGCAATTCTTTCAGGGGCATGAGGCGTATCTGATCGCCGCGCGCGCCGCCTGCACCCTGCCGGTGATCCGCAAGGATTTCATGATCGATCCGTGGCAGGTGCTGGAGGCGCGCAGCATCGGCGCCGACGCGATCCTGATCATCGTCGCGGCGCTCGAAGACGCGCAGATGGCGGACATCGAGGATGCGGCACTCGGCCTCGGCATGGACGTGCTGGTCGAGGTGCACGACGCCGCCGAGCTCGACCGCGCGCTGGCGCTGCGCTCGCGGCTGATCGGGGTCAACAACCGCAACCTCAAGGACTTCAGCGTCTCGTTCGACCGCACCTACGAACTGGTCGGCCGCGCACCCGAGGGCTGCACCTTCGTCGCCGAAAGCGGGCTCACCAGCCGCGCCGATCTCGACGCGATGGCGCAGCATGGCGTGCGCTGCTTCCTGATCGGCGAGTCGCTGATGCGGCAGGACGATGTGGAGGCGGCAACGCGGGCGATGATCGGGTGAGCGACCTCACCCATCTCGATGCCAGCGGCGCGGCGCGCATGGTCGATGTGGGCGGAAAGGCGGAGACCGAGCGCGTCGCCATCGCCACCGGGCGGATCACCATGTCCGCCGAGGCCGCCGGCGCGATCCGCAACGGCCTGCTCAAGAAAGGCGATGTCATCGCCGTCGCGCGCATCGCCGGGATCATGGCGGCAAAGAAGACCAGCGACCTGATCCCGCTGTGCCACCCGCTGACGCTGAGCAAGGTCAGCCTCGACCTGGTCCCCGATGACGGCGGCGTCACCGCCACCGCCACGGTCGGTCTGACCGGGCGGACGGGCGTGGAGATGGAAGCGCTGACCGCCGTCACCGTCGCGCTCCTGACCGTGTACGACATGGCCAAGGCGCTCGACCGCACGATGGAGATCGGCGCGGTCCGCCTGATCGAAAAGCGCGGCGGCAAGTCGGGCGACTGGCACGCGACACAGGGTTAACCCGCCCCTTACCGCGCTCGCTCAGCGAATCTTGACGGCGCTGGCCGCACAGCTTTTCCGTTCAGTTGTGGGGCGTTATGTCGAGTTCAGGGCGGTCGGCCATATTTTCACTGTCGGACGGTCTCGAGTCCGTCCCGCCCGGCACTGGCGAGAATGGAACGCACGCCCGGTTGATCGGCAGCCACGGTCCGCGCGACTGTTTCGTTCACCGCATCACCGCCGCCGGCGCCACGCTCACCGTCAGCGGGCCGGTGACCGATGGCGATCGCGGCCGGATCGAACTGCCCTTTGGCGTTACTGCCGAAGGATCGGTGCTGGGCGACGACCCGGCTGCTTTCACCTTCTGCTTCGACGAGCCGCTGGACGTGGTCGCGGCGCTCGCCCGCTGCCTTGCCGCCTTGCCCAGCGAGCGTCGCCAGATGCCGCGCGTCGAGCTGCGCCAGCGGCTGTGCATCCGCCATGGCGATCAGGTCGATTTCGCGTGGACCCGCAACCTCTCTCCGGCCGGTCTGGGCGTCGAGACGCGCGCCGCGTTGCACGTGGGCGAAGCGGTGGAGGTCACGCTCGACGGGCTGCGGCCGATCGGCGGCGAGATCCGCTGGACCGAGCGCGGTCAGTCAGGCATCGCCTTTGCCGAGGAGCTCGGGTGGCAAATCCTGATGCCCTGGCTGCGACAGGTCGCCAATCGCCGTCCGCTTCCCGTCCACGCACCGATGGCGGGAGGCGCGTCGCCGCTGGGCGCGGTCAAGAATGCGATCAAGCTGGACGCCGCCACCCATGTCCGGTCGGGCAGCAGCTGGTGGAACGCCCAGATCACCTCGCTCAGCAACGCGCTGGTCGAGTTCGAGAGCGAGACCGAGTTCGCGCCCCTGTGCGGCCTGTGGTTGTCGCTGCCACAGATCGGCGGCTGGCCGATCCGGGTGATCGAGTGCCATGGCGCGCGGCATGTCGCCGAATTCCGACTTCCGCTGCGCCCGCACGAGATGAGCCGGTTGAGCGAGGCCGCGCGCCCGCGCTGATGCCTCGACCATAGGCCCCGCCCCGGCTAATCGGGAGCATGGCCGACATGATCTCTTTAGCCGAAGCGCAAGAACGCCTGTTTGCACTGGCCGATCCGGTAACGGTCGAGCATGTGCCGCTGCGCGACGCCGCCGGGCGCTGGGCAGCAGCCCCGATCGCGGCGTTGCGGACGCAGCCCGAACTGCCGCTCTCGGCCATGGACGGCTATGCGATCCGTTTCGCAGACCTGCCCGGCCCATGGCGCGTGATCGGCGAGAGCGCAGCGGGACGGCCATTTGCCGGATCGGTCGCACCGGCTGAAGCGGTGCGCATCTTTACCGGCGCGGCGCTGCCCGAGGGCGCGGATACGATCCTGGTGCAGGAAGAGGCGGCGCAGCACGGTGACGCGCTCACACTGGACGGCGAGGGTCCGCCCGCGCGCGGCGCGCATGTGCGACCGGTCGGGCTCGACTTTTCCCGTGACGCCATCGTGATCGACGCGGGCGCGCGGCTGACCCCGGCACGGATCGCGCTCGCCGCAATTGCGGGTCACGCGACCCTGCCCATCCGCCGCCGCATCCGCATCGCCATCGCCGCCACCGGCGACGAACTTCGTGCGCCCGGCGCGCCGCTCGGGCAGGGCGAGCTCCCCGAGAGCAACGGCGCCATGCTGGCCGCGATGCTGGCGCCGCTGCCGGTCGACCTGATCGACCTTGGTATCCTCCCCGACCGGATCGACGCGCTCACCGCCGCATTCGCCGCGGTCGATGCCGACCTGCTCGTAACCAGCGGCGGCGCATCGGTCGGCGACCATGACCTCGTCCGCCCCGCGCTCGAGGCTGCCGGCACCGAGATCGATTTCTGGCGGATCGCGCTGCGCCCCGGCAAGCCGATGATGGCCGGGCGGATGCGCAACACCGTCGTGCTCGGTCTGCCCGGCAATCCGGTGTCGGCGCATGTCACCGCCTTGATCTTCGTCCTGCCGATGGTCGCGTATCTCTCGGGCGCAAGCGACCCCCTGCCCCGCCGCCGCACTGCCATTCTCGGCGCAGCGCTGCCCGCCAACGGCCCCCGCGCCGACCATATCCGAGCGGTTCATAGCGACCGGGGCGTGATCCCCGCCGACCGGCAGGACAGCTCGATGCTCCGCATTTTGGCCGGGTCGGACTGCCTGATAGTCCGTGCCCCACATGTTCCTGCAGCGGCACCCGGCGACTCGGTGGAAATCCTCGACATCGGCTGAGTCGCACCCGCTTGACGGGGCGGGGAACAAGGCGTAAACGTTCCACGTCTGTTCTTGATAGGGGACGTCCAATGCTTACGAAGAAGCAGCATGAGCTGATCTGCTTCATCGCCGACCGTCTGGCCGATACCGGGGTTTCGCCCTCGTTTGAGGAGATGAAGGACGCGCTCGACCTCAAGTCCAAGTCGGGGGTCCACCGCCTGATCTCGGCGCTGGAGGAACGCGGCTTCCTGCGCCGCCTGCCCAACCGGGCACGCGCGCTCGAAGTGGTCAAGATGCCCGAGCGTGGCGAGACCAAGAAACCCGCGGCCAAGTCGACCGTCGTCGCGATGCTGCGCCCCGCGCCGCAGCCGGCGAACGACGTGATCGAAATCCCCCTGCACGGCCGCATCGCGGCCGGTGTGCCGATCGAGGCGATGGAGGGATCGACCATGCTCCCCGTCCCCGCCGCGCTGCTCGGCTCGGGCGACCATTATGCGCTCGAGGTTGCCGGTGACTCGATGGTTGAGGCCGGGATCTTCGACGGGGACTATGCGCTGATCCGCCGCCAGGAAACCGCGCGCGACGGCGAGATCGTGGTCGCCCTGATCGACGAGATGGAAGCGACGCTGAAATACTTCCGGACCGAGGGCAGCATGGTCCGCCTCGACCCGGCGAACCGCAGCTACGACCCCCAGCGCTACCGCCCCGATCAGGTCCGCGTGCAGGGCAAGCTGGCCGGCCTGCTACGCCGCTACTGACACACTTAAAGCCCCTCCCGTTTACGGGAGGGGTTTGGGGAGGGCCAGTCAGCGCAATCCCCGACCTGAGCTTGTCGAAGTTCTGGGTAACACTTTAGGAGAGCCAGCATGACCCTGGCCGGTGGATGCCATTGCGGCGCAGTGCGCTACGAAATCCATGGCGAGCCACTCCATGGTGGTCAGGCGCTCTGCCACTGCACCGATTGCCGCCGCTGCGCCGGGGCACCGATGGTCGGCTGGGCGATGTACCCCGAAGACGCGCTGACGGTGACGCAGGGCAGTCCCCGCGAATATGCCTCGTCCGACACCGGCCGCCGCTGGTTCTGCGAAACCTGCGGCACCGGGCTGTTCTACCGCAACGCCACCAACCTCCCCGGCCTGGTCGATGTTCAGGCATCGACCCTGGACGACCCCGACGCCGTCCCCGCCGCCGCCCACATCCAGACCGCCGACCGCATCGGCTGGATGCAGGACGCGCACAGCCTGCCCCAGTTCGAGCGGTTTCCGGGCGGGGCGTAGGTCCCCTCCCTTCGTCACCCCGGCCCTGTGCCGGGGTCCACCGGGAGGCAAGCGCGAAGCAAGAAGCTTGAGCGCCAAGTGTGCGGCCAAGTGGACCCCGGCACAAGGCCGGGGTGACGAACGTGTAGGGACGGAGCACTGCGCGTCCTCACTCCCGCCCCGGCATCACCGTCTCCGCCGCCAGCCACGGATGCCGCGCCCCTGCCCGCCGCACCGTCACCACGGTCGGCTTCTCCCCGAACGTGATCGCCACCCCGCCAGTCGCCTCCAGCTGCGCGCGATCCAGCTTCAGCCACTTCGGCACGCACCCGCGTGGCAGCCAGCGGTCCGCCACGATGATGTCGGCTGAGGCACAGAACGCCACCATTTCCCGCCACGGCACGCGATAGCCGCTGCGCGTCGCCGCGATGCGCCATTCGCGCCCACCACGCTCCACCGTCACCATGCACAGATCCGCGCTGCACCGCGCGCCGCGCTGCTCCGCCAGCGCCGGAAGCTCGGCATCCACCCCGCCATTCTCGGCCAGCGTGTCGCGGACATAGTCCCCCGCCCGGTCGCGCAGCAGCGCCAGCTCGCCGCCGGGCATCCGCAGCGCCAGATGCCGCCCGTCGCCCGTCACCAGCAGATCCGGCATCGGCGTCGTCAGCGCCCACACCGCCCCCACCGCAACCGGCACCACACCCGCGATCCGCACCCGCGTCCGCCACAACGCGATCCACACGCCGCCCACGACCATCAGCGCATAGGCCCCGCCCGGCATCGCGGGCAGCATCGCCAGCGCGCCGGGCGCATTCGCGGCGGTGTGGGCGATCCACAGCAACAGATGCAGCCCCTGCTCCGCCACCCACCAGAAGGGCGCGCCGAGTCCCACCGCATCGAACGCCAGCCCCGCCGCCTCGAACGGCATCACGACGAATGTGGTCAGCGGGATCGCCACGATGTTGGCGAGCGAGCCGTACAGACCGGACTTGTGAAAATGATAGAGCGCGATCGGCGTCAGCGCGATCTCGACCACCAGGCCCGTGAGTAACAGCGAAGCAACCCCGCGCACCAGCCGCCGTCCCCACCCTTCCTCGCGCCGCTCGAACCAGCCACGCACACGCTGATTTTCATACAGCGCGACGATGGCGGTGACCGCGGCAAAGCTCATCTGGAAACTCGGCCCAACCAGCGCCTCGGGCCACAGCAGCAGCACCACCAGCGCCCCGAACGCCACCAACCGCAGCGTGATCGCCTGTCGCCCCAGCATCATCGCCGCCAGCACCATCAGCGCCGCGATGCACGACCGCACCGTCGGCACCTCCGCCCCGGTCAGCAGCGTATACCCCACCGCCGCCAGCCCCGCGACGCCCGCCGCAATCACCGGCAACGGCCAGCGCAGCGCCAGCCACGGGCTGAGCGCCAGCAACCGCAGCACCAGCAGTATCGTCGCGCCCACCACCGCGGTCACATGCAACCCGCTCACCGACAACAGATGCGCCAATCCCGACCGCCGCAACGCCTCGGCATCCTCCTCGGATATCGCCCCGCGATCACCCGTCACCAGCGCCGCCGCAATCCCGCCCGCACTGCCCTCGACCTGCGACTGGACATGCGCCGTCAGCCGCGCGCGCAGCCCGCTATCGGGCCGCCCCGGCACCAATACTTCGACCGGCGCGAACCCCCGCCCCGTCGCGCCCAGCCCGTCGAACCACGCCACCCGCTCGAAATCATAGGCCCCCGGCACGGCGGGCGGCGCGGGCGGCATCAGCCGCGCCCGCACCCGCACCCGCGCACCCGGGGTCAACCCGTCGGGCATGTCCTTCACCGCCAGATCCACCCGCACCAATCCCGGTAAGCCGTTCCCGGCATCGGTGGCAATGCGCAACCGCACCAGCTCCCGCGCCGGCATCGGCTCGATCCGCTCGACGCTGCCTACGACCTGCACCACCGCAGGACGCGCCAGCACCGGCGCCGCGACCCGCTCCGCCCGCCACCACACCAGCGCACAGCCCAGCGCCACCAGCAATCCCGCCCAAACCAGCGCCCGTGCCGCCCGTCCGCTGCGCCCCGCCGCCAGCGCCGCCGCCGCCAGCGCCAGGCCGCCCAGGATCACCGCGCCCCAGCGCGCCGCATCGGGCAGCGCAAACCACGCGGCGATCCCCGCCCCGATCATCACCGGCACCCACAGAAACAGCTGTCCGCGCTCGACCTCCAGCCAGCGCTCGACCCGCGCGGCGACGCCACCCGGCCATGCCGGGGTCGGGAACCGCATCGGCCCCCATGCGCGCGCGGCGTCGGTCCCCATCGGGCGTGCAGCTTGGGCCAGCCATGGTCCCTACGCAACCCACTCCAATACCCTACGTATCACTGCGGTTTGAAGCCTGCGAAACCGCGTGCTAGGGGCGCAGCCGGCCATCCCGGCCACCCTTTGCAAGCTGGAGATCGCGCGGTTGAGCGCAGTAGTTGAGCCTTCGGGCGCCACCATCGTCACGCGCTTTGCGCCCTCGCCCACCGGCTTCCTGCACATCGGCGGCGCGCGCACCGCGCTGTTCAACTGGCTGTTCGCGCGCCATCACGGCGGCAAGTTCCTGCTGCGCATCGAGGATACCGATCGCGCGCGCTCGACCGAACCGGCCATCGCCGCGATCCTCGATGGGATGCGCTGGCTCGGCCTCGATTGGGATGGCGAGGAAGTCTATCAGTTCGCCCGCGCGGGTCGCCACGCCGAGGTCGCGCATGCGATGCTGGAGAGCGGCCACGCCTATCGCTGCTGGATGACGCAGGAGGAAATCGCGGCACAGCGCGAGGCGGCGCAGGCGGCGAAACAGCCCTATCGCATCCGCAGCCCGTGGCGCGACCGCAGCGACGGCCCGCTCGACCAGCCCTATGTCGTGCGCATCCGCGCCGAGCGCGAGGGCGCGACGACGATCCGCGACCTCGTCCAGGGCGAAGTGACGGTGCAGAATGCCGAGCTGGACGACATGGTCCTGCTGCGCTCGGACGGGACGCCGACCTATATGCTCGCGGTGGTGGTCGACGATCACGACATGGGCGTCACCCATGTCATCCGCGGCGACGATCACCTCAACAACGCCTTCCGCCAGCTGACCATCATCCGCGCGATGAACTGGCCCGAGCCGACCTATGCCCATATCCCGCTGATCCACGGCGCGGACGGGGCAAAGCTGTCGAAGCGCCACGGCGCGCTCGGCGTCAACGATTACCGCGACGAACTCGGCGTGCTGCCCGAGGCGTTGTTCAACCATCTGCTCCGCCTCGGCTGGGGCCATGGCGATGCTGAGATCATCGACCGGGCGCAGGCGATCGACTGGTTCACGCTCGACGGCGTCGGCAAGTCGCCTTCGCGCTTCGACCTCAAGAAGCTCGACAACCTCAACGGCCATTATATCCGCGCCGCCGACGATGCCCGCCTCGCCGAGCTGGCCGTTCAGTTCCTGCCGTTCGATCCGACCGCCGAACAGCGCGATCTTCTGCAGCGCAGCATGCATGCGCTCAAGCCGCGCGCCGCCAGCCTGATCGAAATCGCCAACGGCGCGGCCTTCCTGTTCGCCACCCGCCCGCTCGAAATCGATGCGGATGCGGTACCGCTGCTTGAAGGCCCGGCACGCGAACTTATTTCGCAGTTGCACAGCGCGCTTGACGCGGTGGCGGACTGGAATACGGAAGCACTCGAAGCTGCGGTACGTGAGGTCGCAGAGTCGGCGGGGGTAAAACTGGGCGCGGTGGCACAGCCATTGCGCGCGGCGCTCACCGGCAAGCGCACCTCACCGGGGATTTACGACGTGCTCTTCTTGCTGGGGCGCGACGAAAGCCTCAGCCGCATTGCAGATCA
Source organism: Sphingomonas sp. (assembly GCF_965227385.1). Lineage (GTDB taxonomy): Bacteria > Pseudomonadota > Alphaproteobacteria > Sphingomonadales > Sphingomonadaceae > Sphingomonas. Next base: position 208,363 of record NZ_OZ245750.1, read on the forward strand.
GATGACGGCCTCCCCGGGCAATTGACACGGACGGCTGAAGGAAAGGAAGTGACGATGACCGACTCCACCCTCAATCTGGGCGACAAGGCATATCCCGTGCGACAGGGTAGCGTCGGCCCCGAGGTCGTCGACATCCGCAAATTCTATGCCCAGACGGGCAAGTTCACCTATGACCCGGGCTTCACCTCGACCGCATCGTGCGAGAGCGGCCTCACCTATATCGACGGCGACCAGGGCATCCTGCTGCATCGCGGCTATCCGATCGACCAGCTCGCCGAACAGTCGAGCTTCATGGAAGTCGCCTATCTGCTGCTGAACGGCGAGCTGCCGAACGGTGACGAGCTGGGCAAGTTCTCCAACACCATCACCCGCCACACAATGCTGCATGAGCAGCTCGCGACCTTCTACCGCGGCTTCCGCCGCGACGCGCACCCGATGGCGATCATGTGCGGCGTCGTCGGCGCGCTTTCTGCCTTCTACCACGACTCGACCGACATCAGCGATCCCCACCAGCGGATGGTGGCCTCGCACCGCCTGATCGCCAAGATGCCGACGATCGCGGCGATGGCGTACAAGTACAGCGTGGGCCAGCCGTTCCTCTACCCGGACAATTCGCTGTCCTACACCGGCAACTTCCTGCGCATGACCTTCGGCGTCCCGGCCGAGGAATATGTCGTCGATCCCGTGATCGAAGCGGCGATGGACAAGATCTTCATCCTCCACGCCGACCACGAACAGAACGCCTCGACCTCGACCGTCCGTCTCGCCGGCTCGTCGGGCGCCAATCCGTTCGCGTGCATCGCGGCGGGCATCGCCTGCCTCTGGGGTCCGGCGCATGGCGGCGCGAACGAAGCCGCGCTCAACATGCTGCGTGAGATCGGCCGTCCCGACCGCATTCCCGAATATATCGCCCGCGCCAAGAACAAGGACGACCCGTTCCGCCTGATGGGCTTTGGCCACCGCGTGTACAAGAATTTCGACCCGCGCGCGAAGGTGCTGTCCAAGGCCGCGACCGAAGTGCTCGACAAGCTCGGCATCAGCGATCCGGTGCTCGACACTGCGCGTGAGCTGGAGCGGATCGCGCTCAGCGACGATTATTTCATCGAGAAGAAGCTGTACCCGAATGTCGACTTCTATTCGGGCGTGATCCTGTCGGCGATCGGCTTCCCGACCACGATGTTCACCGTGCTGTTTGCCCTGGCCCGCACCGTCGGCTGGGTCGCACAGTGGAACGAAATGATCAGCGATCCGGACCAGAAGATCGGCCGCCCGCGCCAGCTCTACACCGGCCCGACCCAGCGCGATTACGTGCCGGTCGGCCAGCGTTGAAGTGAACCAACCCCTCTCCGGTCCGCCGGGGAGGGGTTTTTCACATCGTGGTGGCGATGATGTAGCCGCCCACCGCAATCACCACGATCGCGAACAGCTGCTCCAGCAGCCCCTTGCGTGCCGCCATCCGCTTGCCGATCGCGATGCCCGCCACCGCGCCGCCGATACCGCCCAGCAGCATCAGCCCCGCGATCCGTCAGTCCTTGCAATAAAGTTGGTATAGGGTGGCGAGCAGCGCCTCGGTCCGCGGATCGGCGATCCGGTACCACAGCGTCTGCCCCTCGCGCCGAAAGGCGACGAGCCCCTCGTCACGCATCTTGGCGAGGTGCTGCGACAGCGCCGACTGCGACAGCGCAACCTCCCGCGCCAGGTCGGTGACGTTCATCTCGCCATGCTCGACCAGCTTGCACAGCACCATCAGGCGCCGGCCATTGCCCATCGCCTTGAGCAATGCGGCAACGCCGTCGGCCTTGGTCGTGAACGTCGCCAGATCCATCGGAGCCTTGAGCATCTACGCTTCCTTACATTAGGTATTGCTAATTTAGATGTCCCTTATATATTGTCAAGCATCGAATGGAGGAAGCCATGCAACCCGTGATCGAAGCGTTCTTCGACGAACCCACAAACACCGTGACCTACCTGGTCGCCGACACTGCTACCGGCGACGCTGCAGTGATCGACCCGGTCCACGACTATGATCCGGCGAGTGGCGAGGTCGACTCGACCTCGGTCGATCAGGTGCTGGCAATGGCGGAGGCACGCGGCTGGCGCATCGTCATGGTGCTCGAAACCCATGCCCATGCCGATCACCTGTCGGGTGCACCGCTGATCAAGGCACGCACCGGCGCCTGGATCGGCATAGGCGAGCATATCCGCGACGTGCAGAAGATCTTCCGCCCGGTGTTCAACCTCACCAACCTCAAGACCGACGGCTCCGATTTCGACCGGCTGTTCGCCGATGGCGAGCGCTTCGCGCTGGGCGAACTGGAGGTTACAGTGATGCACGTGCCCGGCCACACCCCCGCCGACATCGCCTATCGCATCGGCGACGCGGCGTTCGTCGGCGACACGTTGTTCATGCCCGACTATGGCACCGCCCGCGCGGATTTCCCGGGTGGCGACGCCCGCACGCTGTACCGCTCGATCCGCAAGCTGCTGTCGCTGCCCGAGGATACCCGCATGTTCCTGTGCCACGATTACAAGGCACCGGGCCGCGAGGACTATCGCTGGGAAACCACCGTCGGCGCGCAACGCCGCGACAGCGTGCATGTCCATGACGGCGTAAGCGAGGACGCGTTCGTCGCCATGCGCGAAGCACGCGACGCGACGCTGGCGGTGCCAAAGCTGCTGCTCCCCTCGATCCAGGTCAATGAGCGCGCCGGGCAACTCCCCGAAGCGGAGGACAATGGCGTGCGCTACCTGCGCATCCCGGTGAAGCCGCGCGGGGTGAACGCCTGACCCCGCCGCGCGACAGGGACCCTGCCCGGCACCGACGCGTTGGCCATCGAAGGAGTTCGTGATGCCTACCAAGCCGACCGCCACGCTCTACCGCATGGTCATGCCCGGCCATATCTGCCCCTATGGTCTCAAAGCCAAGGCGCTGCTGGAGCGCAAGGGCTATGCCGTCGAGGACCGTTGGTTGAAGACCCGCGCCGAAACCGACGCCTTCAAGTCCGAACACGGCGTCGCGACCACGCCACAGACCTTTATCGACGGACAACGCATCGGCGGATATGACGATCTGCGCCGTCATTTCGGCCTGCACGTGCGCGCAAAGGGCGAGACCAGCTACGCCCCGGTGATCGCGCTGTTCGGGATGATGGCGCTGCTTGCCCTGGCCGCCAGCCATGCCGCCTATGGCTCCTCCTTCACGATCCGCGCGGGCGAGTGGTTCATTTCCTTCAGCATGGTCGCACTCGCCATCCAGAAGCTGCGCGATGTCGAAAGCTTCTCGTCCATGTTTCTCGGGTACGATCTGCTGGCGCGGCGCTGGGTACCCTATGCCTATATCTATCCATATGCGGAGGGCGCGGCCGGCGTGCTGATGACGGCACAGGCGCTGCACTGGCTCTCGATCCCGCTCGCCGCCTTTATCGGGAGCGTCGGCGCGGTGTCGGTGTTCAAGGCGGTCTATCTCGAGAAGCGCGAACTCAGATGCGCCTGCATGGGCGGCGACAGCAATGTGCCGCTCGGCTTCATCTCGCTGACCGAAAATGTGATGATGGTGGCGATGGCAGCGTGGATGCTGCTGCGCTGACCAATCAGACCGCCGCCACCATCCGCCGCACCTCGGCAACCCCGGCGGCGAGGATGTCCCCACCATCCGGCACCAGCACGTCCGGCACCAACTGCCAGCGTGGCCGGTCCGCGACGTCGTAAACCGGCTCGGCCGAATATTGCAGTTCGAACCCGGTGCGGTCGAGCCGCAGGGTGAACACCGCCGCGCCCAGTTGCATCATCGGCGTCCCCACGATCCGCGCCCGGCCCAGCCCGCGCATGCCCATAGGGAAACCCTCCGCCATGCTCGCGCTCCAGCGGTCGCACAGCACGATCACCGGGCGGTCATAGGTGAACGGTCCGCGCGGCTCGACCCATTCGGTCCATGGCGCGCTGAGCCCACGCCCCGCCCGCCGCCGCATCCGCGCATAGGGCGCGCGCGTGGTGATGAACCGCCCCATGATCGGGCGCGCGACCGCGGTGTCGCCCCCGCCATTGCCGCGCACGTCGATGATCAGCGCCGGCGCATCGCGCAGTTCGGCCAGCGCCGCATCGAACGCCGCCGTCGCCGCATAATCGCCAAAGCTGTGGATCACGATCAGGCCGATGCCGCCCTCCAGCCGCCGGTGCGCGATGGTCGGCGGTTCATCGCGCTGCGGGATCGGAAGCGCGACCTCCCCCTTCCCTGCCACCGCGAACTGCCGCGCCATCGCGCGCTTGCCCGCCACCACCGCGTTGATCGCAAACCGATCCGCCGCCGGATCGCGCCGCGCCAAACAGGTCAGCGCCGCCGCCTTGATCGCATCGCTCACGGGCACGCCATCGACGACGGTCACAACATCGCCGATCGCCAGCCCCGCTGCGCTCGCCCCGGAGTCCGGAGCGACATTGGTTATGCGCAAGCCCTCCGCGCCCCGCTCCACGAGCAGATCGAACGGCGGCATCCGGGGAATGCCGTTCGGGCCGTTGCGCACCGATGTGTGTGGATCATAGAGCTCACCCAGCGCCGCGCGCAGCACGTGCGCGAAATCATTCCAGCTCGGCGCCGCAATCGCGCGCGGGCGATAGACGCGGCGCACCTTGTCCCAGTCGGTCGCCTTCTCGCCAAAGAAGCAATAGCCGTCGCGCAGCGTCTCCCACATCTCGTCGAAATCCTGCGCGAGCGTGACGTCGCGCGGCGGCTCCTTGGCCTGCAAAGCCTGCGGAAGGGCGGGAAGCACAAGGCCGGCGGCAAGGCCGCGCAGCGCGGCGCGGCGATCGATCATGGTCATGCGGCGGACCTATCACGCCGCTGCCCCGCCATCAACTACAACCGTAGTCGGAGCAATCAGCCGTCGCGGGCAGGAAGCGTCAGGACGAAACGCGCACCCTGCCCCGGCGCGCTGTCCACGGTGATATCACCGCCCATCGCGCGCGCCAGTCGCCGCGCAATATAAAGGCCCAGCCCGCTGCCGCCCGGTTCGGTCGGATCCACCCGCCCGAATTTCTCGAAGATCCGCGCATGGTCCTCGGTCGCGATGCCCTTGCCCTGATCCGCGACGATGACACAGCCAAGCGCGCCCTCGCGCTCCAGCCGCACCCACACCGACCCGCCCGGTGGCGAATAGCGCAGCGCGTTGCCGATCAGGTTGACCATGATCTGCAACACGCGGCGGAACTCGCCGGTCGCGGGCAGGCTCTCGTCCGCCTTGGGCTTGTCGATCCGCACATCCGCCTCGCTCGCGCGCACGGCGAGCAGCCCGGCGGCACGGCGCGCGATATCGGCCAGGTCGATCGGCTCGGCCTCCACCTCGAAATCGTCCCGCTCGACCGCGGTCAGGTCCGCAAGGTCGTCGACCAGCGACAGCAAATGTCGCCCGGCATTGGCGATGTCGCCGGCATATTCGGCATAATCGGTGCGCAGCGGGCCATCGATCTGCGCGCTGATGCTGTCGGCATTGGCGATGATGCGGCTCAACGGCTTGCGCAGCGCGCGGTCGAGCCGCTGGCCGAATTCGCTGGTGAACACCGCCTCGGGTGCTGCAGGTGGGTGCGATGGCGCATCCGCGTCCGCATCGATCATCTCCGCCGCGCCGGTAAAGCCGGCGAAGCGCAGTTGCGCATCGACACGCGGGCTGGCCGACAGCCGCACGCGGCGACCGGTGCCGCGCAGTTCGGCGACCTGCCCCTCGAACCGCCCCTGCTCCGCCGCTGCGGTCAGGATCGGCAGCGCGCCCTCGTCATCCGCCTCCAGCGCGAACAGCAACGTCAGCGGCTGGCCCAGCATCTTGCTGGCATCGAAGCCATAGCGCGCGCCGGCCTCCAGCGAGAGATGCGTCAGCCGCATCGCCGAATCGCATTCCCAAACCCAATCGGCGTCGGTGCGCAGAAAGGCATCCTCGCGCCCGCCATCCTCCGCGGCGCGCCATGCGGGCCGGGGACGCCAGCCGCTCACCTCCAGCCGCACGCCGTCGGCGTCGGGCTCGGCGCGCACCCACAGGTCGATATCGTCCTCGCCATCCGCCGCCACGATGTTGCGTGAGATGGCGATGCCCAGCCGCAACGCCAGCCGGGCGATCGACGCGATCTGCGGCACGGCGATCGGTTCGCCCTGCTTGCCCCCGGCGCGTGCGTTGAGGTCGGACAGGCGCGGTTCGGCATCGAGCAGCCGGCCGTCGCGCCCGACCCGCCCGATCGCGATCGGCACATGCGGGTCGATCGCATTCATGCCGCCCCTCCCAGCGCCTGCACGGCTGCACGATAGTCGGCCGGCAGCCGCAGTCCGGCCAGCGCCGCACGGGCCTCCGGCACGTCGACGGCCATGATCGTGTCCAGCGTATCGGCGAACGCCTCGATATCGCGGCGCGGATCGGCTTCGGTCAGCGCAAGGCCAAGGCGCGCAATCGCCTCCCGATCGAGATCCAGTGCGCGCAACGCGACCCACAGCCGCCCGCTGCCCGCATCCAGTGCCAGGCTGCGTGCGACGCCATAGTCGACGCCCAGCGCATGCGCGAGCAGCCCGGCAAACAAGGTCACGCGCCGGTCACCCAGCGCTTCGTTGAGCAATTCGGGCAGCTCGTCGGGCTGCGCGTCGATCGCGGCGGCAAGGCGCATCACGGCGGCCTCGACCCGGTCGCCCTCGTCATGCGCCGCCAGGCTGCGTTGCGCGGCTTCGGCGAGCACGCGATCGAGCGCCGCCCCGTCGGAATCGGCCAGTTCGGCTGTTGCAGCAACGCAGCGGCGCAACGCGGCGGCGACCCACCACACCAGCTTGTGATGCAGTTCGGCGGGCAGATCGGTCTGCGGCAAGGGCCCCGCTTCGGGCAGGCTGCGGCGGCGGCTTTCGGCGATCAGCACGCCCATCGCGCTCTGCGCCAGCACCCGGTCGGGATGCTGGACAAACCGGTTGATCAGGCTGGGCCGTTCGGGATCGTCATGCGCCTGTACCGGCATGCCGCTCGCCAGCAGTTCCTGTTGCACCTGCGCGATCAGCTCGGCCATCAGCTCGCGGTCGCGCAGCACGCCCGAGTCGGACAGTGCCGCGAACACGCCTTCCGCCGCCGCCAGCGCATCGGCCAATGCGGTCTCGCCCTGCACCTGCAGCTGGCGCACGCCATGGTCGCGAATCTCGCCCTCGACCGTATCGACCAATGCGCGCAGCAGCCGCGCGAGCCCGACTCGGGTCTGCTCATCGATTCGGTGCGATTCGGGCAGGAAGAAATCGTCGATCGCCGTCGCCAAACCGCGCCAAGCGGCAGCGTCCGCACTCGCGGCATGCGCGAGTAACGTGCGGGCGCCCCGAACGGTGGCGCCGTCACTCATGTCGACATTTGGGTCGGACATGGTCTCCGGAATAACGGAATGCGGTTAAGGCCGCCCTAAGGCTTTTCCCGCCTGCTCTCAACCGCCGCAGCCAGCGTCGCGAATGCATAGATCGCAATCAGCGCCAGTCCCCAGCTGACCCGCCCGGCGATGGCAAAGGGCGTGACCAGCAGCAGATAGGCCGCCGGACTGCCCCACCAGCGGCGAATCACCGCCTGGCTGCGCTCGGCAATCGCGGTCGCGGCAATCGTCACCAGCGCCAGGATCGTTCCGTCCAGCGTCGCGTCGATCCGCATCTCGCCGAGCCCCAATGCCCCGACCACCGCGCCGACGATCCCGCCGATCAGCGCCTCCTGCATCAGCGCGCGCTTTTCCTCGCCGCGCAACGCCGACAGCGCGGCTCCGGTCGCCAGCGCCGCGACGCCGGGAATCGCGACTCCTGCGCCCCAGGCAAAGCCGAACGCGATCAGCGCGACCGCTCCCGCCCCGGTCACCGCGCCACCGGCCATCAGCAGCCAGGCGGGAATGCCCTTTTCCACCACCTTGGGCAGCACCCAGCGCGCGATGCGGGTGAAGACATGGCGGTCGGCCCAGCTCGTCCGCCGTTCGGTCAGCGCCGCCAGCACCGCGTTGCTGCGGCTGGCCAGCGCCGCGCCTTCGCGCTCGACACCATGGCCCGCGCGCACCGCGCCAGCCGACAGCGGCACCTGCTCCGCCCCGGCCTGCACGATCGCGCGCAGCAGGGTCGACTGGAAATCATAATCCGGCGGAAAGTCGGCAATGTCCTTGATCCGCCGCGCCGGCGTGTGCGCAACACCCGCCCAGCAATTGCGCGCGTCGATCCGCTCGAGCGACGCGGCGGGGTCCTGCGTTACCAGGATCGCGTCCTTGCCCTCGCCCGCCATCTTGTCGATCACGTCGTCGGTGGTGACCAGCGCGTCGGCGACCACTACGACATGCGCCAGCGGATGGACCCGCGCCGCCGCCTCCGCCGCCGAGCGCACGATATCGACCGGCACCCCGCGCTTCGCCGCGCGGCTGACCGCGCCGAGCAGCGCCGGCGTGACCCGGCTGACCGCCACCAGAATATGCCCAGCACCCGCGCCGATCAGCAGTCGCGCCTGATATTCGAGCAGGGTCATCCCACCGAACGGCAGCGTCGCGGCGAGCACCCCCGCGCGATCGCCCGCATCCTCCGTCGCAAAGATCAGCCCCGCCAGCATGTTGATCCGGTTAGGCGAATTGATTCGGCGGGGGAAGGGGGACCATTCGCATCCCCCCTTCGTCACCCCGGCCTTGTGCCGGGGTCCACTTGGCCTCGCTCCCGACGCTCTAACCTCTTGCTTCGCGCCTGCCTCCCGGTGGCCCCCGGCACATGGCCGCGGTGACGCCCTTTAGTAGAGTAGGAACCGTTCGCGCAGCGCGACCCACGCCGCCTCATCCGCCCCAGCAGCCGCATCCAGATCGCCCGGCACCGCCCCCGCATCGTCAACCCACGCGCGCAGCCCCGGCCCGCCATTGATCACATCGATCGCCAGCTTTTCGAACTCGTACTCATACGGAAAATCGCGCCACAGGTCATAGTCCGGGTAGAGCGCCCGGATCGCCTTGAACCCCAACGCCTGCAAGCGCCACGGCCGGAAGGCGTCATGATCGTACCCCGCCCCTTCGGCATGGATGAACACGCCGCTGCATAATTGCCCGACATGCTTGTGGAAGGTCGGCTGGAACCAGAAATCGCGCAGCGTGCACCCCGCGGTCCATTCCGGCGCAATCCGCCGCATCTCCGCGATCACCGCCTTGCCGTCGATGTCCGGCGCCCCGAACAGCTCCAGCGCGCGCGTCGTCCCGCGCCCTTCGGACAGCGTCGTCCCCTCCAGCATCACCGTCCCGGCATAGGCCCGCGCCATGTTGACGTTGGCGGCATTGGGGCTGGGGTTGATCCAGACGCGCTCGGGCGGCCAGCCGAACCCGGGTGCAGCGTTGGGCGCCCATCCCTCCATCGCGATCACGCGATAGGCGACGTCCAGCTTGAAGTGCTCGATGAACCACGCGCCCATCTCGCCCAGCGTCATGCCGTGCCGCATCGGCATGGGCCCCGCGCCGACGAAGCTCTCCCACCCGGGCAGCAACGTCAGCCCCTCGACCGGGCGGCCCGCCGGGTTGGGCCGGTCGAGCACCCACACTTCCTTGCCATGCTCGGCCGCGGCTTCGAGCATATAGAGGAGCGTCGTGACATAGGTGTAGATGCGGCACCCCAGATCCTGCAGGTCGATCAGGATCACGTCGAACGTGTGCATCGACTGGCCCGTTGGCCGCCGCACGTCGCCATACAGGCTGAACACCGGCATCCCGTAAGTGGGGTCGGTATAGTCCGGCGATTCCATCATATTGTCTTGCAGGTCGCCGCGCACGCCATGCTGCGGCCCGAACATCGCCGACACGGTGACCCCCGCCGTGACCAGCGCATCGACACTGTGCGTCAGGTCCGCGGTCACCGACGCGGGATGCGCGAGCAGCGCGACGCGACGCCCCTTGAGTTGGGCCAGCAAAGCGGGGTCGGCGATCAGCCGGTCGATACCGAAGTTCATGGGCGTTGGGTGCCGGGACTTGGCGCGCAAAGCAATCGGCTTTGTCGCGCTGCGGCGGACCCGTCCAACGCTTCATCCGTTGGGCGGGCAACGACACAAGGACCCCGCATGCTCAGATCGATCCTGGTCGGCCTCGCCGCCGGCTCGCGCGCAATGACCCCGCTTGCCGTGGTGACCAATGCCGCGCGCATGGGACAGCTGCCACGCGACAGCGCCGCGCCGGCGCTGCTCGCCCATCCCATGGCGTCGGTGGCGACCGGGGCGCTCGCTCTGCTCGAACTGGCCGGCGACAAGCAGGACAAGGCCGGCGACCGTATCGTCACGCCTGCGGTCATGGTGCGCACGCTCAACGCGGCGCTCGCCGGCGCGATGCTGGCGCCCCGGCATCGGCGCTGGGCCGCAGCGGCAGTCGCCGGTACGACCGCAGCCGCAGCAACCTATGTCAGCTGGCGCATCCGCAAGGCCGCGATGGATCGGCACAGCCAGACCGCGACCGGCCTGATCGAGGACGCAATCGTCGTCCCGACCGCCATCGCCGCCGCCACGATGCGCTGATTACCGACGCACGAAGCGGCGGCCCGGACACCCGGACCGCCCCGCCGCAGTCAACCGATCAGAACGACGCCGCCACCTGCACATACCAGCTGCGCGGACGGGCGAAGATGCGCTCGGCATAGCCCAGCGTCGCCAGCGAGGCGTTGCCCTGGATCAGATACTGCTCGTTCAGCAGGTTGTTGACGCCGCCGCTCACCTCGATCCCGTTGCCGAGCTTGAGCGTCAGCGATGCGTTGCCGACGAAATAGCCATCCTCCTCGATCAGCGGGATGCTGCCGGTGATGAAGGTGATCTTCGACTGGTAGCTGCCATCGACGCGCGGCGTCAGCGTCATGTCGCCGCCCAGCGGGATCGCATAGGCGATGCCGAAATTGGCTTGCATGTCCGGGGTAAAGGGCAGGTCGTCGTTCGGCGTCACCGTCGCGGTCGCGCCCGGCACCGGGGTGATGGTCTTGATCTTGTCGTCGAGGATGCTGAGCCCGGCGTCGAAGATGAGGCCCCAGCTGGTACGCAGGCTCGCCTCGGCCTCCAGCCCGCGAATGCGCGCCTCGCCTGCGTTGAACAGCATCGGCACGACGCCCTGGCGGAAGATCAGCTGGATGTCCTGATATTCGGCCTGGAACGCGGCGAGGTTCAGGCGCAGCCGACCGATATTGGTCTTGGCGCCGATCTCGTAGCTGGTGACGCTTTCCTCCGCGAACGGCACCGGGAGATTGCCCGCCGGCGCCGCGTTGTACCGGGTGTTGTAGCCGCCCGACTTGAAGCTCTTGGCGTAGGACGCATAGGTGCTGATCGCGTCGTTCCAGCGATACTGGATGCTCGCAGAGCCCGTCAGCGCCGAGAAATCCTGCTGGAACGGGCGGCTGAAGATGAACAGCGGCCCGCCCTGCGACGTGGCCAGCGTCGGCAGCGGGTTGGGATCGGGCAGGGTCGCGGGGAACAGGTTCAGCACCGTCCCGCGATAATTCTTGCGGTCGCTGGTGTAGCGCAGGCCGCCGCTGATCTCGAGCGCATCGGTGACGTTCCAGGCGAGTTCGCCGAACACCGCGACCGAATCGGTCTTGAGCCGCGAAACCTGAAGATCGCGCGACCCCGGCCCGCCTGCCAGCAGCGATCCGATCACCGGCGGCGATGGCGGGAAGGCGAGCGGCACGGTCGCGCGCTCATCGGTGACTTCGTTGAAATAATAGCCGCCGATGATCGCATTGACCGACCCGAAGTCGAGCTGAAGCTGGACTTCCTGGCTGAACTGCGCCGATTGCGCAGCGACGTCGGTGGTGATCAGCAACAGCGGCGTGTTGTCGCCGTCGCGGATGCCGCGCGATTCGGTCTCGCGGTATGACGTGATCAGCTTCACCGACGCGACATCGGTCAGGCGGATATTGGCGGTCGCGCCGATGCCCCACACTTCCGAATTGCTCTCGACCGGCGCGGTGCCGCCGTTCACGAACGGCCCGCGCGCCTGCAGGTCATTGGCGCAGCGGATGTCGTTGGTCATCGGCACGTTGGGCGCGCCAAAGCGCGGATCGCCGGGAGTCAGCGGCGCGAACGGGATCGTCGCCCCGGGGCAGCCCGCCGCGACGCTGGCGATCGCCGCGACCGGCGCCTGCTCGTTGATCCCGGCAAAGGTGAACGGCGCGCCATTCTCGTCCTGCTTGCTGTAATCGGCGCGCAGGAACAGGTCGAAGTCGCTCGACGGTTCCCACAGCAACGACGCGGCGAGCGAGAAGCGGTTCTCGTTACCCAGGTCCAGCCCGTCGACCACCCGGAACACATAGCCGTCACGCTTGCGGAATCCGCCCGACACGCGCGCCGCGACCGTCTCGCCCAACGGGACGTTGACCACGCCAAAGCCCTCGATCAGGTTTTCGCTGCCGCCCCGCACGCGCGCCCGGCCGCTGAATTCGCCCAAAATCGGCTGTTGCGTGCGAACCAGGATCGCGCCGCCGATCGTGTTGCGCCCGAACAGCGTCCCCTGCGGACCGCGCAGCACTTCGACGCCCGCGATATCGCCGAAATCGATCGCGCCGCCGACCGCGCGGCCCAGATAGACTTCGTCGAGATAGACGCCGACGCCCGGATCGACTGCTGCGGTCGGATCGACCTGACCCACGCCGCGAATGAACACCACCGACGACGCGCTGTTGCCCGACAGCTGGCCGGCCGGCTTGAACTGCAGGCTGGGCGTGATCCGCTCAAGGTCCTGCGTCTGCGTGATCTGCCGCTCCTGCAGCGTCTCGGCGCTAAAGGCGGAAATCGCGACCGGCGTGTCCTGCAGGCTTTCCTCACGGCGGCGCGCGGTGACGAGGATTTCGCCTTCCGCTGCCGTAGTCGCTTCTTCTGCGCTATCCTGCGCCAATGCCGGCGCAGCTGCGGTAAAGCTCAGAAATGCCGCGATCGCGGCGATGCTGGATGCAGCGCGACCCTGCGCGCGCGAAGTCCCTCGACCCATCGTCACACTCCCCTTTTTACCCGCGATTCTTGGCGATCGTCGGTCCAATATTACTCACATCCGAGATTGTTTTTGTCAATAACAGTTATGCGATGAAACTATTCGGGCGGCGGACAGATGGTTTACTTTTGCAACGATCTTTGCCCACCGTAATTACGGTATTGCGGGAAGCGCGAGCACGAACCCGTCCGGGTGATGAAAGTCCGGCTTCTCCCCCGGATGCGCCAGCGCCCAATAGGATTTGGTGCCGTCGGTTTCCTCGATCACGGCGGTGAGCGCGAGCCGTGCGGCGGGACCGGCAAGCTGTGGCCCGATATCGAGATCGGCACCGACCGCGATACTTTCGGCCCAGCTTGCAACGGTGATCTCCGGCTGGACCATCTCCAGCGGCCGCATTCCCTCGCGATACGCGTCGAAGCGGTAGGCTGCCCATTGCCGCGACGGCGCAAGGTTGATCTCATCATAGGCCGGACCGCCCCCAATCCGGAAAAATGCTTCGAAGCAGGTTGTTTGCCAAAGACCATCGACACGCGCCGGTTCGCCCAATTCGGCAATGCGGATCGTGTCGACCGCTCCAGACACCACATACCACAGGCGCAGGCCGGTCTCGCCGAGCCGCGTCACCTCCACGTCAAGCGTGATGACGGGATGCGGCATGGCGAGATGCGGTATCAACCGATGCTTTTGCAAACTCGCGTCTCCATGCTACCCGCCCGCGCACCATGACCGAATACGCATCCAATCTGCTCCGCACTTTGTCCGACCGTGGTTACATCCACCAGGTCACCGACGCCACCGCGCTCGACGCGCTGGCCGCCAAGCAGATCGTGCCCGGCTATATCGGCTTCGACCCGACCGCGCCCTCGCTGCATGTCGGCAGCCTCGTCCAGATCATGCTGCTGCGCCGCATGCAACAGACGGGGCATAAGCCGATCGTGCTGATGGGCGGCGGCACCGGCAAGATCGGCGACCCCAGCTTCAAGGACGAAGCGCGCAAGCTGATGACGGACGAGGTCATCGCGGCCAATGTCGCGTCGATCAAGACGGTGTTCGAGAAGTTCCTGACCTTCGGCGACGGCCCGACCGACGCGATGATGGTCGACAATGCCGACTGGCTCGACAAGCTCGAATACATCCCGTTCCTGCGCGACATCGGCAAGCATTTCTCGATCAACCGCATGCTCAGCTTCGATTCGGTCAAGCTGCGCCTCGACCGCGAACAGTCGCTCAGCTTCCTCGAATTCAACTACATGATCCTTCAGGGCTACGACTTCCTGGAGCTGTCGCGCCGCGCCGGGTGCCGCCTGCAGATGGGCGGGTCGGACCAGTGGGGCAACATCGTCAACGGCATCGAATTGTCGCGCCGCGTCGACGGGACCGAAGTCTATGGCGTCACCACCCCGCTGATCACCACGGCGGACGGCGGCAAGATGGGGAAGACCATGTCGGGCGCGGTGTGGCTCAACGAAGACGCGCTCCCCGCCTTCGATTACTGGCAGTTCTGGCGCAACACCGACGACCGCGATGTCGGCCGCTTCCTGCGCCTGTTCACCGACCTGCCCCTGGACGAGATCGCCCGCCTCGAAGCGCTGCAGGGCGCCGAGATCAACGAGGCGAAGAAGATCCTCGCCACCGAAGCCACCGCCATGTGCCGCGGCCGCGACGCCGCGCTGGCGGCTGAGGAAACGGCGCGCAAGACGTTCGAGGAAGGCACCTCGGGCGACGCACTCCCCATCCTGTCGGTCAGCGGCGAAATCAGCGTCGTCGACGCGCTCGTCGGCCTCGGCTTTGCCGCATCGAAGGGCGAGGCCCGCCGCCTGATCAAGGGCGGCGGCGCGCGCATCGACGGGGAAAAGGTCAGCGACGAGGCTGCGACCGTGACCGTCGGCGCCGCCGAAGTGCGCGTCTCGGCGGGCAAGAAGCATCACGGCCTGCTGCGCCCGGAGTGATCGCACCCCTGTAGGACTACGTAAGTAACCACTGGTAACCAATCCGGTTGCGGAGCTGTTTACGCCCTGCAGCCTACCCAATCTGACATCGAGCCACGAGTCGGTGGGGGCCAGTATGAGTTTTCAGTTCTCGTCCATCGTGCGCGCCACCGCCGCCGACAGCGATCGTCGGAACACCGACCGCGACGAAGTCCATTTCCGCGCCCGCGCCTTCGGTCCCGACGCCCAGCCGCGCACGCTGCTGATCGTCAACATCTCTCCCCACGGCCTGATGGACCGCTGCGAACACGAATTTGCCGAGGGCGACCGCCTGCGCGTCATGCTCCCGGTGGTCGGTGTCGCCCCTGCAGAAATCCGCTGGGCGCTGGGTGGCCGGATCGGAGTGAGCTTCGACAGCGCGGTCGACCTGGCGAGCTATTACGAGCTGCTCGCGCAGATGCTGAAGGCGGGGTGATCGCCGACTTCAGCGATCATAGTTAGGTTTCGCGAGCGGAATGGCCGTCGGATTCAGCCTGACCCATTCCACCGCAACTTCACACAACCGCTGCGTTTCGCCGCCGGTCGCTTTCAAGCCGGCTACGATCGCCGTCACCTCGTCCAGCAAAGCGGTCGGCAGTGGCGTGCCCGATCCGAGATGTGAGAGAAACGCCTTAGTCATGGCGCGATAATCGCCGTCCCAATTGACGCCGCCATTGCCCTCGATTTCATCGCTGACCCGTCCCGAAATGCGGATCACCTCCCCCTGCACCGTGCGAGCCGAGCCGCTGGACGGCACCAGCATTTCCCATAGCTCCTGGTGCTGGTCCTGCCAGCGCCGTGCCTTGGCGGTGATCGGCGATACGCCATCATGCATCGCCCGGCGGGGAACAGCCCGAACCCCGAACAGGGTATAGAGGCGATCGAGCGCAGCGCTGACCTCCTCGACATGATCGGGATTGAAGCCCGCGCGATGGAACTCGAAGTTCGTTCCGATCCGTTCGACCGATGCCTGCATCTCGGGCGTGACGCGGGATGCTGGCTGCGCCTGCCGCCCAAACAGCCGATCCATGATGCTCCGTGCGGGCGCAGGCGGTGGTTCCAAGGCTCCGAGCAACAGCTCGGCCATTGCGGCGCGGTCCACGATCTGAATGTTGCTGCAACGTTCAAGCGCATAAACCAGCGGCGTCTGCCCGCGTTCGTTGCGCGCGTCCGCACGTGCGCCATGTGCCAGCAATAGTCGCGCTGCGTCGACATTGCCCCTATCCGCCGCCTTGTGCAGCGGTGTCCCTCGCGCGCCGTCGCCGCTATTCACATTCGCGCCGAGCTCAATCAGCACAGCAACGCCGCCGTTGCTATACCCGGCTTGGGCATGAAGCGGAGTTTCGCCATAGCTATCCGCAGCTTCGAGGTCTGCGCCACGCTCGACCAGCCAGCGCGTCAGTTCCTCAGGGCAGCCGCGAAACGCCAGCGCGGTCTGCTTCGAATAGCCGCCCCGCGCATTGATGTCGCAGGTCTCGAATACTGCCTTCAATGTCTCCATATCGCCCGCCTCGATCAGCGCATCGAACTCCTTGGGCAACGTCTTTCGCTTCGCCTTGGCCAAATGTTCCTCCTACCCCGCCCGCAACAACCCCACAGCCGCATCGCGCTCGAACAAATACAACGCCACCCGCGCCGCCTGCCCGCGCGCGCCGTCCAGCCCGCCATCGCGATCGACCAGCAGGCGCGCGTCGTCCGTCGCCGCCGCGATCAGTTCGGCGAACTTCTCGGGCGGGGCGAGCCGGAACGTCTGCTCCCCTGATTGCCGCGTCCCCAGTATCTCGCCCGCGCCGCGCAGGCGCAGATCCTCCTCGGCGATGCGAAACCCGTCATTGGTCTCGCGCATCAGCGCCAGCCGCGCGCGCGACGTTTCGCTGAGCGTCCCCCCGCGCAGCAGCACGCACACCGACCGCCCCCCGCCGCGCCCGACGCGCCCGCGCAACTGGTGAAGCTGCGCCAGCCCGAACCGGTCCGCCGCCTCGATCACGATCAGCGTCGCGTTGGGGACATCGACCCCCACCTCGATCACCGTCGTCGCGACCAGCACCCCGAGTTCGCCTGAAGAAAAGCGCGCCATCACCGCGTCCTTTTCCGCCCCCTTCATCCGGCCATGGACCAGCCCCACCCGCTCGCCGAACCGCGCGCGCAACGCTTCGGCCCGCGCTTCGGCGGCGGCCAGGTCGGTCTTCTCGCTCTCCTCGACCAGCGGGCACACCCAATAGGCCTGCCCCCCGCCCGACAGATGGCGGGCAAGGCCGTTGACCACCTCCTCCAACCGCTCCTCGCTGATCACGCTCGTCTCGATCGGCTGGCGGCCCGGCGGCATCTCGTCGAGCTTGCTGACATCCATCTCGCCATGCGTCGCGAGTTGCAGCGTGCGCGGGATCGGCGTCGCGGTCATCACCAGCAGATGCGGCGCGGTTTTCGCCTTGGCCTGCAGCATCATCCGTTCGGCCACGCCAAAGCGATGCTGCTCGTCCACCACGACAAGGCCGAGGTCGCGATACGCGACTCCCTGCTGAAAGATCGCATGCGTGCCGATCAAGATGTCGATCGATCCATCGGCAACCCCCATCAGCGTCGCCTCACGCGCGCGCCCCTTGTCGCGCCCGGTCAGGATCGCGATCTCGACGCCCAGCCCGGCGAACAGCTTGCGCAACGTCTCATAATGTTGCCGCGCGAGGATCTCGGTCGGCGCCAGCATCGCCCCTTGCGCCCCCGCCTCGACCGCGATCAACAGCGCCATCGCCGCCACCAGCGTCTTGCCCGCGCCGACATCGCCCTGCAGCAGCCGCAGCATCGGGCGCGGCTGCGTCATGTCCCCCTCGATCTCCCGGATCGTCCGCGCCTGCGCGCCGGTCGGCGTATATGGCAGGTGCAGCGCATCGCGCAGCCGCCCGTCGCCGGCCAGCGCCCGCCCCTTCTTCGCCCGCGCCGCCCCGCGCACCAGCATCAGCGCCAGCTGATTGGCGAACACCTCGTCATAGGCCAGCCGGTCGCGCGCCTTGGCATCGGCCGGATCGGCATGGATCGCCGCCAGCGCCTCGCGCCACGCGGGCCAGCCCTTGCGCGCCTTCAAGCTCGGCTCGATCCATTCGGGCAGCTCGGGCGCACGCGCCACCGCCTGGCCTGCAAAATCCGCCAGCCGCTTCGACGTCATCCCCTCCGACAGCGGATAGATCGCCTCACGCCCGCCCGGCCGCGGTTCGGTGATCGCGGCGATCTCCGGGTGTACGATCTGCAGTTCCTGGCCGTACTGGTCCAGCCGCCCCGACACCCATTTGGCCTCGTTCAGCGGCAGCTGCTTCTTGGCCCAGCCGCTATTCCCGCCAAAGAACACCAATGTCACATAATTGCCGCGCGCATCGGTCGCCTCGACCCGCGCTGGCGCCCGCGCGCTCCCGCTCATGCGATAATTCACCGGGGTCAGCTTGATCGCGATTGTCCGCCCGACATCGGCCTGATCCAGCTCCTCGCGCGGCAGCCGGTCGATATATCCGCTCGGCAGATGGAAGGCGACATCCACCACCCGCGCCAGCCCCAGCCGCTCCAGCGGCTTGGCCAGTTGCGGCCCCACGCCTTTGAGCGCGGTGACTTCGGCGAACAGCGGGTTGAGGATATCGGGTCGCATGTTTATCTGCCCCCCTACACCCAGCCGACTGCGCGCAAAAGCGCCGTCGGCCAATCTGCGTTGGATGAAGATGGATCTGGAAACCCGCCTCAAACGCCTCCGCTTCCGCGCCTGGCATCGCGGCATCAAGGAAGCCGACCTGATGCTCGGCGGCTTTTACGACGCGCGCTCGGCCAGTTGGACCGAGGATCAGGTAACCTGGTTCGAGGAACTGATGGAGGAACAGGACGTCGACATCATGGCCTGGGCGATGGGAACCGAACCCGTCCCCGCGCGCTGGCAGGGCACAATGATGGATGACCTCAAGTCGCTGGATTACGTCCCGATTTCGAAGTGACCCGTCACCCCGGCGAAAGCCGGGGTCTCCTGCCACAAGCCGCTCGCGTGCGGAGAAAGACCCCGGCTTTCGCCGGGGTGACGAACCGGAATATGCCCGACCTCAACCGCATCCTCTCCGCCAAGACCCCGCTGACCCTCGCCGGCGTCCCCACGGGCTTTCTCCCCTGGCTGCTCGCCGATCTCGCGCGCGCCAGTACCGCAGGCGCGGTCTACATCGCCCCCGATGAATCCGCGATGCGCGCCATCGCCGGCACCGCGCCCTTCTTCGCGCCGGAGCTTGAGGTCATCCAGTTCCCCGCCTGGGACTGCCTCCCCTACGACCGCGCCAGCCCCACGCTGCGCGTCATGGCCGAACGCATGGCCGCCCTCGCCGCGCTTCAGGCCAAGCCGACCGGCCCGCGCCTCATCCTCACCACCGTCAACGCCGCCAGCCAGCGCACCCTCACCCCGTTCCGCATCCGCCAGATGACCGCGCGCCTCGCGCCGGGCGAGCGCATTTCGCTCGACAAGCTCGCCACGCTCCTCTCGTCCAACGGCTATGTCCGTACCGACACCGTCCACGACAGCGGCGAGTTCGCGGTGCGCGGCGGGCTGGTCGACCTCTACCCCTCGGGCGCGGAACAGGCGCTCCGCCTCGATTTCTTCGGCGACGAGATCGAAAGCGTCCGCACCTTCGACCCCGCCGATCAGCGCACCACCGGCCGCGTCGACGGCTTCACCCTCCTCCCCGCCAGCGAAGCCCTGCTCGACGAAGACACGATCAAGCGCTTCCGTACCCGCTACCGCGAGAAGTTCGGCGCCACCGCCACCGGCGACCCGTTGTATCAGGCGATCAGCGAAGGGCGCCGCCTCGCCGGCATGGAGCATTGGCTCCCGCTGTTCGAAGAGCGGATGGAAACGCTGTTCGACCACCTCCCCGACGGCGCCGTCATCGTGCGCGATCCGGGCGAAGCGGGCGCCGCGGAGTCGCGCTTCGAAGCCATCGCCGACTATCAGGCCAACCGCGTCCGCGCCCAGTCGACCGATGCCGGCAGCTACCGCCCGCTCGGCACCGACCAGCTCTACCTGCTCCCCGCCGAGTGGGAGACGCGCCTCAAATCCGCCCGCGCCCATCTCGCCACCCCGTTCCACGAGCCCGAGAGCGCCACCGTCCTCGACTTCAACGTCGACGGCCCGCGCGACTTCGCCCCCGAACGCGCGGCACAGAGCAACATCTACGACGCCGTCACCGACCACCTCGTCAGGCTGCGCAAGGCGGGCAAGAAGCCGATCCTCGCCAGCTATTCCAACGGCTCGCGCGAGCGCCTCAAGGGCCTGCTCGCCGACCACGGCCTGACCAGCACCGTGCTGGCGGACGGTTGGCAGGAGGCGCTGGGCGCCGCAGCGGGCGGGCGCGATTCCGCCAATGTCGCGCTCATCGTCCTCCCCCTCGACCACGGCTTCACCGCGCCCGACATCGCGCTGCTGACCGAGCAGGACATGCTCGGCGACCGGCTGATCCGCCGCAACAAGCGCAAGAAGTCCACCGACGCCTTCCTCGCCGAACTCGCCACCCTCTCCCCCGGCGACCTCGTCGTCCACGCCGAACACGGCATCGGCCGCTACGAAGGGCTCACGCAAATCCCGGTGCAGCAGGCGCCGCACGATTGCGTCGCGCTCTCCTATGCCGGCGGCGACAAGCTCTACGTCCCGGTCGAAAACCTCGAAGTCCTCACCCGCTACGGCTCCTCCGAAGAAGCCGCGACGCTCGACCGCCTCGGCGGTGAAGCCTGGCAGCGCCGCAAGTCGAAGATGAAGGAGCGCATCCGCGAAATCGCGGGTGAACTCATCGCCACCGCCGCCGCCCGCGCCGTCCGCCCGGGCGAGGTGATCGACCCCGACCCCGGTGCCTACCCTGCCTTTGTCGACCGCTTCCCGTTCAGCGAGACCGACGATCAGGAACGCGCCATCGGCGAAACGCTCGACGATCTCGCCGCCGGCCGCCCGATGGACCGGCTCGTCGTCGGCGATGTCGGCTTCGGAAAGACCGAGGTTGCCCTGCGCGCCGCCTTCGTCGCGGCGATGGCGGGCTATCAGGTCGCGATCGTCTGCCCCACCACCCTGCTCGCGCGCCAGCATTATACCAACTTCGTCGCCCGGTTCGAAGGATTCCCGCTGCGCATCGGCCGCCTCTCCCGCCTCGTCCCCGCTGCCGAGGCCAAGGCGACCAAGGAAGCGCTCGAAAACGGCACACTCGATGTCGTCGTCGGCACCCACGCAGTCCTCGCCAAGGGCGTCGAGTTCAAGCGCCTCGGCCTGGTCGTGGTGGACGAGGAACAGCGCTTCGGCGTCACCCATAAGGAACGGCTGAAGGGCCTCAAGGCCGACGTCCACGTCCTCACCCTCACCGCCACCCCCATCCCGCGCACGCTGCAAATGGCGATGTCGGGCCTGCGCGAGCTGTCAGTGATCCAGACCCCGCCGGTCGATCGCCTCGCGGTGCGCACCTATGTCATGCCGTGGGACCCCGTCGTCCTGCGCGAGGCCCTGCTGCGCGAACATTATCGCGGCGGGCAGAGCTTCGTCGTCACCCCGCGCATCGCCGACCTGCCCGACATCGAAACCTTCCTGCGCGAGGAGGTCCCCGAGATCCGCTACGTCGTCGCGCACGGCCAGATGGCGCCGAGCGAGGTCGAGGAGCGCATGTCCGCCTTCTACGACAAGAAATACGAGGTGCTCGTCTCCACCTCGATCATCGAATCCGGGATCGACATCCCGTCCGCCAACACGATGATCGTCAACCGCGCCGACCGCTTTGGCCTCGCCCAGCTCTACCAGCTGCGCGGCCGCGTCGGCCGGGCCAAGACTCGCGCCTATGCCTATATGACCACCGCGCCCCAGCGGATGATGACCGAAGCCGCCGAAAAGCGCCTCAAGGTCCTCTCCGACCTCGAAAGCCTGGGCGCAGGGTTCCAGCTCGCCAGCCACGATCTCGACATCCGGGGCGCGGGCAATCTGCTCGGCGACGAACAATCGGGGCACATCAAGGAAGTCGGCTACGAACTCTACCAGTCGATGCTGGAAGAGGCGATCATGGACGCCAAGGCCGGCGGCATGGCCAGCGACCGCCCCCGCGACCTCTCGCCCCAGATCACCGTCGACGCCCCGATCCTCATCCCGGAAGGCTTCGTCCCCGACCTCGACCTGCGCATGGGCCTCTACCGCCGCCTCAACGATGTCGAGGACCGCGCAGGGATCGAGGAATTCGCCGCCGAGATGATCGACCGCTTCGGCAAGCTGCCCGAGGAAACCGAAAACCTGCTGCTGCTGATCGAGGCCAAGCTGAACGCCAAAAAGGCCTGCATCGCCAAGATCGACGTCAGCCCAAAGGGCGCGCTGGTCACCTTCCACGAAGACAAGTTCCCCAGCGTCGAGGGGCTGTTCGCCTATGTCGAGCGCCTGGACGGCACCGCCAAGCTGCGACCGGATATGAAGCTGGTGGTGGCCCGCGCTTTTGCGACGCCAAGGGCACGGCTGAACGCGGCGCTGCAGATTTCGCGGGGGCTGGCCAAGGCTGCAGGGTGAATGTTCTAATCGGCCAACGCGTAGTGCAACCCTGACTCAATTCAGTGAAAATGAGTAGCAGTCGGACAGCTCAATTCCACGCCTCGACCGCATCGACCAAGCAATGTCGGGACCATTACTTGTCCCACATCAGTCCTGTCAGTTGACTTTGACGCGTCGTTGCGGGTGTAAATTGTCTTGGATTCGGGGAAGATAGAGCGTTTTCCGCAAAACGATTTATCCGCGGAATGCGATCGGTTGGACTTGGGGGCAGTCTGGAATGAAGCGGTTGTTGGCCGCGCTCGCAATTGCGGCGAGCGCAAATCTTGTGTTGATCTCCGATGACGCAAGCGCGCAGCGGCGTAAGGGAGGAAAGCGATCGGTCGCGACGGCGCCCGCCGCCCCCGCCGCCTTACGGATCTGGGGTCCGCTTACACCGCTTACCGGGACTGCCTGGCTGGATGAAAAATCCGGCGACGTTATCCAGTATCGCTGGAAGCTTCGTAACGAAATCCTCGCCATCGAAACCTACTCGCGGTCCGAGACAGAGCCTCAGATCGACGAAGTTCGGCTAGCGCCCAACGGCCTTTCGCTCACCCGGGTGACGGTACAGCCGACGACTGCACTCCAGCGTCAATATGTGCTGGAAATGCCGCGCCCGGGTGTTTTGATCGAAGCCGAGGCAGTCGGCGCGACAATCACGCGGCGAACCCTGCGGCTCACTGCCGACCGGATTTTCGTCGATAGCGAGATCAACGTGAATGGCGTGACCCGGCCTGGCGCGAGCGTCGAATGGCGCAAACTCAGTTCGGCTGAACTGCCTTTGCAACTGGGCCGCATCGCGGCGGCACAGGCAGCCCAGCGCGCCGAGCAGGCAGAGATGGCCAAGATCTGGGGGCCGTTCGCACAACTGGCAGGCACCGACTGGAAGTGGCGGTCGGGCAAATCGGATTTTGTTTCGGAATACCGTTGGCGCGAACCCGGAAAGTCACTTGTCATAACTCATAATGCGTCGCGAAAGGGTGAGAGCTATCAGGAGATCGTGACGCTTGATTCCGGCACCGGTACTTTGACGGGGACCGGAGGGGGAACCGAATATCGGTATAGTCTTGAAGATGGCGCCATCGTCGCGACAGCGTCGAACAATAAGGCTCGCACCACCCGCAAGCTGATCGACGCAACCAGCTACCAGCTCGTCACGCACAAGCGGAAAGGTGAGGGTTGGGTACCGGATGAAAATATTCTCGTGCAGAGTGCAATCGGCGGGGTTCCCACCGTTCCCATTCAGTTGACGGCGACCAGCGGCGCGATAGTGTCCAGTGACGCGCTGCAAGTGGCGGTGCCGATGACTCCGGCCTCTCCCCCCGACCGGGTCGAACAGGTCGCTGTCCAGCATGCCACGCCTCCGCCTCCCGCCGAACCTGCAAAGAAAAAGGGGGGCGGACTGCTTGCAACGCTCGGCCGAGTTGGCGAGGTCATGGTCGCCACAACGGGCGCCAATCTGATTACCGGCGCCTTGACCCGGGAAACCGGCATCGCGGTCGATCCGACTGGGTCCTCGACCGGGGCCCAGTCCCTGCTCGGTGCGCTTCGCGGAGGCCCGGGCGGCGGATCCGGTGCGCCGGCTCCGTCGGGCAATGTCGGTGCGGCAGCACCAGCGGGAAAGAATTACCCGGCGCGCCCCAACATCCTGTCGGGGCATCCCGCTTGCCGCGGGTATACCGTCGACAACTATAAACAGTATTTTCAGCAAAATTCGAAGGGGCCCGACGTGCAGCTTCATTCGCTCTGCGCTGGAGCCTACAATTACTATTGGATGTATTTGAACGCCATCAAACAGGGCTACAGCCAGGCCGACAGCGACCGGACTTATGCTGCGTTTACCGATTCGGCCAAGGTCGCGATCAATTTCTACGAAACCGCGCGCTGAGCGGAAGGCAGACGCGATGCGCGGGTTTCTACTGCTGCTGGCTGCGACGGCCCTGTTGTGGGCTGGCACGGAGTCGACGCCTGCGCAAACACCGCTCAATGTTTATTATTGCTCACTGCATAATGTGAGCTCCGACATCCTTTATGTGTCGCCGACCAGGCGGGTCGGCCCCGTGTCCGAGCGTGCAACCTATGGCCCCGCTTATGCTGCGGAATTGGCAGCCGCTGGCCTGGTGCCTGCAGGTTCGACCCCGAAATGCACCATGCGCGCCACCGACGCGGAGATCGAAGAGGGCCGCGCCAATGCCCTGCGCGATTGTCGCACGTGCGGACCCGCGACTCGCGTCGTCATCGCGGGCCGGGGGAGCGGCGCCCCCACTGTAGCACGCCGCACGCAAGGTTCCGGAGCAGCGCGTTTCGAGGCTCCGGAAGAGTCGATCAGACGCCAGTTCCAGCAAAACGCTCCCGGAACATGCCTTGTCGATCGCGGCGGCGGGGTTCGATGCACTGGCGGCGTCCAGGACGGCAAACCGCTTCCGGGCTTTTCGGTCGACCCCGCCCCCCGACCACAGGCAATCATCGAGTCGCCACCGGCGGGCCGGGCATATATCTGTAAGAAGCGCGTAGCCGGGCGTTGCGTGGACGCGCCTGTGGCATTGCCGACGCCCACACCCCGGCCATCATCTCTGCCCGGCTCCGGCACGATGAAGCCTACGCCCAAACCATCCCCGGCACCTAACCCCAGGCCAAAGCCGACACAGGCGCCGAAGCCAAAACCAACGTCCGCGCCGCTACCCAAACTGGAGACCGTCTGCGCCACCATGGACGTTTACGGCAATGCACAGCCGGTCACGATCACGCTGCGATGGCCTGAAATTCAAGTTCACGTGTCGGGTCACACGCGGCTGTTCATGCGCAATCTGGGGACAGGTGCAGCGTATACCCTCGGGGCTACGCGCTACTCCATACCAGCCGGGACATATAAACTTTGGGCAAACGGACCGGCTGTGGGAGGCCCCTTCGGCAACGGCAACATCTCTGCCTGCGCAACATACCGGACAGCGTAAGGCTGCAAACAAGGGCCACATTCGATGGGCTGCGGTCACCGAACACGCCAGCGCGCCGACGGTTCGCCCTTGCAATGTTGGACCCCATATGTTCCTATCCCCCAGTCGTCGCTCAACCGCTCTTTGACCCCGTCGATCGCCCCGCCGCAGGACCTCGCCAACCCTCGGCCCGAACCTGACAGCCCGCCTTACGCACCCGAATTTCTGTCAGCTTCGTCAGCCCCGCCCCACCGTCACCGCGCAAAAAGCGTCCGAAGCTTACAGGAAGAACCGCGTTCCGCGTAACTTCGTCAGTTTCCGCCAACTCCCCTCCGATCTTGACTTATGGCAACCCTGCTGCCATATCGCGGCGCAGCGAGGCGTTATGCAGCGTGATCGGGCCGGGGTTCATCCTGCGGCTCCGGCTCCGCCTCGGTTGATTGCTCGGCTTCCCATATCACGCGGGTCGTCATTTTTGACCCCGCCTGCGCGCGCGCATTCCGCATGCGCGCTGGCCGTTATGCAAAGAGATTCCATGACCAAGTTCAATACCCTCGGCCTGTCCGAGACCACCCTCGCTGCGCTGTCGGCAAAGGGCTATACCGACGCGACCCCCATTCAGGCGCAGTCGATCCCGGCGCTGCTCGAAGGGCGCGACCTGCTCGGCATCGCCCAGACCGGCACCGGCAAGACCGCCGCGTTCATGCTCCCCTCGATCGAGCGCCTCGTCGCCTCGAACAAGCGGGCGCAGCCGCGCGGTTGCCGCATGCTCGTCCTCGCGCCGACCCGCGAACTGGCCAGCCAGATCGCACAGAGCGCCCGCGACTATAGCAAGGGCACCAAGCTCAGCGTCGCAACCGTGTTCGGCGGAACCTCGATCCACAAGAACAAGACCGATCTGGCGCGCGGCGTCGACATCGTCGTCGCGACCCCCGGCCGCCTCGTCGACCTGATCGAACAAAGCTATGCAATCCTGCTCGGCATCGAGATTCTGGTGCTGGACGAGGCCGACCAGATGATGGACCTGGGCTTCATCCATGCGCTCAAGCGCATCGTCCGCGAGCTGCCCAGCAAGCGCCAGACCCTGTTCTTCTCGGCCACCATGCCCAAGTCGATCCGCGACCTCGCGACCCAATTCATCAAGGATCCGGTCGAGGTGAAGGTGACCCCCGTCGCCACCACAGCCGAGCGCGTCGAGCAGTATGTGACGTTCGTCAATCAGGCGGAAAAGCAGTCGCTGCTCACCATCGCGCTGCGCGACGAGAGCATCGACCGCGCGCTGATCTTCACCCGCACCAAGCATGGCGCCGACCGCGTCGTGAAGCTGCTGGCGGCGAGCGGCATCGCGTCGAACGCGATCCACGGCAACAAGAGCCAGCCGCAGCGCGAGCGCGCGCTGGGCGAGTTCAAGTCGGGCAAGGTCAAGATCCTGGTCGCGACCGACATCGCCGCGCGCGGCATCGACGTGTCGGGTGTCAGCCATGTGTTCAATTTCGAACTGCCCAATGTCCCGGACCAGTATGTCCACCGCATCGGCCGCACCGCCCGCGCCGGCGCGACCGGCATCGCCATCAGCTATTGCGCCGATGACGAGCGGCCGTACCTGCGCGACATCGAAAAGCTGATCCGCCAGAAGGTTGCGATCCAGCCGCTGCCCGAGGACTTTCTTGCCGAATCGGCCCGCATCAAGTCGAGCCGCGGACCGATCCCGGTCAGCCGCGACGAGATGAATGGCCGCAACGGCCGCACGATGCAGGACCGCAACGCCCATCACCGCGCCGCCCAGCGCGACCGCGGCCCGCGCGGCAACCCTGCCGGTGAGCGTCGCGAAACGCTCGGCACCGCCGCACCGCGTGGTGGTGAAGGCGCCGGAGCCGGCGACAAGCCGCGCTTCTATGGCCCGCGCAAAAAGAAGTTCACCCCGCGCCCCGCCGGGGCCCCCGGCGGCCAGGGCCAGCGTCGCGGCTAACCGATCCCCGCTCCTCCCGGCCCGGCCGGGGGGAGCGGATCAGTTGGCGGCGACCGGCGTGATCGCCTTTGCGAACGCCAGCACCGACGGCATCAGCTTGCGAACGTCCGCATCGGTGGTGCCGGGCGCATAGCGATAGATCGTCACGACCTTGCCCGCCACAACGGTCATGCACCCGCTCATCGCCAGCGTGTATTTGATCCCCCGCTCCGGTGCATCCATGTCGAGGACCGCGCCGAGATACAGGCAGTTGGCGTCCTGGCCATAGCCGCGCACCTCGCCCTTGATCTGGACCGGGCTACCCATGGTGCGCGAAACACTCTTCGACGCCTCTTCATTCTCATCTGCGGCCAGCGCAGCCTTGAGCGCCGGAGCGACTGCCTGCTGAAGCTCTGCGGTATTGGTGCTGACGGCCAACAACTCGTTCGGCGTCTTGATGATGAAATAGTCCTTCCACGCCTTGTCCGCGTCGCACGAAAGCGCGGTCAGATGCGTGACGTTGCGATTGTCCGCAGCCGCCAGCATCTGCGCGACGGCAGCAGGCTTGCCTTCCGTCGCAGAACAATAGCCCACCGGGAGCGCGGTCGTGAACTCCACCGTGCCCACGCGAAAGCGGTGTTGGGCGGCAGCGGGGGTTGCGATAGCGGCGACCAGGCCGGCGATCAGAAGCGATTTCATGTCGCGATGCTAGCGCACTGGCGCCCGAAATCGAGTCGCTTTCGCAGCGCCCTTAGCGCCGCACCGGCCTGCGTGCCCGCTCCCGTGCCAGTTCATCCGCACGCCCGGCGATCAGCCGCGCGACCCGGTCGGCACCCACGGTTGCCTCGTTGCCGCCCCGCCCGATCAGCGGCGCAGCACGGCGATACAGCGCCAGCGCCTTGTCATACTCCCCCGCCGATTCGGCGCACAGGCCGAGGTCGAAGGTGACCGACGGATGGTTCGGCGCCTGCTGATCCATCGCCGCCCATGCCGCACAGGCAGCCGGCAGGTCGCGCTGGGTCTGCTTGACGATGTCCTTGAACGGCCGCTCCAACGGTTTGGGCAGGCCGCGCGTGCTCTCACGAAAGCGGATCGAGTAGAGTTCAACCGACGGCACGATGTCGGCGCGCACATTTTCAGCGATGTCGATGATCATCGCGCGAATCGCCTCTTCGGTCGTGCGCGACGGGTCCTGCCCGCGGCACCAGCTGGTTTCATCGCGGCGGGGACGCGACACGCTATAGACGACGCGCGCCCGCGCATCGGCAATCCGCAGGTCGGCGTTCACATTGATGATGCGCCGGGTGCAGTCCCTTTCGACCTCCTCCTCGCGCAGGCACTTGCCATCGCGCTTGCCACCCGCGCGCTCGACACAGTCCTTTTCCTTGCGCTTGATCTTTGTTTCCTGGACCCCGGTGACGACATTGCCGTTGAGCAACCCGTCGGATTCTCCGCCGCGCCCGCCGACCAGGTCGAAATGGGTTCGGCCCTCGATATCCGGTCGCCCCAGCGCGCGCTCGATTGCGAGTCCCAGCTGCATCCCGTCCTCACCCGCGATCCGACCGACCCGCAACGAATCGAGCATCGCGGCATCGCGATAGGGTGCGGCGAAGCGCCCGGTCATGCGCACGCTTTCGGCATGAGCGGCTGTCCCAAGCAGGCTGGCGGCGACAACGGCGAGTCCGGCGCGGATCGGCATCGAAAGCATGGCATTCCCCCCTGAGCGGTGTCAGCAGGCAGTTGTTTCGCACCCGGCGCCATTCCCGGCAAGCCCGCTGCGCACCCGCAGCCGTCATCACACGGTCACACAGGTTGCATCCTCGCCCCCCCTTTGCTAGGCGCGCGCCAACCCATCGGGGGTGCCGCGCAGGCACACCCCCGAATCCCCATGGGGCCATTCTAGAGTCCAAGAGGAAACACGCGTCCGTGGATAATTCCGGCGGTATCCAAGCCAGCTTAAGCGGTCGTTATGCGACTGCGCTGTTCGATCTGGCGCGCGAAGGCGGTTCGATCGCGACGGTCGAATCGAGCCTCGCCACGGTCAAGCAGGCGCTGACCGAATCGGCCGACTTTGCGGCGCTGACCAAGAGCCCGCTGCTCGGTCGCGATGAAGCGGCGCGCGGCGTTGCGGCGGCGGCGGGCGCGATGCAGCTCGATCCGCTCACCACCCGCTTCCTCGGCGTGCTGGCCCAGAATCGCCGTCTGTCGGCGCTGCCCGGCATGATCCGCGACTTCCGCACGCTGGCCGCGCGCCATCGCGGCGAAGTCACCGCGCAAGTCGTGTCGGCCCACCCGCTCGACTCGGCGCAGGTCGCTGAACTGAAGGCGCAGCTGCGCACCCGCGTCGGCCGCGACGTCACCGTCGACCTGTCGGTCGATCCCTCTCTCCTTGGCGGGCTGGTCGTGAAGATCGGCTCCCAGATGATCGACAGCTCGATCAAGACCCGTCTCAATTCCCTCGCGCATGCGATGAAAGGCTGAAAGCTAGAACCATGGATATCCGCGCCGCAGAAATCTCCAAGGTCATCAAGGACCAGATCGCCAATTTCGGCACCGAGGCAGAGGTCAGCGAGACCGGCCAGGTGCTGAGCGTCGGTGACGGCATCGCGCGCGTCCACGGCCTCGACAATGTCCAGGCTGGCGAAATGGTCGAGTTCGCCAATGGCGTTCAGGGCATGGCGCTGAACCTCGAGGCCGATAACGTCGGCATCGTGATCTTCGGCTCGGACGCCGAGATCAAGGAAGGCGACACCGTCAAGCGCACCGGCACCATCGTCGACGTTCCGGTCGGCAAGGGTCTGCTCGGCCGCGTGGTCGATGGCCTTGGCAACCCGATCGACGGCAAGGGCCCGATCGTTTCCGACCAGCGTTCGCGCGTTGAAGTGAAGGCGCCGGGCATCATCCCGCGCAAGTCGGTGCATGAGCCGGTGCAGACCGGCCTCAAGGCGATCGATGCACTCGTCCCCGTCGGCCGTGGCCAGCGCGAGCTGATCATCGGTGACCGTCAGACCGGCAAGTCGGCCGTCGCGATCGACACCTTCATCAACCAGAAGACCGTCAACGCCGGCACCGACGAGAGCAAGAAGCTCTATTGCGTGTACGTCGCCGTCGGCCAGAAGCGCTCGACCGTCGCACAGCTCGTCCGCACGCTTGAAGAGAACGGCGCGATGGAGTACTCGATCGTGGTCGCCGCGACCGCATCGGACCCCGCCCCGCTCCAGTTCCTCGCACCGTACACCGGCTGCGCGATGGGCGAATATTTCCGCGACAACGGCATGCACGCCGTCATCGTCTATGACGATCTGTCGAAGCAGGCGGTTGCCTATCGCCAGATGTCGCTGCTGCTTCGCCGCCCGCCGGGCCGCGAAGCCTATCCGGGCGACGTCTTCTATCTGCACAGCCGCCTGCTGGAGCGCGCCGCGAAGCTCAACGAAGCCAATGGCTCGGGCTCGCTGACCGCGCTGCCGATCATCGAAACCCAGGCGGGCGACGTGTCGGCCTACATCCCGACCAACGTGATCTCGATCACCGACGGCCAGATCTTCCTTGAAACGGACCTGTTCTTCGCGGGCATTCGCCCGGCGATCAACGTCGGCCTCTCGGTGTCGCGCGTCGGTTCGTCGGCACAGACCAAGGCGATGAAGAAGGTGTCGGGCTCGATCAAGCTCGAGCTCGCCCAGTATCGCGAAATGGCCGCGTTCGCGCAGTTCGGTTCGGACCTCGACGCCTCGACCCAGAAGCTGCTCAACCGCGGTGCACGCCTGACCGAGCTGCTCAAGCAGCCGCAGTTCAGCCCGCTGCCGTTCGAAGAGCAGACCGTGTCGATCTTCGCCGGCACCAACGGCTATCTCGACAGTGTCGCAGTGACCGATGTCGTCCGCTACGAGGCCGCGATGCTCGCCGAAATGCGCAGCAAGCACGCCGACATCCTCGCCGCGATCCGCGACAGCAAGGATCTGAGCGACGACACCAAGGCGAAGCTCAAGGACGCGCTCGCCGCGTTCGGCAAGACGTTCGCGTGATCCTTGCGCTTGCCCTGATCACCGCCGCCCAGGCTGTCGCTGCACCCGCAGCGCAGCCGATGGACGGCGCGTGGACGGTGGACCTGTCCACCGAACCGGGCAAGCCGTACACCCAGCCCATGAAGCTGAAGCTGGAGGCCGACGGCACTGTGTCCGGAAGCTTCTACAATAGCGACATTCAGGCCGGGCGTTGGGAAACCGCACGCGGTCGCACCTGCGTCAGCTTCCGCACTACCGATGGTCAGGGGCCGTATCACACCGCCGCCTGCCTGGTCGGAACCGGAGTGCAGGGCCAGACCTGGGCCGAACACCGCAATTTCCTGTTCAACTGGAACGCCGTCCGCGCGGCTGGAAACTAGAAAATGGCTAGCCTCAAGGCACTGAAAGTCCGGATCAACTCGGTCAAGTCGACCCAGAAGATCACCAAGGCGATGAAGATGGTCGCCGCCGCCAAGCTGCGCCGCGCGCAGGAAGCGGCGGAGGCCGGGCGCCCCTATGCGCAGCGGCTGGAACAGGTCGTTGCCAGCCTCGCGTCGAAGGTCGCGGGTGGCCCCGGCGTGTCGCCGCTCCTCGCCGGAACCGGCAAGGATCAGGTCCATCTGTTCATCGTCGCGACCAGCGACAAGGGCCTGGCCGGTGCGTTCAACACCAACATCGCCCGTCTGGCGCGTCGACGCGCGCAGGAGCTGATCGCGCAGGGCAAGACGGTGAAGTTCTACACCATCGGCCGCAAGGGTCGCGCGGTACTGAACCGCCTCTACCCCAACAACTTCGTTCACGGGATTGAGCCCGGCGACTTGGGCAAGCTCGGCTTTGCCGATGCGCGTGGCTATGCCGACGACCTGATCGCGCGCTTCGAAGCGGGCGAGTATGACGTCGCGCACCTCTTCTATTCGAACTTCAAGTCGGTCCTGACGCAGGAGCCGACCGAGCAGCAGCTGATTCCGGTCAAGATTCCCGAGGTCGCGGTCGACGAAGCCGGTGCCGCCGTCACCGAATATGAGCCTGACGAGGAATCGATTCTCGCCGACCTGCTTCCGCGCAACGTCGCGATCCAGCTCTATCGCGCGATCCGTGAGAACGCCGCGTCGGAGCAGGGCAGCAAGATGACCGCGATGGACAACGCCACGCGCAACGCGGGCGACCTGATCAAGCGGCTGTCGATCCAGTACAACCGCGCGCGCCAGGCCGCGATCACGACCGAACTGGTCGAGATCATCTCGGGCGCTGAGGCTCTGTAATCGCGATGCGCGTTTTCCCCCTCCTTCTCGCGACCGTCGCGCTCGCGGGCTGCAACCAGCAGTCTGCCGAGCAGGCGACGCTCGCGCAGAACGAAGCGGCGGCGCGCGAAGCGGCGGCGGACCTCAAGGGCGCGGACCGGATGTTCGGCTTCCCGACCGAAACGATCGGCCGCCTCAACCAATATGGCTATCGCATCGGGACCTATGCCGCAGCTGGCGACAGCTTTGCGGCAAAGGGTGTGGACATCACCCTGTCCCAGTCCGATGCGAAGACTCCGAATACCGGCACCGTCGCCATCACCGGCCCCGACGCGCAGGCGATCGACACCATCGCCTTCTCGCTCGCGCTGACCGATGCCGCAAATGCCGACACCGCGAAGAAGCGCCTGACCGACATCATCCGCGCCTTCCTGTTCCAGTATGGGCTGAAGGACGATGGCGCGCTTGAGACCATCGCCACCGAACAGGCAACCGGCGGTACGATCGGCACCGCGCCGTTCGCCGTAGAGGTCGCCAAGGGCGATGCCGCCCGCACCCTGACCGTGACTTTCCGCCGCCCCTCCGCTACGGCCCCTGCCGAGGCGATGGTCGGCAATTCCCAGCAACCCTGATCGCATTCGCCAAGCAAGGACTTGAAGAACATGGCAACCGCAGCCCCCACCGCAGAAAAGCCCGCGCGCAAGCCGCGCGCGACCAAGCCCAAGGCGGACAGCGCCGCAACCGCGGCACCCGTCGCCGCAGCCGGCCAGGGCCGTATCGCGCAGGTCATCGGCGCGGTCGTCGACGTCAGCTTTGACGGCGAACTGCCCGCGATCCTGTCGGCGCTCGAGACCGACAACAACGGCAACCGCCTCGTCCTCGAAGTCGCGCAGCATCTGGGCGAGAATACCGTCCGCACGATCGCGATGGACTCGACCGAAGGTCTGACCCGCGGCCAGCCGGTCACCGCCACCGGCGCGCAGATCCAGGTTCCGGTCGGCCCGGCGACGCTCGGTCGCATCCTCAACGTCGTCGGTGAGCCGATCGACGAGCGCGGCCCGGTCGCCACCGACCTGCGCGCCCCGATCCATGCCGAAGCCCCGCTGTTCGTCGACCAGTCGACCGAGAGCGCGATCCTCGTCACCGGCATCAAGGTCATCGACCTGCTCGCCCCGTACGCAAAGGGCGGCAAGATCGGCCTGTTCGGCGGCGCGGGCGTCGGCAAGACGGTTCTCATCCAGGAACTGATCAACAACATCGCCAAGGGCCACGGCGGCACCTCGGTCTTCGCGGGCGTCGGTGAGCGCACGCGCGAGGGCAACGACCTGTATCACGAGTTCCTCGACGCCGGCGTTATCGCCAAGGACGCCGACGGCAACGCGATCAGCGAAGGGTCGAAGGTTGCGCTGGTCTATGGCCAGATGAATGAGCCGCCGGGCGCCCGCGCCCGCGTCGCGCTGTCGGGCCTGACGATCGCTGAATATTTCCGCGACGTCGAAGGTCAGGACGTGCTGTTCTTCGTCGACAACATCTTCCGCTTCACCCAGGCGGGCGCGGAAGTGTCGGCACTGCTCGGCCGCATCCCGTCGGCGGTGGGCTATCAGCCGACCCTGTCGACCGACATGGGCGCGCTGCAGGAGCGCATCACGTCGACCAACAAGGGTTCGATTACTTCGGTTCAGGCCGTGTACGTCCCCGCGGACGACCTTACCGACCCGGCACCTGCAACCTCGTTCGCCCACCTCGACGCGACCACGGTTCTCAACCGTGCGATCTCGGAACTCGGCATCTATCCGGCGGTGGATCCGCTGGACTCGACCAGCCGCGTGCTCGAGCCGCGCGTCGTTGGCCAGGAGCATTACGAGACCGCCCGCGCGGTCCAGTCGATCCTGCAGAAGTACAAGTCGCTGCAGGACATCATCGCGATCCTCGGCATGGACGAGCTGTCGGAAGAAGATAAGCTGACCGTCGCCCGCGCGCGCAAGATCCAGCGCTTCCTGTCGCAGCCGTTCCACGTCGCCGAAGTCTTCACCGGCATCCCGGGCGCGTTCGTGCAGCTGGAAGACACGATCAAGTCGTTCAAGGCGGTCGTGAACGGCGAGTACGATCATCTGCCCGAATCGGCCTTCTACATGGTCGGCGGCATCGACGACGTCGTCGCCAAGGCCGCCAAGATGGCCGCCGAGGCGTAAGCCGATTTCCCCTCCCGCTTGCGGGAGGGGCTAGGGGAGGGCCTGTCCACACGGGCCATCCTCGACTTGTTACAGGCCCTCCCCCGACCCCTCCCGCAAGCGGGAGGGGGGAGAAATTCAAATGCTGCACTTCGAACTCGTGACCCCCGAAAAGCTGCTCCGCTCGGAGGACGTCCACATGGTGGTGGTCCCCGGGAGCGAGGGCGATTTCGGCGTGCTGGAGGGTCATGCGCCCTTTATGTCGACGATCCGCGACGGCAATATCGAAATCTACAAGACCGCGTCGAACCAGTCGCCGGAGATCATCCGCGTCGAGGGGGGCTTTGCCGAGGTCAACGAAAAGGGGCTGACGGTCCTCGCCGAAAAGGCGGGCTGATCCCTTAGCCAGCGCCGGAATCGAAAAGGGCCGCGGGGCAACCCTGCGGCCCTTGTCTTGCGCGCAGTCCGAATCAGCCCCGCCGATACTCCATCGCGTTCCCCCAGCCCTGCGCCGTGCCACGCTCGACCTTCAGCACATCGCCGGTGCGGGTGAAGCGCAGCCGGGCGGTGCCACCCTTGACCGGCATCTCGAACGTCACGCTCTGGCCGTCGCGCGCCACCTCGGTGAACTCGCTCGACGGTATGGACGGGAGGGTCAGGCGGAGAAGTGCCTTTTCGCCGCCTGTCTCGAACGCCAGTTCCGCTTTCGCGCCCTGCATGGCGCCGCTGACCCCCTCCTCGCTGCACGCGATGCCGAGCTTGGTCTGATCGCACTTCATTTCCAGCCCGTTCCCGCGCCAGGTCCCCCCGAGCCAGTCGAGCCGCCCGCTATCGACCGCGACGGCGGCAGCGGGGGCAGGCGCGACGGCCAGGCCGGTCGGCGCCGCCAACATCGTGAACAAGGAGATGAAGAAAGTGAGCATGAAGAAACCCCTGTGATCGAACATCACGGCCCCAGTCGCACCCTCATCCCCCGCCAGCCACGGTCAGGATCGGTCAGCGTACGCACATAAAAGTCCAGCGCATCGCCCTGCGCCCGTTCGCCAGGGGGGCGTCGGCGCCGCACCAGCGCCCCGCCAGCCATTCGGGAATGCCGGTGCGCCCGTCCGGTCCCGGTCCGGCCAGCGGCATCGCCAACGCCGTTAGCGCCAATGTCACCCCGATCATCCGAATCTCTCCATGTATTTACGCCACGACAGCCGCGGCGTCCGGCTGGCTTGAACCAATGCCACAGGCAAGGCTGGCGACGGACTATCGCGACACTCCACCTCAGCCCGGCGATCGGATCGCGCATGAGGCAGTGCGCGACGGCTGCATCGCGCTGATCCGTCGCCATGCCGGCCGTTCGTCGCCGCGCACGACCAACCGGCGATGGATGGTTAGGAACTTGTAAAACCTTGGCGGTTATCCCGGAGCAGACAGCGGATAGCGGGGAGCCGAGGTGAGCGCATTTGGACGTCGTAGCGGACCGGGAGCTGGGCCGGGACGCCCTGCCTTCGGCGTTGCGCGCCCGATGCAGGGCGGCGGCGCATCGCGGTCCAGCGAGCCGATGGGTGGCGAGCAATTCCCGCCGCTCCACGACGTACCCCTGCCCGGCGCTGCGCAGATTCCGCCCGAGCCGGTGTCGGCCGGAGGCATGGCCGCCCAGAATATGAGCGAGGCGATGCAGCGCCTTGCCGATCGTCAGGCCGCGACCGGCGAACCGAGCAGTTCGCGAATCGAGGGCTTCGAGGCCTCGATCCACCGCATCAAAGAACAGGTGCTCCCACGCCTGCTCGAGCGCGTCGATCCCGAGGCAGCTGCCACGCTCAACAAGGATGAACTGGCTGAGGAATTCCGCCCGATCATCGGCGAGGTGCTGGCCGAGCTCAAGCTCACCCTCAATCGCCGCGAGCAGTTCGCGCTCGAAAAGGTGCTGGTCGACGAGCTGCTCGGCCTCGGGCCGCTCGAGGAATTGCTGTCCGACAGCTCGATCAGCGACATCATGGTCAATGGCCCCGAGCAGACGTTCGTGGAACGCAAGGGCAAGCTCGAGCTCGCGAACATCCAGTTCCGCGACGAGGAGCATCTGTTCCAGATCGCCCAGCGCATCTGCAACTCGGTCGGTCGCCGCGTCGATCAGACCACCCCGCTCGCCGACGCCCGCCTCAAGGACGGCAGCCGCGTCAACGTGATCGTACCACCGCTCAGCTTGCGCGGCACCGCGATCTCGATCCGTAAATTCTCCGACAAGCCGATCACGCTCGACATGATGGCGGGCTTCGGATCGATGTCGACCAAGATGGCGACGATGCTGAAGATCGCCGGCGCCAGTCGCTTCAACATCGTCATCTCGGGCGGTACCGGCTCGGGCAAGACGACCATGCTCAACGCCCTGTCGAAGATGATCGACCCGGGCGAGCGCGTGCTGACGATCGAGGACGCGGCCGAACTGCGCCTGCAACAGCCGCACTGGCTCCCGCTCGAGACCCGCCCGCCAAACCTGGAGGGTCAGGGCGAGATCACGATCCGCGACCTGGTCAAGAACGCGCTGCGTATGCGCCCGGACCGCATCATCCTCGGCGAAATTCGCGGACCCGAGTGCTTCGACCTGCTGTCCGCGATGAACACCGGCCATGACGGGTCGATGTGTACGCTCCACTCCAACTCCCCGCGCGAGTGCCTCGGGCGTATGGAGAACATGGTGCTGATGGGCGACATCAAGATCCCGAAGGAGGCGATCAGCCGCCAGATCGCCGACTCGGTCGACCTGATCGTTCAGGTCAAGCGCCTGCGCGACGGTAGCCGCCGCGTCACCAACATCACCGAAGTGATCGGCATGGAAGGCCCCGTCATCGTGACGCAGGAGCTGTTCAAGTTCGAATATCTCGACGAGAGCGCCGATGGCAAGATCATCGGCGAGTACCGCTCGATGGGCCTGCGTCCCTACACGCTGGAAAAGGCGCGCTCATTCGGTTTCGATCATGCGCTGCTGGAAGCGTGTTTGTAAGTCAGGCACCCGGCCCACTCCCTCAACGGGACATTAACTACGACCGCAACTGCTGGCGTGCTGCCGCCCTGCCCTTAGCATGGACGGCATGGATGTCCGCGCGCCCATGATCCTGCTTGCCGCCTTGCTGGGACTGGCCGCACCGGTCGATCGCGTCACCGCCGCGCCGGCAGTCATGCACCTTGCTACCGACAGCGAAGCCCGCTGGGTCAGCTTCGAGCTGACGTCGGGCAACCAGATCCGGTTTCGCACGATGCTCAACGGGCGTTGGGTGGATGCGCTGCTCGACACCGGCGTTACCGACAGCGCGGTCACCACGCGCTTTGCCCGCGCAGCCGGACTGAAGCCGCTGGTTGCGGGGCGCGCGGATGCGATCGGCGGCAGCGTGGCGCTGTCCTGGACGGGCATCGATCGTGTCGAGGTCGGCGGATTGGTCCGCACCGGCGGACGCATCGCCATCATCGACGCCGACCCACGCGTGACGGGCAGTGCGCCGGTCGACCTGTTCGTCGGCTCCGACCTGCTCGCAGGCCATGCGCTGGAGATCGATTACGATGCTCAGCGCTTCCGCCTGCTGCCCAGCGGCCGCTTGCCATTCCGCGGCGTCACCCTGCCGCTGCGCCTCGCCGAGCGTTCGGGGCTGTATGTCAGCGAACTGGATTTGGGTCGTGGCAATTTGCGGCCGGTGATCGTCGATACCGGCGATGGCGGCATGGTCAGCCTGACCCGCAGCGTGTGGCGGGCGAGCGCGCCCGGCTCCGTTCGCACGACGACAGCGATCGCGTGGGGCCTGGGCGGCACGGTGGAGAATGAGATCGCGGTCCTTCCGACGCTGCGCATCGGCGGCCTTGCTGCCGAGGTCGAATTGCGGGTCGAGGCCGATACCGGCTTTTCCGCGCGCAAGGGTGCCGCCGGCCGAATCGGCGGCGGATTGCTGCGCCGTCACCGCGTGCTGCTCGATCCGCGTGCGCGGCGAATGGTGCTGGCCAGCGGCGCGCGTGCCGACTGGCCGGTGACGCGATCGACCAGCGGCCTGATGGTCGCGCAGGAAACGGACCGGTTGCGCGTGTTGCACGTGATGCGGGGGAGCCCGGCGGCGGCGGCCGGCTGGCGCGCGGGAACGCTGATCTGCGCAATCGATGGGCTCCCGACCGCCGATGCGCCGCGCGACTGGGCGACCGGCACACCGGGCCGCCACGTTCGTCTGAAGCTGTGCGACGGCACCGAACGCACGCTCACCCTCGCCAACTTTTACTGAATCACCCGCCCTTGAGCGCCAGCGCCGCGCCGACGATAGCGAGCAGCAGCGCCATCACCTGAATGAACGTCCACGGCACCCAGCCGACCTTGTCGAGGTCGTGCCGCTTGCCGCGGCGCCACTCCGCCACGCCGCTGACGCCGACCAGCGCGACCATCGCGCCCACTCCGATCCATAACGGCCCTTGCATCGCCCCGCGCCCCACTCCAAACCACGCCCCAGAACAGAGAGGAGCCGTCCATGCGCTACACCCTGCCCGCTATCGCTCTATCCGCAATCGCCCTGACCGCAGCCGCCGCGATCGGCGCGCCTCAGATGGGCAAGCCGACCGCCGAATTGAAGGCCGCCGTTGCCGCTTCCACCCGCACCCCGGCCAATGTCGCCCGCGACAAATACCGTAATCCCGCAGAGACGCTCACCTTTTTCGGGGTGAAGCCGTCGCATACGGTGGTCGAGCTGTGGCCGGGCGGCGGCTGGTACACCGAAATCCTGGCGCCCTATGTCAGGAAGGGCGGCGGCACCCTCTATGCTGCGGCGCCCTGGCCCAATGGCGTGAAGGGCACCCAGACGCTGCAGGCGAAGGACGCCGACCTCTATGGCGCGATCAAGCTCGCGGCCTTCCCATCTGCCGAGGGCGCCCCCAGCGTTCCCGCCGGCAGCGCTGACGTCGTGCTCACCTTCCGCAACATCCATAACTGGAAAATGGGCACCACCGACCGCAGCGCCGAGGCGTTCAAGCAGATTTTCGCCATGCTCAAGCCCGGCGGCACGCTCGGCATCGTCGAGCACCGCCTGCCGGAATCGGCGGACCCGGCGCGCGAGAAGACGAGCGGCTATGTGAAGGTTTCGACCGTCCGCAAGCTGGCGGAGGACGCTGGCTTCAAGTTCGTCGCCGCGTCGGAGGTCAACGCCAATCCCAAGGACACCGCCGACTGGAAGGACGGCGTCTGGACGCTGCCGCCGGTCCTGCGCCTCAAGGACGTCGATCGCGCCAAATATGAAGCGATCGGCGAAAGCGACCGCATGACGCTCAAATTCCGCAAGCCCAATCCCGGCGTGCGGGGCGGCTGACGCATGCCGGGGGCGGCACGCGCCGCCCCCGCCATCTCATTGCTTTTGCACCGCCCCGGCGCGCATCACGAACCCGACCGATTTCAGCACGCGCACATCCTTGAGCGGATCGCCGCTCACCGCGATAATGTCGGCGCTCTTGCCCGGTTCGATGCTGCCCACTTCCTTGGTCAGCCCCAGCAGATCGGCGGCATTGGTGGTCGCCGCGACGATCGCCTGCATCGGCGTCATGCCATGCTTGACCAGCAATTCGAACTCATCGGCATTGCGCCCATGCTTGGACACTCCGGCATCGGTGCCGAATGCGATTCTGACGCCCGCCGGCACCGCCTTTTCCAGCGCCTTGCCGGTGATGCCGATGCGCCAGTCAATCTTGGCGCGCACCGCGGGCGGATAGGCGTTGGGATCCTTGGCGATCCGCTCGAGATAGCCGTTCACGGTCGACAGCGTCGGAACGTAATACGCCCCCGTCTTCTTGAAGAGCGCAATCGCCTCGTCATCCATCAGCGTGCCGTGCTCGACCGAATCCGCGCCCATCTTCAGCGCCAGCGTGATGCCGTCGGCCCCATGCGCATGCACCGCAACCTTCTTGCCATAGAGCCGCGCCGTCTCGACGATCGCCTTCGCCTCGTCATCGAACATCTGCTTGCCAAGGCCAGCGCCGATGCGGCTGTTGACCCCACCAGTGGTGGCGATCTTGATCACGTCAGCGCCGCGCGCGACCTGGTTGCGGACCGCCTTGCGGCATTCCTCCGGCCCGTCGCACAGATTCTCGATGTTCATCACCGGGTGCAGATCCTCGACTACCCCCAGCCGCCGGTCCATGTGACCCGAGGTGGTGGAGATCGACCGCCCGGCATCGATGATCCGCGGCCCGTCGGCCCAGCCCCGCGCAATCGCCTCACGCAGCGCCAACGTCGCGCCGTCATCGCCCAGATTGCGCACCGTGGTGAAGCCCGCCATCAGCGTCTTGCGCGCGTTCCACAGCGCCTCGTATGCGCCCAGTTCCTTGCTCTCGGTAAAGCCGGCCAGCAGCCCTTCCTGTCCCGCGCGGTCGGAGCCGAGATGCACATGGCTGTCGATCAGCCCGGGCAGCACCGTCTTGTCCCTGAGGTCGATGACCGGTGCATCGCCCAGCGGCGTGACATGACCGTCATAGACGCCGACGATCCGGTCGCCCTTGACCGCAATCGTGCTCGCACCGCGCGGCGCCTGCCCCGGCCGGTCGAGCAGCGCGCCGGCATGGATATAGCGGTCGACTTGAGCCGGTGCCTGTGCGAACGCCGATCCGGCGAGCAGGCCAGCCGTTGCGATGGCGATCAACGATTTCATGCACTTCCCCCTTCAATACCGCGAAGGGGGTTGAGGCTATTGCGCTCAGCCGAGCTTGTCGACCTGATCCTTGAGCGCCGACAGCTGCGCCTTCAGCGCGGCGATCTCGTCATCCTTGCTCTTCTCGGGCGCGCCAGCAGCGGGCTTGGCCGCAGCCGCACCGGTCGCTGCAGCACCGGGCTTGAACGCCTCGGCCGCCGCTTCAAACATCTGCATGTTGCGCTTGGCGATCTCGGCAAAGGGCGAGTTGGCGAACGCGCCTTCGACCGCGCTCTTGAACTGCTCCTGATTGCGGCGGAAGCTTTCCATCGATGCTTCCAGATAGCCCGGCACCATCGCCTGCATCGAATCGCCATAGAGCGCGATGAGCTGGCGCAGGAAGTTGACCGGCAACAGCGTCTGGCCGCGCGCCTCTTCTTCCATGATGATCTGGGTCAGCACATTGTGCGTTATGTCTTCGTCGGTCTTGGCATCGACGACCTTGAAATCGCGCCCCTCGCGCGTCATCGCGGCGAGATGGTCGAGCGTGATGTAGGACGAGCTTTCGGTGTTGTAGAGGCGCCGGTTCGCGTATTTCTTGATGATGACCGGGCCGTCCGTCTGCGCTGTCTTTTTCATGATCGCCCCCAAGGGTATTTGACATGGCCCTAACATCTTTCATTGCCGCATCGCAACACGGGCCGCGTCCCCTTCCGCTGTTTCTCGACTTGCTGCGCGAAGAAACCGCAGCATCGCCGGATCGCCGCGCCGCCGCACTCGCCGGGCTGGCCGCCTATCAGGCCGCACCTCGCCCCCGTCCGCGCCGCCCCATGCCGGTGGTCGCGCGGGCGGGTCGGGCGACGCTACATGATTATGGCGGAACGGGGATTCCGACGGTGTTCGTGCCCTCGCTGATCAATCCGCCGATGATCCTCGACATGCGCTACCGCCGCTCGCTTCTGCGCTGGCTGTCGCAGCAGGGCGTGCGTCCGCTGCTGGTCGATTGGGGCGTGCCGACCCCCGCGGACCGCGGCTGCGACGTCGCGCAGCATATCGAACACATGCTGATCCCGCTGCTTCGCAGCATTGGTGAGCCGGTGGCACTTGCGGGCTATTGCCTTGGCGGAACGATCGCCGCGGCGGCGGCTCAGGCGGTTCCGGTCCGGGGCCTTGCGATGATCGCCGCGCCGTGGCGGTTCGCCAATTTCGGGCCTGACGCACTGACGCGCATCGACGCGATTTGGCAGGCGGCGCACGGCACCTGCGACGCCTTGGGCCTGGTCCCGATGGAGGTGCTTCAGGCCGGATTCTGGCAACTCGACCCGGCGCGCACGATCGCCAAGTTCGAGAAATTCGCGCGGCTCGATCCGGCCAGCGCGGCGGCGAAGAATTTCGTGGTGCTGGAAGATTGGGCCAATGCCGGCGCGCCGCTGACCTTCGCCGCGGGGCGGCAGATGTTCGACGATTTCTTCACCGCCGACCTGCCCGGGCGTAGCCGATGGCGCGTGGCAGGACAGGTCGTGGACCCGCTCACCCTGCCTTGCCCCTCGGTCGAGTTCGTCTCGCTCACCGACCGCATCGTCCCTGCCGCCAGCGCGGCCGGCTTTGCCGACCAGCGCAAGTTGCGCCTCGGCCATGTTGGCATGGTGGTCGGCTCGTCGGCGCGGGAATCATTGTGGCGGCCACTCGCAGACTGGCTAACCGGCCTCCCCTCCCCTAAATAGCCCGCAACCAAGTTCAGGAGCCCCTCGATGACCGAAGTCGTGATCACCGCCGCCAAGCGGACCCCCGTCGGCAGCTTCCTCGGCGCCTTCGCCGCCACCCCCGCGCATGAGCTCGGCCGGATCGCGATCGAAGCCGCGCTGGAGCAGGCCGGCGTCAAGGGCGAAGAGGTGTCGGAGGTGATCCTCGGCCAGGTACTCACCGCGGCGCAGGGCCAAAATCCGGCGCGTCAGGCATCGATGGCCGCCGGCGTGCCCAAGGAAGTGCCGGCTTGGGGCCTCAACCAGGTCTGCGGATCGGGCCTGCGCGCAGTCGC
Source organism: Sphingomonas sp. (assembly GCF_965227385.1). Lineage (GTDB taxonomy): Bacteria > Pseudomonadota > Alphaproteobacteria > Sphingomonadales > Sphingomonadaceae > Sphingomonas. The sequence goes on from NZ_OZ245750.1 coordinate 251,791, forward strand.
GCTCGCGGCCCAGGCGGTCCAGACCGGCGACGCCACCATCGTCGTCGCGGGCGGCCAGGAATCGATGTCGCTCGCCGCACATGCCCAGACGCTGCGTGCGGGTGCGAAGATGGGCGACGTCGCTCTGGTCGATACGATGATCAAGGACGGCCTGACCGACGTGTTCAACGGTTATCACATGGGCATCACGGCGGAAAACCTCGCCGAGCAATATCAGGTCGGCCGCGCCGAGCAGGACGAATTCGCCGTCCGCTCGCAAAACCTCGCTGAAGCCGCCCGTGCCGAGGGGCGCTTCAAGGACGAAATCGCGCCGGTCACGATCAAGGGCCGTAAGGGCGACACGGTCGTGGAGCAGGACGAATATATTCGCGCCGGCGCAACGCTGGACGGCATTGCAGGCCTGCGCCCGGCGTTCAAGAAGGACGGCACCGTCACTGCTGGTAACGCATCGGGCCTTAACGATGGCGCGGCGGCACTGGTCGTGATGAGCCGCGATGAGGCCGAAAAGCGCGGCGCACCGATCCTCGCCACTATCAAGAGCTGGGCCACCGCCGGCGTCGATCCGTCGATCATGGGAATCGGCCCGGTCCCCGCGTCGAAAAAGGCGCTGGAAAAGGCCGGCTGGACCGTCGCCGACCTCGACCTGATCGAAGCGAACGAGGCGTTCGCGGCCCAGGCGCTGTGCGTCGGCAAGGAACTGGGCTTCGATCCCGAAAAGGTCAACGTCAATGGCGGCGCAATCGCGATCGGCCATCCGATCGGCGCTAGCGGGGCGCGGGTGCTGACGACGCTGATCTACGAGATGGCGCGCCGCGACGCGAAGAAGGGCCTTGCGACGCTGTGCATCGGCGGCGGCATGGGCATCGCGATGTGTATCGAGCGGTAAGCACGCGCGGCGCCCCTGACGCGCAGCCTGCTGGCGCGCAACCCTGACTGAATTCCGGGCGCTTGCGTTTTGACGCGAGCGCCCTTTTGCATTCCGCCGGCGCGGTTCGCGCAAGGCGGGGTCATGCATATCTGCGATTGCGGCAGGTGGCTGCCAAGGATCGGCTCGCCCCGACCATCGCGACACGATCGCCCCATCCCCGCCGCTCCGCGTACCGATCAGCGACGTGGCGTCCGCGCGTCCATCCGCACAGGCGAAGAGCGGCGCGCGGCGTACACCGATCGCGGATTCCGGACTGCGGCAAGTGCCTTGGAACAAAAAAAGGGGGTGAGGAAAACCCTCACCCCCCAATTTCTTCAGATCAACTTCAGATCAGAAGCGGATCTTCGCGCCTGCAGTGAAGCGGCGTCCGATCACGTCGAAGTCAGCCGAGGTTTCCAGGCCGGTCGGCGTACCGAACTGCGCACCCGGGAGGTACTGCGGCTTCGTGTCGAAGACGTTGTCGACGTTCAGGAAGAACGAATAGCTACGATCGATATCCCAGCGGATCTGGGCGTCGTGCAGCCAATAGTCCTTGATGTCGTTCAGCGCGGCAACAGCAGGGTTGTTGCTGGTGAAGCCGAGCGTGTACGGACCGCCGCTCATGAAGCGGGTGGCCCAGCTCATGCTGAACTCGTCGATCGAGTAGGTCGCACGAACGTTCGCACGATGCCGCGAGTAACCGGCACCGAACGTACCCGAATAATCGATCGGATCGTTGGCCGGATCGGACTGCTGATTGTACTCGATCAGGTAGGTGTAGTTACCGCTCAGCGACAGACGGTCGTTGTTGAGCAGACCCAGCGGGGTCGAGTAACGCACACCAACGTCGATACCGCTGGTCTGGTAACCCACCACGTTGATCAGCTGACCATCAACCCGCGTCACGAAACCGGTCGTCGCGTTGCGAACGACGTTGTTACAATAGACGGGCTCATTAGTCAGAAGGCACTGTTCGATCGAGTAGGAACGACCCAGCGAACCGATCGCGTCGTCGATCTTGATGTTGTAGTAATCGACAGTGAAGACCAGGCCGCGGACCAGCTGCGGGCTGACCGCCAGACCGATGGTGTAGGTCTTGGCCTTTTCTTCCTGCAGGTTCGGGTTACCGCCAACGAAGCCGTTGATGCCCTGCAGATCTGCCAGCGTGTAGGTGAACGCGCCACCCGGATTCGCTGCCAGGAAGGCTGCGATCGCGGGGACGGAGCGGCAAGCCGTAGCTGCAGCGCCAGCAGTCGTTGCCGTCACGCCGTCGCAAGGATCAGTGACCGCTGCAAAGGTTTCCGACGGTGCGCTGAACAGTTCGGAAATGTTCGGCGCGCGGTTGGCGACAGCGTAGTTACCGCGGAAGCGGAGACCGGCAATCGGCTCATATTCCAGACCGGCGTTCCAGCTGAAGGTGCTGCCGATGGTCGAATAGTCCGAATAACGGACCGCACCGTTCACGCCCAGATAGTGGGCCAGCGGCTGGTCGGCCAGCAGCGGAAGACGGGCTTCGCCATAGACTTCCCAGACGTCGAAACGGCCAGCAAGATCCGGGGTCACGTTGCCCGAGTTGCCACCGGTGTTGGTCAGGATGTCCAGATCGTCGAAGGTGCTTTCCGAACGATATTCCACGCCAGCAGCAACGCTCAGGTCGCCTGCCCACAGGGTTGCAACCGGGCCGGCAATGCTGAACGCCGCAACATGCTGCTCGTTCGTGACTTCTTCCGACTTCGGAACCACCGCCTGCACATAGCTGGCGGCACGCGGATCGGCGGTGTTGAACCCGAACAGGTTGAGCGGGATACAACCCTCGGCACGCGCAGCTGCGTCGCGGCAGATGATGTCGACGCCGACAACGTTACCCGGACCAACGCGGATTGCGTCAAGGGCATTGCGATAACGGTTGTTATCGATGTCCTGGCTCGCATTGAAGTCGTTCATGTGGCCGTAGACGTAGCTGGCTTCCCAGTTGAAGCCGCCCAGGTCACCCTTGAAGCCGGCAGCGACACGCCAGGTGTTGCGCAGAACCTCGTTCGAGCGATCGAACACGTCATTCTGACGACGACGGCCGTTGATGGCGGCGACATCGTTGGTGGGATCCGCGTCCGAGTTCGCAGCCGCGATCGCAGCCGCGATCGGACCAGGGATGAACGGGTTGGTGATCGGAATGCCGTACGGATCAATGTCGCGGAAGTAGATGTCGTTGAGCAGATCGAGCGCGAACGGCTCGAGGCTCGAATTCGACGACACGCGCGAATAGGTCACTTCTGCGAACGCGGTGACGCTGTCCGAGATTTCGTAGTTACCGACGACTGCACCGAGGTAACGCTCGACCGGCACCGAGATATAACGCTCGGCGTTGCGGTTGAAACCGTAACCAACCGCGCCCAGACCCGGGATGATCGCGAGGCTGTTGTCGGGGTTGAACGAGAAGGTGCTACGACCGCCGGTCAGGATCGGACGCGCTGCACCACCGGCCGAAACCAGCTGGTACTGACCCTGGGGCGCATAGGACGAATAAGCCGCCGGGCCGCAGGTCAGGGCCGAGCAGTCCTGGTCCGAAATGTCGCGCTTGCGTGAGTACAGGCCATCGTCACGGTCATAGGTGAAGTTGGCCATGATGTTGCCGCGCGCGCCAAAGGTGGTGCCTGCGGTGGCGCTGATCAGGTACTGACCATTGTCGCCTTCATCGGTGATGCCGGCCTGTGCGCGGAGCGTGAAGCCCTTGAAGTTGTCGCGCAGGACGAAGTTCACGACACCCGCCATAGCGTCCGAACCGTAAACGGCCGACGAACCGCCGGTGACGATGTCGACGCGCTCGAGGAAGTCGGTCGGGATGTTGTTGAGGTCGACAGCCGAGTCGCCAGCAAAGCCGCTGATGAAGCGACGGCCGTTGACCAGCGTCAGCGTGCGCGAGTTGCCCAGCGAGCGCAGGTTCACGGTCGCGATGCCGGTACCCGAGGTCAGGAAGTTGGTGTTGGTACGGGTCGAACCGATACCGACCTGCGGCAGTTCGTTCAGGATGTCGCTGACGTTCTGCGAACCTTCGACGGCCAGGTCGCGCTCGTCGACCACAGCGACGGGAACCGGCGATTCCGCCTCAGGACGCGCGATGCGAGAACCGGTGACGACGACCGTTTCACCCGCAGGCTCCTGGGCACCCTCTTGAGCGAACGCAGCCGGCGACAGCATCGTAGCGCCGAGCAGCGACGATGCCATCAACCTAAAGCGGAAAGTGGATTTCATGTTTGAGCCCCTATCAATTCATCTCTTTGCAGGCCAAAGCCTGCTACGCCGATGGTTAGGTCGGCATAGGGGCGAGCTTAGTTACCACGGGCACTATTGTGCAACGCACATCGTGGACTGTCATGATTTTGACCGAAAATGTGGCGCAAATGTCACACGGCGCACAAACATGGCGCAATCTGCGCGCCTCTGCGCGATCCACCGGGCCGCGCGTCAATGCGCGACCCGGCGTCAGCGCGACGGGATATTTAGCGAGCGCCCGTCTTCACGCGCTCATAGGGCACGAAATCGCCCAGCACGACAAACCCGCTCCACATTTGCGAGGTGCGATCGACCAGGTCGATCTTGTCGATATTGCACAGCTGGCTGCCATGGATCTTGGTCACCAGAATCTCATCGTCGCTCAGCTGGTCGGCACCCCCGCGCGGGCGGTTGACGTACAGCTTCGATCCCGCGCGGTAGACGATGGCGGTCTTGTCGATCACCGTGCTCTGGTCGAGCCGCGAATGCGGCAGGCAGCGTACGGGCGTTCCGGCCACGCGGCCTTCCAGCATCTTGGCGAGTTCGGCTTCCCCCTTGGGATATGGTTTCTGATCGGCCATTGCGACGCCCGGAAGGGTCAGGGCGGCAAGGGCGGCGGCGGCAAATGCAAGGCGCATGACGTTCCACTCCTCTGTTACCCAACATGGTACCCGCGCGCGCCTTTCGCAACGCTGAACCAGTTACAGCTTCAGCCCCAGACCCGGTCGTACCGCCCGCCGAGGCCGGTCAGCAGCTCATATTGCGACAGTCCCGACAACGCGGCCATCGTCGGCAGGTCATAGTCCATCGCCAGCCAGTCGCCCTCGGTCAGCTCCGGAGCCGCGCTCACGTCCACTGCGGTCAGGTCCATCGACACCCGCCCGATCACCGGCAGCACGCTCTCGTCCAGCATCGCCCGCCCCTTGCCGGAGAAACAGCGCAGATAGCCGTCCGCATAGCCGAGGTTGAGGATCGCCACTTCGGTATCGGCGGCAGCCGTCCAGGTCAGGTTGTAGCCGATGCCCGCGCCCGCCGGGACCAGCCGCCGCTGCAGAATCTGCGCCTCGGGCGTCACCACCTGCCGGATTCGTCCGGTCAATGCGGGGACCGGCACCGCCCCGTAAAGAGCAACGCCCGGTCGCGTCAGGTCGAACGCATAGTCGGTCCCGAGCGCGATCCCAGCCGAGTTGGCCAGGCTCATCCGCCGCGCCCGCGTCCGTCCGCGCAATGCGGCAAGGCTGTCGCGCTGGCGGCCGTTCAGCGGGCTATCTTCATCCGCGCAGGCCAGATGGCTCATCAGCGTCTCGACCTGCATCCCGTCGAGCAGCCCGGCGGCCACATCCTCGGGACGGATGCCGAGCCGGTTCATGCCGGTATCGACCATCACGTCGCACGCGCCGCCCCCGGCATCGCGCCAACGGCGCAGCTGCTGCACACTGTTGAGCACCGGGCGCGCATGGGTCGACGCCAGCGCCGCCGCCATATCCGCGTCGCGGACGCCATGCAGCACGGACACGGCGACGCCGCACTCGGCCAGCGCCAGCGCCTCGCGCCAGGTGGCGACAAAGAAATCGCGGCAGCCTGCCTCCGCCAGATGCTGCACGACCTCGCGCGCGCCCAGGCCGTAACCATTGGCCTTTACCGCCGCCCCGCACGCGGCCGTCCCGCTCATTGCCGCAAGCGTGCGCCAATTGGCGACCAGCGCGTCGCGGTTGAGACGCAGGCGAAGCGGAGAAGCGATCATCCCGCCCGGTTAGGCATCGCGCGCGCTCGCCGCAATCACTGCTGAACCAGATCGCGTTCCTTGAGAAGGAAGACGGTCACCGCCAGCGCCATCGCCACGACGATCCAGGTGTACCAGAGGCCCGCATAGGGATCGCCGCTCTTGGCCACCATATATTGGCTGATCAGCGGCAGGAATCCGCCGAAATACCCGGTGCCGATATGATAGGGGATCGACATCGAGCTGTAGCGGATGCGCGGCGGGAACAGCTCGGTCAGCAACGCGGCCACCGGGCCATAGGTCGCCCCCGACAGCGCCGCCAGCGCGACGATCGCGATCAGGATCAGCACCAGATCGACCGTGCCCGGCGTAACCCGGTCCAGCGAATAGCCCGATTCGGCCAGCGCCTTGTCGATATCGACCGACGTGTTCGAAACCACCGGGATGCTGCCGATCGCGACCGATGCCGAAGGCGTCACCGCCTGGGTATAGGGAATGCCCTTTTTGGACAGATAATCCATCAACTGGCCGCACGTCGTCGATTGCTGAGCGGCAAAGGGGTCATAGGCGCAATCGGGTCCCGATACGACCACGGGCGAGCGTTTCGCCGCCTCGGCCAGCCCCGGATTTGCGGCATGTCCCATCGCCCAGAACAGCGGGAACAGCAGCAGCAGCGTGAAGCCATAGCCGATGATGATCGGCTTCTTCCGACCGATCTTGTCGGAGAGCTTGCCGAACAGGATGAACCAGAACAGCCCCGCCGCCGCGCCGCCAGCGGCGAGCAGCTGCGCCACCACCGGCTCGACCCGCATCGGCCCCTGCAGGAACGACAGGACCGAAAAGGTCGCGGTGTACCAGATTACCGTCAGCCCCGCCGCGATCCCGAACAATGCGACCATCAGCCGCCGCCAGTTGCCGGGATAAGTAAAGCTCTCCTTCAGCGGATTGCGCGCAATCTCCCCCGACGCCTTCATCGCCTTGAACACCGGGCTTTCGTTGAGCTTTACCCGCATCCACAGCGAAATGGCGAGCAGCGCGATCGAAAAGATGAAGGGCAGACGCCAGCCCCACTCCTCGAAGCTTTCCGACGGCATCGCAAAGCGCGTCGTCAGCACGACGGCAAGGCTCAGGATGAACCCGGCCGACACGCTCGCCTGAATGAAACTGGTGTGATAGCCGGCGCGGCCCGGCGGCGAATGTTCGGCGACATAGATCGCTGCCCCCCCATATTCCCCGCCCAGCGCCAGCCCCTGCAGGATGCGCAGGCCGATGACGATCATCGGCGCGGCAACGCCGATGCTGGCATAGGACGGTACCAGCCCCACGCCCGCCGTTGCGATGCCCATCAGCGTGATGGTGACGAGAAAGGTGTATTTGCGCCCGAGCTTGTCGCCCAGATAGCCGAACAGCACCGCGCCCAGCGGACGGAACCCGAACCCGACCGCAAAGCCGGCCCAGGCATAGAGCGCCTCCAGCACCGGATTGCCGGTCGCGAAGAAGGTGCGCCCGATGATACCCGATGCGGCGAGCGTTCCGTAGATGAAGAAATCATACCATTCGAACACGGTGCCCAGCGACGACGCGGTCACCACCTGCCGCATCTCCGCCTTGCTCGGCTCGCGCTGCGCCAACGCCTCGTCCGCGGTCGTCGCCATGTCCAGAATCCCCCAATCCCTCTGGCGCAAGGGTTTAGCGCGAATGAAGGGGTCGGCAAGCACCCAAAATCCTCCCCGAGCGGGGCGGGGAGCATGCGCAGCATGGTGGAGGGGGCCCGGGGCACCGGATGCCCTTGCCTCGGCCCCCACCGTCAGCGCTCCGCGCTGCCACCTCCCGGCTCCGGGGAGGATTTGAAGCGCAAAGCATTCCCTCCTAAAGCCGCCACATGCTCCGTCTCTCTGGCCTCAACCTCCCGCTGAATCACGCACCCGAAGCGATTCCCGCCGCGATCTGCGACCGCCTCGGCATCACGCGAGAAGCGTTGCGCGGCTGGACGCTGTTCAAGCGCGGCAATGACGCCCGCCGCCGCAACGCGATCCAGCTGGTCTACACCTTCGACCTCGACCTCGCCGACGAGGCTGCGGTGCTCGCGCGCTTCCCGGACGACAAGGATGTCCGCCCCACCCCCGACATGGCCTATCGCCCGCCGGTCGCCGCCCCGGCCGGATGGTCGGGCAAGCGGCCCGTCGTGATCGGCGCTGGCCCATGTGGTATCTTCGCCGGCCTGATCCTGGCGCAAATGGGCTTCCGCCCGATCATCCTCGATCGCGGCAAGGTGGTGCGGCAACGGACCAAGGACACCTGGGGCCTGTGGCGGCGCAGCGAGCTCAACCCCGACAGCAACGTCCAGTTCGGCGAAGGCGGCGCGGGCACCTTTTCCGACGGCAAGCTCTATTGCCGGGTCAAGGACCCCCGCTTCCTCGGTCGCAAAGTGCTGGAGGAGTTCGTCAAGGCCGGCGCGCCCGACGATATCCTGTGGGAAGCGCACCCGCATATCGGCACCTTCCGCCTCGTCACCATGGTCGAAAGCATGCGCGCGGCGATCGAGGAACTGGGCGGCGAATATCGCTGGCAGACGCGCGTCGACGACATCGAGCTTGATGCCGACCGCAATCTGCGCGGCCTACACCTCCACGACGGCAGCTTCCTCGAAACCGACATGGTCGTGCTCGCGGTCGGCCACAGCGCGCGCCCGACCTTCGAAATGCTCCACCGCCGCGGCGTGCATGTCGAGGCCAAGCCCTTCGCGATCGGCGTGCGGATCGAACATCCCCAGGCGTGGATCGACACTGCCCGCTTCGGCAATTGCGCGAAGCACCCCGATCTAGGCCCCGCCGCCTATTCAGTGGTGCACCACGCATCGAACGGGCGCAGCGTCTACAGCTTCTGCATGTGCCCCGGCGGGCGCGTCGTCGCCGCGACCAGCGAAGAGGGCCGCGTCGTCACCAACGGAATGAGCCAATATTCGCGCGCCGAGTTCAACGCCAATTCGGGCCTGGTCGTCGCGATCGATCCGGCGCGCGACTATCCCGACGGCCCGCTGGCGGGCATCGCGCTGCAGCGGCAGTTCGAGGATCTGGCGTTCATCGCCGGCGGCTCCAACTACAACGCCCCGGTCCAGCGCGTCGGTGACCTCCTCGCCGGCCGCGCCTCGACCGCGATCGGGGAGGTGGTGCCGAGCTACAAGCCCGGCGTCACTCCCACCGACCTGTCCGCCTGCCTGCCGCCCTTCGTGATCGAGGCGTTCCGCGAGGCGCTGCCCGTGTTCGGACGCCGCATCGTCAATTATGCGCACCCCGACGCGATCATGACCGGCGTGGAAACCCGCACCTCCAGCCCCGTCCGCATCACGCGCGGTGGCGATTTCCAGAGCCTCAACACCCCCGGCCTGTTCCCGGCGGGCGAAGGCGCGGGCTATGCCGGCGGCATCCTCTCCGCCGCGATCGACGGGATCAAGGTCGCGGAAGCGGTCGCCGCGCGACTGATCGAGAACCGCTAGCAGCCCTTTATTGCAACTAATTCGCACGAGCAAAGATTTCTTGACACCGCGCAATTCGCCGGTTGCCCCGCCTCTATAATGCGCCTAAGGCGCCTCCGTCCCTGCGGCCAATATGTAGGACCGGCCGCCCAACGCATGTTCAGGGAGGCTCATTTGGCCCGCAAGAAGATCGCCCTTATCGGCGCCGGCAATATCGGCGGCACGCTTGCCCATCTCGCTGCACTCAAGGGACTGGGCGACATCGTCCTGTTCGATGTGGTCGAGGGCGTTCCGCAGGGCAAGGCGCTCGACCTGTCGCAGTGCGGCCCGGTCGAAGGCTTCGACGCCACGATCACCGGCAGCAACGACTATGCCGACATTGCGGGCGCGGACGTGATCATCGTCACCGCCGGCGTCGCCCGCAAGCCGGGCATGAGCCGCGACGACCTGCTCGGCATCAACCTCAAGGTCATGAAAGCCGTTGGTGAAGGGATCGCCGCCAACGCGCCCGACGCCTTCGTTATCTGCATCACCAACCCGCTCGACGCGATGGTGTGGGCGCTCCGCGAATTCTCCGGCCTGCCGCACAGCAAGGTCGTCGGCATGGCCGGCGTGCTCGACAGCGCGCGCTTCAGCCACTTCCTCGCCGATGAGTTCAAGGTCTCGGTCAAGGAAGTGAACAGCTTCGTGCTCGGCGGCCACGGCGACACGATGGTCCCGGTCGTCGAATATTCGACCGTCGCCGGCATCCCGATCCCCGACCTGATCAAGATGGGCCGTTCGACCAAGGAGCGCATCGACGCGATCGTTCAGCGCACCCGTTCGGGCGGCGGCGAAATCGTCGGTCTGCTCAAGACCGGCTCGGCCTTCTATGCCCCCGCCACCAGCGGCATCGCGATGGCCGAGGCCTATCTCTACGACCAGAAGCGCCTGCTGCCCTGCGCCGCGCACCTGACCGGCCAGTACGGGGTCGACGACCTCTATGTCGGCGTTCCGGTGATCATCGGCGCGAACGGCGTCGAGCAGATCGTCGAAATCGAGCTGGATGACGAGGCCAAGGCCAACCTTCAGGTCTCGGTCGACGCGGTCAAGGAACTGCTGGTGGCCTGCAAGGGCATCGACAGCTCGCTCGCCTGATGTCGGCAGCCGCCCTTATCGCAGCAATTGGCTTGGCGCAGGCGGCACCCGCCCCTGCGCCATCGCCGCTGTTTGCTGCGTTCAAGGCGGCCTGCTTCAACCTCAAGAGCGCGGACGGCAAGTCGGCATTCGCTCGCGTAGCCCCCGCCGCCAAGGCTGCGGGCTGGACCGAAGTGGCCGAGGCCGAGGCCGACCCGCGCATCGCGCGCATCACGGCCATGGGTCGCAAGGCGGTTCAGGCCGAGGAGCCCGATGGCACCCAGTCGGGCCAGATGTTCCGCCACAGCTTCGACGGCCGCACTGTCTGGCTCGTCACCAGCCGCTTCGTCGCCAAGGAAGGCTATTGGGGCGATGGCTGCCGCGCCTATGACCTCGACGCCCCAGCCGCCCCGCCGCGCGAAGTGATCGACTCCTGGGTCGGGTCGGCACCGACCGGCGTCCAGGCCAACGGCACCGCGACCAAGCGTCTGTGGGAGCCGTGGCAGACTGGCGTCACGCTCGAAATTACCTATGTCCCGCGCGGTCACCCGCTGGGCTCATCTTACGGCATCCAGGGCCTGGTCCTGGTCTCGCAATCTATCGGAGGGTTCTGAATGTCCATTCTCATCGACCGGAATACCAAGGTCATCACACAGGGTATGACCGGTGAGACCGGCACCTTCCACACCCAGCAGGCGCTGGCATATGGCACCCAGATGGTCGGCGGCGTGACGCCGGGCAAGGGCGGCTCGACCCACATCGGCCTGCCGGTGTTCGACACGGTGGCCGAAGCCAAGAGCAAGACCGGCGCCGACGCATCGGTCATCTATGTTCCGCCGCCCTTCGCCGCGGACTCGATCCTTGAGGCGATCGACGCCGAGATCCCGCTGATCGTGTGCATCACCGAAGGCATTCCCGTGCTCGACATGGTCAAGGTGAAGCGGTCGCTGTCGGGCAGCAAGTCGCGCCTGATCGGTCCGAACTGCCCCGGCCTGCTGACCCCGGGCGAGTGCAAGATCGGCATCATGCCGGGCAACATCTTTTCCAAGGGCAGCGTCGGCGTCGTCTCGCGCTCGGGCACGCTGACCTATGAAGCGGTGTTCCAGACGACCAATGCGGGCCTCGGCCAGACCACCGCAGTCGGCATCGGCGGCGATCCGGTCAACGGCACCAACTTCATCGACGTGCTCGAGCTGTTCCTGGCCGACGATGCGACCGAATCGATCATCATGATCGGCGAAATCGGCGGCGACGCCGAGGAGCAGGCCGCGCAGTTCCTGATCGACGAAGCCAAGCGCGGCCGCAAGAAGCCGATGGCCGGCTTCATCGCGGGCCGCACCGCCCCTCCGGGCCGCCGCATGGGCCATGCCGGCGCGATCGTGTCGGGCGGCAAGGGCGATGCCGAGAGCAAGATCGCGGCGATGGAGGCAGCGGGCATCCGCGTGTCGCAGTCGCCCAGCCTGCTCGGCGAAACGCTGCTCGAGGCGCTGAAGGGCTGAAGTGGACGCCGTCGCCCCAGCGAAAGCTGGGGCCTCGTGCGGCAAGAGACCCCAGCTTTCGCTGGGGCGACGAAGGAACGTTGAAATGGGCGTTGATGGGTTGGATTTCGCGGAGATCGCAGGTGGCGTGAGCCCCGCCTTCGTCGAGACGTTGTACGCGAAGTTCAAGGCCGATCCCTCGGCAGTCGAAGCTGGCTGGCGCCAGTGGTTCGAGGGGCTGGAAAGCACCGCCTCCGGCCCCAGCTGGGCCAATCCGCGCTGGCCGCTCAAGGACACCGACGCGCTGACTGCCGCGCTCGACCCCACCCAGATGGAGCCAGCGCCCAAGCCTGCACGTGGCGGCGCCCCGGCTCCGGCTGCGGCCCCTGCCCCGGCTGCATCGACCGCCGACATCGCGCGCGCCGCGAACGATTCGATCCGCGCGATGCTGCTGATCCGCACCTATCGTGTGCGCGGGCACCTTGCCGCCAATCTCGACCCGCTCGGCCTGTCGAAGCAGGAGCTTCCCGCCGACCTGACGCCCGAATATCACGGCTTTACCGACGCCGACATGGACCGCCCGATTTACCTCGGCGGCACGCTCGGCCTCGAAAAGGCGACAATCCGTGAGCTGGTCGCGATCCTGCGCCGCAATTACTGCGGCAATGTCGGCCTCGAATATATGCACATCGCCGATGTGGAGGAGCGCCGCTTCCTGCAGGAGCGGATCGAGGGCCAGGACAAGGCGATCGAATTCTCGCCCAACGGCAAGAAGGCGATCCTGTCCAAGGTGATCGAGGCCGAGCAGTGGGAAAAGTTCCTCGGCAAGAAATATGTCGGCACGAAGCGCTTCGGCCTCGACGGCGGTGAATCGATGATCCCCGCGATGGAAGCGATCATCAAGTATGGCGGCCAGTACGGCGTGCGCGAGATCGTGTACGGCATGGCGCATCGCGGCCGTCTCAACATGCTCGCCAACGTGATGGCCAAGCCCTATCGCGTGATCTTCCACGAATTCGCCGGCGGCTCGGCCAACCCCGACGATATCGGCGGTTCGGGCGACGTGAAGTACCACCTCGGCACCAGCACCGATCGCGAGTTCGACGGGATCAGCGTCCATATGTCGCTGGTCGCCAACCCCTCGCACCTCGAAGCGGTCAACCCGGTCGTGCTCGGCAAGGTCCGCGCGCAGCAGACCAACCGCAACGACCTTGAGGAGCATGAGCAGGTCCTCCCCGTGCTGCTGCACGGCGACGCCGCCTTTGCAGGCCAGGGGATCGTGTGGGAGTGCCTCGGCTTCTCCGGCATCCGTGGCTACAACACCGGTGGCTGCATCCACTTCATCATCAACAACCAGATCGGCTTCACGACGAGCCCGCAATTCGCGCGCTCCTCGCCCTATCCATCGGACGTGGCGAAGGGCGTGATGGCCCCGATCTTCCACGTCAACGGCGACGATCCCGAAGCCGTGACCTTCGCGTGCAAGATGGCGATCGAATACCGCCAGAAGTTCAAGCGCGACGTCGTCATCGACATGTGGTGCTATCGCCGCTTCGGCCATAACGAAGGCGACGAACCGTCCTTCACCCAGCCGCTGATGTACGCCAAGATCAAGGGCCATCCCGGCGTCGCCGACCTCTATGCCAAGCGGCTTGAGGCGGAGGGCGTAGTCGACAGCGGCTTCGCGGCCAAGCACATCGCCGACTTCACCGCGCATCTCGAGGAAGAGTTCAGCGCGGGCGCGACCTACAAGGCGAACAAGGCCGACTGGTTTGGCGGCCGCTGGACCGGCCTGTCCGCGCCGGTCGATGCCGAGAATGCACGCCGCAACGTCGAAACCGGCATCGACAAGAAGCTGTTCGACAGCCTCGGCCGCACGCTGACCACCGTTCCCGAGGGGCTGACCCCGCACAAGACGCTGCTGCGCGTGCTGGATGCCAAGGCGAACATGTTCAAGTCGGGCGAGAATTTCGACTGGGCGACCGGTGAGGCACTGGCCTTCGGCTCGCTGCTGTCGGAAGGCTATGGCGTGCGCCTGTCGGGCCAGGATTCGGGCCGCGGCACGTTCAGCCAGCGTCACGCCGTCTGGGTCGACCAGACCGATGAGCGCAAATACGTGCCGCTCAACGAAATCCCGCATGGCCGGTTCGAGGTGCTGGACAGCCCGCTTTCCGAATATGGCGTGCTCGGCTTCGAATACGGCTATGCCCTCGCCGACCCCAAGAGCCTGGTGCTGTGGGAGGCGCAGTTCGGCGACTTCGTCAACGGCGCACAGATCATGATCGATCAGTTCATCGCGTCGGGCGAATCCAAGTGGCTGCGCGCCAACGGCCTCGTGATGCTGCTTCCGCACGGCTATGAAGGCCAGGGCCCCGAGCATAGCTCGGCACGTCCCGAGCGCTTCCTTCAGCTGTGCGCGGGCGACAATATGCAGGTCGCGAACGTCACCACCCCGGCGAACTATTTCCACCTGCTGCGCCGCCAGATGCACCGCACCTTCCGCAAGCCGCTGGTGATCATGACGCCCAAGTCGCTGCTGCGCCACAAGCTGGCGGTGTCGACCGCGGACCAGTTCCAGGGCGACACGCATTTCATGCGCATCCTGTCGGACCCCTCGGCCCCGGCGGATCAGGATGTGAAGCGCGTCGTGCTGTGCACCGGCAAGGTCGCCTACGACCTGATCGAGGCGCGCGACGCCGCGGGCGACAAGAACACCGCGATCATCCGCATCGAACAGCTGTACCCCTTCCCCGGCGACCCGCTGGTCGCGCGCCTGTCGCGCATGACAAATGTCGAGGAAGTGGTGTGGGCGCAGGAAGAGCCGCGCAACAATGGCTACTGGTTCTTCGTAGAGCCGTATATCGAGGCATGCATGGTCGAAGCGGGCATCAAGCCGCAGCGTCCCCGCTATGCCGGTCGCGCCGCGGCGGCATCGCCCGCCACCGGCCTGATGAAGCGCCACCAGGCCGAACAGGGCGCGCTGATCGCCGACGCGCTCGGCCATAATGTGCGTGAGGAAATCCGCCGCGCACGCACCACTGAAGACCCCAAGACCGCCGGCAAGGCGGGCGCCTGATCCCCAGGAAGGACCCAACGAGATGGCCACCGAAATCCTCGTCCCCGTGCTGGGCGAATCGATCACCGAAGCGACGCTGGGCGAATGGCTCAAGCAGCCGGGCGAGCCCGTCGCGGCTGACGAGCCCGTCGCCAGCCTCGAGACCGACAAGGTCTCGGTCGAAGTCCCCGCGCCCGTCGCGGGCGTGATGGGCGCGCACGCCGTCGCCGTCGGCGACACCGTCAATGTCGGCGCGCTGATCGGCACGATCGAGGCCGGCTCGGGCGCCGCTGCCCCGGCCCCCGCCGCTGCGACCCCGGCTCCGGCTCCCGCCGCCGCCGCGCAGCAGGCCCCGGCTGCTCCGGCCGCCGAGCCCGCTGGCGAAGCCGCCGCCGCCCTCTCCCCCGCCGTGCGCCGCGCGGTGCTGGAGCATGGCGTCGATCCCGCGACGATCACCGGCACCGGCAAGGATGGCCGCATCACCAAGGAAGACGTGATCGCCGCCGCCTCGTCCAAGCCTGCCGCCACCCCGGCTGCGGCCCCTGCCCCGGCTCCGACGACCGCCGCCCCGGCAGCATCCGGCGGCCGCAAGGAAGAGCGCGTGCGGATGACCCGCCTGCGCCAGACCGTCGCCCGCCGGCTCAAGGACGCGCAGAACACCGCGGCGCTGCTCACCACCTTCAACGACGTCGACATGACCGCCGTCATCGAAGCGCGGACCAAGTACAAGGATCTGTTCGAAAAGAAGCACGGCGTTCGCCTCGGCTTCATGGGCTTCTTCGTGAAGGCCGCGACGATGGCGCTCAAGGACATCCCCGCCGTCAACGCGCAGATCGACGGCGATGAGATCGTCTATCACGACTATGCCGACATCTCGGTCGCGGTCAGCGCGCCGCAGGGCCTGGTCGTCCCCGTCATCCGCGACGCCGACCAGATGAGCGTCGCTCAGGTCGAAAAGACCATCGGCGACTTCGGCAAGCGCGCCAAGGACGGCACGCTCAAGATGGAAGAGATGAAGGGCGGCACCTTCACCATCTCCAACGGCGGCGTGTTCGGATCGCTGATGTCGACCCCGATCATCAACCCGCCGCAGTCGGCAGTGCTCGGCCTCCACCGCATCGAGGACCGCCCGGTCGTCCGCGACGGCCAGATCGTCATCCGCCCGATGATGTACCTCACGCTCAGCTACGACCACCGCCTGATCGACGGGCGTGAGGCGGTCACCTTCCTCGTCGCGCTCAAGAACGCGATCGAGGATCCGACCCGCCTGCTGATCGATTTGTAAGTGGACGAAACGCCCCTTCCGCCGTGGCAGATGTATCCCGATATCCCATTCGGATCGATCGGCTGGCGGATGGGCCCAGGGGAAGATGCCTTGTGCGCCTTCTATCAATGGTTCGCCGAGCTAAATGACGTTGATGCTGCCGAGTTTGTAGCGAGTAACCCGGCACCCGATGACGACTGGCGAGATTGGTGCCGGCGCATTCGGGCAGATGATTGGGATTGATACTATGGCTGAATACGACTTCGACGTCCTCGTGATCGGTGCCGGGCCCGGCGGCTATGTCGCGGCGATCCGCGCGGCGCAGCTCGGGCTCAAGACCGCGTGCGCCGAGGGGCGCGAGACGCTGGGCGGCACCTGCCTCAATGTCGGCTGCATCCCGTCCAAGGCGCTGCTGCACGCCTCCGAGCTGTACAACGAAGCCGCCAGCGGCGCGCTTGCCAAGCTCGGCGTCAAGCTCGGCAGCGTCGAGCTCGACCTCGACGCGATGCACGCGCAGCGGCTCGACGCGGTCAAGGGCCTGACCGGCGGCATCGAATATTTGTTCAAGAAGAACAAGGTCGAATGGCTCAAGGGCTACGCGTCCTTCACCGGCAAGGACAGCGTCCAGATCGGCGACCGCACCGTCCGCGCGAAGAACATCGTGATCGCCACCGGCTCCAGCGTCACTCCGCTCCCCGGCGTCACCGTCGACCAGCAGGTTGTGGTCGACTCGACCGGCGCGCTCGAACTGGCCAAGGTGCCCGAGCATCTCGTCGTCATCGGCGGCGGCGTGATCGGGCTTGAGCTGGGCAGCGTGTGGCGCCGCGTCGGCGCGAAGGTCACCGTGGTCGAATATCTCGACCAGATCCTCCCCGGCTTCGACGGCGACGTGCGCAAGGAAGCGCAGAAGCTGTTCAAGAAGCAGGGCATCGAGTTCAAGACCGGGACCAAGGTCACCGGCGTCGCGGTCAATGGCGGCAAGGCGACGATCACCGTCGAACCGGCCAAGGGTGGCGACGCCGAGACGATCGAGGCGGACAACGTCCTCGTCGCGATCGGCCGCCGTCCCAACACCGACGGCCTCAACCTCGAAGCCGCCGGCCTGACCGTCAACGCGCGCGGCCAGATCGAAATCGGCCACGAGTTCGAAACCGCGGTCGACGGCATCTGGGCGATCGGCGACGTCGTCCCCGGCCCGATGCTGGCGCACAAGGCCGAGGATGAGGGGATTGCGGTCGCGGAGAATATCGCTGGCCTCACCGGCATCGTGAACCACGACCTGATCCCGTCGGTCGTCTACACCATGCCCGAAATCGCCGGCGTCGGCCTGACCGAAGAAGCCGCCAAGGAAAAGGGCGAGATCAAGGTCGGCAAGTTCCCGATGGCCGGCAACAGCCGCGCCAAGACCAATCACGAACCCGACGGCTTCGTGAAGGTCATTTCGGACGCCAAGACCGATCGCGTGCTCGGGGTGTGGATCGTCACCAGCCTCGCCGGCACGATGATCGCCCAGGCGACGCAGGCAATGGAATTCGGCGCGACCAGCGAAGACATCGCCTATACCTGCCACGCCCATCCGACGCACAGCGAGGCGATCAAGGAAGCGGCGATGGCGGTAACGGGCAAACCGATCCACATCTGATCGCGATAGAGCGGGGGACGACATGATCGCGCTGGCGCTGGCCGTTATGGCCATGTCCGACGACAAGCCGGTGCGAAGCGTCGATCTCTACGTCACCCCGCTCTACTCCAGCGCGGCCAAGGCATCGAAGCGGGTGGTTCGGGTCGATCCCGATCTCGACCCCCTACTCCGGTCCGACCGCGCCGAGGATGTCCTGGCCGCGCAAGATCGCGTCCGCGCCGCCCCGGCCAATGTCAGCCCGCTGGCCATGATGGTACTCGCATCGCGCCTCTACGATGTTGGCGCGCGCGACGATTCGGTGTTCTGGTTCTACGTCGCCAAGGACCGGTTCATGGCGATGGCGGGCGTGCTCAGCGGCTATGACAGCCCCGGCATGTTCGCTGCAGGCAGCGAAGCGCGTGCGGCAATGGGCGCGTTCGTCCAGCTCGCCGGGCCGACGATCAACGGCTACGCCTTCTGCAACATCGACAATCAACAGGCGCTGCGCCGCAAGGCATATGACTGGGTCGTTGCCAATCCCTATCGGCCGGTGTTCGACACGGCGCGCCCGGCCAAGGGCGACGATCGCCAGGCTCTGCTCGATGCCGCCACTGCCCGGTTGCGAGCGGATGTGGAGAAGGAAGCCGCCTATCTCGCGGATGCACAGAACCGCGCCGACCTTGTCGACGCACGCGAGACGAACGGCGCCGACAAGCGGTTTTGCTGGTAGTCGCACCGCGCCGTCGCCGGCCACCCTATTAGCCGCCACTTAACCGGTTGCTGCTTATGGGTCGATCATGGTCGCCCGCCTGCCCTCTTTCCTCCGGGACATGTCGATCGCCACACGGACGGCGATCGCGCTGTCGGCGCTGATCGGCCTGATCTTCATCCTGGCGGGCATCGTATCCTATCATGACAGCGCCCCGCGTACGAAGGCGGCCGGGCTGGCGACGCTCGATCATTATGCGCGCCAGGTCGCCGAGCGGCAGGAGGCGCGCTTCGCCCGTATCCGTGCAGTCCATCTGCGTGCCACCGACCTGTTGCGCGCCGAACTGTCGGCCAACCCCCGGGTGGACGATGCCGGGGCGTTCGACGCCATGTTCCCGTCGGATGCGCGCGGCGGCCGCCGCAGTGCCGATACGCTTTATACCGGTGCCAGCACCCCGTTCGGCCATGTCCGGACCGTCGGCGGCTTCATCCCGCTTGAGCCCGATCCTGCCGCTCGCCGCCGTCTGATGGCTGCAACCGGAGTTGTCAGCCGTCTGGGTGAAGGCGCCAGCCCCGAACTGGAAAGCCTCTATTATTTCACGCCGGACAATGCGCTGATCATCTTCGCCCCGAACCGTCCGGACCAGCTGCGCTTCTACCGCAAGGACGCGCCGAGCAATTTCGATTTCCAGCAACAGGAATTTGCGACGATCACCACCCGTGCCGCCAATCCGGGCCGCACGATGCGCTGCACCGCGCTGCGCCACATTCTGTACGACCGCACCGGCGGGACATGGACGACGGGCTGCATGACGCCGTTCGATGTCGACGGCCGGCACGTGGGCAGTTGGGGAACCAGCGTCCCGCTCGACGCCCTGATGCCCACGCACGACCGGAACGATTTGCCCGGCACGGGGGTCATCCTGATCTCGCGGGAGGGGCGGCTGATCCACCACCCCAGCTATACCCGCCAAAAGCGATCCGGTCCGGAATCGATGCTCGACCTGACCACGACCCGCGACCCGCAGCTTGCAGCGTTATGGGCTTTTGTGCAGCAGCATCGTGAGGACAACTATCTTGGCGAAGCGCTGGACAGCTTCGTCGCGATGCGCCGGATCAACACGCCGGGCTGGTATGCGATCGTGGTGCAGGATCCCGACGTGCTGCAGGCGGAGTCCAACCGCCTGATCCTGCGCGTCGGAATTACCGCTGCGGTCTGTCTGGTTCTTCAGGCGCTGACGATCACCTGGCTGCTGCGCCGCCGCGTCGGGGCACCGCTGGCCCGGCTCATCGAGCGGACGCGTGCGCTTACCCGCCGCGTTCCCAGCGCGCGCTTCGTCGATGTCGACCCCGTCGCCCGGCGGGACGAGGTGGCCCAGCTGACGCACGATTTCGACCTGATGGCCGAACGGATCGGATCGGCGCAGAGCGAACTGGAACGCAAGGTCGCCGACCGGACCAAGGCGCTGCGCCGCGCCAATCTCCAGCTCAAGCTGATCGCGACCCGCGATCCGCTGACCGGCATTCCCAGCCGCCGCCATCTGGCGAGCGAGATCGATGCGCGGCTCGCGGTCCATGGCGGCGAGGGGCACTATCTGCTCGTCTTCGACATCGACCATCTGCAACGGATCAACGCCGCGCATGGCGAGGAAACCGGGGACCGCGCCCTGATCAACATCGCCAACGGCATCGCCGCGCTGCTGCGCGAGGGCGATTTGTGCGGGCGGATCGGCGGCGCGGAGTTTGCAGTTTTCGTGCGCGCCGACACGCAGGCGGAGGCAATGAACGTCGCCGAACGCGTCCGCACCGGCCTGTACGGCCTCGAAACGCCGGGCCGCTATGGCGAGATGATCCGGGTGACGGTCAGTGCCGGAGTGACCGGAGCCGGTGCCGGCGACCGGTTCGATGCCCTGCTGCTCCGCGCCGAGGAAGCGCTCGCCGAGGCCAAGCAGGGCGGGCGCGACCGCTCGATATGGCACCGTCCGACGGCACGGCGGCACGATGCGGTCCGGCGCACCGTCTGATCATCGGCATCGCTTGCCTTTCCCACCCTGGGCGTTATAGTCGAGTAACACACAGGGGGAGAGTTTTCATGCGCCGTTTCGTCGTCGTTGCATCCGCCACGCTTGCCCTTGCGCCGCTTCCCGCGTTTGCGCAGGACCCAGCGCGCATGGATGCGGTGGTGCGCGAAGACGCCGAAAACGGCGATTTCATGGGTGCCGTGCTGGTCGCGCGCGATGGCGATATCCTGTTCGACAAGGGCTATGGCTCGGCCAATCTCGAGTGGAACATCCCCAATGACGGTGCCACCAAGTTCCGCCTCGGCTCGGTCACCAAGCAATTCACCGCGGTCGCCATCCTGCTGCTGCAGGAACGCGGCAAGCTGACGCTCGACGCGCCGGTCAAGACGTATCTGCCCGATGCCCCCGGCATTTGGGACAAGGTGACCGTACGCCATCTGCTGACCCACAGCTCCGGCATCCCCAACTTCACCAACTTCCCCGATTACGGCACGACCAAGACCCTTCCCGCGACCCATGCCAGCCTGATCGCGCGTTTCCGCGACAAGCCGCTGGAGTTCGCACCGGGGGCCAAGTTCGCCTATTCCAACTCCGGCTATGTCCTGCTCAGCGCGATCGTCGAAAAACTGAGCGGTCAGAGTTACGCCGCCTTTGTCGCGGAAAACCTGTTCAAGCCGCTCGGCATGGCCGACACCGGCTATGACGTTCACGCCGCGATCCTCCCGCGCCGCGCATCGGGCTATTCGCCCGGACCCAAGGGGCCGGTCAACGCCGACTATATCGATATGTCGATCCCGCAGGGGGCCGGTGCCCTCTATTCCACCACGCGCGACCTGCTCAAATGGCAACGCGGCCTGTATGGCGGCACGCTGCTCAAGCCCGCCACGCTCGCCGCCTTCCGCACCCCGTACAAGGACGGCTATGCGCTCGGCGTCGGCGTGCAGAGCGCGGGCGGCGTCACCACGATCGAACATGGCGGCGGGATCGAGGGGTTCAACACCTCGCTCGCTTACGACCCCGATCGCAAGATCACGGTGGTCGTGCTCGGCAACCTCAACGGTCCGGGGCCGGGCAAGCTGTCCAAGTCGCTGATGACGCTCGCGCGCGGTGGCACGGTCACCCTGACCAGCGAACGCAAGGCCGCCACAGTCGCGCCGGATCAGCTGGACCAGTATGAAGGCGTGTACGAACTCGCCCCCACCTTCGCGATCACCATGCGCGTCAAGGACGGCAAGCTGATGACCCAGGCCACCGGTCAGCAGGAGTTGGAGCTGTTCGCGGAGAGCAAGGACCGCTTCTTCCTCAAGGTCGTCGATGCCCAGGTCGAATTCACCCGCGACGCCAGCGGCAAGGTCACCGGCCTGATCCTGCACCAGGGCGGACGATCGATGCCGGCCCCGCGGAAATAGCCCTGCCGCTTACACCCGCTTGCCGGGTTTCGCGGCAAACCGGTCGATCGCCGCCAGTTCCTCCGCGCCGAAGTCCAGCCGCTTCACCGCATCCAGCGAATTGTCGAGCTGCGCCAATGTCCGTGCGCCGATCAGCGCGGAGGTGACCCGCGGGTCGCGCAGCACCCAGGCGATCGCCATCTGGGCGAGCGTCTGGCCGCGCGCCACGGCGATGGCGTTGAGCCCGCGCAGCCGTGCCACCATCGCCTCGGTCACCCGCTCGCGCCGCAGCGAAAAGTCCTTCGCCGCGCGCCCATCGTCCGGCACGCCATCGAGGTAACGCCCGCCCAGCAGCCCCTGCGCCAGTGGCGAAAAGGCGATGCATCCCGCCCCCGCCGCCTCCAGCGCATCGAGCAGACCGTCCTCGATCCAGCGGCTCAGCATCGAATAATCGGGCTGGTGGATCAGCAGCGGCACACCCTCCGCACGCAAGATCTCCGCCGCGCGCCGCGTCGCCTCGGGCGTGTAGCTCGAAATGCCGACATAGAGCGCCTTGCCCTGCCGGTGCAGCTGCACCAACGCGCCGATCGTCTCCTCGATCGGCGTGTCGGTGTCCATGCGATGCGAATAGAAGATGTCGACATAGTCGAGCCCCATGCGGCGCAGCGACTGGTCCAGGCTGGCGATCAGATATTTCCGGCTCCCGCCATCGCCATATGGGCCGGGCCACATGTCCCACCCCGCCTTGGTCGAGATGATGAGCTCGTCGCGATGGGGCTTGAGATCGCCCGCCAGCACCCGCCCGAACGTCTCCTCTGCCGAGCCGTAGGGCGGCCCGTAATTGTTCGCGAGATCGAAATGGGTGACGCCGCGATCGAACGCGCGCAGCAGCATCGCGCGCCCGGTCTCGTAGACATCGACCCCGCCGAAATTCTGCCACAGCCCCAGCGAAATCGCGGGCAGCACGATCCCGCTGCGCCCGCACCGGCGATAGGGCATGCCACCGGCATAGCGGTCGGCGGCGGGGACATAGGTCATCGGGTCACTCCTCGGGTCAGTCCGGCCGCGACCAGCGTCAGCCCGCCTGCAGCAATCGCCGCAATCCATAGCGCCGCGTCCGCCGCCGCCAAGCCCAGCTTCGCCCCCAGCACCACGCCGACCGCAAAGCCCAGCCACAACATCAGATGCGGCACGAACGCCCAGCGGTCGGGGTCGCCCATCAGCGCCCCGGCCAGCCGCTGCGCCATGCGCACCAGCGATCCGGTCATGTAGGAGACTCCGATCGCCACCTCGCCATCGCGCGCAAACACGCCATTTTCCATCCCCATCGCGGCCGCGACCAGCAGCAGCGGGAACGGCCCCGGCACGACCATCCACAGTGCCGCCGCCAGCGCCAGCGTGGCCGTGACCGCGCTCAACACCGCTACCTTGCGCCGCGCCGCAAAGCGCCGCGCAACGATCGTCGCCGCCATCACCCCGGCAACGAACGCCAGGATCAGTCCCGCCGCCAGCGCCGCCGTGCCGTCCGCCAGCCCGATCCCGACGCCCAGCCGCGTCGAATTGCCGCTCATGAACGACACGAAATAACCACCCAGCCGGGTGAAGGCGATCGCATCGACAAAGCCGGCCAGCGCAGCCAGCGCGACGGCGAGGCCGATCAGCGGGGGCGGATAATCCTTCATCCGCGCCATTCTCCACACCCGCGTCACGACGCCAAGCAGGAAATCGCCTCGCCGATTGAACCGAATGCCCGATCCGACGCACCTTGTCCGCATGAACGGGGAAATGGATCAGACCGACCGCGCCACCGATGGCTGGCTGGTCGTCGCTGCGCAGGCCGGGGACCGGCGCGCGCTCGAGCGGCTGGTCGTCCGCTGGCACCGGCGGCTGGTGGCGCATGGCTGGCGGCTGACCGGCGACCGCGCGCTGGCCGAGGAAGCGGTGCAGGCCGCATGGATCGACATCATGCGTGGCCTGAGCGGCCTGCGCGACGAACGCGCCTTTCCTGCCTGGGCCTATCGCATCGTCACGCGCAAGACCGGTGCCGCAATCGGCGAACGGATCGCCGGCCGCGCGCTCGCCACCGCGCTGGAGGACGCCCCCGTACCCGCGCCTCCCGACCCGGACGCGTCCGCCGAACGCAGCGACCTGCGTCGCGCGGTCACCGCACTCGCGCCCGGCCACCGTGCCGCCGTCGCGCTGCATTATTTCGAGGGGCTGAGCATCGCCGAAACCGCGGTCGCGCTCGGCATCCCGGCCGGAACCGTCAAGACCCGCCTGCTGCACGCCCGCGCCAGGCTCAAAACCCAATTGGAAGGAGACTCCCATGCGTGACCATGACATCGACGCCGCCATCGCGGCCGAGGAACGCGAACTGCTGCGCCAGATCGGTGAGGAACCGGGCTATCTGACACAGGTCGGATCGCTGTTCGGCGGCAGCCTAGGCTGGACCAGCGCCGTGGTGCTCGTCGCCCAGATTTTGATGTTCGTCGCAGGCGTCTATGCCGCGTGGCGTTTCTTCGCCGCGACCGAAACGCTGGAGGCGCTGCACTGGGGCTTTCCCGCAATGACTCTGATCCTCGTCGCAACGATCTTCAAGGCGACGATGCTGCCCGTGCTGCATATCCAGCGTGTGCTGCGCGCCCTCGCCCGGCTCGGTATCGGCACGGCGCGTTGACCGCGGCCGAGCGGAGTGAGACAGCATGCCCCATGTCCCCCACCCCACTCCCGCTCGGCACCGTGTTGCCCTGGCTCGACCTGTTCGGCATCGCCGTGTTCGCCGCAACCGGCGCGCTGGCAGCGGCGGGGCGCGCGCAGACCTTCGTCACCGCCGCCTTCTTCGCGCTGGTCACCGGAGTCGGCGGCGGCACGATTCGCGATCTGCTGATCGGCGCGCCGGTATGGTGGGTGCATCACCCGTTCGTGGCCGCTTTGTGCCTGGGCGTGGCGGCGGTCATCTGGGTGACTCCGCAACGCTGGTGGCAGGGACAGGGGTTCGACTGGCTCGATGCGCTGGGTCTCGCCGCCTACGCCGTGTTCGGCGCGGCCAAGGCGCTGAGCTTCGGCATCCCGCCGGTGCCCGCGATGCTGATGGGTGTGCTGACGGCGTGCGCGGGCGGGATCATCCGCGATGTGCTGGCGGGGGAGCCGTCGATCCTGATGCGCCCCGAACTTTACGTCACCGCCGCCGCGCTCGCCTCGGGCCTGCACGTCGCGCTGACGCTGGCGGGATTGCCGCTCTATGCCGCCGGGCTGCTGGCGGCGAGCGCGGGCTTCGCGCTGCGTGCCGCCGCAATCCGGTGGAAACTGGCACTGCCGGCGTATCGCGACGGGCGCTAGCGCTCCATCAGCCAGGCGATGGCGGCATCACGCGTGTCGAATACCGCGATGTCCGGGCGTACGTGCTGCAACCGCTTGATCTGCAATCGCGCCGTGGCAGTGGTGGCGACAAAGGCAACCTTGCGCGCCCAGATGGCGCGCACGGCAGGATGATCCAGCGTCCTCAGGATCTGATCGACCGTCGCGGTCGGCAGGCTCGGGATCGCGCTGCCATCGTACAGCGTCACATGCTGCCCGATATCCGGCCCGAAACTCTGGATCGCCGCGCGCAGCTCTTCGCCCGCCCATGCCGATTCTTCGGGCGCGTGCATCGTCAATGCGGTGAGGATCAGCAGCTTGCGCGCACGATCGACCTCGATCCGGTAGCTTGGCGCTTCATCCATGCTGCCATCATAGCAGGAATTGGCGCCAAGAAACTCGAACATGGGAAAAATCGTTACGCTTCAGCCGCGCACGACGCCGACCTCAGCGAACGGCCGCGGCTCGACCGGCGGAACCGTGCTGTCGTTCAGTTCGCACTGCCAGATCCCGATATCGACCCAGCGCCCTTGCTTGAAGCCGATCTCGCGCAACTGCCCGGCGCGGCGAAAGCCGACCTGCTCATGCGTCTTGATCGATTGGTCATTGGGCAGCGAAATCACGCCGATCGCCTGGGTAAAGCCCTGCGCGCGCAGCGTGTCGATCAGCGCTTCATAGAGGAGCCGTCCGACCCCCTGCCCCTGCACCGCACCGGCGACATAGACCGAGGTTTCGACGACATAGCGATACGCCGCGCGCTCGCGGAACTTGGTGGCATAGGCATAGCCCAGCACGCCGCGCCCCTCGCCATTGGTCGCGACGATCCACGGATACAGCCCGTCCGACGCCTCCATCCGCCCGCGCATCGCGCGCGCATCGGGCGGATCGAACTCGAAACTGACCGTGCCGGTCAGCACATAGGGCGCATAGATGGCAGCGATGGCCGCCGCGTCGCCGGGCTCGGCGGCGCGCAACTGGATCTGGATCACGCGTTCAGTTCCTCAAAGGCCCAGCTTCGCCATCACCAGATCGATC
Source organism: Sphingomonas sp. (assembly GCF_965227385.1). Classification (GTDB taxonomy): domain Bacteria; phylum Pseudomonadota; class Alphaproteobacteria; order Sphingomonadales; family Sphingomonadaceae; genus Sphingomonas. Next base: position 278,209 of record NZ_OZ245750.1, read on the forward strand.
AGCCGCGCATCCGCCTGTGCCTGCGGCCCCGACATCGGGCCATAGGCCGCGCATTCGAGGCAGCGCGCCTGCATCGACGACGCCCCTGCGAGCCTTTTGGCATCGCCCAGCGCCTGCGCCAGCACCGCGCGGCGATCGCCCGCGATCCGGGCATAGAGGTCACCGCCGCTCTCCGGTGCCGCCTCTTCCTCGTCGCTATCACCGCCCGCCATCAACCCGGCGATCAGGTTGCTGAACCAGTCCGGCTCCTTCTCCAGGAACACCGCGTGCGTCTTGGCCGGGTCGAGCTTCGCGCGCTTGGCCGCTTCGGCGACTGCGTCGTCGAGATTGCCGAACCGGTCGACCAGCCCCAGCTGGCGCGCCGTGCCGCCGTCCCACACGCGGCCCTGGCCGATCTCGTCCACCCGCGCCGTCGTCATCTTGCGCGACCCGGCGACCAGGCCGATGAAGCGGCGATAGCCCTGCTCGATTCCCGACTGCAGCATCCGGTCCACTTCGGCATTGGTGCCGGCATAGACATCGGGCTGGCCGGTCAGCGGCGTAGTCTTCACCCCGTCCGACGTCACGCCGATCTTGGCGAGGCTGTTCTCGAACGTCGGCAGGATACCGAAAATGCCGATCGATCCGGTGATCGTGTTCGGCTCGGCAAAGATCACGTCGCCCGGGGTCGAGACCCAGTAGCCGCCGCTCGCGGCCAGGCTGCCCATCGACACCACGACCGGCAGACCCTGCGCCTTGGCCTGCAGGATCGCCTGACGGATGCGTTCGGACGCCAGCGCCGATCCGCCCGGCGAATCGACGCGCACGACCAGCGCCTTCAGCTTCTTGTCGGCCAGCCCCTTGAGCAGCAGGTTGGCGATGGTGTCGCCCGCCGCCACGCCCGGCCCGGCCTTGCCATCGACGATCTCGCCCGCAACGGTGATCACACCGATCGCGTCGCCGGTCTTGGGCGCGGGATTGGCCTCCAGCCAGTTGGCGAGCTTGATCGCCTTGTAGCTGCCGACCGGCTTGTTCGCGTCGACCCCGGCGATTTCAGCGACGCGCTTGCCGAACGCCAGCCGGTCGCCCAGCTTGTCGACCATGCCGAGCTGCTGGTTCATCTTGGCGAAGTCGCCATTGGCCGCGACCACTGCGTCGGCCGGGTTGGTCAGCAGCGGTTCGATCCGCGCCTTGGGCCGCGCCTTCTTCACCGCTTCGCGCCACTGGTCAAAGATCGCGCCATACAGCGCCTCGTTCGCCTGTTTCGCCTCGGGCGATTGCTGGGTCAGGATATAGGGTTCGACCGCAGACTTGAACTTGCCGACCTTATAGACGTGCGTGGTCACGCCCAATTTGTCGATCAGCCCTTTGTAATAGAGGCGCGAACCGCCCGGCCCGGTGAAGATCGTGCCTCCCATCGAGTCGACCCAGATCTCGCTGGCATTGGCCGCAAGCAGATAGCTCGCATCGCTGTAGCCGGTGGCATAGGCCAGCACCGGCTTCTTCGCGTCACGCACGCGACGGATCGCCTCGCCCACTTCTGCGACCGCAGCGGGGTAACCGCCGCCGAACCGGTCGAGGTCGAGCACGACCACCTTGACGCGCGCATCGTCCTTCGCCGCGTCGAGCGCGCGGACCAGATCGCGCATGCGATATTCGCGCGGCACCTGGCCGCCGCCCAACCCACCGAACGGATCGGCCTCCGCCGGCTGCTCGACGATCGTTCCATCGATCGCCAGCACCAGCGCGCCATCCTTGACCCCGCTCGGGTTCGGTCTGGCCGACAGGAGCGCGAACAGCACGCCGAAGAAGAACAGCATGAACAACAGGACCAGAGCGTCCTTGATGCCGACCAGCAGCTTCCATGCGCCGCGTACCAGTTTCACGTCTGAGTTCTCCGAAATGCCCCGCGCAATTGACGCACAGCTAGGGCTTCGGGGCAAGCGAGTAAAGCCACTGTGTTAACGAGGTGATACAGGCGCGGTCGACCTGCGCGATCATTTGCTGACAAATTGCGTCAAACCGGCGGGGACCCCGTTGACGCCCATCCGACGCTCACCCATATGACCGCTGCTGGCACTCGCCGGGGGTGAGTGCCAACAATGCTATTCAACCACGTTCAGGAGAGCTCCATGAACTTTCGTCCGCTGCACGATCGCGTGCTGGTCCGCCGCGTCGAGGCCGAGGCCAAGACCGCCGGTGGCATCATCATCCCTGACACCGCCCAGGAAAAGCCGCAGGAAGGCGAAGTCGTCGCCACCGGTTCGGGCGCCAAGAACGACAAGGGCGAGGTTTCCCCGCTCGACGTCAAGGCCGGCGACCGCATCCTGTTCGGCAAATGGTCGGGCACCGAGGTCAAGGTGAACGGCGAAGACCTGCTGATCATGAAGGAAAGCGACATTCTGGGTATCGTCGGCTGATCGCCTGACACTCCCCTGAAAACGTCAGTTTCGTCAACTTCAACTCATTTGAAAGGGTAGCCACCATGGCAGCCAAGGACGTAAAATTCAGCCGCGACGCGCGTGAGCGCATCCTGCGCGGCGTCGACATCCTCGCCGACGCGGTGAAGGTCACGCTGGGCCCGAAGGGCCGCAACGTCGTGATCGACAAGAGCTTCGGCGCCCCGCGCATCACCAAGGACGGCGTCAGCGTCGCCAAGGAAATCGAACTGAAGGACAAGTTCGAGAATATGGGCGCGCAGATGGTCCGCGAGGTCGCCTCGAAGACCAACGACGTCGCCGGCGACGGCACCACCACCGCCACCGTGCTCGCCCAGGCGATCGTGCGTGAGGGCATGAAGTCGGTCGCGGCCGGCATGAACCCGATGGACCTGAAGCGCGGCATCGACCTCGCGGTGACCAAGGTCGTCGCGGACCTCCAGTCGCGCTCGAAGCCGGTTTCGGGCTCGAGCGAGATCGCCCAGGTTGGCATCATCTCGGCCAATGGCGACCGTGAAGTCGGCGAGAAGATTGCCGAAGCGATGGAAAAGGTCGGCAAGGAAGGCGTGATCACGGTCGAAGAGGCCAAGGGTCTCGAGTTCGAGCTGGACGTCGTCGAAGGCATGCAGTTCGACCGCGGCTACCTGTCGCCCTACTTCATCACCAACCCCGAGAAGATGGCGGTCGAGCTCAACGACCCGTACATCCTGATCCACGAGAAGAAGCTGTCGTCGCTCCAGGCGATGCTGCCGATCCTCGAGGCGGTCGTGCAGTCGGGTCGCCCGCTGCTGATCATCGCCGAGGACATCGAGGGTGAGGCACTGGCGACGCTGGTCGTCAACAAGCTGCGCGGCGGCCTGAAGGTCGCAGCGGTCAAGGCGCCGGGCTTCGGCGATCGTCGCAAGGCGATGCTGGAAGACATCGCGATCCTGACCAAGGGCGAAGTGATCAGCGAAGACCTGGGCATCAAGCTCGAGTCGGTCACGCTGAACATGCTGGGCACCGCCAAGCGCGTGTCGATCGACAAGGACAACACCACCATCGTCGACGGTGCGGGTGAAGCCGATGCGATCAAGGGCCGCACCGATGCGATCCGTCAGCAGATCGAAGTCACGACTTCGGACTATGACCGCGAAAAGCTGCAGGAGCGTCTCGCCAAGCTGGCCGGCGGCGTTGCCGTCATCAAGGTCGGCGGCGCTTCGGAAGTCGAAGTGAAGGAGCGCAAGGACCGCGTCGACGACGCGCTGCACGCAACCCGCGCAGCCGTTGAAGAAGGCATCGTCCCCGGTGGCGGCACCGCGCTGCTCTATGCGACCAAGGCGATCGACGGCCTTACCGGCGAAAACGAAGACCAGACCCGCGGCGTGGACATCGTCCGCAAGTCGCTGACGGCGCTGGTCCGCCAGATCGCGGCCAATGCCGGCCATGACGGCGCGGTGGTGTCGGGCAAGCTGCTCGACCAGACCGACACCTCTTTCGGCTTCAACGCTGCGACCGACACCTACGAGAACCTGGTCTCGGCCGGCGTGATCGACCCGACCAAGGTCGTCCGCACCGCCCTGCAGAACGCGGCCTCGGTCGCCGGCCTGCTCATCACCACCGAAGCGGCGGTGAGCGAGCTGCCGGAAGACAAGCCCGCGATGCCCGCAATGGGCGGCGGCATGGGCGGCATGGGCGGCATGGACTTTTGATTTTGGACCGGGGCAGCGTTCGCTGCCCCGGACACAAAATCAAAACGGACGGCGGGTCGGCGGCCATTCCGCCGAACCCGTCCGACGCCACGGCTTTGCCGGGGCGGAAATCCAGAAGCCTCGCCAACCGGCGAACCAAAAAAAGGGCCGGGGAGTCGCCTCCCCGGCCCTTTTTCCATACGCAACGCTACACCTACACTCACCGCATGCCGAGCAACCGGAATGCGGCAATCGCCTGATCCATCGTCTCACGCTCCCCCGGATTTGCGTCCGGGCAGCCTGCCGGGCTGAGCATGATGCTGCCCACGCTATGGCGCGGCAGCTTCGCCCGCTTGTCGCGCGGCATGTTCGCCGCCACCGGCAGCCGCCGCCCAAAATCGCTCGGCACCGCGTGCCGATGATAGCCGCTGCGCCATACGACCCGATATTTGCTCGGCACCGTCCGCCACGGCCCGTCGGCGCGCATCATGTCGCGGCCACAGCGGGTGCAGCGGGTGAAGAAATACCCCTCGTTCCAGATCTCATCGCCCGGCTGATGCCCGGTCAGGTGACAGCGCGCCATGTTCCGCTTCCCATTACTGGAGCTTCGTCGCCGAGTGGACCAGCGCGACCAGATCGGCGTCGTCCGACTTCATCGCGTCCTCGATCGACCAGATCTCGAACGTCTCGCCCGCACCGACGAACAGCGCCGCGTTGGCGATCCCCGCCACGGCCCGCGCCCAGCTCGGCAGCTTGACGAACTCATTCGGCCGCCAGAATTCCTCGCAAAATCCGAACAGCCGGCGCGTGCGGGCGGTGGCGGGATGTCGCGCCGTTCCGCCGCATCGGCGCCGTCGAGGCGATGGCTGTCGCAGCTCATCGTCAGCTGCTGCCACCAGCGCACGCTCGAACCGACCAGGCAGTTCTGGGACGCGTGCAGACCAAGGAAGATGCTCGGCCCCTCGCTGCTCACATTGCGGCGCACGAAGGAAGGAAGACGGACCAGGCCATTGGTCTTGACCGGAACGATGCAATGCCCGGCATAGGGAACAAAGCCCCCCAGCGGTCGCGACGGGCGCGCCTGCGGCGCCGGGGCGAAGCGACCATCGGTCGGTGCAAACAGGCTGCGCCCGATCGCCGCAGACGAAGGCGACCAAGGTGAAGCACGCCCGCCCATTGGAGCCGTTTGAACGCCTTCAGAAGCAACGCTACGCATACCCATCCCCTGTGCTCGACTCACCGCCTCAATAAGCACCTTGTCCCTCGATTCGTGGTTAATCAGCGATATCGGGATTCTACGATCCGAGAATCTACAACTCGCAAAACTACAAATCTGAATCCGATTTGATATGTATAGTTCGAATTAAATTGGATTGTATTGACCCATTTTTTGCTCAAGCATCGCCATCAATATTTGCCCTTCATTTGCCATATTGCGGTCATTTGCAGGCTATCCGCAGATTTCTGAAAATAGATCATCCCTATTGGCGCAACCGCCCTATTCGCGAATCAATCTCAACTTGTCGTGGCGCGCGTGTAATAAATGCGATGATTCCGCGAGTCGCGGGCTGCCGGGGCGGGATTGCTGTCGGAATAGCGCTCAGGTTCGGGCAGGATATTGCTACCCAAAGCGAAGTAATCGACACGATCCGATTACACCGCTGCCCGCCCGATCACCTCTTCAGGTTCGATCTGCGCGGGCGCCGCGCGATTGGGGAAATTTAACGCTTCGTCATTACGCCATGCGCGTGACCCAGACCCTTCAGGAGCGGCGATGAACGCGGTGACGGCCATCGACACGGGCGGCGGACACGCGCCTGCGCCCGATGCGCTGTGCGCCATCGCGACCGCGACTCAGGTCGAGATCGCGGCGCTGGGCGACCCCGATGCCGCCTTTGCAGCCGAATGGGACGCGCTCGCCCGCCACGTCGCCGAGCCGGATGCATTCGCCGAACGCTGGTTCGCGGAGGCGAGTCGGCACCTCGCTCCGCCAGACATGCGCCTGTTGCGGGTCCGTCGCGGCGGGCAGATGATCGGGCTGATGCCGATCGTCCCCGCCACCCGATACGGCCGCATCCCGCTGCGCCACGTCGAGAATTGGGCGCATTACCATCGTTTCCTCGGCGCGCCGTTGCTCCGGCAAGGGCATGAAGTCGCGGCGTGGACCGCGATTCTCTCCGCACTCGATGCGACTCGCGACGCCGGCGCGCTGCTCCATGTCAGCGGGCTGGTCGAGCACGGCCCCGTGCATCGCGCGCTGGTCGATGCAGCGCAGGCCCTCGGGCGACCGTGCGACACCGTGCACCGGATCGAACGGGCGATGCTGGCGACCGATCTGTCGCCCGACGCATATTACGCCGCCACGGTGCGCAAGAAGAAGCGCAAGGAACTGGGTCGGCTGCGCTCGCGCTTGCTCGAGCAGGGCGTGGTCGAAACGCGCCGCCTGACACCGGGCGACTCGCTGCCGGACTGGATCGACGCCTTCCTTGCGCTCGAACGTGCCGGATGGAAGGGCGCTGCTGGCTCAGCGCTCGCCTGCACGCCCGAAACCCGCGCCTTTTTCCGCGATGTCGTGACCGGCGCGCATCGCGCGGGCAAGCTCGACATGATCCGCATCGATCTGGACGGCGCGGCGATCGCGATGCTGGTCAATTTGCTCGCCCCGCCCGGCGCCTTTTCGTTCAAGACTGCGTTCGACGAGCGCCTGTCGCGCTTTTCCCCCGGCGTGCTGCTGCAGATCGACAATCTCCAGCTGCTGGCGCGCGGCGACATCGCCTGGATGGACAGCTGCGCGGTCGAGAATCATCCGATGATCAACAGCCTGTGGGGCGAGCGCCGTGCGATCGTCCGCGTCTCGGTCCCGCTTGCCGGAGCACGCCGTCGCGCCCTGTTCACTGCGGCACGCGCGCTCGAACAGGGCGCAGCCGCCCTGCGCGCGCTGCGCGCCTCCCGCCCCGTTCCCACCGTGGAGAGCGACGCATGACCCCGATCTTCGACACCGATTCGCGCACCGCATTCTCCGTGCTCTATCCGGAGCGCCCGGGCGTGTTCGGCCACCATCTGTGCGGCCATCCGCTGTTCGAACTCGACGCACTCGTCGCGCTGTCGCAGCGGATCCGCCCGGTCGATGTCGAACAGAATCTCGCCCACATCCCGGTCGGGATCGATCCGTCGGAACTGAAGAGCAACGGCCTGTCGGTCGAGGAAACGATCCGCTCGATCGAACAGAACGGGTCGTGGATGGTGCTGAAGTTCGTCGATCAGGACCCGCTTTACCGCGCGTTGCTGGACACCGTGCTCGATGAGATTGAGCCGCTCGTCGCGCGCAGTACCGGTGCCATGCTGAAGCGTGAGGCGTTCATCTTTGTCTCTTCGCCCGGCGCGGTAACCCCGTTCCATATCGATCCCGAGCACAATATTCTGATGCAGCTGCGCGGGGAAAAGGTGATGACGGTCTTCCCCGCCGCCGACCCCGAACTGGTGCCCGGCGCGCTGCAGGAGGCGTTCCATGAGGGCGGCCACCGCAACCTGCCCTTCCACGACAGCTTCGCCAAGAAGGGCACACCGCTGCGCCTCACGCCGGGCGACGCGCTCTACGTGCCGGTCAAGGCGCCGCACTGGGTGCAGAATGGCGACGCCATGTCGATCTCGCTCTCGGTCACCTGGCGCTCCGAATGGAGCTATCGCGAGGCGGACGCCCATGCGCTCAACCGCCTGCTGCGCAAGGCGGGGTTGCAGCCCGCGATGCCCGCGCGCTTCCCGCAGCAGAACCATATCAAATCGATCGCCTGGCGCGGAATTCAGAAGGCGCGACGCATCACCGGTCACGCCGAATGACAGCGCACTTCCCGCTGATCGAGGCCGCAGCAGCCCCCGGCGCGCGGATGCTCGGTTCGATCGACGCGCTCGCCCGCGAGTCGGCGGGGATGCTCGACCGCCCGTTTCAGCGCGGCCATTACGACCGGCTCGACTGGCTCACGCTGACCGCTCAGCACCTCTGGCCCGACACGCCGATTGCGATCGCGTCGGCGCGTGTCGGCCCGCACGCTTTGTGGCTGCCATTGCGCGACGGCGGTGCGGGCCGCGCGCGCAGCCTCGCGAGCTGGTACACGCTCGCCTTTGCGCCGATGTCCACGCCGGGCTGTCCGGAAGATGTGCGCGCGACGCTCCTCGCAACGATCGCACGGCAGGTGGGCAAGCGCTTCGGCGCGCTGGCGCTCTGGCCGCTGGAGCCCGAGGTCTGCGCCGAAGTGCAAAGCGCGTTCCGTGCGCAGGGCTGGATTGCGATCGCGCGGGTCGAGACCGCGCATTGGATTGCGCATACGGCCGGACTTGATTTCGACGCCTATTGGGCGCGGCGCGGGTCGAAGTTGCGCAACACGGTGCGCCGACGCGCGAAGAGCAGCCCGGTCGAAACGCAGATCTTCGACCGTTTCGATGCCGATGCCTGGGCCGCATATGAAACGGTCTATGCCGGCAGCTGGAAGCCGAATGAGGGCTCGCCCGCCTTTGTCCGGGCCTTTGCCGAGCAGGAGGGTGCGGCCGGCACGCTGCGTCTCGGCATCGCGCGGCGCGATGGACAGCCGGTCGCCGGGCAATTCTGGACCGTTGAGAACGGGGTCGCAACGATCCACAAGCTGGCGCATCTCGAAAGCGAGCGCGCCAACTCGCCCGGCACCTTGCTGTCGCATGCGATGTTCCGGCACGTCCTCGATCACGACCGGCCCGACCTGATCGATTATGGCAATGGCGATGAGGGTTACAAGGCCGAGTGGATGGACGAGCGCCGCGTGCGCCACCGGCTGCGGCTGTTCAACCCTTACAGCCTGAGCGGACTGGCGGCCGGAGCAACCACCGCTGCCAAAGCGCTTTTTCGTCGATTCGGCCACTGACACTGGTCGCTCCGGGCAGCGCGACCTATAGCCCGAGCATGCGCGCCGCCGATCACCGCTTGCCTCTGATCCTGTTGCCGCTCGCGCTGTTCGGCGTCTTCTTTCACTGGCAGATCCTCGACATCGGCAATGTCGGCTGGCTGCTGCGCGGCACCGACAATGGCGAGAATGCGCTGGGCCTGCACGCGTGGTTGCACGATCCCGCCCCCGGCTTTCTGCGCACCGGCCTGCTCGGCGCGCCGGAGGGGACGCCGCTGCTGTTCACCGACAGCAACCCGCTACTCTCCGCGCTCGGCTTCCTGCTGCAATGGGCGCTGCCCGACGATGCGCAGCTGATCGGTTGGTGGCTGCTCGCCTGCTTGTTCCTGCAGGTTCTTTTCGCGTGGCTGCTGCTCCGTCGCTATGCGCCCGGCCCGGTTACCCTGTGGTGCGGCGTGTTGCTGCTTGCCGCGCTGCCGACCCTGTTCAATCGCGTCGTCCATGTAAATTTGATGGCGCATTGGCTGATCCTGTGGGCGCTGTGGCGGTTCGACGATCCGCAGCGGTCGGCGTCCAATCGCGGCTGGGCGGTGCTGATCGCGCTGACGACATTGGTGCACAGTTATCTGCTGGTGATGGTCGGCGCGATCTGGGCGAGCGCGATGTTGGAGCGGCTGGGCAAGGATCGCAGCGCCCTGCCGCGTCTGCTTGGTGAGGGCGCGGCGATGGTCGCCATGGTGCTCGCCATCGCCTGGGCCCTCGGCGTGTTCGGCGACTTCCAGTCCTCGGGCAATTACGGCGCCTTCGCCATGCCGCTCGACGCGCTGTGGAACCCTGGCGTGGACAGTTATTCGACCTTCCTGCCAGCGATCGAACAGCGTCCCGGGCGCGGGTTCGAGGGGCTCCAGTATCTCGGCCTCGGCCTGCTGCTGCTGCTCCCCACCGCCGCGATCCTCGCGCGGCGCCTGCCCCGCCCCGTGCCCGACGCGCCGGACAGCCTGTCGCGCTATCGCTGGCTGGTCCCGGCGCTGGTCGTGCTCACCCTGCTCGCGGTCAGCACTTACCCCGATATCGCCGGCCATATGCTCCCGCGCCTGCATCTGCCGGTCGAGATCGCCAACGCGCTCGATGCCGTTCGCGCCTCGGGGCGGCTATTCTGGCCGGTCGCCTATGTGCTGGTGTTGGTCGCGCTGCGGGTGATCTATCGCCTGCCGGAGCGGACCGCCCGGCTCGCGCTGATCGCGGCGGTCGTCGTACAGGTGGCCGACCTCGTGCCCATGTCCGCCGCGATCCGGGCGCAAACGGCGGAGGCCCGCCGCGCCCCGCTCTATGTCCGCACGCCCTCGCCCGAATGGGACCAGTTGATCGCCCAGGCCGACGACATCGCCTTCATCCCCGGCGACGTGACCAAGGGGCTGGGCCATTTTCAGGAAATTGCCTGGCGCGCCGTCAAGGCCGGGGTACCCGTGCGCAGCGTCTATGTCGCCCGCGTTTCGCACAGCAGCGCCGCCCGGCAACAGGCCGAAACCGATCGCTTCCGCGGCGGTGAGGTGGTGCCGGGCCGCCTTTACATCCTCATCGACAACGAACGCGTCCCCGCCCCGCTGATCTTTCAGGCACGACCGCTCGACGGAGTCGCGATTGTCTTCGTACCGCGCTAAAGCGCGGTGCGGTGCCGCTTCAGCGAAGCTGAAACACACTCAGGTTCCGTCCTTCATCGCCGCCAATACGCGCTTGACCTCCTGGCTACGCCCGCGCGGCAGGATCAGCACATCGTCGCCATCGACCACCACGATCAGGTCGGACACACCGACCAGCGCAACTTTCTTGCCTTCGCCCGCGCGTACCAGGCAATTCGCCGTGTCGATCGCCACCACATCGCCGCGACAGGCATTGTTGCTGGCGTCGCAGGCGCTGATTGCGTGGAGCGCGTCCCAGCTGCCGACATCGGACCAGCCCATGCGCACCGGGACCACCGCGACCTTCGACGCCTTTTCCATCACGGCATAGTCGATCGAGTCGGACGGCGAGCGCGCGAATTCGGCGGCATCGGGCAGGATGCGATTGCCCTCCCGCACCGCCCGGTCCATCGCCGCGCGCGCCGCCGCCAGCATCTCCGGCGCGAACTCGGCCAGCGCATCGACGAACACATCGGCGCGGAACAGGAAGATGCCGCCGTTCCACACATGGTCGCCGCTCGCGACCATCGCCTCGGCCGCCGCGCGCTCGGGCTTTTCGACGAAGCGGGCGACGCGGTGGATGCCCTCTCCAATCGCCTCGCCGACGCGGATATAGCCATAGCCGGTTTCGGGATGATCGGGGCTGATCCCGAACGTCGCCATCCACCCGTCGCGCACGGCGGGCAGCGCCGCCTCGATCGCGGCATGGAAGGCCGGGATGTCGGCGATGACGTGGTCGGACGGCATCACCAGCAGCGGCGCGCTGCCATCGACCGCCAGCGCCGCCAATGCAATCGCAGGCGCGGTGTTGCGGCCCATCGGCTCCAGGATCATCGCACGGATCGCATCCGTCCCGCCCAGCTGCTGCTCGATCATGTCGGCATGCAACGCATTGGCGACCACGATCGGCGCGCCGAACCCCGCCTCCGTCGGCGCGCGCTGCGCGGTCAGTTGCAGCATCGTCTCGTCGGCGGTCAGCGCCAGCATCTGCTTGGGCCGTTCGGGCCGCGACATCGGCCATAGCCGGGTGCCCGATCCACCCGACAGGATGACCGGGACGATCGCTTCATGCTCGCTCATTGATTGCCCTTCAAATCCCCCGACGCGCGATAGCAATAGGCCGCACGGGCTGCACTCCCAAACACTTATCTGGCGCGCAGTTTCCGCCGTTCAGCATTTCTTCGTCAATTTCACCGACATGGGGGCCAGTGTCGGATTTGTTTACACGCGCGCTTTAGGGTTGAGCCATCATGATCCGCCTGTTCAAACACTATATCCCGAACGCGGTGCTGCTGCTGGCGCTGTTCGACATCGTGCTGCTGTTCGCCGCGGCCGAGTTCGGCTGGATCTATCGCGCACATCAGATCGGGATGGCGGTCGAACCGATCGTGACCCGCATCCCCCAGATGCTCAGCTTCGTGGCCAGCCTCGAACTCGCGATGATCGCCGTGGGAGTCTATGGCGCGGACTCGCTCCAGTCGAACCGCGTTGCGACCGCGCGACTGCTGGTTGCCGTGTCGCTCGGCACGATCTTCCTGTCGGTGATCTTCTTCCTGGTCCCGGCGCTCACCTTCTGGCGCTCGAACCTGCTCTACGCGATGCTTGCATCGTTCGTCGCACTGTTCGCGCTGCGCATCCTGCTCGGCAAGACGCTGGGCAGTCAGGTGTTCAAGCGTCGCGTCGTCGTGCTCGGCGCCGGCCCGCGCGCGGAACGGCTCAAAGTCCTGTCCAAGAAACCCGGATCGGGCTTCGTCGTCGTCGGCTATGTCTCGATGAGCGAGGCGAACCGCGTGATCCCGGAGGCGATCGCGCGCGACGCGATCTACAACCTCGCCGACCATGTCGTGCTGCTCAACGCGAGCGAAGTGGTGCTGGCGCTCGAAGAACGCCGCAACGCGCTCCCGCTCAAGGATCTGCTGCGGATCAAGACCACCGGCGTGCACGTCAACGAGATCTCGACCTTCCTCGAGCGCGAAACCGGCCGCGTCGACCTGCAATCGGTCAACCCCAGCTGGCTGATCTTCTCCGACGGATTCTCCTCCGGTCGGATGTTGTCGAGCATGTTCAAGCGCCTGTTCGACATCGCCGCCAGCCTGATACTGCTGGCACTCACGCTGCCGGTGATCCTGCTCGGCGCGCTCGCGGTGAAGCTGGAGAGCAAGGGCCCCGCCTTCTACCGCCAGCGCCGCGTCGGCCTGTACGGTCAGGGTTTCGACATCATCAAGCTGCGCTCGATGCGGCAGGATGCCGAAGTCGCGGGCAAGGCCGTCTGGGCCGAAAAGGACGACCCGCGCATCACCCGCGTCGGCAGCTTCATCCGCAAGGTGCGGATCGACGAGCTGCCGCAATGCTGGAGCGTGCTGAAGGGCGAGATGAGCTTCGTCGGCCCGCGCCCCGAACGCCCGCAATTCGTCGAGGATCTGGAACAGCAGCTGCCCTATTATGCCGAGCGCCACATGGTGAAGCCCGGCATCACCGGCTGGGCGCAGATCAACTATCCCTATGGCGCGTCGATCGAGGACAGCCGGCAGAAGCTGGAATATGACCTCTATTACGCGAAGAACTATTCGCCCTTCCTCGACCTGCTGATCCTGCTCCAGACATTGCGCGTGGTCCTGTTCCCGGACGGGGCGCGGTAATTCGATGCTCGCGACGCTGATCCTCTGGGGCCATGCGCTTGCCGCCCTGTTGTTCGGCGCGATGGGGCTATGGGCGCTGCGCAGCGACCCGGCGGCGATGCCGCGCCTCCCGCTCGTCGCGGCGCTGGGCGTCACCGCGCTCTGGGCGCTCGCAGTTGCCGGGATCGGCGAGAGCGACCTCGTCACCCAGATCGCCGCCGGCGCGCGCAACCTCGCCTGGTTTGGCTTCATGGTCGCGCTCTACCGCAGCGGTGCGATCGAGCGTCCACCTGCCGCCATCGGCACCGTTTTCGGGGTCGTCGCGGTCGTGATCCTGATGGCCGCGACGCTGGACATCTTCACCAGCGCTGCGGGCGATCTGCCCCGCCCGATGCTCGACGCTGCCCTGCTGCTCAAGATGCTCGCGACCGTCGCGGCACTGCTGCTGGTCCAGGGTCTGCACAGCGCGCTTGCCCCGCGTCAGAGCCATGCGGTGCGCCCCGTGATCCTCGCGCTCGGCGCGATGTGGCTGGTCGACATCAACCTGCTCGCCGTCGCCTGGCTGGTCGAGCGCTGGCCGCTCCAGCTGATCGCAGTGCGCGGCTTTGCCATGGCAATCATCGCCATGGCCATCGCCGCCGGGCTGCAACAGCGCGGCGACCGGCCCGTGCAGATGTCGCGTACCGTCATCTACCAGGCGCTGACCCTGATCGCGATCGGCGTCTATGTCGCGCTGCTCGCCGCCGCCACCAGCGCGCTCGCCGCGATCGGCGGACCCAATGCGCGCCTGCTCCAGACCGCCTTCGTGTTCGGGTCCACCGCCGCGATCCTCACGCTGATCTCAAGCTCGTGGCTGCGCGCGTGGACCAAGGTGAAACTCGCCAAGCATTTCTTCCGCCACCGCTACGACTATCGCGCCGAATGGATGCGCTTCACCGGAACGCTGGGCGAGCCCGACGGGGCGGCAACGCTCGACGAACGCATCGTCAAGGCGCTCGCCGACCTCACCGACTCCCCCGCCGGCGTATTGCTGCTGCCCCAGGGCAACAGCTTCACCGTCGGTGCCGGCTGGAACATCGCGCGCGCCGACCTGCCCGCTGCCTACGGCGAGAGCTGGCAGCGCGACCGCGTCGATCCGGCGCTGGTGGTCGAGCTCGACACCGGCGCGGGCGCCGATGCGGTGCCGCCATCGATTCGCGCCTGGGCCCAGGCATGGGTGGTAGTGCCGCTGCCGCACCAGCAGAAGCTGGCCGGGGTGATCGTCCTTGCCCGCCCGCCGGTACCGCGCGCACTCGATTGGGAGGACTTCGACCTGCTCAAGGCCGCAGGTCGTCAGGTCGCCAGCCATATCGCCGAGGAACGCGCGCAGGAGGCGCTGGCCGAAGCCGAACGGTTCGACGAGTTCAACCGCCGCTTCGCCTTCATCATGCACGACATCAAGAATCTGGTGAGCCAGCTCACCCTGGTCGCGCGCAATGCCGAACGCCATGCCGACAATCCCGCATTCCGCGCCGACATGGTCGCGACGCTGCAGGATTCGGCCGGCCGCATGAATGACCTGCTCGCGCGCCTGTCCCAGCATCATCGCGCCCGCAACGAACCGCCGGTCGCCATGCCGCTGGTCCCGCTGCTCCGCCGCATCGCGCGCAGCCGCGAAGCGACCCATCCGGTCGAGGTGGTGAGCAAGGGCGACCCGATCGCGATCGCCGACCCCGCCCGCCTCGAAACCCTGCTCGGCCACCTCGTTCAGAATGCCATCGACGCCAGCGCGCCCGAAGCGCGGGTGACCCTCGCAATCGTGGAACTGGGCGATGCGGTCGCGATCGACGTGATCGACCGCGGCTGCGGCATGTCGCCCGCCTTCATCCGCGACAAGCTGTTCCGCCCCTTCGTCTCGTCCAAATCCGGCGGCTTCGGCATCGGCGCGTTCGAAGCGCGCAAGCTGGCCGAGGAAATGGGCGGACGGCTCGACGTCTCCAGCGCGGAGGGGCGTGGCAGCCGCTTCCGCGTCGCCCTGCGCGCAGCCCGCGCCGACACCAACGCCCTCGGAAACGCCGCATGACCGACAAGCCCGCCCCGCTCCCCAAATTGCTGATCGTGGAGGACGATCCCGGCCTGCAGCGGCAGCTGCGCTGGGCCTATGAGGGCTATCAGATCCTGCCCGCGAGCGACCGTGAAGGCGCCATCGCCCTCCTCCGCGCCGAGGAGCCGGCGGTGGTCACGCTCGATCTCGGCCTCCCGCCCGATCCCGATGGGACCAGTGAGGGGTTCGCGGTGCTCGAAGCCATTCTGGCACTCAAGCCCGATACCAAGGTGATCGTCGCCTCGGGCCATGGCGCGCATGAATCGATGCTGCGCGCCATCGCGATGGGCGCGTGGGACTTTTACCAGAAGCCGATCGACATCGACGCGCTCGGCCTGATCGTCGCGCGCGCCTTTCACGTCCATGCGCTCGAAGCCGAAAACCGCCGCCTTGCCGCGCGCGCCGAGAGCGGCAACGCGCTCGGCGGCATCATCACCAGCGCGCCGGAGATGCTCAAGGTCACCCGCACGATCGAGCGCGTCGCTCCCGCCGATGTCTCGGTCATGCTGCTCGGCGCGAGCGGCACCGGGAAGGAACTGCTCGCGCGCGGCCTGCACGAAGCGAGCGGGCGCAAGGGCGCGTTCGTCGCGATCAACTGCGCCGCCATCCCCGAAACCCTGCTCGAATCCGAGCTGTTCGGCCATGAAAAGGGCGCGTTCACCGGCGCGGTCAAAACGACCGAAGGCAAGATCGAACAGGCACAGGGCGGCACCCTGTTCCTCGACGAGATCGGCGACGTGCCGCTCCCGCTCCAGGTCAAACTGCTCCGCTTCCTGCAGGAACGCGTGATCGAGCGGATCGGCGGGCGCAAGCCGATCCGCGTCGACACCCGCGTCGTCTGCGCCACCCATCAGGACGTGGATGCGATGGTCGCCGCGAACAGCTTCCGCGAAGACCTCTACTATCGCCTCGCCGAGATCGTCGTGCGCATCCCCAGCCTGGCCGAACGCCCCGGCGACGCCGGGCTGCTCGCGCGCCATCTGCTGCACAAACATGCCAGCGCGATGAAGCTGCCCGCCAAGAGCTTCGCCCCCGACGCGCTCGACGCGATCGACGCGTGGCACTGGCCGGGCAATGTCCGCGAACTGGAAAACCGCGTGAAGCGCGCCACGATCATGGCCGATGGCAAGCTCGTCACCGCCGCCGATCTCGACCTCGCGCCCGCGGAAGACCCCGAGCCGATCAACCTCAAGGCGATCCGCGAAGCCGCCGACCGCCGCGCCATCGCCAACGCACTGGCGCGGGCGGAGGGCAATATCTCCGGCACCGCGCGCCTGCTCGGGATCAGCCGCCCCACCCTCTATGACCTGATGAAGGCCTATGACCTCCAGCCCTGAACCCCGCCGCCGCCGTCGCCGTTCGGGCGAAGCACGCGCCCGGCGCGGCGTCACGCTGCGCCGCCTCATCGTGTTCGGCCTGTGCCTCGGCGCGTTCGCGGTCGCGCTCTTCGCGTTCAAATCGGTCATCACCGATCGGCCCGATCCCGCCGCCGCGCGCGCGGCGCTGGCGCGCAGCGAAGCCTATCTCAAGGCCAGCAACGCCTCGGCCGCGCGCAGCCAGGCGTTCAGCGCGGTCCGCGCCGACCCGGCATGGGGCGAGGCGCATCTCGCACTCGCCCGCGCGAACCTCGCGCTCGACGAAGGCGTCGCCGCCGAAGCCGCGCTCCGCCGCGCGCTCGACAGCGGCATCGCCCCGGCGCGTACCCATGCGCTGATGGCGCACGCGATCCTGCTGCAGGGCGATCCCCGCCGCGCGCTGGTCGAAAGCCGCAAGGCGCCCCAGGCCGACCGTCTCTATGCGTTGCGCGTCCAGACCCGCGCCTATGTCGCGGGCGGCAACCTCGCCGCCGCGCAGGAGGCGGCCACCGCCGCCGTCACCCTCGCCCCGCAAAGCGCCGACGCCTGGACCGAACTCGGCCGCTTCCGCTTCAACGCCGGCGACGTGGTCGGCGCGATCGAGGCGAGCTCGAAGGCGGTCGATCTCGACAAGGGCAATACCGACGCGCTGCTGCTGCGCGGCGAGCTGGTCCGCACCCAGTACGGCCTGGTCGCGGCGCTCCCCTGGTTTGACCGGGCGTTGCAGCGCGATCCCTATCGCCACGCCACGCTGATCCAGTACGCCGCGACGCTCGGCGATGCCGGTCAGACGCGCGCGATGCTCGACCTCACGCGCCGCGCGATGGAGGTCCGCCCGCGTAGCCCGCAGGCGCTCTACCTTCAGGCCGTGCTCGCCGCGCGCGCGCAGCGCTTCGACCTCGCCCGCCAGCTGCTGACCCGCGCCGGCGGCGGCGTGGGCCAGCTGCCTGGCGGCCTCCTGCTCGGTGGCGCGCTCGACCTCGAAGAGGGCGCCTATGCCCGCGCGATCGAGAAGCTGCGCACCCTGATCACGCTGCAGCCGATGAACATTAATGCGCGCAAGCTGCTCGCCACCGCTTTGCTTCGCTCAGACGCGTCGAAGAACGGCATCGACGTCCTCCGCCCGGTCGTCGCGCGCGGCGACGCCGACACCTATGCGCTGACGCTCGTCGCGCGCGGCTATGAACGCATCGGCGAGCGCGCCGAGGCGGCACGCTATTTCGACCGCGCTGCCCTTCCCGTGCGCGACAATCCCGACTGGTTCAGCTCGGACGATTCGCTCCCGATCCTCGCCGCCGCAGCGGGCAAGGCGGGCGGCGACGATCCCAAGACGCTGATCCCGCTGCTGCGTGGCCTGATCGAAAATGGCCGCGGCGGCGAAGCGCTCGCCCGCGCGCAGGCTGTGGCTCAGCGCAACCCCGGCGCGCCCGCATCGGCCAGTCTGGTCGGCGACGTGCTGATGCTGCTCAAGCGCCCCGGCGACGCCGTCGCGTGGTACAAGACCGCTGCCGGCATCCGCTTCGACGAGCCGGCGATGCTCCGGCTGGTCGAAGCACTCGACCGCTCGGGCCAGCGCCAGACGGCATCGACCACGCTCGCGCTGTTCCTGTCGCAAAACCCGTTCAACCTGTCCGCGCTGCGCCTCTCGGCGCACTGGCAGGCGGCGGCGGGCGATTTCGACGCGGCGATCGATTCGCTGGAGGCAATCCGCCTGCGCATCGGCAATCGCGACGCTGCTTTGCTGGCCGAACTCGCCTTCGCCTATGCCGGAGCCGGCGAGCCCGACCGCGCCGCGCGCTATGCCGAAGCGGCCTATCTGATCGCGCCCAGCAACCCGGCGGTTGCCGGCGCGATGGGCTGGGCGCTGGCACAGGGTGGCGATCAGGCGGGCGGGATCGAGCTGCTGCGCAAGGCCGTAACTCTCGCCCCGCGCCACCCGATGCTGCGCTGGCAACTCGCCCAGGCCTATGCCGATGCCGGCCGCAAGGACGAGGCTGTGACCGAGACCCGCGCCGCACTCGCCACCCCCGGCTTCACCGACAAGGGCGCCGCAGAGGCGCTGCTGGCGAAACTGGCGTAACCCGCCTCTCTTCGTTGTCCCGGGCTTGACCCGGGACCGGGCTTTCTTGCTCTGGACAGCGCGCAAGGAAGCCCGGTCCCGGCTCAGGGCCGGGACGACGGGGTAGCTTGCCAACCCCCGCCCCACCCCCTAGCCCTCGGGCCGATGACCGACCCGCTGGACCGCATCGCCGCCGCGCTTGAACGGCTCGCGCCGCCCCCGCCGCCCGCGCCCGACCTGACCGCGCACCCCGCCTATGTCTGGCATCAGGGGTATCTCCAGCCCGCCCGCGCCTTCGCCCCGCTCCCGCTGTCCGAACTGGTCGGGATCGACGCCCAGAAAGCGACGTTGGTCGAAAATGTCCGCCGCCTTGCCGCCGGTCTTCCCGCGCATGACGCCTTGCTATGGGGCGCGCGCGGTACCGGCAAATCGGCGCTGAGTAAGGCCGCGGTCGCCGCCGTTCAGGCCGAAGGCGGAGCCGTCGCGCTGGTCGAGGCACAGGCCGATGCGCTCGACACGCTCCCCACCCTGTTCACACAGCTTGCCGACGCCCCGCGCGCCTTCGTCATCTTCCTCGACGATCTCGGCTTCGACGCAGCCTCGGACGGACGCGCGCTGCGCTCGCTGCTCGAAGGCGGAGCAGAGGCCCGCCCGGCCAATGCCCGCCTGTTCGTGACCTCCAACCGCCGCCACCTGATCCCCCGCAACCTCGAGGAACAGGCGAGCGCGATCAACCCGCGCGACAGCATCGACGACAGCCTTGCGCTCGCCGACCGCTTTGGGCTCAGCCTTGGCTTCCACGCGATCGATCAGGACACCTATGTCGCGATCGTCCAGACCTATGCCGCGGACCACGGCCTGCCCTTCGACGCGGCGGAGGCGATCAACTGGGCAGCCCGGCGCGGCAGCCGCTCGGGCCGCGTCGCGTGGCAATATGTCGTCGATCTCGCCGGACGGCACGGCAAGCGGCTGTGAGGGGGCAGCTCGCGATCCAGCATGTCCATATCCATTGGGACAAGGCGGCGCGCGGCATGCCCTGGTCGGGCGTGCGCAACGCGCTGCCCCGCGAAGTCCCGTTCGACCCGCCGCACGCAAGCGAGCAGGGCTGGTACCAGCGGATCGACTATCAGGCGCGCGACCGCTTCGTGCCCGTCACCAGCTATGGCGCATTGGGCGAGATCGAGGAATGGCGCGTCCCGCTCGCCACGCGGATGGAGGGCAGCGATCATCTCTGGCTGCGCTTCAACGTCGCCAATCACACCCCATATCGCCCGAATCTCGACCAGTGGATCGTGCGCCTGCCCTTCGGCCAGCGGGTCACGTTGCGCTGCAACTCCAAATCGGATGGCGACCATGACCGCTGGTATTTCGAAGATGTCGTCCATGTCGGCTGGGCCGACACCGCCACGCTCGACCTCCCCGTCTTTCGCGAAATCGACGAACGTGCACTGCTTTACTGATCGGGCGATGGACCTTCGCCGCGCCTGCGGGGTTGGGGCGCCATGACTCTTCCCGTCCCGCGCGAAGCCGTGCTGATCGTCAATGCCAAGTCGCGGCGCGGCGAAGCGCTGTTCGAGTCTGCGCGCGAAAAGATCGAAGCGGCTGGCATCCGCCTGATCGCCGCGCATCCGGTGAAGAACCCCGACCTGCTCGACGACACCGTTCGCGACGCGATCCGCAGCGGCGCGCCCATGGTGATCGTCGGCGGCGGCGACGGATCGCTGTCGGGCGTCGTCGACGATGTTGTCGGCAAGGATGTCGTATTCGCCGTCCTCCCCCTCGGCACCGCCAACAGCTTCGCGCGCACGCTCGGCATCCCGCTCGACCTCGACGGCGCGATCCAGACGATCGCTGCCGGCAAGCGCCGCCGCGTCGATCTCGGCATGATCGATGGCGACTATTTCGCGAACGCCGCCGCGATGGGCCTGTCGCCGATGATTGGAAAGACGGTGCCGCACAATCTCAAGAAATATGCGGGACGTGTCGGCTATCTCGCCTGGGCGCTGTGGTGCTTCGCCCGCTTCCGCCCATTCCGCGTAACCGTCACCGACGCGCGCGGCCCGCACCGCATGTGGGCGAGCGAGGTCCGCATCCTCAATGGCAAGTTCCACGGCGGCGTGGTGATGAGCGACGAGGCCTGTGTCGAAAGCGGCGAGATGATGATTCAGGTCGTGACCGGCCGCAATCGGTGGCGGCTGGCCTGGGACTGGTATCTGCGCTTCTTCCGCCTGCGCGGCCGCGAGAAGCTGGTGGAGGAATTTCGCGGGACCGAACTGAAGCTCGACGCCCGCCCCCGCCGCAGCATCTCGATCGACGGCGAAGTGCTCGCACGCGTGCCGGTGACCGTGCGCGTCGCCGAACGCGCCATCGACGTGGTGGTGCCGGCTTAAAGCCTCATCCCAACCCCTCGGCCATCTCCGCCAGCTCCAGCCAGCGCAATTCCGCCGCGTCCTTTTCGTCGCGCGCCTTGGCGATCGCCGCCATCAGCGTGTCGAACTTTTTCGGGTTCTTCGCGTACAGGTCCGGATCGGCCAGCGCCGCCTCGTCGCGCGCAATCGAAGCGTCCAGTTCCTCGATCCGCTTGGGCAGCAGATCGTAGTCGCGCTGGTCCTTGTAACTCAGCTTGGTCCGCGCCTTGGGCGTTTCCGCGACCGGCGCGGCCTTGGCCGTCACCTTCTTCGCCTCGGTCCGCACCTTGCGCTTGGCTTCCCAGTCGGCATAGCCCCCGACTACCATGTCGACCGTCCCCGAGCCGTCGAGCCCGATCGTCATCGTCACGGTGCGGTCGAGAAAGTCGCGGTCGTGGCTGACGATCAGCACCGTGCCGTCATAATCGGCGATTACTTCCTGCAACAGGTCGAGCGTTTCGAGGTCGAGGTCGTTGGTCGGCTCGTCCAGCACCATCAGGTTCGACGGCCGCGCAAATTCGCG
The DNA here is from genome assembly GCF_965227385.1 of Sphingomonas sp. GTDB lineage: Bacteria > Pseudomonadota > Alphaproteobacteria > Sphingomonadales > Sphingomonadaceae > Sphingomonas. Next base: position 299,892 of record NZ_OZ245750.1, read on the forward strand.
CGCGAGCAACAGGCGTGACCGCTCGCCCCCCGACAACGTCCCCACTTTCGCCTCGACCATTTCCGGCGCGAACAGGAACTCCTTCAGATAGCCATGGATATGCTTGCGCACACCCAGCACATCGACCCACTCACCGCCATCGGCGACGACTTCGCGCACTGTCTTGTCCGGCTGCATCCGGCTGCGCTGCTGGTCGATGATCACCGGATCGATCGTCCTTGCCTGCGTCACCGTCCCGCTGTCGGGCTCGATCTCGCCGGTCAGCAGCTTGAGCAAGGTGGATTTGCCCGCGCCATTCTTGCCGACGATGCCGATCCGGTCCTTGCGCGTGATGCGCAGGGTCAGGTCGCGGATGATCGTGCGGTCGCCATAGGCTTTGCTGGCACCCTTGGCGTCGATCACCACCTTGGTCTTCGAATCGTCCGCCGCCGTGGTCAGGTTCGCCGCGCCCTGTGGCCCGGTCATCGCCGCGCGCTCGGCCCGCATCTCCAGCAGCTTGGTCAGCCGCCCCTGATTGCGCCGCCGCCGCCCGGTGACCCCGCGTTGCAGCCAATGCTCCTCCAGCTTCAGCCGCGCGTCGAGCTTCTCCGCCGCGCGCTGCTCCTCGGCATAGACCTGATCGGTCCACGCCTCGAACCCGCCAAAGCCAACCTCCGCCCGCCGCATCGCGCCGCGGTCGAGCCACAAGGTCTGCCGCGTCAGCCGCGTCAGGAAAGTACGGTCATGGCTGATCACCACGAACGCGCCGCGATAGCGGGTCAGCCATTCCTCCAGCCATTCGATCGCATGGATGTCGAGATGGTTGGTCGGCTCGTCGAGCAGCAGCACATCGGGGTCCATCGCCAGCGCGCGCGCAATCGCCGCGCGTCGCCGCTCGCCGCCCGACGCGGTCGCCGCCTCGCGCGTCAGGTCGATGCCCAGCTGGTCGGCAATCGCCTCCGCCTCGTGCCGCGCGGGCGCATCGTCGCCCGACAGGACATAGTCCATCAGCGTGACGCAGCCCGCCATGCGCGGCTCCTGCTCCAGCATCACGACGCGGGTACCCGGCTGGATCGTCCGTCGCCCCTCGTCGGCGTCGACCTGGCCCGCGATCAGCTTGAGCAACGTTGTCTTGCCCGCGCCGTTGCGGCCGATCAGCGCCAGCCGATCGCGCGCACCGATATGGATGTCGAGTTCGCGGAACAGCCAGCCGGATCCCTGGATCAGGCCAAGCTTTTCATAGGAGAGGACAGGGGCAGCCATGGCCGGGGCAGGTAGGGCCGCGCACGCCATCGGGCAAGCATTGTCGGGCGGCCCGTTCCTGACAGCCACCTTTCCGCCGCATTCACGGGCTGTTCAACGCGGCGGGGCTATGCCATCCCCGTCATGAAGATGTTTGGTGTCCTTTGTCTCGGCGCGTATCTCGCCGCCGCCGTCCCGGTTCACGCCGCGCCCCAGGATCGGCGCAGCGACCAGGAGGCTGCGCGTGAGGGCCGCCTGCAGGGCCGTCTGCTTCCGCTCCGCGCGATCGAGGCGCGGGTGGTGCCGCAGATGGAGCGCCAGGGCGCCCGCTATCTCGGCTTCGACTTCGATTCGGGAACCGGCATTTACACGCTGAAGTTCCTGCGCAATGGAAATGTCATCTGGATCGATGTCGACGGCCGCACCGGACAGGTGATGAGCCGGTCGGGCGGATGACCCGGCGCCAAAGAGGGAAACACCGATGCGCGTTCTGATCGTCGAGGACGAACCCAATCTCCGCAACCAGCTTCAGTCCACGCTCGAGGGCGCGGGCTATGCGGTCGACACCGCGAGCGATGGCGAGGAAGGCCATTTCCTCGGCTCGACCGAAGCTTATGACGCGATCGTCCTCGACCTCGGCCTGCCCGAGATCGACGGCCTGACCGTGCTCGACCGCTGGCGCAAGGAGGGCAAGACCACCCCGGTGCTCGTGCTCACCGCGCGCGACAGCTGGTCGGACAAGGTCGCCGGACTTGACGCGGGCGCCGACGACTATGTTGCCAAGCCCTTTCAGTCCGAAGAGCTGATCGCCCGCCTGCGCGCACTGATCCGCCGCGCATCGGGCAATGCCAGTGCCGAACTGATCGCGGGCGACATCCGCCTCGACACGCGCAGCGGCAAGGTGACCAAGGCCGGCGAGCCGGTGAAGCTGACCGCGCAGGAATACAAGCTCCTGTCCTATCTGCTCCATCACAAGGGCAAGGTCGTCAGCCGTACCGAACTGATCGAACATATCTACGACCAGGATTTCGACCGCGATTCGAACACGATCGAGGTGTTCGTGACCCGCATCCGCAAGAAATTGGGCGCGGACGTCATCACCACGATCCGTGGCCTTGGCTACAGCCTTGAGGAACCGGCGGAGGCCGGTGCCTGAGCTCCCGTTTGGCCTGACGCTGTCGCGCTCCCTCCCGTTCGTGCATCGCACGCCGGCCGGGGACGTGGCGGCGCCGGTGGAAACGCGTCCGGGCGACCCCGCCCCGCGCAGCTACACGCCCAGCACCGGATCGCTCAGCCGCCGCATGATCCTGATCGCGGCGGCGTGGATCACGCTGCTGCTCGCGGGTGGCGGCTTTGCGCTGGATCGCGTGCTGACCAGCGCGGTCACGCGCAATTTCGACGAGGGGCTGGAATATATCCTGACCTCGCTGATCGTCTCGGCCGAGCTCGATCCCGACGGCAATGTCGCGTTCAACCGTCAGCTTTCGGACCAGCGCTTTCTCGAACCCTATTCAGGCCTCTACTGGCAGGTGTCCGGCCCGGGGCACGAGCCGTTTCCGTCGCGCTCGCTATGGGATCGCCGTCTCGACACGGGGATGACGCACAACGATCTCGAACTGCACACCTATAATTCAGAGCAGCTCGACCAGCGGCTGCGCGTCGTCGAACGCGACGTGCGTCTGCCCGGATCGCCCGTGCGCTGGCGGTTTCAGGTCGCCCAGACGCGCGATGTGCTCGACGCGCAGATCGAGGCGCTGCGCAAGACACTGGTGCGCAGCTTCGTGCTGCTCGCCGCCGGCCTGATCGCGATGGCCGCGCTGCAGACCTGGTACGGCCTGCTCCCGCTGCGCAAGCTGCGCATCGCCATCCAGAAATTGCGGACCGGCGAAACCCCGCGGATCGACGGCGCAATGCCCGCCGAAGTCGCGCCTTTGGTGGAGGAGCTCAACGGCCTCGTCGCGCATAACGACCGCCAGGCCGAGGAAGCACGGCGTCACGCCGGCAATCTCGCCCATGCGCTCAAGACGCCGCTCACCGTCATCATGAACGCCGCGACCGCAGAGGCCGACGACCTGCCCGCCACCGTGGTGCGGGAGGCGCGGACGATGCGCCGACAGGTCGACCACCACCTCGCCCGCGCCCGCGCGGTCGGTCGGCGCGGCAGCGCGCACAGCCGCGCACCCGTCTGGCCCAGCGTCGAATCGGTCGAGCGCGCGGTTGCCCGCCTCTACCCCCATGTCCGCATCGACACCGACGGCTCCAAGGATCTGATCGCGCATATCGAGCGTCAGGACCTCGACGAGATCATGGGCAATCTGGTCGAAAACGCCGCCAAATATGGCGGGGGCAGCGTGTTCGTGACCGTGCGGATTGAGGCGGGCTTCGTCGAAATCCTGGTCGAGGACGACGGCACCGGCATTCCGGAAGCCGACCGTATCCGCATCTTCGACCGCGGCGTGCGGCTCGACACCGGCAAGCCCGGCACCGGTCTCGGCCTCGCCATCGTCCGCGACGTCGCGGAGATTTACGACGGCACCGTCACGCTGGAGGAAAGCGAAGATCTCGGTGGGCTGATGGTTCGCCTGCGGCTGCCGGCGGCGACCGCCTAACCCATCACCCCAACGAACCGCCACCGCCCCGTCACGGGACTCAGCACCAGATCGCATCCGCAATCGCGGCACTGGGTCTCGAACTCGCCCCGGCCGGGGCGGTCGCGGCGGCGCGGGCGGTGGATGCCGAGATGGCACCGGACGCCGGGACGCGCGGAAGGGGTTGACGCGGTCATCGTCAGTCTCCTGTTCCGGCCCCTGTCGATCGCCGTCCTGACCATCAATTCAGGCGGGATTCAGGCGGCGAGGTGGCGCATCGCGGCGGCGGCAATCGACACGCTCTTCCGGCGTGCCGCGGGGTCGAAGATCGAACTGGTCAGCATCACCTCATCCACGCCGGTCCGCGCGATAAAGCCCTTCAACCCCGCCCGGATCGCGTCCGGCCCGCCGATCGCGGTGCACTCCAGAACATGGTCGAGCATCGCACGCGCCTGGAGCGGCAGACTGTCGCGATAGCCCGGCACGGGCGGTGGAAGCGGCACGCCCGTCCCAGTCGTGCGCAAGGCAACGAACGCCTGCTGCATCGAGCTGGCGAGCAGTTCCGCCTCGGCATCGTCATCCGCCGCAAACACGTTGAACCCCGCCATGGCGTAGGGTTTGTCGAGCACGGCCGAGGGGCGGAACTGGCGACGATACACGTCCATCGCTTCGTCCAGCGCCCCCGGCGCGAAGTGCGACGCGAACGCATAGGGCAGCCCCAATGCAGCAGCCAGCTGCGCACCGTACAGGCTCGATCCGAGGATCCACAGCTCCGGCTTGGCACCGCCCCCCGGCACCGCGCGGATACCGGTCTGCCCATCATCGGCGAAATAGCTTTGCAGCTCCATCACATCGCGCGGGAATCCGTCCGGGCTGCTCTCCAGCGTCCGCCGGAGCGCCCGCGCGACGGTCATGTCGCTCCCCGGCGCACGCCCCAGCCCCAGGTCGATCCGCCCCGGAAACAGTGCGTCGAGCGTGCCGAACTGCTCGGCAATCACCAGTGGCGCATGGTTGGGCAACATGATCCCGCCCGCGCCGATGCGAATGGTCGATGTCGCCGCACCGACATGCGCGATGACCACCGCCGTCGCCGCGCTGGCGATTCCCGCCATGCCGTGATGCTCCGCCACCCAGTAACGCGAAAACCCTTCGGCCTCGGCATGCCGCGCCAGATCGGCGGCATTGGCAAAGGACTGGCTGGCGGTCCCGCCCTGTAGGATCGGGACGAGGTCGAGCAGGGAATAGGCTGTCATAGCCGGAAGATGGGAAGGCCAGTTGCGTTTTGCTACTCAAGATGGAGTTGGGGCGCACCAACATCCGTTTGTGCTGAGCTTGTCGAAACACGATCTCAAACAAATGTGTCGCGCCTCCCTTCGACAAGCTGAGGGCAAACGGACGTGGGCCGCAGGCGGAAAGGGATTTGCGCCGTCCAATCATTCCTATCCTTCCCCTCCGCCCCCTTCCCCCCTAAACGCCCCGCCATGCGCCCCGACCTCGCCCATATCGACGCCTGGTTGTTCGACCTCGACAACACGCTCTATCCGGGCAGCACCGACCTGTTCGCACAGATGAACCAGCGCATCGGTGCCTATGTCGCGCGACTGCTGGACCTCGATCCCGACGCCGCGCATCGGTTGCAAAAGGACTATTTCATCAGCCACGGCACCACGCTCGCCGGGCTGATGGCCGATCACGGCGTCGACCCGTACGAATATCTCGCCGACGTCCACGACATCGAAATCGACATCCTCGAACACAACGCCCCGCTCGCCGCCGCGATTGCCAAACTGCCGGGGCGCAAGCTGGTCTTCACCAACGCCGACGCGCCTTATGCCGAGAAGGTGCTCGACCGGCTCGGCGTCCGTGAACATTTCGAGGCGATCCACGACGTCCACGCCAGCAGCTACCACCCCAAGCCGCACCCGCACGCCTATGCCAGCGTGTGCGAGGCGTATCGCATCGACCCGAAGCGCGCGCTGTTCGTCGAGGACATGGCGCGCAACCTCGCCCCGGCCAAGGCGATCGGCATGACCACCGTCTGGGTCGACAATGGTTCGGAACAGGCCCCCGATGCTGATCGCAGCTTCATCGACCATATCACCCACGACATTTGCCACTGGCTCGAAACCATTCAGGAGCATCCATGACCGACCTCGCCGCCACGATCGACGCCGCCTGGGAAGACCGCGCCAACATCTCGCTCGCCACGACCGGCGCGGTGCGTGAGGCAGTGGCCGAGGCGCTGAGCCTTCTCGACAGCGGTGCCGCACGCGTCGCCGAGCCGGTGGACGGCGGCTGGCAGGTCAATCAGTGGCTCAAGAAAGCCGTGCTCCTCTCCTTCCGCCTCAACGACAATGCCGTCGGCCATGGCGGCTTCGACAAGGTCCCGCTCAAGACCGCGGGCTGGGACGATGCGGCCTTTCGTGCCGCGGGCTTCCGCCAGGTGCCGGGCAGCGTCGTGCGCCACGGCGCGCATATCGGCCGCAACGTCGTGCTGATGCCCAGCTTCGTGAACATCGGAGCCTATGTCGGTGAAGGCACGATGGTCGACACGTGGGCCACGGTCGGCAGCTGCGCGCAGATCGGCAAGAACGTCCACCTCTCGGGCGGCGTCGGCATCGGCGGCGTGCTCGAACCGCTTCAGGCCGATCCGGTGATCATCGGCGACGGCGCGTTCATCGGCGCCCGCGCCGAAGTGGCAGAGGGCGTCCGCGTCGGCGAAGGCGCGGTCCTCTCGATGGGCGTCTATTTGGGCGCGAGCACCAAGATCGTCGACCGCGCCACCGGCCACATCTATCGCGGCGAAGTGCCGCCCTATGCGGTCGTCGTCCCCGGCACCCTGCCCGGCACGGACGGCGGCCCCGGCCTCTATTGCGCGGTGATCGTCAAGACGGTCGACGCCCAGACCCGCAGCAAGACCGGGATCAATGAGCTGCTGCGCGACTGACGCCTATTCCCCCTTTCCGCGTCGGAACGAGGTCGGGTGGTGAAAGCCATGCTTGGCGATCTTCACCCGATCATCGCCGATCTCGACCGTCTTCGGACCAGCGGCGGGCAGCACGCCGCCGACCCACATCGCGATCTCCTGATGGGCAGTGAACGGGTCGATCGCCTTTGCAAAATCCATTGCTGAAAGCGACGGCTGATCGACCGCCCAGTCCAGATGCTCCTGTTCCGGGCCGGGGATATAGGGCGTATCGGGATTTTGACTGGCGATCGTGATACCGGCCGCCACCACCGCCTCGCGCACGGTGCCCGTCAGCGGCTCCGGATCGAACCATTGGCTCAGCGGAATCATGCGGTCGGGATAATTGATGGTCTGGCGCCGGATATTGCTCGTCTCGCGTCGCTCGCGCTCGGACTCCTCGCCTTGGTGAAGCGCCAAACCGTGCTTGTGCGCAAACGCGATGATCGCGTCATATGTCCAGAACCAGCGCGCATCCTCGGTGGGGCGGCCGCGCGCCAGCCGGATACCGTGGTATAGCACACCACAGAACAGTACCCGCGCCGCGTCCTGGACATGCCGCGCGCCGTCGATCTCGACATCGCTGAGCGGACGATATCGGGTCAGCGCCCGCTGGCGCGCCGCCGCCGTGTCCGGTTCTGCGGGGACCAGCCCGCCCGCGCACGATCTGAGCGGCACGCGCAGCGCTCCGTGGATCTCGGCACTGGCCAGCCCGCGCGTGCCGTTGCGCATGAAGGTGACCGAGTCATCCTGTCCCCAGGCCGCGCCTGCGTCATAATAGTCCTTGCCACCGATGATCCGCATCGCGCGATCTTCGCGTTTGAGGCGGTCAGGTCAACCCGGCTCACCTGACGCTTTCCGACGCGCGATTTCAAAAGCCATTTCCTACAGACCCTCGCCTGGGGTAGTCGTTTCCCATGCAACCAACCCCCGCCCCCGCCCCGGCTGACACCGCCCCTACACACGCATTTTTTGTCAGCATTGTCGTCAGTTTCGCCGCAGGGACACCGGCATGAGCGATCCGATGACCTATGGGCGCTACCTCGCGCTCGACCAGCTGCTGACCGCGCAACATCCGATTTCGGACGAGCATGACGAGCTGCTGTTCATCGTCATCCACCAGACCAAGGAACTGTGGCTCAAGCAGATGATCGCCGAGCTGGAGGTCGCGCTCGACCTGGTTCGCAGCGATCGGCTGGTCGAGGCGTATAAGGGCCTGGCGCGGGTCAGCCGGATCCAGGCGGTGATGACGCTCTCGTGGGAAATCCTGACCACGATGACGCCGAGCGATTATACCCGCTTCCGCGACGTATTGGGGTCGAGCAGCGGGTTCCAGTCGGACCAGTTCCGCGCGGTCGAAACCATGCTGGGACTGCGCGGTGGCGGCGTGCCGGGGCCGCTGACCGAGCGTTACGGCAGCGCACCCAGCCTGTGGGACGAGGCCAATGCCGCGCTCGCCCGCGCCGGGTTCGACCTGCCCGAAGCCGCGCTGAACCGCGACTGGGCCAAGCCTTATGAGGCCAACCCACAGGTCGAGGCCGCTTGGGCCAAGGTCTATCGCGAGCCGGGCACGCATTGGGAGCTCTACCAGCTCGCCGAAAAGCTGGTCGATATCGACGACGCGCTGGCGACCTGGCGGCACAAGCATGTGCTGACTGTCACCCGTGTCATCGGCATGAAGCCCGGCACCGGCGGCACCCCCGGCGCGTCCTACCTTCAGTCCACGCTGACCAAGCGCGCCTTTCCTGAACTCTGGACGCTGCGGACGCTTCTTTGATGTGTTTCGGCACCGGCCCGCTCCCCCACCCGGCCACCCAGCGGTAGCATGATATGGGTGGCCAGGTGGGGGAGCGGGCCGGTGCCGCCCTTGCAAAGGCAAGAAAATGACCAGCTACAAGCATCTCTTCCAGCGCTCGCTCGCCGCAGCCCCGGACCGGCTTCACTTCGCCGCGCACAGCCATCACCTTTGGCCCGATGCGTCGTTCGTCGGCCATCAGGCGGCATGGCAGGACGCCGCCCGGCTCGCCGACCGCAAATGGGACCGGGTGATGGGTAAGATCTGGCCCGCAGCCCAAGCCCATGTAGCCGCCGAACTGGCGCTGCCCGACCCGTCGTCGGTGACCTTCGCCGGCAACACCCACGACCTGATCCTGCGCATCGTCTCCGCCCGCAGCGAACGCCCCCTGCGCATCCTCGCCAGCGATGGCGAGTTTCACAGCTTCCGCCGCCAGGCCCAGCGCTGGATCGAAAGCGGCCGCATCACGCTCGACACGGTGGCGCGGGCCGCCGATTTCGACGCCCGCTTCCTCGCTGCGGCGCGTGGCGGCAATCACGACCTGATCTTCGTCAGCCAGGTGATGTTCGAAACGGGCGCGGTGTTCGGGGCCATCGCCGACCTCGCCACACTCGCCCGACCCGACGGTCCATGGGTGGTAGTCGACGGCTATCATGGATTCATGGCGATGGAGACCGACCTGTCAGCGGTCGCCGACCGCATCTTCTACACCGCCGGCGGGTACAAATATGCCATGGCGGGCGAAGGCGTCGCCTTTCTCCATTGTCCGCCCGGCTTCGGGCCGCGCCCCGAAATCACAGGCTGGTACGCCGAGTTCGCCAATCTCGAAGCCCCGCCGCCCGGCCAGATCGGCTATGCCGCCGATGCAATGCGTTTCATGGGATCGACCTTCGACCCCAGTGGTATCTACCGCTTCGTCGCCATCCGCGACATGCTGGCCGAGGAAGGGCTGACCACAGCCGCGATCAACGCGCACGTCACGCCGCTGCGAGATCAGCTACTCGCCGCCCTGCCAGGAACAGCGCTCGCCGACGCAGAATTGCTCAACCCCGGCAGCGATCCGCGCGCACGGTTCCTCGCGCTGCGTTCACCGCACGCTCCAGCGTGGAAAGCGGCGCTGATGGATCAGGACATCATCACCGACGTCCGCGGCGACGTGCTGCGGATCGGCTTCGGCCTCTACCACGACCAACGCGACGTCGAGCGACTAGTCGCCACCCTGCGCGATCTTGGATACGCCTAGCCGCGGAATCTCGATCGCGGGGCAGCGGTCCATCACCACCGTCAACCCCGCCGCCTCGGCCCGCGCGGCGGCGTCTTCCTTGATGACGCCAAGCTGCATCCACACCGCCTTGGCCCCAACTGCAATCGCCTCATCCACCGCCTCGCCAGCCGCAATCGGCCGCCGGAAGATATCGACGATGTCGATCGGCTCCCCGATCTGCGCCAGCTCGCGGAATACGAACTCGCCGTGCAGATGCTCGCCGGTGATCTGCGGATTAACCGGGATGACACGATAGCCATGCTCCTGCAGCATCGCCATCACCCGATAGCTCGGCCGATCCGGCCGGTCGCTCGCCCCGACCAGCGCAATCGTCCGCGCCCCTTCGAGCAGCGCCTTGATCTCCGCGTCCTGGGCGAGGGGCATGGGTCAGCCTTTCTGTGTTTCCAGCCAGGCAAACACCTTCCCGGCCACTTCAGCAAACGCCGCGCCCTCGACCCCGTTCCCCGCCGCCGGGGGAGCGCCGGCATCGGACGCCGTGCGGATCGCGATGTCGAGCGGGATGCGCCCCAGGAAGGGCACGCCCAGCCGCTCAGCCGCAGCCTCGGCGCCGCCGCGCCCGAACGGGTCCGACACCTCGCCGCAATGCGGGCAGGCATAGCCCGCCATGTTCTCGACGATCCCGATCACCGGAACGCCCGCCTTGGCGAACAGGTCGATCGCCCGCGTCGCGTCGATCAGCGCCAGATCCTGCGGCGTCGAGACGATCACCGCGCCGGTCGGGCGGTGCTTCTGGATCATCGTCAGCTGCACGTCGCCCGTGCCGGGTGGCAGGTCGAGGACGAGCGTGTCCGCCGCGCCCCAGTTCGCATCGACCAGCTGGGTCAGCGCGCCCGCCGCCATCGGCCCGCGCCAGGCGATCGCCTGCCCCTCCTCGACCAGCCCGCCCATCGACAGCATCGGCACCCCGAACGCGGTCGCAAGCGGGACCAGCTTCTTGTCGTGCGCGACCGGTTTGCGTCCCTCGACGCCCATCAGCTTGGGCTGCGACGGGCCATAGATATCGGCATCGACCAGCCCGACCCTGCGCCCCGCCCGCGCCAGCGCGATGGCGAGATTGGCGGATACGGTGGATTTCCCCACCCCGCCCTTGCCGCTCGCAACAGCGATCAGGCGACGCGCGACCCGCTGGGCCGTCCGTGCGATTCGCACCTCATCGATCCCCGGCACGCTGGCGGCCGCGCGCAGATCGGCCTCCAGCGCATCCTGCGCCGCTTCGGGCAGGCCGGTCACGTCGAGGATGATGCTGGCGCGGGCACCCTCCACCCGCACGGTGGCACGCCCGGCCGCGATGGGGGCGAGGATGGCCTGGAGCTCGGTCTGATCGGTCATGCCGCGCGACATAGGACGGCTTTCGATCGGTGCCACTGTAAATCCGCCGCGCGGTCCCTATAAAGGCTGATATGGCGAGACTGAATGGTTGGATCGCACGCGTTGCCGGAATGGGCGGCGCGCTGTGGAATGAGAACAAGGGCCCCTGGGGTGGCGGGAGCGGAGGCGACGACAAGGGCGGCGCGGACGGCGGCAATGGCGGCGGCCCACGCAATCCCTGGGCGTTTCCGCCCGAGGGCAAGCGCGGCGGCAAATCCAATGTCAGCAGCCTCGACGATTTCCTGAAGCGCGCGCGCAAGGGCGGTGGCGGCGGAAGCGGCGGCGGTGGTGGTCGCGGCGGACTGCCCACCGGAATGCCCAGCCGTCCGATCGTGCTGGTCGCGACCGGCCTGCTCGTCCTTGCGTGGATCGCCTTCACCAGCGTCCATGTCATCACCCCCGAACAGCGCGGCGTGGTGAAACTGCTCGGCCGCTATTCCTACACGATGGAGCCGGGCATCGGCATGACCATGCCCGCCCCGATCGCGACCGTGGAAAAGGTCAACGTCCAGAAGATCACCAACGAGGATTTCCCGCAGGGTAGCGGCGAAAATCTGATGCTGACCCAGGATCAGAACATCGTTGATCTCGCCTACGCAGTCCGCTGGGACATCGCCAATCCGGAAGACTTCGTCTTCCAGATCGCCGAGCCGACCATGACCGTGCGCGCGACGGCGGAAAGCGCGATGCGTGCCGCGGTCGCAAGCGTCACGCTAAATGACGCGATCGGCCCGGGCCGCACCGTGATCGAGGCGCGCGTGCAGCAGACGATGCAGGCGATTCTCGACGAATATAATTCGGGCGTCCGCGTGCGCGGCGTTTCGATCAAGAACGCATCGGCCCCGGCAGCCGTGGACGAAGCCTTCAAGCAGGTCACCGCGGCGCAACAGGCGGCCGAGGGCGATCGCAACCAGGCGCGTGCTTATGCCCAGCAGACACTGGCGCGCGCGCAGGGCGCCGCGACCGAGTTCGACAAGATCTACGAGCAGTACAAGCTTGCCCCCGAGGTCACCCGTCGCCGTATCTATTATGAAACCATGGAGGCGGTGCTGGCCAAGTCGAACAAGACCGTGATCGAGACGCGTGGCGTGACGCCCTATCTTCCGCTCCCCGCCGCACGCGGCAATTCCGTGCAGCCGCAGGTTCAGCAAGGTCAGCAGGCGCAACCTGCCCAGCAGCAGGGAGGCGCACAGTGAACGCCATCGTCAACCGCCCGATCCTGTTCGGCGGGCTCGCTCTCGGGCTGCTGTTCGTCCTGCTCAACACGGTGTTCGTGGTGGACGAGACCAAGCAGGCGGTGATCCTGCAGCTCGAACAGCCGATCCGCACGATCAACAAATACCAGCCGGGCGAACAGTTCGGGCGCAACACCGGTGCCGGCATCAAGGTCAAAGTGCCGTTCATCCAGCGCGTGGTGTGGGTCGACAAGCGGGTGCTCGACATCGAGCTGGAGAACCAGCCGGTGCTGTCGACCGATCAGCTGCGGCTGGAAGTCGATGCCTTTGCCCGCTTCCGCGTCGTGGATCCGCTGCGCATGGTCGTAACCGCCGGAACCGAACGCCGCGTCGCCGACCAGTTGCAGCCGTTGTTCGGGTCGGCGCTGCGCGCCGAACTTGGCAAGCGCACCTTCGCCTCGCTGCTCACCCCTGAGCGAACCGCGGTCATGGACAATATCCAGGCCGGACTTCAGCGCTATGCCAGCCAGTACGGCGTCGAAATTGTCGACGTGCGGATCAAGCAGGCCAACCTCCCCGAAGGCAGCCCACTGCAATCGGCCCTCAACCGCATGGCCACCGCCCGTCAGCAGGAGGCAACGACCATCCGCGCCAACGGGCAGAAGGATGCCACCGTGATCCGCGCAGAAGCCGACGCAAAGGCCGCGCAGATCTATGCGGCCGCGTTCAACAAGGATCCGCAATTCTACGATTTCTGGCGCGCGATGCAGTCGTACAAGACGACCTTCCTCAGCTCGGACGCGACCGGCGAAACCTCGATCATCCTGTCGCCCGACAATGATTATCTGCGCGAGTTCCGGGGCCAGAGCCGATAGGCTCTGGTCACGAAGTGTCAGAAACGATCCGGACCCCAACGGCTGTCGGTTCGTTCATATTCAATCGCCGTTCAGCTATTTGAGGCGAGTAATACACCGATGACCGAACCTACGCCCGGAATGGGCCGCAACTCCAAGGGCCAGATGACCAAAGGAACCACTCCCGTGCGCTATGCCTATGCCATCACTTCCGCGCTCCTGATCGGCGGTGCGAGCGCCGCGCTGGTGATGCAGAACCCGGCCGGCGCGCAGACCGCCCAGAACGAACCCGGCGCGATCCAGGCCGCAGCGCCCCGCGCCGGCGCGCCGATGAGCTTTGCCGACATGGTCGCCAAGCTCCAGCCCGCCGTCGTCAACATCTCGACGACGCAACGCGTGCAGGTGCAGACCAACCCGTTTGCCGGCACCCCGTTCGGCGATCTGTTCGGCGGGCAGCAGGGCGGCGGTGGCCGTCCGGTCACGCGCCAGGCAGAATCGCTCGGCTCGGGCTTTCTGATCTCGGCCGATGGCTATGTCGTCACGAACAACCACGTGATTTCGGCGGGCCAGCGCGGCGCGGTCGTCGAATCGATCAAGGTGACGCTGGCGGATCGCCGCGAATATACCGCCAAGCTGATCGGCCGCGATCCCGCGACCGACCTCGCCGTGCTCAAGATCGAAGGGGCCAACCTGCCCTTCGTCAAGTTCGGCGATTCGGACCGCGCGCGTGCGGGTGACTGGGTGGTTGCCATCGGCAACCCGTTCGGCCTCGGCGGGTCGGTGACCGCCGGCATCATCTCCGCGCTGCACCGCGCCACCGGACAGGGCGGTCCGCTCGACCGGTTCATCCAGACCGACGCCTCGATCAACCGTGGCAATTCCGGCGGTCCGTTGTTCGACCTCAACGGCAATGTGATCGGCATCAACTCGCAGATTCTTTCTCCGACCGGCGGCAATGTCGGCATCGGCTTCGCCATCCCCTCGTCGGAGGCCAAGCCGATCATCGATACGTTGATGAAGGGCAGCAGCGTCGAGCGCGGCTATCTCGGCGTCGGCATCCAGCCGCTGACCGACGATCTGGCCAAGTCGTTCGGCGTTCCGAAGGGCAAGGGCGAGCTGATCAGCCGCGTCGAGCCGGGTGAGGCCGCAGCCAAGGCGGGGATCAAGCAGGGCGACGTCATCGTCAAGATCGACGGCAAGGATGTGACCCCGGACCAGACGCTGTCCTATCTTGCCGCCAATGTCCGCCCCGGCACACGCATCGCGGTCGAGCTGATCCGCGACGGCAAGCCGGTCACGGTCCAGGTCACCGTCGGCAAGCGTCCGCCGGAGGAACAGCTGGGCGGCTTCGATCCCGATGCCGACGAGGGCGCACCGAGCGGCGATGACGCAACGCAGGGTCCCGCGTCGCTCGGCGTCAGCGTGACCGCGCTCACCCCGCAGATCGCGCGCACCATCGGCGTCGATCCGGCGACCAAGGGCGTGGTGATCGTCGGCGTCGATCCGGCGAGCGACGCTGCGCAGAAGCAGCTGACGCGCGGCCTCGTCATCACGTCGGTCAACCGTCAGCCGATCGAGACGCCGGCCGACTTTGCCCGCTTGGTCAACGCGGCCAAGGCTTCGGGTGCCGAATCCGTCGTCCTCTACATCATGGCACGCGGCGGCGTTGGCACCTTCCGGTCGGTCGATTTCGCCCGCTGATAGGGCTAGCCTCGGCCCACATTCTCCCTAATGCTGCGCTTCTGATCATCGGGAGCGCAGCATGTCGGGTGAGAGCGATCTGTTCATTGGATTAGGCGGCGGCGAGCGACAGGCGCTCGTGCTCAAGCGGGCCAATCGTCATGGCCTGATCGCCGGCGCCACCGGCACCGGCAAGACCGTGACGTTGCAGGGCCTTGCCGAAAGCTTCAGCCGGGCGGGCGTCCCGGTCTTTGCCGCCGATGTGAAAGGCGACCTGTCGGGCATGGCGATGCCCGGATCGCCGACCGCCAAGACCCACGAGCCGTTCAGCAAGCGCGCGGCCGAGATCGGCGAAACCGACTGGCAATATGCCGCCGCGCCGGTGCAATTCTGGGACCTGTTCGCCGAGCAGGGCCACCCGGTGCGAACCACCGTGTCCGAGATGGGGCCGCTGCTGCTGGCCCGCCTGTTGGGACTGAACGAAACGCAGGAAGGCGTGCTGACGATCGCGTTCCACGTCGCCGACGACGACGGCCTGTTGCTGCTCGACCTGGACGACCTTCAGGCCATGCTCGCCGCGTGCAGCGAACGCGCCGATGAGCTGAGTGCGCGCTACGGCAATGTCGCCAAGACCAGCGTCGGCGCGATTCAGCGCCAGTTGCTCCAACTGCGCAGCCAGGGGGGCGAGCATTTCTTCGGCGAACCGGCGCTGTCGATTCAGGATTTCATCAAGACCGACGACAATGGCCATGGCGTCGTCAACATCCTCGCCGCCGACAAGCTGATGGCCTCGCCCCGGCTCTACGCCACCTTCCTCCTGTGGCTGTTGTCTGAGCTGTTCGAATCGCTCCCCGAAGTCGGCGACCCGGACAAGCCCAGGCTCGTCTTCTTCTTCGACGAAGCGCATCTGCTGTTCGAGGAAGCGCCCAAGGCGCTGCTCGACAAGGTCGAACAGGTCGTCCGCCTGATCCGGTCCAAGGGCGTCGGCGTTTACTTCGTCACCCAGAACCCGATCGACATTCCCGAGGATGTCGCGGGCCAGCTCGGCAACCGCGTCCAGCACGCGCTGCGCGCCTTCACCCCGCGCGAGCAAAAGGCGATCAAGGCGGCCGCGGAAACCTTTCGCGCCAATCCCGACCTCAATGTCGAAACCGCGATCACCGAACTGAAGGTGGGCGAGGCGCTGGTATCGGTGCTGATGGCCGATGGTGCGCCCTCCCCGGTACAGCGCACGCTGATCAAGCCGCCGCGCGGTCGGGTGGGCCCGGTGACGCCTGAAGAGCGCAAGATCCTGATCGACACCGATCTGGTCGGATCGAAATACGATGCACGGGTCGATCGCGAATCCGCCGAAGAATTGCTCACCGCCAAGGCCAGCGAAGCGTCAGCCGCCGCTGCGGAGGCCAAGGCTGCCGACGAAGCGGAAAAAGCGGCGCTGGCGCAGGCAAAGGAAGACGCCCGCACCGCCAAGGAAGCCGAACGCCGGCGCCTCGCGGAACAGCGCGAAGCCGACCGTCAGGCTCGGTTGGAGGAACAGGCCCGGCGCAAGGCCGAGCGTGAGGCGGCGAACAACCCGTGGAACCGTGCGGTCAAGTCCGCCACCCAATCGGCCTCCTCTGCTGCCGGCCGCGCGGTCGCGGGCGAAGTGTCCAAGGCGATCTTCGGCAAGAAATCCGGTGTCGGCGCCAGCGTCGTCGGCGGCATCGTCCGCGGCATTCTCGGCGGGTTGTTCAAGGGGCGTTGACGCGGCCCCCTACATCACTGCCAGCAGCGACTTGATCGACACGAACGCAAAGGCGACCGAGCTGTCCGCGACGCCATAGGGGATGAAGATCGACTCCCCATGGCGGATCGCGCCGCACGAATAGACGACATTCGGGACATAACCCTCGCGATCCTCGCTCGCCGCCGCCAGGATCGGCGCGCTGGTGCGTCCGATCACCTTCGACGGATCGTCCTTGTCGAGCAGCGCCGCGCCGATCGAATATTTGCGCATCGCGCCGACGCCATGGGTCAGCATCAGCCAGCCCTCGTCCAGCTCGATCGGCGGGCCGCAATTGCCCATCTGCACCAGCTCCCACGGGAATTTGGGCGTGATCAGCTTCACCCCCTCGTCCCAGTGGGTCAGGCGATCGGATTCGATCAGGAAGATATTCTCCCCGTCCTGCCGCCCGATCATCATGTACTTGCCGTTCACCTTGCGCGGGAACAGGCCCATGCCCTTGTTGCGCGCGGCGGTGCCGGTCATCGGCACCAGGTCGAACGCGCGCCAGTCGCGGGTGCGCAGCATCTCCGACTGGATCTGCGACCCGTTATAGGCGGTGTAGGTGCCCAGCCATTCCTCGCTGCCATCGTCATGGCGGAAGTGCGTCAGGCGCATATCCTCCAGCCCGTTGGACTGGGCGCGGGTGATCGGGAACAGCAACGTCCCCGACAGCGTCGAATCGCGGTGGCGATGCACGGTGACCTCGCCCTCCGGCACGTCATCCTCATCCCCGAATGTATCCGCCGCCGTGGCAAAGGGCGGCTCGGGGGCGAGCGTCAGGTCGTTGGTGTCGGTGATGATCCCCTCGCGA
Source organism: Sphingomonas sp. (assembly GCF_965227385.1). GTDB lineage: Bacteria > Pseudomonadota > Alphaproteobacteria > Sphingomonadales > Sphingomonadaceae > Sphingomonas. Next base: position 317,399 of record NZ_OZ245750.1, read on the forward strand.
AACGCGACGGAGGAGATATGCCCCTCCCCCACCGCGCGCAGGCTCATCAGGATGCGAAGCGACCTCTTGGGCATCCCCGTTTGGTCATAATGCGGCACCGCGCTGGGGTTCATCAGCGCTGCGGCGGCATAACTGTATTCGTGACAGAAATAGGCGCCGATCAGCTGGCGCTTCTCGTCCCCGATGCTGGCGCCGTCGAGACCCATCTGCGCCTCGATCTCGTCATAGCGGGTCATGAACACGCGCCGCGTCTGCCAGTGGCGCGCCTCGAAATCCTTGAGCACCGCGTCGAGCTGTCCCCGCGCCTCGCCCGGGGACATGTCGAGCACCGCGCGTACCAGCCGCTCCATCCGCGACGGGGCGCCGTTCACCGACTGCCAGGCGATATGGAACGGCCTGACCACGACGCGCGACGGATCGGCGCGCAAGCGCATGGGATGGTGGTAAAGATCGATCATGCGTCCCCCGGGGCCGAACTGCTCTGTGCCGTCCGGTCTCCCTAGGCGACGGCTTGTGCCCTAACTGCCATGTTTTGCGTGCGCTGCAACAGAGACGACATCGCGCAATTGGCCAATTGAAGCGCAAGGATCGATTCAGCTCCCTGATTGCGGTTCAGCCCGTGCGGCGTCAGCCCGTCGAAACATCCGCCATCGGCGGTACTGGCGAGCGGCAGGTCGAGGTCATTCTGGCCCAGATACCAGCGATAGGCCCGCTGGGCCTCATCGATCCAGCGCGATTCGCCAGTCGCGTGACAGGCAGCGGCGCAGGCATCGATCGTTGCCTGCGCCTCCAGCGGCTGCTGATCGAAGGGCATCGGGTCGGCATAGGGACGCCCGAAACTCTCGGTCCCGATCGCGCGGAACCGCCCCTCGGGCGAAGTCTGCTGGCGCACGATCCAGTCCAACGTCGACAAGCCGCACGCGACGAAGTCCGGCCGGTCGAGCGCATGTCCCGCGCGGATCAGGGCCTCGGGCAGCCGGGCATTGTCATAGGCGAGCACAATTTCGAACCATTCCCATTCGGGCCGCCGCGCTTCGTCCAGCAGCGCGACCAGCTCGTCGCCGAATCGTTCCAGCACTGTCCGCGACAGAGCATGTCCCGGGTGCGCATCCAGCATCGCCGCCGCGCCCAGCATCGCAAAGGCGCGCGCACGCGGGCTACCGAACTCGAACGCGATTGACGCGGTCTGGTCGAACAGCACCCGGCCCCAGTCACGATATTTCGAGTCGCGCGCTTCGGCGGCAGTCACGCCGAGCGCCCACAAGGCACGCCCGTTCGAATCCTCCGACCCTTCGTCCTCGCACCAGCTGCGGTCGAACCGCATGAAGTTGCGGAACCGGCGCGTATCCGGGTTCCAGGCGAACTGCACGAATGCAGCGAACACGCTGGTCCAGCGATCGCGCTCGCTGTCGCCGACGGTATCAATGCGGTGCATCAGGATCAGCGCACGGGCATTGTCATCGATGCAATAGCCATGACGCCGGTCGGGCACGGCATAGATCGAATGCTGCAGCATGCCGGTCGCGTCGCTCATCCGCTCGACCGCGCGAAAATCGGTTGGCAGCACCGTGTCGCGTTGGGCAGGTCCGGGAATGATGCGCGGCGGTCGGGTGTCGCGCACTAGCCCAAGCAGATCTGTCACCGCCTCTGCGATTCGCGGCCAGATCATCGTCCGCCCTCGCGCATAGGCGCGCTGCGCCATGGCGGCACGCGCTTCATCGTCGTCGAGCAGCGCGCCGATCTCTTGCGCAAACGCGCCGCTGTCACCGAACGGCACCATCACGCCGTGATCGTCCGCCAGAATTTCGGTGGCGTGGACATAGGGGGTGGAGACAACCGGCTTCCCCATCGCCACCGCATAGGACAATGTCCCCGACGTGATCTGCGCCGGATTGGGATAGGGCGTCGCGTAGATGTCCGCCGCCTGCAGATAGTCGAGCAGCTCGTCCTGTTCGACAAAGGCATTCACGAATGCGATGTGCCGCTCAACCCCCAGCTTTGCCGCGAGCGCGTGCAACCGGTCGCGATAGGCCTCGCCCTCATGCGCGATCAAATTGGGGTGGGTCGCGCCCAGGATGACATAGAGCGCGTCGGGGTGCCGGTCGACGATGGCCGGCAGCGCCTCGATCACCGTTTCGATCCCCTTGCTCGGCGCGAGCAGGCCAAAGGTCAGGATGACCTGCCGCCCATCCCAGCCGAACCGGGACTTCATGCTGTCCGGTTCGACATAGTCCCGGTCGGGGACGCCATGCGGGATCACCACCACCTTGCGCGGGTCCACGCCATGCGCGCGGCGCAGGATATCGCGCCCCTGTTCCGCCATCACGATCACGCGCGCGGCACGGCGCAACAGCGCTTCCATCACGCGGCGCTCGTCGGGGTTGGGTGCCTCCAGTACGGTGTGCAGCGTCGCGATCACCGGCAGGCCGCTCCGGTCGAGCAGCGCCAGCAGATGATCGCCGGCCGCACCGCCATAAATGCCATATTCGTGCTGGACCCAAATCACCTGCGCGCCAGACGCATCGATGGCACGCGCCGCACCGAGATAAGCGGCACGGTCGTCCTGCGGAATCGTTGCGGTCACCGCGCTGGGGAAGTCATAGCTGCCCGGACGATCATCCATCGCGTAGACGTCGACCCGCAAGTCTGGAAAGCGATTGCGCATCGCGTGAAAACTGTCGGTTGTGAAGGTGGCCAGCCCGCATTTGCGGGGCAGGAAATTGCCGATCAGCGCGATGTGATCCACTCGGTCCGATACCGGCGACGTTCGCGTCATCCCGAATTCCTTCGCAACAGCAACATGGATTAAGCCCGAAACTGGGCGTGCGATCTCCAAACGTTATCGTTACAATATGGTTGCATCGATGCTGCATTGCAACATCGCTAAATCATTCAAATTACCCGCGTCCGCGATAGCCCGGCACATCCTGCGCCGGAATCCACACGCCCGCCGGTGCGTCGCCCGACTGCCAGAACACGTCGATCGGAATCCCGCCGCGCGGATACCAGTATCCGCCGATACGCAGCCATTTCGGTTTCATCTCGTCAAACAGTCGCTGCCCGATCCCGACGGTGCAATCTTCATGAAATGCGCCATGGTTGCGAAAGCTGCCAAGAAACAGCTTGAGCGACTTGGATTCGACGATCGTCTCGCCCGGCACATAATCGATCACCAGATGCGCAAAATCCGGCGCGGCGGTGATCGGGCAGAGCGAGGTGAACTCCGGCACGGCAAACCGCACCAGATAATCGCTTCCCGGACGCGGGTTTGGAACATAATCGAGCACCGCTTCTTCCGGGGAAGCGGGAAGCGCGCTGGTCTGGCCGAGATGCTTGGGTGTCATGGCGCGCGATGTAGGAAAGGCGCTGCGGAAATGGAACGGGGGATCGACACGCTGATACCGGTCTTGGGCGACCAGCTTGCGCCCGGCCTGTCGGCGTTGCGCGATGCGGACCCCGCAAGCGGCGTGATCCTGATGATGGAGGTCGAGGAGGAAGCGACCTATGTCCGCCATCACAAGAAGAAGATCGCGTTCCTGTTCGCAGCGATGCGCCATCATGCCCAAGCGTTGCGCGACGCCGGGTGGCAGGTCGAGTATGTCCGCCTCGATGATCCCGACAACAGTGGCAGCCTGACCGGCGAGGTCGCCCGCGCGGTCGAACGGCACCGCCCCGCGCGCATTGTCGCGACCGAAGCGGGCGAGTGGCGCGTGCGCCATGCGCTGGAGCTGTGGCCGGACAAGTTCGACGTCCCGGTCGAGATCCGCGAAGACGACCGCTTCATCGCCAGCCATGCCGAATTCGACGCCTGGGCCGAGGGTCGGAAGCAGTTGCGGATGGAATTCTTCTACCGCGAGATTCGGCGCAAGACCGGCCTGCTGCTCACCGAACGCGGCGAGCCGGAGGGCGGCCAGTGGAATTTCGACAAGGAAAACCGCAAGCCCGCCGCGCGCGATCTCACCATGCCGCAACCACTGTCGTTCGCGCCCGATGACCTGACGCAGGAGGTGCTCGCGCTGGTCGCCGATCGCTTCTCCGATCATCCCGGGACGCTGGACGGGTTTGATTTCGCGGTCACGGCAGCGGACGCCGAGCGTCAGCGGGCGCATTTTCTGCGCTATGCCTTGCCGCAATTCGGCGATTATCAGGACGCGATGCTGACCGATGTGCCGTTCCTGTGGCACTCGATTTTGTCGCCCTACATCAATTGCGGGCTTCTCGATCCGCTCGACCTGTGCCGTCGGGTCGAAGCGTCGTACCGCGCCGGCCACACCCCGCTCAACGCCGCCGAGGGGTTCATCCGGCAGATCATCGGCTGGCGCGAATATGTGCGCGGGATCTACTGGCGCGAGGGCCCGGAATATACGTCGCGCAACTTCCTGAACGCGACGCGCCCGCTCCCCGGCTTCTATTGGACCGGTCAGACCGACATGCACTGCATGGCGCAGGCGATCGGGCAGACGCTGCAGAACGCCTATGCGCACCATATCCAGCGGTTGATGGTGACAGGCAATTTTGCGCTGCTGATCGGTGCAGATCCGGCCGACGTCCAGCGCTGGTATCTCGAAGTCTATGCCGATGCCTATGAATGGGTCGAGGCGCCCAACACGCTGGGGATGAGCCAGTTCGGCGATGGCGGGCTGCTGGGGTCGAAACCCTATGCGTCGTCGGGCGCCTATATCGACCGCATGTCCGATTATTGCGGGCATTGCCGCTATGACGTGAAGGCGCGCACCGGCCCCAAGGCATGCCCGTTCAACGCGCTATATTGGGACTTCCTCGCGCGAAATCGCGACAAGCTCGGCAGAAACCAGCGGCTCGCCATGCCGTATCGCAATTGGGACCGGATGGACGCGGACACGCAACGCGCACTGCGGACACAGGCGAAAGCGTTTCTCGCTCGGCTGGATGAAGGCTAGGCTGGCACCATGGACTCACTCGTTTCGACGCAATGGCTTGCCGATCATCTCGGCGACGCGGACCTCCGCATCCTCGACGCCACCTGGTTCCTGCCGGGCGAGCCGCGCGACGCGGTGGCGGAGTTCGCCGGGGCGCACATCCCAGGCGCAGCCTTCTTCGACATCAACGCCATCGCCGACCGCGCCAGCCCGCTGCCGACGATGCTGCCACCCGCAGAGCAATTCGCTGCGCAGGTCGGCGCGCTGGGCGTCGGCGATGGCGACCGCATTGTCCTTTACGACAACGCCCCGCACCACACCGCCGCGCGCGCCTGGTGGATGTTCCGCAGCTTCGGCATCGCCACCGCGATCCTCGATGGCGGCTTCGCCAAATGGCGGGCCGAGGGGCATCCCATCGAAACCGGCGCTGCCGCCCCCGCCCCCCGCACGCTGACGGCAACGCACGACGCCGCCGGGGTTCGGAACACAGCCCAGATCCGCGCCAACCTCGACAGCCACGCCGCGCAACTCGTCGATGCGCGCTCCGCCACGCGCTTTGCCGGCAGCGAACCCGAACCGCGTCCTGGCGTAGAACCCGGCCATATCCCGGGCAGCGCCAACCTGCCCTATTCCGAATTCTTCAACGCCGACGGCACGTGGAAGCACGTCGCCACGCTGCGCGCGCTGTTCGAGGCGGAGGGAATCGAGGTCGAGCGCCCGGTCATCACCACCTGCGGATCGGGGATCACGGCGGCGGTGCCGGCGTTCGCGCTGCACCTGCTCGGACATCGCGCCGCACTCTATGACGGCAGCTGGAGCGAATGGGGCGCAGACCCCGACACGCCCAAGGCAAAGGGAGCTGCATGAGCGGCACGGACGACAGCAAGGGTAACGGGACGAAGGTCGTTGGCGCAGGCCGCCGGCCCGAATGGACGCAGGGGATCGTCAGCCCGCCGGTGTGGCGCGCCTCGACCATCCTCTATGACACGGTTGCCGATATGCGTGCGGCGGGTGGGCGCGACACGCACCACCGGCTCTTCTACGGCCGTCGCGGCACGCCGACCCAGTGGAGCCTCGCCGACGCGCTGACCGAACTGGAACCGGGCGCCGAGGCGACCTACCTCTACCCCTCGGGCGTCGCCGCGGTCTCCGCCGCGCTGCTCAGCGTGCTGTCGCCGGGCGACGAGTTGCTGCTTCCCGACAGCGCCTATGACCCTACGCGCAGCTTCGCGACCGGCTTTCTCGCACGCTTCGGGGTGACGACGCGCTTCTACGATCCCATGGTCGGCGGCGGCATTGCCGATCTGATCGGCGAGCGGACCCGCGCAATCCTGATGGAAAGTCCCGGCAGCCTGACGTTCGAGGTTCAGGACGTCCCCGCCATCGTCGCCGCCGCCAAGGCGCGCGGGGTAACCACGCTGATCGACAATACCTGGGCCACGCCGCTGCTGTTCCCGGTAATCGAACTGGGTGTCGACCTGTCGATCCTGGCCTGCACCAAATATATCGTGGGCCATAGCGACGTGATGCTCGGCAGCGTCACCGCCGCGCCGTCGCATTGGGGCAGGCTGCGCGATACCAGCTTCGCGCTCGGCCAGACCGCCAGCCCCGACGATGCCTGGCTCGGCTCGCGCGGATTGCGCACCATGGCAGTGCGGCTGAAGCATCACGGCGCGGCGGCGCTGGAGATCGCGCGCTGGCTGGAAACGCGGCCCGAGGTTGCCCGCCTCCTCCACCCCGCTCTGCCCTCCTGTCCCGGCCATGACGTGTTCTTGCGCGACTTCAAGGGCGCGTCCGGGCTATTCAGCTTCGTTCTCAATGGCGGCACCGAAGCCTCGCGCGCTGCGCTGATCGACGGGCTCGATCTGTTCGGCATCGGCTATAGCTGGGGCGGGTTCGAGAGCCTGGCGATCCCCATCGACCCGCAACGCTACCGCAGCGCGACGCGCTGGGAAGCAGAGGGGCTGGCCGTGCGACTGCAGATCGGGCTGGAAGATCCCGCCGACCTGATCGCCGACCTCGCCGCCGGCCTCGACCGCTTCCGGGCGGCAACATGATCCCGCCCGCCCTCGCCAACTGGCTGGCCGAAAGCGGCTTTGGCGCGCCAACCGCGCCGGAACTCTTCGAAGCAGCGGTAGCGGGCGGCATCGCCCTCCTCGCGCTCGCGGCCGGCTGGTTCGCCGGCCGCAGGCTGGGGCCACCAATCGCCACCTTTTGGCAGGGGCGCGTCGGCAATCATGTCGAGGGGCTGGCGCACCGCATGGGTGCGCTGGTACGGCATGGCAGCGCCGCTTTGCTGCTCGCGCTCGCGCTGAATGCCTGGCCGTGGGCGCCGTTGGGCCGGGCGGGTCTGGGCTTTGCGCTCGCATCTGCCAGCGCGATGACGATGCTGGTGTTCATGCGCGGCCTGCATATGCCGCGCTGGAGCGCGTGGCTCGCCGCGACCGCCGTGTTCGCTGCGATCCTCAGTCACGCCATTGGCGGGTTCAACGTGATCACCGACACGCTAGACCGCATCGGCATGGATGTGGGTACGCGGCGCATCTCGCTGCTCGCGGTCGTCACGATCCTGATCACCGCGATCGCGCTCTACGCCGCCGCGCGCCTCGCCAATCGGATGATTTCGCATTCGATCGCTCAGGCGCGCGGTTTCGACGCGACCCAGAAGCTGCTGGTGCAGAAGCTGGCGAGCATCGCGGTCATCGTGGTCGTGTTCTTCTTCGGCATCGACCTGCTCGGCATCGACCTGACCAGCTTCGCCGTGTTCTCCGGCGCAATGGGTCTCGCGGTCGGTTTCGGCCTGCAAAAGACGGTCGGCAATCTGATCGCCGGGATCATCCTGTTGATGGACCGCTCGATCAAGCCGGGCGACGTCATCGTCGTCGGCGACAGCTTTGGCTGGGTCAACAAGATCGGCGTGCGCGCGGTCAGCGTCATCACCCGCGACGGTAAGGAACATCTGATTCCGAACGAGAATCTGATGACGCAGGAGGTGGAAAACTGGTCCTTCTCCGACCGCAATGTCCGCGTCCGCATCCCGGTCGGCATCGCATACGAGTCCGACGTCAAACTGGCGCAGAAGCTGATGCTGGAGGCCGCATTGGAAAGTCCGCGCGTCCTGCAATCGCCCCGGCCCAATGTCTGGCTCACCTCGTTCGGCGACTATGCGCTGGAGCATGAGATCCTCGCCTGGATCAGCGACCCCGAAGGCGGCGTCGGCAATGTGAAGAGCGACGTGCTCAATCGCCTGTGGGTCAAGTTTCAGGAACACGGTATCGAAATCCCGTTCCCGCAACAGGTGCTCCACTTCCGCAGCAGCAAGGGCGACCGCATCGGCAGCATCGCGGGCGTGCGCAGCGAAACGCCGGTTGGCGGACTCGAGGATGCTCCCTAGATACAGGGCGTGCCGGAATCCATTTCAGCCCGCATCGCCGAAGGAGTCGCGTCGATCCCGGCGGCGCAGTGGGATGCGTGCGCGGGCGACAGCAATCCTTTCCTGAGCCACGCCTTCCTGGCCGCGCTGGAAGCATCGGGATCGGTCGGACCGGCAACCGGGTGGCAGTCGCTGCCGATCGTGATCGAAGATGCGGACGGCGTCCCCGCAGCTATCGCGCCTGCCTATGCCAAGAGCCACAGCCAGGGCGAATATGTGTTCGATCACGCCTGGGCCGACGCCTGGGAGCGCGCAGGCGGGCGCTATTACCCCAAGATCCAGGTCGCAGCCCCCTTCACACCCGTCCCCGGCCCGCGGCTGCTGCTGCGCGATCCGGCACTGGCACCAGCGCTGATCGCGGGGATCGAGGCGCTGACTGACACCAACCGCCTTTCGTCGGCGCACGCGACCTTTGTCGACGAGGCTCAACTGCCGCTGTTCGAACGCGCCGGCTGGCTGGTGCGCGCAGGGACGCAGTTCCACTGGCACAATCGCGATTACGCCGATTTCGACGCGTTCCTGTCCGACCTGTCCTCCCGCAAGCGCAAGGCGATCCGCAAGGAGCGCGAACGCGCGGTCGATGGGCTGACGATCCGCCATCTGACCGGTGCGGAGATTACCGAGGCGCACTGGGACGCGTTCTGGGTCTTCTATCAGGATACCGGCAGCCGCAAATGGGGTCGCCCGTACCTCACCCGCAGCTTCTTCTCACTGCTCGGCGAAACGATGGGCGAGCGCGTGCTGCTGATGCTGGCCGAACGCGACGGGCGTCCGATTGCGGGCGCGCTCAACCTGATCGGTGCGGATACGCTCTATGGCCGCTACTGGGGCTGCGTCGAGGACGTGCCCTATCTGCATTTCGAGCTCTGCTATTATCAGGCGATCGACGCCGCGATCGCGCTCGGCCTGGCGCGGGTCGAGGCGGGCGCGCAGGGCGAGCACAAGCTGGCACGCGGCTATGCCCCCGTCACGACCTGGTCGGCGCATTATATCCCCGATCCGGGCTTTCGCCGCGCCATCGCGGAGTATCTGGCGCATGAGCGCGAAGCCGTGGCGCAGGAACAGGAATATCTGGGCGAACTCGCCCCGTTCCGACGCGGCGGTTAAGCTTTCTTCTGCGCCGCCGTCCAGGCTTCCATCTGCTTCTTTTTGTCGCGCTCCAGGAACTCACGCATTTTCTGGATATGCCCGCGATAGGGACCGAGATCCTCAGGATTCAGGATCGCGGCCGGAGTGCCATGATCGATCTTGAACAGCGCGCTATTGCCGTCGCGCCAGACCGGGATCAGCCCAGCCTCGAGCCGCCTGTCATAGGGCGGCGGGCTGATCACCCACAGATAGTCATAGGCATGGCGCGGGAAGCGCGCGAGGCTGACCGCGACCGGCCGCCACCATTCGCGCGGGCATTTGGTGTCGGTGACGATCTGCGACGGATCATGGCTGAACCCGCGCGCCTGCTTGTAGCGCACGGTGAGCAGCTGCCCGCCCGCCATCGACCATTGGTCGTTGGTATAGGCCAGTCGCCGCACCATCGCCATTCCGGGCAGATGCTGCAGCCGGGTCATCGTCCATTCGTTGTAGCAGGTCTCCCCGACAAAGCTCAGCAGCTTCGCCCCTTCGGGCACATGCTCCAGCGCCTTGAGTTCGCGGTCGTACGACTTGTCGTAGAGATAGTTGCTGTAGGTCGTCGCCCCCATGCGGACGAGGAAGAAGGCCAGCCCCGCCATCGCCAGCACGCTCGCGCCGCGGATCGTCATGCCGGGCTTGGGCCGCAATGAGATCACGGCAATCGCGATCATGTACGGGGCGAGCCGCATATCGGCATAGGCCGACCCGAACACCACGCGCGGCAGCAGGATGAACACCGCGATCAGGAACAGCGCCGAAATGCCCAGGTGACGCGAATATTCGATATTGGGATCGCGCAGTCCCTTGAGCAGGACGAGGAACAGCGCGCCGAGACAGGCGATGTCGAACAGCTGCCACCGGTCGCGCAGCACCATCATCACCCACCAGATCTTGGCGCGCCAGTTGAACCAGTCGCCGGTGACGCCGCTGACGTCGCCGGCGCTGCGCCACATCAGCATCAGCACGGCGGCGGGAACCAGCGAGAGGCAGTGGATGCCCGCCATGAACCACGGCACGACCCAGCTCTGCACGAAATTCTCGCGCCAATGCCCGGTGCGCGGCCCGCGCATATCATGCTGGCGGATCAGCTCGGCGGCAAAGCACAATACGCCCAGCGTGCCCCAGCCAAAGGTATGCGTGACCCAGATCAGCATGCCGATCGGTACGAAGATCACCGCACGCAGCCGCACATTGCCCATTCGAGCCAGTCGCAGCCACAGCGCAAAGGCGTTGAGCGCCAGCGCCATCGACAGCGCGAAATTGGCAAAGCCGAAATGGAAGGCATAGTTATAGGCCAGCGGCAGCGCGAACAGCGCCGTCGCCGGAATGCGGCCATGCACCTCGCGCGCGATCCACAACAGGCCGGTCACGGTCAGCACCGGAATCGTGATGACGATGAGCTTGACCGCCAGTTCCAAGCCGAAGATCGGTTCCAGCGGGATGATCAGCAGGTCGAGCCCAAGATTGCCGATCAGGCTCCACTCGAAATTATACCAGTCCTTCAGCCACGGCACCGCCTCATGGCTCAGCTGGACGCGATAGCGCGCCATGTGCCCGGGCAAGTCGACCTGCGGCGGAATATCCGGCCACAACAACGGGACCGCTGCCGCCAATGCCGCGAACAGCACGAACCAGCGCGTCTGCCACCAGCGTGGCATCTCGGTCGGATTTCCCCCTTGCATCCGACCGCCTTTACTGCGCCGCCACACCTGCGGGCAAGCGGCTTGCCGCACGATCGATCGCATAGAGCACCGAACGGTCCTGTTTCCAGACGGGGGTCAAGCCGCGCAGCGCTTGCGACGGCGTCGGCGCATCGATCAGCCAGACATGGGTGAAGGCGTCTCGCGGGAAAGCCGCAAGCGCCCGCTCACGCGGCAGCAGATTCGGATCGTGCGGACAGGCCTGCACCACCGAAATCTGCGACGGATCATGCGCGAAATAGCCGAGCAGAAGTGTCACCCGCAGCAGTGGTGCGCCCTCCATCCGCCATTGGTCATTGGCAAAGGCGGCGCGGCGCGCGGTGGCGAAGGCGGGGAGGTGCGTGCGGCGGCTATGCGCCCAGGGCTGATCGCAGCCATCACCGACCAGCGCGAACACGCGCGCGCCGCGTGGCAAGGCGTCGAGCGCCGTTAGCTCCCGCCGCCAGTCGGCATCGTAGAGCGCGAAGCTGGCGGTGGTCGCAATCGTCCGGATCAAGAAGAAGGCGAAGCCCACGAGCGCGATGGCGCGGACTGGCGCGCCCTCACGCGGGGTCAGCCCCGCCAACGCTACAGCGAAGGCAAAAGGCAAAAGCCGCAGATCGGCATAGGCCGAACCGAGCAGCGTGAACGGCAGCAACAGAAATGCCAGCACCGTCAGTGCCGCAGCGGCAGCGGCCTGCGGCGCGAATCGCCCCGCCTGCCCCCGGATCCCGGCGTAGGCCACCATCACGATCAACAGCAGTGCTGGCAGGTCGAGCCAGATCCACCGGTCGCGCAGCACGCTGCCCAGCCCCTTGAGCTTGGCCACCAGGTCGAAGAAGCGTCCGGTGTCGGCCGGCGCACCCCCGCCCCGCCAGATGAGCATCGCGAGAACTGGCGGGGCAAGCGGAAGCGCTGCGACACCCGCGTCGAATGCAGCGCGCAGGATCGTCCGATCCTTGGCCCGTGAGGCCCATTCGCCCGCAAAGACGAACAGGCCCAGCATCGCCCAGCCCATCGCATGGCACGTCCACACGATCAGCCCGAACGGCATGAAGATCGCTGCGCGCAGCCCGATCCGGTTCAGGCGTCCGAGCCTGAGCCACAGCGCCCAGCCGCCGAGCGCGAGCGCCATGGCAAGGCAGTAGTTCACGAACCCAAACTGAAACGGATAGCTATACGCCAGCGGCAGCGCGAACAGCGCCCATGGGCTGATCCGCCCGGTCAGCTCGCGACTGAGCCACAGCAGCGCCCCGGTGGTCAGCACCGGGATCGCCAGCACGACCAGCTTGACCGCCGGCTCCAGCCCGATCAGCGGCGCCAGCGCAGCGACCAGCAGGTCGACGCCGAGGTTGCCGACCAGCCGCCACTCGAACGCGTAGTAACGGTCAAGCAGCGCCGCCTCGTCGCCAAGCATCACGCGATACCGCCCGATATGGCCGGGCAGATCGGTCAGCGGCGGCACGGCGGGCAACAGCAGGGGTAGTGCCGCGAGCAGCATGGCGGCGGCAAAGAACCACCGGCTCTCCCACCAGCGCCCGCTCATCGCTCCACCCGATAGACACTCGCGCCCGGCGCCACCGGGGTCAGCCAGTCGGGCGGCGTCCCCGCCCGCAGCGCGGCGCGCAGAGATCCGGCGGGCGGCGCGCCCAGCTCGTCCCACGCCCCGCCGCAATCGGCGATCAGGTCGACCCGCAGCCGCCGCACTTGCGCGCGCGCCGCGACCACCGGCAGGTCGATCAGCCGATAGACCGCCAGATTCCCCTCCGCATTGCGATGATAGGGCGCGGCAAGCACGCGATGCCGCGTCTCGGCCAGCGCATAGGCACCCAGGTCGATCGGCGCGGCGAGCGTCCCGGCGGGCTGCGCGCGAAGCTGCGCCAACACCGCCCCGCCATCGCACGTCGCGGCGGGCGGCGTCGGCGCGACAAGGCTGCCCAGCGCCGGATAGACGAACCCCGCCGACGCAACCCATGCCGCCGCCAGCGCCAGCGCGCCCCGCTCCCGCGCATAGGCGATCAGCGCCGCGAGTCCCGGCGCGGCGAGCAGCGTCCCGGCATAGATGCCACGCAACTGCACCAGCGCCAGCGCAAGCGCGGCGAGCTGAACCGCGCCCAGCACCGCCCAGCCCATTTCGCGCGTGCGCCGCCACTGCCACGCCGTGGCGGCCAGCCCGGCCAGCGCCAATCCGACATAACCGATCGCATGATCCAGCGGCGCGGCGAACAACGGCTGCGCCTCCGCCACCCGCCCCAGCCACAGCCGTTCGAGCAGCGGATCGACCCCACCATAGGGCGACAGGCAGGCGGGCGAGAGCGCGAGCGCCGCGACGACCACAACGTCGACCACCACGAACGCCGTGATCAGCCGCGCGCGCGGGCTCGCCATAGGGCGTGCGACCAATGCGAGCGCGAGCGGGGCAACCGCCGCCACCTGCGCCGCACGCCACAAGGGGGCAGCAAACGCATCGCAGGTCGCGACACTCCACCCACTCGTACGAAACAGCAGCGCCGCCAGCGCCAGCCCGACGACCAGCGCAGCGCCGTAACCGAGCAGACGAAGCCGCTCCCCCGCGCCGTCTGCGACCCAGCGCAACACGAGCACCCCGCCGCCCAGCGCCAGAAACGGCGCGGTCTCCATCCCCACCACCAGCGACGCGACGCTCGCCGCGCCCGCCGCGACGCCGCTGCGCCACCCGCCGGAACCGAACATGGCGCGGACGAGGATCAGCAGCAACACCAGCTGCACCCCATGATGGTCGATCCGCCCGGGCAGGAACAGCGCACTCGCTGGATAGGCCAGCGCGGCCACGATCACCGCGACCGGTGCCGAAACCTCCACCCGCCGCGCAATCGCTGCGACCAGCATCAGCGCAACCGCAAACAACAGCAACGGCCACAGAATCACCGCAACCAGCTCCGCCGCGTGCGCGCCCGTCACCGGCGTCAGCATCGCAATGATCACCCCGGGCACCAGATCGGGCAGCCGCGACCAGTGCATCTCTAGCCCCGCCGCGCCCAGCCGATGCTGCGCCAGATCAGCGAACCGCTGACCCGCCACCCAGTCGCGGATCTGCTGCAGCCGCATCACATCATCGGTATCGGGCAACCGCAACGCCGACAGCGCCGCCCAGTCCCGCCACGCCCACACTGCGGCAAGCATCAGCGCCAGCGCCGCTGCAACTGCATTATCCCGCCAAACCGTGGATCGCCCCGCCCCCATGGGCACCTGCTATCCCATCATGATTAATTTTCGTCGAGGGGCATCAGGCGAAGGCCGTCGAGCAGTGTTTCGAGATGCGCGCGGCTGATCCGGCTCCAGACATTGTAGGTACAGGTCTGGCCGTGAACGCGGACATAGGCGGCGGAATGATCGCCCTTCCCGTCCGGATTGTCGGCGCGGTACGGCTCGGCACCGTTGAGGCCATAGCCCGCGAAGGACGGCGCCTGCAGCGCGCTCAATTCCTTGAACTCTGGCCATTGCTGCATCAGCCGCCGGGTCTGTCGATAGGGCGGGTCAAAGTCGATCGGAATCAATCCAGGTCCAGCCACACCATAAGCGCTTCGGACACCCGGTGTATCGAACGCCACCCCCCAGCCACCCGAGAAATTGGCGCGGCGCGGCACGCCGTTGGCGCCGCCATCGTCGGTAAGGGCGACGGGCGCGCATTTGGCCCGATTGTCGGACTTGGCCCATTCCTGCCGGATCAGGGTTTCGGCGATGAAGCCTGGCGCCCGCCGCTCTGGGGGCGCGCCGAAATGCGGCGGCGGCGGGGTCGCCGCATCGGCAACTGGGGTTGCGAGCGGCGCGGGGGATGGCGTCGCCGTTCGCTCGGGCTCGGGGGCAGGACCGCAAGCAGCGAGCATGGCGAGCGGCAGGATCGGGCTCAGGTACAGACGCAACATGGGGAGACGACGCCCCGCCCACCCATGCGTTCCGCGCGGCATCAACCTGCAATTGCGGACAAGGGACGATCTGCTAGGCTCAAACGATGAAGCGTAGTCTGCTTGCCGGCGTGACTCTGATCCTTCTGGTCCTCGGCTATGGCTATTGGGGCGCCGTCCGCCACCCGGTTGTACGACATGCCCGTATCGAACTGCCCGACTGGCAGACCGACGCAATTCTGCGCGTCGCGCTGCTCAGCGACCTGCACGTCGCCGGTCCGGACATGCCGCCCGAGCGGCTGGCGCGGATCGTCGAACAGGTGAACACGCTCAAACCCGATCTGGTGCTGATCGCAGGCGATCTGGTCAGCGACAAGCGCATCTCTACCCATCGCTACAGCGAGGAGGAAGCGGTCGCGCCGCTCGTCGGACTGCGAGCACGCCACGGCGTCGTTGCTGTGCTTGGAAACCACGATCACTGGCGCGACGCCTCCGGGTTGCGACGAGCGCTGGAGGCGAACCGCATCACGGTGCTGAGCAACAGCGTGATCGTACGCGCCGGTCTGGTCCTTGCCGGAGCGGATGACGACTTTACCGGCCGTGCCGATCCGGCGGCTCTGGTTCGCGCCGTTGCGCCGCTGAAGGGCCCGGTGGTGACGCTGAGCCATTCGCCCGACATTACCCCGGCGCTACTGCCGCGCTTCAGGCTGGTGCTTGCCGGACACACCCATTGCGGCCAGGTCGCACTGCCGCTGATAGGACGCCCGGCCACGATGTCGCGCTATGGCGACCGCTTCGCGTGCGGGTTGATACGCGAGGGCGAGCGTACCATCGTTATCGGCGCGGGGCTGGGGACCAGCGTATTGCCGATCCGGATCGGTGCCCCGCCCGACTGGTGGCTGCTGGAGCTTACGCCCCGCGCCGCCCCAGCAACCGCAGCCGCAGCGCATTGAGCTTGATGAAGCCCGCCGCGTCGCGCTGGTCATATGCGCCCTGATCGTCCTCGAACGTCACGACCTTCTCGCTGTAGAGCGAGTAAGGCGACTTGCGCCCGACGACGTAGACGCCGCCCTTATACAGCTTCAGCCGCACGGTCCCGGCGACCTTCGCCTGCGAATAGTCGATCGCGGCCTGCATCATCTCGCGCTCCGGCGCGAACCAGAAGCCGTTATAGATCATCTCGGCATAGCGCGGCGCCCATTCGTCCTTGAGGTGCGCGGCGCCGCGGTCGAGCGTGATGCTCTCGATCCCGCGATGCGCGAGGTGATAGATGGTGCCGCCCGGCGTCTCGTACATGCCGCGCGACTTCATGCCGACAAAGCGGTTCTCGACCAGATCGAGCCGGCCGATGCCATGCTTGCGCCCCAGATCGTTGAGCGCCGCGAGCAGCGTCGCGGGCGACATTGCCACGCCGTTGAGCGCGATTCCGTCGCCCTTTTCGAAATCGATCGTGATATATTCGGGCGTGTCCGGCGCGTCTTCCGGGTTCACCGTGCGCGAATAGACATAGTCCGGCGTCTCGTCCCACGGATCCTCCAGCACCTTGCCCTCGGACGAGGTGTGCAGCAGGTTCGCGTCGGTCGAAAACGGCGCTTCGCCGCGCTTGTCCTTGCTCACCGCAATCTGATGCTGTTCGGCGAATTCGATCAGCCTGGTGCGGCTGGTCAGGTCCCATTCGCGCCACGGCGCGATCACCTTGATATCCGGGTTCAGCGCATAGGCCGACAGCTCGAACCGGACCTGATCATTGCCCTTGCCGGTCGCGCCATGGCTGACCGCGTCCGCGCCGACTTCCTTGGCGATCTCGATCAGCCGCTTGGAGATCAGCGGCCGCGCGATCGACGTGCCGAGCAGGTACAGCCCCTCATACAGCGCATTGGCGCGCATCATCGGGAACACGAAATCGCGAACGAACTCCTCGCGCAGATCGTCGATATAGATATGCTCGGGCTTCACCCCGGCGTTCAGCGCCTTTTGCCGCGCCGGCTCCAGCTCCTCGCCCTGCCCCAGGTCTGCGGTGAAGGTCACCACCTCGCACTGATATTCCTGCTGCAGCCATTTCAGGATCACGCTGGTGTCGAGGCCGCCCGAATAGGCAAGCACCACACGATTGATCTTGTCGGCCATGTCTTCAGCTCCTGAACGCGATTTGCGGGCGCTCTACGTCCGGGGGGCCGGTTCCGCAACACCGGCGAACAGCCGCGGCACATGGATGGCGAGCAACCCCGCGCGAAACCCATAGCTCGCCAGCAGCGCCAGCCACAGCCCGGTCGCACCAAGCGGCCGCAGCAACAGGTCGGTCGCGATGTACAGCGCCGTCGCCAGGATCGCGGCATTGCGCAGCGCCCGCCCTTGGGTCGCACCGATGAACACACCATCGAGCAGCCAGGCCGGCACGCCGACGATCGCGGCCAGCGCGGCGAGCGGCAGCACCCCGCGCGCCGCCTCCCGCACCGCTGCATTGGTCGTGAGCAGGTCGATCAACGCGCCGCCGAATACCAACGCCGCGAGCGTCGCGAACAGGCCGAAGGCGACCGAAAACTCCCCCGTCAGCCGGATCGCCCGCTTCAGATCACGCTGCGACCCCCTCCCCACCGCCTGCCCTACGCGCGACTCAGCGGTGAAGGCGAACCCGTCGAGCACGAAGGCAAAGATGCTGACCAGCTGCATCAGCACATGGTTGGCGGCGAGCTGCACCGTGCCGAGCCGCGCCCCGGCATTGGCGAGCCACAGGAACAACGTCAGCAGCGCGATCGTGCGCACCATGATGTCGGCATTGACCGCGAACAGCCGCCGCCACGCCGCAGGCTCAAAGAATCCGGCACGCTGCCCGAGCAAAGCGCGCGGCCTTGCGATGCGCACCACCAGCATCAGCCCCGCCACCAGCCCGACCCATTCCGCGATCGCGGTGCCCAGCCCCACGCCCCGCGCGCCCATGCCGAACTGCCATACGAACAGCATGTCGAGCACGCCGTTGACGAGGTTGACGAGGATTTGCAGCGCCAGCGTCTCGCGCGTACGGCCCAGCCCGTAGAGCCAGCCATTGATCGCGTAGAACCCCAATGCGGCGGGCGCGCCCAGGAACCGCGCCGTCACGAACTCGCGCGCCGCAGCGTCGAGCGCACCGCCGCCCGCAAGCAAGGCAAAGGCGAGCGGCACCAGAATGATCTGCAGTGCCACCAGCACCGCACCGATCCCCAGCCCCGCCGCGACACCGCGCAGCAGCAACCCGTCGACTTCGGATTGCTCGCCCCGGCCATGCGCCTGCGCGGTCAGTCCGGTCATCCCCATGCGCAGGAAGCCGAACGCCCAGAAGATGAAACTGATGATCGCCGTCCCCAGCGCCACCCCCGCCAGCGCCGCAGCATCGCCGGTCCAGCCGATCACCGCCGTATCGACCAGCCCGACCAACGGCACCGTCGTCTGCCCCAGCATGATCGGCCAGGCCTGCGCCAGGATCGAACAACGGGTGAGCGGCTGGGCGGTCATGGCGCGCGCATAGGGTGATCCACCCACCCCGTCACCCCGGACTTGTTCCGGGGGCCACCGTGCGGCACACTCTAAAGCTCCGGGACTTGCGGCACGGTGGATGCCGGAACAAGTCCGGCATGACGAGGGGTTGGAATGGCCGAGACCAAGACAAAGCCGACGCCAGTCAATGTCGCCGATTTCATCGACGCGGTCGAAAACCCCGTCCGTCGCGACGACGCCAAGACGGTCTGCGCGATGCTGGAGCGGATTACCGGCGAACCGCCCAAAATGTGGGGGCCGTCGATTATCGGCTTTGGCAGCTACCATTACAAATATGACAGCGGCCATGAGGGCGATATGTGCCGCCTGGGCTTTTCGCCGCGCAAGGCGGAACTGGTGCTCTACATCCTGACCGACAGCGACGATGAGGCGGAAAAGCTCGCGCGGCTCGGCAAGCACAAGACCGGTAAGTCTTGCCTATACATCAAGACATTGAGCGATGTGGACATGGCGGTGCTTGAGGAGCTGAGCCGCGACCGTTTGAAGCATATGGATCAGGCCTATCCGTCCAACTGACCCGGCGCGCTCGCTCTGGCCGATTCGGGACGCGTTCCACCGATTCACGCCATTGCCCCCAGCGCGCGCATGGGCGATAGGGATTCATGACAGATCTGAGACAAGCGCCTCCCGCGCTCTCACGCGTTCAGCAGAATTGGCTGGCGGCAGGCGAACGCCGCATCCTCAACTGGCTTTGCGCCCGCATGCCGCGCGCAATCACGCCCGACATCCTGACGCTGACCGGAATGGTCGGCGCGGTGATGGTGTTCCTGGGTTACATCGCCAGCAACTGGGGCGTTGCCTGGCTCACCGTGTCGATCGTCGGCTATGCCGTGCAGTGGTTCGGCGACTCGCTCGACGGCAGCCTCGCGCGCTGGCGGCGGATCGAACGCCCCTCCTACGGCTATTTCATCGACCATAGCTGCGATGGCCTCGCCAATCTGCTGATCGTCGCGGGGATCGGGCTCAGCCCGTTCGTGACGATGGACGTCGCGATGGTTGCGCTGGCGGGGTATCTGCTGATGTCGATCCACGCCTTTCTCTCGGCGCGCGTCGTCGGAGAACTGCGTCTCTCCTACCTCGCCGCTGGCCCAACCGAATTGCGGTTGATGCTGATCGGGATGACGGTGATGATGATGGTTCTGGGGCCGGACCGCGGGCTGTTCGGCGTCGTGTCGGGCTTCGACCTGTTCGTCGGGAGCATCGGCGCGATCCTGATCCTGTTGTTCCTCGGGCAGACCATTGCGACCGGGCGGCGGCTCGCGGCGCTCGAGCGGCGGCCGTAAGCACGGTTCACACATGGCTCATGCTGCGATACCCATAGTGACGCCATGCTGATTGCACTTTCGCTTCTCGCCCTTCAGGCCCAGCCGCTCCACGTGGCACCCGGACCGCTGCCCAAAGCCGAAGCCGACCGCCGCGTGGCCGAGCGTTTCGCCGATCTCGATCTCAACGAGGATGGCGCGATCGAACGCGATGAGGTGCGCGCCCGGTTCGATTTCGAGGCGAGCGCCGAAGCGACCTATGCCGCCGCGCGCCAGTCGAAAAAGGCGAGCGAACCGCGTCCGGCCATCCGTACGCAGCGCGCCGACTGGGCCAGGGCCGATGCCTGGTTCGCAGCAGCGGACAGGAACGGCGATGGCAGGGTGACGCACGCGGAACTGGCCGCGCATCTGGGCGCGGATGTCGAGCAGCTCGGCGTCCGGTAATCAGCCGCGCAGCCGCGCCTCATCCTCCGCCATGTAATCGCGCGTGATCGGCAGCGCGGTGCGCGATCGGCTATATTGCAGCTGGTAGTTCACCAGCCCGCCATTTTCGAAACTGACCAGCGACCCGGCGAGATAATAGGTCCACATGTTGAAGAAGCGCTGGTCGTACAGCGCGACGATCTGGTCGCGCGCGGCCATCGCGCGGTCGTACCAATGCTGCAGCGTATGGCCATAATGCAGGCGCAGTACCTCGACATCGGTGAGGAAGAAGCGCAGCCCTTCATGCCCGCGCAGGATTTCGGACAGCGCCGGGATATAGCCGCCGGGGAAAATGTATTTGGCGGTGAATGCGTCGGTCACTCCCGGGCCGCCCGCGCGCCCGATCGTGTGCAGCAGCATGACGCCTTCGGGCGTTAGCAGCTCCCGGCATTTGGCAAAGAAGGTGCTATAATGGGCCGGACCGACATGCTCGAACATGCCGACCGACACGATCCGGTCGAACTGACCGGTAACGTGGCGATAATCGATCAGCTCGAACCGCACCTTGCCCGCGACGCCCGCCGCCTCGGCGCGCTCACGCGCAACCTTGAGCTGCTCCTCGCTCAGCGTCACGCCCAGCACCTCGGCCCCGGTCTTTTCGTGCAGGTACAGCGCCATCCCGCCCCAGCCACACCCGATGTCGAGCACCGTCATGCCCGGCTGGATCGCCAATTTGGCGGCGATATGCGCCTTCTTGTCCAGCTGCGCCTGTTCCAGGCTGTTCGCCGGATCGGTGAAATAGGCCATCGAATATTGGCGGTCGGCGTCGAGGAACAGGTCATAGAGCCGCGCCGACAGGTCGTAGTGATGCGCGACATTGCGCTTCGACCGCCGCGCCATGTTGATGCGGTCGAGTCGGAAGCGGACGCTGTCGAACGCGCGCTTGAACGCACCCGGCATCAGGTTGCCGGTCGCATCCTCCCATTTGTTGTTCGCGGTGACCAGGCGCAGCAGCGCGAGGATGTCGCCGCGCTCGATCACCAGCCGCCCGTCCATGAAGGTTTCGGCCGCGCCCAGTGCCGGATCGGTAAGGATGCGCCGCGCGACCGAAGGGTCAGTGAAGCGGATCGTGACCGGGATAAGGTCTGCGTCCGGCGATCCGAAACTGCGCGCACTGCCATCCGCATGGATGACGGTGAGCTCGCCGCGCTTCACCGCGCGGGTGAAGAAATGATCGATCAGCGCCATAAGGTCACGCTAGCGATCAGGGTTCGTTTCGCAAGTGCGAAGGTCGCAGGAAACAGCGCTAAATCCCGGCATACCATTCGTAATCGGCGACATCCTCCCAATATCCGCCCTTGCCGCGCCCGATCCCGTCGAGCGATGCCACAGCCTCGATCCGCATGACATATTTGGCATGCTTGTAGCCCAGCTGCCGCTCCACCCGCAGCCGCACCGGCGCGCCATGTGCGATTGGCAGCACCGCATCGTTCATCGCCCAGGCGAGGATCGTCTGGGGGTGAAAGGCGTCGATCAGGTCGATCGACTCGTAATAGGTTCCACCGCGCAGACTGTCGGCGCAGTGGAACACCAGGTAGCGCGCGGTATCGCGCAGTCCGGCCGCATCGAGAATCCCCGACAGCTTCGGCCCCTGCCACTTGCCGATCGCGCTCCATCCCTCGACACAGTCGTGCCGCGTGATCTGCGCGCGCTGCGGCATCGCGCGCAGATCGGCGAGCGAGAGACTCAGCGGACGCGCCACCAATCCATCGACGCGCAGCCGCCAGTCGGCGAACCGGTTGGCGGCAAGCGCCTGATAGGCGGGCGTGCCGGGGTTGCGTGTTCCGTTCGAACGGAAGCGCGGCGACATATCCTCGGGCGAGAATTCCCGCGCCAGTGCATTGCGGTTGGTAATGACGCGCTGCAGGCTGCGATGCACCGCCTCCGCCTTGAACAGGATATCCCGCCCGGTCTCGCTGCTGCCGACGCGGTCGCACCCGGCGAGCAGCCCGCCCGCCCCCGCGACGATCAGGTTGCGGCGCGTGATCAGCGTCATGCCCCGTCCTCCGGCGGCACCCGCCATTTTCCGGTCAGCATCGACCGCACTTCATTCAGCGGCCCGGCGAGGATCACCAGCGCCAGATGGACGATGATGAACCCCGCCAGCAGCATCGCGACGATGAAGTGGACCGACCGTGCGCTCTGCCGCCCGCCGAAAATGTCGAGCAGCCACGGCCACGCCGCATTCATCCCTGGCGACATGGCAAGGCCGGTAAAGATCACCAGCGGCAGCAGCACGAAGATCACCGCGGCGTAGCTGAGCTTCTGGAAGATATTGTACGCGCGCGGATTTTCGGGATCGTGGAAGCGCAGCGCCAGATGCGACCTGAAATCGGCGACCAGATGCCCGCGCGACAGCTCGCTCCGCCGGATGCGCAGATCGCGCTGGAAATGCCGGTTGATCAGGCTGACGATCATGTACGCCAGCAGCGCAAACCCCAATATCAGCGCGAAGAACAGGTGCCAGCGCCGCGCCAGCGCCAGATTGTAGCTCGACGGGATCGTCAGCCATCCCGGCACGCGCGCTGTGTCGAAAAACCAGATCAGCTTGAACCAGGGCTGGTCGTAATTCGCACCATATTCGCCCCAATAGAGCTGACCATGCGCGTTGAGGATCATCAGCCCGCTACCGAGCAGGATGATCACGCTGACCGCCGTCGTCCAATGCCACAGCCGCGTCGACAGCGTGTGTCGGCGAATGACGTCGCGGCTTTCCGGTTCGCTCATATCCACCACTACGCTGGAGGGGTCGAAAAGGTTACAGCCGGGCGAAGAACAGGATCGTCGTTCCGGCCGTCACAAGCAAGGTCCAAATCCGCACCACGCGCGGCGACAACCGCTTGCCGATCGCCGCGCCACCGAATCCGCCGACGATCGAACCGGCCAGCATTGGCAGGCACGCGCGCCACTCCACCATCGCAAAGCCGATGAACACGAACGCGGCGGCGAGATTGGCCACCGCCAGCATCAGCGTGCGGATCGCGAACAGCGCGCGCGGCTCGATATTTGCGAGCAGGCCATAGGTCGCGGTGGTCATCAACCCCACGCCGCCCCCGAAATAGCCGCCGTAGATCCCGAGCAGTCCCTGCGCCCCGATCAGCGTGCGCCGCCCGATCGTTACCCGCGCATGCAACCAGTTGGCTGCGCGCCGTCCGAACGCCATCACGACAAAGGCGAACAGCAACAGCCACGGGATGATGACGTCGAACGTGTCGGTCGGCGTCAGCACCAGCAACAGGCTGCCCCCCAGACCCGCGACAAAAGTGATCGTCGCCAGCAGCAGAACCGACAGTCCCGCTACCGGCCCCAGCTCGTCGCGAAAGCCCCACGCACTCGCCGCCGCACCGGGCAGCAGCGCGACGTTGGAGGTCGCATTGGCGATATTTGCGGGCAGCCCGAGCGCGATCAGCGCGGGCAAGGTTGCGAAGGTGCCACCGCCCGCAAGCCCGTTCATGACTCCGCCAACGACCCCGGCCCCGGCGGCGAGCAGCAAAGCGGACCAGTCCATGCCACGCCACTACGCACCGGACGCACAAATGCAAAGACCGGGTGCAGCATTCGATATGGGTAGCTGATTTGTCCCGTACGCGCCCCTGCCAGCGCTGACCCGTCTAAAATATCATCGCCAAATGGCGATAACGGGTGGGAATTTATGCACGGACACGATCTACTGGCGCAGGTGCAGGCGGCAATCGGCGCGCATGGCGCATGGAAGCTGAAGCTCAGCACGGCGGTTTCGACCGGTCGGAGCGATGACGAGCCCGCCCTGGTGTGCCGGGACGACTTGTGTCGGTTCGGCGCATGGCTGCACGGCCCGGATATCGATCCTGGCACGCGCGCAGGCAAACCCTATCAGGTCGTTCTGCGTCTCCATGCAGAGTTCCACCAGTGCGCTGGCGCGGTGCTCGATCAGGTCAAGCGCTTCGATCAGGCGCGTGCGCGCCGGCTCCTTGAAGGCGAATACACCGATCGTTCGGCAACGCTGATCCGCGCGCTGACGTTGTGGAAGAGCGAACTCCAGGCGACTTCAGAACTCGCATGAGGACCCGGCGCCTGCCCCCTTGCGCCCACCCGCAACGCGGTCCAATCCGCCGAGCTGGAACGAGGAGCGCGACATGAAGCTTGATCTGATCGACGTGTTCGGGGGGGACGGCAATACCGGCAACCCGCTGGCGGTGGTTCATGATGCAGCGACGATGGACGCCGACGCGATGCTCGCGCTCACCCGCTGGCTCGGCTTTTCGGAGACGACCTTCCTGGTTCCCGCGACCGACCCCGGCGCGGACTATCAGGTGCGCATCTTCTACCCGGCGGGGGAACTGCCCTTTGCCGGGCACCCGACGCTCGGCACCTGCCATGCCTGGCTGGAGGCTGGCGGCGTGCCGCGCGACCCCAACCGGATCGTCCAGCAATGCGGCGTCGGGCTGGTGCCGATCGCGCGCGACGGCGACCTCCTGTCCTTCCGCGCCCCGCCGCTGGTCCGTTCCGGCCCGCTCAGCGACACCGAACGCGCGGAGGCAGCCCGGCTTGCCAATGTCCCGGCGGAAACGATCGTCGACGCGGTGCACGCCAGCAACGGCCCCGGCTGGCAGCTACTGCGTCTGCGCTCCGCCGCGGACGTGCTCGCGGTCGACCCGCCCGCGCGCGCGCCGCTCGGCACCGATATCGGGCTGGTCGGCCCGCACCCCGATGGCAGCGCGATCGCGTTCGAAGTCCGCGCCTTCTTCACCGACAGCAATGGGCGGCTTGTCGAAGATCCGGTGACCGGCAGCCTCAACGCCGCGACCGCGCAGTATCTGTTCGAGGCCGGGCTTGCGTCGGGCAGCTACACCGCCGCGCAGGGGCGCATGACCGGCTGCGACGGGCGGGTCGCGGCGCGGATCGACGCCGACGGCCATGTGTGGATCGGCGGACGCACGGCAACCGTGGCGCGCAGCGCGGAACTCGCCTGAATCAAAAAGGGCGACCCGTGAGGGCCGCCCTTTCCGATTGTCGTTCCGACCGCAGCGATCAGAAGCGGAAGCCGACGCCGACGCCGGCGAAGTTCACGTCCGGACCTTCGACCAGGGTGCGGCGATACTCAACCTTGGCGAAGACGTTCGTGCCGAGGTTGTGCTGGTAACCGGCGCCAGCGAATGCGCCGTCGTCGCCGTCAGCGAAGCCGTAGCCGCCGAGAACATAGGCGCGGCCGGCATCGCCGACCTTGGCGCCGACGCGGCCACCGATGGTCCAGAACACGTCCGCACCTTCGGTAAGGACCTTGTCCGCCCCAGCTTCGACGCCGACGAACGCGGTGTCGCCCAGATCAAAGTCATAGCCGACTGCAACGCCAGCGAACGCTTCTTCAGCGCCCTCGGCCCATGCGATACCGCCGCGCACTTCGACGCGGCCTTCACCCGAAGCTGCGTCCTGAGCGAACGCAGGCGAAGCGACGGTGGCGGCAGCAAGCGCCGCAAGAATAGCGATCTTACGCATAACAGATTCCCCAAGCAGGATGTTGTTTTAGTTAAGCAACATGTCGTTGCGGGTGCACAACTAGTAAGCCCACGCGTGCGTTACAAGAGTAACACGGTTCATTTTGGCAACATTGTAGAAATACCGTGATATCTTGGCAACACTGCCCCGATCAGCCGAGCGCGGCCTGCTTCTCTTCGGCCAGCCGGTCGAGCTCCGCGCGGCTCTTTTTCTCGCTCGCGGTCTTGAGCTGACCGCATGCGGCATCGATGTCGCGCCCGCGCGGCGTGCGCGCCGGAGCGGAAATGCCCGCACCGAACACAATTTCCTGAAACGCCCGGATTCGCTCGGGCGTTGAGCATTCGTACGGCGCGCCGGGCCAGGGGTTGAACGGGATCAGATTGACCTTGGCGGGCAGCTTGTACTGCTTGATCAGCCGCACCAGCTCGCGCGCATCGTCGTCGCTGTCATTCTTGTCCTTCAGCATCACATATTCGAACGTGATGCGACGGGCATTGTTCGCGCCGGGATAGTCGGCGCATGCCTGCAGCAGCTCCTCGATCCCGAACTTGCGGTTCAGGGGCACGATCTCGTCGCGCACTTCCTTGGTCACCGCGTGGAGCGAAACGGCAAGGTTGACGCCGATCTCCTCGCCCGCGCGCGCCATCATCGGCACCACACCGCTGGTCGACAGCGTGATGCGCCGCTTGCTCAGCGCCAGTCCGTCGCCGTCCATCACGATCTTCAGCGAATCGCGGACATTGTCGAAATTATAGAGCGGCTCGCCCATTCCCATCATCACGATGTTGGTGAGCATCCGCCCCTCGGGCGTGCTCGGCCATTCGCCCAGCGCGTCGCGCGCCAGCATCACCTGTCCGACGATCTCGCCGGGTTCGAGATTGCGCACCAGCCGCATCGTGCCGGTGTGGCAGAAGCGGCAGTTGAGCGTGCAGCCGACCTGGCTCGACACGCACAAGGTTCCCCGATCCGCGTCGGGGATGAACACCATCTCGTAATCCTGCCCGTCGTCCGACCGCAGCAGCCACTTGCGCGTGCCGTCGGTCGACACCTGCGCCTCCACCACCTGCGGGCGCGAGATCACGAAACGCTGCGCCAGCCAGGGCTGCATCGCCTTCGAGATATCGGTCATCAGGCTGAAATCGGTGACGCCGCGATTATAGATCCAGTGCCACAGCTGTTTGGCGCGCAGCTTTGCCTGTTTCGGCTCCAGCTGTGCCGTCTCCAGCGCCATGCGCAGATCGGCCTTGGACAGACCGAGCAGGTCGATCCGCCCATCGGCGCGCGGCTTCAGGCTGCGCGGAACGGGCACGGGATCGATGTGCCCGGGAATGGGCATGGGGGGCGACGAGACTGGCTGCATCGCGCGAATATAGCCGAAGTGCCGACACATTTCCATGCCCCGCCCGTCCCGGGCCGGCCACGGCTTGCCGAGGAAAGGTTGCGATCGATCGCCGGGGTCTGGAACCCTGTCGCGTGCGCGTCTTTGACGCCTGTACATTCAACGATACTGGAGTTTTGTTTTGACCTATTTGACCCGCGCGGCGCTGACCGCTGGTTTCCTGTTCGCCGCACCTGCCCTTGCCCAGACCGCCGCCCCCGCGCCCCAGGCCGAAGCGGCCGCTCCTGCCCCGATCACCGACGCCGAGGTGACGATGTTCGCCAAGGCTGCACTCGCCTCCGACGCGGTATCGAAAGATCCGGCGATCCCGGCCGCAGACAAGGCAGCCAAGATGACCAAGGCCGTGACTGCCGCCGGTCTCGAAACCGCCCGTTTCAACGAAATCGCCAAACTCGCGCAGACCGACGCTGCGGTGCGCGACAAGGTTCAGGCGGCGATCATCGCGGTGCGCGACGGCCCGCAGGCGACGGCGCCCACGCCCGCCCCGACGGGCAGCCCGGCCCCCGCTCCGTCGGCAAGCCCGACTCCGGGACAACAATAATCCGATGCATGGGCTGGGCGCTTACCGACGCGCACAGCCCATCGCGGCCGCATCGATCGCGGTCGCTGCGCCCTTGAGCGCATAGACGTCGGCGAACGCTCCGCCGCTACGGGCGACGCTTTCGACGCTCATCGACCGGCTTGAGCGGATCGCGGCAACGATGGCACGATCGGTCCGTGCATCGGGAGCCCATGCGTCACTCGCCCCCGCGATCAACTCGAACCGCCGTTCGCCGATCGCCAGCGTGACCTTCGCCCGCGGATCGCGCGCGCGGCTCAGACGGATATGGACCTGATTGCGCGCGCCGGATCGTGGCCAGTTGGCGATGCTGGCAAAAGCGCCGTCGCGTCCACGTACCGGCTGGCCGATGGCATAGCAGCGCGCCGGGGCGGCATCGCGAAACGCTCCCCAGGCATCGAAGACGCCAAGCGCTTCGCGGCCTTGACCCTGCGCGGCGAGCGCAACCGCGAGAAGCAGCGCCGTCACGCCGGCGCGCGTCCGCTGCCCAGATGCACGATCGTTTCACGGCCATGCTCGATCATGACGATCGACCCCTGCGGCAGTCCCGCGGCAATCGGCGTGGCGAACTCGGGATGGACGTCGCACCCGGTCATCACCCCACGTAGCACACGGCTGGAAATGCCGTGCATGATGATCAGCCGGTCGCCGGGGTCGTCGTGGGTGTCGGCAAGCCAGTCCGATACGCGCGCCGCGATCTCGGCATAGGTTTCACCATCCGGCGCCGGATGGAGCAGCCCGGTCGGGGCAATCACCGGCAGGTCGCCCGCCATCAGTTCCGCATAATAGCGCCCGCCCCAACTGCCCATGCCGATCTCGGTCAGGCGCGGATCGTGCCGCGCACCGTGCCAGTCGAGGCCGAGGTGCTCGGTGATCACCGCCAACGTCTGCAGCGCGCGGCCGGTGTCGGACGCCCATAATGTCAACGCTGGCGCGCGGCCGAGCATGTCTGCGAG
This sequence comes from Sphingomonas sp., assembly GCF_965227385.1. Lineage (GTDB taxonomy): Bacteria > Pseudomonadota > Alphaproteobacteria > Sphingomonadales > Sphingomonadaceae > Sphingomonas. Next base: position 346,086 of record NZ_OZ245750.1, read on the forward strand.
CGCCTGCCCCATCTGGTCCGCCTGGGCAAAGCCCGCGCGGGTCAGCGGGGTGTGCAGATGGTCCCCCTGCAGTCGCCGGGCAGCGTTGAACACCGTTTCGCCATGTCGGGCGATGAAGTCGCGTCCTTTCCGCATGGCCAAGCTGAATGAGTGCACTGTGGCACAATAGCAACGGTTTTCCGCGTTTATCCAGCGTTCATGCAACTTGTGCGGCGCAGCGTCATTACAGCCCCCAGCCCGTGAACGGGTTGAGTTAAGGAGTTTCAATATGCGTATCGCAATTGCCGCCGCTCTGGCCGCATCGACCATGATCGCCGCCCCGGCCTTCGCCCAGGACACCGATCCGACCTTCACCGGCTTCCGCGCCGGCGTCATCGGCGGTTATGACATCGTCCGCCCGGGCAGCACCGAGGACAGCGACATCGACGGCGACGACCAGAATGTCGATGGTTTCCTCTACGGCGTGGACGTCGGATACGACATCGCCGTTGGTGGCGCGGTGGTCGGCGTCGAGGCCGAACTGTCGGATTCGACCGGCAAGGTCGAAGCACGGTCGACCGATCCGAACTTCTTCGGTTTCGGTGAAGTCGGCACCGGCCGTGACATCTATGTCGGCCTGCGCGCCGGCGTACTCGCCTCGCCCAGCACTCTGGTCTATGCCAAGGGCGGCTACACCAATGCCCGCCTGAACGTCCTTGCGACCGACGGCACGACCGAACTGCGCGACAATTTCGAGCTGGACGGCTGGCGCATCGGCGCGGGCATCGAGCAGGCGATCGGCACCAACAGCTATGCCAAGCTCGAGTATCGCTATTCGAACTATTCGAACGCGAATTTTGAATATAGCAATGGCGCGATCACCGAGGATTTCGACATCGATACCGATCGTCACCAGATCGCAGTGGGCGTCGGCTTCCGCTTCTGACGGTTCGCCTGTCCACAAATGAATACGACGAAGGGTCGGAGCCGCTTGCTCCGGCCCTTTTTCGCGTTAAGGATAGCTTGAACTTCCGACGGCAATCACGCGCCGTCTGTTGAATTTGGGCGACCGCCCGGGGGTTTTGAACACACATGAAAGCGACGATCGAACGCGCCACGCTCCTTCGGGGCCTCAGCCACGTCCAGTCGGTGGTCGAACGGCGCAACACCATCCCGATCCTGTCCAACGTGCTGATCGAGGCATCGCTCGACGGATCGCTGCGGCTCATGGCAACCGATCTCGACCTGCAGATCGACGAAACCGTGGCGGCTGCGGTCGATCAGGCGGGCGCGATCACCGTCCCTGCCCACACCCTGTTCGACATCGCGCGCAAGCTGCCCGAGGGGGCACAGGTCGAGCTGACCGCCGCCGAGGGCAAGATCAAGGTCAATGCCGGCCGCGCCAAGTTCGAGCTGGGTACGCTGCCGCGCGACGATTTCCCGGTGATCGCGGAAGGCGAACTGCCCACCGTGTTCGAGCTGCCCGCCGAAACGCTCAAGCAGATCATCGACAAGACGCGCTTCGCGATCTCGACCGAAGAGACGCGCTATTATCTCAACGGCATCTTCCTGCACGTCGCCGACGACATGCTGAAGGCCGCGGCGACCGACGGTCACCGCCTTGCCCGCGTCACCGTGCCGCGCCCCGAAGGCGCCGAAGCGATGCCCGACGTCATCGTGCCGCGTAAGTGTGTGGCCGAGCTGCGCAAGCTGCTCGACGAAGTCGACGGTTCAGTCGGCGTGTCGCTGTCGGGATCGAAGATCCGCTTCGACCTCGGCGCTGCGATCCTCACTTCGAAGCTGATCGACGGCACTTTCCCCGATTATTCGCGCGTCATCCCGACCGGGAACGACAAGATCCTCAAGATCGACCCGCGCAGCTTCATGCAGGGCGTCGACCGCGTGTCGACCATCGCGACCGAAAAGACCCGCGCGGTGAAGATGGCGCTCGACCGCGACCGGATCACCCTGTCGGTCACCAGCCCCGACAACGGCACTGCGGCCGAGGACGTGCCCGGCGAGTACGCCGCGCAGCCGTTCGAGATCGGATTCAATTCGCGTTATCTGATGGACATTCTCGGCCAGATCGAAAGCGATGTGGTCGAAGTCCACCTTGCCGACGCCGCCGCGCCGACGCTGATTCGTGAAAATGACAAGTCGCCGGCGCTCTATGTGCTGATGCCGATGCGCGTCTGACCGGACCGGGAAGGCGCCGCGCGCGCCTTCCCCCCTTCGCACTCAGAGCTGGCCAAGCCCGCGCCGCAGCCCGATCCAGCTCGACGCCACCAGATAAGCCGCCATCACCAGCGTCAGCAGCGTCCAGCTGTCGACGTCCGCGACCAGCCACAGCTTGGCCAGCGTGGCCCAGATGAACAGCGCCAGCTGCGCACCCCAGAAGCACACCGCGCCAGCCACGATCGCCACCTGCCGCACCAGTTCGTCGCTCGTGCGATAGAGCCGCCAGTTCAGCCAGCTCTGCACCGCGAGCGCCCCCATCACGCCCGCCGCCGCGATCGCCCGCCCGTCGTCGCCAAGGCCTAGATGCGCCAGCACCGGCGGCGCGGCGAGGGTCGGGCCGGTCAGCGCGATGATCACGCCCTGACGGCGGACCGCCAGCATCGAATCGCGATCCGGCGGCTCGCTCCCGGGCTGACGAAATGCGACCAAACGCCGCCACCGGTCTTCAGATGCGCTCATCACCAGCACGAAGCCGCCCATGAACAACAACATGAACCCGATGCCGAGCGACGCGAGTTCGGCGATGGTCCACTGCTCGAATCCGGTCGAGTCGACAAAGCTGGCCATACCAAAGCCGAAACCGGCGCCGATCATGCCACCGATCAGCGCCTCGACCGCATGCCGGCGCCAGCGTTGCGCACGCGTGAATTCAGTCACGGTCGGGTGCGACCCAGTCATCGACGAAAATTTCATCGACTGCCACTCCAAAGATTTTCGCCATCCGCAACGCCAGCGGCAGGCTCGGGTCATATTTGTCCGTCTCGACCGCATTCACGGTCTGGCGCGAGACGCCGAGCAGGCGGGCGAGGTCGGCCTGACTGAGGTCCGCGTCTGCCCGCAAGATAAGCAACCGGTTGTTCACCGGAACTGTCCAGAGCTCTTGTCACCTTGCAATGCGGGGGATAACCACTTATTGACACATCTGTCAGTAACGGTGGTTCCCATGGCAACTCAGGCGATCGACTGGAGCAAACCGCGCAAGCGCGAATGGGGGACAGCGCTGACCGCGCTGCGCCGTCTGCTCGCCAACGGCGACGATACGGTGCAGGTGTTCCGCATCATGCGCGCGCTGAACGGCGACACGCTGGCGCGCAATTATCGCCGTCTGCTGAGCACGGCGGAGGGCGGGCGAATCGCCTATCGCCGCACCGAACTGGCCGAGAAATTCTCCGACCGCGCCTGGCTCGACTCGCTGCCCGAAGGCAGCGTCGGCGCGGCCTATCGCGCCTTTCTCGATCGCACCGGCTATTCGGCTCAGGGGCTGGCAGATGTGAGCTATGCCGACGCCGATGTCGAACGCGGGATCGAGCATCCGCATGCCTGGTATGGCCGGCGCGAGCGCGACATTCACGACATCTGGCACGTCGTCACCGGCTACCAGGCCGACGAACCGCTCGGCGAAGCGTGCCTCGTCGCCTTTTCCTATGCCCAGACCGGCGGCCTGGGCTGGGCATTCATCGCCTTGGGCGCCGCGCTCAAGAGCCTGCGCGTCACCGGATCGCGCAGCTTCGCCAAGGCGGTGCGCGAAGGCTATCGCCATGGCAAGGCCGCGCGCTGGCTGTCGGGCGAGGATTACGAGCTTTTGCTCGCCGAACCGCTCGACGCGGTCCGCGCGCGGCTCGGTATCGGCGACCCGGTCCAGTACCGCGCGGCGCAGGCAGAATTGCGCGCAAAGGGCCTGATCGGAATTTAGCTTCTATCCACATGCGGCTCTTCACTCCCGCCCTGAAGAGGGAGGCGAATTGCATGTGGCTGCACCCAGACGCTGTACCCCAGCAGGCTGTGCATCCAGCCTTGGCGAGCAGCATCGCCGCCAGAATCGGTCGCTTCCAAAGTGCCCAAGGAGGCTTTCGCCGCGTGAACGCTATCGCGCGCCACGCCGGAACGCTAGACGCCGCTGATGGCCCTCACCCGCCTCGTCCTGACTGATTTCCGCAACCATCGCGACACGATCTTCAATGTCGGGACCGGCTTCGTCGTGCTGGCGGGGGACAATGGCGCGGGAAAGACCAATGTGCTGGAGGCGGTGTCCCTGCTCGCCCCCGGTCGCGGCCTGCGCCGCGCGCCGCTGACCGAAATGGCGCGACAGGGCGGCAGCGGCGGGTTCGGGGTGGCGGCGCAGCTCGACGGGGAGGTCGAGATCGGCACCGGCACCCAGCCCTCTGCGCCCGAGCGCCGCATCGTCCGCGTCAATGGCGCGACCGCCGCGGCGACCTCGCTCGGCGAATGGCTGACCGTGCTGTGGCTCACACCCGCGATGGACCGGCTGTTCGCCGAACCGGCGAGCGAGCGGCGGCGCTTTCTCGACCGGCTCGCCCTCGCGCTCGTCCCCAGCCATGCCCACCACAGCGCGCGCTACGAAGCCGCGATGCGCGAGCGCAACCGCCTGCTCGGCGCCGAAGAACCCGCCGATCCCGACTGGCTCACCGCGCTGGAAGCGCGCATGACCGAACATGGCGCGGCGATCGACACCGCGCGCCGTACCACCGTCGCCCAGCTCTCCGACCGCCTCGTCGCGCAACCCGAAGGGCCGTTTGCCCGCGCCGGCCTCGCCATCGAGGGAGATGACGCGACCGATCTCACCGCGCGCCTGCGCGCCGGTCGCGCGCGGGACGCCGCCGCCGGGCGCACGCTGAACGGCCCGCATCGCCAGGACCTTGCGGTCACGCATCTTGGCAAGGGCCAGGCCGCGCATCTCTGCTCGACCGGCGAGCAAAAGGCCCTCCTGCTCGCCATCGTCCTCGCCCATGCCGAACTTGTCGCCGACCGCACCGGCCGCGCGCCGATCCTGCTGCTGGACGAGGTCGCCGCGCACCTTGATCCCGCCCGTCGCGCGGCGCTGTTCGAACGGCTGACGGGGCGCGGACAGGTGTGGATGACCGGCACCGAACCAGCATTGTTTGCCGAGGCGGGGGCGGCGATTCGGCTCACCGTTCACGACGGCGCGATCCACCCCGCCTAAGGCCCATTTCGCTTCCGTTTTGTGACTGTCGACCCTATATGCTGGGCATGGCATCAGACGACAACAACACCACCGATTCCGCCCCCAACTCCAACGCCTACGGCGCCGACAGCATCAAGGTCCTCAAGGGCCTCGACGCGGTGCGCAAGCGGCCCGGCATGTATATCGGCGACACCGACGACGGTTCCGGCCTGCACCACATGGTGTTCGAGGTTTCGGACAACGCGATCGACGAAGCGCTGGCCGGCCATTGCGACAAGATCATCATCCAGCTGAACGCCGATGGCTCGGTGTCGGTCGAGGATAACGGCCGCGGCATCCCGACCGGCATCCACAGCGAAGAGGGCGTGAGCGCGGCTGAGGTCATCATGACCCAGCTCCACGCCGGCGGTAAATTCGAAAACACCTCGGACGACAATGCGTACAAGGTCTCGGGCGGTCTGCACGGCGTCGGCGTGTCGGTGGTTAACGCGCTGTCGGAATGGCTCGACCTCAACATCTGGCGCGACGGCGAGGAGCATTACATGCGCTTCGCCTATGGCGACGCGACCGCACCGCTCAAGGTGATCGGCCCGGCCAATGGCAAGAAGGGCACGCGCGTGACCTTCCTCGCCTCGACCGAAAAGACGCCGGGCGATGGCGGCACGTTCAAGAACCAGATCGAATATGATTTCGACAAGCTCGAGCATCGCTATCGCGAGCTGGCGTTCCTGAATTCCGGCGTGCGCCTGTTCCTGCGCGACGCGCGACACGAAGAGGTCAAGGAAGTCGAACTCTATTATGAAGGCGGAATCGCCGCTTTCGTGAAGTGGCTCGATCGCAACAAGTCGCCGCTCTTCCCCGATCCGATTTCGGTGACCGGCCAGCGCGACGATATCGGCATCGATGTCGCGCTGGAGTGGAACGACAGCTATTACGAAAACGTCCTCTGCTTCACCAACAACATCCCGCAGCGGGACGGCGGCACCCACCTTGCCGCGTTCCGCGCCGCGCTGACCCGCACGATCAACAGCTATGCCGACAAGTCGGGCCTGCTGAAGAAGGAAAAGGTCACGCTCACCGGCGACGACATGCGTGAAGGCCTGACGGCGATCGTCAGCGTCAAGCTGCCCGATCCCAAGTTCAGCAGCCAGACCAAGGACAAGCTGGTGTCGTCCGAAGTCCGCCAGCCGCTCGAAGCGCTGATGGCCGACAAGATGAACGACTGGCTGGAGGAAAATCCCGCCCACGCCCGCATGATCATCCAGAAGGTGATCGACGCCGCCGCCGCGCGCGAAGCGGCCAAGCGTGCGCGCGAACTGACCCGGCGCAAGGGCGTGATGGACATCGCCTCGCTGCCCGGCAAGCTCGCCGATTGTCAGGAGCGCGATCCGGCCAAGTCCGAACTGTTCCTGGTCGAGGGTGACTCGGCCGGTGGCTCGGCCAAACAGGGCCGCGACCGTCATTTCCAGGCGATCCTCCCGCTGCGCGGCAAGATCCTGAACGTCGAGCGCGCGCGCTTTGACCGCATGCTGTCGTCCAAGGAAATCGGCACGCTGATCCAGGCGATGGGCACCGGCATCGGCCGCGACGACTTCAACCTCGAAAAGCTGCGCTACCACAAGATCGTCATCATGACCGACGCTGACGTGGACGGCGCGCATATCCGCACGCTGCTGCTCACCTTCTTCTACCGCCAGATGCCCGAGATCATCGAGGCCGGGCATCTCTTCATTGCCCAGCCGCCTTTGTACAAGGCAACCAAGGGCCGGTCGGAAGTGTATCTGAAGGACGATGCCGCGCTCGACGATTATCTGGTCGAGGCGGGGGTCGCCGGCAACCGGCTGGAAACCGCGTCGGGCACCCGCTTTGGCGAGGATCTGGCGAGCCTGGTCGAGCATGCGCGCCGCATGAAGACGCTGATGCGCTATGTCCCGCGCCGCTACGATCCCTCGATCATCGAGGCGCTGGCGCTGGGCCGCGCGCTCGATCCCGAAGCGACGCGCGAGCAGCGCGGCGAGCGGCTGGCTGCAGTCACGCAGCGGCTCGACCTGACCGACGCCGACGCCCGCTGGACCGCGCGCGTCACCGACGATGGCGGCTTCCATTTCGAGCGCTGGTGGCGCGGCGTGACCGATCACCACATCATCGAGGCCGCGTTCCTGACCTCGGCCGAGGGGCGCAAGCTCCACGCGCTCGCCGCCGAACAGGCCGACAGCTATGCGCAGATCGCCAAGCTCGTCTCCGCCAAGGTCGCGCAGGCCGAGGAAGCGGCTCCGGTCGCCGAGGGCGAAGAGGAGCTGCCCGTCGCCGCCGCCAAGGGCGAGACCCTCGTCGCACGGCCGAGCGAGCTGCTCGACGCCATCCTCGCCTCGGGCCGCAAGGGCCTGTCGATCCAGCGCTACAAGGGGCTGGGGGAGATGAACGCCGAACAGCTGTGGGAAACCACGCTCGATCCGGCCAACCGCTCTATGCTGGTGGTGCAGGTCGATCAGGCCGATGTCGCGGACGAGATCTTCACGCGCCTCATGGGCGATGTCGTCGAACCGCGCCGCGAATTCATCCAGGAAAACGCGCTAAGCGTCGCCAATCTCGACGTTTGACCGCAGAATCCAAACAACGCGGCGCTGGACGGATTGCCCTCCAGCGCCGCGTCTGTTTCACCCCCGCACCGAAAGGGGCCGGGGACCATGCGTTCGATCATCGCTGTCATCATGCTGACCGCCGCTGCGCCGGTCGCGGCGCAGGACGCCACCCCTGCCGTTGCCGCACCCGGCGCATCGACGGTGATGGCAAGCGGCATGGCAAGCTATTATGGCGCCGCCCATGCCGGCAACCGCACGGCAAGCGGTGAGCGGTTTGACCCCGATGGCATGACCGCCGCGCATCGCAGCCTGCCATTTGGCACCAAACTGCGCGTAACCGATCCGTCGACCGGACGCAGCGTGGTCGTTCGCGTCAATGATCGCGGGCCGTTCCACAAGAGCCGCATTCTCGACCTGTCCGAAGCCGCCGCGCGCGAACTGGGGATTGTCCGTCGCGGGCGCGCCGTGGTGGAGATCGCGCTGGCGGACGCCGCGACGGTTTCCAGCGACGGTAACTGACCCCCGTTTCGCCACCGAAAGCATCGTGATAGCGTTGCGTCGGGAGGTTCGACGCCATGTCCCTGATGCTGCTTGCCCTCGCGTTCCAGTCCGGTGCCGACGGCGCGCTGCTGCGCGCGCATCGGGAAAAGACGCGGGCCGTCATCCCATGTGAAAAGACCGCCGATCCGGATGAAGTGACGATCTGCGCGCTGCGTGAGGCAGACAAGAAATATCGCGTCCCGTTCGTCACCGCCCGCGCGGTCGACAACCGGCCTGCCGAGACGGCACGGGTGCTGGAGGACACGATGTTCCAATGCGGCGTCTCGGGCCCGTTCCTCACGCCGTGCGGTGGGATGGTCGGCGTGACGGTCGGCGTCGGATTCGACGGCAAGGTGGTGCGCCAGCGCGAACCCGCGCCGTAGCACGTCCTCATTCGCCGAGGATATGCATCCACATCGGCTCGCCCGCGAGGCTCTGCGAGCCGCGCAGCTTCTCCAGCGCCTGCGCGACACACCGCTCCGGCCCCTCATGCGTCACAATCGCCAGCAGCACGCTTCCATCCGCGATGGCACCACGCTGGATCAGCGATTCGATCGACACCCCCGCATCGCGCATCGCTGCCGCGATCTCGGCGAGCACGCCGACCTTGTCGGGCACGGTGAAGCGCAGATAGGCGCGCCCGCGCCGCTCGCCGCTCGGTGCCGCAGGTTCCTTGGCGAGCCTGGCGGCTGGCATTGCGTAGGGGGGGCCGAACTCCGTACGCGCAATATCGATCAGGTCGGCGACCACGGCGCTCGCGGTGGGACCATCTCCGGCCCCAGCACCCTGAAACAACAGGCGTCCCACAAAATTGCCTTCCGCCACCACCGCATTGGTCGCGCCGGTGACGTGCGCGAGCGGATGGGCGAGCGGGACAAGGTGCGGATGGACACGCTGGAACAGGCCCTCGCCGTTCAAATCCGCGATGCCGAGCAGACGGACGCGATAGCCCAAGGCCGCCGCCTCGGCGATATCGGCAGCGAGCAGGTGACGGATACCGCCGATCGCGACATCGCCGAACGCCGGCTGGGTCCCGAAAGCGAGGCTGGCGAGGATCGACAGCTTGTGCGCGGCATCGACGCCATCGATGTCGAAGCTTGGATCCGCCTCGGCAAAGCCCTTGGCCTGTGCCTCGGCCAGAACCTCGGCAAAGTCCCGCCCCTCGGCCTCCATCTTCGACAGGATGAAATTGCAGGTACCGTTGAGGATGCCATAGACGCGGTCGATCACGTTGGCCGCCGCGCCCTCGCGCAGCCCCTTGATCACCGGAACGCCGCCCGCGACCGCCGCCTCGAACTTCATCGGCGTGTCGGCCTGTTCGGCGACGTGCGCGAGTTCGAGGCCGTGGTGGGCAATCATCGCCTTGTTGGCAGTGACCAGCCCCTTGCCCGCCGCCAGCGTCGCGCGGGCGAGCGCGAGTGCGGGTCCATCCGACCCGCCGATCAGTTCGACCACCACATCGGCGCGCGGATGCTGGGCCAGATCGCGCATGTCGTCGACCCATTCGAAGCGGGTGATGTCGACACCGCGATCCTTGGTCCGGTCGCGTGCGGAGACTGCGACGATCTCGATCGGCCGCCCTGCGCGCCGCGCGATCAGCTCCGCATTGGCGTCGATCAGACGAATGACGCCCGCGCCCACCGTGCCAAGGCCAGCCAGTGCAACGCGAAGCGGTTCGGTCATGTCTCAATCCCCATAAGTGGCAACGGCCCGGGCATCGCCCGAGCCGACTGTTCTGCCCATACCTCCCTCCCTTGCGGGGAAGGGAGATATTTTTTCTATTTCTTCGTCAGCCCGATCTCGGCCAGGCGCTCGGCGAGATAGTCGTGCGCAGTGATCGGCGGCTCGCGCTCGGGATTCTCCGCGGTCACCGTCTGCGGCAGCGCCTTGATCAGGAAATCGGGCGCGGGGTGCAGGAAGAAAGGCATGGAGTAGCGCGAATGCCCGCGCCGCTCGACCGGCGGATTGACCACGCGGTGCGTGGTCGAGGGCAGGACATGGTTGGTCAGCCGCTGCAGCATGTCCCCGACATTGACCACCAGCGCGCCCTCTGGCGGCTTGACCGGCAGCCATTCGCCATCCTTGTCGAGCAGTTCCAGACCCGCCTCCTCGGCGCCGAGCAACAGGGTGATGAGGTTGATGTCCTCATGCGCACCCGCGCGCACGTTCGGCGCATCTTCGGTCACCGGCGGATAGTGCAGCAAGCGCAGCACCGAATTACCGTCCCTCACCGCATGGTCGAACCAGTCCGGCGCGAGGCCGAGATGCACTGCGATCGCCGAAAGCAGTCTGTCCCCGGCGGTGTCGAACGCGGCGAACAGCTCAATCAACGTATCGCGGAACCCTTCGGGCTGGTCGGGCCAGATGTTCGGCGCCATCAGCTCCGAAAAACGGTGACCGGCGGCCAGCTCGCGCCCGATATGCCAGAATTCCTTGAGGTCGACATGGGTCGCGCCCTTGGCGATCTCGGTCTTGAACGGGGTATAGCCGCGCGCGCCGCCACCACCCGCGACGAAGTAGCTGCGCTTGACCTCTTCGGGCAGATCGAAAAACGCCTTGGTCATCGCCCAGGCGCGGTCGATCAGTTCCTGCGGAATGCCGTGGTCCGAGACCATCGCAAAACCGAACCGCTCGAACGAGCCGCCCAACGCGGCGGCAAAGCCCTCGGGATCGCGCGCCTGATCGGCGAGGCTGACGAGCGGGACTTGGGCGAGAACGGTATCGGGCATTGCAAGCGACTCCGGGAAACGAATCCCCCTCAAATAGTCGCCTTAGAGACGATCGAACAGGGGCGGGAAATCCCGGATGGCAAGCGCGGGAGAAGCGCGGTGCCGTGCGCTCCTCCCGCTGCGCCGTCGCCTACGCGTGGACGGCGGATGGTGCAATTTGCTGGTTCAACGAAGATGAAACGGCGGCCGTGCGCGCGCGCTCCGGCAATTGCCCAACCCAGCTTCAGCTTCCGGAGACGGTCAGCGTGCCGCGACTTTTTTCTTCGCCGGTTCCGTCGATCTTGAGTGTGTAGGGGCTCCCCGACTTGGTCTTGCCGGTCAGCTCGTCGCGATTGCCAGTGACGGTGAAGCCAGCGCCCTCCATCTGCTCGCGGAACCAGTCGCGCACCCGGTTCGCCTCTGCCGGAGCGTCGAACGTCACCTTGACGCCGCCGGACTTGGTGCCGTCCTGACGATCGTCGATGTTGAGGCTGGAGACGGTCGCACCGGGATAGAGCTTGACGCCATCGACTTCGAAATTCTCGGCGCCGATATTGAACTTGGGCAGCTTGATCGAGCCTTCGAAACCCGGGGCCTTGACCGACACCTTGCCGTCCTTGTCAGCTGCGGCGGTGACCGACCCGTTATCGCCCTCGATCGAGATGCTGGTCCCCTCACCGTCCCCGCCACAGGCGGCGAGGGCGGCCGCGACCGGAAGCACAAGCCAGATTGGTTTCATCACAAAACTCCAAGCGTGTTATTTGAGCAATACACTAACGCGCTTTTGCGTTCAGGTCAAATCCCGGGGGTGACGCAATGGTTGCAATGCGGCATGGGCCGCGCATGGACGCGCTTACCCAATCTGCCGCAGCGAAGACGCCGGAAAACCGCTCCCCGATCCCGATGGGCGAATTCGTCGCCCTGATCGCGTCGATCATGGCGCTGACTGCGCTAGGCATCGATTCGATGCTGCCCGCCCTGCCCGCAATCGCGGATCAACTGGGGGTGAGCGAGCCCAACCATCGCCAATATGTGATCACCGCCTTCATGCTGGGCTTCGCCGTGGCGCAGCTGGCGCACGGCCCGCTGGCCGACCGGTTCGGGCGCAAGCCCGTGATCGGCGTCGCCTTGGCATTTTATGTGGTGACCAATCTGATCGCGGCCAGCGCAACCAGTTTCGAACTGCTGCTGATCGCGCGTGCGGCGAGCGGCGCCGCGGTCGCCGCCGGGCGAGTCGTTACCGTTGCGCTGGTGCGCGACTGTTTTCAGGGGCGTGCGATGGCGCGGGTGATGAGCCTGGCCTTCATGACCTTCATGGTCGTGCCGGTACTTGCCCCCGCCTGGGGCCAGTTGATGGTGATGATCTTCGGGTCGTGGCGGCTTATCTTTGGCGGGATCGGGATCGTCGCGGCGCTTGTGATGGGCTGGTTCCTGATCCGCATGCCCGAGACGCTGGACCCGGCATCGGTCAATCGACTCGATCTGAAGGAAATCTGGCGCGGCTATCGCATCATGTTCCGCGACCGCTGGGCCGTCGGCTATACCTTTGCGACCGCCGCCATTTCGGGCTGCTTCTTCGCCTTTATCGGGTCGATCCAGCAGATCGTGTATGACGTGTTCAAGCGCCCCGAGTTGCTGACCGCCGTGTTCGCGTCGATCGCGGGGCTGATGGCGGTCAGCGCCTTTGCCAATTCGCGGCTGGTGATGCGCTTCGGCATGCGTTTTCTGTCCCACCTCGCCATCGTCGTGACGACGGCGCTGGCCGCCGTGCATCTTGCGATCATCCTCTTCTACGGCGAGACCCTTTGGATTTTCATCGTGCTGCAGGCTCCGATGATGGCCGCAATGGGCCTGGCCAATTCGAACTTCTCGGCCATGGCGATGGAGAATATGGGCGAGATCGCCGGACGCGCATCCAGCCTGCAGGGGTTCATCGCCACGCTTGGTGCCGCCGTCCTGGGTGCGGTGATCGGCCAGGCGTTCGATGGAACGACCGTGCCGCTCTACATCGGCTTCACCACGTTGGGCCTGACCGCACTGGTCATCGTGTTCGTGACCGAGCGCGGCAAGTTGTTTCGTCGCAGCTGACGCCGTCCGTCGCACGCCAGGGAACCAGCCGCCCCCGCCCGCCGTTCGCGCATCCAGTAGAACGCAAGGAGACGGCAATGGGTGGTCACCAGGTGCAAAGTCATGGAACCGGCGACGACGGCTATGACGAAGACGGCTATGACGAGAGCCAACGCGCGGAGATACTGGAGGCGACGGTCGGAGGCCCGGGCAACGGGACGCTGCTGACCGATCTGGCCCCCGACCTCGGCGCCGAGATCGACGCCGACGACGACGAGGACGATGTTCTGCTTGCCGCAGAGGAAGTGGCGGATGAAGCGATCGGTGATCCCGACGAAGAACAAGACGAGATCGAGGATTCGCTCCAGGAAGATTTCGACACGGGCACGATCGACGACGACGATCTCGACGATCCCGAAGCCGCCTCTCTGAATCCGTGACCTGCCTGGTCGGGGCGCAGCACGTCTGTACCCCGACCGCAAACTCCCCTTGTTATCCAGCATACATATGCAATGGTACATCATCTCGTTAACGAGAGGAGGTATCGATTCCGCGTGCTTTTGCGGACCGCCGCGCGCAGGATCGCGCGCAGGATGACGCGCTGTTCAGCACTCTCAACACCACCCCGTTGATCGATGTGATGCTGGTGCTGCTCATCATGCTGATCGTCACCATCCCCAGCCTGACGCACAAGGTTCCGGTGGACCTGCACCAAGGCGAGAAGACGGCGCCTCCGGGCCAGCCGCACCAGCTCGATATCACGGAAGACGGATCGTTGCTGTGGGATGGCGCGCCGATTTCGGATGCGCAACTCGCCCCGCTGCTCAGGGCCGGCGTGTCGACGGATGCACTGCTTCTGCTCAAGACCTATGCGGCGGCCCGCTATGAACGCTTCGACACCATCCTTGCACAGGTGAAACGCACCGGGGTCAGCAGGCTCGCCTTTGTCGGACATGAGCGGACAAAGTTCGACTGATCCCTGCGCGATTGCAGCGCTGCGCAGGTGCCGTTAACGTCAACCCATGGCGCGCTTCACCAAAAGCATCACGGCCCAGCCCGACGACATCGACGAGCTGGGCCATGTCAACAATGCGGTGTGGGTCCGCTGGATCCAGGATGTGGCGGTGTCGCACTGGGATGCAATCGCCGCGCCGGAACATCGCGACGCCTATGTCTGGGTCGTAACGCGGCACGAGATCGACTATCGTGGCAATGTCAGCGCCGGCGAGACGGTAACGGCCGAAACATGGGTACCAGACCCGCCCAAGGGCGCGCGCTTCGATCGCCATATGCGCTTCACCGGCGCCGATGGACGGGTGAAGGTCGAAGCGGTTTCGACCTGGGCGATGCTTGACCGCGCCACCGGGCGGCTGGTGCGGGTGCGGCCCGAAATCGCCGCACCCTTTATGGCCAACCCCTAGCCCGAATTGCGCAGCGCGGTCGCGATTGCGTTGATCGAGAGCAGGATGCCCTGTTCGATCTTGGGATCGGTTTCGCCCGCGCGGTGGCGCTTGAGCAATTCGACCTGAAGCAGGTTTAGCGGCTCGATATAGGGCAGCCGCAGCTTGATCGAGGTTTCGAGCGCCGGATGCTTTTCGAGCAGTCGGGTCTGGCGCGTTACTTCCAGCAGCTGGTCGTGAGTCGTGCGCCAGCCGTCGCGGATGCGCCCGAAGATTGCGTCGGCAAGTGCGCGGTCCTCGACCAGTGCAGCATAATGGCCGGCGATGCCCATGTCGGACTTCGCGAGTACCATTTCCATATTCGCCAGCGTCGAGGCGAAGAGCGGCCAGCCCGCCGCCATCTCGCGCAGCAATCCGCGATCGGGGAAGGCCGCCAGCGCCTGCCCGACACCGTACCAACCGGGCAGCATGACGCGCGCCTGCGCCCAGCTGAACACCCAGGGAATTGCGCGCAGATCCTCGATCGCGTCGCTCTTCTTGCGGCTCGCCGGGCGGCTGCCGATCTTGAGGCCGGCAATCTCGGCGATCGGGGTCAGCTGGCGGAAGAAGGTGGTGAAGCCGTCGGTGCCGTAGACCAGGTCGCGATACGCCTTGAACGCGGTGGTCG
Source organism: Sphingomonas sp. (assembly GCF_965227385.1). Lineage (GTDB taxonomy): Bacteria > Pseudomonadota > Alphaproteobacteria > Sphingomonadales > Sphingomonadaceae > Sphingomonas. Next base: position 361,211 of record NZ_OZ245750.1, read on the forward strand.
AGAGTTGCTCCATCGCGCCTTCGAACCGGGCGGCATCGGCGTCCGACAGCCGCTGCGGCTCCAGGCTGGCTAGCAAGGTCGCCGACGCCATCGCCTCCAGATTGGTCTGCGCGCTCTCGCGGGTGCCATACTTCGCCGCGATGACCTCACCTTGTTCGGTGATGCGGATGCGGCCCTGCACCGTGCCGGGGGGCTGCGCCTGGATCGCCGCAAAGGACGATCCCCCGCCGCGCCCGACCGCGCCGCCGCGGCCGTGGAACAGCTGCATACCGATCCCCGCTTCCTCGAACACCGGCCGCAATGCGGTCGATCCCTTGCTCAGCCCCCAGGTCGAGGTCAGGTAGCCGCCATCCTTGTTCGAATCCGAATAGCCGATCATCACTTCCTGATGCCCGCGCTTGGTGGCGATCGCCGCGACCTCGGGCAGCGCGAACCAGGACCGCATGATGTCGGGGCCGGCGTCGAGATCGCCGATCGTCTCGAACAGCGGAACGGCCATGATGTGCGCCTGCACCGGCTCGCCGGGTGTGTAGAGGCCGGCTTCCTTGAGCAGGACATGGACCTCGAGCAGGTCGGACACCGACTGCGCCATCGACACGATATACTGGCTGATCGCCGCGCGGCCGTAGCGTGCATGGACCTCGGCTGCGGCGTGGACGATGGCGAGTTCCGACGCGGTTTCGTCGGAGTAATCGGCATAGCGGCTGGTGAGCGGGCGCGGGCTGGCGAGTTCGCGGCGCAGCAGCGCGATGCGCGCGTCTTCGTCGAGCGCGGTGTAATCGGCCTCGACCCCGGCGACCTTGAGCAGTTCGGCGACCACGCGCTCATGCACCGCGCTGTTCTGGCGTATGTCGAGCGTGGCGAGATGGAAGCCGAAGATATCGACCGCGCGGATCAGCCGCCCGAGCGACCCGCTCGACGCCAGCGTCTCGCCGCCCTGCGCAGCCAGCCCCTTGGCAATGGCCGACAGATCGGCGCGGAACGCCGCCGGGTCGGGATAGCGCTCGCCCTTGAGCGCGCCGGGGCGCGACGGCGCCTTGCCAGTCAGGTCGCGATAGGTCGCCGCCAGGCGGGCGTAGATGCCGGAGATTGCGCGGCGATAGGGTTCGTCGCTGCGGCTCGCGGCATCGTCGCCGCTGGCGTCGGCGAGCGCCTGCACGCCAGCGTCGATCTGCGCATGGTGCGACGAGATCGAGATTTCAGCCCCGAGGGCATGAACCGCATCGAGATAATAGGTCAGCACCGTCTCGGCCGAGCGCGCCATGGTGAGTCGCATCGAATCGGCGGTAACGAAGGGGTTGCCGTCGCGGTCGCCGCCAATCCAGTTGCCGGGGCGCAGGAACGCCGGGACGCGGCTGCCGAGCGCGCGGTCCCAGCGGGCGTACAGGGCGGGCAGCGTCGGCAGGAAGATGTCGCGCAAGTACGACAGCGCATTTTCGATCTCGTCGGCGACATAGAGCCGCTCGAACCGCAGCACGCGGGTCTGCCACAGCAGGGCGACCTGTCGCACAATCGCTTCATCGACCAGATCGCCGTCGTGCGTCTCGGTGACGCCCTGATCCTTCAGCCGCATCAGTTCGGCGATGCGGTTGCGGTGGTCGAGCATCGACTTGCGCCGAACCTCGGTCGGGTGCGCGGTCAGCACAGGGGCGACCAGCGCATCGGCCAGCAGCTCGGCGATCCGATCGCGCCCGATGCCATGTTCCTTGAGCTTGGCGACGGCATGCTCGATATCCGCGCCCGGTTCCGCGGCGATGCCCTGCCGGTCCTCGGCCAGATTGGCCAGCATCGAGAACAGCATGAAGCTGCGCACGAAATCGAGCGTTTCGTCGAGGCTGAGGCTGTCGAGCCCCGGATCGATCGAGTCTGCGCCAGCGATGCCGCGATGCCGGTCGACCGATGCCGAGCGGATATACTCGATCCGCCGGAACAGCGCCTCGCCGCCATAGGCACGGATCACGTCGCCCAGGACGCGACCGAGGAAACGGACATCGGGATTGTTGGTGATCGGGGGTGCACTGGCCATGTCGGGCGTGCTGCACTGCAAGATGGATCGCGTCAACGAGTCCGTAACGTCAGTTACCATTCGGGCGGTCATGCGAATTTGCTGACGATGACAGCGTTGGCGGGCATCGACAAGCCGGTCCGGCCCTCCTATCGCCGCGCTCAACCAAGGCATAACAGGATCCGCCAGCCCCATGCAGACCGCCAGCCACGTTCTCGACCGCGTGCTCGTCCTCGAAATGGTCCGCGTGACCGAAGCTGCCGCCATCGCCGCATCGACGCTGACCGGGCGCGGCGATGAAAAGGCCGCCGATGCCGCCGCCGTGGAAGCAATGCGCGCTTCGCTCAACGAGCTGTACATGGACGGCACCGTGGTGATCGGTGAGGGCGAGCGCGACGAGGCACCGATGCTGTATATCGGCGAGAAGGTCGGATCGGCGCCGGGCAAGGGGCCCAAGATCGACATCGCGCTCGATCCGCTGGAGGGCACCACGATCTGCGCCAAGGCTGGTCCCAACAGCCTGGCCGTACTGGCGATTGCCGAGGAAGGTAATCTGCTCAACGCCCCCGACGTCTATATGGACAAGATCGCGGTCGGCCCGGGCTATCCGCCCAACATCATCGATCTCGACAAGTCGGTAACAGAGAATATCTGCGCGATCGCGGCGGCAAAGGGCGTGGAGCCGCGCGAGATCATCGCCTGCGTGCTCGATCGCCCGCGCCATGAAAAGCTGATCGCGGAGCTGCGTTCGCTGGGCTGCGGCGTGGTTCTGATCGGCGATGGCGACGTTGCCGGGGTGATCGCGACCACCGATCCCGACACGACGATCGACGTCTATATGGGTCAGGGCGGCGCGCCCGAGGGCGTACTGTCATGCGCGGCGCTGCGTTGCGTCGGCGGCCAGTTCAAGGGCCGCCTGCTGTTCCGCAATGACGATGAGCGCGCCCGCGCCCGCAAATGGGGCATCACGGACCTCGACAAGCAGTACGACCTGTCGGAGCTGGCCAAGGGCGACTGCATCTTCGCTGCCACCGGAGTGACCGACGGATCGCTGCTGCAAGGCGTGAAGCGCAAGAAGGGCAAGATGACGACCGAGAGTGTCGTGATGCGCGCTAGCAGCGGTACCGTGCGCTGGGTCAAGGGCGAGCATCGCATCGATTGATGGGCGTCGCGCTCCTCGACGCGTTTCTGCTCATCGCGCTGATCGGCGCGTATTTCTGGTACATCCGCGGCGACCGCAGTGGGCGCGCTCCTGCTGACCGGATCGCCAGCTACCGCCGCTGGATGCGCCGGGCGCCGCTTGCGTTCGGGGCGAGCGCGCTGGTGGCGCTGCTGCTCGCGGGTCGTTGGGATGCGATCGCGGTGCTGCCGCCCGAGTTTTCGCCGCTGATTCCAGGCGCGCGGCGGCTCGCGGGGTTCGGCGATAATGTCGTGCATCTCAAGATTGCAGTGCTGGCGGGATTTGCAGCCGGTGCGGTAATCGGCCTCGGCATCGCCTGGTGGCGCGCGCATCGGGGTCAGCGGCAGCTGATGTCAGGCAAGTTCGCGGCCCTGCTCCCGCGCACGCCTGGCGAGACCGGCTGGACCGCGGCGCTCGGCATCACCGCCGGTGTGGTCGAGGAGCTGTTCTTCCGCCTCGCGCTCCCGCTGTTTGCAGCCAGCGTCACCGGGAGTGCGCTGGTCGGCATGGGGCTCGCCACGGCGTTGTTCGCCTATGCGCACCGCTATCAGGGCTGGGCGGGGGTCGCAGCATCAGCACTCGTCGGCGTGACGGTTGCGATCCTCTACCTCGCCACCGGTCAGCTATGGTTCGCGATGCTGGTCCACGCGCTGCTCAACCTCAACGCACTGGTGCTGCGGCCCCTGCTGGTGCCCGTCAGTTCTTCAGACGCCAACCGCTCTTGAAGATCCAGCCGATCACGGCGAGGCAGGCGACCAGGAACGCCGCGGTGAAGCCCAGGCTCACGCCGATTGCGACATCGCCCTTGTCGAAGAACGCCCAGCGGAACCCGCTGACCAGATACACGACCGGGTTGGCCAGGCTGATCGTCCGCCACGGTTCGGGCAGCATGTTGATCGTGTAGAATGCGCCACCCAGAAAGGTCAGCGGGGTGACGATGAGCGCCGGGACGAACGACAATTGCTCGAACCCCTTGGCCCAGATGCCGATGATGAAGCCGAGCATCGAGAAGGTGACTGCGGTCAGAACCAGCATCGTCAGCATCATGAACGGATGCGCGATCGGCACGTCGACGAACACCATCGCGGTGAACAGGATGATCAGCCCGATCGCGATCGACTTGGTCGCCGCCGCGCCGACATAGCCGATCACCATCTCCCACGCCGTCACCGGCGCGGACAGGAGTTCGTACACCGTGCCGGTGAACTTGGGGAAGTAGATGCCGATCGACGCGTTCGAGATCGACAGCTGCAACAGGTTCATCATGATCAGGCCGGGCACGATGAAGCTGCCATAGGATACGCCGTCCAGCTCCTGCATCCGCGACCCGATCGCCCCGCCGAACACCACGAAATAAAGCGCGGTGGTAATGACCGGGGTGACCAGGCTCTGCCACAGGGTGCGCAGCGCGCGCGCCATTTCGAAGCGATAGATCGCCCAGACGCCGTGATGGTTGAATCCCTTCACGCCGCTTCCTCCCGCTTGGCCGCCACAAGGTCGACGAAAATGTCCTCAAGGCTCGACTTGGACGTGTCGAGATCCTTGAACGCGATGCCGAGCTCGCCGAGCTTGCGCAGCAGCGAGGGGATGCCGGTCCGCTCCGCCTGCGCGTCGAAGGTGTAACGCAGCCGCGTCCCTTCATCGGTCAGCGTCAGTTGCCATTCGGCGAGTTCGGGCGGGATTACCGTCATGGGCTCGACCAGCGACAGGTCGAGTTCGCGCTTGCCGAGCTTCTTCATCAGCACGGCCTTGTCCTCGACCAGCAGCAACTCGCCCCGGTTGATCACGCCCACCCGATCGGCCATTTCCTCGGCCTCCTCGATATAATGGGTGGTCAGGATGATCGTCACGCCGCGCTCGCGCAGGCGGTGGACCAGCTTCCACATGTCGCGGCGCAGTTCGACATCGACGCCGGCAGTGGGCTCGTCGAGGAACAGGATGTCGGGCTCATGCGCCAGCGCCTTGGCAATCAGCACGCGGCGCTTCATGCCTCCGGACAGCTCCATGATCTTGGAATTGCGCTTGTCCCACAGCGAAAGGTCCTTCAGCACCTGTTCGATATGCGCGTCATTGGCGGGGCGGCCGAACAGGCGGCGGCTGTACCGCGTCGTCGCCAGTACGGTTTCGAACATGTCGACCGACAATTCCTGCGGCACCAGCCCGATCATCATGCGTGCGACGCGGGCATCGGCGATCGCGTCATGCCCGCCGACGGTGATCGCGCCGGACGAGGGCGTGACGATGCCGCAGATGATGCTGATCAGCGTCGTCTTGCCCGCACCATTGGGGCCGAGCAGCGCGAAAATCTCGCCCTTGTTGATGTCGAGATCGACCGCGCCGAGCGCCCGATGCCCGGAGGCGTAGGTTTTGCTGACGCCGCGAACGGATAAAATCGGTTGCATGCATGGCCCCCTGCATGTGGAGGCCGCCATCTAGGGACGGGACAAAGCCCGAACAAGGCCGGGCTGGCTATTTCCCTCTGCGCCGAGCGGTTTGGACGGCTTCCTTCAGAACCTCGTACGGTACCATGCCGGAGATGACCTGTTCCCCGATCACCCAGCTGGGCGTGCCCGTTACCCCAAGCTTGCTAGCAACGTCGAGGTTTCGGGCAACCTCGGCTTCGACCGGCGCGCTGCCGATCGCCTGCTGCGCCCGCGCCACGTCCAGCCCGGCGGACGCGGCAGCGGCGTTGATCGACGCCTGGCTCAGCTGGCCGCCCGAATAGAGCGCCATGTGGAACGGCTTGAACTTGCCCTGTTCAGCAGCGGCAAGGCCCCAGCGCGCGGCAACGCGGCTACCCTCGCTCAGCACAGGCAATTCGCGATAGACGATGCGGACCTTGGGGTCCTCCGCCACCAGTCGCGCGATCATCGGCAGGCTGGCACGGCAATAGCCGCAGGCATAATCCATCCATACCGACACGGTGACGTCGCCCGACGGATTGCCTTCCCACGCCCCGGCATAGGCGTCGAAGATCGCGGCGCGGTTGGCGGCGACCGCCTTGCCGCTCTCGCGTTCCTGCAGCCGCTTCATCGCCTCTGGTAGAATTTCGGGATTTTCGAGGACATAGTCGCGCACGACCTGCCCGATCGCCTTGTCGTCGCGTGCGGCGGGATTGGGCATCAACGATTGGGCGCCGACCACCACCAGTCCGCCGACGATGCCGGACAGCACCAATGTGCCGGCCAGTGCCAGCGGGCTCTTCGACAGTCTTTCGATCACTTGCGCTTCCTGTCCTGCATCATCGCCTGGCCCGCCATGACGATATCCTGCGCACGAATCCAGTCGGGCGTGCCCTGGGGCAGCCCCGCCATGGCGACCTGTGCGCTCGGAATGGCGCGGCCGAAATCACCCATCATGCTCGCGCGCTCCGCGGTGGCGAGTGCGGCGCGGGCGCTGTCGCCCTTGCGCTCGTACAGCATGCCGAGCTGATACCAGGCCCAGGGGTTCTCTTTGTCGCGCACCACCGATTGCCGCAACACCGTCTCTGCCTCCGCCAGATAGGCCGGATCCTCGGTCGCGAGCAGCGCATGGCCGAAGGTGGTGGCGATCAACGGCTGAAAATTGGTCTTGGCCGTCGCCGCACGCAGCGGGGCCAAAGCATCGCGCGGCTTGCCGGATTCGAGCAGGATCTGACCCTCCAGCTCGAGAAAATAGGGATTGTCGGGTTCCGCGCGGACCAGTGCCGCCGCCTCGCCCGCCGCTTCCTTGGGGTAGCCGCCGAGATGATAGGCATAGGCACGGGCGTAGCGCGCGGGAACGGTCGTGTCGGTCGCGGGATAGCGGCGCAGCGTGTCCTTCGGTTCGGTCACATAGCCGCGCAGCTTGGCCTGAACGCGCTTGAACCGCGCCTCGAGCTGGGGATCGCTTGGCTTGTTCCAGGCGGGGTCTGCCTGAAGGTCGGCGGTAAGCGTCGCGACGCGGTCCCCCGACATCGGGTGGCTCATGACATAGCTGGTATCGCTGCCACGCTTGAGGCCCCAGCGATATTCCTGCTGCTGCAGCTTCTTGAAGAAGTCGAGCATGCCGCGTCCGCTGACCCCGGCGCCGGACAGGAACTTGGCCCCGGCGGCATCCGTCGTCGCCTCCTGCGCGCGGCTGAAGGCGAGGTAGCTGCCCAGCGCGGCGCGCTGGCCAAGCTGCATCAGGCCCATGCCTGCATCGGTGGAGCCAGCCGCCATCGCCGCCGCGCCGAGCAACAGGCTCAGGATCGTGATGCCGGTCGCGCCCTTGGCCATACGGTCGCCCAGCGGCACGTGCCCGCCGGTGATATGGCCGATTTCGTGCGCGATCACGCCCTGCACCTCATTGGCGCTGGAGGCCGCATCGACCAGGCCGGAATGGATATAGACGGTCTGCCCGCCCGCAACGAAGGCGTTGATCGACTGATCGTTGATCAGGACGATGCGGACATTGGCGGGCGACAAGTTCGCCGCCTTGATGATGTCGCGCGACATATCGGCGAGCAGCGCCTCGCTCTCCGCATCGCGCAGGATCGATTGGGCATAGGCCGGGCTGGTGACGCACAGCAGCAGCAACGCGAACAGGGATACAAGCCGCTTCATGCCGCACATCATGGTGGTTTTTCCCCCGCGATCAACCGTCGGCATGACGGGACGCCGTTTCGGCGGCTTGGCCCGAGCGCAATGAACCCGCGATGAAAAAAGGGCGGGAGCATCGGCCCCCGCCCCTGTTTTCGGATCAGGCCCCGAAGGTGCGCTGCCACCAGCCGCCGCGGCGCGGTGTGGCTTCCGCCCCACCACTATCATCGGCGCTCGCCTCGACCGGCGCAGGTTCGGCAGCTTCGGCCGGCGCTGCATCGGCTTCCGCGACCGGGGGAGCAAGGTCCTGTGCCACTTCCGCAGCCGGCGCCTCGTCGGCCTTTTTGCGGCGGGCGCGCTTCGGCTTGGCCGGCGCTTCCTCCGCGACCGGAGCTTCGACGGCTTCGACCGGTGCGGCTTCGGCTGCAGCAACCTCCTCGCCCTTCTTGCGGCGCGTGCGCTTGGGCTTGGCGGGGGCCTCATCGACGGCCGGAGCCACCACTGGCGCTTCGGCAACCGGTTCGGCGGCGTCGGCTACCGGCTCGGCATCGGCCTTCTTACGACGGCTGCGCTTGGGCTTTGCGGGCGCTTCCTCGACCACCGGCGCAGCGACCGGCTCGGCTGCCTCTGCGTCGACCGGAGCGGCTTCCTCGGCGTCCGCAGTGCCAGTCTCGGCCCCGGCATCCTCACCGCCCGTACCGCGACGACCGCCACGACGGCCACGGCGACGGCGCTTGCGGCCCTCGCCCTCGCTCTCGGTACCCGAGACGTCGGCCCCCGTCTCGACAGCCTCGATCGAGTCGGCGTCGGCATCAACTTCGGTGCCGTCTTCAGCACCTTCGCTATCGCCATTCTGCTCGCCACCATTGCCCTGCGGCGCATCGCCGTCCTCGCGACGGCCGCGACGGCCACGGCGGCGACGACGGCGCTTGCGGCCCTCGCCTTCGGTCTCGGCACGCTCGCCACGGTCGCGACGCTCACGCGGCGCACGGGCCTCGACCTCTTCTTCCTCTTCGTCTTCTTCCTCGTCGATCTCGTCGACGACATCCTCTTCGATCTCCTGGATCGCGGCGGCGAACTTTGGTGCGTGCGCGGGCGGCGGGCCGCTCGCCTCGACCGACATGCGCGCGCCTTCCAGCTCGCCGTCCGACAGGATCTCGACGCGGACGCCGTAGCGATCCTCGATCTCCGCGATGTCGGCACGCTTGTTGTTGAGGACGTAGAAGGCCGCTTCCTGGCTGCAGCGCAGCGTGATGTGCGACCCGCGACCGCGTGCGGCCTCGTCCTCGATCAGGCGCAGCGCCGACAGGCCCGCCGACGAAGCGGTGCGCACCAGCCCGGTGCCTTCGCAATGCGGGCACTGGCGGGTCGATGCCTCGAGCACGCCGGTGCGCAGCCGCTGGCGGCTCATTTCCATCAGGCCGAAGGCCGAGATGCGACCGACCTGAATGCGCGCGCGATCGTTCTTCAGCGCCTCCTTCATCGCCTTCTCGACCTTCCGGACGTTGGACGAGTGGTCCATGTCGATGAAGTCGATGACGACAAGGCCGGCCATGTCGCGCAGCCGCAGCTGGCGCGCGATTTCCTGCGCGGCTTCGAGGTTGGTGGCGGTCGCGGTCTGCTCGATCGAATGTTCGCGGGTCGAACGGCCCGAGTTGATGTCGATCGACACCAGCGCCTCGGTCGGGTTAATGACCAGATAGCCGCCGGATTTCAGCTGCACCACCGGGTGGTACATCGCCGACAACTGCTCCTCGACCCCGGCGCGCTGGAACAGCGGCACGGCGTCGCTGTAATGCTTCACCTTCTTGGCATGGCTCGGCATCAGGAGCTTCATGAAGTCCTTGGCCTGGCGATAGCCCTCATCGCCCTCGACGATCACCTCGTCGATATCCTTGTTGTAGATATCGCGGATCGCGCGCTTCATCAGGTCGCTGTCGCCATAGACCAAGGCCGGCGCGGAGGATTGCAGCGTCTTTTCGCGGATCTCGTCCCACAGCCGGGCGAGATAGTCGAAGTCGCGCTTGATCTCGGTCTTGGTGCGCTGGAGCCCGGCAGTGCGGACGATGCAGCCCATCGACGGCGGCAGCTTGAGGTCCGCCATGATCGTCTTAAGGCGCTTGCGATCGGCAGCCGAGCTGATCTTGCGGCTGATTCCGCCGCCATGCGCGGTGTTGGGCATCAGCACGCAGTAGCGACCGGCCAGCGACAGATAGGTGGTCAGCGCCGCGCCCTTGTTGCCGCGCTCTTCCTTGACGACCTGAACGAGCAGCACCTGGCGGCGGCGGATCACGTCCTGGATCTTGTACCGGCGGCGCAGGTTCATGCGGCGCTGGCGCAGCGCCTCGACCTGATCGTCGCTGCCCTTGCGGCCGCGACGACGACGGCCCTTGCCGTTTTCGCCCTCGCCCTCGCCATCGCCATCGCCCTCGGCGGTTTCGGCACCGTCATCATCCTCGTCGGCGGGACGCTCGACCACCTCGACGTCGCCATCCTCGTCATCATGGTCGTGATCGTCGCTGTCGTCCGCCTCGCGCAGCGCGGCTTCCTCGGCGGCGTGCTCGGCCTCTTCGCGGAGCAATGCTTCGCGGTCTTCCTTGGGGATCTGGTAGTAATCGGGGTGGATTTCGCTGAACGCGAGGAAGCCGTGGCGATTGCCGCCATATTCGACGAACGCCGCCTGCAGCGACGGTTCGACACGGGTTACCTTGGCGAGATAGATATTCCCCTTGAGCTGCTTGCGCTCGGCACTCTCGAAATCAAACTCCTCGATTCGATTTCCTTTGACGACGGCCACGCGGGTCTCTTCCCGGTGGCGTGCGTCGATCAGCATACGCATGGTCATTGATTGGTCTCCGGGCGCGCCAGGCGGGTGTCAGCCGCGGCGCGCGAACATGATTGCGCCCCGTCAAAATGGGGGCGCAGGGGTTTGGTGATGCCTCTGCTGCATTGGCACGGCCGGACCCGTGGGTGCCCGCCTCCGCCGCCTCGCGCGCGACCGCCTGAGCGGTGCGATGCGGGATGGACGGAAATTGCCTCATGCAGCGTCAACCTGAATTACCGGGCCGATTGGGCCGGCGATGGATACCGAGTGACCTAAATCTCGCTCGGTCGGCACAATGCCTAGCATCGGTGTGATCGCGCGGCAACATTTCGCGTGCGCACCGTCATTTGCCCATCCGCCCGGCAACGCTCCCGGCAATCGCCTGCCGGTTGCCGGCAAAAAGATGCCGAACGCCGGGTTAACCGCAAGGCTTCACCGCGCCGGAAGGTCCGGGTGATTATTCCAATCGGGTCAGGGAGACTTTTTTGTGAGTACATGTGCATGCTTTTGGGCTGGACCCCCCCCAGCCCGGCGCGGCATATCGCCCGGGTGTCTTTTTTCCTGGCCCTTCTCGCCGGCTTTTTGACCGGTGCACCGAGTTGGGCCGGGACCATACGTGCCATCGACGTGCAGTCGAACCGGATCGTCATCCGGTTTGACGAACGGGTCGCCGGTGCCAGCAGCTTTGTCCTCGCGGGTCCCAACCGGATCGCGCTGGACCTGATGGGTGCGCGCCCCGGCGCGGCGCCCGACCTCAACCGTGGTCCGGTCGCAGCCGTGCGACAGGCGGCGCAGGGCGATGGCGCGCGCGTCGTGTTCGACCTTGCCCGGCCGGCGATCGTGACGGACGGCAAGTTCGGCGCCGACGGCTCGACGCTTACACTCGAGCTGCGCACGGTCGATGAAGCGCGCTTTGCCCGCGCCGCTGCCGAAGGGCGGCTGAGCTTCCTCCCGCCATTCAGCTTCGTGCGCGCGTCGACCCGGCACAGTTACAGCGTGTCGGTGCCGGTGCCGCCCAAGCCGATGCCCTTTGCCATGCCGCGCATCTATGGTGCCGACGATGATCGCCCGCTGGTGGTGATCGACCCCGGCCATGGCGGCCATGACCCCGGCGCCATTTCGGCTGACGGCATCCAGGAAAAGGAACTGGCGCTCAAAATCGCCAAGGCGATCCGCGACCAGCTGGTGGAATCGGGCCGGGTGCGCGTCGCGCTGACGCGGGAGGATGACCGCTATCTGGTGCATCGTGATCGGTTCGAGGTCGCCCGTGCGCTGGGTGCGGCACTGTTCATCTCGGTCCATTGCGACGCGGCGCTCCACACCGGCGCGAGCGGAGCGACGGTCTACACCCTGTCCGAAGTGGCGTCTGACAAGGAAGCCGCGCGGCTGGCAGCGCGCGAAAACAAGTCCGACATTCTCGCCGGCATCGACCTGGCGGGCACGAATCGCGACGTTTCGTCGATCCTGATCGACCTCACCCAGCGCGAAACGATGAACGCATCGGCCAAGTTCGCCCGATTGCTGGGGCGCGAAGCGCAGGGGTTGATCCCGGTGAAGGACAATCCGCACCGCATGGCGTCGCTGCTGGTGCTCAAGGCACCCGACATGCCGTCGATCCTGTTCGAGGCGGGCTACATCTCCAACCCCGCCGATGTCGCGCTGCTCAACACCGCCGAGGGGCGCAGGCGCGTGGCACAGAGTGTCGACCGCGCCGTGGCGATCCACTTCGCCACCAGGATGGCGGCGCGGTAGGGCGTTGTCGGCGTTGCCGAGCGGCACGACCGGTTCAGCTTGCTGAACCGAAGCAAAGCGCCCCCTCACCCCGTCGCATCCCCCGCTGGCAAGAGCGCGCATTCCTGCTAAACCCCGCCCGCAATGGCGGACCAGACCCAACCCAATTTCGTGCTCAAATTCACGCGCGAGGACGCCGGCGACCGGTTTGCGGAGATCCGCCGCAAATGGTGGTTCAGGATCCTCGCCTGGCTCGCGCTGCTCGCGGGCGTCGGGACCATCGTGCTATGGGCGCTGTTCCTGCGCGACCTGCCGTCGGTCGACAAGTTGCGCAGCTACGAACCGCCGCTGCCGACCAATATCCGCGCGGGCGACGGCACCCCGCTGCGCAGCTATGCGCGCGACCGGCGGGTCGAACTGTCGTTCGAGGAATATCCCAAGCTGATGGTCGGCGCGTTCCTCTCCGCCGAGGACAAGACTTTTTTCCAGCATAGCGGCGTCGATTATCCGGGACTGGTGCGCGCGGCGTGGCAGGGGCTGACCAGTGGCGAAACGCCGCGCGGCACGTCGACCATTACCCAACAGGTGGCAAAGAACCTGCTGCTGACCAACGAGGTCAGCTACGTCCGCAAGGCGCGCGAGGCGATCCTGGCGTTCCGCATCGAGAACAGCCTGTCCAAGGAACAGATTCTCGAGCTCTACCTCAACCAGATCGCACTGGGGCGTAATGCGTTCGGGGTCGAGGCGGCAGCCAATGCCTATTTCGACAAGAGCGTGCGCGAATTGACGGTCCCGCAATTCGCCTATCTGGCGATTCTGCCCAAGGGCCCGAGCAATTACATGCCCGAGCGGCATGAGAGGCGCGCGATCGAGCGGCGCAACTGGGTGCTCGGGCAGATGCTGGAAAACGGCTATATCGACCGGGCGCAGCATGATGCCGCGGTCGCCGCGCCACTTGGCGCCGTGCCGCGCAAAACGCCCAAGACCGACCCGCTTGGCGGCTATTTCATCGAGGAGGTCCGCCGCCAGCTGATCGACAAGTTTGGTGAGACCGAGGAGTCGGGGCCGTACAGCGTCTATGCCGGCGGGCTTTGGGTGCGCACCTCGTTCGATCCCGAACTGCAAAAGGCCGCGCAAAAGGCGCTGCGCGACGGCCTGATCCGCTACGATCGCGGACGCGGCTGGTCGGGGCCGATGCGTGAGGTGACGATCAGCGGCGACAATTGGCGCAGCGCGCTGCTCAACACCAATATCGACCTGGATTACGAGGATTGGCGCGCCGCGATCGTCATCGCCAAATCGGGCAACAGCGCGCAGCTTGGCTTTGGCAATGGCACGACCGGCGTGCTGCCGCGCGGCGGTGCGCAGATGCCAGTGCGCGGGAAGGGCGGCACTGCCTTTGCCGCCTTGAAGCCAGGCGACGTCGTCGCGGTCGCACCGGAGGGCGGCGTGTTCGGCCTGCGCTCGGTCCCGAAGATATCAGGCGGCATGGTGGTCGAAGACCCACGTTCGGGCCGCATCCTCGCCATGCAGGGCGGGTTCGACGCGACGGTTCAGGCCTTCAACCGCGCAACCCAGGCCCAGCGCCAGCCGGGTTCGACGATCAAGCCGATCGTCTATGCCGCCGCGCTGGAAAACGGAATGACCCCCGCATCGATCATCGTCGACGGCCCTTTCTGCGTGTGGCAGGGCGCGGCGCTGGGCGAGAAATGCTTCCGCAATTTCGGCAACACCCGCGGGGCGGGGCCGCGCACCATGCGCTGGGGCATCGAACAGTCGCGCAACCTGATGACCGTGCAGGCGGCGAACCAGACCGGCATGGACAAGGTGGTCGACCTGATGCAGCGCATCGGCGTCAGCCAGCAGAAGTATCCGCCCTATCTTTCCTATGCGCTGGGCGCGGGCGAGACGACGGTGATGCGGATGGTCAACGCCTATTCGATCTTGGTCAATCACGGCCGCGCGCTCAATCCGACGCTGATCGACTTCGTCCAGAACCGCCATGGCAAGATCGTGTGGCCGGAGAACTGGCGCCCGTGCGACCGCTGCAACATGCCCGATTGGGACGGCAAGCCGATGCCGCGCCCGGTCAATCGCGCGCGCCAGGTGCTCGACGCCATGAGCGCATATCAGATGGTGCACATTACCGAGGGCGTGATCCAGCGCGGCACCGCGACGGTTCTGCGCGACCTTGATCGCCCGATCATGGGCAAGACCGGGACCTCGTCCGGCCCGCGCGACGTGTGGTTCATCGGCGGAACGCCGCAGATGATCGCCGGCCTCTATATGGGCTATGACACGCCGACCAATCTGGGCGGCTATGCGCAGGGCGGCACGATTGCCGCCCCGATCTACAAGGCGTTCGCGCAAAAGGCGCTGGAGAAGGAGGACGTCCTGCCCTTCACCGCGCCGGCCGGCATCCGCATGGTCCGCATCGACCGCACCACCGGCAAGCGCGTGTTCGGCGCCTGGCCCGGCACCGACCCCAAGGGCGCGGTGATCTGGGAAGCGTTCAAGCCGGAAAGCGAACCGCGTCGCCGCAGCCGCCGCGACGAAGAGGCCCCCAAGGCCGAGGTGAAGAAGAAAGCGGTGCAACGAGACGGGCCGCGCGACAGCGATTTCTTGCAACGCGAGGGCGGAATCTATTAGCGGCATCGTTGCCCCGGCGAACGCCGGGGCCTCGTGCCTCACGCCGCGCGCTTGCGGCTGGAGACCCCAGCGTTCGCTGGGATGACGGATTGTTTGAAAGGTCAATTACAATGCGCGCCGAAGCGCAGGCTCATGCCGACAAGATCAACGCCGCGCTCGCACTGCTGCGCCGCTTCATCGACTGGGACAAGGCGCTGCGCCGGCTCGACGAGCTGAACGCACGAGTCGAGGACCCGACCCTGTGGGACAAGCCCCGCGAGGCGCAGGAGGTGATGCGCGAGCGCCGCCGCCTCGACGAATCGATCACCGCGACTCGCGCGATCGAACGCGAGCTGGCCGAGACCAGCGAGCTGATCGAAATGGCCGACGCCGAGGGCGATGAGGAGATGGCGAGCGAGGGCACGCAGGCGCTCGCCGCGCTCGCCGCGCGCGCCGAGCAGGACAAGGTGAAGGCACTGCTGTCGGGCGAGGCCGATGGCAACGACACCTATCTCGAAGTCCATTCGGGCGCGGGCGGGACCGAGAGTCAGGACTGGGCCGAGATGCTGCAGCGCATGTACACGCGCTGGGCCGAGCGTCATGGCTTCAAGGTCGAGCTGATGGACTATCACGCCGGCGAGCAGGCCGGGATCAAGTCGGCGACGCTGCTGATCAAGGGCGAAAATGCCTATGGCTATGCCAAGACCGAGAGCGGCGTGCACCGCCTGGTGCGCATCTCGCCGTACGACAGCTCGGCGCGGCGGCACACCAGCTTCTCGTCGGTGTGGGTCTATCCGGTGATCGACGATTCGATCGATATCGAGATCAACGAAAGCGACCTGAAGATCGACACCTATCGCGCATCCGGCGCGGGCGGGCAGCACGTCAACACCACCGATTCGGCGGTGCGCATCACCCACGTGCCCAGCGGCATCATCGTCGCCAGCCAGCAGGACCGGTCGCAGCACAAGAACCGCGCGACCGCGATGGGCATGCTAAAGGCACGGCTGTACGAAGCGGAGCTCGCCAAGCGCGAGGCGGCGGCGCTGGGCGAGTATACCGCCAAGACCGAGATCGGCTGGGGCCACCAGATCCGCTCCTATGTCCTCCAGCCCTATCAGCTGGTGAAGGACCTGCGCACCGGCGTCACCTCGACCGCCCCGTCGGATGTGCTCGACGGGGCACTCGACCCGTTCATGGCAGCTGCGCTATCACAGCGCGTGACCGGCGAAACGGTCGAGGTGGAGGACGTCGATTGAGACTGGCCGGCGCTGCGTTGTTCCTGACCCCGGCGCTGCTGATCGCCGGGTGTGACGAGACGCGCCCGCGCCCTCAGCCCGAGCCGAGCGAAGAGCTGGCCTTTCCCGCCGCCGACCGCCCGGTTGCGCCGATCGTGTCGTCGCGCTGGTCGACCGAAGAGGCGCGCGACCGGCTGAACGAAGCCGATACCGTCATGAACATGGCGGATATCCGCCCCGGCACCACCGTCGCCGATATCGGCGCGGGCGAGGGCTATTACACCGTTCGCCTGGCGGCGCGTGTCGGTGCCAAGGGCAGGGTGCTGGCACAGGACATCGTGCCCGAAGTGCGCGACGCGCTGGCGCAGCGCGTGGCACGCGACCGGCTCGACAATGTCAGCGTGCGGCTGGGCGAGCCGGACGACCCCAAGCTGCCCGACAACAGCTTCGACCGCGTGTTCATGGTGCATATGTATCACGAGATCGAGGAGCCCTATGAATTCCTGTGGCGGATGCGCACGTCGCTGCGCCGCGACGGGCTGGTGGTCGTGGTCGATGCGGATCGTGCGACCGAAAATCACGGTACGCCGCGCGCCCTGCTGAAATGCGAGTTCGCCGCGGTCGGTTATCGACAGGTGGCGATTCGCGACATGCCGTCGGCCGGCGGTTATCTGGCGATGTTCAAGGCAGAAGGACCGCGCCCCGAACCCTCGGCAATCCGCCCCTGCCCCAACCGCCCGAGAGCAAGCGCGACCGGCAAGCCGATGGGCGACGAATAGGGGTCAGAGCAACCCCGCCGCCTGGAAACTCCACGTCGCGCCCCCTCGCCCCACCACCACATGATCGACCAGCCGCGTGTCCACCGCCGCGAGCGCGCGGGCAATGCGGGTAGTCACCACGCGGTCGGCGCGGCTGGGCCAGGCTTCGCCGAACGGATGGTTGTGCGCCATCACCACCCGCGCCGCATCCAGCAGCACCGCATCGGCGACGATCCGGCGCAGCGGCAGTTCCACCGCATCGCTCCAGGGTGAGGTGATGCGGCGCGCGCCGATCACGGCCCCGCGCGAGTCGCAAAATGCAAAGACTGCAAGCTCGTGCCGCGCATCGGCGATCTCGGCAGCAAGGCGGCTGGCCAGCACGTCGGGGGAAGCTTCCGGGGAAAGAACGGACAACGCGCCAGCCATACGTCGAGCGTCGCGCGCCGCCGCTGCCGGGTCGAGCGCAACTGCGTCCGCGATGGCGGGACTTCACACCAAAATGGTGAGACCGCGCTTGGCGGCTCCGGGACGCTCGGCTAGGCTCGGGCGATGCGGCAATATCTCGACCTGATGGAACGCGCGCTGCGCCATGGCGCGGTGCAGAATGACCGGACCGGCGTGGGCACGCGCAGCGTGTTCGGCCACCAGATGCGTTTCGACCTTGGCGAAGGCTTTCCGCTGCTGACGACCAAGAAACTGCACATCCGGTCGATCTTCATCGAATTGCTGTGGTTCCTGCGCGGCGACACCAATGTGAAGTGGCTGCAGGACCGGCGGGTCAGCATCTGGGACGAATGGGCGGACGACAATGGCGGTCTCGGCCCCGTCTATGGCAAGCAGTGGCGCGACTGGGAGGCGCCGGACGGCCGGCATATCGACCAGATCAAGGAGCTGATCGAGACGCTGAAGACCAGCCCCGCGTCGCGCCGGATGATCGTATCCGCCTGGAATCCCGGTGAATTGCACGCGATGGCGCTGGCGCCGTGCCACTGCCTGTTCCAGTGCCATGTCGCCAACGGCAAGCTGTCGCTGCAGCTGTATCAGCGCAGCGCCGACATCTTCCTGGGCGTGCCGTTCAACATCGCGAGCTATGCGCTGCTGACCCATATGCTGGCGCAGCAATGCGATCTGGAGGTGGGCGAGTTCATCTGGACCGGGGGCGATTGCCACCTCTACTCCAACCATGTCGAACAGGCGGAGCTGCAGCTGACGCGCACGCCGGGGCCGCCGCCGCGCCTGGAGATTCTGCGCCGTCCGCCGTCGATCGACGCCTATGAGTTCGAGGATTTCGTGCTGCACGATTATGTCGCGCAGCCGCATATCAAGGGCGCGGTGGCGGTTTGATCACCTTTCATCTGGCGCGGGCGGAAAATGGGGTCATCGGGGTCGATGGCGACCTGCCGTGGCGGCTGCCCGCGGACCTCAAGCGGTTCAAAGCGCAGACCATGGGCAAGCCGATGGTGATGGGGCGCAAGACGTTCGAGGGGTTTCCGGCCCCCCTGCCCGGCCGTCGCCACATCGTCCTGACCCGCGATCCGAATTGGCGCGCGGAGGGGGCGGAGGTGGTGCATTCGGTCGCGGAGGCGCTGGAAATCGCGGGTGACGGCGATGTCGCGGTAATTGGCGGGGCGGAGATTTTCGCGCTGTTTCTGCCACTTGCCGAGCGGATCGAGCTGACCGAGGTGCATGCGTCGCCCGCCGGGGACGCGGTGGTGCCGGCGTTCGGGGCGGAGTGGCGTGAAGTCGCGCGCGAGGATCATGCCGCCGAGGGCGAGCGGCCTGCCTATAGTTTCGTTACCCTCACCCGCGCTCCCTGATTGCCACCCCGGCCTTGTGCCGGGGTCCACAGTGCCGCAAAACCTTAAGTGATCGGATGCGCGGCACGGTGGATGCCGGACCAAGTCCGGCATGACGAAGGGGGGATTTGGCGATGCGGAAATGGATTTGGGGTGCGATTGCCCTGATCGCGGTGGCGTTGTTCGCCTTTTTCGCCTTTGCCCCCGGCTATGTCGAAAAAGGGATGAATCAAGTCGTCGCGACCAAGTTGCCGACCGTGTCCGATTCCACCCGCAAACTGCACGCAGGTCTCCAGATCGCGGACATGCATGAGGACACGTTACTGTGGAAACGCGACGTACTGGAGCGCGCGTCGCGCGGCCATGTCGACCTGCCCCGGCTGATCGAGGGAAATGTCGCGCTGCAGATCTTCTCGTCGGTGACCAAGACGCCGAAGGGGCAGAATTACGACGCCAACAGCGCGGAGACCGACAATATAACCATGCTCGCGGTCGCGCAGCTGCAGCCGCCGCGCACCTGGACCTCGCTGCTCGAACGCTCGCTGTTCCATGCGCAGAAGCTGGAGCGCGCGGCGGCGCGGTCGGAGGGGCGGCTGCACGTCATCCGATCCCCCGGCGAGCTCGATGTGCTGCTCGCGGCGCGCGCGGCGGGGCAGAAGGCGGTCGGCGGGCTGCTGTCGATCGAGGGGCTGCAGAATATGGAGGGCAAGCTCGAGAACCTCGATCGGCTCTACAGTGCCGGGTTCCGCATGGCGGGCCTAGTCCATTTCTTCGACAATGAGATCGCCGGGTCGATGCATGGCGAGCAAAAGGGCGGGCTGACCCCGCTCGGCCGCCAGACGGTGCGGCGGATGGAGCAGCTCGGCATGATTGTCGACATCGCGCATTCGAGCCACGCGACGGTCGCCGAAGTGCTCAAGATCGCCAGGCGCCCGGTCGTCTCGAGCCACGGCGGCGTGCAGGCGGTGTGCAAGGTCAACCGCAACCTGAGCGACGAGGAGATTCGCGGCGTGGCGAAAACCGGCGGGGTGGTCGGAATCGGTTACTGGGACGCGGCGATCTGTGGCACCGAACCGGAGAAGGTCGCCGCCGCGATCGCGCATGTCCGCGATCTGGTGGGGATCGACCATGTCGGGCTGGGGTCGGACTTCGACGGAGCGGTGACGACGGGGTTCGATACGGCGCAGCTGATCTATGTGACGCAGGCTTTGGTCGATCGCGGGTTTACGCCGGAGGAGATCGGCAAGGTGATGGGCGGCAATGTGCTGCGCGTCCTGCGCGCGGGGATGGTGCCGGGGAGGATTTGAAATTTGCACGCTTCGTCCTTCGCACTATAGCCCCCGCGCATGGAGCGGCTGGACGGAGCGGCTTCGGTCCCCGCGAACCTGCGCGGCGGGATCGTTGCGCTGGGGAATTTCGATGGCTTTCACCGCGGCCACCAAGCGGTGGTGGGTCGCGCCGTGGCGCGTGCGCGCGATGAGGGGCGTCCGGTCATCGTCGCGACGTTCGACCCGCATCCGGTGCGCCATTTCCGGCCCGACACTCCGCCGTTTCGCCTGACCACGCTGGACCAGCGCGCGCGGCTGTTTGCCGCAGCGGGCGCCGACGCGATGCTGGTGTTCGGGTTCGACGCCGCCCTTGCCAGCCTGTCGGCGCGCGAATTCGCGCAGCAGCGGCTGGTCGACCTGATCGGCGCGGGGGGCGTCGTCACGGGCGAGGACTTTACCTTTGGCAAGGGGCGCGACGGCAACGTCGCGGTGCTCGCGGAACTCGGCGCGGAGATGGGGTTCAGCGTCGATACGGTTTCGCCGGTCGCGGCGGAGGGTGAGGTGGTGTCGTCGAGCCGCATCCGCGACGCGCTGCGCGAAGGGCGTCCGCGCGAGGCGGCGGCGCTGTTGACGCGGCCATTTGCGATTCAAGGCGTGGTCGAGGGCGGGGCAAAGCTGGGCCGACAGCTGGGCTATCCGACCGCCAATATCCGCATCGGTGCCTATCTGCGCCCGCGCTATGGCGTCTATGCGGTGCGCGGGCGGCTGGCGGATGGCCGGGTGCTGGATGGCGTGGCGAATTTCGGGATTCGCCCGATGATCGACCCGCCCGAGGAGCTGCTCGAGCCCTATTTCTTCGACTTTTCGGGCGATCTTTACGGCCAGATGGTCGAGGTGCAGCTGATCGACTTTCTGCGCGACGAGGCCAAGTACAACGATCTCGATGCGCTGAAGGCGCAGATTGCGCGCGATTGCGAGGATGCGAAGGCCGCGCTGCGAATTACCTGACTCCCCTCCCGCCTGCGGGAGGGGTCGGGGGAGGGCATGTCCCCGCAACGGTTCGCTTGCAGTCGCGCGACAGGCCCTCCCCTAGCCCCTCCCGCAAGCGGGAGGGGAACGCTCTTTCCGCCCCGCCCGCTTTCCTCTAATCGGCGCAGACCCATGACCGACACCAACGACACGCAGCGCGACTGGCGCGACACCGTCTTCCTGCCGAAGACCGATTTTCCGATGAAGGCGGGGCTTGCCGCCAAGGAGCCGGAAATCCTGGCGCGCTGGGAAAAACTCGGCCTCTATCACCGCCTGCGCGAGCAGCGCGCGGGGCGTGAACGCTTCATCCTGCACGATGGCCCGCCCTATGCGAATGGCGACATTCACATGGGCCATGCGATGAACAAGATCCTCAAGGACATCATCGTTCGCAGCCAGTCGTTGATGGGCAAGGACGCGCCCTATGTCCCCGGCTGGGACTGTCACGGCCTGCCGATCGAGTGGAAGATCGAGGAAGCGTATCGCGCGAAGAAGCTGAACAAGGACGAGGTGCCGGCGGCGGAATTCCGCGCCGAATGCCGCGCCTATGCCGAGAAATGGGTCGCGGTGCAGCGCGGGCAGTTCGAGCGGCTGGGCGTGATGGGCGATTGGGACGATCCCTATCTGACTATGAAGTTCGACGCCGAGGCGACGATCGCGGGCGAATTGCTGAAGTTCGCGGAGAGCGGCCAGCTGTATCGCGGGGCCA
Organism: Sphingomonas sp.; assembly: GCF_965227385.1. GTDB lineage: Bacteria > Pseudomonadota > Alphaproteobacteria > Sphingomonadales > Sphingomonadaceae > Sphingomonas. Next base: position 382,918 of record NZ_OZ245750.1, read on the forward strand.
AGCCGGTGATGTGGTCGCCGGTCGAAAAGACCGCGCTGGCCGAGGCCGAGGTTGAATATGAGGATGTGGTGTCGACGCAGATCGACGTCGCGTTCGAGATTGTCGATGCGCCGAACGCGCCGGAGCTGGTCGGCGCGCATGCGGTGATCTGGACGACCACGCCGTGGACGATCCCGGTGAACCAGGCTTTGGCCTATGGGCCTGAGGTTACCTACACCGTACTAAACTATGACGGCCGAAAATACGTCGTGGCGAGCGATCTGCTGGAAAGCTTCTGGAAGCGTATCGAGCAACACCGTTACAGCGACTACGACACGCCCGATGGGCCTTCGGGAATCCGCATTCTCGGATCGAGCGCATTTGAAGGGGCCACCGCCCGCCACCCTATGCACCATCTCGGCGGGTTCTTCGCCAGACCCCGTCCGTTCCTGCCCGGCGAGTTCGTCACCACCGACGCCGGTACCGGCCTCGTCCATATGGCCCCCGATCATGGCGAGGACGATTTCCTGCTGTGCAAGGCGCATGGCATCGAACCCGTCTTCGCGGTCGATGATGCGGGGATGTACCGCGCCGACTGGCTGTGGCTGGGCGGTCAGGGATCGGTGATCAACAAGAAGTTCGTGGCATCCGACGGGCCGATCTGCACCGATTTGCGCGCCGCGGGGGCGCTGCTCGCCGCGTCGGACGATTTCGCGCACAGCTATCCGCACAGCTGGCGGTCGAAGGCGAAGATCATCTTCCGCTGCACGCCGCAGTGGTTCATTCCGATGGATGGGAGCCGTTCGTCGGTCGCCCCAGCGAAAGCTGGGGCCTCAGGCGAGAGCGCGGGACAGGAGCCGCACGAGACCCCAGCTTTCGCTGGGGTGACGGGGAGAGACGTTGCCGCCGAACTGCCCGGCTTTGCAGCGGACGCCGGATTCGGCCCGATCGTGAACCCGGCGCACGGCAACGCCCCCACCCTGCGCAACCTCGCGCTCGACGCCATCGAACGCACCCGCTGGGTGCCGGAGAAGAGCCGCAACCGCATCCATGCGATGGTCGAGGGGCGGCCGGACTGGGTGATCTCGCGCCAGCGTGCGTGGGGCGTGCCGATCCCGCTTTATGTCCACCGCCAGAGCGGCGATTATCTGCGCGACGAAGCCGTGAACGCGCGCATCCTCGACGCCTTCCGCGCGGGGGGTGCCGATGCGTGGTTCGGGGCGGATCATCAGGCGTTGCTCGGGCCGGACTATGATCTGGCCGATTATGAGGTCGTCAACGACATCCTCGACGTGTGGTTCGACAGCGGATCGACGCACAGCTTCGTGATCGAGGCGCGGTACGGCGCTGGCGTGCGCGCCAACCTGTATCTCGAAGGGTCGGACCAGCATCGCGGCTGGTTCCAGTCGTCGCTGCTCGAGAGCGCGGGGACGCGCGGGCGCGCGCCCTATGACGCGGTGCTGACGCATGGCTTCGCGCTCGACGGGCAGGGGCGCAAGATGTCCAAGAGCCTCGGCAATGTCGTTGATCCGCTCAAGATCATCGGCGAGAGCGGCGCGGACATCCTGCGGCTGTGGGTCGCGCAGACCGATTATTTCGAGGATGTGCGCATCGGCAAGGAGGTGCTGGCGGGCACGGGCGACGCGTATCGCAAGATCCGCAACACCTTCCGCTATCTGCTCGGCGCGCTCGATGGCTTCACCGATGCCGAGAAGGTCGCGGTCGAGAAGATGCCGGAGCTGGAGCTGTATGTGCTCCACAAGCTCGGCATGCTCGATGTCGAGCTGAAGGCGGCGGCTGAGGCTTACGAGTTCAACCGCTATGCCCGCGCGCTGTCGGACTTCATGAATGAGGACCTGTCGGCCTTCTTCTTCGATATCCGTAAGGATTGCCTCTACTGCGACGCGGCGGATAGCCCGAAGCGGCGGGCGTATCGCACGGTGCTCGACACGCTGTTCCACGCGCTGGTGCGCTATGCCGCGCCGATCCTGGCGTTCACTGCCGAGGAAGTGTGGCAGGCGCGATTCCCGTCCGAGGACGGATCGGTCCATTTCCTCGAATGGCCCGACCTCCCCGCGCTGCCCGGCGACGATCTGGTCACCACCGAGTGGGAGGATATCCGTCGCCAGCGCGAGGCGGTGACCGAGGCGATCGAGCCGCTGCGGCGCGAAAAGGTGATTCGCTCCAGCCTGGAGGCCGAGGTCACGGTGCCGAACCTGCTGCGTCCGGCGGCAGAGCTGGCCGAGGTGTTCATCGTTGCCGATGTCCATTACGGGTCGGACGACGGCGTTGCGGTCAAGCGGACCGAGCACAAGAAGTGCGGCCGGTGCTGGCGTCTGCTTCCGGAGGTTGAAGCCGATGGCATGCTGTGCCACCGCTGCGACTCGGTAGTTTCCTGAAAGACATGGGGTCCATGAACCGCAACCGCACGATCGGCTTCGTCCTCGCCCTGCTGATCTTTGTCGCCGATCAGGCAATGAAGGCATGGGTGGTCGAGGGGCTGGGCATCGACGCGCCGGGCAAGGCGATCGAGGTCGTATCCTTTTTCGACCTGCGCTTCGTCGCCAATATCGGGGTGTCGCTGGGCCTGCTGGCCGCGGAGACCGATACGATGCGCTGGGCGCTGGTCGCGCTGACCGCCGCGATCGCCGGCGGCGTGGGCTGGTGGATGCTCAAGGAGCAGAACCGCCACGACATGCTGGCGCTGGCGCTGGTGCTGGGCGGCGCGTTGGGGAACATCGTCGATCGCGTGCGCTTTGGCTATGTCGTCGACTATGCCGATCTGCACTTTGGCGAATGGCGCCCTTTTTTGGTCTTTAACGTCGCCGATGCTGCGATTACCATCGGCGTCCTGATCCTGCTCATCCGGGCGCTGTTCGTGCGTGAGAAACCCAAGGCCGATGACACCGGCGCCCCTGTGGAGAATGCCAATGCGTAAGTCCGTGCTTGTTGTCGCTGTATGCGGCGCGGCGACCCTGCTCGCCAGCTGCGGCAGCAGCCTGTTGGGCGACCGCAAGCGTCCCGACGAATTTGCCGTTGCGCGTCAGGCGCCGCTGGTGATTCCGCCCGACTTCGCCATGCGCCCGCCCCAGCCGGGTGCGCCGCGTCCGCAGGATGCCGGTGGCCCGGCGCAGCAGGCGCTGGACGCGCTGTTCGGTGGCAGCGCACCGCGCAGCGCGACCGAGCGCGCGGCGCTCGACGCAGCCGGCGCGCGCACGGGCGCCGATGTCGGCATCCGCTCGGGCGTGGGCAGCCCCGACACCGCCGTGGTGGACAAGGGCAGCACGACCCGCGACATCGTCGCCGCGCCGCAGGGCGATGGCCGCGATGCACAGACCCAGGCAGGCAGCACCCCTGCCCCGGCCGCTTCGCCGACGCCGCAGAACTGATCCGCCCGCTTCTTCCCTTCCCTACTGGGAGGGGTCTTGCGACGGTAACGCAAACAGCAAAAGGGCCGCGGAACCAGTGTTCCGCGGCCCTTCGCTTTGTCCGGTACGGGTTGGCTTAGAAAGCCGCGCCGAGCGTGAACAGCACTGCGCCGTCCGCGCCGACCGATTCCTTGTACCCGCCGAGCGTCGGTGCATCGGTGTTGACGTACGACACGCCCAGCGTCAGCGCCTTCCAGCTGACTTCGGCGCCGATCGAATAGTCGAGCACTTCACCGTCGAGACCGCCGAGGAAGCTGTCGCTCTTGGCATAGCCCAGATGCGCCTTGAGCTTCAGCGGGGTTTCCGGGATGCCGACGGCGGCATCGGTGTAGACATAGACCGCGCTCTTGTCAGCGAGCGCGTCCTGGCCGCCCCACGCCCAGGCGACGCCGCCCTTCAGCGTGGCCGGACCGACGGTGCCGGTGAGCGAGAAATAAGGCTCGAAGATCGTGGTGTCCGACGAACCCGGGTAGAAATAGCCGGTGACGCCGATATCGGCGGTCAGGCCCGACGCCACTTCCTTGGCAAAACCGGCGAACACGTCGATCTCGGTGCCGTTGTTGAACCCGATGCCCGAGCCCCAGGTGCCGACATAGACGCCGCTTTCGTGCGCGACGGTGAAGCCGCCCTGGATGGTCGCTTCTTCGTTGGTCTGGCTGAAGCCGCGGAAGCGATAGTCGCTGACGACGGTCGCCGAACCGGTGATGGTGAAGGCGTCGGGCGCCTCGGTTTCCTGCGCGAATGCAGGGGTAGCGGTGGCGGCGAGCAGCAGCGCGCCGGCGATGGACTTGGTGAAACGCATGGGATCCCTTTCGTCTTGGTGCGATTTCGGTCCCCACCTGCAGTGACAGGGCTGCCGCATTTGGCTCGGAACCTGCGTTCCGGCGCGGCTATCGCCTCCCACCGAGAGAAAGCTGCAGCAATTCGTTGCGCTGCACAATTCCATTTCGCGTCTGTCGCGCAATTGCGCCGCCGCTGTTGCGGCGGCGCAACAGGATTGTAACATCCGCGACCGTTACTTGACCGCAATAATCGCGTCGATCTCGACCGCCGCACCGCGCGGAAGCACCGCGACGCCGACCGCCGCGCGGGCATGGCGGCCCGCTTCGCCGAACAGCTTCTCCATCAGCTCCGACGCGCCATTGGCGACCTGGGGCTGCTCGGTGAAGCTGGGGGCGGAGTTCACGAACACGCCAAGCTTCACGATGCGTTCGACCCGGTCGAACCCGCCCAGCGCCTTTTCGATCTGGGCAACGACCATCAGGCCGCAGCGCTCGGCGGCTTCCTGACCATAGGCCAGGTCGCGGTCCTCACCGAGGCGGCCGGTCATCACCACGCCGTCCTTGAACGGCAGCTGTCCCGACACGTGCATCAGCCCGCCGGCGGTGACGGTGGGGACATAGGCAGCCACCGGCGCAGCGGCTTCGGGCAGTTCGAGGCCGAGTTCGGCAAGGCGGGCATGGACGTCGGTCATGGCGTGTCTCCGTGGGGTTATGATCGGGGTGCAGGCTTGCCATCGGCGAAGCGCGCGGAAATCCAGCGCTGCGCCTCGCGCCAGTCGTCGATACGGGCGTGCGCGTGCGGCGCGACCGGCACATGCGGAGCGAGCCGCGGTTCGGACACCATGTGCAGGCGGAACACGTGCGGCGCCTCTTGCGCGACCGATTGATGATGCACCGCAAGATCGTCGACGAACACCGCGACGCTGGCGCCATGCTCTTCGACCAGCTGCGCCACCGGGCGCCCCTTGCCGCCCTGATTGCACTCCACGCGGTGGATGATGCCATGCGTGTCGAGCTGGGCGATGCGATGCTCGCGGCAATGATCGCGCAAATTGGTGAGGATGACGATGTCCGCCTGATCGGACAGCGCCTCCAGCGCTTCGCGTGCGTGCGGGACCAGCGTCTGGCGGTCCATCTGTGCGGGGAAGAAACCGTCGAGATAGCCCCACATCGCCTCGGGGGTCAGCGTGCGGCCGTCACGCGGCTTCATCGCCCGCGCCCAGTCATGGCTCGACAGGTCGAACTCGATACCATGCGCCTCGTCCAGCCAGGTGCCGAAGTGGCGCACCATGTGCAGCAACACTTCGTCGCAGTCGCAGATCAGCAGCGGCTTCATGGAGTCTCCAGCGCCTGACGGGCCGCGACGAGTGCGGCGGGGGTGGTGCCGATCGCGTCGGCACAAGCGATCAGATCGGGCTCATGCGCCTCCAGAAAGCCGAGCACGGCGGCCAGCACCTGCGGATCGTCGGCGCGGGCGCGCAGGTCGTGCGGCGACAGACCGGTCAGGTCGAGCAGCCGGTGTGCGCGCGCGGCATCGGACAGGGCCCAGGCCAACGCGCCCAGTGCCAGCGTCCCCGCCTCCTCATTTGTCACCGCGCTGCGCATCGCCTAGAGCTCGCCCAATCGTTCGTTGGCCAATCGTTCGTCGAAGGGATCGCGTGGCAAAAAGGGTGCTGGTTGTCGAGGACAACGAACTCAACCTCAAACTTTTCTGCGACCTGCTGCGCGCGCACGGGTTCGAAACGATGCCGGTGCGCGACGGGCGCGAGGCGGTGGCGACCGCGCGCAGCTTTGCCCCGGACCTGGTGATCACCGACATCCAACTGCCGCACATTTCCGGCATCGACATCATCGCCCGCATGCGCGGCGACCCGGCGCTGAAGGCGATCCCGGTGATGGCGGTGACGGCCTATGCGGGGCAGGAGGACGAGGCGCGCATCCGCGCGGCGGGGGCGAATGCCTATGTCACCAAGCCGATTTCGGTGATACGGTTTGTGGACGAAGTGAAGGCGCTTTTGTAGCGGTGGCGGCGTTCCCCTGTCCCGGAAGACAGGAGGGCAACTTCGCCGACGTCAGGAAACGCAAAACGCGAAAAGGCCGCTGGGCGAATCCGCCCGCGGCCCTTATCCGGGTCAGGTCCGGAGCAACGCCCGGCGGCCTAAGCCGCCGTCAGCATCACTTGATCTTCGCTTCCTTGAACTCGACATGCTTGCGCACGACGGGATCGTACTTCCGGAAGCTCAGCTTCTCGGTCTGGTTGCGCGGGTTCTTCTTGGTCACATAGAAAAAGCCGGTGTCAGCGGTGCTGACGAGCTTGATCTTGACGGTAGTCGGCTTGGCCATCGCCCGGGTCCTGCAATTATCAAAAAAGAATAAGCGGCCCGCGCTGGCAGGCCGCTGTCAGGAGGGCCGCATGCCGGTTGTGGCCGGGAATGTCAAGCGCAGGGTGGTGTTCGCGGCTTCGGGCGATAGAGCCTGGGTCAGGTGAAAGCGGCACCGAAATGCGGCCCTGAACCTTTGCGGAATCGCAGAGTCGGGCTTGGATTCGCGCCCTACCCCGGCTTGCGCAGATCGAAAAATCCGTGGGCGAACTTGTAGGCATAGGTCTGACGATGTGCCGGATCGGTCAGCCGGATTTCCCAGCGCTTGCGAATCGGCGGATATTGCGGGGAACTGTCGGACAGCACGAGCGCGCACGGCAAATATTGGCCCGTCGGGACCATGCCGTCCGGACCATTGGGCTTGTTGATCGCGCATTGCCCGTAAAATGCCTGGGATTCGATATTCATGCTGGGATGCGCGGGCTTGCTCATATCCGGGCGCCATGCGGAGGACGTCGCGGCGATGTCCTTTACCTGCACGCCGCCGATCCAGTGGCGCAGCTCGGCGCGGTCCGTACCGATGATCGTGAAGCTGTTGCCCTTCAGCCGAAAAGTGATCCCCCCGGCCTGCACGCTGCTCCATTCTCCCTGATAGGCTGACAAGGGCCGCGTTTCGACCACGCGTCCATTCGGAAGCACGCCGGAAGACGCCTGTGCGAGCACCATCAGACCAGCGACGATCGGTTTCACCATCCTTGCGCACCCCAATTGGCGATATCGGCGTCATGTTGTTCCCCTGGCGGGCCGGGGTCAAGCGCGTCACATTTCGTCGGACCCACTTTGGCACTGTCTTTCGCAATTCAGCGCATTCCAGGCTTAAGACCCTTTTAACCATGTTGTCGCACGCTGCTGTCAGGAGACGGGCGCGATACGGGAGGCAGGCATGGCACAGGGACAGAATTGGGTACTGACCAGCGAACTGCACCAGCGAATCGATTCGATCGCGACGCGGGCTGCGCGCGCGGCGACATCCGACCTAGCCGCCGACCTTGATGCCATTCGCCGGATCGCGATGGCCAATGGCCTGACTCCGGCCGTGTGCATCGTCCATGCACTTGAATCCGCGCTTGCATCGGGACAGCGCGGGCCGATGATAGCCGACGGACTGTCGCTGCTGCGCGACGCGGTGGCCTGTGGCCGCACCGATTCGCGGACCGACGCGGCGTTCGCGGCGGCTTGCTCGATTCGTCTCGCCAGCTAGAAGGGTTTCCATGGAGGCGGTGGTCCCTGCGTTCATCGCCGCATTGCTGACCCAGGCGGGAGGCCGCTCGCCCTGGCTCGTCGCGATCCTAGCCGACCGTTATGGCCGCCCCTTCACCGTCGCCTTTGCCGCGCTGCTCGCCCATGCCGCGGGGAACGCGATCGCCGCGACCGGCGCCCTGCTGATCGCCCCCCTGCTCACCCCCAATGCCAAGCAGTTGCTGCTCGCGCTCGCGCTGATCTTTGCGGCGATGGAGGCGCTGTGGCGGTTGAAGGCAACCGACCGGCTCGAGCGCTGGCGGCTGGGGGCATTGCTGACCCCGCTGCTCGGCATCTTCATCCTCGCACTGGGCGATACGACGCAATTCTTCACGCTGGCGCTGGGGGTGCGCGGGCCAAGCCCATGGTTCGCGTTCGGCGGCGTGTGCGCGGCGATCCTGATCGTCAATCTGGCAGCCGCGCTGATGGGCGAGTTGAGCTGGCGCCAACTGCCGATCCGGGGCTTTCGCGTCGGCTTCGGGCTGCTCGCATTGTTCGTCGGGGCGGTGATCGGCGCGGGGGCGTTGCGCCTGATCTAAGCACTCAATCACCCTGATCGGGCAATTGCGTCGGGCCAAACGGGACCCCAATTGGTAGAGAGTCGTTACAGACCCGACTCAACGATCAGCGAGGGACATTCTCCATGGCCGACACCGCCAACAACCTGAAGACGCCGACCGATCTCAACCGCAACGACACCAAGAGCGTCGCCGATGCGCTGAACGGGATTCTGGCCGACAGCTATGCGCTGTATCTGAAGACAAAGAATTTCCACTGGCACGTGTCGGGACCGCATTTTCGCGACTATCACCTGATGCTGGACGAGCAGGCGGCGCAGATTCTGGCGACCACCGACGCGATTGCGGAGCGGGTGCGCAAGACCGGCAACACCACGCTGCGTTCGATCGGCGACATTGCCCGCCGCCAGACGATCAAGGACAATGACGCGGACTTCGTCAGCGCCGACAAGATGCTGGCCGAGCTGCGCGAGGATAACCTCAAGCTGGTCGAGCTGCTGCGCGAGGCGAAGGACATTGTCGACGACGCCAAGGACAACGCCACCAGCGGCATCCTGGACGACTGGACCGATCAGGCTGAGGAGCGCGCCTGGTTCCTGTTCGAAACCAGCCGCAAGGGGTAAGTGGGTCGCATGCCGGGCCGCATCGCGGTCCGGCCGACTGGCCCAGTTTCAACAAATGGCGCACCCGAAGGGATTCGAACCCCTGGCCTCTGCCTTCGGAGGGCAGCGCTCTATCCAGCTGAGCTACGGGTGCGTGGGATGCAGCGCCTAGCAAAGCCGCGCGCGCGGCGCCAGCGTTAAACGGCGGGTTCTTTCCTAGCTTTGGGCGCGGGCGTTTTCGGCTTGAACGCGCACAGGTCCGCGACGGGGCAGCGCCAGCATTCGGGCGTGCGCGCCTTGCAGATGTAGCGGCCGTGCAGGATCAGCCAGTGGTGCGCGTGGAGGCGGAATGGCTGCGGCACCGCCTTTTCCAGCTTCTTCTCGACCGCCAGCGGGGTCTTGCCGCGGGCAAGGCCGGTGCGGTTGCCGACGCGGAAGAGATGGGTGTCGACCGCAAAGGTTTCGTGGCCGAAGGCGACGTTCATCACGACATTGGCGGTCTTGCGCCCGACGCCGGGGAGCTTTTCGAGCGCGTCGCGATCCTCCGGCACCTGGCTGCCATGCTGCGCGATCAGCGCCTCGCTGAGCGCGATGACATTCTTGGCCTTGCTGTTGAACAGGCCGATCGTCTTGATGTGCTGCTTGAGGCCGTCCTCGCCCAGCGCGACCATCTTTTCGGGCGTATCGACCTGCGCAAACAGGCGGCGGGTCGCCTTGTTGACCCCGGCATCGGTCGCCTGGGCCGAGAGCACGACGGCGACGAGCAGCGTATAGTCGTTGACCGATTCGAGTTCGGTTTCGGGGTGCGGATTGGCCGCGGCCAGCCGTTCGAAAAAATCAAAAATCTGGGCTTTGTTCATCCTGCGACCTCTACCACGCGACCAGCGCGTGCGTGGTTGCTTTGCCCGTATCAATATCGGCAATCCGCAATAGGCAATCCTGTCCGCCGCCCCCACCGCCGGTCGGTCGAACCGAGATCAGTACCCTTGCAGGATTAGCCCTCCAGAATGCGGGCGGTGCTAGCGGATCGTACATGTCGGAAGAATCTGCCGCGAATCTGGACAGAGCGACGGGCGCATGACCGGCGCGCAATACGACATTCGCTTGCAGTGCATAGCCGGAACTGGCCCAGGCGACGATCAGTGCCGGTTGGTCGGGATCGACATCGGGGGCGATATCGTGAACCTGAACATGGGGCAGCCCCGCGCGCTGTCCCCACGGCGCCGCGTCGCGGGTTCGGCGCGCGATCATCGTGTCCAACGTCCCGATCGCCTTCACCGTTCCACAGCCGAGGCGATAGAGCGGTTGTCCCAAGCGGGCGCGATCGACGATATAGGCCACGCGCCCCGGATAATAGGCGATCATGAACCGGGGGCCGCCCATTTTGGCGAGATGCTGGCTGACGTCGGGCGTGGTTTGCGCGGCCTGCCCCAGATCGACGACACAGGGTGTGGATCGTCCGTCCAGCCCCTTGCCGAACACCAGTCGCGTGCCCTTGTGCGCGATCAGCTCGGCCCGGTTTCCGGTCTGGCCCGCCCAGATTGGATCCCGCTCCGCAACCGGGCAGCCGGTGACGATACGCGGGTCCATCCTGCGGCACCCACGCGCATGCAGGCCGCCGCCGCCTGCGACAAAGCGCGGAAATGCGTCGTCGTCATCGGCATCTGGCCGGTCGGGGCCATAAGCCCAGCGATGCGCCATCGGCACGTCGCGCATGGCTAGCGCGTCGCCGTCGAATGCACGCGCACGAAAATCCGCCGACAACCGGAACTCCGCAACGCCATGATCCATCGGCAGGCGGAACCGGTGGCGCACCCGCTCAACGGCAGAGACGAGGATGATCCCGTTGTCGGTTGCGATATGGTCGTAGTGGCGGCGCTCTGTCGCATCGCGGTCGCATCCCGCGAGCGCGAGCATCATGGCTATGGCGGCAAACCTAAAGCCCAAGCACCGCATCCATCGTGTAGCGCCCGGCGGGCTGGCCCGCGAGCCACAGCGCGGCGCGCACCGCTCCGCGCGCGAAGATCGCGCGGTCTTGTGCATAATGCGCCAGTTCGATCCGCTCACCCTCGGTCGCCAGCATCACATTGTGATCGCCAACGATGCTGCCGCCGCGCAGCGAGGCGAAGCCGATCGTCCCCTCTGCACGCGCGCCCGACAGGCCGGCGCGATCGGCGACGCGGACTTCACCCAGCGCGACTCCGCGCCCGGCGGCGGCCGCTTCGCCGAGCATCAGCGCGGTGCCCGAGGGCGCGTCGAGCTTGTGGCGGTGATGCGCCTCGACAATCTCGATATCCCAATCGGGGCCAAGGCGGGTCGCGGCCTCCCGCACCAGCCGCGCGAGCAGAACGACGCCGAGCGAGGTGTTGCCGGTCTGCAGCACCGCAATGTCGCGCGCGGCGTCGTCGATCGCGGCATGATCGGCGGCGGTCAGGCCGGTGGTGCCGATCACGATCGGGGTCCCGGCATCGCGCGCTGCGGCTAGATGCACGCCAAGTGCCGAGGCGGTCGAGAAATCGACCAGCGCATCGGCGGCGCGCGCCAGCTCCGCCGGATCGTCGCCTGCATCCGCGCCGCCGGCGAGGCGCACGCCCTGCACGGCCAGAATGTCGCGGATCGCGGTGCCCATGCGGCCCAAGCTGCCGTAAATGCCGATGCTGGTCATGCGCCGTGCTTGGCGGGGCAAGCGGCGGACTGCAACAGAGGAAATATCGCGCGGCCGCGCGGCTTTGCTTTTCGCTTGCGACGCAGGCGGTTGGCAGCGAAGCAGAGGCGATGCTTCTTCGCTCGCTTGCGCTCGCCGCCGCCCTGCTCTTCCCCGCCGCCGCTTTGCCGGACCAGTTGTTCGAGGATGTCCGCATCCTCGCCGCCGACGACATGGCCGGGCGACTGGTGGGCACGCCCGGATCGGCCAAGGCGCGCGCCTATCTGATCGGGCGGATGCAGGGAATCGGGATCGAGCCGTTTGGCGAAGGATATGCGCAGCCGTTCACCGCGAAGCACAAGGAGCAGGTGCTCAACGGGGTCAATCTGGTCGGGCGGATTCGCGGGACCGGGACAAGCGACCGGGTGCTGGTGGTCGGCGCGCATTACGATCATTTCGGCAGTCGCGACGGCAAGGTGCTGAACGGCGCGGACGATAATGCATCCGGTGTCGCGGCCTTGCTGGCAATCGCCGCGGATTTCGCGCGCAACCGGCCGACGCACGACGTGATCTTCGCGCTATGGGACGCCGAGGAACAGGGACTGTATGGCGCGCATGCCTTTGTCGACTCGCCGCCGGTGCCGCGCACGCGGATCGCGCTGAACCTCAATCTCGACATGCTGAGCCGCAGCGACAAGGGCGAATTGTGGGTCGCGGGCGCGCATCATTATCCGTTCCTGCGCGCGCGGTTCGAGCGGCTGGCGAAGGAGGCCCCGGTCACGCTGAAGATCGGGCATGACGGCCCGCCCTGGACGGGCAGCGACGACTGGACCGCCGGGTCGGACCATTATGCATTTCACCGCAAGGGCATCCCGTTCGCCTATCTGGGGGTCGAGGATTATCCCGACTATCATCAGCCCAGCGACGATTTCGACACGATCCCGAAGGCGTTCTTCGCGCGATCGGCGGCGACGGCGGTAATGGCGGCGCGGTTGTTCGAACGGGAGTTGGGGGAAATTGCGGCGGAGGCCGGGCGGGGGAAGTAGGGCGCAAAATCCTCCCTCGCCAAGGGGAGGAGTGTCAGGTGCGTCCGGCTGCCCGCCTTGGGCTAAGCCCCCTCCAGCGCCTTTTGCCGCCGCCGCTGGACCGAGCTGCCGATGCCCATCGCCTCGCGGTATTTCGCGACGGTGCGGCGGGCGATGTCGAAGCCCTTGGCGTTGAGCATCTCCACCAGCGTATCGTCGGACAGGATCTTCTTGGGATCCTCCGCCTGGATCAGCGCGCGGATCGCGCTCTTGACCGCTTCGGCCGAGACCGCGTCGCCGCCTTCGGATGACTGGATCGCGCTGGTGAAGAAATATTTCAGCTCGAACAGGCCGCGCGCGCAGGACAGATATTTGTTGCTCGTCACGCGGCTCACGGTCGATTCGTGCATCTCGATCGCGTCGGCGATCTGGCGCAGCGTCAGCGGTTTCAGATGGCTGACGCCGTGGCGGAAGAAGGCTTCCTGCTGCTTCACGATCTCGGACGCGACCTTGATGATCGTGCGCTGTCGCTGGTCGAGCGCCTTGACCAGCCAGTTCGCGCTGGCGAGCATGTCGCTGAGCCACGCCTTGCTCGTCTTGTCCTGCGGCCCCGTCGATACTTCGGTGTAATAGGCGCGGTTGACCAGAACGCGCGGGAGGGTGGCGCTGTTGAGCTCGACCGCCCAGGCCGCGCCGCGTTGCGCCACGAAGATGTCCGGCGTGACCGCAGGCACCGCCTCGCCGCCATAGCGGCAGCCGGGCTTGGGATCATAGCTGCGCAGCTCGCGGATCATGTCCGCCATATCCTCGTCATCGACGCCGCAGATGCGCTTCAAGCGCGCCAGCTCGCCGCGCGCGAGCAGATCGAGATTGGCGATCAGCGCCGCCATGCACGGGTCGTAGCGGTCCGCCTCCTTCGCCTGCAGCGCGAGGCATTCGGCCAGGTCGCGCGCGCCGACCCCGGTCGGGTCGAGCGTCTGGATCAGCGCCAGCACCGCCTCTACCCGTGCGAGCGGGACGCCGAGCCGGGTGGCGATGTCGAGCAGCGAGGCGGTGAGATACCCGCACTCGTCGATCTGGTCGATCAGATGCTGGGCGATGAACAGGTCGGCGCCGTCGATCACCGCGCCAATCTGGGCCGTCAGATGGTCGGCAAGGCTGAGGTCGGGGGAGGAGAAGCTGTCGAAATCCGGGCCATCCTCGCCCCCCGCCCCGGTGCCGGCCATGCCGAGCGCGCCATCGAGCCCCCCGACCGAATCGGCCGCGCTGTCATGGTGGAACGTCTCGGCGGTGAAATCCACGTCCAGCGCCGCCTCCCCCGTCGCATCGCCGGAGGAGAGAAGTTCGCTCGAATCCGCCGGCCTATCGCGTTCGATGACAGGTTCGGTCGGTTCGCCGGAATCGGCAACATCGCCGCGCTCGTCCTCGCCGCGCCCGGCGTCGAGCAACGGATTCTTCTCAAGCTCTTCGGCGATGAACGTCTCGATCTCGAGGTTCGAGAGCGCGAGCAGCTTGATCGCCTGCTGCAATTGCGGCGTCATCACCAGCGATTGCGACTGGCGCAGATCGAGGCGGGGCGCGAGGCTCATGGCTTAAAGCGAGAAGCCCTCACCCAGATACAGGCGGCGCACATTGGCGTCGGCGACGAGATCCTCGGGCGACCCGGCGAACAGCACGCGACCGTCGTAAATGATCGATGCGCGATCGACGATGTCGAGCGTTTCGCGGACATTATGGTCGGTGATCAGGACGCCGATGTTGCGCGTCTTCAGCTCCTTCACCAGATCGCGGATATCGGCGATCGAGATCGGATCGATGCCCGCGAACGGCTCGTCGAGCAGCATGATCGACGGATCGGCGGCGAGCGCACGGGCGATTTCGGCACGGCGGCGCTCACCGCCCGACAGCGCCATCGACGGCGCGTCGCGCAGCCGGGTCAAACCGAATTCGTCGAGCAGCTTTTCCAGCTTGCCCGCGCGCGCGTCCTTGTCCGGCTCCGACAGTTCGAGCACGGCGGAGATGTTCTTCGCGACCGAAAGCCCGCGGAAGATCGACGTTTCCTGCGGCAGATAGCCCAGCCCCAGGATCGCGCGGCGATACATCGGCAACGGAGTGATGTCGTTGCCGTCGAGCATGATGCGCCCGGCATCGGGCTTTACCAGTCCCATCACCGAGTAGAAGCAGGTCGTCTTGCCCGCGCCGTTGGGACCGAGCAGCCCGACCACTTCGCCGCGCCCGACGGACAGCGACACGTCCGACAGCACGACGCGCTTGTCATAGGATTTGGCGATCGACACCACCGCCAGCCCCGACGCGGGCGGCGCGTTTGCATCGATGGTTTCAGGTTCCAGTGTCTCGACGTCTGCCATGCTGCCCTTCCTGATCGCAGGAGATGCTTAGCGAAACCTCACCATACAGTCACTTGGCAAGTTTTATGCATGGATGTGGGCGACGATCCGCCCCGATGTCCCGATCAGTTGCGGTCGGGAACGGTGAAGCGCCCGGTGACGCGCCCGCCGGAGCGGACCACGGTACCATCGGGCGCGCGGGTGGTGCCGACGCCCGAACCGTCGATCGATGCACGGCCGCTGTCGAGATCGAGGGTCAGCCGCCCGCCGCTGACGGTATTGCCGCCCTGGGTCAGGCTGACATTGCCCAGCATGGTGATGACCCGACGGTTGATGTCGTACACGCCATATTGCGCGCGCGCGGTCTGGTCGGGCCGGGAAACGGTGACACCGCCCGACGCATCGAAGCGCGTCGCCGCGGGCGATCCGTCGATCACCTGACCGCTATAGGTCACGGTAACGCGGGCGGCATTGAGCGTCAGGTTCGCCTGTGTGATCTTCACCCCGCCGGACAGGATCGCGCGGTTCGCGCGATCGTCCAGCTCGATGCTCTGTGCGTCGAAATCGATCGGCGCGCTCGAGTCGTGGCGCGACTGGCCGACCGCTGCGCCGCCGATCAGGGCGGTGGTGACAAGGGCCGCAGAGGCGGCAATCAGCAGGGGGCGGGGCGCACGAGCCATGATGTCACCTATTTGCGCGCTTGGGATCGATCCGCAAGCGGGCATTGCCCTCTATTTTTACGGTTCGCTTGTCGAGATCGGCGGTCATCTTGTCCCCACTGAAGTTCCCGAGCGGGGTATTGCCCGACACGGCGCCGGTTCCGGTCAGCTGGCGCGACTTGAGATCGATCGTCGAATCGCGCGTGTCGAGCCGGTAGCCATCGGAGGTGCGGAAGCGGATCGGACCATCGACCGCGACCTGTTCGCTCTCCATATCGTAGCGGCCCTTGTCCGCCTTTACCTGGGCCGGGCCGTCCGACAGCTGGATGCCGGCGGTCAGGTCGTTGAGCTGAACCACTGGCTCGGCCGAGCTCTTCTGCACCGCCGATCCGGCCTGAAGCACAAAGGCCTGGCCCTTGGCATCGGCACCGCGATAGCGCGCGGACTGGATGCGCAGCCGCTCGCTGGCGACATCGACCTTGTTCTTGTCGAGCATGAACGACACGTCGCCGCCCATGAACAAGGGCGCCATAACAAGAAACGCACCAAGCACGCCGATGCCGGCGGGCAGCACCGCGAGCAGCGTCCGCACGATTCGGTCATGGCTGCTGCCAGGCCGCGCCCAGCGCTTACGCCGCGAGCGTTCCTGGACAGCAATTTCAGACATATGTGACACCTTCGATGGGGCGGCGCCGGCGCTCCCGATGCTGTAGACCAAACTCACGCATGCGCGAAAATATCCGTTTCGGGCCATCCGGCGAGGTCGAGATCGGCACGGTGCGGCAGAAAGTCGAAACAGGCCTGGGCCAGCACCGTCCGCCCTTCGCGCGCCAGGCGGCGGTTCAGCTCTTCGCGCATCGCGTGCAGGTAGCGCACGTCGGACGCGGCATAATCCTTTTGCGCCTCGCTCAGCACCGGGCCGCCCCAGTCGGACGATTGCTGCTGCTTGCTGATCTCCTGACCCAGCAGGTCGCGCACCAGGTCCTTGAGCCCGTGGCGGTCGGTGTAGGTGCGCACGAGCCGCGACGCGATCTTGGTGCAGAACACCGGCGCGGCGGTGACGCCCAGATAGTGGCGGATCGCGGCCAGGTCGAAGCGCGCGAAGTGATAGAGCTTCACCCGCGCCGGATCGGCGAGCAGTGCGCGCAGATTGGGCGCGGCATAGTCGCTGTTCGGGCCGAACCGCACCAGATGCTCGTCCGGGCCGCCATCGGACAGCTGGACGAGACACAGGCGATCGCGCGGGGTGATCAGCCCCATCGTCTCGGTATCGACGGCGATGTCGGCACCGGGGGCGAACACGCCCTCGGGCAGATCTTCTTCATGCAGGTAAACGGCCATCGTCTGCGCCTAGCCGGTTATGGCTTAACGCTCAATAACCGCGCGCGTCAGGCGGCGTCGCCGCCCTCGCGCTTTGCAGCACGGCGCCGCGAGGCCATGTTCAGCACCTCGACCATCGCCGAGAAGGCCATCGCGGCATAGATATAGCCCTTGGGCACGTGCACGCCGAAGCCGTCGGCGATCAGCACGGCGCCGATCATCAGCAGGAAGCCGAGCGCGAGCATGACCACGGTCGGGTTGCGCTTGATGAAATTGGCGAGCGGGTCGGCCGCGATCAGCATCACGATGACGGTGACGATCACCGCGACGAACATGATCGCGATCTCGTCGGTCATGCCGACCGCGGTCAGGATCGAATCGACCGAGAACACCATGTCGAGCAGGATGATCTGGAAGATCGCCGATCCGAAATTCATCGTCGCGACCTGCTTCTTGTCGAGCACCGCATGGTCGGTCGGAACCGGATCGATCGTGTGGTGAATTTCCTTGGTCGCCTTCCACAGCAGGAACAGGCCGCCGGCGATCAGGATCAGGTCGCGCCACGAGAAGGCGGTTTCAAAACTCGGCTCCCCGGTCGGTCCGACCGCGCCCTGGATGCCGAGGTCGAACACCGGCGTCGTCAGCGACACGATCACGAAGATCATCGAAAGCAGCAGGATGCGCATCACCAGCGCCAGCCCGATGCCGATTCGCCGCGCCTTTTGCTGCTGATGCTCGGGCAGCTTGTTGGTCAGGATCGAGATGAAGATCAGGTTGTCGATCCCGAGCACCACCTCCATCACGATGAGGGTGACGAGGGCGGCCCAGGCGGCCGGGTCGACGATCAGCGCAGCGATATCCATGGCGCCTCTGTGCCGTTGCCAACGCTGTCGCGCAAGTATCCGTCGAACCGGTGCCAAAATCGCGACGAAATTGTTCGCGCATCTTCGCATTCTGGTCTATGTCCGATTCCATAGGCGTGTCGCGAACGCCGGGATGCCTGCGCCTTCGTCCGGTTCAGGTCTTCGAATTGAGTATGGGCGAACCGGGAAGACGAACAGGGCAATGAGTTTTGATCGAGGGCGCCGCGGTGATCGCGGTGGACGTGGCAGAGACAAGCGCGACGGCTTCGGCGGCGACGATTTCGGCGGCAGCAGCTATGGGGATCGTGGCGGCTTTGGCGGCGGCGGTTTCGGCGATCGTGGCGGTTTCGGCGGCGGTGACCGCTTCGGCGGCGGCGGCGGCGGTGGCGGCTTCGGCGGCGGCGGTGGCGGTGGCTATCGCGGCGGTGGTGGCGGCGGCGGCTTTGGTGGCGGCGGCGGCGGCGGTGGTCGCGGCATGCCCCCGCAGGTCGTTGGCGAAGGCACCGGCGTCGTAAAATTCTTCAACGCACAGAAGGGATTCGGCTTTGTCGTTCGTGATGACGGCGGCGAAGACGTGTTCGTGCATATCAGCGCGGTCGAGCAGGCCGGCCTGACCGGTCTGGCGGAAGGCCAGCCGCTGGGCTTCACGCTGGTCGATCGTGGCGGCCGCATCAGCGCGACCGACCTGAAGATCGACGGCGAGCCGATGCCGGTCGAGGATCGCGGCCCGCCGCGCGACCGTGGCGATCGTCCCGAGCGCGGCCCCGGTGGCGGCGGCATGGGCGGCCCGCAGCGTCAGCTGACGGGCGAGAAGGCGACCGGCACGGTCAAGTTCTTCAACGCCATGAAGGGCTTCGGCTTCATCCAGCGCGACGACGGCCAGCCCGATGCGTTCGTGCATATCAGCGCGGTCGAACGCGCCGGCATGCCGACGCTCAACGAAGGCGACCGACTTGAGTTCGAGCTCGAAGTGGACCGTCGCGGCAAATATGCTGCGGTGAACCTGACGCCCGGCTCGTAAAGCACATCCCATGTTCCGGCTGATCATCGCCGGGCGCGGGATCATCGCGGGGGCTGCCCTGGCCATAACGGCTGCGGCAGCCCCTGTTGTTTCAGCTCCCCGCCCCGCCCAGACGACGGCGCCTGCCCCGGCAGAGGTGCCGGTCGAGGCTGCACATGTGCTTGCCGCCTATCCGCATGACACCGGGGCATTTACCCAGGGGCTGTTCTTCGCCGATGGCGCGCTGTTCGAAAGCACCGGGCAGCATGGGGCGTCGGTGGTGCGCGAAGTCGACCTTCGCACCGGCAAGACCAAGCGCGAAGCGCGGCTGCCGATAGACTATTTCGGGGAGGGCAGCACGGGCTGGGGCGATACGATCGTCAGCCTGACCTGGAAGCAGGGTACCGCATTTCGCTGGGACCGCCGCACGCTGCGCCAGACCGGCACGTTCAGCTATCCCGGCGAGGGCTGGGGCCTGACGCAGGACGGCCAGAGCCTGATCCTGAGCGATGGCACCGCGGAGCTGCGCTTCCTCGACCCGGCGACCTTTACCGAGCGGCGGCGGATCACCGTCACCTATCAGGGCCGCCCGATTCGCCGCCTGAACGAGCTGGAATATGTCCGCGGCGAGATTCTGGCGAATATCTGGCATCAGGACCTGATCGTGCGAATCGACCCGGCGAGCGGGGTGATTACCGGCGTGATCGACCTGCGCGACCTGGCCGCCGCCGTGCCGGTGACGGACAGCGAAGCGGTGCTCAATGGCATCGCGTACGACGACAAGACCGGAAAGCTCTATGTCACGGGCAAGAACTGGCCGTCCCTTTACGAGATCGCGCTCCCCGCGCGCTGAGCGTCACTTGACGACGGCGCGCGCCCGCCACACCGCCAGCCAGTTGCTCGACCCGCGACACTCGCCCATCGCGCGCGCTTCGGTCAGGCGGAAGCGGGTGCCGTCCCACACATAGGTTTCCGCGCTGCCGCAATCGCCGATGCCGCGGCCCTTGGCATAGCTGCCAAGCTCACCGGTCCTGGCGTCGAACCCGGCATTGACCAGCATCGGCGGGCCATCCCCAGTCCATCCGGGCGGCGAATCGAATGCGGCGACCTGCGCCGTTCCGCCCCGGACGACATAGGCGATGGTCGAATAGTTGTACGCCCCGGCGCCGCACGGAACGAGCGCGAGCGTCGCGCCGCCGCCCAGCGCATGGCGCTCGATATCGGGCCGCGCCGCGCCCTCGTAATTCTCCGCGCAATCCGATTGGGCCCAGAGCTGCTTGAGCAGCGCAGGCGACAGGAGCGCCGGCGCTCCGCTGGCGCGGACCGAGGTAATCACCGGTAGCGACGGCGCAGCGGGCACCGCGCTGGCGGGCTTGGCGCCCTTGGCCACCGCCGCGCTGACCGTGCCCGCCCTGCCCTGCTCGGCATCCATGAAGCGCAGCGACGCCGATGAGCCCGACAGCGAGATCCGCCCGAGCTCCTTGCCTGCGCCGGTGCGGACGACCACGGCTTTGCCGATTGCCAGTGCCTCGACCAGCCGGAGCGCGTCACCCCCGACGAAATCAGTGCCGCGCCACACTGCGGCCGCGCTGGCCGCGGGTGCGCCGTCGACATGGACGGTCAGCCCGGAGGGTGCGTCCTCGCCCATCAGCTCGACCGTCCAGCCCCCGGCCGGTCCTGCCTCGCGCGCCACCGCCATCTGCCAGCCCGACCAGTCCCTGCCCTCGGGCTGGAGCGAGGTCATCTCGCACCGCTTCCCATTGTCGCAGGCGACCACCCAGTCGCCAAACGTCTTCATCGGCCCCTGTTGCGGGGCGGCTTGGGCGAGCGCGAGCGCGGCGAGGATCAGCATGGCGCGCATCCTAGCGGTTCGCGCGGGGACGCGGTAGGAGGCGCGCAACGATTTGATGGAGACGGTGATGAAAACGGTTGGCGTGATCGGGGCGGGGCAGATGGGGGCGGGCATCGCCCAGGTGTCGGCGCAGGCCGGCTATCGCGTCCTGCTGTCCGACATGGATGTCGAACGCGCCGAAAAGGGCAAGGCCGGGATCGCCAAGCAGCTGGCGCGGGCGGTCGAAAAGGAGAAGATCACCGCCGATGCGCGCGACGCCGCGCTCGCCAATATCGAATGCGTCGGCGGCACCGATGCGTTCGCGCCATGCGACCTGGTCATCGAGGCCGCGACCGAACGCGAAGAGATCAAGCGGACGATCTTCGCCAATGTCGGCAAGGTGCTGAGCGACACCGCGATCCTCGCCAGCAACACCTCGTCGATCCCGATCACGCGGCTCGCGCAGGCGGCGCCCGATCCTGCGCGCTTCATGGGCGTGCATTTCTTCAACCCGGTGCCGGTGATGGGCCTGATCGAGCTGATCCGCGGCCTCGCCACCTCAGATGCGACGGTCGCGGCGGTCGAGGCGTTCGGCAAGACGCTGAACAAGCGGATCGTCCATGCCAATGACGCGCCCGGCTTCATCGTCAACCGCGTGCTGATGCCGTTCCTCAACGAAGCCTGCTTCGCGGTCGGTGAGGGCGTGGCGACGATCCCCGACGTCGATGCGGCGATCCAGCTCGGCCTCAACCACCCGATGGGGCCGTTCACGCTGGCCGATTTCATCGGGCTCGACACCTGCCTCGAAATCACCCGCGTGCTGTTCGAAGGGACCGGCGACCCCAAGTTCCGCCCCGCCCCGCTGCTGATCAAATATGTCGAGGCCGGCTGGTATGGGCGCAAGACCGGGCGCGGCTTTTACGACTATTCGGGCGCGGAGCCGGTACCGACGCGCTGAGCGAAGGTCAGCGTCAGGCTGTCGCCGACCGCGACTGCGTCCCATTGCGCGGTCAGGTCGGCGATTCGGGCGCGGATCGCGATGATCGTCGCGCCATCCACCGGCAGCGGCGGGCAGGATCGCGCGTCGCAGGTGACATGGTAGAGATCGAGCATCGCATCGGGCGGGGTGGTCCCGCCCGACCAGCCATCACCCTGAAACACCTCGACCAGCCGCTCGACGCCGTCGGATTCAGCGTTCGCCTCCATCCGGAAATCCGCAGCTTCTCCATGCGCGACCCGTGTCAGAAAGCCGCACCGATCCAGGACGTCCTCGACCGCGAAATGGACCATGTCGTGCGGGATGATCCGCTGCTTGGGACAGGCTAGCGTCTCCGCCACCGACCCGTCGCGCAGCACATCGAGCCGGTCCTCCTTTCCGCCCCCTTTGGTGAAGCGGAACGCGGTCGTCACGGCAGCATCAGCCCCGCCAGCGCCGCGCTGAGCAGGTTGGCGAGACTGCCCGCGAGCAGTGCCTTAATGCCGAGCTTCGCGATCATCGGGCGCTGGTTCGGCGCAAGGCTCCCGGTCGCGGCCATCTGGATCGCGATCGAGCTGAAATTGGCAAAGCCGCACAGCGCGAACGTGATGATCGCGGTGCTGCGCGGGCTGAGCCCCGACGTCTCGCCAAGATTGAGGAAGGCGACGAATTCGTTCAACACCATCTTGGTGCCGAACAGCCCACCGGCTGCCGCCGTCTCGTTCCACGGAATGCCGACAAGGAACATGACCGGCGCGAACGCGGTGCCGATGATCCCCTGGAACGTCAGCTCGGGATAGCCGAACAGGCCGCCGACCGTGCCAAGCAGGCCGTTGGCGAGCGCCACCAGCGCCACGAACGCCAGCACCATGGCGCCGACCGCGACCGCGATCTTGACGCCGGTCTGCGCGCCCATTGCGGCGGCCATGATGATGTTGGCGGCGCGCTCCTCGTCCACCTCATTCTCGACCGCGCGGATCACCGCCTCCTCGCCATCGACCAGCGTGTCCTCGAGTGGAAGTTCGTCGGCCTTGGTCACAGGCTCATCGGGCATCATGATCTTGGCCATCAGCAGCCCGCCCGGCGCCGCCATGAAGCTGGCGGCGAGCAGATACTGGATGTTGATCCCCATCGCCGCATATGCGGCGAGGATCGTGCCCGCGACGCCCGCCATGCCGACCGACATGATCGCGAACAGCTGCGACGGGGTGAGGCTGGCGAGATAGGGGCGGATCACCAGCGGCGATTCGCTCTGGCCGACGAAGATGTTGGCGGCCGAACACAGCGATTCGACCTTGCTGACCCCGGTCACCTTTTCGATCGCGCCGCCGATCCAGCGGACCAGGAACTGCATGATCCTGAGGTGATAGAGCACCGAGACCAGCGCGGCGAAGAAGATGATGACCGGCAGCGCGGCGATCGCGAAGCTCTGGCCGCCCACCTCGGGCCGGGCGAGCGGGCCGAAGATGAAATCGGTGCCCGCCTGCGCATAGCCGAGGAGCGCCGACACGCCCTTTGACATCCACTCGATCGCGGCGCGGCCGGCGGGGACGTAGAGAACGAGGAAGGCGATGCCTGCCTGCAAGGCGAAAGCCGGGCCCACCACCCGCAGCCGAATCGCGCGCTTGTTCGAGGAGAGCAGGAAGGCAATCGCGAGAATCGCGACGATGCCGAGAATGCCGATCGGAAGATTGTTCAACTAAAGGACCCCTTCGTGCCGCGTCTGCGCGCGGCGTTCGGGGTCGCACCATAGCGTGCGTTTCGGTCGCCGCTAGGTGCTTCCGTATCGCGTGAAACCGCGTTACGCAGCGCAATGACCATACCGGCTCCGCTGACGCGCTCGCTCTTCGTCCTTTCGATCTTTTACGGCGGCATGGTCTGCATTGCGGGCGTGCTGGGTAACAAGCAGGTGGCATTGGGGCCGCTGGCGGTGGAGGCAGGCATCTTCGCCTTCCTGCTGCTCGTCGCGGTGTCGAGCGCGATCGCCGAGCTGCACGGGCGCGCGACCGCGAACCAGCTGGTGCGGTTCGGCTTCATCCCGTTGCTTGCCTCGATGCTGCTGTCCTGGCTGGTCTGGGCGCTGCCCGCTTCGCCCAAGATGGGGCCGGAATATCGCGACGCGATCCAGCTGATCCTTGGGACCACCTGGCGCATCTGGGGCGCGGGCATCGTCGCCTATGGGGTGTCGCAGACGCTGAACGTCACCATTTTCAGCGCGATGCGTGGCGGTGAGGGCAGCAAGATGCTGTGGCTGCGCGCCGGGGTTGCGGGAATCCTCAGCCAGATCGTCGACACGCTGATCTTCATCACCCTCGCCTTTTACGGCGAATTTCCGATCGGGCCGCTGCTGGTCGGCCAGCTGATTTCGAAGATCGCGCTGTCGGCGCTGCTGGTGCCGGTGCTGATCTACGCCTTCGTCGCGTTGGGACGCCATCTGGACCGGAACGCCCCCGCAGCCTAAGGGCGCGGCATGACCGATCACGCACCCGATCCCGCGATGCTGGCCAAGGCCGAGACGCTGACCGACGCGCTGCCCTATATGCAGCGTTACAAGGGCAAGACGTTCGTCGTGAAATATGGCGGCCACGCGATGGGCGATCCCGAGCTGGCGCGCGATTTTGCCGAGGATGTCGTGCTGCTCAAAGCCGTCGGCATCAACCCGGTGGTGGTGCATGGCGGCGGGCCGCAGATCGGGTCGATGCTCAAGCGGCTCGGCGTCGAATCGCGATTCGTCGGGGGCCTGCGCGTCACCGACGCCGAAACTGCGCGCATCGCCGAAATGGTGCTTGCCGGATCGATCAACAAGGAAATCGTCAGCTGGATCAGCGCGGCCGGCGGCAAGGCGCTGGGCATTTCGGGCAAGGATTCGGGGCTGGTCACCGCGCGCAAGGTGCAGCGCGACGCCGCCGATCCGCTGCAGGGGATCGAGCGCCATGTCGATCTGGGGTTCGTCGGCGAGCCGGTCGCGGTCGATGCGTCGGTGCTGACCACGCTGAGCGATCAGGGGTTCATCCCGGTGATCGCGCCGATCGCGCTGGGCGCCGATGGCCATACCTATAACATCAATGCCGACACCATGGCGGGGGCGATTGCCGGGGCGCTGGGTGCAGCGCGCTTTTTCCTGCTGACCGATGTGCCGGGCGTGCTCGACAAGGACAAGCAGCTGCTGACCGACCTCGACCCCGGGCGCATTCTGGCGCTGAAGGCCGATGGCACGATCAGCGGGGGGATGATCCCCAAGGTCGAGACCTGCGTCGCCGCGGTCGATGCCGGGGTGGACGCCGCCGTCATCCTCGACGGGCGCATCCCGCATGCGATGCTGCTCGAGATTTTCACGACGCAGGGCGCGGGCACCTTGGTTCACCGCTAAGGCGTATTACATGGTCAACACAGTTGCCGATAGCCGCCGCTTTCCTGTAAAAGCGCCAAAACTCCGGAGGCCCGATTGGACCCGTTTCTGAACATGCTCTTCGGGATCGTGCAGATCCTGCTCAACGTCTTGTGGTGGATCATCGTCATCCAGGCGGTGCTGTCGATTCTGATCTCGTTCAACGTGATCAACACCTATAACGACTTCGTCAGCTCGCTGTGGCGCGGGCTCAACACGCTGACCGAGCCGATCTATCGCCCGATCCGCCGCATCCTGCCCGACACTGGCCCGATGGATTTCGCGCCGTTCGTGGTGCTGATCCTGATCGCGATCATCAATTATGCCGTAATCCCCAACCTGGCGGTCGCGCTCTCCAGCCCGTCGGTGTGAGCCAGCCCTGGCGCGAAGCGCCGCCTGGCCTGATCGTCGCGGTGCGCGCGACGCCGCGCGCGTCGAAAAGTGCGCTGCTGCCCGGCACGCCCGAGCATTTCGCCGCACGCATTGCCGCGCCGCCGGTCGAGGGTGCGGCCAATGCGGCGCTGATCGAGCTGGTCGCCAAGACATTCGGCGTACCCAAACGCGACGTAGAGCTGATCGCCGGGGACACCGCGCGGGTGAAGCGCATTGCCATCACCGGCGATCCCAAGACGCTGGCGGGAATCGCCGCATCGCTCTATGGGGCGGGGCATGAGCGCTGAGATCATCGACGGTAAGGCATTTGCCGCCAATCTGCGGGCCCGGGTGGGCGAGGCTGCGGCTGAGTTCGAGGGGCGCGCGGGCCGCAGGGCTGGCCTCGCGGTGGTGCTGGTCGGCGACGACCCCGCGTCCGCCGTCTATGTCCGCAGCAAGGGCAAGGCGACAGTCGCCGCCAACATGGCGAGCTTCGAGCATCGCCTGCCCGCCGCCACCCAACAGGACGCGCTGATCGCGCTAGTGCGCCAGCTGAACGCCGATGCGGCGGTCGACGGCATCCTCGTCCAGCTGCCCCTGCCCCGCCATCTCGACGAACAGGCGGTGGTCGCGGCAATCGATCCGAACAAGGATGTCGACGGGCTGACCCCGGTCAGCGCGGGCCGACTGGCGCTCGGCATCGACGGGCTGGTGCCGTGCACCCCGCTGGGCAGCCTGATGCTGTTGCAGGACCAGATCGGCGACCTCTCGGGCCTCGACGCGATCGTCATTGGCCGCTCGATCCTGGTCGGCAAGCCGATGGCAGCACTGCTGACTGCCGCCAACTGCACCGTCACCCTTGCCCATTCGCGCACCCGCGACCTCGCCCATCATGTCAGCCGCGCCGATATCGTCGTGGCGGCGGTCGGGCGTGCGGGCTTCGTCAAGGGCGAGTGGCTGAAGCCGGGCGCGACGGTGATCGATGTCGGCATCAACCGCGTCGACGGCACGCTGGTCGGCGATGTCGCGTTCGACAGCGCGGCTTCCGTCGCGGGCGCGATCACCCCGGTGCCGGGCGGGGTCGGGCCGATGACCATCGCCTGCCTGTTGCGCAACACGCTGGTCGCGGCGCATCGCAATGCGGCGCTGGACTTCGATGCGAGCGTGTTGTGATCGCGCTGGCCCTGCTTTTGTCGATGCAGGGCCAGAGCGCGGTCGATGCCGAGCGCGCGTTCAACCGCATGGCGCAGACCGAGGGGCAATGGGCCGCGTTCCGCGCCTTTGCCACCGACGACGCGGTGATGTTCCTGCCCCAGCCGTCAAATGCGCAGGCGTTCCTGAAGGACCGCAAAGAACCCGTCATCGCGGTGCAATGGTGGCCAGCGCAAAGCTATGTCGCGTGCGACGGGACGACTGCGGTCAACACCGGTCCCTGGGTCCGGCCCGGCGGATCGGGCTATTTCACCACCGTCTGGCACCATCAGGGCGATGGCGGGTGGAAGTGGAGCTATGACGCGGGCGACGCGCTGACCAAGCCGCGCGCGCTGCCCGAGCAGCCAATGGTCCGCCGCGCGGCATGCGGCGGCAAGCCTGTTCCGCCAGCCCCTGCGCGGGGTGAGCGCAGCGGCGGCGGTGCCTCACCCGACGGCACGCTGATCTGGCGCTGGGAAGTCGACGCCGATGGTGCGCGGCGGTTCACCGCGTCCTTGTGGACCGGCCGCCGGTACGAACCCGTGGTCGAGGACCGCGTCGCCACGCCAGCCGGCTGATCGCCGCCGGCTAACATCCGTCGCACTGCAGCAATATTTTACTTGTGACGTTGTATCATTGCACATATGAGATCGCGCAAAGTCAGTCCAGGGAATTTGCGTAGCCATGAAGTTCACCTCCATCCTGCTCGCCACGAGCGTCCTCGCCGCCCCCGCCCTTGCCCAGACCAGCGACCATGCCGAGCGTGACCGGTCGAGCCGCAATCCCGTGCATGGCGAGACGGTCGAGGAAGTCGTGATCAGCGCACCCGGCGTCGAGCGGCTCGACCTGCTGGCGGGCACGTCGGTGGTGACCGGCGACGAGCTGGTGCGCGACATTCGCGGGCAGATCGGCGATTCGCTGACCCAGGTGCCGGGCGTGTCGGCGACCTCGTTCAGCCCCGGCGCGTCGCGCCCGGTGCTGCGCGGCTTTCAGGGTGAGCGCGTTCGAGTGCTGACCGATGGCCTTGGCACGCTCGACGCGTCGAACACCTCGACCGACCATGCCGTGTCGATCGAGCCGCTGACCGCCGAGCGGATCGAAGTGCTGCGCGGCCCTGCGGTGCTGCTGTTCGGCAGCCAGGCGATCGGCGGCGCGGTCAACGTGCTCGACCGCCGCATCCCGCGCGCGGTGCCGGAGAACGGCTTCCATGTCGACGCGATCGGCGCCTATGGCTCGGCCGCGGACGAGCGCGGCGGCGGCGCGGCGGTGGACTTCGCGATCACGCCGCAGATCGTCGCGCATATCGACGGCAGCTATCGCAAGAGCGACGATCTGCGCGTCGGCGGCTATGTGCTGAGCGCCCCGCTGCGCGCCGAGCAGCTCGAGATCGCGCAGGAAGAAGCGGACGAAGGGAATCTCGATGAGGCCGAAGAGGCGCTGGAGAATGCCAACCGCCGCGGTCGCCTGCCCAATAGCGGCACGCGCACCTATTCGCTGGGCGGCGGCGTCGCGCTGATCAACGATGGCGGCAGCCTGGGCTTCTCCGCCGGCTATTACGACACGCGCTATGGCGTCCCGACGCGGCCTGGCGCGCATCACGATCATGGCGGCGGCGGCGGCGCGCATGAGGAAGAGGGCGACGTCACCATCGGCCTGCAGCAGTTCCGCGCCGATATGCGCGGCGAAGTGAAGATCGGCGGCGGTCTGATCGACGCACTGCGCGTGCGCGTCGGCTATTCGGACTATGAACATACCGAGTTCGAGGGCGACGAGGTCGGCACCGTCTTTTACAATGAAGGCTTTGAAGGGCGGCTGGAACTGGTTCAGGCGAACCGGGACGGCTGGCGCGGCGTGACCGGCGTCCAGGCGTTCACGCGCAACTTCAACGCGGTCGGCGCCGAAGCCTTCGTGCCGAAGAACGTCACCGACCAATATGGCGTGTTCACGCTGCAGGAAGTCGATCTGGGCGCGATCGGGCTGGAGGGCGCGCTGCGCTACGAGCATACGCGGGTGCGCTCGAACACCGTCAAGCTCGACCTGGTCGAGGATGGCCCGACCGGTCGGTTCGACCGCCGCTTCGACGCCTTCTCCGGCGCGATCGGCCTGTCCTATTCGGTCGCACCGGAAGTGAAGGTCGGGTTCAACGTGTCGCGCGCGGTGCGTGCGCCCTCGGCCGAGGAACTCTTCTCCAACGGCCCGCACGTCGCGACCCAGGCTTATGAAGTCGGCAACCCCAATTTCCGCACCGAAAAGAGCTGGGGCGGCGAAGTCTATGCGCGCGGCGTGGCCGGGCCGGTGCGCTTCCAGATCACGGGCTATGCCAACTGGTTCGACGATTACATCTATGAAGTCGCGACCGGCGACGAGATCGACGAGCTGCCGGTATTCCAGTTCTTCCAGTCCGATGCCCGCTATCTGGGCGTCGAGGGTGAAGTGTCGACCACCTTCATCGACGGTGGCGAAGGCGGCTTCTCGCTCGGCGGCAATCTGGTCGCGGATTATGTGAATGCCGAGCTGGGCGATGGCAGCGCAGTGCCACGCATCCCGCCGTTCCGCGTGCTCGCCGGGATCGACGCCAGCCAGGGCGCGTTCGGCGGCCGGGTCGAGGTCGAGCATGCGATCCGCCAGACCCGCGTCGCGGCATTCGAGACCGAGACCCCGGCCTTCACGCTCGTCAACGCGTCGCTCACCTGGCACCCGCTGGGCGAGCAGCGCGAGACCGCGATCATCCTGTCGGCGAACAACATCTTCGACGTCGATGCACGCCGCCATGCGAGCTTCACCAAGGATTTCGTGCCGCTCCCCGGCCGCGACATCCGCGTGTCGGCGCGACTGAGCTTCTAACGGCTCACCCCCGAGGGATTGGGCGCTGCCGATCAGACAGCCGGCAGCGCCCAGTCTATTTCACCGCGTCCATGCGCGCGCAGAAACGCATTCGCCTGTGAGAACGGGCGCGAGCCGAAGAACCCGCCATGCGCCGACAGCGGCGAGGGGTGGACCGACTTGAGCACCAGATGACGCGGATCGACCGATGCCGCTTTCTTCTGCGCATGGCTCCCCCACAGCATGAACACGACCGGATCTGGCAGCGCGTTGACCTGCGCCACCACCGCGTCGGTGAATCGCTCCCAACCGCGCCCCTTGTGCGACGCCGCCAGCCCCATCTCGACCGTCAGGCAGTTGTTGAGCAGCAGCACCCCCTGCTTCGCCCAATGCTCCAGAAAGCCGTGCTTCGGCGGATCGATCCCCAGGTCGCTCTTCAGCTCCTTGTAGATGTTGACCAGGCTCGGCGGCACCTTCACCCCCGGCTGGACCGAGAAGCACAGGCCATGCGCCTGCCCCTCGCCATGATAGGGGTCCTGCCCCAGGATCACGACGCGCACGCTTTCGGGCGGGGTCAGGTCGAGCGCACGGAACCAATCGCTGCTCTTGGGGAAGATCCGCTTCCCCGCCGCCTTCTCGGCCAGCAGGAACGCGCGCAGATCGGCCATGTACGGGCTGTCGAACTCGTTCTGAAGCGGGGCGAGCCAGCTTGGATGCAGCTTTACGGTCATGCACGGGGACTGGGCGAATCCGGCCAGCTGTGTCAATCGAGCGCGATGCACATGACGCACGCCGCCAACGCCCCCGCCGCGCCGCAGATCGATTTCGACCAGTTCCTCGCGGTCGATATTCGCGTCGGCACGATCATCGCCGCCGAGCCGTTTCCCGAGGCACGCAAACCGGCGTTCAAGCTGACCATCGACTTCGGACCGGCGATCGGGGTCAAGCGCTCCTCGGCGCAGATCACCGAACATTACACGCTGGAGGATCTGCCCGGGCGACAGGTCGCTGCAGTAGTCAACTTCCCCCCGCGCCAGATCGGCCCGATGATGTCGGAGGTCCTGACGCTCGGCTTCCCCGATGCGGAGGGGAAAGTCGTGCTGTTCCACCCGAGCGTGCCGGTGCCCAATGGCGGACGGCTATTCTAAGCGTTCAACGCGATCTCATGCTTTGCTCATGACGCTCACCGGCCAGCAGGACGACATGGTGCTGCCAGACCAGGAGAGGCACCATGACCGACGACCGCCAGCAGCTGCCAGCTTGGCCAAGCGACAAACCCTCAACGACGATCTTCGACCGGATTCACCGCTCGCCGCGAATCCCTGACCGCTACGCAGATCGCCGCGCGGTCAGCAGATAGTTGAGCGCCGTGTCCTCGCTCAGATGAAAACCCGCGCTGGGCGAGAAGCTGAGCCCGCGCAGGTCGGATACGGCCATCCCCGCATCCTCGAGCAGGGCGGTCAGCTCCTCCGGCGTCAGGAACTTGGCGTGATCATGCGTGCCGCGCGGGATCATGCCCAGCCCCTCCCCCACGGTGATCATCGCCAGCCGCGATAGCGGGGTGCGGTTGGGGGTCGACAGGATCATCAGCCCGCCCGGCGCGAGCGCGGCGACCAGGCCACGCACGAACGCCTCCGGATCGGCAACATGCTCGATCACTTCCATCGATGTGACGAGGTCGAACTGGCGACCCGCGACCTCGCTTTCAAACTCGCCCGCGCGATAGTCGATGGTCAGGCCAGCCGCTTCGGCATGCGCGCGCGCCGCGCCGATATTCTCTGGCGCCGCGTCGACCCCGGTCACATGCGCGCCCATCCGCGCCAGCGGCTCGCACAGCAGCCCCGCGCCGCAGCCGACATCGAGCGCGGTCCGGCCCTTGAGCGGTGCGAAATCGCGCGGATCGCTGCCCCAATGCGCGTCGATCGCTTCGCGCACATAGCGCAGCCGCACCGGGTTGAGCCGGTGGAGCATCGCCGACTCGCCCCTCGGATTCCACCAGTCCGCCGCCAGCCGACCGAAATGTTCAGCTTCACGCGGGTCAATCGTTGCTTTGCTTGTCATCGCCATCCCCCCCTCTTATCAGCGCGCCCACAGCTTCCCAACCGGGACTTTGGGGGACAGGTTCAGATGGCGCGTATCGTGATGAAGTTCGGCGGCACGTCGATGGCCGGGATCGAGCGGATTCGCAACGTCGCGACGCGCGTGAAGCGGGAATGGGAGGCGGGCAATCAAGTCGCGGTCGTCGTGTCGGCGATGGCGGGCGAGACCGACCGGCTGGTCGGCTTCTGCAAGGAAGCTTCGCCGCTCTACGACCTGCGCGAATATGACGTCGTGGTTGCCTCGGGCGAACAGGTGACCAGCGGCCTGCTGGCGATCACGCTGCAGGCGATGGGCGTTCCGGCGCGCAGCTGGCTCGGCTGGCAGCTGCCCATCCACACCAGCAGCGCGCATGCCAGCGCGCGGATCAACACGATCGACACCGATGCGCTCAACGCCAGCCTGGCGGACGGCCATGTCGCGGTGATCCCGGGGTTCCAGGGCCTGGCCGAGGACAATCGCGTCACCACGCTCGGCCGTGGCGGATCGGATACCAGCGCGGTCGCGGTCGCGGCGGCGATGAAGGCGGACCGGTGCGACATCTACACCGATGTCGACGGCGTCTACACCACCGACCCGCGCATCGTCCCGCGCGCGCGCAAGCTGACCAAGGTCACTTACGAAGAGATGCTGGAACTGGCGAGCGTCGGGGCGAAGGTGCTCCAGACCCGCTCGGTCGGGCTGGCGATGAAGGAGGGGGTGCGCGTGCGCGTCCTCTCATCCTTTGAAGATGCGCATGACGAGGCCGGCCATCGCGGCACGCTGATCGTCGGCGAAGAGGAGATCAACGACGTGGAACGGCAGCTCATCACCGGCATCGCCGCCGACAAGAACGAAGCCAAGGTGACGCTGACCAACGTCCCCGACCGCCCCGGCGCGGTGGCGCATATCTTCGGTCCGCTGGCGGAGTCAGGCATCAACGTCGACATGATCGTCCAGAACGTGGCGCACGCCACCGGATCGACGGACGTGACCTTCACCGTACCGCGCGCCGAACTTGCCCGCGCGCTCGATGTACTGGGCAAGGCAAAGGCACCGATCGGCTATGACGATCTGGTCCACGATACCAAGATCGCGAAGATCAGCGTGGTCGGGGTCGGCATGCGCAGCCATGCCGGCGTTGCCGCGACGATGTTCGACACGCTGGCGGATCGGCGGATCAACATCCTCGCCATCACCACCAGCGAGATCAAGGTCAGCGTGCTGATCCATGAGGACGAGACCGAACTCGCCGTCCGCGTGCTGCACACCGCTTATGGACTGGATGCGCCGGAGGACGAAGCAGCCTGAGCATGACGCCCAGGCTGCGGTCGATCAGTCTTCCAGGTCGCGCTTGACGATCTCGTACGTACCGGGGCGCAGCTTGAGGTCGTAGCGCTTGCCGTCGGCCATGCGCGCGTCATCGACTTCCCAATAGGGGCCGTCGTCGTCCAGCTCGACCTCTTCCCAGCTGACGAAGCCGGCGGCGCGCACCGCCTTTTCGATCGCGGCGGCCTCGGTCGCGGTCGGCGGGCGATCCGCGAGCGCGGGCGTCGCGACGAGCACAGCAGCGCCAGCGGCGGCGAGAGCGAATATCTTCATGAAAACCTCAATCCTTCGGGTCTGTGGATCACAGGCCGGTGCGCAGCGCGGCGCGATATCCGCGTGCACGACCCGGCCGGGTCGATGCGTCCGACATCACGATCAAGGGATCGCCAGAGGGGCCCGGGCCGCCCGGAATTAAAGCACGGAACGCCGCGGGGTTCCCGCCTCCGCGATTGGCTCAGCGCAGGGTGAGCGTCGCCGCGACGCCATAATGGTCCGACGGGAACTCGCCCGCCACCGCATCGGCGATGCGTCGGGCGTCACCGATTTCGAATGCGCGCGGGTCGGCGAAGATATGGTCGATCACCCGCGCCCTGTGCCCGCGCGCGACCACCAGCGTCGTGTCGGTCGCGCCCGGCGCCAGTACCGGCTCAAGCCCGCGGATCGCTATCGGCGCCAGCGCGGCCTCGTCGAGCGGGGCGTTGAAATCGCCCATCAGCACCAATGGCACATCGTCGGTCGGCAACCAGCCGAGCAGGCCGTTGATCTGCTGCGCCCGCACCGGCCCGGCGTCAGGTTGATGGGCAAGGTGTGTGTTGACCATATCGACCAGCCGTTCGCCCGACTGCACCCGCACGCGCAGCGCGGTGCGATAATCGTTGAGCGGCTCCAGCTTGATCGTGGCGGTTTCGACCACCGGCAGGCGGGTCAGGATCGCATTGCCATAGCGATTGGCGGCGCCGACCGGAGAGGTCGACATGAACGCGACGCGATAGCCGCCCAGCGCGGCGGCGATCGTCTCGGCCTGATTGGGCAGGTTCTTCTTCGCATCCTGCAGCACTTCCTGCAGCGCGATGACATCGGCGTCGGCGGCCCGCAGCGCATCGACGATCAGCTTGAGCCGCAACGGCCAGTCGCCGGCATCGTGCCAGATGTTGAACGTCACCACCCGCAGCGGACGGCGCGGCGCGGTGGCCCGCGGGGCACAGGCGGCAAGCGGGGCGGCGGCAGCGGCGGCGAGCAGGGTGCGACGATCGATCATGGCGCGGCCTTAATAGGGATCGACCGGGATGTCGAAGTGCAACACATCCTCCCGCACCCCCAATTTGGTGTAGAGCGCGACCGCGGGCGGATCGACATAATCGGCCTGAACATAGATGACCCACGCCCCCGCCGCACGCGCGATCGGGCGCAATGCGTCGATCAGCGCGGTGGCGATCCCGCGCCGCCGCTGCGCCTCCGCCACAGCGAGGTCGTAGATATAGATTTCGCTGCGCGCCTGTTCGAACTTGGGCAGGACATAAGCGGCGAGCGCACCGACCATCGCGCCGTCAATCTCCGCGACCAGTGCGATGAAATGCGGATTGGCGAGCAACCCGGCGACATGATCCGGCCCGGGCGGCGCGGACAGATAGCTTTCCGCATCCTCGAACTCCCGCGCAAACAGCGCGTTCATCGCGGCAAGCACGGCGGCGTCATTCGGGCCAAGGCGGCGAATTTGCGGCATGCGCCCATGCTGCGCATTGAACTCCGGCGCGTCCACCGCATTGTTAGCCCATGCGCATGATCATCACCGCCTTCACCCTGGCCCTCGCCGCCTGTTCGCCCGGACCGGTTCCGCCGCCCAATGCAAGCGAGACCGAGCCGACGCCGATCGAGTCCGGCATTCCCCCTTCCCCCACGCCCAGCCCGACGCCGATCGTGCTTGGCCGCGTGACCGAGGCTGCGGCGACGCAGGTCAAGGGCGAGCTGCGTTGCGCCTTCCTGTCGGACACCAGCGACCTGCTGCTGGTCGGTGCGGGCGATGTCGACAAGGCGAGCCGCGCAACAGCGGTCGTCATGCGCGACGCGACGCCGGTGCAGCTCGGCGCGACAGATCCGGGCGGATTCGACGCCTTGACCAAGGGCGGCAGCTTCGCCGGCGGAGGCCTCGCCGTCGCGATCACGCGCGGGGCGGAACGGCCGACCGGACATGAGGGGTCGAGCCATACCGCGACGCTGTCGATCGAAGCGCCGGGCAGCGCGCCACAGGCGATCGACGGTGTGTGGGAATGCGGCCCGTGATTGCGTGCCGCTTGCGTAACCGCGCGGACCGGCGCTAGGCGAGCGGCATGACCATTGGTGAACAGCGCCTTTCGCGCCGCATGGCGCGCGGCATCGAATTTCTCGGCAGCGAGACGGCAATCCTGTGCGGCGCGATGTCGTGGGTGAGCGAGCGCAACCTAGTCTCCGCCATCTCCAACGCGGGTGGGTTCGGCCTGATCGCGTGCGGCGCGATGACGCCCGAACTGCTCGATGCCGAAATCGCGGGCACGAAGGCGCTGACCGACAAGCCGTTCGGCGTGAACCTGATCACCATGCACCCCCAATTGTTCGACCTGATCGACGTGTGCGCGAAGCATGGCGTCACCCACATCGTGCTCGCGGGCGGCCTGCCCCCGGCGGGGTCGCTCGACGCGATCAAGGGCAATGGCGCGAAGCTGATCTGCTTCGCCCCCGCTTTGTCGCTCGCCAAGAAGCTGATCCGCAGCGGCGTCGATGCCTTGGTGGTCGAGGGGATGGAGGCCGGCGGCCATATCGGCCCGGTGTCGACCAGCGTGCTCGCGCAGGAAATCCTGCCCGAAGTGTCGGAACAGGTACCGGTGTTCGTCGCGGGCGGGATCGGGCGCGGCGAGGCGATCGCCGGTTATCTCGACATGGGCGCGGCGGGCGTCCAGCTCGGCACCCGCTTTGCCTGCGCGACCGAGAGCATCGCGCATCCGAACTTCAAAAAAGCATTCTTCCGCGCCAGCGCGCGCGACGCGATCTCCAGCGTCCAGATCGACCCGCGCCTGCCGGTGATCCCGGTCCGCGCGCTCAAGAACGCATCGTCCGAACTGTTCACCGCCAAGCAGCGCGAAGTCGCGCAGCTGCTGGACGAGGGCAAGGTCGAGATGATGGAAGCACAGCTCCAGATCGAACATTATTGGGCAGGCGCACTGCGCCGCGCGGTGATCGAGGGTGACGTCGACAATGGCTCGCTGATGGCCGGCCAGTCGGTCGGCATGGTCAGCAAGGAAGAGCCGGTCGCCGACATCATCGCCCAGCTGATGGCCGAGGCGGCGTCGGCGCTGGAGAAGCGGGCGGCTTAGCGCTGCGGTCGAGCCGCCAGCCCGATTGCGCAACCTGACGGAATCCAAGTGGTCAGCGCCACCCGGCACCGTCTCGCCCCATTCGCCGGCGCGCTTAACCAGTCCTTGACTCCAGCCTGCTTGGGTAGGCGGCATGTTCCGCGTTCTTCCTGCCTTGTCGCTGCTTGCCCTGGCCACCGCCTGTGCTGGGCCGGAGCGGATCGCCGCTCCTGCGCCGCTCCCGGTGCCCCTTCCGCCTCCGGTGCAAACCGCAGCGCCGCGCGCGCCCGATGGGGCTGCGGCGAACCTCGTCATCCCGGCACGCCTGCCGGACGGAAGCTATGCGACGCCCAACCGCAACGTCTCCGCCGCAGCGACCGCGTGGCATCTGCGCGCGGCGTTCAACGTCGCTGCACTCAACTGCAACGACCCCGCGCTTGCCCCGGCCTATAACCAGTTCCTGAAGGTCCATCGTGGCGCGCTGAAGGATGCTCACCGCGCGCTGACGCGCGAATATGGGGATGTAGCGGCATTCGATCCCGCGATGACGCGGCTCTATAATTACTTCGCGCAGCCACCGGTGATGGCGCGATTCTGCGCGACCGCCGCGCCGCTGCTGCATCAGCTTGCCGCGCTGCCCGCCTCCGAGCTGTCCGCCATGGCGCCCGCCGCGCTGGCGCAGCTAGACCGGCCCTTCACCGATTTCTACGCCCGCTACGATGCGTGGCGCGTCGATCTGGCCGCATGGCGCGCAGGCTCGGCGCCGGCCAGCCCGCGCCTGGCCTATGCCGCCGAGATCTTTCGCGCCGAAACGGACATAGGCGGCGGCACCGTCACGCTCGCCGCGCGCTGAATTCCTTGGCGCTGTCGGGGCGATCTGATAGCGATTCGCTCATGCCCGTTTCCGCCGCCGCCTCCGCCCGCGAAATCCTGACGCGGTTGCACGACGTGATGGCGTCGCGCACCCCGGCCCAGTCCAAGCTGAACGCCGTGGTCGAGATCATCGGGGAGTCGCTGCGCAGCGAAGTCTGTTCGATCTACCTGCTGCGCGAAGGCGTGCTCGAACTCTTCGCAACGCGCGGCCTGGCGCAGGAGGCGGTGCACGTCACCAAGCTGGCGCTGGGCGAAGGTCTCGTCGGCACGATCGCCAAGAATGTCGAGACGCTCAACCTCGACGAGGCGGCGTCGCATCCCGACTTCGCCTATCGCCCCGAAACGGGCGAAGAGCGCTTCCACAGCTTTGCCGGCGTCCCGATCATCCGCAAGGAGCGCGCGGTCGGCGTGCTCGCCGTGCAGCATGCCGATCCCCGCAAGTACGAAGAGGTGGAGATCGAGGCGCTCCAGACCGTGGCGATGGTGCTGTCGGAGCTGATCGCCAATGCCGGCCTGATCGACAGCGCCGATACGAGCGCGGGCGGATCGACCCGCGCCCAGCCGACCGCGACCGCACGGATTGCCGGGTTTAAGCTGGTCGAGGGCATGGCGGCGGGCGCCGCCGTCTTCCACCAGCCGCGCATCACGATCGAGCATACGGTGGCGGAGGATACCGAGGCCGAGCGCCACCGCGTCTATGCCGCGTTCGACAAGATGCGCGAACAGATCGACCGCATGACCAGCCAGGCCGAATTCGGCGTCGGCGGCGAGCATGAGGAGATCCTCGAGACCTACAAGATGTTCGCCTATGACGAGGGTTGGGGCCGTCGCATCAACGAGGCGATCGACAGCGGCCTGACCGCCGAGGCGGCGATCGAGCGGGTGCAGCAGCGCACCCGGATGCGCATGCGGCAGATCGACGATCCCTTGCTGCGC
Organism: Sphingomonas sp.; assembly: GCF_965227385.1. Taxonomy (GTDB): domain Bacteria; phylum Pseudomonadota; class Alphaproteobacteria; order Sphingomonadales; family Sphingomonadaceae; genus Sphingomonas. Next base: position 420,827 of record NZ_OZ245750.1, read on the forward strand.
GACCGGATGCACGATCTGGAGGATCTGTCCAACCGGCTGCTGCGCATCGTGTCGGGTCAGCTGGGCACCGCCGCGCAACTGGGGCTGCGGCAGGATTCGATCCTGATCGCGCGCAATCTCGGTCCGGCCGAGCTGCTCGAATATGATCGCCGCCGGCTGAAGGGCGTGATCCTGGAGGAAGGGTCGCTGACCGCGCACGTCACCATCGTCGCGCGCGCGATGGGCGTGCCGGTGCTGGGCCGGGTCAAGGACGTCCGCCGCCTGGTCGCGGAGGGCGACCGGCTGCTGCTCGACGTCGCGGAAGAGTCCGTCGTCGTCCGCCCGACTCTGGCGATGGAAGAGGTGTTCGAGGCAAAGCTGCTGATCACGCAGAAGCGCCGCGCCGCCTTTGCCGCGCTCCGCAACGAGCGGCCCGAAACGCGCGACGGGCATCGCGTGACGGTGATGGTCAATGCCGGGCTGCGCGACGACGTCGCCGCGCTCGACCTGACCGGCGCGGACGGGATCGGGCTGTTCCGCACCGAATTCCAGTTCCTCGTCTCCGCCACCCTGCCCCAGCGCGAAGGACAGAAGCGCCTGTATCGCGACGTGCTGGAGGCGGCGGGCGACCGCCCGGTAATCTTCCGCACCGTCGATATCGGCGGCGACAAGGCGCTCCCCTATCTCGACCATGACGAGAATGGCGAGGAAGAGAATCCCGCGATGGGCTGGCGCGCGATCCGCCTGGCGCTCGACCGCGAAGGGTTGATGAAGGTGCAGGCGCGCGCGCTGCTCGAGGCCGCCGCCGGGCGCACGCTCAGCGTGATGTTCCCGATGGTTTCCGAACCGTGGGAGTTCGAACAGGCGCGCGCGATCTTTGAGGCGCAGCGCAGCTGGCTCGAGGGGCGCGGGCACAAGCTTCCGCTGCACATCCGCTACGGCGCGATGCTCGAAGTACCGGCGCTGGCCGAGGTGCTCGACATCCTGTTGCCGCAGATCGATTTCCTGTCGATCGGCACCAACGACCTGACCCAGTTCCTGTTCGCCGCCGACCGCGCGCATCCCAAGCTGGCGGTACGCTATGACTGGCTGAGCCCATCGATCCTGCGCTTCCTGCGCCGCGTGACGCGGGAGGCGCATGCAGCGAACGTTCCGGTGGCGGTGTGCGGCGAGATGGGCGGGCGGCCGCTGGAGGCGATGGCGCTGATCGGCCTTGGCATCGATCGCCTGTCGATCACCCCGGCGGCGGTCGGCCCCGTCAAGGCGATGGTCCGCAGCCTCGACCATGCCGCGCTGGCCAAGGCGATGGAGACGCTGCTCGCGGCCCCGCCGCGCGACATGCGCGGCGCACTGGAAGCCTGGGCCGCGGAGAACGGCGTCGAGCTGGCCTGACGCAAAAGCCGGACGCATGCTGGCATTTCAGGTAGTGCGCACGTTGACACTCCTTTAAGGAGTGCAGCAAGGCGCGAATTTCAGGCACCGGAGGGAATTGAATGGACGGCGAACCGGGCGACACCCCGAACCTGTTTCCGGTGAAGGTTGGGGAGAAGCTGCGCGACGCCCGGATGGCGCAGGGGCTGGAGCTGTCCGACGTCGCCGCGCGCACCCGCGTGCCGCTGCGCCATCTCGCCGCGATCGAGGCATCAGATTATTCGGGCCTTCCCTCAACCACTTACGCGATCGGCTTCGTCAAGGCCTATGCCCGCGCCGTCGGCGCCGACGAGGTCGCGCTGGCGCGTGAGCTGCGCGCCGAGACCGCATCGACCTTTGCCGCGCGCGAAGTCTATGAAAGCTACGATCCGGAGGATCCGGTGCGGGAGCCGCCAGGCGCGCTGGCCTGGGGCGGGGCGATCGTCGCGATCCTGCTGCTCGCGGCCGTTGGCATCTGGTATGGCACCGACCTGTTCCGCGGCGGCATGACGCCCGCGCCCGAGCCTTCGCCGACCGCGCTCGCCACGCCCGTCGCTGCACCCAGCGCCGCCGCGACCCCGGTCACCGGCGGACAGGTCACGCTGACCGCGACCCAGCCGGTGTGGCTGCGCATCTATGACGCGACCGGCACGCGCCTCTATGAAAAGGAAATGGCAGCCGGCGAACGCTATGACGTGCCCGCCGACGCCAATGGCCCGATGATCAACCTCGGCCGTCCCGAAGCGGTGCAGGTGACGATCGATGGCGCCACCGTCGAGCCGCTCGGCCGCGCGGGCGTCGCGATCAAGGATGTGCCGATCAGCGCCGACGCACTGCGCGCGCGCGGGCAGCCGGCTGCGACTGCCAGCCCGACCCCCGCTGCGACGAGCACGCCGGGTGCGCAGCGTGCACCTGCGGCCCGGCCCAGCCCGGCACCGACCCGCAGTCCGGCTGCGCGGCCGACTGCCACTGCGCCCGCGCCGCAACCGACGCCGGCACCGGTCGCAACCGCCGCGCCGGATGCTTAAGGCTGGGGTCAGCATCGGCAATACAGCGAATGATGCTATAACGAGTTGAGCGAAGCGTACGCGGGTGGGGAATGACATGCGGTTTCTGAACAAGAGTGCGGCGATGGCGGTGGTGCTGGCAGGGATGGCGTCGCTCGCCATGCCGGGTGCGGCGCAGACCAGCCGCGACGGGATCGAGGGCCGGGTCGACCGGCTGGAGCGCGAGATGCGCGCGGTGCAGCGCAAGGTGTTCCCGGGCGGCGCGGGCCAGACGGTCGAGCCGCAGATCACCGCCCCCGACCGCAGCGGCCCTGCCCCCGGCATCCCGGCAAGCGGCGTGGTCAGCGACCTCACCGCCCGCGTCAGCGCGCTGGAATCCCAGCAATCCGCGCTGACCGGCCAGATCGAACAGAACCAGTATCGCCTGCGCCAGCTGGAAGAAGCGTTCACCGCATACAAGCGATCGACCGACGCGCGGTTGAAGGCGCTGGAGGATGGTGCTTCGACGGTCGGCGGCAACGCCCCGGTGACCGGTATCGGCACCGCGCCGACGACGACCCCGCGTCCCACGACGCCGCGCCCGACCACGCCGCCACCGACCACCACCGCGCCGGTGCCGACCGCGCCGGTGGCAGGGATCGAACGCCCCAGCACCGGCGACGCGGCCGAAGACACCTACACCTATGGCTTCCGCCTGTGGCAGGCGAAGCAGTATGACAAGGCGATCGTCGAACTGCGCAGCGTGGTGCAGAAATATCCCAAGCACCGCCGCGCCAGCTATGCACAGAACCTGCTCGGCCGCGCGCTGCTCGACCAGAACAAGCCCGCGCTTGCCGCGACCGCCTTCTTCGAAAACTACCAGAAGATGCCCAATGGCGAGCGCGCGCCCGACTCGCTCTATTATCTCGCCCAGGCGCTGGTGAAGATGAAGAAGCCGGCGAGCGAAGTCTGCAAGGTCTATGACGAGCTAACCCAGGTCTATGGCGACCGCCTCTCCGAAGCGATGAAGATGGATGTCGCCACCGGCCGTTCCGCCAGCAAGTGCCGCTGACCCGCTGAACCCGCTCGACCGCCAGGCGGTCGAGCGGTTCAGGGCTGACCTGACGGCGTTGGCCGAGCGGGCTGGTGCCACACCTCTCGATCGCATCGCGCTGGCGGTATCGGGCGGCGCGGACAGCATGGCGATGCTCGTGCTGGCCCGCGCCGCCTTTCCCGGCCAGGTCATTGCTGCGACGGTGGATCATGGCTTGCGGCCCGAGGCGGCCGACGAAGTGGCGCTGGTCGCGACTGCCTGTGCCGCACTGGACGTTCCGCATGCGAAGCTGAGACCGTTGACTCCAATCGCCGGGAGCAGCGTGCAGAAGCAAGCCCGTGAAGCGCGTTACACAGCCTTGACGGCCTGGATGTCGCGGGAGCGTGTGCCGCTGTTGCTGACAGCGCATCATGCCGACGATCAGGCGGAGACGTTGCTGATGCGGCTCAACCGTGCGTCGGGAACGCCCGGACTGAGCGGCATTCGTGCGGTTCGTCGCAGCGGCGAATGCTTGATCCTGCGCCCCCTGCTGCGCTGGCGGCGGCATGAACTACGTGCGGTGATCGGGGGGACGGGGCTTGGGTGGGTCGAGGACCCGTCCAATACCGACCAACGGCATGACCGAACGCGCTATCGTGCCTTTCTGGCCGGACAGTCGCTGCTGTCGGCGGGGTCGATCGCGGCCGCGGCGGCGCATCTGCAGGAGGCGGAAGATGCGCTCGATGCGCTCACCGACGGGTTCTGGGACGAACGCTGGGACGATTCAACCGCCCGGTTGCAGGTCCATGCCCTGCCGCGTGAGATCGTGCGGCGGCTGCTGCGGCGAGCGATAGCGGCAGTGCGATCGGCCGAGCAGGTGACTCAACCGCGTTTCTCCGCATCCAGCAATGTAGAGGCATTGCTGTATGCCCTGAACCTCGGTCATTCGGGCACCCAGGGAGGCGTAATGGCCACGCCGGACGGCGAAATCTGGCACTTCCGCCCCGCCCCGCCGCGTCGATCACTCTGATCGAAGCTGTTCCATTGCCATTAACCTGCGACCGCCTATCTTGTGCGCTGAGGAAGGTGCATTCGACCCATGAGTGACGACAACAAGACCCCCGGCCCCGAAAATAACGGCAATCCGTGGATGAAGAGCCTGCTGGTCTGGGTGGGTATTCTCGCCGCGCTGGCGCTGTTCGTCAGCATGTTCGGCGCGCCCAGCAGCACGGCTGCAGGCTCGACGATCGCCTATTCGGAATTCCTCGACAATGTCGAGCAGGGCAAGGTCAAGGACGTCAACGTCGCCGGAAGCGTCATCACCGGCACGATGGACAATGACACCAAGTTCCGCACCAACGCCGTCCCCAACCCTGAACTGATCCCGACGCTGCGCAAGCAGGGCGTGACGATCAGCGCGCGTCCGGAGGAAGGCCCGTCGATCTGGCAATATGTGCTGGTCCAGGCGCTGCCGTTCCTGCTGTTCCTTGGCATCGCCTTCTTCGTGCTGCGCCAGATGCAGAAGAGCTCCGGCTCGGGCGCGATGGGCTTTGGCAAGTCGCGCGCCAAGCTGCTGACCCAGAAGGAAGGCAAGGTCACGTTTGACGACGTCGCCGGCATCGACGAAGCGCGCGAGGAGCTGGAAGAAGTCGTCGAGTTCCTCAAGGACCCGACCAAGTTCGCTCGCCTGGGCGGCAAGATCCCGAAGGGCGCGCTGCTGGTCGGTTCGCCCGGCACCGGCAAGACGCTGCTCGCCCGCGCTATCGCGGGTGAGGCCGGCGTGCCATTCTTCACGATCTCCGGCTCGGACTTTGTCGAGATGTTCGTCGGCGTCGGCGCGAGCCGCGTGCGCGACATGTTCGAACAGGCCAAGAAGAGCGCGCCGTGCATCGTCTTCATCGACGAAATCGACGCGGTCGGCCGCCATCGCGGCGCGGGCTTGGGCAATGGCAATGACGAGCGCGAGCAGACGCTGAACCAGCTGCTGGTCGAAATGGACGGCTTCGAGGCCAATGAAGGCATCATCATCGTCGCGGCGACCAACCGCCCCGACGTGCTCGATCCCGCGCTGCTGCGCCCGGGCCGCTTCGACCGTCAGGTCGTCGTGCCGCGCCCGGATATCGAAGGCCGCGTGAAGATCCTGCAGGTGCACATGAAGAAGGTGCCGCTGGCGCCCGACGTCGATGCGCGCGTGATTGCGCGCGGCACGCCGGGCTTCTCGGGCGCCGACCTTGCCAACCTCGTCAACGAAGCCGCGCTGATGGCAGCACGCAAGGGCAAGCGCCTGGTTGCGATGAGCGAGTTCGAAGAGGCCAAGGACAAGGTGATGATGGGCGCCGAGCGGCGGTCGATGGTGATGACCGACGATGAGAAGCGGATGACTGCCTATCATGAGGCCGGCCATGCGATCGTCTCGCTGCACGAACCGGCATCGGACCCGATCCACAAGGCGACGATCATCCCGCGCGGCCGCGCGCTGGGCATGGTGATGCGCCTGCCCGAGCGTGACAGCTACAGCTATCACCGCGACAAGATGTACGCGAACCTTGCCGTCGCCATGGGCGGTCGCGTGGCCGAAGAGATCATCTTCGGCTATGACAAGGTTTCGTCGGGCGCGAGCGGCGATATCCAGTACGCCACGGGCCTTGCCCGCGACATGATCACCAAGTGGGGCATGTCGGACAAGCTCGGCCCGGTGGAATATTCGCAGCCAGAGGGCGAGAGCTTCTTGGGCTATTCCGCCTCGCAGCCGCGGCACATGTCGAACGAGACGCAGCAGCTGATCGACCGCGAAATCAAGGAGACGGTCGAGGGCGGCCTTAATCGGGCGCGCGACGTGCTGACCGAGCATATCGACCAGCTGCACCAGCTGGCCGGCGCGCTGCTCGAATATGAGACGCTGTCGGGCGAAGAGATCAAGAAGCTGCTCAGCGACGGCGATATCGGGCGTCCCGATGCGTCGGCGACCAAGGGCACGGTCCCGGTCACCGGCACGTCGATCCCCAAGACCCGCCGCCCCAAGGGGCCGTTCGGCAACCCCGCTCCGCAGGGCGCTTAACCGGCAACCACCCCTCCCTGAACGGGAGGGGCTGGAGGGTTGGTGCGCGCGTTTGCGGGCTCCAAAGTTGAATCCGACCGCCCGGGAAAAAAGCGACAATCGAGCCATCGAGCCTCGCTTGCCGGTCACCCACCCCTAGCCCCTCCCTTTCAGGGAGGGGAATTGGCGTCGGAGCCTCCCTTACTTCTTCTCCGCCTCGGCCTTGGCACGCTGGGTGAGCGCCCTTCGCATCGTCCGGGCAATGTCTGCGTCCGGCAGCGCGACCAGTGCCTCCAGCATCGCAATGCGCGCGTCGCATTTGGCCGCCGCATCCTTGCCCTCCAGCGCGTCGGCCAGCTTGTTCGCCGCCGCGACGTCGCCATCGGTCGCCGTTCGTAACAGCTCCATCAGCGGGACCTCGCGCCCCTTGCTCAGGTCACGCAAGACCAGCAGCGGTGCCCCCGCCACCTCCAACGCATGCGCATAGTGTCGCTGACGCAAGTCGCGGCTCAGCAATGCACTGGTCGCGTCGCGGTCCCCCGCACACGCGCGCACATCGGCCTTGCGCAGCTCACGCGCCCGCGCGAGGCGAATGTCCATTTCCGCGGCGATCAGCGCCGATCCGACCAGCGGCAGGCGCGTCTGATAGGCCTTGTTCACCAGTGCATCGATCGTGCGATACCCCTCGTCCGCGTTCCGCGTCTCCGCCGCCATCTCCTTCCGGATCGCGGCGACCTCGTCATACAGCTTGGGATTACCCGTCTTCAGCGCGCGGAACCCCGGCTCGGACGCTTCCAGCGCCTTCATCGGATCGGCGGGAACGACCGAAATCGGCGGCGGCAGCGCGCCACCCTTCTCCCGATCCGGCACCGACATGACCGCCGCGACGATCACGATCGCCCACAGCAGCATATTCGCCAGTGCCGCCACGCCGCTGCCCCGCCCGTCGGGATCGCCCGCACGCAGCCCGCCCATCAGCACCAGCGACGTCCCCGCCGCCGCGCCCCATACGATCAGCGGCGTGCCGGGCATCCAGTCGCTGCGCACGATCGCACCGACGATCAGCGCCGCCATGACGCCCAGCGCGATCAGCACCGGGCGCGGCGCGATCACCCGGGCGATGGCGTCCCGCGCCGACAGGCCGACAATGCCGGCGGACAGGCCGAACAACACCGTCAGCGCCTGCTCCCCCACGTTCATCGCGAAGAAGGCCGGTCCGATGAACGCGCCGGCAATGGCCAGCATCACCATCCGCTGCCAGCCCAGGCCCCCGATCTCCTCCGCGCTGTCGAGTATCACGATCGCGATCGCCAGGATCAGGAACGCCGCCCCCAATCCGCCCGCAATCCACGGCGTCGCCGGCGCACCGATCGCCGCGGCGGTGAGGACCAGCCACAGACCAAACCGCCAGCCGGCGCCGCGTGACCGCACCACGCCCTGCCGCGCCGCGCGCCAGCGCATCGGCGTGACGAACCGCCAATGCGCCATCGACAGCACAAGGCCGCCAGCGCCTGCACAGACCGCGCCCCACGTCCGCACCGCCGGTGTCGCGCCCAACACCGCGAACAGCACGGCGACCACCCCGCCCAGCAGCAGCAATGCAACCTCGACCGATCCGAAGCGTGGCGCATCGAGATGCGCGCGCCACCACTCGGCGGCCTTGGGGTGAAAGCTGTGCGCGATCCCCGGCACGTCGTAATCGGCCAGATCGAACAGCTGGCGTACCTGTCCCGCGACACCGGGGCGCAGCGCACGGATCCGCCGCAGCCAATTCGACGACTTGCCGTCGATCAGGGCGCGCCACCCGCGTTCCAGCGCATGGCGACGCCCGAACGACGCGATGAGCCGCCATTCGTCGAGCCGCGCGCGCAATGCCCAGATTGCGGGCGGGTGGTTGCCCTCCCCTTCCCAGCCGAACGCCGCCATCGCCTCACGCAGGATCGCGTCGCTGCGCGGGATGGTGTCGGCGATCAGCGCGGCGATCCGGTATTCGGCATAGGCCCGCCGGTCGAGCTCGATCAGCGCGGGTGCGGCCATCACCGCGTCGAACGCGGCACGAATGCCGTCCCGATCCTTGAACCACGGGCCGCGTAGCCCGGCTTCAAGCTCGGCGAAGCGCCGCTCGAACTCCGCCGCATCCGCCGCGCGCTCGACCTCCAGCGGGTCAGGCTCCGGGGGCGGCAGCGGCTCCGGGGGCGGCAGCGGCTCCGGGGGCGGCAGCGCATCGTCGTTGGGCGCGATCACCGCCTCAACCGGGGTCAGCGTCAGCCCGGCGCGCGCAGCCTCCGTTGCCGCGTCGTCCTCTTCATTGTCCCAATCGTCGAACTGCTGGTAATCGACCCAGCGCAGCGCCTCTTCATAGGCCGCGCGCAGTTCCATAAAACCGGCGGCGTCATCCTCAGGGTTGGTGACCTTCAGCTTGGCGGCATAGGCGCGGCGGATCGTCGCGCGGTCGCTACCGCGCGGGACCCCCAGCACGCGCCACCATTGCCTCACAGAAAGGTCTCGCCCTCAAGCTGGTCAAGCGCGGTGTGGAGCTCCTTGCGCGCGGTTTCGATCACGCGCGGGTCCTGCGTCTCCAGCGCGGCCATAAAGCGCGACATCACTTCGTCCACCCAGTAACGCTGCTCGCCCAGGAAGTTCTCGAAGCATTTCTCGCCGCGCGCGATCGCCGCCTTGTTCTCCGCCTCGTCGCGCGGATGGACCTTCAGCCCCGCCAATGCCGCCCGCGCCTTTTCCAGTGCTGCCGGATCGGCGACATTGCCGTCATTGATCGTCAGGCTGACCCGCTGGCCCGTCTCGGGCACCAGGATATCGACTTCCAACAACCCCGACACGTCGTAGGAAAAGCGCACGTCGATCGCCTGCCCCGCCGGCGCGCGCGGCACCGTAACCTTGGTATTGCCGATCTCGACATTGTCGCGCACCAGCCGCGCCTCACCCTGATAGATGCCGAATTCGACCACGGTCTGGTTGTTGTGCATCGTGCTGAAGCGGTGCTCGCGGCTCGCCGGGATCACCGTGCCGCGTTCGATGATCGGCGCGAACAGCCCGTCCTCGAACCCGCCGCCGGGCAACCGCCGGGCGACGCCGACCCCCAGCGAATAGGGGCAGACATCGGTAACGACGACTTCCTTCAGCGCCGAATCGCGCGACTTCAACCCCGCCTGCACCGCCGCGCCCAGCGCCACCGCCTCGTCCGGGTTGACCGTCGCATTGGGAAAGCGGCCGAACATCCGTGTCACCGCGCTGCGCACCAGCGGCATCCGCGTTGCGCCGCCGATCAGGATGATCTCGCTCAGTTCCGCGCTCTTGATCCCCGAATCGCGCATCGAACGGAGGACGGGTTCGCGCAGCCGGTCGATCAGCGGCTTGGCCGCCTCTTCGAATGCAGCGGCGGTGACGGTGTGACGATATTCGGCATCGTTCCACACGATGCGCATCTCCGCCTCGCCCGCGCTGCTCAGCGTCCGGCGCGCGCGTTCCGCGGCTTCGCGCAATTTCTGGTGCAGCGCATCGTCGCCGCGCCCTGCCTGGCCGAACGCATCGGCATGCGCGTCGCGCATCAGAGCGACCAGCAACTCGTTGAAATCCTCCCCACCCAGATGATTGTCGCCGGTCGAGGCGCGGACTTCGATGATCCCTTCGAAAATCTCGACGATCGACACGTCGAACGTGCCGCCGCCCAGGTCGAACACCAGGAAGCGCGATTCGTCGGCCAGCTGGTGGATGCCATAGGCGAGCGCCGCGGCGGTCGGCTCGTTGACCAGCCGCTCGACCTTCAGCCCGGCCAGCTCGCCCGCGCGGTGTGTCGCCTTGCGCTGTTTGTCGTTGAAATAGGCCGGGACGGTGATCACCGCCTCGGTCACTTCCTGCCCCAGAAACGCCTCGGCATCGGCCTTCAGGCTGCGCAGCACCAGCGCGGACAATTCCTCGGGCGCGAAGCTGCGCTTGCCGAGCTTCGTCGTGCGCTGCGTGCCCATATAGCGTTTGAACGCGGTAATGGTGACGTCGGGATGGCTCGCCATCCGTTCACGCGCGGCAAGGCCGGTGATGACATCGCCACTTTCATCGATGCTGACCGCCGAGGGGGTGAGGAAATGGCCGAGCCGGTTGGGGATCAACTCCGCCGCCCCGTCGCGAAACACCGCCGCGGCACTGTTCGTGGTGCCGAGGTCGATACCGATAATCATGTTACGCAGTCCCCCGTCGAATCGCGGGGACTCTAACGGGCCGTGCGCGCCTGTGAAGCAGACGAATTCATATGGTGTTCAAGCGGCTTGTCGTGTTGTGTGGGACCGTTGCGGGAGGGTATCGATGCGGACGATTCTGGCAGTCATGGCGAGTGCGGCACTGCTGCTTCCGGCAAGTGCGCAGGCGATGAGCGTCGCCGAGTTTCTGGCCAAGGCGAATGCGCTGAAGGCGAAGGGCTTTCTCGCGATGGGCTCCCCCGACATCAAATTGCTGCGGACCGAGGTGGAGCGCGCGTCGGACGCCTATCGCAGCGACCTGGCCACCGCCAAGGCCGCCGGCCGCGCCCCGCACAGCTGTCCGCCGCCCAAGGGCAAGGCCAGAATCGGCAGCAAGGAACTCATCGCCGAGTTCGAAGCGATCCCGGCGGCGCAGCGCGGCATAAGCGTCAAATCGGCCTTTTACGCGATGATGAAGAAGCGCTTCCCCTGCAAAGGATGATCGCGCTCCTCATCCCAGCAGGCCGAGACCCAGCAACAGCAATCCGAACAGCGTGACGATGATGCTGATGAAGATCAGCAGCACGAAGGTGCGCACCAACGCCTTCCAGGCAGGCTGGCGATAGGCCCCCTTCATCTGGAAGAAGATGTGAACCGGGGGCGCAAACACCGCGATCATCGAGATGATATCGCTCGCCAGCCCCAGCGCTGCACCGATCATCAGCGCAATGAACAACAGCGACATGAAGGCGAGCGAATAGGTGACGAACACCGCATGGTCATAGCCGCGATATTGCCGTCGCCCTGCAAACAGCAGCCACACGAACGGGATCGACAGCGGGATGAGCGCCCAGCTGAACTTGTAGCTGTTGGTCTGGAGCTTGTAGAGCGCGAGCCCGGGGTTTTTCTCCATCTTCGCGATCCCCTTGTCGAGCCGCTTCCACCCGGTCGTGAAGCCGGAGGGTAACCCGCTCCGACCGCTCAGCGTGGTCGGAATCCGGTTCAGGTCGGCCAGGTCGGTCGACAGCTTGGCGATCTTTGCGTCGAGCGTGCGGGCCCGCTCGCTCCCCGGCTCCGCGCTGGTCCGCGCTTCCCGCGCATCGGCAAGGGCATCCTGGGTATTCTTCCGCGCGAACTGCAGCCCCTGCTCGAACTGCGCGGTCGTCCCGACCTCGGCGGGCGGCGACACGCCCATGATCTGCAGTACCGCGAACATGGTGAAGACCGAAAACAGGAACATCGCCATCGGCGATACGAAATGCGCGCGCTCGCCGAAGATATAGCGCCGGGTCAGCTCGCCGGGACGAAAGGTGAGCAGCGGCAGCGTGTTCCACAATTTGCCTTCGAAATGGACGACGCCGTGCAGGATCTCGTGCCAGATCGCGCCGATCGTGCGGTGGACATGCCCGACCTGCCCGCAGCGATGGCAGTGCGGGCCGACCAGTTCTGTCCCGCAATTCAGGCAGATGCCGCCATGCCCATCGCCATCATGCGCGCCCGATCGCTCGACCGCGCGGCCGAGCAACGTTCCCGTGACCAGATCCCCGGCTGCGTCGAATTCCCCCATGAAGCTCATCTATCAGCTTGGCAAAGCGCGCGCGATAGCGACTTTGCAGGTGCAGCATGCTAGCGCGAACCGATGGAACAGGATGTACAGACCCTGATCGCCGACATGGGTGCCCGCGCCCGCACCGCCGCCACCGTCCTGGCCGGCCTGCCGACCGAGGCCAAGGCCGCCGGTCTGCGCGCCGCGGCGGCCGCGATGCGGGCGGATGCAGAGGCGATCCTCGCCGCCAATGCCTGCGACGTGGATGCTGGCGCGGCAAATGGCCTGTCGGGCGCCTTGCTCGACCGGCTGCGGCTCGATCCCGCACGGCTCGAGGGCGCGGCGGCGGGCGTGGAGGCGGTCGCGGCGTTGGCCGATCCGGTCGGCGCGGTGATCGATGCGAGCGAACGCCCCAACGGCCTTCGGCTCAGCCGGGTGCGCGTGCCGATCGGGGTGATCGGAATCATCTATGAAAGCCGCCCCAACGTCACCGCCGATGCGGCGGCGCTGTGCGTGATGAGCGGCAATGCCGCGATCCTGCGCGGCGGGTCCGAAGCGGCGCACAGCAACCGCGCGATCCACGCCGCCTTCGCACGGGGCCTGGCCGAGGCCGGCCTTCCGGCGGACGCCGCGCAGCTGGTGCCGACCACCGATCGCGCCGCCGTGGGCGCGATGCTGAAGGCTGACGGCGCGATCGACCTGATCGTCCCGCGCGGCGGCAAGAGCCTGGTCGCGCGCGTGCAGGAAGAGGCACGCGTGCCCGTGCTCGCGCATCTCGACGGCATCTGCCACACTTATATCGACCGCGCCGCCGACCCGGCGATGGCAGTCAAGCTTGCGGTCAACGCCAAGATGCGTCGCACCGGCATCTGCGGCGCGACCGAAACGCTGCTGATCGACCGTGGCTTTGCCGATCCGGCACCGATCCTGTCCGCGCTGATCGCCGCGGGGTGCGAGCTGCGCGGCGATGCCGATACCCGCTCGATCGAACCGCGCGCGATGGCGGCAACTGGCGAGGACTGGGACACCGAGTATCTCGATTCGATCCTGTCGGTCGCTTTGGTCGACGGAGTCGACGGCGCGATGGCGCATATCGCGCGCCATTCCAGCCGCCACACCGACGCAATCGTCACCGAAGACGCTGCCACCGCTGAGCGCTTCCTCAACGGCGTCGACAGCGCGATCGTGATGTGGAACGCCTCGACCCAGTTCGCCGATGGCGGCGAGTTCGGTCTGGGAGCGGAAATCGGCATCGCCACCGGCCGCCTCCACGCCCGCGGCCCGGTCGCGCTGGAGGGGCTGACGACGTACAAATGGGTCGTACGCGGGAGCGGCCAGGCACGTCCTTGAAACGCATCGGTCTCCTTGGCGGGTCGTTCAACCCGGCGCATCGCGGCCATCGTGCGATTTCGCTCCACGCGCTGCGCGCACTGCAGCTGGACGAAGTCTGGTGGCTTGTGTCGCCCGGCAACCCGCTCAAGCCGGACACGGGCATGGCGCCGCTCGCCGCACGCCTGGCATCGGCGCGGCGAATCGCGCGTCACGCGCCGATCCGGCCCAGCGCGATCGAGCAGCGTCTCAAGACCCGCTACACCGTCGATACGCTGGCCAACCTGACGCGCCTTTACCCCCGCCACCGCTTCATCTGGCTGATGGGCGGCGACAATCTGGCGCAATTCGACCAGTGGCGCGGCTGGCGGCGGATCGCGCGACAGGTTCCGATTGCGGTGATCGCGCGTCCGGGCTATGATCGGGACGCTCATGCGAGCCCCGCAATGAGCTGGCTGCGGCGTTTCGTGCGGCCCGCACGCCAGGCGAAGAACTGGACGAAGTGGAGTTTGCCGGCCCTGGTGCTGTTGCGCTTCCGCCCCGACACGACTTCGGCGACCCGCCTCCGCGCCGCCGACCCCGGTTGGCACCGGCGATTTACCCGTGGCCGCACGCCGCCTGATCCCAGTTCGCACTAACCCAGGAGTCCCCTTGCCCGCTTCCCCTCACCTCGATGCCGCCCCCGTGGCGAGCGCCACCGTCGCCCCGGATGCCGAGGCGCTGCATCGACTGGTGCTGACCTCGCTCGACGACGATCAGGCGGTCGAAACCGTCTCGATCCCGCTCGCCGGGAAAAGCAGCATCGCCGACTATATGGTCGTGGCGAGCGGGCGCTCGACGCGGCAGGTCGCATCGATGGCGCAGAAGCTGGCCGAGAAGATCAAGGCCGAGCGTGGCCAGAGCCCGCGGGTCGAAGGGCTGCCGACCGCCGACTGGGTGCTGATCGACGCAGGTGACGTCATCGTCCACCTGTTCCGCCCGGAAGTCCGCACCTTCTACAATCTCGAACGCATGTGGGCATTCGGCGACAGCGCACCCGCCGGCAACGCGTGATCCTTCCGCTATGCTGCTGCACATCGTCGCCCGCGGGCGGATCGGCCGCAGCCCGGAAGCCGAGCTGGTCGACCGCTATCTGAAGCGCGTCACGCTACCCACGCGGGTCACCGAACTGCCCGACACGGGCGGCAAGATGCCCGCGGTCGCCCCCGGCACGCGCATCGTGATGCTCGACGAAAAGGGCGAGAACATCCCCTCGCGCGTCTTCGCCGAACGCATTCAGGCATGGCGCGAGGACGGCGTGCGCGAGGCGCGCTTCCTGATCGGCGCGGCGGATGGCTTCGACGATGAAGCGCGCGCCCAGGCCGATCTGCTGATCTCCTATGGCCGCGCCACCTGGCCGCACATGCTGGCGCGCGCGATGCTCGCCGAACAGCTCTGGCGCGCGTCCAGCATCCTCGCCAACCACCCCTATCATCGCGAGGGATGATGCGCCGGCTCGCTTTTGCCGCGGCGATCATCGCAACCGCATCGGCGGGTCTCGCGGCGCTTCCCGCGCAGACCCCGTCGCTCACCGATCAGCGCGCGCAGCTCGATACTGCAAACAAGGCGGCCAAGGATGCCGAGGCGCGCGCGCGGCAACTTCAGCGAGCCGCCGCCGCCGAACGCGACGAGGCCCGCCGCGCCCGCACCCGCGAAGCCGCGATCGCCGCGAGCATCCAGGCGGCGGAGGCCGAGATCGTCGCCGCGCGGGCGCGCATCGCCATTGTCGATCGCATGCTGGGCCGACAGCGTACGCGCCTCGCCGAACGCCAGGGGCCGATCATGCGGCTGATGGCGGCGCTGCAATCGCTCGCCCGCCGTCCGGCGGTGCTGGGGCTGGTCCAGCCCGGATCGACGACCGACATCGTGCATGTGCGCGCGGTGCTGGGTGCGGTCACCCCGGCGGTGCGCGCCCGCACCGCCGACGTCCGCGACGAAATCGCCCGCACCCGCCGCATGCGCGAAGGGGCACAACTCGCCGCAAAGACGCTCGCCGACAGCCGCGCGCGGCTGCAGAACGACCGGCTCGCGCTGGTCCGGGCCGAGGGCGAGCATCGCCTCAAATCGGTCGGCTATCGGCGGGAGGCGATGTTCGAATCGGATCGCGCGCTGGCGCTGGGTGAACAGGCCCGCGATCTCGTCGACCTCATGGACACGATGGGCGAGGCCGCCGAGACCCAGGCCGCGCTCGCCGCGCTGCCCGGTCCGCTGCCGCGTCCGACCGAAGGCGAGGCACCGGCGGCGGCGGCGCGCTCCGGCCCGCCGCCCTATCGCCTGCCCGTCGCCGGCACGGTGGTCACGGGACTTGGCGAGCTGTCCGATACCGGCGTGCGCGCGCGCGGCCTTACGCTCGCCACCGCGCCGGGCGCGGAGATCGTCGCACCGACCGGTGGGCGCGTCAGCTATGCCGGACGTTTCCGCCGCTACGGCAATATCGTCATCGTGGACCATGGTGGCGGCTGGACCTCGCTGATCGCCGGCCTCGACACGATGCTGGTCAAGGTGGGCGACACGCTGAACCAGGGCACTGCGATCGGCCGCGCCCCGCAGGGCGAAGCCCCGCGCATCACCGTCGAGCTGCGCCGTCAGGGCCGCCCGGTCGATCTGGCGCAATTGCTCGATTGACGCCCCGCCGCAGACACGCGCTTGCCGCTTTGCGGCCACGCGGTTCCGGTCTATCTTGTGCCAAATCCCGTTGAGGCCCGTATGCGTATGATCCGTCCCATCCTCCAGGTTTCCGCCGCCGTCGGCGCGCTGGCACTGGTTCCCGTCACCACCGGCGCGATGGCGAGCGTCGACACGTCGAGCTACCGCGAGCTCGATGCGTTCATGGACGTCTACACGCGCGTAAAGGCCGCCTATGTCGACAAGGTCGACGACAAGACGCTGATCAAGGGCGCGATCGACGGCATGCTCGCCAGCCTCGATCCGCATAGCTCCTATGTCGATGCGCTCGCCTTCGACAATCTGCGCCTCGCCACCGACGGCAATTATGGCGGCCTCGGCCTCTCGGTCACGATGGAGGATGGCGCGGTCAAGGTGATCACCCCGACCGAGGATACCCCGGCGTGGAAGGCGGGGATCAAGGCCGGCGACTATATCACCCATCTCGACGGCAAGCTGATCTATGGCGGCACGCTGGATGAAGCGATCACCCAGATGCGCGGGCAACCGGGCACCAAGATCACGCTGCGCATCGTCCGCCCCGGCCGCGACAAGCCGTTCGACGTGGCGCTGACCCGCGAAACCATCGTGCAAAAGGCGGTGAAGTGGGAGGTGCAGGACGGCATCGGCATCCTCAACATCAACACCTTCAGCGCGACCACGGCGGCCGACATGCGCGCCGGCATCGCCGCGATCGAAAAGCAGCTGGGCGGCAAGCCCAAGGGCTATGTCATCGACCTGCGCGGCAATGGCGGCGGCCTGCTCAACCAGGCGATCGAGGTCAGCGACGCGTTCCTGACGCATGGCGAAATCGTATCGCAGCGCGGGCGGGAAAAGAGCGATATCGAGCGCTGGTACGCCGAATCCGCGATCCGCGGCGACCTGACCGGCGGGGTGCCACTGGTCGTGCTCGTCGATGCCGGCACTGCGTCTGCCTCGGAAATCGTCGCCGGCGCGCTGCAGGATCACCACCGCGGGCTGGTGCTCGGCGAAAAGACGTTCGGCAAGGGATCGGTCCAGTCGCTGCTCCAGCTCGGCCCGCGCACCGCGCTGCGCCTAACCACCGCGCGCTACTACACCCCCTCGGGCCGCTCGGTGCAGGAAGGCGGGATCGAACCCGATCTGGCCGTGCCGCAGATTTCCGACCCCGATTACAAGACCCGGCCCGTGTTCCGGGAGGCGGACCTGCGCCGCCATCTGATCAACGAGACCAAGGTCGATAACGCGGTGCTGGAAGAGGATACCAAGACCGATCCGCGCTTCGCCGCCACTCCGGCCGAGCTGGAGAAGAAGGGGATCAAGGACTTCCAGCTCCATTACGCGCTGCAGACCATCGCCCGCACCGCCGCGCCCGCACGCGTGGCCGGAGGCGGCGCGGCGAAGACGAGCAAGCGCTGAGCCCTGTCATGACGCCCAGCCGCACCGCCCAGGCGCTCGCCCTGCTTATCCCGCTCGCGCTGATCGGCGGCGCGCTGACCAGCCAATATGGGTTCGGTCTGTTCCCGTGCGAAATGTGCATGTGGCAGCGCTGGCCGCATTACACCGCAATCGTGCTCGCGGCGCTGTCGTTCGTCGTCGCCCCCGCGCGTACGCCATTGGTGGTCCTCGCCACGCTGGCAATCGCGGTCAGCGGCGCGATTGGCGCCTTCCATGCCGGGGTCGAATATGACTGGTGGGAAGGGCTGACCCAATGCTCCACCCATTTCAGCGGCGAAGGCAGCGCGCTCGACCGGATCATGAACGCGCCTGTGATCCGCTGCGATGTCGCACCCTGGGATCTTTTCGGAGTGTCGCTCGCTGGATGGAATGCGATCTTTTCGCTCGGTGGCGCGTTGGTGATCGCGATTCTGTTGCTGAAGGGCCGTAAGACGTGAAGTGGAAACCCGGAGATCCCCGCCGCGACGTCGACTCGATGATCCGCGTCGATCAGGCCGGTGAATATGGCGCGACCCGCATCTATGCGGGCCAGCTCGCGGTGATGGGCGACCGCCATCCGATGGCGCGCGCGATCGCCGGCATGGCCAATCAGGAAGAACGTCATCGCGCTTTTTTCGACGCGCTGATCGCGCGACGCGGCGTGCGCCCGACCGCGCTGCAGCCGGCATGGAATGTTGCAGGCTTTGCGCTTGGCGCAGCGACGGCGGCGCTGGGTCCGACTGCGGCGATGGCCTGCACGGTCGCGGTCGAAACCGAAATCGACCTTCATTATCAGGAACAGCTGGACGCGCTGGGTGCGGATGACCCCGAACTGGCCGCCGCCGTCGCGGAATTCCGCGCCGAAGAGCTGGAACACAAGGACAGCGCGCTAGCAGCAGGTGCGGAAACGGCACCCGCCTATCCGCTGCTCGCCGGGGCAATTCGATTGGCATGCAAGACCGCGATCGCGGTGTCGAAGCGGCTGTGAGCGCCGCAAGGAGTCGATGATATGAAGACGATCCTGCTGACCCTCTCCGCCGCCGCATCCGCGCTGGCCCTTCCCGCCCTGCCCGCAACCGCGGCGATGGCGCCACAGAACGGCGTGCTGATCATCTATGGCGACGACAAATGCCCGACCAACAATGACGGCGAGGAAATCGTGGTGTGCGTGCGCCGCCCTGCAGGCGAACGTTTCCGCATTCCAAGCGAGCTGCGCGATACCGAGGTATCGCCGCAGCGCGAAAGCTGGGCCGTGCGCCAGCGCTCGGCGCTGACCGCGGGCGACACCGGCATCGGCAGCTGCACCACGGTCGGTCCGGGCGGCGGCATCGGCTGCTCGACGCGCGAGATCCAGGCGGGCAAGGCCGAAGCGGATGCCCGCAAGCGCGCCGAGAAGGTCCTGCCGGACTGACACCTTTTCGATCCCCTGCTTGAAAGGGCGGGGCAAGGGGTGGGGGTCGCTGGGCGAGGGTCAATGCCTCACACGGCGCTTTTGCGATCCGGCGCAGATCTTCGGAGTGCGCCACACCCGCTATCCGATCTTCATCTCGTTCGATGGGGAAGCGTGAATGATCCTGTCAGCCGCGCATCACCGCTGGCATGTTCCCGCCCTGCTGTTCGCCCTCGTCTGGCTGTCCTGCATCTGGTTCGGCTCTTGGGCGTTCAACCCCAACAGCGCCACGCGCATTCTCGCCGCCACCGCGATCGTCGAGACCGGTAGCGCGCGGATCGATCCCTATGGTGCGATGACGATCGACAAGGCGCAGTTCGACGGCCATCTCTACATGGACAAGGCGCCGGGCATGACGCTGATGGCGCTGCCCTTCGTCGCCGCCACCAACTGGGTCACGCAGCAGACCAGCGCGGACGTCCCGCACGTGTTGTTCGACCCGGACGCCGAAGCGTTTTTGCGCCTGCGCATGCGCGTCGCCATCGCCGGGATCGGCGCGGTGCTGACCGCGCTCGCAGCCGTCGCGCTGTTCGACCTCGGCACAGGCATCGGCGGCAGCCGCGCGGCAGGGCTGTTCACCGCAATCGGCTTCGCGCTCGGCACCACGCTCTGGGGCTGGACGACCACCTGGTTCGGCCATGCAGCCTCGACCTCGCTCATCGCCATCGCGCTCTGGGCCGTGTGGCGCGGCACTCGGAACGGCCTCGCCCCCTGCTATGCACTGATCGCCGGCCTGGCACTCGGCTGGGCCGTGGTGGTGGAGCATGGCGCGCTGCTGCTCGGCGCGCCGGTCGCGCTATGGGCTTTGTGGCGCATCCGCGATGCCGACCGCGCCGCCCAACTCCGCACAATCGCCCTCGCCATTACAGGCGGGATCCTA
The DNA here is from genome assembly GCF_965227385.1 of Sphingomonas sp. GTDB lineage: Bacteria > Pseudomonadota > Alphaproteobacteria > Sphingomonadales > Sphingomonadaceae > Sphingomonas. The sequence goes on from NZ_OZ245750.1 coordinate 440,786, forward strand.
GCCGCCATCCCCCTCCTCGCCTACAACCTCGCCACTTTCGGCCACCCCTTCACCACCGGCTATTCGGGTGTGGTCGGCTTCGAAGGCATGAAACAGGGTCTGTTCGGCCTCACCTATCCCAAGCTTGAGGTGCTCTACGAAATCCTGCTCGGCAAACGGCGCGGGATCATCTGGGTCGCGCCGATCCTCGCCCTCGCGCCGTTCGGCATCTGGACGCTGCTGCGCGACCCCACGCGGCGCGACCTCGGCGTGCTGGCGGCGGGCGGCGCGCTCGCCTGCTTCCTCTACCACGCGGCTTACATCTATTGGGACGGCGGCAACGCCACCGGACCGCGCCATGCGCTCCCGGCAATCGCCTATCTCGCCATTGGCCTCGCCGCCTATTGGGGCAGCGCCAGCCGGACCGAGCGCGCCCTCGGCCTCGCCTTCCTCGCCGCCAGCCTTGCGCTCAACCTGATCATCGCAGCGGTCGATATCCAGGCCCCGCACCACTTCGCCGCGCCGCTGGTCGACCACATCCTGCCCGGCTTTCTCGCGCTCAACCTGCGCACCATCCCCAGCGAGTTTTGGGGCTGGTCCCCCGGCGCAGGCCTCGCCCTCTACCTCATCCTCGCAGCCACCCTCGCCGCGCTGCTCGCGCTCGCCTGCCGCCGCAGCGCGCCGGACTGACTGGACAGCCAAGCGCCTGGAACGTACAAAGAACATATGGCCCAGCTCGACCTGCGCGAAAAGCTCGAAATCCTCGCCGATGCCGCAAAGTACGACGCGTCCTGTGCGTCGTCCGGCACGTCGAAACGCAAATCGTCGGGCGGCAAGGGGCTGGGCTCGACCCAGGGGATGGGCATCTGCCATGCCTATGCCCCAGATGGCCGCTGCATCAGCCTGCTCAAGATCCTGCTGACCAACAGCTGCATCTTCGACTGCCATTATTGCATCAACCGCAAAAGCTCGAATGTCCGCCGCGCGCGCTTCACCGCGCAGGAAGTCGTCCGCCTCACCCTCGATTTCTATCGCCGCAATTATATCGAGGGGCTGTTCCTCTCCTCGGGCATCATCCGCTCGCCCGACTACACGATGGAGCAAATTGTCGAGGTCGCGCGCAGCCTGCGCGAGGATCACGACTTTCGCGGTTACATCCATTTGAAGACGATTCCGGACGCCGATCCGGGCCTGATCCATCAGGCCGGGCTGCACGCCGACCGGCTGTCGATCAATGTCGAGCTGCCCACCGTCGCCGGCCTCACCCGCCTCGCCCCGGAAAAGTCCGCCCCCCGGATCGAGGGGGCGATGCGCGATCTGAAGCGCGATATCGAGGATACGGGCGACGCGCGCAAACGCTACCGCTCCGCTCCCAAATTCGCGCCGGCTGGCCAGTCGACCCAGATGATCGTCGGCGCCGACGCCGCCACCGACCGCGACATCGTCGGCCGCGCCGCGGGGCTCTATGGCCGCTTCGGCCTGCGCCGCGTCTATTATTCCGCGTTCAGCCCGATCCCGGACGCCAGCGCCGTGCTCCCGCTCCAGCGCCCGCCATTGATGCGCGAACACCGCCTCTATCAGTCCGACTGGCTGATGCGCTTCTACGACTATCGCCCGGACGAGGTCGCCAACGCCGCCGATCCCGCGACCGGCATGATGCCGCTCGACATCGACCCCAAGCTTGCCTGGGCGCTGAAGCACCGCGACAGCTTCCCGCTCGACGTCAACTCCGCCCCGCGTCAGGCGCTGCTGCGTGTCCCCGGCCTTGGCGTAAAGGCGGTCGACCGCATCCTGATCTCACGCCGCTGGCGACGGCTGACACTGGCGGACGTGGCCCGCCTCACCGTGTCTGTGAAGAAGCTCAAACCCTTCCTGATCACCAGCGACTGGCGCCCGACATTGCTCGCCGACCGCGCCGACCTGCGCCCGCTCGTCGCGCCGCCGGCCCAGCAGATGGAGCTGTTCGCGGCGTGAGAATGAGTCGCGGGTGAAACAACCATGCGGGCAAGCGGTTGAGCGCGCAAAGGAGACTTTGCATGGCCGACGAACGCATTTTCGAGGATCTGATCCAGGATCACAATCGCCAGCGCGACCTGCTCGACCGCATCGCCGAGACCAGCGGCGACAGCGAAGAGCGGCGCACGCTGTTCGAGGAGTTGCGCAAGGAACTCCAGGCGCACGCCGCCGCCGAGGAGGAATCGCTCTACGCGACGATGCTCGCCAACCCCGAGCTGCGCGACGAAGCGCGCCATTCGGTCTCGGAGCATAAGGAAGTCGACGACATGCTCGGCGAACTGGTCGAGATGGAGATGTCCTCGTCCGGCTGGCTGACCAAGTTCAAGTCGATGCGCGACCGCTACCTCCACCATATTGACGAGGAGGAGGAAGAGATGTTTCCCGCTGCGTCGAAGGACCTAGACGACGCGACCAAGGCCAAGCTCGCCAAGATCTTCGAGGCGCGCAAGCCCAAGGAACTGGAACGCGCCGAAGACGAAATGCCGGGCGATGCGCGGGAGTAACTGACACCCCTGTAAACGACTGGACGCGCGGTGCGGACTGCGTAAGCTGCTCCCCAAAACGAGGAGAGGCCCATGATCCGCACCGCTGTCGCGGCCGCCGCATTGCTCGCCTGTGCGCCGACCGCCCACGCCGAAACCCTCAACGTCCCCGCGGGCCCCGACGGGCAGGAGCGGCTGCAACAGGCGCTGCTCGACGCCAAGCCCGGCGATATCGTCGAGATCGGCGCAGGCAGGTTCGAGTTCACCGACGGCCTCAGCCTCGACGTCAACAAGGTCACCGTGCGCGGTGCCGGGCCGGACAAAACCATCCTCAGCTTCAAGGGCCAACTCGGCGCGGGCGAGGGGCTGCTCGTCACCTCCGACGATGTCGTCCTGCGCGGCTTCGCGGTCGAGGACAGCAAGGGCGACGGCATCAAGTCCAAGGGCGCCGACCGCATCGTCTACAAGGACATTCGCGTCGAATGGACCGGCGGGCCGAAGGAGAGCAACGGCGCGTACGGCGTCTACCCGGTGTCCAGCAGCCACATCCTGATCGACGGCGTGACGGTGAAGGGCGCGTCCGACGCCGGCATCTATGTCGGCCAGTCGGAACAGATCATCGTCCGGAACAGCTTCGTCTCGCACAATGTCGCCGGCATCGAGATCGAAAACAGCAACCATGCCGACGTCTTCGGCAACACCGCGACGAAAAATACCGGCGGCATCCTCGTCTTCGACCTGCCCAATCTCCCCCGCATGGGCGGCGGCGCAGTGCGGGTGTTCGGCAACAAGGTCTTCGCCAACGACACCCCCAACTTCGCGCCAAAGGGCAATATCGTTGCCACTGTGCCCAAGGGGACCGGGGTGCTGGTGATGGCCAATGACGGGGTGCATGTGTTCGACAACGACCTGTCGGAGCATGCCACCGCCAACGTCATCATCATGTCCTACCGCCAGAGCTACGAGGACAAGGGCTACAACCCCTATCCGCGCCGCATCGTCGTATCGGGCAACCGCCATGGTCGCGCCGGGTTCGAGCCGGGGGTCGAGGGCGGCGGCTTCCTCGTCGCCGCGTTCGGCGGCGCCGCGCCGCCGGTGTGGTGGGACGGCACCGGGACCGTCGCCGACCTCGGACTGCACGTCGCCGATCCGGTGCCGGTGCTGACGCTGGGCCTCGCGCTCGCCGCGCCGACCAACTCGGCCAAGCCGGGCAAGGCAGTGCTCGACGCCCCCGCTGCACAGCGCCCCGCCGCCGTGGTGCTGCCCGCAGCGATGGAGGCCGCGGCACAGTGACTCGCGCTGGACTCGCGCTGCTGGCCCTTTGCGCAGCAGCATTCAGCGTCGCTGCCGCGCGGCAGCCTGCGCGGGTCAACGACGCCGCGATTACCGCCGACGGCTACCCCGCCAAACTCTCGGACTATGGCTTCTTCACCGACCTGACGCGGCGCGCTCCGGCGGCGCGCGTGGTCGGCTACGACCTCGAAACCCCGCTCTTCTCCGACTACACGACCAAGCAGCGCTTCATCTACGTCCCCGCCGGAGCACAGGCCAAATATGACGCCAAGGCCGCCTTCGACTTCCCGGTCGGCTCGGCGCTGATCAAGACCTTCGGCTACGGAACCGGCGCAGCGTTCAAACCGATCGAAACCCGCCTGTTGCTGCGCCGCGCATCGGGCTGGGTCGCAATTCCCTATGTCTGGAATGCCGACGGCACCGACGCGCTGCTCAGGCGCGCCGGTACCCGCCTCCCGGTCGCCTTCACCGACCCATCGGGCCGCGCGCGCCAGATCAGCTACGCCGTCCCCAACGCGAACCAGTGCAAGGATTGCCACGCGCTCAGCGGCCAGATTACCCCGATCGGCGCCAAGGCACGCTACCTCAACCACGCCGGCCAGCTCGAGACATTGGTTCGCGCCGGCCTGCTCGACCGCGCCCCCGCCAACGCCCCGCGCGTCGCGCGCTGGGACGACCCCAGGGCCCCGCTCGACGCCCGCGCCCGCGCCTATCTCGAGATCAACTGCGCGCACTGCCACAATCCGGCAGGCGCCGCCTCCAACTCGGGCCTGTTCCTCGAACTCGACCGCACGGACCCAGTCGCGCTCGGCATCGGGAAGCGCCCGGTCGCGGCCGGGCGCGGCAGCGGGGGGCGCGACTTCGCGATTGCGCCGGGCAATCCCGACGGCTCGATCCTGATCTACCGCCTGCGCAGCACCGATCCCGGCATCGCCATGCCCGAACTCGGCCGCGCTACCGCGCATGACGAAGGAATCGCGCTGCTCAGCGAATGGATCGAATCGCCCCCCGCAGACTAGTTTTAGGTCCGGCCGTGCCGAACACGGCACCAGCCCGCTCCCCCACCCGGCCACCCATCGACAGGATATTCTGAAATGGGTGGCCGGGTGGGGGAGCGGGCTAGTGCCGCAACCGTTTCTGCTTTGCTGAAACCGCAAAGGACTCAAATGCGCGTCGTAGCTCTTTCTGCCGAGGATGATTTCGAAGGCTGGCGCGACGCCGCCCGCTCGCTCGCCGCCGCGCGGGTCGATCCGTCGGAGGTGGTGTGGCAAGTCGGCGACCAGCCCGCCGACCTGTTCGGCGACGAAGCCGTCCTCCCCGCCGCTGCCCCCGATTTGCGCGTGTCGCGCCGCTTCGTCAGTCTCGCGCGCGAAGCGATCCCGCACAGCGACCCTGAGCGTTTCGCGCTGCTCTACACGCTGCTGACCCGCGTGATCGCCCGGCCGGGCAGTCTCGAGGACAAGGTCGATCCGCTGCTCCGCCGCCTTGACGACATGGCCAAGTCCGTGCGGCGCGACATCCACAAGATGCGCGCGTTTCTGCGCTTCCGCGAAGTCGCCGACGACACCGGCCCCCGCTTCATCGCGTGGTTCGAGCCGGATCATCATATCGTCCGCGCCAATGCCCGCTTCTTCGTCGACCGCTTCCACACGATGCGCTGGTCGATCCTCACGCCCGAACTGACCCTGCACTGGGACGGCGAAACGCTCAGCGAAGGCCCCGGCGCGAGCAAGGCCGACGCGCCACAGGACGATCCGGTCGAGGCGGTGTGGAAGACCTATTATGCGTCGATCTTCAACCCCGCCCGGCTCAAGACCGGCGCGATGCTCAAGGAAATGCCGCGCAAATACTGGAAAAACATGCCCGAAACCGCGTTGGTGGAAGAGCTGATCAAGGGCGCGCGCGCCCGCGAGCTGGCGATGGTGGAGACCGCGCGGATGACCGGCCCGGGCGACAATGCGACCAAGGCATGGGCAGCGCTGCGTGACGAGGCGATGACCTGCACCCGCTGCCACCTCCACAAGCATGCGACGCAGACGGTGTTCGGCGAAGGACCGGTCGACGCCCCGCTGATGCTGATCGGCGAACAGCCCGGCGATCAGGAGGACCTTGCCGGCCGCCCGTTCGTCGGCCCGGCCGGGCAGTTGCTCGACGATGCGCTGGCACAGGCCGGGATCGACCGCTCCGCCGCCTATCTCACCAACGCCGTCAAGCATTTCAAATTCGAGCCGCGAGGGAAACGGCGCATTCACGCCACCCCCGATGCGGGCGAGATCAGCGCCTGCCGCTGGTGGATCGAACAGGAAATGCTGATCGTCCGGCCCAAGGTCGTCATCGCCCTCGGCGCCACCGCCGCGCGCTCCCTGCTGGGCAAGGCCGTCACCATTTCGCGCGAACGTGGCCGCGCCATCCCGCTCGATTCGGGCGCGGAGGCGTGGATCACCGTCCACCCCAGCTATGTGCTGCGCCTGCCCGACCCGGAGGCGAAGGCCGCCCAGCATGCCGCCTTCATCGCCGACCTGCGCAGCGCAGCGGCGCGGCTTTGACAGTGCGCGACAAAAGGGCCATTTTCGCGTTGGGGTAGAACGAATGATGCGATCTGCGGCGACCGCAGCGTTAATCTTGATGGCGTGCGGGCTGCAGGCCGTCGCCGCGAATCGACAAGCTGCATTGCCCGCGCCCGCCCCCTCCCCCACGGCCAGCCCGACCCCGGACCAGACCGAGCAAGTTCGCGCGCGGGAAGCGGCGGCGGCAGCGAGGCGTCGGGCCGAGGCCGAAGCAGCGATGAGAGAGGGACAGACGGAAGCCCAGCGGGCAGCGCAATGCGCCGAACAGCGCTACCGGGCGGCGCTAGCTGCAGCCAAGGGATCGGTCACAAAGCCTTCGGCATCAACTCAGCGCGACGATGGCGAAGCTGCTTGCCCCACCTGCCCGCCACCGTGTTGAAAGCGCGGATCAGCTCTTTTTGAGCTTCGCCAGCGCGGCGAACGGCCCGGTCTCATCTTCGCCCAGCACGCCCGCTTGGCGCAGCGCATCGTCCGCACCCGGACTGCGCGGAAAGGGATCGAGCGCCAGCGCCAGCGTCTCCGCCGCCGCCTCGCCCAGGTCGATCGCCCCGCCGCTGTAGAAGACGGTGTCGCACTCGTCGTCCGACAGCTCGACCTCGTCCCCCTCGACCGTGCCTTCGGGCAGGAAACGGATAGTGAAGTCTTCCGCGATCTGCGCTGGAACCGGGTCGCCGGTCACGCTGCACGCCTGCACCACCGCGCCGTTCAGATTTCCGCGCGCCAGCACGCCGGTCGCGTCGCGATGCACCGTCATCAGTGCGTCGAGCCGGTCGATCGCGATCAGCCCGAACCGCTTCGCCAGTGCCGCGCGCTCGGCCGCATCGGCGGAAATCTCGACGCGATGCTCGCCCTTGCCGATGGCATCCAGCCGCTGCGGGCGCGAAAATTCCGGCGCGATCATGCCAGCCGCCCCGCCAGCAGCGCCTCATGCGACACGCGCGCCAGCCCGTCGTACAGCGCACGCAGTCCCTCCGCCGCATGCGCCAGCGCCGCGTCTCCGGGATGCTCGCCGCGATACAGGTTGCGCAACAGCGCGTCTGAAAACGCGCTCGGCGCGGCCCCGTCGGCCAGCGCGTCGCGATACGCACCGATCCGTCCGCCGAGCAACGCCATCATCTTGCCGATCCCCTTGCCGACCACGACGTCGCCGATGCCGATCTGGCGCAGTTGCCCGTCCATGTCGTCAACGAAGCATTCGGTCAGCCGCGCGGTGGTCTCCGCCGCCTGCGGATCATGCTCGATCCGCAGCATCACCATGGCGAGCACGCTGGCGATCATGTCGAACCGGCCATTGACCGTATCGGGCACCGCGCCCGCCTCATACCAGTGCGGCTCGCGCCCGCGCGCCACCACCGCCTGATACAGCGCAGCCGCCGGGTTCTCCGCCTTGCGCCCGGTCAGCCTGTCCCACAATCGCATCGTCTCACTCCAATGTCTCTCGGCGCTTGTTTGCCGGAGCCGCCCCGCATATTGAGGGGAACGGCGCGCGATGCAATGCGCGGCCGTGCCCGTCTGGGGAGAGTGAGTTTGATGAAGTCCGCCCGTATCCTGTCCGTCGCGCTGTGCGGCACGATCCTGCTCGGCACCAGTGCCTGTGTGAAGCCGCTGCGGGGGTATCAGGGCTATGTGGTCGACGCCGACCTCGTCAACTCGGTCCAGCCCGGCGTGGACAATCGCGAATCGGTGCTTCAGACGCTGGGCAAGCCGACGCTGACCAGCCAGTTCAACGAGGGCGAGTGGTATTATATCGGTCGCCAGACCCGCAATTTCGCCTTCAACAATCCGACCGCCAAGGAACAGACGACGCTGCGCATCCGCTTCGACGCGGCCGGCAATGTCACCGAAGTGACGCGCACCGGCGCCGAGCAGATCGCGTCGATCAACCCGTCCAACGAAAAGACCCCGACGCTGGGCCGCAAGCGCGGCTTCTTTGAAGATCTGTTCGGCAATATCGGCACCGTCGGCGCACCCGGCACCGGTGGCGGCGGCGGTCCCGACGGGCCGTAAGCTGTCCGGATTGCAAAGGGCGGTCTCGGTTCAGCGCGGCTGAACGCCGGTCGAAATCTCCTTTCGCTTGGCTGAATTGCGCGTTCCCGCGCCGTTCACGCGCCGGGTCCTACTTTCCGCTCATGCCCCGCTACGGGGCCGAGTCGAAGGAGGACGTAATGAGGAAATTCATCGCAACCGCGCTGATCGCCGCTGTCGCCATGCCGGTGATGGTGCCGGCCGCCAGCGCCCAGTCGCAGCGCGAAGTGCGCCGCGAGCGCCAGGACCTGCGTGAGGAACAGCGCGAACTGCGCGATGCCCGCCGTTATGGCGACCGCCGCGATGTCCGCCGCGAACGGCGTGACGTGCGCGAGGAGCGCCGCGAGTATCGCGACGCGGTGCGGGATCGCAACCGCCGCTGGGGCGACAATGACTGGCGCACCTATCGCGGCTCGAATCGCGGCATCTATGCCCGTGGCAACTGGCGTGCGCCGTTCCGCTATCAGGGTTTCCGCGCCGGTGTCCGCATCGCCCCGACCTATTATGGCAGCCGCTATTACATCAGCGATCCGTGGCGCTACCGCCTGCCCCCGGCCGGCCGTTACCAGCGCTGGGTGCGGCACTATGACGACGTGCTGCTGGTCGACACCCGCCGCGGCCATGTGGTCCGTGTCTACCGCAACTTCTTCTGGTAAGACGTAAAAATGGCCGCGCCGACGGATACGCTGTCAGCGCGGCCTGATACTCTGTTGCGGCCCCGAAAGGGTAGGACCGGCTGCGATAACGCGCCGATTCCGCTTTGGTTCAGCGGACGGTAAACATCACCTGATCCACCACGCGCCCACCCGGTGCCACCAGCCGCAACTGGTGTCGCCCCGGGCCTGCCAGCACCAGCGGCCGCGCATCGGCACTACCCAGATCGCGTCCGTCCAGCAGCAGCCGGTGGCCGATCATTTCCCCCGATACGCTGATCGCCATGCGTTGCCGTTCGATTGGAATATCGGGGTCGAGTGCGTAGACGCTGCCCGCCACCGGGCTGACGATCCGCGGCCGCCGCGCCACCGCCGGCGCTGCCGCGACCTGCGTCATTGCGGTCCCGGTGAGGAAATACTCCCGGCGCGGCTGCTCGATACTGCCGCTAAAGTCAACCTGCCGCTCCTCGATCCCCTTCGGTCGCTCCGGCGCCCGGCCGGGCCGCTGGGCATGCAGCGCCATCATCACGTCGCGCCAAACGGGCGCCGCCCCGCTCGTCCCCGAAACGGCGCGCATCGGATCGCCCTCCAGATTCCCGACCCAAACGCCGACCGTGTAACGATCGGAAAAGCCGATGCACCAATTGTCGCGCATCGCCTTCGACGTCCCCGTCTTCACCGCCGCCCAGAACGGCAGGCGCAACGCCGAGTCCATGCCAAAGGTCGATGCCCGCGCCGCCGGATCGGCCAGCATGTCCGCGACCAGCCATGCCGCCTGCGGCGTCGTCGTCACGCGATCCGCCTCCGACTTGGCATCCGCCTCGACATGCAGCGGTGCGAACCGCCCGCCCCGCGCGAGACTGCGATAGGCGGCAACCTGCTCGACCAGCGTCACCTCCGCTGACCCGAGCGCAAGGCTGAACCCGTAATAATCGCCGCTCTCGGTCAGCCCGCGATAGCCGCTGTCCCACAGCCGATCGCGAAACGCCTCCACCCCGGTCAGGATCAAGGTCCGCACCGCCGGCACGTTGAGCGACCCGGCCAGCGCCGATCGCGCGCTCACCGGCCCCTTGAACGCCCGGTCGTAATTCTGCGGCACATACAGGCCCGACGCGGTGTCGAGCTGCACCGGGCTGTCATCAAGGATCGAAGCTGGGGTCAGATACCCCTTCTCGATCGCCTGCGCGTAGAGGAACGGCTTGAGCGTGGATCCCGCCTGGCGATAGCTCGCCGCGCCATCGACCGAGGGCGCGGTCGACGCCCCGCCGATTCCGCCGACCCAAGCGAGGATTTCGCCGGTTTCATTGTCTGCAACGATCACCGCCCCGTCACGCGCACGCGTGCCGCCCAAGCCAACCAGCTGCCGCCGCAGCGCACGGATCGCGACGCGCTGCACGTCCAGGTCTATCGTCGTCTTCACCTTCAACCCCGGCTGGGTCAGCATCCGGTTGGACAGATGCATGGCGAGGCCGGGATCGAGCGTCAGGCTGCGCGCCGGGCCGAGCATCGACGCAGCGGCCCCGGCAAAGCGGCTGCAATCCTCGTCGCGCGACAGCGCGCACGCCCGCCGCGCCACGCTGTCCGCCCCTGCCGCAGGATCGGGCAGCAATGCCGCGAGCAGCAGGCCGTCGTCGCGCGTCAGCGCATCGGGCGTCTTGCCGAACAGCCCTAGTGCCGCTGCGCCGATCCCCTGCGCCTCGCCTCGGAACCCGGCGAGGTTGAGATAGGCTTCAAGGATCTGGTCCTTGCTCCACCCACGCTCCAGCGCCGCACCGGCGCGCATCTGGCGCAGCTTGTCCACGATCCCGCGCGATCCTGGCGCGGCCAGATCGGGCGCCAGATACGCCGCGACCTGCATCGACAGCGTCGACGCCCCGCGTGCGCGCTTGCCCTCCAACCGGTCGCGGATCGACCCGGCGACCGCCCACCAATCGACGCCGTCATGGTCGCGAAACCGGCGATCCTCGGCATTGGCAATCGCCTCCACCGCCTCGGGCGCGATCTTGTCCAGCGGCGTCCACGCCAGCCGCCGCGCCTGAAAATCGACCCGCGAACTGTCGAGCAACCGCCCCTCACGGTCGTACAGCCACGCCTCGGACGGCTTCCACCCCGCCACCGTGCCCCGGTGCGACGGCAATGGCGGCGGCAGCGTCGCCCAATCCACCGCGACATGCACCCCGGCCAGCGCCAGGATCGCCGTCACCGCGATGCGCGGCCCGGTCCACCACGCGCGATGCGTGACGGCTTCGAGCCGGGTCCAGAGGCCGTGAAGCCGGTGCCAGAGCTTTTCCACCTTCGTCACCCCGGCCTTGTGCCGGGGTCCACCGCGAGGCGAGCGCGAAGCAAGAGGCTTGAGCACCGGACGTGCGGCGAAGTGGACCCCGGCACAAGTCCGGGGTGACGATCGCAAACTGGCCTACGCATCACACCCGACCCACGCACCTCACCGCTGCGCCACCACCATCGGCTGGTTCGGCACCGCCGCGCGGATCTCGGGCGAGTACATCGCCTCGACCCGACTCGGCGGCAGCTGCAACCGGCCCGCTGCGTTCAGCCGCATCGCATAGCTCACGCTGTGCGTCCCGCGCGGCATCCAGGCGAAGTAACCGCGCCACGCATCGCGCCCGCGCTCGACATAGCTGGTGCCGCCGGCGCCCGTGCCCTCGGCCAGCATCTGCGATTGCCCGCCCAGCGAGCCGATCACCGTCGCGCCCGCCGGCACCGGATCGCTGATCACCACCCAGTTGCGATCCGCGGTCGCCTCGACCGTCAGCGTCACCTTGAGCACGTCGCCGCGCGTCAGCACGCCCTTGGTCTTGGCCTGCACCACCTCGACCGTGCGGGTCAGCTTATAGCCGGCGTTGAGCGGCTGGGTCAGCGGCACCGCCGCCTTGACCTGCACGCTCGCCCATGGCCCGGCCCCGCCCGACTGGGCGAGAACCAGCGGCGTCTGCCGTGCGGGCAGCGCGAACAACAGGCTGCGCTGCGCCTCGGCCAGCGGCCAGCTGCGCGTCACCGTCTGCGTGCCGATCGTCGCCGTCGTGATCCCCGCCACCTGTGCCGCCGGATACACGCCCTCGAACTTGCGCGCGGCGATCACGCCCCACGCATTCGCGGTGGTCGTGTCCCAATGCCCGCGTTGCTGGCGCAGCGCCGCGCCGACCATCATCTTCGGCCCCTCGCCCTGGAACGCCGGACGGCCCAGCGTCGCGACCAGCGCCTTGAGCACCGATTCGTCGCCCGACGCCATCAGCCACCACGGCGTATCGCCCTTGTCAGACAGGTCGATCCGCGTGCCTTCATAGACTAGCCGGGTCTTGAGCACGCCCTCCGCCGCCGCACGCAACTGCGCACCATTGGCAAGGCCGGGCACCCGGCCCAGCGCCGCGATATAATCGGCCAGCGTCGATGTCGGCATGTCGGCCGGCGTGATGCCGAGCTGCCCGAGCATCGCCGCATTCGCCGCGCCCTGCCGCGCCAGCGCCGCGAACGCCGCGACCTTCTGCAGCCGCACATCGCCATAGTCATCATGCCGCAGCCGCCCGTCGAGCACTGCCTTCAGCGCCTCGATCATCCGGCCACGCGATGCTTCGGGGATCGGCAGCCCGGCTTCCGCCGTGATCGACAGGATATAGCTGGTCAGCGCCTCCGACCCGCGCAGGCTCTCCGACGGGAAGTATCGCAGCAACCCGTCGCGATCGAGATAGACCGGCATCTCGCCCGCCAGCCGGTTCCAAGCGCCCATATCGCCCAGCACCACCGCCTGCGACGTGCGCTGCTCGAAACAGCCATAGGGATATGCCGCCATGTAATCGCGCACGCCCTGCAGCGGCGGGACCAATGTCTCGGTCAGCCGCACCGTCACGCTGCCGACACCCGGCAGTGCGCCGGCGGGCGGCGCGATCGCAATGGGTCCGCCCTCGCCCACGCGCGCCAGCGTCGCGGCCCAGGTTTCGATCGGCACCGCCGGCGCAATATCCTGCACCACCGTCACCGCATCGACCGCCTTGCCCGACTCGTCGCGCGCACTGACCTTCCACTGCAATTTGTCGAAGCCCTTTGGCGCGGTCAGGTTCCACGCGATCGGCACCGCCCCGCCCGCCGGGATCTCGACCGTCAGGTCGCGGCCCACCGCCACCTTGGGCGACAGCTCGACCTTCGCCGTCACCTTCATCGGCTTGTCGGAGCCATTGCGCAGCGTGAACCCGGCGGAGAAGAAATCTCCGTCGCGCACCAGCGGCGGGATGCCCGCAAAGATGCTCAGATCCTGCGCCGTCCGCACCGCCGTCTCGCCGGTGCCGAACGTCTGGCCGTCGCTGCCGACCGCCACCGCGACCAGCTTGAACGCGGTCAGCGCATCGCTCAGCGGCACGTCGACCTGCGCACGCCCTTGCGCATCGAGCGGCACGGTCCCGCGCCACAACAGCACCGGCTGGAAATTCTCGCGGTTCAGCGCCGACAGATCGCCGCCGCCACCGCCGCCCGCCGCCACCGCCTTGCGCCCATAATGGCGCTTGCCGACCACCTGCGTCTGCGCGGTGGAGGTCAGCACCGACAGCGGCCGCTCACCCATCATCGCTTTCAGCACATCCAGGCTCTCGTTCGGGGCGAGCTGCAACAGCGCCTCGTCCACCGCGACGAACGCGACATCGGCCTTGGGCGCGACGCTGCCATCGGGGTTCTTGACCTGCAGCTGCACCTTGGCGGTATCGCGCGCGGCATAGCGTTCCTTGTCCGCCTTGACGGTCACCGCCATGCGGTGCCCTTCCCAGCCGACCTTGATCTTGGCGATGCCCATGCGGAAGCTCGGCTTGGCCAGGTCGACCAGCGCCGTGGGCTTTGCCCCCTCGCGTGAGAAGAAGGGCAGGTTCCAGCGACGCGCCAGATCCGCCCACCACAATTTCCACCCGCCGACGCGCCCGCGCACCGCCATCACCGACACGAACACGTCGGGGGCATAAACGCCCTTCAACGGCACCTCGACCACCGGATTGGCCCCCGACAGCTCGGTGACAAAGCTCGACAGCACGCCTTCACGCTCCACCGTCACCAATGCCGTCGCCTCACGGAACGGCATGCGCACCTGGAATCGCGCGGTATCGGTGGACTTATACTCCTGCGCCTCGGCAATGACGTCCATCCGGTCGCCATTGTCGCCCCCGAACCACCAGTCATCCTCGCCCGCCAGCCACACCGACGTGGTGGCACGCGCGACATTGCCCGCGCTGTCGGTGGTGGTCGCCACGACATGCACCTCGCCCGACACACCCGGATCGATCGAACATTGCGCCAGGCCGAGTGCGTCGGTCTTCGCCGAACAGGACGCACCGATCTTGGTGGTGCGCATGTTGTTTTCATAGGCGTAGAAGCCGCCGATCAGCCGTCGCCGCGCGGTCAGGATCTCGCGGCTGTACACCGCGACCTGAACCTTCTGGCCCTTCAACGGCTTGCCCTGCGGATCGAGCGCGACGAAGCGCAGCCGCAAATCGTCTTCCTTCATCAGCCAGCCATCGGTCTTGATGCCCAGCTGCACGGCGGCACCGAACAGGGTGATGCCGCGCGACGCGGTCAGCACCTCGCCATTGGCGTCCTGATAATCCATCTCGACCCGCATCCGGCTGGTGCCGGTCAACGTCTGGGGAATGTCGACACTGGTCCGCGCGGTGCCATCGGCACCCAGCGTCACGGGCAGCGTCTGCATCGGCGGCAGGTCGGTCGAATCCTCCTCCTCGCCATCGCCGTTGAGCGGCTTGGTCCCCTCCTCGATCGCGCGCCCGCCAAAGCTGTAACCGTCCCAGCCATCGGGCGTATCGCTCTCGTCATAATAGCCGATGCGCAGTTCGACCGGCAGGTTCGACGCCCCGCCGCCCGACAGATACCCGACGAACAGGTCGAGCGGCAAAGTCTTGGGCCGTACCGCCGCTTCCTTCGGCCCGGCGACCGATGCCTTCATCGTGGGCAGCTTGTACTCGTCGACCTTGATCGACTGGCTGGTCCAGACGGTCTCCTCGCCGCCCTTGCCGTCGCTCTTCACGAATTGCAGGTTATAGTCGCCCATCGGCGCACCCTGCGGCACGTTCCACTGCGTCTCGCCGCTGCCCATCGCGCTGATCGTCACCGGCAGCTCGAACTGCGTGTCCGATCCGCTGTGCGACAGGCGCAGCTTGCCGCTGAACCCTTCCGGGAAGACGAAGCCGTTAGCGACCGGGCGGCGCAGGATATGCTTCATGTTGACGCTCTCGCCCTGGCGGACCAGCGCGCGGTCGAACACGGTGTGGACGATGTCGCTCGCGGCTTCATAGCCATAGCGCAGGTCGAAGTCGTACGGCCGGATACCCTCGCCCCACGCGGTCAGCGTAAAGCTCATATCATCGCCCTTGCGCGCCGACACCATCAGCGGCGGGGCACTGCCCGCCTCGCACCCGCCCCAGCTTTGCGGTTCGGGAATCCCCTGCGCGACGGTCAGGCGACCATATTGATCGGTCTTGCCGGTGGCGAGCGACCGGCCCGAACAGCTGTCGGTGACGCGCACATCCGCGCCGCCCACCGGCTTGCCGCTGTCGAGCGCGGTGACCCACACCAAAGACCCCTCGCGGCCCCATTTGAAATGCACCGCCATGTTGGTGACCAGCGCACCGGCGGCAACATAACGCGGCGCATCGCGACCGAGCAGCGCACGACCCAGCTGCGGCGACGCCAGCTCGACGACATAGAATCCGGGCTTGCCCAGCGGGATGCCGACAACCTCGAACTCCTTGCCCTTGCCCGGCAGCGCGATCGGCTGCAGCGCGGCGCCGACATTGCCGGTCAGGATCGACCTAGCTCCGGTCTGGTTGATCGTGACCGTCTCGGCGCCCTTCTTGACCTCGTCGCTCTTATAGTCGTCGGCATCGTCGATGGTGCGCAGCCATTTGGCGATCACCCCGTCCGACGCTTCGACCCGCAACTGCTGGCCCGCAACGGTCAGCCCCTTGCCCTGCAGCGCGGGTTCGACATTGCGCACCGTGACGGGCAGCACCCCGCCTTCCTGCGCCTCGATGATCCCGAACGGCGCGGCAAACTTCACCAGCGGCGGTGCCTCGTCGAACCGCACCTCCAGCGGGAAGCGCTGGCCGTTCGACAGCACCCGCCCGCTCTCGTCCTTCAGCCCCTCGGGCAGCAGCACCTTGCCCGTGGTCGACGCGGGCAAGGGTCCTGCGAACTTGATGTCGCTCACCGTATTGGCGCGCTTGTCCTCATCGCTCAGCGTGGGCTTGAGCTCCTTGCCATCGGGCAGCGAAATGCGGATTGCCTCGGCCTGTTCGCGCGGGATGCGCGCGGTGAAGCGCACCCACGCTTCCTTGACCGGGTTACACCCCGCCTGCGGATTGACCCGCGAACATTCGAAGCGCGCCTCGAACGGCTTGCGCACGGTAAAGTCGAACCGCTGGTCCGCACCCGCGGTCTTGCCGCCCGCCCCGGCCACGCCCGCGCCCCACACCAGCGACACGTCGCGCCCCGGTGGCAGCGGTCGACCGCACTTCAGCGCGACGACGTTCGACAGCACCCGCGCGCGATCCTCCGCCTTTTCCGGCAGTTCCTCGGCCATCCCGGCCTCGCTCAGGAAATTGCGCACTTCCCAGCGCTTGGGGTTCAAATCCTGCAGCAACTTGCCCGGCACTTCGGGCGCAAGCAGCTCGACCGGAATCTTCTCGCCGATCCCCTCGACCGCGCAATAGGCGTTGGCGGCGACCGACTGGCGCGTGGCGGGCATGTTGGTGCCGATCAGGAAGACCTGATCCTCCTCGATCTCCCCGCCCCAGCGCTGCGGCAGCATGGCCTTGACCGTCGGCCCACCGGCATCGATCATGAATTCACGCTTGCCCGCCACGGCATAGCCGGCAAGGCTCTTGAGCTTCTGTTCCAGCGCGACGGTACAGGTCGTCCCACCCGGCAACGGGCTGGCGAACTCCCAGACATAGGTCTGCTGATCGACCCAGCGCCCCTCGCCGCCCACGGCGCAGGTCACCTTGATCGGAGCGGCCGCGCGCGGATCGCCCAGCGGTACCATCGGCTGGCTGAAGCGCACGGTATAGCGCTCGATCGCGCCATCGCCCATGCCGGGGGTGGCCAGCACCACCTGCGGGCTCGAGTCGCCCCATGCCGCGATCGGCGTCAGTGCCAGTGCCAGAACCGCGGCAGCGCGTGCGAAATGCTTCATCGAACCCATTCCCCCTGACAGGTGCCCGGAACCTACGCCCCTCGTCGCGTGAGTCCAGTGTCAGCGGCCACGCATTCTCAGTTTCTGTCAGTGGTTCGGACGCGGCCGCTCCAGCACATCGATCTCACCGCGGCACGACGCCGCGTCGACATTCGATTTTGCAAGGAACGCATGACATGAAGAAGATCGCTCTGGCCCTCGCCGCCGCCCTCGCCACCGTCGCCACCCCCGCGCTGGCGCAGGACACCGAAGACTTCAGCGGTGCCAAGGCGACCGTGATCACCGGCTATGACGTGGTCGATCTCAACACCCCGGGCGTGCGCAACCCCGACGGCCTGATCTACGGCTTCGGCCTTGGCTATGACGTGCAAAAGGGCAGCACGGTGTTCGGGGTCGAAGCCGAAGTGTCTGACTCGACCGCGCGGCTCAAGGCCGGTGCCGCAACCGTCGCCGAAACCAGCCGCGACCTGTACATCGGCGGCCGCGTCGGCGTGGTGGCCGGCAAGACGCTGATCTACGCCAAGGCGGGCTATTCCAACTTCCGCCTGCTCACCGTCGCCGGCAACGGCAACGCCGACGGCTTCCGCCTCGGCGCGGGCGTCGAACACAAGCTGGGCGAGAAGGTCTTTGCCAAGGTCGAATATCGCTACAGCGATTACGAAGCCGGCATGACCCGCCACCAGGGCGTCGCCGGGATCGGCCTGCGGTTCTGATAGGGCTGTGATGAAGAAAAGGGCCGCTCTCGGATGCGAGAGCGGCCCTTTTTCTGTGTCAGCACGGGCAAAGCCCGTGCTCGGCGTCGGACAGGTTCCGCTTGCACGGCCCCGCCGCCCCTGCGCCCTTAGTACATATGCTGCCCGCCATTGATCGACAGCGTCGACCCGGTGACGAACCCACCCTCTTCGGAGCACAGAAACGCCACGCCGCGCGCGATCTCGTTCGCCTGGCCCAGCCGTCCGACCGGGATCTTCGCCACGATCTTCTCCAGCACTTCCGCCGGGACTGCCGCCACCATGTCGGTGTCGATATAGCCCGGCGCGATCGCGTTGACCGTCACCCCAGCGCGCGCGCCTTCCTGCGCCAGCGCCTTGGTAAAGCCGTGGATGCCGCTCTTCGCCGCAGCATAATTGACCTGACCGTACTGGCCGGCCTGGCCGTTGATCGACCCGATATTGACGATGCGCCCCCATTTGCGGTCGCGCATGCCCGGGAACACGCCCTTGGCCATGTTGAAACACCCGCCAAGGTTGGTGTCCATGACTTCCTTCCACATCTGGTAGGTCATTTTCAGGATCGTGCCGTCGCGGGTGATACCGGCATTGTTGACCAGCACATCGACCGGCCCCAGCGCCGCCTCGACCTCCGCGATTCCCGCCTGACACGCGTCATAATCGGCGACGTCCCATTTGAACGCCTTGATCCCGGTCCGCTCGGTAAACTCGGCTGCGCGCTGGTCATTGCCGGCATAGTTGGCGGCGACGGTCATCCCCAGATCCTTCAGCGCGACGCTGATCGCCTCGCCAATCCCGCGCGTGCCGCCCGTAACGATCGCTACCCGTGCCATAATCTCTCCGTACCTTTCGTGTGTCGCGGCACCGGCCCGCTCCCCCACCCGGCCACCCATAGGATACTGGCGTTGGGTGGCCGGGTGGGGGAGCGGGCTGGTGCCGTCAGCCTAGGCAAGGGCCACCCAGCCCGCAAGTTCCGATGCAACAATGCTGCGCAACATCGCGATGCCCGGCGCACTGTCGTTGAGGCACGACAGATAGGCAAAATGCGTGCCCCCCGCCGCTTCGAAGCTTTCCCGCCCGCGGATCGCCAGTTCCTCCAGCGTCTCGAGGCAGTCGGCCGAAAACCCCGGCGCGACGATGGCGATCTTCTTGACGCCCTTGCCCGGCAGCCCCTCCAGCACCGTATCGGTCGCCGGCTCCAGCCACTTCGCCCGCCCGAACCGCGACTGGAACGTCACCGTCAGTTCACGCCCCAGCGCCTCGCCCAGCAGCCGCGCGGTCTTGCGGCAATGGCAGTGATAAGGATCGCCGAGCTCCAGTGTCCGCTGCGGCATCCCGTGAAAGCTCGCCAGCACCGCGTCCGGCTCGAACTCCAGCGCAGCCAATTGCGTCCGCACCGACTCAGCCAGCGCCGCGATGTAACGCGGATCGTCAAAATAGGGCGGCAGCGTGCGCAGCGCGGGCTGCCAGCGCATCGCGGCCAGCGTCTCGAACGCCTTGTCCACCACCGTCGCGCTCGTCGCCGCGCAATATTGCGGGTAGAGCGGCGCGATCAGGATGCGCTCGCACCCGGCATCCTTCATCGCCTTCAGCTTCGCCGGGATCGACGGATTGCCGTAACGCATCGCCCAATCGACCGTCACATCGGGCCATGCTGCCTGCAACGCCACTGCCTGCCGCCTGGTGATCGCGGCGAGCGGCGATCCGTCATCGGTCCACACCTGTTGATAGGCGTGCGCCGACTTGGCCGGCCGCGTGCGCAGGATAATCCCGCGCAGGATCGGCTGCCAGATCAGCGCCGGAATCTCGACCACGCGCCGATCCGACAGAAACTCGCCCAGATAGCGCCGCACCGCACCCGCATCGGGCGCGTCGGGCGTGCCCAGATTGACCAGCAGCACGCCAATCCGCCGCGGCGCAACCGCGGGGTGGCCTTGCGGTAACGCCATCATTCGCCTCCGGGGATCAAAGGAAGTTGCCGCAACCGCACGCCGGTCGCGGCATGAATCGCGTTGGCGATGGCCGGCGCGACCGGCGGCACCGCCAGCTCGCTCACCCCGCCCGGCTCGGCCTCGCTCGCGATCAGTTCGATCATGATCTCGGGCGTGTCGGCCAGCCGCGGCAGGTCGAGATCGGCGAACCCACGCGCCTCCGCCATGTTGCCGGTAAAGCCGGTGGTCGCGCCCAACGCCCCGGCCATGCCGAAAATCAGCCCACCCTCGATCTGCTGCTGCACCACATCGGGGTTGACCACGCGCCCGCAGTCGACCGCCGCGACGATGCGATCGACCTTGATCCGCTGGTCGCCGCCGACCGACGCCTCGACCATTACCGCGATGTACGATCCGGCAAAGGCATGGCACGCCAGCCCCTGCCCGCTACCCGCAAGCCCGCCCTGCCACCCGCCCAGCGTCGCAACGGTCGACAGACACCGCGCCAGTCGCGGCTCGCCCCCCAGCATCGCGATGCGGAAACTATGCGCCTCGATCTGCGCGACATGCGCCAGTTCGTCGATGAAGCTTTCGGTAAAAAACGCCGTCGCGCCATGCGCGCCCGACCGCCAGTAGCCGGTTGGAATGCCGATATTGGCGGGGTGGTGATCGACCGCCAGATTGGCGATGCGATAGGGCGGCCGCGCCCCCGCCACTGCTGCCGGATCGCCGCTGCCGGCGAGCTTCAGCCCCGCCGCAATCGCACCGTCCCCGGCCATCAGCCGCGCCGCCAGCTCATGCGCGCTCGCGGGAGCTGCTATCTTGGCGAGCCAGCCCGCCACCGCACCATTGCTGCCCAGCCGCGCGGTCATGCGCGCCGCGGCGGGTGCGCGATAGCGGTCGTGCAGGCACGTTTCGCCGCGCGACCAGGTCAGTTGCACCGGCTTGCCCACTTCGCGCGCGATCAGCGCCGCCTGCCGTGCGACGTCATGCTCCAGATTCTGTCCGAACGATCCGCCCGCGAACACCGGATGGATCACGACATTGCCTTCGCTCATCCCCAGCACATCCGCCACCGCCGCGCGCGCAAGCCCGGGTGCCTGCGTCGCCATCCAGATGCGGCAGCGCCCGTCGGCAAAGCTCGCCGTCGCCGCCATCGGCTCGACCGCCGCGTGCAGCGCCACGCCGACGCGATACTCGGCGGTCACCACGCGCGCGCCCTTGAACGTCGCCGACAGGTCGCCCTCCGACTCCATCCGCGTACCATCGCCATCCAGCGCGGCGTCGAGCGCCGCCTGAATCGACGCGCTGTCGACCTTGGTCGCCACCTCGAACCGCGGCTTCATCGCGTCGAGCGCGCGCTGCGCCGCCCAGCTGTTATTGGCGACCGCCGCGACCCAGCGTTCGTCCTTGACGATCTGCAGCACGCCCGGAACCTTGCGCGCCGCAGCCTCGTCCACCGAATGCAGCTTCACCGTGCCGACCGGCCCTTGCCGGATCGCGGCGAACACCATGTCGGGCAGGCGGATATCGGCGGCGAAATTCGCGCTGCCCGTGACCTTGCCCGGCGCGTCGAGCCGTGGCGCGGGCTCGCCCATCAACCGCGCGCCATCGCCCTCGCGCAGCGGCAGCTCGGCCGGCACCTGCTCGCCCGCCGCCTCCGCCGCAATCTCGCCGAACCCGATCTTCTGCTTGTCATGCACGACAAAGCCGTTCGCGGTGTCGCACGCGGTCCATTCGACGCCCCAGCGCCGCGCCGCCGCCTGGCACAGCATCGCCCGCGCCGCCGCCCCGGCTTCGCGCAGCGGCTCGGCAAACTGCCGCATCGATGTCGACGCACCGGTCAGCACCAGCGCGTTGCGCTGCGCATGCGTCGCGCGCAGCCGGTCGGGCAGCACGCCGGGGAACAGCTCGCTTGCTGCCAGCGCGTTGGCATAGAGCGGGTTCAGCGGCGCCTGCTCGACCCCGACCCGCCGCCAGTCGGCGCCCAGCTCGTCGGCCACGATCTGCGGCAGCGTCGTGAACACGCCCTGCCCATATTCGCATTGCGGCACCGCGACGGTGACCTGGCCGTCGGGCGCGATCTTCAGCCACGCCCCGAACGCCGCCTCGCCTTCCCGCACCGGCAGATTGGGCAGATAGGTGCGCGGCCACGCCGCCCATGCGACGATCAGCCCGATCCCCGCACCGCCACCGATCAGCAGCGTGCGCCGGTCGATCCCCTTGATGCCCTTGCGCTCCATCCCCGCCGCTCTAGCGGGGCGCAAAGCAGGGCGCCACACTCAATGCTTGCCGTCCATCACGGTCAGAGGGGAACGCGGACAGAGCGCTGCCGTCCGAACCGGCACGCATCGCGACCCTGCGCCTGATCTGGGGGATTCAGCGCATGCGCTTTCCGCTTAGCCGGCATAATCGGTGGCACGATGAAACACCCGTACCATGGCACGGCGGAACGCTTGGCGCGCTTCATAATCGTCCACGGACGCGGAACGGACCATGTCTTGGCATCCTTTCCATGCCACCGCCTCCGCGTCCTCGGTGCAACGCGCAAGCCATCCGGCCGACTGCGCGACGGCGCGTTGGTATATCACCGTCGCCTGATTGCACTGCGCCGGCATGTCGTCACTGCACCCCATCGCGAACGCGAGATAGGCGATATAGGCCGGGTGCCAGACCTCATCGGCAACCTCGATCGCATCCGCATCGGGAACATGCTTGGCCAGCAGCTCGCAGCCGCCGCCGTCGATGAGCGGCTCGCCGTTCGGAAAGCACGACCGCGCAAGATAGCTGAAGGCCTGAGCGGGCTGCGGCTTCACCGAAAGCCCCTTCTGATAGATGATCCCCAGATATTTGCAGGCATAGGGTGCGATGCCAGCATCATCGGACTGGCAGACCCGCAACATCCTGTCCTTCGACCTGCCATAGTTGCGCAGTGTCGCATTCAGGAAATAGATCTTGCCCGCTTCGTAGCAGCCGCCCGCCTGAAATCCCGCCGCGCAGGACGCTTCATATGCGGCAAGCGCTGCCGCCGCATCGCCGCGTTTCTCCGCCTGGACCCCGGCCCGCCAGCAACTATCGACATTGGCGTCGCGGGTGCAGCCTAAACCGGCCTGGATAGCCGTGGCTTTTGCGCCACCGCGCGCTGACCCCGCGATCGCCGGATCCGACCCTGCCGACGTGGCGATCAACATGACCAACACTGCCCATATCATCCGCATCTCTTTCTCCCCGGCTTCGCTGGACACGTCCATGGCGGTTGAACGACACGACCGCACCCCTATACAAACGGCGATGTCGATGTTCAGATGCATTGCCCAACTCTGTATGGCGGCGGCGCTCCTGGCACAGCCTGCACGCGCGCAGGATATCGCCGAGGCCGCTCCACCGATCGCCGTCGATCCAGCCGTCGGGGACTATTCCTCCACACAGATGGAGCTGGCGGCAGGGCTGCGCCTCAACCGCGACGGCACATTCGAATATGGCCTGACCGTCGGATCGCTGGATGAACGAGCGCGGGGCCGCTGGACACGGGTGGGTGACCGGATCGAACTGGTCAGCGATCCCCGGCCGGTGGCGCCGACCATTACCGCCAGTCGGGTCGAACAGGGGCCCGACGACGCCTTTGCGATCCGTCTCGTCGCACCGAACGGGCGCGACATTCCCGGCATCGACCTACGCATCGATTTCGACATCGGACAGCCGCTGGAGTCCTATGTGGCCGGCGAGCCGTGGACACTCCCAGCCGATGAGACGCGACGTCCGCGCTTCGTGACGTTCAGCAAGGAAAGCTATCGGATCGATTCCGGGCCGTTACCGCTGCGCGCCGATGCCGGAACGGTCGCGATCTTTCTGTTGACGCCCAACGATTTCGGCGTTGTCGACCTGACCGGCGCGTATCTTGAACCCCGGGGCGACGGCCTTGTGCTGACGCGACCGGACGGAACCATCCGGTTCGCGCGCGCCATCGCGTCCGATTGATCCAGTCGAATTGGAGCACAGAATGGCCGCAAAGACCCCCACTGGGTCTATACAGGTTCATTTGTAGGAAAGCTGTGCGCGGTCCGATCCACTGTCTTGGCGTTGCCGTCATATCTCGATAGGACAGCGCCGAACCCCCGGGGAGCCCGAACCGTGATCCTGACCGCCGCCGCGCAAGCGACATCCCATATCCAGTTCAGCGACCTCGGCCTGCATTCGGTCGCGCTCGACCTCGGCTTCTTCCAGCTCAAATGGTATTCGCTCGCCTATATCGCGGGCATCCTGATCGGCTGGTGGTGTCTGCTCAAATTGCTGGCCCAGCCGGGTGCGCCGATGGCGCGCCGCCATGCCGACGACATGGTGTTCTACGCCACGATCGGGATCATCGTCGGCGGGCGGCTCGGCTATGTGATTTTCTACCAGCCCGCGCTGTTCCTCGAACCGCTCAAGCTGCTGCAGCTGTGGGAAGGCGGCATGTCCTTCCATGGCGGTACGATCGGGGTGATGCTGGCAATCCTGTGGCTGTGCCGCAAGGAACAGCTCAACTGGCTGCGCGTCCATGATTATGTCGCCTGCTGTGTCCCCTTCGGCCTGTTCTTCGGGCGCATCGCCAATTTCGTGAATGGCGAGCTGTGGGGCCACCCCACCACCGTCCCCTGGGGCATCGTCCACGACATGAACGACCGCCAGCAGCTGACCGGCGAAACCTTCGCCCGCCACCCCAGCCAGCTCTACGAAGCCGGCCTTGAAGGTCTGCTCGTCGGCATTATCCTGTGGCTGCTGTTCTGGAAGACCGATGCCCGTTATCAGCCGGGCAAGCTCGTCGGCACCTTCATCCTCGGCTATGGCCTGTCGCGCTGGTTCGTCGAATTCTTCCGCGAACATGACGCGCAGTTCGACGGCACGATCTTCGCGACGCCCGGCCTGCACATGGGCCAGCTGCTGACGCTCCCGATGATCTTCGGCGGCATCTACCTCATCGCCACCGCCAAGAAACGCCGCGAGCGCGTCGAGCCGTTTGCAGGCGACCAGACGATTGCATAACAGCCGTTCGCACTGAGCCTGTCGAAGTGCCTTCTGCGCACCCCGTGCGCGCACCTTTGACAGCCTCACGCCAAACGGATGGGGGGACGATGACCGACGCGCCGAATACCGAAGGCCCACTCCCCGAGCGGATCGCCCGCGCGATCACGCTCGCCGGGCCGATCCCGCTGTCGCAGTTCATGGGCGCCGCCAACACCCATTATTACGCGACGCGCGACCCGCTCGGCACGCGCGGCGACTTCACCACCGCGCCCGAAATCAGCCAGATGTTCGGCGAGCTGGTCGGCCTCGCGCTTGCCGATCTGTGGGACCGCGCCGGTCGCCCCGACTGCCATTATGTCGAGCTTGGCCCGGGCCGCGGCACGCTCGCCGCCGACGCGCTGCGCGCCATGCGCAGCGCCGGCCTCACCCCGCCGGTCCACTTCGTCGAAAACAGCCCGACGCTGCGCTCCGAACAGGCCAAGGCGGTACCGCACGCCGAATGGTCGCTCGATCTCGTCGGCATTCCCGATGACAAGCCGCTGCTGGTCGTCGCCAACGAATTCTTCGACGCGCTCCCGATCCGGCAACTGGTCAAGACGCCGCAAGGGTGGCGCGAGCGGCTGGTCGCTTGTCAGGACACCTTGTTCCTGCCGGTGATCGGCAACACCATTTTCGATCCGATCATCCCGCCGCACTTCCGCGACGCGCCCGACGGGTCGATCCTCGAAACCTCGCCCCCCAGCGTCGCGATCCTGCGTGCCCTCGCCGCGCGCTTGCTGCACCAGGGCGGCGCGGCGATCGTCATCGACTATGGCTATGAAGGCCCCGCCATCGGCGACACGCTTCAGGCGGTGCGCGGCCACGCCTATGTCAATCCGTTCGAGGATCCGGGCGAGGCCGACCTGACCGCCCATGTCGATTTCGGCACCCTGATCGAAGCCGCACGGGTCGAAGGGCTGGAGGCGTATGGCCCCGTCTCGCAGGGCGATTGGCTGCGCGAACTCGGCATCGAACCGCGCGCCGACGCGCTGACCCGCGCCGCGCCCGACCGCGCCGACGACATCGCCGCCGCCCGCGACCGACTGATCGGGGACGACGCGATGGGCGAATTGTTCAAGGCCGTCGCGCTTACTGCGCCGGGCTGGCCGGTCCCGGCGGGGTTTGGAGAATGACGATCACGGCCACCCTCGCCATCGATACCCCCACCCCCGCCGACGCCGCCGCGCTCGATGCGATGGCAGAGGCCAGCTGGCGCGATACCTTCGCCCATTTCTACCGGCCCGAGGATCTCGCCGCCTTTCTCGACGAGAATTGCGGCGAGGATGGCCGCCTGCGCCGAGACCTCGCCAATCCAGCGATCACCTGGGCCGTCGTTCGCGCAGACGGAGCCATTGTCGGCTATGCCAAGATGGTCCCGCCCAGCCTCGAACAGGCCGGCCCCGCCGACGCGCAACTGGCGCAGCTTTACGTCGCGACCGACTGGCACGGGCGCGGCGTCGCCCAGGCGCTGATGGACTGGGCCATGACCACCGCCCGCGCCCGCCGCGCCCCCGCGCTGCTGCTGACGGTGTTCGAGGAGAACCACCGCGCAATTGCCTTTTATGCCAAATATGGCTTCGTCCATGTCGGCGACTATGCCTTCCCGGTCGGCCGCCAGATCGACCGCGATCTCGTGATGCGGCTGGCGCTGTGAGCGACCTCACGATCCTGCGTGCAGCAGCGCTGAACGGCGTCGCGCACGGCTTTATCGGCCGCACCGGCGGCGTCACCACCGGCCCCACCGCCAGCCTCGACATGGGTCGCCGCGGCCTGCCCCCCACGCCCGAACTGCAGGAAAACCAGCGCCGCGTCATCGCCGCCATCGCGCCCGGCAGCCGCTTCGCCACCGTGCATCAGGTCCACTCCCCCGACGCGGTGATCGTCGCGGACGAGTGGGACGAGGATAACCGCCCGCACGCCGACGCGCTCGTCACCGACCGCCCCGGCATCTTGCTCGGCATCCTCACCGCCGACTGCGCCCCCGTGCTGTTCGCCGACCGTGAGGTCGGCGTGGTCGCCGCCGCCCATGCCGGGTGGAAAGGGGCGCTGTATGGCGTCACCGACGCGACCATCGCCCGCATGGAAGAGCTCGGCGCCGACCGCAGCCGTATCGCCGCCGCGGTCGGCCCGTGCATCGCGCGCGCCAGCTACGAGGTCGACGACGCCTTCCTCGCCCGCTTCGCCGCCGCCGACCCGGCCAATGACCGCTTCTTCACCCCCGGCAAGCCCGGCCACCACCAGTTCGACCTTGAGGCCTATGTCGTCCACCGCCTGGCGCTCGCCGGCCTCCGCCGGATCGCGGCACTTGGCGCGGACACCTATGCCGACCCCGCGCGTTTCTTCAGCTATCGCCGCGCCACCCATGAGGGGGCACCCGATTACGGCCGTCAGATCAGCGTGATTGGATTGACGGGGTAAGCGTTCGGTGCGACGGCTGCGGTAACTAGTTTCACTTGATACCAGGAGCGGCCCGCAATGACCGACAGCCCCGACCAGACCCCCGACGAAGCCGCCCTGACCGGTACCACCCCGCGCCGCCGTCCCAAGCCGTCCGCCGACACGATCGGCAGCCGCAAGCTCAGCCCCAGCACGCTGATGATGGGTCACGGCTATGACCCGATGCTGTCGGAAGGGTCATTGAAGCCCCCGATCTTCGCCACCTCGACCTTCGTCTTCCCCAATGCCGCCGCGGGCAAGCGCCATTTCGAAGGCGTCACCGGCAAGCGTCCCGGCGGGGCCGAGGGCCTGGTCTATTCACGCTTCAACGGCCCCAACCAGGAAATCCTCGAGGATCGCCTGGGCGTGTGGGAAGAGGCCGAAGACGCGCTCGCCTTCTCCTCCGGCATGTCCGCCATCGCCACATTGTTCCTCGCGATGGTCAAGCCGGGCGACACCATCGTCCACTCCGGCCCGCTCTATGCCGCCACCGAAACGCTGATCGCGCGCATCCTCGGCAAGTTCGGCGTCCACTGGCTCGACTTCCCCGCCGGCGCCACGCGCGAAGAGATCGACGCGGTGCTTGGCAAGGCCGCATCGGGCAATGTCGCGCTGATCTATCTGGAAAGCCCCGCCAACCCGACCAACGTGCTGGTCGATGTCGAGGCCGTCGCCGCCAGCCGCGACGCGATCTTCACCGGCGCCAACAAGCCGCCGATCGCGATCGACAACACCTTCCTCGGCCCGCTCTGGGCCCAGCCGCTCAAGCAGGGGGCGGACCTCGTCGTCTATTCGCTGACCAAATATGCCGGCGGGCATAGCGACCTCGTCGCCGGCGGCGTGCTCGGCTCGAAGGAGCTGATCAACACCATCCGCCTGATGCGCAATACCATCGGCACGATCTGCGACCCCAACACCGCGTGGATGCTGCTGCGGTCGTTGGAGACGCTCGAACTGCGCATGTCGCGCGCAGGCGAAAACGCCGCCAAGGTCTGCGAATATCTGCGCACCCATCCCAAGGTCGAAAGCGTCGGCTATCTCGGCTTCCTCCCCGAAGGCAGCCGCCAGCGCGACATTTACGACCGCCATTGCACCGGCGCCGGATCGACCTTCTCGCTCTACCTCAAGGGCGGCGAGAAGGAGGCGTTCGCCTTCCTCGATTCGCTCAGGATCGCCAAGCTCGCGGTCAGCCTCGGCGGCACCGAAACCCTCGCCAGCGCCCCCGCCGCAATGACCCACCTCTCGGTCCCCGACGCGCGCAAACAGGCACTCGGCATCACCGACAACCTGGTGCGCATCTCGATCGGCGTCGAAAATGCCGACGACCTGATCGCGGACTTCGAGGAGGCGCTGAAGGCCGTCTGAGAGTCCGTTTTCGAAAGGCGGCACCGGCCCGCTCCCCCGCCCGACCACCCAACGACAGTGTATTCTATGGGTGGCCGGGTGGGGGAGCGGGCCGGTGCCGGTTCAGTGCAGCTGAACACGGTCGCCGCGCTCAGCGGCGGCGGTCAAGAAATCCGAGCGGAATATCGATCCGCTCGCGCCACGCCCGTTCGTTATGCTCGGTACCGGTAAAGCTGCGCAGCTCGAATGTGCGCCCCGGCACCCAGCCCAGTGTCGGCAGTATCGCCTCGACCGCCTTGGCGAATGGCGGATACGCCGCGTCCAGCGTCATCGTGCCATGATCGAGATAGACGCGGTTGCGCGCGGGATCGAACGCGCTCCCGACCAGCCAGGCGCGCAGCGCCCGCGCCACCGCCTCTGGCCCCTCGGGCGGACGGCTATAGGGCGCCATCGGCGCCGCCAGCGGCAAATGGATCGACAGGCACGCCGCCTGCCCGAACACGCGCGGATACTCCCCGATCGCATAGAGCGAAATCAGCCCACCCATCGACGATCCCATCACCGACGTGTCCGCTGATCCCGCCAGCGTGCGGAACTGCCGATCGATCGCCGGCTTCAGTTCCTCGACCATGAAGCGCAGATAGGCGTCGCCCAGCAACGGCCCGCCCGCCATCTCCAGCACCGCCGCACGATACGCCTCGGGCAGATGCGCTGCGACCTTCTCCGGAAAATATTCGCGGTAGCGCGCCGCCGTGTTCACGATCCCAACCACGATCGTGTCGCGCAGGTCGCCGCGCGCCGCCATTCGCGCGATCGCCTCGTCCACGCCCCATTCGCCGGCGAACGCCGACTTGCCGTCGAACAGATTCTGCCCGTCATGCATGTACAGCACCGGAAACCGCGCCGACCGCCGCGCGTCATAGGCCGCGGGCAGCCACACCAGCACCTTGCGCGCCGCGACATGGCGCGACGGAAAGGCATCCAGCGTCACGATCCGCCCGCCCGTCACCTGCGCCGTAGCCGGTAACGCCGCCAGCCCCAGCCCCGCCACGGCTCCACCCAGTACCTCGCGCCGCGTCCAGTCCATCCGCTCCTCCCGCATGCTTTTGCTCCAGCCTATCACCCCGGCGCGCCGGAACGATGCTGCATACGAATGCGCCCCCGCGCAACACGCCCGCATTCGTCTGTTGCCCGACGCGCGGCGGCGGCGCACATCTTCGCCATGCGCCGCCTCGCCCTGCTGCTCGCCCTGATCGCCACCCCCGCCGCCGCGGACGAGTTCAAATTCGGCCTCCAGCTCGACGAAAGCGGCTCCGCCTTGCCCCGCGAAGCCGTGCTTCAGGCGACGGCGGAGTCGCGCACCAACTGCACCCCCGCCACCCCATCCAGCGAAGACTGCGCCCTCGGCCTTGTCGCCGCTGCCGAACTGCTCGCCACCGCCGGCCTGTTCGACGAGGCCGAACGCGCCGCCCGCACCGCCCTTGGCATGATGGAAACGCTCCGCGGCCCGGCGCATGAGGATACCAGCATCGTGCGCGGCACGCTCGGCGCGGTGCTGTTGCGCGGCGGCCGCTATGGCGAAGCCGAACCGGTGCTGCGCGTCGCGGCGCAGACGCTTCAGGCCAGCGCGAATGGCGATCCCGAACTGCTCGCCGATCACCTGATGAACCTCGGCATCGTGCTCGCCGAACAGCGCCGCTACGGCGAGGCCGAACCCGCGCTCCGCCGCGCGGTCGCGGTGCGGCAGGACAGGCTGCCCGACAACCTCCTCGCCATCGCCACCGCGCGCTCGAACCTCGGCGTGCTGCTCGCCCGAACCGGGCGGGACAAGGACGCGCTGGCCGAGCACCAGGCCGCGTTCGCGATCCGGCGCGATCGGCTGAAGGCCAGCCATTACGACCTCGGTACCTCGATGCTCAACCTCGCCGAGCTGCTCGCGCGTCAGCCCGACGCCGCGCGGCTGATCGCCGAACCCTATCTGCGCGCCGGATTGATGACACGCGAAGCGGTGCTACCCCCCGGCGACCCGCGCACCACGCTCGCCCAGACGATGTTGGCGGAAAATCTCGATGCGCAGGGCAAGCGCAGCGGCGCACTCGAACTCTATCTGCTCGCTTATGCCGGCGCGCGCGCAGGCCTCAGCCCCGACACCCCGCTACGCATCCGCGCCGCCCACAACCTCGCCCGCTTCCTCGCCGCCAACAACACCGGCCTCCCCGTCGCCCGCACCCTGATCCGCGAAGCGAGCCAAGGCGTCCTCACCCGCGCCGCCCGGGCGCAGGAGTTCGACGAGTCCAGCCGCGCCGACCTGTCGCAATGGCGGGGGGTGTTCACAGGCAATGTCGCGCTTGCGTGGCAATTGGCGCCCCTGCGCTGAAGGCTCCGGCCTTTCCTCGCTCCGTGTCCTCGCCTACCCCTGCACCGATGTCCGACGAGTTCACCTTCCTCACCGCCCTGCGCGCCATCGCGACGCATCCTGCGGCGGCGAGCCTCGCGGACGATACCGCCCAGCTCGATGTCGCGGCGGGTCGCCTGATCCTTACCAGCGACACGATGGTTGAGTCGGTCCATTACCGCCCGCACGACCCGCCACAATCGGTCGGCTGGCGGCTCGCGGCGGTGAACCTCTCCGACCTTGCGGCCAAGGGCGCGACGCCGCTCGCGTGCCTGCTCAACTACAGCCTGTCGGGCGATGCGCAGTGGGACCGCGCGTTTCTCGACGGCCTCAACCAGGCGCTTACCACCTACGCCATGCCGCTGATCGGCGGCGACACGGTGGCGATGCCCGCCGACGCCCCGCGCAGCCTGACGCTCACCGCCATCGGCACCGCGCCGCCCCGGGTCCCCCTGCGCACCGGCGCGCAGCCGGGCGATACGCTCTGGGTCACCGGCACGATCGGCGGCGCGGCGTTCGGCGTGGACGGGAACCCGCGCGATCTCGCCCGCTATCTTCACCCCGGCCCGCGCGTCGCGGAGGGACAGGCGCTCGCCCCGCTCGCCACCGCGATGATGGACGTGTCCGACGGCCTGCTGATCGATGCCCAGCGGCTCGCCACAGCCAGCGGCATCGCCCTCACCATCGACCTCGACGCCCTCCCGCTTGCGCTCCCCGGCCCCGTCCTCGACGCAGCCTGCGCAGGCGATGATTACGAACTGCTCTTCACCTTACCCGAAGGCGTCGCCCCCCCGGTCGCCGCAACGCGCATCGGCACTGCGAGCACCGGCAATGGCCTAACCCTCACGGCGAACGGCGCGCCCGTCCCCCTGCCCGCCAGGCTCGGCTACCGCCACGGCGGCTGAACATTGATGATCCTCCCCCTTTTTGGGGGAGGATTGAGAAGCCCCCCAAACCCCTTCAAATGTTGGATTTCTTCTGATCTACCCTGATCGATGAAGCCGACCGCAACCGACTCACCTACCCCCGCACCGCCGACCCGGCGCGCTTCGGTCGCGTGCCTGTTGTCAGCCAGTCGCTTTCCGATCGCGCCCGTGTTGTCAGCCCGTCGCGCGCATGTCGCCCCACTGTCGCGTCCTCGTCGCGCAGCGGTCGCCAACGCGCCCCTTCCCGGTCGCCACCCTGGCGCGTCCCCGTCCCCCGCGCAGGATACCCCGTTTTTTTGTCAGCATCGTCGGACGATCCGCCGATCCACCACGCCGCTTGACAGCCCCCCGCCCCTCTCTACGCTCCACCCCGACGCGGTTTGTACCGGGCAGCAAGATCCGGACGACCTGCGGGATTCACAGGGGAAGGATACCAGATGACGATTGTCTATATCGCCATCGTGTGCGGCCTGATTGCCGTGCTCTATGGCCTGGTGACGTCGCAACAGGTGCTGCGCGCACCGGCAGGCGACCAGAAGATGCAGGATATCGCAGCCGCCATTCAGGAAGGCGCCAAGGCCTATCTCGGCCGCCAATACACCACCATCGCCATTGTCGGCGTCGTCGTTGCCGCCGTGATGTTCTTCACGCTCGGCGCGCTGTCGACCGTCGCATTCCTGATCGGCGCGATCCTGTCGGGCGTCGCCGGCTATGTCGGCATGAACATCTCGGTCCGCGCCAATGTCCGCACGGCTGAGGCGGCACGCGGTTCGCTGCAGGGTGGCCTCACCCTCGCCTTCCGCGCTGGCGCAGTCACCGGCATGCTCGTTGCCGGGCTCGGCCTGCTCTCAATCGCCGGGCTGTTCTGGTATCTGGTCGGCCCCGCCAATGAAGCCGCGAATGGCGAGGATATCATCAAGGCGCTGACCGCACTGGCGTTCGGTGCGTCGCTGATCTCGATCTTCGCCCGGCTCGGCGGCGGCATCTTCACCAAGGCTGCGGACGTCGGCGCCGACCTGGTCGGCAAGGTCGAGGCCGGAATCCCGGAGGATGATCCCCGCAACCCCGCCGTGATCGCCGACAACGTGGGCGACAATGTCGGCGACTGCGCCGGCATGGCCGCCGACCTGTTCGAAACCTATGTCGTCACCATCGGCCTCACCATGGTCTCGATCGCGCTGCTCGTCGGTGGTCTCGCCGACGATGCGATGCTCGCGCTGATGGCACTCCCGCTGATCGTCGGCGGCGTGTGCATCATCACCTCGATCATCGGTACCTATATGGTCCGGCTCGGCAGCAGCCAGTCGATCATGGGCGCATTGTACAAGGGGTTCTGGACCACAGCGATCCTCGCCATCCCGGCGATCTGGTTCGCGACCGAGTACACGCTGGGCGACCTCGACGTCGCGATCGGCGATCAGGCGTTCACCGGCATGGACCTGTTCTGGTGCATGATGATCGGCCTGGGCGTCACCGGGGCGCTGGTGTGGATCACCGAATATTATACCGGCACGCAATACCGCCCGGTCCGTTCGATCGCCAAGGCATCGGAAACCGGCCATGGCACCAACGTCATTCAGGGGCTGGCGATCAGCCTTGAATCGACCGCGCTGCCGACGCTGGTGATCGTCGTCGCGGTGATCGCATCGTTCCAGCTGGCCGGGATCATCGGCGTGGCGTTCGCCGCCACCTCGCTGCTCGCGCTCGCCGGCATGGTGGTCGCGCTCGACGCCTATGGCCCCGTCACCGACAATGCCGGCGGCATCGCCGAAATGGCCGGGCTGCCCGATGACGTCCGCACCCGCACCGACGCGCTCGATGCCGTGGGCAACACGACCAAGGCGGTGACCAAGGGCTATGCCATCGGCTCGGCGGCGCTCGCCGCGCTGGTGCTGTTCGGCGCCTATACGGAGGATCTGACGCGCTACTTCCCCGACATCGTCGTGGACTTCTCGCTCAGCAATCCGTTCGTCATCGTCGGCCTGCTGCTCGGCGCGCTGCTGCCCTATCTGTTCGGCGCGTTCGGCATGACTGCCGTGGGCCGTGCAGCCGGCGCGGTGGTCGAGGATGTCCGCGCCCAGTTCCGCGACAATCCCGGCATCATGGCGGGAACCAGCCGCCCGAACTATGGCCGGACGGTGGACATCGTGACCAAGGCGGCGATCAAGGAAATGATCGTCCCCAGCCTGCTCCCGGTGCTGTCGCCGATCGTCCTCTACTTCGTGATCCTGGCCGTCGACAGCCAGGCCAACGCCTTCGCGTCGGTCGGCGCGATGCTGCTCGGCGTGATCGTGTCGGGCCTGTTCGTCGCCATCTCGATGACCTCGGGCGGCGGCGCATGGGACAATGCGAAGAAGTATATCGAAGACGGCAATCATGGCGGCAAGGGCTCGGAAGCCCATAAGGCCGCGGTGACCGGCGACACCGTCGGCGATCCCTACAAGGATACGGCCGGTCCGGCGGTCAATCCGATGATCAAGATCACTAACATCGTCGCCCTGCTGCTCCTCGCGGCACTGGCGGCGGGCTGATCGCGAACAGCCTCATGGCCCCGCCCGGCACGTCCGGGCGGGGCCTTTATTTTCAGGGCCAGCGGTAATCGGCCACCACCGGAAAGTGATCCGACGGAAACCGCCCGCCCCGCCCGAAATCGATCGTCTCGACCGCCGCCGGCGTCATCCCCCGGGCCATCACCCAGTCGATCCGCTTCCCCGGCGTTCCCGAAAAACCATGGAACGTCCCCTCCGGCCCCGTCCGCTGTGGTGCCGCGACCCAGGCATCCCTCAGCCCGGCACTTAGCAGGCGATGGGCCTCGCTCTCCGGCCCGGTGTTGAAGTCCCCGGTCAGCACGACCATCTCGCCAGCAGGCCGCCTGGCGACCCAATCCGCAATCGCTACCGCACATTTGCTGCGCGCCGCTTCATCCTCGGCACGATACGGAAAATGCGTGTTGATCAGCCAGAAGCGCTGACCTGCGTTGGTCTCGAACTGCCCCCAGGTCGCCATCCGCGGATAGGGATGCCCCCAGCTGATGCTCCCCGGCACAGCCGGCGTATCCGACAGCCAGAAATTGCCGAGATCGACGACCTTCATCCGGTCGCGGCGAAAGAACACCCCCATATGCTCGTCGCCATGCCCGCCGCGCCGATCGACCCCGAGCCAACTGAACTGCGGCAGCCGCTCGACCACATAATCGCCCTGGATCTTCCACAATTCCTGCGTGCCGATGGCGTCCGGGTCGGCGCGACGAAGCGTCTCGATGAACAGGTCGCGCCGCGCCTGCCACCGGTTCGGCCCGTCCGACTCGAGCGGCAGGCGGACATTGAAGCTCATCACCCGGAGCCCGATCCGCCGCGCTGCGGCATGGGTCAATCCGGGCATCAGCCCCAGTCCAGCCGCTGCAGCGACAAATCCGCGCCGATCCATACGCACAACTCCACTCTTGCCTGTTGCCAACGCTGTCACCTATGCCTGACCCGTCAGGGGAGGCAAATGGCGCGACGGCCGACGATCAAGGAAGTTTCGAAACTCGCGGGCGTGTCGTTCAAGACCGTCTCGCGCGTGCTGAACAATGAGAAGAACGTCAGCGAGGAAACCCGCCGCCGCGTCGAGCAGGTCGTTGCCGAACTCAACTTCCGCCCCAGCCTCGCCGCACGCACGCTGGCCGGACGCAAGTCGTTCCAGGTCGGGCTGCTCTACGACAACCCCAGCCCCTATTATGTCTATCACCTGCTCGCCGGTGCGCAGGAGGGGTGCGCGGAACATGGCTATCGCCTGCTCACCCAGCCGGTGGACAGCTCCGCGTCGGGGCTCGTGGCCGACGTCGCTGCTCTGGTCGATGAAACGCATCTCGATGGCCTCATCCTCTCTCCCCCG
Source organism: Sphingomonas sp. (assembly GCF_965227385.1). Taxonomy (GTDB): domain Bacteria; phylum Pseudomonadota; class Alphaproteobacteria; order Sphingomonadales; family Sphingomonadaceae; genus Sphingomonas. The sequence continues at coordinate 476,683 of NZ_OZ245750.1, forward strand.
GTGACCGAGAACGAAGCCCTGCTCGACGAACTCGACCGGCGCGGCCTGCCCTATGTGCGGATCGAGCCGGGGCTGCGGCGCGACGTCGGGCGATCGGTAACGATCGACGACGCCAGCGCGGCGCAGGAGGCGACCGCCCATCTGCTGGCCCACGGCCACCGCGCGATCGCGTTCATCAAGGGGCCCGATACGCACGTCTCTTCGATCGAGCGCCTCAAGGGCTACCGCGCCGCACTCGACGCACAAGGCGTGGGGTTCGACGACACGCTGGTCGTCGCGGGCGATTACAGCATCGAATCGGGTCGCCACGCCGCCCGGTTGCTGCTCGACCGCACGAACCCGCCTACCGCGTTATTTGCCGGCAACGACGATATGGCGGCGGGCGCGCTCGCGATCGCGCATGAACGCGGCATCAACGTGCCAGATCAGCTCTCGATCGTCGGATTCGACGATTCCGACCTGGCAGCGGCAGTGTGGCCGCCGCTCACGACCGTGCGCCAGCCCGTGCACGAGCTTGCCCGCAGCGCCGCCGACCTGCTGCTCGACGCAAAGAGCCAGCGCGACCGCATGACGTTCGACACCCGACTGATCGCCCGCGCCAGTTCCGGCCCCGCTCCGGCCCGCTAGCGGAAGTTGTCCGACATCTCGATTGACTCGCCAAATCATTTGTAGGACAACCCTTGCTGACACCGGTGTCTAAGCCGGGTCGATCGGCGCATGGCGCGGGAGAGGGAACCATTGGGGTGAGAGGTGCACCCGCCCCCTGTCCGTGCCGTGCGGATAGAGGGAGGGAATATGGTGAGCAGCACATCCACCGCCTGGGGCATCGCCGTCGGCGCACTCGCAACCGCACTCGCATTCAGCACACCGGCGCTGGCACAGGACGCCGCGCCGGAGGGCGACGCCGCGGCAAAGGACGAAATCGTCGTGACCGGGATCCGCGCATCGCTCGAGCGTGCGGCCGACATCAAGCGTGAGGCCGATCAAGTCCTCGACGTCATCACCGCCGAGGATGTCGGCAAGCTGCCCGACGCCAATGTCGCCGAGGCGCTGCAACGCGTGACCGGCGTCCAGATCACCCGCGTGTTCGGCGAAGGCCAGTCGGTGTCGGTGCGCGGCCTTCAGCAGGTCCGGGTCGAGGTCGATGGCCGCACCCTGCTCGGCTGGTCGGCGCGCCTGTCGCCACCCGAAAACGATCAGCTCGGCCGGTCGTCCGGGCTCGACTCGGTTCCCTCCAGCCTGTTCGGGCGGCTCGAGGTGCGCAAATCGCCGCTCGCCAGCCAGGCCGAGGGCGGACTGGGCGGCACCGTCAACCTCGTCACGCCCAAGCCGCTGGACTTCCGCGACCCCACCGTCTCATTGCGCGCGACCGGCGTCTATTCGGAGAATAGCGAAACCTTCGAGCCGGTGCTGACCGGCTTCGCCACCACCAAATTCGCGGATGGCAAGATCGGCGTGATGCTGGCGGCGGAATATCAAAAGCGTACCTCGACCACCCAGGCATTCGAGCGCAACAATTTCCTAAACCGCACCTATACCGGCACTGGGGGCGGCGCGATCCCGACCCCGGCGCTGCTGCAATATGAGAATTTCGTGGTGGATCGCTCGCGCGTTGGCCTCAACGGCGCGGTGCAGGTCGAAGTGACGCCCGAACTGGTGCTGACCGCCGACGCGCTCTTCTCGCGCCTCACCACCGGGCGTACGCAGGACTTCTTCTCCTTCCGCCTGCCCACGGGCAGCAACCCGGTCAGCAACCGCGTCGTCGAAAATGGCGTGGTCGTCGCGGGGGACGCCAACGGTACCGTTACGACTGCGGGCCAGATCCGCAACGAACCGACCGAAAGCTATCTCTACGGCCTGAACGGCAAATATGAGAGCGGCGGGCTGACCATCGAAGCCGATGGCTATTACAGCAAGGGTACGATCGACCAGACGATCCAGATCATCACGCTTCAGGCCACGGCGCTGGTTCCCGGCGCCTTCGATTTCCGCAACGGCACGATCCCCACCCTCAATCTCGGCACCTGGGACCCGACGGTCTATGCGTCCTACAACCCGGCCAACAATGGCGTGCGCAGCAACCGCCTGCTCGGCCTGCTCGAGGAATGGACCGGCAAGCTCGACCTGTCCTACGAATTCGACAGCGGCGTCACGCTTTCGGCGGGCGTCCGCTACACCGATCTCCACGCGCGGTCGAACGCCTATCGCAGCCAGGTGACCCCGACCCGCGCCGAGATCGAACCCTATCTGCGCCAGATCAGCGCGGGATCCTTCCTGCCCGATATCCCGGGCAGTTTCCCGCGCGCCTTCCTCAGCACCGCGCCGACCTATGACTATGTCTTCGCCCGCGCCCAGGCGGCGCAGCCCAACCCCAATCCCAACGACCGCTCCACATTGCTGCCCAATTCACAGCGCGACTATGATTTCAGCGAACGGACGCTGGCGGGCTATGTGATGGTCTCGGCCAAGGGCGATATCGGCAGCATCCCCTTCTCCGCCAATGCCGGCGTGCGCATCGCGCGGACGAAGCTGTCGGTCGACACCTTCCTCAATGTCGGGACCACCAGCACGCTGGTGACCGACAAGAATGACTATACCAACGTGCTGCCCAGCGCGAACATCGTGTTCAACGTCACCGACAATTTCCTCGTCCGCCTGTCAGGGTCACAGACGATGCAGCGCGCATCGATCGCCGATCTCGCCCCGTCGACTTTCTTCAACGCGACCAACCTGTCCGTGACCGGCGGCAACGCAGCGCTCGATCCGCCGATCTCGACCCAGGCGGACATCAGCTTCGAATATTATACCGGCAAGAGCTCGCTGATCTCGGGCGCGTTCTTCTACAAGGACGTCAAGGACTTCATCGCCAGCTTCGTCACCACCGGCGTCGACACCGGCCTCGACCCCGCCGGGCGCGAGCTGACCTTCTCGCGCCCCGAAAACCTCGCCAGCGCGAAGATCAAGGGGTTCGAAATCGGCGTCCAGCAGTTCTTCGACTTCCTCCCCGCCCCGCTCGACGGGCTGGGCATCATCGCCAACTACACCTTCTCGGACTCGAAGGATAATGCCGGCTTCCCGCTCGTCGCGGTGTCCAAGCACAGCTACAATCTGGTCGGGCTCTATGAAAAGGGGCCGTTCTCCGCGCGCATCGCGTACAATTACCGTGACGAGGCGGTGTTCGAATTCTCCGAAGGCCGTCCCAGCTTCATCGGTCCGCGCTCGCAGCTCGACGCCCAGATCGGCGTCGACCTTGCCAGGGGGATCGCGCTGTCGCTCCAGGCACAGAATCTGATCCCGACGGATTCGGCAACGAGCGAATATAGCGCCGCCGGGCCGATCGCGCTCAACAGCTATGCCCTGTCCGAACGGCGCTTCTCGATCGGCGTGCGGGCCAAGTTCTGACGCGGCAAGACGGTCGGCGCTTCAGCGATGAAGCGCCGACCGCAATCGCAACAGCGTGTCCGCGAACCACCGTCCGGGCTGACGCAGCGGTCGCCGCACGCGGAGGCGCAGCACCACCCCGGTACCGCCGCTGTCGTTCCACACCTCATGATCATAGGTATCGTCGAACACCAAGGTCTCACCCTCGGCCCAGCGGACCATGCGGTCTCCCACGCGCATCCGCGCATCGCCGTCACGCGGGACGATCAGGCCGAGATGACAGGTCAGCAAGCCCCGGGTCGGGCCGCGCTGCACCGGCAGATGCGCGCCCGGCGGGAGCACAGCAAAGCCTGCACTGTCGAGGCCGGGGATCGCCGCCACGGCGGCCGCCGTTGCCGGGCAGCGCGCAGCGTTGACCGACTCCCGGCCAGCCCCGGGCCACGCTGTAAAGCGCGCATCGTCCTGCGCCTGCTCAACGCCGAGCGCGGCGGCGCGCGCCTCATCCCGGATCGCGCGCCAATTGTCGCGCAGCCCCCGCGTCCAGCCAAAGGCGCGCACATCGAGCACCGGGGCAACCGGGACCAGCGAGAATTCGCCGATCACGCGGTCGGCGATGCGGTTGAACCGGGCGCGGCGTACCGCGCGACCTCGGGCAGCGAGAGCAGGCTGCGTCGCGGACGGCAGTGCCGCCTGCTCGCCTTCGCCCCGACCGATCGACCGCTGATACACCTGACGCCCCGCCCAAATTTCCGTCGACGTCCGTGTCCGTCGCGGCTTCGACTCCGCGACTAGGCGGACTCTGGGTCCAAAACATGGCCGAACCCGCGCCAAACTGGCACGCGGCAAAGCGTTTGCGCGGCGTCTGGCACGCCGCCCCTATCCAAGCTAAGCTCTCGCGCGATGGCATTGTTCTCGCGCGTAAGGCCGCTCGCCCTTCCCCTCCTGCTGATCGCCGCGGCGCTGCCCGCGCTCGGCCAGTCCAGCGCTCCGGCGGCTCAGACCGCCCCTGCGCCGGTCACGGTCGACAAGACACCGTGGCTCTACAAGGGCAGCGACATTGCCCATGACCCGGCATGGCGGTTCGGCACGCTGCCCAACGGCCTGCGCTATGCGGTGCGCAAGAATGGCGTGCCCCCCGGCCAGGTCGCGGTGCGGCTGCACATCGCGGTCGGATCGCTGATGGAGCAGGAGAGCGAAAAGGGCTTCGCGCACCTGCTCGAACATCTCTCGTTCCGCGGATCGTCCAAAATCCCTGACGGCGAATCGAAGCGCGTGTGGCAGCGGCTGGGCGTCACCTTCGGCTCGGACAGCAACGCCAGCACCACCCCGGTCTCGACCACCTACAAGCTCGACCTGCCCGATGCGACGGAGGCGAGCCTCGACCAGTCGATGATGATCCTCGCCGACATGATGGCGGCGCCGAACATCACTACCGAATCGCTGACGCTGGAACGCCCCGTGGTGCTCGCCGAACAGCGTGAGGCGCTGGGGCCGGCGGAGCGGTTCGACGAGATGCAACGTCGCCTGCTGTTCGCGGGGCAGCGCTTCGCCGACCGTCCGGTGATCGGCACGGTCCAGACCCTGACCGGCGCCACCGCCGAGTCGGTGCGCGCCTTCCACCAGCGCTGGTACCGGCCGGAACGCGCCACGCTGGTGATCGTCGGAGACCTCGATCCCGACCTGTTCGAGGCCCAGATCGCCAAGCATTTCGCCGCATGGCAGGGGGTCGGCGCCAATCCCGCCACCCCCGATTTCGGCACGCCCAGCGATGCGCATCCCAAGAGCGCCGCCCTGGTCGAACCGACCCTGCCCCCCGTCGTCGTGCTGGCCACGCTGCGCCCATGGACCGTGCTCGAGGACACGGTGAAGTTCAATCAGGAGCGCTGGGTCGATTTCGTCGCGGTGCGCATCATCAACCGCCGCCTCGAACGCCGCGCACGTGCCGGGTCGAGCTATCTTCAGGCGAGCGCCGACCTCTCCGACGCGGTGCGCTCGGCCAACGTCACCTCGATCCAGGTGATCCCGATCGGCGAGGATTGGGAGAGCGCGCTCAAGGAAGTGCGCGGTGTCGTCGCCGATGCGCTCACCACCGCGCCGACCCAGGCGGAGATCGACCGCGAGGTGAACGAAATCGTCTCGGAGATGCGCAACGCGATCGACACCGCGCGCGTGACCGCCGGATCGATCCGCGCCGATACGTTGATCGCCGCCATCGACATCAACGAGGTGACGACCAGCGAACAGACGAGCTTCGGCATCTTCCAGGGCGCGATCGACCAGAAGATGTTCACGCCCGATCGGGTGCTGGCATCGACCCGGCGGGTGCTTCAGGGTGTCGCCACGCGTGCGATCATCAACACGCGTACCGCCGATGCCAATATCCAGGCCAAGCTGGCTTCCGCGCTGCAGGCCGATGTCAGCGGGCTTGCCGGCTCGCGCACTGCGCTGCGCAATGTCAGCTTCGCATCCCTGCCCAAACTCGGCACGCCCGGCACCGTCGCGGCGCGTTCGATCGCCGTGACCGATCCGAAGATCGAACAGGTCCGCTATTCCAACGGCGTCACCGGCCTGTTCTTCCAGAACCCGGGCGAGGTCGGCCGGATCTATGTCTCGGTCCGCTTCGGCCGGGGCATGCAGGCGCTGCCGTCGAAGCGCCAGACTCCAGCCTGGGCCGCCAACCTTGCCCTTCTGGAGAGCGGAATTGGCAACTTGGGGCAGGAGGAGATCGATCAGATCACCGGCAACCGGCGCATCTCCATGCAGTTCGGCGTGAGCGATGACGCCTTCGTCATCGCGGGCCAGACCTCGCCCGCCGACCTCGCCGACCAGCTCCGTCTGATCGCGACCAAGCTGGAGGTCCCGGGTTGGGATCCCAAGCCGATCGCCCGCGCCCGCGCGCTCGCGATCGCCGGCGATGCGGCGCGCAACGCCTCGCCCGACGCGGTGATCGGCAACAGCCTGGAAAAGCTGCTGCATGCCGGCGATCCGCGCTGGGGCATGCCCGAACGCGCCGACATCGAAAAGCTGACCGCGAGGGATTTCCGCACCTTCTGGGAGCCGCTGCTGGCCAGCGGCCCGATCGAGGTGCAGGTGTTCGGCGATATCGACGTCGACAAGGCGGTCGAGGCGGTGCGCACGACCTTCGGCGCGATGAAGCCGCGCCGCGCATCGGCGATCGTCTCGGCGGCGGTGCGCTTCCCCACCCCTGTCGACAGTCCGGTGGTGCTGCGCCACACCGGCGAGCCCGATCAGGCGGCGGCGGTGATCGCGTGGCAGGCGGGCGGCGGCGCGGCCAACATCTCCGAAGGGCGCAAGCTGGAGATTCTGGCGGCGGTGATGCGCGACCGCATTCTCGACCGCATCCGCTCGACCGAGGGGGTCAGCTATTCGCCCACCGTCATCAGCCAATGGCCGGTCGGCCAGCCCGGCGGCGGGCGGGTGATCGCGCTGACCCTGCTCCCGCCCGACAAGACCGACCTGTTCCTGAAGGTCGCGCGGGAGATCGCCGCCGACCTGATCGCGAAGCCGATCGAACTCGACGAACTGCGCCGCGCCCTGGTTCCGACCGCGCAGATGATCTCGCGCCGGGCCAGCGGCAACCCGTTCTGGATGCAGCAGACCGAGGGCGGCACCTATGACCCGCGCCGCCTCGCCGCGGTGAACACGCTCGCCAGCGACTATGGCCGCACCGGTCCGGAAGAGCTTCAGGCGCTCGCGATCAAATATCTGGCGCAGGACAAGGACTGGTCGATGGTGGTTCTGCCCGAGGAGAAAGCAGCGGCGCCAGCGGCTGGAGGGCGCTGAACACATCCCGTCGTCGCTCCGGGTCACGCCCGGGGCGACGCAACGACTACCCCTTGTACAACCCGTCCAGCCGCTCGCCATACACGCCCTTCAGGATGTGTCGGCGGATCTTCAGGCTCGGGGTCAGCTGCTGGTTCTCGATCGTGAACGGTTCGTCCGCCAGGATGAAGCGGCGTACGCGCTCGATCACCGACAGATCCTTGTTCACCCGGTCGACCGCGGCGCTGATCGCCGCGCGATAATCGGGGTTCTCGCGCAGCGCCTTGAGGTCGCACTTGGTGGCCGTCTTCGCGCAATACTCTTGCGTCCATTCTGGGTCGGGTACCAGCACGGCGGTCATGTACGGCTTGCGGTCGCCCGCGATCATCGCCTGCATGATTTCGGGCTGCAGCGTCAGCATGCCCTCAACCTTTTGCGGCGCGACATTGTCGCCCTTGTCGTTGACGATGATGTCCTTCTTGCGGTCGGTGATCTTGATCCGGCCCTGCTCGTCGATCAGCCCGATGTCGCCGGTATGCAGCCATCCGTCCTTGAGCACACGGGCAGTCTCCGCCTCGTTGCGCCAATAGCCGTGCATCACCAGCTCGCCGCGCACCAGAATCTCGCCATCCTCGGCGATCCTGACCTCGACCCCCTCCAGCGGCGGGCCGACCGTATCGTGCTTCAGCCCGGCCTTGGGCCGGTTGCAGCTGATCACGGGCGCCGCCTCGGTCTGGCCATAGCCTTGCAGGAAGGTGATGCCGAGGCTTTCGAAGAACACGCCGACTTCGGGGTTGAGCGGCGCGCCGCCCGAGACCATCGCCTTGATCCGCCCGCCGAACTTCTTCGACAATTTGGGCTTGAGCGTGCGGTCGAGGAACAGGCTCATCGGCAGGTCGAGCAACGTGTTCCGGCCTGCGGCCTTCTTGCCGCCGATGCTAACCGCGCGGTCGAGCAGATAATTGGCGAACTTGCCCTGTTTCTCGACCTGCTTGGAAATCCGCGTGCGCAGCACTTCGAACAGGCGCGGGACGACGACCATCAGCGTCGGGCGCACCTCCTCGATATTCGACGCGAGCTTGTCGAGCCCTTCGGAATAATAGATCTGCGCGCCCAGCCCGATCGGGAAATGCTGCCCGCCGGTATGCTCATAAGCGTGGCTCAATGGCAGGAACGACAGGAAAATCTCGTCGTCCCAGCCGAAATCCTCGCTAATGACGGTGCAGCAGCCCTCGACATTGGTCAGGATCGCGCCGTGATGCTGCATCACGCCGCGCGGGGACCCGCCGGTGCCGCTGGTGTAGATGATGCAGGCGAGATCCGCCCGCTGCATCCGCGCTGCCACCTGCTCGGCCTCCGCGACGTCGACCGGGTTGGCGGCGATCAGCGCGTTCCAGTCATGAAAGTCGATCGCGCCCGGCTGGCTGAGCTTCAGCTCCTCCATCCCGATCACGACATGCCCGGCGCTGCCTGCCGTGCGCAGGATTGCCGGAAGCAGCGTCTTGGCCAGCTTGGCGTCGGACACGATCGTCATCGTCGCGCCCGAATTGTCGATGATATGCTGGTGGTCGCGCTCGGTATTGGTCGCGTAGGTCGGCACCGTGACGCCGCCTGCCGCCATGATCGCCAGATCGCTCAGGCACCATTCGGGGCGGTTTTCGCTGACCAGCATGACGCGGTCGCCGGGTTTCAGCCCCAGTTTCTTGAGCGCGGCGGCGAGGCTCGCGACCTTGCGCGCGGAGTCGGCCCAGCTGGTCGCGTGCCATTTGCCGCCCGATTTCGCCCACAGAAACGGCGCATCGCCCTTCTCGCGGGCGCGCGTGAAGAACATCGAAACCAGATTGTCGAACTTCTCGAGCTTGCGCATCCTGTCCCCAACTCCTGCGGCGCGAGTTCGTGCCCGCGCTCGATCTGAGCCCGAACCCTAACGCGGCTGCCGCCAATCGCAATGCCGCTACGTCAAAGCGCTTTGAGGATTCGCCGCACCAGTCCCGGCCCTTCGAACACCAAAGCTGAGTAGATCTGCACCATCACCGCCCCGGCATCGAGCCGCGCCAGCGCCTCCTGCGGCGAATCGATCCCGCCCACCGCGATCACCGGCATCGCGCCGTCGGCAATCTCCAGCGCCAGCGCCAGTTTCTCACGGGCAAGCACCGCCAGCGGACGCCCCGACAGCCCGCCCGCCTCCCGCGCCAGCGGCGACCGCAACGTATCGGGACGCGAAATCGTGGTATTCCCCACGATCAGCGCGTCGATGCTCGCATTCGCCGCAGCCGCGACCACTCCCGCCATCCCGTCGCGATCCAGATCAGGCGCAACCTTTAAAAATAACGGCACCCGCCGCCCCTCCAGCACGCGCGCCGCGCTCGCCGCGTTCAACAGCTCGTCCAGCGCCGGCCGCGACTGCAGGTCGCGCAGCCCGGGCGTATTGGGCGAGCTGACATTGATCGTCACATAGTCCGCATGCAGCGCGACCTTCGCCACCCCCAGCGCGTAGTCGGCCACCCGATCATCGCTGTCCTTGTTCGCCCCGACATTGATGCCCAACATGCCCGGCCGCTTCGCCCGCTGGACCCGCTCCAGCGCCGCATCGATCCCGCCGTTGTTGAAGCCCATGCGGTTCACCACCGCGCGATCCTCGACCAGCCGGAACAGCCGCGGCTTGGGATTGCCCGCCTGCGGTCGCGGGGTTAGCGACCCGATCTCGACGCTGCCAAAGCCCAGCCCCATAAGCCCGTCGATCGCCTCGCCATCCTTGTCGAGCCCCGCCGCGAGGCCCACCGGATTGGGGAACTCGACCCCGCCGATCGTCACCGGCCGCACCCGCGGGATCGCGCCGCCGGACGACAGCGCCGCCGCCCGGATCGCGAGCCGGTGCGCGCGTTCGGCATCGAGGGTATAGATCAGCGGCTTGAGCAGGTCGTAGAGCATGCCCTTCCCTTAAAAGCATGGGTTGACGAAGGCGACCCCCAAGCCCATCTGCGTAATCGGACGGAATCAATCCGATTTAAGAATCGCTCGCAATTGCGAAGGACCCCATGCGGCTTTCCGCTCAAACCGATTATGCAGTGGTGATGCTCTCCGCCGCCGCGCGCCATTGCGGCGTGAGCGGGCGGCTGAACGCGACCCTGCTGGCGGATGAGACCGGGCTGCCGCTTCCCACGGTGCAAAAACTGGTCAGCCGCCTGTCCTCGGCCGGCCTCATCGAAAGCACGCGCGGCACCGGTGGCGGCTTCCGCCTCGCCCGCCCGCCCGCTGCAATCAGCCTTGCCGATATCGTCGAGGCGATCGAGGGGCCGATCGCGCTCACCGGCTGCATCGACGCAGCCAAGCAGGATTGCGTGATCGTCGCCACCTGTCGCGTGAAGCCACACTGGAACAGCGTCAACGCCTCGGTCCGCGACGCACTCGCGGGCGTCACCCTCGCCTCCCTCTCCTCCCAGTCGGTACCCGGATAATGGCCACGAAGAACGCAGAGGCGATCGCCGCCGCCAACAAGAAGTATGAGTGGGGCTTCTCCTCCGACATCGAACAGGACTTCGCGCCCAAGGGGTTGAGCGAGGATACCGTCCGCTTCATCTCGGCCAAGAAGAACGAGCCCGAATGGATGCTGGAGTGGCGGCTGAAGGCCTATCGCCACTGGCTGACGATGACGGCGCCGGACTGGGCGAAGCTCGACATCGACCCGATCGACTATCAGGACGCCTATTATTACGCCGAGCCCAAGGCGAAGCCCAAGCTCGGCTCGCTGGACGAGGTCGATCCCGAAATCCTGCGCGTCTATGAAAAGCTCGGCATCCCGATCGAGGAGCAGAAAGTGCTCGCCGGGGTCGAAGGCGCGCGCAAGGTCGCGGTCGACGCGGTATTCGACAGCGTCAGCGTCGCCACCACCTTCCGCAAGGAACTCGAAGCCGCCGGCGTCATCTTCCGATCGATCAGCGAAGCGATCCGCGAATATCCCGAGCTGGTGAAGAAGTGGCTGGGGAAGGTCGTGCCGATGCACGACAACTACTTCGCCGCTTTGAACTGCGCGGTCTTTTCCGACGGTACCTTCGTCTACATCCCTGAGGGCGTGCGCTGCCCGATGGAGCTGTCGACCTATTTCCGAATCAATGCCGAAAATACCGGCCAGTTCGAACGCACGCTGATCGTCGCCGACAAGGGCGCGTACGTGTCCTACCTCGAAGGCTGCACCGCGCCGATGCGCGACGAGAATCAGCTCCACGCCGCCGTGGTCGAACTGGTCGCGCTCGACGATGCCGAGATCAAATACTCGACCGTCCAGAACTGGTATCCGGGCGACGAGAATGGCAAGGGCGGCATCTACAATTTCGTGACCAAGCGTGCGCTGTGCCAGGGCCGCAACTCCAAGGTCAGCTGGACCCAGGTAGAAACCGGCAGCGCGATCACCTGGAAATACCCCAGCTGCGTGCTCAACGGCGAAAACAGCGTCGGTGAATTCTATTCGGTCGCGGTCACCAACAACCGCCAACAGGCCGATACCGGCACGAAGATGATCCACAATGGCAAGGGATCGCGCTCGACGATCATCTCCAAGGGGATCAGCGCGGGCCGCAGCAACAACACCTATCGCGGCCTGGTCCGCGTCGCCCCGGGCGCAGAGGGCGTGCGCAACTTCACCCAGTGCGACAGCCTGCTGCTCGGATCGGAATGCGGCGCGCACACCGTGCCGTACATCGAAGTCAGGAATCCTTCAGCCCAGATCGAGCACGAAGCGACCACGAGCAAGATCAGCGAGGACCAGATGTTCTACGCCATGCAACGTGGGTTGGATCAGGAGGCGGCGGTCGCGCTGATCGTCAACGGCTTCGCCAAGGAGGTGCTCCAGCAGCTCCCGATGGAATTCGCGGTCGAGGCGCAGAAGCTGCTCGGCATCAGCCTTGAGGGATCGGTGGGGTGATTGCCGCGCTCGCCCTTCTGGCCGTCGTGCCGCAGGACGCGGCCGCCGCGCCCGAGCCCGAATATGAGGAAGTGGTCATCACCGCCCGGGTCGGCCGCGTCGCATTGGTGTTCGACCGCGCACCCGACGGCCGGCTGGTGAACTGCCGCGTGTTCAAATCGTCGGGCACCAGGCGGATCGATGACTCCGCCTGCGCGTCGCTGCCCGACTGCGTCACTTCGACCAAGGGTCAGGAGTTTTGCGGCGGCACCGGCGCCGGCCTGACCGCGACCGCGCCGAAAATCCTGACGACCCAGCCCCAGCTTGGCCTCGGCGTCTCGCTCAAGCCCGAAGCGCCGAAAGTGCCTGCGGTGGGCCCGGTGGTCGGCGGCACCAAGGACGAAGACCCTAACCGCCTCGGCAAACTCCCGCCCCCGCCCAAGGACGAAAGCGGCACCCCCGCGATCACGCTGGGCACGATGAAGCAGGACGAGCCGCGGTGACCCCTACCCACCGTCATGCTGACGATTTTCAGATTCTGCACGCAGGATAACATGCTCCACATCAATAATCTCCACGCCGAAATCGACGGCAAGCCGATCCTCAAGGGCCTGACCCTCAGCCTCAACGCGGGTGAGGTGCATGCGATCATGGGCCCCAACGGTGCGGGCAAGTCGACGCTCGGCTATGTGCTGGGCGGCCGACCCGGCTACGAGGTGACCGAGGGGAGCGTGACCTTCAACGGGACCGACCTGCTCGAACTCGAACCGCATGAGCGCGCCGCCGCGGGCCTGTTTCTCGGCTTCCAGTATCCGGTCGAAATCCCCGGCGTGTCGAACGTCCAGTTCCTGCGCGAAAGCCTCAACAGCCAGCGCCGTGCGCGTGACGAGGCCCCGCTGTCGGGCGCCGAGTTCCTGAAGCTCGCCCGCGCCCAGGCCGCCGCGCTGGAGATGGATGCCGAAATGCTCAAGCGCCCGGTCAATGTCGGCTTTTCCGGCGGTGAGAAGAAGCGCAACGAGATGGTGCAGATGGGGATCCTGAACCCCAGCCTCGCGATCCTCGACGAGACCGATAGCGGCCTCGACATCGACGCGCTGCGCATCGTCGGCGAAGGCATCAACCGCATCATGCGCGCGCCGGACAAGACGGTGCTGCTGATCACCCACTATCAGCGCCTGCTCGATTATGTGAAGCCGGACTTCGTTCACATCCTCGCCGATGGCCGCATCGTGAAGACCGGTGGCCCCGAACTCGCGCTCGAACTGGAGCGTGAGGGGTACGCGCAGGTGGCGGCGTGACCCACGGTCTCGCCCTCGACGCCCCGATCGCGGAGGACTGGCGCTGGTTCGACGCAGCGCCGCTCGACGCGCTTGCACAAACCCCGCGCGCCGCCGCGCCCGATGTCGCGCAGCTGTGGATCGACCAGCCCGGTCCGCGCCTGCTCTTCGTCGATGGCGCATTCGTCGCGGAAGCGAGCGCGCCCGGCCCGGTCGAGATTTCCGCCGCACCGATCATGACCCGCGCCAATCCCTATTCGGAAGCGGCATGTGCCCAGGCGACGGCCGGCTATGTCCTCGTTCTCAAGTCGCAAGCCGCACTGGACGGCCCGATCCAGGTCATCCACGCCACCAGCGGCGGCGTCGCGCATCTGTCGAACAAGATCGTGATGCAGGCCGATGCGGTGGCGTCGCTGGTCGAAACCCATGTCGGCCCCGGCTGGAGCAACGCCAATCTGTGGGTCGAACTGGGCGAGGGCGCACGGCTGATGCGCGCGGTTCGCGTGCTCAAGGACGATGGCGCGCACACCGACTATGCCGATGCCACCATCGGCAAGGCGGGCAGTTTCGTCAGCACCGCTTTGGTCACCGGATGCCGCACCGCGCGGGTCGAGGCACGGCTGACGCTGACCGGCGAAGGCGCCTTTGGCGAAGCGGGCGGAGCATTGCTGACGCGCGGAGGCGAGAAGGCCGATTCCGCGACCGTCGCCGATCATGCCGCACCCGAAGGGACCAGCCGCCAGATCTGGCGTGCGGTCGCCGCCGACACCTCGACCGCCAGCATTGCTTCTCGCGCCGCAGTCCGCCGCGATGCGCAGAAGACCGATGGCGAGCAATCGCTGCGCGGCCTGCTGCTCAAGCGCACCGCGACGGTGAATTTGAAGCCCGAGCTCGAGATCTTCGCCGACGACGTGAAGTGCGCGCACGGCGCGACGGTGGGCGAACTTGACGCCAAGGCGCTGTTCTACATGCAGTCGCGCGGCATCCCGGAGGCTCAGGCCAAGGCGCTGCTCACCCGTGCATTTGTCGCCGACGCGCTCGACCGGATCGGCGACGAAGCCGTGCGCGATGCGTTCGCGGCGGATGCGGATGCGTGGCTGGAGGCGGCTCTTCAGTCCCCCTCCCGCTTGCGGGAGGGGTTAGGGGAGGGCATGTCCACATGACCGCCCACCCGATCGAACAGGCCCTCCCCCGGCCCCTCCCGCAAGCGGGAGGGGAGATGCGCCCGCTCGACGTCCTCGCCGATTTCCCGGCGATCCCGGCGGGCTGGGCGTATCTCGACACCGCCGCGACCTCGCAAAAGCCGCAGGCGGTGATCGACGCGATCACGCGCGGCTACCGCCAAGACTATGCCACCGTCCATCGCGGTGTGTACCAGCGGTCGGCCGACATGACGCTCGCTTATGAAGCCGCACGCCGCCGCGTTGCGACCTTCATCGGCGGCCGCGAGGAGGAAGTGGTTTTCGTGCGCGGCGCGACCGAGGGGATCAACCTCGTCGCGCAAAGCTGGGCGATCCCGAACCTCCAGTCCGGCGACCGCATCCTGCTCAGCCAGCTTGAGCATCACAGCAATATCGTGCCGTGGCAGATGGCGGCGGAGCGTACCGGCGCGGTCATCGACGTGGTGCCGTTGACGCACGACCACCGCATCGACCTCGACGCGATGGCGGCGATGCTGACCGACCGGCACAGACTGGTCGCGCTCGCGCATGTCTCCAACGTCATGGGCTCGATCCTCGACGTGCAGCGCGCCACGCAGCTGGCGCACTCGGTCGGCGCAAAAATCCTCATCGACGGCTGTCAGGCGGTGCCGCGCCTGCCGGTCGACGTCGCCAATCTCGGCTGCGACTTCTACGTCTTTTCGGGCCACAAGCTCTACGGCCCGACCGGCATCGGCGTGCTGTGGGGCCGCCACGATCTGCTCGACGCGATGCCGCCCTGGCAGGGTGGCGGGTCGATGATCGATCGGGTGACGTTCGAGAAGACGACCTACGCCCCTGCGCCGGGCCGGTTCGAGGCGGGGACGCCGCATATCATCGGCGTGACCGGCCTTCACGCGGCGATCGACTATGTCGACGGTATCGGCCTCGACCGCATCCACGCGCATGAAAGCGCATTGGTCCGCCAAGCGCGCGGCGCCCTGTCCGGCCTCAACAGCGTCCGGCTGCTCGGTCCTGACGACAGCGCCGGAATCGTCAGTTTCGTCGTGGAGGGGGTGCATCCGCACGACGTCGCCACCATCTTGGACGAAGGCAATGTCGCAATCCGCGCCGGGCATCATTGCGCCCAGCCGCTGATGGACAGCCTCGGGCTGCCGGCAACCGCACGCGCCAGTTTCGGCGTCTATAATAGCGCAGGCGACATCGCTGCGCTGATCAAGGGAATCGAGCGAGTGACGAGGATCTTCGGATGAACGAAGAACGCAGGATCGAAGTCGAGGAAGTGGACGCCGTCGCGCCGCCGCCGCGCGCACGTGTGGAAGATGCGCGGGAGACATTCGAACGCAAGCGCGACTATCTCGAAGGCTTCCTTTCACAAAAGCCCACAGATGTCCCCAATGGCGAACCCGGCGGCGCGACCTATGACGCGATCATCGACGCCTTGAAGGACATTTACGACCCCGAAATCCCGGTCAACATCTACGACCTCGGCCTGATCTATAACGTCGAAGTCACCGATGCCGGGCATGCCGTGGTGACGATGACGCTCACCACGCCGCACTGCCCGGTCGCCGAATCGATGCCGGGCGAAGTCGAACTGCGCGTCGGCGCGGTGCCCGGCGTGGGCCATGCCGAAGTGAACCTGGTGTGGGATCCGCCCTGGGACCCGGCCAAGATGAGCGACGAGGCCCGGCTCGAACTGGGGATGTTGTGATGAGCGAAGTCAAAACCCGCGCCCGCCCCGCCGCGATTCTACTGACCCCGGCATCGGAAGCCCGTATCGCCGATCTGATGGCGAAGGCACCCGACGGCGCGATCGGCGTCAAGCTGTCGACCCCGCGCCGCGGTTGCTCGGGCCTCGCCTATTCGGTCGATTACGTCACCGCCGCCAACCCGATGGACGAACGGATCGACACGCCCGGTGGCACGCTGTTCGTCGATGGCGGATCGGTGCTGTACCTGATCGGATCGACGATGGATTGGGTCGAGGATGATTTCACCGCCGGTTTCGTATTCAACAACCCCAATGCCAAGGGCGCCTGCGGCTGCGGCGAGAGCTTCACTGTCTGACGAAGCCCCCAAGTCGAACACCGCCCGCAACGCCGCCATCGCGGCGACGGTGCTGCTCGCACCCGGCGGATTCATCCTCGGCAGCATCCTGATCGCCCGCACGCTCAAGAAGCGGCGCGCGGCGAAGAAAGCGAACGGCGCGGACTAAACCGCGAACAGCTGCCCGATATCCTTGAACGCCTTGAATTCCAGCGCATTGCCGGCGGGGTCGAAGAAAAACATCGTCGCCTGCTCGCCCGGCTGCCCCACGAAGCGGATATGCGGTTGAATCACGAACTCCGTCCCCGCCGCCTTCACCCGATCGGCGAGCGCGTGCCATTCGTCCCAGTCGAGCACCAGCCCGAAATGCGGCACCGGCACCGCATCGCCATCGACCGCGTTGCGCAGCCGTACCCCGGCGCCCTCGCCCTTGTGCAGCACCAGCTGATGCCCGCGCAGGTCGAAATCGATCCAGTGACCGGGATCCTCGCGTCCCTGCGGACAACCGAGCAGGTCGCCGTAAAAGGTACGCCCCGCCTCCAGATCGTCGACCGGAATCGCCAGATGAAAGCGCGGCATCGTCATCACATCCATCCTTCCAGCACCTGATCGGGCGGACGATGGCCGTCGGCCCAGAAACGGATATTGGCGACCACCTTCTCGCCAGTCGCCTGTCGCCCTTCGAACGTAGCGGAGCCCATATGCGGCGTCATCACGACATTGGGCAAGGCGAGCAGGCGCGGATCGATCTGCGGCTCGAACTGCCACACGTCCAGTCCCGCGCCAGCAAGCCGTCCCGCCTCCAGCGCATCGATCAGCGCTTCCTCATCGACGATTCCGCCGCGTGAAGCGTTGATAAGATAGACATGCTGCCCGAGCAGGCCGATCCGCCGCGCATCGATCAGGCCGCGGCTCTGGTCATTCAGCGGCGTGTGGATCGTCAGAATGTCGATCTCGCCCAGCATCGCGTCGAAATCGGCGTGGAATGTCGCGCTCAGCTCGACCTCGACCGCTTCGGGCAAGCGGTGGCGATTATGATAGTGGATCGACAGGCCAAATGCCCGCGCGCGCCGTGCGACGGCCTGGCCGATCCGCCCCATTCCGACAATGCCCAGCTTCTTTCCGCCGATCCGATGGCCCAGCATTCCACCGGGCGACCAGCCTTTCCACTGGCCCGACCGGACCAACTTCTCGCCCTCGGCCAGCCGACGCGGTACGGTCAGGATTAGCGCCATGGTCATGTCGGCGGTGTCTTCGGTCAGCACACCGGGCGTATTGGTCACGACGATGCCGCGCGCCCGCGCCGCGCGCAGATCGATATGGTTCACCCCCGCGCCGAAATTGGCGATCAGCTTCAGCCGCTCGCCGGCTGCCGCGATCAGCTCGGCATCTATCGTGTCGGTGACGCTGGGAACCAGCACATCGCAATGCTGCACCGCCGCGACCAGCGCGGCACGGTCGATCCCCTCCTCCACAGGGTGCAGTACGGTATCGAACAGCTCAACCATCCGCTGCTCGACCGCGTCGGGGAGCTTGCGGGTGACGACCACACGGGGGCGGGAGACGCGCGGTTGTGCCATGCCGGTTCGCTTGGCCTCACGGCGCGCGCCAGTCAACGGTTGATGCCGATAGCCGTCCGCCCCTAAGATGGGGCCGACAGGTGTTCGCGGGGGAAATAATGCAATTGCGGGTGGTTCTTGCCGCGCTGGTCACGGTCGCACTGGGGATTTGCGCGATCGGCGACGCTTGGGCGCAGCAGCGCAAGCCGCCCTATTTCGCGTCGATCGCGGCGAGCAAGGCGCGGATGCGCACCGGCCCGGGGCGTAACTATCCCGCCAGCTGGCTGTATGTCCGCGCCGACCTGCCGATCAAAGTGATCGAAGTGTATAACGACTGGCGCAAGGTCGAGGACCCGGACGGGACGCAGGGCTGGATGCTGGTGTCACTGCTTTCGAGCACGCGCACCGCGATCGTCGTCGGATCGGTGCTGGAGATGCGCGACGAGCCGCGTTTTGGCGCGCGCGTGAACTGGCGGGCCGCCCCCGGCGTCGTCGGCAAGATCAGCAAATGCCGCCGTGGCTGGTGCTGGCTCGATGTGCACGGGCGCGGCGGTTATGTCGAACAGAACCGCATCTGGGGCACCGAACCGGGCGAGGAAGTGCCCTAGACCTCTTCCTCCGGGCTATCCGCCCGCCCCTTGAACCCTTGCGCCACGACGAACCACTCGACCGATCCCTTGCGGCTCGACGGCGGCTTGGCGTGTTTGACGCTGATGAAGTTGCGCTTCATCTCCGCGACCAGCGCACTGTCGGCGCCGCCGGCAAAAACCTTGGACACGAACGCTCCGCCCGGCGCTAGATTCCGGATTGCGAAATCGAGCGCGGTTTCCACCAGTCCCATGGTGCGCAGCGCATCGGTCTGAGCATGACCGACCGTGTTTGCAGCCATGTCCGACAGGACCAGGTCCGGCGCGCCGCCCAGCGCTTCTACCAGCCGTTCGGGCGCCTCATCGTCCATGAAATCCATCTGAAAGATCGTGACCCCCTCGATCGGATCGACTGGCAACAGGTCGATCCCAACGACTGCAGCCTTCGGGATCTTGCGCCGCACCACCTGGCTCCAACCACCAGGTGCGATGCCGAGATCGACGACGCGCTTCGCGCCCTTGAGCATGTCGAACTTCTCGTCGAGTTCGAGGAGTTTATACGCAGCCCGACTGCGATACCCCTCCGCCTTGGCGCGCTTGACATAAGGGTCGTTGAGCTGACGCTCGAGCCAGCGGATCGACTGGCTGGTGCGCCCGCGCCCGGTGCGCACGCGCGTGTGGCCCCGTGTCCCGCCGCGGCTCACAGCGTGCGCCCGTCGATCAACCGGCGCAAAATGCCTTCACGAATGCCGCGGTCGGCGATGCCAAGCCGTTCGGCGGGCCAGATGTCCATGATCGTCTCCAATATCGCACAGCCCGCAACCACCAGATCGGCCCGCTCGGCACCGATGCACGGAATCGCCGACCGGCCGCTCAGGTCGAGTTCGGCAATGCGCCGGCTGACCGCCCGCATCGACGCGGCCGGCACGATCAGCCCATCGACGGCATTGCGGTCATAGGACGGCAGGCCAAGATGCACGCTCGCCAACGTCGTAACGGTACCGCTCGTGCCGAGCAGGCGCGGCGTACCGGTGATCTTTGTCAGACGGGCGACAAAGGGCGCAAATGCCTCCACCACCGCCGCGCGCATCCGGGCGTAAGCGGCGGCGCGCGTTCCGGCATCCTGCTCGCCCACGATGCCGCGCGCCTCGGTCAGCGACACGACGCCCCACGGCGCGCTATGCCAGTCGAGGATGCGGGGCTGCTCTCCCGTCGAGTCGACCACCACCAGCTCGGTCGACCCACCGCCAATGTCGAACACCAGCGCCGGACCATCGCCCGGTTCCAGAAGCGCATGGCAACCCAGGACGGCAAGCCGCGCTTCTTCCTCTGCGGTGATGATGTCGAGCACGATCCCGGTTTCGCGATAGACGCGCTGGATGAATTCCGGCCCGTTCGTCGCCTGTCGGCATGCTTCGGTCGCCACCGACCGCGACAGTGCAACGTTGCGGCGGCGAAGCTTTTCGGCACAGATACGCAATGCCGCGATCGTCCGATCGATCGCCGCATCCGACAGCCGCCCGCTCGATGCCAGCCCTTCGCCCAGCCGCACGATCCGCGAAAAGGCGTCGACCACGGTGAAGCCGCCGCCCGTGGGTCGCGCGATCAGCAGCCGACAGTTATTCGTACCCAGATCCAGCGCGGCGTAATGGCGCGCCTCTGGCCAGCGCGCGCGCCCCGAATTCGGGGCAAGTTCAGGGGCCGGGCGGGCCGGTCTCTTCGCCGGCGGGCGCGGCATCCTGGCGGAGCCATCCCCCATGCAACTACTCACTTATGTTCTTCCGTCACGGCCGAACTCGACCGCCGGTGCTTGGGAGGCAAGCTAGCGCAAGGACTTGGGGCCGGCAAGTGGCGCACGGGCGCATCCGTGACGTTACCCTATTGACCCGAACGCCAAGCCCGCATAGATGCGCGCGCTCCAAGCGCGATGCCCTGTCGTCTAATGGTAAGACCACGGACTCTGACTCCGTTAATTGTGGTTCGAATCCACACGGGGCATCCAATTTACCGACAGGCGCCGACCTTGTCGGCAGGCATTTCGGTCCAGCGAAATCTGAAATCGGTGCGCGCCACGGACGCGGTTTGCGCGTGAGCGGACGATTTCCGTCTGCGCCGCCCGAAAACCCCGACGTTCCGCTAGAATATGAAGTTGCAGCGGCCTGAGATCGGCTGGGTGTTTGGATCCGGCCATCCCTCGGCCCTGTGCGACGATTGAGGCGGAGCCGGGCACGGGATGACTTTCCTTCGCGCGATGAACGGATTGTGGGCCATCGGCACTTCTGGCGAGTTGGTGGCGGCGCAATATCGTGCGCTGCGCAAGCAGATACCGCTGATGTACGCGCTGATGATCGTCGACGCGGGGTTCCTGGCGGCTGCGACATTCCGTGAGGTGCCGTTGCTGCTCAGCGTCGGGGCGCCCATGTTGCTGGCGCTCATGGCGGCGGGCCGTGCGCTGATCTGGCTCAAGCGCCCTGGCGGAATCGCTGACATCGCCGACATCCGGCGCTATCTTCGCGGTACGGTCATCGTCGCCGCGGTCCTCGGCACCGCATTTGGCGGATGGGGCTTTGCGTTGATGAATTTTGCGACCGCGCAGCAAGTTTTTGCGATCGCGCTCTATATCTTTGTCGGTGCGATCGGATGTTGCTACTGTCTTCAGGCGCTTCCCGCGGCGGCACGGCTGGTCCTGCTGCTCGGCGCGGCGCCCGTCACCGCGCGTCTGCTGCTGTCCAATGATTGGTATCTGTTCGGCATCGGGGTGAACTTCGTGCTTGTCGCGGCACTGATCGCCAAGATGCTGTCGAGCTATCACGACGGCTATATCGACATGCTCAATTCACGCTCGGAAATGCTGGTCGAGCAGGCGCGCGCGCAATCAGCGGAGCGCCGGGCGCAGCAGCTGGCCTATCAGGATGTGCTGACCGAGCTCCCGAACCGTCGCGCGCTCAGCGAGAATCTCGCCGGCCTGCGCTTCCTCGCCCCGCAACGTGCCCTCGCTCTGCTGGTGCTCGATCTCGACCATTTCAAGGCGGTCAACGACGTGCATGGCCACCATGCAGGCGACGAACTGCTGCAACGCGTGGCCGAGTGCCTGACCGACACGCTGGAAGAAACCGGGACGGCCTACCGGCTTGGCGGTGACGAATTCGCCATCACGCTCGACCTCGACCGCGGCGACTCCGACCTTGCCGAAGTCACCGCGCACCGGATCGTGACCAAGCTTGCCGCGCCGTTCTGGATCGACGGGCTCGTCCATCATATCGGCGGCAGCATCGGCATTTCGCTTTATCCGCGCGATGCGACGGACAGCGAAACGTTGATGCGCCGCGCCGATATCGCGCTGTATCAGGCCAAGTCATGCGGAAGATCGCAATTTCGCATGTTCGAAGGGGCAATGGACGCGGAAATCGTCCGCCGCTCGGTGCTGGAACAGGAGTTTCGGCGGGATCTGGAACAGGGTGCTTTCCGGCCATATTATCAGCCGATCGTGCACCTTGAGTCCGAGACGGTCACCGGGTTTGAGATGCTCGCGCGGTGGAAGCGCGACGATGGCACCGATGTCGGGCCCAGCGAATTCATCCCGATCGCCGAGGAATGCGGCCTGGTCGGCGAGTTGATGCTCAACCTGCTCGAACAGGCCTGCGTCGACGCGACGGCATGGGGGCAGGACCTGACGCTGTCGATCAACGTGTCGCCGACCCAGCTCAAGGATCGTTGGCTCAGCGAAAAGATTCTTCGGGTGCTGACCAAGGCGGGGCTTCCCCCGCAGCGGCTGAAGCTGGAAATCACCGAAAACGCGCTGATCGCCGAACCCGCCCATGCCAAATCGATTATCGAGAGCCTGAAGAATCAGGGCGTGCTGCTCGCGCTCGACGATTTCGGAACCGGCTATTCGTCGATCCAGCACCTGCGCATCCTGCCGTTCGACAATGTGAAGATCGACCGCTCGTTCATCAGCGGCATCGAACATGACGTCGAGGCGCATCGCATGGCGGTGTCAATGATCCACCTCGCCTTCAACCTCGGCCTGTCGGTGGTGGCCGAGGGGGTCGAAAGCGACGGTGTCCTCGCAATTCTGAAGGAAATCGGCTGCGCCGAGGGGCAGGGCTATTTCTTCGGCCGCCCGGTCAACCAGGCCAGCGCCCTCGCCCTGCTCGACGGAGCGCGCACGGTATCCGCCGCGCGCGAACGCCGCGCCGCTCGATAACCGCCGGCGTCGCGAACCGGTCAGTCGATCAGTTCCAGCGCCACGGCAGTCGCCTCGCCGCCGCCGATGCACAAGGATGCCATCCCGCGCTTCTGACCATTGTTCTGCAGCGCGGCGATCAGTGTCGCCATGATCCGCGCGCCGCTCGCCCCGATCGGGTGCCCCATCGCGCACGCACCGCCATTGATGTTGAGCACGTCGTGAGGGATCGACAGGTCGCGCATCGCGATCATCGCGACCACGGCGAACGCCTCATTCACCTCGAACAGGTCGACATCGCCGACGCCCCAGCCGGCCTTAGCCAGCGCCTTTTGCATGGCGAACACCGGCGCGGTCGTGAAACGCGCCGGGGCATGGGCGTGCCCCGCATGCGCCACCAGCCGCGCGACCGGGGTCAGGCCCAGCCGCTCCGCCACCGACGCCCGGGTCATCACGAGTGCCGCCGCGCCATCCGAGATGGACGAGGCATTGGCGGCGGTCACCGTGCCATCCTTGGCAAAGGCAGGCTTGAGCGTCGGGATCTTGGCGGGATCGCCCTTGGCGGGCTGTTCGTCGAGCGCGACGGTGACCACGCCCTTGCGCGTCTTGACCTCGACCGGCACGATCTCGCGGTCGAACCCGCCGGACCGCTGCGCTGCCTGAGCGCGGGTCAGGCTGGCGATGGCATAGTCGTCCTGCGCCTCGCGCGTGAACTGATATTCGGTCGCAATCTCCTCGGCATAGGTGCCCATCGCGCGGCCGGGCTCATAGGCATCCTCCAGCCCGTCGAGGAACATGTGATCGAACAGCCGGTCATGCCCGATCCGCGCGCCGTTGCGGTGCTTGAGCGACAGATACGGCGCGTTGGTCATGCTCTCCAGCCCACCCGCGATGATCAGGTCGGCTGACCCCGCCACGAGCGCGTCCGACGCCATGATCGCGGCCTGCATGCCCGATCCGCACATCTTGTTGACCGTCGTCGCCTCGATATGCTGCGGTAGACCCGCGCGGATCGCCGCCTGGCGCGCGGGGGCCTGACCAAGACCGGCCGGCAGGACACAGCCCATATAGATGCGCTCGATCGCCTCACCCTTCAGGCCCGCACGCTCGACCGCCGCGCCAACCGCCGCCGCGCCCAGTTCGGTCGCGGTCACATCGGCCAGCGCGCCCTGCATGCTGCCCATCGGCGTGCGGGCATAGGAAACGATGACGACGGGATCGGTGGACATGTTGGCCTCTCCGGGAGTTTGCTTGTCGGGCGATCTAGGCTTGCGCCCCCACAAATGCAAAAGGGAGCGACGATGGAACTGCTCGACATCCTCAAATGGTTCGCCTCGATCAGCGGCATCATCGCCGCGTTCATGGTCAGCCTCGACAATGGCCGCCGCGTCACCGGATGGGGCTTTGCGCTGTTCGTCGCGTCGAGCATCGCGTGGATCAGCGGGGCGCTCATCCAAGGCGAGGAAGCGCTGTTGTCGCAGAACGCGGTGCTGTTCGGGATCAATATCTTCGGCGTCTATCGCTATCTGATCCGCAAGAAGGCTGTCGATGGCTGACCTTTACTGGCCGATCCTGCTTGGCATCCTTGGTGCGGTGTTCGGCAGTTTCATCGCCACCGTCGCCATCCGCTGGCCGCAGGGGCGGAGCGCGTTGCAGGGGCGGTCGGCATGCGACGGATGTGGCAAGGCACTGGCAGCGCATGAACTGATCCCGCTGGTCAGCTTCGTGCTGCAGCGCGGGCAGTGCCGGGCGTGCGGACAGCGCATCCACCCCGCCCACCCGGCTACCGAAGTTGCGGGGCTGGCGATCGGGACCGCTGCCGGGCTGGTCGCCCCGGGATGGGAGGGCGTGGCGGGTGCGGTATTCGGCTTGTTGCTGCTGGCACTGGCCGCGCTCGACCTTGCCGCCTTCTGGCTGCCCAATGTGCTGACCGGTGCGCTTGCAGTAACCGGCGTAGTGGACGGCATCTTTTTCGAACCCGGATGGATCGACCGCATTCTGGGCGGGCTGATCGGGTTCGGCCTGCTCTATCTGGTCGCCTTCACCTATCGCCACGTCCGCAAACGCGAGGGACTGGGCGGGGGCGATCCCAAGCTGTTCGGGGCGATCGGCCTGTGGCTGGGCGCATCGATGCTTGCGCCCGTTTTGCTCGGTGCGAGCGTCACTGGCCTTGCCGTCGCATTGGCGATGAAGCTGTCGGGACGCGAAATCGGGATGACGAGTCGGCTTCCACTCGGCACATTGCTTGCCATCGCCGCATTCCCGGCGTGGCTCTATTCGGTTGGAGTGTGACGATGCGCGAGATTCTGGACGCCCAGCGGGCAGCGTTCATGGCGGAACTGCCGGTCGGGCTGGACGTGCGCAAGGATCGGTTGAAGCGCGCCGCCGCGATGATCCGCGACAATGCCGCGCGCTTCTGCGACGCGCTGAGCGAGGATTTCGGGCATCGCAGCCGTCAGCAATCGATGATCACCGATATCGCGGCATCGGTGTCCCCGCTCGACCATGCGCGCAAATCGCTCGACCGTTGGGCGCGGCGCGAAAAGAAGCCGGTGATGTTCCCGCTAGGCCTGCTCGGCGCAAAGGCGTGGGTGGAGTATCAGCCCAAGGGCGTGGTCGGGATCATCTCGCCGTGGAATTTCCCGGTCAATCTGGTGATGAGCCCGCTCGCCGGCGTATTCGCGGCCGGCAACCGCGCGATGGTCAAGACGAGCGAATTCACCCCGGTCACCGCCGCATTGTTCGAAGAGCTGGCGCCCAGATATTTCGACCCGACCGAACTGGCGTTCATCAGCGGCGGTCCGGATGTCGGCAAGGCGTTCGCGTCCCTGCCCTTCGACCATCTGCTGTTCACCGGCGCGACGGGCGTTGGCCGGCATATCCTCCACGCCGCCGCGGACAATCTGACGCCGGTGACGCTGGAGCTGGGCGGCAAATCGCCCGCGATCCTCGGCCGCTCCGCCAATCTGGCGCAGGCGACCGAGCGGGTGGCGCTGGGCAAGATGCTCAACGCCGGGCAGATCTGCATCGCGCCGGACTATCTGATGGTCGCGGCGGAACAGGAGGCGGCTGCGGTCGACGGCATCGTCGCGGCGGCTTCGGCGATGTATCCGACGTTGCTGACCAACCCCGACTATACCTCGGTCGTCAACGACCGGCACTATGCCCGTCTGACCGCTGCCCTTGCCGATGCGCGCGAAAAGGGCGCGGAGGTGATCGCGGTCAACCCGGCGAACGAGGATTTCGCCGCGTCGAACAGCCGCAAACTCCCGCTGCACATCGTGCGCAACCCGACCGACGACATGATCGTGATGCAGGAAGAGATTTTCGGCCCGATCCTGCCGGTGCGAAAGTACGACAGCATCGACGGCGCGATTGCCGAGGTGAACCGGCGCGATCGTCCGCTCGCGCTTTATTATTTCGGAACGGATGAGGGCGAGCGCCGCCGCGTGCTCGACCGGACGATCTCGGGCGGGGTCAGCCTCGACGACACGATCTTCCATGTCTCGATGGAGGAGCTTCCGTTCGGCGGGATCGGGCCGTCGGGCATGGGCGCCTACCATGGCGAGCCGGGCTTTCGCACCTTCAGCCATGCCAAGTCGGTATTCAAACAGTCGAAGCTCAACGTCGCCAAGCTCGGCGGGCTGATGCCGCCTTATGGCAAGACCACCGACACGGCGATCAAGCGGCAGATCGGCTAGAGTCCGCGCAGCCACTCGGCGATCATTGCCCGCCCTGCCGTCACGGCGTCGCGGCCGTGGCGGTCATGCTGGGCGCGCAGTTCGGAGATGGTCAAGCCAGCTTCTGCAACATAGTCGTCCGACCCGTCCAGCCACTGTTCGAAGCGCGGATCCTGGCCCATTTCGGCGTGAAATTGCAGCGCGAGGATCTCCGGGCCGCGGCGGAACGCCTGATGGTGATAGGCGTCGGTGGAGGCGAGCAGTTCCGCGCCCTGCGGCAGCGCAAACGTGTCGCCATGCCAGTGCAGCATCGGCACATCGGCGACGTGGCGTAGCGGCGAATCGGAAATATCGTGCAGTTTTACCGGAGCGAAGCCGACTTCCTTGACCGGCCCGGCATGGACGTTCGCCTCCATCGCCGCGGCGATCATCTGTGCGCCGAGACAGACCCCCAATGTCGGCAACCCCAGCGAGACACGGCTGGCCAGCCGGTCGATCTCGCAGTCGATCCACGGATGCTCCTCGCGCTCATACACCCCCATCGGTCCGCCCATCAGGATCAGCAGATCGGGGGTGTTGAAGTTAGTCCGCGAAAATTCGGGATCGGATACGTCGATCCGTGCGAGTTCATAGCCCGCGGCCTCGATAGGTTCGCGGAACCCGGCGATGCCTTCGAACGGGACGTGACGGACGATCAGGGCGCGCTTCATACCGGAATTATAGGAAGCGCTGCCGCCGGTGCGAACAAGCGATCCTTGAATGCGGCAAAGCCAAGAGCCCAGCCCCGGCCCGTCAGTCCCCCGTCAGGATGCGATCGACCAGCTGCTTCACCGTTGGCACGAAGCCGTTGGAGTAGAAGGGGTCGCGCTTGAAATTATAGGCGGCGTGGCCGGCGAACATCAGGTTCTGGTCGGTCGGGCCGCCATGGGCGATGTCCTGCAGCGTCTTCTGGATGCAGAAGCTGCGCGGGTCGGCAAGGCGGCCGGTCGAGTTGGTCTCGCTATCCGCCCAGCTCGAGAAGCTGCACTGGCTGAGGCAGCCCATGCAGTCGGCCTGATCCTTGCGGATCAGCTGCTTTTCGACCGGATCGACGAAGATCAGCGTGTTGTCCGGCGTCTTGAGCGCATCGGTAAAGCCAAGGCCAACCCATTCGCGCGCGCGCAGCAGATCGTTACGGGTGACCCAGAAATTGCGGCCCTTCACCCCGGCGTCGAGCTGGAAGGTGTGGTCGCCCGCCTGCTCGGTCGAATAGGGGATCTGGCGTTCCGAACGCGCCTCGAGATTGCGCAGGAACGGGTTGCGAACCGCCGAGGAATAGAAGCCGGTCGGCGAGAAGCGGTGGAGCAGGACGTCGCCCTCCTCGATCTCCATCAGCTTTGCCTTCCACTCGGCGGGAATCGGCGATTCCTGAGTCAGCAGCGGACGGGTGCCGAACTGGAAGGCGATGGTGCCCAGCTCGGGATTGTCGATCCAGTCGGACCAGTCGCGCAGATACCAGACGCCGCCAGCCATCACGATCGGCACATCGTCCGAAATGCCGCCTTCACGCATCACGTCGCGCAGTTCCTTGACGCGCGGATAGGGGTCCTGCGGCGCGCGCGGGTCTTCGGCGTTGGACAGGCCGTTATGTCCGCCGGCGAGCCAGGGATCTTCATAGACCACCGCCGCCAGCCACTCGCTCGCCTTGGAATAGGCGCGCTTCCACAGGGCGCGGAAGGCGCGGCCGGAGCTGACGATGGGCAGATAGTTGACGCCGTAGGAGGCGGTGATCTCCGACAGCTTGTAGGGCATGCCCGCGCCGCAGGTGACGCCGGCGACCATGCCGCGGGTCCGTTCCAGCACGCCGTGCAGGATGCGCTGGGCGCCGCCCATTTCCCACAGAACGTTGATATTGATCGCGCCCTTGCCGCCCGAGATTTCGAACGCGCGCTTGACCTGCTGGACCGCGCCTTCGATCGCATAGGCGATCAGCTCTTCATGGCGTTCGCGACGGGTCAGCGCCTTGTAGATCTGGGGGATGATCTTGCCATCGGCGTCATAGCTGTCGGCGTTGACCGCGCTGACCGTGCCGATGCCGCCTGCTGCGGCCCAGGCCCCCGCCGAAGCGTGATTGGTCGCCGCGACGCCCTTACCGCCCTCTACCAGCGGCCAGACTTCCTGGCCGTTATAGACGATCGGCTTCAAACCCTTGAACAAGACTTCCTCCGGAAAATTTCGCGCGACCCTAGCCGCGATCCTTGATTTTGGCGAGGGGAATCACCCCAGCGCACCCGGGCGACCTACCGCTTCTGAATAGAGCTTTGCATAGGACGCGATCATCGTCTCTTCGTCGAACAACGCACGGGCGCGTTGCTGGTTCGCCTTGCCCACCGTCCGCCGCGCGTCGGGATGGGCGGCGAGCACCTCGATGCGGTCGCGCAGATGGACCGGATTCCAGTCCTTGCTGATCGTCGCGACATTGTCGGGGTGAACCATCTTGGCGACGTCGCCGACCGGGGTCGAGGCGATCGGAAGGCCCGCCGCCATCGCCTCCATCACCGCGATCGGCTGTTGCTCGCTCTTCGATGAAAGCGCGAAAATGTCGAACAGACCCATGTACTTATGCGGATCGGGTAGGAAGCCGGCGAGCAGCACCTGTTTCTCCATACCCATATTCGCAATCGTATCCTCGATCGCCTCGCGGTCGGGGCCTTCGCCGACGATCACCAGTTGCGCCTTGGTCCTCATGCCGCCGACCGCGCGGACCAGCATCGGAATATCCTTGACCGGCCGCAGCCCGGCCAGCGTGCCGACCACGACATGGCCGGGCAGGCGCTTGAAGCCGGGAATCGCCTTGGGATCGGGCTTGCGGCCATAAGCGGCGACGTCGATGCCGTTGGAGATGCGGTGGATGCGCGCCCGGGGCTGCTTCCACACATGATAGGCGATACTCTCCAGCGCGTGCGACGGTACGACCAGGCCATGCGCCGCGGTGAGCGCGATGCGGCGATACATGTTGCGGACGCGGTTGAGGCGGAACGCCTCGTCGGAGTTGAAGCCGTCCTCATGGTGGATCACCGGCGGCATGTTCTTGCCGAAGACGCGCCGCGCCATCACCCCGTCGATCGCGCCCCAATTATAGGTGAGGACCAGGTCGAACCGCGCCATGAACCTGGCAATCGCCTCGTACCGGGCGACCGAGGGCTTGCCGGTCAGTGGCGGCGGATTCTGCGCGATTTCGTAGCGAACGCCCTTCGCGATCGCGTCGCGGGCGCCATAAGCCCCCTCGACCCCGGAGACGATCACATGCTTCGCCCGGTCACCGAATGCGTTCATCAGGCGGACGGCGCGGGCTTCCTTGCCGCCCAGGTCGAAGCTGGAGTGGAGGTGCAGGATGTTGAGCATCATCGGCGCCTTGCAGTCCTGATTTCCCGGGCGGTGTCAACCGGGGTGTCCGACGAAGCTGACGTAAATGCGGGGGTATCGGGCGGAAGCGACTGCGAGGCGACTGCGAGGCGACCCGTTTTGGACTGGGGCGCGACAGATGGGCGGCGGCTGCGCGACGGGCGCGCGACAAGATGACAATTGGGGCGGGACCGCGACGCGACACCTGCGCGACTGCCAAGCGGCGGGTGCGCGACCGTGTCAGGCGAGGTGATTTGCGGGAGGGGGAGTCGGATCGTGTCCACCCCAAGGGTAGATCAGAATAAATCCAACATTGGAAGGGGATTGGAGGGGCGGATAGTTACGCGCGCTTCTTAGCCCTCTCCCGCGAGCGGGAGAGGGCTAAGAAGCAGAAGCGGATTGAGTTGGTTAAGCGACCCGCGCCAGCAGCCGGTCGATTGCGGCTTCCGCTTCGGGTTCGTCCAGCGTGGGGGTGTGGCCGGTGTCGGGCACCGTGACCAGTTCGCTCCCTGCGACCGCGCGATGCATCCGCTCCGCGACTGCAGCGGGGAGGATATCCGATGTCCCGCCGCGCACGATCAGCAGCGGTTTGTCCGCCAGCCCGTCAAACGCGCGCCACATGTCGGGGCCGGCTTCGTTGCCGGGGACGCGGAATGGTTCGGCGATCTTCATGTCATAGTCGAGCACGATCCGGCCCGCGCTGGTCAGGCGGTGCGTGCGCTTGGCCATGTCGAGCCATTCGGTGGTGCCCCAATTGGGGTAAACATGCGCGTTCGCCTCCGCCACTGCGCGGGCGGCGTGCATCCAGGTGGGGTGCCAGGTCGATTTGCCGACATAGCCGCGGATGCGCCCCAACCCTGCGGGATCGATCTCGGGCCCGACATCGTTAAGCACCGCGCCGGCAATCCGTTCGGGATGGGTCGAGGCCATCAGCATCGTCAGGATGCCGCCCAGCGACGTGCCGACCGCGACGAAGCGGTCGAGCTTCAGCTCCGTGACCAGCGCCTCAAGATCCTGGAGATAGGTGAGCGGGACATAGCTCATCGGATCCTTGGCATAGCCGCTCTCGCCGCGCCCGCGCAGTTCGACCGCAATCACGCGCCATTCGCCCGACAGCCGCTCGGCCAGCTTTTCATAGTCGCGCGCGTTGCGGGTCAGCCCGGGGATGCAGAGCAGCGGCGGACGGTCCGCACGACCCGAATAGTCGCGATAATGCAGGCGCAGGCCGTCGCCGGACCACCAATAGCCATCGGTATAACGGGGCAGGTTGCGCGCGGTCGCCATCGCCCCCCATATCGCCGCATGGCCGATTTCCCGCAAGCGCCCGAATTGCCCGACCAACCCCCTTTGCGCTGGTACACGCCCGATCCGGCGGTGCTGAAGCTGGGCGATGCGTTCTACGATCCCGTCGCGGCGGCGGACTTTCCGCAGACCATCCTGCGATTCCGTAACGATCGTGCGGCGGCAGAGGTCGGGCTGGACCCGCTCACCGACGAGCAATGGATCGCGCATTTCGGGCGGTTCGCGCCGTTGCCGGGCAACCTGCCCCAGCCGCTGGCGATGCGCTATCACGGCCATCAGTTCCGCGTGTACAACCCCGATCTGGGCGACGGGCGCGGCTTCACCTTTGCCCAGATGCGCAGCCATGACCGGTTCGACCTGATGGAGCTGGGCACCAAGGGTTCAGGGCAGACGCCGTGGAGCCGGTTCGGCGACGGGCGGCTCACGCTGAAGGGCGGCGTGCGCGAGTTGCTGGCGACCGAGATGCTCGAAGCGCTGGGCGTGCGCACCTCCCGCAGCTTCTCATTGATCGAGACCGGCGAGGCGCTGGAGCGCAACGACGAGCCCTCCCCCACCCGCTCCGCCGTGCTGGTGCGGATGAGCCTGGGGCAGATCCGCATCGGCACCTTCCAGCGTCTCGCCTATCACGGCGATACCGAGAATATGCGGCGGCTGGTCGACTGGTGTCTCGACGAGATGATCGGCGTCGAGAAGGATGAAGACCCGGTTGCGCAATTCTTCGGGCTGGTGGTCGCGCGCGTCGCGAGCCTCGCCGCGAGCTATATGGTCGCCGGGTTCGTGCATGGCGTGCTCAACACCGATAATATCAACGTGATGGGCGAGAGTTTCGACTATGGTCCGTGGCGGTTCGCGCCGACATTCGACCCCGGCTTCACCGCCGCCTATTTCGACCATGCCGGGCTCTATGCCTTCGGCCGCCAGCCCGACGCGATCCTGTGGAATGTCGCGCAGTTGGCGGTGTCGCTGCGGGTGATCAGCGAGGCGCCGCCGCTGATTGCCAAGCTGGAGGAGTTCGAGACCTATTACCGGCTATTCTATCAGGACCCGTTGCAGCGGCGGCTGGGCGTGCTGACGCGCGACCGCAAGAGCGATACCGAGCTGGGCTGGCGGCTCAAGGAGGCGGTCGAGCGCGCGCTGATGGCAACCGGGCATGGCATCGACCGGTTCTTCTTCGATGCCTATGGCGGCACGCTGCCCGACAGCTATGGCGCGGAATGGGACGCGGTGCGTGGCGTTCTGGCCGAATATGAGCCGATCCCGCAGGGCCGCTCGCACCCCTATTTCGCGGGCGGCGAGCCCTGTTCGATGCTGATCGACGAGGTCGAGACGATCTGGGCCGCAATAGACCGCGACGACGATTGGCGACCGTTCCACGCAAAGGTCGCGGCGATCCGACAGATGGGCGAAGCGCTCGACGCGGGCGGGCGATACTGGTGAGGTGGCAACGCGTCCAATAGCTGCTAGAGAACAGCCCATAGTCAGGGCCACAAGCACATAGAAAGACCGAATGCCCGCCACGGAAATCATTTCGACCGAACCCGCCACCGGCGCCGTCCTGTGGCGGCACAAGATCGGCGACGTCGACGGAGAGGTTGCCAAGGCCCGCGCGAGCTGGGCCGAATGGGCCGCGCGTCCGCTTGCCTTTCGGATCGAGGCGCTGCGCCGCTTCGCCAATGTTGTGCGGCAGAAGAGCGATGCCTTTACCGACCTGATCGCGCGCGAGACCGGCAAGCCGCTCTGGGAAGCGCGGACCGAGGTCGAAACGGTGATCGCCAAGGTCGATATCTCGATCGCCGCCTTTTCCGAGCGCACCGGACAGCGGCGGATCGATGCGGCGATGAACACGCGCCTCGCGCTGCGGCACAAGCCGCACGGCGTGCTGGCGGTGCTGGGGCCGTACAATTTCCCGGCGCATCTGCCCAATGGCCATATCGTCCCGGCGCTGCTGGCGGGCAATGCGGTGGTGTTCAAACCATCGGAAAAGACCCCCGCGACCGGCTCGTTCCTGGTCGAATGCTTCCATGCGGCCGGGGTGCCCGAGGGGTGCATCCGCCTGCTGATCGGCGGGCCGGACGAGGGCAAGGCGCTGGCCGGCCATGACGGGATCGACGGGCTGTTGTTCACCGGCTCTGCCCGCACCGGCATCGCGCTCAACCGCGCATTCGCGTCGAAGCCCGAGAAGATCCTGGCGCTGGAGATGGGCGGCAACAACCCGATTCTGGTGTGGGACACGCCCGACATCTATTCCGCCGCGGTGCTGGTGGTGCAGTCGGCGTTCACCAGCGCGGGGCAGCGCTGCACCGCCGCGCGCCGACTGATCGTCGACGAGAAATTGTTCGACCCGCTGGTGGGCGAGGTCAACCGGTTGATCGGGCGGCTGATCATCGGCGAGCCGCATGCCGACCCGGCGCCGTTCATGGGACCGGTGATCGACAACGACACCGCCGATTTGCTGACCGAAAGCTTCCTCGAGCTGACCTTCCTGGGCGGCAAGCCGCTGCGGCATATGGAGCGGCCGATCGAGGGCCGGCCCTTCGTCACCCCGGCGATGATCGACATGACCGATGCGCGCGAAAAGCCCGATGTCGAGCTGTTCGGCCCGATCCTGCAGGTCATCCGGGTCAAGACGTTCGAAGAGGCGATCGCCGAGGCGAACAACACCCGCTATGGCCTGTCGGCGAGCCTGGTGAGCCAGAATCCCCAACTGTACGACCAGTTCTGGGCGAATATCCGCGCGGGCATCGTCAACTGGAACAAGCCGACCAATGGCGCCAGTTCGTCGGCGCCGTTCGGCGGCATCGGCTGGTCGGGCAACCATCGGCCCAGCGCCTTCTACGCCGCCGACTATTGCGCCTATCCGGTAGTATCGTCCGAATCGGAACAGGCGCGGGTGTCGATTGGGATCGGGTTGCGCGAAGGCTGACACCACGCCCACGCCATCCGACCTTGGCGCGAATCGCGAATTTATTCAGGTAGATGCGATGAGTTGCGGAACAGGCGCCGCGCCTGTGGATTGAGCGCGCCGTGAAACCGCTCGTCCTTGCGTCGCCCGCCCCGCCCCGTGCCCAGCGTCTGGCCCAGGAGGCCCGCAATTGCCTGACCATCGCGGTCGGGCATGGCGATGTCGCGTTCACCGCGGAGCTGATCGACGAGGCGCTGAAACTGGCCCAGCGCGCCCGCGAGCTTGCCAAGACATAGATTCGCTAGCCCATCCCCAAGCAACCCTCGGTTGTGGCTTGGCCGCCCGGCATCCATCTGGGTGGCATGGTTTCCCTGCTCGATCCCACTGCGCGTGGTCGCGTCATCCTGGTCGGTGCCGGCCCCGGCGATCCCGGCCTGCTGACCGTCCGCGCGGTCGAAGCGCTCAAGTCCGCCGATGTGCTGGTCCATGACGGGCTGGTCGATCCGCGCGTGCTCGACCTCGCCCCGCACGCGCACCGCATCTGCGTCGCCAAGAAGCGGTCGAAGCATACGGTGCCGCAGGACGGCATCAACGCGCTGATCATCGCGCATGTGAAGACCGGCGCGATCGTCGTTCGGCTGAAGGGCGGCGATCCGTTCATCTTTGGCCGGGGCGGCGAAGAGGTCGAGGCGGTGCGCGCCGCCGGGCTGCCGGTCGAGGTGATTCCGGGCGTCAGCGCGGCGCTGGGCGCTGCGGCTGAGGCGATGCTGCCGCTGACCCATCGCGACTGGTCGAGCGCGGTCAGCTTCGTCGCGGGCCAGTGCAAGGGGCTGAAGGATCAGGACTGGTCCGGCCTTGCCGGCAAAGGCCGTACGCTGGTGATTTACATGGGCGTCGCGACCTGCCCCGACATTGCCGAAAAATTGATGGGCGACGGCGTTGCCCCGGACATGCCGGTCGCGGTGCTCGAGCGCGCGACGCTGCCGGGCAGCCGCGCGATCCAGACATTGCTCGCCGACCTCGGCCCGATGGTCGAGCGCGAGAAGGTGCAGAGCCCGGCGATCATCGTGGTCGGCGAAGTGGTCGCGCTGTCGGATGCGCAGGACAAGCTCGCCAGCTGGGCGAAAGCGGCGGAGGCACTCGCATGAAATTGCTGACCGGAAACGATCTTGCCACCGGCGACGTGACCTGGTGGACCGGCAATGGCTGGTCGCGCCATGTCGAGGATGCGGTCGATGTCGGCGAGACCGGCGAGGCGATCGCGCAGGCGGAGGAAGGCGCACGGCGCGTCAACGGTCCCTATGTGATCGACGCCACCGCAACGCCCGAGGGGCCACGCCCCGCGCATATCAAGGACCGCATCCGCGCGCTCGGCCCGACCGTGCGCCCGGACCTGACGCTCAAACCCGCCGATCCCAATGCCGGCAGCTGGGTGATCTGACATGTACAAGTACGACGAATATGATCATTCCATCGTCGCGGCCCGCGTCGAGGAGTTTCGCGATCAGGTGCAGCGCCGCCTGGCGGGGCAGATTACCGAGGATCAGTTCAAGCCGCTGCGGCTGATGAACGGCCTGTATCTGCAGCTGCACGCGTACATGCTGCGCGTCGCGGTGCCCTATGGCACACTGGACAGCCGGCAGATGCGGATGCTGGCGCATATCGCGCGCAAGTACGACCGCGATTACGGCCATTTCACCACGCGCCAGAACATCCAGTATAACTGGATCAAGCTGGAGGACGCGCCCGACATCCTCGCCGAACTGGCGACGGTGGAGATGCATGCGATCCAGACCAGCGGCAATTGCATCCGCAACATCAGTTCCGACCAATATGCGGGCGCGGCGGCGGACGAGTTGACCGATCCGCGCCCCTGGGCCGAATTGCTGCGCCAGTGGAGCACGTTCCACCCCGAGTTCAGCTACTTGCCCCGCAAGTTCAAGATCGCGGTGATCGCGGCGGACGAGGATCGTGCGGCGATGCGGCTGCACGATATCGGGCTGCAGATCGTCGAGCGCGACGGGCGCCATGGCGTGGCCGTCTATGTCGGCGGGGGCATGGGGCGTACCCCCATGATCGCGCCGCTGATCAACGAATTCGTGCCGTTCGAGGACTTCCTGTCCTACATGGAAGCGTGCCTGCGCGTGTACAACCGCTATGGCCGCCGCGACAATATGTACAAGGCGCGGATCAAGATCCTGGTCCATGAGATCGGCGCGGACAAATACCGTGACGAGGTCGCGGCCGAGTTCATCGAGGTCAAGAAGCTGGGCATCGACCCGCCGCGCGCGGAGTTCGACCGGATCGCCGCGCATTTCGCCGATCCGGCGTTCGAAAGCGGCCTCAGCGACGAACTCGACCGCAGCGATCCCGACTTTGCCGTCTGGCTCGACCAGCAGGTCGTGGCGCACAAGCAGCCCGGCTATGCCATCGTCAACATCAGCCTGAAGCCGGTCGGCGGCATCCCGGGCGATGCGTCGTCTGCGCAGATCGACGCGATGGCGGACCTGGCCGAGCGCTACAGCTTCGACGAACTGCGCGTCACGCACGCCCAGAACATCGTGTTGCCGCATGTGCGCAAGGCGGACCTCTATGCGGTGTGGCAGAAGCTGGTCGAAGTCGAGCTGGCCGACGCCAATCTCGACCTGATCAGCGACATCATCGCCTGCCCCGGTCTGGATTATTGCAGCCTTGCCAATGCACGGTCGATTCCCGTGGCGCAGAAGATCGCGACGCGCTTCGCCGATCTCGGGCGGCAGCGCGAACTGGGCGAGCTGAAGCTCAAGATCAGCGGCTGCATCAACGCCTGCGGCCACCATCATGCCGGGCATATCGGCATCCTGGGCGTCGACAAGAAGGGCGTCGAAAACTACCAGCTGTCGTTCGGCGGATCGGGGGCGGAGGATGTCTCGCTCGGCCAGATCACCGGTCCCGGCTTCAGCGAGGACGGCGTGGTCGACGCGGTCGAAAAGGCGACCGACGTCTATCTCGCCCAGCGTCAGGATGGCGAGCGGTTCGTCGACACCTATCGCCGGATCGGCATGGCCCCATTCAAGGAGGCGATTTATGGGTGACTTGCGCTATCGCGACGACGCCGCGCATGACGAGCCGGCGGTGACGCTCGACGCGTTCCTCGGCCAGTCCAACGCCACCGCCGTTCGGCTGGAATCGGGCGACGACGCGCGCGCGCTGCTGCCGCATCTCGAACGCCTCGCGCTGGTCGAGGTGAGCTTCCCCAAGTTCCGCGACGGGCGCGGTTATTCGGCGGGCCGCATCCTGCGCGAGGCGGGCTATACCGGCGAATTGCGCGCGCAGGGCGATGTGCTGGTCGACCAGATCCCGCTGATGCGCCGCTGCGGTTTCGACAGTTTTGCGCCCGAAGCGCCGGTCGACGAGGCGGTGCTGGCCGCGGCGCTGGCGCGCTACGATCATGTCTATCAGATCGCGGCGGACGGCCAGGTGCCGGTCTGGAAACGGCGGCATGGCTAACGTGGCTGCCCGCAAGATCGACCGGATCGACCTGACGCCGCGTTTCGGCGAGCGCGACGCGATCCGGCTGAACAATCTGTTCCGTGGCGTCCCGACGGAGGAGATGCTGCGCACCGTGCTGACCGAAGCGATGGTCGGCGATGTCGCGCTGGTGTCGTCCTTCGGCGCGGAGAGCGCGGCGCTGTTGCATCTGGTGGCGTCGATCGATCCGGCGGTGCCGGTGCTGTTCCTCGACACCGGCAAGCATTTCCCGGAGACGCTTGCCTATCGCGACACGCTGGTCGAACGGCTGGGGCTGACCGGGCTGCGCGTGCTGACGCCCGATCCTGCAGTGCTGGAGAAGAAGGACGGAAGCGGATTGCGCTGGTCCTATGACCCCGATGGCTGCTGCGAGATCCGCAAGGTGCTCCCGCTCGATGCCGCGATGGCGGGGTTCGACGCGAGCATCACCGGGCGCAAGGCGTTCCAGGCGAGTACACGCAACGCGCTGCCGCGGTTCGAGGTGGACGCGGCGGGCAAGCTGAAGGTCAACCCGCTCGCCGACTGGACCAAGGACGATATCGAAGCCTATTTCGCCACCCATGACCTGCCGCGCCACCCGCTGGAGGCGCAGGGATACCTGTCGATCGGCTGCGCGCCGTGCACCAGCAAGGTCAAGCCCGGCGAAGACCCGCGATCGGGCCGCTGGGTCGGATGGGACAAGACCGAGTGCGGGATCCATACGCCGGTGACGGATGGGGACCCGGATCTGCCGGTGTTCTGATCGCTCAGGCGAACAGCGGCGCGACCAGAAAGATCATCACGAGACTGGCGCCCATCGCGATCGCCGCCTGACCCAAACCAGCGATCAGCGAGCGCTTGAGATGTTCGGCGAACCACCGCGCCTGCACCATGAGGTAGATGAGTAACGTTGCTGCGGTGATCCCCAGACCTAGCGGCAATGCCCAGTCGACGCGATGCACGGTCGTCAGCAACGTGCCGATCCCGATCAGCAGTGCGAACGGCGCGGCGGCGTAGCATTGCGCATAGAAGGCCGGGCGCAACGAATCCCGGGTCAGACGCTTGCGCTGGGCCCGTACCAGTCGCACCGCGAACATCAGCGGAAACACGCTGAACACAATAAGGCGCAGGATGACGAGGCTGGTATCGTCCTTCACCAGCGCGGCCAGGCCGTGGTTGCTGCGTACCAGAATGTTGTCACCGACAAAGGCGAGTTCGAGAGCGTGCGAGAGCAGCAGGGAGACCAGCAGGAACAGCGGCGGGGTCAGCGTATCCGTATATTGTTCGCCCGCGCTCTGGTTCAGTTCGCGATCGGAATAGTCCATCATCACCAGCGGACGACGCAGCACCCTCCACAGGGTTAGCGGATAGAACACCAGCCACGACATCACTTCGTAAAGGAGATCGTCCAAGGATTTGAGCAGGCTCATGAAATGCATCGACGGCACCTTTCCGGGAGCCCGGTGTGCTCCTAGCCTGAACATGCGCCCGATCGGCGCGACTCGACAAGGTTGAAGCATTCGTCCCCGTTCATTGAGGAGATTTTCGATGCGAAGGACCACCCCGATAACCGCCGCGGCATTGGTCGCAACCTTTTCGCTGAGCAGCGCGGCCCATGCCCAGAACACCCCCTATGACCTGCGCGACATGGTCGGTGCGCGCGCCGGACAGGCGGAGGGCGAGTTGCAGCGGCGCGGCTATAGCTTCGTCCGAAGCCAGACCGGCGACGACCGCAAATGGACCTATTGGTGGAATGCCGATCGCCGCCTCTGCGTGTCGATCGCCACGGTGAATGGGCGGTATGACTCGATTGTCACTGCGCCTGCACCCGATTGCCGCCAGCAGGCGGACGGCGGGCGACCCGACCGGCCTGACCGGCCGGGCCGGCCCGGCTGGGATGACGACCGCCCCGGTCGTCCGGATCGTCCGGGTGCAGGCGGCCCCGGTGGCCCCGGCGGCTGGCCCGGCGGACGCCCGATCTCGCTCGGCCTCGTGTGCTTTGGAGAGGGACAAAAGCCCGCCGTGGCAACCCGCTATGGCTGGCAGTGGAACTGGGACAGCGGACGCTATGATTTCGGCAACCGCACCGAGCTGACCCGGCAGCAGTTCGACGCATCGCTGATGATCCAGCTATGGGACGGCGGCGGGCGCATCCG
Source organism: Sphingomonas sp. (assembly GCF_965227385.1). Classification (GTDB taxonomy): domain Bacteria; phylum Pseudomonadota; class Alphaproteobacteria; order Sphingomonadales; family Sphingomonadaceae; genus Sphingomonas. The sequence goes on from NZ_OZ245750.1 coordinate 516,478, forward strand.
CCTGCCCCGGTCGCTGATCCCGCCGATCCATTCGGGCGGCACCAACCGCGACGGGTGGTGGGACCTCAACGACGTCTACACCGATCGCGACCAGATCCGCGCGACCTATCGCCTCAATGGCCTCAACAAGCCGCGCGTGACCATCGATCGGCGAAGCGGGCGGATCAACATCCAGGGCCTGTCCAGCTACCGCTTCCGCGGCGATTGCGACACGATCGACGGGGCGCGGCACCAGCGGTTTTAGAGGTCTGAACGTAGCTCCCCTCCCGCTTGCGGGGGGGGGGCTTGGGTTACTCGTACGGCTCGGCCACCATGTCGCCGGCATAATCGCTGAAGCGCGTGAAGCTCGATTCGAAGCTCAGCAGCACCTTGCCGGTCGCGCCGTGGCGCTGTTTCGCGATGATCAGTTCGGCGAGGCCGAAGACGCGCTCCATTTCGAGCGCCCACTTTGCGTGATCCTCGAACGTCTTGGGATCGTCGCCTTCGCGCGGGCGCTTGGGTTCACGGGCGGCGACGTAATAATCCTCGCGGAACACGAACCACACCATATCGGCGTCCTGCTCGATCGAGCCGGATTCGCGCAGGTCCGACAGCATCGGGCGTTTGTCCTCGCGGCTTTCGACCGCGCGGCTGAGCTGCGACAGGGCGATCACGGGGACGTTGATGTCCTTGGCCAGCGTCTTGAGGCCGCGGCTGATTTCCGAGATTTCCTGGACGCGGTTGCCGTCGCGGTTGTTGCCGCTGCCCTGAAGCAGCTGGAGATAGTCGACGATGACGAGGCCGAGTTCGCCGTCATGCTTGGACTGGAGGCGGCGTACGCGGCTGTGCAGCGAACTGATCGTCAGGCCGGCGGTGTCGTCGATGTAGAGTGGCAGCTGCTCGAGGTCAGCGGCGGCCTGTGCCAGCTGGGCGAACTCGGCCTTGCTGATATTGCCCATGCGCAGCGCTTCGGACGCGATGCGCGAGCTTTCGGACAGGATACGCAGCGCCAGCTGGTCCGCCGACATTTCGAGGCTGAAGAACGCGACCTTGGCGCCGATCGATTCCTTCGGGCTGATGCCAAGCCGGATATCGTCCATCATCCGGCGCGCGGCGTTGTAGGCAATGTTGGTGGCGAGCGAGGTCTTGCCCATGCCGGGACGGCCGGCAAGAATGATGAGATCGCTGTGGTGCAGACCGCCGATGCGGCCGTTGACCGAATCGAAGCCGGTGGTGACGCCAGCGACCCCGCCGCCCGCGCTCTGCGCACGCTTGGCGTTTTCGAGCGCGATCTTGGTCGCTTCGTTGAAGGATTTGACGGTGTTGGCGGTACCGCCATCGGCCGCGACCTTGAACAACGCCTCTTCGGCGCGGTCGATCTGTTCGCGCGGGTTGACGTCCTCGCTGGTGTCGAGCGCCTTTTCAACCATGTTGCGGCCGACCGTCACCAGTTCGCGCAGCAAAGCGAGGTCGTAGATCTGGCGCGCGAATTGCCGCGCGCCGATCAGGCCCGCGCCCGATCCGGTGAGCTGGGCGAGGTAGCCGGGACCGCCCAGCTGGGCCATGCCCTCGTCCTTTTCGAACAGAGGCTTGAGCGTCACCGGGGTCGCCAGCATGTCCTGTTTACGCAGCGTCTTGATCGCGCGGAAGATGCGGCCATGGACGGGCTCGAAGAAATGCTGGTCCTGCAACACTTCGACGATGTCGTCGGCTAGGCGATTGTCGATCATCATCGCGCCGAGCAACGCCGCCTCCGCCTCCACATTCTGGGGCAGGCGCGGGGCGGCATCCGCCGGGGCGGCCGAAGAAGCCGGGGGAATCGTTGCTAGCGTGGCCATAGGCCCCCTTTCCCACTCCCGCCGCGATCGCTCAACCCGCCACGGCCTGTTTATCCTGTGGACGAAACCGGGTCGCGCCCCGTAAGTGGCGGGACCATGGCCGACCCCCGGATCATCGACGTCACGCTGGACGAGCGCACGATCCTGTGGCGCTCGGCGGATATCGAGCAGGAACGGCGAATCGCGATCTTCGATTTGATCGAGGAGAACAGCTTCGCGCCGCAGCGTGCCTATCCCGATGGCTATGCCGGGCCATACCGCATCGCGCTGTCGGTGCCGGAAGGGCGGTTGCAGCTGGACATCAAGCGCGCGGATGACAGCGCGCTGGAAACGCTGATCCTGAGCCTGGCCGCATTCCGCCGTCCGATCCGCGATTATTTCGCGATCTGCGACAGTTATTTCCAGGCGATCCGCAGCGCGACCCCGGCGCAGATCGAGACGATCGACATGGCGCGGCGCGGCATCCATGACGATGCGGCACGGCTGTTGATGGAACGGCTCGACGGCAAGATCGCGGTCGATCACGCGACCGCGAGGCGGCTGTTCACGCTCATTTGTGTTCTCCACATCAAGGCATGAAGACGCTGCGCATCTGGGCCGGGGTGATCCTCGCGCTGGCGCTGGTCGGCGTGTGCGCTTGGATGTGGGCGATCGCCTGGGCACCGGCGCGCAGCGACTATGCGCAGCAGGGCATCGACGTGTCGGACGAGGCGGGGAAGATCGACTGGTTCACCGCGCGCAGCAGCAATCTCGACTTCGCCTATGCCCGCGCGACCGTCGGCGCCGATGTGCGCGATGCGCTGTTCGCGGAGAATTGGGCCGGGATTTACGAGGCGGGCATCCGGCGCGGGGCGCTGCACGCCTTTTCGCTGTGCCAGCTGGCGAGCGATCAGGCGGGCAATTTCACCGCGACGGTGCCGCGCGATGCCGATGCGCTGCCGGTCGCGATCGACCTAGCGTTCCGCGACGACTGCCCCGCCCGGCCCGAACGCGACGTGGTGCTGGTCGAGCTGCGCCAGCTCGCTGCGACGATCGAGACGCATAGCGGCAAGCCGGTGATCCTGCGCATCAGCCCGGACTTCGAAGCGCATTATCAGGTAAGCGGCGCGATCGAGCGGCCGTTGTGGAGCACCGGCATGTTCTTTCCGCCCGCCTATTCCGCCCGCCCGTGGCGGCTGTGGCAGGCCAGCACCGTTCGCCGCATCGAGGGGGCCGAGCGCCCCGTAAACTGGAACGTGATCGCCCCATGAGTGACATCGACGCCCCCGCCCTGATCGCCGCCGCGCGGGAGGCCGCGCGCAACGCGCATGCGCCCTATTCGAACTTCGCGGTCGGCGCGGCACTGCTGATGACCGACGGCAGCATCGTGACGGGCTGTAATTTCGAGAATGCGAGCTACGGCCTGTCGCTCTGCGCCGAGACGGTCGCGACGGCGCGCGCCAACGCCGAAGGGCGGCTGCGCGAGGTGGTCGCGGTCGGGATCATCGGGGGCATGATGACCGACGGCGTGGCGCATGGCAGCGACCCGATCCGGCCGTGCGGGCGATGCCGGCAGGTGCTGAACGAGGCAGCGCAACTGGGGGGCCGTGACCTTGCGGTGTTCTGCGCCGGGGCCGAGGGTGAGGCGTATGAGACGCATCGGCTGAGCGAGCTGTTGCCGCACGCATTCGGGCCGGGGGATTTGGGGATCGGATGAGCTTGCCGCTACGCCGCTTGCTCGCCTAGACCAGCCGCATGAGCATTCTCTCCGACATCTGGATTCGCGAACAGGCACAGAAGCACGGCATGATCGAGCCGTTTGTCGAGGCGCAGCGGCGGGAGGGGTGTATCTCCTATGGGCTGTCCTCTTACGGCTATGATGCCCGGGTGGCGGACGAGTTCAAGATCTTCACCAATATCGACAGCGCCGTGGTGGACCCGAAGGATTTTTCGTCGACCAGCTTTGTCGACCGCCAGACCGATGTCTGCATCATCCCGCCCAACAGCTTCGCGCTGGCGCGCACGGTCGAGTATTTCCGGGTGCCGCGCGACGTGCTGGTGATCTGCCTCGGCAAATCGACCTATGCGCGCTGCGGGATCATCGTGAATGTGACCCCGCTCGAGCCCGAATGGGAGGGGCATGTCACGCTGGAGTTTTCGAACACCACGCCGCTGCCCGCGAAGATTTATGCAAATGAGGGCGCGTGCCAGTTCCTGTTCCTCAAGGGGAACGAGCCGTGCGAGACGAGCTATGCCGATCGCGCGGGCAAATATATGGGGCAACGCGGCGTTACGCTGCCGCGGCTGTAGCAAGGGTGAGGGCGTTCGACGGCGCCTCCCCGCAGAGGCAGCGCCTCGGCGCGGCTCAACCATCACCCATCGGGAAGAACGGGCTGGCGGGGAATCGAGCCCGGCGCGCCGCTTGACCGTGACCTGCCCGCTCCCGTTTCGGGGAGCGGAAGGACGTTCGGTCGCCCGCAGGCTTTAGCGACCCGCCATCCGGCCCGCGTCGAGCAAGCGGATGCCGCGCTGGGCGACGGCGTGCGACGCGATCGTCTGGCCGTCGACGACGTCCATCGCCACAGGCTTCAACGCGAGCACGCGGTGATAGAGCGCGCGCGCCTCGGCCGCGCGACCGGTGCGGGCATGGACCGCAGCAAGGTTCAGCAGAATTTCGGGACGCGCGGGGAAGATGCGCTGTTCGGCGAGCAGCACGCGCTCGGCCTGGTCGTAATCGCCCGCCGCAATCGCAAGATGCGCATTGGGCTGTTCTGCGGACTGGGCCTGCACCGCCGGGACCGCCGCCAACGGTGCAGCCAGGACAATCGAGGCAAGGACCTTATGCATTGCACGCCCTCCTAATATGACAGTTCAATGACACATTGGTGTCACTAATGTTTCAGGAGTGCAAATGCGTTGATTGCAATCGCGGGTGGAGACGCCAGGCCGTCATTCACAGGACAAAAAAAGGGCGACCCGAGGGCCGCCCTTGATCATTGTCCGGATCCCCGGAGCGATCAGAAATCGTTGCGATACTGTTCGTTGCCGACGAAGCCGAGCTTCGTGACCGCCGACCGCTTGATGATCGCCAGCACCTCGTCGACGCGCTCATAGCGTGCCTGCGGGTTGGGCTGGAAATGCAGTTCCGGTTCCGGCGTGATCTGAAGGCTGGCATCCAGATACTGGCGCAGCGTCACATCGTTGATCTCGCTGCCGTTCCAGTAGATGCGGCCATCGGGCTCGATCGTGATCTTGTTCTTCTGCGGTTCGATCACCTGCGGCGGCGGGGTGCCGGTATTCTGGGGAAGGTCGACCTTCACCGCGTGCGACTGGGGCGGGATGGTGACGATCAGCATGATGAGGAGCACGAGCATGACGTCGATCAACGGCGTCGTGTTCATCTCCATCATCGGCTCGCCGTCGTCTTTACCGGCGCTCATTGCCATGACGTATACTCCTGAATTTCGGGCTTACTGCGCGATGGCGCCCGGCTGCGAGATGAAGCCGACCTTCACAAAGCCCGCATTCTGCATCGTATAGACCACGCCGCCGATGCACTTGTACGGCGTGTTGATGTCGCCGCGGATGTGCACTTCGGGAATGTCATCCGGCTTGATGTTATCCGCACCGACCCGATCGACCACCGCCTTGAGATTGTCGCTGGCGCGCTTCAGCAATTCGGTGCTGGTGATCGGGGTCATCTGCCAGAACACCTGGCAGGTGCCGTTTGCGTCCGCACGCACCGCGAGCAGCACATTCTCCGGCTTGGTCACGGTCGGTTCGAACTGCGTCTTGGGCAGCTCAAGCTCGACCGACTGAATCGCGACGGGGATCGCGATCAGGAAGATGATGAGCAGAACCAGCATGACGTCCACCAGGGGCGTCGTGTTGATGTCCGACATCGGCTTTTCTTCGGCGGAGTCGCCGCCTACACTCATCGCCATTGGCGCAATCCTATCTTTCGCATCCTGTCCCCGGGCCGATCTGTCCCGGCGGGTGACCGTGCGGAGCGGCGAGCCGCCACCACACGGTCGTCAGTCGAATCTTCAGGCCTTGGCAGTGGTCGCGACCGGCGGCGCCTTCGGCGCAACCTTCGCACCCTTCACGGTCGGGCGCACGCGACCGTCCGAAGCCAGGTAGCCGAGCACGTCGTTCGAGAAACCGCCGAGCTGTTCGGCGATCGTCTTGTTACGACGCTGCAGCCAGTTGTAGGCAAGCACGGCCGGAACCGCGACGACGAGGCCGAGCGCGGTCATGATGAGCGCTTCACCGACCGGGCCGGCGACGGTGCCGATCGACGCGTCACCCGCCGCACCGATCTTGATCAGCGCGCGGAAGATGCCGACGACGGTACCGAACAGACCGATGAACGGAGCGGTCGAACCGACGGTCGCGAGGAAGGCGAGACCGCCACCCAGCTGCGAGTTGATCGAATCTTCCGAACGCTTGAGCGAGCCGTGCAGCCAATCATGCGCTTCGATCGGATCGGTCAGGTCCTTGTACTGCTCCTGTGCGAGCAGCGCGTCGTCGACGATCTGGCGATAGGCCGAGTTCTTCTCGAGCTTCGCGGCGCCTTCACGCAGGCTGCCGGCCTGCCAGAACTGGGCGCGAACGCGCTTGTACTGGTTCAGCACCTTCTGCTGCTCGAACACCTTGGTGAACAGGATGTAGAGCGAGAAGAAGAGCATGCCGGTCAGGATGATCGCGGTACCCCAGGCGATCACGCCGCCTTCGTTCATGGCGTGCAGGATGTCGAAGTTCGCGGCGGGGGCCGGTGCGGCAGCGGCTCCGGCGAGGATGGTGGTGAACATGTGCGGTTCTTTCCCTATGAAATAACGATTGTGATGTCGGTATCCGGGTCAGGCGTGCGTGGCACGCCCGCCCATCAGTCTTCGAGCTGCCACCGGAAGCGCAGCGACTTGGTTCCGCCAGCGACCGGGTTCCCGGCCGCGTCGAGCGCAGGCGAGTAACGTCCGCGACGAGTCACCAGGCTGCAGGTCGCAGCATCCAGCGCGGACGAACCCGACGACGCACTCACCCGGCAATTTTCGATCCGCCCTTGGGCGTTGATCGAAAAGGTGATGCCGACCGAGCCCTCGTCGCCGGCGCGACGCGCGGCGGGCGGATAGTCGTCCGGCGTGACCCACGAAGCCGGGTTGCCGCGTGCGGCCGCTGCCTTGCTGATTGCAGGCGGTGGCGGCGGCGGCGGCGGTGCCGGCGGAGCGGGCGGCGCCGGCGGCGTCGGCGGCTGGCTGGGCGGGATCACGTTCGACACGGCCACTGGCGGCGGCGGGGCAGGAACCTGAACAATCGGCTTCTGCACGACCACGGTGGTGGGCGGCGGCGGGACCGGCGAATCCGGCGGTGGAGGAGGAGGAGGAACCTCCTCGGGCGGGGGCGGCGGTTCCTGGACGTCGAAGACTTCCATCTCCTCCGCTTTTTCCCGGATATACTTGTAGGCGAGCCCGGTCACGAACACGTATCCGAGAATGGCGAGGATGATCGAGACGACCACGATCGCCACGACACGACTGCCTCCTACATCACGATCTGCGTAGGCCATTCAGCAACTAAACTCCTTCGTTCGCCGCGCCGTTGCCCGGCACCTTGGCATCATTGTCGGCGTGGCTCTCCCGGTCGGGCAATCGTAAGACCGACCGGCGGCGGCGCGAGTCCTATCGCGGCGTTTTGCGCGACGCAAACGCTTTGTCGGACGTAATAAACGTATAATCCGCACGTGGCAGAAATATTTCTGTATGCCGCTGGGACATTCACGTAGAATGAACGGTATGTTCCGTATCCGTATCGTACCGCTTTGTGCCGCATTTTTCGCGGCTTCTCCGATGCTCCCGGCACCCGCCGCGGCACAGCTCGTTGCCGAATCTGGGGTGGTGCTGCCGCCCTATGCGCAGGTTGCGGACCGCGTGATCGGCGCGCCCGCGATCCTTGATGCGCGGATCCGCAGCGCGGCGCGAATCAAGGGAGCCGAGGCCGCGGGGGTGGCCCCGGGGCATCAGCGATTCTATGTCGAGGCCGATGTTCTGGCGCTGATTCGCGCCGATGCGGCGATGGCGACGCGGGTCGGCTATGTCGTCGACGTCCCGCTCGACGCCCGCGGGCGCGCGCCCAAGCTCAACAAGCGCCGCGTCCTGCTGTTCGCGCGGCCGGTGGCCGGTCAGCCAACGATGATCCAGCTCACCACGCTCGACGGGCAGCGCGACTGGAGCGCCGAACTCGACGCGCTGGTTCGCCGGATCGCGCGCGAGGTGGTTGCCCCCGACGCACCGCCGGCGATCACCGGGCTGGGCAATGCCTTTCACGTTCCGGGCGCGCTGCCCGGTGAGGGCGAGACCCAGATTTTCGTGCAGACCGCCAATGGCGCGCCGATCTCGCTGTCGATCCTGCGGCGTCCGGGCGAGCAGAAGCGCTGGGCAGTGGCGCTGGGCGAGATCGTCGACGATGCCGCTGCGGCGCCGGCGCGCGACACGTTGCTATGGTATCGCTTGGCCTGTGGCCTGCCGCGCACATTGCCGGCGACCAGCCTGGCGGACGAGGATCCGGCAAATGTGGCGGCGGCGCGCGAGGATTATCGCTTCGTGCTGGACCAACTGGGGCCGTGCAAGCGGTGAGGTCGGCGCACCGCCCCTGAATCCTTCCCCGCCAGGGGAAGGTGTCAGCCCCTACCTGCGATACCGGACCAATGTGATGCCGATGCGCTCGTCCGCCTCGGCGATGGCAAGCTTGACGATCTCCACCTCGACGCGCCGGATGCGCGCATCGCCGGTCATCAGCGTTTCGACGATATGGTCGGCCACGCCTTCGATCAGGGTGAAATGGACGCCCTGGGGCAGCGCACCGGTCGCGGCATGCTTGAGATCGAGATAGGATTTCGAGGCGCTGAGCGGCGTGTCGGGGCGGAACGGATCGCCCGGAGCCATGTCGACGGTGATCGAGATGCGCAGCGGCTGGGGCAAATGCGTCTCTTCGGAATAGACGCCGGTAAGGACCTGGACCTCGAGATCGCGAACCTGAAGCTGAAGAAGATCGTGCAACGCAAAGCCCCTCGGGGAAAATGATCGCGCGCCAATAGGCCGCGCCCCCACAAACGGCAATGGCTGTTCAGGCGCTCGCGCTGGGCCGGCCGCTTGCCGCGCTGTGCCAGCGACGCAGATGGGCAAGATGCTCGGGCACGGCCAGCTTTGCCGCGCGGGCGAAATCGAGCGTGACCAGCGCGGTGATGTCAGCGAAGCTATAATCTCCTCCCGCAATCCATGGCCGGTCGGACAGGCGGTGGTCGAGCGCTTCGACAAAGGCGTCCCACATGATCGCGCCGCGCGCCGCGAGTTCGGGAATCTGCGCGATACGCAACCCCGCATCGGGGATCGCGCGATCCTTGAACGCGGTGGCGGTGTTGCGCAGCACATAGACCACCGCCGCATAGCCATCGCCCTCGATCCGGCGGGTCCAGCTTTCGATCCGGCCGATTTCGATCGGCGTGCGCCCGAACAGCGGCGGTTCGGGATGCAGCGCTTCGAAATAGCGGCAGATCGCGGCCGATTCGCACAGCACTTCGCCATCGTCGAATTTGAGCGCGGGCACCGCTCCTCGCGGGTTGATGCGCAGATAGGCGTCGGCGAGATGCTCGCCCGAGCGCAGATCGATCGCCTCGCGCGGCACCTCCACGCCCTTTTCGGCGAGGAAGATGCGCACGCGGCGCGGGCTGGGCGCCCAGGGTGCGTCATAGAGCTTCATCGCGGGCCTCCCCTATTCCGCTATGCGCGGACCGGATTCGGGGCTAAAGGCGCGCGCCCCCGGCGTCCATCCCCCGGGCCGCTGGAGATTGCCCTGTTCGAGCTGGTTCCCCTGGGCGAGGTGTATCGCGATGCGGTCGAGCAGTTGCTCGACCGGGTGTTCGGTGCCGACCGGCATGGCCGCACCGCCTATCGCCTGCGCGAGGGCGTCGCGGCGGTGCCGGCGCTGAGCTTTGCCGCTGTCGAGGCGGGGACCCTGGTCGGGAGCATCCAGTGCTGGCCGATCCAGCTGACAGGCGATGACGGCAGCGTGACGCCGATGATTCTGGTGGGTCCGGTCGCGGTGTCGCCCGAGCGGCAGAATGTCGGGATTGGCCGCGCGCTGATGTGGAAGGCGATCGAGGGCGCGGGCGACGCTGTCCTGATGCTGATCGGCGACCATGAGTATTATGCGCAGTTCGGGTTCGACGCGGCGCGGACCGGCGTGTGGCGACTGCCGGGGCCGTTCGAGCGGGAGCGGCTGCTGGCGCGGGGGCCTGCGCCGGATATGCCCGGCATGGTCGGTCCGCGCCGCTGACACTTTACCGGGGCGGGCAAATGCGCCTAACGGCAATGAAATGCCGATGACGCCCCCCCCCGACCTCGCCAGCCTGTCGCTCGCCGAGATCGCGCGCCTGGCCGATGAACAGAAGCTGCCCCCGGTCGACAGCTGGAACCCGGCGCATTGCGGGCATAGCGACATGCGCATCGCGCGCGATGGGACGTGGTTCCATCAGGGGTCGCCGATCGGCCGCCCGGCGATGGTGCGGCTGTTCGCGTCGATCCTGCGCCGCGAGCCCGATGGCCGCCATGTCCTGGTCACCCCGGTCGAGAAGCTCGACATCGAGGTCGAGGATGCACCGTTCGTCGCAGTCGAGATGAAGGTCGAGGGCGCGGGTGAAGCGGCGCGCATCGCGTTCCGGCTGAACACCGGCGACCTGGTTCCGGCCGGGCCGGAGCATGGCCTGCGCTTCGCGGAGCATGACGACGGCCCCCACCCCTATCTGCACGTCCGGCGCGGGCTGGAGGCGTTGGTTGCGCGACCGGTCTATTATGAGCTGGCAGCACTCGCGCTGGAGAATGGATCGAACCCGCCCGGCGTGTGGAGCGACGGCGCGTTCTTTGCGATGGCTCCGGCATGACGCTGGCGGCGCGGCTCCGCGCGGCACTCGACGCGGATCATGACGATGCGCCCGAGCTGATCGTCGGCGATGTGCTGGACGAAGCCATTGCGGCGGATGGCGTGCCGATGCCGGCCGCGGTGCTGGTCGCGGTGACCGACCGCCCCCGCCCCGGCCTGATCCTGACGCAACGCACCGACACGCTGCGCCGCCATGCCGGGCAGGTCGCCTTTCCGGGCGGGCGGATCGACGCGGACGATGCCGACGCCACCGCAGCGGCATTGCGCGAGGCGCGCGAGGAGATCGGCCTGGAGCCGGATGCCGTCGAGCTGGTGGGACTTGCCGACCGCTATCGCACCGTCACCGGCTTCGAAGTGCAGCCGGTCGTCGCGGTGATCCCGCCCGACCTTACCCTGACGCCGCAGCCGGGCGAGGTCGCGGCGATCTTCGAAGCGCCGCTCGACTATGTGCTCGATCCCGCCAACCAGCTGCAGTCCAGCGTCGAGTGGCAGGGCCGCGACCGGCATTATTACGAGATCCTGTGGCAGGATTTCCGGATCTGGGGCGCGACCGCAGCGATGCTGGTCAATCTGTCGCGGCGGTTGAAGTGGTCGGCGTAACCCTGCCTGATGCGCCGTGGCGCCATTGGCCCGGGCTCGACCGGCTGACGGCCGCACTGGGCGAAGGAAATGCCCGCGTGGTCGGCGGCGCGGTGCGCGACACGCTGCTCGGCATCCCCGTGTCCGATGTCGACATCGCCACGCCGCTCGACCCGCAGGATGTGATGCAGCGGCTGGAGCGCGCCGGGATCAAGGTCATTCCGACCGGCCTGGCCCATGGCACCGTGACCGCGGTGAGCAGCGGCACGGTGGTCGAGGTGACGACGCTGCGCCGCGACCTCGAAACCGATGGGCGTCGCGCAACCGTGGCGTTCACCGACGATTGGCGCGAGGATGCCGCGCGGCGCGATTTCACGATCAATGCGCTGTACGCCGATCCCGCCACCGGCGCGATATTCGACTATTTCGGCGGGCTGGCCGATCTGGATGCGCGGCATGTACGCTTCATCGGCGACCCGTTGCGCCGCATTGCGGAGGATCATCTGCGCATCCTGCGCTTCTTCCGCTTTCTGGCGCGATTCGGCGACAGTCCGGATGCGGCGTCGCTGGACGCCTGTACCGCGCGCGCCAACGACTTGATGGCGTTGTCGCGCGAGCGGATCGCCGACGAGTTGCTCAAGCTGGTTGTGGCGAAGGACGCGGTGCGGGTGATCGCAATGATGCTGGAGCGCGGAATTTTCCGCCCCGTGATCCCGGAAATCACGTCGGTCGAACGACTCGCGCGGGTCGTGTCGCTGGAGGCCGAGGCAGGATTGGAGCCGGACCCGGTGCGCCGCCTCGCCGCGCTGTTGCCCGCCGATGCGGCGATCGCCGAGTCGGTCGGGGCGCGGCTCAAGCTGTCGAATGTACAGCGCAAGCGGCTGATCGCTGCGACCGAGGCCGAGTTGTTCGGTGCGCCGCGCGCTGCTGCCTATCGCCTGGGCCGCGACGAGGCGATCGATCGATTGTTCCTGTTCGATCGCCCGACCGCCTTGGTGGACGCACGCGACCTGACCGGGTGGGAGATTCCGCGGCTGCCGATCAGCGGCGGAGCCTTGATCCAGCGCGGGCTGTCGAAAGGCCCCGATGTCGCCCGCGCCCTGCGGACGGTAGAGAGTCAGTGGATCGCCGAGGGCTTTCCCGGCGAAGACCGGGTCGCGCAGATCGCCGACGCGGTCGCGGATCAGGCGTTGCGTTCGCGCAGCAGCGCATAGGCCGCGTCGATGCAGAGCGGCCGCGAATAGAGGAAGCCCTGTCCGTAATTGCAGCCCAGCGCGGCGAGCGTCTGGGCAAGTTCGTTGGTTTCGATCCCTTCTGCCGTCGTCTGCATGCCGAGCGCCTGGGCGAGGCTGAGGATCGCGCGCACGATCGCCACCTTGTCGCGATCGGCGAGCATGCCGGAAACGAAGCTGCGGTCGATCTTGAGCACGTCGATCGGCAGTTTCTGAAGATAGGCGAGGTTGGAATAGCCGGTACCGAAATCGTCCATTGCGAGCGTGGTGCCGAGCGCCTTGAGCGCCTGCATCGTCTGGGCGATGCGGTCGGGATCGGTGACCAGCGCGCTTTCGGTGAGCTCCAGCGTGATCTTGCGCCCGTCGACGCCATTCGCTTCGAGCGCGGCCTGCACCATCGGCGCGATCTGGTCGCGCTGCAGCTGGATCGCCGACAAATTGACCGCGACCTTGACACCGCAATCGCCACCCGCGCGCGCATCCCACAGGGCGACGGCGCGCGCCGCTTCATGCATCGCCCAGCGGCCGAGCGGGACGATCAGGCCCGATTCCTCGGCAACCGGGATGAACTCGACCGGCGACAATGCGATGCCGCTTTCGGTGGTCCAGCGCGCCAGTGCTTCGAACGACACGATCTTGCCCGAGGCGAGATCGCAGATCGGCTGGAAATTGAGCGCCAGGGAACCATTGTCGATCGCGCGGCGCAGCTCGGTCTCGATGCTGAATTCCTGGCGGACGACGTCGAAGGCGCGGGTTTGATAGACTTCGGTACGGCCCGATTTCTTGGCCCGTTTCATCGCGAACTGGGCGTGGCGGATCAGCTCTTCGGCGTCGCCGCGCTCGCCCTCGCCGATCGCAATGCCGATCGCGCAATCGACGCGGATTTCGAAGTCCGACAGCCGGAACGGCGTGGTCAGTGCGTTCTGGATGCGCTTGGCGACGTGCAGCGCGTCCTGCAGCCCTTCATCCAGTTCGAGGCGAATGGCGAATTCGTCGCCGCCGGTGCGCGCCAGCATGTCATGGCCGCGCAGCGCACCCTTGACCCGGCGCGCGACCGAAATCAGCAGCTCGTCGCCGGCAAGGCCGCCCATGCATGCATTGATGCGGCTGAACCGGTCGAGGTTGATGACGAGGATGGCGAATCGCTCAATCCCGACGCGCTCGATCTCGGTTTCCAGATCCTCGCCGAAGCCGGCGCGGTTGGAGAGGCCGGTCAGGCTGTCGGTCAGCATTTCGCGGCGCAGGCTGCGCTGGGTCCGCAATTCCGACGTATGGTCGATCAGCGTGACGAGGCATTGGCCAAGATGGCGGTCCATGCTGCGCCGGGAGGTGCGGACGCGGAAGAAGCGCGCGTCGACCGCGTCGCCCAACTCCCAGTCAAACTCGCTCTCGGTCGCGTCCGACTCGAGGAAGGCGATGATGCGTGCGCCAAGATGGCGGATCACCGGCGACTGCTCTGCGGTCGTACCAAGCCCCGAGAGCCGGAACGGGCGGTTGACCGATTCGAACACCAGTCCCCCGGCCCTGCGTTCGACCAGCGCAGCGGGGATCGGCAGCAGATTGAGCAGTTGCGCCGATTGCGCCGGGCCGAGCACGCGCGGGTCCTGCCCCGTCACGGGGACGGGCGCGGGGACTGGCTTGTCCTTCCGGCGGCGCGATAACAACATCACCAAAGCGGGTTAGAGGCATTTGGTTAAGCGGTGCTGAAGACCGCTCCCCGTTACGCCCGCTGACCTGAACCGACGTGCCGTGATTAGAAGCGGTTATCGCGCGGAAAGCCGACCGGCGGCATTCGCCCCGCCGCCCCGCGCGCCGCCCGCCACGGGGCCAGGTCCGCTTCGGTCCGCGTCCGCCCCTGTTCGCCGCCCATCCGCCAGCTGAGGCCATCGGCGAAGCGGAAGGTGACCGCGTCCGACAGGCCGCCGTCGCGATAGCGCTGGAGCTGAACCCCCTGCCCACGCGCCAGCTCCACCAGCTCGGCCATCGGGAAGACGAGCAATTTGCGATTGTCGCCGATCACCGCGACATAATCGTCCGCGGCACCCACCGGCTTGATCAATTTGAGCGCGGCGCCGGTGCGCGGGGTGACGACCTGCTTGCCCTTGCGGGTTTCGGCGATCACATCCTCGGCCTTGACCAGGAAGCCGCGGCCGTCGGTCGCTGCGACCAGCAGCTTTGGCGCGGCACTCGCCGGGAACAGCCCGACAATCCCCGTTCCGCCGTCCAGATCGATCATCAGCCGAACCGGTTCGCCAAAGCCGCGCCCGCCCGGCAGCTTGTCGGCCGCCAGCGTGTAGAATCGGCCATTTTCGGCGGCGAGCAGCAATTTGTCGGTCGTCTGCGCGTGGAAGGCGATGAACGGGCCGTCGCCGTCCTTGAACTTCGCCGTTTCCGCGCTGGCCAGATCGGCATGCCCCTTCAGCGCGCGGATCCAGCCGCGTTGCGAGAGGATGACGGTGATCGGCTCACGCTCGATCATCGCCTCGAGCGGGATCTCGCGCGCCGGGGCGGCTTCGGCCACCAGCGTGCGCCGTGCGCCGAGCGCGGTTTCGGGGCCGTAGCGGTCGCGCACCTTGGTCAGGTCGCGCTTCATCCGCGTGCGCTGCCGCGCCTCGCTCGAGAGCAGTGCCTGAAGCTCCCCCTGCTCCTTGGCCAGTGCGTCGCGCTCCTTGCGCAGCTCCATTTCCTCGAGCTTGCGCAGCGCGCGCAGCCGCATGTTGAGGATCGCTTCGGCCTGGCGGTCGGTCAGTTCGAACTCCGCCATCATCACCGGCTTGGGCTCATCCTCGGTCCGGATGATCGCGATCACGCGGTCGAGGTTGAGGAAGGCGATGATATAGCCCTCGAGCAGCTCCATCCGGTCGATGATCTTTTGCAGCCGATGTTCGCTACGCCGCCGCAGGACGATGAACTGGTGATCGACCCAGGCGGCGATCGCCTGCCGCAGGCTCATCACTCGCGGAGTGCGGGTGTGGTCGAGAACGTTGAGGTTGAGCGACACGCGCGTTTCGAGGTCCGACAGGCGGAACAGGCTTTCGATCAGCGTGTCGGGATCGACGGTACGTGCGCGCGGTTCGAGCACGATGCGGATTTCCGCGTCGGATTCGTCGCGGACGTCGGCGAGGATCGGCAGCTTCTTGTCATTGATCAGGCCCGCGATCTGCTCGATCAGCTTCCCCTTCTGGATGCCGTAGGGAATTTCGGTGACGACGATCTGCCAGGTGCCGCGCCCCTGGTCCTCAAGCGACCATTTGGCGCGGACGCGGAAGCTGCCGCGCCCGGTGGCATAGGATTCGGCGATCGACGCCGGGCTGTCGACGACGATCCCGCCGGTCGGGAAATCGGGGCCGCGGACATGCTCCAGGATCTGCGCATCGCCGGCGGTCGGCTGGTCGATCAGCAGGATCGCGGCGTCGATCAGTTCGGCGGCGTTGTGCGGCGGAATGCTGGTCGCCATGCCGACGGCGATGCCGCTGGCGCCATTGGCGAGAAGATTGGGGAACAGGCCGGGGAACAGCTCCGGCTCATGATCCTCGCCATTATAGGTCGGGCGGAATTCGACCGCATCCTCGTCCAGCCCGTCCATCAGGTCGATCGCGACCTGGGTCAGCCGGGCCTCGGTGTAACGGTAGGCGGCGGCGTTATCGCCGTCGATATTGCCGAAATTGCCCTGGCCGTCGACCAGCGGATATCGCAGCGCGAAGGTCTGGGCCAGGCGGACCATCGCATCATAAACCGACTGGTCGCCATGCGGGTGGTATTTGCCGATCACGTCGCCGACGACGCGCGCGCATTTCTTGTACGCTTCGTTCGGGTTGAGCCGCAGCCCGCGCATCGCCCACAGCAACCGGCGGTGCACCGGCTTCAGACCATCGCGCACGTCGGGCAGCGAGCGCGCGGTGATGGTGGACATCGCGTAGACGAGATAACGTTCGCTGAGTGCGGAGTCGAAAGGGGCATCGACGATGGTGTCGAAGGGATCGGGATCGCGGGTGTCGCTCATGACCATGCTTGTTAGAGGCGCCGTGGGGGGAGGCAAGCCCTGCGCCGCGCTTTTGGCGCTCGCGCTGCCTGTGGCCGCCGCGGCCCAATCCCCGGCACCGGCCACCCCCGTGCAACGCTGGCGACTGCCGCCCGACGTACGCATGCTCGCGCAGATGGGCGGCAATCGCGAAGCGCTGCGCCTGATCGAGGCCGAAATAGGCAAATGCGACGCGGCGCGCACCGCCAATGCAGTGCCGGACGATAATTGCCTCGATCTGCTGATCACGGCGACGACGCTGGCGCAACGCGTGCGGGACGGGGTCAGGGCGACCGAACTGGCCCGGCGCGCAGTGGCGGCCGCGGAACGCGCGCTGCCGCCCGGCCATCTCGACCGCGCACTGGCCCGGCGGCTGCTGGCGAGCACGTTGGTCCAGACGCCGGACGCAGCGCTGGTCGAGTATCGCGCGGCGCTCGCCTTGTACCGCGCGGCAGACAGCAACGCGCAGGACAATGTCATCGACGACATGGTAAACCTGCTCAACGCCCACGCACGCTATGGCGAGGCCGAGCCGCTGCTGCGCGACATGCTCGACCGCACGCTCGCCCGGCGCGGGGCGGCGCATCCCGAGGTCGGCGCGGCGCTGACCAATTTGGCGATCAACCTGTCGGCACAGCGGCGCGAGGATGAGGCGCATCCGCTGCTGGTGCGCGCGCTGGCAATCTATGAGGGCGCGCTGCCGCCCAATCATCCGCATATCGCGGTGTTGCTGGTCAATGTCGGGGCCTCGCTGATCGCGCTGCGACGGCCACAAGAGGCGGTTCCGGTGCTGCGCCGTGCGCTCGCATTGCGGGAAGCCAATCTGCGCACGGGCCATCCTGACATTGCGGTGGCGCTGGGCGCGCTCGCCAACGCGCTGACGGCAGCGGGCGACGTGACGGGAGCCGAAGGGGCATTGCGGCGTGCGCTCGACATTCGCCGGGCGGCCTATCGCACCGGATCGCCGGCCATCGCCAACGGCATCGTCAGCCTGGCCTATAATCTGGGAAAACAGGGCCGCGATGCCGAGGCGGTGGCGCTGTATCGGGAAGCGCGCACGATCTATGCGGCGGCGTATCCGCCCGGCCATCCCTATCGCATCAATGGGGACTGGTCGCTGGCCGCAGCCTTGCTGAAGGCCGGCACGGACCTGGCGGAGGCGCGCAGCCATTTCCGCGAGGCGGGACGCAATGCCGCCGCGCGGATCGCCACCCATCGCGACTATGGCGCAGGCGCGGTGCGCGAGGCGGAAAGCTGGCGCAACATCTTTGCCGGACAGGCAAAGGTGGCGTGGGTGCTGACACCGCGACAGCTTCCCGATTCGGCACAGTAGCACACACGCGCCCTTCCGGCGGTTAACCATCTGCCCTATCGTTCCGGCCACGGACCGCAGGGGGACTCGAATGCGAATCGTGGCGGCATTGCTGGCAATCGTTGCGCTGGCCGGGTGCGAAAGCGCGCCCAAGAAGGATCAGGACAAGATCAGCAACGAAGCCGTCGCGGCGCTGACCGCGACCGGCGGGGCGTTCGACTATCGCTATGCGTACAAGGTGCCGGGCAACCATGTGAAGGCGGTGGTCGAATCGCACGCCGCCGGCTGCGACAAGCTTGGCCCGGCGCGGTGCCGCATCCTGTCGCTGCGCTATCGCGTCGACGAGGCGAACCGGATCGCCGCGACGCTGACCTTCCGCATCGACCCGTCGATCGCGCGCAATTTCGGCGAGGCCGCAACCAAGGTCGTGGTCGGCGGCGGTGGTGCGCTGGTCGAGACCGAGATTGCCGGAGCCGATGCGACGGCGAGCGCACGATCGAACGCGCTGGTCGGGCGGCTGCGCGACCAGCTCGCCAATGCCAGGGCAGGCAACGATCCGGTGCAGCAGGACCGGGCGCGGCGATTGCAGACCGCGCTCGACGTCATCGCGGAATCGGAGGCCGATGGCGGAGAGACGATGGCGACTGCGCCGGTGCTGATCACCTATGCCTCCGGCACGCCCGCGCCGGGCCTCAACGGATCGGCGGATGCCAGCTTTCGCGACGCGGGGAACAAGCTGGTGACGTCGGCCGCGGGGATCGCGCAGGTACTGGCACCGGTCGGCCCGTGGCTGTTGCTGATGGTGGTCGCGGTGCTGGTGCTGCGCCTGCTGATCCACGGCACGGGCGGCGCGCCGGCCCCTGCGGGGATCGCGAGCGAGGACGACTATCGCGAGCAGGGCGAGCCCGATCGACCCAATGCGATCCAGCGCTGGTTCAATCGGGACGACAATCCGGGCTGAGGCACTTCACTGGCTGGACACATGCGGCGCGGCCACCGGCTGCGACGCATTTTGTCGTTTTTGGGGCAAAGATCAATTGTAGTTCGATCAAGCTACTGATTCCAGGCGATATATGACGCAGCCGGAATATGGCGAAAAAGTGGCATTGCTCAAACCCCTGTGATGTGATGTGTTATCACGGCACGTCCGGATGTGCCGCAGCGGCGTCAAACGGAGCCGCGAACAGGAGGTTGCCTATGCATTGGAAATCGGGTTCCGCGCTCCTCATGCTATCGGTTGCTGTTGCCGCGTGTTCCGCGCCGCAATCGAGCGCCCCGTCGTCCGAGAGCGCCGGGATGGAAACGTCCGATGCCGCCGAGCCACCCGCCGGCGTCGCGGTTACCGCCGCGCCGGGCGTTGCCTTCAACTATCGCTATGCCTTCAGCCTGCCCGCCCAGCGCGTTGCCGCCGCGCAGGAGACGCATGCCGCCGCGTGCGAGAAGCTGGGCGTCGCGCGGTGCCGGATCACCGGGATGCGCTATCGCCTGACCGGCGAAAATGCGGTCGAGGCGATGCTGGCGTTCAAGCTCGATCCCACGCTCGCTCGCGCGTTCGGAAAGGACGGGATCGCGGCGATCCAGCAGGCCGAAGGGCGGCTGGTCGATGCCGAGATCACCGGGACCGATGCCGGCGGAGAGATCGCGCGGCTGGCCGGTGAGCGCGCGCGGGCAAGCGACTCGCTCGCGCGGATCGACCGCGAGCTGGCGCGCACCAACCTGTCGGCCAGCGAGCGCGCCGAACTGCAGCGCCAGCGTGCCGATCTGGTGGCACAGATCGAGCAGGTGCAGAGCGCTTCCGGGGCTCAGCGCGAGTCGCTCGCCAACACGCCGATGACCTTCGATTATCGCTCGGGGCCGGCGGTGCGCGGGTTCGACGCCAGCGCGCCGCTCAGCAGCGCGCTCGACCTGCTCGCTGGATCGGCACAGGCGACGCTGGCGTTCGTCCTGGGTGCGCTCGCGATCCTCGCGCCGCCGGGGCTGGTGCTCGGGCTCGGCCTGCTGATCTGGCGCTGGCTGCGCCCGCGCATCCGCCGCGCGACGCCCGCCGCCATTCCGCCCAGCGATTGATTGCACGGCGGGTCGGCTTTCGATATAGGCCCGCCCCTACAGCCCCGGCGACGCGCGACCGTGCCGCCGGGGCACCGCGTTTCTGAAGGACCCCCTATGGCACGCCGCCGCCAGATCTACGAGGGCAAGGCCAAGATCCTCTACGAAGGCCCCGAACCCGGCACGCTGATCCAGTATTTCAAGGACGATGCGACCGCGTTCAACGCCCAGAAAAAGGGCACGATCAACGGCAAGGGCGTGCTCAACAACCGGATTTCCGAGCATATCTTCACGTTGCTCGGCAATATCGGCATTCCGACGCACTTCATCCGCCGCCTCAACATGCGCGAGCAGCTGATCCGCCAGGTCGAGATCGTCCCGATCGAAGTGGTGGTGCGCAACGTCGTCGCCGGATCGCTGGCCAAGAAGCTTGGGATCGAGGAAGGCACGCCGCTGCCGCGCACGATCATCGAATATTATTTCAAGGACGATGCGCTGGGCGACCCGCTGGTCACCGACGAGCATATCCTGTGCTTTGGCTGGGCGGCTCAGGAAGAACTGCACGACATGGCCGACATGGCCATTCGCGTGAACGATTTCATGTCGGGCCTGTTCGCCGGGATCGGCATCCGCCTGGTCGACTTCAAGCTCGAATTCGGGCGGATCTTCGACGAGAACGGCTATGCCCGCATCATCCTGGCCGACGAAATCAGCCCCGATGGCTGTCGCCTGTGGGACATGGCCAGCGGCGAAAAGCTGGACAAGGACCGGTTCCGCCGCGACCTGGGCGGCGAAGTCGAGGCCTATCAGGAAGTCGCGCGTCGCCTCGGGCTGCTTCCGGAGGGCGCCGATTCGGCGGTGCTGGACCTTGAGACCCACCGCAAGAAGCGCGGGAAATAATGATTGGTGATCGGCCCCGCTGCGGCGGGGCCGGCCCCTACCCCTACCCCTTTGCCTTCAAGCCCGCGATGATGCCGAAGATGAAGGAACAGATCAGCGCGATCTGAACCTGCCCGCTCGGGTCGCTCCACCCGAAAAATTCTCTGCCGAACGCGGCCAACGCGACGAACAGGGTAATCGCCAGAAATGCCATCACGCCCAACTCCATGGCACCGGGTTCCGCCCCCGCGGCGGCGACTCGGCAAGGCCGAGTGTCGCGCGCGACGGTAAATGGGCGATGAAATCTTGAACCCGGGCGCGCATCGGCCCATAGGGCGCGGCAAATCCCCGGAGGAATTCCCATGAAGCTGCGCATCGTCGTCACCCTCAAGAACGGCGTGCTGGACCCGCAGGGCAAGGCGATCGAACACGCGCTCGGCTCGCTCGGCTTTGCGGGCGTGGGCGAGGCGCGGGTCGGCAAGCTGATCGAACTGGACGTCGCCGACGATACCAGCGACGCGGACATCGACGCGATGTGCCAGAAGCTGCTCGCGAACACCGTGATCGAAAACTATCGGGTGGAAAAGCAGTGAAGACCGCCGTCATCGTCTTTCCCGGATCGAACTGCGACCGCGACCTGGCGGTGGCGATCGAGAGCGTGACCGGGTCCAAGCCGGCGATGGTCTGGCATGGCGAGAGCGAGTTGCCCGACGGCCTTGGCCTGATCGCGCTGCCCGGCGGCTTTTCCTATGGCGATTATCTGCGCTGCGGCGCGATTGCGGCGCGCTCGCCGGTGGTGCGCGCGGTGGTCGATGCGGCGAATCGCGGCGTGCCGGTGATCGGCATCTGCAACGGGTTCCAGGTGCTGACCGAAACCGGCCTGCTGCCCGGCGCGCTGATGCGCAATTCCGGCCTCAACTTCGTATGCCGCGACGTCGCGCTGACGGTCGAGAACAGCCAGTCGATCTTCACCAGCCGCTATGATGCGGGCGAGACGATCTCGATCCCGGTCGCGCATCATGACGGCAATTATTTCGCCGATGCCGCGACGCTCGACCAGCTTGAGGGCGAGGGGCGCGTGGCGTTCCGCTACGCCAGCGACGTCAATGGCAGCGCGCGGCAGATCGCGGGCATCGTCAATGCCGGCGGCAATGTGCTGGGCATGATGCCGCATCCCGAACGCAAGATTGAAGCCGCGCATGGCGGCAGCGACGGCCGCCGCTTGTTCGAAGGGCTGCTCGAAGCAGTGGCGTGAGGCGATGAGCAGCCCGGCCCCGATCGTTTGCGACACCTGTCCGGTCGCCGATCGCGCCGTCTGCTCCGCCTTGTCGCCCGACGATCGCGGCGAGCTCGCGCGGATCGGGCATCACCGCCGCTATGCGCGCGGGGAGACGATCGTTGCGGCGGGCGATAGTGCAACGGTGTGCGCGACCCTCACGCGCGGCGCGGCGAAGATGTCGACCATCGACCGCGACGGGACCGAGCGAATCGTCGCCTTGGTCCACCCGGCAGGCATGCTCGGCCAGCTGTTCGCACCGACCGCGACGCTTCACGTCACCGCGCTGACCGACAGCGAGGCATGCCTGTTTCCCGCGTCGCATGTCGCCGCATTGAGCGACGCGCGCCCGGCGCTGGCCCGACGCCTGCTCGCTGAAGTCAGCCGCGAGCTGGACGAAAGCCGCGCGCTGATCGACCTGATTTCGAAACGTCAGGCCAAGGGGCGTGTCGCCGCGTTGATCCTGGCCTTTGCGCGCGCGGCGAGCCCCGCACCGTGCCACGCTGCCGACAGCTTCGACCTGCCGCTGACGCGTGGGGAGATGGCGCAGCTGCTGGGTATCACGATCGAGACGGTAAGCCGCACGCTGACGGCGCTGGAGGACGGCGGCATCATCGCGCGGCAGGGCAGCCACGGCATTGCGATCTTGGACCGTACTGCGCTGGACGACCTCGCCGCGGCCTGAACGCCAAAAAGCGCGGGCGAGCCATCGGCTCGCCCGCTGTGAGGTGAGGGTTCGTATTCAGACCGAGAAGCGGATCACGGCGACGATCAGGCCCCAGATCATCAGCATGACCGGCATGATCATCACCTGCACGGTCGCGCCGCCAGCGCCGAGATGGCCCGATCCGGTCGGCAGCCCCTGCGCTACGAAATCGGCGAAGCTCGGCGCGCGTCCCTCGCCCGGCGCGATGCGCGCCCACCAGCCGGGGACAACGAACGCGGCGGCAAGGAACACGCCGAAGATCACGAACGGGATCGCCAGCCCTTTTTCTCCGAACGCCGCCCACATGATGCCGAGATAGGCGAAGAAGCCCGCAAACACGCCGACATGCAGCGCGGGGTGCAGGTCGAACACGTGCGCGCCACGGGTGCGCGGCATCGACGTCGCCTGAACGAATGCGGTCTGGTGCAGCGGCATGTTCATCGTCGGTCTCCTTTGTCGGGAGCACGATGCGCGGACTGAGGCCGGTCCGCTTTGCGATATGTCAAATCAGGCGGGATCGGATGGCGCCGCGTCCATGCTGGGGTGCCCGAGCAGACGCGTCGTGCGCGCGAGGATCACGATCGCGGTCGGCCACAGCATCGTGTTCCAGAGATCCTGCCAGTAATAGGCGAGGCGCAGTCGACGGCCGGAGGCGAGGGTGTCGCGGATGTCCCAGGCCTCGCCCACCAGCGTGATCGCGATTGCCACGGCCCAGGGCTTCCAGCTGCGCAGTGGCCAGCGGAAGATGAGCGCGGCGGCGAAAAAGACGATCAGCCCGACATGAATGTGCAAGCCGTCGCGGGCGAGCCCGGTCCAATCGACCAGCCATGATTTCGTATCCTGAAATATGCTGAGCACCGCTTACACGCGCGTGCGGAACGGGGTGAAATCGGTACCCTCGTCGAACACGTCCACGCCCTCGCGCCGCTTCAGGAAACCGACCACGGCATAGGTGACGGGGGTCAGGATCACTTCCCAGCTGACCTTGAGCACCCATTGCGTCACCAGCACCTTGAGCACCAGATCGTTGGTCCAGCCCGCCGCGCCCCAGAAGGCGAGCGGGTAGAAGATCAGGCTGTCCACCCCCTGCCCGACAAAGGTCGATCCGATCGTGCGCGCCCACAGATGCTTGCCCCGGGTCCAGATCTTCATCTTGGCCAGCACGAAGGAATTGACGAACTCCCCCGCCCAGAAGGCGACGACCGAGGCGAGCACGATGCGCGGCACCTGGCCAAAGATCGCTTCATAGGCGGGCTGGTTGGTCCAGTCCGGCGCGGGCGGGAGCGCGACGACAACCCACGACATGAATGCCATGAACAGGGTCGCGACGAAGCCGGTCCAGATCACGCGGCGCGCACGGGCGTAGCCATAGACCTCGGTCAGCACGTCGCCGATGATGTAGGAAATCGGGAAGAACAGGATGCCGGCGCCGAACGGCCACCACACCTCCCAGAACGGAATCCAGATCTGCGCCACCTTGCCCGCGCCGAGGACGTTGGACAGCAGCAGGATCGCGACGAACGCCGCCATCACATAATCATAATAGCGGAACTGTCCGCCCGCGACCTGCGCCGCGTTGATCCGTGCCGGTCCTGCCCCGTCGCTCATCGCATTCCCCCGGTTGCCGCCGCGAACTATGATCGCGGTTTTCGCGCCGCGCAATCCGCGGCGGTTTGAGGCACCGAAGCTGTTTAAGCGCGCCGAAACATGCGCTAACGGGTCCTGCATGCGCGCCCGTAGCTCAGTTGGATAGAGCACGAGCCTTCTAAGCTTGGGGCCGCAGGTTCGAATCCTGCCGGGCGCGCCAGCCATTCCGCACAAGGCGGAAGGACCGGGAGGGGGACGCGATGGCGCATTTCGGCGACTATCAGCATGCGATCTATGGCGCAGGACTGCAGGGTGTGCTGCCGACGATCCCGGTCGATTTCGCCAGCCTGGAGAAGCGCGCCGAGGCGGCGATGGCGCCCTCGCTGCTGTCCTATGTCCAGGGCGGGTGCGGGGACGAGCAGACGCAGCGGGCCAATGCCGATGCCTTCCGCCACTGGGGCATCGTGCCGCGGATGATGGTCGATTGCTCGACCCGCGACCTGTCGGTCGATCTGTTCGGGATGAAGCTTCCCTCCCCGCTGTTCATGGCCCCGGTCGGGGTCGCCGGCATGTGCACGCAGGACGGGCATGGCGACATCGCCGCCGCGCGCGCCGCCGCGGTGACCGGCGTGCCGCTGACCGTCTCGACGCTGACCAACGATCCGCTGGAGGACGTTGCCGCCGCGATGGGCGACACACCGGGGATGTTCCAGCTCTATACGCCCAAGGACCCCGAACTTGCCGCCAGTCTGGTCAGCCGCGCAGAGGCGGCGGGGTACAAGGCGATCGTGGTTACGCTCGACACCTGGGTCACCGGCTGGCGGCCGCGCGACCTCAACACCGCGAATTTCCCGCAGTTGCGTGGGCATGTCCTGTCCAACTATTGGTCCGACCCGCGCTTTCAGAAGATGCTGGACAAGCCCGTGGCGGAGGATCCGCGCGCGGCGGTGATGACCTGGGCCGCGACGTTCGGGCGCGTGCTGACCTGGACCGACATGCCGTGGCTGCGGTCGCTGACCAAATTGCCGATCGTGCTAAAGGGGATCTGCCACCCCGACGATGCGCGCCGCGCGATCGATGCGGGGGCGGACGGCATCTATTGCTCCAACCATGGTGGGCGTCAGGCCAATGGCGGAATCGCCGCGATCGACCTGTTGCCCGATGTCGTCGCAGCGGCGGGCGATGTGCCGGTACTGTTCGATTCGGGCATTCGGTCGGGCAGCGACGTCGCCAAGGCGCTGGCGCTGGGCGCGACCGCGGTCGGCGTCGGCCGCCCCTATTGCTACGGCCTCGCGCTCGGTGGTGCCGAGGGCGCGGCGCATGTGCTGCGGTCGATCCTTGCCGAGGCCGACCTGCTGATGGCGGTCGATGGCTTTCCAACGATCGCGGCGTTGCGCGAAGCTGGCGCAAAGCGGCTGGGCTAGGCGCCAAACGACGCGCACAAAAGCCCGATTGACCAGCGTTGTCTGATAGCGCTACCAATCATCCACCAAACGGCCCGTCAGTGGTCGGAATCGTTGAGGAGAGATGCGCATGATCGGCCCATTGGCGCTTGCCGCCCTGTTGTCCGCGACGCCGCAAGCGGTGCCGGCGCGTACCGACAAATTGCCGGTCGGCATCTGCATCAACATCGGCAACACGTTCGAGCCGCCGGCCGAGTCCGCCTGGGGTGGCAAGCCGCTGGCCGATGACGACATGGCGATCATCGCCAAGGCGGGGTTCAAGACCGTGCGCCTGCCCGTCCGCTGGGACACGCATGCCGGGCCGGGGCCGGACTTCAAGATCGACGAAGCCTATATGAAGCGCATCCGCACCGCCGTGGAACAGGCGCGCGCAGCGGGGCTCAACGTCATCCTCAACAGCCATCATTTCGAGGCGATCCACAAGGATCCGCTGGGCAGCGCGCCGCAGTTGGCGGCGATGTGGCGGCAGATCGCGGCACG
This sequence comes from Sphingomonas sp., assembly GCF_965227385.1. Lineage (GTDB taxonomy): Bacteria > Pseudomonadota > Alphaproteobacteria > Sphingomonadales > Sphingomonadaceae > Sphingomonas. Next base: position 542,786 of record NZ_OZ245750.1, read on the forward strand.
CTTTGCCGACATGCCCCGCGACCATGTCTGGTTCGAGGTCGAGAATGAGCCGCACGAGAAGTTCGACAACAAGAACCTGATCGCGGTGATCACCCCGGCGCTGAAGGCGATCCGCGAGACCAATCCCGATCGCCCGGTCATCGTCGGCGGCGAATTCTGGAGCGGGATCGACAGCCTGGCGACGCTGCAGTTACCCGACGATCCCCATGTCGTCCCGACCTTTCACTATTACGAGCCGTTCGACTTCACCCATCAGGGCGCGACCTGGGTCAATCCCGCGCCACCGCTGGGGCGCACCTATGGCACCGCCGAGGATGTGCTGCGCCTGAAGCGCGATGTCGAGAAGATCCGCACCTATATCGCGCGCACCGGCAAGACGCCGTTCATGGGCGAGACCGGCGCACACACGACGACCAGCCTGGAGCAGCGCGTCGCCTATCACCGTGCGGTTACCGCCGCATTCGGCCCGATGGACATCGGCATGTGCACATGGGCGTACAGCAACACCTTCCCATTCTACGACAAGGAGAAGAAGCAATGGCTTCCGGGTCTGCGCGGCGCGATGGGGCTGCCGGAATGAAGCTTGGTTTGATCGCGGCGATGGCGCTGACCGCGCTGACTCCCGCTGTCGTGGTGGCACAGGACCAGCCGACCGCCGAGCTTCAGGCGCTCGACGATGCGCTGCCCGGGACGCTCATCAACGATCCCTCGCGGATGGACTGGGCCTTTTACGGCGCCGAGCAGAAGACGAAGAACGTCCAGGACCCGTCGATCCCCGGCGGCGGTGCCGCTGTACGGGTCGATGTGCCGCGCGCGGGCGCCAATATCTATGACAGCGGCGCGAACGTGCCGATCCGACGCGGCATCGCGGTCGGGCGCGACGTGACGGTCGCCTTCTATGCCAGGACCGTGAAGTCCGAGGCGCCGGGCGGCAAGGGCAAGATCGGCGTACGCTTTCAGCAGAATGCCGCGCCCTATGCCGGCTTTGGCGATACCGTGCTCGACATCGGCAGCGAATGGGCGCTGTACGAAGTCACCGCGCGGTCGGACAAGGCACTGCCGAACGGCCAGGCGGTGGTCGGCCTGCAGCTGGCCGGGGCGAAACAGGTGATCGAGATCGGCCAGGTCATCGTGGTCGAAGGCGCGACCAGCATCCGCACGACGAAGCGTGTCGAGGCCGCCGCCGCGCCCGACCCCGAGCTGCCGCCTCAGCTGAAGGACAAGGGCAAGCTGCTCAACGATCCGGCAAATCGCGACTGGGGCTTTTACGGCGCGGAGCAGACGACCAAGGCGACTGTGACCAATGTCTATGGTCGCGTCGGTACGTTGTTCAGCGTCGCCAATGCCGGAGCCGCGGCCTATGCGTCGGGCGCGAGCGTGACGCTGAACGAGGAGATCAAGGAGGGCGATATCCTGCTGGTCGCGGTGCTCGCGCGCACGCTGTCGGCGGCGACCCCGGATGGCCAAGGGATGCTGTCGGTGCGCATCCAGAAGAACGCTGCACCCTATGATGGCTTCCTCGACAAGCCGGTGCAGGTCGGGCCGAACTGGCGGCTCTATCAGTTCCGCACCCAGGCCCCGATGGACATCGCCAAGGGCGCGGGCCAGCTGTCGATCCACACCGGCGCCGCGCGGCAGGAGATCGAGATCGGCCCGGTCTATGTCATTCGCGAAGAAGCGGTGCTGACATCGTCGCGCAACTGACCCTTATTGCCGGGGCAGCGCGCGCGGCGGTTGCCCCGGCGCTGGGCGGCGCGCTGACCCTATGGACCATCGACGGCCAGCCGATGCTGCGCACGGCATCGGCGGAGGCGATCGCGGCGCACGATCCCCTGGGCATGGCGAGCTTTCCGCTGGTGCCCTATTCCAACCGGATCGCCGATGCGCGGTTCGGCTGGGCGGGACAGACCCACGCGATCACGCCGAATTTCCCGCCCGAGCCGCATGCGATCCATGGCATCGGCTGGACATCGGAATGGGCCGTGCGGGAGGCGCGCGATGATCGCGTCGTGCTGACGCTCGACCATCATGGCGATGCGCGCTGGCCCTTTGCCTTTGCGGCCGAGCAGGTCGTCGACCTGACCCCGGACACACTGACCGTGACGCTGAGCGCGCAGAATCGGGAGGCGTTCGACGCGCCGCTGGCGTGCGGACATCACCCCTATTTTCCGGCAGCGGGTGCGCGGTTGCGCTTTGCCGCGGAGCGGCGCTGGCCGCCCGATGCGCGCATGCTGCCCCGCGATCCGGTCGAGATCGCCGATCGGGAGGTCGATTTCGCGGTGGCCGAACGCACGCTCGACTGCGCCTTTTCCGGATGGGACGGGATCGCGAGGATCGTCTGGTCGGAGCGCATGCTGCAGATCGAGTCCGACGTCGATCATGCGGTGGTCTACACCCCGGCTGGCGCCCCGCATTTCTGTATCGAGCCGGTCGCGCACCTGCCCAACGCGCTGAGCGTCAGGGTCGCGCCCGGTGAGAGCCATCGCGCGACGATGCGCCTGATCGCGCAAGCTGCTAGTTTCGGCGCATGACCGCCGCGCCCGTATCCAGCATCGTCATCGTCGGCGGCGGCACCGCCGGGTGGATGGCCGCCGCCGCCGCCGCGCGCTTCTTAAGCGATGGCCAGCGCCGCATCACGCTGATCGAGTCCGATGCGATCGGCACGGTCGGGGTGGGCGAGGCGACGATCCCGCCGATCCGCGAGTTCAACCACCGGCTGGGCATCGACGAGCGTGATTTCGTCCGCGAGACCGGCGCGACGATCAAGCTGGGCATCGAATTCGTCAACTGGGGGCAGGTCGGTGACCGGTATCTGCACCCGTTCGGCGAACTGGGGCATGATTTTCAGGGCGTCGCCTTTCACCAATATTGGCTGAAGCATCGTATCGGCGCGCTGGAGGATTACTGGATCGCGGCGCAGGCGGCGCGGCGCGACCGCTTCGCCCACCCCGCCGCCGACCCGCGCTCGCCGCTGGGCGGGATGGCCTATGCCTATCATTTCGATGCTGGCCTCTATGCCGCGTTCCTGCGCCGTCGTGCCGAAGCCGGGGGCGTTGCGCGGGTCGAGGGCAGGATCGGCTCGGTCGAGCGCGATCCCGCAACCGGCCATGTCGCCGCTGTGCTGCTCGACGACGGGCGCCGCATCGCGGGTGACTTTTTCATCGACTGTTCGGGGTTCCGCAGCCTGCTGCTGGGCGACGCGCTGGGGGTCGGCTATCGCGACTGGTCGCACTGGCTGCCGTGCGATCGCGCGATCGCGGTACCGTGTGAGCGCGTCGATCCGCTGACCCCGCTGACGCGCGCCACGGCGCATGAGTTCGGCTGGCAGTGGCGCATCCCGCTGCAGCATCGCACCGGCAACGGCATCGTCTATGCCAGCGCCTTCGCGAGCGAGGAGCGTGCGCGCGAGACCTTGCTCGCCCATCTCGACGCACCGGCGACGGCGGAACCGCGCGGTCTTTCCTTCACCGCCGGGGTGCGGGAGCAGCAATGGGTCGGAAATGTCGTCGCGCTGGGCCTGTCGGCCGGCTTCATCGAGCCGCTCGAATCGACCAGCATCCACCTGATCCAGACCGGCATATCGAAGCTGATGTGGCTCTTCCCCGATCGCAGCATGGGCGCTGCCGGGCGCGATGAATATAACCGGCTGATGCACGAAGCGTACGAATATGTGCGCGACTTCATCGTGCTGCATTACAAGGCGACGCAGCGGCGCGACGGCGAACTGTGGCGTCATGTCGGCGCAATGACGGTGCCGGACAGCCTGGCCGCCAAGCTGGAATTGTGGCGCGAGCGCGGGCGGATCCGGCGGTACGACCATGACCTGTTCGGCGTGCCGAGCTGGGTCGCGGTGCTGCTGGGCCAGCATATCATGCCGGAGGGCTATGACCCGCTGGTCGATTCGATGGACGATGCGCGCGTGACCGCAGCGATGCGCCAGATCGCCGCGACCTATGCCGATGTGGCCGGGAAGCTTCCCGGCCATGCCGACCAGATCGCGGCGATGCTGCGTTAGGTTACGGGCAGGCGATCACGCGGTCGGCCGCCGTTCCCAGCGCGACGCGCGACAGGCTGAAGGTGAATGCCCCTGCGCTGCGCAGCATGAACGGTGCCTCGACGCGGCCGAGATTCGCGCCGCCCTTGGCGAAGCATTTGAGCGGGACGCCATAGCTGACCCATTCGCCGGGTTTCGCGCTCTCGACCGGGGTCGCGCGTACTGCGGCATTGCCCAGGCGGAAGCTGAGCGCGCCGGCAGGCTTGGCGTCGACCCGCATCGTCGCGACCAGCATCACGTCGCCATTGGTTTCGCGCGTCAGGTCGAGCGGGGCCTGGGTCGCGATCGCGACATCGGCGTTCCCCGATGCGATGGCGAAGCGGCGCGCGCCTTCCTGCACGACATGATCGACCGCGGTCACGCGAACGCGCCCGCTCGCCGCGACGGCCGGGACCGTGGTGATGCGCGTCGAATCCGCCGGATCGCCGTAGACGAGCAGCGACCAGGATGCGGCGGGCACGCCGCCCGCGAAATAGACGTTGCCCGCGTCTTCCGCCGGAACCTCGCTATCCTCCGACAGCGACTTCCAAGGCACCGCCCCACCCGCCAGCGTCAGGCCGTAGCCGAACGGGAAGAGCGTCGGGCCATCGGCGCGCGCGGTGGCGGGCCAGGCGACGGGCAGCTTGCCGGTGAAGTCATAGGGCGCCCGGCGATCCTTGCGCTGGACCAGCAGGTCGGCGATTCCTGCCCCTTCCGACCCCGGCAGCCATGCGACGACGAAGGCGTCGGCGACGTTGAGCTCCGGGTTCATGAACAGCGGGCGGCCAGTGACCATCACCGCGACGACCGGGATCCCCTGTGCCTTGAGCTTCTTCATCGTCTCATAGGGCTTGCGCAGTTCGGGGCGCAGCTGGAGCGTTTTCAGGTCGCCCTGGAACTCGGCATAGGGGGTTTCGCCGAACACCACGATCGCGACATCCGGCTTCTTCGCGAACGCGCCGTCCGCAACCAGCTCGGCGCTGCCTCCGGTCGCAGTGACGGCATCCTGCAGTCCCTTCCAGATCGAGGTCGCGCCGGGAAACTGCTCGTTCTTCACGCCGGTGCCCTGCCAGGTCAGCGTCCAGCCGCCCGACTGGCGGCCGATATCATCGGCGGCATCGCCCGCGACCAGCACATGCGCGCCCGCCTTCACCGGCAGCAGCGAACCGTTGTTCTTGAGCAGCACCAGCGACTTGCGCACCGCGTCGCGCGCCACCGCGCGGTGATCGGCATGGCCGAGCAGCGACCAGTCGCCCGAATATTTGCGCGCCGAGGGCTTGCCGGCCTCGAACAGGCCGAGCCGCATCTTGACCCGCAGGATGCGCGCGACCGCATCGTCGAGCCGCGCCATCGGGACTTCGCCCGACTTCACCTGCGCGACCAGCGAATGCCACAGCGGCTTCCAGCTGTCGGGTGCCATATACATGTCGAGCCCGGCATTGACCGCCTTGGGGCAGGAGGCGTTGGTGCAGCCTTCGACCTGGCCGTGCGCGTTCCAGTCGGAGACGAGGAAGCCGCCGAAATTCATTCGGTTCTTGAGCACATCGGTCAGCATCCCCTTGTGCCCAGTCATCTTGGTGCCGTTCCAGCTGGAGAAGCTGACCATCACCGTCGCCACGCCCTGTTCGATCGCGGGGACATAGGGGGCGCCGTGGATGTCGCGCAGTTCGGTCTCGGTGATCCGCGCATCGCCCTGATCGCGCCCCTCATGCGTGCCGCCATCGGCGAGGAAATGCTTGGTCGAGGCGATGACATAGGGGCCGGAGAGCAGGTTCGTTCCAGCACCCGGCCCCTGCAGCCCGCGCACCATCCGCTCCACATAGGAAGCGACGAGCTTGGGGTCGGACGAATAACCCTCATAGGCGCGGCCCCAGCGGAAATCGCGCGGGACGGTGACGGTCGGGGCGAAGGTCCATTCCTGCCCGGTCGCCCGGATCTCGAGCGCGGTGGCCTGCGCGATCTTCTCGATCAGGTCGGGATCGCGCATCGCGCCGAGACCGATATTGTGCGGGAACAGCGTCGCGCCGATGATGTTGCTGTGGCCATGCACAGCATCGGTGCCCCAGATGATCGGGATGCCGACGCGCCCGCCGCTCTTGTCGACCGAAGCTTCGTAGAACTCGTCGGCCAGCTGCAGCCATTTCGGCGCAGCGGCAAAATCGTCGCCATAGGGACCGCTGCTGCCGCCGTTGAGGACCGAGCCGAGATGATAGGTGCGGACGTCCGCCGGGGTGACGCTGGCGATGTCCGCCTGGACAATCTGGCCGACCTTTTCCTCGACGCTCATCTTCGCGATCAGCGCCTTGATCTTCGCTTCGACAGCGTTGTCCGTCTGCTGCGGCCAGGCCGGGCTTGGCCAGATTTCGGGGTTCACCGGGCTTTCCTGCGCAGCCAGCGGCGCGGCCAGCGCGGCGCCGAGCGCCAGGAGCATCAAACGCTTCATCTATTCTTCTCCATGATGCGAATCATTTGGTCGTGCGGAACGGCGCGGGCGGTCGGGTCGATGCGCGCGGGGCGAACCCCGCGCGCGAACCACCAGCCCACCCATTCGCCTGGGGTAACGGGATCGCCGTCGCGATAGGGAATGCGCCCGCGCGCGGCAAATCCGGCGCGCAAGGCAGCGAGATCGTCGCTCGCCAAAACGCACCAGCGTTCGCTCGCCCAGTCGACCAGGCGCCGGTGCGCGATTGCGGTACGCCGGTTATACTCGGCCGCCTCGCGCGCGCTTGGCTCGGCATGCGGCATGAATTCGATCGCGCGCAGGATATCGGCATGCGCTGCCGAAAGCGCATGGCCGTCGAAACTTTCAGCGACAAGCGCCGCATCGCCGAGCGCAATGGTCCGGCCGAAGCGTGGCGCGGGATGGCGGCCGGGCGGCAGCCCTGTTCCGCGCGTCAGCCGCCAGCCCCAGGGCGGTGTCTGCCAGTCCACCGCGCCGTCGACGATCGTCACGGACTCGCCCTCGGGAGCACCTGCCGCGATCGGCTCGGCAACGAGGTTTGGCAGTGGAGCGCTCAGCCAGTCGGCTCCCGGCACCGTGCAATCGAGCAGCAGGTCGGCCGCATCTGCCTCACCCCGGACGATGCCCAGCGCCGCCGCCATTTCGGCAAGCAGCGCGGCATAAGCGGGCATGTCGAAGCGCACACCGAACGGCGCGGCCCCGGGCCCGGTGAGCACAGCCCAGCCGGGCGTCGTCTCCGGCCGCTCGGTCAGGCTGCGGAGCCATAGCTGGTGCAGCGCAACACCCTCGACATGCGGGATCGCGCCCGGCGCGCCCAGTTGTTCGCCGTTCAGCGTCACGCGATGGATCGCAACCGCGCCCGTGCGGCGGATGAACAGCTGGCGGTCCAGCCCGATTGCGCGGTGAAAGCCATCGATCGCCAGCGTCGCCGCGCCGATCCGGTCGAGCAGCGAGCGGGGATCGGCCGGCCGCTCGACCAGGGTGATCCGCGCGGCGGGCAGTGCGCGACGAAAGGCGATGGCGGCGGACAGCGCGACCACGCCGCCGCCCAGCACCGCAACGCCGGCCGGGCCGCTCACGCCGCCCCCCATGCGCCTTGTGCGCGCAGTGCCGCTTCATGGTCGGGCATCGCAGCAACCCGGCTGCGGATCGTGTCCGCGATATCGTCGAGCGCGCGCCTGAGCGCCGGAGGTGCGGGGTTGTCGGCGCGCGGATCGTGGCGCTGCGGTATCATCCCCTGCCCCAGATAGACCGCGACCCAGCTGGGTTCGAGGAACAGGCCCTCGCCATATTTCTCGATCCGTCCGGCTTCACGCCACAGCTCCAGCTTGCCGGCGAGGGTGTCGGGCAGGTCCATCGTGCGGACATGGTTCCAGAAGTCCGAATCGTCGCGTGTCGTGGCGTGATAATGGAGGATCAGGAAGTCGCGGACGCGGTCATATTCATAATCGACCGTGGCGTTGAACGCGGCGCGATCGGCGGGGTCGATCCGCCGCTCCGGGAACAGCTCGATCAGCCGCATCACCGCCACTTGCGCCAGATGGATGCTGGTCGATTCGAGCGGTTCAAGGAACCCGCTGGCGAGGCCGATGCTCACCACATTGCCGACCCAGCTTTCGCGCCGCCGTCCGGCACGGAAGCGCAGGATGCGCGGATCGGCGAGCGGCGTTCCCTCGACCGCGCCGAGAATCGCATCGCAGGCCGCGTCGTCCGACAGGAAATTGCTGGAGAAGACGTAGCCGTTGCCGACGCGATGCTGGAGCGGGATGCGCCAGCGCCAGCCAGCTTCCATCGCGGTGGCGCGGGTATAGGGTTCGATCGGCCCGGCAGGCGAGGTCGCGGGCAGCGCCGCGGCGCGATCGCACGGCAGCCAGTGCGACCAGTCCTCCCACGCCGCATCCATCGCCCCGCCGATCAGCAGCCCGCGAAAGCCCGAGCAGTCGATGAACAGATCGCCCGCAACGCGCTCCCCGCTGTCGAGCACCAGCTCGATAACGTCTCCGCTCTCCCCGTCGCGCTCGACCCCGGTGACGCGCCCCTCGGTCCGGGTGACGCCGCGCGCCTCGGAATAGCCGCGCAACATGGGGGCAAGCCGGGTGGCATCGAACTGATAGGCCCAGCCATAGCTGGTCGACAGAAAGTCGCCGTCGGCCGGGGGCAGCGCAAAGCGGTTGGCGCGCGCGGCGACGATCGGGAGCGAATACGCCTCGATCGAACGCGCGCTGCCCTCGGCGCGGGCGCGTAGCCAATAATGGTGGAACCCCACTCCCGCGAGGTCGACGCCATAGGCGCCGAACGGGTGGATATAGCGGTCGCCGATCTTGCCGAAATCGCGGAAATCGATCCCCAATTTATAGGTCGCGTTGGTCGCGCGCATCATTTCCGCTTCGGGAATGCCGAGCCGCTGGAGAAAGGCGCGCAGGTGCGGGAGGGTCGCCTCCCCCACCCCGACGATGCCGATTTCCTCCGATTCGATCAGGCGCACGTCCGCAACGCCGGGCAGGAAGCGCGCGAGGGCGGATGCGGTCATCCACCCTGCGGTTCCGCCCCCGACGATAACGACGCGCACCGGATCGATCATGGCGTTCCCGACGCCGCGTGGGGCCCGACCACCAGCCCCATGAACAGGCCAGCATGGATCGTCGCGAGGCGCGAAACGTCGATTTCTCGGGCGATGCTGCGCCATGCGGTGTCACCGACCGGGCGCCATTCGGCCTGCGCGGTCCCCGCATCGAAGCTCAGCTTCAGCTCGACATTGGTCGCGCCGCCGCGCGGGACCGACGCGATCATGACGCCATTGTCGGGCTCGTCCTTGCCGGTGCGCCGCCGCACAATCAGCTTGTCGCCCTCAAGCCCCACGAACATCAGATGATGTTCGTTCGCGACGGCGAGCAGCCCCGCGCGCTCGGACGCGCTCTTGGGATCGAACGACACGCGCGTCGTCCAGCTCGCCTTGGCATGGCGCATACGCTTGCCGAGATAGCTTGGCTGGGCGAGCGCACCCGCCGCAATCGGGCGCGCGTCGAGCGTCAGCGCGCCATCGGCGATCCGCCACCACGGCGCTCCTTTGGGCGTGCGCAGCATCATCCAGTCATCGCCAAGCTTCGCCGCGTGGAATTCCTCGCGCCAGTCACGCGCTTCGCCGGGCGAGGCGGGCAGGTTCGGCCGCGCGACGCTGGCAGGCAGCGGAGTGCGCGCCGGCAGGATCGATGGCCAGCCATCCTTCCATGTCACAGGGAGTAGAAAGGTCTCGCGACCGATCAGTGTTTCCTGTCCCCGGAACGGCCGGGTGGCAAGGAACACCGCCCACCAACTGCCATCGTCGAGCTTCACGAAATCGGCGTGGCCGGTCGCCTGGACGGGGTTCGGGCGATCATCAGGCAGGTCGCGTTGCGTGAGGATCGGGTTGACCGGACCGGGCGTGTACGGGCCGGTCAGGGTGCGTGAGCGATAGATGGTCTGCGAATGCTGGTCCGCCGTACCGCCTTCGGCCGCCAGGAGATAATACCAGCCATCGACCTTGTAGATATGGGGCCCCTCCGCCCAGATCGGCTTGGTCGACGGGTCGACGCCCTTGTCGACCAGCAGGTGGCGCGGCCCCTTCATCTTGAAGGTGGCAAGGTCGATTTCCTGCATCCACAGTGCGCGGTGGCCGTCATATTCGGGCGGTCCCGGCGGCGCGTCATTGTTGACGATCCACGCGCGCCCGCCCTCGAAATAGATCGACGGATCGATCCCGCCGAAACTCAGCCAGTGCGGCCCGCTCCACGGCCCCGCCGGATTTTTCGCCGTCAGCATGAAATTGTCGCGGCATCCGACACAGGTGTTGAGGATGTAATAGGTGCCGTCATGATACTCGATCGTCGGCGCGAAGACACCGCGGTCGAGCGCCAGCCCGCTGAAATCCAGCATCTCGGGACGGTCGATCGCATTGCCGATCTGCCGCCAGTTGACGAGGTCCCGGCTGTGATAGACCGGGATGCCCGGGAACCAGGCAAAGGTCGAGGTGACAAGGTAGAAATCCTGCCCCACCTTCACGATCGACGGGTCGGGGCGGAAGCCGGGGAGCACCGGGTTCGCGAACGCCCCCGCGGGGAGCGCAGGTAGCGCTGACTCCGCCGCATAGCTGACGAAATCGAATCGCGCCGTACTCTGCTGCGCAACAGCAGGCGCAGCAAGCAGCATGGCCAGCAATGGGGCAAAACCCTTCATTTCGCTCCTCTCCTTACTTCATCGCACGGCATTCCCGCGCCTGCACCGACGTTTTTTCCGCGCGATGCTTGACACCTCCATAGGAGCATGATGTTAGCGCTATCAAGAGCAATGATGTCGGAGGGGTAAAAGCGATGGCGGTCTCGCTGGCTGGGATATTGCCGGACGATTGGCGGACTGGCCGCTTCCTCGGAAGGATCGATCTGGGCGATGGCCCGGTGCCGGTGCTGATCGCCGATGGCGCCCTGTTCGACCTTACCCCGCATGCCGCAACGGTTGCCGGCGCGATCGATCGTGGCCTGACCACACCCGAATTCGGGCGGCGGATCGCCGATCTGGACGGATCCGATCCGCATCTGCCGGAAGCCGCGACGCTGCTCGCGCCGATCGACCTGCAATGCATCAAGGCCGCCGGGGTAACCTTTGCGGTCTCGGCGATCGAGCGCGTGATCGAGGAGCGTGCACGCGGCGACGCCAGCCAGGCGGCGGCGATTCGCGGACGGCTGGAGGAGCGGATCGGGGGTGGCATCCGCTCGGTCGTTCCAGGTTCTGACGAAGCAGCGGCGCTCAAGGCCGCGCTGATCGAAGACGGCATGTGGTCGCAATATCTGGAAGTCGCGATCGGCCCGGATGCGGAGATCTTCACCAAGTCGCCGGTGCTCTCGGCCGTCGGCCATGACGCGCCAATCGGGGTGCGGTCGGATTCGAGCTGGAACAATCCCGAACCCGAAATCGTGCTCGCCATGTCGCGTCGTGGCGAAGCGGTCGGCGCGATGCTGGGCAACGACGTCAATCTGCGCGACTTCGAGGGACGATCGGCGCTGCTGCTGGGCAAGGCCAAGGACAATACCGCGTCCTGTTCGCTCGGTCCGTTTATCCGCCTGTTCGACGACGGATTTACCATCGACGATGTGCGCAGCGCCGATGTCGCGCTGACGATCGAAGGCACCGACGGCTTCAGGCTGGAGGGGACAAGCCGGATGAGCGAGATCAGCCGTGACCCGCTGGAAATTGCGCGTCAGGCAATGAGTGAGCATCATTATCCCGACGGTTTTGTCCTGTTCCTCGGCACCCTGTTTGCGCCGACCCAGGATCGCGACGTGCCGGGTGGCGGGTTCACGCACAAGGTGGGCGATCGTGTGACGATCTCGTCGACCCGGTTGGGCACGCTCGGAAATACGGTGACGACGTCGAAAAATGCCCCCATATGGGAAATTGGAATCAGCATTCTTGTTCGTGACCTAGTGCGTCGCGGACTCGCCGACCGGATTTGAACTTTGAACTGCAGGAATTGTCCATCATGAAGCTGACCCACCTGATCAATGGCGAGCGCGTCGCGGTCGACACTCCGCTGGAAAGCCGCAACCCGTCGAACACCGATGAAGTCGTCGCGACCTTTGCAGCGGGCGATGCGGCGGTGGTCGATCAAGCGGTGCAGGCCGCCCGCGCCGCGCAGCCGGGCTGGGCCGCCGCTTCGCCAGAGGTGCGCGCCGACCTGCTCGACAAGGTGGCCGCCACGATCATGGCGCGCGCCGCCGAGCTTGGCGAACTGCTCGCGCGCGAAGAGGGCAAGACCCGCGCCGAGGGCATGGGCGAAGTGATGCGCGCCGCGCGCATCTTCCGTTATTTCGGCGGGGAAGCGCTGCGCCGCCACGGCCTGACGCTCGAATCGACCCGGCCGGGTCTCGACGTCGCGACCTATCGCGAGGCGGTGGGCGTGGTCGGACTGATCACCCCGTGGAATTTCCCGATCGCGATTCCGGCATGGAAGGCCGCGCCGGCGCTCGCCTTTGGCAACACCGTCGTGATGAAGCCTGCCAATGTGACCCCAGCGATGGCGAGTGCACTCGCTGACATCATCCAGGAGTGCGGCGCGCCGGCGGGCGTGTTCAACCTTGTTCTGGGTCAGGGCGGCGTCGGTCAGGCGATCGTCGACCACCCGCAGGTCGACGCGATCAGCTTCACCGGGTCGCAGGGCGTCGGCGCCAAGGTCGGCATGGCCGCGATGATGCGGCAGGCGCGGGTGCAGTTGGAGATGGGCGGCAAGAACCCGCTCGTCGTGCTGGCGGACGCTGACCTCGACAAGGCGGTGGCGATCGCGCTGGACGGCGGGTTCTTCCAGACCGGGCAGCGCTGCACCGCGTCGAGCCGGGTGATCGTCGAGGACGCAATCCACGACCGCTTCGTCGCCGCACTCGCCGAGCGCGCCAAGGGGCTGAAGGTCGGCCCCGCGCTTGCCGCCGATACCCAGGTCGGCCCGGCATCGAGCGAAAGCCAGTTCGAACAGAATCTCCGCTATGTCCGCAAGGCGATCGAGGAAGGCGGCCGCGTCGCCAGCGGCGGGCCGGACCCGCTCAAGCTCGACACGCCGGGATATTTTATGGCGCCGACGCTGATCGCCGACACCGATCCCGACATGACGATCAACCGCGAGGAAGTGTTCGGTCCCGTCGTCTCGACCGTCCGCGCCAAGGATTACGAGCACGCGCTGGAGATCGCCAATCAGGGCGAGGTCGGCCTGTCGTCGGGCATCGTCACCACCAGCCACAAATATGCGCGCGATTTCCGCAAGCGCATCCGCGCCGGCATGGTGATGGTCAACCTGCCCACCGCAGGCGTCGATTATCATGTGCCGTTCGGGGGCACCCGCAAGTCGAGCTATGGCGCGCGCGAGCAAGGGTTCGCTGCGGTTGAATTCTACACGACCGTCAAAACGGTCTATTCGGGGGATTGAGGGTTGCTGCAGAAGTCGAGCGGAGCGGCCACGATGCGCGCCATCTATCCCAGCCTGCGTGACAAGCATATCCTGATCACCGGCGGCGCGTCGGGGATCGGCGAGGGGTTGGTCGAAGCGTTCGTGGCGCAGGGCGCGCGCGTCACGTTCGTCGACGTTCAGACCGCCGCAGGCGAAGCGTTGAGCGCGCGGCTGACACCGGGCGCAGTCCATGCACCGCAGTTCGCGCATTGCGACCTGACCGATGTCGCCGCGCTGCAGTCGTGCCTCGGTGCGATCATTGCGGAGCGTGGCGCGGTCGACGTGCTGCTCAACAATGCCGCCAGCGACGACCGGCACGGGATCGAGGAGGTGACCCCAGCCTATTGGGACGAGCGGATGGCGGTCAATCTGCGCCATTTGTTCTTCGCCGCGCAGGCGGTGATCCCGGGGATGAAGGAAGCCGGTCACGGCGTCATCATCAATTTCGGGTCGATCAGCTGGCATCTCGGCCTGCCCGACCTGACGCTGTACCAGACCGCCAAGGCGGCGATCGAAGGGCTGACCCGCAGCCTGGCGCGCGAACTCGGCCTGCACGGCATTCGCGCCTGCACCATCGTCCCCGGCAACGTCCAGACGCCGCGCCAGGAGAAATGGTACACGCCCGAGGGCGAGGCGGAGATCGTCGCGGCACAGGCGCTGAAGGGCCGGATCCAGCCCGCGGACATTGCCGCGATGGCGACCTTCCTCGCCTCCGACGACGCCCGCATGTGCACCGCGCATAACTATTGGGTGGATGCCGGATGGCGATAGACGAAGTGCGGGTAGCCGCGCGCCTTGGCGCGACGCTGGGCGAAGGCCCGGTGTGGGATGCGCAGCGCGGCTGCCTGTGGTTCGTCGATATAAAGGGGAAGAAGCTCCACCGCTTCGACCCCGCGTCTGGTGCGCTGACCAGCGCGGATGCGCCGGGCGAGATTGGCTGGGCGCTGCCCGCCGAGAATGGCCGATTGCTGTGCGGATTGCAGAGCGGGCTTCACTGGTTCGACCCCGACACGCGCACCTTCACCTTCTGGCGCGTGGTCGAGCCGGCGCTACCCGGCAACCGCCTCAACGATGCCTGCACCGACGCGCAGGGGCGCGTGTGGTTCGGGTCGATGGACAATAGCGAAGCCGCAGCGAGCGGCCATTTCTACCGCCTCGATGCCGGGCAGCTGGACCGAGTTGGCCCCGGCCCGGTGAGCATCACCAACGGCCCGGCGGTGTCGCCCGCAGGCGACCGCATCTATTTCACCGACACGATCGGGCGGCGCATCTGGGTCGCGCCGCTGCATGACGACGGATCGCTGGGCGCGGTCCAGCCTTTCCTGAGCTTCACCGGGGATGAGGGCTATCCCGACGGGTCGATCACCGATGCGGAGGGGAATGTCTGGGTCGGCTTTTTCGCCGGACATGGTGCGCGCCGTTTCGATCCGACCGGTCGCGAGATCGAGTTCATTCGCCTGCCCGTCGCCAATGTCACCAAGCTGGCGTTCGGCGGCGACGGGCTGACGACGCTCTATGCCACCACCGCCGCCAAGGGACTGAGCGCCGCAGAACGCGCCGCCCAGCCGCATGCCGGCGACCTGTTCGCGTTCGAGGCCAGCGTTCCCGGCCACCCCCTGGCACAGGTGCATATCGCATGAAGTTTGCAGCGGTGCTGCTCGGCGCAACCGTGCTCGCTCCCCTCCCCGCCGCAGCGCAGTTGAGCTTCGCTCCCGCCATCGGCGACCATGGCGTACTGCAGCGTGACAAGCCGATCATCGTCGAAGGCGAAGCCGCACCCGGCCTGTCCCTCACCGTCACGCTGGGCGACACGATCGCGCAGGCCAAGGCGGGCAAGGACGGCCAGTGGCGCGCGACCTTCCCGGCGATGAAGGCGGGCGGGCCTTATCAACTGCGCGCCGCGACGCTGGATGCCGCGATCGCGGCGAACGGGGTGATGGTCGGTGATGTCTGGCTCTGCTCGGGCCAGTCCAACATGGAATTGCCGGTGCGCCGCGCGCTCGATTTCGACAATCAGATGAACAGCGCCGCCGACCCGATGCTGCGCCTGCTGACCGTGCCCAAGGCGACGTCTGCGCGACCCCAGCGCCGATTTGTCGAGCCGGCCAGTTGGCAGGCATCGACGCGCGATACCGCGCCCGAATTCTCCGCCGCCTGCTGGTACATGGCGCGCGAACTGCGCAAGGCTGAGCCGGGCGTCGCGATCGGCCTGATCGATGCGACCTGGGGCGGCACCGCGATCCGCGCGTGGCTCGATCCGGTTGCGACGCGCAGCATCTATGGGGCGCAGGATGCCGCTTTGCTCGAAACCTATGACCGCGATCCGCTGGCCGCGAACACCGCATTTGCGCCGCGCTGGATCGACTGGTGGCGGACGCAGGACAAGGTCGAACCGTGGCGCACGCCCGACGCGGTCACATGGTCGCCGGTTGCGGGCGTTGGACCGTGGGACAGCCTGAACGAGCCCGCACTGCGCGGCTTTACCGGCTGGGTGTGGTTCCGCCGCACCGTCACGCTGACGGCGGAGCAGGCGCGCGGCGGCGCGACGGTGTCGCTCGGCATCATCGACGATGGCGATCAGGCGTTCGTGAACGGCAAGCCGGTCGGCAACAGCTTCGGTTGGTCCAACCCGCGCGATTACAAGGTGCCGGGGCATTACTGGAAGGCCGGGGCGAACGAGGTCGTGGTCGCGGTGTGGAATAGCTATGGCACCGGCGGCTTCATGGGTCCGGCCGAGCGGCTGAAGCTGACCCTATCCGATGGATCGAGCATCCCGCTGGGCGATCAGTGGCGCTACTGGATTTCGGCGGCCAAGGGCACGCCGCCGCGTCCGCCATGGGACAATATCGCCGGGCTGGGATTGATCGGCAATGCGATGGTCGCGCCGTTGGGCGGGATCGGGCTGCGCGGCGTCGCCTGGTATCAGGGCGAGAGCGATACCGGGCAGACCGGTTATGATGTGTGGCTGCGCGGCCTGATCGACGGCTATCGCCGCCAGTCGGGCGATCCCGCGCTGCAGGTGCTGGTCGTAGGCCTCGCCGACTATGGCGCGCCGGCGAGCGCGCCGGTCGAGAGTGGCTGGGGTCGGCTGCGCGATGAGCAGCGGCGCGCGGTCGCGGCGACGCCGGGGACGGCGCTGGTCTCGGCGATCGACCTGGGATCGCGGACCGACATCCACCCCGGCGACAAGAATGAGCTGGGCAAGCGCCTCGCGCGCGCAGCGCTGGGCAAGCCGGGACCGCAGGCGGTGTCGGCGCGGCGCGACGGCGGCGATGTGGTGGTGTCGTTCAGCGGCGTCGAGGGTGCGTTGGTGGGTTGGAGCGGCGCGCCGATCGGGTTCGAACTGTGCGCGCAGAGCTGCCGCTTTTCTGCGGCGATTGTCGAGGGCAGCAGCGTTCGCGTGAAGGGCGATGGCCAGCCGGTGACGCGGGTGCGCTATGCCTGGGCGGATACGCCGGCGGTCAATCTCTATGACGCGGCGAACATGACGCCGACCTCGTTCGAGCTGGTGGTGGAGTAGCAAGACGATCCTCCCCCGCCAGGGGGAGGATTGGCCAGCCCTCAATGATTATGCCGCGGAAGCGTCTTTGACGTCTGGCGATATTCCAGCGCGAACTCCAGCACCGCGCCCTCGCCCAGTTGCCCGGTCTTTTCGCGCGCGAGCTGTTCCCATGGCGTGTTGCTCGCCGGAACTTCGGGCAATCCGTCGCCCTTGCGCCGCTCGATCTCGTCCGGTTCGACCAGCATGTCACAGCGGCGGGTGTTGAGGTCGATGCGGATCGTGTCCCCCGTGCGCAGCCACGCCAGCCCGCCGCCCGCCGCACTTTCGGGCGAGGCGTTGAGGATCGACGGGCTGTCCGACGTTCCCGACTGACGTCCGTCCCCGAGCGTGGGCAGCCAGTTCACGCCAGCGCGGATCAGCGCATCGGGCGGCTGCATGTTCACGACTTCCGCAGAACCCGGCCAGCCGAGCACGCCCGCCGAGCGCATCACGAGGATGCAGTCGGCGTCGATGTTCAGGTTGGGATCGTTGATGCGGTGGTGATAATCGTCCGACCCGTCGAACACAATCGCGCGCGCCTCGAACACATTTTCGGCGCCCGGCCGCGAGAGATAGCGACGGCGGAATTCGGGCGAGATCACCGACGTCTTCATGATCGCGAAGTCGAACAGATTGCCGCTGAGCACCAGGAAGCCGGCATTCTCCTGCAGCGGATCGGCAAACGGACGGATCACTTCGCGGTCGTTGCTTTCGGTGCCGGCAAGATTCTCTGCGATCGTCCGCCCGGTAACGGTCAGGCAGTCGCCGTGCAGCTTCCCCGCCTGCAGCAATTCCCACATCGCCGCGGGCACGCCGCCGGCGCGGTGGAAGCGCTCGCCGAGATACTTGCCCGCCGGCTGCATGTTGACCAGCAGCGGCAAATGGTAGCCGTGATCGTACCAGACCTCAGGCTCCAGCTCGAGGCCGGCATGGCGCGCCATCGCGACGATGTGCGGCTGGGCATTGGACGATCCGCCGCACACGGTGACGGTGGCAATGGCGTTGAGGAACGCTTCGCGCGTCAGGATCTGCGACGGGCGCAGGTCGGCGCGCACCATTTCGACGATCCGCTGGCCGGTGCGATAGGCGATCTGCCCGCGCTCGCGATAGGGTGCCGGGATCGCCGCGCAGCCGGTGAGCGACAGGCCAAGTGCTTCGGCGACCGCGTTCATCGTCGATGCCGTGCCCATCGAATTGCAATGCCCGGCCGAGGGCGCGCTACTGGTTGCGCGGCGCAGGAACTCGGCCTCATCGATCTCGCCCGCCGCCAGCGCGCGGCGGCTGCGCCAGATTACGGTGCCGGAACCGACCAGCTCGCCCTCATGCCAGCCATCGAGCATCGGTCCGCCCGACAGGACGATCGCGGGGATGTCGACCGTGGTCGCCGCCATCACCTGGCTCGGCGTCGTCTTGTCGCAGCCGGTGGTCAGCACGACCCCGTCGATCGGATAGCCGTTGAGCAGTTCGACCAGGCCGAGATAGGCGAGGTTGCGGTCGAGCGCTGCCGTAGGCCGGCGGCAATTTTCGAAGATCGGATGGACCGGAAACTCGATCGGGATGCCTCCCGCATCTCGAATGCCGTCGCGCACGCGCTTCGCCAGGTCGAGATGGATGCGGTTGCATGGGGACAGGTCGCTGCCCGATTGCGCGATGCCGATGATCGGCTTGCCCGACTGCAGCTCTTCGGGCGTGACGCCATAGTTCATGAACCGCTCAAGGTAGAGCGCGGTCATGTCCCAGCGTTCGGGATTGTCGAACCAGTCGCGCGACCGCAGCCGCACGGGTGTATCGTCAGGCATTGGGGCTCCGTTTGGGAGAGGCGCGGCGGGCAAGAGTCGGCGCGGAATCCGAATCGCGACGCACCAACGTATAGGGCAAGGTCTTCTGTTCGACCTCGAGCGGCTCGCCGTTGCGCTTGGCCTTGAGGAAGCGCACCGCCGCCGACACCGCCCATGCCGTCATGCCGCGGATCGGCTGACGGATCGTGGTCAGTTCGGGCCAGATCGTGCTCGCCATCGCGGTATCGTCGAAGCCGCACACGGTAATGTCGTTGGGCACGTCGAGGTGCAGCCGGTGTGCGACCGCGACGGTTGCGGCGGCCATGTCGTCGTTCGATGCGAAGATCGCGGTCGGGCGCGGATCGACCGAGATCAGCCGCTCCGACGCCTGCATGCCCGAGCGATAGGTGAAGCGCCCCTGCGCGATCAGTTCCTCGCGGATCGGGATCCCGGCGGCTTCGAGCGCAGCCTTGTAGCCGTTGAGGCGGCGGCCGCTCGACACCTGTTCGGGGTTGCCGATGATGAAGCCGATACGGCTATGGCCAAGGTCGATGATGTGCCGCGTCATGTCGTACGCCGCCTGGAAATCGTCGATCAGCACCGCGGCGTGCGACCCGCTCGCCTTGCCCGGCCCGACCGCGATCGCAACGGCCCCGGCATCGGTGATCAGGTCGAGCACGCTCTGGTCGTCGCACAGCGGCGGCGGGAGAATGAAGCCCTTGATCCCGCCGTCGATCAGATGATGGACCAGCGATTTGGCTTCCGCGATATTCTCGCAATTCTGCACGACGAGGTGGATGTCGGCGCGGCTCGCCTCCTCCAGCGCGCCCATCAGAAACTCGCTGAGATAGGATGCCGAGGGGTTGTCGAACATCAGCGCGATGCGCAGCTGCTCCCCGCCAGCCAGGCTGCGCGCAGCGCGATTTGGCGCGAAATTGAGCTTGGCGATCGCCGCCAGCACCTGTTCACGCGTATTCTCGCGCACATTTCCCTCGCCTTTGATCACGCGGCTGACCGTCATCGGCGAGCAATGCGCCTCCGCAGCGACATCGGCGATGGTGGGAGCGCCACCACGACGGCGGGACGAGCGGGGCTTGGCAGGTGCGGGAGAGGCCATGATCACGGCACATACGCCCCGTTTGCCGGTTGCAGCAAGCGCAGCGTCACCTGAATTGGGAGCGCAATCATTCGCCGGGGGCCTCGGGAAAGCGTTGCGCCTGGTACCAGGCGAGCGGGTGCGCGGGCACAGCGTGACCGGCGGGGAGCGCGCGACCGGACTTAGCCGACCAATAGGCGAGGCTGGCGTCGCGCCACCATTGTGCCTCGTCCCGCTGAATTTCGAGAAAATCGGCGACTGCGCGGTGGCGCTGCGCATCGACATGCGGTTTGAGCGTCGCCCATGTCACCCGCATCCGATCGACCGCCGCGACGCCACGGTCGTAACGGCGCGAAAGTTCCTCCCACAGGGTCCGTCCATTGCCGAGCCGATAGTCCCACGGCACGCGGCGGAACCACAGCAGCAGTTCCTCGTCCGCCAAGAGGCGCTGCGCAACATCGGCTGCATATTGCGCCAGCGCGTCGCTCCCCGTCGGGGTCCGGTCGAACCCGATCCCGTCACGGTCGGCGCGGTGATAATAGACCGGATTCCACTCAGGCCGGGCGAGATCGGACACCCAGGGCGCGGGGCCGTAATGATGGCCGGTGCCCATGAGGTGCGCCAGGCCAAGCGGAGTCATGTAATCGACTACCGCCGCGCGGCTGCCCAGCATCATCGGCACCACAGCACCCAGAAACGCAGGATCGAGGCTGAAGGTCAGCGCCGCCCATTCGCGCGCGATCCGTGCGCTCGGCAGGCTCGGATCCCAGGCGAGGCGGCCAAAGGCATACCAGTTGGCCTGATCGAAATGCGATCCGGTCCAGTTGCGGTCGCTTCCGGTATTGGCAACGCCGGCGATCATGCTGACCGTCCGCGCGACGCTGCCGCTGCGCCCGGTATCGGCATCGAGCACCTCCTCGAACAACGGGGCCAAGAACGCCAGGTGCGAAGCGAAGCCGAGATATTCCTTGGTAATCTGCAGCTCCAGGCTCAGCCGCGTCTTCGGCATCGCGCCGAACAGCGGGTGGAACGGCTCGCGCGGCTGGAAGTCGATCGGTCCGTTCTTGACCTGCACCACCACATTCGGCGCGAACTTGCCGTCGAGCGGCTGGAATTCGGTGAACGCCTGCTTGGCACGATCCTCCTTGTTCTCGGCTGCATAGACGAAGGCGCGCCAGATCACCGTGCCGCGATCGCCGATCGCTGCGGCCAGCATGTTGGCGCCATCGGCATGGCTGCGGCCATAATCCTGCGGGCCGGGCTGGCCTTCGGAATTGGCCTTGACCAGGAAGCCGCCGAAATCGGGGATCGCGGCGTAAATCTCGTCGGCCTTCGCCTTCCACCAGGCGCGCACGGCGGGGTCGAGGGGGTCCGCCGTCGCGAGCCCGCCAATGTCGCGCGGCGCGGAGAAGCGAGCCGAGACATAGACGCGGATACCCCAGGGCCGGAACGTGTCGGCCAGCGCCTTGACCTTGGCGATGTAGCGCGGCTCCAGCATCATCGCGCGGGCATTGACGTTGTTGACGACGACGCCGTTGATCCCGACCGAGGCATTGGCGCGCGCATAATCAGTCATCCGCGCATCGACATGGCCGGGCAGATGCCACCAGTCGAAGATCGACCGTCCGGCATAGCCGCGTTCGACATGCCCGTCGGGATCGTCCCAATGGTTGAGCATGCGCAGCGTGTAAGCGGGGCTTTCGTCCAGTCGGATCGCGCCGAGTGCCTTGCCCTGTCCCAGTTCGCGCAGCAGCGCGAAGCTGCCATAGAGCAGGCCGGAATCGCTTGCGGAGGTGATTGTCGCTCCATCGATGCGAAACGCGCCATCGCGCTCACCCGCGCGCGCGCGCTTGCGGAGGGTGATCGCGGATCGCGATGCGATGCGCAGTTCGGTCAGCGCCTGCTGCAACTCGTCGCGCGCCAGCCGCGCGGTCGGCGAATCGCTCCCGATCAGCGTGACGGTGGGGCGACCATGCTGCGCAGCATGGCCGACCGGCGCGTTGCGTAGCCACAGGCGATAGCCATCCTCCGCACGCGCCCCGCCGCCCGTCGCGAACGACAGCGCAAGCAGCAACAGGGCACAAAGCCGCGCGATCACCATCCTCGTCCCCTTCGTGGCCCGCCGCCCGATTCCGGGTCTGGCGCGGGTTGACAAGATTGACGACCTCATATCATGGTAGCGCTAACAATAAAGACCGTTTTGCGGTTCGATTCAGGAGAATGAGGATGCGAAAGGCTTGGGTCGCCCTGTTGCTGGCGAGCGTATCGGCAACGCCCGCCGTGATGGCCAACACACCCGCGGTCCCGGCGACGACCGCCGCGCAGGAGACTTCGCAGCGCCCACCGGCGGACGCGCCCTATCGCAATGCCAAGCTGCCGCTGGAGGCGCGCGTCGCGGACCTGCTCGCACGCATGACGCTGGAGGAAAAGATCGCCCAGATCACATCGGTCTGGGATACCAAGGTCGAGATTCAGGACGCACAGGACCGGTTCGATCCGGCCAAGGCCAAAGCCAAGCATCCGCATGGGCTGGGCCAGCTCGCGCGCCCGTCCGACCGCAAGGGGCCTGTCTCGCCGCGCGTCACGCCGCCGCGCAGTATCGCCGACAGCATCGCCTATGTGAACGCGGTCCAGAAATGGGCGGTTGAGGATACGCGCCTGGGCATCCCTGTGCTGTTCCATGAGGAGGCGCTGCACGGGCTCGCGGCACAGGACGCGACCAGCTATCCGCAGTCGATCGGCCTGGCGTCGACCTGGGACCCCGATCTGATCCGCGACATCAACGCCGCGATCGCTCGCGAGGTTCGCGCGCGCGGTGTCCACCTCGTCCTCTCCCCCGTCGTCGATGTCGCGCGCGACCCGCGCTGGGGCCGGATCGAGGAGACGTTCGGCGAAGATCCGCACCTCGTCTCCGAAATGGGCGTCGCCGCGGTCGAGGGGCTACAGGGCACTAACCGCGCGCGCGTGCTCGGCCCGGGCAAGGTGTTCGCGACGCTCAAGCACATGACCGGCCATGGCCAGCCCGAAAGCGGCACCAATATCGGCCCGGCGCCGATCGCCGAGCGCACGCTGCGCGAAGTGTTTTTCCCGCCGTTCGAAGCTGTCGTCACCCGCACCGGGGTCGAGGCGGTGATGGCGAGCTATAACGAGATCGACGGCGTGCCGAGCCATGCCAATAAATGGCTGCTCGGCGACGTGCTGCGCGGCGAATGGAAATTCCCCGGCGCGGTGGTGAGCGACTATTATGCGATCGAGCAGATGGTTGGCATCCACCGCATCGCCGTGTCGAATGCCGATGCCGCCAAGCGCGCGCTCGCCGCGGGCGTCGATAGCGAACTGCCCAACGCCACCGCCTATTCAACGTTGCTCGACGCGGTGCGCAAGGGCGAGGTCAGCCAGAGCGCGATCGATACCGCCACGTCACGCATGCTGAGCATCAAGTTCCGCGCCGGACTGTTCGAAAACCCCTACGCGAAGCTCGCCGATACAAAGATCAACCACAGCCCGGAATCGGTCGCGCTGGCACGCAAGGCGGCGGCCAAGTCGTTCGTGCTGCTCAAGAATGAAGGCGCGGCGCTGCCGCTGTCGCTCGACACGCAGCAGACGATCGCGGTGATCGGCCCCAATTCCGACGTCGCGCGGCTCGGCGGCTATTATGGCATCCCGCCCGAGAAAGTGACCCCGCTGCAGGGCATCCGCGCGCTAGTCGGCGACAAGGCGAAGATCGTCCATGCCGAGGGCGTCAAGATCACCGAGAATGACGATTGGTGGGCGGATGAGGTCAAGCTCGCCGACCCGGCCGAGAACCGCAAGCGCATCGCCCAGGCCGTCGAAACCGCGCGCGGGGCGGACACGATCCTGTTGTTCATCGGCGATACCGAGCAGACCAGCCGCGAAGCATGGGCCGACGCGCATCTGGGCGACCGCGCCAGCCTCGACCTGGTCGGTGAGCAGCAGGAGCTGTTCGACGCGATGAAAAAGCTGGGCAAGAAGCTGGTCGTCGTCCTCGTCAACGGCCGCCCGCCATCCTATCCCAAGATCGCCGAGCAGGCCGATGCGATCCTCGAAACCTGGTATGCGGGCGAGCAGCAGGGCCATGCCATCGCCGACGCGCTGTTCGGCCGCGTCAATCCGGGCGGCAAGCTGCCGGTGACGGTCGCGCGCCATGTCGGCCAGCTACCGATGGTCTATAACGTCAAGCCGAGCGCACAGCGCGGTTACCTGTTCGACACGACCAAGCCGCTCTATCCGTTCGGCTACGGGCTCAGCTACACGCGCTTCACCTTGTCCGCGCCGCGCCTGTCCGCCCCGTCGGTCAAGGCGGGCGCCAGCGTCGACGTGCTGGTCGATGTGACCAATGCCGGCGCGCGCGAAGGCGACGAGGTGGTGCAGGTCTATGTTCGCGACAAGGTCGCGTCGGTGACCCGCCCGATCAAGGAGCTGAAGGCGTTCCGGCGCGTCACGCTCAAGCCCGGCGAGACGCGCACGGTGAAGCTCACCCTTGGGCCCGACGCGTTCCAGATGTGGAATATCGACATGAAGCGGGTGATCGAACCGGGTGAGTTCGACATCATGACCGGCGCCGATTCCGCGACGCTTCAGACCGTCACGCTCGCGGTGACGCCGTGAAGCGGCGCGCCGCGCTTCGTTTGCTGGCCGGTGCGTCGGTCGCGGCCGGTGGCGTTGCGCTGGCCCCCGCCGCGCACGCGCTCGCCGCGCCGCTCTACAAGGATGCACGCGCGCCGATCCCCGCGCGCGTCGCCGACCTGCTCGGCCGGATGACGCTGGACGAAAAGGTCGGCCAGATGATCGCGATCTGGGCGCGCAAGGACGAGGTCATGGACGGCCTCGACTTCAACGCGAAGAAGGCGTCGGCGGCCTATCCCAATGGCGTCGGCCATGTCACTCGCCCGTCGGACAAGCGCGGCGTGCCGGGGATTACCGGCGCGGCCGGCGGCACCGCCGCGCGCTGGCGCACCCCGCGCGAGACGGTCGCGTTCATCAACGCGATGCAGCGCTGGGCGCTGAATGACACGCGGCTCGGCATCCCGGTGCTGTTCCACGAAGAATCGCTGCACGGCTATATGGCGACCGAAGCGACGATGTTCCCACAGGCGATCGGCCTGGCGGGGGCGTTTGACCGCGATCTGATGCGGCGCGTCCAGTCGGTCATCGCACGGGAAACGCGGGCGCGCGGTGTCCCCTATGTCCTTTCCCCAGTGGTCGACATCGTGCGCGATCCCCGATGGGGGCGGATCGAGGAGACGTTCGGCGAATGCCCGTATCTCGTCGCCGAACTGGGCGTTGCAGCGGTCGAGGGGTTGCAGGGACCGGGCAAGTTCGACCGGCTCGCCGACGGCAAGGTCTATGCGACCCTCAAACACATGACCGGGCATGGCCAGCCCGAAAGCGGGGTCAATGTCGGCCCCGCGCAATTGTCCGAGCGCGAGCTGCGCGAATATTTCTTCCCGCCGTTCCGCGAGATCGTGAAGCGCACGTCGATCGGCGCGGTGATGCCGAGCTATAACGAGATCGACGGCGTTCCCAGCCATGCCAACACCTGGTTGCTGGGCGACATATTGCGCGGCGAATGGGGCTTCGATGGACTGATTTCCAGCGATTACGGTGCGGTCAACGAACTGGACAGCATCCACCATGTCGCGGCGAATCTGGAGGAAACCGCGCGGCTGGCGCTGGCGGCGGGCGTCGACAGCGAGTTGCCCGACGGCATGGCGTATCGCACGCTGGTCGATCAGGTGCGCGCGGGCAAGGTCGCGGTGAGCGCGATCGACCGCGCGGTCGCACGCATGCTCAGCTTCAAATTCCGCGCCGGCCTGTTCGAAAACCCCTATGGCGACGCCGCGCTGGCCGAGCGGATCACGGGTAACGCAGAAGCGCGCGCGCTGGCGCTGGAGGCGGCACGCAAGACGCTGTGCCTGCTCACCAATGACGGGACGCTGCCCTTTGCCGAGGGCAAGGTCCGCAAGCTCGCGGTGATCGGCCCCAACCACGCGATCGCGCGGCTGGGCGGCTATTCGAGCGTGCCCAAGCAGACCGTCAGCCTGATCGAGGGACTGCGTGCGCTGGTCGGCGACACGGTCGAATTGATCACTGCGCAGGGCGTGTTCATCACACAGAGCGAGGACCGGTCGGCGGACGAAGTGCTGCTCGCCGATCCGGCGAAGAACCGCCAGCTGATCGCCCGGGCGGTCGAGGTCGCGCGGGACGCCGACGCGATCGTGCTGGCGATCGGCGATACCGAACAGACCAGCCGCGAGGGCTTTGCCAAGACCCATCTCGGCGATCGCACCAGCGTCGATATCGTCGGCGAGCAGAATGAGCTGGTCGCGGCGATGGCGGCGCTGGGCAAGCCGTTGGTGATCGCAGCGATCAACGGGCGTCCGCCAAGCTGGCCGAACGTGGTGAGCAGGGCGAACGCGGTGCTCGAATGCTGGTATCCGGGACAGGAAGGGGGCACCGCGATGGCGGAGGCGCTGTTCGGCCGGGTCAATCCGGGCGCGAAGCTGCCGGTCACCGTGATCCGCGATGCGGGCCAGATCCCGTCCTTCTACAACCACAAGCCGTCGGCGCGCCGCGGCTACCTGTTCGCCGACAAGTCGCCCCTGTTCCCGTTCGGCCATGGGCTGAGCTACACCCAGTTCGAACTTGGTGAGCCCAGGCTGTCCACCGCGATCATGCGGCGTGACGACAGCGTCAGCGTGACGGTCACGGTGCGCAACACCGGCAAGCGCGCGGGCGATGAGGTGGTGCAGCTGTACATCAGCCGCCGCACGGCTTCGGTCACCCAGCCGGTTCTGCAGCTCAAGGGTTTTGAGCGGGTGACGCTCCAGCCCGGCGAGGCGCGCACCGTCCGCTTCGACCTGCCGGCGGAGACCTTTGCGATCTGGGACGCGAACATGCGCGAGATCGTCGAAGCGGGCGAGGTCGAACTTCGCGTCGGCAACAGCTCCGCGTCGCTCAAATCGACCTTGCTGACGATCGTCTGAGCCCTGCCACGATCCACAGCTGATCAATCCAAGGAGTCCCGATGAACCCGACCCGCCGCCAGACACTCGCCGGCATCGCCGCGCTTCCGCTCGTCGCCGCCACTGCGGCCGGTGCCAGCATTCCGCCGCCCGGCATCGACGCGGTGGCGCAGCGCAAGGG
Organism: Sphingomonas sp.; assembly: GCF_965227385.1. Classification (GTDB taxonomy): domain Bacteria; phylum Pseudomonadota; class Alphaproteobacteria; order Sphingomonadales; family Sphingomonadaceae; genus Sphingomonas. The sequence continues at coordinate 569,829 of NZ_OZ245750.1, forward strand.
GCGGCGGTTCGGCACTGCCGTTGCCTGGGCACCGCCAGGCGCCGATGCCGCGTCGTTCAACAATCCCGCCTATGCCGAAGTCGTGGAGCGCGAATGCAGCGTGATCGTCGCCGAGAACGAGATGAAGTGGCAGGCGCTGCGCCCCTCGCCCACCGAATATCGCTTCGAGCGGTTCGACGCGATGGTCGCCTGGGCGCGCAGCAAGAAGCTCGACGTGCGCGGCCACACCTTGCTGTGGGCGCGGCCGAAATGGTTTCCGAACTGGCTCAACGATTACAATTTCGGATCGTCACCCAAGGCAGCGGCGGAGAAGATCCTGACCGACCACATCCAGACGGTGATGCGCCGCTACAAGGACTCGATCTCCAGCTGGGACGTCGTCAACGAGGCGGTCGATCCCGAGACGTCTGGGCTGGTCGAAACCTCGCTGTCGAAGGCGATGGGCGGCGTCGAGCCGGTGCTCGACCTCGCCTTCCACACCGCGCGCGCGGAGATGCCGAACGCCGAGCTGGTCTATAACGACTATATGAGCTGGGAGCCGGGCAACGAGAAGCACCGTGCCGGCGTGCTCAGGCTGCTCGAGGGATTCCGCAAGCGCAACGTGCCGGTCGATGCGCTGGGCATCCAGAGCCATATCGAGATGTTCACGCTCGATCCCGCCACCGGGCTTGGCCCGCGTCAGGAACGCGAATGGCGCAAGTTCATCGATGAGGCGGTGGGCATGGGCTATCGACTCGTCATCACCGAGCTGGACGTCAAGGACAACGCCCTGCCAGGCGATCCGGCGCTGCGCGATGCGGGCGTCGTGGCGTATCTTCGCGCCTATATGGAGCTGATGCTGTCCTACCCGCAGCTACGCGATGTGCTCGCCTGGGGCATGGTCGACAAGTATAGCTGGCTGCAGGGGTTCGCCCCGCGCAAGGACGGGCTGCCGCAGCGCTGTTGTCCCTATGACAGCAGCTTTCGCTCCAAGCCCATGCGACATGAGCTCGAGCGGCTGTTTGGCGAGGCCACTGCAATCGCCTGACGGGCGGCGCGGCTGCGCCGCGCCCATCGGCGAACGACCAGAAAGAGCTGCGCAGCGCGATGCTGCGCAGCTCTTTTTTTGGGTCGGACGCACCTATTTCCAGCAGACAAAAGAATGCCGCCGCCCCGGGGAGAGGCGACGGCGGGGAGGTTGGGAAGATTGACCCTTAGAAGTTGAAGCGGATCATGCCGGTGACACGGCGATCGTTGACATACCAGCCGCGCGGGACGAGCCGGATATCGCCATTCTGATCGGTCACCGCCGCACTCGTTTTGGTGATCGAGTTGGTCAGGTTCACCCCCTGGATGCCGATCTTCAGCTGGTCGCTGACCGAGATCGTGATCGACGCGTCGAGCTGCCCGTAATCCTCCTGGAAGATCGGATCGAACGGCGTGATCACGTCGCGCAGCGTCAGCAGATATTGCGAACGCCAGCTATAGGATGCACGCGCCGACACCGGCCCGATATCGATGAACGGGGTGATGTTGAACTGGTGCTCCGACAGCCCCTGAAGCGGGAAGTTCGAGCCGGTGATCGTCGGCTGACGGCCCGCCGCCACGTCCGGGTCGGTTTCCGACAAGGTGCTCTGCGGCACACCCTCGCTCGCGACGTAGGTGTAGTTGGCCTGAAGGCCGAGACCCTTGAGCGGGCCGGGCAGGAAGTCGAACACCTGTTGATAGGCGATCTCGAAGCCCTTGATCTTGCCAACATCCGGCGAGTTGATCGGAGTGGTCACGACCGCCTCGAACGTCTCGCCATTGTTACTAAAGGTACGACGCACGGTGCTGTTGGTCAGCACATTGCGCAGTTCCTTGTAGAACAGCGACGCCGTCAACTGGCCGACCCGCGAGAAATACCATTCCGCAGTAATGTCGAAGCTGTCGGCTTCGGTCGGCAGCAATTCCGGATTGCCAGCGTTGAACGTCCCCTGGATCTGCACCTGACCCGGAGCAATCACGCCATCGGAACCATAGGATCCGGTGCCTGGCGCGACAGGGGTGATCACGACGGGGATCTGATTGCCGTTCGCATCAACCCGTGGCCGTGCCGTCACACCTACAGGAAAATAGTTGCGGACCAGGCCCAGCGACGGCGGCGCAACGCCCTTCGAATAGGCAGCACGGAACTGCAGACCGCCGCCGACTTCGAGCTTCAGGTTAAGGCTGGGCAGCCAATAGTCATAATCAAGGTCGAAGTTGTTAGCGACGACCGCGCCGTTCAGATAATTGGTGATCTGCGTCAGCTGAGCGGGCGACAGTGCGCACAGCGCGTTGACCGTAGCCCCTGCACCCGAAAGAACGTTATTGATCGATTCCTGACAGGTTGCGTTGGTCGGCAAATCCGTCGGGAACGGGAATTCGACAAAGCCTTCAGACTTGCGGTTGGTTGTGGTGTAGCGCACCCCGACATTGCCACTCAAATTCATGCCGTTGCCGAATTCGTTGCCGAACCGCAGCATGACGTACGCCGCCTTGTTGACCTCCTGCTGCGGGTTGATTTCACCCGGCGTAAACGGAGTACCCGCGATCGCGTTGGGACGATCTGCCAGTGAACGCCAGCCGCCGTTGATTACGCGCCCGCCTGCGCCCGTAGTGGTGGGTTCCCACTCGCGGTTGATGCGGTTCGCATAGTCGATATAGGCCAGATAGCCCGACGGCGTGGTCGTGTTGCTGTTGTAGAAGGGACGACACTGACCGTTCAGCGGATTGCTGACCGAATTGCGGAAGAAATCGCTGAAGCAGAATTGCTGATAGCCCTGAAGCGGCGCACCGCCGTTGCCGCCCTGGACATTATCGACCGGGTCGTCCAGCCACACTGGCCCGCCATTGCCCCACTGTTCGCTCAGACGCCCCCAGTTATAGGTCGAGAAACGCGCGACCTGATCGCGATCGGCATAGCGACCGCCTACACGCACGGACTTGAAGAAGCTGTCCTCCGGGAAAGACAGTTCAGCGTCGAGACGGAACGCATCGGAATTACCCGTGCTTGCCTCAATATGATCCATCGCCGAGCGATAGAAGCTATTGAAGGGCGATGCGAAGCTGTTGTTCGTGCCGGTATAATAGGCCGGATAATCAGCCGAGCCACCCGGCGCACCGGTGCACGGAAGCGTCGGGCAATTTTGCGGCCCACGGAAATCGACAATCGGCAGATTGCTTCCGTTCAGCCGGATTCCGACATCCTGATAGGATGATGTCCACAAGCCATTGTCCATGATGTCGACGAATGAGTCGACATGCTGATAATCCACGCTGACGCTGAAATTATCGGTGGCCTGATAGCGGAAGTTGAACGCGTAATCGTCGGTTACCGCGCGCTCGTCGTGATCGCGGCGGATATTGTTCGACTGCAACCCGAATGCCGGTGTGCGGATATTGCCCGCCGTATTCTGATCATCGCGCCAGCCGGTTGGTCCGGTAATGACGCCACTTTCGAACAGGCCCGAGGAATCGAAGTTGATCGACGTGCCGTCACGGGCGCGCGAGTCGCCGTTCGATTCGACGTTATCGGTCGCGATTTCGATCGTGTGCTCGGTCCACGCCTGACGCGCGTCGGACCGCAAGAACTGGAAGGTTGCCTCGGCACGACGGTCATTGCTGCGCCACTGGGCGGCCGCAGCATAGCCGAAGCGGCGACGTTCGAACTCCTGCGTGCCGATCACTGCGCCGCGCGGGAACAAGCCGCTGCCGCGTTGCGTCGCGGTGCCGAACGGGACCACGTCGGTGCGCGTGCCGTCCGAATAGATCGGGCGGACGCGGAAGCTCGACACCTGGAAACGGTCCGCGCGCGAGAAGAGCTGCGAATAGGACACACTTCCCAACAGGCCGATTTCACCGATGCCGGTATCCCAGGTGTTGCTGACCACCAGCGCGGCGGTCGGCGACGCCTGTTTGACGAAATCCGAATAGTTGAGCTCGAGCGACCCCGCGAGCACGAAGCCCTTCTTGTCGAACGGCAGGCGGGTGCGCAAGTTGACGACACCGGCGATGCCCCCCTCGACCCGATCGGCCGACGGGCTCTTGAATACGTCGACGCCGCCGAGCAGTTCGGACGGCACGTCCGCAAAGCTCAGCGCGCGGCCGTTATTGGCGGTGAACGCTTCGCGCCCGTTGAACTCGGAGCGGACATAAGTCAGGCCGCGCACGACGACGCCCGAACCTTCGACCGAAAAGTGATCGGGATCGACACCAGCCGCGAAGCGGTTGATGGAGATGCCGGGGATGCGCTGAAGCGTTTCGGTGACCGAGCGGTCGGGCAGCGCGCCGATATCCTCGGCCGTGACCGAATCGACGATCGTGTCCGACGTCCGCTTGCGCTGCTGTGCGCTTTGCAGCGATTCACGGAACCCCGTGACCACCACGGTATCCGGATCGGTCGCCTCTTCGGCCGCCGGTGTTTCCTGCGCCCACGCTGCCGTCGGCACTGCCAGCGCTGTCATCAGCGCAGCGGTCGATACTCCGAGACCCCATGCGGCGCGACCTTCGGCGCGCACATGCTTCCGCCAATTCGACATCCATCCCCTCCTCGTTCGAGAGCCTTGGCGGCCCTTCTGCCCTGCCGCGCCCCTTGAGGTAGCGCTAACATTTAATCGTCTTAAGCGAATCCACAGCTTTCGGCAAGAGATGTTGTACGCTACCACAAAGAAAATGACGCGATTGTTGCAGCGATGCTGCACGGCGATTTTCGGGGAGGAAAAGCAGCGTGGCGGAACGAATCCGGTCGATCGTGATCGTGGGCGGCGGCACTGCGGGGTGGATGACCGCTGCAGCGATGGCGCGCATTCTCGGCCCCGATTATGCGACGATCACGCTGGTCGAGTCGGACGCGATCGGCACGGTCGGGGTTGGCGAAGCGACCATCCCCCAGATCGGCACGTTCAACCGACTGCTCGGCATCGACGAGAATGATTTCGTCCGGCGGACCAAGGGCAGTTTCAAGCTGGGCATCGAGTTTGTCGACTGGGGCGGCCTTGGCCGGCGCTATTTCCACCCGTTCGGGAAATATGGGATCGACATGGAGGGCGTGTCCTTTCACGCCTATTGGCAACGCCTAGCGCATGAACCGCAATTCGCCAATGTCGATGCCTTTTCGCTGATGGCGAGCGCGGCGCGCGCCAATCGCTTCATGCCGCCGATCGATGCCGGCAACTCACCGCTGTCCGGCATCGCCTATGCCTATCATTTCGATGCCGGCCTCTATGCGCTCTATCTGCGTGAGCTCGCCGAGAAGATGGGCGTGAAGCGGATCGAGGGCCGGATCGTCGATGTCGAACGCGACGGTAAGAGCGGCCACATCGCCGCCGTCGCGCTCGAATCGGGTGAGCGGGTGGCGGGTGAGCTGTTCATCGACTGCTCGGGCTTTGGCGGACTGCTGATCGGCAAGACGCTCGGCGTCCCCTATGTCGACTGGTCGGCGCAGTTGCCGTGCAACCGCGCGGTTGCGGTGCCGTGCGCGTCGGTCCCGGGCGGGCTGACGCCGTTCACCCGATCGACCGCGCGCAAGGCCGGCTGGCAATGGCGCATCCCGCTGCAGCATCGCACGGGCAACGGCATGGTCTATTGCAGCGACTATATGAGCGATGACGAGGCGGCGGCGACGCTGCTCGGCAATCTCGATGGCGAGGCGCTGGCCGATCCGCGCTTCATCCGCTTCACCACCGGCCATCGCGAACGCTTCTGGGACGCCAATTGCGTGTCGATCGGGCTGTCTGCCGGTTTCATGGAGCCGCTGGAGTCGACCAGCATCTGGATGATCCAGACCGGGATCGCGCGGCTGTTGTCGAACTTCCCGGATGCGACCTTCGCGGAAGCCGAACGCGCGCGCTACAACCGGCTGATGGTCGAGGAGAGCGAGCTGATCCGCGACTTCCTGATCCTCCATTATTGCGCGACCGACCGCACCGATTCGCCATTCTGGGACTATTGCCGGACGATGCCGATTCCCGAACGGCTGGCGGAAAAGATCCGCGTGTTCGAAAGCTCCGGCCGCTGCTTCCGCGAGCATGAGGAGCTGTTCAACGACACCAGCTGGTTCGCGGTGATGGTGGGCCAGGGGATGCGCTGGGGCCGCCACGATCCAGTCGCCGAACTGCTGTCGCTGGCCGAAACGCGCGACCGGCTGGCGCATATCGCCGGCGCGGTCGCCAGATCGGTCGACTATATGCCGGATCATGCGGAGTATATCCGGCAGCATTGCGCGGCGTGAATCCGCAGATTGCGGGCCGCCCTCTCAATCCTCCCCTCCAGTGGGAGGATTGGTGGGGGTCGATGCCGCTTCATCAAAAAGAAGGGGCGGGAGTTGCCTCCCGCCCCTGCCCCCTCTTGATGGTCGGCCCGATCAGCCTTCCATGTCCTCAAGCTCGCGGCCCTTGGTCTCCTTCACGAAACGCTGGACCAGGAAGAAGCTGATCACCGCGCAGACCGCGTAGAAGGTGTAGGCCCCCGCCAGGCTCCATGTCGCCATCGCCGGAAAGGTCTGGGCGATCAGATAGTTGGCGAACCACTGGAAGAAGCCGGCAACCGCGAGCGCCGATCCGCGGATTTGGTTCGGGAACATCTCGCCCAGCATCACCCACATCACCGGGCCCCAGCTGACATTGAAGAAGATGACGTAGAGGTTGGCCGCGACCACCGCGATCATGCCGAGCTGCGTCGACAGCACCAGCTTGCCGCTGGCGTCGAGCGAAGCCTGGCTGAACGCGAAGACCATGACGAACAGCGTCACCGCCATGCCGGCCGAGCCGATCAGCAACAGCGGCTTGCGCCCGATCTTGTCGATCACCGCGATGGTGATGAAGCACGCCGCGATCGAGACGACGCCCGACACGATGTTGATCATCAGCGAGTCCTGCTCGGTAAAGCCGGCCAGCTGCCACAGGGTCGCACCATAATAGAAGATCACGTTGATCCCGACGAGCTGCTGGAACACCGCCAGCATGATGCCCACCCACACGATGCTGCGGATGCCGAGAAACCCGCCCTTGCCCTTCGACAAGATGTCGCTGAGGCGCGGATTATGGTCGGTCGAGAAACTCGCCTTGATCTCGCCCAGTTTCGCCGTGCCGGCGTCGGTGCCGAACAGGCTGGTCAGCACGGTCAGCGCCTCCGCATCGCGGCCCTTGGCGACGAGGTAGCGCGGGCTTTCGGGTATGAAGAACAGCGCGACCAGGAACACCGCAGCGGGGAGTGCCTGCATCAGGTACATCCAGCGCCACGCTTCGATATCCGCCCAGAACAGCGCGAGCGACGAACCCGCCGCCTGGGCGAGGTAGTAGTTCACCACGAACGCGGCGGTCAGGCCGGTGATGATCATCACCTGCTGCACCGTCGTCATGCGCCCGCGAATATTGGCCGGGGCGACTTCGGAGATGTAGGCGGGCGACAGCACGGATGCCGCACCCACGGCCATGCCGCCGACGATCCGCGCGATGACGAAGATCGTCTGGTCATGCGCAAAGCCCTGCACCAGCGCGCCGATGAGGAAGAGGATCGCGGCGAGGCGCATCACGTTGCGGCGCCCCATCTTGTCCGCCAGCGTACCGGCGAAGAAGGCACCAATGAAGCAACCGATCAGCAACGAGCCGACGGTAAAGCCCAGGCTGGTATCGTTGAGGGTGAAGGCCGACTTCAGGCCATCCTGAGTGCCGTTCACGGCGCCGCTGTCATATCCGAATAGCAATCCGCCGATCGTCGCCACTGCGACGATGGCGAAAACCAGGCCGGTATTGGCCTGCGCCCCCGATGTCTGAGTCACCCGACTCTCCTCTCCCCTGGCGCGGTCCATCCGCGCCTATGTTAGCGCTACCTAAGCGGTAAACCATGGACGGCGCAAGAGCGGAGATGCTGCGCGGCATCGGGCAATGGGTCAGCCGTGCCAGTCGAACCATTCGCCATAGGGATGACAGGTCGCGAGCACGCGCCGCGCGCCGTCGGGCCAGCAGGTCAGCGCGAGTTCGACGCGCTCGCGCCCGGGCGTCCATTCCAGGCTCAGCCAGGCGAGCGGCCGTGCAGCATGCGCGCGCGCGCCCGCAGCATGGATCGCGTCGATCACCGAATTGCGCGCGGCAGGGTCAAGATATTGCAGCACCATCGAATGGAACACGACCCGGCACACGCCATCGGCCTGAGGCCGGGCAAGCTGGTCGGGAAGCCACGCGGTCGCGTCGCCGCGCATCAGCGTGGGCGGATGCGCCCGCGCGATCCGCAGGGCGGCCTTGAGCCGCTCGATCCGGCGCGGTTGATCGGCCCAGACGAACGACAACAGGCGCTCACGCGCCGCGCGATCCTGCGCATCAAGCGGATTGAGATCGACGCCGCGGGCCGCGACCACCTCGATCGGTGCCGCCACGGGGTTGATCCCGCGCCACTGCGGCGCGATCCGCACCGGTGAATCAAGGGCGCCCGCAACCAGGTCGCCCAGCGCGTAACGGTAGCGCGCGAGGTTGAGATTGAGGCCGCAGCTCGACCCGATTTCCAGCAATTCCACCGGCATTTCGGTACGCACGCGCAGCGCCATCAGCGCCGCCGCGAAGCCGGCGGCGCGCGCCACCTCGTTGGTCTGGGTCGGGGCGTGCATCCAGCCGACGATGAACCGGTCATGCGTCGCCAGGGCCGTCCCGATCGCACGGTCGAAATCATCATGGTCGCGTTGATAGAGCGCGCTCAGGTCCGCGACATCGCCGCGTCGGGCCAACGCGTGCAGCGCAGCGTTGAATCGCATCGCCAGCGCAGCCGCCGACGGATCTGCGGGCCAGCCGTCGATCAGCGCGGCGGTCCGGGGCGCACGGTGCAACTGGCGATCGCCCGCTTCCAGGACCGAAGCCACAAAATCGGACCCGAGGCCGCGGGTGACCTGAGACTGGCGGCGCAGCTCCCCCTGGGAGCCGACGCGCGTCATCATGTTCATGTCAATTCCCCTGCCCGCGCGAACGCCGGCCTACGCTTCACTGGAACCGGGCGCCTGCCCTGTTCGATTATGCCGCCCACATGTCCGCCGACATCGATCGGGCGACGCGGTTCTGCATCGCATGCACCGGACTGCGCCCGCCATCGACGGTGAACTGCGCCGCCTGATCCGCCAGATGCGTCACCTCGTTCACCAACTCGCGCGCGGCCGTCGAGCTTTGCTCGACCATGGTGCTGGTCTGACGCGTGGACTGGTCCATCGTCCCGATCGCGGAGCTGACCTCTGTGATCGCAAAGGATTGGGCGTTGTTGTCCTGCGCGATCTGGTCGAGCAGCGAATGAACCTCGCTCACGTCGGTGGAGATATCGACCAGGGCGCTGTCGACCTTCTGCACCATTTCGACGGCGGCGACGATGTCGGTCTGGGTCGCGGTCAGCTGGTCGCGCGCGCGCCCGGCCTCTTCCTCGGCGCGCATGGCGAGCGCCGAGACAAGATCCGCGACCACGGCAAAGCCACGGCCTGCTTCGCCCGCACGCCCCGCCTCGACCGCAGCGTTCATCGCGAGGACGCGGGTCTGGAACGCGATCTTGTCGAGCCCTTCGATCACGCTGTCGATGCCCTTGGCACTGTCGGCGACGCGGCCCATCGCGGCGACCGCGCCTTCGGCCACCGATCGGCCATTGGCGACAGTGCCGATCGCGCCGTTCGCGCGCTCGACGGTCTGGCCGGCAGCGGCGGCGGTCGTCTTGAGCCGCTGGTCCATCTGGACGATCGCGGCGGAGGTTTCCTCCAGGCTAGCGGCATTCGCCTCGGTCCGGCGGGCAAGATCTTCCGACGCTTCGGCAATGCGACCCGATCCTGTATGGATCGAGGCAGTCGCCTCCATCACCGACGCGATCAGGCCGCGCAGGCTGGTCACGGCGGCGTTGAAGTTGGATTTCACTGCGGCATAATCGGCGGGGAAATCGGCGTCGATCCGTGCGGTCAGATTGCCGCCGGCCAGTTCGGACAGCTGGGACGAGACGATCTCGACCACCATCTTCTGCTCGGCTTCGGCCTTGGCGGCGGCGGCGTCGGTTGCCTGCTTGGCGATCGCGGCGTCGCGGAAGACCAGCACGGCGCGTGCCATGTCGCCCAGTTCGTCCGAACGATCGGTGCCGTCGACATCGACGTCGTTGCGACCCGACGCCAGCGTGCTCATCGTACCCGTCAGTGCGGAGATCGGCGTGGCAATGGCGCGGCTGAGCAGCCAGGCAAGACCGATGGCCAGGGCGATCAGCCCGATGCCGCCCACGATCAGGACCGTGGTCGCAGTGTCCATCGCCGCCTTTTGGGTGGCCATGCCTTCTTCGATCGCCGCCATTTCGGCATCGCGCACGTCGCGCAGCGGCGTCACGGCCGCGCTGACCAGCACCGCCTTGCCCGCTGCCTGAACTTCGGCCTGCGCGCCGACAAGGTCACCGCCATCGACGCGCTTGATCAGCCGGTCACCCCATTTGGCGCGCCAGTCGAGCGTTTCCTTGCGCGAGACCTGCACCGCCTCACGCAGCTTGGGATCGGTCAGTTCCGCCTCAAGCTCCGCCGAAGCCTTGTCGTAATCGACGCGCCCTTCGTCATAGGATTTCAGATAGGTCTTGTCCCCGGTGACAAGATAACCGCGCATCTGGCTGTTCTGCCGCAGCAATGCGGTTTCGAGCGCCAGCGCCTTGGCATATCGGCTCTGTGCCGCGCTGTTCGCGTCAGTCACCGACCGGATCATGGAGATGTTCGAGAAGAACACCGCCATCATCACCGCGGCAGATGCGCAGATGATCAGGAAAGAGAGGCCAAGCTTGCGCGGGATCTTCAGGGATTTGAGCATAAGTTCGGCTTCCGGCTCAAGTTACTGGTGTCAGGCGGGTGCCGGAACACGGAGGTCCCGGCACCCATATGGTCAGAAGGAGAAACGGACCGACGCTGCGACCGTGCGCCCATTGAGCGCGCGGGCCGTGACGATGCCGCTGGCCGGGATCGCCGGCTGATTGACATCGGTCAGGGCAAGCGTGTCGAACAGGTTAGTCCCGGTCACACCCAGCTCCACCGCATCGGTCAGTCGGAACTGCACGAAGCCATTCACCAATGTGTAGCCAGGCAGGCGCAGCTGGTTGCTGTCCTGAGCATAGCTGCCGGTGGTGCCGACAATGTTGGCACCGACGGTGAAGCGCTTGTCCTCATATTGCGCCGTGGTCTGATAGATCAGGTCGGGCTGGTGGCGCGGCGTGTTGCCGACGACTGCCGCGTTGAACTGATCCCGGGCGATCTCGGCCTTGGTCCAGGTGGCACCGGCAGTGACGCTGAACAGACCATATTGATAACCGCCCTCGAACTCGACGCCATAGGCGTCGTAGGTGCGATAGATGCGCTCGACCTGCGTCACGCCACCGGCGCTGGTGTTGATCTGCGCGGTGCGCTCGTCGGTGCTGGCCCAGAAGCCGGTGAGGTTGAGCGTCAGGTTGGCCTCGCGATACTTCACGCCGCCTTCCGCCTGCTTGACCAGGCCGTAAGCGTCGGCCTGATCGACCAGTGCGCCCGTCACCGGATCGTGCGCCGGGCTGAACAGCGGACCGGTTGCGCCAGCGCGCCCGCCGCGGCTGTACCGCGCGAACAGCGCCAGTTCCTCGGCAACGCGATAGTTGACGCCCGCCGAGTAGCTGATGAAATCATAGTCGAAATCGACCGGGGCCGGGCTGGTCAGCGGCAGGAAGCCCGAACGGCTTTCCGCGGCCGAGATCACCCCGTCGCCGTTGATGTCGAACGGGACGATCACCGGACGACCGCCACCCAGTTCGCCGCCATAGATCGACCCTTCCGCCTTGCCGCTGTTGAAGCGGATGCTGCCGCCGATCGCCACCTTGCCGATATGATAGTTCAGCGAGCCATAGGGTGCGTTGGTGTGGAAATTGACGTCGTAGCGGCGGCGATAGGCCGACGTGGCCGGCAGCGCGCTGTAGGCGAACACGCCATTCTGCGTCTGGGGCACGCCGGTCGCCGTGGTCAGGTTGACCAGCGCAGTCCGCCCTTCGCCATGCACATCGTGGATCACCGACGTGAACAGCCAGTCGGTATCCATCGCCTGACGCGACTTGTAGAAGCCCGCAGTGACCGTCAGCTTGCCGTCGCCGAGGTTCCAGACCCGGCTGGCGCGGATGTCGTTGGTCATGTTGTCCAGGCTGTTGAGCTGGAGGTTCATGAGCAGCGACGTGGCGAGCAGGCCATTGCCGTTGAGCGTCAGCGGATTGATCGCCTGCCCCGCATTCGGGCCGGTGGCAAAGCTGAGCGTCGCACCGGGGCCGGCGAAGGACGGTGCCAGCGCGGCTGCCGGGGCGATGGTCAACGGGAAGGTCTGAAGCATCTGGCCGGAAATGTCGGCGAAGCGGAAGCGTTCGGTCACCGTCCACCCGGCGACGTCGAACTGCGCCTCCAGCCCGACCGACTTGACCACCGGGTTGATGCCGTCGGTCAGGTCGAACGAACGCACCGCATTGTTGCCGTCACGGGTTACCTGAGTCGGGATGTACGGCGACAGCAGCGTATCGCGGGTGATGTCGAAATTCGGGACGTTCTCGTACTTCGGCTTGTCGTTGGTGCCGGTCACGCGCAGCGGCGCGAAATAATAAGTCGGCACCTTATCATCGAGATACTTGCCGTGCAGGCGGATATAGCCGTTCGGCAGTTCCTTGGTGATGTTGGCCTTGATCTGGCCGCCGCGATAGCCGGTATAGCCGGTCGCGCGCGGACCTTCACCCTCGCGATAGAAGCCGCCGACCTGATAGCGCAGCGTGTCGCTCAGGCGACCGCCATAGGTGAAGTCGAGACGGTACAGTTCCTCGCCGATTCCGGTCATCGCCTGGATTGAGCCGCCCTGTTCCTCACCCGACTTGGTGATGAAGTTGATGACGCCGCCCGGTGCGTTGGACGCGAAGGTCGATGCCGATCCGCCGCGGATCGCTTCGACCGCGTTCAGCGTCGCGTCGGCCCGCAGGAACATGTCCGCGCCGGTGAATGAAAAGTCGCCGAACTCAAGGATCGGCAGGCCGTCCTCCTGGAACTGCAGATATTTCGAGCCGATCGACGCGAGCGGGAGGCCGCGGATCGTGTAGCTGTTGTTGGCGACACCCGAAGACGCCTCGACACGCACGCCCGGAATATTGCGCACGATTTCGGCAACCGAGCCGGGCTCGAGCTTGTGCACCTCTTCACCGCGGATCGCACTCGTCGACGTTGCCTGGTCCAGCCGGTCGCGGCCCTTGGCGACGCCGGTTGAGAACACTTCCTTCTTGGGTCCAGCGCCCTGCGCCGCGCTCGGCTCGGACGCATCGGCATCGCGAGCGTGCGCCGGCGCGGCAAGTGCCAGCGGCGCGGCGGCAAGGAGGAGAAAATACTTCGTCATTCTGTCGTGCCCACCTTCAGTCCAGATTGCGGGTCAAAAGGCCCGCTTCACACAAGGTCGTCGGCCGCCATCAAATGACGGGCAGACGTCCAGACTATGATAGGATGGGGGGCGCCATTCGGACGGCGGCGCGCACGAATCTTTCCCGTCGCGCTAACGATGATCATCTTCTGAGCGACGTGCGGAGTTTCGCCAACGTCACACATTTCATCTTGGCCCGAACTGCGACAGGCAGCGGGCTGGGATCCATCATGATGCGCGTTTCATAAGGCGATCGCGCGCGTGTTAATCATCCTCGCCGGGGGAACGGCGGTGCAGGCGTTAGCCGACACCGCCCGATGATCACGCGCCCGGGATCAGGCGGTCGCGCCGACCTCGGCCTCGTTCCAGCGCAGCGCCTTGAGCACCGTTTCGACGATATGCGGCGCGTTCAGGCCGGCCTCGTCATATTGCAGTTCGGGCTTGTCCTGATCCTGGAAGCGATCGGGCAGACGCATCGTGCGCAGCTTCAGCCCGGCATCGATCAGCCCCTCGTCGCTGGCCATCGTCAGCACATGCGCGCCGAGCCCGCCGACGGCATTCTCCTCGATCGTCACCGCCACTTCGTGCGTGGTGAGCAGCCGCCGGATCAGCGCTTCGTCGAGCGGCTTGGCAAAGCGCAGGTCGGCGACGGTGGCCGACAGGCCCTTGGCCTCCAGCATGTCGGCGGCCTTGAGCGCTTCGGCGAGGCGGGTGCCGAGCGACAGGATCGCGATCGTCTTGCCCTCGCGCACGATGCGGCCCTTGCCGATTTCCAGCACCTGCGGTTCGGCCGGCATCTCGACGCCGACGCCATTGCCGCGCGGATAACGCACCGCGATCGGCCCGGCGTCATATTCCGCCGCAGTCCTGGTCATGTGCACCAGCTCCGCCTCATCGGCAGCGGCCATCACCACGAAATTGGGCAGCGACGCGAGATAGGTAACGTCGAAGCTGCCGGCATGGGTCGCACCATCCGCGCCAACCAGACCGGCGCGGTCGATCGCGAAGCGCACGGGCAGATTCTGGATCGCGACGTCGTGGACGACCTGATCATAGGCGCGCTGCAGGAAGGTCGAGTAGATCGCGCAGAACGGACGCATGCCCTGTGCGGCGAGGCCCGCGGCGAAGGTCACTGCATGCTGTTCGGCGATGCCGACATCGAAGCTGCGGTCGGGATGCGCCTTGGCGAACTTGTCCACGCCGGTGCCGCCCGGCATTGCCGCGGTGATCGCGCAGATACGCGGATCGGTCTCGGCCAGCTTGGCCAGCGTCTCGCCGAACACATTCTGGTAAGCTGGCGGTCCGGGAGGCGCCTTGGTCTGGGCGCCGGTGATGACGTCGAATTTCTGGACGCCGTGATATTTGTCGGCCGCCGCCTCGGCCGGGGCATAGCCCTTGCCCTTTTGCGTCACGACGTGGAGCAGCACCGGGCCTTCCTTGGCGTCGCGGATATTTTCCAGCACCGGGATGAGGTGGTCGAGATTGTGACCGTCGATCGGGCCAACATAATAAAAGCCCAGTTCCTCGAACAGCGTGCCCCCAGTCGCCATGCCGCGGGCATATTCCTCGGCCTTCGACGCTGCGCTGGTCAGGCGGCGCGAGATGCGACCGGTGATCTTCTTGGCGAGGTTGCGCAGGCCGAGATATTCGGAGCTGGACACGACGCGGGCCAGATAGGCCGACAGCCCGCCCACCGGCGGCGCGATCGACATGTCGTTATCGTTGAGGATGACGATCAGGCGATTGCCGGCCTGTTCGGCGTTGTTCATCGCCTCATAGGCCATTCCCGCGCTCATCGCGCCGTCGCCGATCACGGCGATGCCCCGCCCCGGCGTGCCCGCCAGCTTGTTGGCGACGGCAAAGCCAAGCGCCGCGGAGATCGAGGTGGAGCTGTGCGCCGCGCCGAACGGGTCATACTCGCTTTCGCTGCGCTTGGTGAAGCCGCTGAGCCCGCCACCCATGCGCAGGGTGCGGATGCGATCGCGGCGTCCGGTCAGGATCTTGTGCGGGTAGCATTGGTGGCCGACGTCCCACACCAGCCGGTCGTCGGGTGTGTTGAATACGTAGTGAATCGCGACCGTCAGCTCGACTACGCCAAGCCCGGAGCCGAGATGGCCGCCAGTGGTACCGACCGCGCTGATCGTTTCGGCGCGCAATTCATCGGCGAGCTGGCGCAACTGCGTCGGCTTGAGCTTGCGCAGGTCGTGGGGCGTGTCGACCGTGTCGAGCAGCGGCGTCGTGGGAAGTTCAGACATTCGACCGCATTTACTCCACTGCAATGAACCTGTCCAACGGCTGACACCGCTGACCGGACCGGGTCATGAGCAAAAGCTGAGGGATGCGTGAATGCGGCGGTGACGCGGCGTCAACCGCGCTCCAGCGCCTCGACCGCGGCGACGGCAGCGGCAAAGCGCGCGTCCCAGTCGCCGCGAATCGCGCGCCAGCGGACGCCAGCCTTGTCGAGCATGTCGCGGCTGAAATCGGCGAACTGCGCCCGGCTGGCATCCGCGCCATAGATCCGCGTCCCGTCATCGATCCAGGCGACATCGGGTTCGAGCAATAGGTACAGGTCCGCGCGGGGATGGTTCAGCAGCGTGTCTGGCACAGCGCCGAGCATCATCCGCGCCCAGGCGGCAGTCATCAGCGCATCGGTATCGACAAACAGAAAGCGGGTGGCCCAGCGTTTCCATGCGGCGATCATCGCGGTCTGCGCATTGCCGATCAGGGTCAGGTCGGCAGCGTCCATCTCGACGCCGTGCACCTCTGCCTGTGCGCGGCCATATTCGGGCACCCAGACGGTGCCGAAATGGCGCGCCAGCCGCTCGGCGAGCACCGACTTGCCGGTACTCTCGACGCCGTGCAGCACGATCGTGCGCGTGTAATGCGCGCGCACCGGGCCGGGGAGGAACGCGGCATGCGCCCAGGGGTCGGCGCGCACCGCGCTGCCCGACAGGCCGCCGATGCCGTCGGGATCGGCCGCCATGATCCGCCCGCCGAGCGGGACGAACAGCCCGCCAACTTCCTCGGCCATCCGCTTTCCATATCCCTCGCCCGCGAAGAGCAGATCGATCGGATCGGGATGCGCGGCGCGAACGATGTCGCGCCAGATCGGCCAGAAATCGGAGCTGTCCTCGGGCGCCTGGGGCACCAGCGCACCATGACCGACCACGTCGCAATCGGGCAGCAGCTCGCGCATCCAGGCCAGCCGCACGTCGCCCGGAATCGGGTCGTCGGGCAGCCAGCACACCAGCACGGTCAGCCGGTCGACCATCGCCCGCGCCGCGCGTGCCAACGTCAAATGTCCCGCATGCGGCGGCATGAACTTGCCGAGCAGGAAACCGCGCTTCACTGCGCGACGTCCAGCTTCGCCCGCCACGCGAACAGCCCCCATACCGCCATGCCGAGGAAGATCGCGTAGAGAATCGCGGTGGGATAGAGGCCCCGGCTCCAGAACAGCCCGACCGCGAGAATGTCGACCGCGATCCACAGCAGCCAGCTTTCGAAGCGGCGCTGCGACTGCAGGATTTGCGCCGCGACACTCATCCCCGCCACCGCCGCATCGGCATAGGGCGCGGCGGCATCGGTGAAGCGCGCCATCGCCGCGCCCCAGGCGATGCTGACCGCCGCCGTGCCGACGATCCATCCGACCCGCGCGGGATAGGCCAGCCGGCCCACCGTGACCCCGTCATCGACCCGGTCGCTACGGCTCCAGTTCCACCAGCCATAGAGCTGGATCACGAGGAAGAAGATCTGCAGCAGCGCGTCGCTGTACAGCTTCGCGTCGGCGAACACGAAGAAGTAGAGCGCAACCATCGCGATGCCGAACGGGTAGTTCCACAGGCTGCGCCGCGCTACCAGCGCGACGTTGATCAGCCCCAGCGCCGCCGCGGCGAGCTCGACCGGGTTCAACGTGGTGGCTTCAGTCGCAGTCGGCGCACTTGCCGCGCACCTCGATCACCGGGCGCACGGGCGAGAAGCCGGCGCCCTGCGCGGCGGAACGGACTGTGCGCGTGATCGTATCGTCGTCCAGATGCGTGGTGTTGCCGCACGAATCGCAGACGAGGAAGATGCAGTCGTGCAGGCAATCGGGATGCGCATTTGCGACATAGGCGTTCGCGCTTTCGACCCGCCGCGCGAGGTTCGACGACACGAACAGGTCGAGGATGCGATAGACGCTGTTCGCCGCGACCCGCCGCCCTTCCCGCTTCGACACCGCCTCGGCGATGTCATAGGCGGAGGCAGGCTTGTCGAATCCGGCGAGCACCTCGAAAATCGATGCGCGCATCGTCGTCCACTGCTCGCCCGCTTTCTCCAGCGTGGCCTGAGCGGCGGCGGTCAGGTCGGACCCGTGATGTTCGTGATGGTCGTGCGCGTGCATGGTTCGAATGTAGGCTGCCACACTGACCGGAGCAAGCGTGCGGTCAGTAGGTCGCCCGGCGATTGAGGTCATGGCCCAGCGCCAGGATCGCGACGCCGATCACCGTCCACACGATCTCCGGCCCGCCATGTTCCAGCGTCAGCGCGCCGGCCATGATACCGAGGCCGAACGCGCCGACCGCAGCCGGCATCATATAGCCATGCTTGAGGATCCCGCGGCCCAGCGCCACGATGCCGAACAGGATCGCCGCGACCAGCCCAACTTCATGGATCAGCGGATGCATCAGCGACCCCGCCGCCGAAGCGAGCGCCAGCAATACCGTTGTCGCCAGGCAATGCGCCAGACACAGGCTGGACAGCCCGATCGCCACGCGGTCGAAGCGCATGTCGACCTGTTCCCAGAATCGGGGGGCGAGCAGCTGTGCCATGCGCGCGATATAGAGCGATGCCGGAAAAGTTACAACATCACATGCGCGACGAAGACTGGCATTTGTGGTTGCCGCCGCATAGATTGAGTTCGTGTCCGAGTTCAGCCATCCCATCCGCCCGCGCGCCATCGCCAACTGGCTGACGGTCGTCGCCACGCTCATCGTCCTCATCGTCGTTGTCGGCGGGATCACCCGCCTGACCGAATCGGGTCTGTCGATCACCGAATGGAAGGTGGTTTCCGGCATCCTGCCCCCGCTCACCGAGGCGGCGTGGCTGTCGGAATTCGAGAAATACAAGCAGATCCCCGAATATCAGCAGATCAATCAGGGGATGAGCCTGGCGGCGTTCAAGTTCATCTATTTCTGGGAATATATCCACCGCCTGCTGGCGCGGGTGATCGGCTTTGCCTTTGCCGCCCCCCTGCTGTGGTTCGCGTGGAAGCGGGCGATCCCGCCGGGCTATGGCCTGCGGCTGGTCGGCCTGCTGGTGCTGGGCGGTCTGCAGGGCGTGATCGGATGGTGGATGGTCAGTTCCGGCCTCGCCGAACGGACCGATGTCAGCCATTTCCGTCTTGCCGCGCATCTGCTGCTGGCGCTGTTCATCCTTGCCGCGCTGACCTGGACGATCCTCGACCTACGCCAGCTCGCGCGCGATCCGGGCTATCGTCCGGCAAAGCTCAACGGTTTCGGCTTTGGCGTGGCCGTGATCCTGTTCATTCAGCTGCTCTACGGCGCGTTCACCGCCGGGTTGAACGCGGGCCTCGTGACCAATGAGTGGCCGCTGATGAACGGCAAGGTCTTCCCGTCCGAAGTGCTGGGGGTGCGCTCCGTCCTCGACGCTGCGATCAACGATCCGGCGATGATCCACTGGATCCACCGCTGGTGGGCATGGGTCGCGGTGGTGGCGCTGATTCTGCTCGCCCGCCGCGCCCGCGCCGCCGGAAGCCGTTCGGCATCGGTCGCGATCCACAGCGCGTTCGGCGTGCAGATCCTGCTCGGCATCGCCACGGTGATGAGCGGCGTCGACATCACGCTGGGCGTGCTGCACCAGTTTGTCGGGGCGTTGCTGGTCATCGCTACCGCATGGGGCGTTCATGTCATTGGACGGCGCGTGCGCGGCTATCGCGGATGAGTGACATCGCGCTGATCCATGCAACATTCGCCGATGCGGCAGAGGCGGAGCGGATCGGGTATGCGATGGTCGAGGCGCGGCTAGCCGCATGCGTCAACCTGCTGGGGCCGTGCCGCTCGATCTATCGCTGGCAGGGCGCGGTGGAGCGCGGTGAGGAGCATCGCGCATTGTTCAAGACCACGCCCGAGCTTGCCCGCGAACTCGTCGATGCCATCGCCGTTCAGCACAGCTATGATCTGCCGGTGATTGAAATCTGGCCGGTGGCGGCGGGCGATGCAGCTGCCGACTGGGTGCGGGTCGAGACGCGGTGATTGCCGGCTTCCTGTTGATGGCGGCGCAAGCGGCGCCTGTGTTTGCACCGCCCGTCGACCGGCCGCTGACGATAACCACTGAAACGGTGCGGAGCGAGGGTGCCGTCACCCGCCGGTTCGTTGCCCGCCGAACGATCCGCTTCGCCGCGGCGCCGGATGGCTATCGCGTGGCGGTGACGCTGGATATGGCAGCTCCCGGCGAGGAGGACAGCGATCCGGCCGGACTGCTGCGCTCCGGATTTGCGCGGCTGGCCGGGCGCACGGTGGTGCTGCACCTTGATCGTGCAGGCGCGGTGACCAGCGTCGACGACCTGCCCGCGACCTGGCGGGCGGTGGTCGATGGCATGGCTGCGCTGGCACCGACCGGATCCGATCCGGAGACCCGGCAACGCGCCGCCCGTGTCCGCGCGATCGTCGCCGCGCTTGCGGCCCAGCCCGAAGCCGCGCAGCGCCGGATGATCGCCTCGCTCGTCACACCGCTGATCGCGCCGGAGCTGGTCGCCGAGGCGGCCACCCCCGCCCCACCACGCGCGGTTCGCGTCCCGGCCACCTCCATCTATGGCAAGGCAGAGCTGGACGGGCTGCGCGCCGTGCGGACGCGTGGCGATGGCATCGAGGTGTCGGTCAGCGCCACCGGCCCAATCGCGGTAACGACGCAGGAAGGCAGCGCCAGCGCGGCGATCACGCTCGAAACGCTACGCCGGATCGAGCCGGGCACCGGGCTGGTCGTCGAGAGCCGCGAGCAGGTCGAGACGCTGGCTCCGGACGGCAGCCTGCAATCCGAACGACTAACCGTGACCCGAATTACGCGATAAGGTATTCAGATACCCGTCAGCAATCCCGCCATTTGCTTGACTTCCGCGTCCCATTTCGTCAATTGGCCGCCGTTCGCGCCGTCCTGCGCCTGTTTGGCAAGGGGCGGCGTCATTCATTTAAACCCAAGAGGTCTGGCCCCATGAAGGCGCTCATGAAGACCACCAAGTCGGTAAAGCCGGCCGAGGTGGAAAAGAAGTGGCATATCGTCGACGCCGAAGGTTTGGTCGTCGGTCGCGCTGCAGTCGTCATCGCCAACGTCCTGCGCGGCAAGCACAAGACGAGCTTCACCCCGCACGTCGATTGCGGTGACAATGTCATCGTCATCAACGCGGACAAGGTTCGTTTCACCGGCAAGAAGCTGGCGGACAAGGTGTACTACAAGCACACCGGCTATGCCGGCGGCATCAAGGAAATCACCGCGCAGAAGGTGCTCGAGGGGCGTTTCCCCGAGCGCGTTCTGGAAAAGGCGGTCGAGCGCATGATCCCGCGCGGCCCGCTGGGCCGTCAGCAGATGCGCAACCTGCGCATCTACAAGGGCGCCGAGCATCCGCACGAAGCGCAGAACCCGCAGGTCCTCGACATCGCCGGCATGAGCCGCAAGAACAAGGTGGGCGCATAATGTCCGACAATCGCCAGTCCCTTTCCGATCTGGGTGCGATCGCTGACGGCGCACCTGTTTCCGAAGCCGCCGAAGCCGGCGTTGCGACCCCCGTGGTTTCGACCGCCCCGCTGCGCCAGCAGGAAATCGACAAGCTCGGCCGCGCCTATGCGACCGGCCGCCGCAAGGACGCCGTCGCCCGCGTGTGGCTTAAGCCGGGTTCGGGCAAGATCACGATCAACGGTCGCGATCAGGAAGTTTATTTCGCGCGTCCGACGCTGCGTCTCGTCATCAACCAGCCGTTCGGCGTTGCCGAGCGTGACGGCCAGTATGACGTCGTCTGCACCGTCAAGGGCGGTGGCCTGTCGGGCCAGGCCGGCGCGGTCAAGCACGGCATCGCCCAGGCGCTGACCAAGTATGAGCCGGTGCTGCGCGCCCCGGTCAAGGCCGCCGGCTTCCTGACCCGCGACCCGCGCGCCGTCGAGCGCAAGAAGTACGGCAAGGCCAAGGCACGCCGCAGCTTCCAGTTCTCGAAGCGCTGATCGGATCTCGGCGCAGTCCGAATTTGCGAAAGGGCGGTCCCGCGGGGCCGCCCTTTTTCGTTGGCGCATGTCCGTCGATACACTGCCCCACCGCACATCTGTTGCATCGATGCATCGCAAACCGATGATATGCCGGGCTTTTGAGGTTCGTCTATTGACGTACCCATAAAGTATCATAGCCTTATCGCATCATCGCCCGGGCATTGGGTCCCGGTCGCAGAAACCGATGGGGGAAACAATGAAACCAGCTCGCACGACCCGCGCATCACTGATGTTGTCCGTGGCAGGTCTTGGCCTTTGCGCGATCACCGCGCCGGCATTCGCCAGCGACGCACCGGCGTCGAACCAGCGCCTGACGCTGCTCGATCAAGCCCAGTCGGAGCGCGAGGCACAGGGCGGTTCCGCCAGTGCAGCCAGCATGGCCAATGACCGTTACGTGTTCCAGCGCGCCGCGCAGACGATCAGCGTCGACACGATCGAACGTGAACCGCAGATCGTGATCGGCGCCCCCGGCACTCCGACCACCGCACTCGACCCGGTCAACGTCAATGGCGTCGGCCAGATGATCATCGACAATAACGACGGCACGATCGGACTGTGCACCGGCACGCTGATCAACCCGCGCACGGTGATCTTCGCGGCGCACTGCGTCAATTCGCGCGCTGCCAGCGACTATGGCGCCAACAGCGGCGGCACCGCGATCGGCTTCGGTTTTGGCAGCAACAACAATGCCACTGGTGCGAGCGCCTTTGGCGGCTGGCTCAATGGCATCGGCGGCGGCGCGGCCTATCAGACCAATCCTGGTCGCTACATGTATAATGCGAACGCGGTCGCCTATCACCCGTTGTCGCTGGAGCCCGAGGCGAACAGCTTCCTCTATGGCGACGTCGCGCTCGCCTCGCTCGACACGCCTGCGGAGGGGATCCCGACCTGGGCATTGCTGTTCTCGCCGCTGCCCCAGACGCCCGGCGGCGCGAACGGCACCGGCTATCATGTCGACATCACCGGCTATGGCCGCAACGGCACCGGAACGACCGGATCGACCGGTAGCGACTTTCGCCGTCGCGCGGCGGAAAACATGCTCGGTGCGCTCGCCTCGATCGACGATTTCGAGGGGTTCATCTTTGGCGGCGGCGGCGGACTGCCGCAGAATCTCTACTGGATCGATTTCGACGACCCCCGGCGCGGCACGGCGGGCGCCGATCCGCGCGATTTCAACGCGTGGCGGGATAATCCCCAACCCAATGAAGGCATCACCGCAAGCGGCGATTCGGGCGGCCCGCTGATCCTCGACAATCAGTATGCGCGTCAGGTGGTGATCGGCGTGCTGTCGGGCGGCTATACCCGTTTCTTCAACGGCGCCCCGGCCAACGGCTATGGCACGGCAAGCTTTTATCAGCCGCTTTATCTGTATTGGGACTGGATCGCGGCGAACAATCCCTATCGCTATGTCACCAACGTCGCGGGCAACCGCAACTGGAACGATTCGGCCAATTGGATCAGCACCGCCGATCCCAGCTATCAGATCATCGGTCCGAATGGCACGCTGGTCACCGGCGTCCCGACGACGCCGGGCGAGGCCAATGCCGGCACCGGCGGCAAGTTCGGTGAAGCGTGCATCGAAGGGCCGGCGAATGGCGGGTTCAGCGACTGCTACAACTTCGCAACTGACACCTATACCGGGACGGTGCGTCCGATCGGAACCGATGGCGGCGCCAACAATGCGGCAGACACCGCCAGCGTCGGCAGCCTGACCAATGGTGCCGCAACGGCATCGGCGAGCGCGCTGGCGCCGCAGGCGGATGCGCCGGCCGCAGTGCTGCCCGCGCCGACCATCGCCAACGGCCTGCCCGGCGCGACCGGCTTCGTGCCCAACAACAGTGATGGCGATCGTGAGAACGGCGTCATGCCGCGCTATTTCGACGTGACCTTGTCCGCTGCGGGCACAACCACGCTGAACACGGCGGTGGTGGTCGATCGCTTCACCCTCAGCGGGGTTCAGGCCGGGCTCAACATCACCTCCACCGGCTCGCTCACCTCGCTGATGGACATGACGCAGGTGATTGGCACGCTGAACGTCGACGGGACGCTGCGGACGCCGAGCGATCTGTTCATTCTGGCCGGCGGCGTGTCGGGCAATGGCCAGATCTATTCCCCGTACACCACCAGCGCGGCGGGCGTGTTCGCGCCCGGCACGGCGACCACGATCGGCACGCTGACCTTCAACGGCAATCTGGTGCTGGCGTCGGGTACGCGCTACATGGTCAATCTGGCCGGGGGGGCGTCGGACCGGATCGTCGTGCGCCGGGTCAATGGCGCGAACGGCGCCGCCGACCTCGGCGGAACGCTGTCGCTCACGTTCGACCAGACGCTTCGCGCAAATCAGAGCTTCACGATCCTGACGGCCGAGGGCGGGATCACCAACAGCTTTGCCAATCCGGCAGCGATCAGCGCGATCCTGACCCCGACGGTGACCTACTCGACCAATTCGGTCGTGCTGAGGATCACGGCCGGAACCTATGCCAGCGTCGTTCCGGCTTCGAACGTCGTCGGGTCCGCCTGGGCACGCCTGCTCGACCAGAACCGCAGCCAGCAGGCGAAGTTCGACGGTCTCTATGGTCCGCTCGACCTGCAGAATGCATCGACGATCATCAGCACGCTCGGCAGCTGGGCGCCGGCCGCGGAGACGACCGCGCAGACGCTCGGCATCGCCACCACCGACGCCAATTCGACCTTCATCCGCAACCGCCTCAATGGCCTCGATCCCGCCAACCTCGGCGGCTCGCTGGCGCATTATGGCCGTCCGGTGCAGGTCGCCGCGCTCAACCTGATGCCGACGATGGGCGCAGCCCCGGTGCGCAGCGATGCCACCGCGCCGGTGGTCCAGGAAGGCGCACTGCCCGAAACGATGAGCGGCTTCATCTCAGGCGGCTATCTCAACGGCGACGGCGCGGCGATGAGCGGGATGACCGGACGTGACAGCTATAACGGCTGGTATGTTGGCGCGGGTCTGGAAGCGTCGCTCGGCGACACCAGCCTGATCGGCTTCGCCTTCACCTACACCGATACCGATGGGACCGCGTCGTTCGGTGGCCAGAGCGCGAAGGGCGAGGCGGTGCAGGGTACGCTGTACGCCAAGAAGAGCTTTGGCAGTGTCACACTCGACGGTCAGGTCACGGCGGGCGCGCTGGGGGTCAAGACCCAGCGGGTGGCCACCTTGGTCGGCACGCCCTACACGCTGCGCGCCAGCGACAGCGCGATGATCGTCGGTGCCGAGCTTGGTCTGGGCTTCGACCTGGGCAATGATGCCGTTGAGATCGCCCCGCGCATTGCCGGGCGCACCACCTGGATCGATTTCGGCAGCGCGCAGGAATCGGGCGGCCCGATGGCGCTCGATATCGATCGCAACGACTATGAAAGCTATCAGGGTCGTGCCGGTCTGACGGTGGCGGGCAAATCTGCCGGCCTGCGTCCGTTCGTCACCGCCACCTATGTCCATGAGTTCGGCGATCGTCCGGCCAGCGTCGCGGCCAATCTGGTCGGCGGTACCGGGGCGAACGTCGCATTCGCGCTCAACGGGCAGGACAAGGACTGGGGCGAAGTGTCGGGCGGTTTGACCTTCCGCACGGGCGCGATCGATCTGTCGGTTTCGGCCGACTCGACCTTCCTGCGCTCGGACCTGTCGGCGCAGACCTATCGCGGGTCGGTCACCTTCCGCTTCTGATGGCGGCAAGGTAGTTCGCGAACATCGAGAGGGTCGCCCCTTTTGGGGGCGGCCCTTTCACATTTCAGGCCGCAAGGCCGGGGGGCATGTGTGCGGATCGGGATCGGGATCACCTTCGTCGCGGCACTGGCGGGGGCATTGCCCGCCGGAGCACAGACCCCAGCTGCCGATCCAACGCTCGAGCAGGCCTTCGAGCGAGAACTCGCCGTACACGACCTGACAGCCGCAGCCGCCAGCCTCGATCGTCTCATCGCCGCGCGGATGCCGTCCGGGGACAAACCCGTCCCCGACCCATATCTCAACCACCGCATCGGGCGCTTCCTGCTTATTTCCGGGCAGCCACGCGCCGCTCTGTCCTGGCTGGAGGCTGCCGGCCCCGCCGCCGACACGGCGAAGACGCGTGCCCAACTGGCGCTCGATCTGGCGCGCGCGCTGTTGCTGATCGGTCAGGCAGAGGCCGCGCTGCCGCTGATCGATGCCGCACTACGCGACCTCCCCGATGCGACCGCACAGGGCGCGACGCACCGCCTGCGGATCGATGCACTGCTGGCCACCGATCCGGCGGCGGCCGTAACAGCGCTGTCGGGCGCGGCCGCCATCCGCGCCGCCGACGCGGGAGCCGAGTGGGACTGGGCGCTACTCGACGCGCGTGCAGCGCTGCTCACCGGGTCTCCCGCCGCCGGGACCAAGGTGCGTCACGCATGGATGAGCGCGACGACCGCCCCCGTTGCCGCATCGGCCCCCGCTCGCGCAGCGGCGCTGATGGCGATGGTCGAGGAACGGGCGGGCAGGCGCTCCGGCGCGCTGGCGATGATCGCCGCCGCTACCCGAACCGAACCCGATGTCAGCGCCATGTCGAAGCAGCTGTCTGCCGCCCTGCCCCCATGCGGCACCGCCGTTACCCCGGCCGATCATGTCACCGTTGCACTTCACCGCGACAGTCTGAGCGGCGCCACCCGCATTTCGGCGATCGCTGCCAGCCGCCCGGGCGTGGTTCCCTATTTTCTGTCCGGGGTGAACGCCGCCGAGGTACTCCCAAGCGGCGAGCTGAACACAGCCGCGACCATTGCACGGCTGCGCTGCCGTTCCGGTCCTGCTCAGGAGGCAATCGCGTCCACCGCTGATCGGGAGCTTGCTGCAGTGTTCATGGCACAGCGCGGCCTGTTCCCGCGCTTCGGATTCAGCGGAACCGGCGAGGAGCGGCTGAATACCGCGTCGCAGGAAGTCGACGCGATGACCGCCCGCTATGGCGCAGACAGTCCATTGCTGCTGGGACCGCTCATGCGCCTCAATACCTTGAGTCAGGCGCGGCTGATGGAAGCGGGCGATATCCCGCCCACCCGCCTGGTCGATCTAAGCAACCGGCTCGACCGCGTGCTTCTGGCTGCTGGCGACACAGCAGCCTTCCTGCCGCGCGATGCGCATTACTTTGCGGCCTTCGCCCGTGCCGTGAACGCGTCTTCGCGCGAGGAATCGGCACGGATCATGGCCGATTCCTTCCGCACCTATATCGCTAAGGTCGATCCCTCCATCGCCTATGCAATCCTGACCAAGACCGCCGATAGCGTCGAGCCGGCACAGCTCGATGCCATGCGCGCGGACCTGATCGCGCGCGCCAGCAAGACCCTTCCCGCCGGCGACCCGCGGATCGCCGCCATGCGCCTGGCTCGCGTCAGCGCAGCCCGCACGGCAGAAGACGGTACGCTCGCAGCCCGCATCCGCGAAACCGGGCTGCCGCGCGACCTGTGCGCGGCCCAGCCCGTCGCGCCACGGCTGCGCAGCATCGAAATATCGGATGATGACTATCCCGCCGAGGGGCTGATCGCTGAGATGACCGGTCGCACCACGCTGGAGTTCGATCTCGATGCGTCGGGCAGTGTGCGCACGCCGCGCGCGATCATCGCGGTCCCGCCGATCCTGTTTGACGACGTCGTGGCCCGCGATATCGACGGGATAAGCTATGTTCCGGCCGAGGCGGCTGGACGCGCGACGCCATGCCGCGCGATGACAATGTCGATCCGCTGGAAAATGCCCGACCGCAGCGAGGGGGTCCCGGACGTCATCCCCCAAAACTGGATTCCGGGAAACTGAGCATGGTCAGCGCGCGTCGCCCATCTCCCTGACCCGGGTTTCCAGCGCGCCGTCGGCCACGTGCAGTTCGTTGAACGAGGGCCGCGTGTCGCGCACGCGTTCCGACAGGGTGCCCGCACCGATCAGCCGCACCGGCCCGGCGGCCGTCGCGTGGACGATGTCGAACGGATCATGGACATGGCCGGTCAGCACGCCATGGGCGCCGGCCTGCGCCAGTGCCTCCAGTGCCGCGCGCCCGCCGCGCGTATGGGACGTGCTGCGCGTGCCCGCCTCGACCAACGGGTGGTGACAGGCGACCAGAACGAGGTGATCGTCCGGTGTTTCGGCAAGCTGGGTCAGGGTACGCCCGATCGCCCGGCTGCTCACATAGCCCTTCGACCAGTTCAGCCGCAGCTGCGCACGCGCAGTCGTCTTGAGCGGGACGATCGATACGCCGCGCAGCTCCAGCGGGCGCTCGATCATGCGCTCCAGCGCCTGATAGCGGCGATAAGGGGTCACGAACCGCGCCCAGGGATTGAAATAGGGCAGATCGTGATTGCCGACTTCGACCGTGATCGGCCGGTCCAGTGCCTCCAGCCATGCCTGCGCGGCGGCAAATTCCTCCCGCCGGGCGCGCATGGTGAGATCGCCAGTGACGATCACCGCGTCGGGCCGCTCGCGCGCGACACGATCGGCAAACCAGTCGAGTGCCACCCGGTCTTCGGCCCCGAAATGAATGTCGCTGACATGAAACAGCCGGGTCATGCCCCCTCCCCCGCGGTGGCTAGAAAGCTGGGCCGGGTCATACCGGCGCGGACCACGGTCCCCGGGGCCAACGTCACCGGCTCCCCGTCGAACAAGGCCAGGACCGGGCGGCTGCTATAGGGTTCGATCTCCGCCGCGTTGCGCTGGGTCACGGCGCGGGCGGCCACCCAGTCGCCGGTCAGCCAGGTCCAGCCCAGCTCTGCAATCGCGCCCCAGTCGCGCGCGTCGATCGCATTGACCTGCAGCGCGCCGTGCGCGGGTGCCACGAAGATCGCCTGATAGCGCCGGTCCATGTCCGCGACCCCGCGAAGGCGTATGCCACGGCCAAACGTCCGCCGCCACGCATTGCGCAACGCGCCCGCCAGCCGCGACAGCCGCCCGGCCCGTGCCGCTTCGCGCGCACGACCCCAATGCGCGGCGGGACCGACGATCAGGCCGACAAAGGCGCGGTGCGGTCCGGCCTCGACAAATGGCATCGCAACGCGCCGCGATGCATGATGCGCCGCATGGACGATCTCCGCCGGGTCGGCATCCCCGTGCAACATCTTTGCGAGCATGTTCATGGTTCCGCCGGGCAGGATCAGGAATGCGCCGTCCCAGCCCGCCAGTGCGCACAGCGCGGCATTGATCGTTCCATCGCCCGCGAACAGGACCACCGTATCGACATGGGCTGCGTCGAGCGCTGCGGCATCGGGGACGGCATCGTCCGGAAAGCGGGTACGTCCGGCGAGGATCAGGCCGCGCTCTTCGAACACAGCTTCCAGCGCCATGCATTTCTCCTGCGTGGCGGAGCCGGAATGGGGGTTGGTGATGAACCACAGGCGTTGCATGCCGCGCCAACGCATGGCGCACGGATTGTTTCGCATCATGCGCAAAAAAGGGGCCGCGTCGGCGGCCCCTTTCGATAGCGGAACATTTGGATCAGCGCTGCTGATCCGTACCGCTATCACCCTCGCCCTCGTCGGCGATCTCGTCCGGCGTCGTCCCGCCCTGCGGATCCTGCTGCTCACGCGGCTGCTGGTTCTGCTGGCGATCGACGTTCTGGTTGCCCTGCTGGTTCTGCTGACCGCCCGGGGTCTGGTCCTGCTGACGCTCGTTCATGGCTCTCTCCTGGTGTTTCCCACTCGTAGGGAAAGAACCTGCGAACAGCGCATTAGGGTGCTCAGTTCATCGCATTGTTCGTCGCAAATGGAGTTAAAAAAGCCCGCCGGTGCAATGCACTAGCAACCGTCGGGACGCTGCGCCGTCGAGGCACGGGGAACACCGCATCCGGACATAATTCGACGGTGGTCACGCCAATCCCGATATGCGCCGGTACAAGCGGATATAGGCGTCTGCCATCCGCTCCACGGAGAAGCGCTCCCGCACGCGCGCGCGCACGGTGGCGCGATCGAAATCGCCGATCCGGGCGATTGCGGCGACGGCATCGTCGACCGTGTCGACCAGAAATCCGGTAACGCCGTGCTCGATCAGTTCGGGCATCGATCCGCGGCGCATGGCGATCACCGGCGTACCGCACGCCATCGCCTCGATCACCGACAGTCCGAAAGGTTCGTCGAAGTTGATGAGATGCAGCAGGGCGCGCGTATTGCCCAGCGCCGCCAGGCGCCGCTCTCCGCCGACGGGGCCGTGATAATGGACCGTCGCGCCATCGACCTGCGGCATCACCATGTCGCGATGATAGCCTTCGTCCTGGACGATGCCGTACATGTGCAGCGGGATGCCGCTGGCATGCGCCGCAGCGATCGCCTCGGCCGCGCCCTTGTCGGGATGGATTCGCCCGAAGAACAACAGGTCGTCGCCGCCCGTCGCGTTCAGCGGAAACGCGTCCATCGGAATGCCGTGATGGATCGTCGCGGCATAGCGCAGGTCTGGGTGGCGGTCGGCGTCGCTGATCGCGACATAGTGCACGCGATCCTGATAGGGCGCGTACATCGGCAGGATGCGATCCGACGAGAAGCCGTGGATCGTGGTGACGATCGGCGTCGACGTCAGGTTGGCAAAGGCGTGCGCGGGGAAATCCGCCTGGTTGTGGATGACGTCGAATGCGTCGGCGCGCTCGAAGACATGCGCCAGGTGCCGGAATTCCCACACCTTGGCGTCGATCGACGGATCCTCATTGTACGACGCCGGCACCACGCCATCGAGTGTCGCAGTCGTGACGCTGTCGCGCGTGGCGAACAGGGTTACGTCGACTCCCCGCGCGACCAGCGCCTCGGTCAGCAGGCTGGTGACCAGCTCCCACGGCCCATAGTGGCGCGGCGGCGTGCGCCAGGCGATCGGCGCGAGCATCGCGATGCGCATCAATTGTCGTCCTGCAAGTCGAAGATTGCGCCTTCATCGGGCTGAAGCATGCCGTCCATCGCGCGCGGTCCGAGCGTCGACAGCAGGCACCGCATCGGGCGGCTGTCATTCGGTCGGGGCAACGGCACCGGTGCGCCGCCAAGATTGAGCGCGATCAGCAGGCGCTCGCTCCCGCAGACACGCTCATAGGCCAGCAGGTCGCCGTCCGTGTCGAGCAACGCGATATCCCCGATCGAAAGCGCCGCATTGGCCCGGCGTAGCGCCAGCAGATCGCGATACAGCCCGAGCATCGACCCCGGCCGGTTCAGTTGCGCCGCGGCGTTGCGCGTTCGCCAGTCGGCATTGAGCGGCAGCCATGGTTCGCCGGTGCTGAAGCCCGCATTGGGGCTGTCGTCCCACGGGAACGGCGTGCGCGATCGGTCCCGCCCGATGTCGAGTTGTGGCTGGCGCAGATGCTGCGGATCGCGGATCCGGTCGGCGGGAATGTCGACCCGACCGATGCCGAGCTCGTCGCCCTGGTACAGCGTCGGTGTGCCACGCAGCGTGAGCAGCAGCATCGCCGCGACGCGCGCCTGCGCTTCGCCGATGCGCCCGGCGATGCGCGGCGCGTCATGGCTGCCGATCACCCAATTGGGCCAGCCATGCGCGGGCAGCGACGCCTCATAGTCCGCGATCAGTGTGCGCAGCTGTCCGGCGTTCCAGCCAGTCTCGATCAGCTGGAAATTGAAGGGCAGCTGTACCTGCGGCCGCTCCGCCGTGCCGTACCAGCGCGCATGCCGGGCATTGGGCAGGAAGATTTCGCCGATCAGCAGCCGCTCGCCATAGTCATCGGCGATCTCGCGCATTTCGGCCGAGATGGCATGCGCCTCGGGCTGGTCGGTCGAATGGCGCTGGAGGACGCGGTCGCGCTCGGTGCGGTCGGGTGTCCAGTCGGGGTTTGGTGGATTATCGGGCAGGTCCGCCGCCTTGACGATGTGCCACAGCACGTCGATGCGGAACCCATCGACCCCACGGTCCAGCCAAAAGCGCAGCACGTCGAACATCGCCTGTTTGAGATCGGGGTTGCGCCAGTTGAGGTCCGGCTGTTCCTTCAGGAACGCGTGCAGATAATATTGCCCAGTCGTCGCGTCCCATTCCCATGCAGATCCGCCGAAGTCGCTGATCCAGTTGTTGGGCGGCGACCCATCGGGTTTCGCATCGCGCCAGATATACCAGTCGCGCTTGGGACTGTCGCGCGACGCGCGGCTTTCGACGAACCAGGGATGCTGGTCGGAGCTGTGATTCGGCACGAAGTCGAGGATGAGGCGCAACCCCCTGTCATGAACCGCCGTCAACAGCCGATCAAAGACCGCAAGGTCACCAAACATCGGCTCGATCGCGCAATAATCCGCCACGTCATAGCCGAAATCCTTCATCGGCGAGGGAAAGACCGGCGACAGCCAGATCGCATCGATGCCGAGCGCGACAAGATAGTCGAGGCGGTGCTCGATCCCCGCGAGATCGCCAATCCCGTCGCCTTCGCTGTCCTGAAACGAGCGCGGATAGATCTGGTAGATGACCGCGCTTTTCCACCACGGACTGTTTGCCATCGCCACCCCCAACGCCCTTGCGCGCACGCACTATAGCGACGGACGCGCCGCGAGGTTCCTCGATTGCCGCCCGCCGCGGTCGGTTTTCGATGGCGGCCCGTCGCGACGTCGACATGGGTGTGCGCAATCCCTGGGTCCATCCGGGGACGGCGTCCGATCCACCGATCTTCCGAAGGCCTGAAAAAGCCCGCCAACTCATTGAGTTGACGGGCTTGATCATGGTGGGCGTGGCAAGGATTGAACTTGCGACCCCTGCGATGTCAACACAGTGCTCTACCACTGAGCTACACGCCCACTCGCCTTGCGGCGAATCTCGGGAAGCGGCGCTTTAGCGGGGGTCGTCCCCCCATGCAAGCGCCCGTTTCAATTGAGGCTGGGGATTTGCCCGGTCTCGAACAATCGGTCCACTTCCAGCACCAGATCGCGCAAATGGAACGGCTTGGACAGCACCCGTGCCTGCGGCACCTGCTTGCCCGCCTTCAGCGTCACTGCGGCAAAGCCGGTGATGAACATGATGCGCATGTCCGGCGCGATCTCGGCGGCCCGCTGCGCCAGTTCGATCCCGTCCATTTCGGGCATCACGATATCGCTGAGCAGCAGATCGAAGCGCTCGGCCTCGATCAGCGGGAGCGCGGCGGTCCCGCGGTCGACGGCGGTGACGGCATAGCCGGACTTCTCCAAAGCGCGCGTGAGGTATTCACGCATCACCTGATCGTCCTCGGCCAACAATATCCTGATCATTCGCCCCTCATCCACGGCCGAAGCCTGCACCTGCCCGTCGCCATGTTATGCGCGAAGCCCTTAAGAAATTCCAGCCATGCGCCTGACCGGCCGCATCGGCCAGCCGGACGTTGCGATACCGGGGATCCCGGCATAGGCTGGGCAGGTGAGCGTGCGACCACCCTTTGACTGCCATGGGCCAGAGCATCCCGCTTCACCGGTCGTGCTGTCCGTGCCGCACGCCGGGCGCGAATATCCGCTGGCGCTCCGCGCGGCACTCCGCGCGCCGCTGCACAGCCTGCTCCCGCTCGAAGATCGCCACGCCGATACGCTCGCGCTGGGCGCGCGTGGGATCGAAACCATGCTGATCGCGACGCGACCGCGTGCGTGGATCGACCTCAACCGCGCCGAACATGAGCGCGACCCCCGCATCGACGAGGGCGCCGTGCCGGTGCCGGAAGCCGCCCAGTCGCTCAAGCTGCGCAGCGGGCTGGGCCTCGTTCCGCGCCGCGTCGGCGGCGTTGAACTCTGGCGCCGCCGTTTCGCTGCCGAGGAGGTGCGCGCGCGGATCGAACAGGATCACCGCCCCTATCACGCCGCCCTGGCCACGACGCTGGCGGCGGCGCGGGCGCGGTTCGGTGTTGCAGTGCTCCTCGACATCCACTCCATGCCCCCGCTTGCACCGGGAGGGGCGCGGCTGGTCATCGGCGACCGGTTCGGCCGCGCGAGCGCCGCACGCTTCGTCGCCCGGATCGAAGGGGTCGCGCATGCCGCGCGGGTGCGCAGCGCGGTCAACACCCCCTATGCCGGCGGCCATGTGCTGGAGCGCCATGCCGACCCGGCGCGCAACATCCACGCGATCCAGCTCGAGTTCGACCGTAGCCTGTATCTGGACCGTCGC
Source organism: Sphingomonas sp. (assembly GCF_965227385.1). Lineage (GTDB taxonomy): Bacteria > Pseudomonadota > Alphaproteobacteria > Sphingomonadales > Sphingomonadaceae > Sphingomonas. Next base: position 603,488 of record NZ_OZ245750.1, read on the forward strand.
CGCGAGCAGCCGGGACCGGGCCTTGAGCCCACGACGCGATTGCTGCGCGCGATCATCGATGCGATTGCCGACGAAGCATTGCCCCTCGCCGCGGCGGCGCAATAAAAAAACCGCCCGGTGTTGCCACCGGGCGGCCTAGGTTCAGGGAGGAGACACGCCCGAGGGCGTGCCGCGCGGGTCCGCGAAAGGGGGGACACGAAACCGCGCTAAACACAGTATAGTTATGCTTGACCGTGGCTTCAAGGCCACAGCTCAAAATGCGACGAACCGAGGGTTCCGACGGGGCTAAATTACCCGTCTGCAAGGCAAATCAGCTGAATTTACCGCCGGAGCCGCCGGTGCGGCTCCGGAGGGATTCGGGATCAGGCTACCGGCGCAACTTGCGGGGCGACTGCGCCCAGCGCCATTTGGCGACCGAAAATCTCGCGGGTCAGGCCGAGCGAGAAGAGGTGCGCATAGATCAGCGGGAGCATGCCGTTTTGCTGGATTTTGCGCAGCTGGTCGCCGCGCATCTCGTTGAGCTTCGCCTCGTCGACCATGCGGAAACCGCGATAGATATAGGGCTGTGCCGCGCCGTCCGGCTGGATCGCGACTTCGCCATCCATCAACAGGCCGAGGTCATTCAGTTCCTTGAGGAACGCGCCGGTCTTCTGACCCGCCATCTCGAACTCCTCGTTGAACTTCAGGATCTGCTGGACCAGCTCGCTCGGCTTGCCGTCCTCGAACAGCGCCTCGCCATCCTCGAACGCACCAATCGTGTCGGTGGTCGGGTCGAAGCACAGCGACAGCTCCTCTGCGTCCGGGCGCAGCCGGGCGAGCAGGAATGGATAGCGGCGGACATAGGCCGGGATATACATCGGCTCGGTCCCGCGCGGCTTGCCATCCTCGTCGAAGAAGACATTGACGCCCTCGTTCAGGCCCATCAGCGCCAGCGGCACCGGTTCGTCCCCCGCGGAGAAAACGATCGGCATATAGCGCTGGACCAGCGGGAACTCCTCGACGGTCAGCGGCACGGCGTGCTGCTTGCCCAGGAACGGCGCGGTGGCGGCCGGACGGATGCGGAAATTGCCATGCATCTCGCTCGAGAGCGGGATAAGGTCGTTGTAGAAAACGGGAAGACCCTGTGCTTGCGGCGCGCTGGCCATGAAATTCTCCTGGATTTAGGTGTGCGCGGTCTATTGATCGGCGCGCGCGGGCGCAAGGGTAACCAGTTTCCCCGGATTGAACAGATTGTCGGGATCCAAGGCGCGCTTGATCGCGGCGAGTGCATGCATGCGTGCGGGCGACGACAACCGCGCCAGCTCGTCGCGCTTCATCTGGCCGATACCATGCTCGGCGGAGATCGAACCACCCGCCGCGACCACCAGGTCATGCACGAACGGGCTGATTCGGCCTGAATTCTCCGCAACCCAGCCGCTATCGGCGCCCGCAGGTGCGCGGACGTGGAAATGGACATTGCCATCGCCCAGATGCCCGAAGGCGCCCGCGCTGGTACCCGGAAACGCGTCCTCGACGGCCGCCGCGCCGTCGATCATGAAATCCGGCATTCCCGCAACCGGGACCGAGATATCGTGCTGAAGTGCGGGTCCGCTTGCGCGCTCCGCCTCCGAAATCGAATCGCGCAGCTTCCACAGCGCCTCGGCCTGCGCCTCGCTCGCGGCAATCGCCGCGTCGCGAATCAGTCCGCGATCGAGCCCCGCCGCGAGCAGGCGCTCCAGCGTCTGGGCAGGCGGTTCGGCCGCGGCATCGCTCGCCACCGACTCGATCAGCACATGCCAGGGGTGCGGCCCCGCCAGCGGATCGCGCGTCCCGGGAATATGCTCCAGCACCAGCGCCAGCGAATGCGCCGGCACGATCTCGAAACTTTCGATCGAATCGCTTGCCGCCTCGAACAGCCGCAACAGGTCCAGCGCGGCGTGCGGCGAGTCGACCCCGACCCAGCCGACCGCGCGCGCCGCCACCGCCGGGACCAGCCTGAGCGTAACCGCGGTGATTACGCCCAGCGTTCCCTCTGCCCCCACCAGGAGCTGGTTAAGGTCGTATCCGCGATTGTCCTTCTTGAGCGGAGCAAGGCCGTCATGAATACTGCCGTCGGGCAACACCGCCTCGACCCCCAGCACCAGAGCGCGCATCGTGCCGAAGCGCAGCACTTGCGTCCCCCCGGCGTTGGTCGACGCAAGGCCTCCGATCGTCGCGCTGCCCTTCGCCCCCAATGTCAGCGGAAAGCGCCGTCCCTGCGCCAGCGCGGCATCGTGCAGGTCGGACAGGATGACCCCTGCCTCCGCCACCGCCAGTCCGGCATCGGCGTCGATCCTGCGGATCGCGTTCATCCGCCGCAGCGACAGGATTGCCGCGCTACCATCAGCAGGCGGCGTCGCCCCGCCGACCATTGAGGTATTTCCCCCCTGTGGCACCAACGGTATGCGATGCGCAGCGGCCAGAGCGACGATCGCAGCCACATCCTGCGTCGAGCGGGGCTGTATCATCAGCGTCGAAGCGCCATGGTAGCGGCCGCGCCAGTCGTTCAGCCAGGGCGCGATCATGTCGGGATCGGTCACCACCGCGCCCGGACCAATGCGCGCGCCCACGGCGGCGGCGAAGGCGCTGAAGGTGGCGGCGGGATCGGGAGCGGTCATGGCTCCGCGCTATCATGGCGGGACACTGCGGTGCAATTCATCCACTGTTCAACCCTGAGGCGTATAGGGCATGACAATATGGTGAAGCCGTTGATCGCGACGATGTGCGCTGCACTTTTGCTGCCCCCCGCTGCGTCGGGACAGGGCAAGCAGCAGCCGTCGCCGTCAGCCGCCTCGCCGGTGCGGCTGGCGCAGGTTCGCATCCAGCAGCATATCGTGATCCGCGTGCCGCGCCCCGAACCGGTGCGCCGCATCGCCGCCCCACCCCCTGCGCCGCTGCCCCCGATCGCCTGGGTCGAGAAACGCGCCGATGATTGCGTCTCGGCGGAATCGCTGTCCGGCGCGGCGATCATCCGGTCCGACAGCGTCGACCTGGTCCTGTCGGGCGGGCGGCGCGTGCGGGCCAAGCTGGGTAATGAATGTCCCGCGCTCGATTTCTATGCCGGCTTCTATGTGAAGCCGAACAAGGACGGAAAGCTGTGCGCCAAACGCGACTCATTTCGTTCGCGCTCGGGCGGAGAATGCCGCATCAAGTCGTTCCGCACGCTGACGCCGGAACGCTGATCCGCGTTTACCTTGACTTTTCGCGCCGTTTCCCGGAGAGCGCCTCAGTTTATTTTGAGGGGCGCGCCCCCATTTTCCGGACATCTGAATGAGCTTTGCCGATCTCGGCCTCTCTGACGAATTGCTGAAGGCCGTCACAGAGGCTGGCTATTCCGAACCCACTCCGATCCAGCGCCAGGCGATCCCTTCGGTGCTGATGATGCGCGACCTGATCGGCATCGCCCAGACCGGAACGGGCAAGACCGCCAGCTTCGTGCTGCCGATGATCGACATTCTGGCGCAGGGGCGCAGCCGTGCGCGCATGCCGCGCAGCCTGATCCTCGAGCCGACCCGTGAGCTGGCAGCCCAGGTCGCCGAGAATTTCGAGAAGTACGGCACGCACCATAAGCTCAGCATGGCGCTGCTGATCGGCGGCGTGCAGATGGGCGATCAGGTCAAGGCGCTGGAAAAGGGCGTCGACGTCCTCATCGCCACCCCCGGCCGCCTGATGGACCTGTTCGAACGCGGTAAGATCCTGCTGACCGGCTGCGACCTGCTGGTGATCGACGAGGCCGACCGGATGCTCGACATGGGGTTCATCCCCGACATCGAAACGATCTGTTCGAAGCTGCCCGCCAACCGCCAGACGCTGTTGTTCTCGGCGACGATGCCGCCGCCGATCAAGAAGCTGGCCGACAAGTTCCTGTCGAACCCCAAGACGATCGAAGTCGCGCGCCCGGCGTCGACCAACACCAACATCACCCAGCGGCTGGTCCCGGCGCCGTCGAGCGGCTTTGCCAAGCGCGACCTGCTCCGCCGCCTGCTGCGCAGCGAGGATGTCCGCACCGCGATCATCTTCTGCAACCGCAAGACGACGGTCCGGGAACTCAACAAGAGCCTGCGCAAGCACGGCTTCCGCTCGGCCGAAATCCACGGCGACATGGACCAGTCGTCGCGCATTGCCGAACTGGACCGGTTCAAGGCGGGTGACGTCAACATCCTCGTCGCATCCGATGTCGCGGCGCGCGGGCTCGACATCAAGGGTGTGAGCCACGTCTTCAATTTCGACGCGCCCTGGCATCCCGATGACTATGTCCATCGCATCGGCCGCACCGGCCGCGCGGGGGCGACCGGCACGGCCTATACGCTGGTGAGCAGCGCCGACGCCGAGGCGATCGAGAATATCGAGAAGCTGCAAGGGCAGAAGATCGAGCGGATCGGCACCCTGCCCGAGGACGCGCCGGAAGAACCGAAAAAGCCGCGCGGCCGCAAGGCCAAGCCAGAGCAGGACCCGGCTCCTCTCGCCGACGCGCCCCGTGAGGAAGCGCGCGCGCCGAAACCGCGGGAAGAGCGCCCGCGCGACGACCGCCCCCGCGGCCGCCGTGACGAGCGCCCGCGCCGCGACCAGCGCTACGAGGCCCGCGACGACGGCCCCGATGCAAAGGATGATGGCGGCTGGAACGGCCCGATTCCGGACTTCCTGAACTTTACGATCCCTGCGTGACGACAGCGATGGACGAGGATGACTTCCTCGCCTTCACCCCGGTCCCGGGGGTTGCCAGCCCGTGCATCGGCCTCTGCCGCCTGGATCACGCCGATGTCTGCAAAGGCTGTCACCGCACGCTCGACGAGATTGCGGAATGGTCCACCGCCAGCGATGATCGCCGCCGCGCGATCCTGGACGCCATCGAGGAACGCCGCTGACGCGTCGCGCGCAGGACGGGGGGATGATGAACGGAAGTCTTTGGCGGTTCACTGCGGTGACCATCGCGCTGACCCTGGCCGGCACGAGCGCCGCACAGGACGCAACCAGCAGCTGGCGCAAAGCCGCCTGGACGATGCAGCCGCTGGAGCCCGCCGCCAGGGAAGTGCGGCGCGTCAAATGGGGCGAGCCGGTGTTCACCCAGCCCGTCGCACTCGCCGAAGCCGCGATCCTCACCGACGATAGCGACGTCGAACTGCCCGGCATGCCGTTGGCCAAGACGCCGGTTACGCTGCGGCTTGCCAAAGGCGCGCGCTTCTATCGCGTCGCCACCGCCGATCCCGGCCACCGCGCCTATTGCGGCGGCGACAGCGGCTACAAGGCGGCCACTGCGATGATCAAACTCGAGTCGCGCCTGTGCCTTGTCGACGAGGGCGGCGATGGCGTGTTCGATCAGCTGATGCTGGGTACGCTGAGCCGCCCGCCGTCCGGGCCGGGCGTGTTTGGCGGAGTCGCCTTCGAGCTGGTCCGCCTGCTGTTCGCTGGCGATGCCGGGTTCCAGCCGATGGTGCTGAGCGCCGATCCGCGCCACCGCATCGCGGTCCGCTTCACGACATCACGCCCCGATACGCGGCTATTCTCGGTCGGCCCGGTACTGATGCGTGAAAAGCAGGCGGTGGCCGCAGGGCTGATGCTGGTCGGTGCAGAGGGCAAGGGCCGGGTCACCACCCTGTTCGACCCCGCAGTCGATGGCCCCGCCACGGACCGCTACCCCAAAATGCTGGCGAAGGAACCGCAGTTCAAGCATCTGCGACCAATCCAGCTCGATCGCCTGCCGGCGACGGTCGACCTTGGCGGCGCATCGTTGATCGTCAAGGCCATCGACGCCGAGGGTGCGCAGATCGAGATCGTGCGGGACTTTGGCGATGCCCCGGTGCCGGTCGCGCTGGCGGGGCTGATCCTGTCGGACGCGCAATAGCCTCAGGCCACCTGGGCCGAGCGCTGCTTTTGCTGCGTCGCGACCCGGACGCAGCGCCCACCCTCTATAGGGCGGATGCGCCTCGCCACGATCACCAACTGGGCATATGGTGCCACGCTCGTCCTGACGCTGACGTCGGGCGTGACGATGCTGCTCGCATCGGACGCCCATGAACATGAGCGCGCCGCGGTCGCACACCGCTATGCGCTGGACCGCGCGACGACCGGGCTCGGCAAGACGATGTTCCTGTCGGCCGATCATGCCCGCCAGTTCGTCGTTACCGGCGACCCGATCTATCGCTTGCTTTATGACAGCGACCGGACGTCGCGCGCCGATGTTGCGGCGCGCATGGCGCCCGTCGCGAAAGCTGGCGCGCTGCCGGAAGAGCATAATCTGCTGCGTGAAGCGATACGGTTGTCGCAAACGATGGACGCGCAGCAGCGCGCGGCGATCCTCGCCTACCAACGGGGCGATGTCACGATCGCGCAGAACCTGTTGTTTGGCGGCGCGCATGAACGCGAACTCGAACGCGCCAAGACAATGATCGAGCGGCTGCAGACACAGATCGAATTGGTGCTCCGCGCCGTCGGCAATGCTCTGGCCGACGGCACGCGCGTGGCGGGTAACGCATTCCGCTATGGCGGTGAAGAGTTCACGGTTCTGCTTCCGCTCTCCGGACAGCATGCCGCCGCGCGCGCCGAGACCAGTCGCGCGCGCATTGCCGACTTGGGCATCCGGCATGATGGAAAGATGCTCCGCCCGGTAACGATCTCGATCGGCTTGGCCACGGCGCCTGAACACGGCTCGGTCGAACAGCTTGTCGCCATGGCCGATTCCGCCTTGTTGCGCGCCAAGCGACAGGGGCGCAACCGGGTGGAGGTCGCCCCACCCGCGCGCCGCCGGGCTGCCTGAGCGCCCGGAAAAGGTCATTTCGAGCAGGAAACAATGACTTGTTGAGCGCCGCGTGTTTCGCCACAACCGCCGTGCATGACCACGACCCTACCTGCCCGGAGCCTGTTGCGCACCGCGACCGCATCCGAGCATGAGCGGGTAGACCGTGCATTCGGTGCATTCGACCTCAGCGATCGCGACGGGTATCGCGCCTTCCTGATGGCTCAGGCCGGTCCGTTCCTGGCGGCGGAGGCGGCAGTCGACGCGTTCGATCCGGTGGCGCTGCTACCCGATTGGCCCCAGCGCCGCCGCGCCGCCCTGATCCGCGCAGATCTCGCCGATCTCGATGCCCCGGTGCCGCAGACCGACTCGCTCGACCTGCGATCCGAGTCCGAGGTGCTGGGCGTGATCTATGTGCTCGAGGGGTCGCGGCTGGGCGGTAAGATGCTTGCCCGTAACGTTCCGATGGACCTTCCCGCCCGGTTCATTCGTTGCGCCCCCGAGCCGAAACGCTGGCAGGGTTTGATCGAGGTTCTGAACCGCCACCTCGTCACACCCGCCCAGCATGAAATGGCAACGGTCGCTGCGTGCGCCGTGTTCGACCTGTTCTGTCGAAGCGCACGTCAGCATGGAAGGATGCCCGTCGTTGAATGATCCGCACCCCGTCGATCTCACCAATTGTGATCGCGAGCCCATCCACATCCTCGGCGCGATTCAGCCGATCGGCTTTCTGATCGCGCTGACCGCCGACTGGATCGTTGCGCGCGGTTCGACCAATCTGCCCGAATATCTGCCATTCTATGCCGAGCAGATCATCGGCCAGCCGCTCGCCGACTTCCTGCCCGCGCCTGTCATTCACGATATGCGCAATCGCACCGCGATGCTGCGCGGACCGGATTCGGTGGAGCGGCTGTTCGACATCGAACTGATTGCCGGCGCGGACCGCTTCGATCTCGCCATCCACATGTCCGGCGGGCAGATCGTGATCGAAGGTCAGCGATCGACGGGTGATGTCGGCGATGTCACCGGCATGGTGCGGTCGATGATCGCACGGCTCGATCAATGCAGTGACATGCTGTCCTTCTATCGCGAAGGTGCGCGCCAGGTGCGCGCGCTCACGGGCTATGACCGCGTCATGGTCTATCGCTTCTCGACCGACGGGTCGGGGGAAGTGGTGGCCGAAGCGTGCAAGCCAGGCATCGGCCGCTTCATGGGCTTGCACTATCCGGCGAGCGACATCCCGGTCCAGGCCCGCGTGCTCTATACCCGCAACTTGCTGCGTGTCATCGCCGACATCAACGCCACCCCGGTCGCGATTGTCCCCGAACTCGACGAAAAGGGTGAGCCGCTCGACCTGTCGCTGTCGCTGCTGCGCTCGGTCTCGCCGATCCATATCGAATATCTGCGCAATATGGGCGTGGACGCATCGATGTCGATCTCGATCATCGTCGACGGGAAATTATGGGGGCTGTTCGCCTGCCACCATTATGCGCCACGCAACCCCAGTTTCGAGCGGCGTTCGACCGCCGAGCTGTTCGCTCAGATGTTCTCGATGCGCCTCGAAAGCCGAGAACGGCAGCAGACTGTGGAGTTCGAGCGGCGCGCACGTGATATTTCCGACCAGCTGCTGGGCGCTGTCGCATCGGACGAGACACTTTTGCGCGACCCCGACTGGCTCGCCGACATCCTGACCAATGCGATTCCTGCCGATGGCGTGGGCGTATGGCTCAACGGCAGCTACGCGTTTTCGGGGATCACCCCACCCACCGATGATTTTCGCCGGATCGTTCGTGCGCTCAACGCCACTGCCGCGGGCAAGGTGTTCGCCACCGACCATATCGGATCGTTGATCGTCGACGCCGAGACCTTTGCGGACAGCGCCGCAGGGCTGCTGGCGATTCCCATATCGCGTTCGCCGCGCGACTATGTCGTGCTGTTCCGGCGCGAAATGGTGCGCTCGATCCGCTGGGGCGGCGACCCCCACAAGCCGGTCGAATATGGCCCCAACGGGGCACGCCTGACCCCGCGCGCGAGTTTCGAGGAATGGAAGGAGCTGGTCCGCGGTCGGTCGCGGCCGTTCACCACATCCGAACTGCGCGTCGCCGAAACGCTGCGTGCGACGCTAATCGAGGTCGTGCTGCGCCTTGCCGATGAGGCATCGGCCGAACGCCAGCGCGCCGGCGCTCGCCAGGAAGTGATGATCGCCGAACTCAACCACCGGGTTCGCAACATCCTCGGTCTCATTCGCGGCTTGATCCGCCAGGCGCAGCCGGAGGAGGAAGCGGTCCGCGAATTCGTAAAAGTGGTCGACGGCCGCATCCATGCGCTGGCGCGCGCGCACAATCAGATTACGGAGGATCATTGGGGTCCGGCTTGGCTTCAGGCACTGATCGACGCCGAATCGGCTGCCTTTGCCGAAGAGGGCGACCGCATCGTGAGCGGAGGCGAGCCGGTGATGCTCAACCCTCAGGCCTATTCCACCATGGCGCTGGTGCTGCACGAACTGGTCACCAATTCGAGCAAATATGGCAGCCTGTCGATTCCGGGCGGCACGGTGAATCTCAGCTGGAAATGCAGTGCGCGGGGCGACCTGCTGCTCTACTGGCGCGATATCGGCGGCCCGCGGGTCAAGCCGCCCTCGCGCAAGGGCTTTGGCACGACGATCATCGAACGGTCGGTGCCATACGACCTGGGTGGCGAGGCTGCGGTCCGTTATGCCGAAGCGGGGTTCGAGGCCGATTTCTGCATCCCCGCGCGCCATGTCTCCAAACCGCGCGAGGGTGGGGCACCGTTGATCCGCTTCCCCCGCGCGCCGCACGAACAGCGTGAGGAGCCGCCAGCCGACCTGCTCGACGGGCAGCGCCTGTTGCTGGTCGAGGACAGCCTGATCATCGCGCTGGATGCCGAGGATATCGTGACCCGGCTCGGCGCCATGGATGTCATGACCGCAGCATCGGTCGATGCCGCGCTGGATCTGATCGCCGCGCAGCCGCCGACGGTCGCCATCCTCGACATCAACCTTGGCAGCACGACCAGCTTCGCCATCGCCGACGCGCTGCTCGAACGGCGGATCCCGTTCATGTTCGCCACCGGCTATGGCGAGCAGGCGCAGTTTCCCGACCAGCACCGCGGTCGCCCCGTGGTGCAGAAACCCTATACGATGGAGAATATCGCCCGCGCGCTGGCGGACATGCTGGGCTAACCGAGCACGCGCCCCGCAACGGCGTCCAGCCGGGCCAACAGCTCCGGATCGCGCACATGCGGCGCGGTGATCAGCGCGGTGTCGAGGCAGGTGTCGATCGGCGACGCCGCCCGCTCTTCCGGCAACGCACGGAGCAGGTTCAGCACCATTGCGCGGGCCTTCTCGGCGTTCGTGGAGAGCTGCGCGATCACCTGCGCGACGTCGACGGCGGCCTCTTCCTCGCGCCAGCAGTCATAGTCGGTGACCATGGCCACCATCGCAAAGGGCAGTTCGGCCTCGCGCGCCAGCTTTGCTTCGGGCATCGCGGTCATGCCGATCACGTCGCAGCCCCAGCTGCGATAGAGCTGGCTTTCGGCGCGGGTCGAAAATTGCGGCCCCTCCATCACGAGGCAGGTGCCGCCGCGATGCACGACCGCCCCTGCCGCCCCCGCCGCATCGCTCGCCAGCGCTGACAGGCGCGGGCAGACCGGATCGGCCATCGAGACATGCGCGACCATCCCGGTGCCGAAAAAGCTCGACGGACGCCCCTTGGTCCGGTCGATGAACTGGTCCACGATCGTGAACGTCCCCGGCGCGCGCGCCTCCTGCAACCCTCCGACCGACGACACCGACAGCACGTCGGTAACGCCCAGCCGCTTGAGGCAGTCGATATTGGCGCGCGCGTTCAGCTCCGACGGGCTGATCCGATGACCGCGTCCGTGGCGCGGCAGGAACGACACGCGCACATGGCCCAGCCGTCCGGTGAAGATCGCGTCCGAAGGCGCGCCCCAGGGCGAATCGACCCCGACCCATCCACCGCCTTCGATCCCCGCGACATCGTACAGTCCCGACCCGCCGATGATCCCGATATGCCAACCACTCATGGCAACCCCTGTTTGCTTACTTTCGGGCGGGCATAGGCGAAGTAGATGACAACCCCGAGCACGTTCCAATAGAGGAAATAGAGCTGGGTCTTAGCCGGCAGGCTGAAGAACAGGTAGGTGCAGCCGAGCACGGCGATCGCCCCGACCAGCCACCAGAGCGGCGTGCGGAACATGCGCGGCATGTCGGGCGCGCGGCGGCGCAGCACCATCATGCAGATCGCCACCGCCGCGAACGCCACCAGCGTCCCGGCATTGGCGAGCGCCGCAATCTCGTCGATCGGCAACAGCCCGGCGATCACGCTGACGATGAGGGCGGTGAAGATCGTGATCCGCACCGGCGCCCCGCGCGACGATACCTTGGCGAGCTGGATCGGCAACATTCCGTCGCGTGCCATGGTGAAGAAGATCCGGCTCTGCCCGAACAGGAAGCCGAGCAGCACCGTCGGCAGGGCGATGATCGCCGATACCGCCAGGAAGGTGGCAAAGCCCGGCCGCCCCAGCTCGCGCAGGATCAACGCCAGCGGCTCGGGGCTGTTGGCGAATTGCGTGTAGGACAGCGCGCCGACCGCCGCGACCGCAACCAGCATGTAGATGGCGACGCACGCCACCATCGACCCGACAATGCCGATGGCGAGGTCGCGGCCCGGATTCTTGGTTTCCTCTGCCGCGGTCGAGATCGCGTCGAAGCCGTAAAAGGCGAAGAAGATGATCGCGGCCGCCGCCATCACGCCGCGCTCGACCCCGTCCGCCGACACGCTCTTGACGAAACCGAACGGCGCAAAGGGTTCGAAATTGGCGCTGTTGAAATAGGGCAGCGCCACCGCGACGAACACCGCGAGCGCGACGATCTTGACGATGACGAGCCCCGCGTTGAGCGTCGCGCTTTCCCGCGTGCCCAGGCACAACAGTCCGGCGACGATCGCGATGATAGCGATCGCGGGGATATTGACGATCCCGCCCGCATGCGGCCCCTGCATCAGATCCATCGGCACGCCCGCCCAGGATTGCAGCAGCGGCGCGGCATAGCCCGACCAGCCGACTGCCACCGCGCTCACCACCAGCGAATATTCCAGGATCAGCGACCAGCCCACGACCCAGGCGATGATCTCCCCCAGCACAGCATAGCTGTAGCTGTAGGCGCTGCCCGATGCCGGCATCATCGTCGACATTTCGGCATAGGCGAGCGCGGCGGCGGCGCAGATCGCGCCGGCAATCACGAAGGACAGGATCACCGCCGGCCCGGCCTTGCCCGCACCGACGCCGATCAGCGTCAGGATGCCGGTGCCCACGATGGCGCCGATGCCCAGCGCGATCAGATGCGGCCAGGACAGGGTCGCGGCCAGCCGGTGTTCAGGGGCGTGATCCTCCACGCCCTTCACGCGTTTCGTGCGGAACAGTCCATTGGCCATGCGATCCCCCTGTCGTTTTCAACGGGGTGCGACGGAGACGCGCGCAGGTCAACGGTTCATGCCGCGGACATGCGACGAGGTGCATCGTTGCGCCAGCACAACGGAGACTCGGCCATGCATCGCCGCCTGTTCCTGACGACGATTGGCGCAACCGCCGCCACGCCCGCATTTGCGCGGCAAACGCCGCCGCGCGACCCCAATCCGCAGATCGACTATCGCGGATTCGAGCGGCTGACCGGCAACGTCCGCCTCTTGCGCGCGGGGCGGCTCCTACCCTTTGCCCGCTTCCGGCAATTGGCCGCTTCCGGCGACACGCTCTTACTCGACGCCCGCTCGGAAACCGCGTTTCGGGAGGGGCATATCCGGGGCGCCACCAATCTGCCGCTGCCCGACTTCAACGCAGAGTCGCTGCACGCCATGATCGGTGCGCCGGAGCGGATGATCCTGATCTACTGCAACAATAATTTCTCGAACCACCAGCGCCCGGTGCCGGTCAAGGCCGCCCCGCTCGCGCTCAATATCCAGACGTTCATCAACCTGGTCGGTTATGGCTACACCAATGTCTGGGAACTGGCGGACGTGGTGGATTTCAACGATCCGAAGGTGGAGTGGGTGGCCGCCTGACACCCCCCCTTCGTCACCCCGGCCTTGTGCCGGGGTCCACCGGAAGGCGAGGCGCGAAGCAAGAGGCTATAGCGCCGGAAGCGCGGCGAAGTGGACCCCGGCACAGGACCGGGGTGACGTTTCGAATTATGATTCCGGCAGGCTACGCAACTACGCCGGACACTTCGCCCCGCTGTCGATCCACGCCTTGGTCAGCGCGCCGAACTCGGCCTGCGTCCCCGGCGCGGGCGTGCGCCCCGGCCCCGGGTTCCAGCCCCAGCCGACCAGCGTATCGCTCGCATTATGCTCATGAATCTGGGCCAGGGTCTTGCCGCCATTGCGCTTGCGATCCTTCAGTTGCTCGCAAATCTCGCGCAGCGACTTGCCCTCCCACGCCATCGACTTGGGGGCGAGGTGCCACAGCGGATGGCCCGGAATGCTGCCCTTGCCATCGGCGAAGGCGACGTTGCGCGGGCCGTGGCAGGTCGAGCATTCCATCCCGGCAATCCCCATGCCCTTCGGCCCGCGCTCGACCGGGGGCATGTGGAAGCGCATGTCGTCGCCCTGCAACGGGCTGTCGGTGCGCGGGTGACAGTTGATGCAGCGCGGGTGGGTCAGCACCTTGCCCATCTCGGTGAAGATCGCCGCCGATCGCACCGCCGGGTCGGAAATGGTCGCGAACGCCGCGACCGGCTTCAGCCCGACCGGCGCCGCCGACTGGCTCGAAGCGACGACCGCGGCGGGCAGCGCGACGGCGGCTAGGCCGAGCGCGATCAGGCCGTAACGTTGCACGCTCATGCATTGTCTCCATGCGCGAAGGGCAGGCGGCGCACCGCCTTGCCGGTCAGCTTGCGCCAGGCGTTGGCGACCGCCGGGGCGATCGGCGGCAGGCCGGGCTCGCCCACCCCGCTCGGCTTTTCGGTCGAGGGGATGATCGCCACCTCGACGTCCGGCATCTCCCCGATCCGCAGCGAGCGATAGCTGTCGAAATTGGTCTGCTGGACCACGCCGCCCTCACCCAGGGTCAGTTCGGCATAGAGTGCGTGACCCAGGCCATAGCCGATGCCACCCTCCATCTGCGCGCGGATGATGTCGGGGTTGATCGCGATGCCGCAATCGACCGCGCACCACACTTTGTGCACCTTGGGCAAACCGTCCGGCCCCTTCGAAACCTCGGCAACCTGCGCCACGAAGCTGTCGAAGCTTTCGTGCACCGCAATGCCCTTGGCCCGGCCCTTCTTCGCCGGCTTGCCGAACGCCGCCATCTCGGCGACCTTGGCCAGTACCGCCTTGGCGCGGTCATGCTTGAGCAGCTCCATCCGCCCCGCGACCAGATCCTTGCCGCCCAGTTCGAGCAGCTCGTCGATCATCGTTTCCTTGACGAACGCGGTGTGGGTGTGGCCGACCGATCGCCACCACAGCACCGGCACGCCGCCCTTCATCAGATGCTGGCCCAGCCGGAAATCGCCGATCTTGTACTGGTTGGTGTCGTTCGCGCCCTCGATCATGTTGCCGTCGATGCCGTCGCGGATGCCCATCGCCTCGAACGGCGTGTCCTTCATTATCGACTTGGCGGCGCACACCTGATCCCAGCCGCTGATCGCGCCGGTCGCGTCGACCCCCGCGCGCACGCGATGCACCGTCATCGGGCGGTAGAAGCCGCCGGTCAGGTCATTCTCGCGGCTCGCCACCACCTTGACCGGCGCGGCAAAGCGATAGGCGCGCGCGCACGCCGCTGCTTCGGTGCCGTCGAACATCACAGGCGTCGCGCGCCGGCCAAAGCTGCCCCCGGCATAATGCTGGACCAGCGCGCTCTTGTCGAACGGCACGCCCGCGACGCCGCACATCGCGCCCATTTCGCCGACCTGGAACTGGCTGCCGGCATGGACCGAGATCCCCTCGCCCTTCTTCTCGATGACATAGTCCATCGTTTCCATCGGCGCATGGGCGAGGAACGGGAAATAATAGGTCGCATCGATCGTCTTGGCCGCACGCGCAAGCGCAGCGGCGGCATCGCCCGCCGCCTCGACCTGCTTGCCCGGCGTGCGCGCGGCGGCGCTATATTCGGCGAGCATCTGGTCCGACGATCGCGTCTCCGCTTTCGCCATATCCCAGTCGACCTCGAGCGCCGCCGCGCCACGCTGCGCGGTCCAGGTGTCGCGGGCATAGACCGCCACCCCGCTCGGGATCGGCTTGACGTCGAGCACGCCGGGGATCGCGCGCGCGGCGGCGTCCTCGACCTTCTTGACCGTCGCGCCGAATGCGGGCGGACGGCGCACGGCAGCGTGCACCATGCCGGGCAGGCGCACGTCCTGCGTGAACATGGCCGATCCGTCGGTCTTGGCCTTGCTGTCGACCTTCGCCACATGCTTGCCGATATAGACATAGCGGTCCGGAGTCTTGGGCACCGGCTTTTGCGGGCCGGGCAGCTTTGCCGCATCCTCCACCAGCTCGCCAAAGCTTGCCTTGCGGTTGCCCGCGCTGACCACGCCCTGCGCGATGCTCACGGCACCCGGTTCAACGCCCCAGCGCTTCGCCGCCGCCTCGACCAGCATCGCGCGCGCCGCTGCGCCCGCCATCCGCATCTGGTCCCAGCTTTCGCGCATCGCGGTCGACCCGCCGACGCCCATCGTACCGAACATGAGATTCTTGTAGAGCGGGTCGTTGGCCGGGGCGAAAACGACGCTGACCTGGTCCCAGGCGGCGTCCAGCTCATCGGCGATGATCGTCGCGACGCCGGTCGCCGGCCCCTGGCCGAACTCGACATGCTTGGCGATGATCACGACCGAACTCGTATCGGCATGAATCCGCACAAACGCGTTGGGCATAAGCAAGGGCGTGGTTGCCGCGCGCGCGCCCTTAAGGGGCAGGTTGAACCCGATGGTAAGTGCGGCACTTCCGGTCAGGAAGGCGCGGCGGTTGGCAACGGCGTTCATGCCTTTGCTCCCTTCACGCCAGCCGCATCCTTGATCGCCTGCCGGATGCGGACATAGGTGGCGCAACGGCAGATATTGCCCGCCATCGCCGCGTCGATATCGGCATCGGTCGGCTTGGGCTTGGCGGTGAGCAGGCCGATCGCCGACATCACCTGCCCCGACTGACAGAAACCGCATTGCGGCACGTCGATCTGGACCCAGGCGGCCTTGACCGCATCGGCGACCTTGCCGCTCGCGCCCTCGATCGTCGTCACGCTCTTGCCCGCGACCATACCGACGGGGGTGACGCACGAGCGCCGGTTCTTGCCGTCGAGATGCACGGTGCACGCGCCGCACTGCGCGACGCCGCAGCCATATTTGGTGCCGGTGAGCCCGAGATGGTCGCGCAGGACCCAGAGCAGCGGCGTTTCCGGATCGCCGTCAAAGGTTTCGGATTTGCCGTTCAATTGGAAGGTGGTGGCCATGCGTGCGCCTCCTGTCTGACGCGCACGCTAAGCCACCACCGGCCATTCGCGAAGTGAAATTATTTCACTTACGCGCCGTTACTTTGCGACGAAGCGGACCGCCGCACCGCCGCCCGGACCCATCCAGATCGACAGATCGTCGCCAGCCTTCACCCGCTTCTTCTCGATCACGATCGCATGGCGCGTGTCGGTGCGGTAATCCGCCCCCGCGCCATCGCGATAGATCTGCGCCTCATAGGTCTTGCCGGGGTCGAGGAAGTCGAGCTTCACGCTCGTCGTCCGCGCCGTGCCGTCGGTGACCGCGCCCAGGAACCACTCGCCTGTCCCCTTGGCCTTGCGCACCACCGTGACATATTCGCCGACCTCACCGTTCAGCACGCGCGTGTCGGTCCAGTCGACCGCAACATCCTTGATGAACTGGAACGCGCCCGGATATTTCGCGTAATTCTCGGGCAGGTCGGCCGCCATCTGGATCGGCGAATAGAGCACGATGTACTGCGCCAGCTGCTTGGCCAGCGTCGACATGAACGGCGTCCCGCCCTTGCCCTCCAGGCTCAGAACGCCCGGCGTGAAGTCGAACGGCCCGGCCAGCATCCGCGTGAAGAACAGGTTCGCCTCATGTTCGGGCGGGTTCTTCGGCTCGCCCCACGCATTGTACTCCTGCCCGCGCGCGCCCTCACGGCTCACCCAGTTGGGATAGGTGCGGCGCAGGCCCGTATCCTTGATCGGCTCGTGCGGGTTGACCGCGACCTTATACTTGGCAGCGGTCTTGACGATGTTGAGATGGTGGCGCGACATATACTGCCCGTCATGCCATTCCTGCGTCATCCGGCCATCGGCCCAGACGCGGTCGATCTGCCCGGCATCGGTGACGTATCCGGTCTTCACCACCTCGATCCCGTTGGCGGCGGCATAGCGATAGGCGTCGTCGGACTGCGCCTCATATTGCCCCGCGCCACCGCCGGTTTCGTGATGGCCGACAATGTGCACGCCCTTCTTCTTTGCATAGGCCGACAGCGCCACCATATCGAACTGCGCCACCGGCTTGTCGAAGTCCCAGCCATCGCCATTGTCGAACCAGTTGCCGTCCCATCCGACATTCCACCCCTCGACCAGCACGCCGCGGAAGCCGTTCTGTGCCGCGAAGTCGATGTACCGCTTCACATTCTCCGTCTTCGCCCCCAGCCGCGCGCCGGTGCCCCAGGTCGCCGCATCGAGGTGCATTTCCCACCACACGCCGACATATTTGCTGGGCTTGAACCAGCTGACATCGCCCAGCTTGTTGGGTTCGTTGAGGTTGAGCTCGAGCTGCGACATGTAAAGCTTTGCCGCGCTGTCGGCGACGCGCAGCGTCCGCCATGGCGTGGTGAACGCGCCCTCACGCACGACCGCCGCGCCCTGTGACGATGGCGACAATTGTGCGCGGAAGCGCGTGCCCTCGACCCGGCGCAGCCACATCGCGGCATAGTCGACCAGTGCCGCCTCATGGAACGCGACATGCGTGCCATCGGCCAGCTTCATCGTCACCGGGGTATGCGCCTGAGTCATGCTGCTGACCGGCGTTTTGTTGTAGGGATACTCGTAGCGATTCCACTCGCCCGCAGGGGTCCACCAGGCCGTGCCGTCGCTCGCCAGCGCAAACTCGGTCAGTTCCTCGATGATCCGGGTCGGCTTGCCATCGCCGGGGGCGGGCAGCTCGTAGCGAAAGCCGAAGCCGTCATCGAAGACGCGGAACACGACATCCATCACCCGGCCGAGCGCGGTCGTTTCCTTCAGCCGCACGCGCAGCTGGGTATGGCGGTCGCGCACGCTCTGCCATTCGCCCCAGGGCTGTTCCCAGGTCGAATCCGCGCTGGATACCGTCTGGCTTTCGATCGCGAAGCCGCGTTCCAGCTTGGGCGCGTCGCCGAGCATGAAGCCCATGCGCGATTGCAGGATCAGCGGCTTACCGTTGCGCGTCACGCTGTAATAGGGGCGGCCGTCGCCATCGGTGGTGACGGTGACGCGGATGCTGCCATCGGGCGAAGCGGCGGTCGCGCCGCCCGCCTTTGCGGCCGTCGCTTGCGCGACATCCTGCGCCAGTGCCGGGCTGGCCAGCGCCAGCAACGGCAACGTCAACGCTGTCAGAGCCAAGGTTCCACGCATCTTACTCTCCTGTCGGCGACGCCCGATCGCGTCAGTCTGTGTGTTCGAGGACCAGTCCCGAATAGGCTGGCAGAGCGCCCGGGGTCGCGCCGTTGACGGCAGCGACCACGCGGAGCCGGTCCGAAGCCTCGGGATGCCACGCGCGCGCGACATTGCCCAGATTGAAAGCACAGGTCAGCCGCTGCCCCGACACTTCACGGGTAAACACCAGCAGCGCATCGTCGGCCTCGACCACCGCCATTGCCCCCTCACGCAGCGCCGGATTGGCCGCGCGCGTCGCGATCAGGCCGCGGGTGAGGTTGAGCAGCGATCCGTTCTCACTCGACTGACGATCGACCGCCAGCGCGGCATGATCGGCACCGACCGGCAACCACGGATCGCCCGCACCGAAACCCAGATTCTCCGCCTCGGCCTGCCACGGCATCGGCGTCCGCACCCCGTCGCGGCTGAGCGTGAGCGGCCAATTGGCGATCGCCTCCGGGTCCTGCAATTTGTCGAACGGGATCTCGACCTGGGTCAGCCCCAGTTCCTCCCCCTGGAACAGGATCGCGTTGCCGCGCAGGCACAGCAGCAACAGCATCTTCATCGCCGCGAACGCAGCTCGATGCTCGGGCTCGACCCAGCGCGA
This sequence comes from Sphingomonas sp., assembly GCF_965227385.1. GTDB lineage: Bacteria > Pseudomonadota > Alphaproteobacteria > Sphingomonadales > Sphingomonadaceae > Sphingomonas. The sequence continues at coordinate 622,489 of NZ_OZ245750.1, forward strand.
CACGGCGCGCGGCGCATCGTGATTCTCGAACGCCCAGCTCGGCCAGCCGGTGCCGGGTTCGTCGGGCCAGGTCTCGACCGCCTTTTTCACAAGCGCCGGAGTCAGCTGCGGCGCATAGAGAAAATCGAAGCCATAGGCGCTGTTGAGCCGCGTGCTGCCGCGGGTAAAGGCGTGCATCTCCGCCTCGGGCGTCGGCCCGCCCACCTCGGCTACGGTGAATGCGCCGCCATGCGCATCGGTCAGCGCGCGGTGCCGCTCAAGGAAGCGGACGATATCCGGATGGCTCTGGTTATAGACATGGCTCTGGAAGTCGAACGGGCGCGTGCGCGGGCGACCGTCATCTGGCGCGGGTGGATTGTCGCGCAGCTGCGGGTCGTGCATCGCAAAGTTGATCGCATCGACGCGGAAGCCATCGACCCCGCGCTCCAGCCAGAATTGCGCCGCCGCCAGCGCCGCATCCTGCACCTGCGGATTATGCAGATTCAGGTCGGGCTGTTCGCTCAGGAAATTGTGCAGATAATATTGCCCGCGCCGCGCGTCCCAGGTCCAGGCCGGGCCACCGAACACCGACTGCCAGTTGGTCGGCGGCGATCCGTCCGCCTTGGCATCCGCCCAGACATACCAGTCGGCGCGCGGATTATCGCGGCTCGCCCGGCTTTCCTTGAACCATTCATGCTGGTCGGAGGTGTGCGAATAGACCTGATCGATAATGACCTTCAGCCCCAGCGCATGCGCGCGGGCGATCAGCGCGTCGAAATCGGCCAGCGTCCCGAAGATCGGATCGACGTCGCAGTAATCCGCAATGTCATAGCCAAAGTCGCGCATCGGCGAGGTGAAGAAGGGCGACAGCCAGATCGCATCGACCCCGAGGCTCGCGATATGATCGAGCCGCGCGGTGATGCCGGGCAGGTCGCCGATGCCGTCGCCGTTCGAATCGGCAAAGCTGCGCGGATAGATCTGGTAGATGACCGCGCCGCGCCACCAGTCCTGCTGCGGTTCCACGGCGATGGCGGGGGCAGCCTGGCTCACTTGGCACCTCCGGTCGCGGCGCAGGCGACATAGCCGAAGGCGGGCAATGTCACCGTGAGGCTGCCGGGCGCGGAGGCACTCGATGCGCAGCTGCCCACGATCGACGTGAACTGCGTCGAACCGACACCGATCTCGATCTGCCGCGTGATCGGCCTGTCGCTGGTGTTGAACGCGACGACGACCTCCGCACCCGTGGTCGGATCGAACCGCGACACCGCGAACAGACCGGGCATCTCGTCATAATTGCGCGTCACCTGCCGCCCACGGCTCAGCGCCGGGGTCGCCTTGCGCGCCGCCGACAGCTTGGCGATCTCGACATAGAGCGGGTGTGCCATGTCGAAATTGGAGTCCGCCGTGGTCCGCGTCGTGCCGATCAGCTTGTTGTCGTTGTACACCGCGACCTGGCTCGGGAACATGTTCTCGCGCGCGTCTTGATCGTTGCCGTCGCCGATGAACCCCTGCTCGTCACCCGAATAGACCGTCGGCACCCCGCGCAACAGCATCAGCATCGCATGGCCCAGCTTCACCCGCGCCAGCAGCTCGGCATCGTCCGCCTTGGGAAACGCCTTGCGCACATCGGTCGAAAAGCGGCCATGATCATGGTTGGAGATGAAGGTCGGCAGCTGCAGCGCGGTCGCCGCCCCGCCTTCGTACAGCGCGTCGCGATCGAACAGGGCGGCGAGCGTGTCGGTCCCCTTGCTTCCCGCCACCGTCGCCTGCACCGCCGCGCGGAATCCGAAATCGAGTACGCTAGGCAGCTGGTGCACGCGCGTGTGCAGTGCGAGGTCACCGGCATCGCCCTCGTTCGCCACTTCGCCGAAGATGTGGAAGTTCGGGATGCCCTTGGCCGCCGCGCGTTCCTGCATCGCCTTGGCGAACACCTGCCAGAATTCGGGGTTCACGTGCCGCGCGGTATCGATGCGGAATCCGTCGATGCCGAACTGGTCGATCCAACCGCCATAGATGTCGATGAAGCCCTGAACCACGCGCGGATTCTCGGTCATGAGATCGTCCAGCCCGACGAAATCGCCCATGGTCGAGCTTTCGTTGCGGAAGGTCGTATTGCCGCGATTATGGTAGAAGATCGGGTCGTTCAGCCAGGCGGGCACCTTCACCGACTTCTCGGCTTCGGGCACGAACGGGGTATAGGCGAAGTTCGGATCGGTCAGCTTGGCGAAATTCTCGGCCGTGCCGATGCCGTCACCGGCAAAGCCCGGATTGATGGCCTTGCCGGTGACGCCCCCTTTGCGCTGGTACGGATAGTCGGCGCGGCTGCGATAGGCGCACGCGCTGACCGGACACTCGCGATACTGGATCACATCCGCCGTGTGGTTCGTGATGATGTCGAGATAGACCTTGATCCCGCGCGCATGCGCCGCGTCGACGAACGCCTTCATCTCCGCATTCGTCCCGAAATGCGGGTCGACCTGGGTGAAGTCGGTGATCCAGTATCCGTGATAGCCGGCGCTTTCCTGCCCCGGACCGCCCTGAACGGGCTTGTTCTTGTAGATCGGCCCCAGCCAGATCGCGGTCGCGCCGAGCCCCTGGATGTAATCGAGCCGCGCGATCAGCCCCTTGAGGTCGCCGCCATGGAAGAACCCCTTGTGCGTGGGATCGAAGCCATGCGTCAGCCGGTCGCCGTTCAGGCCGCCCTTGTCGTTCGCGGCATCCCCGTTCTCGAACCGGTCGGGCAGCATGAAATACAGCACCTCCTGCTCCGCCGTCCGCTCGCGCAGCGATGGCTGCGGCGCAGGCGTCTGGGCCAGGGCGGGGCTGGCAAGCGCGGTGGCGAGGATCAGCGGCAACAGCTTCATGCGTGGGTCACTTCCTGGGGCTGGGTTTGCAAAGTCGCGACGAAGCGCGCGACGAATTCATCATGGGCGGGCATGCGCGCGGCATCGCGGGCAAAGGCGGTGGCGACGGTCGACAGGAACTGGTCGAGCTGCGCGTCGTCGAGCTGATCGGCGAGCGGGTGCCAGCGGTTCGGCACGATTCCCTGCCCCACCATCACCTGCAGCCAGCCGGGCACGTCGAACAATTCGTCATGCTCGCGCACGATCCGGCCGTCGCTGCGGAACATCGCGATGCGGTTCGCCAGCGGCTCGGGCAGTTCCATCGTGCGCAGCGCATCCCAGAACGGCTCGCCAGTCCGGCCATTGGCGGTGTAATGCAGGATCACGAAATCGCGGATACGCTCGATCTCGACATCCGCCATACGGTTGAACGCATCGCGGTCGGCGCTCGCCACCGGACCGCTCGGAAGAAAGTCGAGCAGCCGGTTGATGCCGGTCTGGATGAGGTGGATCGACGTCGACTCCAGCGGCTCGATAAAGCCGGATGACAACCCGATCGCCACGACATTGCGGTTCCAGAAGCGCTTCCGCTTGCCGGTGGTGAAACGCAGCATGCGCGGTTCGGCCAGCGCCTCGCCGTCCAGATTGGCCAGCAGCGTCGCGGTCGCCTCATCCTCGCTGACATGGCGCGAGCAGAAGACATGGCCGTTGCCGGTGCGATGCTGCAGCGGGATGCGCCACTGCCACCCGGCGGTGCGCGCGGTCGAGCGGGTATAGGGCGTCAGCGGGCGCACCCCGGCGCACGGCACCGCGACCGCGCGGTCGCACGGCAGCCAGTGGCTCCAGTCCTCGTACCCAGTCGCCAGCGCGCCCTCCATCAGCAGCCCGCGAAATCCGGTACAGTCGACGAACAATTCGCCGTCGATCCGCTCGCCGCCGTTCAAGGTCAGCGCAGCGACGTCGCCGCTCTCGCCATCGCGCTCGATGCTGCCAATTTTCCCCTCGACCCGCACCACCCCGCGCGCCTCGGCATAGCGGCGCAGGAAGGCGGCATAGAGCCCGGCGTCGAAATGATAGGCATAGGGCATCGGCGGCAGCGCGCTGTCCGGCGCCCGCTGCACATGCGCGAAGCGGTTGCCATAGGCGGCGACCGCGTTGAGCACATAGTCGCCAAGCGGCCCGGCCTTGCCCGCCGCACGACCGCGCAGCCAATAATGGTGAAAGGGCAACAGCCCCAATCCGCGCCCGACCAGCCCGAATGCGTGGATGTAGCGATCGTCCAACCCGCCCCATCCGGCGAATTCGATGCCGAGCTTGTAGGTCCCTTGGGTCTCGCGCAGGAACTGCGCCTCGTCGATCCCCAGCGCCTGATTGAAGTTGCGGATCATCGGGATCGTGGCTTCGCCCACCCCGATGGAGCCGATTTCTTCGGACTCGACCAGCGTGATCCGCCAGCCCTTGCCGCAGAAGCGCGCCAGCGCCGCTGCGGTCATCCAGCCGGCGGTTCCGCCGCCGGCGATGACGATGCTGCGCAACATTTCAGACATCGTATCGCCTTTCCCCCCGGCGGATGCACCGCCGGGGGATACACGGATCAGAACTTGTAGGTGAAGCCCGCCTGGAACCGGCGGCCGAAGCGCTGATAGTTCATCACTTCGAGCGGACGGCCCGGGTTGGTCGCCACGAACGGCTCGTCCGTCAGGTTCGACCCCTGCAGGAACAGCGACAGCCCTTCGAGCGCGCTGCCCGGCTGGAAGTCGTAGCCGATCTGCGCATCGACGATCGTTTCGTCCAGCGCACGGCGGCGAGTGCGCACCGCGCCAAGCCCCGAGAACTCACCCAGGAACGTCGAGCGATAGCGAACGCTGCCGCGGACGTTGAAGCCCCACTTCTCGAAATAGGCTGTGCCGTTGGCCACCCAGTCCGAATAGCCCGGGATGTTCTGGGTCGGCTGACCCGGTTCCGGACGGATTTCCGACTTGGTGTAGGACACGCCGCCCGTCACGCCGAAGCCCGACAGCGCCGAGGTAAAGGTTTCGAACGGGATCGTCCCCGCAAATTCGGCGCCATAGATCTTGCCGCCATCGCCGTTGAACGGCTGGCTGATGCGGCCCTGCGTGCTGACCGGCGGGGTCGGCTGGATCAGCGGGTAGCTCGAATAATCGAACGGACGCTCGGCGGTGTAGATGTAGTTGTGCAGCGTCTTGTGGAACAGCTGCAGCGCGACATAGCCGCTGCGGCCCCAATATTTCTCGAACGTCAGGTCGAACGCGGTGGCGCGATACGGACGCAGCGCGGGGTTGCCGCCGCTCCCGGTCACGATCCGCTCGGCGATGTTCGCGCCATAAGCGATGTTCACGCGCATATCGTCGAGACGCGGACGCTGAATCTCGCGTGCCGCGCCGAAGCGGACCACGAAATCGCTGTCGAAGCGGAGCGACAGGCTCATGCTCGGCAGCACGTCCCAGTAATCGGCGCCCAGCGTGCGCAGCTGCGGCCCGGTCGGGGTCTGGATATAGCCGGTCGAGTTCTGGTTGGTCGCCTGTGCCAGCACACCGACATTGCCGGTCAGCCGCGCGCCGCCCAATTCCGATTCGATGTTGAGCATCGCAAAGCTGCTCAGCACCTCTTCCTCGACGTTGAAGCTCTTGAACAGCACGTCCTGCGCCGTGTTGGCGACGCGGGTGTAGACGCCGCCATTCAGCAGATCGAGCGGGTTATAGCTCAGCATCGGGCCAAGGCCGAGATAGTCGAGATTGGTCGGGGTCAGACGGTACTGCGCGGGGACCTGAGCCTGCAGCGCGCCGCCGGCGAGCTGAAGGAAATACTCGTCCGGCACCAGCGACTTTTCGCGATCAATATAGTTGGCGCCCAGCTTCACGCTTTTGATGAAGTTGCCGTCGAACTCCTTCTCGATCTCGGCGAGATAGCTGAACAGCTCATCGTCGACGATACGGTCGTTGTAATAGCCATGCTGGCGGCCACCCGGCGCGCCACCGCCCCATCCGAGCGGGTCGGTCAGCACGATCAGCGTCGGATCGCTGTAATTCAGCGCATGCGCGGTGAAGAAGGTGCCCGTCTCGGTCGTGCGGAACGACAGGGTGTCCTGCGCCCCGACGCCACCGCCCGGACCGGTGCCGGCGTTCGATTCAAGGATCAGCTCGCGGCGATCGGTGCGCGACCAGCCGAAGTCGAAATTGACGTTCCAGCCGTCATCGCCCTCATGCTTGAGGTTGAGACCACCCGAATACAGGTCCGCCTGGCGCAGGTAATTGTGGTTGTTGACCACGCCCTCGACCCCCGTGAAGGTCCCGGCGGTGATCAGGCCATCGCGCGTTTCGCGCCCGGTCGGCGACAGCGTCGCGCCGCTCCATGCCAGTGGCAGTTCGATGCCGCGCTTGATCTGCGTATCGTCGAAGTTCGAGTAGAAGCCGTCGAGGGTCAGCATCCAGTTGCTGCCGAAATCGGCCTGGATCGTGCCCGAAATGCCCAGCCGCTTGAGCTGCGACGTGGTGACGAACGGCTTCACGCCGCCGACGAGGTTGGTGTTCGGCGCGACGGTGGCATAGCCCCAGGCTTCGAACTCTTCGATCTGGTACGGCTCATCGACATAGGATGCGGCGAGGGCGACGCCCAGGCGGTCGTCCATGAACTTGCCGACATAGGTCGCGTTGAGGCGATAGCCCCAGTCCTTCGACCCGCTGTTGAGCTTGCCCATGTCGGTGTAGATGCCGCGCGCGCCGACGGCGAAGACTTCCTTGCCATATTCGAGCGGGCGGATCGTGCGGATGTCGATCGTGCCGACCAGGCCCTGCGTCGGCAGCGCCGCGTTCGGCGTCTTGTAGACGTTGACGCCGTTGACGATTTCCGACGGATACTGGTCGAATTCGATGCCGCGATTGTCGTTGGTCGACGTCTGCGGGCGGCCGTTCAGCAACGTCGCCGAGAAATCCGGGCCGAAGCCGCGGATCGAAATGAACGAGCTGCGGCCCGAAATACGCTGCGACGTCAGGCCGGGCAGGCGCGCGATCGATTCAGCGATCGATGCGTCGGGCAGCTTGCCGATATCCTCGGCCGACACCGACTCGACGATCTGATCGGAATCCTTCTTGGTCGAAACCGCGCTCTCGAGTGCAGCGCGGAAGCCGGTCACGACCACCTCCTCGGCTTCGGGCGCCGGCTCCGCCGTGTCCTGCGCATAAGCCGGCATCGCCAGCCCGGCGAACAGCATCGCGGCGGCGATCGCCGATCCGCTCGCTCCGGTGGAAAGTCGTGCAGCCGTACGGCGGCCAAGCATCTGACGCATTATGTCCTCCCCTATGCCGGCCCCCTAATCTGGCCGGGGCGCACCGTTGCGGCGCGTTGTGCATAATATTCAGGGCAACCCGCCCGGAGCGCCAGCGAACGGCATACGTATTCACGGTCAAGCCCATGCTGCGTGTCCGTTGCGCAACATTGACGCCGCCCGGAAAGGCGCTCAACGTCACCGGGTCAAGCAGGGGGCACATCTGCAGGCATTTAGGGGAAGTGGGCCATTGGCCATGCAACGCAAGCCGACATCGTTCGACATCGCGCATCTTGCCGGCGTGTCACAGCCGACGGTGTCGCGCGCGCTGCGTGGCGGACGCGGCGTCAACGAAGCGACGCGCATGCGGATCGAGGCAATCGCCCGCCGGCTCAACTATCGCGTCGACAAGGCCGCATCCAATTTGCGCAGCCGCCATGCCGAAACGCTCGCCGTGCTGATCTTTCAGGACGAGAGTGCCGACGACAGCGCGATCAACCCCTTCTTCCTCTCGATGCTCGGCTCGATCATGCGTGCCTGCGCCGACCATGGCCAGGACATGCTGGTGTCGTTCCAGCAATTGGGCAGCGACTGGCACCAGGATTATGAGGATTCGCGCCGCGCCGACGGGCTGATCCTGCTCGGCTATGGCGACTATGAACTCTATCGCGCGAAGATCAGCGAGCTGATCGCGCAGAATACGCATTTCGTCCGCTGGGGATCGGTCGAGGCCGAGGGCGCGGGCCTGACCGTCGGGTGCGACAATCACGGTGGTGGGCGTGCGGCGACCCGGCACCTGATCGCGCTTGGCCGCAAGCGGATCGCCTTTCTCGGCCATGCGTCGAGCCATTATCCGGAATTCCACGACCGCTATCGCGGCCATGTCGCGGCGCTGAAGGATGCCGGACTTGCCGCCAATCCAGCGCTGCAGATCGACGCCCTCACATCGGAGGAGGCTGGCGCTGCCGCCGCCGAGGCGCTGATCGAACGCGGCGCGCCGTTCGACGCGATCCTCGCCGCGAGCGACCTGATCGCGATCGGCGCCATGCGCGCACTCGCCGCGCGGGGCCTACGCGTGCCGGAGGATGTCGCCGTGGTCGGCTTCGACGATATCGCTGCGGCAAGCTTCACCAACCCGCCGCTCACCACCGTGATGCAGGACACCCGCGCCGCCGGGAGGATGCTGGTCGAAACCCTGCTCGGTCGGATCCGTGAGGAGCGCGTCCACGACGTCCTGCTGCCCGCCAAACTCGTCGTCCGCCGCTCCTGCGGCGCACCCGCCTGATCGACCTCAAGGACTCATGATGGAAAAACCGCGCCAAGGCTTTTGGGGCCTGTGGAATATCTCGTTCGGATTCTTCGGCATCCAAATCGGCTTTGCGCTGCAGAATGCGAATATGAGCCGCATCTTCCAGTCGCTCGGCACGAGCATCGACGATCTGCCCGCCTTGTGGATCGCCGCCCCGCTGACCGGCCTGCTGGTGCAGCCGGTGATCGGGCATATGAGCGACCGGACCTGGCTCGGTCGGCTGGGACGCCGCCGCCCCTATTTCCTTGCCGGTGCGATCCTGGCCGCCTTGTCGCTTTTCGTGATGCCGCTCGCCCCGGTGCTGCTGGTCGCAGCGGTGATGCTGTGGGTGCTCGATGCCTCGCTCAACATCTCGATGGAGCCGTTCCGCGCCTTCGTCGGCGACATGCTGCGCAAGGATCAGCACAGCGCTGGTTACGCGGTGCAGACCGCATTCATCGGCGCGGGCGCGGTCGTCGGATCGATCTTCCCATGGGGCCTTGAGCATCTCGGTGTCTCCAACGAAGCGCCGCTGGGCAGCATCCCCGATACCGTCCGCTACGCCTTCTGGTTCGGCGGCGCGGCCCTGTTCCTGGCGGTGTTGTGGACGATCCTGACCACTCGCGAATACAGCCCCGAACAGCTCGCCGCGTTCGAAGGCGCGCGCGCGCAGGCGGCGGAAGACAGCGTGCGTGTGCTCGCGGCGCGCAGCCCCCTCGCCAGCCTTGCCTGGATCGGCGCCGGCGCACTGGTCGCGGCGGCGGTCGGCTGGTTCGATCTCGAGAAAGAAGTCTACCTGCTCGGCGGGCTGCTCGCCGGTTACGGCATCGCCAGCCTAATCGCCGTCCAGCTCGCCAAGGCAGGGCGCGGCACCAGCATGCTCGCCAGCATCGTCGGCGACTTCGCCGGCATGCCCCCGATCATGAAGCGACTGGCCGTGGTGCAGTTCTTCAGCTGGTCGGCGCTGTTCATCATGTGGATCAACACGACGCCAGTCGTGGCGCAGGTGTTTTTCGGCGCGCCGGACGCGGCCGACCAGCGCTATCAGGAGGGCGCAAACTGGGTCGGCGTGCTGTTCACCGTCTATAACGGCGTCGCCGCGATCGCCGCGCTGACGCTGCTCCCGCTGCTCGCCTCGCGCTTGGGCAAGGTGCGCACGCACATCATCGGCCTGCTCTGCGGCGCGGCGGGGTTCGCCAGCTTCTTCCTGATCACCGATCCCAACTGGCTGATCGTCAGCGAAATCGGCATCGGCATCGCCTGGGCGTCGATCCTCGCCATGCCCTATGCGATCCTCGCGTCGAACCTCCCCCAGGCCAAACTTGGCATCTTCATGGGGCTGTTCAACGTCTTCGTCGTCGTCCCCCAGCTTCTGGTCGCGACCGTGATGGGGTCGATCATGAAGGCGTTCTTCCCCGATCAGCCGATCTGGACGATGGCGTTTGCGGCGGGGACGCTGGTGCTGGCGGCAATCGCAATGGCGCGGGTGAAAGAAGGCTGATCCAATCTCCCCTTCCGCAAGCCGGACGGGGACTAAAGCGCCGCGAAATCGATCGCCCCGTGCCGGTCGAGCGTGCGCGAGCGATCCTCCATCGGGTATTTCAGCCCGGTCGCGCAGTTGAACAGCACCGCCGTCTCGTCCGGCGAAACGCGGCCATCGGCCACCGCCGCGCGCCACGCCGCCAGCGTCGCGCCGCCCTCGGGGCACAGCAGCAGCCCGTCGAGCCGCGCGGCATCCTCGACCGCCTCCAGGATCGCGGCGTCGCTGACGGCCATCGCAAAGCCGTTCGACTCGCGTACCGCGTCGAGGATCAGGAAATCCCCCACCGCCTGCGGGACGCGGATGCCCGCCGCGACGGTATGGGAATCTTCCCACCGCGTCGCATGGCGCTCGCCCGCTTCCCAGGCCCGCACCATCGGCGCGCAGCCCTCGGCCTGCACCGCCACCATGCGCGGACGCTTGTTGCCGATCCAGCCCAGCGCCTCCAGCTCTGCAAATGCCTTCCACATGCCGATCAGCCCGGTCCCGCCCCCGGTCGGGTAGAAGATCACGTCGGGCAACTCCCAGCCCAGCTGTTCGGCCAGCTCCAGTCCCATCGTCTTCTTGCCCTCGATCCGGTACGGCTCCTTCAGCGTCGACAGGTCGAACCAGCCATTGGCCTCCTTCCCCGCCGCAACCAGCTTGCCGCAATCGTCGATCAGGCCGTTGACGCGATAGACACGCGCGCCCTGCGCCGCGATCTCGCGCACATTGATCTCGGGCGTGTCATCTGGGCAGAAGATCACCGCCTCGATCCCCGCCTGCGCGGCATAGGCCGCTGCCGCCGCACCGGCATTGCCATTGGTCGGCATCGCGATGGTGGAGACGCCCAGCTCCTTGGCCATGCTGATCGCCATCACCAGCCCGCGTGCCTTGAACGATCCTGTAGGCAGGCGCCCCTCGTCCTTGACCAGCAGATTGGCGGCGCCCGCCCCCGCGCCGATCTTGCGCAGCGGCACGACAGGCGTCGTGATCTCGCCCAGGCTCACGATATTCTTGGTCTGCCGCACCGGCAGCAATTCGCGATAGCGCCACAGATCCGCCGGACGCTGCGCCAGATCGGCGGGGGTGACCGCGGCCCGCACCCCGTCCAGATCGTAGCGAACCAGCAGCGGTCGCCCGACGCGCGACAGTCCGTGCAGCGTGTCGGCGTCGTACCGCTCGCCCGTCATCCCGCATTCCAGATGCGTGACGAATGTCGGGCGATCATCGGTGACATTGGCGTTGTAGAGCATCGGCGAGGCTTAGACCGGCGAGCGCCGCTAGTCGATCCGCTCGGCGCGCCATCCTGATCCGATGATCCGGCGATCGCCCACGGTGCCGCGATAGACGATGCCGTTTGCCGAAAAGCTGAGTGCGGCGCCAACCAGTTGCGGCGCGCGCACGGCGCTCCCGTCCAATGTTCCGGAGACGCGGCTATAGCGCTGATCGATCACCAGCCGCGCCAGCGTTCCATCGTCACGGAACAGCTGCCATTCCCCGCCGGCAATTGCCGGGATCGTCCAGCGAAAGACCCGCTTGTCCGCGATCTCGCGAAATTCGTCATGCGGCCAATCGCCCATGTCGAACGCATGGCTGACCACCCTTGCACCGGCCTTCATCTCGTTGAGAAGTTTGGGCTTCAGACGCTCATTCAGGGCAGGCAGCAGATAGAGCGTGACCACATCGGCGTCGCGTACCGACACGGTGAACAGATCATCTCGGACGAATCGCGCGCGCTCCTGCAGCGATTCCAGTCGCGTCAGCGACCGCGCACGCGCAACCAGGTCGCTGTCGATCTCGACGCCGAGCGCATTTGCCCCCCGCCGTGCCGCCGCGCGCGGGATCCGCCCGTCTCCGGAGCCGAGGTCGATCAGATATTCGCCTGGCTCGAGGGCCGCCATGTCGAGCATCCCTTCGACCACCGCGGCGGGCGTTGGCACATAGGGAACGTCCTTCACGCTTCGCGCAGCCGCCGGACCAGCAATCAGGCCGACGGATCCGATCATGAGGTGACGGCGCGAAAGATGGGATGTCATATGTGCAGGGTGGCGCAGCGCGCGATACGGCACAACCGTCGCGCGGCCGGTTGATCTGCGCTGGGCGCGAGAAAGCTGCCTGGAGGCGGGGATGTTGGGATTGGATGGTTGCGGGGGTTGGATTTGAACCAACGACCTTCAGGTTATGAGCCTGACGAGCTACCGGGCTGCTCCACCCCGCGCCATCGGTGGGGCAAGGATCGCGCGAAGCGATGGGCCCCGAAAAGCAAAACGCGCCGCGCCGGTTAGCGCGACGCGTGCTGCGTTTCTGACAATGTGAATGGGTTTTTCCTGATTACACCGGCTTCAATGCCTGGCGACGACCTACTCTTCCAGTGCTTGAGCAATAGTACCATCGGCGCAGTCAGGTTTCACGGCCGAGTTCGGGATGGGATCGGGTGGGTCACTGACGCTATGGTCACCAAGCAATGAAGCAGGTGTAATCGGGTTTCAAATCGATGCGTGCACCAAGGCTCGAGGTTCACAACCTCAATGCAGCCAAAGCTGTCATTGATGGTGGGACTCATCAAGCGCGAATAGGACAATTAGTACTGGTTAGCTCCACACGTTACCGCGCTTCCACATCCAGTCTATCAAGGTGGTGGTCTACCACCGTCCTAAGAAATCTTATCTTGAGGGAGGCTTCCCGCTTAGATGCTTTCAGCGGTTATCCCGTCCATACATAGCTACCCAGCTGCGCTCCTGGCGGAACGACTGGTACACCAGAGGTATGTTCAACCCGGTCCTCTCGTACTAGGGTCAACTCCTCTCAAATTTCGACGCCCACGGCAGATAGGGACCAAACTGTCTCGCGACGTTCTGAACCCAGCTCACGTACCACTTTAATTGGCGAACAGCCAAACCCTTGGGACCTGCTCCAGCCCCAGGATGTGATGAGCCGACATCGAGGTGCCAAACGATTCCGTCGATATGAGCTCTTGGGAATCATCAGCCTGTTATCCCCGGCGTACCTTTTATCCGTTGAGCGATGGCCCTTCCACGAGGGACCACCGGATCACTATGACCGACTTTCGTCTCTGCTCGACTCGTCAGTCTCGCAGTCAGGCTGGCTTATGCCATTGCACTCTAACGGTCGGTTTCCAACCGACCTGAGCCAACCTTCGCACGCCTCCGTTACTCTTTAGGAGGCGACCGCCCCAGTCAAACTACCCGCCACAGAGGGTCCCTGTTCCGGATAACGGAACGAGGTTAGACATCAGAAATCAACAGGGTGGTATTTCACCGTAGGCTCCACACCAGCTGGCGCCAGTGCTTCAAAGCCTCCCACCTATGCTACACAATTAATTCCTAATGCCACTCTGAAGCTGCAGTAAAGGTGCACGGGGTCTTTCCGTCTAACCGCGGGTACTCCGCATCTTCACGGAGAATTCAATTTCGCTGAGCATGTCCTGGAGACAGTGGGGAAGTCGTTACGCCATTCGTGCAGGTCGGAACTTACCCGACAAGGAATTTCGCTACCTTAGGACCGTTATAGTTACGGCCGCCGTTTACCTGGGCTTCGTTTCGGAGCTTGCACCCCTCCACTTAACCTTCAGGCACCGGGCAGGCGTCAGGCCCTATACGTCGTCTTGAAGCCGACTTAGCAGAGCCCTGTGTTTTTGCTAAACAGTCGCTACCCCCTGGCCTGTGCCCCCTCAATCTGCTTGCGCAAAATGAGGGCCTCCTTCTTCCGAAGGTACGGAGGCAATTTGCCGAGTTCCTTCAGGACACTTCTCTCAAGCGCCTTGGTATACTCTACCTGACCACCTGTGTCGGTTTCGGGTACGGTCTATACGGTGGAGCTATTTCCTGGGACTTCGTCGAAGCACGTTCAATCCGATAAGAACGTACAACACAAGAAATCCGTCACTACCACCAGGCCCACGAATATTAACGTGGTTCCCATCGACTACCCCCTTCGGGCTCGTCTTAGGGGCCGGCTCACCCTGCTCAGATTAGCTTTAAGCAGGAACCCTTGGTCTTTCGGCGAGAGGGCATCTCACCCTCTTTATCGCTACTCATGTCTGCATTCGCACTTCCGATATCTCCACCGTCGGTTACCCTTCGGCTTCACAGACTTACGGAACGCTCCGCTACCGCGTGGATAAATCCACACCCTAAGCTTCGGTGCATCACTTTAGCCCCGTTACATTTTCGCCGCAGGAACCCTTGTTTAGACCAGTGAGCTGTTACGCTTTCTTTAAAGGATGGCTGCTTCTAAGCCAACCTCCTGGCTGTTTTGGGATTCCCACATGCTTTCCCACTTAGTGATGACTTGGGGACCTTAGCTGTAGGTCAGGGCTGTTTCCCTTTTGACGACGGACCTTAGCACCCGCCGTCTGTCTCCTGGATAGTACTCCTAGGTATTCGGAGTTTGGTTAGTATTGGTACAGCTCGCGCCGCCCGCAACCATCCAGTGCTCTACCCCCTAGGGTATTCGTCCAAGGCTCTACCTCAATAGATTTCGCGGAGAACCAGCTATTTCCCGGCTTGATTGGCCTTTCACCCCTAAACACAACTCATCCGATAATTTTTCAACATTAAACGGTTCGGTCCTCCAGTGAGTGTTACCCCACCTTCAACCTGGTCATGCCTAGATCGCCGGGTTTCGGGTCTAATGCATCAAACTCAATCGCCCTATTCAGACTCGCTTTCGCTGCGCCTACACCTATCGGCTTAAGCTTGCTTGATACACTAAGTCACAGACCCATTATGCAAGAGGTACGCGGTCACACCATAAAGATGCTCCCACTGCTTGTAGGCGTTCGGTTTCAGGTACTGTTTCACTCCCCTCATCGGGGTGCTTTTCACCTTTCCCTCACGGTACTAGTTCGCTATCGGTCATGTACGAGTATTTAGGCTTGGAGGGTGGTCCCCCCATGTTCAGACAGGGTTTCACGTGCCCCGCCCTACTCGAGTCCTTCATCATCACTTTCGCATACGGGACTGTCACCCGCTATGGTCAGCCTTTCCAGACTGTTCTGCTAGTTGAAATGAAGGCACTGGCCTGGTCCGCGTTCGCTCGCCACTACTAACGGAATCTCGGTTGATGTCTTTTC
>NZ_OZ245750.1:640000-3250000 GCF_965227385.1 Sphingomonas sp.
TTCCTGCACAATCTTTCACGTAATGGAAACGTGTAGGACATGTTTGAACCTCACCACCGAAACCGAAGCCCCGATAAGCAAAGTCCATGGAACGGCTTGATTTTACCGAGTACCCGACACCTAGAAGCTGCCAGACCCGGGGCCGCCGCCCACATGTCCCTTCATCAAAATCACAATTTCAAAGAGCGACAAAGACCGGCGCACCGCCTAACCCCTTTTTATCGGGGCGACTTGTGCGCCTGGTTTTTGGTGACCGTCGAAGCGTTCCGTGTGGAGCACCGCGTCGGTGGAGTGGCTTCTATGCGCGGCTTCGGATTCGGTCAACAGGGTTTTTGCATTTTTGTTGCGCCGCTCCTCAAACCCCCAGAAAACTGCGATTTACGCGGCATCAAGACCTGTCTGCGATAGGCATCTAATGACCCAGTTAGCCAGCGAATCGACGAATCAGGGCCGTGAATCACTGCGGAATCAGGTGCGTAGCGCGGTAATCTGGCGTTCCGGGACACAGATTCTGGGGCAGATCATCGCATGGGGCGCCACCTTCCTCGTGATTCGTATGCTCGACCCCGGCGATTACGGCCTGTTCGCCATGACCCAGGTGATCCTGGTGCTGCTCAACCTCCTCAATGGCTATGGGCTCGCCGGCGGGCTGATCCAGAAGGCGCAGGTCGACGATCGTGCGATCCGTCAGCTGTTCGGGATGCTTCTGCTGCTCAACTTCGGCCTAGCGGCGCTTCAGTTCCTCGCCGCCCCGCTCGCGGCGGCCTATTATCGCCAGCCGATCGTGGCCGATCTGCTCCGCGTTCAGGCGCTGCTCTATATAGCGACGCCGTTCATCGCCTTTCCTTATGCGCTGCTCGCGCGCGCGATGGATTTTCGCAAACAGGCACAGGTCAATCTCGTCTCCGCCGTCGCCGGCGCGCTCGCCGCCGTGGCGGGGGCCTATGCTGGCCTTGGCGTGTGGACGCTGGTCCTCGCACCGATCGTCCTGTTCGGGACACGCGCGATCGGCATCACCTGGGCGGCCGGATCACTGATGTGGCCAAGCTTCGATTTTCGCGGCGCGGGCGAGATTGCGCGATTCGGCGGGCTGATCGCGACGGGCCAGTTTTTTTGGTTCGTGCAGAGCCAGTCGGACGTCTTCATCGCCGGGCGCAGTTTCGATCCCCACTGGCTCGGCATCTATACCACCAGCCTGTTCCTGACCCAGATTCTGGTCCAGAAATTCATCCCTGCGCTGAACGAGGTCGCATTCTCCGCCTATGCGCGGATGCAGGGCGATGCCGCGGGCAGCGCCACTGCCTTTGCGCGGTCGGTTCGGCTGATCATGGTCGTCGCCATGCCCTTCTATCTCGGGCTGGCCGTGACCGCCGACCCTCTGGTCCATGTCGCACTCGGCGAAAAATGGATCGAGGCCGCACCCGTCGTCCAGCTGCTCGCGCTCGCGATGCCGTTCATGACGCTGCAGGTGCTGTTCGCCCCGGCGACCGACGCGCGTGGTCGCCCGGGTCTGGGGGCCCAGATCGCGGTGATCGGCGCGCTTCTGCTTCCCGTCGCATTTCTGATCGGGGTCAAATGGGGAGTGACCGGACTTGCCTGGTCATGGATCGCGGTGTGGCCGGTCTTTCTGCTGTTCACCGCTGTGCGCAGCCTGCCGGAAATCGGCCTGAGCTGGGGCGCGTGGTTCGGCGCGATCCTGCCCCCGATCTCGGCTGCGGTCGGGATGGCGCTGGTCGTCGGCCTGATCGACCGGCTGCTCCCGCCGCTCGCCCCCCTGCCCCATCTGCTGCTGCTGACCGGAGTGGGCGCCACGGTCTACGGCGCGTGGCTATGGTTCTTCGCGCGCGCGACCGTTGAGGACGCGATCGCGATGATTCGGCGGTAACGGACGTCCGACCCGGCAGCACCCGTCGCTGAGTTATGCCGTCTGAATATAGGCCCGCATCTGCTCCGCCTCGGCCTCGATCTTCTCGATCCGGAATTTGACCAGATCGCCGATCGATACAAAGCCGAGCAGTGCGCCGCCCTCCACCACCGGAAGATGCCGGATCCGCCGCTGCGTCATCAGCGACAATGCGCCGAGTACCGATTCGTCACGGGTCACGGTGATCGCCGGCGCCGTCATCACGCTGCGCACCGACCGGTCGAGTGCCGCCGGTCCGTCACGTTTCAGGCAATGAATCACGTCGCGCTCGGAAAAGATGCCGGCGACGTTGCCGTCTTCGACCACCGGCACCGCGCCGATGCGCCGGTTGGCGAGCAGGGCGACGGCATCGCGCACACTGGCGTCACCGCCGATGCTCACGACATCACTCCCCTTCCCGCCCAGGATTGCTGCGATCGACATCGTCAGTCTCCTTTGTCCTGTTGAGGCGGTTGAGAGTCCCACGATTCGTCCCCAAATGAAAGGGCATGGAACCCAACCTCGACAATCCCGATTATGCGCGCCTCGCCTGGCGCCGTTACCGCCGCATCTTCGGCTTTGTCGGGCTGCTGTCGCTGACCTCCGCGATCGTCGCGGTGGTCGCGCTCTATATCGCAGTGGGAGAGTTCCAGCTGCACGCGTCGATCGCGATGGCGATCGGGGTCGGGCTGTCGATCCTGCTCGGCGGCGCGCTGATGGGGTTGGTGTTCCTCAGTTCCGGCACCGGCCATGACGAACGTTCGCGCGACGCGACGGAGAAAAAGCGGGACTAACGCTGCGGGTTGGGCGGGGGAGGCAGCTGCACCGTATAGGCCAGCGTACGCGATCCGTTTGCGGGCACCGTGACCGCCCACAGATTCCGGCCATCCTTCGTGCCAAGCTTGGCCGAAGCCCCGCGCATCAGCGGCGGGTCGATATCGAACTCACCCTCGAACTGCACCGGGAAAGGGTTGGCGTTGCGCACGATCAGCTCGAATGCATAGCGGCGCGGCTCGGGCTGCTGCTGCTTCAGCTCCAGCGTAACATTGGCGGTCGCGGGAAACTTGACCTCGACCTCTTCACCCACCGCTTTGTCGCCGGTGCTCGATTCGTCGATCAGCAGCGAGCGCTCGCCCTGCCGCTCGAACAGCGCGACCGGCCCGGCGGGGAGCGGCAGGCCCAGCCCATCGCTCTCCTTGTTCTGCGCGCGAAGCAGGATTTGCGGCTGCTCGGCACCGCCGAATCCGATGTCTGACGCGTAGACGATGCGCACCGGCACCGCGTCCTTCGCCAGCATTGCGACCTGCTTCTGAGCCTTGGCGGCGACGGTGGTGCGATCAGGGATGCGATAGGCTTTCAGATCGCCCAGATTCTCCTGGACCGCCATGCGTACCCGTGCGCCGGTCACCACGACCTCTTCGCGCGCCATCGGCGGCGCCATCATCGCGGGCGGCGGCGGCGGGGGCGGCGGCGGGGGGGGCGGGGGCGGCGCTAGACTGCCGCCGTCAGGCAGATAGCAGCGGAATTCGAACTCCTCGACCGTCTCGAACGGGTTGCGTGTTCGTCCCGTCGTCCGGTTGATCTTGCCCGCAACGACCATCGTGTCGGCATCGACAAAACTGGTCATGTCGGTACTCGCCAACGTTACCCAGGCGAACAGGTCGGCGGTCCGCACCCCGGCTGCCGTCCCCCCGCCATCACGCAGCGTAGCGACATAGTTCGCCTGCCAGTCGAACCCCCAGGCGAGGTAGGACAGCGTAATCGTCGCGGTCCCGCCCTGCGGGGAATCGGTCTCGACCGACAGGGTCGGCTTGGCCGACAGCCCCTCCGGCACGCCGTCATAGGCGATGGCATCCTCGGTCGGGCCGCAATTGAGCACCTCGATCCCGCGCTCGGTCTCGACGATCGCCGCGCCCGCCGGACCGGAGCGGATGATGGCGCGCTCCTCCACGGTCTTGCCATCGCGGGTGCGGCGCAGCGTGACCGGCCGGGCAAAGCCGCGGCGATAAAGGCTGGAGGGCGACAGCAGATCCCCGTCGAGGTTCTTTTCACGCACCCCGGCAGGCAGCCCGGTGACGATCGCGCTTTCCGGCAATATGCCCGACGCCACGCCTTCGAACCGGATCACCGCGCGCCCGGCAGGAATCGTCACCGTCCGCGTCTCGGTAATCAGCGCATAACCGCCAAGCCAGCCCAGATCGATTTTCTGGTCGGCGTCGCGGTTGGGCGCGCGATAGATGGTGACTCCCACCGAATCCGGTCCGGCGGATGTCTGCATGCTTTGCGCCGACGCCCCACCCGTATCGGCGAGCACCGTCGCGATCAGCAACAGGGCGGGCAGCCGCATCGGCCGCAGCTCAGTAACGCGTTTCGAAGGTCGCGGTCAGCGTTGCCTCGCCATTGGCGGGCACGCTTACCTTCCACAGCGCCTCGTCAGCGTTGATCCGTTCGCTCGCCTGCGTCTCCTCCAGGATCCGCGTGTCCTTCCACCAGCTGTCGAGCCCGCCCTGCGACAGCTCGACCACCACCGCGTCGGGCCGCGCATTGGTCAGCGTATAGACCATCGTCGTGCGCCACTTGGTCGACCCCGCGCGCTCGCGCGTCTGGACCACCGACTTGACCTTCACGTCGAACGCCTCGCCGGTCTTGATCGCCAGCCGCGACCCCATGGGCGTGTGCGGGATCGCATTCTCGCCGATGAACTGCGGCGCTCCGCGCGCGTCCCGCATATAAATGCGCACCGTCCCCGCGGGCAGTGCATCGCCAAGGCCACCTTCCTTCGAGGACGAGAAACGCAGTACCGTGTCGACGCTGCGCGGCTGATCCTGCCGCCCCAGCCACGGGTTGCGATAGGCATAGGCCTTGGCCGCCGGCGCGCCCGCGACGTCGAGGAAGCTGACCTGCTTCTGCTGGCGCTGCGCAATCGTCGTACGGCCGGGGATTGGATAGACATAGAAGTCGCCGATCCGCTCACGCCCGGCGGTCTCGGTTCCCGGTACCATCGCTGACGACGCCCCGCGGCCGCCACCGCCGACCGCACCCGCAACGAGCAAGGTGCTGGCGTTGCTGTAGGTCACGCCGCTATTGTTGGTCAGCGTCAGCCAGCCCTGCACGTCGATCTTGCCCGCCTTTTCGTCGAACAGCGCGACATAGTCGGACTTCCAGCCCATCCCGTAGGTCAGGTAGCTCAGCGTCACCGGCCGCGCGCCCGCCGCATCGGCGTCCAGTGTCACCGACAGGGTCGGCCGTGCGCGCAACGACGGGGGCAGCGACGGGAAGATCACCCGGTCGTCCTTGCCCAGCACCTCGATCCGTCCGCCAATCTCGACCACGGTGCCGTCATTATAGGCGAGCACCTTGGCCGGAAGATTCTGTCCGCCGCGCACCACCGTCACCGACTGGCCGACGGCCTTTTCCATCAGCGCCTCGGGGGAAAGCAGGTCGAAATCGAAATTCTGTTCAACGATGGTTGCGCCCGGCGCGCCGATCGTGACCGTTTCAGGGCGGATCTGTCCCGCGACGTCGGGGAAGTCCTGCTTCGACTTGCCTGCGGGCAGGCGCATCTCGCGCTTGTCCTGCACCAACGCCAGATTGTTGTTGTAGATGGTGACCGCAACGTCGCCCTGGGCAGTCTGCGCAAGGACGGGAGTCGCCAGCGTCGTTCCGGAAAGTGCGGCTCCAGCCACAAGCGCCAACGTCGTCCGCCGCATCGCATCCCCCTTCGATCTGGTTGCCGCACCATCGCGACCCGGCTCCCGATGTCAACGGTCAAGGGATCAGGACATAAAAAAGGCCGGCCCGTAAGCTACGGACCGGCCTGTATTTTATGGAGGAGAATGGCGCTTATTCGGCCGCTTCCGGCTCGCCCTCTTCCTTCTTCACGCGGCGGCGGCGCGGCTTGACCTCGACCACCTCGCCCTCGACGCCCAGCGCGGGGGGCAGCACCGCGGCGATATCGCCGCCATGTCCCGCATCGCTGCTCGCCTCGTCGCGGCGCGGACGGCCACGGCGGGGACGACGTTCTTCGACCGGCACCTCATCCTCGTTCGCGGCGACCGGCGTTTCCTCGCCCTCGACGCCACGCGGCTGACGCTCGCGGCGGTCATCGCGGTTGCGATTGTCGCGATCGCGGCCGTCACGATTGTCGCGTCCATCGCGCTCGCGGCGCGGACGGCGTTCGTTGCGCTCGCCCCGGTCACGATTGTCGCGATCGCCAGGTGCCTGACGCTCGGCCTGCTCGTCGCCCTCGTCGCCGGTCTCGCCGCGCGGACCCTCGTCGCCCTCGAACTCGTCCTCGTCGCCGTCGAACTCGTCGCGCTGGCGGCGCTGCGGATTGTGGTCCTCGAAGCGCGAACGGCTTTCGGCCAGCACGCGGAAGTAGTGATCCGCGAACTGCAGATAATATTCGGTGTTCACCCGATCGCCCGCCATCTGCGCGTCGCGAGCGAGGTTCTTGTATTTCTCAAGCAGCTGCGCGGCGTTGCCACGTGCGCGATTGTCGATGCGGTTGCCCGAATTGGGGTTGTTGCCGCCGCCCTGCTGGCGCTGGCCACCACGGCCGCGACGGCGACCGTTGTTCGCCTGACGATTGTTGATCAACGTCTGTGTGTCCTGTCCTTACTCAATCCGCCATCGGTCAAACAGCGATCCCGGATGCGTGTTACACCGCACGCCGTCACGGCCCATCGGACCGAAACGGCTCCCGCATGGCTGCCGGACAATCAGCAGCGCGCATGCCTTGATTTGGGTCGGCAAACCTTTTCAACGATTTAGGTTGCCGGTGCCTGCCCCGGGCTCATCCTTAGCCCGCGCGGCAACAATCTCCAAGCCTTATATTGGTGCAGCGCATCGATAGTTCAATTTCGCGGCATTTTTGCCGCAACCGCGCGCGGGCGTCCGCCCAGATCGTGATGCAGCACAGGATCGAGCCCCGCGCCACGCATCAGCGCCGACACGGCCTCCCACTGCGTCCAGCCGATCTCCAGCACCGCCATGCCGCCCGGCGCAAGCAGCCGGGGCAGGTCGGGAATGATGCGGCAATAATCGTCGAGGCCCTCGGCCCCTGCGAACAGCGCGGACGCCGGCTCATGCTCGCGCACCTCCGGCCCCAGTTCCTCGGCCGCGCCGATATAGGGCGGGTTGCACAGGACCAGGTCGAACTGGCCGACAAGGCCCGCGGCCCAATCGCCGCGCCGCAGATCGACCCGTTCCGCGACACCCAAAGCTCCTGCGTTGCGCCGCGCATAGTCGAGCGCGGTATCGGACGCATCGACCCCGACACCCGTGGCGCCAGGCCATTCCGCCAACGCCGCGAGCAACAACGTCCCCGGCCCGGTCCCCAGGTCCAGCACCCGCCCCGGCCCATTGCTCCCGGCAAAATGTGCCACCGCCGCCTCGATCAGCGTCTCGCTGTCCGCACGCGGCACCAGCACGCCGGGGCCGACGCCGATCTCGACCGTCCAGAACCCGCGCGACCCGGTGATATAGGCGACCGGCTCATGGGCCAGCCGTCGTTCGACCAGCCCCGCGAACCCGTCCGGCGCGGGATCGCCAAGATGCTTCAACAACAAATCCTGATGCGACACGTCCAAGGCATGCGCCATGAGTAGTTCGGCATCAAGGCGCGGGGAGGCGGAGGTAATGCGCGCGGCCGCATCGGCGATGGCGGCACGGACGGACCCGACGCTCACCCCACCCCCCTCGTCACCCCGGACTTGTTCCGGGGTCCACTTAAAGTCGAGGCGAAAAGCCAAAGGCTTGAGCGCAGAGAGCGCGGCACCGTGGACCCCGGCACAAGGCCGCGGTGACAACCGTTAGGCAGTCGCCCGGCGATCACGAATCCAGCGCCGCCAGCCGCTCCGCCTCATCTTCCGCCACCAGCGCGCCGACCAGCTCGTCCATCTCCCCCTCGAGAATCTCGGGCAGGCGGTGGAGGGTCAGGTTGATCCGGTGGTCGGTCACCCGCCCCTGCGGGAAGTTGTACGTGCGGATCCGCTCCGACCGGTCGCCCGATCCGACCATCGATTTGCGCGCGCCCGACCGCTCGCTCGCCAGCCGCTCGCGCTCCAGCTCATACAGCCGCGTGCGCAGCACCTGCATCGCCTTGTCGCGGTTCTTGTGCTGCGACCTTTGGTCCTGCTGGATCACCACGAGGCCCGTCGGCACGTGCGTCAATCGCACCGCCGAATCGGTCGTGTTGACGTGCTGCCCGCCCGCGCCGCTCGCGCGATAGATGTCGATGCGCAGATCCTCGTTGCGGATCTCGACATCGACCTCTTCCGCCTCGGGCAGCACCGCGACGGTCGCCGCCGACGTATGGATACGCCCGCCGCTCTCGGTCACGGGCACGCGCTGAACGCGATGCACGCCGCTCTCGAACTTCAGCTTGGCGAACACGCCCTTGCCCGCGACGCTCGCGACCACTTCCTTGTAACCCCCGGCTTCGGAGGTGGACGCAGAGATCAACTCGACCTTCCACCCCTGCCGCTCGGCATAGCGGGTGTACATGCGCAGCAGATCGCCCGCGAACAGCCCTGCTTCGTCCCCGCCGGTCCCGGCGCGGATTTCGAGCATCGCCGCGCGCTCGTCCGCCGCGTCACGCGGCAGCAGCGCCAGCGCAAGGGCGTGGTCGGCCTGCGCCAGCGCCGCCTCGTTCGTGCGCAATTCCTCCGCCGCCATCGCGCGCAGCTCGGCATCCGCCTCGCGCGTCATTGCAGCCAGGCTCACCGCCTCGGCGCGCAGCCGCCGCACCTCGCCCGCCGCTGCCGCGACCGGCTCCAGCTCGGCATATTCCTTGGACACCGCGACAAAGCGATCCGACGGCAGGTCGCCGGTCGCCATCATCGCCGACAACTCATCCCGCCGCGCCTCGATCTGCGCGATCCGCTCGGGGGAAATGCGGGTCACATCGCCGCCAGTGCGGCCATCACCGCCGCAACCGCGTCGCCATCGACCGTGTCGGCGCTCAGCGTCCTGCGATTGATCGACAGTGCGTCGTCGCGGACATCGATTGACACGATCTCCGCCGGATTGAGCTTCACCGCCTTGTCGTAGCGCTTCTTGGGGCTACCCGTCGCGACCAGCTCAGCGACCACGCCCGCGCGCCGCAGCGCGGCAACCATCTCGACGCCCTTGGCCTCGTAGCCATTGCGCTCGACTACGACCGCGACCTGCAGCGTCTCAGCCTCTGGCTCCGCCAGCAACATCCCCAGCCGCTCAATCCCCGCAGCCCAGCCCACGCCTGGCGTCTCCGGCCCGCCCAGATTGCCGATCAGCCCGTCATAGCGCCCGCCGGCCAGCACCGTGCCCTGCGCACCCAGCCGGTCGGTCACGAATTCGAACGCCGTGTGCCGGTAATAGTCGAGTCCGCGCACCAGCCGCGCATTGCGCGTCCAGGCGACACCCGCCGCGTCGAGCCCGCTCGTCACTGCCTCGAAAAACGCCCGCGCCTCATCTGTCAGATAAGCGTCGATGTCCGGCGCCGAATCCGCAATCGGCCGGTCGCGCGGATCCTTCGAATCCAGAATCCGCATCGGGTTCTTCTCGAGCCGCGTCAGGCTGTCCTCGCTCAACTCTCCGCGATGCGCCTCGAAATGCGCGACCAGCGCCGCGCGCCACGCCTCCCGCGTCTCCGCATCGCCCAGCGTGTTGAGCTGCAGCGTCACGCCCTCGGCGACGCCCAGCTCCTTGAGCAGCTGGTCGGCCATCGTCAGCAGCTCGACATCGGCCTGCGGTTCGGCCGCGCCGATGATCTCGGCATCGATCTGGTGGAACTGGCGATACCGGCCCTTTTGCGGGCGCTCATACCGAAACACCGGGCCATGCGTGGTCAGCTTGAGCGGCGCATATTGCTGCCACCCCTCGGTGATATACGCGCGGCAAATCCCCGCGGTGAACTCCGGCCGCAACGTCAGCAGCTCGTCGCCACGGTCGGGGAAGGTGTACATTTCCTTCGATACGACATCGCTGGTCTCGCCCATCGATCGCGCGAACACCCCGGTGGATTCGAACACCGGCACCTGAACCTGCTGGAAACAATAGAGCCGCCGCACATGCTCGAACGCCTCGACCACGCGGGCGAAGCGGCGCTGCTCGTCGCCAAAGATGTCCTGCGTGCCACGCACGCGGCGGGGGGTTTCGATCCGTGCCATTTGCGGCGGCTATCTATTGGCAGCGCGGGCGGAACACCAGAGGCGGTTTCGCGGCCCCCGCCAATCCACTATAGGCCCGCGCCATGACCTCCACCCCCAAGACCTATCACGTCAAATCCTTCGGCTGTCAGATGAACGTCTATGACGGCGAGCGCATGGCCGAGCTGATGGCAGCACAGGGCATGACCGCAGCGGCAGACGCCGACAGCGCCGACCTGGTCGTCCTCAACACCTGCCACATCCGCGAAAAGGCGACCGAGAAGGTCTATTCGGACATCGGCCGCGTCCGCAAATCCGCGCGCCTTGCCGATCGTTCCGCGCCGATGATCGCCGTCGCGGGCTGCGTCGCGCAGGCCGAGGGCGAGGAAATCGCGAACCGCGCCAAGGTCGACATCGTCGTCGGCCCGCAAGCCTATCACAACCTGCCCGACCTCGTCGCTCAAGCTGCGGCTCAAGGCCGCGCGATCGACACCGACATGCCCGCCATCGCGAAGTTCGGTGCGCTCCCCGCCCGCCGCAAGACCGGCCCGACCGCGTTCCTGACGGTGCAGGAAGGGTGCGACAAATTCTGCACCTATTGCGTCGTGCCCTATACACGCGGCGCCGAGGTCAGTCGGCCGTTCGCGACGATCGTCGACGAAGCCA
Organism: Sphingomonas sp.; assembly: GCF_965227385.1. Lineage (GTDB taxonomy): Bacteria > Pseudomonadota > Alphaproteobacteria > Sphingomonadales > Sphingomonadaceae > Sphingomonas. The sequence continues at coordinate 650,699 of NZ_OZ245750.1, forward strand.
AGTCGCTGGTCGACGCCGGCGCGCGTGAGATCACCTTGCTTGGCCAGAACGTCAACGCATGGGACGATGCCGAGGGCACCGGCCTGCACGGCCTGATCGCCGCGCTGGACAAGATCGATGGGCTGGCGCGCATCCGCTACACCACCAGCCACCCCAACGACATGAAGGAAGGCCTGATCCGCGCGCATGCGGAGGTCGAAAAGCTGATGCCCTTCCTCCATTTGCCGGTGCAGGCGGGCAATGATCGTATCCTGAAAGCCATGAACCGCAGCCACAGCCGCGATTCGTACTTGGCGATCCTCGACCGCGTCCGCGCGGCGCGGCCGGATATCGCGCTGTCGGGCGACTTCATCGTCGGCTTCCCCGGCGAGACCGAGGCGGAGTTCCGCGATACGCTCAGCCTCGTCGACGCGGTCGGCTATGCCCAGTGTTTCAGCTTCAAATACTCCCCCCGCCCCGGCACCCCGGCCGCGGACATGGACGGCGCGGTGCCCGAAGAGGTGATGGACGACCGCCTGCAGCGCCTGCAGGCCGCACTCAACCGCGATCAGGCCGCGTTCAACGCCGCCAGCGTCGGCAAGATTTGCGACGTCCTCATCGAACGGAAGGGCAAGCTACCGGGTCAGATGCTTGGCAAATCGCCCTGGCTGCAATCGATCCATCTGATGACCGACGCGGCGATCGGCGATCTGGTGCGGGTGCGGATTGACAGCGCCGGTCCGAACTCGCTGGCGGGTGTGGCGGCCTGAACCTATCGTCACCCCGGCCTTGTGCCGGGGTCCACTGTGCCGCACCTCCAGCGCTCAAAGCTCTTGCTTCGCGCCTCGTCTCCCGGTGGGCCCCGGCACAAGGCCGGGGTGACAAGTGAGGTCGGCAGGTGCTGGACACGCCCCGCCCGCTCCGCCACTTTCCCCCAATGCACCTGACCTCGACCGCGCGCCTGTTCGCGCTCGCCGCGCCGCTCCTCCTTGCCACCACCGCGCTGGCTCAGCAGGCCCAGGACCCCGGCCCCAACGCCCCGGTCTCCTACGATCTGAGCTTCGACAATGCCGCGCAGCGTGAGGCGCGGATCGCGGTCACCTATCGCGACCTCAAGCCCGGCGCGGTCGAGTTCCGCATGGCCCGCTCCTCCCCCGGTCGTTACGCGATCCATGAATTCGCCAAGAACGTCTATTCGGTCACGGCGAAAGACGGCGCGGGCCGCGATCTGACGATCGACCGCAACGATCCCTATAGTTGGCGCGTCAGCGGCCATGACGGCACCGTCACCTTTGCCTACACCCTCTATGGCGACCGTGGCGATGGCACCTACAGCCAGATCGACCAGACCCACGCGCATCTCAACATGCCCGCGACGCTGATCTGGGCGGCGGGCTATGACGACCGCCCGATCCGCGTCACCTTCCGCCCCGCCGACCCGAAATGGAAGATCGCGACCCAGCTCGCGCCGGTCGGCGGCAGCGCCACGACCTTCTGGGCGCCGCACCTCCAGTATCTGCTCGACAGCCCGACCGAGCTGTCCGAACATCATTTGCGCGAATGGACGATCAGCTCGGGCGGCAAGACCCAGACGATCCGCCTCGCCGTGCACAGCGCCGACACGCCCGAAACCATCGACGCCTATGCGGAGAAGGCCAAGAAGGTCGTCGCCGAACAGATCCGCATCTTCGGCACCGCGCCCGAGTTCGATTTCGGCACCTATACCTTCATCGCCGATTATGTGCCGCAGATCAGCGGCGACGGGATGGAGCATCGCAACTCGACGATCATCAGCCAGCCGCGCACGCTGGCGGCGGGCAAGTTCGCCCAGCTCGGTACGCTCAGCCACGAATTCATCCACGCCTGGAATGTCGAGCGGCTGCGCCCGGCCGAGCTGGAGCCGTTCGACTTCACCCAGGCCGACCCGACCCCGTCCTTGTGGTTCGCGGAAGGCTTCACCCAATATTACGGCCCTCTGGCCATCCGCCGCGCCGGCGAAATGCCGCTCGACGCTTATCTCGCCAGCCTTGGCGGGACGCTCGACTTCATCGTCAACAACTCCGCGCGCCGCTATGGCTCGCCCCAGGAGATGAGCCTGCGCGCGCCGTTCGTCGATGCCGCCGCGTCGATCGACCCGGTGAATGAGCGGATCTTCGCGTCCTATTACCCCTATGGCGCGGTTGTCGCGCTCGCGCTCGACCTGACGCTGCGCCAGCGCTTCGGCAGCGATCTCGACGCCTATATGCGCCACTTGTGGCAGCGGAACGGCGCGGCACAGCAGGGCTTCGCGCCGGTCAAACCCTATACCCCTGCCGATCTGGAGGCAGGCCTTGCCGAACTGACCCGCGACCCGGCCTTTGCGAAGCAGTTCTTCGACGCGCATATCCGGGGCAGCGCCCTGCCCGATTTCGCGCTCTTGCTGGCCCAGGCCGGTCTGGTGCTCCGACCCGCCGATGCCAGCAAGGGATGGATCGGCGCGAGCAACGTCGCCGGCGGCGGCGACGAACCCGTCACGCTCTCCGAAATCCCGGTCCCCGGCAGCCCGCTCTATGCCGCCGGCCTGACGCGTGGCGACACGATCACCGCCCTCGACGGCAAGCCGATCGCCACCCCGGCCGACTTCCGCACCGCGCTGGCCGCGCTCAGGCCGGGCCAGCCGGTCGCGGTCGCCTTCATGACGCGCGCCGGGCCGGGCAGTGCCACGATCACCCCGGTGGCCGACCCCAGGCTTGCGATCGTGACACTCGAAAGGGCGGGCAGCCAACCGACGGCAGCGCAGCTCGCCTTCCGCCGGGCGTGGCTCGGCGGGGACTGACTGTTCTGGTGTTGCCCGGCTGCGTCACCCGGTACCAATCGCTGTCAGAGGCATCATTTCCGCTGTCCTACCCGCTCCGGCTCTGCCATCCTCGCCGCACGACATGCGAAACGGAACCTCCGCGCTGCACACCGGTTCGGCCCATCATGGCCCGCTGTCGCCCCCACACGCGCATTTTTGTCAGAATTGTCAGCCAATGCCGACACCGATCGATGCGCGACATCGTGACAGTCTAGCCAGCGAAAGGACCGCATGAGCCGCAAGCCCGTCCCCGCCCAGCAAGGTCAGCGCGCCCGCGTCGAGGTGAATTTCGACCGCCCGCAGCTGCTTCCGCAATTGTTCGGCGAATATGACAGCAACATCCTCGCGCTCGAGGAGCGGCTCGGCGTCTATATCCATGCGCGCGGCCAGCGCGTGGTGATCGAGGGCAGCGCCGAGGCCGTCGCCCATGCCCGCGAAGTGCTGATCGAACTGCACAGCCGCGTGATCCGAGGCGAGGCGATCGACACCGGGCTGATCGACGCGGTGATCGCGATGGCGACCGAACCGCTACTGACCGGCATCGTCCGCGCGGAAAATGACGAGGGCGCGGCACCACCCATCATGATCCGCACGCGCAACAAGACGATCGTCCCGCGCTCGCTGACCCAGACCACCTATATGCGCGCGCTGATCTCCAACGACATCATCTTCGCATTGGGACCGGCGGGCACCGGCAAGACCTACCTCGCGGTGGCGCAGGCGGTGGCACAGCTCATAACCGGATCGGTCAAGCGCCTGATCCTCTCCCGCCCGGCGGTCGAGGCGGGGGAGCGGCTGGGCTTCCTCCCCGGGGACATGAAGGATAAGGTCGACCCCTATCTGCGCCCGCTCTACGACGCGCTTTATGACTGCCTGCCGGCCGAGCAGGTCGAGCGGCGGATCGCGAGCGGCGAGATCGAGATTGCCCCGATCGCGTTCATGCGCGGCCGCACCCTCGCCGACGCCTTCGTCATCCTGGACGAGGCACAGAATACCACGCCGATGCAGATGAAGATGTTCCTAACCCGCTTCGGCCAGAATAGCCGGATGGTGGTGTGCGGCGACCCCAAGCAGACCGACCTGCCCGGCGGGCCCTCGGCGAGCGGCCTCAACGACGCGGTCAACAAGCTCGAGGGGATCGACGGGATGGCGTTCGTGCGCTTCGGCATCGGCGACGTCGTCCGCCACCCGATCGTCGGCCGCATCGTCGACGCCTATGAGAACGAGCATGCTTGAGGTCGCCGTCCAGATCGAACCCGGCTGGCCTGACGTCGACTGGGCCGCGATCGGCGCCAGGGCCGCAGCCGCTGCGGTCGCGCAGACGCCCTATGGCTATCTCGCCACCAGCGCTGCGGCGATCGAGGTCGCGGTGCGCCTGACCGACGATGCCGAGGTGCATCAGCTCAACGCGCAGTACCGGCAAAAGGACAAGCCGACCAACGTCCTGTCCTTCCCGATGATCGAGCCCGACCTGATCGAATCGCTGACGCAGAACAGCGACGATGGCGAGGTCATCCTGGGCGACATCATCCTCGCGCACGACGTCTGCGCGCGCGAGGCGGAGGAAAAGGGCTTCACGGTGGAGCAGCATGCGACGCACCTGATTGTCCACGGGGTGCTGCATTTGCTAGGTTACGACCATCAGGGGGATTCCGAAGCCGAAGCGATGGAGTCGATGGAGCGCGCCGCGCTCGCAATTCTGGGGATCCCTGACCCCTATCTGATATGCGAGGATTGAACGCCAACATGACGGACGGCCCCAGTAGCAACGGGAACGGCGACAGTAGTAGCGAAGGCGGAATATGGCGCGGCCTTCGCGCGCTGCTCTTCGGCGAAGAGCACAATGAAACCCTGCGTGAGCGGATCGAGGAAGCGATCGACGAGGCCGATGGCGACAGCAAGCCCGCCAAGGGCGACCTCTCTCCGCTCGAGCGCAAGATGCTCCGCAACCTCCTTCATTTCGGCGAGCGCGATGCGGGCGATGTCGGCGTTCCGCGTGCCGACATCATCGCGGTCGACGAAGCGACCAGCTTTGCCGAACTGGTCCAGATCTTTGCCGAGGCGGGGCACAGCCGCTTGCCCGTCTATCGCGAGAAGCTCGACCGCGTCATCGGCATGATCCACGTGAAGGACGTGTTCGCCGTCCTCGCCGCCGGGGCCGGGCCGCCGTCGAAGATCACCGATCTGATGCGCCAGCCGCTCTATGTCCCGCAATCGATGGGCACGCTCGACCTGCTTGCGCAGATGCAGGCGAGCCGCACGCACCTCGCCGTCGTGCTCGACGAATATTCCGGGACCGAGGGCCTGATCACGATCGAGGACCTGGTCGAGGAAATCGTCGGCGAGATCGACGACGAGCATGACGACGCGCCCGAAGCGCTGTGGGTCCCGCTCGACAACGGCGGATGGGATGCCGATGCCCGCGCCGAGCTGGAGGATGTCGCCGCGGCGATCGACCCCCGGCTGGGCGAGGTCGAGGAAGATATCGAGACGCTCGGCGGCCTCGCCTTCATCCTCGCCGGCCATGTGCCCGAAGCGGGCGAGTGCCTGAAACACCCGAGCGGCTGGACGCTCGAAGTGCTGGAGGCCGACGCCACGCGCGTCCGCCGCCTGCGCCTGCACCCGCCCGAAGAATTAGTTGAAATCGAGGACTGACCATTGCGCCGCAAACTCCTGATCGCCACCGCCGCAATCGTCGTCATCGGCGGCGGCACCTATTGGTTCCTGTCGCGTCCCGATGTCGCGCAGCACAGCGTAGCGGACACGAGCGGCGTGCGCCCCAAGCTGGTCGCGCCGCGCGAACAGACGATCCCGACGGTCAAGATCGCCGACGCGGTGGGCTGGCCCGCCGGCACCAAGCCGGTCGCGGCCAAGGGGCTGGCGGTCAACGCCTTTGCCACCGGGCTCGATCATCCGCGCTGGCTCTACCGCCTGCCCAATGGCGATGTGCTCGTTGCCGAGAGCAACTCCCCGCCGCGTGAGGAAGGGGGCATCACCAACTGGGTGATGAAGAAGCTGATGAACCGCGCCGGAGCCGGCGTCCCTTCGGCCAACCGCATCACCCTGCTGCGCGACGTCGACGGCGATGGTGTGGCGGAAGCGCGCTCGGTGCTGCTGACCGCCGACAATGGCCTCGATTCGCCCTTCGGCATGGTGCTGGTCGGAGACACGCTCTACGTCGCCAACCACAATGCCCTGATCCGCTTCCCGTTCAAGCCGGGCGAGACCAAGATCACCGGCAAGGGCGAGAAGGTCGTCGACCTGCCCGGCGGGGGCAACCACTGGACCCGCGACGTGATCGCCGGGCCGGAGGGCAAGCTCTATGTCAGCGTCGGTTCCGCATCGAACATCGCCGAAAAGGGCCTCGACGTCGAAAAGAACCGCGCGACGATCCTTGAGGTCGATCCGCAGGCGAAGCGTTTCCGCATCTTCGCCGCGGGCCTGCGCAATCCGATCGGCCTGGCGCTGCACCCGGAAACCGGGCGGCTGTGGACCGTGGTCAATGAGCGCGACATGCTCGGCTCCGACGGCCCGCCCGATTATCTGACCCAGGTGACGATCGGCCAGTTCTTCGGCTGGCCGTGGAATTACTGGGGCGGCTATGTCGACAAGCGCGTCCAGCCCGAGCGCCCGGATCTGCGGGAATATAGCGCACGGCCAAGCTATTCGATGGGGCCGCACACTGCGCCGCTCGGCCTCACCTTTGCGACCGACATCAAGCTCGGCAGTGCGTTCGCCAAGGGCGCGTTCGTCGGCCTGCACGGATCGTGGAACCGCGTGCCCGCCTCGGGCTACAAGGTCGTGTTCGTGCCGTTCGGCGAGCGCGGCCTGCCGGTCCCCGATGCCAAGCCGGTCGATGTCCTCACCGGCTTCCTCGATGCCAATGGCAAGGCGCAAGGACGCCCGGTCGGCGTGACGGCGGATCGCACCGGCGCACTGCTGGTCGCGGACGATGTCGGCAATACGATCTGGCGGGTGAGCGCTCCGGGTCAGTAATCGGCGACGGCGTAGGACAGGTCGGAATAGCCGGCCTCCTCGCCCCAACCGGTGCTGGCTTCGGCCACCGCCTCGCTCGCGCGCACTTCGGCCTGATAGACGGGCACCCCGCCCGACGGCGCGAGCGGGAGCATGCCGGTCACGGTATAATGCGCTGCGACCGTGCCGGCACAGCTGCCCAGCGCGCCGGTGGCGAGCAGAGCGACGGCAATCATGGGCCACGGGCGGGGCGATCGGTTCATCGCGTGTCTCCTCGCCCGGAAAAACCGCGCGCGGGAACGCAGGTTCCCTATTTCAATAGCTTGGGCGCTTCCTGCAGTAGCTTCTCACGGATTTTGCCGGCGAACAGCGCCAGCATCGGCGGCAGATCGACTTCGGCATGGACATGGGCGTCATGGATCTCCAGCCGGCTGGCGACGCTCTGCCCCAGTGCGCTGACGGTAAAGTGCAGCGTGTCGCCTTCCCACCGCTCGTCCACAGTGCCCCCGCCGGGGAACATCGACCCGATCTTCCCCACCCCGCCCGCGACCCGCGCCCGCGCCGCGTCGCGGCCAAGCTTATGGGGGATATCGACGATGACGGGTTCGGGCATGATGCTTCCTTTAGGTGTGGTGACTGCATAACGCACGATGCTTGTATCTGTCACCGTCCCGCCCGATAGCGGTGCGCGATGACCGTATTGCCCCGTCCCCGCCTGATCGCGCTGCTGACCGGCGCCATATCCGCCACCGCCTTTGCCCCGCTCGATTGGTGGGTCGTCGGGCTGGTCTGCTTCGCCATCCTGCTGCGCCTGACGCATGAGGCGCCGAGCCTGAAGCAGGCGCTGTTGCGCGGCTGGCTGTTCGGGCTTGGCCATTTCACCGTCGGCAACAACTGGATCCAGCACGCCTTCACCTATCAGGACAGGATGCCGGCCGAGCTCGGCTATGTCGCGGTGGTCCTGCTGTCGCTCTACCTCGCCATCTATCCGGCACTGGCGATGGGGCTGGCGTGGCGATTCGGGCAGCGGCGCACACTCGACCTGTCCTTCGTCGTGGTCGCGGGCGCGGCGTGGATCGTCGCGGAGTATCTGCGCAGCGTGCTGTTTACCGGCTACCCGTGGAACCCGCTCGGGGTAATCTGGCTCCCGGTGGCGGGAGTGGCGCAGACGGCGAGCTGGATCGGCACCTACGCGCTCTCGGGCCTGACGGTCCTCGTCGCCGGCGCTCTGCTGCTCGCCAGCCAGCGGCACTGGCGCTTTCCCGCCGCGGTCGCGGTCACCCTCGCGCTTCTGGCACTGAGCGGGATCGAGGTTCAGCACACACGCGCTGCCAATGAACCCGCCCGCCCCATCGTCCGCGTGCTCCAGCCCAATGTCGGTCAGGAGACCGTGCTGGACGGAACCTACGCGCAAAAGGCGTTGAGCGAGCTGATCCGCCTGTCCAACGACACCGCCACCATCCTGCCCGGCGGGCCGGTCCCGCGCCTGATCGTCTGGCCCGAGGGGACGGTCGATTACTGGCTGGAAGAGGGCTATCCCGCCCCCTGGTACGCCAGGAATGATCCCCGCACCGTCCGCCGGATGATCGCCCAGACGCTGGGGCCTAAGGATATCGCGCTGGTCGGCGGCAACGGCCTGTTGTTCAAGGGCGACGACAAGCTCGACGCCGCGACCAATTCGGTGTTCGCGATCGACGCGAGCGGTGCGATTCTCGGTCGCTACGACAAGGCGCATCTCGTGCCCTATGGCGAATATCTGCCGATGCGCACCATCCTCGAACCGCTCGGCCTGTCGCGACTGGTCGCCGGCGAGATCGATTTCGAACCCGGCCCCGGTCCGCAGACCATGACCGTCCCCGGCTTCGGCACGGTCGGCATGCAGATCTGTTACGAGATCATCTTCTCCGGCCAGACGGTCGACGCCGCCAACCGCCCCACGATCCTGTTCAACCCGTCCAACGATGCCTGGTTCGGTGCGTGGGGACCACCGCAACATCTGGCGCAGGCGCGAATGCGCGCGATCGAGGAAGGACTGCCGATCCTGCGCGCCACCCCGACCGGCATCTCCGCGATCATCGACGCGCGCGGCCGGATCGTCGCCGCCGCCGGCATGGGTGAGGCGCGGGCGATAGAGGCACCAATGCCCCACGCTCTGCCCCCGACGCTGTTCGCGCGGATCGGCAACCTCATGGCGGGGCTCGTCGCGGCACTGCTGCTTGCCATCGCCATTGCCTTCCGCCGCTTCGCTCGCTAGGGCGAGCGGCATATAAGGAAAGCTTTATATCAAGCCCATTTTCCCGTCAGGCATGGCAACGGCCTGACTTTTCTTGAGGAAGACCATGCGTTCCACTTATCTCTTTACGTCCGAATCGGTTTCCGAAGGCCATCCCGACAAGGTTTCCGATCAGATTTCCGACGCGATCGTCGACCTGTTCCTGTCGAAGGACCCCGAAGCACGCATCGCGTGCGAAACGCTGACGACCACCCAGCTGGTCGTGCTCGCCGGCGAAATCCGCTGCAAGGGCGTGTACGAGAACGGCGAATGGGCACCGGGCGCGAAGGAAGAGATCGAGAAGACGGTCCGCGATACGGTCAAGCGCATCGGCTATGAGCAGGATGGTTTCCACTGGGAGACGCTACGCTTCGAAAACAACCTGCACGGCCAGTCGGCGCACATCGCGCAGGGCGTCGATGCCGGCGAGAACAAGGACGAAGGCGCGGGCGACCAGGGGATCATGTTCGGCTATGCCGCGAACGACACCCCGGACCTGATGCCGGCGACGCTCGACTATAGCCACAAGATCCTCGAGCGCATGGCCGCCGACCGCCATTCGGGCGCGGCCCCGTTCCTGGAGCCGGACGCGAAGAGCCAGGTCACGCTGCGCTACGAGGGCAGCAAGGCCGTCGCCGCGACCGCGATCGTGGTCTCGACTCAGCACGCCAAGGGCTATGACGCGGGCGAGAAGGAAGCCGAGCTGAAGGCCTATGTGAAGAAGGTCGTGGCCGATGTGATCCCGGCCGAGCTGCTGAGCGACGCGACCGAATATCACATCAACCCGACCGGCAGCTTCGAAATCGGCGGCCCGGACGGCGATGCCGGCCTGACCGGCCGCAAGATCATCGTCGACACCTATGGCGGCGCGGCTCCGCACGGCGGCGGCGCGTTCAGCGGCAAGGACCCGACCAAGGTCGATCGTTCGGCGGCGTACATCACCCGCTACCTCGCCAAGAACATCGTTGCGGCGGGCCTCGCCCAGCGCTGCACGATCCAGCTGGCGTATGCAATCGGCGTGAGCAAGCCGCTGTCACTCTATGTCGACACGCACGGCACCGGCACCGTCGGTGACGACAAGATCGAGGAAGCGATCGGCAAGATCGAAAAGCTTGGCGGCCTGACGCCGCGTGGCATCCGCACGCATCTCGGCCTCAACAAGCCGATCTATGCGCGCACCGCTGCCTATGGCCATTTCGGCCGCAAGCCCGAGGGCGACTTCTTCCCGTGGGAGCGCACCGATCTGGTCGAGGATCTGAAGGCCGCGCTGGCCTGATCCAGCGCCAGGCAACGTGAGCAAGGGGGCGATGGTCTGCGGACCATCGCCCCTTTTTTGTTTTCGCTTGCAGCACAGCGATTTACGCGCAGAATCGGGCAAGATTTCCGGAGACGCAGCATGATCGTTCGGCTTGCCCTGTCCATGATGCTGCTCGCGTGCCCCGCGCTCGCCCGCCAGGAACCCGCCCCGATCACCGCGCGCGACGGGCAGGCGTTCAAGCACAAGCATAGCGGATTCAGCTTCCCGCCGACGCTGATCGGCCTGAAGCGCGTCCAGGGGCGCGAGGTCGTCGCGCCGCAGCTGGACCTGGTGTTCAACTATCGCGCGGCGGACGATAGCGAGGAAGTGTCGGTCTACGTCTATCGCCTGACGACCGGCTCGATCCCTTTGTGGTTCGACGTGTCGCGCCGGGTCGTGGAAACGCGCAAGGAAACCGGGACCAAGACCGCCTGGGGTGCCCCCACAGCCTTCACCCCGCCGGGCCAGGCCAATGCCTCAGCGTTGCAGCTTGGCTGGACGATCACCGGGAGCGACCTGCGCAGCACGTCGCTCACGCTCATCCCGATGGGCGACTGGCTGGTCAAGATTCGCTACTCTTCGGTCGCGCATGAAGTCGCCTCGCTCCAGCGCCGCACGGCCGAGCTCATCGCCGCGCTCGGCTGGCCCAAGCGCATCGCCGCCTCCCCCGGGGCGACGGCAATCGCCGATTGCACCGACTCGCTTGCCCTGAACGGCGCGGCCAAGCCGGTCGCCAGCAACGGCGCAAACATGCTGCTCGAAGCGGTCATGGCGCAGATGGCGGGCAATCCGGACAGCCGGAAAAAGGCGCAGAAGACCGCGCCGGCCACGCCTCAGACCTGGTGTGCGGACCGCGCGGCGCAAAGTCCGGTCGGCCTCTATCGCCCCACGGGGACGCGCGACCGTTATCTGCAGTCGCTGTCCGACTCGGGCATTGCGCTGCTGACCCAGCCGTCGGTCGCGTCGGCGCTGATGGACGACAAGGGTGACCCGACCTGGTCGGTCAGCCTGTTCACCGCGGGCAGAACCTACAACTTTGCCGCGCGGGACCGCCTGCCGCTCCCCGCGCAGGCCGACGCGATCCTCAAGGAGCGCCCGACATCGAGCGCGGCGACCTGGGGCGACCGCCAGATCAGCATCGACTCCGATGCGATGAAATAGCCCTTTCCACAGCCGCTACGCAAAAATCCCTAGTGCGGTTAACCATCCGCCGCCCGCCCGTCCTAAAAGGATCGGGTGGAGACGCTGATGCAGACTGTGACGACCCTTGCCCCGGCCCCGGTCGAGCCGGATTTCAACCTGACCATGGCGTTCCAGCCGGTCTGGGACGCGCGGCTGGGCGAAGTCTATGCCTATGAGGCATTGGTGCGCGGACCCAATGGCGAAACCGCGCGTGCGGTGATCGATTCGATCAAGCCCGAAGATCGCTATGCGTTCGACCAGCAATGCCGCGTCGCCGCGATCAAACAGGCGGTGGCGGCGGGCATTCTCAAGGTCCCCGCGCTGCTCTCGATCAACTTCTTCCCGGATGTAATCACCGATCCCTTTGCCGATAGCGAGCGGACGATGCGCGTCGCCAAGGAAACCGGTCTGCCGCCCGAACGGCTGATGTTCGAATTCGCCGAGCATGACCGGCTCGACGGGTGCCGCATGGCCGAGACGATCGAGGCGCACCGCAAGATGCACATGCAGACCGCGTTCGACGATTTCGGATCGGGCGATGTCGGGCTGGCGCTGCTCTCGCGCTTCACACCCGATGCGATCAAGCTCGATCCCGTCCTCATCCGCGGCCTGTCGACCAGCTGGTCGCGCCGGTTGCTGGTCGAAAAGATGATCGAGATGGCCCGGCTGCGCGCGGTGCGACTGATTGCCGAGGGCGTCGAAACCCGCGCCGATTATGACAAGCTGCTCGCGCTCGGCGTGCGTTACTTCCAGGGATATTATATCGCGCGACCGCAGATCGGCGTGCTGGAACAGCCGAGATTACGCCCCGCCTCCTGAGCCGGCGGCCGGGTGGCACGGCGCGTCCGATGCAGCTCACATCTTGCTCCGCCGCACCGGCTGCGCCAAGGGGCTCGCGATGAACGATCCGAGCACGATCCGCCGCCTCTATGGCCGCGCCAAGGGGCACAAGCTGCGCGCCGGTCAGCAGGCGCTGGTCGACGAAGGGCTGCCCCGGGTTGCTGTTCCCGCCGAAGGACCGATCGACGCGATGCGGCTGTTCGGTGACAACCGCCCGCTGGAGGTCGAGATCGGGTTCGGGGCGGGCGAGCATCTCGCGGGACAGGCGGCGATGCGCCCCGACCATGGATTTATCGGCTGCGAACCCTTCCTCAACGGCGTGGTTGGCGCGCTCGGCCATCTCCGCGATGGCGGGCTGGCCAATGTCCGGCTGCACATGGGCGATGCGCTGGACGTGATCGAGCGCCTGCCCGACGCCAGTCTAGACCGCGTCTATCTGCTCCACCCCGATCCCTGGCGAAAGGCGCGCCATGCCAAGCGCCGGATGGTCAATCACGGACCGCTCGACCTGATCGCAGCAAAGCTGAAGCCTGGCGCGGAATTCCGGCTGGGCACCGACGACCCCACGTATTGCCGCTGGTCGATGATGGTGATGAACCAGCGCCGCGATTTCGCGTGGCAGGCGCGCGAAGCGAAGGATTTCCTGAATCGCCCCGACGACTGGCCGGAAACGCGCTACGAACGCAAGGCGCGGCGGCAGGGCCATGAGGTATGGTACTTCCGCTACCTGCGGGTCTGAGCGCACGCTTGACCGACGGCGCCCAGTCGTGGCAGTGCGCGCTCTCGCTCGGGTCACCCGCGCGAGGCCCTGCGGCCATGCGGCCAGAGCGGGCGGGTATAGCACAATGGTAGTGCAGCAGCCTTCCAAGCTGAATACGCGGGTTCGATTCCCGCTACCCGCTCCAGCCGCGAAATGATTCGGTAAATGTGCGGATTTACGTCGAGTTGGTAGCGCGATAACCGCGACCGCGATTCGGGGGAATCTTACCTATGACGAAATTTCGGGATTTGATCTCGTCCAACGCCGGTCTGCTCGCGCTCGTTGCGGCGCTGGCGGCGTTCATAGTCGTGCTCGCCTGGCGCGCCCGACATCGGCGCAAGCGGCGCGAGCAACGGCGGGTGCGCAGACTTGCCCGGCAACGCGTATGGGACTGGCTCATGATGCGGTCGCATGTCCGGCGCCTCACCCACCAGCCCAATGACGACCCGATCTGATCGCCCGACCGGGGGAGGTGGTGGAAGGGACTGGATTCGAACCAGTGTACGGGAAACCCGGGCAGATTTACAGTCTGCTGCCTTTAACCACTCGGCCACCCTTCCATGCGGCACGCCGAAGCGAGTGCGCGCCAATGCCGAAGCGATGCGGCGCTGTCAACGCCTTGCGCAGCCGAATTGTGCCGCCTAGCGTTTCAGGATGAGCAAGGGACTTCGCCGCGGCCAGCGGCCATCGGGCAATATGGGCAGCAACAACCGCCCCCGTTTCTGGGGCCGCCATGCCGTGACGGCGGCACTGGCCAATCCCGAACGCCGCGTGCGCAAGGTGTGGGGGACGCGCGAGGCGCTGGCGGCGCTGGAGCTGCCGCCGGTGCTGCCGATCACCTATGCCGATGTCGCCGATCTCGCGCGGATGGTCCCGTCGGACGCGCCACATCAGGGAATCGTGATCGAGGTCGATCCGCTTGAGGAAATCTGGCTCGGCGACCTGCTGGAGCAGGGCGCGAACGATCGTCGTCCGTTGCTGGTGCTGGACCATGTCACCGATCCGCACAATGTCGGCGCGATCCTGCGGTCGGCCGCTGCCTTCGACGCACTCGGCATCGTGACGCAGGACCGCCACGCCCCGCTCGAATCGGGTTCGCTGGCGCGGGCGGCATCGGGCGCGCTGGAACTGGTGCCATGGGTTCGGGTGGTGAACCTCGCGCGTTCGCTGGACGAGATTGGCGAGGCAGGCTTCTGGCGAATCGGCCTGGCGGGCGAGGCCAAGGGCACGCTCGGCGAAGTGATGGGCGACACGCGCCCGGCATTGGTGCTGGGCGCCGAGGGCGAGGGCATGCGCCACAATACCGCGGCGCATTGCGACGAACTGGCGCGCCTGCCGATTTCGCCGCGAGTCGAAAGCCTCAACGTATCCAATGCGGCCGCCATCGCGCTGTACGCAGCTATCTCGCGCTGACCCGGATGGGTGCGCCAACGGGGAAATGACGCATGTTCGACCGGTTCAAGGGAGTTGCGCTGGCAATTCTGGCCCCGGTGCTGCTGGTCGGATGCGCGTTCAGCCCCGGCAAGTTCACCTCGACGCTCACCATCCTGGCGGATCGCAGCTTCACCTTCAGCTATCAGGGTGAAGTGATCGCGGTCGATCTCGCGAGCGAGATGGCCAAGGGCATGGGCGACGCGTTCAAGGGGCTGGGTGACGAGGACGACAAGAAGAAGACGACGACGACCGCCTGGCTTCGCGACGCCGCCTGGCAGGCGGAAGAGGACACCCCCGCCGACGAGGATGGGGACAGCGCCAAGGACGATGCCGAGGAGGCAGCAAAGAAGGAAGCGAAGTTCAAGGCGATTGCCGAGGCCCTGACCAAGGAAGCGGGCTATCGCTCGGTCGTGTACAAGGGCGACGGTGTGTTCATGATCGACTATCAGATCAGCGGCACGCTGACCCACAATTTCCTTTGGCCTTTCAACGTCGATGCCGAGGTGATCTTCCCCTTCGTCGTCGTCGAACTGCGCGGGCCAGACGTGGTGCGGGTCAAGGCGCCGGCTTTTGGCGACAGCGACTCGGCGGCCAAGGGCAAGTCGGACGCAGCCAACGCCAAGCTCGACGGTACCTTCACCCTGGTCACGGATGGCGAGTTGGTCAGCCAGAATAACGAGGACGGCGCGAAAGCCGCAGGCAATCGCCGCACCATCACCTGGAAGGCAACCCCGCTGACCAAGGACGCGCCGATGGCGGTGCTGAAGCTCGCGCCGAAATCCTGATCGGATCGCGGCGCGACCGCTTCAGTCCTCGGCTGCGATCGTGACCTTCAGCCCGTCCAGCGCGGACGTGAACTGGATCTGGCAGGACAGGCGCGACGTATCGGTGCGGTCGGAAGAGCTGTCGAGCAGGTCGTTCTCGTCCTCGCTCATCGGCGGGAGTTTGGCCGCAAATTCCGGGTCGACATGGATGTGGCAGGTCGCGCACGAGCAGCAGCCGCCGCAGAGGGCGAGCAATTCGTCGAACCCGTTGTCCCGGATCACTTCCATGACGCTCAGGCCCACCTCGCCTTCAACTTCGCGTTCTTCTCCTGCGCGGGTGACGACGATAAGTTTGGGCATGGCTTTCTCCTCCGTGTACCGTGCCCATGCCGAGGAATGGCGCGGCTTTCAAGGATTCGAAACATGGGCCTGACCGCCGACCAGCTGCGCGAGTCGCTCGATGCGATCGCCGCGCTCGAACCGCTGATCGCCGCAGCGGTCGCGCGCGTGGGCTATCCCGAGCCGCGTATCCGCGAGCCGGGCTATGAAACGCTGCTGCGCACGATCGTCGGGCAGCAGGTCAGCGTCGCGGCGGCGGCGTCGATCTGGAACAAGCTCGCGGCCGGGGTCGGCGACCTGACTCAACCCGATATCGTTGCCGCCGCGAGCGACGAGGCCCTGCGCGCCGCCGGCCTGTCGCGGCAAAAGGCAAGCTATGCCAAGAGCTTGGCCGAAGAGGTGTCGAGCGGGCGGCTCGACCTGACCGCCCTGCCCGCCGATGACGAGGCGGCGATCGCACAGCTGGTGCGGGTCAAGGGGATCGGCCGCTGGTCGGCGGAAATCTACCTGCTGTTCGCCGAGGGGCGCCGCGACATCTGGCCCGCTGGCGACCTGGCCGTGCAGATCGAGGTCGGACGGATCATGGGCCATGAGGAGCGCCCGTCGGAAAAGCTGACCCGTGAGATCGCCGAAGCCTGGCGCCCGCATCGCGGTGCCGCCGCGATCCTGGCGTGGCACCATTACAAGGCGGATATGGCCGCGATCTAGATGAGCTTTCCGCCCTCGACCTGCAGCGCGCGCGGGCAGCGGGACAGGGTTTCCATGCGGTGCGCGACGATCAGGATCGTCGGGCGCGGTTCGAGCGCGGCGAGGCGGTCCAGCACCGCCGCCTCGCTCGCGGGATCGAGCGCGGCGGTAGCCTCATCGAGCACCAGCAGCCGGGGGCGACGCAGGATCGCGCGCGCAATCGCCAGCCGCTGACGCTCGCCCCCGGACAGGAGCGCGCCGCGCTCACCGATGATCGTGTCGAGGCCGCGCGGCATGGCGGCGACCCGCTCTGCCGCGCCGGCGATGGCCAGCGCCTCCATCAGCATCGCGTCGTCGATGCCCGTGTCGCCCCAGTCGAGGTTACGACGGACGCTGTCGTGAAACAGGAACGCGTCCTGCGGCACATAGCCGATTGCCGCGCCCCAGCCGCCGGGCGGGAGCACCACGCCGCCAACGGTTACCGTCCCCGATTGCGGGACGAGCAGGCCTGAGATCAGATCGATGAGTGTGGTCTTGCCGCCGCCCGAAGGGCCGGCGATGCCGACCAGTTCGCCCTGGCCGATCTCCAGCGAGACGTCGGCGAGCCCCGCACCCGAAGGATGGCGATAGCTCACCGAGGCGAGCCCGATCGGACCCGGCGGCAAATCAACCGCGCCGCTGCGCGCGAACTGCGCGTCGCCAAGTTCGGACAGCGCCGTCTGTACCGCGCCATAGCTGGCGCCGAGGTGGAGCAGCTGCTGCGCCGATTGCTGCAGCTGCATCGCCAGTGGGGCCATGCGCGAGAAGATCAGCGCGAGCATGACAAGGGTGGTCGGCGACACCTGCAACAGCAAGCCGCCGGTCAGCACCCCGGCCGCGGCAAAGGCCGTGCCGATGCCGAACCAGGTGCGGGCGGTGGACTGGGCGACCATGAAGCCGCGCTGCTCCCCCGCCGCTGCGCGCTGGGCCGCGTCGAATTCGGCCGCGAAGCCGAGGCTGGCGTCCTGCGCTGCCGACGCCTTCAGTCCGCTCAGGAACGAGGTCGCGCTGCCCATCAGCGCGCGGTTCTTGTCGACCATGCGCGCGCCGAGCGCAGCGCTGTCGCCGCTGCGGCGGTTGACCAGCAGGGCGAGCAAGCCGAGACCGCCCAGCGCCGCGATCGCAAACAGCGGCGCCAGCGTCAGCGCCACGACAAGCTGGATGACCAGCATCGCGACCGCCACCAGCGACATCGAGATATAGTGTGCCGCGACGCCGATCCGCCCGATATCGCTGGTCAGCAGGCTGGTGATCCGGGCGTGCTCGACACCGGCCAGCCGTTCCCACGACGCCGACGCCAGCGTGTTGACCACCTTGCCCCGCAGATCGAGCGTATAGGCCATCTGCGCGTCGAACAGCGTCATGTCGCGCTTGCGCAGCACCAGCGCGCGCACCACCATCACCGCCACGAAGACCGCGATCAGCGCAGCGAGCCGCGAGTTGGTATCGCTGCCCAGCCAGCCGGGCAGCCAGGCCAGCGCGTCCCCTGGCGCGACGATCAGCCCGATCAGGGGAACCAGCAGTGCGAGCCCCAGCCCTTCCATCATCGCGCCCGCCGCGACCCAGGCGAGCGCCACCGCACCGCTGCGCCCGGCCTGACGGACCAGGCTGACAGCGAAGGCGATCGCCTGCCGTCCGGCAGAGGCAGCGGTGGGCGGTGCGGAAACGCTCATGCCGGTGCTTGTGCCGTGCTTTGCGCAAAGGGCAACCGACTTTGCGCGGCACGGGCTGGAAACCGACGCTGCGCTGCGCCAATAGGGGGGGAGCCAACCGGAGATGAAGACCCATGAAGACCCGCGCCGCCGTCGCATTCGAGGCCAAGAAGCCGCTCGAGATTGTCGAGCTGGATCTGGAGGGGCCGAAAGCCGGGGAAGTGCTGGTCGAGATCATGGCGACCGGCATCTGCCATACCGACGCCTATACGCTGGACGGGTTCGACAGCGAGGGGATCTTCCCGAGCGTGCTGGGGCATGAAGGCGCGGGGGTGGTCCGCGAGGTTGGCGCGGGCGTGACCAGCGTGACGCCGGGCGACCATGTCATCCCGCTCTACACCCCCGAATGCCGCCAGTGTAAGTCGTGCCTCAGCGGCAAGACCAATTTGTGCACCGCGATCCGCGCAACCCAGGGCAAGGGGCTGATGCCCGACGGCACCACGCGCTTCAGCTACAAGGGTCAGCCGATCTATCACTACATGGGCTGTTCGACCTTCTCGAACTTCACCGTGCTGCCCGAGATCGCGGTCGCCAAGATCCGCGAGGACGCGCCGTTCCAGACCAGCTGCTATATCGGCTGCGGCGTCACCACCGGGGTCGGCGCGGTCATCAACACGGCCAAGGTGCAGGTCGGCGACAATGTCGTGGTGTTCGGCCTTGGCGGCATCGGCCTCAACGTCATTCAGGGCGCGCGGCTGGCCGGGGCGAACCAGATCATCGGCGTCGACATCAACCCCGATCGCGAGGAATGGGGGCGCAAGTTCGGCATGACCGACTTCCTCAATTCGCGCGGCATGAGCCGCGAGGATGTGGTGGCGCGGATCGTCGCGATGACCGACGGCGGCGCCGACTATACGTTCGATGCGACCGGCAACACGGACGTCATGCGCATCGCGCTGGAGGCATGCCATCGCGGCTGGGGCACCAGCATCATCATCGGCGTAGCCGAGGCGGGCAAGGAAATCGCCACGCGCCCGTTCCAACTGGTCACCGGTCGCAACTGGCGCGGCACCGCGTTCGGCGGGGCAAAGGGCCGGACCGACGTGCCCAAGATCGTCGACATGTACATGACCGGCAAGATCGAGATCGACCCGATGATCACCCATGTCATGGGGCTGGAGGACATCAACAAGGGGTTCGACCTGATGCATGCGGGGGAAAGCATCCGCAGCGTCGTCGTGTTCTGAAATCATAACAGGGGAGAGGAAGCCATGTTCAGCCACATTATGCTCGGCGCGAACGATATCGATGCGTCCAAGGCATTTTACGATGCAACGCTGGGCGCATTGGGTGCGCGGGCCGGGAGCGTCGATCCCAAGGGCCGCGCCTTCTACATGCACAATGGCGGCATCTTCATGCTGAGCAAGCCGCTGGACGGCCAGCCCGCCTGTCACGCCAATGGCGGCACGGTCGGCTTTGCCGCGACCAGCCCGGAGATGGTCGACGCCTGGCACGCCGCCGGCCTTGCCCATGGCGGCACCGCGATCGAAGACCCGCCCGGCATCCGCGAAAATGCCTTCGGCGCGCTCTACCTCGCCTATCTGCGCGATCCGGCGGGGAACAAGGTCTGCGCGATGTATCGCGTCCCGAAGTGAGCGCGGGCTGGATCCTCACGCTGACCTGTGCCGACCGCGTCGGGATCGTCGCGGGGGTCAGCGGTTTCCTGGCGGAGCAGGACGGGTTCATCCTGGACAGCCAGCAATATGCCGATCTGGAGACCGGCCGCTTTTTCATGCGGGTGGTATTCACCGCCGGAGGGCCGCGCTTTCCGGCGGATCGCGCCGCTTTGGTCGCGGCCTTCACGCCCGTCGCGGAGCGGTTCGAGCTGGACTGGGGGCTGTCGGCGGCGGACGAGAAGCCAGCGCTGGTGGTCGCGGTGTCGAAGGGGTCGCACTGCCTGAACGACCTGTTGCACCGGCAACAGGCGGGGACATTGTCTGCCCGGATCGCGGCGGTGGTGTCGAACCATGAAAAGCTGCGCGACCTGACCGAATGGCATGGCGTGCCGTACCATCATCTGCCCGTCGAACCCGGCGGCAATGCCGACCAGGAACGTGCGATCGAGGCGGTGATGGAGGCGGCCGGCGCGCCGTATCTGGTGCTCGCCCGCTACATGCAGGTGCTGACGCCCGAATTCGCCGACCGGCTGGCGGGGCGCTGCATCAACATCCATCACAGCTTCCTGCCCGGGTTCAAGGGCGCCAAGCCCTATCACCGCGCCCACGACCGTGGCGTGAAACTGATCGGCGCGACCGCGCATTTCGTCACCAGCGACCTCGACGAGGGGCCGATCATCGAACAGGCGGTCGAGCGGGTCGACCATCGGGACAGCGTCGACGACCTGATCCGCATCGGCCGCGATATCGAGGCACAGGTTCTCGCCCGCGCGGTCGATGCGATCGGGGCGCGGCGGGTGTTCCTCAATGGCCAACGAACGGTGGTATTCAGATGAGTGTGGAGACGGTTTCGACCAATCGGGCGCATGGCGGGATGCAAGGCGTCTATCGCCATCAATCCACCGCGACCGGCACGCCGATGACCTTTTCGGTATTCGTGCCCGACCATGCGGAGGGGGCGCAGCTGCCGGTGCTGTGGTACCTTTCCGGCCTCACATGCACCCATGCCAATGTCACCGAAAAGGGCGAGTATCGCGCCGCCTGTGCCGAACAGGGGGTGATCTTCATCGCCCCCGACACCTCGCCGCGGGGCGATGATGTGCCGGATGATGAGGCCTATGATTTCGGCAAGGGCGCGGGCTTCTATGTCGATGCGACCGAAGAACCCTGGGGCGCGAATTTCCGGATGCGGTCCTATGTCGAGGACGAGCTGCCCGGGCTGATCCTGCGGGAATTTCCGATGGCGGACCTGGCGCGGCAAGGGATCACCGGCCATTCGATGGGCGGCCATGGCGCGCTCACCATCGCCCTGCGCAACCCGGATCGTTTCCGCTCGGTCAGCGCCTTCGCGCCGATCGTCGCGCCGGCGCAATGCCCCTGGGGTGAGAAGGCGTTGGGCGGCTATCTGGGACAGGACCGAGCGGCGTGGCGGTTGCACGATGCGGTGGCCCTGATCGAGGATGGGGCGCGGCTGCCCGAATTGCTGGTCGATCAGGGAGACGCTGACGCCTTCCTGACCGAGCAGTTGAAGCCGGAGCTGTTGGCGGGGGCATGCCGAACCGCCGGCATCGACCTCCAACTGCGGATGCAGCCGGGGTATGACCATAGCTATTACTTTATCTCCAGCTTCATGGCCGACCATGTCGCCTGGCATGCCGAGCGGCTGAAACGGTGACGCAGCGGTTCGACGCGGTCGTCATCGGGGCGGGGCATAACGGGCTGACCTGCGCCTTCTATCTTGCCCGGGCCGGCCTGAAGGTCTGTGTGGTCGAGCGGCGGGACGTGGTCGGCGGGGCGGCGGTGACCGAGGAGTTCCACCCCGGCTTTCGTAACTCTGCCGCCAGCTACACCGTCAGCCTGCTCCAGCCCAAGGTCATGGCCGACATGAAGCTGGTCGAGCGCGGCTATCGGGTGATCGAGCGGCCGGTGTCGAACTTCTTTCCGCTCGACGGCGATTATCTGAAGCTGGGCGGCGGGGCGGAGCGGACCCGCGCCGAGTTCGCCCGCTTCTCCGCCAGGGACGCTGCGGCGCTGGACGGTTATGAGGCGGCGCTGGAACGGGTGGCGGACCTGTTGCGGAGCATGGCGCTGAAGACGCCACCCAATGCCGGTGGCGGGGTCGCGGCGCTGCTGGCTGCGGCGGCTCAGGGGCGGCAGGTCGCGGCGCTGCCGATCGAGGGGCAGCGGGATGCGCTGGCGCTGTTCGTCCAGTCGGCGCGCGAGTTTCTCGACCAATGGTTCGAGAATGATCACGTGAAAGCCGCCTTCGCCTTTGATTCGGTGGTCGGCAATTATGCCGGGCCGTCGGCTCCCGGATCGGCCTATGTCTTGCTGCACCATGTGTTCGGCGAGGTGAACGGCAAGAAGGGGGCGTGGGGCCATCCGGTCGGGGGGATGGGTAGCATCACCCGGATGATGGCCCAAGCGGCGGGACAGGCCGGGGCGGTGATCCGGCTGGAGGAACCGGTCGACCGGGTGCTGACCGACAAGGGTCGCGCAGCCGGGGTGCGGCTGTCGAGTGGAGAGGAGATTGCGGCGAAGACGGTGGTCGCCAATGTCGGCCCTGCCCTGCTGTTCCGGCACCTGGTCGATCCTTCCGATTTGCCGGACGATTTCCGGTGGCGGATCAATGGCTTCAAGACCGGATCGGGCAGTTTCCGGATGAACGTCGCCCTGTCCGAACTTCCCGATTTCACTGTCCTTCCCGGCAAGGACGAAGAGCATCTCCGCAGCGGCATCATCATCGCGCCGACCATGGATTACATGGACAAGGCGCATGAGGACGCGGTCCGCTATGGCTGCTCCAACGCGCCAGTGGTGGAGATGACCATCCCCTCCACTGTCGATCCCACCCTCGCCCCGCCGGGCTGCCATGTCGCCAGCCTGTTCTGCCAGCACTTTGCCCCCATTTTGCCCAATGGTCGCAGCTGGGACGATGAGCGGGAGGCGGCGGCGGACGACATCATCGACACGGTGACGCAGCACGCCCCCAATTTCCGCGACTCGATCATCGCCACCCAGATCCACTCCCCCACCGACCTCGAACGTAAATTCGGGCTGGTCGATGGCGACATTTTCCACGGCCGCATGTCGCTCGACCAGCTATGGGCGGCGCGGCCGGTGCTGGGGCATGGCGATTATCGCAGCCCGATCAGCGGCCTGTATCTGTGCGGCGCGGGCACCCATCCCGGCGGCGGGGTGACCGGTGCGCCGGGGCACAATGCGGCGCGGGAAATCCTGAAGGACCGCAGCGTGTTCGGAAGGTTGCTGCGGAAGTAGGTCCCCCTCAGTCGAACACCGCCTCATACCGCACCGCGCCGGTCAGCGGTTCGCGGCTGCGCGGGACCAGGAACAGGCACATGCGGCCGAAGCTGGGGTGCGAGAGCCAGTAGAGCCCCTGCGGCAACGCGGTGCCGGCGGGGCCGCGCAGATACATGGAATAGGGCATGCGCCACGCGGTCGAGCTGGTGCGCGGCCGCTCGGCCCGCACCTCTTCCAGCGTCAGTTCATGCGCCGGGCCGACAATGCCGCCGACCAGGAACACGTCGCCGATCGCGGCGCAGGCATCGATCGAACTTGGTAGCGAAAGCAGCGGACGGGTCCCGGACATCAGAAACGGCAGCCCGCATCGGCGGGGGGTGAAAACGCGGCGCAGGCCATGACCTGAAGGCTCCAAAGAGTGTGGAACGCCGGATTCACCCCTCCGGACACTGGCCAGATTATGCGTGAAGTGGGTAGGCCGACAAGACGGGGGTTTTGCGGATCGGCAGATTAACCATGCGGTTTGTCGCATCCGGCGGGCTGCTCGCGGGCGGGTGGCGGACGGGCTGTCCGACGAAGCTGACGATCCGGGGCGTGGTGTGGGACGAATCGCCGGGGAAGCGACCGCGAGGCGACCGGCTGACACCTGCGACGCGACAGTGGCGCGACACGCACGCGACACCGGGGCGACGCGGGCGCTACGCGGTGTGGCGACGAGGCGACGGGCTTGGGTCATGGACGCGACGCCGACGCATCGGGCGCGCGACCGGGCGAGTCGCGGGGTGCCTTACGCGGCGCCAGCGGATCGGGCGCGAAGGGATCGGCGAGCCGCGCGGCGTGGAGCTTGAGGGCGTGGCTCCAGTGATGGTCGAACGGCGTGCCGGTCAGGCGGTTGCGCAGCGCATGCGCGCTGGACCGCGACATGCCAGCGGCGCGGGCCGCCCGCGCGACGCTGCCCGTTTCGACGAGCGCGGTGAGGAAGACGCGTTGCTTGGCGGGGGTCCAGTTGCTGCGCGGACGCGCGGCGGGGGTGGGTTGGTCGGGCATCGGATCGACTCCGGTTGGCTGGAGTCGATTCAGTTGACCTATTTGGTTCGTGTAGGAAAGGTCTAACAGATCGTCACGTCTGCTCGGATGTGTCCGGCTTATCGAATGGTAGCGTCGGTTCAGCGTCAGATTCCAGTACGCGAACACGCGGCAGCGCAACGTCAACTTTGATGTGTTGTAAAAACTCCCGGACGATTTGATTCAGCGAGAAGCCCTTATTACCACTACCAACAATCTTCAATTTCTGCCGAAGAAAGAAGAGAAAGGTAGGCTCGGTAATATGCAACATGTCTTGTGCGGCCTGCCATTCAAGTAAATTCACTCCCATACGCCGCTGGTGACCGGCGAGAGCTGTCAAAGATGAATTAATGGAGGCTAACGGGATTTTTTCGTCTTCTGACAACTCTTGAACTCTCCCGACTAGCTCGTGCTTACGTAGCGAAAACTCCAATGGCTCAAGAGCGAATGCTCCTAGTATGGCTCCATAGGTATCGTATTTTCGAGATCCACTCCTTGGCCCAGCCAAGAGTCGTTCATAATCCCGTTCATAATCGGAGTAAAATAGCTCCATCACCTTTACGAAAGCCGCATGCAAATGTGCGGGTTGGTAATCTCGCCGTCGATCCAACGAAGACGGACTCAAATCCAAGCCCAGCGCAAAAGTCTGACATATTTGCTGTGCAACAATCGGCAGTCCGCAAGATTCGTTTGCGATCATATTTCTAAATGGAACACTGCTCTTTACACCGAGAACTTCAAAACCGCGCTTGGGAATAAGCGAAAGATCAGAGAGATTCCACTTATCCAACTCTATATGACGCGTCCGCCCACGAAGATCTGGGTTTGACCTTGCAATATCAGAAGCATGGTGAGTGGTGCTTACGACAAGCACACTGACCTCTTCATCTACAAATGCCTTCCACTGCTGAAATATTTCTCTCTTAACGGCATCCGAAAGATAGTGAAAATCTTCTACGACAAGCAAAACAGGCAGCGTTCTTAAGACGGGAATTAAGTGCTTCGCAGAAATATCTGACTTAATGACGGCATAACGAAAAGACTCTTCCGATTTCTCGGTTCCAGCCAGCTTTACGGACGGAATGATCTTTGCAAGCCACCCCCAACCAAACTCCCCGCTAGCAGAAAGTTCAAATGAAACCTCTCCCGCGCTCCCTTTCGACCGCTCCTGAATCTGTTCAAAATTTAAATCTTCCAGCGCGGAAGCCCAAAAATTTCGAGCATCTAATCCCTCGGTGCAACGAATAACGACAGGCTGCCTTTTGAGTTCGGACAGCACTCGCTTGTAAAGCGTGGTCTTCCCGAGCTTACTCGGCCCGGTTAGCAAGCACAGCTGCCCCCTTGATTGTGTCGCATCCCGAAGCCTTTTCTCAACATTTCCGCTTTCCTGCGCGACATATGTTACAGTTGGCTTCCCGACGATGGGAAATACTTCTTGGGCAGTAGGCAATGCTTCTACTCCGCCGCAACCGTCCCATCGAACAACCCGCCCTCAGCGGCATCCTCGTTCGCTGCCGGAGCCGCCTTCGCCTTCTGGCGCTTGTCGAACGAATCCCACACTTCGTTCCAGTTGCCGCGCGTCGCGCCCTTTGAATATTCGGTCGCGCGGGTTTCGAAGAAGTTGGCGTGTTCGACGCCATTCAGCAGCGGGGTGAGCCACGGCAGGGGGTGTTCGTCGATCATGTAGATCGGCTTCAGGCCCAGCTGATTCAGGCGCCAGTCGGCGATGTAGCGGATATACTTCTTGATCTCCTTGGGCGTCATGCCGGGGACCGGGCCCTGTTCGAACGCCAGGTCGATGAACGCATCCTCCAGCCGCACGGTCGTCTGGCACACGTCCATGATGTCGTCCTTCACCGCCTTGGTCAGGCAGTCGCGTTCCTTGGTGAAGGCGTGGAACAGGCGGGTGATGCCTTCGCAGTGCAGCGATTCGTCGCGCACCGACCAGCTGACAATCTGGCCCATGCCCTTCATCTTGTTGAAGCGCGGGAAGTTCATCAGCATCGCGAACGACGCGAACAGCTGAAGCCCCTCGGTAAAGCCGCCGAACATGGCGAGGGTCTTGGCGATATCCTCGTCATTATCGACGCCGAACTGCTGAAGATAGTCGTGCTTGTCCTTCATCTCGGCATATTCGAGGAACATGCCGTACTCGCTTTCGGGCATGCCGATCGTGTCGAGCAGGTGGCTGTAGGCCGCGATGTGCACCGTTTCCATGTTGGAGAAGGCGGCGAGCATCATCTTGATCTCGGTCGGCTTGAACACGCGGCCGTATTTTTCGTGGTAGCAATCCTGCACCTCGACATCCGCCTGGGTGAAGAAGCGGAAAATCTGCGTGAGCAGATTGCGTTCGTGGTCGGTGAGCTTTTGCGCCCAGTCGCGGCAATCCTCGCCCAGCGGCACCTCTTCGGGCAGCCAGTGGATCTGCTGCTGACGCTTCCAGAAGTCATAGGCCCAGGGATATTCGAACGGCTTGTAGGTCTTGCGGGCTTCGAGAAGAGGCATGGGGTTACTCCGATGGATTACTGCGCGGCCGCAATGCGGCCGGTGAGCATGAGAATGGCGAAGATCGCAGCGACGATCATGAAGAACGCGCCCATGAGGCGAAGATGGCGCAGGGACAATTCGCTGCCCTGGACAGGTCGCGGCCACGGATTGCGGGGCGTGACGATCAGGAACAGTCCGACCGCCGCGAGCACGACCGGCATGAGCTGGAGGAACAGCGAGTCGCTCATGCCCCACCCACCATACCGGCCACCAGCGCGAAGCCGGTGAGGAACAGGCAGAGCGCGAGGAGCATCGTGCCGGCAATGCGCAGGGCGTACATGCCCTCGGGCGAGGCGGCGCGGCGGCGCAGCAGGGTGAGGCCCGCCATGCCCGACGCGATGCCGATGCCGGCCTGAATGGCGAGCGCGCGTGTCACTGATCGATCACCGTACCGCCGCGGTCGCGCACGACGACGCGCTCCTTGATGATCACCTTTTTGCCCCGGTTGGCGCCGACGCCGAACACGCAGATGCCGAGGAAATAGCCGAAGTCATACCAGCCGCCATTGTTCGGCACGGCATAGACCGCGACGTCGGGGACGAAGAGCGAGAGCACCCAGGCGACCGGGAAGATGAAGCCGTGCCATAGGCCGAGCAGGAAGCCGGGTGCGCCGGGCTCGACGCCGGTCGCGACCTGCTGCGCGCAGGCGGCGAGCAAGGTGAGGCCCAACAGGGGGAGGAGACGGAAGGAACGGGTCATGGGACTCTCCTTTGTCGCGCTCCCCGCACGGAGGGCGCTCACATGCCGGTGCGGCTCACTGGCAAGCCAGGCACTCATCATAGTCGGTCGATTCACCCAGATCGAACTTGGGCGCGTCGATCGTGTTGTCGGCCTCCACGCCGCCGGCGAACCCGGCGCGCTGCACCGATTTGCTGCGGAGATAATAGAGCGACTTGATGCCGAGCTCCCATGCGCGGAAGTGGAGCATCAGGAGGTCCCACTTCTCGACATCGGCCGGGATGAACAGGTTCAGCGACTGGGCCTGGTCGATATAGGGCGCGCGGTCGCCGGCGAGTTCGAGCAGCCAGCGCTGGTCGATCTCGAACGACGTCTTGAACACGTCCTTTTCCTCCTGGGTCAGGAAGTCGAGGTGCTGGACGGACCCGCCGCGCTCGAGGATCGAGTTCCAGACATTGTCCGAGTTCTTCGACTTTTCGATCAGGATCTTCTCAAGATACGGGTTCTTGACCGAGAAGCTGCCCGACAGCGTCTTGTGCGTGTAGATGTTGGCCGGGATCGGTTCGATGCAGGCGCTGGTGCCGCCGCAGATGATGCTGATCGACGCGGTCGGCGCGATCGCCATCTTGCAGCTGAAACGCTCCATCACGCCCATATCGGCGGCGTCGGGGCACGGGCCACGCTCGACCGCGAGCTGCATCGAGGCTTCGTCGACCTGCGCCTTGATGTGCTTGAAGATCTTGCTGTTCCAGGTCTTGGCCATCGCGCCCTCGAAGGGCAGGCCGCGCGCCTGAAGGAAGCTGTGGAAGCCCATCACGCCGAGGCCGACGCTGCGCTCGCGGCCGGCCGAATAGGCGGCCTTTTCCATGCCCGGCTCGGCGCGGTCGATATAGTCCTGAAGGACGTTGTCGAGGAAGCGCATGACGTCCTCGATAAAGCCCTTTTCGTTCTTCCACTCGTCCCAGGTTTCGAGGTTGAGCGAGGAGAGGCAGCAGACCGCGGTGCGCTCGTTACCCAGATGATCCTTGCCGGTCGGCAGGGTGATTTCCGAGCAGAGGTTCGAGGTCGAGACCTTGAGGCCCAGATCGCGGTGATGCTTGGGCATGTTGTTGTTCACGTGATCGGCGAACACGATGTACGGCTCACCGGTCGCGAGGCGGGTTTCGACCAGCTTCTGGAACAGCGCGCGGGCGTTGACGGTGCCGCGGACGCTGCCGTCCTTGGGCGATTTGAGGTCCCACTCCTCGCCATTGCGCACCGCTTCCATGAACGCGTCGGGGATGAGGACGCCGTGGTGCAGGTTCAGCGCCTTGCGGTTGAAGTCGCCGCTGGGCTTGCGGATCTCGAGGAACTCCTCGATCTCCGGGTGGCTGATGTCGAGATAGCAGGCGGCCGAACCGCGACGCAGGCTGCCCTGGCTGATCGCGAGGGTGAGCGAATCCATCACGCGGACGAACGGGATGATGCCGCTGGTCTTGCCGTTGAGGCCGACCGGTTCGCCGATGCCGCGGACATTGCCCCAATAGGTGCCGATGCCGCCGCCGCGCGAGGCGAGCCACACATTCTCGTTCCAGGTGTCGACGATGCCGTTGAGGCTGTCGGGGACCGAGTTGAGGAAGCAGCTGATCGGCAGGCCGCGACCGGTGCCGCCGTTCGACAGCACGGGGGTGGCGGGCATGAACCACAGGCGCGAGATATAGTCGTAGATGCGCTGGGCATGCGCGGCATCGTCGGCATAGGCCGAGGCGACGCGGACGAACAGGTCCTGGAAATTCTCACCCGGCAGCAGATAGCGGTCGCGCAGCGTGTCCTTGCCGAATTCGGTCAGCAGCGCGTCGCGCGAATGATCGACCTCGACCGGGTAGATGCGCGGGGCAACGGTCTTCGAATCCAGCTTCTTCTTCGCCTTCGCAGCCTTTTCAGGCGCGGCGGCAGCAGCCGGAATCTTGGGCTCGACGAGCATTTCGGTGGTATCGGTCACGGTTTCACTCACGCTCGTTTCCTGGCTTTCCCTGAAGTCCATCGGTCGTCCCCTGCCACGTCCAATCGTCACGACTCGGGGGGCGATGCCGATGCTGGCATCATAGCATCCGGCGCGGAGAGAACAAAACATGCCCATCCGCCCGCATCAAGCGACGGAAAAAGACACCCCGCGATATAGGATCGCGAGCGATGCTCCACCAGTGCTTGGGCTTGTCCCCCTGTGTGACCACTAGAGATTGTGCCAATCCGGCAGCAGAGGCAATACCGTAAATGACAGTTAAGCGACTCGGTTCGTCGCTGATATGACTCGGTTCATGGCACGCCGCCCAGCGCGGAGAGGCCGCGACGCGCGGACCTTCCTCGCCTTTTCAGAATGCAAGAGAACGACGTGCGAACGCAGGTTTTTTTTCGCAGGCCGATTCATCCACAGCTTTCTGATGCCCCGCCCCCACCAGATACAGTGATCCCCGCCCGGCGCGCCGGACGGGGATGTACTCGGGACCGGATTCGCGATCAGAATCGGCCGGTCAGCTCGATCCCGTAGAAGCGCGGCTCGGCCGGGATGAAGGTGGGGATGCCGAACGCGCCACCGGTGTTGCCGGCGTCGAGCAGATAATCCTCGTCCGACAGGTTGCGGCCGAACAGCGCCAGTTCATAGCGGTCGTCGGCGAACGACACGCCGGCGCGCGCGTTGAACAGGGTCACGCCCGGCTGGCTGATCAGCGAATTATTGGGGATCTCGAAGAAGATCTGCGAACGATAGGTGACGGTCGGCGTCGCGAAGACGCGCATCCCGCCCAGCTGCGTGTTGAGCGTGAAGCCGCCCGCCGCCTGCACCTCCGGCTGGAGGCGGAAGCGCGCGCCGGAGAAGGCGGGTGCGAGCGAATTGCCCTCTTCGATCTTCGCATCGATATACGCGCCATTGGCGAATACGGTCAGCCACGGGGTCGCGCGGACGCTGACTTCGGCCTCGACACCGAAGTTGCTGGCCTTGCCCGCGCTCTGGGTGACGGTGCTGCCGTCGGACTGGACCACGCTGACCTGGAAGCCGTCATATTTCTGGTAATAGACGCCGAGCGTGCCCGAGACGGGGCCGACGCGGCCCTTGAGCCCGGCTTCATAGTTCCACACCTTTTCCTCATCGACGATGCTGAGGTTCTCGGCCGGGCCGGCGGGGGTGGAGCGCGCCGAGAGCTGGACCACCGGCGAGCGGCGCCCCTTCGACACGGTGGCGAACAGGTTGATGTCGTCGGTCGCGCGGAACAGGATGTTGAAGCGCGGCAGCACGGCGGTGAAGCTGTCCTCGGCATGGAGCGTGCGGCCCGCCGTATCGACCTGGCCCGGGATCAGCGACGCGCCGCCGGTGAGCACCGAACGCGGCACGCGGGCGAAATAGCCGGAACGGCGGGTTTCGGTCAGCCAGCGCACGCCGGCGGTCAGCTCAAGCGCCTGGAACGGAATCCAGGTGCCGTCCGCGAACAACGAATAGCTGCTGTTGCGGCCCTGATTCTCGAACACGGAGCTGTAGGGGATCGCGGTGACCAGTCCGCCGGTGGCAAGCGAAGTCGCCTGTGCCGCCGTCACCACGCCGGCGGAATTGATGCAGGGAAGCCCCATGACGAGAAGGCCGGTCGCGCACTGGATGAAGGTCCCTTCCTCGGACGAGAAGGGCACGTTCTGGAAGCTGTCTTCGCCAAACACGTTGAAGCCGAACGAGCCGCGGAACCGGTCGCTGGTATAGGCGAAGCGGCTTTCCTGGCTCGCCTGCCAGCCCTTGGCGTATTCGGCGAACTCCAGATACCAGGCAGCCGAGCCATCGGCATCGAACACCTCGAGGCTGTCGAATTCGCGATAGCCATTGACCAGCGTCAGCGACCAGCGATCGGTGATGTCCCAGCGGAGCGTCAGGTTGGCGTCATAGACTTCGCGGTTGAGGCCCAGCTTGTCCATGCCCAGCGCCTGCGCCGAGACGGGCGAGCCGCCGAGATGCGCGACGCCGAACGGGTTGCCCGGACCGGCCGTGGTGGGGAGCGCGCGCGAGATGAACGGCGTGCCGCTGTTGCGCTGCTGGTCATAGGTGAGGATCAGGTCGGCGCGGAACGCGTCGCTGGGCTCGAAGCGCAGTGAACCGCGCACACCGAGCTGGTCCTGAGCGTAGAGATCGTCCTGATTGGCGGCGAGATTTTCGACATAGCCGTCGCGCTTCTTGTACTCGAACGCGATGCGGCCGCCGAACACGTCGTTGCCGGCATTGACGAAACCGGCGACGCGCCACGCGTCGAAATTGCCGTAGCTGGCGCTCAGCTCACCCGAAAACCCCGGCTCCGGACGCGCCGAAATGATGCTGATCGCGCCGATCGTCGAAGCGGTGCCGAACAGGGTCGCCTGCGGCCCCTTGATCACTTCGACGCGCTCGAGGTCGTAGATCGCCTGGTACGAGCCGCGCGAGCGCGAGATGTCGACGCCGTTATAATAGAGCGAGACGCGCGGCCCCTGCTGCGCCGAACCCGAGTCCGACGTGATGCCGCGGATCACGATGCCGGGGTTGTTCGCGCTCTGCTCCTGCACGTTGAGGCCGGGGACATAGTTGGACAGCTCGTCCAGATCCTGCACGCCCAGCTCGCGCATCCGCGCGCCGCTGTTCGCGCTGATCGTGATCGGCACGTCCACCGCGCGCTGCTCGGTCTTTTGCGCGGTGACGATGATCTCGCCATCGTCGGCCTGTGCAGCGGCGCGCGCTTCGGGCGCTTCCTGTGCGAGCGCGGTGCCGGACACGGTGGTGAGCAGCGCCGCGAATGCGACGCCGGAAAGGCGCAATGCCATGATCGGGTTCCCCTGAATATATTGTATCGGTGACCGCCCCCTGCGCCCGATCTGTTGCAGTGCAACGCCATTTCGATGACGGAGCGGGGAGAATTCGGTGACGGTTTCGCGACGGGTGCGGGGTTCAGGGCGCGCGCGGTGCGAGCGCAATGCTGCGCAGAGCCGCGATGTGCGCGGCGCTCCCGCTTCGCCCTGTTGGCGGCGGCTTCGGATCCACCGCCGTCCGTGTCGCTAGCTGCACCAGCCCATGCGGCGGCCGCGATAGGGGCGCGCCAGACCCTCGGCGACCAGCGTGTCGCCGACGCCGCGTCCGTCGACGGTGACGCGGCGCAGCTTGCGGCCATAGCGGTCGGAGTCGCGGTCGATCGGGTGGAGGGTCACTGCGCCGCTGTTGAGCAGCGCGTGGAGCCGCTGCGTCGCCGCCGCGCCGAGCCGGGCTTCCTCCGGGCAGCGCGCGGGGTGGGTTTCGGGCGTGTCGATATCGGCGATGCGGATCCTGTCCCCCGCCATGCGGAAGGTGTCGCCATCGACCACGCAGTCATCGCCGCCGCCGCTATGGCAGAAGCCGAAACTGGTTCGGGGCGCGGTAGCGGGCGCGGGTTCGACCGCAGGCAGCATCGACCAGGCGAGCCCGCCGACGACCCCTGCAAGCAGCGTCCCGCCCAACTCGCGCCGACCAAAGCCGGCGCGCCGATGGCGGCCACGGTGCAGTTCCAGGGAATGTTTCACGCCAGCGTCTCCATCGGAAACGCACTTAAAAGGCGCGGCTGATCAATTCCTTAACCGACGCATCCAGCATGGCGGGGAGTCCCGCCACAATGGAGGAACGCGGGTCAGGCGTTCGCCAGCCCCAGCTGCCACAGGATGAAGGCGTTTTCGTCGGCGGCTTCGCGCAGGCTTTCCCAGCGACCCGACTTGCCGCCGTGGCCGGCGCCCATATTGGTCTTGAGGACCAGCACATTGTCGTCGGTCTTGGTCGCGCGGAGCTTGGCCGCCCATTTGGCGGGTTCCCAATAGGTGACGCGGGGGTCGTTGAGGCCGCCCGAGATGAACAAGGGCGGGTAACCCTGTGGCTTGACGTTGTCATAGGGCGAGTAGCCGCGGATCAGGTCGAACGCCGCCTTGTCGGTGATCGGGTTGCCCCATTCGGGCCATTCGCCGGGGGTGAGCGGCAGGCTGTCGTCGAGCATGGTGTTCAGCACGTCGACGAACGGGACATCGGCGACGACCACGCCCCACAAATCGGGGTCGGAGTTGACGACGGCGCCCATCAGCTCGCCGCCCGCGCTGCGCCCGGCGATGGCGATGCCGCCCTTGTAGGTGTAGCCGCGGTCGATCAGCCCTTTCGCCACATCGACGAAATCGTTGAAGGTGTTGGCGCGCTTTTCCAGCTTGCCGTCGAGATACCATTGCTGGCCGAGATCATCGCCGCCGCGGATATGCGCGATGGCGAAGGCGACGCCGCGGTCGAGGAACGACATGCGCGCGGTCGAGAAGCCGGGCGGGATGGCGTAGCCGTACGCGCCATAGGCGTAGAGATAGACCTTGCCCGTCCCGTCGCGCGGGAAGTCCTTCGGATAGACGATCGAGCACGGGATGTCGGTGCCGTCGCGTGCGGCGATGTGCAGCCGCTCGGTCGCGTATTTCGACGCGTCATAGCCCGAGGGGATGATCTGGACCTTGAGCGTTTCGAGTTCGCCGGTCGCGACGTCATAGTCATAGACGGTGCCGGGCGTGACCATCGATTCATAGCCGATGCGCAGCTTTGCCATCGCATATTCGGGATTGTCGCCGAGGCTGGCGACATAGCTCGCCTCCGGAAAGGCGATGCGCTTGCCGGGACCGCCTTCATACTGGTGAATCTCGATCTGATCGAGCCCGGCCTCGCGCCCCTCGACCACGAAATAGTCGGCGAAGGTGGTGACGCCGGTCATGTAGAAGGTTTCGGACGGGGCGATCCGCTCGTGCCAGTCGCCCGGCGCGTCGAGGCTGGCGGTGACGAGGCGCCAGTTGGTGTGGGTGTCGTTGGTGTGGATGAAGAGCGTGCCGTCATGCTCCTCGACATCATATTCGCGGCCGGTCTGGCGCGGGGCGATCAGGATCGGTTCGGCGAGCGGGTTGTCGGCGGGAAGCAGGCGGATTTCGCTGGTGACATGGTCGCCGGTCGAGATGACGAGGAAGCGGCGCGACTGGGTTTCTCCGACGCCGACGCGATAGCCCTCGTCATCCTCGTGAAAGAGTTCGATGTCGCTTTCGACCGGATCGCCGAGCTTGTGCCAGCGGGCATTGTCGGTGCGCCACTGGTCGTTGGCGACGCCGTAGAGGAAGCCACGTGAGTCCGAGGTCCAGACGAGGTCGGAGAGGACGCCGGGGATGGTGTCGGGGAGGAGGTCGCCGGTGGTGAGATCCTTGACCCGCACCTCGAACCGTTCCGAACCATTGTCGTCGAAGGCGTAGGCGAGATAGCGGTCGTCGGGGCTGACCGAGAAGCCGCCCAGGACGAAATACTCTTTCCCTTCGGCCAGTTTCGGTTCGTCGAGGATCAGTTCGGCGTCCCCGCCCGCAACGGGCCTGCGCCACCAGCGGCGATATTCGCCGCCGGTCTCGTGATCGGTCCAGTAGAGATAGGCGCCGTCCTTTTGCGGGACCGTGGCGTCGTCTTCCTTGATCCGCCCGCGCATCTCCTGAAACAGCGTCTCGGCGAGCGGCTTCAATGGCTCCATCACGGTTTCGAAATAGGCGTTTTCTGCCTCGAGATAGGCGAGGACGTCCTTGTCCGTGACCTCGGGATAGCCGGGGTCGCGCAGCCAGTTCCATGGGTCATCGATCGTCACGCCGTGGCGCTCGTAACTGAAGGGGCGGGTGGCGGCGACGGGGGGCGTGGTCTGGCTCATTCGGCCCGTCTAGCGCAGCCGATGGTTGGCGCAAACGGTTGCCGTGAACGGAAGCGGCGCTAGGCTGCTGCGAAACATGGGAGGATCGGATGGGCAAGGCGATGCTGTTGGCGGCTGCGGGCGTGGCGCTGGCATGGAGCGGCGCGGCGCAGGCTCAGCGCTACGAAGCGACGATCACCCGGACCCAGCATGGCGTGCCGCATATCGTCGCCAAGGACTGGCGCGGGGCGGGTTATGGTGTTGGCTATGCCTATGCGCAGGACAATCTGTGCATGATCGCCGAGGAGTTCGCGACGGTCGCGGGCGAACGCTCGCTGCATTTCGGGGCGAAGGGCAGCGCGACATTGGGTTTTCAGAGCGTCGACAATCTGTCGTCGGACCTGTTCTTCCGATCGGCGATCGACCTGCCAGCGCTGCGGCGCGGGGCGAAGGCGCAGGGGGCGGCGGCGCTGGCGCTGACGGCGGGCTGGGTCGCGGGGTATAATCGCTATCTCAAGGATCTGGGGCCGGACAAGGTGCCCGCCGAATGCCGTGGCAAGGCGTGGGTGCGGGCGATTACCGCGGACGACATGCTGCGGCTGAATGAGAAGCAGATGCTGCTCGCCAGTTCGCTCAACTTCGCGCCGGCCATCGCCAATGCGGTGCCGCCGGGGAGCGCGGCTCCGGCAAAGGTGAGCATGGCGCTGCCCGATCCGGCCCAGTTCGAGGTGGCGAGCAATGGCTGGGCGTTCGGGGGCGAAGTCACCGCCAATGGCAAGGGGATGGTGATCGGCAACCCGCACTTCCCGTGGCATGGGCCGAGCCGCTTCTGGCAGATGCATGTCACGATTCCCGGCAAGATGGACACGGCGGGGGTTGGAATTGCCGGGTCGCCCTTCCCCACTTTGGGCTTCAACAAGGATATTGCCTGGACGCATACGGTGACGGCGGCACGGCACTTTACGCTGTACCAGCTGGCGCTCGATCCGACCGATCCGACCGCCTATCTGGTCGATGGCAAGTCGGAGAAGATGGTCGCGAAGACTGTGACCGTGCCGATGCCCGATGGCGCAGCGCCGGTGACGCGGACGCTGTATTCGACCCGCTTCGGCCCGGTGATCGTGATTCCGCAGGCGATGGCGAACTGGAGCAAGACCACCGCTTTCGCAATGCGCGACGCCAATGCGGGGAACCAGCGCGGGATCGGTACCTGGGTGCGGATCGCGACGGCGCGGAACGTCGGCGAGGTGCGCGCGGCGGTGAGCGAGACGCTGGGCATTCCATGGGTCAACACGATCGTCGCCGACCGGCATGGCGATGCGCTGCACGCCGACGTGACCGCGGTGCCGAACGTGTCGGCGGAGAAGGCGAAGGCGTGCGCGACGCCGCTGTCGCCGGTCGTCGCGCGCACCGCAATCCTGCTCGACGGGTCGAAATCGGCCTGTGCATGGGATGTTGTTGCGGGGACGCCGGTGCCGGGGCTGATGCCCGCCGGCGATCAGGCGGTGCAGCAGCGGCGCGACTACGTCGCCAACATGAATGACAGCTATTGGCTGAGCAATGCCGACCATCCGCATCGCGTGCTGTCGCCCATCCTGGGCGAGGCGGAGAAGGCGGTATCGCTGCGCACCCGGTCGGGGTTTATCGAGACCCGCGGGCTGATCGCGGGCGGCAAGGTCGATCATGACCGGGCCAAGACGATGGCCTTTGCCAACAAGAGCCATGCGGGCGAACTGGCGTTGA
The DNA here is from genome assembly GCF_965227385.1 of Sphingomonas sp. Classification (GTDB taxonomy): domain Bacteria; phylum Pseudomonadota; class Alphaproteobacteria; order Sphingomonadales; family Sphingomonadaceae; genus Sphingomonas. The sequence continues at coordinate 687,404 of NZ_OZ245750.1, forward strand.
AGCCGCTGCTGGCCCTGTGCGCGGGGAAGGCCGAGGTCGCGGAGGCGTGCGCGGCGCTGGGCAAGTGGGACGGGCGGTTCGAGCTGGACAGCCGCGGGGCGTGGCTGTTCGACCGGTTCTGGATGAAGGCGGCGCGGGTGCCGGGCATCTGGGCGGTGCCGTTCGATGCCACGGACCCGATCCATACTCCGCGCGATCTGGTGACCAGCGGCGAGACCGGCGAAAAGCTGATCGCGGCGCTCAAGGCGGCGGCGGAGGACGTGACCCAGGCGGGGATCGCGCTCGATGCGCGCTGGGGCGATGTCGCGTTTGCGCAGCGGATTACGAATCGCATCCCGATCCATGGCGGCGATGGCGCGCTGGGCGTGCTCAACGTGCAGATGATGGTGCCGGCGCAAGGCGGGGTCACGCCGCGCCATGGATCGAGCTATGTGCAGGTGGTCGGGTTCGATGACGCGGGGCCGGTGGCGGACACGATCCTGTCCTACTCCCAGTCGCCCGACCCGCAATCGCCCTGGTATGGCGATCAGACGCGCATGTATTCTGCCAAGCAATGGGTGCGCTTTCCGTTCACCCCGGCGCAGATCGCGGCGGCGAAGGTCGGGGAGGCGGTGAGGATCCGCGAGTAGCGCAGCGACCGGGCGCTCACCGCGTTCGCTTCGCCGCAAGTCCATTGCATACTAATTCAGTGGGAATGAATTGGACAGCAAGGGAGCCGCCTTCGCTGGAGACGATGCATGTCCATGTTCTCACCGCACGACGCGCGATCGCCCGTCGTTCTGACCGTTCCCGGCCTGGGCGGGTCGGGCCCGTCGCACTGGCAGAGCCTGTGGGAGGTGTCGCGCCCCGATACCCGCCGCGTCGAGCTGGGGATGTGGAACACCCCGCACCGCAATGCCTGGGTCACCAAGCTGGATCAGGCGATCCGCGCGGTACAGGGGCCGGTGGTGCTCGCCGCGCATAGCCTGGGCTGCCTGGCCGTCGCGTGGTGGGCGGAGCTTTCCGGACAGACCTATGGCACGCCGGTCGCAGGCGCATTGCTGGTCGCGCCGGCGGATGTCGATGGTGGCAATCACGCGGCGCTGAGCGCCTTTGCGCCGTCGCCGTCCACGCCCCTGCCCTTCCCGTCGATCCTGGTCGCGAGCAGCGACGATCCGTGGGCGCCGATCGCGCATTCGCGCAACCTGGCCGCCAATTGGGGGAGCGTGTTCGTCGATGCCGGGCCGCAGGGGCACCTCAATGCCGACAGCGACCTGGGTTGGTGGTCCGAGGGTCAGGCGATGCTGGACCGGGTGCTGGATGCGGCGAGCGACCGGCACGGGCGGTCGCGACCCGTGGAGCGGCATGCGCTGCTGGCGGTGAATGCGTCCGATGCGGCGCAGCGGCATTATCTGGGGCGGGATTAATCCGCCCGCGCGGCGGCGCGTCACTCCGGGGTGACGACGCCGCCCATGCCGAGGCGCTTGCCGCGGGTAATGATCACCCGGTCGCCGAGCTTGGCCTGCGCGAACACCAGCTTGGCGAACTCGGTGGGAACGCCGATGCAGCCATGGGTGGCGCGACCTTCCTCCACCTCCGACCCGTGGATCGCGACGCCGTCCCAAGTGAGTCGCATCATGTACGGCATCGGCGCGCCGTAGAGGTTCGAGATGTGGTGGACCTTTTTCTGCTTGATCATGTGCACGCCGAGCGGGGTCGGCTTTTCGTCCATGCCATAGAGGATCGCGGTCGCGCCGATCTCGTACCCGTCGCGGAACACCGACATGGTCTGAGCCTCAAGGTCGACGGTGATCACCAACGGGCCATCGGCGGGAACGCCGTCGGTGTTCCAATAATAGGTGCCGAAGCTGATCGGGCCGGGGATGTCGAGGATCCGCTTGACCGTCATCGCGTCCAGCGCCGGGGCGGCGGGCGGGAGCGCGGCGGAGGCCGGTGCAGGCGCCGGCGCGGCGGCTGCCGCGACAATCGGTCTGGGCGCGGGGGCGGGCGGCCTGGGCGCGGGGGCGGGCGCTGCCGTGACCGGGGCTGCACTGCGAGCCGGTTCGGGCGCGGGGATCAGCGCAGCCGCAGCCATCGCACCGACGCCGAGCGCCGCCACGATCCCTGTCCGCACCATCCATCCGCCTGCGCGCATCAATCTCCTCCGGTCCATCACGCCAGATCGTGCATCGAACTGCTCCTTACCACCCCCCGATTTGGCCGCGTATCGCTGTGGGACAGGGTCGCGGGGCGTTAACCTGAGTGCCTCACCCCCCTTTTCAACCCGCTTCGCTTGGGCCACCAGAGCGGCTTAACGGCGTGGCGTCCGCTCCCCATATGGAGCCAACGCCGTCGCCCCAGCAGTTCGAGGACCGTTCCCATGTCGACCTACGCCGCCCGCCTTCAGGCCCTGCGCGAGCAGCTCTCCCGCGATCAGCTCGACGGGTTCGTCGTGCCGCTGACCGATGAGCATATGAGCGAATATGTCGGGGCCTACGCGCAGCGGCTCGCCTGGCTGACCGGGTTTCAGGGGAGCGCGGGGAACGCCGTGGTGCTGCCGGAGGCTGCCGCGATCTTTACCGACGGACGCTATACGATCCAGGTGCGCCAGCAGGTCGACGGGGCGCACTGGGAGTATGTGCCCGTGCCGCAGGTGAGCATCGCCGACTGGCTGCGCGACCACGCGCCGCAGGGCGGGCGGATCGGGTACGACCCGTGGCTGCACACACGCGGCTGGGTCGAGGATGCGAAGAAGGCACTGGCCGAACGCGGGGCGGAACTGGTGGCAGTGAGCCGCAACCCGATCGACGCGGTGTGGGACGACCAGCCCGCGCCGTCCGACGCCAAGCTGATCGTGCAGCGCGATGATGCCGCCGGGCGCACCAGCGCGAGCAAGCGCGCCGAGATCGCCGACTGGCTGGCCGAGCGCAAGGCGGATGCGGTCGTGCTCTCCGCGCTCGATTCGATTGCTTGGGTCTTCAACGTGCGCGGGGCGGATGTCAGCCACACGCCGGTCGCGCTCGCCTATGCCATCGTCAACGCCGACGGCACCGCCGATCTGTTCGTCGCGAAGGACAAGGTGGGTGACGACGTCGCTCAGCATCTGGGCAATGCGGTGCGGGTGCATGACCGCGCGGCCTTTGCCCCGGCGTTGCAGCGCTTTGCGGGGAAGCGGGTTGCTGCGGACCCGGCCGGGTCGGTTGCGGCGATCTTCGATGCGCTTGATGCCGGTGGGGCGACAATCCTGGCGACGCGCGATCCGGTCGTGCTGGCCAAGGCGATCAAGAATGACGCCGAGATTTCGGGGCACAAGGCGGCGCAGGCGCGCGATGGCGCGGCGCTCGCCCGCTTCCTCAAATGGGCTGAGGCGGAAATGCCCAAGGGCGGGGTGACCGAATGGTCGGCCGCCGCGCGGCTGCAGGCGTTCCGGGAGGAAACCGGCGTGCTGCGCGACCTCAGCTTCGACACGATTTCGGGCACCGGCCCCAATGGCGCGATCCCGCACTACAAGGTGACCGAGGAGTCGAGCCTGCCGATCGAGAATGGCCACCTCTACCTCGTCGATTCGGGCGGGCAGTATGAGGATGGCACCACCGACGTCACCCGCGTGATCCCGGTGGGCGAGCCCACGCAGGAGATGCGCGACCGCTTCACCCGCGTGCTCAAGGGCCATATCGCGATCGCCACGGCGGTGTTCCCGGCGGGGACGACCGGCGGCCAGATCGACGCCTTTGCGCGCCGCCCATTGTGGGAAGTCGGCTGCGACTATGGCCATGGGACCGGGCATGGCGTCGGCGCGTATCTGTCGGTGCATGAAGGGCCGCAGCGGATCGCCGCGCCCAACTATCCCGGCGGCGGTCCGGCCGAACCGCTGCGCGCGGGCATGTTCCTGTCGAACGAGCCGGGTTACTACAAGGCTGGCGCGTTCGGCATCCGGATCGAGAATCTGGTGCTGGTGGTCGAGAAGGACATTCCGGGCGCCGAATCGGTGATGCTGGGGTTCGAGACGCTGACCTTTGCCCCGATCGAGCGCAGCCTGATCGAGCCGGGCCTGTTGACCGAGGAGGAGCGCCGCTGGCTCGACGCCTATCATGCGCGGGTGCTGGAGATTCTGGGGCCGCAGCTGTCGCCCGAGGAACGGGCATGGCTCGACGCGAAGTGCCGGCCTATTGCGGCGCGTTAGGATCGGGGGTTGGCGGAGCGGGCTGTTCCGCCGCCGCCCGCGCCTGTGCCTTGCGCTTGCGCAGATTTTCGCGGAGCGCGGCGGCGAGGCGGGCCTTTTTGTCGGCGTCGGTCATGGTGCGGCGATAAACCGGGTGCCAGCGCCTTGACAATGGGGCGCTCCCGCGCGAAAGGGCCGCTCCCGCGCGGAACGGACCTGCCGCCCGCGCCGAGTGCTGCCGTAGCTCAGTGGTAGAGCGCATCCTTGGTAAGGCTGAGGTCGTGAGTTCAATCCTCACCGGCAGCACCATTTTTTCAATGACTGATCGGGTCGTGCGGCGCACGTCGCCGCGCCTGACGCGACGATCGCGTGCGCGTGGCGCCGGATGGCCGCCGCCTTGCGGACAGCAGCGGAACGCGCGCGCCCCGAGCGCCGACAAATTCCCGCTTTGGCTACATAATGGTCCGCGCGTCACAACCGCGTAACAAGTTTTCTCCACCTGCGTGCCAAGCCGAAGGGGGAGGCGCAGTGATCGTCTGATTGGCAATTCGCCAAGCATTGCCGCTGTTTCCGCAGCGACACACTCGTTCGGCCGGGAGGGGCTGACGCGCCGGAGCCGACGGGCTGCCGAGCGTCGGAACGACAAGACAAGCACAGGACCAAGAATCACGATCCGGGTCGGTGGACCGGCCGGGAAGCGTCGTTGCGCGCGTCGAATCCGCGGCGCGCGCGCAGCCAGTTATTGAAAAAGGGGGCATTAACTATGCGTTGCACACTCAACCGGCTCGACCGATCGCGCCCGCTGCTTCTGGGCGTGGCGCTCGCCGCGCTGACCGCCGTGCCGGCCACCGCGCAGACGGCCGATCCCGCGCCGGTCGACGACACGGTCGACGAAGAGATCGTCGTTTCCGGCTATCGCCGCAGCCTTGAGGAGGCAATCGACATGAAGCGCGAGATGGTCGGCTTCTCCGACTCGATCGTCGCCACCGACATTGCCGACTTCCCCGAACAGAATCTGTCCGAAGCGCTGCAGCGCGTCCCCGGCGTAACCATCGAGCGCGAAAAGGGCCTTGGCACCCGCGTCAACGTGCGCGGCCTGCCGACCGAGTTTACCTTCGTTTCGATCAACAGGCTGGCGACCGCGTCGGGTTCGGGCGGACGCGACGTCGAATTCGACATCTTCGCGTCCGAACTGATCCAGTCGGTCACGGTGCAGAAGTCGCCGACCGCCGCCGATGAAGAGGGCGGCATTGCCGGATCGGTTTCCATCCGCACCGCGCGCCCGTTCGATCATTCGGGCCTGCGCCTGGTCGGCAGCGTCGAAGGCGCGTACAACTCGATCTCGCAACAGGTAGATCCCAGCTTCTCGTTCCTCGCCAGCAACACCTTTGGCGACATCGGCGTGCTGGTGTCGGTCGCCAAGCAGCAGCGCACCAACCGCACCGATTCGAATTCGGGCATCAACTTCCGACCGATCGCGCGCTGGACCGACCGTTCGGGGACCGTTTATCGCAACCAGGCGATTTCGGTGCTGCAGCGCGACGCCGGCATCACCTTTACCGATGCGATGAAGAACAAGATCGTCTTCCTCGATAAGGTCGGCGACCGCGTGTACAAGAATGACCAGGATCGCCTCGGCATTTCCGGATCGGTCCAGTACAAGCCGAGCGACAGCTTCAGCGTCGCGCTCGACGCGTTCATCGGCTCGTACGACACGGTCGAGGACGAATATGACGCGGCCGGCTATTCGGCATCGAGCAATTCGACGCTGGAGACGATCCACGCGTTCGACGCGACCACGCTGAGCAGCAGCGGCATCGTCGTCCTGCGCGACGTGTCCTACACCAACACCCAGCATGAGTTCCTGAGCAAGGAATATCTCACCGACACCGACTATCGTCAGTTCGGCGGCGAGCTGAACTGGGAAACCGGCAACTGGAAGATCAGCGCGCTGGGCGGCTATTCAGGCGCCAAGCGGACGATCGATTACGCCAACCTCAAGCATGTCGCCTATGCGCCGTCGCGCACGCGCTATACCGAGACCGGCGGCGAGACGATTCCCAGCGCCAACCCCAACACGATCGACATGTACAACGCGCCGACGCGCTACCTGTTCGAGGCGTATGAGACGACGCGCGAAGAGGTGAAGGACGACAAATATGCCGCGCAGGTCGATGTAAGCTACAGCTTCGACGATCTGTTCATCAAGCGCATCAACGTCGGCGGCCGCTACACCGACAAGACCAACCAGCGGCAATATGGCGAGGAGAAGATCCAGGGCCCGACGCGCGGCAGCACCGCCTATGTCAATGTCCGCCGCCTCGGCGACAGCCCGCTGACCAACGTCATCGATCTGGTCGGCGGCAGCGAATATCAGGCGCGGGACCTGAGCTGGGCGCAGGTGTCGAACGCCTATGCGCGGGACTTCTTCCGCCCGGACGGCTTCGTCACGCCGTTCGCCAATGCCAACTATGCCAAGGTGCAGGAACAGACGTTCGCCGGCTATGCCATGGTCGATTTCGAGTTCGAGCTGGGCGTGCCGGTGTTCGTCAATCTCGGCGGCCGCTACCTGCGCACGGACATTCGTTCGGCGGGCTATCACCAGATCCAGAATCCGAACGGATCGACCGGCCTGACCCCGGCACCGGTGGCGAGCGAAGGCAGCTATGAGAAGTTCCTGCCGTCGTTCAACGTCCATGCCGAACTGACCGACAGCGTGATCCTGCGCGCCGCCGCGTCGCAGACGCTGATCCGCCCGGCGCTGGGCGACCTCGCCTACAAGCGCACCGCCAGCTACAGCAGCTTCCGCTTCACCGACGGCAACCCCGGCCTCAAGCCGACCTATGCCGATCAGTGGGAAGTGGGCGCCGAGAAGTATCTCGGCGGTGGCGGCATCCTGTCGGCTTCCTATTTCTGGAAAAAGATCAAGGGCGTGGTGCAGAACCAGCTGACCGGCAAGGTCGAGGACGTGACGGTCTATAACGCCAATGGCACCGTCAACGGCATCTATGACTTCGACGTCTACCAGCCGGTCAATGCCGAGGGTTCCTACAAGGTCAGCGGGTTTGAGCTGAACGCGGTCGTTCCGTTCGGCATGTTCAGCGACTGGGCCGACGGGTTCGGCGTCAACGCCAATGCCACCTTCCTCGACAGTTCGCTGACCGGTCAGTCGTCGCTTGGCATCCCGACCGCACCGATCGGCCTGGCCGACACCAGCTACAACGCGACGGTCTTCTACGACAAGGGGCCGCTCTCGGTGCGCCTGTCGTACAATCGCAAGGGAGAATATGTGGAGCGGATCGAGCGTAACATGTATCCGGTCTATCGCGATGCCTATGGCCAGTTCGATTTCGCCGCCAGCTATCAGCTGACGCGCAATTTCCGCGTCGAGCTGCAGGGCATCAACATCGGCAATGCCAAGACCACCGGCTACACGATGGATCCGTCCTTCCCGACCACCTACGAGTTTTCGGGAAGCCGGATCAGCCTGGGCGTGCGCGCCCAGTTCTGAAGGCGCCATCGCGCCCCGTCGCTGCGGCGGCGGGGCCAACGGCGCACGCGTGTCACAATCCATTGTTAGCGCGCGGACCGGCGGCCCTCGGGGCACGTCGGTCCGTCTTGGTTCGGAGTTTCCATCGATGCGTTCTTGTCTGGCCCTTGCTGCCCTGCTCACCCTGACCGCGCCGAGCGCGTTCGCGCAGGATGCGCCCGATCTGGCGCGCGGCGCACAGGGCGACGTGCGCGCGCCCGGCGGCGCGCGCCGGGTCGATGGCGACATGCGCGAGACCTATCGCAAGCTGTCGGCCCAGGCCGAAGTGCGCAACGTCATCCTGCTGATCGGCGATGGCATGGGCGATTCCGAAATCACCATCGCGCGCAACTATGCCGAGGGTGCGGGAGGCTATTTCAAGGGGATCGACGCGCTGCCCTTTACCGGCCAGATGACGCATTATTCGCTCGACCGCGAAACGGGGAAACCCAATTATGTCGCCGACAGCGCCGCCACTGCGACGGCGTGGGCCTCGGGCGTCAAAAGCTATAATGGCGCGATCGGCGTCGACATTCACGGCAAGCCGCACCGCACGCTGCTGCAGATCGCCAAGGCGGCCGGGCTTGCCACCGGCAATGTCTCGACCGCCGAGATCCAGGACGCGACGCCGGCCGCGCTGGTGGCGCATGTTACCCAGCGCAAATGCTATGGGCCGGAGGCGACGAGCAAGACCTGCCCGACCAACGCGCTCGAGAATGGCGGGCTGGGGTCGATCACCGAACAGCTGCTCGACACGCGCCCGGACCTGATCCTGGGCGGCGGCGCGGCGAGCTTTGCGGAGAGCGCCAAGGCCGGCAAGTTCGCCGGGCGCACGCTGATGGACCAGGCGCAGGCACGCGGGTTCCGCATCGTGCGCAATGCTGCGGAGCTCGACGCGGTGACCCGGGCCGACACCCGACAGCCACTGATCGGCCTGTTCGCGCCGAACAACATGCCGGTGCGCTGGATCGGCCCGCGCGCGAGCGTTCGCGGCAATCTCGACCAGCCCGCCGTCGCCTGCCAGCGCAATGCGGAGCGGACCGCGCAGATCCCGACGCTCGCCGCGATGACGCGCAAGGCGATCGCGCTGCTCAAGGACAATGGGAAGGGCTTTTTCCTGCAGATCGAGGGCGCGTCGATCGACAAGCAGGATCACGCCGCCAATCCGTGCGGCCAGATCGGCGAGACCGTCGACCTGGACGAGGCGGTTCAGGCCGCGCTGGAATTTGCGCGGGCGGACGGCCACACGCTGGTGATCGTCACCGCCGACCATGCCCATACCAGCCTGATTGTCGGCAATGGCAGCCGCGCCCCCGGCCTGACCGCCGCGCTCAACACGCGCGAGGGCGGAGTGATGACGGTGCATTACGGCACGGCGGTGGAAGGGTCGCAGGGCCATACCGGCGGACAACTGCGCATCGCCGCGTACGGACCGCGCGCGGTGAATGTCAGCGGCCTGATCGACCAGACTGACCTGCACTATATCATCCGCGACGCACTCGCGCTGGACTGACGGGCCAGCGCCCCGGATCGGCTGCCGGATTACCGGCTTCAACGCGCCCGCCGAGATCGACCGGCGGGCCAGCGGGCGCGCGACCGGTCGATACCGCGTGGAACCGCTTGCCCTCCCGCTCATTGATGCGCGGCATCAACAGGAGGAAAAACCAATGAAATCCATCTTCAAGGCGGCGCTGGCCGGTGCCGGACTGGTCGCGCTGGCGGCATGCGGTGGCAATGCCGATGACCGCGCCGCGGAAAATGTCGAGGCAAATGCCGAGGCGATGGCCGACAATCTCGAGGCACAGGCCGACATGGCCCCCAACGAAACGATGGAAGAGGCGCTGGAACAGCAGGCCGACAATGTCGAGGAGGCGGGCGAAGCCAAGGCCGATGCGATCGACGACGCCGACGACGCGCGGATGGAAAACACGCGCTGATCGCTTAGCCCCATGCGCGCCGGCGGCTTGCCTCGGCGCGTACTGGGAGGCACTATGACACCGGTATCCCAACCCGGAGTATCGCCATGCGTATTCTCGCCCTGCCCCTCATCGCACTTGCCGCCTGTTCGCCCGCTGGCAACGACGCGGCTCCGCCCAATGGCGTGCTGGCGGAGGGGCCGGAGACGGCGATCACCAATGTCGCAGCGGTCGAGTTGCCCGCCGGCGTGGCCGAGCTTGCCGAGGCGACGGTGCCCGGCATGCGGATCGCCGAGGCCGAGCGTAAGGATCGCGACGGGCGAACCTATTATGATGTCGAGGGCACGCGGCCCGATGGCAGCGAGGTCGAGATCGACATGCTGGTCCAGCCCGACGGGTCGCTGAAGGCGGTCGAGGTGCAGCGCGACATTGACTGGACGCAGGCCCCTGCCCCGGTCCGCGCCGCCGCTGCGGCCACCGCCGACGCCTTTACCCCGGAGCGGGTGATCGAGAGCCGGCAGGTCGAAGACGGGCGGATCCTGTACGAACTGTTCGCGCCGGGTAAACCCAAGGAACCCGCGATGGAGATCGCCTGGAAGGACGGCAAGGCAACGGTGCTGACCGAGCGCGCGGTGCATTGACCGGGGCGGCGAATTCGCAAGCCAGCGCGCCGCAAAGCGCCTAGGCTTGCCGGCGGGCGCTATGCCCGCGAAGGAACAGGTGATGGCCAAGAGCCAGAAGAAGTCGAACCGCGAAATCCGCAAGCCCAAGGCCGAAAAGCCACCCAAGGGCAATGCGTCGAACCCGACGACCAAGGACAAGCCGGTCGCGATGGTGACTATCAAGAGCTGACAGCGCCGCCGCCTATCGCACCCGCGCGGCGACCAGACCGCCGGCGGGAAGCGGGCGGCACAGATCCGCGCTGGGCGTTGCCGGGTCGAGCCAGCGCGCCCAGTCGTCGAGCGGCAGCACCACCGGCTGGCGATCATGGACCGGGGCGACATCCGGGCCGGGCGGACAGGTGAGCATCGCCCACGCTTCCCCCACCGCCGGGTCGCTGCGCCAGATGCCGGCGATGGCGAACCCCTCTGCCCCGGCCAGGGTGAAGGCCCATTTGGCCTTGAGCGGCTTGCCGCGTCGCGCCGGTGCGGGGGCACCGAACAGGTCGGCCGTATCGCCCGGCTCCGGCGCATCGCCATATTCGTAAAAGCCGTCGACCGGGATCAGGCAGCGGCTGGCATGGGCGATCTCGCGGCCGTCGGAGCGGAAATTATACACCGGCTTGCCATTGGCTGCAGGCCAGCTCCAGCGGCGCGTCACCATTTCTGCCACGCCGGGTGCATCGGCCGCGGGGCGGATGATTTCCACCCGGTCGGTGATGCGAAAGCCGTCGAGCGGGGCGAAATTGGGCCGCCCCTCCGGAAAGCGCAGCGTCACATGCTGAGTCGGCCAGCTCCCAAGCAGTTTGTCGAGTTCGCGCTTGCGATAGGCTTCGTTGCACATCGCAGGCTAGCGCGGGGTTGGGCCCGACGTCTCCCCTGCCCCGGCATAGGCGCCCATGATCGCCTTGAGCAGGCCGGGGAAGCGGGTGTCGATTTCCTGGCAGCGGGCATAGTTGCGCATCTCCACGCCGTGCCGTTCCGAACGGATCAGCCCGGCTTCGCGCAGGACGCGGAAATGCTGGGACAGCGAGGATTTGGGGATCACCCGCTCCCCGGTGTCGGCGAGCGTCGCGCAACCCTGAACACAGCCCAGCCCGGCGATCTCGGCATAGATCCGCGCGCGTTCCGGATCGGCGAGCGCGTGCAGGATCGCTTGAGGGCTCACGCTGTCGATGGTGGGATGGACGAAGGGGCGCATGATAAAAGTCAGATAGGCCCCCTTGCCGCCTTGTTCAACAGTTCCATATTCCCGAACTATCGCACTAACGCTGCCAGTTCGGCGGCGGGCGAGGGACAAGGAATTGCAGTCATGAGTCGTTTGCAGGGCAAGGTCGCGGTCGTCACCGGCGCGTCCAAGGGGATCGGCGCGGCGATCGCACGGGCGCTGGCCGCCGAGGGCGCGGCGGTCGTGGTCAACTATGCCAGCAGCCGCGACGGCGCGGACGCCACGGTCGCGGCGATCGAGAGCGCCGGCGGCAAGGCGCTGGCGGTGCAGGGCGACGTCGCCGACGCGGCACAGGCAACCGCGCTGATCGATGCGGCGACGCGCGCATTCGGGCGCGTCGACATCGTGGTCAACAATAGCGGAGTCTATGCCTTCAGCCCGATCGAGGACTTCGACCCGGTCGAATATCACCGCATGTTCGGGATCAACGTGCTGGGGCTGCTCAACGTGACCAAGGCGGCGGTGCCGCATCTGGGCGCGGGGGCGAGCGTCATCAACATCTCGTCCAACATCACCCGCATGAAGATGCCGGGCGCGTCGCTCTATACCGCGAGCAAGGCGGCGGTGGACGCGATCACCCGCGTGCTGTCGAGCGAGTTGGGCCCGCGCCAGATCCGCGTCAACGCGATCTCCCCCGGCATGACGATGACCGAAGGCACCGACGCCGCGGGCATCGTCGAGGGTTCGGACTTCGCCAACCAGATCGTCGCGCAGACGCCGCTGGGCCGGGTCGGCCATGTCGACGACATCGCGGTGGCGGCGGTGTTCCTGGCTTCGGACGAGGCGCGCTGGATTACGGGCGAGGTGATCGGGGTGAGCGGCGGGGCGTGACCCGCAGCGCCGTCGCGCGCGCCGCAGATCGCGGCGGCGCGGCGGCGCTTTGCTTGCGGGAACAGGGACTCGCGCCTGACACCTCCCGGCGAAGCTGACGAAACCATGCGGGTTGCGGGCTGACTGGACGGGATGACACCCGCGAAGCGCCCGCGACACGACAGGTGCGCGACACGGGCGCGACGGGTGCGCGACGATCGCGCGACGCATGCCCGACTGTGTCGCGACGCGATCTGAACATCGGGCGACTGGCACGCGACGCTTTGGCGACAGGACGCGACGGCGGGGCATCAGCGAAGCGACGACGGCGCGACGGGCGCGGGCCTGGGCGCACGCGGCGCAACGGGATCGCGCGGGGCGAGCGGATCGGGGCCGAAGGGATCGGCGAGCCGCGCGGCGTGGAGCCTGAGCGCGTGGGTCCATTGATGGTCGAACGACGTGCCGGCCAGGCGGTTGCGCAACGCATGCGCACTGGACCGCGACATGCCGGCGGCGCGAGCGGCGCGGGCGATGCTGCCGGTTTCGACGAGCGCGGCGAGGAAGACGCGCTGTTTGGCGGGGGTCCAGTGCGCGGACGGGTGGAAATTGCTGGGTCATCCGACAGGATCAAGCGGATTGCGCGCGTGTAGGACAGGGGGTGGCGGGGCGTGTTGGAAGGATTTTGGGTGGGGTGTGGCTCGGGGGCATCCGTCACGGAAATCCCACACTAATCAGCAGCATCTACTGGCGCATGACCGGAGACGAAGGACATTAAACGCCGCAAGAGGCGCAGTGCGGGCATCGGGACCAAGAGATACACCGCGAACGTTCCCGAAGTATCGAAGAAAGCACTATATGAAGGGCTTAAGCAAAGAGCAGGAACTTCCCTCCTTGTAGAAGCCATTCATTAGTCTGTAGAAGTCCGTGCCGCAGGAAATTGAGCGAGAACGCAGCGCTTGACCGGTCAGCTGAAATCGCTTCAATGGGAGCGCCAAAGCGGCATAATCAGGATCAAAACAGAAATATGGATCATTATCACTAAGAAATGTATTTATCTGATCGTAGATGGACCATTGCGAATCGGGAAAAAACGGATCGAAACTATGCAGCTCCGGAGGACGCCGGAGCTTGTATTGAACAGTTTCGCGGACGCTTTTAAGCCATTCATACGAATGAGCGCCATTGATCGTTTGCGACTGTAGTATGTCATGCGCTGAACAAAATCGTTGCGATAATGCAATGGCAACACCATGATCCCCTTTCGCGTTACCATTGTACTGCGAAAATTTAGCACCCCTCTTTCCTTCAACTATAAGAAATCGGCCGGCACGTACGACAACGCGATTCGCCAATAGTATTTCCGCCCTCAAGGCATAGAACGTAGAATAATATAATTTAACTGACGCCCAAAGACGGTCTCCAGCTTGTAGATCGGAAACTGCCTGATAGAGCGTGAAAGCACATCGCTCATATGAGGATGCTATATCTATTGATATGCACTCTTCGAGCTCTTCGACTTCCGACAAAGTGAGCTGCGAATCCTTCATCTCATCGCGATACAATGATAAGGCCTCGGGGGAATCCACCGCGTACTTTTCTTCAAAAAAACGCTGCGTCGCAGCGCGTTTAGAAAGCGTAGCCATCCTTGCTCCCGATGGACCGAGTCATCCCACTTTCCAAGAAGGTGACAACAGTCCTCTTGGCGCTCTTCCCATCCTGCCCCTTCATGTCATCCCACGTAAGCAACTCCTCGTCCTCGAGGCCAAGTATATCGACTATTGTTTTAACTTTAAAAGATCCCTTTTCCGCGCATTTGAGTATCAACTTCTCTAGAAGAAACTCAATCGCACCATTGAAACCCGCGGCTCTAAGGAACGGGTTCTGCGCGGCGTTAGTCCATAGTTTTTGCTTTTGATATGGAAGTCTAATAGCTTCAAAATAATTTTTAACAACAGCTGTCTGATGGTCCAATGACTTCAGGCCTCTCTTGGCAAATTCGCCGTCAAGCTCCAGACCTTTCTTCAGAGCCGTCACAAACGTTGACAATTCGATCTTCCCAACACCACGCGGGGATCCTGGGAATTTTATCAACCTGTAAAGAGGGGAGTCGGCATCTTCATTCAAAGCGGTAGCAATGTCACGAGCGCGATTAATTGCATGTTTAGGATCATTACCTACTTCACCAAACAAATCGTACAAGAGGCTCTTTGGAACAGGCCGCTGCTCTGTGTTAATATTAAGAAATATCGTAGCAGCCTGTTTAGTAGTGAGCCCCACGCAAAGAGTAACGATAACACTTCGATCGCCGACCTTTGCATCATCTGCCATCGCATCTTCAAGGCCGGCTAAACGGTGCTGGCCGTCAATCGCCTGAGCGGCAGATGAAATCAAATCAAAAGAAATAACATTATCTTTAACCAACACCTCGCTCGGGTCAGTCCAATTAAGAATGAAGGAATTGAAAAATGTATTTCCCTGTCGGATGTACTGGGTGATACTTTGAATTCTGCGCTTTGATAGCGGCCGCTGAACAGCGCCCTCCTCTTCATCCTCTCCCCGAACCGCGACGTAGTATATACTTACGAGGTCGCGAACCTTCATCGGGAATGAATAAGCCGTAACATCATCAAGCTTAATAGTGATGCACTGAGCAGAAAACTGCTTTTTGGCTGCCATGCGACACTCCTTGAGACTGCACAAAGGTGCATAGCTCGGTTCACTAAGAAAACAAACGCTCGCATGATTTGACGTAACGCGAGACTTTGAATTGATACAATTCCAGCTCGTTGACCAGCAGTATCAATCGTGCTCCCGCCCGCCCGATCCCAGATACAACTCCCGGCCCATTTCGTCATACACCCGGCTCATCTGCGCCATGCCCTCTTCCGCCACAGCCGCATCAACCGGCTGCGCCGCGATGAAGGCGTCCGCATCCTGATTCTGCTTCGCCGCGAAGTCGCGCACTTCCTGCGTGATCTTCATCGAGCAGAATTTCGGGCCGCACATCGAGCAGAAATGGGCGGTCTTGGCGCCTTCTGCGGGGAGCGTCTGGTCGTGATATTGTTCGGCCGTGTCGGGGTCGAGCGACAGGTTGAACTGGTCGCGCCAGCGGAATTCGAAGCGGGCGCGGCTCAGCGCGTCGTCGCGGACCTTGGCGGCGGGGTGGCCCTTGGCGAGGTCGGCGGCGTGGGCGGCGAGTTTGTAGGTCACCACGCCGACCTTGACGTCGTCGCGGTCGGGGAGGCCGAGATGCTCCTTGGGCGTGACGTAGCAGAGCATCGCGGTGCCGTACCAACCGATCATCGCGGCACCGATGCCGCTGGTGATATGGTCGTATCCGGGGGCGATGTCGGTCGTCAGCGGCCCGAGCGTGTAGAAGGGGGCTTCGCCGCACGCCGCCAGCTGCTTGTCCATGTTCTCTTTGATCTTGTGCATCGGCACATGGCCGGGGCCTTCGATCATCACCTGAACATCCTGTTCCCAGGCGCGCCTGGTCAGTTCGCCCAGCGTGTAGAGTTCGGCGAACTGGGCCTCGTCATTGGCGTCGGCGATCGATCCGGGGCGCAGGCCGTCGCCCAGGCTATAGGCGATGTCATACGCCTTCATGATCTCCGTGATCTCGTCGAACTTCTCATAGAGGAAGCTCTCACGATGATGCGCCAGGCACCATTTGGCCATGATCGATCCGCCGCGACTGACGATGCCGGTGACGCGCTTGGCGGTCAGCGGGATGTAGGGCAGGCGCACGCCGGCGTGGATGGTGAAATAGTCGACGCCCTGTTCCGCCTGTTCGATCAGCGTGTCGCGGAAGATTTCCCAGGTGAGGTCTTCGGCGATGCCGCCGACTTTCTCCAGCGCCTGATAGATCGGGACGGTGCCGACGGGCACGGGCGCGTTGCGCAGGATCCATTCGCGGGTGTCGTGGATGTTGCGGCCGGTGCTCAGATCCATGATCGTGTCGGCGCCCCAGCGGATCGCCCACACCATCTTGTCGACTTCTTGCGCCACGTTTGACGCGACGGCGGAGTTACCGATATTAGCGTTGATCTTGACCAGAAAGTTGCGGCCGATCGCCATCGGCTCGCTTTCGGGGTGGTTGATGTTGTTGGGGATGATCGCGCGGCCGCGGGCGACTTCATCGCGGACGAATTCTGGGGTGACGTAATCGGGGATCGACGCGCCCCAGCTTTCGCCGTCGCGGACGTACTCGGCGAGCATCTGGCGGCCGAGATTTTCGCGGGTGGCGACATATTCCATTTCGGGCGTGACGATGCCGCGGCGGGCATAGTGCATCTGGCTGACGTTCATGCCGGGCTTGGCGCGCAGTACCTTCTTGCGCACGTTCGGGAAAGGCTGGACCCCGCCGCTGCGGTCGGGGCCGAGCTGGCCGTTATCCTCCGGACGCACCTCGCGCTGGGTCACTTCCTCGACATCGCCGCGATCGCGGATCCAGTCGCGGCGCAGTTCCTGAAGCCCGGCCATGATATCGATGCGGGCATTGGGGTCGGTATAGGGGCCGCTGGTGTCGTAGACGCGGACCGGGGGCTCGCCGCTCGACGGTTCGAGATGGATTTCGCGCATCGCCACCTTGCGCGGGCCGACATGGATCTTGGTGGAGCCGCGAATGGCGCCGGTGGTGACGGCAAGTTCGGTCTTTGCGGGGATGTCGGCCATGATGTTCCTCTCCAGGTGGAGGAAACGGACCATGGATGCGGGCCGCTCCCTCCCTACGCCGGTGTCAACCGGATCAGGTTCAGCGGGTCGAAGGCTCCTGCCCTCCTCTCAAGCGCGGATAGGGACCCCATCAAAGTATTACTTTGATGGGAACCCGGCAGCGCTCCCCCGGGGATGCGATCGCCTTACCCGCTTCCGTCGCGCGGGGGAAGGGGCGGGTTTGACCGACCGGGCGGGACGCGCCATGAACCGCGCGATGGAGCGCGAGCGCCGACCGAAAAACCTGGCACACTACGCATTGTGGCTGAAGCTGCGCGCGGGGCGGGTGCGCGACTTGCTGCTGAGCGGGCGGACGCGGTCGGAGCTGTGGACGCGGTGGCGCTATGGCGGGGCGGTGCATCAGGATGTGAGCCTGAGCTTTCCCGACCGCTATAGCGGGCTGTTCCGCCTGACCCAGCGCTTGCTGGCAGGGCGGAGCGCGCCGCGCATCCTGTCTTATGGCTGTGCGGCGGGTGAGGAAGTGGTGTCGCTGCGCGCATATTTCCCCGATGCGCTCCTGGTCGGGGCGGAGATCAACCCGATCCTGTTACGGGCCTGCCGGAAGCTGCCCGCCGACCCCGACCGCCGGTTCGTCGAGTCGACGCCGGAGCAGATCGCGGCGCATGGCCCCTATGACGCGATCTTTGCAATGGCGGTGTTCACACGGCGGCCGAGCGAGATCGCTGCGCGCGGGGTCACCAACATCGCCGGCCATTACCCGTTCCAGCACTTCGCAGCGGGCATTCGCCTGCTGACGGAGCAACTGGCATCGGGCGGGCTGCTCATTGTCGAACATGCACTGTACAGAGTCGAGGACGCGATCGCCGACCTGCCGCTGGACCCGATCATGATCGAGGGCAATGTCCGGTCGAAACACCCCCGGTTCGATCCCAACGGCAACCTGATCGAGCCGAATCCGCAGATTTCGCGCATCTTCCGCCGCCGCTGACGCGCGCGGTGCGCGGGTTCAGAACGTCAGCGCCAGCCCCGCGCCGGCGGTCCACTGGTGGCGCGATCCGGCGATGGTGACGAGCGGGCTGTTCGCGACGTCGCCGACCAGCTTCTTGTAGGTGCCGCCCGCGATCAGCGCGAGGCCCTTGGTCAGGTTGCCGGTGATCGAATGGGTGAACATGCCACCGAAGGTGATGTCCTTCTGCCCGCCTTCGGGCGTGTAGGTGGGAAGGCCGCTGAGCACGCTGCCGGTCGGGGTGACGCCGAAATAGGTGCGGGCGTAGCGGTCGCCGACGATCTCTGCGCTGGCGAACAGGGTGACCAGCGCCTTGGTGCTGAGCGGCGTGGTGTAATTGACCGACGGCGTCCACACGCCGCTGCGGTGGATGCGCGTCACGTCGTGGCGATAGCTGACGCTGACCGACAGCGTGTCGAAATCATGGAGAATGCCGGTCTTGGCGATGGCGCCATAGCCGCCGACCTCGACCGCGGTGTCGATTTCCCCAAGCGCGCGCACGCGGGGGTCGGCGATCGCGTCGCGGTTGGTGCGGTTGAGGTTGATCACCGCGACCGGCCCGAGCTGGAGGTTCCAGTCCTTGCCCGCGACATCGGGGATGAGGTCGAGGCTGGCGCGGTTGCCGAGCACGGTGAAGCTCATCCCCGCGACGGTGCCGTTCGCCGCGGGGGCGGGTACCCAGCGATTATCGTCCGACCCTTCATAGTCCGGGAGCCACACGCCGCCGACGGCGACGGTCAGGCGCGCGCGGGCTTCCTGTGCGACCTCGGCCTGTTCGGGGGTGGGTGCTTCGTCCTGCGCGAAGGCGGGGGTGGCTAAGGTGGCAGCGAGGACGGCGGACAGAAGGCGGATACGCATGGAGATGATTCCCTGAACCTGTTTCAGGGGCGCAACGCTGCGCTGCGGAAATGGATGCGTGCGGTACCGGATCGCGCGTCGATAAGCGCGCGGCTCAGAGCATATATTTCATCTTCACCTGCTGCTTCGCGCCGTCGAGCGGGAAGCACGCCGCCTTGAATTTGGGCGGGCCGAAGGTGATGGTGGGGTTGCGGCTGAAGCCGAACCCTTCCTTCGGGATGCCCATCATCGTGTCGAGTTTCTTGTTGCTGTTTGCGTCATGGATGACGGCGACGGCATAGCTGGCGGTCGCCAGCCCTTCGAACCGGGTTGCCGGGTGGGCGGCGGAAATGGTGCGCGAGATGGCGCGCGGGTCGTCACGGCAATCGGGGAAGCTGTCGGGGCGCGCGGTCAGGCAGATCTGCAGCACGCCCTTGGCATTGCGCAGATTGGTGATTTCAAGGTCGAAGCTGCCCACCGGCGAGGCCGCCGGGAGGAGCAGCAGCGCTGCGGGCAGCAGCGCGCACATGTGCTTTCTGGAAATCGCCAATCCCCCGGTCGGTGCCGCACAGCCGGTCCCAGAATCGAAAATAGAGACCATAGTTGCACCCATATTGCTCATGGTGCCGCTGATGATGGCTCGCGGTGATCAACCACGCACCCAATGGCCCCCGCCACATCATCCGCGGGAACACCTCCCACCCCATGTGATTGGTTACACCCATAAGGGTCATGATTCCAAGCACCAACGCCAATGCGCCGACATGAATGGGAATCGCGAAGACCAGTGCCGGGATCACCACCGCGCCGGTCAGCGCCTCGATCGGGTGGAAGCTCATCGCCGCCCAGGCGGTGGGCGGGCGGCTGTCGTGATGCACGGCATGCGCGATGCGGAACCAGCGCGGCTGATGCATCCAGCGATGCGTCCAGTAAAACCAGGTGTCGTGCGCGAAGAGATAGAGAAACACCGATAGCGGCAGATAACAGAGCGGATAGGCCGAGACATCGGTGTAGATCCGCGTCCAGCCCAGATTCTGCCAGCCCCAGGCGACCACGCCGGCCGGGATGCCATAGATCGCGGCGCTGGCGAGGCTCCACAGCAGCTCGCGCCGCATCTGGCGGTCGAGCCCCGCATAGAGGCCCGGATGCCGGACACGCGTTGCCCAGGCGAAGGCGCCCGAGACGATCAGATAGCGCACCCCGACGATCAGCGTCATCGCGAGTGCCGACAAGAGGATGGCGAGCCACATGCAGCCGCTCTACATGAAAGTCGTGCCCGCCAACAAACGGAGAAACCCGTAATTTCGCCCGTCATTACCCGCTTCGCGCCCAGTCCCACAGGACGGTTGCATATGGGCCATGCCTTTTCGGCGATTGCGGCGCATGATTTCGCGCGGGCGCGGGGTGGCGCGTTCCTGCTGCGGATCGAGGATATCGACGGGACGCGCAGCCGGGCGGAGCATGTCGAGACGATCCTGGCGGACCTGCGCTGGCTGGGGCTGGAATGGGACGGCGCGGTGCTGTTCCAGTCGGCGCGGCTCGATGCCTATCAGGCGGCACTGGACGCTCTGCGCGAACGGGGCCTGATCTATCCGTGTTTCTGCACCCGCGCCGATATCGCCGCGAGCGCCAGTGCGCCGCATGGGCCGGAGGGGTTGATCTATCCGGGGACGTGTCGGGAGCTGGGTGCGCCTGATTTGGCAAAGCCGCATTGCTGGCGGCTAAATGTGGGGGCGGCGCTGGATACCTTCACATCATCGCTGTCCTTCACCGACTCGCGCTTCGGCACAATCGCCGCCGACCCGTCCGCGCATGGCGATGTCGTGCTGGCGCGCAAGGATGCGCCGGCGTCTTACCATCTGGCGGTCACCATCGACGATGCGGCGCAGGGGGTGAGCGATGTTGTGCGGGGCGAGGATCTGTTGCCCGCGACGCATGTCCACCGGTTGTTGCAGGCGTTGCTCGACCTGCCGGTGCCGCGTTATCATCATCATGCCTTGCTGACCGGGCCGGATGGGGAGCGGCTGGCGAAGCGGCATGGCGCGCCGACGCTGGCGGCATTGCGCGAGAATGGCGTGGATGGAAGGGCGATTGCCGACGCCTTGCGGCGGGGCGAGGTTCCGGTTGGAATCGGCGCGGGGAAGGACTAGATTACGGCCATGCAGCTTTTCCTGGTCCTCCTGCTCGTCGCCGCAATGCTGGCCACCGTCTTCGCCCTGATCAAGGGGATCGTCGCGTTCCTGCGCACGACCGAAGCGGAACTCAAATCGGGCGAAGGGCCGAGCGCGTCGGCGCTCAAATCAAACAAGGCGATGCAGCAGCGCATCCTGTTTCAGGGGATCGCGATCGCGATCGTCGCACTGCTGCTGTTGCTGGCGAGCGGGAAGTAACGGGGCTTTTTGATCCGGCTGCGCCGGATGGTACGGCACCGGCCCGGTCCCCCACCCGGCCACCCATCAAGATACCCTGTTGTGGGTGGCCGGGTGGGGGAGCGGGCCGGCGCCGCAAACCAGCGAAGCTGAACAAACATGGTCAAACTCAACAAGATTTACACGCGCACCGGCGACGACGGCACCACCGGCCTTGTCGACGGGTCGCGCGTCGCCAAGCATGATGCGCGGCTGGCGGCGATGGGCGATGTCGATGAGGCGAACAGCGCCATTGGCGTCGCGATTGCCGCGATCGGGGCGGGGCACCCTGCGGCGCTGCTGGAGACGGTGCAGAACGACCTGTTCGACCTGGGCGCGGACCTGGCCACGCCGGGCGAGGATTTCACACCGGGCGAAATGACGCTGCGCATCGTGCCGGCGCAGGTCGCGCGGCTGGAGGCGGCGATCGATGCGGCCAATGGCGCGCTGCCGCCGCTGACCAGCTTCATCCTGCCGGGCGGGTCCGCTGCTGCTGCAGCGATCCATCTGGCGCGCGCGATCGTGCGCCGGGCCGAGCGCAGCGCGACGGCGGCGGCGAGCATCATGCCGATCAATCCGCAGGCAGTGATCTACCTCAACCGCCTGTCCGACCTGTTGTTCGTGCTTGCGCGCGAAATGAACCAAAATGCGGGCGGCGACGTTCTGTGGAAACCGGGGGCGCATCGCTGATTTGAGGATTTGATCCTCGTCGCGTTTCGGGTTAGGAGAACGAAATGCGAACAAAGGCGAGTCCCGCCGCGTGCAGCACAACGCTCGAGGCGCGGTTTCGCGCGGTTCGCGGGCTGTCTGCCGATCTGGTCGCACCTTTGTCCGACGCGGACGCCAGCGTGCAGTCGATGGACGACGCATCGCCCGCCAAATGGCATCTGGCGCATACGACCTGGTTCTTCGAGACGTTCGTTTTGCGCGATTTCGTGTCGGGCTACCGGCTGCACGACGATCGCTTCCCGTTCCTGTTCAACAGCTATTACGAGGCCGAGGGGCAGCGCCACGCGCGGTCGCGGCGGGGCATGGTGACACGGCCGACGCTGGTCGAAGTGCTGGCGTATCGCGCGGCGGTGGATGCGGCGCTGGTCGCGGCGCTGCCCGACCTTCCGCAAGCGGCGGTGGCGCTGGTGGAATTGGGATGTCACCATGAGGAGCAGCATCAGGAATTGCTGCTGACCGACATCCTCCATCTGTTTTCGTGCAATCCGATCGAGCCGGCGATCTGGCCGGGCGACCCCAAGGTGCCGGTTGCGATGCCGGGGCCGATCGGGTGGATCGAAGGTGCGCAGGGTGTCGCCGAGATCGGGATCACCGGCGACGGCTTTGCGTTCGATTGCGAGGGGCCGCGTCATCGCGTGCTGCTGCACCCGCATGCGATTGCCGACCGCACGGTGACCAATGGCGAATGGGCGGCGTTCATCGCCGATGGCGGCTATCGCGACCCGCGCCACTGGCTGTCCGATGGCTGGGCCTGGGTGAAGGCGCAGGGGATCGAGGCCCCGCTTTATTGGGAGCAACAGGACGGCGGCTGGACGCGGTTCGGGCTGGATGGGCGGCGGCCGATCGACCCCGCTGCGCCGGTGACGCATGTGAGCTTTTTCGAGGCCGATGCCTATGCCAGCTGGGCCGGCGCAAGGCTCCCGACCGAGGCGGAGTGGGAGGTTGCGGCGGCGGGATATGACCCGGCGGGCGGCAACCAACTCGACCGCGCCGGGCCGGTCGAACCGCGCCCTGCCCCCGCTGGCCCTGCTTTCTTCGGCGATGTGTGGGAATGGACCGGGAGCGCGTACCGCCCCTATCCCGGCTTTGCCGCCGCTGAAGGCGCGGTCGGCGAGTATAATGGCAAGTTCATGAGCGGGCAGTTCATCCTGCGCGGCGGGAGCTGCGCGACGCCGCGCGGCCATGCACGGGCTAGCTACCGCAACTTCTTTTATCCCCACCAGCGCTGGCAGTTCACCGGCGTGCGGCTGGCGAAAGACCTTTAAGCCCCCTCCCCCCACCGCATCGAGGAGCCCAAGCGATGCTGAAGCAGGAAATCGAAGACGGTCAGGCCAGTCTGGCCGACCCGGCGTTTCGCGCCGACGTGCTGAACGGCCTGACCGCCCGCCCCCGGGCGATTCCGGCGCGCTGGTTCTATGACCGGCGCGGGTCGGAGCTGTTCGAGGACATCACCCAGCTGCCCGAATATTATCCGACGCGGACCGAAACCGCGCTGATGGAACGGGTGTGCCCCGAAGTCGCGCGGGAGGTCGGGCTGGGCGGCGCAGTGGTTGAGTTCGGATCGGGATCGTCGGTGAAGACGCCGATCCTGCTGCGCGCGGTGCGCCCCGCTGCTTATGTGCCGATCGACATTTCGGGCGATTTCCTGCGCGATTCGGCGCGCACGATCGCGGCGCAATTTCCCGCGATGGCGGTCGAGCCGGTCGAGGGCGATTTTTTGAAGCCGCTGAAGCTCCCCGCCGGGATCGGAGGCCTCGCACGGTTGGGCTTCTTCCCCGGATCGACGATCGGGAACATGGCGCCGGTCGCGGCCGTGGACCTGTTGCGGACGATGCGCAGCTCGCTGGGCGAGGGATCATCGCTGCTGATCGGGATCGACCGGATCAAGGACCCGGCGGTGCTGGTTCCCGCCTATGACGATGCGCAGGGGGTGACCGCGGCGTTCAACCTGAACCTGCTCGAGCGGATCAATGCCGAGCTGGAGGGGACGATTCCGGTCGATGCGTTCGCCCATGTCGCGCGGTGGAACGACGAACGCGCGCGGATCGAAATGCATCTTGAAGCGACCCGCGCAGTGGCGTTCGAGGTCGACGGGCGCGGCTTTGCCATGGCGGCGGGCGAGACGATCCATACCGAGAACAGCCACAAATATGGCGACCGCGATGCGCGGTTGCTGCTGGCGGCGGGCGGATGGACGGTGACGCGGGCGTGGACCGACGATGCCGGGCTGTTCGGCCTGTACCTGGCCGAGGCGCGGGCGGTGGAGACGGCGCCTTAAGACAGGCGGCCGTGATCAACCTCCGTTTGTGCTGAGCTTGTCGAAGCACGGTTCCTGCGCGCGATGGGTCGGGCTTGCGGCCCTTCGACAATGATCAGGTGAAACGTACCCCGGCGTTCCAGCCAAAGCGGGGGGCTTTGGCGGACCTGGTCATCAGGGCAAACGGCTGGATACCGGCTCCACATTCCCGCTCGCGCGCCAGCGGCCGCGCAGCAGTTTTGCCACCACGCCGGGAGCGCCGGGGCGGACGAACAGCCAGTCGCGGATCGCCGGGGCGGCGTCGGCGCCGATCACGCGCTTGTAGCCGCTGTCGCCTGCGCCCCAGTCGACGGTGGTGATGCCGTCCTCGAGCGCGCGGACGAGGTTGCGGTAGTAGAGCAGCTTGCCCGGCGAGTGTTTGGCGACGCGGGGGTCGTAGCTGTTGGCGATCGCATATTTGAGCGACCCGGCGTTGAGGTCGAACGAGAATGCGGTGGGTTCGCCATCGATGCGCAGCACCGCCGCCCACAGCATGTCGGCGATCACCGGGTCCTGCGCGGCCGCGCGCCAGAAGGCGCCATGGCCGGTGTCGGTGAACTTGGCATCGCTGCCGTCGGTGCGGTCGGCGATCCAGCTCTTGCGCTCGATCTCCGCCAGCGCGTCGAACGCCGGCGCAGTCCAGTCAGCGCCGGAGACAAAGCTCCAGTCGGGTTCGCCATGGTCGGCGAGATGCTTTTCGTGGAAGCGGTTCTTGCGCAGCGTCGAATTGCGCGGCCAAGTGCCCTCGGCCTGCAGCGCGGCCATGTCGAGCAGGAAGCTTTCGGCGACGAAGCGGTCGAGCGCGACCCAGCCGCGCGTGGCGGCAGCGGCGCGCAATCCTTCGAGCGCGGGATCGCCGTCATAGACCGGGCCGATGCGCAGCGCATTGGCGTGGCGGGCGAGCCGGTCGAGTGCGACCTCGAACGCCTCGGTCCCGGCGTCCTGCGCGACGGGGAAGGACCGGAACGGCCAGTAGCAACCGGGCACCTGTGCGATCCGCAGCGGCGCGGGGCCGGTGGCAACCAGCGGCAATGCGAGCAGCGGCGCGCCCTCGCGCGCGACCGTCAGCGTGCGGGCTTCGCCGCCATAGGCATGGAGCGCGGCGGCGAACCAGCCAAAGCGCAGGAAGCGATGCGTCGGTGCAGCGGTGGCGGCGACGGTGTCGATCGCACTCGCCAGCCCGTCGCCGATGCTGGCGGTCAGCAACGGCGGCAGGCGCGTGAAGTCGGCGAGCGGCATCGGCTTCGTCATGCGGGGCGGTCTAGCGCCAAGTCGTTACGAATGGGTTGGCGGTGCGCGGTTAGCGCCATAAGCTGGCGGCATGCAGGCACCCATGATCTCCACCGTCGCCGCGACGATCCAGATTTCGATCGCGCCCGTGTTCCTGCTGGCGGGCATCGCCGGCATCCTGAACGTGCTGGTCGGGCGGATGGCGCGGGTGGTCGACCGCGCGCGCAAGCTGGAGCAGCTGCACCCGGTGTCGACCGGGGCGGAGCATGAGCGGCAGGTTTGGGAGCTGCGGCTGATCGACCGACGGCTGTCGATCATCAACACGTCGATCTGGCTGTGCGTGGCGAGCGCGATCGCGATCTGTCTGGTCGTCGCGTTGCTGTTCGGAGCGGAGATCGTGCATCTCGACATCGGCATCGTGGTGGCGGCGGCGTTCATCGCGTCGATGCTGTTGCTGACGTCGGGGTTGGTCGCATTCCTGTTCGAAGTGCGCCTGTCGGTGCAGGCGGTGCATGTGCGCGAGGAGCTGCTGGAGCGCGACCGGCTGAGTTAGCGCCGCGCCCGGGCCTGGGCGACCGCGCGTTTGAGCGTGGGCAGGTCGATCAGGCCCGGGACGAGATAGGGGCCGACCATCATGCCCGGCGTGCCGGTCAGGCCGAGCGTGCGGGCATGGTCGTTGGTGCGCGCGAGCAGCGCGTCGATGTCGGCGCGGCGCTTCACCTGATCGCGCTGCAGCCGGGTCCAGTCCACGCCGGCAGCGTCGGCGGCGGCGCGGATCTTGGTCGGGTCGATCCGGCCCGACTGCGCGATCAGCGCGCGGTGGAAGGCGAGGTGCTTGCCCTGGAAACTGGCGGCAATCGCGGCACGCGCGGCGGGACCGGAACCGCCGCCGAGGATCGGCCAGTCGCGATAGACCACGCGGACCTTCGCATCGCTCGCCATCAGCGCGTCGAGCGTCGGGCTGAAGCGGCGGCAATAGCCGCACTGATAGTCGGAGAAGACGACGATGGTGACGTCATGGCCACGCGGCGCGACAGTCGGGGCGAGCGGGTCGTTGCGAATCCTTTCCCGGATCGCCTCGGCCGCGTCGCGGCGGCGGGTGTCGCCTGATTCGGAGACGCCCTCGTCTTGCGCTGCGGTCGAAAGCGGGAGGGTGAGCGCGAACGCGGCGAGCAGGAACTTGCGAAGCATCCGCGCGCCTTAGCGCAGCCGCGCGGTCATCAGGAAGCGTTCGCGGCTTTGCGCGGCCTTGCGGCGCAATTCGCTGATCTCGCGCTCTTCGGTGGCGTCCAGCATCGCTTCAAGCAGGCGGTTGAAATGCTGGCGCATCGCGATGCGCGCGGCGCCGGAGTCGCCGATGCGCAGTGCGTCGACGATCGCGGCATGCTCACGCTGGCGGGTGCGACCGTCATGCTGGCAGACGCTGGCATAGGTGGTGCGCACTTCGGGCATTTCGGTACGCATCCGCCACAGCTGCTGGATGACGTGGATCACCGCCTGATTGCCCGAGGCCGAGGCAATCAGCAGGTGAAATTCCTGATCCGCCGCGGTCGATGCCGCGTCGTCGGTGTCGTCGCGGCCCATGATCTCGAGCAGGTCGTCGAGCCGGGCGAGCGTGTCGGGGGAGATCGTCGACGCGGCGAGCGCAGCGGCTTCGCTTTCGAACAATGAGCGCGCCTCGGTCAATTCGAAGGCGCTGACCTGGGGCGGGGTGTCGGTCGGTGCGGGCTTGCCGTCGGTGACGTAGACGCCGGAGCCGGTCTTGATGACGATGCGACCGATCGCCTGTAGCGCGATCTCCGCCTCGCGGATCGTCACGCGGCTGACGCCGAAACGCTCCGCCAGCTCGCGCTCGCCGGGCAGACGGGTGCCGGGGGGGAATACGCCCTGATCGATCAGCGCAGTGATCTGATCGGCGATCCCCTGGTATAGCCGGTCAGCCATTGCGCTCCTCACCAATTCGCATGGCCCGATCCTTATTGCCTTCACACCAAAGCGCAAGCAGAGACCGGCCCAAGCGAACCGTCCAAACTACAGCCGGAAGCGCGCGCCGAGGAAATAGCGCGGGCCGTAATAGTGATACTGCCGGATGCTGCCGGGAACCGGCATGTCGGTTACCTTGGGCTCGTCGGTGATGTTGGTCGCCTCGGCACGCAGCGAGATGTTGCGGTTGATATTGTACGAAACGCGCAGGTCGACCGTCTGGTTGTCGCGGACATAGCGGTTCTGCGAATTGCCGCCGACGAAATCCTGATAATATTGCGAGCGGTAGTTGTAGATGCCTTGGATCGAGAAGCCGCCAATCTCGTAGTAAAGCTGTGCCGAGAGCACATGCTTAGAATAGCCGTTGAGCGAGGCGGGCGGGATGATACCCGGCGTGATCGTTCCGGTGACCGGGTCGAGCGTGTCGCCGAGGCGGATGTCGGGCGATTCGAAATTAGTGTCGGCGAAATTGTAGCTCACCTTGCCGCCAAAGCCGTCGAGCGGCTTGGGCAGCCAGGAGAAGCGGTTGGCGACCGTGACCTCGACGCCCCAAAGCTGGCTCTTGTTCGGGCTGTTGATGGTCCGGATCACCGGAACGCTGACCGTCTGGCCGTCGATCACGAAGTCTTCGTCGGTCACGAAGGGCATGAAGCCGCCGCCGAACTCCTTGAAATAGATCGTCGCGGCAAAGATCGAGTCGCGATTGGGATAATATTCGAGCGCGATGTCGCCGTTCCACGACATCAGCGGCTTCAGCCCCGGGCTGCCGGTGGCGCGGATTTCGCTGATCGCATCCTCGATCGACGTGCCGTTGGCATCGAGGCTGAAGTTGCGGCCGGACCCCAGCGCACTTGGCGCGGGGCGCGACATCGCGCGGTAGGCGGCGGCCCGCAGCAGCAGGCGGTTCGGTTGCAGCTCAAAGATCGCGTTGATGCTGGGCAAGACGCGCGTGGTTTCGCTCGTCTCCGTCAGCGACTGATAGCTCCCCGTGATCGGAACGAGCGTCACGGTGCCGTCGCCATTGTCGCGCAGGTCGAACTCGCTCCGCAGGCCGATCGACGTCACGCGGGTGTTGACGACGCGGACGCCGATATTGCCGCGGATCGGGGTGCCGCCCAGCTCCGACTGATATTCCGCCATCACATAGCCGGCCAGCGTGCGTTCAGTGACGTCGCGGTTGAGCGGCGAGCGCAGGTCGGCGGGCAGGCCCGGATCTTCCGACCCGGCATATTCGCGCATCAGGCAGATCGGGTCGAACGTCGCCCAACGCGTGATCGTGTTGCCTTCGGCTGCGTCGAGGAAGCCGGTCTGCGGGAATGCCGTCCGGCACAGCTGGTTGATGCGGCGATCCTCGGACATCGCCGGGTTCAGGTTGAGTTCGTTGCGGACGTCATAGTCGGCGAAGGTCTGTTCGGCCCAGCGCGCGCCGACCTTGACGCTGCTGATGAAGCCGTCGACGCGATAGGTGCCGTCGGCGCGGAAGCCCCAGATTTCGTTCTGACGGCGCGATTCGTCGCGGCGGGTGCGCGCGTCATCCCAGAACAGGTCGTGATTGGTGATGTCGAAGCGCGGATCGATCGTGATCGTCGGCGCGAAATTGCCCGGCAGCACTTCGTAGCGATAGGGAATGCGCTGGTTGTTCACTGCGGTCCGCACGCCGTTGACGTCGAACGCGTCGGTACGCAGGCGGACCTGCCGCTCGATTTCGGTCCGGATCGTGCGCGAATAGGCGCCGTCGAGGTTCAGGGTGAAGCGGTCGCCGAAATCGAGACGCAGATTGGCGCCGACGCCGAGATATTCTTCGGACCGTTCCAGATTGCTGGCGGTCGATTCGAACGAGCTCGACCCGTCGAAGCTACGCAGCACGTGATTGTCGTCGAACACGACATTGGTCAGGCTGCGGCGCATTTCGGAGATGTTGAAGTCGCGGCGGTTCTCGACGAACGTCCGGTCGGAATATTGCGCGTCGACATTCAGTTCGACCCGGTCCGAAAATGCCCATTGCACCGCGCCGAAGATCGCGTCGCGGCGGTCGACTTCGCTGATCTGGCGCCAGGCGATCGAATTGGGGACGAGGTAGAAGGGGGTACCGGCCGCAACCTGAGGCTGGGTCACTTCCTGGCAGTTG
Organism: Sphingomonas sp.; assembly: GCF_965227385.1. GTDB lineage: Bacteria > Pseudomonadota > Alphaproteobacteria > Sphingomonadales > Sphingomonadaceae > Sphingomonas. The sequence goes on from NZ_OZ245750.1 coordinate 716,978, forward strand.
TTGTTGATGACGGTGACGTTGGCGTTGCACGCGACCCAGGTCGAGCTGCCCGCCATGGTTTCTTCGGGATTGTTGGTGCTGTTGCGTTGCGCGCCGATCGCGATGCCGACATCGCCCAGTCCGCCCAGCTTGAACTGGTCGACATAGGACAGGGTGCCGCGCCAGCCCCAGGCGGACGATCCGGTGACCTTGTCCTGATAGGGGCTGTAATTCGCCTTGATCTCACCCTGCACGCGCATCTTGCCGAAATCGAGCGGGCGCAGCGTGCCGATATCGATCGTGCCGGCGACGCCGCCTTCGACCAGATCGGCCTGCTGCGATTTGTAGATCTTGATGTTGTTCACCAGTTCCGACGGGAACTGGTTGAAATTGACCGAGCGGTCGCCCGATCCGTTGGTCGCCTCACGCCCGTTGAAGGTCGAGTTGCTGAGGAAGGGCCCAAGGCCGCGCAGCGCGATCTCCGACGCGTCGCCCTTTTCGCGGTGCGTGGTCGCGCCGGTGATCGTCTGAATCGCCTGACCCACCGACAGCGCGGGGAGGTCGCCGATCTCGTCGGTCGACAGCGCATCGACGATCGCGGTTTCACGCTTCTTGACGTCGATCGAGGTGCGCAGCGTCTCGCGGATACCGGTGACGACGACTTCGTCCTCCGGCGTGGCGTCGGCATCCTGTGCGAATGCGGGCGCGGCGACGAGCAGCGGGAGCGCGGCTCCGGCGAGCAGAATGTTGCGAAGTGCGCGCGGCGCGCGTGCCTGATCGAGCATGGCCATCAGCCCTCTCCCCTGAGTTTATCTTATGGTCGCACTGGTCGCCGGTCTGGACGATTCTGTCAACCGGTTATTTAGTCCTATTGGCAAAATTGGTCCTACCAGTTGGTCAGGGCACCAATTGCGAGGCGAGCGCCGGGACCGCACGTGCCAGATCGTCGGCCATCAGCCGGGCAAACACGCCAGCCCCGGTTTCGCCGAGATGGGTGTAGTCGAACTTCCGCACATGCTGGCCGCGCGCACCGCCGGGGCGGGTCGGTAGGTCGGGTTCGCGCGCTTCCTCGGTCGAGCGCTGTTTGAGCGTGGTGCCGGCCTTGGCGGCAGCGCGTTCCTCTGCGGTCGGTTCGGCCTGGGCGAGCGCCATCGCATCCGCGGCGCCCAGCTTCTGCACCACCGCGGCGCTGCGGCGGTTGAGGTCGACCAGAGGCGTCTTGGTCGCGGCGGCGACCTTGCGCACCTCTTCCGACCATTCCTCGAGATTGTTGTCGAGCTTGCCGTTCTTGAACACGCGGCGGGTCAGCGGGGTGACGAGGACCGGGGTCGCGCCGACGGCGCGGACTTCCTCGACCATCCTGGTCAGGTTTGCCGGAAATTCGGTGGTGCGGTCGGTCCAGCGTTCGGACGCGCTCGACTGGTCGTTATGGCCGAACTGGATCAGCACATAGGTGGCGCGGTAGCCGGGCACCTTGGCCTCGGCCAGCGCAATGTCCCACCCGCCTTCCTGGCGGTAGCTGCGGGTCGAGCGCCCGCCGCGCCCGGCGTTGAGGCAGGCGACCGAGGATTTGACGTGGCGCGCGCAGAACATCGACGCCCAGCCGCTCGCCACCGCCATGGTCGAATCGCCGACCAGCACGATCTTGTACGGCTGAAGCGGCGGCGCGTCGGTGCGCTCCTTCGTCTGAGCCCTGGCGATGGTCGGAGCCAGCGCGAGGGAAACGGCGGCGAGCGCGGCGGTGGCGAGCGTGCGGGTCATGAGAAGGCCAGCCCGCCATTGATGTCCATGTTGAGCCCGGTGAGGAAGGCGGCGTCGTCCGAGGCGAGGAACGCGACGGCGCCGGCGACCTCGTCGGGATGCCCCTCGCGGCGCAGCGGGGTGTTGCCGGCGGTGGCGGCGCGGCCTTCCGGCTTGGAGAAGGTGTCGTGGAAGCTGGTGCCGATCAGCCCCGGGCACAGCGCGTTGACGCGGATGCCCTGCGGCCCAAGTTCCTTGGCCCAGCTGCGCGTCAGCGTGGTCATGGCGCCCTTCGACGCTGCATAGATGCTCGCGCCCGGCCCGCCGCCGTCGCGTGCGGCCTGCGACGACAGGTTGACGATGGCCGATCCCTTGGCGAGGTGCGGGAGCGCAGCCTTGGTAACGAGGAAGGCGGACTTGAAGTTCAGGTCCATGACGGTGTCGAAGAACGCTTCGTCCATCTCGGCCAGCGTCTTGCGCGCGACCATGCCGCCCGCGCAGTTGACCAGCACGTCGATCGTGCCGCCGCCGAATTCGGCGGCTGCGGCGATAAGCCCGGCGACCGCGTCAGGCTTAGTCACATCGGCGCGGTGGAGCAGTGCGGTGCCGCCGGAGGCCTGAACCGCCGCCAGCGTGTCCTGCGCCGCCGCTTCGTCGCCGCGATAGTTGATGACGACCTTTGCGCCCTCTGCTGCGAAGCGCAGCGAGATCGAGCGGCCGATGTCGCGTCCACCGCCGGTGACGATGACGAGCTTGTCCTTAAAACGCATTTATGCCCCTTGGTCTTGAGTGTCGGGTTGGACGGGTGCGATGCGCCCGCCGATGAAGATGCAGATCAGCGACAGCGGCACGAGCGCTGCGCCGAGGATGAAGATCGGCGCGAAGCTCGCCTTGGTCATCGCCGGGACGAGCCAGGTGGTGATCAGCGTGCCCGCGACCGCCGCCGTGCCGCTGATCCCCGCAAGCGAGCCGACCGCCCCGCCGCCGAACCAGTCGGATGGAAGCGTCTGGATATTGTTGATCGCGACCTGGAAGCCGAACAGGATCGCGGCGATCAGCAGCACGGCATAGAGCGGCGTCGCGGCGGTCGCGGTGAGCAGCAATGCCGGCAGCATGATGATGCAGCCGAGTGCGATGACGCTCTTGCGCGCTTTGTCAGTGCTCCAGCCGCGCTGAATAAGCTTGCCCGAGAGCCAGCCGCCCGCCAGCGACCCCGCCATCGCGCCGACGAACGGCACCCAGGCGAACATGCCGATCTGCTTCACGTCGAAGCCGAAGCTTTCGTTGAGGTAGATCGGCAGCCACGAGACGAACAGCCACCAGATCGGGTCCAGGAAGAAGCGGCCCGACATCACCGCCCATGCCTGACGATGGCGCAGCAGCTGGCCCATCGTGGGGGCATAGCCGGCGGGGTGGGTCCCGCCATCCTTCTCGTTCGCGCCGAGGATATGCTCGCGCTCGGCCTTGCTGAGCCAGGGGTGGGCGTCGGGGTCCGACTTGTACACCCAGATCCACGGCAGCAGCCACAGGAAGCCGAACACGCCGACGATGACGAAGGTGGTGCGCCAGCCGACGAACCCGAACAGGATCGCGATCAACGGGGCGGAGACGATCGCGCCGAGCGAGGCACCGGCGTTGAAGATCCCCTGAGCAAAGGCGCGTTCGGAGCGCGGGAACCAGGTGGCGTTGGCCTTGGCCGCGCCGGGCCAGTTGCCGGCCTCACTGACCCCGAGCGATGCGCGCAGCAGCCCAAGGACGAGCATCGAGCGGACCAGGCTGTGCGCGGCGATCGAGATCGACCAGACCACGATCGAGATGGCAAAGCCCATGCGGGTACCGACCACGTCGAAAATCTTGCCGAAGATCGATTGGCCGAGCGCGTAGAAGACCATGAAGATGGTCACCAGCAGCGCGTAATCTTCCTTGTCCGCGCCGATGTCCTTGGCCACTTCGGGCCACATCACCGCAAGCGCGTTGCGGTCGATATAGTTGATGACCGTCGCGATCGCGATCAGGCCGATGATCCACCAGCGGAACCCGGATTTCATTTGCTCTCTCCATCGAAGCGGCCGACCGGGCCGCTCCAGTCGAGCTTGCGCCCGTTCACGGTGACGCTGTGCGCCTTGCCCGCGGTCGTGTCGGTGGCGATGGCGATCAGGATCGTCTTGCCGCCGGTAAGGGTGATGGTGGCGACGCGCGCGCCGGCGGCTTCGGTGAGGGTCAGGCCGGTCACGCCGCTGCGGCTGCCGGTCGTGGTCTCGGTTGCGGCGTCGTAGCGGCCATGCGGTTCGAGCAGGCTGAGGAACGCGGCGTCCCCTGCCCCGCTCAGCCGCTGGATCAGCACCGGTTCGCGGCGCAGGTTGAAGCGCGGATCGTTCGCGCCGCTCTCCGCCACAATGAGCTGCGCGCCCGGCGTCGCCATGCGATAGCTGTAGAAACGGCCCTGATTGATCCAGGTGACACGGCCTTGCCCGTTCGCGAGCGGCCCGGTCGCGTCGACCCAGAGGTGCTGATAGCCATTGGCAGTGCCCAGCACCGGGCGGGTCGTGACGTTCGATGCGAGCTTGACGTCGGTGTCGATGATGTGGCCGGCGAAGTGCAGCGGCAGGTCATAGGTCGCCTTGCCCGCATTCTTCACCGTCATCAGGTCGAGCACGAGCGGCGCGTTCCTGCCCATGTCGACCTGCACCAGCGCGCGGCGGAAGGTGATGCCGGGATAGGCCCCGGCCATCTCGCCGATGCTGAAGCGCAGCGGGCCTTCGCCGACAAAGGCGAGCTGGGTCGGCGCGATTTCCTCGGCGGGCTTGAGCTGGGCGTCGAAATGGCTGGTTTCGTTGACCACCAGCGTGTTGTGCGCAACGGTCTGCTTCGCCCAGCTTTCGTTCTCGGGAAGGTAGCGGCCACCCTCCTTCGCCTCGATGTTGAGGAAGCGCGCGGCGCCATAGTCCGTCACCACCGCCTGGCCATTGTCGTAGAGCAGCCAGTTGAGCTTGTCGAAATGGCCATGGCCCATGCCCTGGGCGGTATTCTTGGCGATCACGACCTGCGCATGTTCCTGCGGGCCGGAGCGCAGGATGGCGAGCGCGCCGTCCTTGCCTTGCGGCCCGTCGCGCAGCAGCGTGGAGGCAAAGGCAAACGGCTTGGCTTTACCGCTCGCGATGTCGCGCGTCACCGCGAAGCCCTCGGGCGACAGCGCTACCTTGCCCTGCCATTGCGCGATGCCGAGCAGGCCGGGATCCTGGGTCGCGGCATAGCCGATGGCGACGCCCTGATAGAGTTCCTCGGTCTTGAGGCTCTTATCGGGCATCGCGTCGTTGATCGGGAAGAAGTAGCCGCCATAGCTGGTCTGGATCGCGGTGCGGATCGCCTTCAATACGATGCCGTCGCGATAGGCGAAGATCTTGCGCCCCGGCTCATTCGCTTCGATCGCCTGTGCGAACACGACGAAAGGCTGGAGGGCATAGCGCTGGTAGTAAGGCCCCTCGGCATAATAGCCGTCAGGGGAAAAGAGCAGGTCGAGCTGGCGCAGGAAGCCGACCTTGCCGCTCCGATCGCTGCCCTTCAGCGCCTGTTCGACCAGCACCGGATCGCGCAGGACATAGCCCGCCATGCCGACCCCGGCATTGGCCCAGGTCGAATGGTTGTGGATGCGATCGAAGGTCCGCGCTTCGCTGGTCAGGAATGCGGCCATGCGGCGGAAGACGGACTCGTCGATCGTCTTGCGCTCGGCGGCGGTGAGGTCGGCGCGGACGGCGTCGTAACCCTGGATCGCATGGACCAGCCAGACACTGTCATTCAGGCTCTGCCAGAACAGGCGGCCGGGCACCTGATCCGACGCGGCAGGGTGGTTGGCGAGGCCGGGGTAGAGCTTGGCGTAAGCGAGCAGCAGGTCGCGGACATAGTCGGCATATTTGCGCTCACCGGTCAGGCGGTAGAGCGTGCCGGCCTGCTGGATCAGCTTGTAGTTCGCCTTGTGCCGTTCATGCGTCGGGCCACCGCCGCGATCCTTGGGAATCGGCACGTCGATCCCGGCGCGGATGCCGGCATCGACCGATTTGCGCGCGGCGGCGAGTTCGCGGGCGAACAGCGGGGCGCGCTCGGTTCCCGCGGCCATGGTGCGATAGGCATCGAGGCTGGTGAGCACCGGCGCAGTCGCGGCGTCCTGCGCAAAGGCCGGCGCGGCAGTAGCGAGCAGCAGTGCGGCAAGGGTCGTGCGGATCATCGCAGCGCCTCCATCTGATTGTCGGCGAGGGCGATGTCGGGCGTCCCCTGCGGGTAAAGGCGGGTGATCGCCGGTTCCGGCGTCGCGGCGAAGACATTGGCGGTGATGCGGATCACCGGCGCGCCGACGCTGTTGGCGATGGCAATGCCCGCTGCCCGCTCGAAGCGGTTGCCGCTGATCGCGACATTCTGGACGCCCGAGAGACGCACCGCGCCGCCGCCCGAGACGCGGTTGCCGGTCATCGCGAACCACGGGCCGAAGGTGCTTTCGTCGGTGCCGAGCCGCGCGACATCGGCGATGATGGCGACGTCGGTAAAGTCGCTGTCGGCGATGGTGATGCGTTCGGCGCTGTAGAGGCCCTTGCTGCCCGTCTCGGCAGCTGCGGCGACGACTGCGCCGGACACGTTGGCGAAGGTCGAGCGGTGGATTGCGATGGCCTCGGCAAAGGTGCCGGGGGTGGTCGCGATCACGTCGGCCGCGTCGCGCACCGCCACGTCGGACAGGCTCACGCGATAGTTCAAAATGCTCACCGACTGCGGCGCGCGGATGAGGGCAGCGCGCTCCGCAGTCGGTGAGGCAGCGGCGCCGGAGAGGGTGACGCCGCTGAGGTGAATGCTGCCGCCGGGGGTGAGCTGGAACAGGGTCGACGATGCGCTTTCGAGGATCGCGGCGCGCGGGCCCGAGACGGTCAGGCTGTGGCCGACCGCGATCGGCGCGGTGACGCGGTGGGTGCCGGGCGCGACGCGAATCGTGTCGCCGGGGCCGGATGCCGCCACCACCTGCGCCAGTGCCCCCGGTGCGGCGTCGAGCGTGCGGCCGGTGCTTGCAGGGACGTCCTTCGGATACCAGGCGGGGCCGGCATCCGCGCGCTTGAGCATGACAAGGTCGCGGGGCGCGCCGACTGCGGCGAGCGCGGGATCGGCGGGATAGAGCAGGCCGTTGGCGGCGCGGACCAGCTTGATCGGCGCCTGTGCGAAGCCGGTCAGCCCCGTGGGCGCCGGGCCGGACTGGACGTTGCCAGTCATGGCGATGCCCGACGCGTCGCCCTCGACCCGGACGATATCCTTGCCCGATGCGGTATGGATGAGGTTGCTGGCGAAGCGGCTCGACACCGGCGGGGCGCTGCGTTCGGCGTCCGCGCCCGCGCCGAAGGTGATGCGCGCAGCGTCGATGATCGTGTTGCTCTCGATCGCCGCATTGGCGACCTGATGATAGCGGTTGACCGCGGAGTTCGGCACGCCGTTCATCACCGCGATCGCGCTGAGGAAGCCGGTACCGGTGACGTTTTCGAGGTAATTGTGGCGCACGACCTGATCGCGGTTGATCACCCGGATGCCCCCGGTCGACGCCTTTCCGCGCCCGAGGAAGATGTTGCGCTCGACCAGATTGCCGTTGCCGTGGCGGAGCACGATCGCGCCCTGCGATTGGACCACCATGTTGCCGCGGATTACATTGCCGCCCGATTTTACCGAGACGATCTCGACCTCGCCATCGCAGCCTTCGAACCAGTTGTTTTCGACCGTGGACCCGGAATTGCTCAGCGATTCGTCGCTGGTGCCGATGCGGATCGTCTCGCCGCCATTCGAGCCGAGCGGCGGGCGGGGCCCGAAGAAATTATGGTCGATGCGCGCGCGATTCTCGCCCGGCTGACCCTTGGGACGGATCACCGCGAGGGTGACGCCGGCATTGCCCTTGCCCGCGAACCAGCTGTGGTCGACGCGATTGTCGGGGCCATAGATCGCGACCCAGATATCCTCGGCGCGGCGATCAGGGTTGGTGAAGCGATCGACGACGATGCCGGTGAGGCGCGTGTGCGATGCGGGCGTCTTCGAATCGCGGCGGAGCGCGATCAGCTCCTTGGTCGGGGAATATCCGTCGCGAAAGACGAGGTTGGAGACGACCAGATGTTCGCCACCGATGCGCAGGTTGGACTGGCCCGACAGGATCACGCCGCCGGGGGTCTGTGCAGTCAGCGTGATCGGCTTGTCGGCGGTGCCGCGCCCGGTGAAGACGATCTGGAAATCGCGCCACACCCCATCGCGCAGGACGATGCGATCGCCGGGCTGGGCTTTCTTGACCGCAGCGGCATAGGCGGCGGGATCGGCGACGAGATGGTCGGCGGCGACAGCGGGCAGCGGGGCTGCCACAATCGCACAGGCAATGAGTGCCGCAATCCGCATCCCGATCCCCTTAATCTGTTCTCTATACCCATTGGACTAACCAATTGGTCGGAACACTTCAAGGGCTCTTCATACCATTTCGTCGTGCTGCGTGTTTCGGAGCGACTGGAACGGCAGCTCAGCCGCGCTCGACGATGCCAAGGTCGAGCTTCTCGCCCGCCGCCCCGCGTTCATACCGCTCGGCCATTGCCTCGTGTGCACGACGGACGGCCGGATCGGTGGCGGCCGCCGCGCGGGCGCGCTCCTCCGCGGCGCGCGCGCGGTAATATTCGGTGTCGGATTTCATGGCGGTATCCTCCTGTCGTGCAGAAGGCATAGCGCGCGGGGAAGCCGGGTTCGGCTAACCAGTGTTAATCGCGCTCACAACGGATCCGGGTGAAGATAGAGATAGCCGGGGTCGAATTCGGCAATGCGTTGCAACGCCGCAGCGTCGGTGATGGCAACCCGCCCGGCGCGGAACGTCAGCACCCCCATCTCGCGTAGCCGCCGCAGCGAGCGGTTGACGTGAACCGAGGTCAGGCCGCAGCATTCGCCCAGCTCGGCTTGGCTGAGATCGAGCGTATAGCCATCCGCATCGCCGAGCCCGACCAGTTGGAGCCGCACCTGCAACTCGCAGAACAGGTGTGCAATCCGGGCCAGCGCATCGCGTATGCCCATCGACAACACCCATTCGCGATGCATCGATGCGTCGAGATTGGTCGAGAACCAATATAGCCGCCCGATGCGCGGAAATTGTTCGACCAACTCCGCGATCCGGGCATGTGGGACCGGCGCTGTCCGGCAATCGGTCAATGCGATCAGCGAATGATCAAGGCGCTTCAACGTGAAGCTGTGCAGATCCGCGAAGTCGCCGGGGACGTGCAGCGCGGTAATCTGGCGCTGGCCATCGCGCAGATCCTTGTAGCGCGCGGCGAGCCCGTCGAGGATCAGGATGCTGTGGTCCAGGCGGGTACCGGCCTCGATGAAGGTCTGGCGCGCAGGAACGTCCCGGGCCGAACCGATGACAGAACGGATCGCCTGTTCCTCCACGGCATCGAGACGGTGCCGCACCCGAATGCGCGCGATATGGCGGTCGATCATTTCGCTCACGACGCGTCAACGCGTCATGTGCCGCTTGGGTCCGCGCGCGCGTGGGGCGATGGCCGACGCCCGACCCTTGACCGGATCAGCGCGACGACATGGCCGGGCACCGGCCGGACGAAGTTCACGCCGCGGCGGCACGCACGGTCGCGACGAGCCAGCGCGCGGCATCGTCCAGCGCCTTGTCCGCCAGCACGGAGATCGAGACCGCCTCGAGAAAACTGTGGGTCGCGCCGGGGTAGACGCGCATGTCCACCGCACCCCCGGCAGCGGCAAGCCGCTCCGCCATCGCGCGACTTGAATCGGCAAGGATGTCGCATTCGGGAATGGCCAGAAACGCGGGGGGCAGCCCGGCAAGATCGGCGCGCAGCGGCGCGATCAAGGGATCGTCGAGCGTCGCCGGTTCGCCGGCATAATTGCGCCAGAAGCCGTCCATCTCTGCCACGGTCAGCATATAGTCGGGACCGTCGTAGCGGACATAGCTGGCGGTCGGCGCGGGGTCGAACGCACCATAGTTGAGCAGCATCGCCGCCGGCAGCGGTTCCCCGCCATCGCGCAACCGCAGGGAGGCGGCGACGGCGAGATTGGCACCCGCCGAATCCCCGCCGATCGCGATCGCCTGTACCAGAATCCCCAGTTCGCCCGCACGTGCCCGCAGGTCGCGATGCGCCTGCACGATTTCGTCGAGCGCGACGGGATAACGCGCCTCGGGCGACAGGCTGTAGTCGATGCCGATCACCACCATGCCCGCCCGCGCCGCATATTCGCGCATCAGCCGGTCGTGCGTGTCGATGCTGAACAGCGTCCAGCCGCCGCCATGGATGTAGAGCAACGCGGGTTGCGGAGCGTCGGAGCGCGACGGGTAATGGATGCGCGCCCGGCACCCCGCGATCTTTGTTTCCAGCGTCGACGCCATGACCGGCCCGCCGCTACGCCATGGGGTGCGCACGACTTCGGCAGCGGCGCGGCGTTGTGGCAGCGGCAGGGTCGCGAAGTCCGGGAACTGCGCATAACCGCGATTCATCGCGACGACGAAGCGACGGATATCGGGATCGACATCGTCGTGCGCGGCGGGCGCCTCGGGGGGCAAGGTCATGCGCCCTGCACCCCGCGCGGGCGTCCGCGATCGTCTGGCTGGTGCATGTTCCGCTTCACCCTCTTGTCCTGAAAACCTGTTGGCACGCCCCGCTCCGGCGCGCAAACCGCGCGGGGCCGCGGCGCCCGTGCGCGGGGCCAGCCATCGTCGCGCTGTGCGATCGGCTCGCGACCGCGCAGCGCGACGACCCGTGCTAGTCGAGGCGGAACCGGACGGTCGCACCGATCGTGCGCGGGCGCGTTACCGACCCTGCGAACGAGAATGGGGCGTTCAGGATGCCATATTGGTTGAACAGGTTCTTGGCGAAGAGCCCCAGTTCGACCTTGTCGGCCACCGTGATCGATCCGTTCAGATCGACGATGTGGAAATCGCCCTTTTGCAACGTTGCGCCGAACGCGACCGGGGCGCTCGACAGGTAGCGATGCGCGATGCCGAAGCGCGGCTTCAACCCGCTGTCCGGAAAGCTGAAGTCCAGCGTGTTGGAGATCGTCCAGTCCGACGCGCCAGGCAGCACGCTGCCCTTGGCATAGCCGCCCCCGGGGGCGAACGAGTCCGGAAGGAGGCTGGAGAGCCGCGCGTCGTTGTACGAGATGTTCGAGGCGAAGGTGATGTTGCGCGTGGGCCGCATCGTCAGGCTCAGTTCCACGCCATCGATATCCGCGCCGCCGCCATTGGTGGTGTAGGCGCGGAACGCGACCGGCGTGAACAGGCGCGCCTGGATGTTGTTCCAGTCGATATGATAGGCGGTCACATCAAGCGTCAGCGCACCGCCGATCAGGTCGATCCGCGCCCCGACTTCGTAATTCTGCGTCGTGTCGCCATCGAACGTCAGCGGCAGGCCGGGCGTCGCCAGCGAGAAGACGTTGACGCCGCCGATGCGGAAGCCCTCGGAATACAGGGCATAGATGCGCAGGTCGTTGCTGGGCTTGAACGACAGCGACACCTTCGGAATGAAATCCGACTTGCTCTGCGCGCCCGGCTCGTAATCGAACGGTGCGATCAGGTTGGCGTTGGGCAGATACTGAAGCCGCGGCCGGGTCTCATATTCGAAATAGCGCCCGCCCAGCGTCAGCGTGAGGCTGTCGATCACGTCGAATTCCGCCTCGCCGAACACTGCCTTTTCGGTGACCCGATTGCTGCTGACCGTGCGCTCCGAGAGGTCGCCCGGGGCCAGCGTGGCGCCCGATTGTCCGCCGAACTGGCCGGGGTTGGCATCGATATAGGCCGCGATCCCCCGGATCGACACCGCATCGGTGCCCGTCGATCGCATCCGCGTATAGTTGGCGCCCAGCAGCCAGCGGAACCGGCCGGCGTCGGGCGACGTCAGCCGGAGCTCGACATAATCGGTCTTCGACGTACCGAAGCTGCTCGCCAGCGCAGGGGTGTTGGTGCGCGGGTCGTTGCCGCCGAATACCGAATTGTCGAACGCCAGATTATTCTGCTTTTCGGTATAGCTCCCGACCGCAGTCAGCGTCGCGAAGCCCAGTTCCTGCTCCAGCCGCACGCTGTGCACCATGACTTCCGTATGCTGGAACTCGGCAACGTTGGTTGCGCGGGCATAGGTGCGCGGCGGGCCGAACAGGACATAGGTCTGATCGTCCAGATCATATTCCTGATACATGCTGAGCGCCGAGATCCGCGTCCCTTCGGTCGGGGTGAACACGACCGATCCGCGCAGCCCGCGCACGCGCAGGTCGTTGCTACCCTTGCGGCCCAGCAGCGTGTTGTCGAGATAGCCGGTATCGACGCGTTGCAGCGCGACGACGCGCGCGGCAAGCTTGTCCTTGATGATCGGCACGTTGAGCATCGCCTTGGCCGCATAGCCCAGCTGGCCATCGGCGCGTTGCGTGGTGGAGACCATCCCCTCTGCGCCGGCATCGAACTTGGTCGAATCCGCCTCGTTCACGACATAGTTGATCGCGCCGCCCAGCGACGACGATCCAAACAGCGTCCCCTGCGGTCCGCGCAGCACCTCGACGCGACTGAGGTCGAAGCTGTCGATGTCCGGAATGGCGAGCGGAAACCCCGGCTCGAGCAAGGGGAGTTCGTTGAGATAATAGCCGGTCGTCGACTGATTGGCTTCGTGATAGGTGGTCGACGCGACGCCGCGCATGACCACTTCCGACACGCCCGGCTGATAGTCGTTGAAGACGACGCCGGGAACGCGCGTGATATAGTCGGACAGGCTCTGAGCGTTCAGCCGCTCCAGCGCTGCCTGGCCGACTGCGGATACCGAACCGCTGACGTCGCGCGCCGATTGCTCGCGCTTGTTGGCGGTGATGACGATGTCGTTGCCGCCATTCGCGTCGGTCACCTCGTCCTGCGCCGCGCCCTCTGCGGTCTGCGCTGCCGCCGGCAGCGTCAGCGCCAGCAGCGTGCCGGCCAAAGCGGTCGTCGTGGAGAATCGCTTGATCATGTCCCACCTCTTGATGCGGCGACGGACGCACCCGCCCATCGCCTTGCTCCCTGTCTGTCCTCTCGCGCAGAGTGCCCGGTCTTGCGCCGACACCTTCGGCCAGCCGCCATGCGTGGGAACCGCCCCCTCCAGTCCGGTGCGGCACCGCTCCCGCGGCAACTGACCCGGATCAGGCTAGAGCGAGATGACCGCTTGTCCAGCAGCTGTGCGGGAGTGACAAGCCTCTGTAAAAAAAGTGAATTAATGCAGAAATCCGGCCTTTCCGCCGATTGGTCGCGGCAATTACTGCAATTTGTTCGTTGCAGGCGCGTCACTTCCGCGAAATGTTCTTGGGAACCTCCACCGGGCCGGGTTTCGCCGCCCGGATCGCCCATGATCCGGTGTGCTGCACAGCAGAATTTTGTGCTTGCCGCACATTGTTCAGCCGGGAAAAGTGTCGGTTCCGGCCTGCTCCGGCACCGTTGAAAGGACTTTCGTGCAGCTCGACAAGCGCGACCTCAAGATCCTGCATGAACTGCAGGCGGACAATACCATCACCTATCGCGAACTCGCCAACCGCGTGGCGCTGTCGCCCAGCGCGTGCGTCGCGCGGGTCAAGCAGCTTGAGGATCAGGGTTATATCCTCGGCTATCACGCCGCGATCGCGATCGATCGCGTGCGGCCCACCTTCATGATGGTCGCCGAAATTTCGATGGCGTCGCACCTGCCCGACGATCTTGCGCAGTTCGACGCGCTGCTGATTTCGATGCCCGAAGTGATCGAGGCGCTGCGGGTCAACGGTCCGTTCGACTATATCGTGAAGTTCCTGCTGTCCGACCTGCGCGAATGGCAGGGGTTCGCCCACCGCCTTCTCGCCCCGCAGAATCGGGTCGAGAAGATGGTGAGCCATGTCGTGATGCAGGAATTGAAGCCGTTCAGCGGCTATCCCATTCCACAACGGTGACCGCGCCGGCAGCGCGCCGGGATCAGGCCGCGCGCTGCAGCATGCCGAACAGATCGCGGGGATCGTCCGGGTCGGCCAGCATATCGATCTTCTGGAAGAAGTCGGTCCCCTCCAGCTTGCAATGAATGTAGCGCAGCGCCGAGAAATCCTCGGTCGCGAAGCCGACACTGTCGAACAGCGTGATCTGTCGCGCGTCGCGACGTCCCGCTGCGCTGCCGTCCAGCACCTGATGGAATTCGGTGACCGGATAGCTTGCGTCCATCTGCTGGATCTCGCCCTCGATCCGGGTCTGTGGTTCGAATTCGACGAAAGTTGCCGCGCGCTTCAGGATGTCCTGGTGCAATTCGGTCTTGCCCGGACAATCGCCGCCGATCGCGTTGATATGGATGCCGGCCCCGACCATGTTGTCGGTCAGGATGGTGGCACAGGCCTTGTCGGCGGTGCAGGTCGTGATGATCTGCGCGCCCTCGACCGCTTCCTGCGTGCTGGCGCACGACACGATGGTGAGGCCGCTGTCGGCGAGGTTGCGGGCGACCTTTGCGGTCGCCTGCGGATCGATGTCGTAGAGCCGGACGGTGTCGATCCCAACTACCGACTTCATCGCCAGCGCCTGAAATTCGGCCTGCGCGCCGTTGCCGATCATTGCCATCACCCGCGCCCCGCGCGGCGCGAGGTGGCGTGCCACCATCGCCGACGTCGCGGCGGTGCGCAGCGCGGTCAGCAGGGTCATTTCGGCAAGCAGGATCGGATAGCCGGTATCGACCCGCGCCAGCAGGCCGAAGGCGGCAACCGTCTGAAATCCCTTGGCCGTATTGCTGGGGTGGCCGTTGACATATTTGAAGCTGAACACCTCACCATCCGATGTCGGCATCAGTTCGATCACGCCTTCGCGCGAGTGGGAGGCAAGGCGCGGCGACTTTTCGAACAGCGCCCAGCGCCGATAATCCGCCTCCACCGCATCGGTCAGTTCACGCAGGACCTGTTCGATCCCGTGGTGATGGACCAGCCGCATCATGTTTTCGACGCTGACGAACGGAACATAGGCGAGTTCGGAGGGCATCGGCGGCATGGTGGTTCCTTTGCGAGTTGCGTGGTGCCGTAAAGCCTATGTCGCGCGACTGGACTGGCGAAATCGCAAAGCTGCTTTGCGCGGCGGCATCTTTTGCGCATAATTGCTACGCCGACCTTGCAAATTGTCATTTCGTACCGGGAATGAACTGTTCATGCAGATTGCCAAATATCTCCCCGACGATCTCGACCGCCGCATCATCGCGCATCTGCGCAGCGACGGGCGGGCGCCGCTCGCCAAGCTGGCAGCGGCACTGGGCGTCGCCCGCGGGACGGTTCAGAACCGGATCGACCGGCTGCTCGCGACGGGCACCGTCCTGGGGTTCACGATCCGCATGCGGGAGGATTATGACGACCTGACCGTGCGCGCGGTGATGATGATCGAGGTTGTCGGCAAATCGACGACGCACGTCGTTCAACGGCTGCGCGGGATACCCGAGATCCGCAGGCTGCACACCACCAACGGCAATTGGGATCTGGTCGCGGATATCCAGACGGCCAATCTGTCCGATTTCGACCGCGTGCTGCGCGAGGTGCGCATGATCGACGGCGTCGCCAATAGCGAGACCAGCCTGCTGCTCAGCAGCGTCTGACGCGCGGACCCGGCGCCCCGGCGGCAACAGAACGCGCTGATCGCGGCGTCCAGATCGAACATTGCACGTCTATTGCCGCCCGGCACGGACATTTGTGCGGCGAAAGCGGCGAAAGAAATTGAATATCAGGCACTTGGCACGAACCGGGCGCGCGTGGACAGGCCTCGCGCTACGGCGCTAGCGTTGGGCAACGCCTAACGGGAAGCCTCAATGCTCGTCTATCATTCATCCGCCGCGACGCGCCATGATCCGCGCACATTCTATCGCCGCGGCAACCCGATCGATCATCCCGAATCCGCCGGACGTTATGCGGTCATCCGGACCGCCGTCGTGGAGGCGGGCTACACGCTGGTGGAGGCGCACGCGCACGATCTTGCGCCGATCGCGGCGGTTCATGATTCCGGATATCTCGACCTGCTGTCCGGCGGATGGGCGCGCGCCATTGCGGCCGATCCGGGCATCGAGGAAATCCTGCCCACCCAATTCGCACCCTGGACGCCGCATCGGCGACCGGAGGGGCTGCTGGGTCAGCTGGGCTACCACATGACCGACACCTCGACGCCGCTGCGCGCGGGCACCTGGGATGCGATCACCGGGGCCGCCCATGCCGCGATCGACGCGGCGGACGCGGCGCTGAAGGGCAAGACATCCTATGCGCTGACGCGGCCGCCGGGCCACCATGCGTCCGGCGCGCATGCCGGCGGTTTCTGTTACCTCAACAACGCCGCGATCGCCGCGCAGCGTGTCGCCTCCGCGCGCGGATCGGCGGCGGTGCTGGACATCGATGTCCATCACGGCAACGGGACCCAGGCGATCTTTTACGAGTCCCCGGATGTCCTGGTGGTATCGCTGCATGCCGAGACGTCGAACTATTATCCCTATTTCACCGGTTATGCCGACGAGACGGGGGCCGGCGCCGGAGAAGGGTGCAACCTCAACCTGCCGCTTCCGCTAGGGTCGGCGGATGACGCATTCCTCGACGCGATCGCGCAAGGCCTCGACCGGATCGCGCAATTCGATCCGCCCGCGCTGATCCTGTCGCTGGGACTGGACGCGGCGGTCGACGATCCGATCGGCGCGATGGCCGTCACCACCCAGGGGTTCGAGCGGGCCGCCGCGCTGATCGCCAGCTTTGGCCGCCCCACCGCGATCATCCAGGAAGGCGGCTATCTGTGCGAGGCGCTGCCCCGCAACCTTGCCGCCTTCCTCGCCAGTTACGATGCGGCCTAGCCTAGCTGACGCAGTTCATCGCAAAGGCCCAGAAACCGGCCATCTCGTCGAATTCGGCGCGCTGGTCGCCGCTGGATTGATGGCCGGCATCGGGATTGACGTCGAGGATCGCGGGATTGCCGCTGGTCGATCGCGCGCGCACCTGCGCGACCAGCTTGGCAGGCTCCCAATAGCTCACGCGGTCGTCCTTCAGCCCCGCCGTGCACAGCAGCGGCGGGTACGGCGCCGCGTGCACATTTTCGTACGGGGAGATCGCGGCGATATAGTCATAGGCCTTGGGATCGGCCAGCGGATCGCCCCAGTCGGGCCGGAACAGCGGCACCAGCGGATGATCGGCATCGCTCATCGTGTTGAGCATGTCGACGAACGGCACCTTGGCGATCACCCCGCCCCACAGCGTCGGGTCCAGGTTCATCGCCCCGCCCACCAACAGCCCGCCCGCCGACAGGCCGAACGAGACGACCCGTTTGGGCGCGCTGTAACCGGACCGGCACAAGGTGCGGGCGCAGGCGACGAAATCGGTCATCGAATTGCGCTTGGCAAAGCGCCGCCCGTCGAGGAACCAGCGCCGCCCCTTTTCCGACCCGCCGCGCACATGCGCGATCGCAAAGCGCCAGCCCTGATCGACCAGCACCGTGACCGGCAGCGAGAAGAGCGGATCGCTCGACACGCCATAGGCGCCATAGCCGTAGAGCAACAGCGGCGTGCTGCCGTCCTTTGGCGCGTCGCGCCGCGAGACGAGCGTGATTGGCACCGCCGTTCCATCGGGCGCCGTCGCGCTCAGCCGTTCGACGACATAGGCGTCCGGATCGAAGCCGCGCAGGCGTTCCGCGGCAATTTGCGTCTGGCGTCCGGTCGCCAGCTCGACGTCGAGCCAGCGCCGCGGCTGGATTGGCGACTGATGGACGATCCGCACCGTTGCCGCGCGATAGTCCTGCCCGTCCGGCACCTCGACCGCATAGGCCGCCTCCGGAAAGCCGATTGCCTGCTCGCGCCCGTCGGCCTGCCGAACGACGACGCGATGCTGGCCGTTCACCCTCTCCAGCCGCACCAGAGCGCTCGCAAAGGGGTGGACCGACAGGATCGGCGCCCCGGGGCGGTGTGGCACCAGCGTCGCCCGGGCGCGGAATGTGGCGGGGTCGAGCTGCACGATCTTTCGGTCGAGCGCGCCGCCATCGTCGGTCACCATCAGCAGCGCGTCGCGCCATTCGTCGATCTCATAGGTCACGCCAGGACGGCGCGGCCGCACGATGCGCGGTGCAGCGGTTTCGTCACGCGCGGAAATCAACCGGACTTCCGCCGTGTCGGGACCCGACAGGGTCAGCCGAACGAATCCGTCCGCGGCGGTCCGGCCGACCTGCATGAAAATTGCCGGATCGCCCTCTTCATAAACCAGGGTCGGCTGGCCGCCCGCGACCGCCGTCCGGTACAGCCGCGTCGGCCGGTTGCGCGCATCGCGCCAGATCCAGAAGAGGTGCGCTGACGACGGCGCAAAGACGAGGCCGCCATAGCCATAGGCGTCGGTCTCGACGAGCGTCGATACCGCCCCGGTGCGGGTGTCGCGCACACAGATCCGGTGGCGGTCGCTGCCCACCACATCCTCGGCCCAGGCGAAATAGCGATGGTCGGGGCTCGGCTGGTGGCCGGTGGTGCGGTAATAAGGCTGGCCCTTGGCGCGCTCCGCCTCGTCCAGCAGGATTTCTTCCGTGCCGTCCGCGGCGACACGGTAATGGACGGTGTGCTCGGCCCCGGCCGGCACGCGGCTGGCATAGCGCCACGCGCCCCGCTGCAACCCCGGCACCTCCACCCCGCTCCCGGCGCGATCGAGCATCGCGGCAAGCAGCCGCTCGCGGCGTGGCGCAAGCGGGGACAGCATGGCATTGGCATAGGCCGATTCGGCTTCCAGCTGTGTGCGGACCGGCGGCGGCAGCGTGGCAAGGGTGCGCGTCCCCTGCGCCGGGACATATTTCAGCCAGGAATAGGGATCGTTGCGCGTCCGCCCAAGCTGGCGGATGATATGGTCGCGCTTCGGGGCGACCGGTGGCGGCACTTGCGGCCAGCGCGCGCGCACCCCCGCAGCACGCGCCAGCCCGGTCATGCCGAGGACGGTCGCGGCGATCGTAGCGCGCATCAGGGCGCGACGTCTGACAGTCAGGCTAGTCCGCACAATCCCTCCGACCCCGGCGCGTGCGAACGGCGTCGCGACGCGATTGATCGCCGATCCTAGCGCAGCGCAATCGACGCTGTCTAACGCGTCGGTCGGCACACAAGTCATTCATATTGATCGATAAAATTAGGCATGCCGAACGTCTGACGGCACCGATGCCGCAGAATAGTTATTCCAACGGCGGGAAGCGGCGTGCGCCGTCGCTTGGACGTTACAGGAAACGCCGGCCGGCGCGGCTGGGCCGTGTCGCGGTGAGTCCGACCTTCACAAGTCGGGGCCGGGGCAGATAATCGCGCGGGAAGAAAGTGGTGCCCGGGGACGGAGTCGAACCGCCGACACTGCGATTTTCAGTCGCATGCTCTACCAACTGAGCTACCCGGGCACGGGATGAAGGCGCGCTCTTAGTCGCGGGGTTGGCCGCTGTCCAGCCCGCTTTGCAATTCTTCGGGATCGGCGGGGCGACCGGGGATGCGATAGCCCTCGCCGAGCCATTGCAGCAGGTCGCGGTCCTTGCAGCCGCGGCTGCAGAACGGCTTGAATTCGGGTGCGGGCCTGGCGCCGCAGATCGGACAGTCGGTCTTCATGTTGCTTCCACAAAACGGGTGCGCCCGCCGGTGCGGCGGTGGAGCTGCGCGATCCAGTCGGGCTCACGCTCGATCCGGCGCAGCAGCGGCGCAGGGAGGATATGGGTATCGGGCGCGGGCGGGGGAAGGCGTTCCAGCCGACGCAGCTCCGCCCGCAGCGCCGCACCCAAGGGATCGGCGGCGATCAGCTCGGGCAGCGACATGCGCGTCTTGCGCCGCACGATCTGAATAAAGCCGAAGCCGTTCATCGCGGTGCGCTCGAACGGTTGCGGCAGGGCCGCGTCGATCGCCTCGCCCACTGCATTGCGTTCGTTCTTGTTGGCGAGCGTCGGGAAATCGACCCCGACTGATCCCGCGATATCAAGCCGCTCCATCGCTGCCGCGACGGCATGCGCGGCGTCGATCGACAGCGGGCCCAGCGGCGGGCCGCCATCGACATCGAAGAGGTTCATCGCCGGGGTGAGCGAGAGCAGCAGCGCGCCGCTGGCAAAGCGGATTTCGCCGGTGCGCGCTTCCTCGAGCACCTCGGACCAGCCCGCATCTTCCAATGCATCGGGTTCGTGTGGGTGACAGAGGCGCACGGGAAGACCCGTGGCGGTGATCCGCGCGAGCAGGTCGGGGCCGGGCGCAGGCGCGCTGTCGGATGCGGGGACGGCCTTCGGCAGCTTGATCCGCCCGCGCTCGGCCACCGATTCGCGGACGATGCGGACCGGGAAGGACGCGCCCTGCGTCACCCCCTTGGGCAGCGGGTCGCACAGCGCCTCACCGCCATTGGGCAGCATCACCTTGCCGGTGCTGCGGTCGATCAGCTTGGCGATGGCGATCGTGTCAGCGCGCAGCCCGGGCAGCTCGATCCGTGCCTTGCGGATGGTGCCGCGCGCGACCAAGGCGGCGCGATTCTCGCCGATGCCAGCTTCGTAGAGCCACTCAGCCAAGGTCGTAGCCAGCCGTCTCCAGCAGCGCGCGCGTGTCGTAGAGCGGCAGCCCGACCACGCCCGAATAGGTACCGGAGATAAAGCGGACGAACGCCTCGGCACGGCCCTGAATGGCATAGCCGCCGGCTTTGCCCAGCCCCTCGCCGCATGCGATATAGCGATCGATCTCGGCTTCGCTCAGCCGCTTGAACGCGACCACCGTGTCGGACAGGCGCACACGCGCGCGGCCATCCAGACCGATCAGGCACACCGCCGACAGACAATGATGGCGACGGCCCGACAGCTTGGTCAGCAAATCGCGCTGCACAGCCTCGGTCTCGGCCGGCGGCAGGATGCGGCGGCCGAGCGCGATGGTGGTGTCGCCGGCCAGCACGATCTCGTCCTCGGCCCGCGCCACCGCGCGCGCCTTCGCCTCGGCCAGCCGCAGCGCATAGACGCGCGGCAGTTCGGCCTTGAGCGGCGATTCGTCGATATCGGGGGCCGCCACGCGATCGGGCACGACGCCGATCCGCGACAGCAGGTCGCGGCGACGCGTCGAGGTGGAGGCAAGCACGAGCCGCATCGGCCCGGACTTACTTGAAGCGATAGGTGATGCGGCCCTTGGTCAGGTCATAGGGCGTCAGTTCGACAAGCACTTCGTCGCCCACCAGCACGCGGATGCGGTTCTTGCGCATCTTGCCGGCGGTGTGGCCGAGAATTTCATGGTCATTCTCGAGCTTCACACGGAACATCGCGTTGGGGAGGAGCTCCACAACGCGGCCGCGCATTTCAAGCAGTTCTTCCTTGGCCAAACAAACCTCTTGGTACGGATCGGAAAAGTGGCGGTGCCTTACTCTCCCCGCGCACAAAAGGGAAGCGTGGCGATCATGCGAACGATGGCGCGGCAACAAATGGTTTCCTGCTGTTCGCTTGATGCGACGCGCGTTCGTCGCCAAATGGGGTCCATGCTGATCGAAACCGAACTGACGCCCAACCCGGCGACGCTCAAATTCCTGCCCGGCCGCACCGTGATGGACAGCGGCACGCGCGATTTTGCCACGCCCGAAGAGGCGGAGGTGTCGCCGCTGGCCGATGCGCTGTTCCGGCTGGGCGATGTCACCGGCGTATTCTTTGGCCGCGACTTCATCTCGGTCACCGCTGCGCCGGGTGTCGACTGGTCGGGGCTCAAGCCCGATGTGCTCGGCATCCTGCTCGACCATTTCAGCGCCGACATGCCGCTGTTCCGCCAGGGCAGCGCGGGCTTCAGCGTGCCGCCGCCCGAGTCCGACTTCACCGATGATCCGGAAGACGCCGACATCGTCGCGCAGATCAAGGACCTCATTGAAACGCGCGTACGCCCCGCCGTTGCCAATGATGGCGGCGACATCGTCTATCGCGGTTTCGACAAGGGCAAGGTGTTCCTGCAGATGCAGGGCGCGTGCGCCGGTTGCCCCTCCTCGACCGCCACGCTCAAGAACGGGATCGAACAGTTGCTGAAATATTATGTGCCCGAAGTCACCGAAGTGCGGGCCGTCTGATGGGCACCCCGATCGACGACGCCGCGCTCGACACGCTGTTCCGCACCGCGCGCACCTATAATGGCTATCTGCCTGGCGAAGTGACCCCGGCGGATATCGAGGCGATCTACGATCTGCTGAAGATGGGGCCGACCTCGGCCAACCAGCAGCCGGCGCGCTTCCATTGGTGCCTGTCGCAGGAGGCGAAGGACATGCTCGCCGATTGCGCCACGGGCAGCAATCCGGACAAGATCCGCGCGGCACCCGCCGCAGTGGTGATCGGCATGGATCTCGATTTCCACGAGGAACTGCCCTGGCTGTTCCCGCATACCGACGCCAAGAGCTGGTTCGAGGGACCACAGGAAAAGCGCCGCGACAGCGCGTTCCGCAACGGATCGCTGCAGGGCGCCTATTTCATCATGGCGGCGCGCGCATTGGGCTGGGATACCGGCCCCATGTCGGGCTTCGACGCAGCCAAGGTCGAGGCGGCTTTCTTCGCCGACCAGCCATCGGTGCGCGTCAACTTCATCTCGACGCTGGGCAAGGGCGATCCCGCAACCATCTTTGGCCGCTCGCCGCGTCCGGACTTCGCGAAGTTCAACAAGATTGGCTAGAACGCTCGTCATCGAGACTGCCACCGCCGCCTGTTCGGTCGCATTGATCGACGGCGGCGCACTGATCGCCGAAGACCATGCGGAGGTCGGGCGCGGCCATGCCGAGCGGCTGGTGCCGATGATCGCTGCGCTGCCCGATGGCGGGCGCGCCGATGCGATCCTGGTCGATTGCGGTCCGGGCAGCTTTACCGGCATTCGCGTCGGCATTGCCGCCGCACGCGGCCTCGGCTTTGGCTGGGGCGTGCCTGTGCATGGCTTCTCGTCTCTGGCGGTGGTGGCCGCCGGCGCGTTCGCGCTCAATCCGGGTAGCGACGCGCTGGCGGTGGTGCTGGAAGGCGGGCATGGTGAGGTCTTCATGGCTGCCTATGACCGCCAGTTCGCGCAGATCGCACCCTTCGCGTCGCTCAAGCCCGATGCCGCGCTGGCGCAGCTTGGCGGCCGGATCGCGGTCGGCAATGGCGTGCGCCATCTTGCCGCACTCGACGCCAGCCTCGACCTGCGCGAGGCGCTGCCGCGTGCCGCCGATGCGCGCCTGCTTCCCGCTGCGCTGACCAACTTGCCGCCGCGCCCGATCTATGGCCGCGCGCCGGACGCCAAGCCCAAGGCGGCATGAGCACCGCGCCCTGGCCGATCGAGATCGTGCACGGCCAGCCGGCCGATCTGCGCGCGGTGAACGCGATCATCGCCGAGGCGTTCGACCCACGCTTTGGCGAAGGCTGGACGCCCAGCCAGTGCATCGGGATGCTGTCCCTGCCGGGCGTGTGGTTCACGCTGGCATATATCGACGGCCGGCCGGCCGGCTTCGCACTTGCGCGGACCATCGTGAACGAGGCGGAGCTGTTGCTGCTCGCCACCCTGCCGACAATGCGGCGGCGGGGGATTGGCGGGGCATTGTTGCGCGCGGTGATGGCCGATGCGCGCGATCGCGGCGCCGATGTGATCCATCTTGAAGTGCGCGCGAACAATGATGCGGCGCAGCTCTATCGCAATGCGGGCTTTACCAAGATTGGTGAACGTCGCGACTACTATCGCGGAAATGACGGCAAGGTGTTCGACGCACACACATTTTCAAGATCGCTCGACTGATCCTAACAAAAATCGGACGGAATGACTTGCAAAGCGCCCTGTGTGGCGTGATAGCGCCTGCGACGGCCCGTACATCTTATCGCCGCCGCGTTTATGTGAAAGGACGAAAATGGACACGCAGAATGACCTGCAGGAAACGCTGATCACGCTGACTGCGGATATTGTTGCCGCGCATGTGAGCAACAATAGCGTGGCAGTGTCTGATCTTCCGTTGCTCATTGCTAACGTTCACGGCGCGCTTACCAATCTGGGTAGCGCGAAGCCGGAACCCGAAGTAAAGAAGCAGGAACCGGCAGTGTCGATCCGCTCTTCGATCAAGCCGGACTATATTGTCTGCCTCGAAGACGGCAAAAAACTCAAGATGCTCAAGCGTCATCTGATGACCCATTATCAGATGACCCCGGACGATTATCGCGCCAAGTGGAACCTGCCGGCCGATTATCCGATGGTCGCCCCCAATTATGCCGAACAGCGCCGCAGCCTGGCCAAGAAGATCGGCCTGGGCACCAAGCGCCGCAAGCGCTGAGGAACGGGCCCCACCCTTGCAACGCCGGATCGCGGTTTGCCCCGGTCCGGCGTTTTGCCGTCCAGCATCCCTTTTCCCCGGCGTCGCTTGACGCTACATCATCATCATGAACCGCAAGATCGACCTTGAAGCGCTGTGCCATGAAAAAGGCCTGCGCATTACCGAACAGCGCAAGGTGATCGCGCGCGTCCTGTCCGAAGCGGACGATCATCCGGACGTCGAAAAGGTCTATGCCCGCGCATCGGCGATCGATCCGGGCATCTCGATCGCGACCGTCTATCGCACGGTCCGCCTGTTCGAAGAGGCCGGTATCCTCGACCGCCATGATTTCGGCGATGGGCGCGCCCGCTACGAACCCTCGCCCGAGGCGCATCACGATCATCTGATCGATGTGGAGACGGGCAAGGTGATCGAATTCGTCGATCCCGAGCTGGAATTGCTGCAGAAGCAGATCGCCGAGCGACTGGGCTTCCGCCTGGTCGATCACCGCATGGAGCTGTACGGCGTCGCGCTCGAGCGCAAGCCCTGAGGCCATGGCCGACGGCGTCGATCCGCGGCGCCACGACGCCGCCCTTGGACTGCCTACCAGGCTGACGCCGGCGGAGAGCTTTCGCTTCTGGCGGCGGGTCGGACTGCTGCTGCTGGCAGTGCTGACACATGTGCCGATGCACTATCTGTGGCGGCTGTTGCGCCTGCCCTCGCCTTGGCCGCGCTGGTTCCTGGGGCGCGCGGGGCGTATTGCCGGGGCGCGGGTCGAGGTGATCGGGACGCCGTTGCGCCGCGACGTGTTCTACGTCTCCAACCATTTGTCGTGGATCGACATTCTGGCATCGGGCGGGGCCAGCGGCACCGCGTTCGTGGCCAAGGCGGAGATCGGCGCATCGCCGGTGGTGGGCTGGCTCGCCGGTCTCAACCGCACCGTTTACGTCAAGCGCGAGAACCGCATGGGCGTGGCCGAGCAGATCAATGCGCTGCGTGACGCGCTGACCGAAAACTGGGCGATCACCGTCTTCCCCGAGGGGACGACGACCGACGGCAAGTCGCTGCTGCCGTTCAAGACGCCGATGCTCCGCGTCCTCGAACCCCCGCCGCCGGGCGTGATGGTTCAGCCGGTGCTGCTCGATTATGGCGCCGTGGGCGAGGAAATCGGCTGGGTCGGCGAAGAGGGCGGGGTCAACAATGCCCGTCGCGTCCTGTCGCGCAAGGGCAGCTTTCCGCTGCGCATCCACTATCTCGACCCGTTCGACCCGCATGACTTTCCCGGGCGCAAGGCGATCGCGGCGGAGAGCCGGCGACGGATCGAGGATGCCTTGGTCGCCGCGCTGGGCGGGCCGCTGCGCCCGTTCGCCTGGACGGTTGCACCGGTCAACTACAACGGACCGGGCGAAAGCGGGGGCTAGCGCCTGCGGCGCCCGGTCTTCTGCACGACCGGCTCCATCGGCGCAAACACCACGCCCTCGGGCGACACCGACTGTGCGCCGGTGGCGGCGGGAATGATTACGTCGTGGCTCGACGTCACCACATCATAATCGCCGGTGCGGAACGCGGCGAAATCGGCGCGCAGGAATGGCGGATCGGCCCGTTTCGCCATCTGTTCCCGGGGCAGGCGCGGCGCGCCACGGCGGACGCGCGGATCGACGATCTCATAATCCACCACCGACACCGACGTGCCGAGCGCGGTCACCTCGAACAGCCGGCGCGCGAATTCGCGCGGAAAGCGGATGCAGCCATGCGACGCGGGATAGCCGGGTAGCTGCCCGGCGTGCAGCGCGATGCCGGTCCAGGTCAGCCGCTGCATGAACGGCATCGGCGCGTTGCTGTATATGTTGGAGCGGTGATGCACCCGCTTTTGCAGGATCGTGAACTCCCCGACCGGCGTCGCCTTGCCAGGCTTTCCGGTCGACACGGTCGAGGCCGCGATCAGCACGCCGTCGCGATAGACATAGGCGACCTGGCCGGGGATGCTGATGAGGATGGTGACTCCGGACGCGCCGCCGGTCGGCTGAAAGGCGGCGTCCTCGATCCATGTCCATTGCCCGTTGCGCAGCAGAATCTCGTCGCTACCGTCGGGCATCACCTGCTGCGCTGCGGCGGGAAGCGCGATACACAGCGCCAGCCCGATCGAAACCGCCCGCATTGTCCGCGCTACCGCAGACCCCATCCCTACACTCCATTGTTACGCGAGCGACCGCACCCACTATCTATGGTTAACGCAGGCAGGACAAGACGGTGCCGTGCAGTTCGCGCGAGTCCGGCGCACGCAGGCTGTGTTCGCCCATTTCGGGACAGGGTTCGACAAGCCGCGCCGCCTCTGCGGTGAACCGACGCCAAACTGTGGACTCCCTTAGGACGAATCGGCTGCGACCTGCGCTATAGTGATATTCCGAATAGCGAAGTTTGTGGGGGCACAGAGGACGCATGGACAAGATGACCAACGCCGTGGCGTCGCGCCGCGCTTTCCTGAAGTCCGCCGGCATGATCGCCGGCACGGGTCTGCTCGCCGGCTGTGCCGCGCGCAGCGTGACGACGGCAGCCCTTCCCGCTGCTCCGATCGCGGTCCCGCCGCCGCCCGTGGCGGTTCCGGTTCCGGCGGCGCCGCGTTCCGCCAACGCCCCGCGCGGCATCCGTCCCGAATTGTTCGAGCGCGCCGTGGCCGCGCTGCAGCAGCATTCGAGCCGCATCCGCCAGCAGGACCGGATCGCGATCGCCGACTTCTCGCTGCCCAGCTCGCGGCTGCGCTTCCATTTCGTCGACATGATCAACGGCGCCACGCGTTCGATGCTGGTCAGCCACGGCATCGGCTCCGACCCCGAACATACCGGCATGCTCCAGCGCTTTTCGAACGAGGTGAATTCGGAAGCGACGTGCGAGGGCGCGTTCCTCGCGGCCAATTACTATGTCGGCAAGCATCAGCTGTCGCAGCGACTGATCGGCCTCGACCCGACCAATTACAACGCGCTCGATCGCGCGATCGTGGTCCATGGCGCCTGGTATTCGAACCCCGACATGATCGCCAAGCATGGCAAGCTCGGCCGCAGCCAGGGCTGTTTCGCGGTCGGTGAGCGCGATCTCGACACGCTGTTCGCCCTGCTCGGCGAAGGCCGGATGATCTACGCGACCAAGGTCTAGGAGCAAGCTGCGCACGCCGTGCGTTGATGCCTCCCAAAAATCGGGAGGATCGCATGACCGAAACGCTGTACCCGGCGCTGCCCGACGACATCGATCGTGCCGCGCGTGACGTGTTGCAGGCCGCCTGCGACGCCAAGCTCAGCCTCGCCACCGCCGAAAGCTGCACCGGCGGAATGCTGGCGTCGCTGCTGACCGATGTCGAAGGGGTCAGCTCTGCCTTCGAACGTGGCTTCGTCGTCTATTCGAAAGACGCGAAATGCGAGCTGCTGCATGTCGCGCGCGACACGGTCGAGCGCTGCAATGCAGTCAGTCGTGAGGTCGCGGTCGCCATGGCGGACGGCGCGCTCAAGGCCAGCCATGCCGACATTGCGCTCGCCATCACCGGCTTTGCCGGACCCGGCGGACCCGATGACGAACCGGGCCTGGTCCACTTTGCCTGTGCCCGTACCGGACGCCCCACCGCGCATCGCGCCGAACATTTTGGCGATATTGGTCGCGGACCGACCCGGATTGCCTGTATGCGCGTCGCACTGCAGATGATCGGCGAGGCAATCGACTAGTGGTGAAGCAACGGTTCAACTCGATCCACACGCACGGCATGGTACGCGTCGGTGCCTGCACGCCCCGCGCAAGCGCGGGCGACATCGCCGCGAACACGGCATCGCACATCGCGCTGGCGAAACAGGGCGACGCGGCAGGGGCAGACCTATTGCTGTTCCCCGAACTCGGCATCACCGGCTATGCGATCGACGACTTGCACCTGCAGGACGCGGTGCTGCGTGCGACCGCGCAGGGCCTGGCCGATCTGATCGCGGCGAGCGCGAGGCTCAAGCCCGTGCTACTGGTCGGTGCGGCGCTGGAGCGGAACGGGCGGCTCTACAACTGCGCGGTGGTGATCGCGCGGGGCCGCGTGCTCGGCGTCGTGCCGAAGAGCTATTTCCCCAATTACCGCGAATATTATGAGAAGCGCTGGTTCGCCTCCGGCATCGGCCTGTCGGGCACGATCGAACTCGCAGGCCAGACTGCCCCGTTCGGCACCGACCTGATCTTCGCCGCCAGCGACCTGCCCGATTTCACCTTCCATGCCGAGATTTGCGAGGATTTCTGGGGGCCGCTGCCGCCCTCCACCTTTGGCGCGATGGCCGGGGCGCTGATCCTGTGCAACCTGTCGGCCAGCAACATCGTCATCGGCAAGGCGCGCGAGCGTGCGTTGCTGTGCGCAGCGCAATCGAGCCGCACAGCATCGGCCTACCTCTTCTCCGCATCGGGACCGGGAGAAAGCACCACCGACCTTGCCTGGGACGGGCAGAGCCTGATCTACGAGCTGGGCGAGTTGCTCGCGCAATCGGGCCGGTTCGATCTCGAGGACGAACTGATCACCGCCGATATCGATGTCGCGCGGCTGCGGCAGGAGCGGATGCGCTTCGGCACGTTCAACGACAATGCCGCCGCCGCCGGCCACCCCGAGCAGCGCTTTCGCCGCATCGCGTTCGATCACCAGACGGGCTTCGACGATATCGGCGTCCACCGCGCGATCCGCCGCTTTCCCTTTGTCCCCAACACCCCCGAAAAGCTCGACGAGGATTGCTACGAAGCCTTCAACATCCAGGTCGAGGGGCTGCGCAAACGGATGGTCGCGACCGGCAATGGTAAGATCATCATCGGCATTTCGGGCGGGCTCGACTCAACCCATGCGCTGATCGTCGCGGCCAAGGCGATGGACCGGCTGGGGCGGCCGCGCAGCGACATTCTCGGCTTTACCATGCCCGGCTTTGCCACCGGCGAGGGGAGCAAGGGCAATGCCTGGGCGCTGATGAAGGCGCTCGGCATCACCGCCGAAGAGATCGACATCCGCCCGGCTGCCCGCCAGTTGCTCACCGACATGGGCCACCCCTATGCCGATGGCGAGCCGGTGTACGACATCACCTTTGAGAATGTTCAGGCCGGGCTGCGCACCGACTATCTCTTCCGCCTCGCCAATCAGCGCGGCGGCTTCGTGCTGGGTACTGGCGACCTGTCGGAGCTGGCGCTGGGCTGGTGCACCTATGGCGTCGGCGACCATATGTCGCACTACGCCGTCAACGCCGGCGTGCCCAAGACGCTGATCCAGTTCCTGATCCGCTGGTGCGTTGCAACCAGCCAATTCGATGCGCAGACCGATGCGGTGCTCGAAGCAATCCTCGCCCAGGAAATCTCGCCCGAACTGGTCCCCGCCGACGCCAGCGGCGCGATGCAGAGCACCGAGGCCAAGATCGGGCCGTACGCACTGAACGATTTCTTCGTGCACTATGTCGTGCGCCACGGGCTGGCGCCGTCGAAGATCGCGTTCCTCGCCTGGCATGCGTGGCGCGATGCCGATGCCGGCGAATGGCCGCTGGGCGTGCCGCCGCATCAGCGCGTCGCCTATGACCTGCCCACGATCCGCCACTGGCTGGAGAAATTCCTGGTCCGCTTCTTTGCGCAGAGCCAGTTCAAGCGCAGCGCGATCCCGAATGGGCCCAAAGTGTCGGCGGGCGGCGCGCTGTCCCCGCGTGGCGACTGGCGCGCGCCGTCGGACGGGGTGGCCGGGCCGTGGCTCGACGAGCTTGAGGCGAACGTGCCTAAGTAGCGAGGCGCTCCAGCCCAAGAATCGTGTCCGCTTCATGCGCCGGTTTGTCGGTGCGGATACGGCTGATCCGGGGAAAGCGCATCGCGAGGCCCGATTTGTGCCGCTTCGACGCGTGGATCGAATCGAACGCGACCTCGAGCACCAATGACTTCTCCACCTCACGCACCGGCCCGAACCGCGCGGTCGTGTGGTTGCGCACGAAGCGGTCGAGCCACTTCAGCTCTTCGTCGGTAAACCCGAAATAGGCCTTGCCCACCGGCAGCAGCTCGCCGCCCTCGGTCCATGCGCCGAACGTATAGTCGGAATAGAAGGACGAGCGTTTCCCGCTCCCGCGCTGGGCATACATCAGAACGCAATCGGCGGTCAGCGGATCGCGCTTCCATTTATACCACAGCCCGACGCGCCGCCCCGCGACATAGGGCGAGTCGCGCCGCTTGAGCATCACCCCCTCGATCGCCGCATCGCGGGCGCCGGCGCGCAGCTCCTCCAGCGCAGCGAAATCCTCCGCCTCGATCAGCGCCGAGACATCGAACCGCGTCGGGTCGAGCGGCGCGGCATAGGCCTCGAGCCGGGTGCGGCGCGCGTGCCACGGCAGTTCGCGCAGATCCTCCAGCCCATCGAACAACAGGTCGTAGAGCCGCACGAACGCCGGAAACTCCGCCAGTGTCTTGGCCGACACGACCTTGCGCCCCAGCCGCTGCTGCAGCGCGTTGAAGCTGCCCGCCTCACCCCCCTGCGCCTCGCCCCGCACCAGCAATTCGCCGTCGAGCACGCCGGGCGTTGCAAAGGCGCTTGCCACGTCCGGGAAGCTGGCGGTGATGTCGTCGCCCGCACGGCTGTAGAGCCGAGTCTCCCCCGCGACATGCACGATCTGGACGCGAATGCCGTCCCATTTCCATTCGGCGGCATAGTCGGCAAGGTCAACCTGCGTCTCCTCCAGCGGGTGGGCGAGCATGAACGGGCGGAACACGGGCACGTCGGTCGTGGTCGGCTGCGGCCCGCGCCCTTCGCCCCAGTCGAACAGCGGCGCATAGGGCGGGGTCAGCCCGTGCCACACCTCCTCCACCGCATCGACATCGACCCCGAACGCCTCGGCGAACGCGGTCTTGGCCAGCCGCGCCGACACCCCGACGCGCAAGCCGCCGGTGGCAAGCTTGAGCAGCGCATAGCGTTCGTCCGCCGCCAGCCGGTCGAGCATCGCGCCGAGCGCGGCAGGCGCGTCGGAGCGCGACAGGCTGGCGAGCCGGTCGACCACTGCGCCCAAGGTCAGCGGCTCGGACGCGGGCGGCGGCGTCAGCGGCTCGGGCCAGATCAGCGCCACGGTTTCGGCGGTGTCGCCCACGAAATCGCGGCTAAGCTGGAACAGCACCGGATCGACCCGCTCGCCCACCAGCGCGCGGATCACGGCGGGCTTGACCGCGGGCAGATCGAGCGTGCCGGTCAGCGCCGCCAGCCCCCAGCCGCGATCCGGATCGGGCGTCTCACGCAGCCACGCGCCGATCAGCCGCAGCTTCGCATTGCGCGATCGCGTGTAGATCAACCGGTCGAGCAGGTCGGCAAAGGCGCGCATGGGACGCTCAACATGGCGCGATGCGACCGGTTCCACCAGAGCCGCGCCAATCCCCCTCGCGAAGCGCTCGCCTTCACGCTAGCGTCAAGTTACCGGAAAGGTCGGCCCGCGATTCGCGCGCGCCGTGGGAGGGAATGTTTCGATGAAGACCCTGTTGCTTGCCGTCGCCCTGTCGGCCCTGCCGCTCGCCCCGGCATCGTTCGCCCAGACGGCGCCCGCGCCGGCCGCTGCCGCCGCGAAGTATAATCTCGACACGCCGATTCAGGACATCGTCGCCGATCCGGCGGCAAAGGCTGCATTCGACGCCGCGCTTCCGGGCGTTTCGACGCATGAGAGCTACGAGATGTTCAAGACCATGAGCCTCAACCAGCTCAAGACCTATGCCGCCGACAAGCTGACCCCCGAAGTACTCGCCAAGGTCGAGAAAGATCTCGCCGCGGTGAAGTGACCTG
The DNA here is from genome assembly GCF_965227385.1 of Sphingomonas sp. Taxonomy (GTDB): domain Bacteria; phylum Pseudomonadota; class Alphaproteobacteria; order Sphingomonadales; family Sphingomonadaceae; genus Sphingomonas. The sequence goes on from NZ_OZ245750.1 coordinate 748,692, forward strand.
CAATCCTCCCCCGCCAGGGGGAGGTGGCGCCCAAGGCGACGGAGGGGGAGGAAGCGACACGGCAAGAGCCATGATCGCACAGGCGACCTCCCCCTCCGTCAGCCGCGCTGACACCTCCCCCTTGCGGGGGAGGATTGTTCAGCCTCAATCCTCACGCGTGATGTTGAGCGAGCGCGTGACGCGATAATCGAGCACGCCGACGACGAAATAGACCGCCGCCTGCATCATCCGCGTCAAGAACCCGGTCCGCGCGCGGTGCAGGTCGCGCGTCACCTCCAGCGAGCGCGCCACCTCGGCATCGACATAGCCACGGACATGCGCAGCAAACGCCGCATCGTCGATCCGCAGCATCACCTCGAGGTTGAGGAACAGGCTGCGCATGTCGAAATTGGCCGATCCGATCTGCACCTTGTCGTCGATCACGAACAATTTCGTGTGCAGCTTGGTCGGCAGATATTCGAACACCCGCACCCCCCGCCGCAGCAGCCCGCGATAGGTGAAGCGCGCGGCGTGCAGCGTCAGGTGATTGTCGGTGATCGACGGCACCACCACGCGCACCCGTCCCCCGCGACGCGCGGCGCGGCCAAGCCGCAGCAACATCGCGGGACTCGGAAAGAAATAGGCGGCGAGGATATCGATCGTGCGCGCGCCCTTCAGGTCGCGGCGGACCGCGCGCGCCCAGGGCGACAATCGCCGCGTGGGCCCGCCGAGCAGCCAGCGTAGCTGCCCCTCCGGCTCACTCCATTGCTTAAGCGCGCGGCGCAGCGCTCGCAACGGCGCACGCGGCCGCTTGGCCCAGCGCCACAGCGCGTCGAAATAGCCGGTCAGTCGCGCCGCCGCCGGCCCTTCGACCAGCAGCCCCAGGTCGCGCCAGCCATCGCTGCCCGGCGCGCCGAAATAATCGTCCTGGATGTTGAACCCGCCGATGATGATCCGGGCATCGTCGCCTTCGCCGTCGGCCAGCGCGATCTTCTGGTGATTGCGCAACAGATAGCGCCGCCCCAGTCGCGGCTCGAAGAAGCATACGCGCCCGCCCGCATCCCGCAGCGGCCCAAAGAAGTCGCCGTCATAGGCCGGGTCGCTGCCCAGGCCATCGACGATCAGCGTCACCTCGACCCCGCGCGCGACGGCGGCGATCATCGCGTCGCGCACCCGCGCCCCGACCGCGTCGTCGGTGTAGATGTAATAGAGCAGCCGCAGCGAACGGCGCGCACCGGCGATCAGCCCGAGCAGCGCGTCGAGCCGGCGCGGACCGGTATCGAGCAATTGCAGGCGATTGCCCGCGATCGCAAAGACCGGCTGGGGCGGCGGTTCCGGCGGCAGTCCCGCGGCAAGACCGGGCGTTGGATCGGTGGCCAGCTCCATCGCGCCGGGATTGCACGCTTTGCCGCCGCCGCGCCAGCCCGCACTGCATCGGGCGATTTCCTTGACTCTGCGGGGGACACCGACTAGATGGCCCCCTTTCCTGTATCCCTGTCCAAAGGAAGCGTTCCATGGCGCGCGTCACCGTCGAGGATTGCGTCGACAAGGTCTCCAACCGTTTCGATCTCGTGCTGCTGGCAGCCCAGCGCGCGCGTCAGATCTCTGGCGGCGCGGAACTGACCATCGATCGCGACCGCGACAAGAACCCGGTCGTCGCACTGCGCGAGATCGCCGAAGAGACGGTGCGTCCCGACCATCTCGAGGAAGCACTGGTCGGCAGCCTGCAGCGCGTGCAGATCGACGATGAGGAAGCGCCCGACGAAGTCGGCAGCCTCGCCGCATCGGCCGAGGCGCTGCGCCTCACCGCCGCTGCGCCGCCGCGCAACCAGAATCTGGGTGCCGATTACGACGGCTGAGCCGCGTATCTCCGCTGCCATGTGAGAGGCCGCTGCCCAGCCGGGCGGCGGCCTTCTCGCGTTTTAGCGCGTGTGTTTGCTCCACTATGGCGCAAGCATCTGAGTTTACGCTTGATTCACTATGATCCGAATCGGACAGTGTCGCGTCCGAATCGGGGGGAATCGGGTTGGAAACGAGCGCGACGATCCTGTTCGTCATTGACGGTGTCGCGCGTGAAACGATGCTGTTCGCCGCGATCGGATTCCTGATCGGCGGGATCGACGATCTGCTGATCGATCTGGCCTATGGCATTGCCCGCATTCGTGCGCGGTTGCTGGGCGAAGTACCGCGCAGCCTGGGTGCGGTACCGCTGCCGATGGCGCTGTTCATTCCCGCATGGGAGGAAGCGGCGGTGATCGGCGCAATGCTGCGCGCGACCCTCACCCGCTATCGCGAGGCCGATTATCGCATCTATGTCGGCACCTATCCCAACGATGCCGCGACGATCGCGGCGGTCGCGGAGGTTGCGGCGTCCGATCCACGCGTGCGGTTGGTGATCGGCCCGACCCCGGGACCGACCACCAAGGCCGATTGCCTCAATGCGCTGTGGCGCGCGCTGTTGCGCGACGAGGCCGCGGGCGAGCCGTGCGCGGCGGTCGTGCTGCACGATGCCGAGGATCTGGTCCATCCCGACGAACTGGCGGTCTTCGCCGCCTGGCTGACCGACCATGACGCGGTACAGCTGCCCGTCCAGCCACTGGCCGACGCGCGCTCGCCCCTGGTCGCCGGCCACTATCTGGACGAGTTCGCCGAAAGCCATGGCAAGAATCTGATCGTGCGCGCGGCACTGGGCGCGGCAATCCCGTTTGCAGGCGTCGGCTGCGCGATCCGCCGCGCGATGCTGGGCCGCATTGCCGACAGTCGCGGCGGTCAGCCATTCGATGCCGCCAGCCTGACCGAGGATTATGAGCTGGGCCTGACCGTCGCCACATTAGGCGGGCGCACCCGCTTCGTCCGCGCGCGCGATGCGGCGGGGGCGCTGATCGCGGTGCGAGCCTATTTCCCCGCCAGCCTCCCTGCGGCGGTGCGGCAAAAGGCGCGCTGGCTGACCGGCATCGCGCTGGCAGGATGGGACCGTGTCGGATGGCAGCGCGGTGGGTCGATGGGCGAACATTGGATGCGCATGCGCGACCGGCGCGCGACACTGGCGATTCCAGTGCTCGCCATCGCCTATCTGGCGCTGGTCGCGTGGGGGGCGTCGCTGGTCGGACACTGGCTGGTCGGGACGCCGGTCCCGACCCCTGCTGGGCCGATGAGCTGGCTGCTTGCCATCAATGCCGCCCTGCTGGGCTGGCGAGTGGCGATGCGGATCGCGTTCACAGGGGCGAGCCACGGACCGGTTCAGGCCGCGCTGGCGATTCCGCGGGTGCTGGTCGCCAATGTGATTGCACTGCTCGCTGCGCGACGTGCCCTGGCGATCTATTGGCCGATGTTGCGCGGGGGCCCGCCGCGCTGGGACAAGACCGCACATCATTTTCCCGAGTCGCACGAGGGCAAGGCATGAACGCCGATGCCTTGCCCGGCCGGGGTCGGCCCTTGCGCTTTGTCGCGATCGTGGCGGTCGGCTGGGCGGCGATGCGCGTGGTACAGCTGTGGCCCGAAGGCGCGACATTGCCCGAAGCGATCAAGGCCGCGATGCCGCTGCGCCCCGCGACGGCCGCACCGGTCGTGCATGCCCCGACCCCGCCTCCTGACGGAATCGCGCCGCGCATCGCAGCATTGCGCCCGCCGGCACGGCGCCCTGCCCCCGCTGCGGCCATCGTCGCTGCGCCGCCACCACCGACCAGCCTCGCCGTGCTCAATCTGGTCTCGTTCGGCACCGAACGGACCAGCATGGGGGAGGTCGAGCAGCTGCCGCGCATCCCGGCTCCCCCCGCGATGCTTGCCCCGCGTGCGGCCCCCGGCCGCTGGCAGGCCAGCGCATGGTTCGTCACCCGGCGCGGTGCCGGAGCCGGCGGGTCGATGCTGGGCGGCGACCAGGCCGGGCTGCGCATTGCCCGGATGCTCGATCGGCGCGGGCGGTTGGCGCTTGTTGCGCGCGTCACCACGCCGCTGGCCGGAGCCGGGCGTGAGCTGGCGCTGGGCGTGGAGTGGCGTCCATGGCGCGCGCCGATGCGGTTTCTCGCCGAACAGCGGCTGGCGCTCGACGGCGGCAGATCCGGCCCCGCCGTCGCGGTTGTCGGCGGGGTCACCGGCATCGACCTGCCCTTTGCCTTCGCGCTGGAAAGCTATGCGCAGGTCGGCGCGGTCAAGCGCGCGCGGGTCGAACCGTTCGCCGACGGCGCGCTGCGGGTGACCCGCGAGATCGCCGCCGCGGGCGCGGCGCGGCTGGCGCTGGGGGCTGGTGCCTGGGGCGCGGCGCAGCGCGAGTCGGCGCGCATGGACATCGGCCCGACCGCCGTCACCACCGTGCCGATTGCCGGGCAGTCGCTGCGCATCGCGCTGGACTGGCGCGAGCGTGTCGCCGGGGACGCGCGACCGGGGTCCGGTCCGGCGCTGACGCTCGGCGCAGATTTCTAGCGCTGGAATCAGCTTCGCTCAATCGCGTCACCAGCCTTGCTGAAACAAACTATCCGCCGCGCGGCCTTCCGCAGTGCGGCGTGAGGGGCTAGGCAGGACATCCTCATGGACCTGTATCTCCCCATCGCCAGTCTCTCGGTCAACGCGCTGGTCATCGTGTTGCTGGGGCTTGGCGTCGGGATGTTGTCGGGCATGTTCGGGGTGGGCGGCGGCTTTCTGACCACCCCGTTGCTGATCGTCTATGGCATTCCGCCGACCGTCGCGGCGGCATCCGCAGCCAGCCAGGTCACGGGCGCGAGCGTGTCCGGCGTCTTCGCGCATTTCCGCCGCAACGGCGTCGATCTGCACATGGCGTGGGTGTTGATCGGCGGCGGCGTGCTCGGCTCCGGAGCCGGTGCGCTGCTGTTCCGCCTGCTTCAGGCGAGCGGCCAGATCGATACGGTGATCGCGCTGCTCTATGTGGTGATGCTCGGCTCGATCGGCTGGCTGATGCTGTCCGAATCGCTCGGCGCGATCCGCTCGGCGCGGACCGGGGTGACGACACGGGCGCGGCGGCGGCGGCATCACCCGATGGTCGCCGCGCTCCCGCTGCGCTGGCGCTTCTACCGCTCGGGGCTTTACATCTCCCCGCTCGCCCCGCTCCTGCTCGGCTTTGCCACCGGCATTCTCACCATGCTGCTCGGCGTTGGCGGCGGATTCATCCTGATCCCGGCGATGCTCTATCTGCTCGGCATGCCGGCGCAGGTCGTGGTCGGCACGTCGCTGTTCCAGATCCTGTTTGTCAGCGCCGCCGCGACCATGGTGCATTCGGTGACGACCAAGGCGGTCGACATCGTGCTCGCCGCGTTGCTGCTATTCGGGTCGGTGGTCGGCGCGCAGCTCGGCGCACGCTTCGCTGCCCGCGCGCGGCCCGAATATCTGCGCCTGGCACTCGGCGCGATGGTGCTGCTCGTCGCGCTGCGCATGGTGCTCGGCCTCGCCTGGCAGCCGGACGAGATCTATTCGGTCGAGCTGGGATGAGGCGGGCCGCGCTCCTCCTCGCGCTCGCCGCGCCGCTGTTGCTGGGTCAGGCCAAGCCCACGCTGGTCCCAGACGTGTCGCAGCGCGAGATCGAGATCATCTACTCCTTCACCGGCGCAGAGTTGCTGCTGTTCGGCGCGATCGTTCAGCCGGGCAACACCGCGCCGCGCCCGGGCGATCCGCCCACCGACATCGTGGTGGTGGTCAAGGGCCCGACCGAATCGGTGCTGGTGCGCGAAAAGCAGCGGGTCGCGGGCATCTGGGTCAATGCCGACCGCACGCGCTACCGCTCGGCACCGTCCTTCTACGCCATCGCCTCGTCGCGCCCGATCGACCGGATCGTCGATGCGCGCACCCGCGCCATCTACGAACTCGGGCTCGACAGCCTCCAGCTCTCCCCCGCATCCGGCGCCGCGCCGGCGGTCCAGTCGCGCTTCGACGCAGGATTGGTCGATCTGAAGCGTCGCGCCGGCCTCTATTACGAAGCGCCGGGCACGGTCGAGATTACCGACAATGTCCTGTATCGCGGCCGCATCCAGATCCCGGCGCGCGTGCCGGTCGGGCGCTTCACCGCCGAAACCTTCCTGATCCGCGACGGTCGCGTGCTGGCCGCCGCAGTGCGGGAGATCGACATCCGCAAATCCGGCTTCGAGCGCTGGGTCGCCCGCGCGGCGGAGCGCAACTCGATCCTGTACGGCATCGCCGCCGTCCTGCTGTCGATCGGGTTCGGCTGGGCCGCCGGGGCGATCTTCCGAAGATTCTAGCGCTTCCACCAACCACTTCTTTACCCACAGTCCGTAGAAACACCCTGTTTGCAGGGGGAGCAGCTGCGCGTGATGAGTGAAGACATGGGCGGCCAGCGCTTTGACCGCATCCGTCCGGCCAGTGAGGCCAGCAGCGCAGCGGGTGCCGCTGCCGCGCATGGCATCGGTGCGGTGTCGGCGATCGGCGGTGCCTCCAGCGAGGTCGTGTTCGACATGGCCGCGCTCGATACCCTCGCGACCAGCGCCGATCCTGCGGTGGCCGGGGCAGGCACGGTCGGCAGCCAGATCAAACTGCGCGTGGGCAGCAGCTGGCTGATCGCCAATGTCCGCACCCTGCGCCTCGATGACCGCAGCGGCGCGGTGATCGCGCAGGTCGATTTCCTCGGTGAGGGCGATGAGGAAAAGCTGACCGGCAAGCTCTACAGCTTCCGCCGCGGCGTCACCCGCTATCCCGTGCCCGGCACGCCCGTCTTCCCGGTCTCGACCGCCGACCTGAAACAGATCTACGCCGCCGACGACCGCGCGCATATCGAAGTCGGCAATGTCTATCCGACCAAGGACATCCGCGCCGCGCTCTATATCGATTCGATGCTGGGCAAGCATTTCGCGCTGCTCGGATCGACCGGTACCGGCAAGTCGACCGCCGCCGCGCTGATCCTCCACCGCATCTGCGAGCTCGCGCCGCAGGGCCATGTCGTGATGATCGATCCCCACGGCGAATATTCGGCCGCGTTCAAGACCAATGGCGCGCTGTTCGACGTGTCGAACCTTGCCATGCCGTACTGGCTGATGAACTTCGAGGAACATTGCGAAGTGTTCCTGACCACCGACGGATCGGACCGTCAGGTCGATGCCGACATCCTCGCCCGCTGCATCCTGATGGCGAAGCAAAAGAACCGGCTCGCCGCCGAATTCGGCAAGCTGACCGTCGATGCGCCGATCCCCTATCTGCTGTCGGACCTGACCCAGATCCTTCAGCTCGAAATGGGCAAGATGGACAAGGCGACCGACACCGCCCCCTATCTGCGCCTCAAGGGCAAGATCGACGAGATCAAGGCCGACCCGCGCTACGCCTTCATGTTCAGCGGCATGCTGGTGTCGGACACGATGGCGAGCTTCATCAGCCGCATCTTCCGCCTGCCCGGCGACGGCAAGCCGATTTCGATCATCGACGTGTCGGGCGTGCCGAGCGAGATTACCAGCGTGGTCGTCGCGGTGCTCAGCCGCATGGTGTTCGACTATGCGATCTGGTCGCGCGGCGAGGCGCAGCGCCCGGTCCTGCTGGTGTGCGAAGAGGCGCACCGCTACGTTCCCAACGAGCGCAACGCCGATGGATCGTCGGTCGGCCGCATCCTCAGCCGCATTGCCAAGGAAGGCCGCAAATACGGCGTATCGCTCGGCCTCATCACCCAGCGCCCGTCGGACCTGGCCGAAGGCGTGCTGTCGCAGTGCGGCACGATCATTTCGATGCGCCTCAACAACGATCGCGACCAGGCATTCGTGCGCGCGGCCATGCCCGAAGGCGCACGCGGCTTCCTCGACGCCATCCCCGCGCTGCGCAACCGCGAGTGCATCATGGTCGGCGAAGGCGTCGCCACCCCGGTGCGCGTCGCGTTCGACGCGCTCGACGAGGCAAAGCGACCGGCATCGGGCGACCCGCTCTTCTCCGAACTGTGGCGACACATGGGTGGGGAGGACCAGATCCTCGACCGCACCATCCGCCGCTGGCGCGCGCAGGGGCGGTAATCCAACGTCCGTTTGTGCTGAGATTGTCGAAGCACGAAGCGTAGCGCTTCGGCCCTTCGACAGGCTCAGGGCAAAAGGAGGTTAGGAGAGCTTCAGGACGTAGTCGCGCGGCTCCAGCGCCACCCCCCGCGTAAACGCCGCAGCGCGCACCGCCCCCCTGAATGGGCTCACCGCGTTTATCCGCATGCCCACCGACGCCACGCCCGGCGCCTGCGGCACAAAGGCCAACTCCGCCCGCGCCTGCTCCACCCCGTTGACGAAGGCGCGATAGACCCGCCCGTCATAGCTTTGCGCGACATGGTGCCAGCGCCCGACCGGCCAGCGCTTGGCGGGGTCGATCAGCGGCGCGCGGTAGCCGGGGCCGAGCAGGAAGGTGTCGAGCCACCATTCGCTGCCCTCGGTGCGGATTTCGAACAGCATCCGCTGCCCGTCCTTCGCCGTCGCGGCCGATCCGTCGCCGCTTTCCAGGTGGAGCCAGCGCTGCTCGAATGCCCCGCCATCGGGGCGGAACAGCGCCTCGCAGGTGAAGCGCGGCGTGCCGGCAAGCGGGTGGCGCGGAATCAGCAGCTGGTCGCGCACGCCGTCGAACAGCACCGCCTTGCCCAACGGACTGTCGATCAGCCGCGGCGCGCCGATCACGCGCGGCGCAAGGCCGCCGATGCGCTTGAGCGAATCGAAGGTCCAGATTTCGGTGCGGCGTTGGGCGAAGGCCGGCGCGGCGCACGCGAACGCCGCCCCGGCAATCAGCGCGCGGCGACCGATCACTCGGCGGCGTCGGTCTGCGCGGGCTTGCCCCGCGTGCCGCCGACCGGCACCGCGAGCAGCTGCGCCAGTTTCGACTTGAACGCGCGCAGATCGTTGCCGCCCAGTTGCTGGACGACCGAGAAGGAAACCGAACGCGGGTTGATCGCGACGCCGTTGCGATAAAGTTCGTAATGGAGATGCGGCCCGGTCGAGATGCCGGTCGACCCGACATAGCCGATCACCTGACCTCGGCTGACCCGCTGGCCACCACGCACCGCGATCCGGCTCATATGACCATAGCCGGTGCCCATCCCGCCGCTGTGATTGAGTCGCACGAAATTGCCATAGCCGCCATTGCGTCCGGCGAATGCCACGACCCCGTCATTGGCCGCACGGATCGGCGCGCCATGGCCGGCGGCGATGTCCAGCCCCTTGTGCATCCGGGTAAAGCGCAGCACCGGATGGCGGCGCAGGCCAAAGCCCGAGCTGATCCGGCCCGATGCCGGCATCGCCATCGTGCCCTTGCGCTCGCCCTTGCCGGCACCGTCATACCAGCTGACCTTGCCGTCCTCTTCCCACCGGACCAGCTGAACCTTGCCCGATCCGCCGCCATTCAGGCCGGCAAAGAGTAGGTTGCCCATTTGCACTTCGCCGGTCGCGGCGCGCGCCTGTTCGATGATGATGTCGAACTCTGCGTCGGACCCGACCCGGCTGATCGGCACCCGCGTGGCGATCGACCGGATATAGGCCTCGACCGCGCGCGACGGCGCACCTGCGGCGCGCGCCGAGCGGTACAGGCTCTCCCCGACCCGGCCGCGAATACGCAGCGGGGTATGATCGACCGCGATCGGAATTTCGTTGAGGGCCAGGCCAGTCGGCGTGCGCACCAGTTCCAGGCTGAGGTCGAAGCGCGCACGGAACGCCAGCTTTTCCAGCGGACGCGGTGCCGATTTGTCGACCCGGCGACCCAGCGTCAGGTCGAGCTGGGTGCCCGATTTAAGGTCGCCCAGCGCCATCGCATCGCCAATCAGGTCAGCGGCGGTCGCAGCCTCGCTCGCACCGACCCCCGCGCGGGCGAGCGCGGCCTGCAGCCCGCTGCCCGACCCCAGTGTTACGCTGTGCTGGATGATCGGCCGCTCGGGCGTGTCGGTGAGCGGCGTGACGAGCCGGCTGGCGGCAAGCTTCGTGCCGGTCGCCCCGCCCTTGTCCAGCGGCGCGATCGACTGGGCGCGCATCAGATCGGCACTGGCGGCATGCGCCGACGGTACGCTGCCAAAGATCGGTCGTTCGAAACCGGGCGACAGCAGATAGACGAAGGCGCACAGGCCTGCGCAGGTAGCGGCGCCGCGAAACCACTCGCGACTACCGATGCGCGATCCCAGATCGGGGATCAGCTCGAAATCGGGATAACGTTCGTAGAAGCGCTCGACCAAACCGGGCTTGCGCACATCGACGCCGCGGCCGAACGACAATGCCGCCGCGCCGCCCGCCTGGTCCGGTCCATGTTCGCTGCGCAGAAACAAGGCGCGCTGCCCCCAGTCACAATCGTTTGAACGAATTGCCGTTCCCCCGGCACCGGCCCGAACGGTTGTGGACAGCAGATGCTAATGTCAAATTAAGCAGGCCGGAGTCGCGATGGTCTTGCGGCGAGTCGTGCCGGTGCGGGGATGGGGCGTGTTGTTAACCGAAATCGCTAAGCAACCCCCCGCGCAGTGCCTTGCGCTGCCAGCGACTCGGGGCAATCTTGGCGGACGATGACGCGTTCCCCAACCAGTCCGGTCACTGCCGTGCTCGGCCCGACCAACACCGGCAAGACGCACCTGGCGATCGAGCGAATGGCGGCGCATTCCAGCGGCATCATCGGCTTCCCGCTGCGGCTGCTGGCGCGTGAGGTCTATGATCGGATGGTCGCGCTCAAGGGGCCGAAGGAAGTGGCTTTGGTCACGGGCGAAGAGCGCATCGTCCCGCCCGGAGCGCGCTGGTTCCTGTGCACCGCCGAATCGATGCCGCTCGACCGCGAGGTGAGCTTCGTTGCGCTCGACGAGGGGCAGCTCGGCGCCGATCCCGAACGCGGCCATGTCTTCACCGATCGCATCCTGCGCGCGCGGGGCCGCGACGAAACGATGATCCTGGGGTCGGACAGCCTGCGCCCGGTGCTGCGCAAGCTGGTGCCCGACGCGGAGATCATCACCCGCCCGCGCTTCTCGACGCTGTCCTATGCCGGCGCCAAGAAGCTCTCGCGCCTGCCCAAACGCTCGGCCATCGTCGCGTTCAGCGCGGAGGAGGTCTATGCCGTGGCCGAAGCGCTGCGGCGGTTGCGCGGCGGCGCGGCGGTGGTGATGGGGGCGCTGTCCCCCCGCACCCGCAACGCCCAGGTCGCGATGTTTCAGGCGGGCGAGGTCGATTATCTCGTCGCCACCGACGCGATCGGCATGGGCCTCAACCTCGATGTGCGCCATGTCGCCTTTGCCAGCTTCAACAAGTTCGACGGCCGCCGCCAGCGCCGCCTGACCATCGCCGAAATGGCGCAGATCGCCGGGCGCGCCGGACGGCACCAGCGCGACGGCACCTTCGGCGCCTTGGTCGAGGAAGGCCCCGGCGCGTTCACGCCCGAGGAAATCGCGGCGATCGAGGGGCATCGCGTCCCCCCGCTCGAACATCTCTACTGGCGCGAGGGCGAGCCGGACCTGTCCGGCATCGACGCGCTGATCGCCAGCCTCGAGGCCAAGCCCGACCACATGATGCTGCGCGCCGCGCCCGAGGCGACCGACCTGATGGTACTCAAGCGCCTTGCCGACGAGGATTGGGTGCGCGACCGCGTCCGCTCGCCGCGTGCCGTCGCGCGGCTGTGGGCAGCGTGCGGCCTGCCCGATTTCCGCAAGCTCGGCCTCGACCCCCACACCCGCTTCGTGTCGCGCGTGTTCCGCCATCTGAGCGAGGGCCGCGGGCATATCCCGCACATCTGGTTCGCCGACGAGATCGCTCGGCTCGACCGCATGGATGGCGATGTCGAAAGCATCGCCGGGCGGATCGCCGCCGCGCGCAGCTGGGCCTATATCGCGCACCGCGCCGACTGGCTGGAGGATCCGTCGCACTGGGCCGACCGCACCCGCGCGCTGGAGGAAAAACTGTCCGATGCGCTCCACGCCAGCCTCACCCAGCGCTTCGTCGACAAGCGCACCACCGTGCTGCTGCGCCAGATCGGCGCGGACGCCTCGCACCTGCCCGTCGTGATCGGGCCGGAGGGTGAGGTGACGGTCGAGGACCATGTGCTCGGCCAGCTCAGCGGCTTTCACTTCGCGGTGTCGCCCGATGCGCGCGCGGGGGACAAGCGCATGCTGCTCGCCGCCGCCGAGAAGGGCCTCGCCCCCGAACTGCGCCGCCGCGCCGCCGACTTGGCGTCTGCGCCCGATGACGCGCTGTCGCGGGTCGGGGCGGAGGTGCATTGGCGCGGCGCGCGCGTCGCGCATCTCGACGCCACCGCCAACCCGCTGCGGCCCACGCTGCGCCTGTGCCGCACGCTCGACAGCCTGGATCCGCCCGCGCGCAACGCCGTCCGCGCGCGCATCGCCGCGTGGCTCGAGGCGCGCATCGCCGCCGAACTGCCCGATCTCGCCGCACTCGATGCATTGAGCCGCGATGCGACTGCTGGCAGCCGCGTGCGCGCGCTCGCCGGTCAGCTGGCTCAGGCCGGCGGGCTGCTGCCGCGCCGCGCCGCGGGCGCGCTGGTCGAGGCGCTCGACGCCGATGATCGCAAGCGGCTGCGCAAGGCGGGGCTGGTCATCGGCACGCTCGACCTGTTCATGCCCGGCCTGCTCAAGCCGCGCGCCGCCTCCGCGCGCCGCGCGCTGCTGAACCTGGGCGAGGGACCGGCGGATGGCGCCAGTGTGCTTCCCCGCGCCGCGCCCGGCGCCTCGCTCGACCATGGCTATCGCCCGCTCGGGCAGCAGGCTGTGCGCATCGACCTGGCCGAGCGGATCGCCCGCGCCGCGCATGACTCCAGAAAGGGGCGCGCGCCCTTCGCGCCCGATCCCGCGCTCGCCACCTCGATGGGTCTGACCGCCGACACGCTGGCGCGGCTGATGGCGCAGCTCGGCTTTCAGGCGCTGCGCGGACGCGAAGGCCAGCCGCAGCGCTGGGTGTGGAAGGGGCTGACCCCGCTCGCCAAGCCCAAGCCCGCCCCGCGCGACAATGCCTTTGCGGCGCTTGCGGATCTGATCGATGGCTGACGCGATGCGGCTCGACCGCTTTTTGTGGTGGTCGCGCATCTCCGCCTCGCGCAATTTCGCCCGCGCGCTCGCCGAATCCGGGCATTTCCGCATCGATGGGCGCCGCGTCGAGCGCGCGCACCTGCCGGTCCGCCCCGGCAACGTGCTCGCCTTCGTCACCCATGGCGGAAAAGTGCGCGTGGTGCGGATTGAGACGCTACCGCACCGACGCGGCCCGCCCGCCGAAGCGCGCGACTGCTACACCGAACTCACGCCGGGCGCTGCCCCCGCCCAAGATTGAGAATGTATCGCAGAAAGCGCGTCTTGATTGACCTTGCCGAGAGGCTTGCATAGCAGAAGGCGATAGATCACCGCCCGCCAGGGGCGCATGAGGGGCCGTACCTGCCATGACCTATGTCGTCACCGACGCCTGCATCCGCTGCAAATATATGGACTGCGTCGAGGTGTGCCCGGTCGACTGCTTCTATGAGGGCGAGAATATGCTCGTCATCAACCCCAGCGAGTGCATCGATTGCGGCGTGTGCGAACCGGAATGCCCCGCCGAAGCGATCCTGCCCGACACCGAAAGCGGGCTGGAACAGTGGCTGGAGCTCAACAACACCTTCTCGGCGCAATGGCCCAACGTCACGCGCAACGCCGGCCAGACCCCCGAAGACGCCGACGCGCACAAGGGCGAAGAGGGCAAGTACGAGAAGTATTTCTCTCCCGAACCCGGCGCGGGCGACTGAGGGTTCAGCCGGGCCGGACTCAGGCCGGCCACGGCACCCGTCAACAAAGCTGCACCTAAAACAGACACGCCCGCGCACCCTGCAATCCCCATGGATTCCAGGGTGGTAATTTTATTGCATCTGTGTTAAACAGCGCGCCGAACGTGAGGAATCGCGTTTCGGTACTGGAGACCGTTGTTGATTTGCCCCGAACCGGCTTCACCCGCCCGGTAACCGCACCGGGCCCGTGGCGCAATCCCTTCAGGGGCGTGAGTTCAAAAGAAAGGCTTCCCGCACATGGCTGCCAAGGCGCTGTCCTTCGATGTCGGCGATTATGTCGTATACCCCAAGCACGGCGTGGGCCGTGTGATCGAACTCCAGAAACAGGAAATCGCGGGCATGCAGCTTGAGCTGTACGTGCTCCGCTTCGAAAAAGAGAAAATGACCCTGCGCGTTCCGACCAACAAGGCGGAAAGCGTCGGCATGCGCAAGCTGTCGAGCGACAAGACGCTGCGCGAAGCGCTCGACACGCTCAAGGGCAAGCCCAAGGTCAAGCGGACCATGTGGTCGCGCCGCGCCCAGGAATATGAAGCGAAGATCAACTCGGGCGACCTTGTGTCGATCGCCGAAGTGGTCCGCGACCTGTTCCGCGCCGACGACCAGCCCGAGCAGAGCTATTCCGAACGCCAGATCTTCGAAGCCGCCGCCTCGCGCCTCGCGCGCGAGCTCGCCGCGATGGAACAGATCGACGAGAAGGCTGCGCTCGAAAAGCTGCTCGACATCCTGCGCGCCTCTGCCGCGATCTACAACAAGGACAAGGCGAGCGCCTGATCGCGCGACGCCGGTCCGGTAGCGACAAGGGCGGTCCTGCGGGGCCGCCCTTTTCATTTGCCCTATGCGCGCGCAACGTGTATTATCGCACCAATACACATGGGAGAGACCCGATGACCCGCTTCCGCATCGCACTTGTCGCCACCGCCGCGCTGTCGCTGTCGGCGTGCAATTTCGCCAGCGGCATGAGCGGCGATGTCGTTCAGCCGAGTGGCCAGGGCACGACGCGGAGCTTCCAGGTCGCCGACTTCACCGGCGTGTCGCTGCGCGGCGCCGATGATGTCGAAGTACGCACCGGCGCCTTCGCTGTCACCGCCGAGGGTGACAGCGCGTTGCTCGACCGGCTCGAAATCCGCAAGGACGGCGACACGCTGCGCATCGGGCGCAAGGATGGCGATTGGAACTGGGGCGGAAACAAGGGCGCGAAGATCATCGTCACCCTCCCCGCGCTCGCCAGCGCCGACATCGCCGGATCGGGCGACATGACGATCGACCAGGCCAAGGGCGATTTCGATGGCGCCATTGCCGGGTCGGGCAACATGACCATCGCCGCGCTGGCGGGGGGCAAGGCCGATCTGGCGATTGCCGGATCGGGTGACGTGACGATCTCCGGCGGGACCAGCTCCGCGCTCGACATCTCGATCGCCGGGTCGGGCAACGTCACCGCGACCGGCCTCAAATCGGCCAAGGCCGATATCTCGATCGCCGGCTCGGGCAATGTCCGCGCGCAGGTCAACGGCCCGGCCGATATCTCGCTGATCGGATCGGGCGATGTCGAACTGACCGGCGGCGCAAAGTGCTCGGTCAGCAAGGTGGGCTCGGGCGACGCGCGCTGTAGCTGAGTCACGTCACTTGCGCGGGGCGGGCAATCGGTGCGATGCCCGCCTTATGCGCTTGCTTGCTCTCCCCATCCTGTTGCTCGCCTCGGCGGCGGCACCCGTTCCGCAGGCGTCGGAGAGCAACACCGTCATGCTCACCGGCTTCGAACGGCTGCGCGTCGATGGGCCGTTTCTGGTCAAGCTGATCGATGGCCAGCCGCCCAAGGCGGTGATCACCGGCGACCGCCGCGCGCTCGACCAGGTCAGCGTCCGCAACATGGGTGGCCAGTTGGTCATCGGCCCCCGCAACCAGACGTTCGAGGGGTGGAACGAGGCGAGCGGGCCGCTGACGATCACCGTTGGTGCACGCGGGCTGCGCGGTATCAACATCAATGGCGGCGGTTCGGTCGAGGTCGACCGGATCGCGGGGCAGCGGATCGACCTGGGCGTCAATGGCGCGGGGTCGCTCAACATCGCACAGCTCGACGCAGACCAGCTCGCGGTCACACTGACCGGCACCGGCGCGGTGCGAATCAAGGGCGGCATGACCCGCACCGCCCGCTTCGGCAGCTATGGCGCAGGATCGATCGACGCGACCGGCATGCGCGTCAACGATCTGATCATCCAGTCGCAAAGCGCCGGGGACAGCCGCTTCACCGCTCGCTACACCGCCCAGATCGCGTCGCTGGGCACCGGCGCCGTGCGCGTTACCGGCAACGCCGCCTGCCTGATCAGCGGGCCCGGGCCCGCCAGCTGCACCGGCAAGACCGAACGGCGGAGATAATGGCCATCCATCCTCTCCCTGGCGGGAGAGAATAAGATCCACTCACGCCGCAATCGGAAAGCGCAGCAGCCGGTCTTCCAGCGGCACCAGCGCCTGTGCGCCGCGCCCGACTGCGCGGACGATCTCCGGATGGTCGACATCCAGCCCGCCGGTCAGCGCACCGAATGCCGGCAGGATCAGCTTGGTCCCGCTCGCCACGAAACAGCGCCGCGCCACCGCGCGGCCGCGCGCACGAATGCGCAGCTTGGGGTGGAAATGCCCGGACAGTTCGGGCCGTAGCTCGCCCGGCTCGGCTTCGTGCCGCAGCAACAGGCCATCGACCTCGGCCTCGATCGCGACGCGCCCGCCGCAATGATCGATCGCCACCTGTTCGGCCAGCGCCGCATCGTGGTTGCCGGTGATCCACGTCCAGTCCAGCGCGTCGGTCAGCGCCCGCAGCCGCTGCTGCGCCACCTCCGGCAGGCGTTGGCACCCCGCCGAATCATGGAAACTGTCGCCCAGGCACCACAGCTCGCGAGCCTGCGTCCGCGCGACCAGCGCCGCGAGCGCGTCGAGCGTCGCCAGGCTGTCATAGGGCGGCAGCAGCTGCCCCCAGCGGGCGAACCAGCTCGCTTTCTCGAAATGCAGATCGGCGACGATCAATGCCCGCCGCGCCGGCCAGAACAGCGCCGCCTCGGGCAGCGCGCATAACTCATGGCCGGCGAACGAAAAGGGAACCATGCGCCCGCTATCGCGCGCGCGGCGCGGCGCGTCAACCGATCCGCGTGCCGGTTTGCGGCACGCTGCTGCGCGTCATCATGAAGCGCACGCGGCGCGCCGGGAAATCGATCTCGACCCGGCGGAACGCGCGCAGCGCGTCCATGCCCAACATCAATGCCGGGCGCTCCTCCAGGCCGAAATGGGCAAAGGGCGGGATATCGGCAAAGGCGACCGGTACGCCGCTCATCCGCACACCGCCGATGCGGACATCGTCGGCGATGTGATAATTGACCATCATCTTCTCGCCGGTCACGCTGGTCAGCTCGATCGGGCCTTCCATCCTGATCTTGCGCAGCCGGCGCTGCAGCGCCAGGTTGCCCATGCTGATCTGCGACCCGGTGTCCAGGACAACGGTAACGCGCTGTCCCTCGAACTCCGCCTCGGTCACGATCAGCTGGCCCATGCGGCTGCGCGCGACGACGACGATCTCATCTGCATCGCGACTATAGACGCTGGGCCGCGACACGCCGCGCGACGGACGCACCGTCATTTCCTGCCGCGTGAAGTCGATCGCGACCATATGGCCCTGCAACTGATCGACCCCCAACAGCCCATGCGCGCCAAGATGCACGGCCTCCAACGCCGGGGCGTGGAACGCGCCCCGGTCGCGCACCGGCCCGACGCTGAGCGAGGGAACGATGACGGTCGATACCCGCGCGCTCCCGGTCATCGTGGTCAGCCGTACCTGAGGCCCTGCGGCCAGCCGCAACCGCTGCGCCAGCTGGCGCGACACCACCGATCGTTCGGCACCGGTGTCGATCACGAACGGCTGGGTTGCCGCGCCCCCGATCGAAACCGGGACGGTCATGCGCGTCGCGAGCGTCCCCAGCGCGACCATCTCGCCATCCGCCTCAGCCGCCGACGGCGCAGGCGATGCCGTCTCGGGCGCAGGTTGTGCGCCAAAGACTGCAAAAAGCGGCATGAGGAGAAGTGACCGCATCGCGCGATCCTACACCTCCCGATGCTGCGCAGCAATTGCCGTTTGTCGGACCGGCGTTGGCGGGCGCGCGATGCTCAAGGCACGGCGCGAAACCCCGCTCAATCCACCCGCATCGCCTCGACCGCCAGCGCCTCCGCCTCGATCAGCATCGCGTCCTCCGCTGCGCCCTGCGCCACCGTCTCGCGCCCGATCATGATCAGCACCGGCACTGCCATCGGACTGACGCGATCGAGGTCGACATGCACCATCTGCTCCGCCGCGGTATCGAGCAGATGCGCGAGCCGCCCGACATCGGTCATCCGCGCGCGCGCATCGGCCCAGGCGGCTTTCAGCAGCAGATGATCCGGCTCATATTTGCGCAGCACGTCATAGATCAGGTCGGTCGAAAACGTGACCTGCCGCCCGGTCCTCTTCTTCCCCGGCTGCTGCCGCTCGACCAGCCCGCCGATGATCGCCACCTCGCGGAATGCGCGCTTGAGCAGCGCCGACCCCTGCACCCAGTCGACGAACTCATCCTCCAGGATATCGGGCGAAAACAGCGCCACCGGATCGGTGATCGGCTCCAGCCCGTACACCGCCAGCGCATAGTCGTTCGCGACGAACCCGATCGGCTTGAGCCCCAGCGCCTCCATCCGCCGCGTCACCAGCATGCCGAGCGACTGATGCGCATTCCACCCCTCAAAGCTGTACACCACCATATGGTGCCGCCCCTCATGCGGGAAGGTTTCGACCAGCAACCGCCCGGGCGCTGGCAGTTGCGAGCGGCGCTGCTGCACCTCCAGCCATTCGCGCACATCGTCGGGAAAGCGCGCCCACTCCGCCGGATCGGCCAGGAATCGCCGCACCCGCTCCGCCAGTGTCGAGCTGATCGACAGCCGCAGCCCGGTATAGGACACGATCCGCGCCGGTTTCGCGGTCGCGCGCACGATCACATCGGTCAGCTCGACCCGCTCGACCTCGACCGCCATTCCCGCGAAGAAGAAACTGTCACCGGGCGACAGCTGCGACCCGAAATTCTCCTCGACCTTGCCCAGCCGCCGCCCATTCTTGAACCGTACGTCCAGCATCGGCGATTCGACGATGATTCCGGCATTCAGCCGATGCTGCGCAACAAAGGCGGGCTTGGTCACCCGCCACAGCCCGTCCGGCGTGCGCGTCAGACGCTTGAACTTGTCGTATGCCCGCAGCGCATAGCCACCATCGGCAATGAAATTCAGCACGCGGTCGAACGTCTCGGCATCCAGCGCCGAATAGGGCAGCGCGCCCTGCACCTCGCGCAGCAACACCCCGGCCTCGAACGGCGCTGCGCACGCGACACCCATCACATGCTGCGCCAGCACGTCGAGCGCGCCGGGGCGGAAGATATCCGGATCCAGATCGCCCGCCTCGACCGCGTCGAGTGCCGCACGCGCCTCCAGATATTCGAAGCGATTGCCCGGCACGAGCACCGCCTCGCTCGATTCGTCCAGCCGGTGATTGGCGCGCCCGATCCGCTGCAACAGCCGCGAGCTGCCCTTGGGCGCCCCCATCTGGATCACGCAATCGACATCGCCCCAATCGACGCCCAGATCGAGGCTGGCGGTCGCGACCAGCGCGCGCAGCTTGCCGTCGGCCATCGCCTGCTCGGCCTTGCGCCGCGCCTCCAGGCTCAAACTGCCATGATGCACTCCGATCGGCAGCTGCAGATCGTTCGCCTTCCACAGATTCTGGAACACCAGTTCGCACAGGCCGCGCGTGTTGCAGAAGACGATGGTGGTGTTGTGCGTTTCGATCTCCGCCATCACCTGCGGAATGGCATAGACGCCGCTATGCCCCGACCATGGCACGCGCCCCTCTGGCAGCAGGATCGCGATATCGGGGTCCGCTCCCTTCTCGCCCACCACCAGCTCGACCGAATCGATGTCGCCATGCGGCGCGAGCCACGCGCGATAGCCGTCGGGGTCCGCCACCGTCGCCGACAGCGCCACGCGCCGCATCTCCGGCGCAATCACCTGCAACCGCGCCAGCGCCAGCGCCAGCAGGTCGCCACGCTTGCCGGTGGCAAAGGCGTGGACCTCATCCACCACCAGCGTTTTCAGCCCGGCGAACATGCGGAAACTGTCCTCATAGGACAGCAACAGGCTCAACGATTCTGGCGTGGTCAGCAGGATCTGTGGCGGCCGCGCGCGCTGGCGCACCTTCTTCTCATGCGACGTATCGCCCGTCCGCGTCTCGACCCGGATATTCAGCCCCATCTCCTCGATCGGGGTGAGCAAATTGCGCTGTACGTCCACCGCCAGCGCCTTCAACGGCGAGATATAAAGGGTGTGCAGCCCATCGGTCGGCGCTTCGATCAGTTCGCTCAGCGTCGGCAAAAACCCCGCCAGCGTCTTGCCCGCTCCCGTTGCCGCAACCAGCAGCGCATGGCTTCCCCGCCGCGCTGCCGCCAGCATCTCCAACTGATGCCGCCGCGGCGCCCATCCGCGCGCCGCGAACCAGTTCGTCAATGGCGCCGGAAGATCGCTCACGCGCAACGTCTTAGCGCAGGCTTACGGCTCGCGTCGCGTATCCTCTTCATTCTGCGCATCATACATCTCGCGCGTCGCGTCCTCGGTGCGCTGCTTCTCCCGCGCACTCGTGCGATTGTTGAGGATCGCCCACAGGATCACCGCGCCCAGGATGATCGGGCCGAGGATCGTCATTACGCCCCACAGGCCGCCGCCACTGTCCACCATGTCATCATCTCCTTCGCTGCCACCTCAACGAAAGCGGTCCGCGATTGATCCGACTGGAACCGAGCGGCACGCTCGCGCATATCGCATCCATGGCACTGGGCGACTGGATCACTCCGCATCCCGAAGGCATCCATGTCCCTGGCCCGGACATCTGGATCGACCCCTCGCAACCCAAGGCCCGCGCCTTCGTCACCCACGGCCATGCCGATCACGCACGCGGCGGGCATGGCGAGGTATGGGCGACCCCCGAAACCCTCGCGATCATGGAGGCGCGCTACGGCCCACAGACCGGCCGCCCGGTCGCCTATGGCGAAACCGTGAAGGCGGGGGACGTCGAGATCGGCTTCGTCCCCGCCGGCCATGTCCTCGGCTCGGCGCAGATCGTGCTCGACCATCGCGGCGAGCGCATCGTCGTCTCGGGCGATTACAAACGCCGCCCCGACCCGACCTGCGAACCCTTTCGTCCCGTCAAATGCGACGTGTTCGTGACCGAAGCGACCTTCGGCCTCCCCGTCTTCCGCCATCCCGAAACCACCGACGAGATCGACAAATTGCTCGCCGCATTGCGCGCCGAACCCGAACGCTGCGTGCTGGTCGGCGCCTATGCGCTGGGCAAGGCGCAGCGGGTGATCGCCGAACTGCGCGGCATGGGGTTCGACGACCCGATCTACATCCACGGCGCGCTTCAGCGGCTATGCGACCTGTACATCGACCATGGCGTCGCGCTCGGCGAACTGCGCCCCGCCACCGGCGTCGCCAAAAAGGAGCTTCAGGGCCGCATCATCCTCGCCCCGCCCGGCGCGCTCAACGACCGCTGGTCGCGCCGCCTGCCCGACCCGGTCACCGCGATGGCGAGTGGCTGGATGACCGTCCGCCAGCGCGCGCGCCAGCGCAACATCGAACTCCCGCTGATCCTGTCGGACCATGCCGACTGGGACGAACTCACCACGACCCTCCGCGAAATCGCGCCAAAGGAAGTCTGGGTCACCCACGGCCGCGAAGACGCGCTGGTCCACTGGTGCCGCAACCACCAGATCAAGGCGCGCGCCCTCGAACTTTCGGGCTATGAGGACGAGGATGACTGACATCCGCAACATCGTGATCCTCACCGGCGCCGGCATCTCCGCCGAATCCGGCGTCGCCACCTTCCGCGGCCCCGGCGGGCTGTGGGAAGGCCACCGCGTCGAGGATGTCTGCACGCCCCAAGCGCTCGCGCGCGACCCCGACCTCGTCCACCGCTTCTACGACGAGCGCCGCGCCAATCTGGCCACGGTCGAACCCAACGCCGCGCACCACGCGCTCGCCCGGCTCGACGCGCAGTGGCAAGGCGAGCTGCTGCTGGTCACCCAGAATGTCGACGACCTGCACGATCGCGCCGGATCGAAACGCATGCTCCACATGCATGGCGAGCTGAAGTCCGCCCTGTGCGCGCTGTGCGGCGTGCAGAGCGAATGGCCCGACCCGCTCCCGCCCGGCACGCCATGTCCATCCTGCGACGCCCCCGCGCTGCGCCCCGACATCGTGTTTTTCGGCGAGATGCCCTATCACATGGAGGTGATTGACGCCGCGCTGGCCCGCGCCGACCTGTTCGTGTCGATCGGCACGTCGGGCGCGGTCTATCCCGCCGCCGGCTTCGTGCGCACCGCGCGCTACCACGGCGCCGACACGCTGGAACTCAACCTCGACCGGTCGGAGGGCAGCGCGTGGTTCGCGGAAAGCCGCCTCGGCCCCGCAGGCACACTGGTACCTGAATGGGTGAACTCGCTGCTCGTCTAGTCGACCCAATCCAGCCCGATCTCGCGATACAAAGACCGATCCTCTTCCCAGCCCGGCCGCACCTTCACATGCAGGAACAGCTGGACCTTGACCCCCAGCAGGTTCGCCAGTTCGGCTCGCGCGCGCGACCCGATTTCCTTGATCTTCGACCCGCCCTGCCCCAGCACGATCGCGCGCTGCGTCGGGCGCTCGACCAGGATCTGCTGGTAGATCTCGACCGACCCGTCGGGCTTTTCGGTATAGCGCTCGGTCTCGATTGCCGTGGCATAGGGCAGTTCGGCGTGGAGCAGGTGATAGAGCTGCTCGCGCGTGATCTCCGACGCGAGCATCCGGTCGGTCGCGTCCGACACCTGATCCGCCGGGAAATGCCACGGCCCCTCCGGCATGCGCTTGGCCAGCTCCGCCTTGAGCTCCGCTACGCCGTCCCCGGTCGTCGCCGACACGAAGAACGTATCCTCGAACTCGGCCAGCTCATTCAGGCTCGCTGCATGGCCCAGCAGGCGCGGCTTGTCGGCGATATCGACCTTGTTGAGGATCAGGATCTTGCGTTCACGCCGGTCCTTCAGCCCCGCGACGACGCTGCGCACCTTCGGCCCGATCCCGCCCTTGCCGTCGACGACCAGCGCGATCAGGTCCGCGCCCTGCGATCCTTCCCAGGCGGCGGCGACCATCGCGCGGTCCAGCCGCCGCGCCGGATCGAAAATCCCCGGCGTATCGACCAGCAACAGCTGGGCATCGCCCTCAATCGCGATCCCCATCAGCCGCGCGCGCGTCGTCTGCGCCTTGGGGCTGACGATCGCCACCTTCTGCCCGACCAATGCGTTCACCAATGTCGACTTGCCCGCATTGGGCGCGCCGACCACGGCGATCAGGCCGCATTTTTGTGCTTCGCTGTCCAAAACCACTCCGTCCAAAATTCATCGTCACCCCGGCCTTGTGCCGGGGTCCACCCATCCGCGGGCGCATCCATTGACGTTATAGCACAGGCGCCGGACCCCGGAACCAGTCCGCCGAGCCACCTTATTTCTGCAGCACCGCCAGCAACGCCGCCGCCGCGGCAGTCTCGGCTTCCTGCTTGCTCGATCCCGTTCCTTCGGCCTCGGCCAGCTTGGCGATCTCCGCCTTCACGCGAAAACGCGGCGCATGGCCCGGCCCCGATCGTTCGACCAGCACATAGTCCGGCGCGCGGCGGTTGTTCGCCGCCGCCCACTCCTGCAGCGCGGACTTGGGATGCTTGGGCGCCGCCGACTGATTGTCGATCCGGCTGTCCCACAACCGCCGCACCAGCGCCCGCGCCGCGTCGAACCCCTGGTCGAGGAAGGTCGCGCCGATCAGCGCCTCCATCACGTCGCCCAGCACATTGTCGCTGTCCGACGCGCCATCGTCGCGCGCCTGCTTGCCGAGCTTCAGATGGCGCGGCACCCCGATCTCGCGCGCGACCTCGGCACACATCTGCCCGGTCACCAGCGCGTTGAAGCGCCGCGACAATTTCCCCTCGGGCTCCCCCGGAAAGCGCGCATACAGCCATTCGGCCAGCGTCAGCCCCAGCACCCGGTCGCCCAGAAATTCCAGCCGCTCGTAATTGTCCGCGCCCTGGCTGCCATGCGTCAGCGCACGGCGATAGACCGCCAGATCGTCCGGCGCATGGCCCAGCACCCCGGCCAGCCAGCCGGGCAGGTCGTCACTCAAAAGCCTTCCCCGATCCGCTCGAACCGCGCCGCGCTGAACCAGGTCCAGGGCAGCACCCAGCTGGCACTGCCATCGGTCGACCAGAAGCTGACCACCGCCTTGCCCTGGATATTCTCCATGGGCACGAACCGGATGCCGCGCTTGTTCTCGCCATCGATCATCAGCGGCTCGAACCGGCTGTCGCTCGAATTGTCTCGGTTATCGCCCATCAGGAACACATGGCCGGCCGGCACGGTGAAGATTTCGGTATTGTCGCCCTCGCTCCGCCCGGCGTCGAGCACGTCATAGCTCTTCCCGCCCGGCAGCGTCTCGCGATAGCGCGCGATGCGGCACACCGGCGTGCCGTCCGCCGCCATTTCGATCGTCGGCGCGTCGCAATCGGCGTTCGGCGTCATCGGCAGCACGAAATCCGCCACGCGCTGCTTCGGGATCGCCTGCCCGTTCAGGATCAGCTGACCGTTGCGCATCTGCACCGTGTCGCCCGGCACGCCGATCACGCGCTTGATCCAGTCGGTCTTGGCGTCGGGCGGCGCCTTGAACACCACGACATCGCCGCGCGCCGGATCCTTGGCGAACACGCGCCCCGGGATCAGCGGCAGGCTCCACGGCAGCGAATGCCTGGAATAGCCGTAATTCCACTTGGTAATGAACAGATAGTCGCCGACCAGCAGCCGCGGCAGCATCGACCCCGACGGGATGCTGAACGGCGCGAATACGAAACTGCGCACGATGAACACCAGGATTACCAGCTTCACCAGGAAGCTGATCGTATCCCGCAGCTCTGAGCGCGGCTTCAGGGTCTCGGCGGGGGCGGCGGTCTGCGCCGTGGCGGAATCGTCCATGTTGCTGCTGTGCTTTGGGTGTGTGGCATCGTCAAGGCACTCTTGCGGTGCAGTTACGTGGCGCCGTGACTTCTCCCCTCCCTGCAAGGGAGGGGTCGGGGGTGGGTCTAGCGGCGTGCGGGGCTCGACGCCCCGCACGCCGCTTGAGGCGAGCGAACGGGTCTTTTAGGCGCGCAGACGCGCGCACCCACCCCCAGCCCCTCCCTTGCAGGGAGGGGAGTTCCAACTGGCGAAGCCTAAGCCATCACGCTACACGCGCCGCGACCCAAAAGGAGACAGGCACATGGCGACCCCCGACTGGAGCGCGATCGAATCGCTGCCGCGCACCCCGCTCAATGACCTGTTCGCCACTGACGCGAACCGCCTCGCATCGTTCACCACCGATGTCGCGGGCATCCATTTCGACTTTTCCAAGACGCATCTCGACGCCACCGCGCTCGACGCCTTCACCGCGCTGGCCAAATCCGCAGGCTTTGCAGCGAAGCGCGACGCGCTGTTCGCCGGCGATGTCGTCAACGTCACCGAAGGTCGCGCGGTCGAACATACCGCCGAGCGTGGCGAAGGCAGTGAGGACAGCGTCGCGCGCGCCGCCGCCTATCACGGCCGGATGCGCGGCCTGATCGACGCGATCGAGGCGGAGGCACTCGGCCCCATCCGCCACATCCTGCACATCGGCATCGGCGGCTCCGCGCTGGGGCCGGAGCTGCTGATCGACGCGCTCGGCCGGGACATGGACCGCTACGACGTCGCCATCGTCTCCAACATCGACGGCTGCGCGCTGGAGGAGGCGATCGACGCCTTCGACCCGCACGCCACGCTGATCGCGGTCGCGTCGAAGACCTTCACCACCACCGAAACCCTGCTCAACGCCACCAGCGCGCTCGACTGGATGCGCGAACATGGGGTCGAGGATCCCTATGGCCGCGTGATCGCGCTCACCGCCGCGCCGGACAAGGCGGTCGAATGGGGCGTCGATGAAACCCGCATCCTGCCCTTCGCCGGATCGGTCGGCGGGCGCTATTCTTTGTGGTCGTCGATCGGCTTCCCCGCCGCGATCGCGCTCGGCTGGGACGCGTTCGAAGCGATGCTCGATGGCGCGGCAGAGATGGACCGCCATTTCCGCCTGACCGATCTGCGCAGCAACGCGCCGGTCCTCGCCGCCTTCGCCGACCTCTATTACACCCAGAATCGCGGCGCCCAGACGCGCGGCGTGTTCGCCTATGACGAGCGCCTGCGCCTGCTCCCCAGCTATCTGCAACAGCTCGAGATGGAATCGAACGGCAAGTCGGTCACCGCGGACGGCCAGCCCGTCGGCCGCGCCACCGCGCCGATCACCTGGGGCGGCGTCGGCACCGACGCGCAGCACGCGGTGTTCCAGCTGCTGCATCAGGGCACCCACCTGATCCCGCTCGAATTTCTGGCGGTGATCGAGGGCGGCGACACGCTGGCCGAGGATCACCACCGCGCGCTGCTGCTCAACTGCTTCGCGCAGGGTGCGGCGCTGATGGCCGGCCGCGCCAATGACGACCCCGCCCGCGCCTATGCCGGCGACCGCCCGTCGATGACGCTCCTGCTCGACGAACTCGATCCCTACACGCTCGGCGCGCTGATCGCCTTCTACGAACACCGCACCTTCGTCAGCGCGGCGCTGCTCGGCATCAACCCGTTCGACCAGTTCGGCGTCGAGCTGGGCAAGGAAATGGCCAAGGCCGCCGAGCGCGGCGGACAGGATTTCGACCCCTCCACCGAGGACCTCATCCGGCGGGCGTTCGGCTGATGTCCGACGAAGACTATGTCTATGACGAGGCGAGCGGCGAATGGGTCCCCGCCTCGCAGGCGGCTGCGGCTCCGGCGGAGGATGTGGTCGAAGTCCGCGATTCGGTCGGCAACGTGCTTGCCGACGGGGATCAGGTAACGCTGATCAAGGACCTCACCGTCAAAGGCGCAGGGCAAACCCTCAAACGCGGCACCCTGATCAAATCGATCCGACTCACCGGCGACAGCCAGGAGATCGACTGCAAGTTCGACGGCATCAAGGGCCTCGTCCTGCGCGCCGAATTCGTCCGCAAACGCTGACAATCACCCCATCGTCACCCCGGACTTGTGCCGGGGTCCACCGCGAGGCGTTGCACGAAACGCGCGGCTTGAGCGCCGGAAGCGCGGCACCGTGGACCCCGGAACAAGTCCGGGGTGACCAACGGAAGGGTGCAAACCCACCCCCTCCGTTGGCAATCCCACCCCAGCCCCCTATCTCCCGCTCCGACGACCCAACAGGAGCCCGACATGGCCGATTACGACTACGACCTCTTCGTCATCGGTGCAGGCTCGGGCGGCGTCCGCGCCAGCCGCGTTGCCGCCGCGCACGGTGCAAAGGTCGCGATTGCCGAGGAATATCGCGTCGGCGGCACCTGCGTCATTCGCGGTTGCGTGCCCAAGAAGCTGCTCGTCTATGGCGCGCATTTCGCCGAGGATCTGCACGACGCGCGCCGCTTCGGCTGGAACGTCCCCGAATGCGATTTCGACTGGGCGGTGTTGCGCGACAATGTCCTGTCGGAGGTCGACCGGCTGAACGGCGCGTACACCAACACGCTCGACAGCCACGGGGTCGAGATTGTCCACGAACGCGCCACCGTCTCCGGCCCGAACGAAGTCACGCTGGCCAGCGGTCGGAAAATCACTGCAGGCAAGATCCTGATCGCGGTCGGCGCGCGCCCGCTGGTCCCCTCCTGCCCCGGCCACGAACATGGCATCACCTCGAACGAGGTGTTCCACCTCGACGCGCTGCCCAAGCGGGTGCTGATCGCGGGCGCGGGCTATATCGCCAATGAATTTGCCGGCATCTTCAACGAATTCGGCAGCAAGGTGACGCTGATCAACCGCTCCGACGTCATCCTGCGCGGCTATGACGAACAGATCCGCGACCGGCTGCTGCAGATTTCGATGACCAAGGGCATCGATTTCCGCTTCCACGCCGAATTCCGCGGGATCGAGAAGAATGCCGACGGCAGCCTCAAGGTCAGCATGACCAACCATGACGACATGGAGGTCGACTGCGTCCTCTTCGCCACCGGCCGTGTCCCCAACACCGATGGCCTGGGCCTCGCCGAAGTCGGGGTCGAGCTGGATGCCAAGGGCGCGATCGTGGTCGGCGCGGACAACAAGTCGTCGGTCGAGTCGATCTACGCCGTCGGCGACGTCACCAACCGCGTCCAGCTGACGCCGGTGGCGATCCGCGAGGGTCAGGCGTTCGCCGACACCGTGTTCGGCAACAAGCCGACCACCGTCGACTATGGCTGCATCCCCTCGGCCGTGTTCAGCCACCCGCCGATCGCCGGCGTCGGCATGACCGAGAGCGAGGCGAAGCAGAAATTCGGCGCGGTCAAGGTCTATACCTCCGACTTCCGCGCGATGAAGAATGTGCTGGCGGGCCGCAACGAACGCGCGCTGTACAAGATGATCTGCGAGCCCAATTCGGGGAAGGTCCTCGGCCTCCACATGATCGGCCCGGACGCCCCCGAAATCCTTCAGGCGGCGGCAGTCGCGGTCAAGGCGGGCCTCACCAAGGACGATTTCGACCAGACCGTCGCGCTGCACCCGTCGATGGCGGAGGAACTGGTGTTGATGAAGTAGGCTCGACTCGGCGCGTCAGGCATAGGTCTTGTCGCCTAACGCGGCGTTGGTGATCGACTCCAGCATTGCGTGGCTCATTCCGGTGCTCCCGCCGAAATGCCACCAATTCAGCCCCGCGATCCGCCCGAAATCCCGCCAGCCTGCCAGAAACTCGTCCAGCTTCGCCTCCGCGGCCGCCTGACTGAACCCGCTCTCGCCCCAATAGGCCTGGCCCGTCAGGATCAGCGGTTTGGGCGACGTCGCCGCCAGCCGGGCCCAGCGGTCCAGGCAGAGTTCGGCATAGCCATGCGCCTTGCCGATCGGATAGTTCGTGCCGTCAGGCCGCTTGAACTGCTGCACCATCTTCGAGTTGGGATAGTTGAACCAGTAGATTTGCGGTGCGAACGCGTCGACATGGGGCAAGGCTGCGGACATCAGCTGCGGTTCGTGCCAGTCGACCAGCGCAAAGGAAGATACCGCAAAGGACCCGACGACACCCTTGCGCACCGCCGCGCAAAAGGCATCGACCTCCAGCGAGGTCCAGACCGAGTTGTTATGCCCCGGCTCGATGTCCGCGATATAGTCCTTCAGGCCATAAGTGTTCAGCGCCTTCAGCGCGATCGCCGCCTCCCCTTTAGGATCTTCGCCCTGCACCCAGCCCCATCCGGCGACTGCGATGCCTGCACTCTGCAACGCCGCAATCAGTGATTTGCTCGCGGCCTGCGTCGGCGCGGCATCGGCCTTCCGCCCGTGGATCCGCACCCAGGCGTGGGACATCCCCGCGCGCACCATGGCCGCCGCGACATTCGCCGGACTGCCATAGTCGGCGATCGTCGCGGCGGAATTGTAGATGAAGGTGCCATGTTTCCGGAACGCCTTGGCCAGCCCGCCCGCGACCGCCTCCGCCAGCGGATCCGCATCGCCGGCATCGCCCTTCAACGTCTCGATCACGCAGATATAGGGATTGGTCGCACGCTGCCTCACCAGTCCCGCCGCCGTCAGTTCGATTTCGGTGCGACCAACCGAATTGCCTTCGTTGCCACCGACCGTGACGGCATATGTCTTGCCGTTGCGCCGGACCAGATCGACGACGATCGCGCTGTGCGACGCATAATTGTCACTCGCCCGCGCATCGGCGAAGCCCTTTGTTCCGCCCATGCGGTTGGCGACGATCAGGTCGCCGATTTGCGGAGGCCGCGCGTCGATCGGTCTCCCCCGGAACACACCCGTGCCCGCATCGGCGTTCAGGATCGCGCGTTGCGTGAACACGGCGTGCCGAATCGAAAAGTCGAACTCGGCCGACGTCGCACCTGCGCGCAAGACGCACCACGATACGAATGTGGCAGACCACGCCCAGCTCGAAATGTCCTGAGACATCTTCCAGCCGAGCCTGTCGGCGGGGTCCGCGACGGCAAGGTCGGCCAGATAGGTTTTGTAGATCCGGTCGCGCAGTCGCCTGTCGGATTCAGGAACGCCGCCATAATCCTGATATTCGCGGCGCGCAACGGATGCGAGCATTTGTGCATAAGCTGTCGATGGCATCGCTTATCGTCTCCGTAAAAGACAAGATACGCATACCTAAATATCGATCAAAGAACACACGTTGCGACATTCGACAGGATCACATCCGAATCTGCCGGACTTAACGACTATTACTATAGCCGAAACGATTTTGGAAGCATTCAAGCCCCCTCGCGCAACAACGCATCCGCTTCGCTGTCCGCCTCGCCCTCACCCGCAATCGCCCGCGTCGCGCCGACATCCATCGCGACATTGCCCAGCGTGCGGAAGATGTCCGGAATCGTCTCCACCGCCACCAGCAGGCCCAGCGGCGCGATCGGCACGCCCATCGCGATCGCGATCGGCGCGATCGACGACACGAAGCTGATCGTCCCGGGCAGCCCCACCGCGCCCATCGTCGTGATCGCCGCCGCGGCCCAGCCCGCCGCGATCTGCCCCGCGGTCAGCTCGATCCCGAACCAGTGCGCGACATAGATCGCGACGGCAAAGTTCATCGCCGGCCCGGTCCAGCGGAACAGCGCGACCGCCAGCGGCAGCACCACCCCCGCACGCGCCACCGGCACGCCGAGCGACTCGGTCGAGCGCAGCATCGCGGGAAGGCTGGCAAGCGAGCTTTGCGTCGACGCCGCGACCACCTGGCTCGGCAGGATCGCGCGGATGAACCGCCCCGGCGTCACCTTCGCCACGCCCCAGGCAAAGGGCACGGCGAGCAGCCACAGCACGATGCCGACGGTGCACAGGATCGCGACATAATGGAGCAGCGCTCCGAACGCCGCCGTCCCCGCCCGCGCGCCGACGACATAGGCCAGCGCCCCGACCCCGATCGGCCCCAGCCACAACACCCAGTTGATCACGACCAGCATCGCATTGCCGATCGCCTGGAAAAACCCGGTCAGCCGCTCGCGCTCCTCGACCGGCAACCGCGTGATCGCAAAGGCGAAGACGGTGGTGAACAGGATCATCGGCAGGAACGCGTCATTGACCGCCGACGCGATCGGGTTGGACGGCACCAATGCCACGAGGAAGGCAGAGAAGGGCGGAATCTCGCCGGTCGGCGGCGCCGTGCCCAGTGCCTCACTCAACGCGGTGCCGAGATCGGCCCCCAGCGGAAACACCGACAACAGCCCCAGCGCGATCGCCCCGCCCAGTGCCGACGAAATCCACAACAGCACAATGAAGGTGATGAACGCCCGCGTCGCCAGCGTGCTCGCCCGCGCCGCCTCCGCCGTCGCGGCAATGCCGGTGATCAGCAGCGAGACGACCAGCGGCACGATCGTCATCTGCAGCGCGTGCAGCCACATTGTGCCGATCGGCTGGACCCAGTCGGCGGCGACCAGCGCGCGGTCCGGCGCAATCGCGGCGGCGCCAACCCCGATGGCAAGCGCCAGAATGAGTGCAACGAAGATACGGGTTGCTTGCGACATGCTCGCCCTTGCGAAAAAGCGGCGCTATGACCGCGCCCCGGGAATTGGCTTGTATCGAGATTCAGTTCAGGCTGAGCCGAAAGTGGTGGTTCTGTACGACCCGGAGCGCAGCGTACTCAAGGTACGTGAGCACCGGAAGCGTGCAGAGCCGCCACTTGCAGGCCAGCATGGACTGAAGGTCGATGCAAGCCGGGGCAACGTCGCAAAGCGGGCAGATATGGCAAGAAAATATTTCGGCACCGATGGAATTCGCGGCAAGACCAATGCCGGGCACATGACCGCGGCGATGGCGATGAAGGTCGGCATGGCCGCCGGAAAGCATTTCGTGCGCGGCGATCACCGGCACCGCGTGGTGATCGGCAAGGACACCCGCCTGTCCGGCTACATGATCGAAAATGCACTCGTCGCAGGATTCACCAGTGTCGGAATGGACGTCACCCTGGTCGGTCCGATGCCGACGCCGGCGGTGGCGATGCTCACCCATTCGATGCGCGCCGACCTTGGCGTCATGATCTCCGCCAGCCACAACCCCTATGCCGATAACGGGATCAAGCTGTTCGGCCCCGACGGCTACAAGCTGTCCGACGCGGATGAAGCGGCGATCGAGGCACTGATCGATGCCGATATCGATCTCGCGCCCTCGACCGACATCGGCCGCGTCCGCCGCGTCGACGACGTCAAGGGCCGCTACATCCACTTCGCGAAGGCAACCTTCCCCGAGGATCTCAGCCTCGACGGGCTGAAGGTCGTGGTCGATTGCGCCAACGGCGCCGCCTATCAGGTCGCACCTTCGGCGCTGTGGGAACTGGGCGCCGAAGTGGTCGCGATCGGCGTGACGCCCAATGGCAAGAACATCAACGACCAGGTCGGCTCCACCGCGCCGCTCACCTTGTGCGAAACCGTGGTCGGGTCCGGCGCGCATATCGGTATCGCGCTGGACGGCGACGCCGACCGGCTGATCGTAGCGGATGAACGCGGCCAGGTGATCGACGGCGATCAGCTGATGGCGACCATCGCCGGCGGCTGGGCACGCCAGGGCCGGCTCGCGGGCGGCGGGCTGGTCGCCACCGTCATGTCCAACCTCGGCCTCGAACGCCATCTCGCCGCGCAGGGCCTGGGCCTTATCCGCACCAAGGTCGGCGACCGCCACGTCCTCGAAAAGATGCGCGCCTCGGGCTATAATGTCGGCGGTGAACAGTCTGGTCACATCATCCTGTCCGACTATGCCACCACCGGCGACGGCCTGATCGCCGCGCTGCAGGTGCTCGCCGAAATCGTCCGCGCCGGTGCGCCCGCGAGCGAAGTGCTGCACCGCTTCGAACCGCTCCCGCAATTGCTGAAGAATGTCCGCTTCTCGGGCGGCAAACCGCTCGAACATACCGCCGTGCAGCAGGTCATCGCCGCCGCAGAGGCCGAACTGGCCGGCACCGGCCGCCTCGTCATCCGCCCGTCGGGCACCGAACCGGTGATCCGCGTGATGGCGGAGGGTGAGGATATGGCGCAGGTCGAGGCCGTGGTGGACCGCATCTGCGACGCGGTGCGCGCGGCGGCGGCGTGACCGCGACGGCCGATCCCATCGCCCCCGGCACCGTGCATGCGGTGTCGAGCGATGTCGCGGCGGCTCTGCGCGCGGATGCCGACCTGCTGGCGCGATGGGATGGCCTGACTCCGCTTGGGCGCAACGAATTTCTCTGCTGGGTGGAGGATGCGAAGCAGGCCGCGACCCGCGCGCGGCGCATCGAACGGATGGGCGAGGAACTGCGCGCGGGCAAGCGCCGCCCATGTTGCTGGGCGGGGTGCATCCATCGCACCGACAAGGCGCCGGGAAAATGGCAACAGGCGGTGCTGATCGACGGCAAGGCGCCAAAGCCGCAGTGATCGCCGATCCGCGGCCGGCCTTGCACGGGCGCCGCGCTGCCCTAAGCTGGGGCCATGCTCGAAATGCGCCCCGACTGCGAACGCTGTGGCACCGAACTCCCCGCCGATCAGGGCGGGGCGTTCATCTGCTCGTTCGAATGTACCTTCTGCGCCAACTGCGCGGATGACCTTGACGAGACCTGCCCGAATTGCGGCGGCGAACTGCTCGACCGCCCGGCGCGGGTCGGGGACGCGCTCAGGAAAAATCCGGCCAGCACCGCGCGGCGCTTCAGCGGCAACGACAATTGACCCGCATCGCCGTCGTCGGCACCGGCGCGGTCGGGGCGAGCATCGCCGCCTGGCTGATTGCCGCGCCGGAGCATGCCGTCACCCTCTGCGCGCGCACCCCGTTCGCCAGACTGCGGGTGGAGACGCCCGAGGGCGTGCTCGAAAGCACCCCGCGCCTCCTGACCGACCCCGCCAATGCCGCGCCCGTCGATTGGGTGCTGGTGGTAACCAAAACCTATGACGCCCCCGGCGCGCAGGCTTGGCTCGACCGGTTGGTCGGTCCCGACACGAATGTCGCGATCCTGCAGAACGGGGTCGAGCATCGCGACCGTTTCCCCGCCCTCGACCCCAGCCGGACCGTCCCCGTCATCGTCGACATCCCCGCCGAACGCCGCGCCCCCGGTGATGTGGTTCAGCGGCGCAACGGCAGCCTCACCGTCCCCGATGACGCCGCCGGTCGCGCTTTCGCGGCGCTGTTCGCGCACAGCCCGATCGACACGATCCTGACCGACGATTGGCTGACCGCAGCGTGGCGCAAGCTCGCGGTCAATTGCGCAGGCGCGGTCAACGCGCTCACGCTCCAGCCCGCCGGCATCGCCCGCGACGCCGAAGCGGCCGATCTGATGCGCGCACTGATCCGCGAATGCATCGCGGTGGGCCGCGCCGAGGGCGCCACGCTCCCCGACGACCTGCCCGACAGCATCGTCGACGGCTATCGCGCCGCCCCGGCGGACTCGATCAACTCGATCCATGCCGACCGCCTCGCCGGCCGCCCGACCGAAGCCGATGCCCGCAACGGCGTGATCGCGCGGCTGGGCGCGCGGCACGGCATCGACGCCCCGCTCAACCGCATGGCGGATGTGGTGCTGCGGAAGAATGGTCCCGACAACTAGAATGCGGAGCAATTCCTCCCCTGCCGCGCAGGGGAGGTTGCAGCGAAGCTAACGGAGGGGCCGCCCCGTAGCGGGCGGAATTTTCCCGAGAGGCTACCGGTCGTCGCGCGGACGGTGCTCCACCACCGCCTCCGGCGGCGGTCCCCCTCCCCTGAGACACGCTCAGGGGAGGAATCGCGACCCACCCTTTCCTACAGCCCCCCGCCTGTGTCATGGCTTGACCGCAATGTCCGCGACCACCCAACCTCGACCCGATCGGCCTGACTCCCGCGTCGCGCTTCGGTCGCGTTACTGTCCAGCGACGGTCGCTTCCCCGGCGCAAACCAGTCGCCCACCCGTTGTCAGCCTGTCGCGTCGGCGTTGCGCATCGGTCGCCCGGATGTCGCGCCGGTGTCGCGTCGGTGTCGCGTCACCGTCCCGAACCCGCCCCGTCGCAGTCGACTCCCCCCTACACACCCCCCTTTTCGTCAGCATCGTCCGGACAGTCGCGCCATGAGCATTCCCCGCATCCTCATCATCGCCGGCTCCGACTCCGGCGGCGGCGCGGGGATCCAGGCCGATATCCGCACCGTCACCATGCTCGGCGGCCATGCGACCACCGCGATCACCGCGATCACCGCGCAGAACACGCTCGGCGTCACCGCCATCCACCCGGTTCCGGTCGAGATCGTGCTGGCCCAGATCGACGCGGTGACCTCCGACATCGGCTGCGACGCGGTGAAGATCGGGATGATCGGATCGGCGGAGATCGCCCATGCCGTGGCCGACCGGCTGGAAGCGCTCGACTGCCCGATCGTGTTCGATCCCGTGATGATCGCGACCAGCGGATCGGTGCTTGCCGACCCCGAAACCATCGTCGCGTTCGAACGGCTGATGACGATCGCGTCGGTCGTGACCCCCAACCTCCCCGAACTCACCGCGCTCGGCGGGCGACAGGCGGTGCTGGCCTATGGCTGCCACCTCGCCGAAAAGGGCGGACACAAGGAGGGGCCGACGATCCTGGACCAGCTCTACGCCCCCAAGGACCGGCTGGTGATGGAGATCGAGGCAGAGCGGATCGATACCCCCGACACGCATGGCACCGGCTGCACCTTCGCCGCTGCGCTCGCCACCGGACTCGGCTCGGGCCTGTCGATCGGGGAGGCGTTCATTCAGGCGGTGCGCTTCGTCCGCCTCGCCATCCTCAATGCCCCCGGATTGGGCGAAGGCCATGGCCCGGTCGGCCATGCGCTCGGCATGGTGCCGTTCGACGTGGTCGATGGAGAGGGTGAGGACGACGATGCCTGACCTGACGTTCGAGCTCCGCCACGCCGTCCGCGGCCCGGTGGCCGGCGTGGACGAGGCCGGTCGCGGTCCGCTCGCCGGCCCGGTGGTTGCCGCCGCCGTGATCCTCGACCCCGCCTGCATCCCCGACGGCATCGACGATTCAAAGGCGCTGACCGCAGCCAAGCGCGCCGCCCTGTGCGAGGCGATCCTCGGCTGTGCCCGCGTCGGCATCGGCATCGCCAGTGTCGAGGAGATCGACCGGCTCAACATCCTGTGGGCAACGATGCTCGCAATGACCCGCGCCGTTGCCGCGCTCGACCTGTCCCCCGCCTATGTGCTGGTCGACGGCAATCGCTGCCCCGACTGGCCCCACGCCAGCGAGCCGGTGATCGGCGGCGACGCGCTCTGCCTGTCGATCGCCGCCGCATCGATCGTCGCGAAGCACCGCCGCGACTGCATCATGGCAGAACTGGATGCGCTCCACCCCGGCTATGGCTGGGCCAGCAACAAGGGCTACGCCGCCCGCGTGCATCAGGAAGCGCTGCGCACCCTAGGCCCCACCCCCCACCACCGCCGCAGCTTCGCCCCGGTGGCACAGGCGGAACTCAATTTCGGACCCGTGGTCCACGCTCTTTGACATAAGGGAAAAGGCCCGCCGCCGCACCTGAGTGCAACGACGGGCCTCCTTTCCTCCCCAGGAAATGGTGACGGCGTTTACGCCGCGAACTGATTCATCGTGTTGTGGACCCCGCCGGCCTTCAGCGCGGCCTCGCCAGCGAAATACTCCTTGTGGTCGTCACCAATGTCCGACCCGGACATGTTCTGGTGCTTCACACAGGCGATACCCTGCCGGATCTCCTGCCGCTGCACACCCTTGACGTAGCCGAGCATCCCCATCTCGCCGAAATACTCCCTGGCGAGATTGTCGGTCGACAGTGCCGCGGTGTGATAGGTCGGCAGGGTGATGAGGTGGTGGAAGATGCCGGCCCGCGCCGCCGCGTCCTTCTGGAAAGTGCGGATCTTCTCATCCGCCTCGTCCGCCAGTTCGGTGCCGTCATAGTCGACGCTCATCAGCTTGGCCCGGTCATAGGCTGACACGTCCCGACCCGCCTCCGCCCAGGCATCGAACACCTGCTGGCGGAAGTTCAGCGTCCAGTTGAAGCTCGGCGAATTATTGTAGACCAGCTTGGCGTTGGGCACGACCTCACGGATCCGGTCCACCATCGACGCGATCTGCTTGATATGGGGCTTCTCGGTCTCGATCCACAGCAGGTCGGCGCCATGCTGGAGGCTGGTGATGCAATCGAGCACGCAGCGATCCGCCCCGGTCCCCTCGCGGAACTGGAACAGGTTGCTGGGCAGCCGCTTCGGCTTCATCAGCTTGCCGCCGCGGTTGATGACGACATCGCCATTGACGCCCGACAGGTCGGTGACCTCCTCGCAATCGAGGAAGGCGTTATACTGGTCACCGAGATCGCCCGGCTCCTTCGAATAAGCGATCTGCTTGGTCAGCCCGGCGCCGAGCGAATCGGTCCGCGTGACGATGATCCCGTCATCGACGCCCAGTTCCATGAAGGCGTAGCGACAGGCGCGAACCTTCGCCAGGAAGTCCTCATGCGGCACCGTGACCTTGCCGTCCTGATGCCCGCACTGCTTCTCGTCGCTCACCTGATTCTCGATCTGGAGCGCACAGGCTCCGGCCTCGATCATCTTCTTGGCGAGCAGGTACGTCGCCTCGGCATTGCCGAAGCCCGCGTCGATATCGGCGATGATCGGCACGACATGCGTCTCGTAATTGTCGATCGCATTCTGGATCCGCGCCGCCTCGACTTCATTGCCGGCATCCCGCGCCGCATCGAGATCGCGGAACATCATCCCCAGTTCCCGGGCATCGGCCTGTTTGAGGAAGGTGTAGAGTTCCTCGATCAGGGCCGGGACGCTGGTCTTTTCATGCATCGACTGGTCGGGCAGCGGCCCGAAATCGCTGCGCAGCGCCGCGACCATCCAGCCGGAGAGATAGAGGTAGCGCCGCTTGGTGCTGCCGAAATGCTTCTTGATCGCGATCATCTTCTGCTGCGCGATGAAACCGTGCCAGCAGCCGAGCGACTGGGTGTAGGCTGCCGGATCGGCGTCATAGGCCGCCATGTCGCGGCGCATGATCCCGGCGGTGTAGCGCGCAATGTCGAGGCCAGTGCGGAACCGGTTCTGCAGCCGCATTCGCGCCACCGATTCGGCATCGATGCCATCCCAGCGGCCCTGCTGCGCGTCGATGGGCTTCGCCGCCCGGGCAATCTCGTCTTGGTAGGTCATTGCGTCACCTCGCTTGGATTGCGAGTGTGACTATTCACTTGTTTTGCGAATTTCCGACCAAATCGCCCGCCGAACCGGTCGCACAGTCGTGTAGCCGCACGAGAACGGTCGTCGTTTTGTAAATTTGTGACACCGCAACGGCGGCCGGAATCATCATCGGCGAGTCTTTTTTGCCACACCCCAAACCTAGTGCCTGTGGATAACTTCCAGACTCAACATGTGGATAAGTCCCGAAATGTTCCGGCAAGTTAACGGAATCCCAAGCCTTTTCGTTAACCAATGTTCGCTTGACGGAGTCCACCGTTCGTGGCGTTTCACCGGTTCAACGGGGTTTGGAGTGGTTAATGGGGGTCATCGAAAAGGTCGCTGAGGCGACGCAGGCAGCGGTCGAGGTGCGCACCCGCAGCTGGGTCGACGTGCTCCCGCTCGATTCGATCATCCAACAGGATTGTATCGAAGCGATGCGCGCCCTTCCCGCCGCGTCGGTCGACATGATCTTCGCCGACCCGCCCTACAATCTCCAGCTCGGCGGCGACCTCAACCGCCCCGACGGCAGCCATGTCGACGCCGTCACCGACGACTGGGATAAGTTCGATTCGCTGTCCGCCTATGACGCCTTCACCCGCGTCTGGCTGGCCGAGGCGCGCCGCGTGCTCAAGCCAAACGGCACGATCTGGGTGATCGGCAGCTATCACAACATCTTCAAGGTCGGATCGGCAATCCAGGATCTGGGCTTCTGGATCCTCAACGACATCATCTGGCGCAAGGCCAACCCGATGCCCAATTTCAAGGGCACGCGCTTCACCAATGCGCATGAGACGCTGATCTGGGCGTCGATGGGCGAGAAGTCGAAATATACCTTCAACTACCGCAGCATGAAGACGCTCAACGACGAGCTTCAGATGCGCAGCGACTGGGAATTCCCGATCTGCGGCGGGCAGGAGCGGCTCAAGAAGAACGGGACCAAGGTTCACCCGACCCAGAAGCCCGAGGCGCTGCTCTACCGCGTGATGCTCGCCTGCACCAAGCCGGGCGACATCATCCTCGACCCGTTCTTTGGCACCGGCACCACCGGTGCGGTGGCCAAGCGCCTGCGCCGTCACTGGATCGGGATCGAGCGCGAGGGGAATTATGTCGAAGCGGCGCAGGAGCGCATCGCCGCCGCGCTGCCGCTCGACGAGAGCGCCCTCACCACGATGATGGCCCCGCGTCAGGCACCGCGCGTCGCGTTCGGCACGCTGATCGAAACCGGCTATCTGAAGCCCGGCACCGTGCTGAGCGATGCCAAGCGCCGGTGGCGCGCAGTGGTGAAGGCCGACGGATCGCTGCTGACCGATTGCGGTGTGGCCGGGTCGATCCACAAGGTCGGCGCAACGCTGCAAGGGGCGCCGTCGTGCAATGGCTGGACCTTCTGGCACCATCAGGGGGCCGAGCGTCTTGAGCCCATCGATACGCTGCGCCAGACCTATCTGCTCGCGACGCAGCCCTGATCCGCGCTAGAGGGGGAGCATGACGATCTCCCCCGCCGCCCGCCTCTACCTCCGCCCCGTCGCGCCGGTCGACAGCCCGATCGGCTATGACGGACAGGTGGCCCGCCTCGCCGGAGGGCTCAGCTGGTTCGCGGCCTATGAGCTGATCGCGACCGAAGGCGGACGGCGCGTCGCGCAGCAGCTGGTCCCGGTCGAGCGCCTGCCCGGCCTGCTCACCCAGCTTCCCGACGCGCAGGCCGAACGCCTTCGCACCCTCGCCGCCGCCATCTCCGCGCCGCGTCCGGTGATCCGCGCGGGCGAGCGGACGCTGCGGCTCGATCAGCCCCTGGTCGCGGGCATTCTCAACGTTACACCCGACAGCTTCTCCGATGGCGGGAAGCATGGCGACGACCCCGAAGCGGTCGCCCAAGCCGGGTTCGACATGGGTCTGGCGGGCGCGTCGCTGGTCGACGTCGGCGGCGAATCGACTCGCCCCGGTGCCGAACCGGTGTGGGAAGGCGACGAGATCAAGCGCGTCGTTCCGGTGATCGAACGACTGGCCAGAGCCGGCGTGCCGGTGTCGATCGACACGCGCAAGGCATCGGTGATGGAGGCGGCGCTGGCCGCAGGGGCGCATATCGTCAACGACGTCGCCGCGCTTGCCTATGATCCACGCGCGATCGAAGTCGTCGCCAATGCCGGCTGCCCGGTGATCCTGATGCACTCGCCCGATCCGGCACAGTCACTCCATGGAGGCACCGGCTATCGCGACCCTCTGATCGACGTGTTCGACTGGCTGGAGGCGCGGGTCGCGGCGGTGATTGCGGGCGGCATCCAGCGCAGCAATATCGTGATCGATCCCGGCATCGGCTTTGGCAAATCGCTCGCCGACAATCTTGCGCTCATCAACGGCCTGACGCTGTTCCACGGGCTCGGCCTGCCGATCATGCTTGGCGCGAGCCGCAAGCGGATGATCGGCGCGCTGGACCACGAGGCACCGGTCGAGCGGCGACTTGGCGGATCGCTGGCGCTGGCGCTCAAGGGTGCGGACGCGGGATGCCAGCTGCTGCGCGTCCACGATGTGCCCGAGACGGTGCAGGCGGTGCGCATTTGGCGCGGGATGAAGGACCACGGGCTGGTCGGCCAGCAGCGTTAAGCAGGACTAGATCCAGCCTGTCTCGCGCAGCGCTGCCACCCGCTCACGCGACACCGGCGCGCGCAGGCCGTTGCTCAGCTCCAGCCGGACATTGCGCCCGTCGCGCTCGACCGCGGCGACCGCCGTTTGGGCGACCCACCAGCTGCGATGCACCTGCATCCCGGGAACCCCGGCAAGCTCACCAATCGCATCGCGCATCCGCATCAGGATGAGATCGCTGCCCACCGCGGTATGCGCGCGGACATAATGATCCTCCATCTCCAGCGCGATCAGCGTGGTTCCCAGATGCGGCGGAAGCCGGTCGAGAAACGGCGAACCCGGCATCGCCGCAGCGGAGGCCGGTTCGGGAGGGGAGTCCGGTGAACGCTCCTCCGCCGGCAACGGAGCGGCCGCCCCGCGCGGGCTGCGCAGGTACAGTAGAAACGTCACCGCGCCCCCGATCACCAGCACCTGCCCGTACCAGATCAGCGCGCGGTCGATACTTTCGGGCGGCCTGCATATGCCCGAGCAGCCCGTCGCCCAGACCAGCATTGTCATTGGCACCGTCGCGACCAGCGTCGCCACCAGCCACATCGGGCCGATCGGAAGCTGCAGCCGGTGTCCGAGCCAGCTCGCCGCCGCACCGATCGGGCGATAGATCAGATAGCCGGCGACGATCACCGGCACCCAGTAGAGCAGACGCCACCCGAAACTCGCGGCGAAGCTGCCGAACGGGCCGATCAGCGCCAGCACGACGCCGATCGCGACCATAACAGCAAGCTCGATCAGTATCTGACGCACCGTCGACATTGCTTTCCCTTTGCTCACCCCACGCCTCTTATCGCCGGTTCACGATGCGTGAACAGGCATTTGCGTCACCGTCCACGAAAGGCGCGCCCCGCTTACGCAACCGCGATTGCGATGCCAGCCCGGTCGGGCGAGGCCCTGTCTCGACAACCAGACGGAGCCTTTCATGCACGCCGCCATGACCAACCCCACCATCCATCGTCGCCCCCCGCAAGCCGGCGGCTTCGACCTTTCCCCGACCTGGCGCGCGCTGGTGGCGCTCAGCGGTGGCGCGATGACGCTTGCGATCGCGATCGCGCTGGCGCGGTGGACGCTGGGCCTGACCATCGACCATTACTCGGCGCGTCAGCTCGCCGTGATCGTCCATGTCGCGACGGTGATCCCGGCCGTGCCGCTGGGCCTTTACCTGATGCTGACTCGCAAGGGCGGCGCGCGGCACAAGCTGCTCGGTCGGATCTGGATCGCGCTGATGGTGACGACCGCGCTGGCCGCGCTCTTCATCCGCCACATGAATAACGGACAGTTCAGCTTCATCCACCTGTTCGTGCCGCTGACCCTGATCGGAGCATGGCAGACGGTTGCCAGCGCGCGCCGTGGCCAGCTGCGCAAGCACCGCAACCACCTGCTCGGCCTCTATCTGGGCGCGCTCATCATTCCGGGCATCTTCGCCTTTGCCGGCAACCGGCTGATGGGGGCGTGGCTGTTCGGCTAGTTTAATGGTCCCGGACGGGTGCGCTGGTCGACATAGGTGCGCTGGACGTTGAACGCGCTGACCCGACCGTCGCGAAAGCGGTCGCGGCGGCGCTCGG
The DNA here is from genome assembly GCF_965227385.1 of Sphingomonas sp. Classification (GTDB taxonomy): domain Bacteria; phylum Pseudomonadota; class Alphaproteobacteria; order Sphingomonadales; family Sphingomonadaceae; genus Sphingomonas. The sequence continues at coordinate 790,841 of NZ_OZ245750.1, forward strand.
CCTCCGCACCGATCTTTTCGAGGCTTTCGACCAGATCGTCGAGGTTGCGGCGGCGTTCGACCGGGGTCGCGTCAGCGCATTCATCCATGCACGCGGCAACCAGATCGGGGACGCGGCGGCGGATCACATTGGCCCAATCGACCGCATCGGTCGCGAGCGGATCGGCGTCGGCAATGGCGAGCAGGCGCGCGCAGCTCGTGCGTGCCGCTGCAACCCGGCTCACCGCCCAATCTGCCTCGGTCGCCGTACGCGTCCACGCCGCCTCGAGCGGATCGGCGGGATCGACCGTACGGGCGCGCCGCAGCCGATAAGCATCGATCTTGCCGCGCAGCCGCCGGATCCCGAACCACGCGCCGATCGCCGCCGCACCGGCAGTGACCAGAATCACCGCGAACACCGCAAGGGCGAGAAACGCGGCAGCAAAGACCAGAAAACGCAGCATCACCCGACTATATGGGACGCCCGGCTCGCTTCGCCAGTGTCACAGCGTGTAGCCGCCGTCCGCCAGCAACGTCGTACCGGTGATCAGCGCCGATTGGTCGCCGAGCAGAAATGCGATCTGCTCCGCCACTTCCTCCGCCTTGGCATAGCGGCCCAATGGCGTCGCCATCGCGGCAAGTTCGGCGAAGGCGGCATCGCGACCGATCTGCGCGACACGATCGGCGAACATCGGCACTGCGTCCCACACGGGCGTCTCGACGCCGGCGGGCGCGATGGCGTTGACCCGGATGCCGTCCGCCGCGCCCTCCTTCGCCGCGACCCTGGCCAGATGGAGCAACGCCGCCTTGGAACAGCCATAGGCGGCGACGCCGGGCTCGGCCTTGATCCCCGCCGCCGACCCGGTCAGCACGATGCTGCCCCCGCGTGCCGTCATCGCCCGCATCGCCGCGCGCAGCGTCAGGAACGCGCCATCCAGATTGACCGACAGGATGCGCCGCCACTCTGCAAAGTCGAGCGCAGCAATTGCCCCCGCGCCCGCAACCCCGGCGTTGACCACGGCGTGATCGATCCCGGCGAGGTCGACGCCATCCCACAGCGCCGCGTCCGCGACATCGCCGACGACGCGATGACAGGTCGCGTCGACCTGCGCCTCCTCCAGCGCGGCCGCGTCGCAATCCACCAGGATGAGCCGCGCCGCACCCTCTGCCGCCAGCAGTTGCGCAATCGCCAGTCCGATGCCCGAAGCCGCGCCCGTTACGAGCGCGCAACGTCCTTCAAATCGTTCTGTCATCGCGCTAGCATAACGGCATCCGGCGGTTCGACGAAGCGCCCTTGCCCATGGAGACCAGCATGACCGCTTCTGCAAATCGCTATTCGGGCGGCGCGATCCTGCTCCACTGGCTGATCGCCGCATTGCTGCTCGCCAATGTCGTCATCGCCTTCACGATGGAGGATGTGCGCGGCCTGATGCCGCTGCACAAGTCGATCGGGATCACCGTGCTGTTGTTGACGCTGGTGCGGATCGGGTGGCGACTGACCCATGCTGCCCCGCCGCTGTCCGCAGCGCTGGCGCCATGGGAGCGGCTGGCCGCGCGCGTCACGCATGGCGGCTTCTACCTGCTGCTGCTGGTCATGCCCCTGCTCGGCTGGGCGGCGGCTTCATCGGGCTCGCGCGGCACCGGAGCGCTGTTCGGGGTGATCCCGTGGTTCGACCTGCCGATCGGCAAGTCGCACGATCTGCATGAAGCGATGGGCGAAGCGCATGAGCTTGCCGCCTATCTGACGATCGCGCTGATCGTCCTGCACGTCGCTGGCGCGCTCAAGCACCAGTTCGTTGACCGCGACGGCACCCTCGGCCGTATGCTGCCGGGCCGCTAAGACTCACGCCGCGTTCTGGTCGATCCCCAGCTCACCAAGCTTGCGGTAGAGGGTCGAACGACCGATGCCGAGCCGGCGGGCCACTTCGGTCATGCGACCGCGATAATGACCGATGGCGAGGCGAATGACGTCCGCTTCGATCTCTTCCAGCGCGCGTAGGTTTCCGTCAGGCTTGAACAGTGTCACCCCCGCCCCCTGCGCCGCGCCGCCATGCGATTGCGCGCCGGCAGGCGAGCGTCCGCCCGCCAGCTGCGCGATCTGCGGGAAATCGGCGCGGGTCAGCGCGTCGCCGTCGCACAGCACCGCCGCACGAAACAGCGCATTCTGCAGCTGCCGCACATTGCCCGGCCAGTCATAGCCGCCGAGCAACGTCAGCGCATCGTCGGTAATGCCCAACGGCCGCAGCCCCGGCTGTTCCGCGATCCGGGCCAGCAGGTGCCGCGCCAGCGGCGCGATGTCGCCGGCACGGTCGCGCAGCGGCGGGATCGTCACCTGCACGACGTTGAGCCGGTAATAGAGATCCTCGCGGAACCGCCCTTCCTCGACCTCGGTCAGCAATGTCTTGTTGGTCGCCGCAATCACGCGGACATCGACCTGCGATGCGTGGCGCGCACCGATCGGCTGGACCTCGCCCGACTGGACGACGCGCAGCAGCTTGACCTGCGCCTCCAGCGGCATTTCGCCAATTTCGTCCAGGAAGATGGTGCCGCCATCAGCCTCCTGGAACCGCCCGATCTTGCGTTCGAAGGCGCCGGTAAAGGCGCCCTTTTCGTGCCCGAACAGTTCGGATTCGACGAGGTTGGCGGGGATTGCACCGCAATTCACGCGCACGATCGACTTGGTGTGGCGCGGCGATGCGGCGTGGATCGCCTCGGCCACCACTTCCTTGCCGACCCCGCTCTCGCCCTCGATCAGCACCGGCACGCGCGCCCGCGCCGCCTTGGCCGCGATTGCGAGCGCGGCACGGAACTGCGGCGCCGACCCCACGATCTCGTCAAAGGCGAGATGCGCGGACATTTTTTCGGTCAGCGGGCGCAGCTCGCCCGCCACCTTGGCCCCGACCGCACAGTCCAGCGCGGCGAGCAGCCGTTCGGCGGCCAGCGGCTTCACTAGAAAATCGGTCGCACCTGCGCGCATCGCGCTGACGGCAGCCGCGACCGAGCCGTTGGCGGTCAGCAGCAGGATCGGGAGCATCGGTCGGTTGGCGCGCAGCTCGGCAATCAGCGACGCCGCGTCGAAATCGGGCGCCCAATGGTCAAGGATGATCGCATCGAGCGCCATGCCATCGGGCGTGCCCAGGGTAGCGACCGCCGTTTCATGATCGCTGGCAAAGATCGTGCGCCAACCCCGCCGCGCGGCAATCGCGGCGATCAGCCGGCGCTGCGCCGGTTCCTCGTCGATCAGCATCAGCTGGCGCTGTCCGTTGCGCGTCATGCTCGCCCCCAAAACCTGTCTCGGTTGTCCCTGTTTCGGTCACTTGCTTACGATGATCGGGTAAAGACGGGCTTAAGCCTGACTAAAGCGCAGAGGGGTTGAGGGTCGGGCGGCGGCTGTCTAAGACGAGCATCAGAACAGCGTTACGAGGGGAAGACGCATGGCCCAGAGCGGCGACATGAAGGCACATGAAGCGACCTATGGCGGGTTCATGCGCCTGTTGAAGGTCGGGACGATCGTCAGTGTGATCGTCACCGCGTTCGTCATCTGGCTGATCGCAGCCTGAGGTGAAGATCGCGGTCCTCAAGGAGACCGCCGCTGGAGAGCGGCGCGTCTCCGCGACGCCGGAAACCGTCAAGAAGTTCGTTTCGCTGGGCGCCACCGTCGCGGTCGAAAGCGGAGCGGGTGACACCGGTTTCCTAAACGATGCCTCCTTCGAAGCGGCGGGTGCGACCATCGGCTCGCGCGCCGATGTTCTGGCCGATGCCGACATCGTGCTGGGCGTGCAGGGTCCCGACCCCGCGACGCTGGCGGGGATCAAGCCGGGTGCCTGGCTGGCAGCGGGGCTGAACCCCTTCGGCGAGCGCGCCCGCGTCGATGCCTATGCGGCGCTGGGGATCGAGGCGCTGGCGATGGAGTTCATGCCGCGCATCACCCGTGCGCAGTCGATGGATATCCTCTCCTCGCAGTCGAACCTGGCGGGATACAAGGCGGTGCTCGACGCCGCGTCCGAATATGGCCGCGTCTTCCCGATGATGATGACCGCAGCGGGCACCGTGTCCGCCGCCAAGGTGTTCGTCATGGGTGTCGGCGTCGCCGGGCTTCAGGCGATCGCCACCGCCCGCCGCCTCGGCGCGCAGGTATCGGCGACCGACGTGCGCAGCGCGACCAAGGAGCAGATCCAGTCGCTCGGCGCCAAGCCGATCTTCGTCGAGAACGTCGCGGGGATCGAGGGCGAAGGCTCGGGCGGCTACGCCACCGAGATGAGCGACGAGTATAAGGCCGCGCAGGCCGAACTGGTTTCGTCGCACATCGCCAAGCAGGACATCGTCATCACCACCGCACTGATCCCGGGGCGTCCCGCGCCCCGGCTGATCAGCGACGCACAGATCGCGTCGATGCGTCCGGGCAGCGTCATCGTCGATCTCGCAGTCGAAGCCGGCGGCAATGTCGAGGGCGCGGTCGCGGGCGAGGTGGTGGAACGCCACGGCGTCAAGATCGTCGGCCACCGCAACACCACCTCGCGCCTGTCGAGCGACGCCTCGGCCCTGTTCGCGCGCAACCTCTACAACTTCCTCTCCGCCTTCTGGGACAAGGAAGCGGGGAAGCCGGTGCTGGACGAAGAGATCGGCGATGCGATCCGGCTGACCCAAGGCGGCAAGGTCGTGCATGCGAGGCTGCTCGGGTGAGCGCGATGCGGCTGCGGGCGCTGATCGTGCGCCACCGCTGGCCGCTGGCGCTCATCGTGGTGGTGAGCTTCGGCTATCAACTAGGCAAGGATGCGGCGATGCGTGAGAATGCGCGCGACCGCATCGAACGGGCGGGGAGCCTGATCTGATGGACTTCATCTCGATCCTGTCGATCTTCGTGCTGGCGTGTTTCGTCGGCTATTATGTCGTGTGGTCGGTGACCCCGGCGCTGCACACTCCGCTGATGGCGGTGACCAATGCGATTTCATCGGTGATCATCGTCGGCGCGCTGATCGCATCGGCCGCTGCCGGCAGCCCGACCGCCAAATGGCTGGGGCTGATCGCGGTGGCGCTGGCCAGCGTCAACATCTTCGGCGGGTTCGCCGTGACCGAGCGGATGCTCGCCATGTACAAAAAGAAGGGCTGAGCCGATGCATGAAGCTGCTCCGCTGAACCCCTGGGTTGCGCTCGCCTATCTGGTCGCGGGCGTGTGTTTCATCGTCGCGCTGCGCGGCCTGTCCTCGCCGGCGACCAGCCGTCGCGGCAACCGCTTCGGCATGGTCGGCATGCTGATCGCGGTCGTGACGACGCTCGTCACGCACGAGATAGCGTCGCTGCCCGAGATCATCGGCGCGATCGCCATCGGCGGCGGGTTCGGTTGGATCGTCGCGCGCAAGATCAAGATGACCGACATGCCGCAGCTGGTGGCGGGCTTTCACTCGCTCGTCGGCCTTGCCGCGGTGCTGGTCGGCGTCGCCGCCTATCTCAACCCCGAAGCGTTCGGCATCGTCTTCCCCGCCGGATCGCCCGACGCCGGCCTGATCCTGCCGGTCAGCCGGATCGAGCTGGGCCTGGGCGTTGCGATCGGTGCGATCACCTTCTCCGGATCGGTCATCGCCTTCCTCAAGCTCAACGGCAATATGGGCGGCGCGCCGATCATGCTGCCCGGGCGGCACGTCATCAACCTTGGCACGCTGGCCGCGATCCTCGGCCTCATCGCGTTCCTGACGGTCGAGCTGCGCGCGCCGGAATGGGTGTTCTGGACCGTGCTGGTCCTGTCCTTCGTCATCGGCTTCCTGCTGATCATCCCGATCGGCGGCGCGGACATGCCGGTGGTGGTGTCGATGCTCAACAGCTATTCGGGCTGGGCAGCGGCCGCGATGGGCTTCACGCTCGGCAACACCGCGATGATCATCACCGGCGCACTGGTCGGCAGCTCCGGCGCGATCCTGTCCTACATCATGTGCAAGGCGATGAACCGCAGCTTCATCAGCGTGATCGCGGGTGGCTTTGGTGGCGACAGCGGCGGCGGTGCTGCTGCGGCCAAGACCGACCGCCCGTGGAAGCGGGGCAGCGCCGAGGACGCCGCCTTCCTGATGCAACAGGCCGAGCAGGTCATCATCGTCCCCGGTTACGGCATGGCGGTGGCGCAGGCGCAGCATGTGCTGCGCGAAATGGGCGACAAGCTGAAAGAGCATGGCGTCCGCGTGAAATACGCGATCCACCCGGTCGCGGGGCGCATGCCCGGTCACATGAACGTGCTGCTCGCCGAAGCGAACGTCCCCTATGACGAGGTGTTCGAGCTGGAGGACATCAACAGCGAGTTCGCCCAGACCGACGTCGCCTTCATCATCGGCGCGAACGATGTGGTCAATCCGGCGGCGAAGACCGACAAATCCTCGCCCATCTACGGCATGCCGGTGTTCGACGTGAACAAGGCCAAGACGGTGCTGTTCATCAAGCGCAGCATGGGCGGGGTCGGCTATGCCGGCGTCGACAATGACGTGTTCTACCAGGACAACACCATGATGCTGCTGGCGGACGCGAAGAAGATGGTCGAGGAAATCGTCAAGTCGCTCGACTGACCGCGTTCCGGACCGCCCGCGCGTAATCGCTTGATCTGTACGCGCAACCGCGACAGCATCGCCCGGCAACCTAGGGGGGTGGGCGATGCTGAGCGTGGGGCGGATTCTGGAAGGCGCGTTCGGGCTGGTGCGCGAACGATTGGCGGCGGTGGCGATCTGGACCGCCATCTATCTCGCCGGCAACATCGCGCTGATGCTGTCGTTCGGCTCGATATTCGGGATCGCGACCAATCCCGCCACGGCAGCCGATCCGAGTGCGGTCATCGGCGTGATGATTCCGGTCTATCTGATCAGCTTCGTCATGGGTCTGGTCGGCATCATCCTCTACGCCGCCGCGATGCGCGCCGTGCTGCGGCCTGATGCGGGCGGCTTTGCCTATCTGCGGCTGGGGATGGACGAATTGCGGCTGCTGGGCCTTCTGATCCTGTTCAGCATCGTCGGTTTCGTGCTGATGGTCGGCTTCATGATCCTGCTCGGCCTGCTCGGCGTCGGTGCGGCAATGGGAAGCCAGTCGAGCGGTGGCACGGTCATCGTGATGATCGTCGGCATGATCGCGATGTTCACGGTCATGCTCTACTTCATCGTCCGTTTCTCCCTCGCCTTCCCCCTGACGCTCCACCGCGGCCGGATCACGCTGGGCGAAGCGTGGCGGCTGAGCCGGGGACGGTTCTGGACGCTTTTCGGGGCGGCAGTCGTGATCACGGTGCTGGTTTCCGTGCTCAATATGGCGGTCTCGCTCGTCACCATGGGTAGCTATATGTTCGATGTGATGGCCGCCGCAGGCAACCCGGAAGCTGCCGCCCGGGCCATGGAATCGCAGACGCGGTCCTTCGGACAACTCGGGCCGATGATGATCCTGTCTTCGCTGGGCGGCGCCATCGTCGCGGGGCTGTGGGTGGCGCTGAGCGGCGGCAGCATCGCCACTGCCGCCAAGCTTTTGCTCGCCGACGAGAACGAAGACGCCGAGGATGTGTTCGGCTGACCGCTTGCCATAGTGGATCCATTGTGGAGATAACGCGTGGCAGACCGGTTTAATTTGGAGCCGCCTTGTGCTGACGCGTCGCCCCGCCCCGCGATTACATCCGCAATGCAGCGCAAAGCGGAGGGATTGCGATGAATGACGCCATGCCGGTTGCCGGGCTTTCTGCCGACGCCGCCCGCGTCGTCATCGTAGCGCCGGCAGCGGCGCAGGAGCGCCATGACGCCGCTGTCACGGCAAGCGGCGCGCGCGTACTGGGGATGGTTGCGCCGGACGCGGTCGGGGCGGCGCTCGATACCCTGGTCGCTGCCGATCTGATCGTGATCGACGGTACCGGCGTCGACCCCGATCGGGTCGCGGCGAGCGCCGCACGGGTTGCCGACTGGACGCGTGACGGCGACTGCGGGATCGTCGCATTGCTCGACGCGCAGGCGCTCGATGTTGCCGCGCCGGTGTTGATGGATGCCGGTGCGACGCTGCTTTGCGATCCGGCGGCCGCGGACTATGCCGCGGCGCTGGCCCGCGCCCTGACCCCGCCCGGCGCGCGGCTGCACGATGCGACCCGCGAGCGCGAGGCCGAGCGGCTGCGCCTGCTCAATGAGGAGGTCGCGCGGCTCGCTGCCGTGCTGTCCGACTTCGCCGCCGATCCGGTCCGGCGCGAACTGCGCGAACCCGGCCGTGGCTATCGTTCCGAACCCAGCGGCGAACCCGATCCGACACCGCGCACCGTCCGTGCCGTGATCCGCGCCCGGCGATTGCGCGACCAGCATTTCACGCCCGAACTGTTCGCAGACCCCGCCTGGGACATGCTGCTCGACCTATATGCCGCGCGGCTGGAGCAGCAACGGGTATCGGTTTCGAGCCTGTGCATCGCCGCCTCGGTACCGCCCACCACGGCACTGCGCTGGATCGGCACGATGCACGATGCCGGGCTGTTCGAGCGCGAAGCCGATCCCGGCGACCGGCGTCGCGCGCACATCACCCTGTCAACGCGCGCAGCGGAGGCAATGCGCGGCTATTTCGCCGCGGCTGCACGGCTGGGGATGATGCCAATTTGAGGTGGTGAGCCCTGATGGATTCGAACCATCGACCTACTGATTAAAAGTCAGTTGCTCTACCGACTGAGCTAAGGGCCCCCGATGCTGGGTCAGGCGCTGCACCTAGGGGGCGATGCGCGGCGGGTCAACCGGGCAAGGCGGGTGGCGAGTTGACGCACGGTGCGACCGGTCAGCGGATCGCGCCAGTCGGGGGCGATGGCGGCCAGCGGGCGCAGGACGAAGTCGCGCTGGCGGAACAGCGGGTGCGGGACGGTCAGGCCGGGACCGCTCCACGCTCCGCCCGACCACAGGATCAAGTCGAGGTCGACCACCCGTGCGTCCCAGCGGCGACCACGCCGACGACCGAAGCTGCGCTCGATCCGCTTGAGGCGGGCGAGCAGCTCCGGCGGAGATTCAGCGCTTTCGATCAGGATCGCGGCATTGACGAAGCGGCGGCGCGAGGGGCCGAGCGGGGCGGTTTCGATGACCTGCGACTGCATGACCGCACCGCCGATCGCCGCGACCGCCGCTGCCAGCTCCTGTCGCGGCGATCCATGGCGACCGCGCCGGTTCGATCCCAGCGCGATAACATAATGGTGGGTTGAGGCGCTCACCCGCCCCGCCTATCCCGGAGCGATGATCCCGCCAAGTCCGTTGCCCGATACCGAGCCGCCGCGCGATTGCCCGCGCTGTCCGCGCCTTGTCGCGCTGCGGCAGGAGCTGCGCGCCGAATATCCCGACTGGTGGAACGCGCCGGTGCCCGCATTCGGCGACCCCGAGGCCTGGCTGGGCATTATCGGGCTGGCACCCGGCAAGCATGGCGCGAACCGGACCGGGCGGCCCTTCACCGGGGATTTCGCGGGCGACCTCATGTTCGCGACGCTCGCCAAGTTCGGGTTCACCAGCGGGACATATGAGAGCCGGCCGGACGACGGGCTGCAGCTGCACGGCACGATCATCGTCAATTCGGTCAAGTGCTTGCCGCCCGAGAACAAGCCGACACCGGAGGAGGCACGAACCTGTCGCCCCTTCGCCGAAGCCCAGGTCGATGCGCTGCCCAATGCGCGCATCTTCATCGCTTTGGGCCAGATCGCCCACCAGAGCGCGGTCAAGATCCTGGGCGGCAAGCTGCCCAAATGCCGGTTCGGACATCTGGCGGAGCATCGCATGCCGGACGGGCGGGTGCTGATCGATAGCTATCACTGCTCCCGCTACAACCAGAATACCGGGCGGCTGACGGCGGAGATGTTCGAGGCGGTGTTTGCCCGGGCGCTGGAGCTGCGCGGGACGGTGTGAGCGTCCGACGAAGCTGACGTTTTCGACGGGGTTTCCGAGTGAAGCGACCGCGAAGCGACCGGTTTGCGCCTGTGACGCGACACCGACGCGATCGTGTCGCGACGCCGGGTGGCCGGGTGTCAGGCTGGGTGCGAAGGGCATGATGGCCGTCCCGATCGGTTGAGGGGACAGATGAGATATGCCTGATCGGGGTCTGTAGGAAAGCGGATTATCGAGGGAACCGCCGGGCATGGCTCCCCTCCCTGAAAGGGAGGGGTCGGGGGTGGGTTGGCGGGCGAAGCACGCCATCCTAAGCTCACCTCATGCGACGCCGGATCGACCCAGAGCTGACCCGCAGGGCGCGTGAGCTGCGCAATAATCCGACGCCAGCCGAACAAGCGGTCTGGCATCGTATCGCGCGCTATCGCCCCGCCTTTACCCGACAGCTCGTCGTCGAGCCGTTCATCATTGACCTAGCCTGCCGACAGGCACGACTTGGCGTCGAGTTCGACGGCAGCCACCATCTGGATGCGTTGGATGCCGATACGCGTAGGACGCAGTATCTGAAAGCCCAGGGCTGGCGAATCATCCGGCTGTGGAATTCGGATGTGCTTGCGAACCCGGACGGTGCCGCCCTGCATATTCTGGCGACAGCCGCCGAGTGCCTCGGCGGCACCCACCCCCAACCCCTCCCTTCCAGGGAGGGGAGAGAAAGACGCCGTCGCTTCGACTGATCACACGTCCTCGACCATGCGCCGGTACAGCTCTGGCCTGCGGTCGCGGAAGAAGCCCATGCCGGCGCGGTGTTTGCGCGCGCGGTCGAGGTCGAGGGTGGCGGTGAGGACGCCGGTTTCCTCTGCGCCGAATTCGGCGAGGATGTCGCCCCATTCGTCGCAGATGAAGCTGTGGCCGTAGAAACGCTGGTCGCCCTCGGTCCCGATGCGGTTGCTCGCGATGACGGGGACGACGTTGGACACGGCATGGCCGATCATCGCGCGGCGCCACATGCGGCTGGTGTCGAGATCGGCGTCATAGGGCTCCGACCCGATCGCGGTGGGGTAGAACAGCAACTGCGCGCCCATCAGCATCATCGTGCGCGCGGTTTCGGGATACCATTGATCCCAGCAGATGCCGACGCCGAGCGCCGCGTCGTCGGCGGGGCCGTCCCACACCTTGAACCCGGTATTGCCGGGGCGGAAATAATATTTCTCTTCATAGCCGGGGCCGTCGGGAATGTGGCTCTTGCGATAGACGCCCGCGACCTTGCCGTCGGGGCCGATCATCGCGAGGCTGTTGTAGAAATGCGGCCCGTCCGCCTCGAAGAAGCTGGTCGGGATGTGGATCTGCAGCTCCGCCGCGAGCTTCTGCATCGCGGTGACGGCGGGGTGGCTGGCGAGCGGCTTGGCGGTCGCGAACAGCGCCTCATCCTCGACCCGGCAGAAATATTCGCCTTCGAAGAGTTCGGGCGGGAGGACGACCTGCGCGCCCTTCCCCGCCGCCTCGCGCACGAGGTCGGTGACGTTGGCGATATTCTGCGCCGTGTCGGTGGTGAAGGCAAGCTGGAGCGCGGCGACGGTGATCTGGGTCATGTGGGGGTATTTAGGGGGTGAGCTTCGTTGGCGGAACCACCTTCTCTTCCGTCATGCTGAACTTGTTTCAGCATCCACCGTTCCAAAGGCCGCTGAGCCGCGGGTGGCGCGGTGGATGCTGAAACAAGTTCAGCATGACGGTGGCAGTGGGACTACCACCGCATCGGCGCGGGGGTTACGACCGTCACGCATATTCAGATCAGCCACCGGAAGAGCGCGCCAATGCCGATCCATCCGGCAACCACCGCCAACATGGCGACAGCTCCGGCGGCGCTGCCCTTCCCCCACATTTTCAAAAGACCGTCCCCGCGAGCGACGCTGCGGCGTTGAGCCTCAGCGCTCGCAATCAAGGCCGCGAACAACGCGGAAAAACCGATGATCAATGCGCCGAAAGCTTCCACTTCGGTCTCCCGGATCGCCTTATCGTCACTTCGGAATCTGCTGCGAGATGCAGTGGAAGCTGCCGCCCCCGGTCAGGATATGATCCGCGCGCAGGCCCACGGCCTCGCGGCCGGGGAAGAGCGCGCCGATCGTCTCGACCGCCTTGCGGTCATTGGGCTGGCCGTAGACCGGGACCACTACGGCGGCGTTGCCGATGTAGAAGTTCATGTAGCTTGCGGGCACGACCTCGCCCCCCTGGATAACGCGCCCGGGTGAGGGGATGGGGACGACGTCGACCCCCAGCGCCTCGGCGCGACGTTTGGCGTCAGCGTAGACGAGCCAGTTGGGGTCGTTTTCCTCCGGCACCGGGATCGCGAGGCGGTTTTCGCCGACGAAGCGGGCGAGGTTGTCGACATGCCCGTCGGTGTGATCGTGGGCGAGGCCGTTGCCGAGCCACAGGACGCGATCGAAGCCGAGATCCTCGCGCAGCCGCCGCTCCGCCTCAGCCTGTGACAGGCCGGGGTTGCGGTTGCGGTTGAGCAAACATTGTTCGGTCGTGACGACGAGGCCGGTGCCGTCCCAGTCGATCGATCCGCCCTCGAGGATCCAGTCATGCTCGACCACGTCCATGTGGCGCTTGGCGGCGAGGCGACGGCCGATATCCTCGTCGCCATCATATTCGTACTTTCCGCCCCAGCCGTTGAAGCCGAAGGCGTGGCCGGTCCCGGCGCGGTCGACGATCACGCCGGTGTCGCGCAGCCAGATGTCGCCGAACGGGGCGACCACGACCTTGGCCGTGTCGCCGACGAGCAGCGCGGCCGCTCCGGCGGCTTCGTCATCGGCGGCGACCAGCAGCACCTGCTCCCCCGCCCCCCCGGCATGGACCGCACGGGCGAAGGCGGCGACCTCGGCCCGGGCGGCGCCGAGCGACTCCCACAGATCGGGATGGCTGGGGAAACCGATCCAGACGGCGTTGTGCGGCGCCCATTCGGGGGGAAGGTGCGTGGTCACGGTATCACTTGGCTCCTGCGCGGGATTTGTCGCGGGCGGCGCGGAATTCGTCGCCCTCGACCCAGTTTGGCCAGGCGGCGGTCATCGCGAGCATGCGGCCCACGGCGTAATAGACCTGAAGATCCTTTTCCGCACCCGCCCAGTTCCAGTTGGGGTCGAACTCGTCCTTCGGGCCGTGGTAGCGGTTCTTCTCATAATCGGCAGCGGCGGCGCGACCGGCATCGCGGCCACCCTCGACCAGATCGTCGCCGGCATCGAAATAGAGCATCGGCACACCGTGCTTCGCCAGCATGAAATGGTCGGAACGGTAGTAGAAGCCCTTTTCCGGGGTCGGTTCGGCATTGGCCATGCGGCCCTGCTTCGCGAGCGCAGCCTTGAGGTAATCGTCGAGCTGCGACTTGCCCATGCCCATGACGACGACATTCTTGGCCGGCGGCGTCAGGTTCATCGCGTCGATGTTCACGCCGCCCACGGTCTTGGCCAGCGGATAGACGGGGTTGTCGCCATAATATTTGGAGCCGAGCAGGCCCGATTCCTCGGCCGTAACGGCGAGGAAGACGAGGCTGCGGTCGGGGGCGCCGGCGTCCTTGTTCGCCTTGGCGATCGCGACCAAAGCAGCGGTGCCGGTGGCGTTGTCGACCGCGCCGTTGCAGATGTCGTCGCCATCGGGCGCGGCTTCGCAGCGGCCGAGATGGTCCCAGTGCGCGGTGTAGAGGACATATTCGTCCGGGCGCTTGGCGCCGGGGAGGATGCCGATGACATTCTTCGACGCGTGCTTGCGGATCACATTGTCGAAGCTGACCGAGGCCTTGACGTTACCGAGCGGGACGGCCTTGAAGCCCTTCACCTTCGCGGCGGCGGAGAGCTTGTCGAAATCCTGACCCGCGCTGGCGAACAGCGCTTTGGCCTTGTCGAGCTGAATCCAGCCATTGGCGGCAGTCTGGTCGGCATGGCCGTTGGCGGCGTCGGCGACCTGCTGCTCGCCGGTCCAGCTCGACTGGACGACGTTCCAGCCATAGGCGGCGGGCTGAGTTTCGTGGACGATCAGCGCGGCGGCGGCGCCCTGGCGCGCGGCCTCCTCGAACTTGTAGGTCCAGCGGCCGTAATAGGTCATCGCCTGACCCCCGAAATCGCCCTGAAGGCCCGCAGTCTCCCAGTCGGGATCGTTGACGAGGATGACGACGGTCTTCCCCTTCACGTCCACCCCGGCATAGTCGTTCCAGCCCTTTTCGGGCGCGTTGATGCCATAGCCGACGAACACGACCGGGCTGTCCTTGACCGCGATGTTCGGGGTCACGCGATAGGTGCCAGCGACGAATTCGGGGCCGTATTGGAGGCTCATCGCCTGCGTGCCGCCGGTGAAGGTCAGCGGCGAGACATTCTGCGCGGTGATCGCGACCAGCGGCACGTCCTGGAACCAGCTGGGGCCGTTAGGTCCATTGGGGTTGCCGGGCTGAAGCCCCGCCTTCTGGAACTGCTCGACGAGATAGGCGAGCGTCTTGGCCTCACCCGGGGTGCCGGGGGCGCGGCCTTCGAATTCATCCGACGAAAGCGTGCGGGTCGCTTCCTTCATCACGTCCATCGGCATCGCGGGAAGCGCGACGTCGGGCAGCGCGGTCGTGTCGGACGCTGTCGAACAGGCGGCAAGGCCCAGCAGGGCGAGCAGCGCAAGGCGCATGGGGCATCGTCTCCACGGATACGAGTGATGCGGGGACTATTGGCAGGGGGAGGCAGCCGGAGCAAGCAAACCCGCTTGCGACGTCCCAGGACGCTGCTTAGGCTTTACGGCAATGGGGGTGAATATGCTGAAATATATGACGATATCGGTCGCCATGCTGGTGGCGATGCCGAGTGCCGCGCAGAGCGTGGACGCCGCGGCGATATTCGGCGCGCGGGAATCGGTCGAACAGGCCAGCCTGTCGCCCGACGGCACCAAGCTTGCCTATATCGGCCCCGGTGCCGGGCAATCGAGTATCATCTATGTGGTCAGGCTTGGCGATGGGGCGACGTCGAAGCCGATCATGCGGGCCGACGGAAAGCCCAACCGGCTGAGCGGGTGCAGCTGGACCAGCAACACCCGGCTGCTGTGCGGAATTTACGGCATTACGCGATTCGAACACGACATCGTCTATGCGACCCGGATCGTGGCGATGGACGACGACGGGTCCAACCTCAAGGTGCTGCAGCAGCGTCGGTCGAGCGGCATGGCGCTGGAAGCGTCGTTCGGCGACGGCGACATCATCGACTATAACCCGGGCGAGCCCGGCCATGTGCTGCTCATGCGCTATCAGGTCAAGGAGAGCGGCGCCGGCACGCGGCTGGCGCAGAAGGGCGGGACCGTGGTCGAGCGGCTCGACACCGCCACCATGCGGACGCGGATCGTCGAGCCGGTACGTCCGGACGTCAACGAGTATATCACCGACGGCAAGGGCAACCTGCGTATCCAGGGCCGTCTCGAGGTGACGAACGAAGGGTTCTCGACCGGCATCGTTCGCTATTTCTACCGACGGAAGGACGGCGGCGACTGGGCTCCCCTGAGCGTCGTCGGTCCCGATGGTGCGGGGTTCGAGCCCTATGGCGTCGATCCGGATGCGGACATCGCCTATGGCATGAAGAAGGTCGACGGACGGATGGCGGCGTTCAGCCACGCGCTCGACGGATCGGATACCGAGAAGCAGCTCTATGCCGACCCGCGCTTCGATGTCGGGGGGTTCAAGCGCGTCGGGCGCAGCCGCCGGATCATCGGAGTCGCATCGGAAGGGGGCGAGCGCTATTTCGACCCGGCGTTCGAGAAGATGCTCAACACGCTCGGCAAGGCACTCTCGGGCTATGCGATCCGGGTGGTGGATTCGAGCGAGGACCTGCAGACTCTGCTGATCCTCGCCGCAAGCGATACCGATCCGGGCCGCTATTACCTGTACAATCGCAAGGCAGGAACGCTCAACGAGCTGATGCTGGCACGCCCGCCGCTTGAGAAGGTGCCGCTCGCGCCGATGAAGTCGATCGAATATCGCGCGGCCGATGGAACGATGGTGCCGGGTTACCTGACCCTCCCGGTCGGATCGACCGGCAAGGGCCTGCCCGCGATCGTGCTGCCGCATGGAGGCCCCGAGGCGCGCGACCATTGGGGGTTCGACTGGCTGGTGCAATTCTTCGCCAATCAGGGCTTTGCGGTGCTTCAGCCCAATTTCCGGGGATCGACCGGCTATGGCGACGCGTGGTTCCAGCGCAACGGCTTTCAGGACTGGAAGATCGCAATCGGCGACGTGACCGATGCGGGCAAATATCTGGTGCGCGAAGGCATTGCCGACCCGAACCGGCTGGTCGCGTTCGGATGGTCCTATGGCGGCTATGCCGCCCTGCAATCGGCCGTGGTCGAACCGACCTTGTTCAAGCGCGTCGTCGCCGTCGCCCCGCTCACCGACATGGACCGGTGGAAGAAAGAGCGGGTCGGCTGGAGCGATTACGAGCTCACCGTGAAGCGCGTGGGAACGGGTCCGCATATCGTCGAGGGATCCCCCGCCCAGCAGGCCGCCCGCATCCAGGTGCCGGTCCTGATGTTCCACGGCGACCTGGATCGCAACGTATCGGTCGAGCAGGCGAAGTTCATGCAGGAGCGGCTGAAGAACGCCGGGAAGCAGAGCGAGCTGATCCTGTACGAGGGCCTGGACCATTATCTCGAGGACGGCGCAGCGCGGAGCGACATGCTGCGCCGCAGCGGGGCGTTCCTGTCGATCAAATAGCTGTCGACCGCTGATGCGCGATCCATCGCGGCGCCGGTGGATCGCGAATTGGCCGACCCCCGCATCGCGCGGCACCGGCACAAACGAAAACGGGCGGCCCGATGGGACCGCCCGCTTTTCGTTCGACCGAAGCCGGACCTTAGCGCGAATAGAATTCGACGACCAGGTTCGGTTCCATCTTCACCGGATAGGGCACTTCGTCGAGTGCGGGCACGCGGGTGAAGGTGATCTTCGACGCGCCGTCGGGCGCGATGTAATCGGGGATGTCGCGCTCGGCCAGGCTCTGCGCTTCCATCACCAGCGCCATCTCGCGCGCCTTGGTACCCAGCTCGACCGTCTCGCCGACCTTGATGCGGCGCGAGCCGATGTTGCACTTCTCGCCATTCACCTTGACGTGGCCGTGGTTGACCAACTGGCGCGCGGCGAAGATCGTGGGCGCGAACTTGGCGCGATAGACGATCATGTCGAGACGCTGCTCGAGCAGACCGATCAGGTTCTGACCGGTATCGCCCTTCATGCGCGACGCATCTTCATAGGCGCGCTTGAACTGCTTCTCGGTCACGTCGCCATAATAGCCCTTGAGCTTCTGCTTGGCGCGCAGCTGGATGCCGAAGTCCGACATCTTGCCCTTGCGGCGCTGGCCGTGCTGACCGGGGCCATATTCACGCTTGTTGACGGGCGACTTGGGACGACCCCAAATGTTCTCGCCCATCCGGCGATCGAGCTTGTACTTGGCGCTGGAGCGCTTCGACATGATAAATTCCTAACAATTGCAACGACGTTGACCCGGCCAGCTGGCCTGATCGCGGTTCCGGTATCGCCTGTGCATGCGCACAGGGCCGCTGCTTCACCGGAGTGCAGGGCCGATTGCGAAGGCGCGCGCCTAGCCGGGTGGGGCACGCGAGTCAAGATTCGGTCAGGCGCGGTTGCGCTTCTTTCCCTCCAGCGCGGACAGCACACCGCGCAACGTGCGCAGTTCCTGGCTGGTCCAGCCCGGCTTGGTCAGCAGATTGCGCAGGGTCAATTTGGTCGTCGGCACGCGATCGGGCGGGAAATAATAGCCGGTATCGTCCAGCAGCGCATCGAAATGGCCGATCAGCCCCTCCAGCTCCGCCTGTGGTGCGGGAGGATCGAGGTCGGTGCGCGGCGGCTGGGCCAGACCCTGCCCCTTCGACCATTCATAGGCGACGAGGATCACCGCCTGCGCGAGGTTGAGCGATCCGAATTCGGGATTGATCGGCACGGTCAGGATCGCGCGGGCGAGCGCGACATCCTCGGTCTCCAGCCCCGAGCGCTCCGGCCCGAACAGGATTGCGCTACGACCGGGCGCTGCGTGAATTTCCGACGCGGCTTCGACCGGGGTCACCACCGGCTTGGTCACGCCACGCTTGCGCACGGTGGTGGCAAAGACGTGCGGACAATCCGCAACCGCTTCGGCGACGCTTTCGAATACCCGCGCCTGATCCAGAACGATGTCTGCACCACTCGCGGCCGGACCCGCCGACGGATTGGGCCAGCCGTCGCGCGGCGTGACCAGCCGCATTTCGGTGAGCCCGAAATTGAGCATTGCGCGCGCGGCCTTGCCGATATTCTCGCCAAGCTGAGGCCGGACGAGGACGATGACCGGGTTCATGAAATCAGATCACTCGACAATGCGCCGGCCGGCTGGTCGGCGCGCTGGCTGTCAGTTGCTGCCCGGGGGTGGCGGCGGAGCATTGCGTTCCTGCGCCAGTTCCTTTTCCAGCGCCTCTGCCTGTTCCTCACGCTGACGCTCGGTCAGACAGACGCGCTTGGCACCGAGGCGCGAACCCGTCGACGGAATCGTGCGGCAAACGCGCTTTTCATCCTTGGATGGCCCCTTTGCATCAGCGCCCGCCTGTCCCGCGAGCAGGGACGCCAAGATCATGACATACATGGTTGAAATCTCTTTCGAAAAGAACAGATGCTTCGCATAGCACGCCAACTTGCGCATGTGCAATGCGGGTAAGGACGACCGATCAGCTGCGGCCGATTTCGGTGACGTTACTGGCAAATTCTTCGAAATCCCGCGCTTCGCGGAAGTCACGATAGACGCTGGCGAAGCGGATATAGGCGACCGAATCGAGGTGTTTGAGCCCCTCCATCACCATTTCGCCGATCCGTTTCGTCGGAACTTCGGTTTCGCCCAGCGTTTCGAGCTGACGCTGGATGCCCGAGACGAGCTTTTCGACCTGGGTCGCGTCGATCGGGCGCTTGCGACAGGCAAGGCTGACCGAGCGGATCAGCTTGTCGCGGTCGAACGGCTCACGCTTGTCCTCCGACTTGAGCACGAACAGCTCGCGCAGCTGGATCCGCTCGAACGTGGTGAAGCGCGCGGCGCACGCCTCGCACTGCCGCCGGCGACGGATCGCCGCCCCGTCTTCGGTGGGGCGGCTGTCTTTAACCTGCGAGGCTTCGTGGCCGCAGAACGGGCAGCGCATTATTTGGCCAGCCGTTTGAAAGCGACGTAGCCCGCACCAAGGGTTGCACCGATCGCTGGCCCAATCAGAGGCACCACCGCCCCTGCAACCGCGCCGAGTGCAGCACCCGCAGCGACCTTTTTTCCCACGTCGCTGCGAAGCGCCTCTGCCCCCAGATTACGCGCTTCTGCTACGGTTCCACGGGCAAAATCTTTCGCCGCATCTCGCAAGTTTTGCTCGCTGTCAGCGGTTGGAGAAGGTCGTTTCACACGCTTCCCACAATGCGCACAGAACTTCGCAGAAGCCTCGATCGTCCCCCCGCAGTTCCGGCATTGATCGAGTGAGATAACCTCCCCCGTCATCTTTACGCCTCCGGGTAGATCGGGAAGCGTTCGCACAGCGCGCGGACGCGCAGCTTGACCGCAGCTTCGACCTCGGGGTCGCCGGCTTCGCCCTTGGTGCGCAGCCCTTCAAGCACATCGGCGATCATGTTGCCGATCTCCCGGAATTCGGCGACGCCGAAGCCGCGCGTCGTGCCGGCGGGCGAGCCGACGCGGATGCCGCTGGTCTTGGTCGGGGGCAGTGGATCGTTGGGGATGCCGTTCTTGTTGCAGGTGATGCCGGCACGCTCCAGCGCCTCGTCCGCATCCTTGCCGGTAACGCCGAGCGGGGTGAGGTCGATCAGCGCGAGATGGGTGTCGGTGCCGCCCGAGACGACAGCCGCGCCGCGTTCCTTGAGCGTCGCCGCCAGCACCTTCGCATTCTCGACCACCGCCGAGATATAGCCCTTGTAACCGGGCTGCAGCGCTTCGCCGAACGCCACCGCCTTGGCCGCGATCACATGCATCAGCGGGCCGCCCTGCATGCCGGGGAAGACGGCCGAGTTGAACTTCTTCGCCAGCGCCTCGTCATTGGTGAGGATCATGCCGCCGCGCGGGCCGCGCAGCGTCTTGTGCGTGGTGGTCGTCGCGACATGCGCGTGCGGGAAGGGCGAGGGGTGCTGGCCGGCTGCTACGATGCCGCTGAAATGCGCCATGTCGACCATGAACAGCGCGTCGACCTTGTCCGCGATCGCGCGGAAGCGGGCGAAGTCGATCACGCGCGGATAGGCCGAGCCGCCCGCGATGATCAGGCGCGGCTTGTGCTCGAGCGCCAGTGCCTCGACCGCGTCATAGTCGATCAGGTGGGTGACCGGATCGACGCCGTACTGGACCGCGTTGAACCACTTGCCGCTCATCGCCGCCTTGGCACCGTGCGTGAGGTGGCCGCCGGCATCGAGGCTCATGCCGAGGATCGTGTCGCCCGGCTTGACCAAAGCCAGCATCACCGCGCCATTGGCCTGTGCGCCCGAGTGCGGCTGAACGTTCGCAAAGCCGCAGCCGAACAACTGCTTGGCGCGCTCGATCGCCAGCGTCTCGACCGCGTCGGAGGGGTGGCAGCCCTGATAATAGCGCTTGCCGGGATAACCCTCAGCGTACTTGTTGGTGAACACGCTGCCCTGGGCTTCGAGCACCGCCTTCGACACGATGTTTTCCGAGGCGATCAGCTCGATCTGATATTGTTCGCGCTCCAGCTCTTCGCGCACGCCGGCGAAGACCGCCGGGTCGGCATCGGCGAGAGTGCGGGTGAAAAAGCCGTCTGGCTGAACCTGGGCGAGCGTCTGGGGATTGGTGCTCATCGCGCGGATCCTTTGTCTGGTGGCCGCCGACGGGCAGGTGCGGGCGACCTGTCGCGCACGCCCTTATGCGCTTGGCCGCGATTAGGCCAGATGCGATTGTTGCACCCCGCCCCAAGAAGCTGTTGAAAGCGGACATGGCCGAACCCGACTCCCCCGCCCGACCGCCCGCCGCCCGTTTGCTGGGGCTGGCGGGGTTGCTGCCGCAGCTTGCCGCGCTGGGGGCAGTGCTGGTCGGGCCGGAGGCGTGGTTCTTTCCGGCACTCGCCACCGCCTATCTCTACGCCGTGCTGATCTTCAGCTTTCTGGGCGGCACCTGGTGGGGGCTGGCGGCGCGGACCGCGCGGCCGCCGGTCTGGACCTATATCCTCGCGGTGCTGCCGTCGCTGATCGCGCTGGCGAGCGCGGTGCCGTGGATGACCGGCGATCCGTGGCCGCAGCCGTCGCTGATGCTGATCGGCACGCTGATCCTGCTGTCCCCGCTGGTCGATCGCGCGCTGACGCGGGCGGGGATGGCACCCGGGTGGTGGCTGGGCCTGCGCGTGCAGCTGTCGGTCGGGCTGGGCCTGACGACGCTGGTGCTCGGGCTTATTCCTTCGCCTTATTAAATCTCCGGTGCCGTAAGCTTGTCGACGCGGCGCTGGTGGCGGTCGCCGCCGAATTGCGTGGCGAGGAAGGCGGTGACGCACGCCTTGGCCATCTCGATCCCGATCAGCCGCGCGCCCATCGCGACGACATTGGCGTCGTTATGCTCGCGCGCGAGGGTGGCGGAGAGCGGTTCGGAGACGAGGGCGCAGCGCGCGGCGGGGTTGCGGTTGACCGCGATCGAGATGCCGATGCCGCTGCCGCACAACGCGATCCCCCGCTCCGCGCTGCCATCGGCGATCGCGGCGGCGAGCTTGTAGCCGTAATCCGGATAATCGACGCTGGCGCCGTCGTCCGGGCCAAGATCGGCGACATCATGCCCGGCATCGCGCAGCCATTCGGCCAGTGCGGCCTTGAGGTCGATCGCGGCGTGATCGGAGGCGATGGCGATGCGCATGGGGGAATGGTTCCGGCGTTGAGATGAAGCGATGCCGCTCTCTATTGCAGCGTCACCCGAATGGCTACACCATAGGGCGAGCCTGTCTTGAGTGGAGTATCGGCGTGCGCGTGATGATGGTGGTGGGTGCGGCGGCATTGCTGACCGGGTGTGGCGCGAAACTGGACAATGCGCAGGAAGCGGCTTTGGTCGAGAATGCGATCGCCAATGCCGAGGCGGTGGCCGAGAATATTACGCGGGAGGCGCGGCGCGAAATCCTGGCCGAACGCGCGCCGGAGCGCGACGCGTGGGTCGGCAAATGGATCGGTGTCGAAGGACTGGTGCTGGAGATCGCCAAGGGCAGCGAACCCGGCCGCTATCGCATCCTGAACAAATGGAACCTCGATCAGGCCGAACCCGGCACCTATGAAGGGCGGGCGAGCGCGAACGGCATCGTGTTCCGGCGCGGCGACGCGCGGATCGAACTGGTCGCGGGCGATGGGGATGCGACGGGGATGAAGTGGCTGGCGGGCAAGAAGGATTGCCTGATCGCTGCGCCGGGCGAGGGCTATTGCCGGGATTGATGATGACGATTGCGTGACGGCCGCGGTCACGTGGGTGACATGCAGCCGTCATAAGCGCGCGCCCGGGGACATACCCCTGGGAGCCAGAACAAATGGGATCGAACGCCAGCCAGCCGCGCAACGAGGCTGTCCGCAATGCCGTCCACCGCCATGAGCATCTGAGCAAGGAAGGGCTGCTGGAGCGCGCCTTTACCTTCGCGTTCCGGGGGCTGGTCTATGCGCAGATCTGGGAAGATCCCGAGGTCGATATGGAGGCGCTGGCGATCACGCCCGATTGCCATATCGTCACGATCGCGAGCGGCGGGTGCAACGTCCTGTCCTATCTGACCGCCAACCCGGCGAAGATCACTGCGGTCGACCTCAACACCGCGCATATCGCGCTGAACAAGCTGAAGCGCGCGGCGGCGATCCATCTGCCCGATCATGCCGCGTTCCACCGGTTTTTCGCCCAGGCCAACCGGCCGGAGAATGTCGCGGCGTACAAGCAATGGCTGCGCCCGCATCTGGACGACGCGACGCGGCGCTATTGGGAAGGGCGCGATCTGGCCGGGCGGCGGCGGATCAAGGGCTTTGCCGGGGGCTTCTACAAGCGCGGGCTGCTCGGCGGGTTCATCGGCGCGGCGCATCTGCTCGCCAAGCTGTATCGCATCGACCCGCGCGAATTGCTCGCGGCGAAGAGCGTCGAGGAGCAGCGCGCGATTTTCGAGACGCGCCTGGCCCCGGTGTTCGACAAGAAGTTCGTGCGCTGGCTGATCGACCAGCCGGCGTCGCTGTTCGGGCTTGGCATTCCGCCCGCGCAATATGAGGCGCTGGCGGGTGACGATCCGCGCGGGATCGGCGCGGTGCTGCGCGGGCGGCTGGAGAAGCTGGCGTGCGATTTCGACCTGTCGGACAATT
The DNA here is from genome assembly GCF_965227385.1 of Sphingomonas sp. Lineage (GTDB taxonomy): Bacteria > Pseudomonadota > Alphaproteobacteria > Sphingomonadales > Sphingomonadaceae > Sphingomonas. The sequence continues at coordinate 813,997 of NZ_OZ245750.1, forward strand.
ATTTCGCGTGGCAGGCGTTCGGGCGCGGCTATGGCGAAGGGGCCGACGCACCGCTGCCGCCGTATCTGCGCGCCGCGAATTACGCGACGGTGCGCGACCGGGCCGAACGGGTCGAGGTGCGGCACCAGAATTTCGTCGAATATCTCGATTCGATGCCCGACGGGTCGCTCGACCGCTATATCCTGCTAGATGCACAGGACTGGATGACCGATGCGCAGCTGACGCGGCTGTGGGCGGCGATCACGCGCACCGCCAAGCCGGGTGCGCGCGTGCTGTTCCGCACCGCCGCCGCCCCGACATTGTTGCCCGGGCGGGTGCCGGACGCGATCCTCAACTGCTGGGACTATGCCGAGGCCGAATCGCTCGACTTTACCGCGCGGGACCGTTCGGCCATTTATGGCGGCGTGCATCTCTATCGCCTCAAGCCGTGAAAGCGGATTTCGGTCATGCCGGGCGCATGGACGCCGTCTATGCAGCGCAGCGGCACATCTATGACGCGACGCGCAAATATTACCTGCTGGGGCGCGACCGGCTGATCGAACAGCTCGCGCCCCCGCCGGGCGGCACGGTGCTGGAGGTCGGGTGCGGGACCGCGCGCAACCTGATCGTCGCCGCGCGGCGCTGGCCGAACGCGCATTTTTATGGCGTCGATATTTCCGAAGCGATGCTGGAGACGGCGCGCGCCAAGGTGGTCAAGGCCGGGCTGTCGGACCGTATCACGCTGGCGCAGGGGGATGCGACGGCGTTCGACCCACAGGCGCCGTTCGGACTCGCGGCGTTCGACCGGGTGTTTGCCAGCTATACGCTGTCGATGATTCCCGACTGGGTCGGCGCGATCGCCCAGGGCGCGCGGGTGCTGGCGCCGGGCGGGGTCCTGCACATCGTCGATTTCGGGCAGCAGGAGCGGATGCCGCGCTGGTGGAGGCGGATGCTGTTCGGCTGGCTCGCGCGGTTTCACGTCAGCCCGCGTCGCGAGCTGCCGGTGGCGCTGCGCCATGTCAGCCGCGAGCAGGGGCGCGAGTTCGGGTTCGAGACGCTGCTGCGCGGCTATGCCTGGGCCGGGACGATTCGGGCCTAGTCTTGCCAGCCCCATGGCATCGGCGGAGGGGCGATCGGCGCGGTTAGGTCGAACTCGACGCGAAAATGGCGGCCGGGGCGGCGGAGTTCATAGGCGAAGCGCGTCGGCGTCACCTCCATCGCCCAGACATTGGTGACCGAACCGGCGCGATCATTGGCGCGGAACAGCGCGATCGAGTCGGCGTCGACTGGGAAATCCTGTCGCTCTGCCGTCCCGGGCGTAGCGGTGTCGCCGCCATACATGGTCAGCACGTCACTGGTGCCATCCTGATGCCGATGGTCGTGCTTGAGCCGGACGCCGCTCGCGGTGCGGGTCAGCACCCAGGTGCGCGAGTGATCGTCGCCGACATGGAAGGGAATACGGATGCGATCCGCCTCGCACGCGGCGACGTGCATCACCAGCTTCTGACCGGCAAAGCTCGCGTCCGCCGGGTCGGTGGTTACGACGCGCCCGGCAAAGGCCTTGCCGCAATGCGCCGCGATCGCCTGCATGAAGCGGTCCTGCGGGTCGGGCGCCCCGCCCTGCCCCGCGCAGCCGGTCAGCGCGAGCGCGACGGTGGCGAGGAGGGCGGCCCTCACTTGCCGCCGCGCGCCTGTTTGCGCATCGACCCACGCATGAAGCGCGATGCGAACCACATGCGGCGCGCGGTCTTGCCGACCAGCGTGTGGAGCTGATCGCCATGCACCGCCTCCCAGGCGAGGCGGGCGGCTTCCTCCACCGGAGTGAATTCCAGCCGCGCCGCCTTGACCCGTTCGCGCATCGTCGAATTGCTGCCCACTGCCACGCCGTCGAGGATCGCGGTGTCGATGAAGCTGGGCAGCAGCGCGCGCACGCGGATGCCGTCGGCGACCCATTCGGCGTCGAGCGATTCGGTAAAGCCGCGCACCGCGAACTTGGTCGCCGAATAGATCGCGACCCCGCCCGTGCCATAGATGCCCGCCGCCGACGCGGTGTTGAGCAGACAGCCGCCCGACACCTTGAGGTAGCGATGCCCGGCATGCGCGCCCCACACCACGCCCATCAGGTTGATGTCGACGCAGCGTTGCAGCTCCTCCACCGGCGTGTCGGCGAAGACGCCGCCGACGCCGATCCCGGCATTGTTGAACAGCACGTCGATCCGCCCGGCGACCGCAGCGAATTCCGCCAGCGCGACGTCCCAAGCCGCACGGTCGCGGACGTCGAGCCGGTGCGTCGAGACCGGCGCGTCGCCGAGCAGCGCCGCGGTTTCGGCCATTCCGGCCTCGCTGATATCGGCAAGCCCGACGCGCCAGCCCTGCGCGGAGAAGTAGCGCGCGACCGCGCGACCGATTCCCGAACCGCCGCCGGTGATGAAGATCGCCTGCATGGCGTCCCCTCCTGTATGTTTTGACCTAGAGTGGATCATTCCTCACAATGCGCGGCGATGCCAGCACAAACCGGCCCAGCCATCGCCCTGAGCGACGTTTCCAAGGCTTTTGGCGCGACGGTGGCGCTCGATCGCGTGTCGCTCACCATCGCGGCGGGCAGCTTCGTCGCGCTGGTCGGCCAATCGGGATCGGGAAAATCCACGCTTCTCAAGGTGATAAACCGTCTGGTCGAGCCCGATTGCGGCAGCGTGACGATCGATGGCGCGCCGCGCGATCAAGCGGCACCCCATCTGCTTCGCCGCCAAATCGGATATGTCTTTCAGTCGATCGGGCTGTTCCCGCACATGACGGTGGCCGAGAACATCGCGATCGGCCTGCGCATTGCGGGCGCGCGCGATACGCGCGCGCGAGTCGCGGAGCTGCTGACGCTGGTCGACCTGCCGGGGGAGGTTGCGGAGCGGATGCCGGACCAGCTGTCGGGCGGACAGCGCCAGCGGGTCGGCGTCGCCCGCGCGCTGGCGACCGCGCCGGGGTGCCTGTTGATGGACGAGCCGTTCGGCGCGCTCGATCCCGTCACGCGCGATGAGCTGGGCCGGGCAGTGCGCACGCTGCACGACCGGCTGGGGCTGACCACCGTCATGGTGACGCATGACATGGCCGAGGCACTGTTGCTGGCCGACCGGGTGCTGGTGATGCAGGCGGGGCGGATCGTCGCCGATGCGACCCCGACGGCACTGGCACGCGGTGAAGGCGGGCCGGATGCGCAGGCGCTAATTGCGGTGCCGATGCGCCAGGCCGATGCGCTCGAGGCGCTGAAGGCATGAGCGACGCCTTTACCCGCGTGCCCGAATTGATGGCGAGCCATTTGCTGCTGGCGATGGCGGCGCTGGCGCTGGGAATTGCGATCAGCCTGCCGCTGGCGGTGGCGGCGGCGCGGCATCCGCGACTTGGCCGCGTCGTCCTCGGCGCGGCGAGCCTGATCCAGACGATCCCGTCGCTGGCGCTGCTCGCGCTGTTCTACCCGGTGCTACTGGCGTTGCGCGGGCTGGTCGGCGACTGGGTGCCGGCGCTCGGCTTCCTCCCCGCGCTGCTCGCGCTGACGCTCTATGCGATCCTGCCGGTGTTGCGGAATGCGACGACGGCGCTGGTGACGCTCGACCCGGCGCTGCGTGAGGCGGCGGACGGCGTAGGCATGACCGCGCGGCAGAAGCTGTGGTTGGTCGAGGCACCGATCGCCGCGCCGGTCGTGATGGCGGGCATCCGCACCGCGGCGGTGTGGACGATCGGCGCGGCGACCCTGTCCACCACGGTGGGCCAGCCGAGCCTGGGCGATCTGATCTTCGCCGGATTGCAGACGCAGAATTGGGCGCTGGTGCTGGCCGGGTGCATCGGGGCGGCGGCGCTGGCGATGGGGGTCGATTTGATCCTGTCGGTTGCCGAGGGCGGCATCCGCAACCGCATGCCGATGCTGGTGCGGATGAGCGCGGGGACCTTGCTCGCCGCGATCTGTGCCGCCGCGTTTGCGCTGGCCCCGGCGACGGGCGGGCAGACGGTGGTGGTGGGCGCCAAGGGCTTTTCGGAGCAGTTCATCCTCGCCCGGCTGATCGGCCAGCGGCTGGAGGCGGCGGGCTATCGCGTCGAATATCGCGAGGGGCTGGGGTCGGCGGTGGCGTTCGGCGCGCTCGCGGGGGGCGATGTCGATGTCTATGTCGATTATTCGGGGACGATCTGGACCAACCAGATGCAGCGCAGCGATGTGCCGCCGCGTGAGGCGATCGTCACCGGCGTGGGCGACTGGGCGCGGGCCGAACATGGTGTCGGCATGTTCGGGTCGCTGGGATTCGAAAATGCCTATGCCTTTGCGATGCGCGGCGATGACGCGCGGCGGCGTGGAATCGCGACGTTGGCCGATCTGGCCGCGCAGGCACCGCGGCTCGACCTCGCCACCGATGTCGAGTTTCTGGAGCGGCCCGAATGGCGGGCGGTGCGCGATGCCTATGGCCTGCGCTTCAAGTCGGCGCGGCCCTATCAGCCGACCTTCATGTATCGCGCGCTGGCGAGCGGGCGGGCGGACGTGATCCCGGCCTTCTCATCCGACGGGCGGATCGCGGCGGATAAGCTGGTCGTGCTGGACGATCCCAAGGGGGCGATTCCCGGCTATGACGCGATCCTGCTGGTCGCGCCGGACCGGGTGGAGGATGCGCGGTTCGAGGCGGCGCTACGGCCGCTGGTCGGCAAGATCCCGGTCGCCGCGATGCGCGAGACGAATCTGATGGTCGACCGGGATGTGAACAAGCGCACGCCGGACGAGGCGGCGCGGTGGCTGGCGACGAAGGTCGGGCTTTAGTCGACCAGCGCGTCGATCGCGCGGGCCATATCGATGTCGCGGCCCGACAGGCCGCCAGCGTCGTGGGTGGTCAGGAGGATGTCGACGCGGTTCCAGACGTTCGACCATTCGGGGTGATGATCGGCCTTTTCCGCCAGCAGCGCGACCTGCGTCATGAAGGCGAAGGCCTGGCTGAAATCGTCGAAGGTGAAGCTGCGCGTGATTGCGTCGCGGCCCGTGTCGTGATCCCATTCGGGCAGCCCTTCGAGCGCGTCGTCGCGTTCCGCCTGGCTCAGTTGTTCGACCATTCTTCCCCTCCGGAGCTGCGTGCGGCATAGCCGGGGCCATGACCGCTGTGACCGAGACCTTTGCGCCAAGTGCCGAACAGATGGAAGCGCTCGCGCGCGCGGCGCTGGCGCGGATTCCCGAACCGTTCGCCAGCCATCTGCCCGACATCGTGCTGATCGTCGAAGACTTTGCCGATGACGACACGCTGCGCGAGATGGGGATGGAGGACCCGTTCGAGCTGACCGGCCTCTATTCGGGGCGGCCGGTGGGCGAGAAGGAGGGATCCGCGCCCGGCGAAATCCCTCAGCCTGACACGATCCACCTCTACCGCGTCCCGCTGCTCGCCGAATGGGTCGAAACGGGCGTCAGCCTGGAGGCGCTGGTCACCCATGTCGTGGTGCATGAGGTGGGGCATCATTTCGGGTTGAGCGACGACGATATGCACGCGCTGGAAGACAGCGTCGCGTGAGCGATTGCGGCATCCGGCTGGAGGGCGTGGCGTGCGCGCGCGGCGGGCGGATGCTGTTCGAAGGGCTCGACCTGAGCCTTCAGCCGGGTGGCGGGGTGCTGGTGACCGGGCCGAATGGCGCGGGCAAGTCGAGCTTGATCCGGATCATCGCGGGGTTGCTCAAGGCGAGCGCCGGGCGGGTGTCGGTGACGGGCGAGAAGGCGCTGCTGGCCGAGGCGGCGGGGCTGGACCCGGAATTGCCGGTTGGGGAAGCGTTGCGCTTCTGGGCCGGATTGGATGGGCGGCGCGATGCGGTCGAAGGGGCGCTGGAGGCGGTCGGCCTGCCGCACCTCTACCCCGTGCCGGTGCGGATGCTGTCGACAGGACAGCGCAAGCGCGTCGCGATTGCGCGGGTGGTGGCGAGCGGGGCGCCGATCTGGTTGCTCGACGAGCCGGCCAACGGCCTGGACCATGGCGCGATCGGGGTGCTGGGTGGACTGATCGCGGCGCATCGCGCGGCGGGCGGCATTGCGGTGGTGGCGACGCATCTGCCAATCCGGATGCAGGGCGCGGGCGAGATCGTGATCGGGGGCAGCGCGTGAGCGGGTTCGGCGCACTGGTCGCGCGCGAACTGCGCCGGGCATGGGCGGCGGGCGGGCTGACGCTGCCGATCGCCTTCTTCCTGCTGGTGGCCGTGTTGTTTCCGTTTGCGGTGGGGCCGGAGCCGAAATTGCTGGCGCGGATTGGCGGCGGGGTGATCTGGGCGGCGGCGTTGCTCGCGGCGTTGCTGCCGGTCGAGCGGCTGGTTGCACCCGATCTGGAGAGCGGGGTGCTCGATCAATTGGCGGTGCGCGGCTGGAACGACGCGAGCGTCGCGGCGGCGAAGATCGTCGGGCATTGGCTGGGCTTTGCCCCTGCCCTGCTGCTGGCGTGCGCGGTGGCGAGCGGGTTGCTGGGCCTCTCGCTCGAACAGGCGCTGGCGGCGGGGGTGAGTTTGCTCATCGGCACGCCGGGGCTGGCGGCACTGGGCGTGGCGACCGCCGCGCTAACGGCAGGGCTGCGCGGTGCGGGTGCGGTGGCGGGGCTGGTGATGCTCCCCTTCGCGGTGCCGCTGCTGATCTTTGGCGCGGGCGCGATGGGGAATGATCCGAGCGCGATGAAGCTGCTGGGGGCGGTGAGTTTGCTGCTGGTGGCCGGGTGCCCGTTCGTGGCGGGCGCGGCGACGCGGATGGGGCGGGGTTAGGCGTCGGGGGGAAGCTCGTCTGCATAGACGACAATCGCGCTCCCCGTATCAAGGGCATGCGCCTGTGCCTCCGCAAGAACGGGGTCCGATTGCGGGTCAACGGAATTCAGTTCCTTGCCCTTTTCGAGGCGCGCAAGCATCCAGCCTGCTCCAATCATCGCGCCGCCGGCCTTGCGTTGGCCAGCTTCGAAATCGGGCGCAGTGACAAAGACGAGCATGGCGTGCCGCGCGCCGGGGCGGCGACCGTCAACTTGATCGGCGACAGCAGTAGCCAGAAATACGAACAGGTTGTTCAAGACTGACTCCACCGCGCAAAGATCGCCGTCGGCAGGACCAGCCCCCTGGCCTCTTCGCGCACGCCGAGTTCGCCGCATTCGACCTTCCCGCCGAGGTCGGCGAAATGCTGGTTGAGCAGTTCCCCGATCGCCAGCGCCGACATGCGGATCGCGTAGACGGTCAGGAACAGGAAGCGCGAGTCGGCGTCCAATAGCTGGCGGCAATCGGCGATCAGGCCGGGGAGGTCGCGTTCGAGCTGCCACACTTCGCCGGTCGGGCCGCGACCGTATTTTGGCGGGTCGAGCAGGATGCCGTCATAGCGGCGACCGCGGCGTACCTCGCGCGCGACGAACTTGGCGGCGTCGTCGATGATCCAGCGGACGGGCTTGTCGGTCATGTTCGACAGCGCGGCATTGCCCTTGGCCGCATCGACCGACTTCTTCGACGCATCGACATGGACGAGTTTGGCACCCGTTGCCGCCATCGCGAGCGTGCCGACGCCGGTATAGCCGAACAGGTTCATGACCTCGGGCGCGTCGACCCCTGCGGTCTGTTCGCGCATCCAGCTCCACACCGGCGCCATGTCGGGGAAGAAGCCGAGATGGCGGAAGGGGGTGGTCTGGGCGGTGAACTTCGCCTCGTTCCAGGCGAGCGGCCAGCCTTCGCGCGGGACCGGCTTGGTGAACACCCAGCGGCCGCCGCCCTCGTCGTCGGGCGCAGGCATGAATTCGCCATGCGCGTCCCAGTCGGGCGACGCGGGCGCCCACATCGCCTGCGGCTCGGGGCGGATGAAGCGGTAATCGCCATAGCGTTCGAGCTTGCGGCCATGGCCTGAGTCGACGAGGCCGTAATCGGCCCAGGGCTCGCCGGTGAGGGTGATGAGGTTCATCTGGCCTTTAGCGCCTGTCCGTCGCCAAAAATCAACCGTCACCCCGGACTTGTTCCGGGGTCCATCGGGAGGCAGGCGTAGAGCAAGCGGCTCAAGCTTCGCGCGGGAGGCGGAGTGGACCCCGGCACAGGGCCGGGGTGACGATCAGGAATTGGGCGTCCCGCGCTCCGCGACATAGCCGGTGATCGCCTCGAACGTCGCGGGGAGCACGTCATAGCGTTCCTCGCGGTCGAACAGGTCGCCGACTCGCGCGGGCAAGGTCGGGCGGATGCCGGTGGCGCGTTCGACCGCATCGTCGAACTTGGCCGGGTGGGCCGTCGCGAGGGTGACGATCGGCACGTGCGGCGGGAGCGCGATCCGCTGCGCGGCGGCGAGGCCGATGGCGGTGTGGGGGTCGAGAATCTCGTCGGCGCGGGCATGCGCCCAGGCCATGGCGCGCGACATGTCGTCCGCCTCGATCCGGTCGCTGGCGAACAAGGATGCCGCGCCCTGCTGCTGCGCGTTGGTCAGGCGCATCGCCTTGCTCGATTCGAATCCGGCCATCTGTGCAGCGAGCGCGGGGCCGTCGCGCCCGGCAAGGTCGAACAACAGGCGTTCGAAGTTGGAGCTGACCTGGATGTCCATGCTCGGCGCGGCGGTGGGCGTGACGGTGCCCGCCGAATAATCGCCGCTGGAGAGCGCGCGGTGGAGGATGTCGTTGACGTTGGTCGCGACGATCAGCTTGGCGACCGGCAGGCCCATCTTCGCCGCGACATAACCGGCGAACACATCGCCGAAATTGCCGGTGGGAACGCTGAACGCGACTTCGCGCGCCGGGGCGCCGAGGCGGACGGCGGCGTAGAAATAATACACCACCTGCGCCATCAGCCGCGCCCAGTTGATCGAATTGACTGCGGTGACGTGGAAGCGGCCCGAGAAATCGGCGTCGTTGAACATCGCCTTTACCAGCGCCTGGGCGTCGTCGAAGCTGCCTTCAATGGCGATGTTATGGACGTTGGGCGCGAGCACGGTGGTCATCTGGCGGCGCTGAACGTCGCTGACCCGCCCCTTGGGGTGGAGCATGAAGATGTCGATCCCCTCACGCCCCGCCACCGCGTCGATCGCGGCCGAGCCGGTGTCACCGCTGGTCGCGCCGACGATGGTGAGGTGGCGGTCGGTGCCGGTCAGGAACTTCTCGAACAACAGCCCGAGCAGTTGCAGCGCGACATCCTTGAACGCCAGCGTGGGGCCGTGGAACAGCTCGAGCAGAAAATGGCGGTGGTCGAGCTGAATCAGCGGGGTCACCGCGTCATGGCTGAACCGGCCATAGGCGCGGGTGCAGAGGTCGCGCAGCTCGGCTTCGGTCAGGCTGCCCGCGACGAACGGGGCCATGACCCGCACGGCGGTCTCGACATAGGACAGGCCGGCCATGTCGGCGATCTGGTCGGGCGTGAAGCGCGGCCATTCGACGGGAATGTAGAGGCCGCCGTCGCTCGCAAGACCAGCGAGGGTGACTTCACGGAAATCGAGTTCGGGCGCGGTGCCGCGCGTGCTCTGGTAGCGCATGGCGGGGGAACTAGCCCCCGGACCGAGATGCGGCAAGAAAGACTAGCTTTGCGGGGGCGCGGGTGGCGATGCGGTGCGACGCGCGCGGAGACGCAGTGCCAGCAGGTAGATCACCACCGCGATGCCCGCGAACAGGAACCATTGCACCGCATAGGCGAGGTGATTGTTCGGCACGCTCGACGGGTCGGGCGGGGCGCTGGCGGACAGGCCCGGCGCGGGAGCGTCGGCGACGAGCATCAGGTTGCGCGGCGGGCGCTTGCCGAACAGCGATGCCAGTAGCGGCGTCGAATCGGGGGCGTGGGTGATGATGCCGGTGATCGGGCCGCCCTTCCATGCCGGCTTTACGCCGGGGGCGCTGCTGACGCCCATGTCCACCTTGACGCTCATCCCCTCTGCCCCGGTGCGGCAGTCGGCGAGGTGGCGCCAGCCGCTCTTGCCGCTGGCGTCGCGGCCGGCCTGTTCGGTCCAGCCGGCGACTTCGAGGCACATCAGCCCGGCATGGCGGAACAGGTGCTCGTCCCCGACCGGCGGGCTGGGGAAGGTCATTACGGGCAGGTCGCGATTGGCGGACAGGCGGGCGAGCTGCACCGCCTTTTCCCCGCGCCGGTCGAGCTGCCAGATGCCGAGACCGATCATCGCCGCGACGGCGAGGCCGACCAGGATGGTGGGAAACAGCGGAAGCTTCATGCGTCGCGATCTTTCAGCCGCCCTTCACGCGCGGCGTTGCGATATTCGAGCGCGAGCAGCGCCCCCTTGGCCCAGCGCAGGCTGAACACGACCATCGCCACCGTGACTGGCGGCCAGATCAGCAAATGCAGCCACAGCGGCGGCTCTGCGGCCAGTTCCAGCCACACCGACAGGACGACGATGATCGTGCCGATGATCAGGGTGAGGAACGCCGCCGGGCCATCGCCGACATTGAACGCGGCGTAGTCGAGCCCGCAGTTCGGGCAGCGCTCCGCAAACTTGATCCAGCCCGCAAACAGAGAGGGCGCGCCGCATTGCGGACACGCCCCCTTGAATGCCGACTCCGTGACCGGAGGTGCGCTGTGGTCCATCAGCCGTGGACCGGCGCGCCCCAGCCGCCCCACACATAGACGGTGACGAAGAGGAACAGCCACACCACGTCGACGAAGTGCCAGTACCAGGCAGCGGCTTCGAAGCCGAAATGCTGGCGCGGGGTGAAATCGCCCTGATAGGTGCGCAGCAGGCAGACCATCAGGAAGATGGTGCCGACGATCACGTGGAAACCGTGGAAGCCGGTCGCCATGTAGAAGGCCGACGAATAGTTGGTCTTGCCGAACACGAACGGCGCATGCGCATATTCATACGCCTGGACGCCCGAGAAGATCAGGCCGAGGATGATGGTCAGCCACAGGCCCTTCTTGACCACGTCATTCTCACCCACGCCGATCGCGCCCCACAGGCCGCGCAGGGCGCCGCCGCGCTGGTTGTGGATCAGGCCGTGATGCGCCCAGGTGATGGTCGTGCCCGACAGCAGCAGGATGAAGGTGTTGAGCAGCGGCAGCTGGAACGCGTCCAGCACTTCCATACCCTTGGGCGGGAACTGCGCGGCGATATTCTGCGCCACTTCAACCACGCTGGCATGTTCGCCGCTGACCGCGATCGCGGCGGGAAACAGCGCATAGTTGAACCATGCCCAGAACCAGCCGACGAAGAACATCACTTCCGACGCGATGAACAGGATCATGCCGTAGCGCAGGTGCAGCTGGACGACCGGGGTATGGTCGCCGGCATTGGCTTCCTTGATCACGTCGACCCACCACGAAGCCATGCAGAACAGCACGGCGGCAAGGCCCGACATCATCACCCAGAAACCGGCCGGATGCTCCTTCATGTACATGAGGCCGCCCACCGCCAGCCACAGAGCGGCGAGCGAGCTGAGCATCGGCCACGGGCTGGGCGGGAGAATGTGGAAATCGTGGTTCTTGGCGCCTGCCATCGTCCGTCCCTGTTCGTTTCTGGCGTTGTTCGTCGGCTTCCCTAGCCCTTGGGCTTGGCGGAATCCACTGGGTAAAATGTGTAGGAGAGCGTGATCTTCGCAATGTCCTTCGTATCCGGATCCTTCAGGATCTTGGGATCGACGAAATAGATCACCGGCATGCGCACCGTCTCACCCGGCTGGAGCGTCTGTTCGGTGAAGCAGAAACACTGGATCTTGCTGAAATATTTCCCCGCCGCCTCGGGCGTGACATTGTAGGTCGCGGTGCCGGTAATCGGCACGGTGCCGGTGTTGGTCGCGGTGTAGAACGCCATGTCGCGCGCGCCGATCGAGATCGTGTCGGACGCGAGCTCCGGCTTGAACTTCCACGTCAGCGCGGGGCTGACATTGCTGTCGAACGCGACGGTGATCTTGCCGTCGACAGCGCCGGGCGCTGCCTCGGCGCGCATCGTGGTACCGCCAAAGCCGGTGACCTGACAGAAGAGCCGGTAGAGCGGGACGCTGGCGAAAGCGAGACCGGTCATCGCCAGCACGCCGAGCACCGCGAGCATTGCGGTGCGCAGCTTCCGGTCCTGGGGGAGTGCTGCAATCATCTGCTTCTCACTGCGCGCGAAGGGGCATGCCCATCTGGATCTTCACGATGCTGATCGCGAAGACCAGGATGACGAAGGCGAACAGCAGGATCGCGAGCACGCGGGCGCGGGACTTCTGGCGGGCGCGGATCAGGGCTTCGTCTTCGGGGGTCATGCCATCATCCTATCGGCGGCAACCGCGCCGAACAATATGAAGAGGTAGGAGATCGAATAGGCGAACAGCCGTTTTTCGGGCTTCATCGCGTCGTTGTCGCTCGCCATGCGGGTCGCGACGTGGAGCGCGAGCAGCGCGAACAGCGCGGTCGTGACGATCGACACGATTCCGTAGAGGCTGCCGGTCAGGCCCAGGGGCCAGGGCGCAATCGCCGCGACTGCCATCGGAAGGGTGTAGAGGCCGATCTGGATCCGCGTCGCCTTCTCGCCCGCCACGACGGGCAGCATCGGGACGCCGGCATTGGCGTAATCGGTCTTCACGAACAGCGCGAGCGCCCAGAAATGCGGCGGGGTCCACAGGAAGACGAGGCCGAAGAGGAGCACGGGCAACAGCGCAATCTCGCCGGTCGCCGCCGCCCAGCCGATCAGCGGCGGGAACGCCCCGGCCGCGCCGCCGATCACGATATTCTGCGGCGTGCGACGCTTCAGCCAGACGGTGTAGACCAGCACGTAGAACAGGATCGACGCGAGCAGGATGCCGGCGGCGACATAATTGACCGCAAGGCCCATCAGGATGACCGACAGCGCGGCGACGCCGACGCCGAAGTGCAGCGCCGACTGGCGATCCATGCGTCCGGCGGGCAGCGGGCGGCTCTGCGTCCGCTTCATCTTGGCGTCGAGGTCCGCCTCATACCATTGGTTGAGTGCACCCGCGGCCCCCGCACCCAGCGCAATGCACAGGATCGCGGTGAAGCCGATCACTGGATGGATCGCAGCGGGCGCCGCGAGCATGCCGCACAGGCCCGTGAACACGACCAGGCTCATCACGCGCGGCTTGGTAAGCGCAAGGAAATCGCGCCAGTCGGCGGGGATGGTCAGGGCGTGGTTGGCGACGGACATTTGTAGGGCGCTATAGGCGCGGTTGGGGCGCGGGGGAAGAGCGGTGCGTCCAACACAAAACGCCCCGGAGCTTCCCCCGGGGCGTTTCGTGTTTCAGCCGTGGCCAGCCTCAGTGATGCTTGTCGTCGGCGATCACCGGCAGGGTTTCGAACTGGTGGAACGGCGGCGGGCTGGACAGGGTCCATTCCAGCGTCGTCGCACCTTCGCCCCAGGGATTGTCGGGAGCCTTCTTACCGGCAGCGAGCGACCAGAACAGGTTGACGAAGAAGATCGCCATGCCCGCCAGCATGATCACATAGCCCCAGCTCGAAATCTCGTTCCAATAGGCATAGGCGTCCGGATAGTCCGGGTAGCGGCGCGGCATGCCCTGCAGGCCCAGGAAGTGCTGCGGGAAGAACAGCACGTTCACACCGACGAAGAACACCCAGAAGTGCAGCTGGCCGAGGAACTCGCTGTACATCTTCCCGAACATCTTCGGGAACCAGTAGTAGAAGCCCGCGAACAGGCCGAACACTGCGCCCAGCGAGAGCACATAGTGGAAGTGCGCGACCACGTAATAGGTGTCGTGCATGTAATCGTCGACGCCGCCATTCGCGAGCACGACGCCGGTGACGCCGCCCACGGTGAACAGGAAGATGAAGCCGATCGCCCAGACCATCGGGGTCTTGAAGCTCATCGACCCGCCCCACATCGTCGCGATCCACGAGAAGATCTTGATGCCGGTCGGCACCGCGATGATCATCGTCGCGGCGGTGAAGTACATCTTCACGTTCACGCTCATGCCGGTGGTGAACATGTGGTGCGCCCACACGACGAAGCCGACCACGCCGATCGCGACCATGGCGTAGGCCATACCGAGATAGCCGAACACCGGCTTGCGGCTGAAGGTCGACACGATCTGGCTGACGATGCCGAAGCCCGGCAGAATCATGATGTACACTTCGGGGTGACCGAAGAACCAGAACAGATGCTGGTACAGCACCGGATCGCCGCCGCCGGCGGGATCGTAGAAGGTGGTGCCGAAGTTACGGTCGGTCAGCAGCATCGTGATCGCGGCGGCCAGCACCGGGAGCGCGAGCAGCAGCAGGAAGGCGGTGATCAGCACCGACCACACGAACAGCGGCATCTTGTGCAGGGTCATGCCCGGCGCGCGCATGTTGAAGATGGTGGTGATGAAGTTGATCGCGCCCAGGATCGAGCTGGCACCGGCAAGGTGGAGCGAGAGAATCGCCATGTCCACCGCCGGCCCCGGCTCGCCATAGGTCGAGAGCGGGGCATAGACGGTCCAGCCGGTACCCGCACCACCACCGAAGAAGGGCGAGGCGAGCAGCAGCACGAATGCCGGGACCAGCAGCCAGAAGGACAGGTTGTTCATGCGCGGGAACGCCATGTCCGGCGCGCCAATCATAATGGGCACGAACCAGTTGCCGAAGCCGCCGATCATCGCCGGCATGACCATGAAGAACACCATGATCAGCCCGTGCGCAGTGATCAGCACGTTCCAAAAGTGGAGCGATTCGTCGAAGGTCTGCGGACCGCCATGCACGAATTCGGCGATATAGCCGAGATGCTGGATGCCCGGCTCGGCGAGTTCAAGGCGCATCACGCCCGAAATCGCACCACCGATGATCCCCGCGAGAATTGCGAAGATCAGGTAGAGCGTGCCGATATCCTTGTGGTTGGTCGACAGGAACCAGCGCGCGAAAAAGCCGGGCTTGTGATCCGCGTCGTGATGGTGGTCGTCATGCGCCTGGAAGGCGTGCGCGTCGCGTGCTGCGTCGGTCATGGCTTACTGGTCCGTGTTGCCGGTGGCGGCTTGATTGGTGGTGGCGCCCGCAGCGGTCGCATCGACGGTGTCGTTCCCCGCAGGGACGGTGCCGTTGGCCGGCGTCGTGGTGTCGTCGGCGGCATCGCTGCCCGGCTGGGCTGGCGCAGCGGCCGACGGCTTGTTCGCGGACGGCATGGTGCCGCCCTTTGCCGCGATCCACTGTGCGAAGACCTCAGGGGTCACCGCTTCGACCACGATCGGCATATAGGCGTGCCGCGCACCGCACAGCTCGCTGCACTGGCCGAAATAGACGCCCGGCTTGTCGACGGTGAAGCTGGTTTCGTTGAGGCGACCGGGGATCGCGTCCATCTTGATCCAGAACGCCGGGACAGCCCAGCTGTGGATCACGTCATTTGCGGTGGCGATCAGGCGGATCGGAGTGCCGACGGGAACGACGATGCGGTTGTCGACCGCGAGCAGGCGCGGACCGTCGACATCGGTGCGGAAGCGCTGTCCGGCCTGAACTTCGCTCTTTTCCTTGAGCATGTTGGCGGTGATCGAAATGCCGCCATGGTCGGGATATTCGTACGACCAATACCATTGGTTGCCGATCGCCTTGATCGTCACCGCATTGTCCGGCGCCGGCTTGAACTGCTTGGCGAGCAGCGCGATCGACGGCCAGGCGATGAAGGCGAGGATCAGCACCGGCACTGCGGTCCAGATGATCTCGATCAGCGTGTTGTGGCTGGTCTTGGACGGGACCGGGTTCGCCTTGCGACGATAGCGCACGATCGTCCACGCCAGCAGGACCAGCACGAAGATCGAGATCGCGGTGATGATCGGCAGCAGGATGTTGTTGTGGAAGCCCGCCGCGCTCTCGCCCAGCTTCGTCGCCTGCGGCTGAATGCCGAGCTTGCCGTCGACCGGCATGCCGATGCCTGCGACCGGCCCATTTTTATGCGTACCGTCGGGATTGAGCGTGGGATCGGCGACCTTCGCCTCCGCTGGAGCGGCCGTCGCGGCTTGTTCGACCGGGTTGCCCGGGGCGGGAACCTCCGCCGGAGCCGCCACCGTCGCGGGCGCGGGCGCCTCGGGGGCCGCTGCCACCGGTGCCTGAGCCTGGGCCATGCCCCCGGCGAGCGCAAGGCCCGCAGCCAGCACGATCGCCTTCAATCCATGCATGCGCATCGTCTCAATAAACCCCTGTCCTTCTTGCCCCTGTGCGGGGGCGCCGGCTGTTCCGGTCGCGCGGACGCAATCCGCCCTTCGAGGCTGGCCTATAGCACCTCGCGCGTTCGCCTCAAGCGTGTCGACTGCTCTTTTTGATACCGTAGTTGCGGGGGGACCGCCCGGACCCTAGATGCCCGGCGATAACAATAGCGGGGTGGACGCGTGACCGAAGACGAGGTGCTGGGCGAATTCCGAGCGGCTGAGGCGCTGCTGGAAGGGCATTTCATCCTGTCATCGGGGCTGCGCAGCCCGCGTTACCTGCAATGCGCGCGCGTGCTGATGAACCCGCGGCGCGCCGCCCGGCTGGCGGAAGCGGTGGCGGCGAACATTCCCGCCGAGCTGCGCGCGCGGATCACCGCCGTGGTTTCCCCAGCGATGGGCGGGGTGATTGCGGGACAGGAGGTCGCCCGCGCGCTTGATGTCGATGCGATGTTCGTCGAACGCCCCACCGGGACCTTCGAACTGCGGCGCGGCTTTCGCCTGACGCCGGGGCACCAGGTGTTGATGATGGAGGACGTCGTCACCACCGGTCTGTCGAGTCGCGAGGCGATGAAGGCGATTGCGCAGGCGGGGGGTGAAGTGATCGCCGCCGCGTCGCTGGTCGACCGCTCGAACGGCACCGCCGACCTGGGCGTTCCGTTCTTCCCGCTGATTCGCCTCGACGTGCCGAGCTATGAGGCCGATGCGCTCCCGCCGGAGCTGGCGGCGATCCCGGCGATCAAGCCGGGCAGCCGGGCGGCGGCGTGATGGGGCACCTTCGCCTTGGCGTGAACATCGACCATGTCGCCACCGTGCGCAATGCGCGCGGCAGCGGCTACCCCGATCCGGTCCGCGCGGCGCTGCTGGCGGCAGAGGCCGGAGCCGACGGGATCACCGCGCATCTGCGCGAGGACCGGCGGCACATCACCGACGACGATATCGCGCGGCTGGCGGCGGAGCTGACCATCCCGCTCAACCTGGAAATGGCGGCGACCGACGAGATGCTGGCAATCGCGCTGCGCCATCGCCCGCACGCCGCGTGCATCGTGCCCGAACGGCGCGAGGAGCGGACGACCGAGGGCGGCCTGGACGCGGCGGGGCAGCATAACCTGCTCGCGCCGATGGTGAGCGAACTCAAGGGCGCCAATATCCGCGTATCGCTGTTCATCGAACCCGATCCAGCGCAGATCGAGGCGGCGATCCGGCTGGGCGCGCCGGTCGTGGAACTGCACACGGGGCGCTATTGCGAGCTGGAGGGTGAAGCGCAGACCGCCGAGCTGCGCCGCATCGCCGATGCCGCCGCTCTGGCGGCGAAGAACGGGATCGAGGTGCATGCCGGGCATGGCCTGACCTTCGACAATGTCGTGCCGATCGCCGCGATCCCGCAGCTGGCGGAGCTGAATATCGGGCATTTCCTGATCGGCGAGGCGATTTTCGACGGCCTTGCGCCCGTGGTGAAGCGGATGCGCGGACTGATGGACGCGGCGCGGTGAGGGTCTTTGCGCCTGACGGCGCAGCGGCACCAGCCCGCTCCCCCACCCGGCCACCCATTTCAGAATATCCTGTCGATGGGTGGCCGGGTGGGGGAGCGGGCTGGTGCCGCACTCTCGATCGCCAGATCGGGACAAACGGCGCATGATCATCGGCATCGGGTCCGACCTGTGCAACATCGAGCGGATCCAGAATTCGCTCGACCGATTCGGGATGCGCTTCGAACAGCGCGTGTTCACCGAGACCGAGCTGCGCAAGGCGGCGCGGCGGCCGATGGGCTATGCCGCAACGCTCGCGAAACGTTTTGCTGCCAAAGAGGCTTTTTCGAAGGCGGTCGGGACCGGTTTCAAGGCTGGCGTGTTCATGCGCGATATCGGCGTGGTCAACGCGCCGTCGGGCGCGCCGACGCTGGCGCTGACCGGGGGTGCCAAGGCGCGGCTTGACGCGATGACGCCCGCGGGACACGTCGTGAAGGTGCACCTGACCCTGACCGACGACCACCCCTGGGCACAGGCGCTGGTGGTGATCGAGGCGCTGCCCGTCGCGGGCGAATAAGAGAGACGGGATGGCGAAGGCATTGACGGGCGAGCAGGAGCAGCAGGGCGGCGGCACCGATTGGTGGGGCGAGGCGCGCGGCATCTTCTGGCTGGTGCTCGCGGTGCTCGGTTTTCACAGCCTGGTCGCCAAGCCGTTCTACATTCCGTCGGAATCGATGATGCCGACCTTGCTGGTCGGCGACCGGCTGGTGGTGAGCAAATATCCCTATGGATACAGCTATGTCACCCCGACCTTCCACATCCTGCCATTCATGCAGGGGCGGCTGTTCGGCAGCCTGCCCGAACGCGGAGACATCGTGATCCTGACGCCGACCGACGCGCGGTCGGACTATATCAAGCGGGTGATCGGCCTGCCGGGCGACACGGTCGAGATGTATGGCGGGATCCTGTATCTGAACGGGCGTCAGGTGCAGCGCGAGAAGCTGGGCATGCGTGCGCTCAAGGTCGATGGCAATCTGACCTGCGACAAGGATCATTATCCCGGCGCGCTGGGCCGCAATGCGGCGGGGGCGCTGGTCTGTAACGTGCAGATCGTGGGCGAGACGCTTCCCAACGGCAAGAGCTACGACACCATCGACATCGGACCGACGCGCGCCGACAATTTCCCCGCCGTACGCATTCCCGCCGGTCATGTTTGGCTGATGGGCGATAATCGCGACAACAGCGCCGACAGCCGGATGACGCAGGCGCAGCTGGGGCTGGGTGGGCCGGTGCCGGTCGAGAATATCGGCGGACGGGCAGAGTTTATCACCTTCAGCCTGGACGGCAGCGCCAGCTGGAACCCGCTCACCTGGTTCGGATCGTTCCGGTCGGGCCGCGCGGGCACGTCGCTGCACCCCGACAGCGCGGCGCAATAGGCCGATGGCGAGCGCCGCCGACGAGGATGTAAGGGTCACCCAGACCCCCGGCCCGAACGAGATGCGCGATCCCGTCATGCGCGCGGAGATGCGCCGTGCGTCGGTATGGTTCGCGCTTGCCGCCGCTGCAGCGCTGGTGGTGCTGCTGATCCAGCCGCTGCTGCTGATCTTTGCGGGCCTGGTCGTCGCGTCGATGCTGGATGGCGGGGCGCGGCTGATCCGGCGCGCGGTGCCGATCCCGCGTGGCCTCGCGCTGACCATCGTCGTCATCGGCGTGATCGCCTTCATCGGCGGCGTCATCTATTTGACCGGGGTCGAGATCGTCGCGCAGGCCGAACAGCTGCGCATCACGCTGGAGACGCAGGCGATGCGGATCAGCGGGTGGCTGAGCGACCTGGGCCTGATGCCGCAGGCGTCAGACCTGAGCGGGCTGGCCAAGGAGGCGCTGGGATCGGTCGGGCGGCTGACGTCGTTCATCGGCGGCGCGATCGGCGCGATCGGCAGCTTCTTCCTCGTGCTGGTCATCGGCCTGTTCGTGGCGATGGAGCCGCGCATCTATGAACGCGGGATGCAGTGGATGGTGCCGATGGCGTCGCGCGACCAGTTCGCGATCACGCTGGCACGGATGGCGCGGACGATGCGCGTGCTGCTGGCCGGGCGGTTGCTCGGAATGGTGTTCGAAGGGATGGTGACCTGGATCCTGCTGTCGATCGCGGGCGTGCCGATGGCGCTGCTGCTCGGCATTCTCACCGGCATGCTCGCCTTCATCCCCAATATCGGGGCGTTCATCTCGGGTGTGCTGATGGTCGCGGTCGGCTTCAGCGCCGGCCAGAGCGAAGGGCTGTGGGCGATCGCGATCTATTTCGGGGTGCAGACGTTCGACGGCTATGTGCTGCTGCCGCTGGTCGCCAAGCGCACCGTCGACATGCCGCCGGCGCTGACGGTGTCGTCGCAGATTTTGATGAGCACCTTGTTCGGCTTTCTCGGCCTGGCGCTCGCCGATCCGATCGTGGCGATGATCAAGGTCGCGCTTGAGCGGCGGTCGGAACAGGCGATCGAGGCGGGCTATGGCTCGGACGATGTGACCGGGACTGAGGGTGAGTTGACGTGATCCTGTACGATTATTTCCGGTCGAGTGCCGCTTATCGCGTGCGCATCGCGCTTAACCTCAAGGGCGTGGCGCATGAGCGGCACGAGGTGCATCTGGCGCAGGGCGCGCAACGCAGCGACGCACATCTGGCGCGCAACCCGCAGGGCTTCGTCCCCGCGCTCGACATCGGCAATGGGCGGATCCTGACTCAGAGCCTGGCGATCATCGAGTGGCTGGATGCGACATACCCGGAGCCGCGGTTGATCCCGGCCGACCCGATCGCGCGCGCCGATGCGATGGCGCAAGCGCTGGTGATTGCAGCCGATATCCACCCGCTCAACAATCTGCGCGTGCTGCGCGCGCTCGAGTCGCGGTTCGATGCGGATGAGGCGGTAAAGGGCGACTGGTACCGCCGCTGGATCGTCGAGGGGTTCACCGCGCTCGAAGCGCTGGCTGCGGCAAATGCAGCTGACGGTCCTTTCCTGGGCGGCACTGCACCGGGGATCGCCGATGTGATGCTGGTGCCCCAGATGTATAATGCGCGGCGGTTCGACACGCCGCTCGACGCCTTCCCGACCTTGCTTGCCGCCGATGCCGCCGCCTGCGCGCTCGAGGCCTTCGCTGCTGCGAGTCCCGAGCGGGTCAAGCCGGCATGAGGGGCGCCGCCCCGCTACTCCTCCTCGCTCTGCCCTTCCCCACCGCTGCGCAGGAGATCGTGATCGTCGGACAGGGGCTGGACGCGCCACCGGGCGAAGCCGCGCTGGCGACGGTCGAGATCGACCGCGAACGCCTGACCGACAGTGCCAGCGGACGGCTGGAAGACGTGCTGCGCGATGTTGCCGGGGTGGCGCAGTTCCGCCGCGCCGATTCGCGCTCGTCGCACCCGACCGCACAGGGGATCAGCCTGCGCGGCCTAGGCGGCAATGCGTCGAGCCGCGCGCTGCTGCTACTCGACGGGGTGCCGCAAGCCGATCCGTTCGGCGGCTGGGTCCCCTTCCCTGCCACGCTGCCGCAGCGGCTGGCGCGGGTGCGCGTGACGCGCGGCGGGGGTAGCGGTTATCACGGTGCGGGCGCGCTGGCCGGGACGGTCGAGCTGTTCAGTGCCGATGCGCGCACGCTCGGGCCGGTGGCGCTGACCGGCTTTTATGGCAGCCGCGACTCGGTCGATCTGGTCGCGACCGGCGGCACGCGCCTCAGCGCGGGTGAGGTGACGGCGGCGGTGCAGTTCGCGCGCGGAGACGGGTTCGTTCCGATCGTCGAGGGGCAGCGCGGCGCAGCAGATCGCGCGGCGCCCTATGAACAGGCGAGCATCGCGCTTCGGGGAATCGCACCGCTGGCGGCGGGGATCGAGCTGCAGGCGAACCTGTCGGCCTTTTCCGACCAGCGCGATCGCGGGACCGATTTTACGCCGGTGAACAGCCGCGGTGCGGACGCCAGCCTGCGCCTGATCGGCAACGGGCGCTGGCGCTGGGCGGCGACCGGCTGGCTGCAGCACCGCGATTTCGCCACCGGCTTTGCCAGCGTCAACGCGACCCGCAGCGCGGCGAGCCCGACGCTGGACCAGCATGTGCCGGCGACCGGCACCGGGTTGCGCATTGAGATCGAGCCACCATTGGGCAGCGGATGGACGCTGCGCACCGGCGGCGATCTGCGCATGGTCAGCGGGCGGACCAACGAACGCTACAGCTTCGTCGCGGGCGCCCCGACGCGGCGCCGTGTGGCGGGAGGCGAGAGCAGCACCGCCGGACTGTTCGCCGATCTGAGTCTGGAGCGTGGCGCGCTGACGCTGACCGGGGGCGGGCGCGCCGACCGCTGGTCGATCCGCGATGGTCGCCTGTTCGAAGCGCTGCTGACCGGGGGAGCGCCGCTCACCGACAGCCGCGCGCCGGATCGCAGCGGGTGGGAGGGCAGCGCGCGGCTGGCGGCAGCGTTGCGCGCGAGTGACGCCGTTGCACTGCGTGGCGCGGCCTATAGCGGTTGGCGCCTGCCGACGCTCAATGAACTCTACCGCCCGTTCCGCGCCGGGGCGGATGCGACGGCGGCGAATCCGCAACTTGCGCCGGAGCGGCTGCGCGGGGTGGAGGTCGGGGTGGACCTGACGCCTGCCACCGGTGTGACGCTGCGCACCACCGCTTTCCTCAACCGACTCGACAACGCGATCGGCAATGTGACCTTGGGCAGCGGGCCGGGCACATTTCCGGGCGTCGGCTTCGTCGCGGCGGGCGGCGTCTATCGGGTGCGGCAGAATCTCGACGCGATCGAGTCGCGCGGGATCGAGGCCGACCTGGCGTGGCAGTCCGGCCCGTGGCGCGCGGGCGCGTCCTGGACCTATATCGATGCGCGGGTACAGGCATCGGGCAGCGCGGCGCCGCTGGACGAACGCCGCCCCGCGCAGACCGCCCCGCATCAAGTCTCTGCGCATGTCGGTTACAGCAGCGAGCGGCTGAGCGTTTCGGGGACCGCGCGCTATGTCGCGGCGCAGTTCGAGGACGATCTGAACGCGCGTGCGCTGGCGGATGCTCTGACCTTCGACGCCGTGATTCGCGTGCCGGTGGCAAAGGGCTTCGCAATCGAGGCGCGCGGCGAAAACCTGACCGATGCGCGGATCGAAACGGGGATCAGCGGCACCGGCGTGGTCGAACGCGCGAGTCCGCGCACACTGTGGATCGGCTTCAGCTACCGCCCAAGTTAGCCTTTGTTCAGCTTTCGCTGAAGCTATTTCAAACGCTCCGCCACCAACCGGTCGAACAGCTCAAGATAGGCCGCGATCGGCTCCGGTCCCTCTTCGACCAGCGGCTCGGGGCGTTGGCGGCCAGGAGCCAGCCAGTGGTTGAGTGCGCTGACCAGTCGCGCGCGATCGCCCGGCGGGACGACCGATCCGCGTGAGGCGCAGTCGATCAGTTCATGGATCGCGACGCTCGAATCGGTCGCGACGACTGGCGTTCCTGCGGCCAGCGCCTCCCGCACCACGCCCGGCACGCCTTCGAATTCGGAGGTGAGCGCGACGACATCGGCGCGGGCGATCACCGGCAGCGGGTCGGGCGCATGGCCGGGCATCGACACGCGATCGGACAGGCCAAGATGTTCGACCAGCCGTTCGAGCTGCCCGCGCTCCTCACCCTCGCCCAGGATCAGCAGCTTGACGTCCGGGTCGGCCAGGCGCGGCATCGCCGCGATCAGCCGCTCCCATTTCTTTTGCGGTGCGAGCCGCCCGACGCCGAGGATGAAGCGCCCCCCCGGCAGCTCCGGCAGCGGCGCACCGGGAATCGGCACGGCCGGCGGGTTGGGAATGACGACCATCCGCGCGGGATCGATGCGCATCTCGCGCACCGCTTCTTCCCCGGTCGCCGGGGTCATGGCGACCACCGCGTCGAGGAAGGACGGGTGCATGCGCAGCCACAGCGCATAGCCCAGCCCGACCGCGCGCGGCAGATCGGGGCGGACCAGCGTATTGGACACCTGCGCCGCCATCGGGGGGCATGCCTTGCCCAGGCGCCGCTTCAGCCAGAATGCCGCCGCCGTATAATGATTGCCGGGGCAGAAGATCGCGTCGGGCCGCACCTCGCGCACGATATCGGCAATGCCGAACATGGCGCGGTAACGCGCGTCGCCCAGCTCGCGCACCTCGACATTGGGCGGAATCTCGTGCGCCAGCGCCCCGCGTGCGTCGCCGATCACCAGTGTGACGCGCCGCCCCGCCTCGGCCCAGCCGTTCGCCATGCGCATCATGGCACGCTCCACCCCGCCCCCTTTCAGGGTCTGGGCAAAGCTCAGGATATGGGATGCGGTGTGATTTGGTTGGGGCATGGGCTTGCAGCGTGCCTTGTTAAAGCCCAAATCTCCGCGCGTTGAAACCATAATCTCGGGCCATTGCGAGCCCACTTGCATAGCGGCCGCCTTTCCGAAACATGTTGCACCTTGAACGGGGTACGAGCAGGGGTCGCCTGATTGGCTGATGTGGAACCGCCAGGAGCGCAATCCTTGACGACCGATACGCTTCCCGGTGCCGCGCCCAAGCCGGTCGTCGCGGAACTCGCCGAACTCGAACCGATCGCCAAGATCCGGCGGCGCTGGCCGACCTGGCTCGGCGCGGTGCTGTCGATCCTGATGGTGGTCGGGATCGGGCACGAGCTGCTGGACCAGGGACTGGCCGGGCTGACCCGGACCGCCCCCGCGAGCTGGCTGTTCTACCTGATCTTCACCCTGCGTTACATGGTCGGGCCGACCTTCGACTTCATCATCTATCGCAAGCTGTGGGATATTCCGTGGTCGGGAATGATCGCACTGAACCGCAAGCGGATCGCGAACGATGTCGTGCTCGGCTATTCGGGCGAGGCCTATTTCTACGCGTGGGCGCGGCAGCGGACCAAGATGGTGGCGGCGCCGTTCGGCGCGGTGAAGGACGTGTCTATCCTGTCGGCGCTGGCGGGTAACGCGATCACGCTGCTGCTGGTCGCCATCGCGCTGCCGCTGGCAACCGACATGCTGAGCCCGGCGGAGTTCAAGACCGGCCTGATTTCTGCAGCGGTTGTGCTCGGCATGTCGCTGCCCTTCCTGCTGCTGTCGCGCCGCGTCTTCTCGCTCGGACGCAAGGAGCTGTGGGAGGTTTTCGGGATTCATATCGCGCGCCTGCTCGCCGATTCGCTGTTGGTCGCGGTGGCATGGGCGGTCGCGCTGCCGGGCGTGGGCTTTGGCACCTGGATCCTGCTCGCCGCCGCGCGCATGCTGGTCTCGCGCCTGCCGCTGATCCCCAGTCAGGAAGTGGTCTTTGCCAGCTTTGCCATCCTGCTGATCGGGCGCGGCGAAGCGCTGAGCGAGATGCTGTCGTTCATGGCAGCGCTCACCTTGCTGTTCCATGCTATCCTGATCGCAGGATTCGGCCTGCTCGGCCTGTTTAGGAAGGACCTATGACCATCCCCCGCCTGATCCGTTTCGCAGCCCCGGTTTCCATCGCCCTGGTCGCGGCAGTCGCCTGGCCCGGCGCCGCATCGGCGCAGGCCGCGATTGGCGATGATGCCGCCGCCTGTGCCGCGGGCAACGCGCCGGCGCTGCGCGTCAATGTGCAGGGGATCAAGG
Organism: Sphingomonas sp.; assembly: GCF_965227385.1. GTDB lineage: Bacteria > Pseudomonadota > Alphaproteobacteria > Sphingomonadales > Sphingomonadaceae > Sphingomonas. The sequence goes on from NZ_OZ245750.1 coordinate 839,093, forward strand.
ACCGGACCGGACGGCTGAAGCTGGAGCTCTACCCGGCGGTCGAGGGCGATTATCTGCGCGACGACCATGCGCTGGTGAAGGAAGGCAAGCTGTTCCACCGCAGCTTTGCCCAGACACCCAGGTCCGGCAATATCGTGCTGTGCATCAAGGCGCCCCGCCCCGGTCGCTACGCACTGTTCCTGACGCATGATCGGGACGGCGCGAACAAGTTCAACATCTGGAAGGACGGGGCCGGTGTGCCCAGCAACCGCAAGCTGGGGCGCAGCAAGCCCCGGCTCGCCGACGGTATCGTCACGGTCGGCGCATCCGCCACGCCGATCACGATCAAGCTGCAATATGTGCGGGGTCTGTCCGGCTTTTCCCCCAGCGGGGATTGAGCGCTGGTGCGGATCGTCGACGTCAACGAATATTATTCGCCGACCGGCGGCGGCGTCCGCACTTATCTCGACCGCAAGGTCCGGATCATGGCGGAACTCGGCCATGAACTGACCGTCATCGCCCCGTTCCACGAGGACCGGATCGAGGATCGCGCGGATGGCGGCCGCATCTACTGGGTCAAGTCGCCTCCGCTGATCCTCGACCGCAATTACTGGCTGTTCAACGATCCCGGCGCAGTCACGCGGCTGCTCGACCAGCTCCGGCCCGATGTCGTGGAGAACAGCTCGCCCTGGCGCCCGGCGTGGTTCATCGGCGACTGGCAGGGTGACGCGCTCAAGATCTTCTTCGCGCATAACGACAATATGGGGGCCTATCCGCATCGCTGGCTCGAGGGCGTTGCCAGCCCCGAGCGGATCGAGCGGATCTTCGGCTGGTACACCCGCTACATGGACAAGTTCCTGGGCAAGTACGACGCGTTCGTGACCAACGGACCGGCGCTGGCCAAGCGCTATCGGGCGCGCGGGCTGCGCGTCGACGCGGCGATGCCGCTGGGGATCGATCGCACCCATTTCTCGCCCGACCTGCGCGACGAAGCGTTGCGCGCATCGATGCTGGCGCAACTCGATCTGCCGCCAGAGGGGCATTTGCTCATCGGCCTTGGCCGTCACCACAAGGAAAAGCGCTGGCCGCTGGTCATCGACGCAGTGCAGGCGGCCGGAGCGGAGATCCCGGTGGGGCTGATGCTGCTTGGTCAGGGGCCGCAGAGCGAGGCGCTGGAGCGGCAGATCGGGGGCAATCGCCATATCCGCCTGTTCCGCCCGGTCTATGACCGCGACCGGTTCAGCCGAATCCTCGCCAGCGCCGACGCGTTCATCCATGGATCGGATCAGGAGCCGTTCGGACTGGTGGCGAGCGAGGCGCTGGCGAGTGGCCTTCCGCTGATCGTGCCGGACGAGGGGGGCTGCGCCGAAGTCGCGGACCCCGCCTTTGCCGAAACCTATCGCGCGCGCGACGCACGCTCCTGTGCCGATGCGATCCAGCGCCTGTTCGCGCGCGACCCGGTGGCGCTGCGCGCCGCCGCGCGGCAGGCGGCGGGCGCGGTGCTGTCCGACCGCGACCATGCAATCGCGCTGGTCGAACTCTATTCCCGCTGGCTGGCGCAGCCGCCGCAGTCGGTCAGGGTTTGACGGGTACGAAAACCTCGGGGCGACACGCGCTGAGATCGACGGGCCAGGGTTCGCGCTTCAGGCGATAGATCACGCGCGTGCGGTCGCGGGTCGCGACGCACAGCACCGGGCGATAGCGTTCCGCCACAACGCGATGCAGCAGCGCGCGCGTTTCCCGATTGCCCAGGCCATAGGGCGGGAAGGTATCGACGATCGCGTCCGGGCCGGCGTCGAGGATCCGCCGCGTCTCGACCAGCGGATCGACGCCCAGCGCGCGGGGATTATTCTCGTCCTGCGCATTGAAATGCCCGGGGAAGGACCAGCGCGACGGCATCGGTGATCCGGTCATCATGTAGAGGCCGGGATAGCCGTTATAGACGAAGATGAAGCTGTCCTTCGGCTTGGCTGCTGCTGCAACCGCACGCATGGCGTCGTTACCGCCCTTGATCGCGATCAGGTGGATCTGCACCACTTGGCCGGCGACCAGCACGATCAGCGCGATCGCCGCGCCCAGCCGGCGGCGCGCGTCGAGCGCCGGGGCGAGCAGCAGGCAGAACGGCAATAGCAGGGGAATCGCGTAATGTGGGCTGTTGAAGCGCCAATAGACGAGGACGCCGAACGCAGCAGTCACCACCCATAGGCGAAGCATGCGCGAGTCATGGCGGAGCAGGTCGGTCCGCAACGCACCCCGGCCAAACCACGCGATCACGCCCAACGGCAGGAACAGTGCGCTGACCTCGGCAAGCTTGGGCAGCTGTACCGCCATCGATCCCTTGCCCTGACCGAAGATCGACAGGAAATTGGCGAAGATAAACGCCTCGGCCTCCCCCACTGCCCAGAAATAGAGGAGAACGAGCGTCGTCGGGAGGAGCGCCAGCGCGACCATGGCGGCGGCAAAGGCGACGAACCGGCTCCATGCCATGCGCTGCTGCCAAGCAAGCCACAGAAAGGCGAGGCCGAAGAACATGCCTTCGAACACCACGGTGTATTTGATCTGGAGCGCGAGGCCGATCAGCAGCAGCGCCAGCGCCCCGCGCGGCACCAGCCGTTCGGGCGCACGCATCGCCGCGAACAGCTGCCACGCCGCGCCGACCACCAGCAGATTGTAGAAGACCGGGGTCTGCCCGCCCTCCCCCTCCATCAGGTTGAGCCACAGGATGTAGAGCGCGGCGGCAAGACCGGCGCCCCAGCGCTCGGCACGCTGACGCGCGAGCAGGTAGATCAGCCACGCGGTTGCGATCACGAACAATGTCGCAACCAGCTTGTACTGGACGAACCCCTCCCCGCCGAGCCAGCGGACGCCCGCATAGATCAGGAAGATGCCGATCGGCTTGCGGTCGAAGATATCGACATAGGGCAACTCGCCCCGGACCATGCGATCGCCGACGAGCAGGTAGAATTGCTCGTCAAAGCCAAGCGCCGGATTGCCGTAGGTGACAAAGCGCGCGGCGACGGCAAGCAACGCGAGCAGCGCCAGCACCATGCGGTCCGATTGCACGAAATGGACCGGCGATGCCGCCGCGCGGGAACCCTTAGTGACCGACACCAAACCCCTTTCCAGACCATCGCGATCGGCAAGGGAGCTGCCCTTCCCCGATTGCCCCCCAGCTGACAAGGGGGGCGTCGGCCAGGACCTAAACCGCGTCGGGATAGATCGGTCGGATATCGACGGGAATCGCGGACATCGACGCGATCACGCGCTTTGCCGGATCATCGAGCACCGCCCATTTTGCCATGAATGCCTTGGTGCCGGCATAGTCGCCGTTATGCTGGAGCACGATCATGTCGCGCAGCAGGTCACGCAAGGCGGTTTCGAACCTGGCATTGTCGATGCGGTAGCGACCGGCGTTCGCATCCCACGCGAACGCGCCCTTCGCTTTCAGATAGCCATATTGCATCGCCGCGCCGCGGCCATGTGCCTCTTCGATCCCGAAGCGCATCGAACGGAAGGTCCCGGCGAGATAGGTCGCGAACAGCTGCGACTTTTCCGCCGCCGGAATCTCGCCCTTGTCCATCATGAACAGGATGTTCCACGCACCCATGACGTCGGCCTTCGCCTCTTCCAGCGCCGACGCCTGATCCTTCAGCGCCTCGCTCACCGTGGTCTTCTTGCCCGCGACGGTGATCGTCCCCGGCCCCAGGCTGTGCGACAGTTCGTGGAACAGCGTGCCGAGCTGCATATATTTCTTCACCACCAGCTTCGACTGGTCGGGAACCAGCACCAGCGGGGCCATGGGCGCGAGGATGCGGTCGTACTTCGCGCCCAGCACATTGGACAGGATCACCTTCTTTGCGCCCTTCGCCTCGCGTACGCGTTCGTCATTGGGCAGGTTGAAGGCGATGGTCTGGACGCCCGGCACATTGTCGCCGCCGCCGCGAATCTGCTCGGCCACGGCGATCGGCGATTCAAAGCCGCGCTGGAAGTTCTTCATCCCGTCGTCGACCGGAAGGTTCGCCTCCATGTCGCGCAGATAGCGCTTGTACTTGTCGAGCGCGGCGGACTCCTTGGGGTCTTTCAGCGTCACGAAGCTCTCGAACGCGGTCTTCTGGCCGTGGAGCCGGTCGGTATAGACCTCATACGGCCCGATCGCGACCTCGATCGGGGTATCCTTGAGGTCCATCCACGCCAGTTCCGACTCGTAATAATCGTCGGTCAGGAACGCCTTGGCCCGCAGCGACAGGAATTTCTTGAGGCTGGGATTGGTGGTAATCGCCGCCGCCTGATCCAGTAGCGCCGCCGCCTTGGTCAGCTCTGGCTTGTACGCAACCGAATAGGGGATCGCCTTGAGCTTGGCCCCGTCGCGCACCACCACCGTGTAGGGGCTGGTCAGCGCCGCCTTCTCCCCCGGATTGGCGGCGAGATAGGCGTCGAACGCCTCGCGCGTCAGATCGGTCGGGTAGAAACCCGCCCCCTCGGGCATCGACCCGCTGCCCCAGAAGGCGCGCTTGTCAGCCAGTTCGTCCCATGGCCCGAAATAGCGATCGACCATCTCCAGCTTGAGCGCATCGCCTTCCTTGGCGATCGCCGCGCGCGTCTGACGCCAGTTCGCATCGCGCTGGGCGCGGTAGATGTCGGACATGACGTTCGACGCCTGGATCAGCAGATTGACCACCTGCCGCTCCTCGGCGGTGAGGAAGCTGGTGTCGGTCTGCATCTCGATGACCGCAAGCTTTGCCTTTTGGGCGGCAAGGTCATAGCCTTCGCCCTGCGCGACGGTCTGATTGCCCTCGGGCGAGCCGCCGCAGGCGGTCGTGGCGAGAAGCAGGGCGGTGAGCGCGAGTCGGCGCATAAGGTCACTCCGGATACGATCAGCTGTACCGCGGTCTAGACCCGCAAAGATGAACTGTCACGAACCGGACATGCATGCGCGCCAAGGGACTGGCATTCACCGGAGACGCCGCCATGACATTTCGCATCGATCGCCGCTCGCTGATCCTCACCGGCACGCTGGGCCTTGGCGCCTATGCGATCCCGGGCTTTGCCGCACAGGGGCCGAACTGGAGCGCCGACGGCTTCACCCACAATGTCGCGAGCGGCGAGCCGTCGGCCACGTCGATGCTGCTCTGGACGCGCTATGTCGCCAAGGGCGATTCGGCGAAGCTGCGGGTCGAAGTGTCGGCAAGCGCCGACTTCGCCAGGATCGTTGCAGGCGGGGAGGCGATCACCGGCCCGTGGCGTGACTGGACCAGCAAGATCACGGTGACCGGGCTCCAGCCCGGGACGCGCTATTTCTACCGCTTTGTCGCGCCGGATGGCAGCTTCTCGCCGGTCGGCCGCACCAGAACGCTGCCCCAGGGCAGCGCGGCGCGCTTCGGCATCGCGGTCTTCTCCTGCTCCAACCTGCCCTTTGGCTATTTCAACGCCTATGGCCATGCCGCGGCGCGCGACGACATCGATCTCGCCGTCCATCTTGGCGACTATATCTATGAGTATCAGAAGGGCGGATACGCGCCCGCATCCGGCGCGGTCGGCGGGCGCTGGCCATTGCCCGATGGGGAGATCATCCACCTCGCCGACTATCGCCTGCGCTATGCCAGCTATCGCGCCGACCCCGACCTTGCCGCGCTGCATGCCGCCAAGCCGATGATTGTCCAGTGGGACGACCATGAATCGACCAATGACAGCTGGGAAGGTGGCGCGCAGAACCACCAGCCGAACGAAGGCGACTGGGCGATCCGCAAGGCCGCAGCGTTCCAGGCGTGGCGCGAATGGATGCCGGTTTCGGATGAGCCGTGGAAGGTCTATGCGATCGGATCGCTGGCGACGCTGTTCCGCACCGAAACCCGGCTGATCGGCCGCACCAAGCCGCCCGAAGCCGCCGCATTGTTCATGGCGCCCGATTCCGCCGCCGCCATCGCCGCGTTCCGCGACGGTCCGTGGCAGGACAAGGCGATGACGATGATGGGCTGGGAACAGGAAGCCTGGCTCGCGCAGGAGATGGCGCGGTCGGTCAAGGCCGGGACGCGCTGGCAGATGGTCGGCTTCGGCACGATCATGGGCAAGACGATGACCCCGCGCCAGGCCGGCGAATGGCTCGCCCCCGACGCGCCGGAGCGCGCGAAACGCTATGTCCAGGCAGGAGTGGCGCTCAGCGCCGCAGGGCTGCCGATGAATTTCGACAATTGGGGCGGCTATCCTGCCGCACGCGAACGCTTTCTCTCCTCGGCGCAGGCGATGGGCGCGAACCTGATCGTGCTGGCCGGGGACAGCCACAATGCCTGGGCCTATGACCTGGCGCAGGATGGCAAGCCCGCCGGCGTCGAGTTCGCCGGCCAGTCGGTCAGCTCGCCCGGCTATGAAGGGTCGATCAAGGTCGATCCCAACATGGTCGCCCGCGCGCTAGTCGAGGGGAATCTCGAGCTCAAATGGTGCGACACGTCGAACCGCGGCTATATGGCGGTCACGGTCACGCCGAACAGCGTGCGCAACGACTGGATATTCGTCGACACGGTGCTGACGCCGAGCAAGACCGCACGGATCGGGCATAGCGCGACGGTGACGCGCGGACGGAATGTAATGGCGTGACCGCCACAACCCTCCCCCGCAAGGGGGAGGTGGCACGCATAGCGTGACGGCGGCGGCCAAAGCACGACGCAAGCGGCTCAGGCACATAGCCGCCCCCCCTCCGTCGCTTTCAGCGACTCCTCCCCCTGGCGGGGGAGGATAGGGTCAGCCCTCCAGGCTCTTGCTCACCTGTTCGGTCATGTCCTTGCTCAGCCCCGGCTGGGCGAGGATCCGCTCGAGCTCGGCGCGCATCTTGGCCGCGCGCGCGGCGTCGAACCGGCGCCAGCGGCCAAGCGGGGGGACCAGCTTGGCCGCGGTCTGCGGGTTGAGCTTGTCGAGCGCGATCAGCTGGTCGGCGACGAAGCGATAGCCGCCGCCATCGACGCCGTGGAACGCGCGCTGATTGACCGCGAACGCGCCGACCAAGGCGCGCGCGCGGTTGGGATTGGCGAGGGTGAAGTCCGGATGCTGCGCCAGTTCCTGCACCGCCGCCAGCGTGTCGGGCCGGGTCGACAGCGCCTGGGTCTGGAACCACTTGTCCAGCACGAGGCTGTTGTCGCGATAGCGCTGATAGAAGATGTCGAGCGCCGCAACGCGCCGCGCATCGGCAGCGTCGGCGGTGAGGTTGGCGAGCGCCATCAGCCCGCCCTGACGGTCGGTCATGTTGTCCGCCGCCTCGAACTGCGCGAACGCCAGCTCCGGCCCGTCCGCCGCACCACTGGCGTTGATATAGCCGAGCGCGACCGACTTGATCCGTCGCGCGCCCTTCCCCGCCGGCGAATATTCGAAGCGGTTGGCGCGCACGCCCTCATACAGGGTGCGCCACTGCGCTTCGAGCGCGCGGCCAAGGTCGCGGCGCAGCGCCTCGCGCTTCTGGAAGATCAATTCGGGATCGACCACCGCGAGTTGGTCGCCGATGAAGCTGTCCGAAGGAAGCAACACCGCTTCGGCGACGAAGGCCGGGTCGAGCGTGGGATCGGCGAGCGTGTTCGCCACCGCCGCGATGACCGGGGCGTGATCGACATGCCCCTTGGTCACCGCGCCGACCAACGTGTCGAGCATCAGCTGTTGCATCGCCTCGTACCGGGCGAAGGGATCGTCGTCATGCGCCGAGAGGAAGGCGAGGTCCGCGGCGCTGCGGTTGGTGTCGACGATCACCGGCGCCGAAAAGCCGCGATTGACCGACAGCACCGGGCGCTCGCTCACGCCGTCGAAGCGGATCTGCGTCTCGGCCGCATCCAGCAGCACCAGCCGTTCGTCGACGAGCGGCGCGGTGCTGTCGCTGCCGAACAATTTGATCCGCAGCGGCAGCAGCATCGGCTGCTTGACCGGCTGGCCCGGGGTCGGCGGTACGCTCTGGCGCAGCGTCAGCGTGGCGCGCGCGCCATCCGCGTCATGCTCAAGGCTGGCCGAGACGCGCGGGGTACCGGCCTGCGAATACCACAGGCGGAACTGGGTCAGATCGACGCCGCTCGCCTCTTCCATGCACGCGACGAAATCCTCGCACGTTGCCGCCGTGCCGTCGAACCGGTCGAAATACAGGTCGCTGCCCGCGCGGAACTTCTGCGGGCCCAGGATCGTGGCGATCATGCGGATCACCTCGGCCCCCTTGTTGTAGATGGTCGCGGTATAGAAGTTGCTGATCTCGATATAGTCGTCCGGGCGCACCGGGTGCGCGAGCGGCCCGGCATCCTCCGGGAATTGCGCGGCGCGCAGGCCGCGCACATCCTCGATCCGCTTGACCGCGGCCGAGCCCTGATCAGCGGAGAAACACTGGTCGCGATAGACGGTGAAGCCTTCCTTGAGAGAAAGCTGGAACCAGTCGCGACAGGTGACGCGGTTGCCCGACCAGTTGTGGAAATATTCGTGCGCGACCACGGCGGCGACCGCGTCATAGTCGTAATCGGTCGCGGTATCGGGGTCGGCGAGGATGTAGCGGCTGTTGAAGATGTTCAGCCCCTTATTCTCCATCGCGCCGAAGTTGAAATCATCAACCGCGACGATGTTGAACACGTCGAGGTCATATTCGCGGCCATAGACGCGTTCGTCCCACGCCATGCTGAGCTTGAGCGCGTGGAGCGCGTGGTCGGTCTTCGCCAGATCCTTTTCGCGCACCCAGATGGCGAGCTGGACTTCACGCCCGCTGGCGGTGGTGAAGGTCGCGCGATTGGCGGCGAGATCGCCCGCGACCAGCGCGAACAAATAGCTCGGCTTGGGGAAGGGGTCGTGCCATTCGGCCCAGTGCTTGCCGCCTTCGCCCTCGCCCTGTGCCACCGGGTCGCCATTGGCGAGCAGCACGGGGTAGCGCGCCTTGTCCGCCGTCATCCTGACGCGATAGCGCGACAGCACGTCGGGCCGGTCGGGGAAGAAGGTGATGCGGCGGAAGCCCTCCGCCTCGCACTGGGTGCACAGATTGCCGCCCGAGGCGTAGAGGCCCATCAACTGGCTGTTGCGGTCGGGTACGATCTCGACCTCGGTCTCGATCGCGTGTGCGTCGCCGGGCAGGTCGATGACCAGCGTCGGGCCGTCCATGCGCCACGCCGCTTCACCGCCATCGACGCGCACCGCGAGCGGGGTCAGCGCGTCACCGTCGAGCCGCAGCGGGCGATCATGCGCGCCGTTGCGCGTCACCGACAGCCGCGCGCGGACGCGGGTGCCGCCCGGCGCAAGGTCGAAATCGAGATCGATGTCGGGCACCAGCCAGTCGGGCTGAGCATAATCCGCACGGCGGATCACGCGGGGCTGCAGGGCGGGCGTAGCGTCGAGAGCGTCGATCATGACAAAGCCTTTACGCGCGGGCGCGGGTGACGGCACGCGAAATTCGATTGCGGCGTATCGTCGGAATGCTACGCCTCAACCCATCCGCTGGTTCAATCGGAAGTTGAAAGCCTTGATCAAATCCCGCCTGTTGCGTTCGACGATCGCCTTTTCGCTGATCACCCTGTCCCCCGCCGTATTGGCGCAGGATGCCAAGGCACCCGCCGACACGCGCGTCGAGGATAATGCTCGCCTCAACGCGCCGCTGCCGCCCGCCGAAGCCGCGATGAAGGCGCACGTCATGTTCCTCGCGTCGGACGCGATGAAGGGCCGCGACGCCGGGTCGCCCGAATATGACATCGCGGCGCAATATGTGGCATCGCAATATTATGCCGCCGGCCTGCGTCCGGCAGGCGACGATGGCAGCTACCTCCAGGCCGTCCCGCTGCTCAGTTTCCGCCCCGCCGACAAGGGGACGCTGACCGTCACGCGCGGCGGCACACCGGTCACGCTGGAGTTCGGCAAGGACTATATCCCCGGCGCGAACCCCGAAAAGCTGAGCACGCTGATCGACGCCGGCGTGGTGTTCGCCGGCTATGGCATCGTCGCCCCGCAGTATAAGCGCGACGATTACAAGGGCGTCGATGTGAAGGGGAAGATCGTCGCGATCTTCGGCGGCGCGCCCGGCAATTTTGACGGCGAGGAGCGCGCGCATTTCGGCAGCAACGCCAACAAGGCGGCGATCGCGGCGAGCAAGGGTGCAGCGGGCGTGATCCTGCTGGAAACGCCGGGATCGCGCCGCCCGTTCGCGCAGATGGTCGATCTTTGGGACGAGTGGCGGATGACCTGGGCCGATGCGCAGGGCAATGGCCATCTGCCTGCCAAGGGCACGCCGACGCTGGCATCGCTGAGCACGGCGGGCGCGGCCAAGCTGTTCGGTGACGACAAGGGCTGGGCCGCCGCGGCCAAGGCGGTTGCGGACGGCAAGCCGGTGCTCAAGTCCTTTGCGACGCGCGCGACGCTGGCCGCCGCGCTCAAGACCGAGCGCAAGATGGTGATGAGCAGCAACGTCGCCGGGATCATCCCGGGCAGCGATCCCAAGCTGAAGGATGAAGTGGTCGTGCTGACCGCGCATCTCGACCATGTCGGCGTCGGCCGCGCCGATGCGAAGGGCGACACCATCTATAACGGCGCGATGGACAATGCGATGGGCATCGCCTCGCTGATCGAGGAGGCCAAGCGCTTTCGCGATTCGGGCAAAGCCCCGCGCCGGTCTGTAATGTTCCTGGCCGTGACGGCGGAGGAAAAGGGGCTGATCGGCGCCGACTATTTCGCGCAAAATCCGACCGTCCCCAAGGACAAGATCGTCGCAAACGTCAATCTCGATATGCCGGTGATCACGTACAAGTTCGAAGACATGATCGCATTCGGCGCAGCACGCTCGACACTGGGCGAAACCGTGGCCCGCGCCACCGCCACGGTCGGCGTCGGTGTCGGCATCGATCCGATGCCCGAACAGGGCTTCTTCGTGCGTTCGGATCATTATCGCTTCGTCCAGCAGGGAATCCCGTCGGTATTCCTGTGGCCGGGCATGGCGGGCGTCGGCCGTGAGGCGTTCGACCGCTTCCTGGCGAGCCGCTATCATCGCCCGTCGGACGAGATCACCAACCCCGAAATCCTGTGGGATCAGGGTGTGCGCTTCATCGAGGCCAACTACGCAATCGCGCGCGAGATCGCCGACGCGGACCAGCGCCCGGCATGGAAGAAGGGCGATTTCTTCGGGACGCTCTATAACGGTTATGGCGCGAAGTGAGTTGAACCGGATCGGAGAGGCGTGATGCGCCTCCTGATCTTCGGCCTTGGGTACAGCGCGGGGCACATTGCCGCCGCATTGCCCGCCGCGCGGATCGTCGCGACGGGCAGCGCGGGCAACCTCGCCTTTGACGATGCCGACCGGGTGCGGTTTGAGATCGCCCAGGCGACGCATATCCTCTCCTCGGTCCCGCCGGGCGAGGCCGATCCGGTGCTCGCGACCTATGGTGCCGAGCTCAGCAAGAGCGGGGCGTGGCTCGGCTATCTCTCCTCGACCGGGGTCTATGGCGACGCCCAAGGCGCGTGGGTGGATGAGAGCGCACCGACCGGCACCGGGCGCCGCACCGCGCGCGCGGCGGCGGATACGGCTTGGCTGGAGCTGGGCGCGCGGGTGTTTCGCCTACCCGGCATCTATGGCCCGGGCCGCTCACCGCTCGACCGCATCCGCGCGGGTGAGGCGCGGCGGATCGACGTGCCGGGACAGATATTCAGCCGGATTCACGTCTCCGACCTCGCCGCCGGGGTCATTGCCGGGTTCGATGCACCGCCCGGGGCCTATAACCTGTCCGACGACGAGCCCGCGCCGCAGTCCGAGGTGATCGCGTTCGGATGCCGCCTGCTCGGGCTGCCCGTCCCGCCGCTGGTCCCGCTCGCCGAGGCGCAGCTGTCGCCGCAAGCGCGCGCCTTCTATGCCGAGAATCGCCGTGTCGCGAACGGCAAGGCGAAGCGCGTACTAAACTGGTCGCCGCGCTTTCCCGATTATCGCGCCGGCCTGCGCGCCTTGAGCGCGACGACCAGCCCGATTCCGGCCAGCGCCGCACCCGCTCCCGCCAACAGCGACCAGCGATAACCCTCGAAGATCGTCGAGAGTAGCATCGCGATCACCGGGATCAGCACGCTGGAATAGGCCGCCTTGGCCGGGCCGATTATGCGAATGATCCCGAAATAAAGCGGAAAAGCCACGGCGGACGCGACGACGCCGAGATACAGCACGCCGGCGATATAGGTCGCGGTCCATTCGAACACCGGCGGGCCGGTCGTGATCCAGGCGAAGGCGCCATCCATCGTCGCGCCGAGCAGCATCGCCCAGGCGATCATCGTCGCCATGGGATAGCATTTCGACGTCTCGGTCGCCTGCATCACATTGGCGACCGAAGCGCAGAACACGCCGATCAGGGTCAGGCCGATGCCATAATAGACTTCGCCCGCTCCCGCCGGATCGCGGCGAAGCTCATGCACGAACAGCAGCGCTACGCCGGTCACCGCCACCACCGATCCGACCAGCAGCTGCCGTCCCATGCGCTGGCCAAGGAAGATGCGCGACAGGATCGCGTTGGGCACGAGCAGCAGCGCGAACACCACGGCGACCAGGCCGGAGGTGACGTGCATCTCCGCGCGATAGACAAAGTTGAAGTTGAGCACGAACTGCATCAGGCCGAGCAACGCCGCGAACCCCATGCCGCGCGCATCGATCCACAAGGGCTGACGCGACCATGCCGCCCAGGCGAGCATCGCGATCCCGCCGACGAGGAAGCGATAGGTGACCGACCAGGTCGGCGGCACCACGCCCAGCTGGCCGGTGATCACCAGCCAGGTCGATCCCCAGATCAGCGTGACAATGCCGAACGGGATCAGCACCGCGAGCCGCGTCGAATTGGGCCGTGGGGCCGCTGGTGCGCCTTCGCTCACAGCGCGGCGAGCGCCGCTGCGAGTGGGGCGACCGCCGCTTCGTCCTGATCCCAGGCGACGACGAAACGCGCCTCCCCCACGCCCCAGTCGTAAAAGTCGAAGCCTTGCGCGCGCAGCGATGCAGCCTCCTCGGGGCTTAGCCGCACGAACACGGCATTGGATTCGACCGGGTGGGCCAGCCGGTGCGGCGCGGCCTGCCCCAGCAACGCTGCCCCGGCATTGGCGGCGCGCGCGTTGCGCAGCCAGACATCGTCGTCGAGCATCGCGATCAGCTGCGCCGCGAGATAGCGGCCCTTGGACTGGAGATGACCCGCGCGCTTGCGCCGCATCTTGCAGGTTTCGGCAAGGTCGGGGCGGAAGAAAACCAGCGCCTCGGCGCCCATGCCGCCGTTCTTGATGAAGCCGAAGCTCAGTGCATCGACCCCGGCGCGCCACGTCACGTCCGCGGGGTCGCAGTCGTGATGCGCGACCGCATTGGCGAAGCGCGCGCCGTCCATGTGGAGGGCCAGATTGCGACTGCGCGCGAGGTCGCCGATCGCAGCGACCTCGTCCGGGCTGTACGCCAGTCCGTATTCGGTCGCGTTGGTGATCGAAATCGCGTGCGGCTGGACCCAGTGGACGCCCGGCTTCACCGCGTCGAGCACCGTACGGATCGCGTCGGGGGTCAGCTTCGCGCCCGGCCCCTCGGCCAGCATGAGCTTGGCGCCGTGCGTGTAGAATTCGGGCGCCCCGCCCTCGTCCATCTGGATATGCGCCTCGCTATGGCAGACCACGCCGCCATAGGGCGGGCAGAGCGATGCGAGCGCGAGGCAATTCGCGGCGGTGCCGGTCGGCACCCACAGCACCGCGACATCGGTCCCGAACAGCGCCGAAAACCGCGCATCGAGCGCCGCGCTCCAGCGGTCGCCGTCATAGGCGGTGTCCTGCACATTGGCGGCGGTGAGTGCCGCGATCACCTCGGGACAGGCAGGGGCGGCGTTGTCGGAGAAGAAGCGCATGGCGGCCCAGATGCGCCGCCATGCGATCCCGGTCAATCGGCCCTTGCGTCACCCATTGACGATGATGCCGCCATTGGGATGCAGCACCTGTCCCGACATGTAGCTCGCATCCTCGCAGGCGAGGAACAGGAAGGCGGGCGCGACTTCATTAGGCTGCCCGGGGCGACCCATCGGCGTGTCCTCGCCAAAGGTTTCGAGCTTTTCCGGCGAGGCGCCGCCACAGGGGTTGAGCGGGGTCCAGATCGGGCCGGGCGCCACCGCGTTCACGCGAATGCTCTTCTCGATCAGATTTTCCGACAGCGAGCGGGTGAATGCGGTGATCGCACCCTTGGTGCTCGAATAGTCGAGCAGCTCGGCTGAGCCCTGATACATGGTCACGGATGTACAATTGACGATCGCAGCGCCAGATTTCAGGTGTGGAAGCGCGGCCTGTACCAGGTAGAACATGCCGAAGATGTTGGTCTGGAACGTGCGCAGCAATTGCTCTTCGGTAATGTCCCGAATGTCCTTGTCGGGGTGCTGTTCGCCGGCGTTGTTGATGAGGACATCGAGCCGTCCGAAAGCGTCGATCGTCTGTTCAACCGCGCGGTCGCACATCTTCTTTGACCCGACATCGGCCTTGATCAGGATCGCGCGGCGGCCCTCGGCCTCGACGATGCGCTTCGTCTCTTCGGCGTCGGCATCTTCGAGCAGATAGAGGATGGCGATGTCGGCACCTTCGCGCGCAAACAGTGCGGCGACGGCGCGGCCGATGCCGCTGTCGGCGCCGGTGATGAGGGCGACCTTGCCGTCCAGCCGGCCCGAGCCGGGGTAGCGCGGCTGCCATTGCGGCTTGGGATCGAGCGTCCGCTCCTCACCCGGCAGCGCGTCTTCGTGAATCATTTCAGCGGTGTCGGCCATGTTACGCTCCATCTGGTCCCCACCCGGTCCTATCAACCGGGCGCGGACCCGGCGGTTCCGCGCAACCGGGCGAGCGCATGTTCGTTACGGTCGTGATGAACGACGCCACCGCCTCCTCCTCATTTCCGGACGGCATCGCCGCGGCGCACGCCGACCCGGCCACCGGCTATGGGCGCGGACGACGGCGCTGGCTGGCGCTGATCCTGCTCAGCGTGCTGATGATCGCGGCGCTGGCGGGCGTGTTCGGCGGCGGCAAGACCCGAGCAATCGTCGTATCCGGTCCGGCCGCGCAGCTTGAGCTGCGCACCCCGCGGGTGATCCGCAATGGCGAGTTCTTCGAATCCCGGATCCGCGTGACCGCGCGCGCGCCGATCGCAAAGGCGGTGATCGCGGTCGACGCGACCCTGTGGCGCGACATGACGATCAACACGATGATCCCCGCACCCGCCGAAGAGTCATTCAAGGACGGAGCGTTCCGCTTCGACTATGGACCGCTCAAGCCCGGCGAGACACTCATCATCAAGATCGATGGCCAGATCAACCCGCCGCTGTTCGCCGGCACGGAGGGCACGGTCGCGGTGCTGGACGGCGAGCGCGAATTGGCGGCGTTGCCGCTCGACATCACGGTGCTGCCCTAATGGATATCGTGATCCGCGCCAGCGTGATGTTCGCGATCCTGTTCGGGCTATTGCGCCTGATGGGCAAGCGCGAGCTGGGCCAGATGACCCCGTTCGAGCTGGTGATGCTGGTGGTGCTGGGTGATCTGATCCAGCAGGGGGTCACGCATAATGATTTCAGCCTGACCGGCGCGACGCTGGCGATCGCGACCTTTGCCTTTTGGGCGAGCGTACTCGGCTGGGTCAGCTATCGCTGGCCGCGCGCCGAGCGGGCGATCGAGGGCGAGCCGCGCGTGCTGATCCGCGACGGGGCGTTGATCGAGGCGAATATGAAGCGCGACCGGCTGACACGGCGCGAACTGGAATCGGAGATGCGGCTGGCGGGGATTGCGTCGGTCCGCGATGTCGCCTGGGCGATCCTGGAACCCGAGGGGCGGATCAGCTTCATCAAGCGTGGGGACGGCGAGCCCGCAAAGGCAGAGGATGCGCGGCCCGCGTGAAGCGGGGGCGCACCCCGCGGTCAGGCGATGAAGCCTGCCGACTGGGGTGCGATGGTGGTGACGACCATGGCGGCGGTGAGGCCGATCGACACGAGCGCGACGAAAATCTGACGAACCATTTTATCTACTCCCTGCAAGAATGCGGCGGATCAGGCGATCGGGCCGAGGCTGACGGTGTTGGCGACCATCATCAGGGTGAAGGCAGCAGCGCCGACCAGAGCGACGGCGGAGCGGGCGAAGCTTTCGAAACGGAGTGCCATGATGTGTTTTCCCTCTTTTGCTTCCCGGTGGATCATTCCGCCGGGGATGCAAGTAGGATTGCAGGGACCGTGCCAGTTTCTCTAAGCCGTTGATTTAGCTGGATTTGCAATTTTATTGCGGACCAATGTGGGAAATATCGCCAGTAGACGTGGCGCATTTTACCAAGGTTCAGCCACCGATGATGCGGTTACGCCCAGCGTGTTTAGCTTCGTACAGCTTGGCGTCGGCCCGCGAGAAGCTGTCGGCGAGCGGTTCGCCGATATGCACGCGGGTCAGACCCGCCGAGAAGGTGATTTCACCGATCGGCAGGTCGGATTCGCGCAGGCGGTAACGTTTGGATGCAACCATCGACCGCGCATGTTCCATGATGTCGCGCGCCTTGGCGATGCCGATCCCGGAAAACAGGATCGCGAATTCTTCGCCGCCGTGCCGGGCAACCAGATGGCCGACACACACTTCGCTCAGCGCCTGTGCGATTGTGCGCAACACTCGATCGCCGACCGAATGCCCGAACCGGTCGTTGACCGACTTGAAGTGATCGACGTCGCACACGGCGATGCACAACCGTGCGCCGGACGCCTGCTGCGCGCAGAACGCTTCCTCGAACGCCCGCCGGTTGGGCAATTCGGTCAGCGCGTCGCGGCGCGCATTGTCGCGCGCTTCTTCGAGCGCGCTGCGCAGCTCGCTCGCCTCGCGCGTTGCGCTTTCCAGCTGCGATTCGGCGCGGTGGACGCGTTCGAGCATCGCGCCGGTGATGCGCGATACTTCCTCGAGGGCAACGCCGATCGGCCCGTCGCCCGACCGCCGGATGGCGTCGGCGCTCGCGGCCAGGTCGCGGCCGAAACCGGCGGTCTCGGCGCGCATCGCCTGGACCATGTCCTGGAAGCCCTCGACCTGCATCTGGGTCTTGGCGACCAAGCCGTCGACCTTTTCGCGCGACTTGGCTGGGTTGGCGGGCGGTTCGCAGCCAAGCGCTTCGATGTCGCGCTGAGTCAGCCGGACGCCGCCCTCGGTCAGATTTTCGACCGCTCTGGCAAGCGGGCCGGCGGGATCGTGCAGCAGGTGCCAGGCAAAGGCGAAGTTGGCTGGGCTGGGTTCGAGCCGCTGGTCGAACAGAAACGTGCCGATGCGCTCGTACAGCTGACGCGCCGCATCCTCGGCCTCGTCCGTACGTGACGCCCTCGCCAGCCTCACCAACCTGTCCTCCGCCCTACCAAAGCGCAAACCCATTGCGCGCCGCTCCGTTCGTCACCGGACCTACGCCGGAAACTGCTAATATCCGGTGAAACGGGTCATGCCCGTAACGAATCAGCGTTTCTGGGCGGCACGCCAGTTGCGCACGGCGGCGAGCGTGTTGCGCACGTGATCCGCCGGACTGAGGTCGCTGTGCGCATAGATGATCTTGCCGTTGGGTGCGATGACATAGCTGGTGCGGTTGGTGGCATCGCGGCCCTGAATCTGGCGGCCCAGCGCGACGTCATAGCCCCGGATCACATCCGCACTGGCGCTGGCGACCGGGAATTTGCCCGCACAATCCTTGGCCGAAAAATCGCGCAACTTATCCACAGGATCGGCCGACATGCCGATCACCGTCGCGCCTGCAGCCTTGAAATCGTCGATCGCCGCAGCGAATGCCGCCGCCTCTGCGCTGCACCCCGGCGTGAAGGCGGCGGGGAAGAAATAGAGCACGACCGGCCCCTTTTTCAGCTGTTTCGCCAGATGGACGGTGAAATCGCGCCCGGCGATCGCGCCCTTGGCGGTGAAGTCGGGCGCCTTGGCCCCCGGCGCAAGTGCGGCGCTGGCCGGCATGGTCAACGGCAGCATCAGGGCGGCAAGAGCGAGTTTCAGGCGCATCGTATCTCTCCTACAGGTCGGCGGGCAGTCTACCGCGTCAGCGCAATCCCGATCCGGGCATGGGTTTCGTGGCGGCGATGATCGTCCAGTGCTTCGCCATAGCCTGTAAAGCCTTGGGCAAAGAGATAGAAGCCAAGATCGCCGTGCAGCCGGGCGAGCGGGTAGGACGCGAACAGCTCGGCCGCGCCGCGCCCGCTGTCGGGACTGCCGCGCACGGTCAGTGCGAGCTTGAGGCTGTCGGGCTTGACCAGCGCGAGGCCCAGCGCGCCATTGCCCCAATAGCGGTCGAGATCGGGCGCCACCCCCTGTTTGCCGACATAGACCCAGGCCTGGGGCGTCACCTCGGCGCGCCAGCTGTCACCCAGATCGAACGCCTTGGTCGCGCGCAGGAAGATGCGGTTGGAATCAATCGAGGTCGCCAGTCCCTCGCCGTTCGAGTCATGCCGCCAGCCAAGGGCGATCGTCGCGCTCGGATCGATTGCCCGCTCGACATAGACTTCGGGCGAATAGGTGGTGTGGGCAAAGGGCCCGGACGGGAGGTCGAGCCGCCAGAACATCGTCTGGGTATAGGCAAAGCGCAAATGGCTGAACGCGCCGTCGCCGCCGATCGGCTGGAACGCAAAGCTGAGCTGCAGCTTGCCACCCGAATCGCCCAGGCCGAAGGCGCCATAGACGGGTTCGTGCGGCGTGAACCGGTCGAGAAAGCCAGATCGCGTACCGGAGGATGTCGGGGTCTCACGCTCATCGGCCTCAGCGCCGCGCGGTGCGGCTGCGGGCGCGTCGGCGGTCCAGGGCGCGCCCACCCCGGAAGGCAGCGGCGCACCCGGCAGCGGCCTGGTCACCGGACGGGCGGCGTAGCCGGTCGGAACATAGCGTGCCTTGGCAAAAGCGCCCGGAGCGATCGTGGCCGTAGGGGCGGGCAGGCGTTCGAGGATCAGGCGCGTGCCATCGGCGGCGGTCACCTCGATCGTCCGCGGCCCGTCCGCAGCGACCGGGGCGGCACCCTCGTTGATCAGGATCACCTCGACCCCGCGCAGCGCCGCCGCTTCCGATTCCGGCTGGGTCGGCACGGCGCGCAGCTGCGCCGCAGCGGGCGACGCCATCGTGGCAGCGGTGAACAGGATGAGGCTTCGCATCGCGGACCGAGATGCCAGCGCTGCATGACGTTTGCGAGTCGGAAACGCACATGCCGGCCCGACAACACCCGCGCGGCCCTGATGCAGCGCGAAGCGGGTCGCCCAGCGCCTGGGCAAAACACAAGCTGATCGAATGGCTGCCTAGCCCATGCCGAAGCAACACGAGGATCGCTGAAGCCCGCGGGAAGGCGGTGGGAGTGGCGGAGACGGAGGCTTGGGTTCTTCACCGATCATCGCGATCGCCCCTCGAACTTGGCCTGGCGCAGCGCGATCGCCGCCTGTGACCCGCCATGCCCCGCGCACACGATCACGATATCGAGCCCGGTCATGCGATCAGCCTTCGCGTCGAAGGGAATTCCGGACGCGGTAGCTTAACGACGAGCCCTACGGCACGGCCTTTCGTAAAGTCGGCGGGCAACTGCCCCCACCTTCGCGTATCCCCTTGCCGAAAGTCCGGTTTTCGGTCGACTTCGCCCAACCCACCCGCGATCGTCGCGACGATCACGCTGGCTGTCAGAACACGACGACGCTGCGGATGCTTTCCCCCGCATGCATCAGGTCGAACCCAGCCGTGATGCGATTGAACGAGCCTCCGGAGCGTCGGAACAATTGATGGCGCGGCTAGACATTGATCGCCGCGCCGGTCGGTTCCGAACCGGTTGTTACAATGGCGGTCGCGCGCCGAGTCAGCGCTGTTGGACCATCCCCTTCTGCATCGCCTGTTCGATGAAGGCGTTGACCTCTGCGGTCGCCTGAACTGCGTCGACCTCAAACCGAGTGAGCAGGCTTGCGACCAGTTGTTCGATGGTCTGTGGCGTTTCAAGCAGCTCCCAGATCACCGCCCCGGTTTCGTTGAGGCCGACATATTCCCCGCGTTCAATGTTCAGCATCAGGATTTCGTCGGATACGCTGGCGACCAACCAGCCCTCTGCTCGCGTCAACGTCATTCAGTCACCTCCGGAAAATGCAAGTTGTATCCAAGCTTGCGCATCATCACGCCATGCGCGCTTTCGATTGCACGCACCTGATTGTCGGTCAGTTCCTCACGCCAGCCCCCGGCCCTGCCCGACCGGAAGAATCGGCCGCCCCCGCCGCCATGGGACGGTGCCTCGCGAAATCCTTCGCGCTCCTCTTGCGTGCGTACCACGTCGAAATCGGCAAAGCTGACGGCGCGCGCCGCCTCCGTGACGCCGAGCGAGACGCCACAAAATGCCAAGGCCTCGACCAATGTCCGGACCGGATCGCGGTGTAGTGCCTCATAGGCGACGAGGTGGACCGGGACATCCTGCTGCTCGAGCCACGATGCTGCATGTCCGCTCCAGCTGCTCAGCCGCTGACGCAGCTGGTTGCGCTGCGCCGTAACGATGTCGCACAGCCCGGCCCCGGGATCGGCCATGACCCGGATCGCCTGGTCGAGATCGCGACCGAGATGGTTGGCAAACGACGCCGCGACGTCGCGTGGATCGCGGACAATCAGGATCGCCCCCATTGCTCCGTCCGCTCCACCCAGCAAGGGTCTGCCATCGGTCAGCCGGTGGTAGGCGTCATGGACCTTGCAGAAGCTGAGGTGACCGACCGGCGTCGGCGCGGGCGGACGTGCCGCCGCCAGAGGGTCTCCGGCCGCGTACATCAGCGGGCGCAGCGCATCGCATTCGTCATGCGTCAGCAAACCCGATGGCAGGTGCAAGGCGCGTTCGAACCAGTCGCGCGCACTGGCGATGCCGCCCCGTTTCCCGCCAAAGTCGTTGATGCTGACAGGTTCATCCTGCCCGATATTGGCGAGCAACAGACGCGCCCAAGTGTTTCCCGACTTGGGGTAGGAGGCAAGCCAGACGCGCCGGGTCACGGTGTCCGGTCCAGCCCGCTTTCGCGCCATTGCCGTTCGAGCAGGTCGATCACGGTCGGCAGGTCGGCAAAATCGAGCCGCCGGACGAGATCCGCAACCACCGCCTGGGCGAGCAGCTTGGCAGTCATCTGGAAGTAGAGCTGTTGCTGCCCCATCAGCCGGGTCAGCATTGGGCGATAGGCATTGCGTCGCACGGCACGCGCGGCATCGACCAGATTAAGCGGAATGATCGCAGGCTGCGCCGTCCGCCGGTCCTCTTTCAGGGCGTAGATCGCAGTTACCGGCAACGGCGTTTCCTGCGCCACCGACTGTTTCGGCGTTACATAGAATTTGTTCAACTCGGGCCGCACCGCCGCCCCCACGCGTGCGTCGACAGCCAGCTGGTCGACCGCCTCCTGCCATAATTTATGCTGCCGCCCATCGGCGAACAGCATCACGCGTCCGGACGTCTCGCGCAGCGCGCAAAAATCGTCGTTGACCAGCGGATAACCGCGCTCGACCAGCGCTGCGCCGATCGTTGATTTGCCGGCACCGGACGGCCCGCAGAATAGCACTGCCCCCGCTCCCACCCGGACCGCGCTGGCATGCAGCACCACATCCTCCCGCTGATGCAGCAGTGCGCCCATACCGGTCGACGCGATAAAGGCGGCCGCGTCGGCATCGCTTTCGCCGAGCATGACATAGTCGATCGTGCGTCCGTGACTGACCAGCATATCCACGATGCCGGGAACGCGCAGACGATATTGGTGCGCCGACAACATCCAGTTGGGGCCGGTTTCCTGAACATCGGCCATGGTCGGTAGCGAGTCGACGCGCGTGATCACGACCTCCGGCCCGGCATCGCCTGCCAGTGTGGGCGTGAACGCTGCCAGAACCAGATCACTCGCAACGATGTGCCCGCAAACCAGATAATTCAACAAGCCGAAAGATCCTGTTCGAGCCGGCGCAACAAGCACCGAAAATGCGACGACCAGCTAGCCCATATTCGGTTCGTTGCCATCTGCAAATGCGCCGGCATTTCCAGCCCGGAATAAGCGATCGCCGAATGTCCCGCGCACTGATCGTCCTAGGAAACGCTACCATAATGTTTCGTCACCCAATATGCGCATCTTGACGGCTCTTGCCGCTTACGGCAATCGGGCTTGACTAGCGTCTCGATTGGGGAAAATTGATGACTGACACCAACAGTTTCGATGCTGTGACGGAACAGGCAACTGGCCGCAAGCCATGGGTTGCCCCGGCGCTGATCGCCTCCGATGTACAAGATACGGCGAACAACAACTTGCCGACCTTCATCGAGTCCACGACGCCGACCGACCGGCCGTCCTGATAGCCACGCTTGCCGCTGGGGTCGGATGCCCTGGCAATGACGTTGCCGTGTCCCGCCCGAAATGTGGCATCTTATCACTTGCCTGTAGGTCGCCACGCCGATGGAGAACAACATGACCTCCAACCGTACCGACACTTGCTTGCCCGAGAGCTATCCCGCTGGCCGCAAGCCATGGGTGGCCCCGGCGCTGATCGCCTCCGACGTGCAAGATACGGCGAACAACGAGCTGCCGACCTTCATCGAGTCCACGGTGCCGAGCGACCGACCGTCCTGAGCGGCTTTAATCCGCGGTTTCGCGTTTTCAGTTGAAACCGCGGAACCAGGCGATGTGTCGCGCGGTCAGATAAAGCCGCGCGATCGTTGCGAGCTGGACCGGATCGGCCTTTTCGAGGCGGTCCGGTGCCAGATCTGAAAGCAACCGGTCGATATCGATGGCGTCGCGCAGCTCCGCTTTGTCGCGCCAGCGTTCAAAATCGCCGCGCATCGTTTCTGCCGCCTCGCGCAGCACATCCAGGCTCTGCGGCAATAGCCACTCCTGCGAATTCTCGCGCGTCGAGAACTCAGGCGGCAGGACCTTGGCAAAAGCGGATCGCGCCAACATGCGGCTGCGGCCACCGACACGCTGAACATCATCGGGGATGGCCAACCCGAATTCGATCAGCCGCCGGTCAAGCATCGGACGGACGAGTTCCAGTCCCCGTGCAGCGGCTTCATTGGCATTATTCTGGCGCGCGCGCGATTGCAGCAGGTCGAGTGTGCGAAGCCGCGCCGCACGATCCCGGACCCGGGTCCGCTGCGGCATCTGCACCGCGCCTTCCGCCACCAGTGGATCGAGTTGGTCCGGGCGGCAATAATGCCGGGTCCAGTAGATGCCGTCACGCTCGGGTGCACCGTGCCGCCAGCGCCGGAACCATTCGGGCATCATCGCACCCAGCATCAGCCGCAGCGCCCCGACCCGCGACCCCGCCGCCTCGCCCCGCGCCTCGCGCCACAGCTTCGCGAAGCTGCGCGACGCCCATAATGCATCGAGCCGGGCGGGCGTTCGCGGGTTGATCGTTTCGTCACCCCCGATCCCGTCGAACGCGGTCCGCGCGCCGCGCCGACGCAAGCTGGCGTACATGCCGTCGAACACGAAGCCGAGCTGCAACGGCACATCGTCCGAGACATGATCGGCCATGCCGCCCCGGTCGAGCGGACTTTCGTCCGACCGGACCCACCATTCATGGTCGAGATCGGGCATATGATCGTGGCACCATTGCGCGCCCTCCCGCGCATCGAATGCGCGGGTCTCGACGGTGCCGCCATCGGGGGCCATGGCGGAGGTCACGCTCACCACCCGATGGCCTAGCTCTGCCGCGGGCGCACGGGCAAGCCCGGCGATGATCGCGCTATCGAACCCGCCGCTGAGCAACAGGCCCGGCGGATCGATCAGGCGCCGTACCCGGCACGCAATCGCCTCCCCCACCAGACGGCGATAGGTTTCGTGGTAATAGGACGCATCGCGCCCCTCATGCTCGGCCGCCGCATGGGGCCGCCAATAGCATGTGTCGGTCGCATCGCCGTCTGCCGTGATGCTGCGCACGGTGCCGCCCCGGATCGTCCCGATGCCCGGAACCAGACCGCTGTTCGCGCTCGACCGGAAATCGCGGACAACCGAGCGCATCAGTCGGGTCGGGTCGAGGTCGCGCGGCACCTCATGCAATGCCATCAGCCCCTTGGCCTCGGTCGCGAAGGCCGCAAACCCGTCTCCCCGGTACCAGTGGATGCCACGCATCCCGATCGGATCGCGCGCGATGACGAGCGTCTTTCGTTCCGCATCCCACACCGCGAACACGAAATCGCCCAGAAGCCGGTCCGCGCACTCCGCACCCCAGGCGCGATAAGCGGCAAGGATGACGTCGCTGTCCGACATCCGCGCCAGATCGTCCGGGCTGATCGCCAGCGCCCGCGCAATCTCATCACGATTGTCGATCCGGGCATCGGCCACCAGCGTCAGGCTGCCGCTGGTCACCGGCTGGCGTTCAAACCGGTCTTCCCGGTTGACGCGCAACAGACAGTGACCAAGTCCGGCATTACTCAGCCGGATGTGGCGGATACCATCCGGCCCGCGCGCCTGCAGCGCCACCCCCATCCGCTTCAACGCGTCATCGGTTACGGGACTTCCGTCGAACCGGATGATGCCAAACACCGCACTCACGTTTTTCAGGGACTTTCTTGCAGCGAACGAAGCGAACTGAGCGTCGCGTGATGTCTAGTCGGTTACCCCGATCAACGCCATTTGCAACAGGGTGGTCAGAGCTTCGGCAAATTCGGCATCCGTTGGCATCGCGCCCACCGCAGCTGCCAGCGCCCCCAGCGTGATCCGGTTCTCCGCCGTCACAGTGGCGAGCAGGCGGCGCGACAGTGCCGACAGCCGTGACGGTCGACCGCCGAGCACCACCACCGCTTCGCCAGACACATCGGTTTTCAGATCGACCGGCCGCCGGAGCGCCGATGTCAGCACCATTGTCGGGTCGAGCATGCAGCCCTGCGCGGCGTTGACGAACGGCAGCAGCTCGCGGCTCGACCGCTGATCGTCGAAAAACGCCTCGACCGAAATGTCGTCGATCAGCGCGTGCAGCGCCCCCTTGACCGCTGCAATGCGCGGAGCCCGCTCCGCGGAACTGATCGTACTGCCCAGATCGCGACGCAACACGGGATCGTCGGCCGCGCGAATCACCAGCCAGCGCAGCAGGTCGACCCCGGTCGGCTCGGTCAGGCCAAAAGTCAGATGCACGGAGGGTGCGCGTTCCGGCAACGTCGAATGCACCTCGCCGCGTGGCAGATAGAGCAGGTCGCCGGCCACCATTATCTGGTCCCACACGGGAGCCGGGGCCTGACCGACCTGCGCCCCGACCAGCGGGTAGGGCTGCGGCTCGCCATGGGAATACCATCGCTTGGCTCCGTAGCATTGGAGCACGAGCACATCGTGCCCATCGCTATGTGGGCGGAACGCTGCCTTGTCGCCGATCGTGACATAAGCGTTGACGCCACAGCGCACGCCAAGCGCACGCTCGATTGCCGCCGCGAGCGCACCGATCGCCGGCACGCAACGCCCGATGTCGTTGAGCGACAGCGTCGCCCCCTGACGCAGGAAGGACTGTATGGCATCGAGCCGCAATCCGCCCGCATCGGTATACAGCGACGGCATCGCTTCGGTCCCGCTGACCAGCACACGCAACTGGTCCACCGCCAGGGTGCCGCTTGCGAGCAGCCGGTCGATCGTCAGAAACGAGAAAAGCCCGGCGGCGGCGTCTCCATCGATCGCCGCTGGCCCACTCCAGCGCGTCTTTTCAGCAAAAGCCTGCCTGAACGCCTTCTCGCCGTCGCCCGTCAGGTCTTGAAGAGTCATGATCTGCATCCCGCCGCTGGTAAGCCGTCGCGACCGATCAGGATAGACGGCACGTTTGAGGGACCGACGGCAAGAAGCCGGATGTCGGTATCAATGGACGAACGGTGGGGGGGGTAAATGGCCCCTGTTACGGGACGGGGCGCGAGGCACTCTCGGCACGCGCCTTGGAGTTGACCATCCTCACGGCGGTCCGCACCAGCGAAGCGCTCCAGGCGAGCTGGAGCGAATTCGATCTGAGCGCAGGACGATGGATCATCCCGGCCGATCGGATGAAGGCGGGCAAGGAGCACCGCGTGCCGCGTTCGCCGCCGGCTCTCGAACTTCTCGAGTCGCTTCCGCGGGTCGCCCCCTTCGTCTTCCCGGGCCTCAATACGGGAAAGCCGCTGTCCAGCATGGCGATGGAGATGGTCCTTAGCCGGATGGAAGTGACCGACTGCACGGTGCACGGTTTTCGGTCCAGCCTCCGCGACTTGTGTGGGGAGAAGACCGCGTTCCCTCGGGATATCGCCGAAATGGCCCTCGCCCATGCGGTGGGGGCGATGTCGAGCGCGCGTACCGGCGCGGGGATGCTCTCGAGAAGCGGCGCGAACTCATGGCGCAATGGGGCGCCTATGCGACATCCCTCAACCCTAAAACCAACCCTAAAGACTGATCCGATTTGCCGCGAACGCGGGCGTCCCAGCACGACGCCGACTGGTCCTAAACGCTTGAACCGTGGGCTATTTCGGTCGGATGCGACCGATGGCAGACAGATAAATGGCGGAGACGGAGGGATTCGAACCCTCGGTACGGTTCCCCGTACGACGCTTTAGCAAAGCGTTGGTTTCAGCCACTCACCCACGTCTCCGGATGCCTGCGGCGAAGGCGCGCTATAGCGAGCGTCTGGCTAGCGATCAATGGGCCGATTTGCGGCGGCTGGGCGCGAAATCGACTCGGGTCATCGCCGGTTCATTGCCGCGCCGCCATCGCCGGGCGTACATGCGAGACTGCGGAGGGACTATATGCGACGATTGATGCGGTGGATCGGAATGGCGCTTGCTGTGCCGGCGCTGGCGGTGGCGCCCGTGCAAGCGCAGAGCATCCAGAAGGTCGATCCCGATACCGCCATCGACGCCGATCTCGACCGACCACAGACTGCAATTCCCGCGCAGCCCGCGCCACGCGACGAGCCGGTCGATCCCGGCGCGCCCTATGAAGCGCCACCCGCCGAGGCCGCGCAGTCGGCGACTCCGGTGGAACAGGCTGCGGGGCAGAGCAGCACCCAGGCTGGTGGCCTGACCAAGCCGGAAGCACCCGTCACGTTCGACCGGGTTCGCCTGGTGTCGGCGGCCGAGGACGTGTTCGGCAAGGGCGCGACCGGGCTGGCCGCGCTGATCGAGGATATCCTGAAGGATCAGGGCGAGCCGAATGCCTATATCGCCGGATCCGAAGGCTCGGGTGCCGTGGTCGTCGGATTGCGCTATGGATCGGGCAAGATGATCCACGCGGTCGAAGGTGAGCGCGACGTTTATTGGACCGGGCCGTCGGTCGGCTTCGACATCGGCGGCGACGCCAACAAGGTGTTCGTGCTAGTCTACAATCTCTACGACAGCCAGGAGCTGTACAAGCGCTTCCCGGCCGGCGAGGGCCGCCTCTATTTCGTCGGCGGCTTTTCCGCCACCTATCTGCGTCGCGGCGATGTGGTGCTGATCCCGGTGCGGCTGGGCGTCGGGTGGCGCGCGGGGGCCAATGTCGGCTATATGAAGTTCAGCGAAAAGCGGCGCTGGTTGCCGTTCTGATCGGCCTTCTATTCCGGCGCGTGCCCCGCTAGGCGGGACGGATGCCAGTCAGCCAAGCCGATATCGACCTTGCCCTGCGCCTTGCCGAAGCGGCGGGCGCGGCGATCCGCCCCTATTTCCGCGCCGAACACGGGCTGGAGGCGAAGGACGACGCCTCGCCCGTCACGCTGGCGGACAAGGCGGCGGAGGCGGCGATGCGCCGTCTGATCGTCGCCGAACGCCCGATGGACGGCATCATCGGGGAGGAAGAGGGGCCGCGCGAAGGCAGCAGCGGGCGGACCTGGGTGCTCGACCCGATCGACGGGACGCGCAGCTTCATCGTCGGGCGACCGATTTTCGGCACGCTGATCGCGTTGATGGAGGATGGCTGGCCGGTGCTGGGCATCATCGACCAGCCGATCATCGACGAACGCTGGCTCGGCGTGACCGGACGTCCGACACTGTTCAACGGCAAGCCAGCCGAATCGCGCAGGTGCCGCCAGCTGTCACAGGCGCTGCTCGCCACCACCTCCCCAGCTTTGTTCACCGATGGCCAGCTCCACGCATTCGAACATGTCGACGCGGCGGTGATGAGCACCGTGCTGGGCGGCGACTGCTATAACTACGGGCTGGTCGCGTCGGGGTATCTCGACCTGGTAATCGAGGCGGGGCTGAAGCTGCACGATTTCGCAGCGCTGGTCCCGGTGGTCGAGGGCGCGGGCGGGCGGATGTGCGACTGGCAGGGCGATCCGCTGCACGCGGGGAGCACTGGCGAGGTGATCGCGGCGGGCGACCCGGCGCGAATCGAGGAAATCGTCGAGGCGCTTGGCTGCCGGGGGCATTGAGATGCTGCGCCTGCACCGCGGCTATGCGCTGGCGGCGGTGACGCTGTTCGCGATCGAGGTGGTGATCGCGCTCTATGTCCGCGACCGATTCGTGCGGCCGCATCTGGGCGACACGCTCGCGGTGCTGTTGGTCTATTGTGGACTGCGCGCAGCCACGCGCATTGCGGTGGTCCCGGCAGCGGCGGCAGCGTTCGCGGTCGCGGCGCTGGTCGAGCTGGGGCAGTTGATCGGCATTCTCGACCTGCTCGGCTGGCGCGACAGCCCGCTCGCGCGCACGCTGCTTGGCACCGGATTCGACTGGAAGGATTTCCTTGCCTACGCCGCCGGGGCAGGTGTCGCCGTGCTGGCCGAACGCATGCTCGGGCGTGGTTGAAGGATCAGAGGCGCGGCTCGGTGGCGCAACCGGTTGCCAAACCGCCCCCAACCCGCTAAGCGCCCGCCTTTCCGCGATTCAGGAACCGCCCGGCTAACAAGGGCTGCCGTGGCTGTTCGAGAATTCGTCGCGCGTAAAAGGAGACGAAAATGCCCAAGATGAAGACCAAGAGCGGTGTGAAGAAGCGCTTCAAATTCACCGCAACGGGCAAGGTGAAGCACGGCGTCGCCGGCAAGCGTCACCGCCTGAGCAGCCATAACGCGAAGTATATTCGCACCAACCGCGGCACGTCGGTCCTGTCCGAAGCTGATGCCGGCCATGTGCGCCTCTGGGCGCCCTACGGCCTCAAGTAAGGAGTAGCAGACCATGGCACGTGTCAAACGTGGTGTAACCACCAAGGCGAAGCACAAGCGGATTTTGGATCAGGCGAAGGGCTATTATGGCCGTCGCAAGAACACCATCCGCATCGCACGCCAGGCCGTCGAGAAGGCCGGCCAGTATGCCTATCGCGACCGCAAGGTTAAGAAGCGCAGCTTCCGCGCCCTGTGGATCCAGCGCATCAACGCCGGCGTCCGCGCCGAGGGCCTGACCTATTCGCAGTTCATGCACGGGCTGAAGCTCGCCGGCATCGAACTGGACCGGAAGGTCCTCGCCGACATCGCTATGCACGAAGGTGAAGCGTTTACCGCTATCATCGCGCAGGCGAAGGCGGCTCTGCCCCAGGCCGCCTGAGGCGACCTGTAGCGACCGAATATGGGGCGCCGGTGGACCATCCACCGGCGCCCTTTTTCTTGACCGGGAAGGCATCGCGCGATGACGCTCCAGACCTGGTGGCTCTATGTCACCGCCGTGTTCCTGATCTCAGCGACGCCGGGGCCGAACATGCTCCACGTCATGGTGCAGAGCATCCATCACGGCGCGCGCCGGTCGGTTGCGTCGATGCTGGGGTTGATGACGGCCAATATGGTGTGCCTGCTTGCATCGGCTGCCGGGCTGGGCGCGTTGCTCAAGGCCTCGCCCATGCTGTTCGATGCGCTGCGCTATGCCGGGGTCGGCTATCTCGTCTGGCTGGGGATCAAGGCGTGGCGCGCGCCGGTCGCGGGCGGCGATGCCACGGCGGAGAAGCCCGCCCCGCCATCCTTGATCGCGATGTTCGGCACGGGGCTCGGCACCGGCTTTTCCAACCCCAAGCTGATCATCTTTGCCGCCGCGCTGTTTCCGCAGTTCATCAACACCAGCGCGCCGTTCGCCCCGCAGCTCACCGTCCTGATCGCCAGCTTTGCGGTGATCGAGGCATTCTGGTTCAGCATGTACGCGCTGGGCGGCCGCTCGCTCGCCGCGTGGCTTGCGCCGGCCAACCGCCAGCGGCTGTTCAACCGCGTGACCGGCGGCGTGTTCATCGCGTTCGGCGTCGCTTTGCTCGGCAGTCGGGCTTGACCTTCGCGCCTGACTGCGGTTCGGGCCACTAGACCATTGAACGGAATTCCGATGACCGATCTTGACCAATTGAAGGCCGACCTTCTCGCCGCGATCGACGCGGCCGCCGGCGTCGATGCGCTGGAGGCGGTGCGCGTCCAGGCGCTGGGCAAACAGGGCAGCGTTACCGGCCTGCTCAAGACACTGGGCGGGATGAGCGCTGAAGAGCGGCAGGAGACCGGCCCGCGCATCCATGGCCTGCGCGAGGCGGTGACCGAGGCGTTGGCGGCGCGCAAGGCGACACTGGAAAGCGCGGCGCTGGAGGCGAAGCTCGCCAGCGAGACGCTCGACATGACCCTGCCAGTCGATGGCGTCGCAGCAGGCACGGTCCACCCGATCAGCCAGGTGATGGACGAGCTCGCCGAAATCTTCGCCGATTTGGGCTTCGCCGTCGCGACGGGGCCGGAGATCGAGGACGACTGGCACAATTTCACTGCGCTCAACATTCCCGAGACGCATCCGGCGCGCGCGATGCACGACACCTTCTATCTCGCGGGCGAGCATGAGCGGCCAATGGTGCTGCGCACCCACACCAGCCCCGTGCAGATCCGCACGATGACGTCGCAACAGCCGCCGATCCGCATCATCGCGCCGGGCCGCGTCTATCGCAGTGACAGCGACGCGACCCACACGCCGATGTTCCACCAGATCGAAGGGCTGGTGATCGACAAGGGGATCACGCTCGGCCACCTCAAATGGACGCTCGAGACCTTCCTCAAGGCCTATTTCGAGCGTGACGACATCGTGCTGCGCCTGCGCCCGAGCTATTTCCCGTTCACCGAGCCGAGCGCGGAGGTGGACGTTGGTTTCACGTGGATCAATGGCAAGCGCGTGATCGGCGGGTCCGGCGATGCCGAGGGCGGCGGCTGGATGGAGGTGCTGGGCAGCGGCATGGTCCACCGCCGGGTGATCGAAGCCTGCGGGCTGGACCCAGACGAATGGCAGGGCTTTGCCTTCGGCACCGGGGTCGATCGGCTGGCGATGCTCAAATATGGGATGGATGATTTGCGCGCATTCTTCGACGGCGATTTGCGCTGGCTGAAGCATTACGGCTTCTCGGCGCTCGACGTGCCCACGCTGTCGGGGGGAGTCGGCGCATGAAGTTCACGCTGAGCTGGCTCAAGGAGCATCTCGACACCGACGCCGATCTGACCGCGATCCTCGATTGCCTGAACCGCATCGGGCATGAGGTCGAGGGCGTGGAGAATCCCGGCACTGCGCTGGCGGCGTTCAAGGTTGCCCGCGTGCTGACTGCCGAGCGCCATCCGCAGGCCGACAAGCTGCAGGTGCTGACCGTCGATGCCGGAGACGGCGCGCCGCTGCAGATCGTATGCGGCGCCCCTAATGCGCGTGCTGGCCTGGTCGGCGTGCTCGGCCTGCCCGGCGCGACCGTCCCGGCCAACGGCATGGTGCTTAAGGTCGCGGCGGTGCGCGGCGTCGAATCGAACGGCATGATGTGCTCCAGCCGCGAGCTGGAACTGGGCGATGATCATGACGGCATCATCGAACTGCCCGAGGACGCGCCGGTCGGCACTGCGTTCCCGGACTATGCTGGTCTCGACGATCCGGTCATCGACGTTTCGATCACGCCGAACCGTCAGGATTGCATGGGCGTGCGCGGTATTGCCCGCGACCTTGCCGCTGCAGGTCTTGGCACGCTCAAGCCGCTCGACGCGGTGGTGTCGGGGCTTCCCGCAATCGTGGCGGAGGGCGCCGGGCCGGATGTCCGGACCGACGATACCGAGGGCTGTCCGGCCTTTTACGGGCAGATCGTACGCGGCGTGAAGAACGGGCCGTCGCCCGAGTGGCTGCAGCGTCGCCTGAAGGCGGTGGGGCAGAAGCCGATCTCAGCGCTGGTCGACATCACCAACTTCGTGATGTTCGGGCTGGGGCGCCCGCTCCATGTCTATGATCTCACGACGCTCAACGGCGGCCTGGCCGCGCGCAAGGCGCAGGCAGGCGAAGCGGTGCTCGCACTCAACGGCAAGAGCTACACACTCGACACGACGATGACGGTGATCGCCGATGATGCGGCGGTGCACGATATTGGCGGCATCATGGGCGGCGAACATTCGGGGTGCAGCGACACCACGACCGATGTGCTGATCGAATGCGCCTATTTCGATCCCGAACATATCGCCCGCACCGGGCAGAAGTTGCTGCTGACCAGCGACGCGCGCACCCGTTTCGAGCGCGGTGTGGATCCCGAGTTTCTCGACGATGGGCTGGCGATCGCCACGCGGCTGGTGCTGGCGCTGTGCGGCGGCACCGCAAGTGAAGTAACACGCGCGGGCAGCGTGCCCCGCGTCGGCATCACCACCGGTTACGACCCGCGTCTCGCCGAGACGCTCGGCGGCCTGGCCATCCCGGCGGAGCGGCAGAAGGACATCCTCGAATCGCTCGGCTTCACCGTCCAGCCGCTCGACGCCAATGGCGACCCGTGCGAGCTCACCGACATGTGCGACGGTTTCCGCGTCACCGCGCCGAGCTGGCGGCGCGATATCGACGGCCCCGCCGATCTGGTCGAGGAAGTGATTCGGATCGAGGGGATCGACAAGGTTCCCTCCACCCCCCTGCCCCGCGCGCCCGGGGTCGCCAAGCCGACCGCGACCCCCGAGCAGAAGCTGGAGCGCCGCATCCGCCGCACCGCCGCCGCACGCGGCCTCAACGAAGCGGTGACGTGGAGCTTCATCTCCGAGAGCGAGGCCGCAGCGGTCGGCGGCGGCGCCTGGACGCTGGCTAACCCGATCAGCGAGGACCTGAAGGTCATGCGCCCCTCGCTGCTGCCCGGGCTGATGATGGCGGCGGCGCGCAACGTGAAGCGCGGCGCGACGAGCGTGCGGCTGTTCGAACTCGGTCGCCGCTATCTGGCCGGCGGCGAGAAGCTGACCCTCACCGTCCTGCTCGCGGGCGACCGCAACCCGCGCGGTTGGGCGAACGGCAAGGCCCAGCCCTTCGGTGCCTTCGACGCCAAGGGTGAGGCGCTGGCGCTGCTCGAGGCCGCCGGTGCACCGGTCGGGAACCTTCAGGTCATGGGAGAAGCGGGCGCGGCCTGGCACCCCGGTCAGTCGGCGACGCTGCGGCTGGGCCCCAAGACGGTGCTCGCCGCCTTCGGCATGCTTCACCCGAGCCTGACCAGGAAGTTCGACCTCGACGGCCCGGTCGCGGCAGTCGAGATCTTCCTCGACGCGATCCCCGCCAAGCGCGCGACGGGCTTCGCGCGCCCGGTCTACACGCCCCCGGCGCTGCAAGCGGTGACGCGCGACTTCGCGTTCATCGTGCCAAGCGCGCTGGCGGCGGGCGACCTCGTCCGCGCGGTCAAGGGTGCGGACAAGGCGGTGATCACCGACGCGCGGCTGTTCGACCTGTTCACCGGCGCGGGCGTCGAGGACGGCAAGAAGAGCCTCGCGGTCGAAGTGACGCTGCAACCCGGCGAGAAGAGCTTCACCGACGCCGAGATCAAGGCGGTGGCGGACAAGGTCGTCGCTGCGGCGGCGAAGCTGGGCGCGGTGCTGCGGGGCTGAGTCGTGGCCGCTACCCGGCCAGAGGTCGGGTAGCGGCGGCGCGCTGCCGTCTGCGCCACGTCCAAACGCACAAGACCATGCCTCCCAGCCCTCCGATGCCGTAGCTGACGCTATGGGCGAAGCCGACTGCCAGGAAGGCGACATGGCGGTCGTCCGGGACACGATCGGCCAACTCGCCGATAAGCCAGATGACCTTCTGCGCGGCGAGGAACGCGCCAACGACACCGCCGACCGCTGCCCCGCCAGCACTGATCAGCATAAGCCGGATAATCCCGGCGCGCACGTCACTGACGTTGAGCTTTGGGGCACGCCCCAGCCGGGCGGCCATTGCAAGCAGGAGCCCGAGGATCAGACCAATCCACCAAGTTGCAATGACGCCCCAGCCGAGCGCGAGAAGAAACGGTGAGTCCGTAGCAAATATGGGTGGATGCCCGATCGTGAAATACTCGACGCACAGGTGCGCGGTCACCTGATCGTGCAGGACGCCATAAAAGACCGCTGCCACGATCGCGAACAGAATGATTTTCAGCGACTCCATGGCGCTCCCCGCTCGCGCGATCATTGCAGCGCGTCGGACGAATGACCATAGGGCAGACGTCTTCAGCGAAAGGACCGTTGTCATGCCCACCGTACTCATCACCGGCGCGACTGCAGGGATCGGCGAGGCGGCGGTGCATGCCTTTGCCGATTCGGGCTGGCATGTCGTCGCCACCGGACGTCGCGCAGACCGGCTGACGGCGCTCAAGAGCGACAGCGTCCACACGCTCGAATTCGACATTCGCGACGAGGCCGCGCGCGATGCGGCGCTGGCGTCGCTGCCCGAACCGTTCGCGGGGATCGACCTGCTGATCAACAATGCCGGGCTCGCCCGGGGCCTTGAAAAGGCGCAGCAGGCCGATCTCGATAACTGGAAGACGATGGTCGACACCAACGTCACCGCGATGATGTCGATCACGCACAAGCTGCTGCCGATGCTGATCGCGCGGCGCGGCGCAATCATCAATCTCGGCTCGGTCGCCGGCAGCTATGTCTACCCCGCCGGCAATGTCTATGCCGGGACCAAGGCGTTCGTGAACCATTTCAGCCTCGCGCTGCGCGCCGATCTGCACGGCACCGGGGTGCGCGTCACCTCGATCGAGCCGGGCATGGTCGAGACCGAGTTCATGACCGTGCGCACCGGGGGCGACCAAGCCGCATCCGACCACCTCTATGCCGGGGTCAACCCGATGACGCCCGAGGATATCGCCGACACGCTGCTGTGGGTCGCGACGCTGCCGCCGCATCTCAACATCAACCGGCTTGAGCTGATGCCGGTGAACCAGGATTTCGCCGGGTTCGCCGTTCATCGCGAAGGCTGAGATGATCGCGATCGGCAACGGCACGCTCAGCGCGCGGATCGACCCGCTTGGGGCCGAGTTGCTCAGCCTGTGCGATCCGCATGGCCGCGAGCTGATGACCGACGCCGACCCGACCTATTGGACCGGGCACGCGCCGTTGCTGTTCCCGATCGTCGGGCGGCTGAACGGCGATACGTTGCGCGTCGACGGGCGCGACTATGCAATGAAGCAGCATGGCTTTGCGCGGCGGCGCGTGTTCGCCGTGACCGAGTCGAGCGAAACCCACGCGACCTTCACCCTGCGCGACGATGCGGAAACGCGCGCGGCCTATCCCTTCGCGTTTGAACTGCGCGCGACCTATCGCCTCGATGGCGCAACGCTGGTTACCGAGATCGAGGTCGCCAATCCCGATACCGCAACGGTGCTTCCGGCCAGTTTTGGCTTCCACCCCGCCTTTGCGTGGCCACTGCCCGTCGGCGGCGCGCGGGAGGATCACCGAATCGTCTTCGCGCAGGACGAGCCGGGTGCGCTGGCGACGCTCGAAGCTGGGCTGATCGGGACCGCCGAACGCGCCAGCCCGCTCGACGGGCGAACGTTGCACCTCGCCGACGCCCTTTTCGAAGACGACGCGCTGATCTGGATGGCGCCTGCCAGCCGCGCGGTCCGCTATGGCGGCACGACCGGGCCACAGCTCGACATCGGGTTCGACGGCCTGCCGACGCTTGCGATCTGGACCAAACCGGGCGCAGCATTCGTCTGCATCGAGCCCTGGCAGGGGCATGCCGACCCCGTCGGCTTTACCGGCGATTTCCGCGACAAGCCCGGCGTCGTCGCAATCCCGCCTGGC
Source organism: Sphingomonas sp. (assembly GCF_965227385.1). GTDB lineage: Bacteria > Pseudomonadota > Alphaproteobacteria > Sphingomonadales > Sphingomonadaceae > Sphingomonas. The sequence goes on from NZ_OZ245750.1 coordinate 874,892, forward strand.
GAATCGCGCCGCTTTGCCATGCATGTCACCTGGGTCGCCGGGTAGAGTTGGATTCGCCGCGCACTTGCCGCTAGAGGGCCGCGATGCCCGACAATTCGATTCCGGATCGCCGCACCTTTGCGATCATCTCTCACCCTGACGCCGGCAAGACCACGCTGACTGAAAAGCTGCTGCTGTTCGGCGGCGCGATCCATTTGGCCGGCGAGGTCAAGGCGCGCGGCCAGGCGCGGCGCGCGCGATCGGACTGGATGAAGATCGAACAGCAGCGCGGCATTTCGGTGACGTCCTCGGTGATGACGTTCGAGCGGGACGGGGTGACCTTCAACCTGCTCGACACGCCGGGCCACGAGGATTTCAGCGAGGACACCTATCGCACGCTGACCGCGGTCGATTCCGCCGTGATGGTGATCGACGCGGCCAAGGGTATCGAAAGCCAGACGCGCAAGCTGTTCGAAGTGTGCCGGCTGCGCAACGTGCCGATCATCACCTTCGTCAACAAGGTCGATCGCGAAGGCCGCGAGATGTTCGAGATTCTCGACGAGATCGCCGACCTGCTCGCGCTCGACGTCGCGCCGATGACGTGGCCGGTCGGCATGGGCGGGCAGTTCGAGGGCATCTACGACCTGGTCGACCATCGCCTGCTGCTGCCCGAGGGCGACAGCCGCGAATTTCAGGGCAAGGTCGTGCAGACCAGCGGGCTCGACGATCCGCAGCTCGACACGCTGATCTCCGCCCAGACACTGGCAAAGGTGCGCGAAGAGGCCGAGCTGGGCCTCGCCGGCTATGCGACGTTCGACGGCGACGCCTATCGCAATGGCGACCTGACCCCGGTCTATTTCGGGTCGGCGCTCAAGGAATTCGGCGTCGATTCGCTGATCGATGCGATCGCGCGCCACGCTCCGCCGCCGCACGCGCTGCCCGCCGAACCGGCCCCGGTCGCGCCGGACAATCCCGAAGTCACCGGTTTCGTGTTCAAGGTTCAGGCGAATATGGACCCCAACCATCGCGACCGCATCGCGTTCATGCGGCTCGTCTCGGGCACGTTCAAGCGCGGCATGAAGCTGACGCCAAGCGGCCATGGCAAGCCGATCGCGATCCACTCGCCGATCATGTTCTTCGCGCAGCAGCGCGAACTGGCGGACGAGGCGTTTCCGGGCGACATCATCGGCATCCCCAACCACGGCACGCTGCGCGTCGGCGACACGCTGAGCGAAAAGGCGGCGGTGCGCTTTACCGGCCTGCCCAATTTCGCACCGGAAATCCTGCGCCGCGTGGTGCTCAAGGATCCGACCAAGACCAAGCAGCTGCGCAAGGCGCTCGACGACCTGTCCGAAGAGGGCGTGATCCAGGTCTTTTACCCCGAAATCGGGTCGAACTGGATCATCGGCGTGGTCGGACAGCTTCAGCTCGAAGTGCTGCTGAGCCGCCTCGATGCCGAGTACAAGGTTGGCGCGGTGCTCGAACCCGCACCGTTCGACACCGCGCGCTGGGTCGGCGGTGAGGCGGCGGACCTGAAGGAATTCATGGACTTGAACCGCACCGCCATGGCCAAGGACCGCGACGGCAACCCGGTCTTCCTCGCCAAATCGGCCTGGGAAGTCGGCTATATCGCCGACCGCTACTCCCGGGTGAAGTTCATGGCGACGCGCGAGCGGTGAGTTACTCCGGTCGCGCCCGTGCCTGCGGATAGGTGCCGAGGACGCGCATCGACTTGGTGTGAAATTTCAGCTCCTCCAGCGCGCGGTCGACCGCCGCGTCGCCGGGGCGGCCGACGATGTCGCAATAGAATTCCGTCGCCGCAAAGCTGCCGCCGCGCTGGTAGCTTTCCAGCTTGGTCATGTTGACGCCATTGGTCGCGAAGCCGCCCAGCGCCTTGTACAGCGCCGCGGGGACGTTCTTCACCTCGAACACGAAGGTGGTCATGTACGGCCCGTGATCGCGCAGCGGCGGCGCGCTGCGAGCCAGTACGACGAAGCGGGTCATGTTATGGTCGGCATCGGCGACGTCGCTGTCGAACACCGTCAGGCCATAGAGTGGCGCAGCACCCGGCGGAGCGAGCGCGGCGACCTGCGGATCGCCCATCTCCGCCACGACCGCTGCTGCACCGGCAGTGTCGGGATAGGACAAGGGCGCGATCCCCTGTGCCTTCAGCCAGTGGCGGCACTGGCCCAGCGCCTGCGGGTGGCTCATCGCCTGACGCACCCCGGCGCGCGCACCCAGCCCCATCAGCGCGTAGCGGATCGGCAGAAAATGCTCCCCGATGATCACCAACCCCGATTCGGGCAGCAGGAAATGGATGTCGGCGACGCGCCCGTGCAGCGAATTTTCGATCGGGATCATCGCGCAATCGGCGCGCCCGTCGCGCACCGCATCGATCGCATCTTCAAAGCTAAAGCACGGCAAGGGCAGCCCGGTCGGGAAGGCTTCGAGCGCCGCCATGTGCGAATTTGCGCCCGGCGCGCCCTGAAACGCGACTGCGCGCTTGGGTTCGGCCAGGGCGGCCTGTGTCATCCGTTCGACGATCGGGCGGGCGGGTGCGGCGAAATTGTCCATCGGCGCGCGCGTAACCACGCGATCAACTTGCGGCAAGCCCGGGTTGCGGTGCGCAAAAGGGCCGACTAAAGAACCCGGCCAAGATCAACACGGGGCAGAACGGGCGCACATGGACAATCGCATGAACACGATCGCAGGCTGGGTCCTGTTCGGCTGTGCCTCTGCCCTCGGCCTCTCGATCGCGAGCGGCATGATCTACCACAGCGGTGAACCCGAAAAGGAAGGCTATCCGGTCGAGAGCGCCGATGGCGCCGAGGGCGAGGGTGGAGCCGCCGCGGTCGAACCGATCGCCAACCGGCTCGCCAAGGCCGATGTCGCCAAGGGCCAGGCTTCGTTCGCCAAGTGCGCCGCGTGCCATTCGATCACCCAGGGCGGTGCCAATGGTGTCGGCCCGAATCTGTGGGCCGCGCTCGGCAAGCCGCACGGCCATGTCGCCGGCTTTGCCTATTCGGACGCGCTGAAGGCGGTTCCGGGCAATTGGGATTTCGCGTCGATGGACGCATGGCTGGCCTCGCCGCGCAAATATGCGCCGGGGACCAAGATGACCTTTGCCGGCCTGTCGGATCCGCAGGAGCGCGCTAACGTCATCGCCTATATGAACGCGCAGGGGTCGAACCTGCCGCTCCCGGCTCCGGAAGCCGCGCCGGCCGAAGGCGGTGACGCAGCGACTGAGAATGCGATCACCCCGACCGAAATGGGCAATGCCGGCACCCCGGCATCGGGCGCGCCGTCGGTCGATCCGGCCGCTGCCGAGGAAGCCGCGAAGAAGGAATGATCTGCCGCCGCTGAGGGTGCGAAAAAGGGCGGTCCGATGGGCCGCCCTTTTTCCTTATGCCTTCCGGTCTTCCCAGAATTTCTGGACGATCTCCCACCCTTCTTCCGCGGTCTCGCAGAAGTGGAACAGCTTGAGGTCGCGCGGGCTGATCACGCCCTCCTCCACCAGCGCTTCGAAATTGACGACGCGGGTCCAGAAGTCCTTGCCGTAGAACAGCACCGGGATCGGCGCGATCTTGCCGGTCTGGATCAGCGTCAGCAGCTCGAACGATTCGTCGAAGGTGCCGAACCCGCCCGGGAACACCGCGACCGCGCGGGCGCGCAGCAGGAAGTGCATCTTGCGCAGTGCGAAATAGTGGAACTGGAAGCTGAGTGACGGGGTCACATATGCGTTCGGCGCCTGCTCATGCGGCAGCACGATATTGAGCCCGACCGATTCGCAGCCCTTTTCCGCCGCGCCGCGATTCGCCGCCTCCATGATCGACGGGCCGCCGCCCGAGGTGACGACGAAGTGGCGGTCGCCATTCTCGTCGAGCGGATAGCAGCTGGCGAGCGCCGCCAGTTCGCGCGCCACATCGTAATATTTCGACTTTTCGATCAGCCGCTCGGCAATCCGCCGCGACTGGTCGTCGGTGGCGAGATCGAGCAACGCCTGCGCCTTGGCCGGCTCGGGAATCCGCGCCGACCCATAGATGACGAACAGCGACGCGATCTTCGCCTCGTCCATCAACAGGCTGGGTTTGAGCAGCTCGAGCTGGAACCGCACCGGACGCAGATCCTCACGCAACAGGAACTCCATGTCCTGAAAGGCGAGGCGGTAGGCCGGGTGTTCGGTCTGGGGGGTGGAGACGGCGGTACGCGCGGTCTCCGCATCCTGGCTCGCGCGGGCAAAGACGCGCGACGGCACTTTCTGGTCTGTCATTGGCGCGGGATTAGCCGGTTTCGCTTCCGACGCAAAGTGGCGTCAGCGGCAGAACGCCTTGCCGCCCATGTCGAAATGGAAATGGTTCGCGTGCGCGCTGTTATATTCCGGGCCCAGCACCGTGGTGAAACGCCGGCAGGCCGATTTGTGGACCACGCGCAGGAACTCGCGTTCCTCCGCGGTCCCCCCGCTCCAGTCGCCCAGCACGCTGATCTTGCGGCCGTCGCGCAGGACAAAGGCCGCGACATCCACCGCATTACCCAGACCATGCTCAGACACCCGCCCCGCCGACGCCGCGCTGCCGCCAACGATGCCGCGACAGGCATAGGTCCCATAGGTTTCGACCCGCACCAGCTCCCCTCCCAGGATTTCGCGTGCGGCAGGAACGGCAGCATGACGCATCCAGGCGATGAAATTGCGCGCCAATGGACAGCGCATCGCTTTCAACCCCGACACGGGAATCCCGACATCGATCAGCTGCACCGCACCGATGACCTGACACCCGCCGCCATAATCGCGATCGGGCAGCGGGCTGAAGCGCACCAGCGCACGCGACAGATCGGCATAGCATTGCTGCGTCTCGCGGCTTGTCGGCAGGTCGAGCGTCACAGGGCCGCGCGGATCGGGCCGCACCGGTGCGCGCGGCGGTGCGCGATCATCGCCTCCGCCGAACAGACATCCGGCGAGGAACAGCGGCAGGGTCAGGGCCAGGAGGATACGCATGACCATGCGCCCCCTCTAACCCATTATGGTTAACCGACGCTTATCCGCCCCGCGCGAATTCGACCCGTTTCATCCGAAACCGCTCTTTGCTTGACTTAGCGCCCCCCATCGTTAGGGCCGCCGACGGGCCACGCGGTCCCAACGCCGCGCGTGCTCTCTGCGAGGAGAGACTGACATGACTGATTTGACTTCCGCCGACGCCACAATTGCGTCCGCTTCCAAGCCCGCTACCAAGCCGGCTCGTCCCCATTTCTCTTCGGGTCCCTGCGCCAAGCCTCCGGGCTGGGATGCATCGAAGCTCGCGACCGAGGTCCTTGGACGTTCGCACCGCTCGAAGCTCGGCAAGACCCGCCTGCAGTACTGCATCGACCTGATGCGTGAGATGCTGCGCCTGCCCGACACGCACCGCATCGGCATCGTCCCTGGTTCCGACACCGGTGCGTTCGAAATGGCGATGTGGACGATGCTGGGCGCGCGCGGCGTTACCACCCTCGCCTGGGAAAGCTTCGGCGAAGGCTGGGTCACCGACGCGGCCAAGCAGCTCAAGCTCGATCCGACGATCATCCGCGCCGATTATGGCCAGCTGCCCGATCTGACCGCAATCGACTGGTCGAGCGACGTGTTGTTCACCTGGAACGGCACCACCAGCGGCGTGCGCGTGCCCAATGGCGACTGGATCCCCGACGACCGCGAGGGCCTGACCTTCGCCGATTCGACCAGCGCGGTGTTCGCCTACGACCTGCCCTGGGACAAGATCGATGTCGCGACCTTCAGCTGGCAGAAAGTGCTGGGCGGCGAAGGCGGTCATGGTGTCCTGATCCTCGGCCCGCGCGCCGTCGAGCGTCTCGAAAATTACACCCCGGCCTGGCCGCTGCCCAAGGTGTTCCGCCTGATGGCCAAGGGCAAGCTGGCCGAAGGCGTGTTCAAGGGTGAGACGATCAACACCCCGTCGATGCTGGCGGTCGAGGACGCGATCTTCGCGCTCGAATGGGCCAAGGGTCTGGGCGGGCTCGACGGGCTGATTGCGCGCAGCGACGCCAATGCCGCCGCGCTGCAAAAGCTGGTCGCGGAACGCGAATGGCTGGGCAATCTGGCTGCGAACGAAGCGATCCGCTCGACCACCAGCGTATGCCTGACCGTCGAGGGCGCCGACGAAGCCTTCATCAAGAAGTTCGCGTCGCTGCTCGAGGCAGAACACGCCGCCTATGACGTCGCGGGATATCGCGATGCCCCGGCGGGCCTGCGCATCTGGTGCGGCGCGACGGTCGACACCGCCGATATCGAAGCGCTCGGCCCCTGGCTCGACTGGGCCTACGCGACCGCCAAGGCGGCTTAACGAATACGTCACCCCAGCGAACGCTGGGGTCTCTCTCCACAATCCGTGCGCATGCCGCACGAGACCCCAGCTTACGCTGGGGTGACGAGGTGAATGAAAATGCCCAAGGTACTTATCAGCGACAAAATGGACCCCAAGGCCGCCCAGATCTTCCGCGAGCGCGGGGTCGAGGTGGACGAGATCACCGGCAAGACTCCGGAAGAGCTGAAGGCGATCATCGGCCAGTATGACGGCCTTGCCATCCGCAGCTCGACCAAGGCGACCAAGGAGATCATCGACGCCGCGACGAACCTGAAGGTCATCGGCCGCGCCGGCATCGGCGTCGACAATGTCGACATCCCCTATGCCTCGTCCAAGGGCGTGGTGGTGATGAACACCCCGTTCGGCAATTCGATCACCACCGCCGAACACGCCATTGCCCTGATGTTCGCGCTCGCGCGCCAGCTGCCGGAAGCGAACGCCCAGACCCAGGCGGGCCTGTGGCCGAAGAACGGCTTCATGGGCGTCGAGGTCACCGGCAAGACGCTCGGCCTGATCGGTGCGGGCAATATCGGGTCGATCGTCGCCGATCGCGCGCTTGGCCTCAAGATGAAGGTGATCGCGTTCGACCCGTTCCTGTCGCCCGAACGCGCGGTCGAGCTCGGCGTCGAGAAGGTCGAGCTGGACCAACTGCTCGCCCGCGCCGACTTCATCACGCTGCACACGCCGCTGACCGATCAGACGCGCAACATCCTGTCGAAGGAAAATCTGCTCAAGACCAAGAAGGGCGTGCGCATCATCAACTGCGCGCGCGGCGGGCTGGTCGATGAGGCGGCGGTCAAGGAACTGCTCGACAGCGGCCATATCGCGGGCGCGGCGCTTGACGTGTTCGTCACCGAACCGGCCAAGGAACATGACCTGTTCGGCACCCCGAACTTCGTCGCCACCCCGCATCTGGGTGCATCGACCAGCGAAGCGCAGGTCAATGTCGCGATCCAGGTCGCCGAGCAGATGGCCGATTACCTGGTCAATGGCGGCGTCACCAACGCGCTCAACGTCCCCAGCCTGACCGCCGAGGAAGCGCCGCGCGTGAAGCCGTATATGGCGCTCGCCGAAAAGCTGGGCAGCCTGGTCGGCCAGCTCACCCATGGCGATATCCCGCGCGTGTCGATCCATAGCGAAGGCGCGGCGACCGAGGTCAACCAGAAGCCGATCGTCAGCGCTGTGCTCGCGGGGTTCCTGCGCACCCAGACCGACACGGTCAACATGGTTAACGCCCCGTTCCTCGCCAAGGAGCGCGGGATCGAGGTGCGTGAGGTCAAGACCGAGAAGGAAGGCGATTACCACACGCTGATCCGCGTCGCGGTCAAGACCGATGCGGGCGAGCGTTCAGTTGCCGGCACGCTGTTCAACAACCGCGAGCCGCGGCTGGTCGAGCTGTTCGGGATCAAGGTCGAGGCCGATCTCGCGGGGCACATGCTCTATGTGGTGAACGAGGACGCGCCCGGTTTCATCGGCCGCATCGGTACCGCGCTGGGCGATGCCGGCGTCAACATCGGCACCTTCCACCTCGGCCGCCGCGACGCCGGTGGTGAAGCCGTGCTGCTGCTGTCGGTCGACGAAGCGGTGACGCCGGAACTGGTCGCCAGCGTCCGCGCGCTGCCGGGCGTCAAGACTGCCATGGCGCTCAAGTTCTGACGCGCTTATGGGGGCGGGCATGAACGGACTACTTCCCGAAGGATTCCACGACCGCCTGCCCCCGCTTGCCGACGCAGCGGCCACGCTTGAATCACGCGTTCTCGATGTCGCGCGACTGCATGGCTATGAGCGCGTCGATCCGCCGCTTGCCGAGTTCGAGGAGTCGCTGGGCCAGCGATTGAAGGCGGCGAGCGGCAAGGATGCGGTGCGCTTCACCGACCCCGTTTCGCGCCGCACGCTGGCCATACGTCCCGACATCACCGCACAGGTCGGCCGCATCGCCGCGACGCGCATGGCGCACCACCCGCGCCCGGTGCGCCTGTCCTATGCCGGACCGGTGCTCAAGCTGCGCGCCAGCGAGCTGCGCCCCGAGCGCGCGATGCGCCAGATCGGCTGCGAACTGATCGGGCGCGACAGCATCGCGGCGGTGCGCGAGATCGTTACCGTGGCGGTGGCCGCGCTCGAAGCGGCGGGCGTACCCGGACTGGCGATCGACTTCACCCTGCCCGATCTGGTCGAGCAGCTCGCCCCGACGATGGCGGCCGAGCGGCTGACCGCATTGCGCGCCGCGCTCGACGCCAAGGATGCCGCCGCAGTCGCCGCGATCGATCCATCCTTCCTGCCGCTGATCGAGGCGGCGGGACCGTTCGACGCGGCGATCGCCCGGCTGCGGGCGCACGACACCGGCGGCGCGCTGTCCAGCCGACTCGATGGTCTGGAAGCCGTCGCACAGGCGGTGGCAGGCAAGGCCGCGCTGACGCTCGACCCGACCGAGCGCCATGGCTTCGAATATCAAAGCTGGATCGGCTTCTCGCTGTTCGCGCGCGGCGTGCGTGGCGAGATCGGGCGCGGCGGCAGCTATTCGGTGCTGGGTGGACAGGGTGAGGAACCCGCCGTTGGCTTTTCGCTGTACGCCGACCCGCTGCTCGACGCAGGGCTGGCTCCGGCGGAGCGGCGGCGGCTGTTCCTGCCGTTCGGGACCGATGCCGACACTGCGGCGCATTGGCGCAGCGAGGGTTGGGTCGCGGTCGCCGCATTAGACCCGGAGGACAGCGCGCAGGCACAGCTGTGCACCCATGTTCTTGACAACGGCGAACCCTGCCGGATTTAGTCCAGCGGTTCGGCCAGCAGGTCCGCCCATTCGGGATGCTTGCGGATATAGGCGGCGACGAACGGGCATTGCGGCACGACCCGCAGCCCGCGGTCTCGTGCTTCGGACAGGCCGTGGCGGATCAGCCGGCTGGCGATCCCCCGCCCCTCCAGTGCAGGCGGCACGATCGTGTGCGTGAAGGTGATGACGTCACCATCGATGACATATTCGGCGCGCGCCAGATGACCGTCCACGGTCAACTCGAACTGGTGCCGCTCCACATTGTCGTGAATCGCGTCAGATTCCATCACCCGCCTCCCGATTGCCGTGTATTCGGGGCGATGGTAGCGATCCGGCAGTGGAGGACAATCGCCCGATGGTACGCATTTTCAGCCTGATTGCGGCGGCTTTGATGCTTGGCGCCGCCGCAGCGCCCGGAAAGCCGGTTCGCGATGGCCAAAAGATCGAGTGGACGATGGGCGAAGGCCGCAAGGTCTATCGGCTCGGCGACCTGACTGCCGTGTTCGATCGCGTCCAGTGCGCACCGTTGGGCGAAGAATGCGCGGACGGCGATGTCGACCCGGTTCTCACGATCACCCGCACCGACGGCGCGAGCGTCAGGCTCGATGGGTCGCCGATGCAGAACATCCTGATGCTGGGCCGCTTGTCGAAGGATGGCCCGGTCGTCGCGTTCTTTCAGGACTATACCGGCGGCATGCATTGTTGCCAGCGGATGCGGGTCGTGGCGCCGACGGGAGAGGCGCTCGCGGTCGCCGAGCTGGGCGGTTATGACGGGGCCGAGATCGGCTGGCCCAAGGATGTCGATGGTGACGGGATGCGCGACTTCGTGGTGAGCGACGACCGCTTTCTCTATGCGTTCGAAAGCTATGCCGCGAGCGTTGCGCCGCCCAAGGTGTTGAACGTGATCGACGGCGCAGCTCGCGATGTCTCGGCCGAGCCGCGCTTTGCCAAAATCTTCGAAAAGGCCGCGGCCAGCGCACGCAAGGCGTGCATCGCAGAGGACTATCCCAACGGCGCTTGCGCCGCCTGGGCCGCCGCTGCAGCACGGCTGGGAACGCTCGACACGATATGGCCGGTGATCCTTGCCGAATATCGCAAGGATCCGGCCACCTGGCCCGACCGGTGCAAGGTCGAACGGAGCGAAGACGGCGTTTGTCCCGAAGGCCAGCTGGTCGAATATCCCGATTACCCGACCGGATTGCGCGCATTCCTGATGGAGACTGGCTATATCCCCGCCGCATGAGTGACGCCCGCAACGTATTACACACCGTCTTCGGCTTTCCCGAGTTCCGCGGGGTCCAGCGCCAGGTGGTCGATCGCGTGCTCGCGGGACAGCGCACGCTTGCGGTCATGCCGACCGGCGCCGGCAAGTCACTGACCTATCAGCTGCCCGCGACGATGCTCGACGGCACCTGCGTCGTTATCTCCCCGCTGATTGCGCTGATGCACGACCAACTGCGCGCCGCAGAGGCCGTCGGCATCCGCGCCGCCACGCTGACCAGCGTCGACGAGAACCGGGCGGAGACGATCGAGCGGTTCCGCAACGGCGCACTCGACCTGCTCTACGTCGCACCCGAACGCGCATCGAACGGCAGCTTCCGCGACCTGCTCCGCTCGGCCCCGCTCGCCTTGTTCGCGATCGACGAGGCGCATTGCGTGAGCGAATGGGGTCACGATTTCCGCCCCGATTACCGGCTGTTGCGCCCGTTGATGGACGCCTTTCCCGACGTCCCACGGCTCGCGCTGACGGCCACCGCCGACGCGCACACCCGCGCCGATATCCTGAACCAGCTCGGCATCGCGGAAGACGGGCTGATCGTCGCGGGGTTCGACCGCCCCAATATCCGCTACAACATCGCCCCACGCGACAATGTGCCGCGTCAGGTCGCCGATTTCATCGCCACCCAGTCCGGCCCCGGCATCGTCTATGCCCAGACGCGCAAGGGCGTCGAGCAGCTGGCGGAAAAGCTCGCCGCGACCGGACGCCCGGTCTTGCCCTATCATGCCGGGCTCGACCCCGCCGTGCGCCGCCGCAACCAGGCCGCGTTCGTTGCCAGCGAGGACATGGTGATCGTCGCTACGGTGGCGTTCGGCATGGGCATCGACAAGCCCGATGTCCGCTTCGTCATCCATGCCGGCCTGCCCAAATCGATCGAGGGCTATTATCAGGAGACCGGCCGCGCCGGGCGCGACGGCGATCCGGCGGTGGCGCAGCTTTACTGGGGCGCCGACGATTTCGCCCGCGCCCGCCAGCGCATCGGCGAGGTCGAGCCCGAGCGCCAGCCGGGCGAGCGCACGCGCCTCAACGCATTGGGCGCATTGGTCGAGACCGCCGGATGCCGCCGCGCGATCCTGCTGCGTCATTTCGGCGAGGAACCGCCCGCGACCTGCGGCAATTGCGACAATTGCCTGGAGGCACCCAAGGCGATCGACGCCAGCGTGACCGCGCAGAAATACCTCTCCGCTGTATTCCGCACCGGCCAGAGTTTCGGCGCGACCTATATCGAGCAGGTGCTGACCGGTCAGTCGAGCGAGCGCAGCCTGATGAACGGGCATGAGGCGCTGTCGGTGTGGGGCATTGTCGAGGGCGATGAGGCGGCGCTGATCAAACCGGTGGGCCGCGCGCTGCTGCTGCGCGATGCGCTGCGCACCAATCCGCATGGCGGGCTGGAGTTCGGCCCCGGCGCGCGCCCGATGCTGAAGGGCGAAGCCACGCTCGACCTCGTCGTCCCGCCCAAGCGCGAACGCCGCCGCCGGGGCGCAAGCAGCGGCGGCGCACCCAACCCGGTCGGCGATCCGCTGTTCGAGGCGCTGCGCGACAAGCGCCGCGCACTGGCACAAGCCGCCGCCGTGCCGCCCTATGTCATCTTCCACGACTCGGTGCTGCGCGAGATGGCAGCGGCACGTCCCGCCACGCTCACCGAGCTTGCACGCATCCCAGGCATTGGCGCGCGCAAGCTGGCGGACTATGGCGATGCCTTCCTGCAAGTGATCCACGAGGCTGTCGATGCGTGAGGTGATGTTGCTGGCAATGTTCGCGTTCTCCGGCTGCGCGACGCTGCCCCCGCCGTCTTCAGCCGCATCGGCACCGGCCGAGCCAGTCGGCCTGACGATCAAGAGCTGGGGCAAGCCGCTGTTCGACTGGACGCTCGCCCCTGATGGCACGGGGATCTATACCTATGCGGACGAAGGCCCGACCAAGGCGTTTCGCGATTATGTGGTGAAGACCAAGCGGATCAGTGTGGGACGCGACGGCTATGCACGACTCGCCGCCCTGCTCGCACCCGCGCGCCGCTATGCCGGCGCCGAGCTGCCGTGCCAGCGCACCATCACCGACATGCCCTATGGAACGATCAGCTGGGGTCCTACAGCGGACCTTCAGGTCAAATTCGACCTGGGATGTCAGTCGTCGGAGACGAAACCGGTTCATGAGGGTCTGGTTCGGGCGCAGGATTTGATGAAATCATGGGCGGATACGGCTGCCGTCGTCGAAACCCGTCCGGGCAATTAGGAGTGGCACACTGATGCGAACGATCGACGATACGATTTCGGTATCCCCCCAAATCACGCCGACCGAAGCGACCGAAATCGCCCGTGCGGGGTTCCGGGCGATCGTCAACAACCGTCCGGACAAGGAAGAACCCGGCCAGCCATCGGGCGACGCCATCCGCGCCGCTGCCGAAGCGCTGGGCCTGTCCTATCACGCCATCCCCGTGACCCATGCCGGGTTCTCGATGCCGCAGGTCGAAGCGATGCGCGCCGCGATCGACGGCGCGGGCGGCCCGGTCTTCGCTTATTGCCGCTCCGGCACCCGCTCGACCAACCTGTGGGCGCTTGCAGAAGCGAGCCGCGGCACCGATCCCGAGACTTTGGTGACCAAAGCGGCACAGGCAGGATATGATCTTTCCAGCCTGCGCCCGATGCTCGACACACTGGCGGGCAAGGCCTGATCCGATGAACTGGTGGCTTGCCGCCGGATCGCTTGCCGCCGTCCTGGCGCTGGCGGGCGTCGCGCGGATGCTCGGGCTGGGCGGAACCCAGCGGCTTGCTGACGGCAATGACGCCATCCGGCTGGCCGAGGCGCTGGTGTCGGGGTTCGAGGGGCAGCTAGGCGTTGTCGCGGCCGATGGCGGACGGGCCATAGTGACGGGCGGGCCCGGCGATCTGGTGGTGATCGAGCCGCTCGGGGCACGGTATAGCGCAACCCGCTTCAAATCCGCGCGCGTCGTCATGGTGCATCCCGAGGCCGACGGCACCAAACTCGCGCTGGAGCTGCAGCCGGGCACGGTGCTGCGCATCACCGTCGCCGATGGGGAAGCGGCGCGCACCTTTGCCGAGACCCTAAGCTGACCATTGCCAAGGGCGGGGGCACGCGCTTATTTACATTCGTGTAAGGAGCGAGGATGCCCAACCTGCCGAACCCGGTCGACCTAGCCGTCCCGGCCTTCGTCCTGCTCGTGCTGGCGGAGATGGTGGTGGCGCGCCTCAAGGATCGCAGCCGCTATTGCCCGCGCGACACACTGACCTCGCTCATGCTCGGCTTTGGCAGCACGATCGCGGGCGTACTGGCGGGCGGCTTCGTGTTCGTCATGGCGGTGTGGGTCCACCAGTTCCGCCTCTTCGACATCTCCTATGCCTGGTATTGGTTCGTCCTCGCCTTCGTGCTCGACGATCTCGCTTATTATGTCTTCCACCGCTCGGCCCACCGCGTGCGCTGGTTCTGGGCGAGCCACGTCATCCACCACAGCAGCCAGCACTATAATCTGTCGACCGCGCTGCGGCAGACCTGGACCGGATTCTTCAGCCTGGGCTTCATCTTCCGCCTGCCGCTGTTCCTGATCGGCTTTCCGCCCGCGATGGTGTTTTTCGTCGCGGGCCTCAACCTCGTCTACCAGTTCTGGATCCATACCGAGGTGATCGGACGCATGCCGCGCTGGTTCGAGGCGGTGATGAACACCCCGTCGCACCACCGCGTCCACCACGCGACCAACCCGCGCTATCTCGACAAGAATTATGCCGGGGTGTTCATCATCTGGGACCACATGTTCGGGACGTTCGAGGCGGAGCGCGATGACGACCGGCCGCGCTATGGCATCGTCAAGAACCTGCCCGACTTCAACCTGGTCCGTGCGGCATTCCACGAATGGTGGGGGATTGCGCAGGACGTGTGGGCTGCCCCGAACTGGCACGCGCGTCTCATGTACATGGTCGCGCCGCCCGGCTGGAGCCATGACGGCAGCCGCGATACATCCGAGACGATCAAGGCGCGCTGGAAAGAGCGGGAAGAGGCGGGGAAGTTATGGAAGAAGCCGACATCGTCGTCATCGGAGCCGGATCCGGAGGGAGCGCCGCAGCAGGTCGGCTGAGCGAGGACGGCAAGTACAGCGTCGCTGTGCTGGAAGCCGGGGGGCGCAACACCAGCTTCCGCACATTGATGCCCGGCGGCATCGCGATGCAGACCCCCGCGACCAACTATGCCTATGAAACGGTGCCGCAGCCCGGCCTCGATGGCCGTCGCGGATACCAGCCGCGCGGACGCGGCCTGGGCGGGTCGAGCGCGATCAACGCAATGCTCTACATTCGCGGCGTGCCGTGGGACTATGATAACTGGGCACGGCTCGGTTGCCCCGGCTGGAGCTGGGACGATGTCCTGCCGGTGTTCAAGCGCAGCGAGGCCAATCAGCATGGCGCGGACGCTTTCCACGGCGGCGACGGCCCGCTCCATGTCAGTGATCAGAGCTTCGTCCACCCCGGCACGCGCGCCTTCATCGAGGCGGGCGCAGCGCTGCAGATCCCGCGCAACGACGATTTCAACGGCGCGCGACAGGAGGGGATCGGCCTCTATCAGGTGACGCAAAAGGACGGCGAGCGCTGGACGGCTGCGCGCGGCTACCTGAAGGAACGCGCCAATCTCAACATGATCTGCGACGCGACGGTCGAGCGCGTGCTGTTCGAGGAGGGGCGCGTGTGGGGCGTCGCCTACTCACGCGGCGGACAGACCAAAATGATTCGCGCGCGCCGCGCCGTGGTAATGGCGGGCGGCGTGTTCGGCACGCCGCAGACGCTGATGCTGTCGGGCATCGGCCCGGCGGCGCATCTCAAGGAAATGGGGCTTCAGGTCCGCATCGACCGGCCTGAGGTGGGCGGAAATCTGCAGGACCATCTCGATTATGTCGCGGCGTTCGAGACGCCGGGGTACGACTTTCTCGGGCGCTCGCTGCGTGGATCGCTCGCCGGGCTCGGCGGCATGTGGCGCTGGTTCCGCAGCCGCAGCGGCATGATGACATCGCCCTATGCCGAGGGCGGGGCGTTCCTGAAGAGCGATCCAGCGCTGGAAGTGCCCGACATCCAGCTCCATTTCCTGATCGCAATCGTCGAGGATCATGGGCGCGCGAAGGTCAAGGCGCATGGCTTCAGCTGCCACGCCTGTGTCCTGCGCCCCGAAAGCCGGGGGACGGTGCGGCTCAAGTCACCTGATCCGCGCGCCGCGCCGCTGATCGACCCGCAATTCCTGTCCGACCCGCGCGACCTTGACGGGCTGATGAAGGGGACGCGGATGATGTACCGCATCCTGGAGCAGCAGCCGCTCGCAGCGTTGGGGGGCAAGGATCGCTACCCGTTCGACGATGATGCGACGCTGGAGCGGCTGATCCGCGCGCGCGCCGACACCATCTATCACCCGGTCGGAACGGCGCGGATGGGGTCCGACGACGGGGCGGTGTGCGATCCGCAGCTGCGCGTGCGCGGGGTCGAGGGGCTGTACATCGCCGATGCCTCGATCATGCCGCGCCTGATCGGCGGGAACACCAATGCACCGAGCATCATGATCGGCGAGCGTTGTGCCGATTTCGTGCGGGCCGACCTCGCATAAAAAACGGGCCGGCTCTTGTGAGAGCCGGCCCAGTCGTCCGCAGGAGGAACATCGTGAGGGGCCGCACCGCAGGGATGCGGCCCCAATTTCGTCAGTAGTTGTAGGCGCGCTCGCCATGCTCGTTGAGATCGAGGCCCTCGACCTCGACTTCCGCCTTCGGGCGCAGGCCGATCGTGTATTTCAGCGCCAGGAACAGGACCAGGCTGACCACGCCGGTCCACGCGATGGTGGTGCCGACCGCCCAGAGCTGGGTCACGACCTGGCCAGCCATGTCATAGACACCGGCCTTCGCCACCGGAGCGGTATAGTCGATCCAGCCCTGACCGCCGAGCGCCGGGTCGGCGACGATGCCGGTGCCGATCGCGCCGACGATGCCGCCGACTGCGTGGATGCCGAACACGTCGAGCGTGTCGTCATACTTCAGCGCGTTCTTCACCGTGGTCACGAAGAAGAAGCAGACCAGCGAAGCCACAGCGCCCAGGATGATCGCAGTGCCGGGGTGGGCAAAGCCCGCCGCCGGGGTGATCGCAACGAGACCTGCGACGACACCCGATGCCGCGCCGAGCAGCGACGGCTTCTTGTGCACGACCTGCTCGATCACCGCCCAGGCAACGCCCGCAGCTGCAGTCGCGACGAAGGTGTTGACGAAGGCCAGCGCGCCGAAGGCATTCGCTTCCAGACCAGAACCAGCGTTGAAGCCGAACCAGCCGATCCACAGCAACGAGGCACCGATCATGGTCATCACCAGATTGTGCGGCGGCATCGGTTCGCTCTTGTAGCCGATACGCGGGCCGATCACGATGCAGCCGATCAGGCCGGCAATGCCCGCATTGATGTGCACCACGGTGCCGCCTGCGAAGTCGAGTGCGCCCCAGCTCCACAGCAGGCCGGTGTCATCCGGTGCAGCGTGCAGGAAGTCCGGACCAGCCCAGTACCAGACCATGTGCGCGATCGGGAAATAGGCGAGCGTCAGCCACAGCACCGTGAAGATGATCAGCGGCGTGAACTTCACACGCTCAGCAAATGCGCCGACGATCAGCGCCGGCGTGATGCAGGCGAAGGTCATCTGGAACATCACGAAGACCAGCTCGGGAAGGTAGACCCCATTCGAGAAGGTCGCCGCGAAGGTCGTCGGATCGACGCCCGCAAGGAACACCTTCGAGAAGCCGCCGACATATTTGTTGAGATCGCCGCCATTGGTGAAGGCCATCGAATAGCCCCACGAAAACCAGACCAGCGCGGCGACGCACACGATCGTCAGCACCTGCATCAGCACCGACAGCATGTTCTTGGTGCGGACCAGGCCGCCATAGAACAGCGCCAATGCGGGCACCGACATCATCAGCACCAATGCGGTCGCGACGATCATCCACGCGACGTCGCCCTTGTTGACCATCTCGGCCGTGGGCGTGAAGGGTGCGGCGGGCGCGGCAGCGGCCGCATCCTGTGCCCAGGCGGGCAGCGCCGCGAACAGCGCGGCTCCCGCGCCTGCAGCCATTTTGAGTGCAGTTTTCATCGATACCCCCTTGTTACAGCGCGGTCTGGTCGGTTTCGCCGGTGCGGATGCGCACGGCCTGACCAACGTCGAGCACGAAGATCTTGCCGTCGCCGATCGCGCCGGTGTTCGCCGCGGCCTGAATCGCCTCGACCACCCGGCCCGCCAGATCGCTGGCACAGACCACTTCGATTTTGAGCTTGGGCACCATGTTGGTGCTGTATTCCGCGCCGCGGTAGATTTCGGTCTGGCCCTTTTGCCGCCCGAACCCCTTCACCTCGGTCACGGTCATGCCCGCGACGCCCAACTCCGTGAGCGCTTCGCGGACGTCATCGAGCTTGAACGGCTTGATGATGGCGATGACGAGTTTCATTCCGCCCCCTTTCCCATTTGACCCGGTGGGACAGTCAGCAAAGGCCGTGCCAGAGTCGGAAAGGACCGGAATCCGGCGATTCAGCAGTCGTCGATCGTTACCGAAAGGTAAAAAATTGTGCAGATGCGAAGCGCTGCCTAATTTTTAGGCTCTAGGAAGCGCTGCCCGCGCAATAGGCACAGCGATGCATCCGCCAGAGCCGCAAGGGTCTCGCGCAGTCCAAACTGGCGCGTGTTACTTAAAGCTGGTGCCCGGTGCGGTCGCGCTTGGTCGCCAGATAGGCGGCATTATGGGGGTTGGGCGGCAACTGGTGCGCCACGCGCTCCGCCACCGCTACGCCCGCCGCCTCCAACCCGGCGACCTTGGCCGGGTTATTGGTCAACAGCCGCACCTGCGCCTGCCCCAACAGCGTCAACATCCGCGCCGCCACGCCGAAATCGCGCGCATCTACCGCGAAACCAAGCCTGGTGTTGGCGTCGACCGTATCGAACCCCTGATCCTGCAGGGCATAAGCCCGCAGCTTGTTGATCAGGCCGATCCCGCGCCCTTCCTGGCGCAGGTAGAGCAGGATGCCCCAGCCACTGTCGGCAATCGCGCGGATCGCGGCGTGCAGCTGTGGCCCGCAATCGCATTTCAGGCTGCCCAGTACGTCGCCGGTCAGACATTCGCTGTGCAGCCGTACCAGCGGCGGGGTGCCGTCGGGCTGACCAATCAGCAGTGCGACATGCTCGTCGGGCGATTCCGGGGTACGGAAGGCGACGATCTCGGCGTCCTCGGCGCCAACCACCGGCAGCCGGGCGCGCGTTACCAGCCGCAAGCGCGCAGGATCTTCATGCGCGTGAATGTCATCCGGCGTAATCGCCGCGTCGATCCTATAGCCCAGTTCCTCGCCCCGCACGAAAAAGGCCGGGAGCAGGCCCGCGATCCGCGCCAGCCGCAACGCCGCCGCCGCCGCCTCCGGGGCCATCGAGGGTACCGCGCGATACGGCCCCTTCAGCGGGACGCGCAGATCCAGCTGCGGGTCGGACAGCGCGACGGCCGCGTCGAAATCGAGCCAGGGGCGGCGCGCGATCATCACCGGCGAATCCGGGACGGCGGCGGCGGCCTGATTGGCGAGTTTTAGCGTCACAGCGCGGCCCGATGTGATCAGCAACGGCGCGCCCATCCCCGGATCGAACTCGGCGAGCCGCGCGGCGTCAGCGGTCTCGACCGCGAGCAGCGATAGCGTGCCGCTGCCCCCGCGAATCGCGAATGGCCAGCCGCGTCGCATCGCATCGATCGCATGCGCCGCCGCACGCGGGTCGGAAGCCGGACCGTTCAAAAGTCGAACTCCGTCACGATGGGAACATGGTCCGATGGCTTGAGCCAGCCGCGGCACGGTTCGCACACGCGGTGCGCGGTCGCCTGTGCCGCAACATCGCCGCTCGCCCACATATGGTCGAGCCGCCGCCCGCGATCCGACGCCGCCCAGTCCTTGGCGCGATAGCTCCACCAGGTGAAGCAGCGTTCGGGTGCAGGGATGAAGCGGCGACCGAGATCGACCCAATCATTAGCCGCCTGCAACCGACCCAGCGCCTCGACCTCTACGGGCGTGTGGCTGACGACGTCGAGCAGTTGCTTGTGGCTCCACACATCGCACTCGAGCGGGGCGATGTTGAAGTCGCCGGTCACGATCACCGGAAGGCTGCCCAGCCCCTCCGACCAGCGCGTCATCCGCTCGACGAAATCGAGCTTCTGGCCGAATTTGGGGTTCTTCTCGCGGTCGGGGATGTCGCCGCCGGCGGGGACATAGACATTCTCCAGCCGCACGCCGTTGGGCAGGCGCACGCCGACGTGCCGCGCCTCGCCATTCGCCTGCCAGTCGAGCCGGTCGTCCTCGACCAGCGGCACTTTGCTGACGATCGCGACGCCGTGATGCATGCGCTGGCCATGGATGACGATATGATCATAGCCCAGTGCCCGCAGCGGCGCGTGGGGAAAATCGCCGTCGATCACCTTGGTTTCCTGAAGGCACAGGACATCCGGCGCTTCCTCGCGCAGGAAGCGTTCCACGATTTCCATGCGAAAGCGGACGGAGTTGATGTTCCAGGAGGCGATCTTCATCACGCGTGATCTAGGGGTGATCCAGCGTCGATGCCAGCCCAAGGTTGAGCGTGCGGTGCCGGCGCGTTCTCCCGCCCGGGCACCCCTACGCCAGTATTCTATGGGTCGCGGGGTGGGGAAGCGGGCCGGTGCCGTTGCGCCGACAGGCGCACAAGCACATAAACGCCAAAAGGCCCCCGCTCCGGGGGCATGGAGCGAGGGCCGACCTGGCGTTCGTCACGCAGGCGGGACGGGTAGTGCCTCAGGCAACAGGGGGAAAAATCCCGAGGCCCCGTCCGCAAGATCGTATCTAGCGTGTCAAAGCTGTCACCAACATGAACGCGAATGTCAGCGACGACCGCCGGTTTTCCGCGGATCGTTCCAGCGGAACGCTCCATCGCTCACAGGGGCGTTGAACCGCTGGTTCGACAGGCGGACGGTAGTGCGGTTGTTCTGTGCGTCGAGCGCGACCCAGCCCTGCAACATCAGCCCGCCGGGGGCGGCGGCATTGCGCGCGAAAACCATCGTGATCCGGCCATATTCGGGCCGCTTGGGGTCGCGCGCCTCCACGCTGATGACGTCGCGATTGCCAGTCGGAACCACCTTGGCGTAGCGCGCGACATCGCCATCGGGGTTCATCAGGATGCCAAGCGGCGAATCCTTGACCGGCCAGCGCTGCACCTGGCGCACCGAATAGTCGATGAACCACAAGGCGCTGCCATCTGCGACGA
Organism: Sphingomonas sp.; assembly: GCF_965227385.1. Taxonomy (GTDB): domain Bacteria; phylum Pseudomonadota; class Alphaproteobacteria; order Sphingomonadales; family Sphingomonadaceae; genus Sphingomonas. The sequence goes on from NZ_OZ245750.1 coordinate 895,540, forward strand.
TCAGCAGCGGCACGCCCTTTTCATACTGAAACCGGATCTTGCCCGGCTTCTTGAGCGTCATCGTCCCATTCAGCGTCTTGCCGGACCGGTCGGTCTGGGTGAACGCCGCTGTCATGGTCTGCGTGGCGCGCAGATGCTGCTGCACCTGGGCAAGCGTACCCTGCTGCGCAGCGGCGGGCAGGGCGAGCGGAAGGGTGAGTGCGGCCATAGCCGCCAAGGAGCGAAACATCATGGAATTGCCAAACATGTCCCGCCCCTGCCGGTTCCGCGTTGAACTCGGTCTGAACCGCTTGTTCAGGCTTCGCTGCGTGCCGAGACGATCTTGCCCGGGTTGCGCGGCGGCTCACCCTTGGGCAGCGCATCGACATGCTCCATGCCTTCGGTCACCACACCCCACACGGTGTACTGGCCGTCGAGGAAGGTCGCATCGTCGAGACAGATGAAGAACTGCGAATTGGCGCTGTTCGGATCGTTGGTCCGCGCCATCGAGCACACGCCGCGCACATGCGGCTCGCGGCTGAACTCCGCGGGCAGGTTGGGCTCCTTCGACCCGCTCATGCCGGTTCCGGTCGGGTCGCCGCCCTGGGCCATGAAGCCGTCGATCACGCGATGGAACACGACGCCGTCATAGAATCCGCTATCGGCCAGCTTCACGATCCGCTCGACATGCTTGGGCGCAAGATCGGGGCGCAGCTGGATATGCACGGCGCCGGTGTCGAGCGTCATGACAAGGCGTGTCGGAAGATCGGACATCGAAACAGATACTCCAGAGGGAAACAATCTGGCTCCCCCTAGGGCGCGACGGGGCGGGTTGCAAATCGCATCGCGCCCGCAGCGGATTGGCAGCGCGATTCGAGCGCGTTAGAGGGGGCCAGGCAGCGCAGTCGGAGGAGGCTCGATGAACGACGAGACCGAAACCGCAACCGGCGTTGCCGAGTCGGCGCACGACACGCAGGACAGCCTGTCGCCCGATTTCGTGCGGACGATCCTGGACCTCGTGGATGCGGGCGATGTCGAGGCGGTGCGCGAGCGGGTCGAGCCGCTTCACCCCGCCGACATCGCCGACCTGGTCGAACTGACGCCCGCCGATCAGCGCCATGCCCTGGCCGCCGCAATCGCCGGGTTGATCGACGGCGAGGTGCTCGCCGAAATGAACGACTGGGTGCGCGAGGCGCTGATCGAGGCGCTCGAGCCGCACGAAGTCGCCGATATCGCCGCCGAGCTCGATACCGACGACGCGGTCGCGATCATCGAGGACATGGAGGAGGAGGACCAGCGCGCCGTCCTCCGCGCACTCGATCCGGACGACCGCGCCGCGATCGAGGAGGCGCTGTCATACCCCGAAGAGTCCGCCGGCCGTCTGATGCAGCGCGAGCTGATTGCCGTGCCCGAACATTGGACCGTCGGCGACGTGCTCGACTACTTGCGGGGTGACGACGAACTGGCCACCGATTTCTGGGAAATCTTTGTCGTCGATCCGGCACATCATCCCATCGGCACCTGTGCCCTGTCATGGATCCTGCGCACACCGCGATCGGTGTCGATGGCGGATGTCATGAAGCGCGAGCAGACGTTGATCCCGGTCGAGATGGACCAGGAGGAAGTCGCGCTGATCTTCCAGAAATATGCACTGATCTCCGCCGCCGTGACCGACGATTCGGGGCGGCTGGTCGGCATGATCACGGTCGACGACATCGTCCATATCATCTCCGAAGAGGCGGGCGAGGACGCGCTATTGCTGTCGGGTGCGGGCGATGGCGACATCAACGAACCGATCCGCGACACCTATATTGCGCGCGTCCGCTGGCTGATCGCCAACCTGTTCACCGCGCTGGTGGCATCGTCGATCATCGCCATATTCGGCGGCGCGATCGAACAGATGGTGGCGCTGGCCGTGCTGATGCCGATCGTCGCATCGGTCGGCGGCAATGCCGGGACCCAGACCATGGCGGTGATCGTGCGCGCGATCGCCACGAACCAGCTGACGCAGTCGAACACGCTGCGGATGGTCCGGCGCGAGATCAAGGTCGCCCTGCTCAATGGCGGGACGATCGCGATCCTGCTCGGTCTGGGTGCCGGACTGCTCTTTTCGAATCCGGCGCTGGGCGGGGTGATCGCGGCGGCGATCGTCATCAATATCCTGGTCGCGGGGCTGGCCGGGGTGCTGGTCCCGGTGGCGTTCGACCGCATGGATCAGGACCCGGCGGTCGCTTCGTCGGTGTTCGTGACGATGGTGACCGACTCGATGGGCTTCCTTGCCTTTCTGGGCCTTGCCGTCGCATCGGGGCTGGTCGGCTGGTAGCTTGACCGGCGGGCGCGCGGTCCCCAGATCGCCGCGATGGCCCTTCACCTCACCAAAGTGGCATTCGGAACGAGCGGTTTCGAACATCTGCGCGAGCGGCTCGCGTTGCGCGGGCTCGATGGTCCGGTTGCCCTGACTACCCGCTATCTGCCCAAGCGGCATGCCGAAATCGCCGGTCAGGGATCGCTATTCTGGATTTTCAAGCACCAGCTGATCGCGCGCTCGCCGATCCTGGGGTTCGGCGAGGCCGAGGGCGGGCGCTGCGCGATCCTGCTCGATCCCGAGCTGGTTCAGGTCGTGCCACAGGCCAAGCGCGCGCATCAGGGCTGGCGCTATCTCGAGGCGACAGACGCGCCCGCGGATTTGGGGACTGGCGACATGGCGTCACTTCCACCGGAACTGGCGGGAAAGCTGGCCGAGCTGGGTTTCTAGCGCGCCAGGCTGGGGAAGGCCGCGCGGAAGGCCGCGACCTTGGGCTTGTCCCAGCGCACGATATAGCTGTGGTTCGGATTACGGCGGGCAAAGTCCTGATGCTCCGCCTCCGCCTCGAAAAAGGCGCCGGTCTCGATCCGTGTGACGATGCGCGTATCGTACGCGCCGCTGCGATCGAGTTGCGCGACATAGGCGCGCGCCACGCGCGCCTGCCCGGCATTTTGCGGGAAGATCGCCGACCTATAGCTCGGGCCGACATCCGGTCCCTGCCGATTGAACTGGGTCGGATCATGCGCCACCGAAAAATAGATGCGCAGCAGCGTCGCATAGCTCACCACGCGCGGGTCATAGACGACGCGAATCGCCTCGGCATGGCGGGTGCGCTCGGTCGAGACCTGGGCGTAGGTTGCCGTCGCGCGGGTGCCGCCGGCATAGCCGCTGACGACCGATTTCACGCCCTTCACCCCTTCGAACACCGCTTCCATGCCCCAGAAACAGCCACCGGCGAGCACGGCGACCTGATCGCCCGGCGCAGGCGCGACATCGGTAGTGGAAGCAGGGATGGCGACGGCCTTTTCACCGCCGCCCGCAAGCACTGGCGGAACCAGCCCCGCCAGATTGGCAAAGGCGACGGCGCCGAGGGCCGCAAGGCCAAGGGCAACCGCGCGCAGCATCAGAATAACGGTGCCGCCAGCACCTGATCGGCGTGCAGCGCGATCATGCCGACCGCCCCGAGCGAAAAGCCGGTGAGGAAACGGCGGAGGAACGGCGATTTGAGAGCCGCAGTCATCATCTTGATCCTTGTTGCGTGGCGCGGAGATGGGATGCCCATCGCCGATTCCAAGCAAAGACTAACTATGGCGCGCTGAACCTGCGCTGGTCTTCCCGTTCATATTCGGGAAACCCACGCAAAAGGTTTCAGACTTCGGTGAAAAAAGTCCGCGGGTCAGCGCAAAGCGGCGCACGCCTCCTGAATCCGCCCGCACGCCTCGGTCAACAATGCTTCACTGGTCGCATAGCTGATGCGCAGCGCCGGGGAGAGACCGAACGCCGCGCCATGCACCGCCGCAACGCGCGCATCGTCGAGCAGATAGCCGACCATCGTCTCGTCGCTGTCGATCACCAGCCCCTTGGGCGTCGTCTTGCCGATCAGCGCGCTGAATTCGGGATAGACGTAGAAAGCGCCTTCCGGCCGCGGGCAGGTCATGCCGTTGATCTGGTTGAGCATCGACACCACCAGGTCGCGGCGCGTCTGGAACGCGGCGTTGCGCTCGGCCAGGAACGACTGGTCGCCGTCGAGCGCCGCCACCGATGCGGCCTGCGACACGCTGCACGGGTTGCTGGTCGATTGCGACTGCAGCTTGCCCATTGCCTTGATCAGCCATTGCGGCCCGCCGGCATAACCAATGCGCCAGCCGGTCATGGCATAGGCTTTCGACACGCCGTTCGCGGTCAGCGTGCGGTCGTAAAGCGACGGGCACACCTGCGCGATCGTCGCGAATTCGAAGCCGTCATACAGGATATGCTCGTACATATCGTCGGCGTAGATCAGGACATGCGGGTGCCGTTCCAGCACCTCGCCGAGCGCCTTCAGCTCGGCCGCGCTGTACGCGGCGCCGGTCGGGTTGGAAGGCGAGTTGAGCACGACCCACTTGGTCTTTGCGGTGATCGCCGCCTCGAGCTGCTCGGGCTTGATCTTGTACGCCTGATCCGCCCCTGCCGCGACGAACACCGGCTTGCCGCCCGCGAACTCGACCACATCGGGATAGCTGACCCAATAGGGCGCCGGGATCACCACCTCGTCGCCCGCGTCGATCGTGGCGCAGAAGGCGTTGAACAGCGTGTGCTTGCCGCCCGAGTTCACGCTGACCTGGTTTTCGGCATAGGTCAGGCCGTTGTCGCGCGCATATTTCCGGACGATCGCGGCCTTCAGCTCGGGCGTGCCGTCGACATTGGTGTATTTGGTCGCGCCGCGCCGGATCGCCTCGATCGCCGCCTGTTTCACGAAATCGGGCGTGTCGAAATCGGGCTCGCCCGCGCCCAGGCCAATGACATCGACCCCGGCGCGCTTCAGCTCGAACACGCGGCTCGTCATCGCGAGCGTCGCGGAGGGCTGGATGCGGTTGAGCGCGGCGGAGGTCTGCATGGGGGAACGCCTCTCTGGGAAGGAAATCGCGCGCCCTATAGGTCGGCTGGTTCCTCTTCCGCAACCGTAACTGCGGAAACCAGCCCGCGCACGGCATTGCCGAGCTGGAATCCATCGCGCAGATCCTTGGGCCGCAGCTCCGCCTCGACCGCACGACCGCTGGCGATCAGTTCGGCGCGCAACACGCCGGGCAGGATGAAGCGGCTGAGCGGCGGGGTCTGCAGGACCCCGTCGGCGCGCGGCACGAAAATCGAGGTGAAACTGCCCTCGGTCAGATAGTCGTCGTCATCGACATAGATGGTCTCCCACGCGCCCGCGACGCGCGGCCAGGGGCGGCGGTCGGTCGTCTTGTGCGTCAGGCGAAAGTCGCGCGGCGCAACTTGGCGGCGGGCCAGTGCCACTGTGACCGGGCCGGACGGCATCTCGGGCATGGGTGCAGTCCCGATTGCGATCCGCCCCTCCGGCGACAGCAGCAGTCGCACCTTGGCCGGATGGCGCAGGCGGAAGGTCGCTGCCTGCAGCTCGTTGCGCACGCCGTGGCGATCGAACGGAATGTCGAACGCCGCGGCGCTCGCGCGCATCCGCTCAAGATGCCGCTCAAGCAGCGCGATCCCGCCAACCGGATCGAACGCCATCGTCTCGATCAGGTCGAACCGGCGCTGGCCGCGTGTCACGAACGCCCCCTTGGCCAAGCACTCGTCCCATTCCTCACCAGCCCGCGAATCGGCGACCACGCCCGAACCCAGACCGATGCTCGCCGCTTCCGCACCATCCTTCAGGTGCAGCGTGCGGATCGCCACGTTGAACGCGGAATCGCCATCAGGGTCGATCCGCCCGATCGACCCGGTATAGGTGCCCCGCGCATCCGGCTCGACCGCCGCGATCACCTCCATCGCCCGGATCTTGGGGGCACCCGTCACCGATCCACACGGAAAGATCGCCGCCAGCGCCTGACCCGGCCCGATGCCGGGCGCGAGCCTTGCCGCGATGGTCGACACCATCGTGTGCAGGGTCGGATAGGTTTCGACCTTGAACAGCTCGGGCACCGACACGCTGCCCGGCGCGGCGATGCGGGTCAGGTCATTGCGCATCAGATCGACGATCATCAGATTTTCGGCGCGCTGCTTTTCGTCCTGCGACAGTTCCACGCGCGCCGCTTCATCCGCTTCGGGGGTCGCGCCGCGCGGTGTCGTCCCCTTCATCGGCCGCGCGATCAGCTCGCCCTGGCGCAGCGCAAAGAACAGCTCGGGTGAGAAGGACAGCAGCCAGTCGCTTCCAGTCCACACGATCCCGCCATAGCCCGCCGCCGCGCGCGACCGGATCGCGGCATAGACGGCGAGCGGATCGCCGATCACCCGCGCTGCTGCGCGAAAGGTCAAATTGGCCTGATAAATGTCCCCCGCCTCGATCCACTCCCGCACGCGCGCAAAGGCGGCGTCATACGCGCTGCGGCCGATCCCCGGCGCGGGTCGCGCGACCCATGCCCCCGCCGGATCGGGCAGCCGCGCGGCAACGGCATCGGGGGCGAACTGCTCGACCGTTTCGAACAGGCCGAACCACAGCAAAGGCGCATCCGCGTCGCTCCGGCTCAACCCGGCCAGCCGCGGCTCCAGCGCGTGTCCGGCTTCATAGGCAATATAGCCCGCCGCATGCAGCCCCTCCGTCCGCGCCGCGTCGAGCGCGGCCAGCGCCGGGGCGACCTCATCCGGCCGATGCGCAGCGATCACCCGCGCTGGCGCGGTGTAGAGCCGCGCATCGCTGCCCCCCGGCCGGGCATCGTCGAGCAACACAAACGGTGTCTGGACAAGCATCGCATCGGCCATGAAGCGCTAAACGTCTGCCCGCAAGCCTCTGTTGCCGCTGGGCCGCGCGCCGCCTATCTCCGGGCCATGTCCACGCCCCCGCTGCGCGCCGCCATCGTGCCCGTCACCCCGCTCCAGCAGAACTCCACCCTGCTCTGGTGCACCCGCACCATGCGCGGTGCGTTCACCGATCCGGGCGGCGATCTCGACCGGCTCAAAGCGGCGGCGCAGCAGCATGGCGTCACCATCGAAAAACTGCTGATCACGCATGGCCATATCGACCATTGCGGTCAGGCGGGGAAACTCGCCGCCGAACTGGGCGTGCCGATCGAGGGCCCCAATGAGGCCGACCGCTTCTGGATCAGCCGGCTCGACGATGACGGGCGCAATTACGGTATTGACGGCAAGCCGTTCGAACCCGATCGCTGGCTGGTCGATGGCGACACGGTCACGGTCGGCGATCTGACGCTCGACGTGTACCACTGCCCCGGCCACACGCCGGGTCATGTCGTGTTCCACCACGCCCCATCGAAATTGGCGATTGTCGGCGACGTAATCTTTCAAGGATCGATCGGCCGCACCGATTTTCCGATGGGCAATCATCAGGATTTGCTCGACGCGATCACCACCAAGCTGTGGCCGCTCGGCGACGACACGGTCTTCGTCCCCGGCCATGGCCAGCCGAGCAGCTTCGGACAGGAGCGCAAGACCAACCCGTTCGTGTCGGACCGCGCGCTCGCGCAAAGCTAAACCGATCGGTTGACAATTATCTGAGCCGCGAATAATTCAACCAAATGGTTGAACGACTCGACATGACCTTCCATGCGCTCGCCGATCCCACACGGCGCGGAATGCTCGCCACCCTTGCCCAGGGCGACAAGAGCATCGGCGAACTCGCCCAGCCCTACGCGATGACGCTCGCCGGGGCGTCGAAGCACGTCCAGGTGCTCGAACGTGCCGGCCTCGTTACCCGCCGCCGCGCCGGCCGCACGCACCGCTGCACGCTCAACCCAGCCCCGCTCGCCGAAGCGAACCAATGGCTCCAGCAATGGGCGGCCTTCTGGAACACGCGGCTCGACGGGCTCGAAGCGCTGCTGCGTGACGCCCCTGCCGGAGACGCCGAATGACCAAGGCCACGCCGTTCCTGATGTTCCAGCATGGCAAGGCACAGGCCGCGCTCGACTTCTACGCGGAGCATGTTCCCGACAGCCGCATCGATACGGTCGAACGTTTCGGGCCGGACGGTCCCGGCCGCGAGGGCACGATTATCCGCGCCCATGCGGTTATCGCCGGACAGCCGGTGATGGTCCATGACAGCTTTATCACCCACGGCTTCGACTTCACGCCCTCCTGGTCGTTCTTTCTCGACTGCGATGACGCGGCGACCTTCGACGTGCTGTTCGCGACGCTGTCGGAGGGCGGCGGCGTGCTGATGCCGCCCGGCAATTATGGCTGGAGCAGCAATTTCGCCTGGATCAACGACCGCTTCGGCGTGTCGTGGCAACTCAACCTCGCCTGACGGAGGCCCATCATGCCCGCTCTCGAAATCCTCGCGCCCGACACGCTACGCATCGAGCGCATTCTCGATGCCCCGCCAGCGACGGTATGGCGCTATCTGGTCGAAGCCGATCTGCGCCGGAAATGGTTCGCGGGCGGCACCGATGCCCGCGCCGATGCACCGGTCGAGCTGGTGTTCGACCATGACAATCTGTCGGCCGACCCCGTCCCCTATCCCGAGCGCTACGCCAAATGGAAAGGCGCGGTCGGACGCGAACGCGTGGTGGAATATGACCCGCCGCATGTCTTCGCGCTGAGCTGGGACGATGGCGCGGAAGGCACTGCGCGGTTCGAGCTGTTCGCCGAGGGTGAGAGCAAGACCCGCCTCGTCCTCACCCATAAAGGCATCACCGGTCCCGCCCCGATGGCCAATTTCGGCGGCGGCTGGCATTCGCATCTGGCAGTGTTGCAAGGGCTGCTAGCCGGAGAGCCGGTACGCGACTTCTGGGCGCTGCATACGGAATCGGAGGCGAGGGTCGCAGCCACGCTTGCAGAGGCTTCGACAAGCGAAGGATGAATCCCTAGATCGGCGCGATGTTGATCCTCGGCCTCGAATCGAGCTGTGACGAAACCGCCGCCGCGCTGGTGACCACGGACCGCCGCATCCTCTCGCACCGCCTCGCGCGGCAGGATGAGGCGCATCGCCCGTTCGGCGGCGTCGTCCCCGAAATCGCCGCACGCGCGCATGTCGAGGCGCTGGAGCCGCTGATCGCCGCCGCGTTCGAGGATGCGGGCGTGACCCTCGCCGATGTCGATGCGGTTGCCGCCACTGCCGGGCCGGGGCTGATCGGGGGCGTCATGGTCGGCCTCGTCACTGGCAAGGCGCTGGCGCACGCGGCGGGCAAGCCGCTGATCGCGGTCAATCATCTCGAGGGTCATGCCCTCTCCCCGCGGCTGACCGATCCCGATCTCGCCTTCCCCTATCTGCTGCTGCTCGTCTCCGGCGGGCATTGCCAGCTGCTGCTGGTCGAAGGAGTCGGCGCCTATCGCCGCCTCGCCACCACGATCGACGACGCGGCCGGCGAGGCGTTCGACAAAACCGCGAAGCTGCTCGGCCTCGGCTTCCCCGGGGGACCGGCGGTCGAGGCGGCGGCGAGGACCGGCGACCCGCGCGCGGTGCCGTTGCCCCGCCCGCTGGTCGGATCGGGCGAGCCACATTTCTCCTTCGCGGGGCTCAAGAGCGATGTCGCGCGCAAGGTCGGCAAGTTCGCACCCGAAGATCTCGCCGCATCGTTCCAGCAGGCGGTGGTCGACTGTCTGGTCGACCGCACCCGCATCGCGCTGGCCAAGGCACCGCATGCCACTGCGCTAGTCGTCGCCGGCGGAGTCGCCGCCAATGGATCGGTGCGCGCGGCGCTCGAAACGCTCGCGACCCAGCACGGCCTGCGCTTCGTTGCGCCGCCGCTCTGGCTCTGCACCGACAATGCCGCCATGATCGCCTGGGCCGGGGCGGAGCGCTTCGTCGCCGGCTTCAGCGATCCGCTCGACGTGCCCGCGCGCCCACGCTGGCCGCTCGACCCGGATGCGGAAAAGGTGCGCGGCGCGGGAGTGAAGGCATGAAGATCGGGGTACTCGGTGGCGGCGCATGGGGCACCGCGCTGGCGCAGGTCGCGGGGCGTAACGACCAGCCGGTGACGCTGTGGGCGCGCGAGGATGACGTCGTGGCGTCGATCAACGCGGCGCACGAGAACGCGCTGTTTCTGCCTGGCATCCCGCTCGCCCCGTCGATCCGCGCAACCAGCGACCTGACGGAACTCTCGGATTGCGACGCGCTGCTGGTCGTCGTCCCCGCGCAGTTCCTGCGCTCGGTCCTGTCGCAGCTCCCTGCCGGAAACCGTCTGCTGGTGCTGTGCGCCAAGGGGATCGAGTCAGGGACACAGAAGCTGGTCGCCGAGATCGCCCGCGAACTCCATCCCGACGCGCCCGTCGCGGTCCTGTCCGGCCCGACCTTTGCGCATGAGGTGGCCAAGGGGCTGCCCACCGCAGTCACGCTGGCGTGCGAAGACGACGCGTTGCGCGAAGCGCTGGCCGATCGGCTCGGCGGCGCGACGTTCCGCACCTATGGCTCGTCGGACGTCACCGGCGCGGAGATCGGCGGCGCGGTCAAGAATGTCCTCGCCATCGCGTGCGGTGTGGTCGAGGGCGCAGGCCTCGGCCTCAACGCCCGCGCTGCGCTGATTGCGCGCGGCTTTGCCGAGATGACCCGATTCGGCGTCGCGCGCGGCGGACGGCCGGAGACGCTGGCGGGGCTGTCGGGCCTGGGCGACCTCGTCCTCACCTGTTCCTCGACCAATTCGCGCAACTTCTCGCTCGGTGTCGGGCTGGGTCAGGGGAGGGCGGCCGCCGAGCTGCTCGCCGACCGCCGCACGGTTGCCGAGGGTGCCGCGACCGCGCCAGTGCTGCGCGAAGCCGCGCGCGCCGCCGGGGTCGAGATGCCGGTGACCGAAGCTGTCTGCGCGCTGCTCGAAGGAACGCCGGTCCGCACCGTGGTCGACGCGCTGCTCGCCCGCCCGCCGCGCGGCGAAACCGCGTGAGATGGGCGGCACTGCTGCGGGGGATCAACCTCGGCAAGCGTCAGCTCAAATCGGCGGAACTGAAGGCAGTGGTCGAAGGGCTGGGCTTCACCGACGTCAAGACCCTGCTCGCCTCGGGCAATGTCGTCTTCACCGCCCCAGATGCGCGCGCCGAACAGCTCGAGGCGCAGATCCACGACGCGCTGGCCCAGGAGACCGGGCTCAAATCCGAAATCTTCGTGCGCACGCCCGACGAGATGGAGGCAGTCGTCGCCGCCAACCCCTTCCCCGACGCGGCGACCGATCGCCCCAGCTTCCTCGTCGTCACCTTCCATCGCAAGCCGGTCGATAGCGCCGCCGTGGAAGCAGTGATGGCGACGCACGACGGTCCCGAGCGCGCACGGGCGATCGGCCGCGAACTCTATATCGATTTCCCCGAAGGCCAGGCCCGCTCGACCTTGCACGCACCGCTCGGCAAGGCAACACGCGATCCCGTCACGACCGCGCGCAACTGGAACACGGTGGTCAAAATCCGCGACGCGCTTTAGCGCAGCGCCTGCGCCGCCAGCGCGCTGCAATTCGCATCCTGCGCCAAGGGCGGGCGATCCCCCGCAATCGCATCGCCCAGCAGCTTCAACACCCCGCCGACATTCGGCTTGGCCCCATCGGGCAGGCGCATCGACGGTGCCTTGATCGTCCCGCCGACGGGCACCGGCTTGGTCAGCCGCAACAGGCTCTCCTTCTTCGGCGACCCGGTCATGACGAGCGAGAGGCGCTCATCCGACAGGTCGACACTGCCGTTGAAGCGCGACTGGCTGCGCGAGGTATCGATCAGGAACGGTGCCATCCGCCCCGTGCCATTCTTCACCTCAAGCCGCAGGATCATGCAGCGCAGCGTCGCCACCTTGTCGCCATCGACCAGCGCCCCGCGCCCGACATCAAGGCCGAGATAGGAGGCGATATTGGCCGGGATCCGCCCCGTCCCGCCAACCAGCGCGATGCTGCCGGTCGACCGGCCAACCGCGCTGCGGATCGTGTCGCCCGGCCCGGTCAGCCGCACCCGCCCCTGCAACGGCGCGTCGAGCACGCCGTCGCCCGCCAGCGCCGCAATCCGACTGCCGCGGAGGGTCAGGTCGAGATTGAGCGTCGGCACCGACTTGCCGTCACGCTGGTCGATCACGACGCGCCCAGCCAACCGGCCCGGCGTCATGTCCATGACGAACGGAGCGACGGTCAGCCGCGCAGCGTCCAGCGCAAGCGTCGCCCGCGCCGCGCGAAAGCCCGGAGTCCCGACGATCCGGCCAACGCGCACGCGCAGCGCACCGTCGACATCGCTCACGCTCTTGAGGTCGATCTGGGTCGACGGGATCAGCCGGTCGCCGATCCGCGCACGCCGTGCCGCGGCGGCCGCCAGGCCGCGATCATTCGCCAGATCATCGAACCGCAGCGTGGCCAGCGCGACATCGCCGTCGATCCGCGTGCGGCCCGGCGTGCTCTTGTCGATGCTGGCGGTGGCACTGGACAGCCGCGATTGGCCGATCGTCCCGGCCAACCGCTCGACCTGCCACGTATCGCTCTTGCGCGACACCCGCCCGATCAGCTTCACCGGCTGCGTCCCGAACAGCCCCGCTTCGATCACCCGATCGACATCGAGCAGGTCGGCACCCTGAGCCGAGATATCGAACGCCATATCGCGCGTGTCGAACGGCGCCGCCATCGCGCCCTGCACCGCGATTCGAGTGCGCGGCCCGGCCAGCCGCGCGCGGAACGGCCAGCGCACGCGCCCGGCGATCGGCGCGCCGCGCACTTCGATGCTCACCGGCTCGTCCGCCAGCGCGCCGGTCCCCGATGCGCGAAAGCCGCGCGGGTCCGAATCGATCCGCACCGCCAGGCGGCGGTCCTTCTTCGCATCGCGATAGTCGAGGATCAGGTTGCTGACCGCCAGCCGCTCGAGCCCGCTGCCGCCACCGCTGCTCCGCTCGGATTCGCGCTCCCAATTCTTGCGCCCGTCCTTGGCGCGGATCAGGATCAGGCGTCCATTGGCGGCCTCGACCGGTTCGGGCGCAAAACGTCCCGTCAGAATCGAGAGGGCCGGCAGGCGCACCGTCACCCGCTCGACCCGGACCATCTCGCCCGTCCCGGCCCAGTCCGGCTGGGCGATACGCAGGTCGCGAATGTCGAGCAGCGGGCTGAACGAGAAGAACGACCGTCGCTCGATCGAACCGATCGTCACCGGCGCACCGATCTGCGCCGACAGCGCGCGTTCGGCGCGCCCCTTGAACGCGCCCCAGGGCAGCATCGCCAGCGTCAGGAGCAGCAACGCGATCACCACGGCGATGCCGATGGCGATGCGGACGATCAGGGTGCGGGAAGGCGCGGTCATCGCCGCAGGACGCGCCGTCCCCGATTTCGTTCCGGCTGCGGTTCAGAAATCGATCGCGATGCCCTTCAGCTCCCAATCGCCATAGCGCGTGGGATCGTTGCCGAGCGGGTCGCTCTCCGCCTTCTTCCCCGCCTCCGGCTTGGGCAAAGGCGGGCTCTTCGACAGATAGGCGGGCGGCTTCACATGATCGGGGCGCTTGCCCATGATGGTTCCTCGATTGAAGCGACGGGTGGCATTTCCCACATTGGGGAGTGAAAGGAGCGAATCCAAGTGAACGGGTTCAAGACGACGATGTTGCTGGCGGCACTGACCGCCCTGTTCATGGCCCTTGGCTTCACCATTGGCGGGCGTGGCGGCATGATCATCGCGCTGCTGGTCGCGGTGGGGATGAACCTCTTCACCTATTGGAACGCGGACAAGATCGTGCTGAGTATGCACGGCGCGCGACAGGTCGACGCGGCATCCGCGCCCGAATTCTACAGCGTGGTCGCCGGCCTCGCCCAGCGCGCGCAGCTGCCGATGCCCAAGGTGTACATCATCGATTCACCCCATCCCAACGCCTTCGCCACAGGGCGGAACCCGGAGAATGCGGCGGTCGCGGCGACCACGGGCCTGCTCAACATCCTCAACCGCGACGAGATTGCCGGCGTGATGGCGCATGAGCTCGCGCATGTCCGCAATCGCGACACGCTGATCATGACGATGGTCGCGACGATCGCCGGTGCGATCTCGATGCTCGCCAATTTCGGCCTGTTCTTCCGCGGCGGCGACGACAATCGCGGCGCATTTCTCGCCACCATCCTCGCGGTTATCGTCGCCCCCTTCGCCGCGATGATCGTGCAGATGGCGATCAGCCGCACCCGCGAATATGGCGCGGACAAGGGCGGCGCCGAGATTTCGGGCAACCCCCGCGCACTCGCCTCGGCGCTCGCCAAACTCGCCCAGGGCGCGGCAGCGGTGCCGAACCCGGTCGCACAGCGCAATCCGGCGGCATCGCAGCTCTATATCGTCCCCGGCCTGGCCCGCGGCGGCGACAGCCTGTTTTCGACCCACCCCGACACCGGCAATCGCATCGCTGCGCTGGAGGAAATCGCGATCACCATGGGCCACAGCGCCCCGCGCGACGTCTTCGCTGCCCCCGCCGACCGCCCGTCTGCGCTGGGTGTGCGCGCGGCTCCGCGTCGCGGAAGCGCGCTCGACCCGAACCGGCGCGGATGATCGACGATGTCGCCGAAGCAGTCGGTGAGGTCGCTGGCGCGGTATTGCACCAGGCGGGCGGCTTTGTCGTCGATGTCGTGATCGAAGGGATATTTGCAGGAGGCACAGCACGCTTTTTTCATGGCGTCGGCCGCCGCGCGATCGCGCTGACGACAATGGGAAAGGTGCGCATACCGTCGTCGCTGCGCGTTGTGCCGCGTAGTTCCCGGGCCGCTCCGCGCCGGAGCGATTGGTTTGCGCTATGGGTCGGGATCGCAATCTGGATTACGCTGTTCGCAGCGATCTGCATTCCCCTTGGCATGCTGCTTTGGGGGTGAACCCGCGCGCGATTCGGCGTAGGGGGCGGTGATGCCCCGCCCTACCGGTCATCGCCCGCCGCCCCGTCCCGCCGATCCGCCCGGCACCCCCGCCCGCCGGGCGGCGCTGCGCCTGCTCGATGCCGTGCTGCGCCGTGGCCTAGCGATCGAACAGGCACTGGACGCCTCGACCCAGGGGCTCGCCCCCTCCGATCGCGGCCTTGCGCACGCTATCGCCGCCGAAGTGCTGCGCCGCCTCACCGATCTCGACGACCTGATCGACAGCGCCACGCGCAACCGCCTGCCTGATGACGCCAAGGCGCGCTTCGTGCTGCGCATCGCGCTGGTTCAGGCATTGCGGCTCGGCACCCCGCCGCACGCCGCGATCTCGACCGCACTCCCCTTGGTCGATGGCGGCCCGCGCAAGCTGGTCCACGGCGTATTCGGCACGCTGATGCGCCAGAACGCCGTGCTGACCGACCCGCCCGCGCTGCAGGGCGACGTCTATGCCCGCATCGCCGGCAATTGGGGCGAGCGTGCCGCCGACGCCGCCTGCGCCGCGATCGCCGCCCCGCCCCCGCTCGACCTGACATTGCGTGGCGACGCACCCGTAGAGGGCGAGAGCCTGCTCCCCGGCCATGTCCGCGTCGCCGCCGGCACCAGCATCCCCGAGCGGGAGGGCTTTGCCGAGGGTGAATGGTGGGTGCAGGACATCGCCGCCTCGCTCCCCGCCCGGCTGATCGGTGCCCGCAACGGCAGCGGATCGGGCCGCGCGCTCGACCTGTGCGCCGCTCCCGGCGGCAAGACGCTTCAGCTCGCCGCCGCCGGATGGGACGTCACCGCCGTCGATGCCTCGGAAAGTCGTCTGGCGCGACTTCACGAGAATCTGGAGCGCACCGGCCTGTCCGCAACAGTCGTCACTGCCGATCTGCTCAACTGGGAACCGGGGTTCGAGGCTGACGCCGTGCTGCTCGACGCCCCGTGCAGCGCGACCGGCATCTTCCGCCGCCACCCCGATGTGCTCCACCGCGTCCGCCCGCGCCTGATCGCGGAGATGGCCGAGCTTCAGGCGCAGCTCCTGCCCCGCGCCGCGCGCTGGGTCCGGCCCGGCGGCCTCATGGTCTACGCCACCTGCTCGCTCGAGCCCGAGGAGGGCGAGCAGCAGATCGAGCGTTTCTTGGCCGACCACCCGGGCTTCGCGATCGATCCGGTCCTCCCCGACGAGCTGCCCAATGGCGTCACCGCCCACCCACGCGGCTGGCTGCGCACCCTGCCCGGCATGCTCGCGGAGCATGGCGGGCTGGACGGATTTTTCATGGTGCGGCTCATGCGCGTTGCCGCATGATTCTGAGGTGATAAAGGAAAGGCTATGAACCCGGTCCGTATCGCCCCGTCCATCCTGTCCGCCGATTTCGCCAAATTGGGTGAGGAAGTGCGCGCGATCGACGCGGCCGGGGCCGACTGGATCCATATCGACGTGATGGACGGCCATTTCGTGCCCAACATCACGATCGGCCCCGCCGTCATCAAGGCGCTGCGCCCGCACAGCGCCAAGCCGTTCGACGTTCATTTGATGATCGCCCCGGTCGATCCGATGCTGGAGGCGTTTGCCGAGGCCGGCGCGGACTGCCTGTCGGTCCACCCCGAAAGCGGCCCGCATCTCCACCGCACGCTCCAGACGATCAGGGCGCTCGGCAAGCGCGCTGGCGTCGTGCTCAACCCGGCAACCCCGGTCAATGTCGTCGATCATGTCATGGACCTGGTCGACCTGATCCTCGTGATGAGCGTCAACCCCGGCTTTGGCGGTCAGAAGTTCATCGAAAGCCAGCTGGCCAAGATTTCCGCCCTGCGCGCCCGAATCGACACCAGCGGCCGCGCGATTGACCTTGAGGTCGATGGCGGGGTCGATCGCAGCAACGCCGCGCGGGTCATCGCCGCCGGCGCGGACGCGCTCGTCGCGGGTACGGCGGCGTTCAAGGGCGGCCCGTCGGCCTATGCCGACAATATCGCAGCATTGCGGGCGGGGTGAGCATTGGCGGGGATGAGCCCGCCGACGGGGCGGTCAGCGACGGGATTGAGCAGGGCAAGCGGCTCATCCGGGTCGGGGGCGATCGTGGCCTCTCGCTGGCCGACCGCATTTCCGAAACTTTGTTCCGCTTGAGCTGGCGTACCCCGATCCACGCGCTGCGGCTGAAGGGTCGTCACCCGCTCAAGCTGATTGCGGTGACCGACGATCCGTTCATGGGCGATCCCGCGCGCGGCAATGCGCTGCTCGACGGCAAATTGACGTTCCGCGGCGAAAGCCATGACGTCAGTGCGCTCGATTTCGCCCGGCCGGGCTGGTCCGCCACCTTTGGCGAGCATCTGCACAGCTTCGCCTGGCTGCGCGACCTGTCCACCGTCGCCACCCGGCAACAGGCGGCACCGATCGCCGAAGCGCTGATGCGCGGCTGGCTGGCGGCGCATGCCGGCAAGGTCGCCGATCCCGCGTGGCGCGCCGATCTGTGGGGCCGCCGCCTGCAATTCTGGACCGCGCACGCGCCGCTGATCCTGTCGAGCACGGACCTCGTCTATCGCTCGAACGTCCTCCACGCGCTCGCCCGCGGCGCCCGCCATCTCGACCGCGCGGCCGATCGCGCGCCCACCGGCGCGCCGCGTATCGCCGCTTGGTGCGGGGTGCTCACCGCCGGGCTGATGATCCCCGGCGGCGACCCGCGCCGCTCCTTCGGCGAAACCGGCCTGTCCCGCGCAATAGCGGGCGCGGTCAGCAAGGATGGCGGCATCACCGGCCGCTCGCCCGCGGCACTGCTCGACGCGATCCAGCTGCTCACGCTGCTGCGCGAGACCTATGCCGCGCGCCGCCTCGACCCCTCCGGCTTCCTCACCAGCGCGATCGACCGCATGGTCTCCGCCCTGCTCGGCGTCAGCCATGGCGATGGTGGCCTCGCGAGCTGGCAGGGTGGTATCCCGATTTCCGGCGACGTGATCGAACAGACGATTGCGGCAACCGGTGCGCGCGTCCGCCCGCTGCGCCAGGCGCATGAATGGGGCTATCAGCGGCTCGCCCAGCAGGGGACGGTGCTGATCATGGACGCCGCCCCGCCGCCGATCGCGCGGGTGATGGCGGGCGGCTGCGCCTCCACCCTCGCCTTCGAGTTCTCTGACGGGGCCGAGCGGATCGTGGTCAGCTGCGGCGGCGCGCGCAATGCCGATCTGCGCCTGCCCGCCGCGTTGACCGAGGGGCTGCGGACCACCGCCGCCCACTCCACCCTGGTCGTGCGCGACAGCAACTCGACCGCGATCCACCCCGACGGCACGCTCGGCCGCGGCGTGGTCGAGATGGAGCTGAGCCGCAACGAGAGCGATACCGCCAGCCGGATCGAGGCCAGCCATGACGGCTATGCCCGCCGCCACGGCGTGATCCACCGGCGCACCATCGCGCTCGGCACCGACGGCCGCGACGTGCGCGGCGAGGACAGCCTGCTCCCCGCTACCAAGCGCGGGGGTAAGGGCGGCGCGGTACCCTTCACCGTGCGCTTCCACCTCCACCCCGCGGTCGAGGCGACCCCCACCGCCGATGGAGCGGGCGCACTGCTGCGCACCCGCTCCGGCTCGGTCTGGCAGTTCCGCGCACGCGGCGCGACGCTGGCGATCGAGGAAAGCGTGTGGATCGACGCCAAGGGAATTCCACGTGAAACGCAACAACTTGTGTTGACGGGCGAGGCACTGACCGGCGGTTCGAGCGTGTCGTGGCTGTTTCACCGGGCGCGCAAGGGCGGTTAAGCACAATCGCGCCATTGCGGGATGCGGCTCAGGCTTTTAGAGCGCGCGCCCATGACCAACATCACCATCCGCCGCGCCCTCCTCTCGGTTTCCGACAAGACCGGGATCGTCGAACTGGGTCGGGCGCTCGCCGCCAAGGGGGTCGAACTCGTCTCGACCGGCGGCACGTCAAAGGTGCTGCGCGACGCGGGGCTGGAGGTGCGCGACATCTCCGACCTCACCGGTTTCCCCGAGATGATGGACGGCCGCGTCAAGACGCTGCACCCGGTGGTGCATGGCGGCCTGCTCGCGGTGCGCGACGATGAAGGCCATATGGCATCGGCCGCCGACCGTGCGATCGGCATGATCGACCTGGTCGTGGTCAACCTCTACCCCTTCGCCCAGACCGTCGCCAAGGGCGCGAGCCGCGACGAGATTATCGAGAATATCGACATTGGCGGCCCCTCGATGGTGCGCTCGGCGGCCAAGAACCACGCCTTCGTCGCGATCGTCACCGATCCCGCCGACTATTCCGTGGTCGCAGCCGGCGAAACCACGCTGGAAGACCGCAAGCGCTTCGCCGCAAAGGCCTATGCCCTGACCGCGCAGTACGACTCGACCATCGCCAGCTGGTTCGCCTTCGCCGATCAGGGCGAGCGGTTCCCCGAAACGCTGCCCCTGGTGTTCAAGCGCGGCGAGGAACTGCGCTATGGCGAAAACCCGCACCAGTCCGCCGCGCTCTACCTCCCCGCCGGCCCCGCCACCCCGGGCATCGCCCAGGCCGAGCAGCTGCAGGGCAAGGAACTGAGCTACAACAATTACAACGACGCCGACGCCGCGCTCGAGCTGGTCAGCGAATTCCGCGACGGCCCGCCGACGGTCGTGATCGTCAAGCACGCCAACCCATGCGGCGTCGCGACTGCCGACACCCTGGTCGACGCGTACAAGGCCGCGCTCGCGTGCGATTCGGTCTCCGCATTCGGAGGGATCATCGCCCTCAACCGTCCGCTCGATGCCGAGACGGCAAAGGCGATCACCGACATCTTCACTGAAGTCGTCGTTGCGCCCGGCGCGAGCGACGAGGCCAAGGCGATCTTCGCCGCCAAGAAGAACCTGCGCCTGCTGATCTGCGGCGAACTGCCCAATCCCGCCCGTCCCGGCCTGATGCTCAAGACCATCGCCGGCGGCGCATTGGTCCAGTCGCGCGATAACGGCCAGGTGACGCGGGACGCGCTCAAGGTCGTCACCCAGCGCGCACCCACGGAGCAAGAGCTGACCGACTGTCTGTTCGCCTGGACCGTCGCCAAGCACGTCAAGTCGAACGCGATCGTCTACGCCAAGGGCGGCAGCACCGCCGGCATCGGCGCGGGCCAGATGAACCGCCTCGAATCCGCGCGCATCGCCGCGTGGAAGGCCAAGGACGCCGCCGACAAGGCCGGCTGGGCGGAACCGCGCACGATCGGCAGCGCGGTCGCCTCGGACGCCTTCTTCCCCTTCGCCGACGGCCTGCTCGCGGCGGTCGAGGCTGGCGCCACCGCCGTGATCCAGCCTGGCGGATCGATCCGCGACGATGAAGTGATCGCCGCTGCGGACGAAGCCGGCCTCGCCATGGCCTTCACCGGGATGCGCCACTTCCGGCACTGATCTGATCCGCTGACGCGGATGCGGCACTGGCCCGCTCCCCCAAGGGGTCCCCGCAAAGTAACACTTTGCGGGGCTACCCGCATCCGGTCACCCATAGGGTACACTGGCGTTGGGTGCCCGACTGGCGAAGCAGACCAGTGTCGCGTCAGACCTTCTCGTCGGGCAGCGTCGGTTCGCTCTTCGGCATCTTCTTGAACAGCGCGCGATCCTCGGGGCCGAACGCCCATTTCCCGATCACCGCGAAATAGGCGATGAAGATCGCCGGCACGCCGACCGACAGCTCGAGCCACTCCAACCGGTGCGGCAGCTGCGTGAACGCCCAGCCGACTGCGCCTGCAACCACAATCGCCGCGACGAAACCCGGGCGCAGGCTGAACACCGACGCCCCGGTCATCCGCGCCAGCATCCAGCATTTGATCGTCGACCCCAGCGCCAGCGTCAGCACCAGCGCCACCGCCGGCCCGACTGCCTGGACATGCACGTCTAGCCCCATGGCGCGCATCTGGAACACCAGCGCAAAGCTCAACGCAGCCTGGAACCCGAGCAGCAGGATCGACACCATCAGATTGCGGTGCCGCGCCATATAGACCAGCCCCGCCTCCGCCACCGCGCCGGGCGTCGCCGCCACTTCCGCCGCGAGCAGGAAGCACAAGGCACCGGCACCGACCACGAATTGCGGCCCGACCACGCCCATCACCCCCTCGGCCGGAATTCCGCCCATCAATAGCAGCGCGGCCTGCAGCGTGATGATCCAGAAGCCGACCTGCTTGACCTGATTGGCGATGGCGATGCGGTTGCCCGCCGCCAGATTGCGCGCGATCACCGGCCCCAGCACCGGATCGAAGCTGGTCTTGAGCTTTTGCGGGATCGAGGAGACCTGCTGCGCCATATAATAGATGCCGACGATCGCCGGCGGGAACAACAGGCCGAGGATAAAGCGGTCGATGTTGCGCGATCCCCATTCCAGCGCATCCGCCCCCGCCAGCGGCATGTTGCGCCGGGCAAGCTGGAGCAGCGGCGTGACGCGCGGCGACCAGCCATGCGGCAGGCCATAGCTGCGGATGAACGGCACCAGGCTGGCGACCAGCGCCGCTGCCATCGACAGGACATAGGCGATGATCAGGCCATCGCGCGCCGACACATAATAGAGCACCCAGGCCGCGATGCTGATCGTCCACGGCTCGACGATCGCGCGCGCGGTCACCGCGGCCTTCACATTGTGGCGATAGGCCAGCGCGGCGAGGCTGACATCGGACCAGGCGATTGCGAACACGATAACCGCCAGATAGCGGTCCAGCCCCGTCGTCCCGCTATTGGGGAACATCAGGTCCGGGTAGATGAACAGCACCGCGCTCGCCATCATCGAGACGACGAACGCCACCACCATTCCGTCCCACACGACATGGGCATGCGGTCGGTCGGTCGATGCCAGCGCCTGCGCCAGCCCGCGCTTGAGGCCAAGGGTAGCGAGCAACGCCGCCAGCTCGACCACCACCACCGCAAGCGCAAACCGCCCCACCGTCTCCGCGCCATAGAGCCGCCCGGCGATGAACAGGAACGGCAACCGCGCGAGCAGGCGCAGGAAGAAGCCGAAGATATTGGTCCGCCCGCCCTTGGCGAGCGCGTTCATATCGTCATTCGGCTTCACGCGACGCGCGCCCGACCGCGCTCGAGCAGACGCATTGCCGGGGTCGCGGTCGTCCCGTGCAGCAGAATCGAAATCAGGATCACCACGCCCAGCGCCCCCCACAGACGCACCGGCTCCTCGAACTGGCCATGGTTGATCCCGTAAGCGAAATAAAAGACCGATCCCAGCCCGCGAATGCCGAAGAAGGCGATCACCGGCCGTTCGAACGGCGCGAGGCGGCACCCGGCCAGCGCGATCCAGCCCGTAAGCGGCCGCACGATGAAGATCGCGACCAGCGCAAAGCCAAGCTCCGCCCAGCCGATCATCGCGAACAACCCGCCTGCGCTCAGCATGCCGCCGAACAGGACCAGCAGCGCCATCATCAACAGCCGTTCGGTCTCGTCGGCGAAATCATGCATCCGCGCATTGAAGTCGCTGCCCCCGGCCGCGCGCCGCAGCATCAGCCCGGCGACGAACACCGCTAGAAAGCCATAGCCATGTGCCAACTCGGTCACGGCATAGATCGCCAGCGTCGCACCCAGCGCAACAAAGCCATCACCAGTGCGCGACAATTTGGTGTCGGCGGGCAGGCGATAGATGATCTTGCCCAGCGCCCAGCCCCCGGCCCAGCCGAGCGCAAGACCAACGGCGAGGCGGATGACCACCGCGTCCAGCGCCCAGGACGTCAGGTTGGAGACGGCCCAGCCGCCCGCCGCGACGGCAATGGCGAGATGCACGAACGGAAAGGCGAGCGCGTCGTTCAGTCCCGCCTCCGACGTCAGCGCGAACCGCGCCTCATCGTCGCTCGCCGACCCCGGCTCCTCGATCTGTACATCCGAAGCGAGGACCGGATCGGTCGGGGCAAGCGACGCGGCGAGCAACAGCGCCGTCGCCACGCCGACGCCGAGCAGCGCCTGTCCAGCCAAGGTCAGGGCCAGGATGGTGAGCGGCATCGCGATCGCGAGCAGGCGCACGCACAACCGCCAATTGGCCCAGTTCAGCGCACGATCGATTTTCAGCCCCGCCCCCATCAGCGAGACGATGACGATCAGCTCGGCCGCCTTCTCGACCAGAAACGGGCTCTCGATCGGGTGCAGCGCGAACGGCGCGAAGCGATCGAACGAAAACACCAGCGCGCCGACCCCGACGCACAGGATCGGCAGCGACAGCGGCGCCTTTTCCAGCAGCAGCGGGACCCAGGCGACCATCAGGATCAGCACGCCCGCGCCCAGCAGCAGCGGGATATACAGGTCGATCAGCGGCGCAAGGCTGGCCCCCGCTGCGGTCAATGCGCCGCGCCCCAGCTCGGACCGGTGCCGATCTCGACGCCCAGCGGCACGGTCAGCGTGATCGCCGGCTCGGCCGCGGTCTCCATGACCCGGCGGATTACCGCCGACGCTGCCTCGACATCGCCTTCGGGCAGTTCGAACACCAGTTCGTCATGCACCTGCAGCAGCATGCGGACATTGGGCAGCCCCGCCTCGATCAGCGCCGGGCCCATCCGTGCCATCGCGCGCTTGATGATGTCGGCGCTCGTCCCCTGGATGGGCGCGTTGATCGCCGCGCGCTCGCTGCCCGCGCGCTCATTCTGGTTGGGCGCATTGATCCGGGTGAAGTGCGTCTTCCGCCCGAACAGCGTCGTGGTGTAGCCGCGCGCCTTCGCCTCGTTCAGGGTGTCGGCGATGTAGCGGCTGATCCCGGGGAAGCTCTGGAAATAGCGGTCGATCATCCCCTGCGCCTCGTCCGGCGTGACGTCGAGCCGCCCGGCCAGCCCCCAGCGACTGATGCCATATAGGATCGCGAAGTTGATCGTCTTCGCCCGCCCGCGCGTGTCGCGGTTGACCTCGCCGAACAGCTCCATCGCGGTGCGGTTGTGAATGTCCTCGCCCTGTTCGAACGCCTCGCGCAGCGCGGGCACATCGGCGATATGCGCCGCCAGCCGCAATTCGATCTGCGAATAGTCGGCCGACAGGATGACATTGCCCGGCTCGGCGACAAAGGCGTCGCGGATCTGCCGACCCGTCTCGGTGCGGATCGGGATGTTCTGGAGGTTCGGGTCGGTCGACGACAGCCGCCCGGTCTGCGCGCCGGTCAGCGAGTAACTCGTATGCACCCGCCCGGTCGCCGGGTTGATCTGTGCCTGCAGCGCGTCGGTATAGGTGGATTTGAGCTTCGACAGCTGGCGCCAGTCGAGCACCTTCAACACCATCTCGTGTCCCGGTGAATCCTTGTCCGCCGCGATCCGCTCCAGCTCGTTGACGTCGGTCGAATAGACGCCCGACTTGCCCTTGCGCCCGCCCTTGATCCCCATCTTGTCGAACAGCACGTCGCCGAGTTGTTTGGGGCTGCCGATGGTAAATTTAAACCCGGCGATGGCGTGGATCTCTTCCTCGAGCTTCGCGATCTGTTTCGAGAAATCGTCCGACAGCCGCGCCAGCACCCCGGCATCGACCTTGATCCCCGCCAGCTCCATATCGGCGATCACGCGCACCAGCGGCCGGTCGACCATCTCGTAAACCCGCGTCGCGCTCTCATAGGCCAATCGCGGCTTCAACCGTCGCCACAGCCGCAGCGTCACATCGGCGTCCTCGGCGGCGTAGCGGGTTGCGGCCTTCAGATCGACCTCGGCGAACCCAATCTGCTTCTTTCCGCTCCCGGTCACGTCCTTGTACGCGATGCAGCTGTGCGCAAGGTGCGTCGCCGCCAGCTCGTCCATGCCATGCCCGTGCAGCCCGGCATCAAGGTCGAAGCTCATCACAATCGTGTCATCGAACGGCGCGACATCGATCCCCAGTCGACCAAGGATGATCAGGTCATATTTGAGGTTGTGCCCGATCTTGAGCACTGCCGGATCCTCCAGCAGCGGCTTGAGCTTGGCCAGTACCGTCGCGCGGTCGAGCTGCACCGGCTTTTCCGCGAACATGTCGGTCCCGCCATGGCCAACCGGAATGTAACAGGCGAGATTGGGGTGCAGCGCCAGGCTCACCCCGACCAGCTCCGCACGGGTCGCATCGGTCCCGGTCGTCTCGGTATCCACCGCGACCCAGCCCTGATGCCGCGCCACGGTGATCCAGCGGTCGAGCGCCGCCTCATCCACCACCGTTTCATAGCCATCGTGATCGCACGGCGGATCGGGCTCCAGCCCCGGCACCTCATGCGTCTCGACCGGCGCATCGGCGACCGAACTCGTCTCGCTACCCAGCCGCGCGAGCAGCGTCTTGAATCCGTGATGCTCCAGGAACGCGCGCAACGGCGCATCCGGGATTCCGTCGAGAACAAAGCTGTCGAGCGGTTCGGGCAGCGGCACATCTTCCGCCAGCGCGACCAGCTTGCGTGACAGCCGCGCCATATCGGCATGTTCGATCAGATTGTCGCGCAGCTTGCCCGGCTTCATCGTCGGTGCGGCGGCCAGCACGGCCTCGACATCGCCATGCTCCAGGATCAGCTTGGCCGCAGTCTTCGGCCCCACCCCCGGTACGCCGGGCACATTGTCGACGCTGTCGCCCATCAGCGCCAGCACCTCGCCCAATTTGTCCGGCCCAACCCCGAACTTCTCGACGACCGCCTCCGGCCCCATGCGCCGGTCCTTCATCGTGTCGAGCATGTCGATGCCCGGCTCGGTCAACAACTGCATCAGATCCTTGTCGGAACTGACGATCGTCACCTGCCACCCCTGCGCCAGCGCCGCCTTGGAATAGGACGCGATCAGATCGTCCGCCTCCCAGCCCAGCTCCTCAATGCACGGCAGGCTGAACGCGCGCGTCGCGTCGCGGATCATCGGGAATTGCGGGCGCAGGTCTTCCGGCGCGGGCGGGCGATGCGCCTTGTACTGGTCATAGAGTTCGTTGCGGAACGTCTGCTCGCTCTTGTCGAGGATCACCGCCAGATGCGTCGGCCCCTCGGCCTTGTGCAGCTCGCTCGCCAGCTTCCACAGCATCGACACATAGCCATATACCGCCCCGGCCGGCTCACCATGTTTGTTGGTCAGCTTGGGCAGCACATGATAGGCGCGGAAGATGAAGCTCGAGCCGTCGACGAGGTACAGATGGGGCATGGCGCGGGGATAGCCCATGCCGCCGGACGGAGAAACTCTTTTAGCTAGGTCTCAGCGGTGGTTGGCGACGACCGAAGCGACCACCGCCTGCATCAGCTGCTGCCGCTCACGCACCGGGCGCGGGGTGTCGCCGATCATCACCGCAACCGAATAGGCCTTTCCATCCGGCGCGGTCAGGATGCCGATATCGTTGAACCCCGCAGTGCGACCGCCCAGGTCCTGGCCGGTGCCGGTCTTGTGCGCCAGAGTCCAGCCCACCGGGACCGCAGCGCGCAGCCGCGCCTTGCCGGTCCGCGTGCCCGACATGACGTTGGTGAGGAAGCTGGTGGAGGAGGCGGACAGCAACTCGCCCGCTTTGAGCCGCGCCAATGCGAGCGCGATCGCGGCGGGTGCCGCGCCATCGACCGGATCGGCAACATAGGAATCGAACGCTGCGCGCCGCACCGTCGGCGGCAGCGCTGCGCGCGCACGCTGGAACTCGCCAGCCATCGAATAACGCGGATCCCAGCTCAGGCCGGCCGTCCCCGCCTGCAGCAGCCGCTCGCCCGGACCGAAGCGAATCTCACCCAGCCCGCGGTCGGCGATGAACGCGCGCACCGCCTGCGGCCCACCGACCAACGTCAGCAACCGGTCGTTGGCGGTATTGTCGCTCGACTGCATGGCACGCAGCAGCAGCTCACGCACCGTCGTGCGATACACGCCGTCGCGCACGACGAGCGAGGCGATCGGCTGATGGAACAGGGTCAGATGCTCGCGCCGCAATTCGACCGGATCGTCGAGGGTCAGCCGCCCCTTGTCGCGCGCATCGAGCACGGTCATCGCGACCCATAATTTGCTCACGCTCTGCTGCGGCATGCGGCGGTCGCCATTGGCGTCAACCTGCCAACCCCATTCGAGGCTGCGGACGGAGATGCCGACCACCCCCCCGAAATCGCGCGCCAGCGCGTCGATCGTGGTCGTCAAAGCAGCGGGGGCAGGAAAGACGGGAAGCGGCTTGGGCGCAGCCGGGATCGGCATGGATACGCGATAGCTGGCCGTAGTCAGATCCTGCGGCAGGTCGTCGCGATGCACGCCCGCGCCGATCAGCAATACGGGCGCCAGGCCCGCCAATGTCATTGCCCGCTGAAGAATCGTAAACTCCTGCATCCCCAACACGATGGTCCGCCCCTTCCCCAAAGCGATCATGCTGCGTCGCGGCACCCTGGCCAAGGGCAAATGGTACCGTCTGCGACGAATGCGCGGATTATGGCGGCAAAGCGTGAAGATTCAGCCAAAAAATCAGGGGACCAATACGGTGTCCTGCGCATTCCTGTCCGTTTCCGGGAAATCCAGCGTATAGTGCAGCCCCCGGCTCTCCCGCCGGTGCAGCGCCGATCGCACGATCAGCTCGGCCGACTGGAGCAGGTTGCGCAGCTCGATCAGGTCCGGCGTCACGCGGAAATGGCCGTAATAGTCGGCGACTTCCTCGTTCAGCATCTTGATGCGGTGCGCCGCGCGTTCCAGCCGCTTGGTGGTGCGCACGATGCCGACATAGTTCCACATGAACCGGCGGATCTCGGTCCAGTTCTGCTTGATCACCACCTCTTCGTCCGAGTCCGTGACGCGGCTTTCGTCCCAGGGCCGGATCGGCGGCGGCGGGGGGAGGTCGTTCCAGTTGGCCGCGATATGCCGCGCCGCCGCCTCGCCGAACACGAAACATTCGAGCAGCGAGTTGCTGGCGAGCCGGTTTGCGCCATGCAGACCGCTCTCGCTGCACTCGCCTGCGGCATAGAGGCCGGGCAGGTCGGTGCGCCCGTCGAGGTCGATGACGATCCCGCCGCACGTATAATGCTGGGCCGGCACAACCGGGATCGGCCCACTGGTCATGTCGATGCCAAGGCCAATCAGCTTGTCGAAGATGTTGGGGAAATGCCCCTTCACGAACTCCGGCGGCATATGGCTGATGTCGAGATGGACGTAATCGAGGCCATCGCGCTTGATCTCGGCGTCGATCGCGCGCGCCACCACGTCGCGCGGTGCCAGCTCCATCCGCTCGGGATCATAATCCGCCATGAAGCGCTTGCCGGTCTGCGGATTGATCAGCCGCCCGCCTTCGCCGCGCACTGCTTCGGTGATCAGGAAATTCTTGACGTCGAGGTGATAGAGGCAGGTCGGGTGGAACTGCATCATCTCCATGTTCGAGATGCGGCACCCCGCGCGCCACGCCATCGCGATACCGTCGCCGGTCGCCCCCTTTGGTGCGGTGGAGAACAGATAGGTGCGCCCCGCCCCGCCGGTGGCCAGCACTGTCGCATTGGCGGTGAACAGCTCGACGCTGCCGGTGGCGCGGTTGACGGCATAGACGCCCCACACCTTGCCAGCGCCCGAATAGCGCAGCTCATGGCGGCTGGTTGCCAGGTCGATCGCGACCATGTCGGGGACAAGGGTAATGTTGGGATGCGCCTGCGCCGCGCGGATCAACGCGACCTGCACCGCCCAACCGGTGGCGTCATCGACATGCACGATGCGCCGCGCGCTATGCCCGCCCTCGCGCGTCAGATGCAGGGCGTTTCCGTCCATGTTGAACGGTACGCCGAGCTCGACCAGCCGCTGGATCGCGGCGGGGGCATTCTCGACCACCATCTCCACCGTCGCGCGGTCGTTCAGACCCGCGCCGGCGATCATCGTGTCCTCGATATGCGCCTCGAACGTGTCGCCCGGTTCCAGCACCGCGGCGATCCCGCCCTGCGCCCAGGCGGTCGATCCTTCGTCCAGCCCGCCCTTGGCCAGCACGGTCACCTTGAACCGTTCGGCCAGGTTGAGCGCGGCGGTCAGCCCGGCGGCGCCCGATCCAATGACAAGCACGTCGCACTGATGGGGGTCGTGGGCCAATCTCGTTCCTTTGCGCACCGATGGCGAGGAGCCGCTATGCGACAAAGCGCGGCGATTTCAAACACACTGCGGTTGCCGCATCACGGCGCAGGCCATAGCGAGGGGATAACAAGGAGATACCGATGCGCCTGATCCTCGCTGCCGCTGCCGCCCTGTTCGCCGCGACTGTGCCAGCATTCGCCGGCCCGGGCTGCCCGGTCGCTCCCGGCACCACGGCACGGGTCACGGTCGGCGATACCGGGCGCAGCCTGCTCCTCCATGTCCCGGCAAATGTACCGGCGGGTCGCCTCCCGCTGGTGTTTGCGCTGCATGGTAGTGGTGGAGACGGCGCCGCGATCCTCGCGCAATCCAAACTGGAGGCGAGCAGCGACCGTCACGGCTTCCTCGTCGCGGCACCCGATGCCGGCATCCCGGTTGAGCGCGGCTTTGTCTGGAACATCCCGGGCGTGCCCACCGTCACCGGCAAGGTGCCGGGCCCGGGCGATGCCGATGACGTGGCGTTCCTCAAGACCGCGATCGACTGGCTGGCCGCGCAGGGCTGTGCCGACACCAAGCGCGTCTATGCCACCGGCCTGTCGGGTGGCGGGCGAATGACGTCATGGCTCGGCTGCGTCGGGTCCGACCGCTTCGCCGCGATCGCGCCGGTCGTGGGCCTGCGCGCCGGCAACCCGCTGGCAAGCGACAAGACCCGCCCCGACCCAGCCACCTGCACGCCCAAGCACCCAATGCCGGTGATCGCCTTTGCCGGCGACGCCGATGGCACCAACCCGGTGCAGGGCGGTGGCGCAGGCTATTGGCAGTACACGATGGAGGCCGCAGAGGCGCGCTGGGCCAGCCTCAACGGCTGCACCGCCGGCCCGCTGCGCCGCGATCTCGCCGCGAATCTCTACGAACGACTCCACACCCAATGCCGCGCACGCGTCGAGGTTGCGGCCCATATCCTGCGCGGCGGCGGCCATGTCTGGACCGCGGACAATGACGCAATGTGGCGCTTCTTCGCGCGCTACCGGCGCTAAGCGGCGTTCGCCGCCCGCGTCAGGCTCAGGAATACGTCCTCCAGGTCCGCCTCGCGCGTGCTGACGTCAACGATGCCGAACCCCGCCGCCTGCACCGCGCCCAGCACCTCACCGGCATTCGCGCGGTCCTTGCGATAGGTGATGACCAAAGTCCGCTCGCCCTTTGCCTCGATCTTCTGGAAACAGCCATTGGCGGGCAGGTCGACGATGTCGCGGTCGACCACCACCTCGACCGCCTTTTCCTGGGTCTTGCCAACCAGTTCGCGCGTCGGTTCGTTAGCGATCAGCTTGCCGTGATTGATGATCGCGATGCGATCGCACAGCTGCTCGGCTTCCTCCAGATAGTGCGTGGTCAACACCACCGTCACGCCCTGATCGTTGAGCGTGCGGACATAGGCCCAGAGCTGCTGGCGCAGTTCGATATCGACGCCCGCGGTCGGCTCGTCGAGCACCAGCACCGGCGGCGAATGCACCATCGCCTTCGCCACCATCAGCCGCCGCTTCATGCCGCCCGACAGCGTCCGCGAATAGGCGCGCGCCTTGTCCTCAAGATGCACCGCGCGCAGCAGCTCCATCGACCGCCGCTTGGCTTTCGGCACGCCATACAGCCCGGCCTGGATCTCCAGCGTCTCGACGGGCGTGAAGAAAGGGTCGAACATGATCTCCTGATTGACGATCCCGATCGCGCGCTTGGCGTTGCGCGGGCTGGCATCGATGTCGAATCCCCAGATCCGCGCCGTGCCCCCGGTCTTGTTGACCAGCCCCGCCAGAATGTTGATCAGCGTCGACTTGCCCGCGCCATTCGGCCCCAGCAGACCGAAAATCTGCCCGCGCGGCACGGTGAAGGTGACGTTGTCGAGGGCCTGTTTGCCCCCGGAATAGACCTTGGAAAGGCCGTCGATCTCGATCGCCGCGTCGCTCATGCCGCGGAAGTGGGACGGTGCGCGGCGATTGGCAAGCGAATCCGCACGCCAACGACCCCAACAAGCCATTGCCGCCCCTCCAGCGCTTTGCTAACCGCACTCCCATGATCGCGCCGCCCGAAGTCACCCGCGTCACCACCGCCCGCGTCGCCTGTGACGGCGCGCATGCCGGTATTCCCGCCGCGCTCGGCCATCCGCGCGTGTTTCTGCAGATCGACGAGCATGGCTATGTCGATTGCGGCTATTGCGACCGCCGCTTCGTCCTGATCGGCGGCCCCGCCGATGGCGCCGACCAGAGCGATTTGCCCGACATCGCGTCTGGCGCGAGCGTCTAACCCGCCTATATTCCGGGGATGTACAGCGATCCCCGAGCTTTCCTCTATCGCGACGGCTTCGACGCCGACGCCGCGCAGCGCCTGACCGCATCGATCCTTGCCAAGGCCGAGGATGGCGAGCTCTATTTGCAATATCGCAAGTCGGAAGCGTTCGGCTTCGACGACGGGCGGCTCAAGACCGCGTCCTACAACACCGATTCGGGCTTCGGCCTGCGCGCGGTGAGCGGCGAGACCACCGCCTTTGCCCATGCCAATGAGATCAGCGACGCCGCGATCCGCCGCGCAGGTGAGACGATGGCGCTGATCGACCCGGCGACCGGACCCAAGGCTGCTGCGCCTGCGCGCACCAACCGGCACCTTTACACCGATGCCGACCCGCTCGACCTGGTCCCATTTGCCGACAAGGTGAACCTCTGCCAGACGATCGACGCCGCCGCCCGCGCCCGCGACCCGCGCGTGGTGCAGGTGTCGGTCAGCCTGCTCGGATCGTGGAGCGTGGTCGAGATCGTCCGCCCCGACGGTTTCATCGCCACCGATATCCGCCCGCTGGTTCGCCTCAACGTCAGTATCGTCGTCGAGTCGAACGGTCGCCGCGAAACCGGCAGCTTCGGCACCGGCGGCCGCGCGCTTTATGACCGGCTGATGCAGCCCGAGACGTGGAACCGCGCGATCGACGAGGCGCTGGCACAGGCGCTGGTCAATCTCGACGCGGTCGATGCCCCGGCGGGGGAGATGACGGTGCTGCTCGGCCCCGGGTGGCCCGGCATCCTGCTGCACGAGGCGATCGGCCATGGGCTTGAGGGCGACTTCAACCGCAAGGGCACCAGCGCCTTTTCCGGCCGCATCGGCGAGCGCGTTGCCGCGCCCGGCGTCACCGTGGTCGATGACGGGTCGATCACCGACCGGCGCGGATCGCTGTCGATCGACGACGAAGGCACGCCGACGCGTGAGACGGTGCTGATCGAGGACGGCATCCTGCGCGGCTATATGCAGGATCGCATGAACGCGCGGCTGATGGGGGTCGAACCGACCGGCAATGGTCGCCGCGAGAGCTTCCAGCACGCCCCGATGCCGCGCATGACCAACACCTTCATGCGCGGGGGCCAGGACGACCCCGCCGAACTGCTGAGCCGGGTGAAGAAGGGCATTTTCGCCAAGAGCTTTGGCGGCGGTCAGGTGGACATCGTGTCGGGCAAGTTCGTCTTCTCCTGCACCGAGGCCTACAAGATCGAGAACGGCAAGCTCGGTGCCCCGATCAAGAGCGCGACGCTGATCGGCGACGGCCCGACCAGCCTGACCCGGGTGATCGGGATCGGCAATGATTTCGCGCTCGACGAGGGCATCGGCATGTGCGGCAAGGGTGGCCAGTCAGTGCCTGCAGGCGTGGGTCAGCCAACGCTGTTGCTCGACGGCCTGACCGTCGGCGGGACGGCGTAGAGCTTGTTTCAGCACAGCTGAAACGGCGGGCCGGTGCCGCGATTCAGCGCAGCTGAATCTAACTCTAAGCCAGCAACCGCGCGACGTCGGTAAAGTCGTGCGCGATGTCGTGGACGCCCAGCGCGCGCAGCCGGCCAGCATGGTCCGGCCCGCAATGATTGCCCGCGCACAGGCCGATGACATGCGCGCCCGACGCCACCGCCCCGGTCGCGCCGACTGGGGAATCCTCGAGGATCGCACAGCGCTCGATCGGCACGCCCAGCTGGGCGGCTGCGTGAAGATAGATGTCGGGCGCCGGCTTGCCGCGCGTCACATGCTCGCGCCCGCTGAAGATCCGGTCGCCGAACACATCGCGGATGCCGAGATGGTCTAGATGCGTCCCGATCCAGTGGCTGCTGCTCGACGAAGCGATGGCGCGCGGCAGATCTTCGGGAAGCGCGCGGACAAA
Source organism: Sphingomonas sp. (assembly GCF_965227385.1). GTDB lineage: Bacteria > Pseudomonadota > Alphaproteobacteria > Sphingomonadales > Sphingomonadaceae > Sphingomonas. The sequence goes on from NZ_OZ245750.1 coordinate 928,306, forward strand.
CGCGACCGCCCCGGCCACCTCCGCCACGCCTTCGACCAGCACGCGGCGATTCTCTGCCTCGCGCGCGTCGTGAAAGCCTTCAGGCAGGGCACGCCCGATCCAGCCTTCGATCGCTTCGATGAACTCAGCCCCGGCAAGGCCCATGAAGTTTGCCATCGACTCTTCCGGGCTGGTCGGATGCCCGATGGCTGTGAGATACTCGGCAATGTGCCGGTTACCCTCGAATTCGCTTTCGAGCAGGACCCCGTCGAAATCGAAGATCAGCGCATCGAAGCGCACGGACAGGCTCATGCCCGTGCCCCGAACAATGCCGTCCCGACACGAACATGGGTGGCGCCGATCGTAACCGCGACCTCGAAATCGTCCGACATGCCGATGCTGAGCCCGTCCAGCCCCGCCTCGCGCGCCAGCTTGGCGAGCAACGCGAAATAAGGGGCCGAATCGACCTCGAACGGCGGCACCGCCATCAACCCGGCGATCGGCAGCCCCGCCGCCTGCGCCTCCGCCAGCAACGCGGGCAGTTCGGCAACGGCAACCCCGCCCTTTTGCGGCTCGTTGCCGATATTGACCTGGATGAAGCAATCGGGGCGCTTGCCGCTCTCCGCCATCGCCTTGGCCAGGGCTGCGACGAGCGACGGGCGATCGACCGAATGGATCGCGTCGAACAACGCCACGGCGTCCGCCGCCTTGTTCGACTGAAGTTGCCCGACCAGATGCAGACGGATATCGTGAGTCGCGGTCTTGAGCGCGGGCCATTTCGCCGCCGCCTCCTGCACCCGGTTCTCGCCGAACACGCGCTGGCCAGCATCGATCAGCGGCTGGATCGCGGCGGCGTCGTGCGTCTTGGACACGGCGATCAGCGTGACGTCATCGGCGCGGCGGCCGGCGATCTTTGTGGCTTGGGCGATCCGTGACTGGATGTCGGCAAGGCGAGCGGAGGCGGTTTCGGCGGACATGATCGGCGCTATAGGTGGCGCGATGCCCCGCCGCCACCCCCACCCTGCCCGCCTGCCGCGCCGCTGGCTGATGACGGACGAGCGACTGGGCGCTTCCCTATGGGGAGCGATCGACGCATTGCCGCGCGGTTCGGGCATCGTCTTCCGGCATTACGCCACGCCGCGCACGGCGCGCATGCGCCTGTTTGAGCAGGTCCGCCGGGCTGCACTACGCAAGGGTCTGGCGCTTGTTGTCGCCGGGCAGCCGCTGGGTCGTGGCCCGGCGCTCCGCCACGGCCGCCTGCGCGACGCACTGACCGCTCCTGTCCATTCCCGCATCGAGGCGATTGCCGCAATCCGGGCCGGAGCCGCGCTGCTGTTCGTATCGCCGGTCCATCCCACGCGCAGCCATCCCGGGTCCGCGGCGTTGGGCCGGGTGCGACTGGGCCTGATGATTCGTGACCTGAAGCTGCCGGTGATCGCGTTGGGCGGGATGAACGAGCGCCGCTGGCGCGCGCTCAGCCCGCTTGGCGTGCATGGATGGGCGGGTATCGACGCCTGGGCTTAGCCGGGCATCACCGGTCAGAAGCGGATTGCCGTCCCGACATAGACGGCCTGACTGTCGCGCCGATCGTCCTTCAGCTGCGGCAAGCGATCCTTCTCGCTGTTGTAGCGCACGCCCGCCGTCACATCGAGATTGCGGGTGATCGAATAGGCGCCGCCGACATCGATCGAATAATTGGGATCGACCGTCAGCAAGCGCGGACCACGCTCGACCGGCTTCTCGCTGGTCGCCTTGATCCGACCGGATGCGCGCTTGCCGGTGTAGCTGAGGCCAAGATCCATCTTCTGGTTGCTACCCGGCTGGCCCGCCAGGTCGAGTTTCGCAAGATCGCCCGAGATCGCAAAGCGCTTCCAGCCGACCGAAACGCCCAGATTATAGGCGATCGGTTGCAACGTCACCGAAGCCGGGGCAGCCGCGCCGCGATCGGCGATCGCAGCCGACGGGCGGGTGGTGCGCGAACGAACCGCGACGGTCACGCTGCGATTGCTGATCCCGCGCGTATCGGCGGGGGTGAAGCGGAAGCCACTGCCGGACAGGCCACTGCGCGCCAGTGCGGCAGCGAGGCGCGGGTCGGCCGATGCCGGCGTGAACGTGCCGATACCTGCAATCTGGGTCGCCCGCACCGGCGCAGCGCGCTGCGGCGTCCCGGTCTGTGCGAGCAGCGCCGGCGCGGCAACGAGCCCGGCGACGCCCAGCGCCCCCAGCCCAAATCCCGCAATGATCCGACGAATCCGCATTGCAACCCCTTACTCGTGCTAGCCACTACCATGATTCGATCGCGATGTTCCACCGGTCGAATCCGATTTTGGCAGAGGTGTTGCTCCAGACGCACAGCATGGGCCGCATCGGCTTGCGCTTGCGGCGCGCGCGCCAACATCTATAGATGCACACCGAGCCGATGAGATTTCCCATAGGATGATGCCGATGAACCGCCAGTTGCGCACCGCGATCCTGGGCAGCGTTGCCCTCACCCTCGCCGCATGCGGCGGCGGTGGCGATCGCCCGCGCGCCGATCTTGCCGCGTCGAAGGTGACGACGATCGGTGTCAACGCCTATCTGTGGCGTGCCGCGCTGGACACGGTGTCGTTTGCTCCGATCGCCCAGACCGATTCGAACGGCGGCGTGATCGTGACCGACTGGCACGTGAACCCCAATCTCTCGACTGAGCGGATCAAGATCACCGTGGCGATCCTCGACCAGGATCTGCGCGCCGACGCGCTGCGCGTCAGCGTTCAGCGTCAGCAGAATCGCGGTGGCCAGTGGGTCGATGCGCCGGTCGAGGCCGCGACCGTGCAGAAGCTGGAAGACATCATCCTGACCAAGGCACGCGACCTGCGCCGCGCCGCGATTACCGGGAATTGATCCGGCGGGCGGTTTGCCCGACCGATTGAAGACAAGGAAAGACATGTGTCGCGGTTCAACGCGCTGAACGCCGATTCCGCGTGGCAGAAGGTCTGGGAAGAACGCCGCACCTTCGCCGCGGACGATCACTCGCCCAAGCCCAAATCCTATGTGCTTGAGATGTTTCCCTATCCGTCGGGGCGCATCCATATGGGGCATGTCCGCAACTATACGATGGGCGACGTGCTGACGCGCTATCGGCGGATGAAGGGCATGGAAGTGCTCCACCCGATGGGGTGGGATGCGTTCGGCATGCCGGCCGAAAATGCCGCGATGGAAAAGAAGGTCCATCCCGGCGGCTGGACACGCGACAATATCGCGACGATGCGCGCGCAGCTGAAGCGCCTTGGGCTCGCCATCGACTGGGGCCGCGAGCTGGCGACGTGCGAGCCGGACTATTACGGCCACGAACAGGCGCTGTTCCTCGATCTGTTTGCTAACGGATTGGTTTACCGCAAGGAATCGACGGTCAACTGGGACCCGGTCGACATGACCGTGCTCGCCAACGAGCAGGTGATCGACGGGCGCGGCTGGCGGTCGGGGGCGCCGGTCGAGAAGAAGAAGCTCAACCAGTGGTTCCTCAAGATCACCGACTTTGCCGACGAGCTGCTCGACGGCCTGGAAACGCTCGACAAATGGCCCGACAAGGTCCGGCTGATGCAGGAAAACTGGATCGGCAAGTCGCAGGGTCTGCAGTTCCGCTTCAAGCTTTCGTCCAGCGATTTCAATGAAGTAGAGGTGTTCACCACCCGCCCCGACACGATTTTCGGGTCGAGCTTCGTGGCGATCGCGGCGGATCACCCGATCGCGCAGGCGCTGGCGGCCAACGACCCGGCGGCGGCGGAGTTCATCGCGCAGTGCAAGCTGGGCGGGACCACCGCGGCGGAGATCGAAACGCAGGAGAAGCTGGGCTTCGACACCGGCATCCGCGCGGCGCATCCCTTTGATTCCACTTGGGAATTGCCGGTCTATATCGCGAACTTCGTGCTGATGGATTACGGCACTGGCGCGGTGTTCGGGGTGCCGGCGCATGACCAGCGCGATTTCGAATTCGCGACCAAATATGGCCTGCCGATCCGGCGGGTCGTCTCGGATGGCGAAAAAACCGAAGTTGAATTTGTCGAGGATGAAAGCTTCACCGGTCCCGGCACGCTCGTCAACTCTCACTTCCTGAACGGCCTTGATGTCGCGGACGCGAAGCGTGAGGTGATCCTCCGTGCCGAATCCGAAGGATGGGGCAAGGGAACGACCGTCTGGCGGCTGCGCGATTGGGGCGTTTCGCGCCAGCGTTACTGGGGCACGCCGATCCCGATCGTGCATTGCGAGATTTGCGGCGCGGTACCGGTGCCCAAGAAGCAGCTGCCGGTGGTGCTGCCCGAAGATGTCAGCTTCGACATCCCCGGCAACCCGCTCGACCGCCATCCGACCTGGAAGCATGTCGATTGCCCGCAATGCGGCAAGCCGGCCCGGCGCGAGACCGATACGCTCGATACGTTCGTCGATTCGAGCTGGTATTTCATCCGCTTCGCCAGCCAGCCGGGCGACAAGCCGTTCGACCGCGCGGTGGCCGAGCAATGGCTGCCGGTAAATCAATATATCGGCGGGGTCGAGCATGCGATCCTGCATTTGCTCTATGCCCGCTTCTGGACGCGCGCGCTCAAGCGGATCGGGATGATCGACATCGCCGAGCCGTTCGAGGGGCTGTTTACCCAGGGCATGGTGACGCACGAGACCTACAAGTCCGCAGATGGCCGCTGGCTGTCGCCGGGCGAGGTGGTGCGCAGCAACGATGCGCTGGTGGAGGTCGAAGGCGGTGGCCCCGTCACCGTCGGCCGCATCGAGAAGATGTCCAAGTCCAAGAAGAACACGGTCGATCCCGAACCGATCGTGGACCAATATGGCGCGGATGCGGTGCGGTGGTTCGTGCTGTCGGATTCGCCGCCCGAGCGCGATCTGGAGTGGACCGAGAATGGCATCGAGGGTGCCTGGCGCTTCGTCCAGCGGCTGTGGCGCTTGTTCGACGGGCTGCAGGCATGGGAGGGCGAGGACAAGAGCCTCGACCGGGTCCTGCACCAAACCATCGCCGGGGTCGCCGCGGACATCGAGGGGCTGCAGTTCAACAAGGCGGTGGCCAAGCTCTATGGCCTGGTCAACGCGATCGAAAAGGCCGCGCCGAGCGCGTCGCGCGCAACCGCGATCCGCACCGCGATCCTGATCGCCGCACCGATGGTGCCGCATCTGGCCGAGGAAGCCTGGGCCGCGATGGGCAACACCGGCCTGATCGCCGATGCCGAATGGCCTGCGGTCGACCCGGCCCTGCTGGTCGATGACGAGGTGACGATCGCGATCCAGGTCAATGGCAAGCTGCGCGATACCGTCACGGCGGCCAAGGGCGCGGACAAGGCCGATCTGGAGGCCATGGCCTTGGCAAACCCCAATGTGCAGCGCATTCTGGACGGCGCTACCCCGCGAAAGGTGATCGTCGTGCCCGACCGTCTGGTGAATATCGTCGCATGAAGCGCGCAGCACTCCTGATCGCGCTGGTCGCGGCAAGCACCACGCTGTCGGGCTGCGGGCTGCGGCCGCTGTATGGCGGCGGCGTAGGTGGCCCGGTGCAGACGATGCTGTCGGGCGTCGAGGTTGCGCCGATTCCGGGCGAGAATGGCTGGCTGGTCGCCAATGCCGTGCGCGACCGGATCGAGGCGACGCGCAGCGGAACGCCGACCTATCGGCTCGAGATCAAGCTGGACGACCGGATCGAAGGTCTGGGCGTGCGCAGCGATGACGTGGTGACGCGCGAGCGGCGGACGCTGCGCGCACGCTACCAGCTGATCGACCTGGCGACCGGGCAGACCGTGCTCGACGCGACCGCGGGGTCGGATGCGGGCATCGATGTCGCGGGTTCGGAATATGCCACGATCGCGGCCGAGCGCAGCGCGCTGGAGCGGCTGTCGGGCATCGTCGCGGACCAGATCGTCGCGCGGCTGGCCCGCTACGCGCGCAGCTCAGCCGACAAGTGAAGGCGAGCGAGGCGCAGATCCGGGCGCGGCTTGACAAGCCGGGGCCCGATATCCGCCTGTTCCTGCTCTACGGCCCCGATGAAGCGGGCGCCAACGACCTCGCCGCGCGGCTGGGCCGGGCGATGGGTCCGGATGCCGAGCGCATCGATATCGAAGGCAGCGCGCTGAAGGACGATGCCGGACTGCTCGCCGGCGAAGCGGCGTCGCTGTCGCTGTTCGGCGGCGCGCGCTACATCCGTGTCTCGGGCATCGACGATGGCGGCACCGACGCGGTGCGGATGCTGATCGATGCCGAGACCGCCGGGAATCCGGTGGTTGCGGTCGGCGGCGGGCTGAAAGGCACCGGACGGCTGCTCAAGCTGGCGCTCGCCGCGCCCAATGCGATGGTTCATGCCTGCTATGTCCCCGATGCGCGCACCGCCGGGCAGCTGGCGACCGGAATCGCGCGCGAACATGGGCTGCGGCTGGTGGGCGGCGCGGCGGATCGGCTAGCGGCGATGTCCGGCGGCGATCGCGCGGTGCTGGCGCGAGAGATCGAGAAATTGTCGCTGTTCCTCGACGCCGCGCCCGATCGGCCACGTGAAGCGGGGATCGAGGCGCTGGACGCGATCGGCGCGGATCTGGGCGAAGCCGAGATGTCGGGCGCGATCGAGGCGGTTTTGGGCGGTCGTCCGGCCGAAATCGGCGTCGAGCTGGCGCGGCTCGACGCGGCGGGGGTGTCGATGATTCCGCTGCTGCGCGGGCTGGTCCGTCGCCTGATGGCGCTGGCCGAGATGCGCGCCGATATCGATCATGGGCTGAGCCCCGCCGAGGTGGTCAAGAAGCACCGCGTGTTCTTCAAGGAGGAAGCCGCGACGATCCGCGCGCTGCAGCGCTGGAACAGCCCGATGCTGGCGCGCGCCGTGGAACGCGCGCGTGATGCGGAACGGGCGATGACGCGCGGCGGGGGCAACGCCGGGCAGGTGCTGGCGGATCATGAGCTGGCGGTGCTGGCGCGGGGGGCGGCGCGGGGGTGAGTGGCGGAATGGACCCCGCCGCTTCCGCAGTCATTCAGCCGATGATCGGCTTGCCCGTATGGGGCGCTAAACATGGCTTTGGCAGCTTTTTGACCCTTGAATTTGGGACGCCGACCCCAAGCAGCGAGGGCTATGGCAAAAGGCACCTCTGGATATATTGTTGCAACTGCCGGATCATACGGGAGGGCTTCGAGCTGGCCTCGTCAGAGAGCGACGGCGGGGCCATCAAGCGCGCGGTGACAGCACTGAATCAACATTGCCTGTTGGACATCGGCACCGAGCCGTCCAGCGGTCGATCCGCATTCCTGTTTGATGAAGGGTTAGCACTCGAAACCTGGCCCTACGGCGGCGATCCACTCGAAGAGCAGTGGATGATATACGCTGGCTCGTGTGTGCTGACCTATCGGGCGGATGGCGGCTTTCTAGACTTGCCGTCCACTACGACGATGCAGGAACACGATTAGGCACAGCTTTGTCCCGCCTACCTTGGTCAGCCCGGACTTATTCCGGGGTCCACGCAGCCGCATGCACAGCGGGGCGACTCTGGAGCTTCGCGCTTGCCTCCCGCTGGACCCCGGCACAAGGCCGGGGTGACGATGGGGGTGAGGCGGCGTTGGAGGGCAGCCCACTCAGGTTGGGCGAACTCGGGGCAAACAGCCGAATGCGAGTGTGCTGGTTCTTAGCCCTCTCCCCCTTCGCGGCAGAGGGTTGGGGGAGGGTCTTCTTTTTGAGGGCCGATGCGCGCACGCAGAGAAGACGAAGAAGAAGACCCTCCCCAACCCCTCCCGCAAGCGGGAGGGGCTTAAGCAAGAGCGAAGCAACAAGCGACTGACTTAACTAGATTTTCTCGCCTGTCAGGCGCTGGCAGATCATGTCGAGCTGATCCAGCGTCGAATAGGCCAGCGTCAACGCCCCGCCCTTTTCGCCGAAGCTGATCTTGACGTTGAGGCCCAGCACGTCGCCTAGTTGGCGCTCCAGTGCGACGATATCCGCGTTGCTGCCACCGCTGCGTTCCCCGCCCTTCCCCGCAGCGCGTGGCTTGGCTTCGCGGGCGAGCTTTTCCGTGTCGCGGACCGACAGGTCGCGTTCGACGACGATCTTTGCGAGCTTTTCCGGGTCGGGCGCGCCGATCAGTGCGCGGGCGTGGCCCATGGTCAGGGCGCCTTCGACCACGCGCTGACGCACGCTTTGCGGCAGGTCGAGCAGGCGGATCAGGTTGGCGATGTGGCTGCGCGATTTGTGGACGATCTTGGCCAGCGCCTCCTGGCTGTGACCGAACTCGTTGATCAGCTTGGCATAAGCCTCAGCCTCTTCGATCGCGTTGAGATCCTCGCGCTGGATATTCTCGACGATCGCGATTTCAACGGTCTGCGCCTCGTCCAGATCACGGACGATGACCGGCACTTCGTGCAGCCGTGCGCGCTGGGCGGCGCGCCAGCGGCGTTCGCCGGCGACGATCTGATAATCCTTGCCATGCGGGCGCACCACGATCGGCTGAATGAGGCCGCGCATCGCGATCGACTTGGCGAGCTCCTCCAGTGCATCCTCATCGAAATGGCGGCGCGGCTGATCCGGATGCGGCGACAGCGAGCTGACCGGGAGCAGTCGCACGCCCATCGACGGCTCGGTCCCAGGACGCACGGGCTCTTCGCGTTCGGCATCGCCCAGCAGCGCGCTGAGGCCGCGGCCAAGGCCGGGGCGTGGCTTGCGCGGTGCGGCAGCGGGATTCGGGGTCGCTGGGGTCTCTTCGGTCATGCGGCCTTCTTCAGCTTGGGCAGGCGATCGATCACTTCGCGGGCAAGGGCGATATAGGCTTCGGATCCGGCGCAGCGATGATCATAAATCAGCGCGGGCAGGCCATGGCTGGGCGCTTCGGACAGGCGGACGTTGCGCGGGATGACGGTGTCGAACACGACTTTGCCCAGCACGGCGCGCACGTCGTCGGCAACCTGATCGGTCAGGCGGTTGCGGCGGTCGTACATGGTGAGGGCGACGCCGAGGATCGACAGGCCGGGGTTGAAGCGGCCGCGGATGCGCTCGACCGTATTGAGCAGCTGGCTGAGCCCTTCGAGCGCGAAGAACTCGCACTGCAGCGGCACGAGCAGCGCGTCGGATGCGACCATCGCGTTGATGGTGAGCAGGCCGAGCGAGGGCGGGCAGTCCATCAGCACCACGTCCCAGCGCTGCGTGCTACGCTCGATCGCGGTGGCGAGGCGATGGGTGCGCGCCTCGAACTCGATCAGCTCGATCTCGGCGCCCGACAGGTCGACCGTGGCGGGAACGATATCGAGTCCGGGAACGCGGGTGGGCACCGCAACATCCTCCAGGCTCGTCTCGCCGATCAGCAGGTCGTAGGTCGAGCGTTCACGGTCCGCACGTCCGATACCCAGACCGGTCGAGCAGTTTCCCTGTGGATCGAGGTCGAGCAGCAGCACCCGCATGCCGGTGGCGGCCAGCGCGGTGCCGACGTTGATCGCGGTCGTGGTCTTCCCCACGCCGCCCTTCTGATTCGCAATGGCGATGCAGATCATCTGGGGCGCACCTCTTTGGCGACGATGATGAGCGAGTCCGCAGCGGTCACGCTCGGTTCCACGTGGAACGAACCTTGCCACCATAGTCGCGCATCTTCCACCTCCGATTGTGCGTTGCGGCCTTTTGGCAGCACCCAGATTGTGGATCGATCGGCGCGGTGCTGCGCGATGCGGAACACGGTGTCGAGCGCGCCGACCGCACGCGCTGTAATTACGGCGGCGCGACCGGTCGTGCGTTCGATCTTGGCCGTGTGGATGCTGACATTGGTCAGACCGAGCGTGTCGACACAATGCTGGAGGAAAGCGGTCCGCAATTTGCGCGGTTCGACCAGCTCCACCGGTCCGTCCCGCAGGATGGCAAGAACGATTCCCGGTAAGCCAGCCCCGCTGCCGATATCGAGCCACAGGCCGTCCGTATCGGCATGGTCGAGCAGCTGGGCGGAATCGACGATATGGCGCGCCCAGATCTCATCCAGTGTCGACGGAGCGATGAGGTTCTGACGCGTCGCTTCCTCGCGCAGCAGATCGACAAACGCTGCCAGGCGTGTTTCACGTGGAACATCGTAACGGCTGCGAACCCATTTCCGGGCTTCTTCTTCTGTCATGCCGCCCGCTTCACATGGAGCAGGATCGCGGTCAATGCCGCCGGCGTGATCCCGCGTATGCGCGATGCGTCGCCCATCGTGTCGGGGCGCGCGGCCGAGAGGCGTTCGACCATCTCGTTCGACAACCCCGGCACTGCGGTATAGTCGAGCGCCGCCGGGATGCGCTTGTCATCCGCCCGCCGCATCGCCGCTGCCTCCTGTGCCTGCCGCTCAAGATAGGGGGCATAGCGGGCGTCCTCGATCAGTTCCGCCAGCACTGCCGGGTCGGTGCCATCGGTTTCGATGTCCAGGTGGTCGAGCGTGACCGCGGGAAAGCGCAACCATTCGAACGCGGTGCGACGCGCGCCGTCCTGCGCCACAGGGGCGCCAGCCTGACCGAGCGCATGGGCGGTGCGGGTGTCGGCGAATATCGTGTCGAGCTGGGCCCGAACCGCGCCGCGTCGCGCGACGAACGCGCTCCGATCCGATCCGAGGCATTGCGCAGCTGCACCCAGTCCGGCGAGGCGAGTCTGAGCGTTGTCGGCGCGGAGATAGAGGCGATGTTCGGCGCGTGCGGTGAGCATGCGATACGGCTCGGTCACGCCCTGTAGCGTGAGGTCATCGATCATCACGCCGATATAGCTGAGCTCGCGCGGGAACAGGGTCGGTGCGCGGCCGAGCACGGCGGCGGCGGCGTTGATGCCAGCGACCAGTCCCTGGGCGGCAGCCTCTTCGTAGCCGGTCGTGCCGTTGATCTGACCCGCACAATAGAGGCCGGGAACGTCGCGACTTTCGAGCTGGTGCGAGAGCGACCGTGGGTCGACATGGTCATACTCGACGGCATAGCCCGGGGTAACGATCCGTGCCCGCTCAAGGCCGGAGATGGATGCGATCATCGCCGACTGCACATCGGTGGGCAGCGAGGTCGACAGGCCATTGGGATAGACGAGATGTGTCGCCAGGCCTTCCGGCTCGAGGAAGATCTGATGCCCATCACGGTCGCCGAAGCGGAAGATCTTGTCCTCGATCGACGGGCAGTAGCGTGGTCCGCCGGCTTCGATCGCCCCGCTGAACAGGGGCGAGCGGTCGAGGCCGCTGCGGATAATGTCATGCGTATCGAGGTTGGTGCGGGTGATGGCGCAAGCGAGCTGGGGCAGTCGCGGACCCGCGGTCATCGGCGACATGCGCCAGTCATCGGCGTCGCTGGGCTGTTCCTCCAATACCGCCCAGTCGATGGTGCGACCGTCTAGGCGGGGTGGCGTGCCGGTCTTCAGACGGGTGATGGGGAGGCCACAGTCACGCAGCTGCACCCCGAGCGCAGTCGCGGCGCGCTCCCCGATCCGGCCGCCGGTCTCACGCTCCTCGCCACGGAAGATGCGGCCACCAAGGAAGGTGCCGCTGGCAAGGATGACCGCTCCCGCGGCGATGGTGCTCCCATCGGCAAGCTGAACGCCGGCAATGCAGCCCTTCTCCAGGCGCAGCGCGACCGCCTCGCCTTCGACGATCTCCAGCCCCGCTTGCGCACCGAGCATGGTCTGGATCGCAGCGGCGTAGCGTACGCGGTCGGCCTGGACGCGCGGTCCCTGCACTGCCGGCCCCTTAGAACGATTGAGGAGGCGATAATGGATCGCGGCGGCATCGGCCGCACGGGCGATCAACCCATCCAGCGCGTCCACCTCGCGCACCAGATGGCCTTTGCCGAGCCCGCCGATTGCCGGGTTGCAGGACATCGCCCCGATCATGGCGCGATCGAAGGTGACCAGTGCCGTTCGGGCACCGCAGCGGGCAGCCGCAGCTGCCGCCTCGGTACCGGCATGGCCGCCGCCGATCACGATCACGTCGAAACTTTGCATGCGGCTCGCATAGCCCCGTGCAGGGGTTAGGTCAAAAGCGTTCCACGTGGAACAGCTACTTGCCGATGCAGAACCGCCCGAACAAGGCGTCGAGCATCGCCTCCACATCCGCAGCGCCCGTAATGCGGTGGAAAGCACGCAGCGCAGCGCGTAGCTCCTCTGCCGCGAGCAGCAACTCATTCTGGGCGGCGGCGGCGCGCAGCGCAACGGCAGCGCGCTCGGCCAGCGCACGCTGGCGGATGTTGAACGCAACGCTGTCCGGAGCCGGGAGCAAGACGGTCGAAAGCCCGGCGACCGCTTGCCACAGCGCCTCGACCCCCTGCCCCGTTTCGGCCGACACGGCGAGGCGGCCGGCGGTCCCCGCATCGCGCCCCGGTGCGTCGGCGCGAGGATGGATGAGCAGATGTGGCACCTTCGCCAGCTCGGCCGGCAATGGGGCGTCGTCAAGCCAGAGGATGAGGTCGGCGCTCTCAATGGCCGACCGGGCGCGTGCGATGCCGATCTCTTCGACAATATCGGCCGGCGCCGCGTGAAGCCCTGCAGTGTCCGTGAGCAGATAGGCGATGCCGTCGCGCATCACCGGCACCTCGATCCGGTCTCGCGTCGTGCCTGCCAGCGGCGACACGATCGCTGCCTCACGTCCGGCCAGCGCGTTGAGCAGGGTGGACTTGCCGGCATTGGGCGCCCCCGCCAGCACGATGCGGATGCCGTCGCGGATGCGCTCAACCGGCGGCTGCGCGATAGTGGCTTCGATTTCCGCGGCCAGCGCGACCGCGTCGTGTCGAACGGTGGCAAGGATATCGCCCTCCTCCCCCGCGACGTCATCCTCGTCGCCATGATCGAGCATCGCCTCGACCAGCGCCGACAGCCGAAGCGTGCGCGTGGCCCATGTCTCGATCCGGGACCGGACACCGCCTTCCGCTGCACGCAGGGCGGTCCGACGCTGCATTTCGGTTTCCGCCGCGAGCAGGTCGCCAAGGCCCTCAGCCTCGGTCAGGTCGATGCGGCCATGGATCAGCGCGCGACGGGTGAACTCGCCAGGCTCGGCGCCGCGGAGCCCCGGTACCACCGCGAGCGCTGCCTCGACCGCACGCACCACGGCGCGACCGCCATGAAGGTGGAGTTCGGCAAGATCTTCGCCCGTCGCAGTCGCGGGCCCCGGGAAAACGAGCACCAGGGCGCGGTCGAGTGGCTCACCAGCATGACGCAGGGTCCGCAGCGACGCGCGACGCGGTGGCGGCAGGTCGCCGGCGAGTGTCGTGACGGCAGCAAATGCATGCGGCCCGGAAATGCGGATAACCGCGATGCCGGCGGGCACTGCCCCGCTCGACAACGCAAAGATCGTGTCGGTCACTCGCCCCCGCTGCGCTTGCCCATGTCGAACATGCCGCGCCAGAAATTCATCCCGGCCTCACCCATCGGGGTCCAGCTCTTCATCATATTCTCGAGCAGCTCGGGATTGACCCCGCCCTTGTCGATCGAATCGAGCATCATCTGGATGTACCGGTCATGGACCGGCGTGAAATCGGGGAGGCCCATGGCGCGGCGTGCCTCTTCAGGGGTGCAGTCGACCTCGACATTGATCTTCATTCGCTCTTCTCCGCTTGAGCCAACGGCATCCCCTGCCCTACGCTCACGCCATGTATGCGCGCGACCATGCCCTGATCGCAACGCCCATCGGCCTCATGCGGGTCGAGGGTGACGAAACAGCGGTTTTGCGCGTCGTGATCAGCGCGGACGGACCCGCCGCAAACGGCTCTGCCACACCGGTCCGCGCTGCGGCGGAGCAGCTGCTGGCCTATTTCGCCGGCGATCTCAAAAAGTTCGACCTTCCGCTCCCTCTGCTTGGGTCGCCGCGCGGACGGGCGTTGCGCGACGGACTGATCGCGCTCGGATACGGCGAGATCGCAAGCTATGGCGAACTTGCACGGCGGCTCCAGTCGGGACCGCGCGCCATTGGCCAGTTATGCGCGCGCAATCCCCTGCCCGTCATCATCCCATGCCACAGGGTGACCGCTGCCGGCGGCGCGCTGGGGAGCTATTCGGCGGGCGATGGCCCCGCCACCAAGCAATGGCTGCTCGACCACGAGCAGCGCCACAGCTGAACAAGGAGCGTATCATGGCGAGTATCGAAATTCAGGCAATCGACGGCAGCGGCAGCTTTGCCGCCTATCGCGCTGATCCCGCAGGCACGCCGCGCGGTGCGATCGTGGTGATCCAGGAAATCTTCGGCGTGAATGAGGGCATCCGGCGCAAATGCGATCATTTCGCGTCGCTCGGCTATGTCGCGTTCGCGCCGGACCTGTTCTGGCGGCTGCAGCCCGGGATCGAGCTGGATCCCGATGTCGAGGCCGAGTTCAAGCAGGCGCTCGACTGGATGGGCAAGTTCGACCAGGACAAGGGCGTTGCCGATATCGAGGCGACGATCCGCGCGGCGCGGGATGCGAGCGGCGGCAAGGTCGGGGTCACCGGCTATTGCCTGGGCGGGCGGCTCGCCTTCATGACCGCGGCGCGGACCGATAGCGACGCGAGCGTCGGCTATTATGCGGTGGGCGTCGACGGGTTGCTGGGCGAGAAGCACGCAATCGCCAACCCGCTGCTGCTGCATATCGCCGGAGAGGACGGGTTCGTTCCCGCTGCGACGCAGAAGGCGATGCATGAGGGGTTGGATGATCACCCCAAAGTGACGCTGTACGACTATCCCGGCGAGGATCATGGCTTTGCCACCGAGATGGGCATGCGCCGGTCCGAGGCGGCGGCGCAGCTGGCGGACAGCCGGACCGAAGCCTTTTTCGCCGAACATATCGGCTGAAACCAAAAAGGGCGGCGATCCTCTCGGACGCCGCCCTTTTCGTTTCTAGGTCAGTCGCTTAGCGGAACAGCTGCAGCAGACCGATCTCCTGGTCGGTGATGCCGGTGTAGATCATCGAACCGGCGACATAGACGATCACCAGCAGACCGATCCACGCGATCCAGCGATAGCGTTCGATATATTTGGCGATGATGTTCGCCGCGACGCCCATCAGTGCGACCGCGATGACCAGGCCGACCATCAGGATGCCCGGATGGTCGCGCGCCGCACCGGCGACGGCGAGGACGTTGTCGAGGCTCATCGACACGTCTGCGACCGCGACGGCCCAGGCGGCGCTGGCAAAGCTCTTTGCCGGCTTCATTCCCGAATGTTCGTCGCCCGCAATCTCCGGCGATCCGGCGCTTTCGCCGCCATGGCCGATTTCGCGCCACATCTTCCACGCCACCCACAGCAGCAGGACGCCGCCGGCGAAGACGAGGCCGATCACCTGCAGCAGCTGAGTCACCACCAGCGCAAAGCCGATGCGCAGCACCAGCGCGGCGACGATGCCGATCAGGATGACCTTCTTGCGCTGATCCGCGGGCAGGCCCGCGGCGAGCGCGCCGATGACGATCGCGTTGTCGCCCGCAAGGACGATGTCGATCAGAATGACCTGGCCGAATGCCAGCCAGGCGGACCCGCTGCCCGAGAACAGGCCAGCGAAGTCGGCGACGATATGGCCCCAAATTTCCTGCATGTGCGGCTAAACCCCCTGGCCGTTTATTGGTTCATGCTGTCGAAGAAATCTTCGTTGGTCTTCGAATCCTTCATCTTGTCGAGCAGGAACTCCATCGCATCGGTCGTGCCCATCTGCATGAGGATGCGGCGGAGCACCCACATCTTCGACAGGGTCGCCTTGTCGAGCAGCAGCTCTTCCTTGCGAGTCCCGCTCTTGCCGACGTCGAGCGCCGGGAAGATGCGCTTGTCCGCAACCTTGCGGTCGAGAACGATTTCGGAGTTACCGGTGCCCTTGAACTCTTCGAAGATGACTTCATCCATGCGGCTGCCGGTGTCGATCAGCGCGGTGGCGATGATCGAGAGCGACCCGCCTTCCTCGATGTTGCGCGCGGCGCCGAAGAAGCGCTTCGGACGCTGCAGCGCGTTGGCGTCGACACCGCCGGTCAGCACCTTGCCCGAGCTGGGGACGACGGTGTTGTAGGCGCGGCCGAGGCGGGTGATCGAGTCGAGCAGGATGACGACATCCTTCTTGTGCTCGACCAGGCGCTTGGCCTTCTCGATCACCATTTCGGCGACCTGGACGTGGCGCGTGGCGGGTTCGTCGAAGGTCGAGCTGACCACCTCGCCCTTCACGCTGCGCTGCATGTCGGTAACTTCCTCGGGCCGCTCGTCGATCAGCAGGACGAGCAGGAACACCTCGGGGTGGTTGTCGGTGATCGCCTTGGCGATGTTCTGGAGCATCACCGTCTTACCGACGCGCGGCGGCGCGACGATCAGCGTGCGCTGACCCTTGCCCTGCGGCGAGACGATATCGATGACGCGCGCGCTCTTGTCCTTCTGCGTCGGATCGGCGGGATCGAGCTTGAGCTTCTGATCCGGGTAGAGCGGGGTCAGGTTATCGAAGTTGACGCGGTGACGGACGGCGTCCGGATCGTCGAAATTGACGCTGACCAGCTTGGTCAGGGCGAAATAGCGCTCGCCATCCTTGGGCGCGCGGATCTCGCCTTCGACGGTATCGCCGGTGCGCAGGCCAAATTTGCGGACCTGGTTGGGCGAGACATAGATGTCGTCGGGGCCGGCAAGGTAGTTGGCCTGGGGGCTGCGCAGGAAGCCGAAGCCGTCCTGGAGCACCTCGATCGTGCCCTCGCCCATGATCAGCTCGCCATTTTCGGCCTGGGCCTTGAGGATGGCGAACATCAGGTCCTGCTTGCGCAGCGTCGACGCGCTTTCGACACCGAGTTCCTCGGCCATCGACACCAGCTCGGCGGGCGCAGTTTTCTTCAAATCTTTCAAGTGCATGGGAGAAGTCCGTCTGGCGATCGCTACAAGGTTTTCGGGCGTTTGGACGCGCGGATTGCGATGGCTTGAGGAAAAAGGGAGGGTCGCCGGGCCGCCGCCAGAACGACGACGCGACCCAAGCGGATTAGGATTCGACCTGTGCCAAGTCAACCCGTCAGGCTGACGTCAGACTGACAGACTGACAGAAACACACGGGTTTGCGGCGAAGCGGGCGGGTTCGCGACCGGTTCCGGGCGGGGAGGCGACCGCGAGGCGACACCGGCGCGACGCCGGCAAGACATCCAGTCACCATGCGCGCGCCATGGACGCTACACCGAGCGGCGGCCTGGCTACGGCCACGTAACACCGCGCGGCAGCACGGCGATAGGTTCGCGCCATCACGTGACAGGGTTCGATCGTTCAAAGAGCGGCACCCGAGGGTGCGCTTCGAACGGAACAGGAAAAATCCAACATTACAAGCGTGTTGGAGCGGTCAGAAGGGCCGTACCACCGCGAGGACCACGATCAGCGCGACGAAGATCGCGGGGATTTCATTGGCCATGCGCAGCTCTTTGGAAGTCAGCGACCCCTGCCCGACCGCGAGCTTTCTGGCATAGGCGACAGCCCAGCCATGATAGCCCGACAGCAGCACGACCAGCAGCAGCTTGGCGTGGAGCCAGCCCAGGCCCGACCCGCCCTCGAACAGGCCGAGATTGATCGCGAGCGCCAGACCCAGCACCCAGACGATCACCAGCGACGGGGTGAGGATCACGCGGCGCAGCTTCGCCTCCCGCTCCGCCCATGCCTTGGCCTGGACCGGATCGCCGAGCGATTCCTGATGATGGACCAGATAGCGCGGCAGGATGAACAGGCCCGCCATCCAGAAGATCACGAAGATGACATGGGCTGCCTTCACCCACAGCCAGGCGAAGCTCAGAAATCCGGTCATGATGCTGTCCCCCTGACGATGCCGATCAGCTGTTCGACATGGGCGATCGGCGTGTCCTGTTGAATGCCATGGCCCAGGTTGAAGATATGGGGGCGGTCGCGCAGGGCATCAACCACGCGGGTGACGGCGGCTTGAAGCTCGGCGCCGCCCGCGATCAGCGCGAGCGGGTCGAGATTGCCCTGAACCGGCATGCCGGCGGGGAGTTCGCGATGCGCCCAGGCCGGATCGACGGTTTCGTCGAGGCCGATCGCGTCGACCCCGGTTTCGCGGGCATAGGCGGCGAGCTTGCCCCCCGCGCCCTTGGGGAAACCGATGATCTTTGCGTTGGGGCAGCGTTCGCGCAGCCCAGCGACGATCGCGGCGTTGGGGGCGATGACCCAGCGTTCGAACTGCGCCGGCGAAAGCGATCCGGCCCAGCTGTCGAACAGCTGCACCGCCTCTACCCCCGCTGCGATCTGCTTGCCCAGATAGTCGATGGTCATGGCGACGATCGCGTCGATGATCGCCTGAAACGCCGCTGGGTCGGCATAGGCCATGCGGCGCGTCTCGCTCTGGTCGCGGCTGCCCTGTCCGGCGACCATGTACGTGGCGTTGGTCCAGGGACTTCCTGCAAAGCCCAGAAACGTCACCTCGGGCGGCAAGGCGGCGGCGACGCGGGTCACGGTGCCATAGACCGGGTCGAGCCGCTGTGGGGCCGCTGTGAGGCTTTCCAGCGCAGTATCGACGAGCTTGGGCGCCAGGCGCGGCCCCTCCCCCGCCTCGAACCACAGATCCTGGCCGAGTGCGTGGGGGACGACGAGAATGTCGGAGAACAGGATCGCGCCATCGAAGCCAAAGCGGCGGATCGGCTGGAGCGTGACCTCGGCCGCGGCGTCGCTGTCGTTGACCAGCTCGAGGAACCCGCCCTTCTCCGCCCGGAGTGCGCGATATTCGGGGAGGTAGCGACCGGCCTGACGCATGAGCCACATCGGCGGGGCATCGACGCGTTCCCCTGACAGCACTCGGAGCAGTTTTTTCGGAGTCACAGGGCGGTCCGTCTCTCAACAAAAATAAGAAGAAGAATCTAATAAGGATGTAGTTGTTTGTTGGTGCGTGGAAGCTGGGGCTTAGGCGTTCGTCCCCATTCTGCCAACAGATTGACGGCGCGCAGGCGCGGGATTCCGCCGCGATTCGATTCCGTTATCCCCATTATCCACAGGCTGTGCACCGGATCGCGTCGCTGTGGGCGCGGTTGTGGACGAATGACCCGGAGCGTGGACAGAGTCCCCCGCTTGGCGGGTCCGGCGCGTTGCGCTAGCGATTTCCCCCATGTTTTCCACAGAACTGTCCAGACAGGCGATTTTCAGGTGAAACTGCACCTGCATCTGCTCTCCGATTCCACCGGCGAGACGCTGGAGAATATCGCGAAGGCGGCGCTCGCGCAGTTCGACGATGTCGAGGTGCTGCGCCATTTCTGGCCGATGGTGCGCAGCGAAACGCATCTCGAGCGGATCCTCGCGGAGATCGCGCAGAACCCCGGGCTGGTGATCTTCACATTGGTGAACCCCGAGATCCGCCGCCAGCTGGAGACGCGGTGCCGCGCGATCGGCCTGCCCGCGGTCGCGCCGCTCGACCCGGTCAACCATGCCCTTTCCAACCTGCTGGGGCAGGAGATGAAGGCGCGGCCAGGGCGGCAGCATATGCTCGACGCCGCCTATTTCGCGCGGGTCGATGCGATCCAGTTCACCATCGCGCATGACGATGGCGTCAATTGGGAGAATTGGGAGGAGGCCGACATCGTGCTGGCCGGGGTGTCGCGCACGTCGAAGACGCCGACGTCGATCTACCTGGCCAATCGCGGGCTCAAGGTCGCCAATATCCCGATCGTGCCGCAATCGCCGCCGCCCGACCTGCTCTACCGCCTCAAGAACCCGATGGTGGTCGGGCTGACCACCAGCCCCGAGCGGTTGATCCAGGTGCGGCGAAACCGGCTGCTCGCGCTCAACCAGCAGGACGAGACCAGCTATGTCGAGCAGGAAGCGGTGCAGAAGGAGGTCGCCTATGCCCGGCGCATGTTTGCCGACAATGGCTGGCCGGTGATCGACGTGACGCGGCGATCGATCGAGGAAACGGCGGCGGCGATCATCACCATGTGCAACGAACGCGCGACCGCAGCGGCGCGCCATCCGGATTCCATGGCATGATCGTACTGGCATCCACCAGCGCGTCGCGGCGGGCGATGCTGAATGCAGCCGGCGTGGCGCATGAGGCATTGCCGGCGCATGTCGACGAGGATGCGGTCAAGGCGGGGCTCGGAGAAGTCGCGCCGCGCGACTTGGCCGATGCGCTGGCCGAGATGAAGGCGATCAAGATCAGCCAGCGCGTGCCGGGCACATTGGTGCTGGGCGGGGATTCGGTCGTGGCGATCGAGGACGGGACGCTGCTCGACAAGCCGGTCGACCGCGCCGATGCCGAACGCCATCTGAAGCTGTTGTCGGGCAAGCGCCACGATCTCTACAGCGCGGCGGTGATTGCGGAGAATGGCCGCGCCGTGTGGCGGCACGTCGACCGTGCGCGGTTATGGGTGCGGCCGCTGTCGGACGCGTTCATCGCCGAATATCTCGATGCGGAATGGCCGGCGATATCGGGCTGTGTCGGCTGCTACCGGGTCGAGGGGCCGGGGGTGCAGCTGTTCAGCCGGATCGAGGGCAGCCACTATACGATCCTGGGGATGCCGTTGCTCAACATCCTCGATTATCTGCGGACCAGAGGCCAGTTGACGTCATGACCATTCCCCATGCCCCCCCTCATGCAGAAGTGATCGGCGACCCGATCGCACAGTCCAAGTCGCCGCTGATCCATGGCTTTTGGATCGACAAGCTCGGGATCGACGCGCGCTATGAGAAGACGCTGGTGACGCCAGAGGGGCTGGGTGCGTTCTTCGCATCGCGGCGCGATGATCCCGACTGGCGCGGGTGCAACATCACCGCGCCGCACAAGGTGGCGGCGCTCGACCATGTGCCCGATCCGGGCGGGGTGCGCGACAGCATCGGTGCGATCAATACGGTGTTTCGCGGTGCGGACGGGGCGCTGATCGGGACCAATACCGATGCCGCGGGATTCTATGCGCCCATCGCTGAGTTCGACCTGGAAGGCGCGCCGGTCGCGGTGGTCGGCGCGGGCGGCGCGGCGCGGGCGATCCTGTTCGCGCTGGCGCGGGCGGGGGTCGGTCCGGTGACGATCCTCAACCGGTCGCCGCTGAAGGCGATGGGGCTGCTCGCGACCTTCGGCCTCAAGGGTGATGTGGTGGCGCTCGATGCGCCGATCCCGCCGGTGGCGCTGCTGGTCAATGCCAGTTCGCTGGGGATGGTGGGGCATCCGCCACTCGACCTCGACCTGTCCAACCTGCCCGAGGATGCGCTGGTCTATGACGCGGTCTATGCGCCGCTGGAGACCGGGTTGCTGGCGGCGGCGCGGGCGCGCGGGCTGGAGACGGTCGACGGGCTGGAGATGCTGATCGGGCAGGCGGCGCTGGCGTTCGAGCTGTTCTTTGGCAAGGCGGCGCCGCGCGAACATGATGCGGAATTGCGGACGCTGCTGCTGAAATGAGCCTCGTCCTCGGCCTCACCGGTTCGATCGGCATGGGCAAGTCCACCGTCGCGGCGATGTTTGCCGAGGCGGGGGTGCCGGTGTTCGATGCGGATGCCGAGGTGCACCGGCTGCAGGGGCCCGGCGGCGCGCTGGTGGCGCAGATCGAGGCGGAGTTTCCCGATACGACGACCGAGCTGGGGGTCGACCGGACTTTGCTGGGCGAGGCGGTGTTCGGCAATCCTGAGGCATTCAAGCGGCTGGAGGGGATCGTCCATCCCGCCGTCGCGCATGCCCGCAACGCATTTCTGAAGGCCAATGCCGACAAGCCGCTGGTGCTGCTGGACGTGCCGTTGCTGTTCGAGGCCGGGGGGTGGCGGCAGGTGGAGAAGATCGTCGTGGTATCCGCCCCGGCGGAGGTGCAGCGAGCGCGCGTGCTGGCCCGGCCGGGGATGACGGTCGAGCGATTCGAGTCGATCCTGGCGCGGCAGATGCCGGACGCCGAGAAGCGCGCGCGGGCGGATTTCGTCATCGATACCGGCACCACCAAAGAGGCGACGCGCGCCGAAGTTGCGGCGGTCATCGCTTGCCTCACGGACCAAAGGGGCGGATAAGCAGGGCATGCGCGAAATCGTGTTCGACACCGAAACAACCGGCCTGAGCTACAGCGCCGGGCACCGGCTGGTAGAGATCGGCTGCGTCGAGCTGATCAACCGCGTGCCGACCGGCCGGCATTTCCACCGCTACCTCAACCCCGATCGCGACATGCCGGTCGAGGCGTTCGCGGTGCACGGCCTGTCGGAGGCGTTCCTGGCCGACAAGCCGCGCTTTCACGAGGTTTGCGACGAGCTGATCGAGTTTCTGGGCGACAGTCCCCTGATCGCGCACAATGCGATGTTCGACTTCGGCTTCATGAATGGCGAGCTGGGCGCGTGCGGGCGCGCGATGCTTCCGGTCGACCGCATCGTCGACACGCTCCAGATCGCGCGGACCAAGCATCCGGGCGCCAAGCACACGCTCGATGCGCTGTGCGTGCGCTATGGCGTCGATCTGTCGGCGCGCGAGCTGCACGGGGCGTTGCTCGACGCGCAGCTGCTGGCGCAGGTATTCATCGAACTGACCGGCGGGCGGCAGATCGCGCTGGGGCTGGCGGTGGGTGAATCTACCGGGCCCGACCGGATCACCGTCGCTTCGGCTAAGAGCAATATACGCCCGGCGCGCATTTTTACGCCGAGCGCAGAGGAACTGGCGCGCCATTCGGCGTTTATGGCCGGGTTCGAGGACCCTGTCTGGGGAACGGCGGCGTCCGGTTGACGCTGTCGCCCTCCATTCCTAGGTGCTCCTCTAGTTTAGGAGGACGATATGGATATCCGCGTTTCTGGTCATCAGGTAGACACGGGCGAAGCACTGCGCCAGCACGTGGACGACCGGCTGCAGGGTATCGCCGAGAAGTATTTCGCCCGCGCCATTTCGGCGCAGGTGACGTTCGGCAAGGGTCCGCATGACCATGGTTTTACCTGCGACATCGTTGCGCATGTGATGCAGGGGCTGGTGCTCAAGGGGTCGCATTCGGCCCCGTCCGAGGCGCATCTTGCGTTCGACGGCGCCGCCGACAAGATCGAGAAGCAGCTGCGCCGCTACATGCGCCGCCTGAAGGACCGCAATAACGGCCAGCAGCAGGCGATGATGGCCGATTTCGACGCGGGTTATACCGTGTTCCAGATCGAGGACGAGGAAGAGGTCGCGGACGCGCCCGCGATCATCGCGGAAACCCGCGTCGACGTGCCCGACGCCAGCGTTTCGGACGCGGTGATGATGCTGGACCTGCGCAACACCAACGCGCTGCTGTTCAAGAATACCGGCACCGGCACCTACAACATGGTCTATCGCCGCACCGACGGCACGATCGGCTGGGTCGAACCCAACCGGGCGGCCTGACCCAGCACGATGCATGACCTGCATGATCTGGTGACGCCCGAGACGGTCGTCTCGGGCGTAGCGGTCGGCAGCACGAAGAAGCTCTTCGCGCTGCTCGCCGATGTCGCGTCGCGGGTCTATGGCCTCGACGCGACCCTCGTCGCCGCGCAACTGGCCGCGCGCGAGAAGCTCGGCACGACCGGCTTTGGTGGCGGGATCGCGATCCCGCATGGCCGGATCGAGGGGCTGGACGCGGTGCGCGGGGTGATGATGCGGCTCGACAAGCCGGTGGACTTCGGGGCGGTGGATGACAGTCCGGTCGACCTGGTGTTCATGCTGCTTTCGCCGGCGACTGCGGGTGCGGACCATCTCAAGGCGCTGGCGCGGGTATCGCGGCGGCTGCGCGACCGCGGATTCACCGCCAAGCTGCGCGGGGCGGGATCGGCGGACGCCATCTATGCGCTGCTGGCGGGAACCGAAGCGCGTGACGCCGCTGCCTGACGCGACCCCGGCGGTCGGCGCGGCGGCACATCACCGCGCGCTCGAAGCGCTCTATGCCGCCGCGCCGATCAACCAGCTGTTCGAATCCCGGCTGGAGATTGCGCAGGCGGGGGTGGCGCGGATCCACTTCACCATCGACGAACGCCATTTCCATGCCGGCGGCGCGGCGCATGGGACAAGCTATTTCAAGATGCTCGACGATGCCGCCTTTTATGCGGCGAACAGCCTGGTGACCGACCGGTTCCTGCTGACCACCGCGTTCAACCTGCTGTTCACCCGGCCATTGGGGCCGGGGCCGGTGACCGCTGAGGGGCGCTGGGTCAGCGGCCAGCGGCGGGTGTTCGTCGCCGAGGCGCGGTTGATCGACGCCTCGGGCGAGGAGACGGCGCGCGGGACCGGCACCTTCATGAAATCGCGCATCGCGCTGGCCGGACTGCCCGGCTATCGCACGGTGCCGTGAGCGCGCGGCTCGCCAGCGGGCTGATCGTCAACGCGCTGATCCGCCGCGTCAACGGCGCGGGGGGCAGCGCGATGGTGCTGGCCAAGGGCCATGCCGAGGCGGGGGCAATCCTGATCCTGGCACTCGAACGCGGCGAAAATCCGCGGTTCTTCGAGCGTGGAATCGGACCCGACGGCCAGTCGGCGCTGCTGCCCAGCGGGCCATCGGCGTTCGCGGATGGTGGTGCGGTGAGCGATTACTGGCAACGGCGCCGCAGCCGCGACCCCGACCTGTGGGTCCTCGAACTGGATATCGCGGCGGCAGAACGGTTCGCCGCTGAAACGATCATCGGTGGTTGACGCACCGCAACAATGTCGGCAGGGGCGCGCGACGATTTAATCGCGTTGTGCCGTCGGGGTCAGAGGCCGGTGGTTACGCAGTCGGGGGGCAAGCCCGATCGGTCCGTGCATCATGCACCTCGAGAGACACGGTCGCGCACCAACCGCACAGTATCGAAGTTGAATGACCTTCTCGTTCCGGGCTGCGATCGTCGCCGCCACGACCCTCACCTTTGCCGCAGGCATCGGTGCAACGGCCCCCGGCGTCGCCGGAGAGGCCGAAAAGACCCCGGTTCAGGCAATTAACGAAGCCGCAGCCGAACAGGTTCCCACGATGGGCGAATCGCTTGCCGCGCTCGACGCCGACGATGCCGCCATCACCCAGGACTCCGAATCCGACTCCGCCGCCTATGCGACGCTGGCCGCAGCGGTCGCCGCACAGGACGCGGTCGCCGAAGACGCCGAGCTCAACTGCCTCGCGATCGGCGTCTATTATGAATCGAAGGGCGAACCGCTCGAGGGCCAGCTCGCGGTCGCGGAGGTGATCCTCAACCGTGCGAAGTCGGGGCGTTTCCCGACATCGGTGTGCGGCGTGCTGACCCAGCGGGGGCAGTTTTCGTTCGTACGCGGCGGCCGCTTGCCGCAGCCGCCGGCCAGCGCGCGTGCATGGAAGACCGCGCTCGCCGTGGCGCAGGTCGCGCGTGACGATGCGTGGGACAGCCGCGTCTCTGACGCGCTGTTCTTCCACGCCCGCTATGTCCAGCCGGGCTGGCGCAAGGCGCGGGTCGGCAGCGTCGGCAACCACATCTTCTATCGGTGAAGCACAGCGGACGGGCTTTCGTTCGTTCGACAAATGTTCTAAAGGCCGGGGATGGTTTCGACACCCTCCCCGGCCTTTTCCGTTGCCGCCGAGTCCGACGCGGCGAGCGCCCCGCTGATCGCCGCCGATGTTACGCGCGGCGTGTGCCGGATGCTGCTGCGCCATGATTGCGTGGCGATGGCGGAGGTCCCGCTGGGCGATGGCCGCCGCGCCGACCTGATGGCGCTCAACCTGCGCGGCGAGATCGTGATCGTCGAGGTCAAGGTGTCGCGCGCCGACCTGATCGGCGACGGCAAATGGACCGATTATCTGGCGCATTGCGACCGTTATTTCTGGGCGGTGCCGGCCGGGTTCGACCTGGCGCCGCTGGAGCGGCCCGATTTCCTGCCCGAGCGTGCCGGCGTGATCGTCGCCGATCGTTATGACGCCGCGATCCTGCGCGAGGCGCGGACCGTGCCGCTGGCCAGCGCGACCCGGCGCAAATGCACGCTGGCCTTTGCCCGCCGCGCCGCGCGCCGGGTGATCACGCTGACTGATCCCGATGCCGATGGGCTGGGGTGGAGCGGTTAGAAGCTCGGGCCGGCGACGGCGCGTTTCTGGACCTTGGGCGCAGTCTTGAGCGCTTCGGCGATCGCCGGCGAGCGGGTGTCGCGCGCGGCATAGTCGCGTGCGCTCATGCCCGCGAGCCGGTCGACCAGATCGGGGTCCGCGCCACTGGCGAGCAGCAGCTGGACCAGCTCGCCGTCACGGCGCTGCACCGCGCGCATCAGCGGGGTTTCCCCGCCATTATTCTGCAGATTGACGTTGCCGCGCTTGGCGATCAGCTCGCGCACGCCATCGGGCCAGCCTGCTGCGACTGCCAGCATCATTGCGGTGTTGCCGTCGCCGTCCTGCAGATTGACGTTGCCGCCCCGCGCCAGGATGAAGCGCAGATAGGGCATGTCGCGGCGTTTGGTGATGATGTGGATCGCCGCCTCGCCATTATCGTCCTTGGCGTTGGCGATGGTCTGGCCGGGGGCGTTGAGATATTCGTTGACCTTGTTGCCGTCCTGCTCACGGACCGCCTTCAGGAACTGGTAGCTGTCGGAAAAGCGCTGGGCGCCGGCCGGAAGCGCGACGCTCAGCAGCGCCGCCGCGAGTACGAGCCGGGACGGAACGGTCAACATGGTCGGAACATACCCCTGAACAACTGCAAGCCTTGCCTAACAGCCCCTATCAGATCATGGGTCGCCTTGTCATGAACAGGATCGCTTTTCTCGCCCTCCCCGCCCTTTTGACTCTCGCCGCCTGTGGCGGCGGTGCCCCGCAGCCCAAGTCGCTGGCCGATGCGCCCTTGGCGGGTGCGTCGATCGGCGGACCGTTCACGCTGGTCAATGGTGACGGCAAGACCGTCACCGAGAAGGATTTCGCCGGCAAATACCGGATCATGTATTTCGGCTATACCTTCTGCCCCGATGTCTGCCCGGTCGATGTGCAGAATATCGGTGGTGCGATGAAGCGGCTGGACCAGCAGAACCCCGAGCTGGCGGCAAAGATCGTTCCCGTCTTCGTGTCGATCGATCCCGCGCGCGACACGCCCGCCGTGGTCAAGGAATTCACCGCAGCATTCCACCCGCGCATGGTCGGCCTGACCGGCAGCGCGGCGCAGGTCGATGCCGCGGCCAAGGTCTATCGCGTCCCCTATGCCAAGCGCGAGACGCCGACCGGATATCTGATGGATCATGGGCGCCAGGCATATCTGATGGGCCCCAATGGCGAACCGATCGCGCTGTTGCCGCAGGAACAGAGCCCCGACGCGATCGTCGCGGAAATCACGCGGTGGATCGGCTGACCCGCTTCTGGGAAATGCCGCTCGCCCGGCTCGACCGCGCGCAGTGGGAGGCGCTGTGCGACGGGTGCGGCAAATGCTGTCTGCACAAGATCGAGGATGCCGATACCGGCGACCTCTATGCCACCAACGTCGCGTGCCGCTTGCTCGACCGCGATCAGGGGCGGTGCAGCGATTACCGCCACCGTCACGCCTATGTCGCCGAATGCGTGCGGCTGAATGCCGGCAATGTCGACGACATCCCGTGGCTGCCGATGACCTGTGCCTATCGGCTGCGTGCCGCCGGGGAGCCGCTGCCCGAGTGGCATTATCTGATCAGCGGGAGCCGTGAGAGCGTGCATGAGGCGGGTGAATCGACCCGTGGCTGGACGATTTCGGAGGATGTCGCTGGCGACCTCGAACATCATATGGTCGACCGTATCCTGTGAGCCATGAGATCCAGGTCGTGCGCCATCCGCGCGCCCGGACGATGCGCCTGTCGGTCGATCAGGCGACCGGAGCGGTCCGGCTGACCATTCCGCCGCGCGCGCCCGCCGGACCCGCGCTGCGCTGGGCCGAGGGACAGCAGGAGTGGATCGCGCGAGCGCTGGCCAATCGCGCGGCGCCGACGCCGTTCGAGCCGGGCGCGACGATCCTGTATCTGGGCGAAGAAGTGGGCCTTGGCTGGGACAGCGGCTTTCCGCGCACGCCGCTGATCGACGATGGCCAGATCATCGCGGGCGGGCCGCGCGAGGGGTTCGAGCGGCGGATCGAGCTGTGGCTGCGCAAGCGGGCGCTGGAGACGCTGAGTGCCGAGACGGCGGAATATGCCGCGCTGTCGGGGGTCAAGGTCAGCAAGGTCGCGATCGGCGATCCCAAGGGGCGCTGGGGCAGCTGTGCGTCATCGGGCGTGATCCGCTATAACTGGCGGCTGATCCTCGCCCCGCCAGCGGTGCGGCGGGCGACGGTGGCGCATGAAGTGGCGCATCGCACGCATATGAACCACAGCCCGGCATTCCATGCGCTGGTCCGCAGCCTGTATGGCCGCGATCCGAAGCCGGAACGCGCATGGCTGCGCGCCAACGCGATGCGGCTTCACTCGTTCGGACGGTCGTCCTGAGGGGCGCGTAGCGGCTCACGCTGCGGCGCTTGCTGCTGCGGGGGGCGGTCGGCGGGGTCGCGGCGCGGGGCCGGTTGCGGGTCGCGCGGGGCGTCGCGTCCGGTCATGCGGTCAAGCCAGTCCTGGCTGATCGCGCCTTCATCGCCGGGCGCGGGCTCGCCCTCGATCGGCTCCTCGTCGCGCGCGACCGGATTGCCGTCCTGATCGACGAACACGCCGTTGTCGGCCTCACCCCAGGCTTCCTGATCGGGTTCGAGCTGCCATTCGGGCAGGGTGACCTGGGTGTCGAATTCCTCGACCGGACGATTGGCGACCGCGACGCGCATAAAATTGGCGAAGGCGCGAGCCGGCGCGGTGCCGCCCTGCAAGCCGCCGACCCGCTTGGCATCGTCGCGACCCATCCAGACGCCGGTGGTGAGGCCGGAGGAAAAGCCGAGGAACCAGCCATCCTTGTTCGACGTGGTCGTGCCGGTCTTGCCCGCGACCGGGCGGCCGATCTGGGCGGCGCGGCCGGTGCCGGTGTTGACCGCCGTCTGGAGCAGGTCGGTCATCTGCGCGGCGACATAGGGGGCGACCAGCACGCGCGAGGTATCGACTTCATGCTGATAGATCACTGCGCCGTTCGCGGTGACGCGGGTGATGGCATAGGGGGTGACCGCCACGCCCTTTTGCCCGACCGAGGCGAAGGCGCGGGTCATGTCGATCAGGCGGACGTTGGAGGTGCCGAGCACCATCGCCGGCTGGGTATTGATCGGCGTCGTGACGCCAAAGCGCCGTGCCATGTCGGCAACGGTCCCGAATCCGGTTTCCTGCCCCAGCTTCGCCGCGACGGTGTTGATCGAATAGGCAAAGGCCGAGCGCAGCGTCATCTCGCCGCTGAACCGGCCGCTATTGTTGCGCGGGCTCCAGCCGTTGATCGTCACCGGCTCGTCCACCACGCGATCCTCGACCTTGTGGCCTGCCTCGAGCGCGGCGAGATAGACGAACAGCTTGAACGCCGAACCCGGCTGGCGCGTCGCCTGGGACGCGCGGTTGTAGATCGACGACACATAATCGCGCCCGCCGACCATCGCGCGCACCGCGCCGTCGCGGTCGAGGCTGACCAGTGCGCCCTGCGCCCCCTTGGGGGTATTCGCCTGAATCGCCTGGGTCGCGGCATTCTGCATCTTGAGGTCGATCGTGGTCCACACGTCGAGCGGGGCGACGGTTTCGTCGATCAGCACTTCGAGCTGGGGCAGCGCCCAGTCGGTGAAATAGCGCACGCTGTTCTGCTTGGGCGCGGCGGCGAGCTTGACCTCTGCCGGGCTGGCGGCGGCGGCCTGCGCCGCGGTCAGCGCCCCGGTTTCGACCATCACGTCGAGCACGACGCTGGCACGGCCGATCGCGGCCTGGGCATCGGCGGTGGGCGAGTAGCGCGACGGCGCCTTGACCAGCCCTGCGATCACCGCCGCTTCGGATAGCGTCAGGTTGGTCGCGGGGTGACCGAAAAAGGTGCGCGATGCGGCGTCGATGCCATAGGCGCCGCCGCCGAAATACACCTTGTTCAGGTACAGCTCGAGGATCTGGTCCTTGGTGAACTTTCGCTCCAGCGCGAGCGCCAGGATCATCTCGCGGAATTTGCGGCCGACATCGTACTTGTTCGACAGGAAGATGGTGCGAGCGACCTGTTGCGTGATCGTCGATGCGCCCTGAAGCCGGCGGCCGGTGCCGCGATTGTCGATCGCGAATTTGGTGATGCGGGCGAGCGCGACGGGATCGACGCCCCAGTGCGAGCGGAAGCGGCGATCCTCGATCGCGACCATCGCGTCGCGCATCGATTCCGGGATCTTGTCATATTCGATCCACTCGCCGTAGCTCGGCCCGAGCGACACGATCACCGTGCCGTCGGCGGCATGGACGCGGATCATCTGGCCATTGGGCGAGGATTTCAGCTCCTCATAGCTCGGCAGCGACGACTTGGCGGTGTAGACCGCGATGAGCAGCGCGATGAACGCGGCGAGCCCCGTCAGCGCAATGCCGCCCCCCACCCACAGGAGGATGCGACGCGCCTTGGGCGAGAGCATTGGTTTACGGGTGGCCATGGGACGCTGTGTGACGATTTACGGGTGAACCGCAGCTGTCACAAGCAAATCATGCGTCGCGCGATGCCGCTCGGGGCCGAAATTCCAGCGCCACCGAATTGATGCAATAGCGCAGACCCGTCGGCGGCGGGCCGTCGGGGAAAACATGGCCCTGATGGCCGTCGCAGCGGGCGCAGCGTACCTCGATGCGCGTCATGCCATGGCTGGTGTCGCGATGCTCGCTGATATGGTCGGGCGCGACCGGGCGGGTGAAGCTGGGCCAGCCCGAGCCCGAATCATATTTGTCGTCGCTGTCGAACAGCTCCAGATGGCACCCCGCGCAGCGATAGATGCCGTCCGCCTTGTTATCCGACAACGCGCCAGAAAAAGCGCGCTCGGTCCCGGCTTCGCGGAGCACATGATATTGTTGCGGAGTGAGACGCTGACGCCACTCCGACTCTGACAGGTTTAGCTGATCCATGACGCAGATGTGTGGTGCGCGACGCCTTCCGTCAATCCGCGGGCGCGTCCTTCCACGCCCACCACAATTGCGCCGGGGGGACGTTCCACCATTCCATCGCATGGTCGATGCGCGGAAAATGGGGGGTGAGGAAATTGCGGACATTGGGATTGAACTGATAGACCAGGAACTGGCCGCCGGGGCGCAGCGCCCGATGCGTGGCCGCCGCGATCTCTTCCCCCACGCCAGGCGGCAGGGTCGAAAAGGGCAGGCCCGACAGAACGTAATCGGCATGGTCCGCGCCATGATCGGCGACGATCGTGTTCACGTCGGCGGCCGAGCCATGAATCGCCGAGAAGCGGGGATCGACGATGGTCCGGCGCAAATAGGCGACGAAGTCGGCATTGGTGTCGATCGCGATATATTTCGCATCGGGGCCGAGCCGGTCGAGGATCGCGCGGCAGAAGGTGCCGACGCCCGGCCCATATTCCACGAACACCTTGCAATTGTCCCAGTCGACCGGGCCAAGCATCTTGCGGATCAGCTTCCCCGAGGAGGGGATGATCGATCCGACCATCACCGGATGCTTGAAAAACCCCTGGAGAAACAGAGCCTGCGGCGACAGCGGGCGCGAAGCCTTGCGCTTCGCGCGGGCGATCGTGGTCGAACCGGTCATCAATCATCCTCAATCGGTGTCGCGCATCTGTAGGACAGTTGCCACCGTCCTGTCATCATCGACGTGGCGCATTAACGTCGATCCTGCCGCAGCGGTTGCGCCAGGGCGGGAAACGTTTCATCCTGAAACCCATGGATAATCCGCGCACAGGCCCGCGCAGCGGGCAGATCGCCGTGATCTTCGTCTCGCAGCGGACCGGCGAGGATGCAGCGGACTATGGTGCCGCTGCCGACGCGATGGCGGAGTTGGCGGCGACGCAGCCGGGCTATGCCGGCGTCGACAGCGTCCGCGATGCCCAGGGCCTGGGCATCACCATCAGCTATTGGACCGACGACGCCAGCGCGATCGCGTGGCGCGACCATCCCGAACATGCGCGGATTCGCGACCTGGGTCGGGCGCGCTGGTATGACTGGTACACGCTGGAGGTGACCCGGGTCGAGCGCGGCTATCGCTGGAGCCGCGCATGACATCGCCCCGGGTCGATCGCACCTTTGCCATCCTGTTCTCCGTGATGTTCGTGATTGCGGCCGGAAATACCGCGCTGCAATCGGTGCTGCCTGCGCTCGGCCGCTCGCTCGGCGTGCCCGACAGCGCGGTGGCGGCGGCATTTTCGGTATCGGCTTTGCTGTGGACATTGGTCGCGCCGTTCTGGGCCAACCGGTCGGATCGCTATGGGCGGCGCAAGATGGTGCTGCTGGGGCAGGTGGGGCTGACCGCGTCCCTGTTCTTCTGCGGCCTGTTTCTTGCCGCCGGGATCAATGGCTGGATCGCGCCGGTGACCGCCTTTGCCTTCTTCGTCGCGGCGCGGATGCTGTATGGTGGCTTCGGATCGGCGGCGCCGCCCGCGATCCAGGCAATCGTCGCATCGCGCACCAGCCGGGACCAGCGGACCAAGGCGCTGACCCTGCTCGGCTCCGCCTTCGGCCTTGGCACGATCCTGGGTCCGGCGATCGCGCCCTATCTGGTCCTGGGCGACCTGTGGCGCGGCGGGCCGACAATCGGTCTTGCCGGGCCGGCGCTGATCTTCAGCATCGTCGCGCTGGCGATGCTGTTCGCGGTCGCCCGGCTGCTGCCGCGCGACGTCGATGAGAGCATCAGCCATGGCGCGGCGTCGAGCTATCCGTCGATCGGTGGGCAGGCGAGCGGGGCGAGCGTTACCGCGGCGACCGCGGCGAAGATCGAACCGATCGGCTTCCTCGACCCGCGGGTGCGCGCGTGGATGATCTGCGGCCTCGTCCTGGGCCATGCGCAGGCCATGGCGGGGCAGGTGATCGGGTTTCTGATCATCGACCGGCTGGGCGTCGCGCCGCTGGAGGCGATCGAGGCGACGGGGCTGGTGCTGATGATGGGGGCGGGGTCGGCGCTGCTGGTGCAATGGGGGATCATCCCGCTGCTGGGCCTCAACCCGCGCCAGTTGATGCTGATCGGATTGAGTTTGAGCGCGGTCGGGTGCCTGGCGACCGGGACGGCGACCTCGCTGTACGGCATTGCGACGGCCTATGCGCTGACAACGATGGGCTTCGGCTTCTCGCGCCCCGGTTTCACGGCGGGATCGTCGCTGGCGGTGCCGCAGGGGGCGCAGGGGTCGGTGGCGGGGAAGGTCACGTCGATCAACGGCGCGGCGTTCATCCTTGGTCCGTCGATCGGCGTCGCACTCTATGGTGGATGGCGGCCGCTCCCCTATCTGGTCGCGGCCGCCGCCCTGGCAGTGCTGGTCGTCTATGGCTGGTTCAGTCTTCGGACGAGCGAGTCCGCCCCTGAAGCATCCCCGGAGCGATAAAGCCGATCGGGTTCAGCGCGACCGCGTCCTGCTTCATCTTCGCGACGATCTGCTCATATTCCCGCTCCATTTCCGACGTCACGGTGGCGCGCGAATCGGCGAGCGCCGTTTCGAAATGCGCCATCGTCACCTGGGTCGCGGGCGGACGTTCGCGCAGCGCGGCAAGGCCAGCGCGCCGGGCTACATCCTCCAGATCCGCGCCGGTAAAGCGCTCCGCCCGCGCCGCGATCGACGCAAGGTCGACATCGTCGGCGAGCGGCATCTTCTGCGTCTGGATCTTGAGGATCCGTTCGCGACCCGCCGCATCGGGCACGCCGACATAGATCAGCTCGTCAAGCCGCCCCGGACGCATCAGCGCCGGGTCGATCAGGTTCGGGCGGTTGGTCGCGCCGATCACGACAACCGACTGCAGCTCCTCCAGCCCGTCCATCTCGGCGAGGATGGTGTTGACCACCCGCTCGGTCACCTGTGGCTCGCCCATCCCCGACCCGCGTGCGGGGACGAGGCTGTCGAGCTCATCGATGAAGATGACGCAGGGCGCGACCTGGCGGGCGCGGGCGAATAGCCGGGCGATCTGCTGCTCGCTCTCGCCATACCATTTGGACAGGAGGTCACTCGACTTGGTGGCGATGAAATTCGCCTCCGCTTCGCGTGCCACCGCCTTTGCGAGCAACGTCTTACCGGTGCCGGGCGGCCCGTAGAGCAGGAAGCCCTTGGCCGGGCGGATGCCGAGGCGGCGGAACGCGTCGGGATCGCGCATCGGCAGCTCGACGCCTTCCTTGAGGCGCATCTGCGCATCGTCGAGGCCGCCGACATCCTCCCATTTGATGTTCGGCTTTTGCACCATCACCTCGCGCATCGCGCTCGGCTGGACGCGCTTCAGCGCCTCGACAAAATCCTCGCGCGTGACGGCGAGGGTTTCGAGGACGTCCGAGGGCACAGTCTTTTCGCTGAGGTTGAGGCGCGGCATGATGCGGCGCACCGCCTCGATCGCCGCTTCGCGGGCGAGCGCCGCGATGTCGGCCCCGACAAAGCCGAAGGTGGTGCGGGCCAGCTCGTCGAGATCGACGCGTTCCTCGATCGGCATGCCGCGCGTGTGGATGCCGAGGATCTCGCGGCGACCACGCTCGTCGGGGACGCCGACGATGATCTCGCGGTCGAAGCGGCCGGGTCGGCGCAGCGCTTCGTCGATCGCCTCGGGCCGGTTGGTCGCGGCGATGACGACGATGTTGGCGCGGGCCTCCAGCCCGTCCATCAGCGTCAGCAGCTGGGCGACGAGGCGCTTTTCGGCCTCGCCCGACACCTGGCCGCGCTTGGGCGCGATCGAATCGATCTCGTCGATGAACACGATCGACGGGGCGTTCTTCGAGGCTTCCTCGAACACGTCGCGCAGCCGCTTTTCCGATTCGCCATAGGCCGATCCCATGATCTCGGGACCATTGATCAGGAAGAATTGCGCGTCGGATTCGTTGGCGACGGCGCGGGCAAGCCGCGTCTTGCCGGTGCCGGGCGGCCCATGGAGCAGCACGCCCTTGGGCGGATCGACGCCCAGACGCTGGAACAGTTCGGGGTAGCGCAGCGGCAGTTCGACCATCTCACGCAGCTGGTCGATCGTCGCGGCCATGCCGCCGATATCGTCATAGGTTACGTCAGCGCGGCGCAGTTCGCGGGCTTCCTCGAACTCGTTGCGCAGCTCGATCTCGGTCTCGGCGTCGATATGGACGATGCCGCGCGGGACGGCCGAGACGACGGTCAGGCGAATCTCCTGCAGCGCATAAGCGGGCGCGCGCAGGTGCTGGAGCACATTGGGCGGCATGTCCGACACGCGCTGCTGCCCAACGGTGGAAATCGTGTCCCCCTGGCAGAGCGGGCGACCGAGAAAGGTGCGGCGCAGCGCGTCGCCGGAACCCTCGAGGCGCAGGTCGCGGCGCGCGGGGGCGAAGACCACGCGAGTCGCTGGGCGCGACTCGGCCTTGCGCACCTCGATGAAATCGCCCGAACCGACGCCGGCGTTGGCGCGCTGAAGCCCGTCGATGCGCAGCAGCTCCAGCCCTTCATCCTCGGGATAGGGGTAGACGGCGCGCGCGGGGGTGGTGCGCTTGCCGATGATCTCGACCACGTCGCCCTGTTGCAGGCCGAGCGCGTCCATCATCGCGCGCGGCAGATGCGCGAGGCCGCGACCGCTGTCCTCGGGTCGTGAATTGGCGACCTGCAGCTTGCGCGTGTCTGATTCGGTATCGGCCATCGGCTCTCCTTTCGCCCGTCGGGGGGTGACGCGCAGATAGGCAGCCGGTTCCATCTCGCCTAGGTTGTGGGTCGTTCCACAGGCGATTCGGGCAAAAAAATGGGCCGGTCCGAAGACCAGCCCTTTGAAAGGTTTAGGAGAGGATGCCTGAAAGGCACGTCCTATGTGCAGTGCGGCGAGTTTTTGTGCAAGTGCGAAGAGCGTTCGTTGCGATTGCAGATTCTGCAATCTGTAACATTCGCGGATTACTGCCGATGACAAAGGTGTCATCCGCCGGGCATCCAGGGGAATGAGTTGCAATATGCTACGCTGCACCACAGAAATATAAGATGCGCAGGCTGCCGCCCCTCACCGCCATCGAGGCGTTCGTCCAGGTCGCACGGCTGGGATCGGTCAAGGCCGCGTCGGAGGAACTGGCGCTGTCCTCGCCCGCGCTGAGCCGTCGCGTTCAGGCGCTCGAGCGATTCATCGGCAAACAATTGTTCGAGCGGCGGCATCAGGCGATGAAACTGA
This sequence comes from Sphingomonas sp., assembly GCF_965227385.1. Lineage (GTDB taxonomy): Bacteria > Pseudomonadota > Alphaproteobacteria > Sphingomonadales > Sphingomonadaceae > Sphingomonas. The sequence goes on from NZ_OZ245750.1 coordinate 964,210, forward strand.
ATGCGGAGGGCGAGCGGTTGCTCGGCCTGATCGCACCCGCGCTCGACACGATGAGCGACGCGATCGAGAGCATGAACAGCGGGACCGAGGTGCTGCGGCTGCGGCTGGGGACGCCTTCGCTGTTCGCGAGCCAGCGGTTGTTGCCGTACCTCACATCGTTGCGTGCGGTGCATCCGCAGCTTCACCTCGACATCGATACCGGCGGGCATGGCATGTCGCGGCTGGGCGACGGGCTGGACGCGGCGATCGTGCTGGCGCGCGATATCGAGCCCACCCTGTACGGGCGGCGACTCGACCGCAACCGCATCCGCCCGGTGGCGGCGCGGCGACTGGCGCATGGGCCGGAGGCGATCGGGCGACCCGAGGAGCTGGCCGGCTATTCGATCCTGGCGCATCGCGACATGGCCGATAGTTTCGAGATCTGGCGTTCGGCACTGGGCCTGCCCGACCTGGAGCCGGTATCGATCGACCTGTTCGATTCGGGATCGCTGCTGCTGGAGGCGGCGGCGCAGGGGGTGGGAATCGCCTTCATGCTCGATTCGCACCGCATCGACCCCGACGACCCGCGCATCGGGACGCTGTTCGGCGAGCCGAGCGTGAAGAGCCCGTACAGCTACTGGTTCGTCTGCCGCCCCCGCGCGCTGGAGCAGCGGCCGGTGAAGCTGTTCCACGACTGGCTGATCGGGTTGTTCGATATCGAGGGGTGAGGGGGCAAGCGATCGGCGGCCGCTGAGCGGCGCGATGCTTGCCCGTTCCGGCCCGGATCTAGAGCGGCCGCCCGTCCTGATCCATCAGCACCTCGCGCCGGCCGACATGGTCGGGGCGGGAGACGAGGCCGTCCTTCTCCATCCGCTCGATCAGGCGGGCGGCGCTGTTGTAGCCGACGCGCAGCTGGCGCTGGAGCCATGACGTCGACGCCTTCTGGCTTTCCGCAACCAGCTGTGCCGCGCGGCGGTAGAGCTGTTCCTCGGGCGAATCCTCGCCGGTCGGGGCGCCGTCGAGGGCGAACTCGCCGCCCTCCGGCTCTTCGGTGACGGCGGAGATGTAGTCGGGTGCGCCTTGTGAGCGCCAGTGATCGGCGACCGCCATCACTTCCTCATCGCTTACGAATGGGCCGTGGACGCGGGCGATCTGCTTGCCGCCGGGCATATAGAGCATGTCGCCCTTGCCCAGCAGCTGTTCGGCGCCCTGTTCACCCAGGATCGTGCGCGAATCGATCTTCGACGTCACATGGAAGCTGATTCGCGTGGGCAGATTCGCCTTGATCACGCCGGTGATGACGTCGACCGACGGGCGCTGAGTCGCCATGATCAGGTGGATGCCGGCGGCGCGCGCCTTTTGTGCGAGGCGCTGGATCAGGAATTCGACTTCCTTGCCCGCGGTCATCATCAGGTCGGCGAGTTCGTCGACGATGATCACGATCTGCGGCAGCGGATTGAGATCGAGCGTTTCCTCTTCATAGAGCGGCTTGCGCGTTTCCGGGTCGTAGCCGACCTGGACCTTGCGGCCGAGCTTTTGCCCCTTGGCCAGCGCCTGGCGCACCTTGTCGTTGAAGCTGCCCAGTGAGCGGACATTGACCGACGCCATCATGCGATAGCGTTCCTCCATCTGCTCGACCGCCCATTTGAGCGCGCGCACCGCCTTGGGCGGATCGGTGACAACGTCGGCGAGGAGGTGGGGGATGTCCTTGTACATGCTGAGTTCCAGCATCTTGGGATCGATCATGATCATGCGGCACTGGTCCGGGGTGAGGCGGTAGAGCAGCGACAGGATCATGCAGTTGAGCCCGACCGACTTGCCCGAGCCGGTGGTGCCGGCGACGAGCAGGTGGGGCATGGGCGCGAGGTCGGCGATGACCGGATCGCCCGCGATATTCTTGCCCAGCACGATCGGCAGTTGCGCGCCCAGATCCTCGAACGTCTCGCTGCCGATCAGTTCGTGGAGCGACACGGTTTCGCGCTTCACATTGGGCAGTTCGATGCCGATCACGCTGCGGCCGGGAATCGTCGCGACGCGGGCGGAGACGGCGGACATGTTGCGCGCGATATCGTCGGCGAGCTGCACGACGCGGCTGGCCTTGATGCCGCTGGCGGGCTCCAGCTCGTACATCGTCACCACCGGGCCGGGGCGGACTTCGACGATCTGTCCCTTCACATGGAAGTCGTCGAGCACCGATTCCAGCAGGCGGGCGTTGCGTTCCAGCGCCGCCTTGTCGATCGCCGCGGTCCCGCTCTTCGTCGGTTCCTTGAGCAGTTTGAGCGGGGGAAGCTGGTAGGTGCCCTTGAAGTCGAGCGTCGCCTGCACCGGCTTGGCCTTGGGCGGAGCGGGGGCAGGGGTGCGGTCGGCGATGACCGGGCCGGGGCGTTCGTCGGGCAGCGCCAGCTTGCGCGGACGCGGGGCGGCGGGGGTGAAGACGTCGTCGGCATCGTCGACATCGGTGTCGAACGGCAGTGCGCCGACCGCCTCACGCTGCGGCTTGCGCGGCAGGCGGATATGCTGGCGGAAGTCGAACTGCACGCTGCGCGCCCACAGGATCACGCCGCCGATGCCAAGGATCAGCCCGACCGCGCGCACGCCCCAAAGCGTGATGGTGGCGTCACCGCCAAGGCCCAGCAGCCCGCGTACCGCGCTGACGACCGCGAGGCCGGACAGCCCGCCCCATCCGCCGGGCAGCTCCATCACCGCGCTGCTGGAGATCGAGGCAAGTGCCGCGCCCATCAGGGCAACGCCGCCGAGTGCGCCGAGCAGCATCCGCCTCCAGTTCCCCGCCCTCTCACCGCGCCACAACCGCAGGCCGACGATGATCCCCACCGGAGCGAGCAGCACAATCGGCAGGCCGCCGATGGCGAGCAGCAGGTCGGCAAGCCACGCGCCCGGTTCGCCCAGCAGGTTGCGCGCGGGGCCGCCGGCGGCGGTGTTGAGCGAGGGATCCTCGCCATTATAGGTCCCGATCGCGAGCACGGCGGCGAGCGTCAGCGCGAACAGCGCGATCGCGCCGATCAGCGCCCCGCTCCGTCGTGCCCCTGCCCGCATCGTGTCACGCCACAGCATCGGCTGCGCCCGGCTCGCCATCATTCCCACCCGTGTTCGATAATCGTTCCAATCATCCCCCTTGTGGACTCTGGCGTCAAGGCGAGCGAGCGCCTAACTGCGGGATATGACCCAGGCAGACCTTCTTATCCTCGGCGGCGGACTGGTCGGGAGCGCGCTTGCCGTGGCGCTCGACGCGCATGGCATCTCCAGCATCGTGATCGACCCGGCGGACCCGGACGCAATTCTGGCGGCCAGCCATGACGGTCGTGCATCCGCCATTGCCGCCGCGCCGCTGCGGATGCTGGAAGCGATCGGCCTGGCCGACGATCTGGCGGGCAAGGGGTGCCCGATCGAGAGCATCCGCGTGTCGGACGGGTTGAAGCCCGGCAAGCTCGATTTCGATCCGCAGGAGGGGGAGGGCGCGCTCGGCACGATGTTCGAGAATCGCGACCTGCGCCGGGCGTTGATGGCCGCGGCGGAGCGCGCGCCGCTGGCCGATGTGCGGATGAAGACGCGCGCGGTGTCGGTCGAGCGCGACGCGCATGGCGTCACCGCGACGCTCGATTCGGGCGCGACGGTGCGTGCGCAACTGCTGATCGGGGCGGAGGGGCGTGCGTCGCCGACGCGTGACGCGGCGCTGCTGCGGGTGGCGCGCTGGACCTATGACCATGCGGCGATCGTGACCTCGCTGCATCACGAGCATTCGCACGAGAATATCGCGTTCGAGATCTTCTATCCGCAGGGGCCGTTCGCGATTCTGCCGTTGCGGGATGATGAACACGGCCATCGCTCGGCGATCGTGTGGTCGGTGAAGCGCAGCGAGGAAGCGGGGATGATGAAGCTCTCCGAACGCGGCTTCCTGGCTGAGGCGGACAAGAAGATGGGCGGGTTCCTCGGCAAGCTCGGGCCGCTGGGGCCGCGCTTCAGCTATCCGCTCGGCTTTCACCATGCCGCAAAGATCACCGCGGAGCGGCTCGCGCTGGTTGGTGACGCCGCGCACGGCATCCATCCGATTGCGGGACAGGGGGTCAATGTCGGCTTCCGCGACGTCGCGGCGCTGGTGGAGGTGCTGGTCGAGGGCAAACGGCTCGGCCTCGACATGGGCGATCCCGCGCTGCTGTCGCGCTACGAACGCTGGCGCAGCCTCGACACGATGATGGTCAGCATCGCCACCGATGCGCTGACGCATCTGTTCGGGCTTCCCGGCGGCGCGGCGAACGCGGCGCGGCGGTTCGGCTTGTCGGCGGTGGACAAGGTGCCGACACTCAAGAACTGGTTCATGGCCGAAGCACGCGGCGAATCGGGCAAGGTGCCGCGATTGCTGCATGGGGAGATGGCCTGACGCCGTCGTCGCCCCCGCTTTGAGCCGGGGTTGTGCTTCTCAGGCTCGCGATGGAGAAAACGCCCTGTCCCGGGTCGAGTCCGGGACGACGCGAGGGGAACGGGTCACTGCAACGTCCCCTCTTCCCCCTCGTGCCGGCCGAAAAACTGCATCAGCTGGATGATCAGCTCGGCGCGGTCGGCGATGGTGTCGGCTTCCAACAGCGCCTGTTTGGCGGCGGGGTCGAAGGGGGCGATCTGGGCGATGCCGTTGACGAGGTTCTGGTCATCGAGCCGCGCAACCGCTTCCCAGTCGACGGCATAGCCCTGAACCTCGGCGAAGCGGCGCGATTCGAGTTCGAGGGCGGCGCGGGCACCCATTGAAAGGGTTTCGTCGACTGGATCGGCGATCAGCTCGGCCTCGACCTGGCGGAACAACGTCGTCACCTCCAGCTCGCGCAGGATGCGGAAGCGCGACAACCCCTCCAGCACAACGTTGAAGCGGCCATCCTCCATCGCCTCGACATCGGCGATGCGGCCGACACAGCCGATCTCGAACAACGGCGGCTTCTCGCCACCCCCCTTGGGCTGAATCATCGCGATTCGGCGGTCGCGGGCGAGGCTGTCATTGACCATCGCCCGATAACGCGGCTCGAAAATATGCAGCGGCAGGTGCATGCCGGGGAACAGCAGCGCCCCGGGCAGCGGGAAGATCGAGAGGCGGGTAATCGTCACCCGAAAAGGATCGCGGAAAGCTTGCGGCGGTGTGCCGACACCCACGGATCCTCGAGCCCGACCGCTTCGAACAGCTTGAGCAGCCGCGCGCGGGCGGCGCCGTCATTCCATTCCTTATCCTCGGCGATCATCGCCAGCAGCGTGTCGGCCGCAGCCTGACGGTCGCTGCCCATCAGCGCGCCGGCCAGCTCGTAGCGTGCCTCCATGTCGCCGGTCGCGGCCTTGGTGCGCAGTTCGCCGAGTTCATCGTCACCGGCCGCTGCGGGCGCTTCCTGTGCCAGACTCAGCGCGGCACGGGCGCGTTCGACCTCGGGGGCCTTGGCGGCGTCGTCGGGCAGGGCGGCGAGCACGGCGGCGGCCTCATCGAGTCGCGCCAGCGCGGTCAATGCACGGGCGCGACCGGCGGCGGCTTGAGCATTATCGGGTGCGATCTCGGCAATCTGTTCGAAGATCGACAGCGCACGCTCGGTTTCGCCGCCCGCCAGCACCTCTTCGCCCATTGCCAGCAGCGGCTCGAGCTCGGCGGCCTGCGCGGCTTCGTCGCTTTCGACCGGAATCTGGCGCAGGATCTGGTCGAGCATCGCCTTGAGCTGCGATTCGGTGCGCGCGTTGGTCAGGTCGGCGACCAGCTGGCCCTGGAACATCGCATAAACGGTCGGGATCGATCGCACCTGGAACTGCGCGGCGATGAACTGATTCGCGTCGACGTCGATCTTGGCGAGCATCACGCCCTTGTCGGCATAGTCCGCCGCGACCTTTTCCAGCACCGGGGCGAGCGCCTTGCACGGCCCGCACCATTCCGCCCAGAAATCGAGGATGACGAGCTTCGTCATCGACGGTTCGGCGATGTCGCGGCGAAATGCCTCGACGGCGTCCTTGTCGGCGGCGGAAAGTCCTAGCGTGGCCACGGCGAATCCCTTGTCGTTCGAGCAATGCGTTGGGCCCTATTTGGGCGCTCGCGGGCTCAGGGCCAACCCCCTGAGCGGGAATCGCGAATCCCGCAACTTCCCCCTTGCAGACCCACAAACCCGCTGCTAGAGGCCGCCACCTTGCCCCGCCCCCTCCGCTGCGAGTGGGCACATATGGCGCCAGAGAGCGGGCGTAGCTCAGGGGTAGAGCACAACCTTGCCAAGGTTGGGGTCGAGGGTTCGAATCCCTTCGCCCGCTCCAGTCGCCGCGGTGGCAGCACCATCCGCTATGTCGCTGAACCGATTGCCGCGCGCGACACTTCGTGAACGCGGCGTTTCGCAAATTGCCCCCTTCCCGCCCTTTTCGCGCCGGGTCTGGCCCCTAATTATCTGTTCAAACGGGATTTCAGCGCGCGGAAGCGCGATTCCGACGGACATACAGGAGTTTAGACCATGACGATCGAGGGACCGGTGCGGCGCACGGCGCGTCCGCGGGCATGGATGATGGCGGTGGCCGGGCTGGCGATGCTGGGCGCACCGCTGGGTGGCGCGACCGCCGCCGGCAATGGCGCGACGCAGCTGGTGTCGAGCGAATGGCGCAACCCGAGCAACAGCGTGCATATCCGCATCACCCCATGCGGCGACGACCGCATGTGCGGGACGGTGATTTGGGCGAGCGACAAGGCCAAGGCCGATGCGCGCAGGGGCGGCACCGACAAGCTGGTCGGCGCAAACCTGTTCCGCGAATTCCGGCAGGTCGCGCCCGGCCAGTATAAAGGCCGTGTGTTCGTGCCCGACATGAACCGCACCTTTAGCGGCCAGATGCGCGTCCAGGGCAATGCGATGATCGGCAAGGGCTGTGTGCTCGGCTTTATCTGCAAGTCGCAGACCTGGACGCGTATTTCGTGATGTGAGGCGGGCAGCGGCGCGCTAAGCACGCGGCATGACGCACGCACCCATTCGCACCGGCATCGGCGGCTGGACCTTCGAACCCTGGCGCGGGACCTTTTATCCCGAGGGCCTGACGCAGAAGAAGGAGCTGGAGTTCGCCAGCCGCCAGCTCGGCGCGATCGAGATCAACGGCACCTATTATTCGGGGTTCAAGCCCGCGACCTTTGCCGGATGGGCGGCGAGCGTGCCGGACGGGTTCGTGTTCGCGGTCAAGGCGTCGCGCTATTGCACCAACCGCAAGGTGCTGGCGGAGGCGGAGGAGTCGATCGCCAAGTTCGTGGGGCAGGGCATCACCGAGCTGGGCGACAAGCTCGGCCCGATCCTGTGGCAGTTCATGGCGACGAAGAAGTTCGATGCCGCGGATTTCGGTGCGTTTCTGAAGCTGCTCCCGGCCCGCCATGACGGGGTCAGGCTGCGCCACGCGGTGCAGGTGCGGCATGCGAGCTTTGCGGTACCGGAGTTCGTCGCCCTGTGCCGCGATGCCGGGGTGGCGATCGTCTACGCCCATTCGCCCGAATATCCTGCGATCGCCGATGTGACCGGCGACTTCGTCTATGCGCGGTTGGAATCGGGGGAGGACGACAACCCGCTCTGTTATCCTGAGGCGGAGCTGGACCGCTGGGCCGATGTCGCGCGCTGCTGGGCGTCGGGCGAGCGGCCGGGTGGCCTGCCCTATGTCGAGGAGCGCGAGCCGCCGGCCGTTCCGCGCGAAACCTTTGTCTTCTTCATCCATGGCGGCAAGGTCCGCGCGCCTGCCGGGGCGCAGGCGCTTGCCGAGCGGGTGCGCGGCTGAGTTCCCCCGCGACGGGCGCTGTGCCGCCGACTGCATGGTTCCATATGGATGCGATGCGCGCCGCGCTCGCGCTGACCGTGGCGTTCGGGCATCTCTGGGGGCTGTTGGTCGAGGATTATCGCCCGACCGATTCGCTGATGGTCGATGCGGGCTATTTCCTCGCGGGCTTTGCGCATTCGGCGGTGATCCTGTTCTTCGTGCTGAGCGGCTACTGGATCGCGCGCAGCGTGACGGCGCGGGCCGAGCGTGGGTGGCAGTGGGGCGATTATCTGATCGACCGGGTCGCGCGGTTGGGCATCGTGCTGGTGCCGGCGCTGGTGCTGGGCGGTGCGCTCGACTGGCTGGGCTTTCGCGTGCTGCAGTTGCCGACCTATGACGGGTCGACCGGGGCGTGGGTGTTCACCCAGGACCTGACCCAGTCGCTGACGCTGCGCGCGCTGATCGGCAATCTGCTGTTTCTGCAGCATCTGATCGTGCCGCCGTTCGGCAGCAACGGCCCGCTGTGGAGCCTGGCGTTCGAATTCTGGTATTATCTGTGGTTTCCCGCGATCTATCTGGCGTGGCGCCGTCGGCGGCCCGGCATCGCGCTGGCGACGCTGGGTATCGCTTTGGCCAATCCGGAGATCGCTTTCGGCTTTTTAAGCTGGCTGTGTGGTGCGGCGTTGCACGGGGCGGAGCGGCGCTGGCCGGAATTGCAGCTGCCGCACTGGACGCCGGTCGCGGCGGGGTTGCTGTGCCTTGCCGCCCTGCTGTGGGGGCGGACGGGCGAGTTCGGGATCGAAGATCCGCTGGAGGCCGCGAGTTTCGCGCTGTTCCTGTTCACCCTGTTCCGCAGCGATCCGCCCCGCCTGGCCGCATTGCGACCCCTGGCCGTCTATGGAGCGCGGGCCAGCTTCTCGCTCTACGCGATCCATTTCCCGCTGATCGCGCTGGCGGCGGGGTGGCTGGTCGGGGGCACGCGCCTGGTACCCGGGGGTGAAGCGGCGCTCGCGGTGGGCGCAATCCTGCTGCTCGCGCTCGCCGCGGCGTGGCTGTTTGCAGCGCAGACCGAGGCCCGTACCGGGGCGTTGCGCCACTGGCTCAGGCGTCAGACCCCAGGCCGAGCCGGGCGAGCGGGTGACCCACCATCCCGCTGACCAACGCCGCCTGCGCCGCGGTAAACGGCCATCGTTTCGACACCGGGCCCATCACCCGGTCGCGCAGCCAGGGGATCGCCGCGCCATCGGACTGATAGACCGGGGTCAGCAGCCGGCTGAGCAGCTGATACAGCTGAATCTGGTCGCGCCGCAGCCGGATGGTTTCGGCGAGCGCATCGGGCAGGGTGCGTGCGCGGCGCAGGCCCAGTGCCAGCGCATAGGCATCGAGCAAGGCCATGTTCGCCCCCTGCCCCAATTGCGGGCTGGTCGAATGCCACGCGTCGCCGATATGGATCAGGCCCGGCTCGACCGGTTGGCGCAGGGTGCGATGCGTGTAGCTGGCGAAGGTCAGCTGGTCAGGGTCGGCGATCTGGTCGAGCAACGGGGCGGTTGCGGGCCATAGCGTCGACAGCTCCTGCTTCCACGCCGCGAGGCCCGCCGCGCGCCAGTCGGCGAGGCGATCGCCCCGGAGCGACCAGAACAAGGCTGCGCGCGGACCTGTTGCGTGGCGCGGCGTTCCGATCGGGAGCACGCCGGCCATGACGCTGGCGCGGCGATAGCGTTGCTGAAGCGCATCGGGGATGAAGTCGCCCGCCCAGTCGAGATCGGCCCAGAGCGCGCCGAACGTCAGCGGGCGCGTCGCGGGGACCAGCGGCGAGCGACTGCCCATCGCATCGACGATCAGGTCGAAGCGGCCCGTCTGCGTGCTGTCCGTAAAGTGCAGCCGCCCGCCGGTGCATGACGCGATCGCCCGGCCCGTTTCGATCCCGATCCCCTCATCCAGCACGGCATCGTGGAGGACGGAGAAGAGCGTGGCGCGGTGGACGCCGATGCCGACGCCGCCCCGTTTCAGCGCGGCGTAGCGTACGTCGAGCACGCAGCGTTTCGCCGCATCGCCGATCAGCCGCGTGACCGGCGCGCCGCGCGCTAGCAGTTCGGCCTCTAGCCCCAATGCGCGCAATACTGCCTGGCCGGTCGGCTGGATCAGCAGGCCCGAGCCGAGCGGGCGGGGGGTGTCGAAGCGCTCGAACAAGGTGACGCGATGGCCGTCGCGGTGGAGCAGCAAGGCCGCGGCAAGCCCGGCGGTGCCGCATCCCGCCACCGCGATGGCGCGCGGGGGCAGCTCAGTCCTCCACGGGACGAGGAGGGCTGGCGCGGTCGGAGACCATGCGCTGGCCGTCGATCACGATCGGGCTGGCGACGCCAGGCAGTCCTTCCGCTGCGATCTGCATGCCGCGCGCGATCACCTGCGGATCGGCGAACACCTCGTCCACGGTGTTGATCGGACCGGCGGGGACACCTTGTGCCTCCAGCGCATCCGAAAGCGCCTGTTTGGTCCAGTCCGCCACGGCCGCCTGAATCGGCGCGATCAGTCGGGCGCGGTTGCGGACGCGCGCCGGGTTGGTCGCGAAATCGGGATCGTCGGCGAGGGTGAGGCCGAGCACGCCGCATAGCTTGCGGAACTGCGAATCATTGCCGACCGCGATGATCAGGTCGCCGTCGCTGGCGGTGAACGCCTGATAGGGGGCGAGGTTGGCATGGCCATTGCCCATGCGGTGCGGGACCTTGGCCGGGTTGGCCATCCAGTTCATCGCCTGATTGGCGAGCACCGCGACCTGGGTGTCGAGCAGCGCCATGTCGATGTGCGCGCCGGTGCCGGTTGCGTCGCGCTGGCGCAAAGCGGCGAGGATCGCGACGGCGGAATAGACCCCGGTGAAGATGTCGGCATAGGCGATCCCCGCCTTTTGCGGCGCGCCGTCGGGCTCACCGGTCAGCGACATGATCCCGCCCATCCCCTGGATGATGAAATCATAGCCGGCGCGGTGCGCATAGGGACCGGTCTGGCCGAAACCGGTGATCGAACAGGTGATCAGGCGCGGGTTGATCGCGCTGAGGCTGGCATGATCGAGGCCGTATTTGACGAGGCCGCCGACCTTGTAATTTTCGATTACGACATCGGCGTCGGCGACCAGCGCGCGGACTTCAGCCTGACCCTCGGGCGTTGCGATGTCGATGAAGCGGGCGGTCTTCCCACGGTTCGCCGAATGGTAATAGGCGGCGTCGCGGCTCACCCCATCGGCGTCATGCAGGAAGGGCGGCCCCCAGTGGCGCGTGTCGTCGCCCGCGCCGGGGCGCTCGACCTTGATCACCTCCGCGCCCAGATCGGCGAGCAACTGCCCGCACCATGGCCCGGCGAGGATGCGGGCAAGTTCGACCACCTTGACCCCGGCGAGCGGCTTCATGCGCGGCAAATCTCGTACACGACATGGTCGGGGAAGGATTTGCCGCCGCCGCGATGGGTGCGACCCGGGATCAGGCGCCCGCCGATCTTCTCCATCGCGCCGCGCGAGCGGAGATTGTCCCGTCCGACGATGAACACCACGCGGTGGACGAAGCGGTGGATATGGTCGAGCATCAGCCGCTTGATCTCACGGTTGTAGCGTCCGCCCCAATAAGCGCGGGCGATGAAGGTCCAGCCGATCTCGATCTCGTCTTCGTCGGGCACCCAGCAGTCATAGCGGCTCGAGCCGATGATCGCGCCGGTCGCCTTGTCGAGGATCGCCAGCCCACCGCCGCACGCCAACGCGTCGTCGAAGAATTTGCGGAACACCGATTCCTGCCAGCGGTCGTTGGCCGGGTGGAGTTCCCAGATCAGCGGGTCCGATGCGACGGCGAAAAGGGCGTCCCAGTCATCCTCTCGGAGAGGGCGAATTGTGACCAACGCGCCCTCGAGAATCGGTTGTCGATCCGGCGTCATGGATTGGTTGTCCGGCTACGCCGGACCGGCACCAGCCCGCTCCCCCACCCGGCCACCCAGTCAGGATACGCTGTGGGTGGCCGGGTGGGGGAGCGGGCTGGTGCCGCCCGGTTCAGCTTTGCTGAACCGCAGATCAAAACGCGGCAATCCCGGTGATCGCACGGCCCAGGATCAGGCCGTGGACGTCGTGCGTGCCCTCATAGGTGTTGACCGTTTCGAGGTTGATCGCGTGACGCATCACATGGAATTCGGCCGAAATGCCGTTGCCGCCATGCATGTCGCGCGCGACGCGGGCGATATCGAGCGCCTTGCCGCAATTGTTGCGCTTGATGATGCTGATCGCCTCGGGCGAGAGCGTGCCCTCGTCGAACATGCGGCCTGCGCGCAGAGCGGCCTGCAGGCCCAGTGCGATCTCGGTCTCCATGTTGGCGAGCTTGAGCTGCACCAGCTGGGTCGCCGCGAGCGGGCGGCCGAACTGATGGCGGTCGAGCGTGTACTGGCGCGCGGCCTGCATGCACGCTTCGGCCGCGCCCATCGTGCCCCAGGCGATGCCATAGCGCGCGCGGTTGAGGCAGCCGAACGGACCCTTGAGCCCCTGCACCTCGGGCAGCAGGGCGTCTTCGCCGACTTCCACGCCGTCCATCACGATTTCGCCGGTGATCGATGCGCGCAGGGAAAGCTTGCCCTCGATCTTGGGCGCGGACAGCCCCTTCATCCCCTTTTCGAGGACGAAGCCCTTGATCCCGCCGCCATGTTCGTCGCTCTTGGCCCAGACGACGAAGACATCGGCGATCGGCGAATTGGTGATCCACATCTTCGCGCCGGTCAGCTTGTACCCGCCGTCGATCTTGACCGCGCGGGTGCGCATGCCCGCCGGATCGCTGCCGGCATCGGGCTCGGTCAGGCCGAAACAGCCGACCCATTCGCCGCTGGCGAGCTTGGGGAGGTATTTGCGCTTCTGTTCCTCGGTGCCGTAGGCATGAATCGGGTGCATCACGAGGCTCGACTGCACGCTCATCGCGCTGCGGTAGCCCGAATCGACTGCTTCGACCTCGCGCGCGACCAGGCCATAGGCGACATAGCCGAGGCCCGCGCCGCCATAGGTTTCGGGGATGGTCGGGCCGAGCAGGCCGAGCTGGCCCATCTCCGACATGATCTCACGGTCGAACGATTCGTCCAGGAACGCGCGGGTGACGCGCGGGAGCAGCTGTTCCTGCGCATAGGCGCGCGCGGCATCGCGGACCATCCGCTCTTCATCGGTCAACTGCGCGTCGAGCGCGAACGGGTCCTGCCAGTCGAACCGGCCCATCTCGGCCATCTTACTCTCCCTGAACGGTTTTTTGCACGGGCGAGGCCGCAGCGGTCGCGCCTGCCACGGGCTGTGCCTTGCCCTCGATCGCCGCATTCTCGAGCGTGTCGAGCGCGCGGCGCGTCGTGATATAGCGGCCTGCCGCCGCCATCCAGCTTTCGGCGCCCTGCGCGCCGGGCAGGCGCGAAACTTCGGCCAGGGCGGCCTCGACATGGCCCTGCCCCAACAGGCGGCGGGCACGGGCCAGCCGTTCGCGCGGGTGCGGGCTGGGTGCATCCTGCTTGCGGATGATGACGAGCGTCGACAGCTCGCGCTGGATCGCGCTCAGCCAGCCATCGTCGGGCTGCGACGTCGAGAGGCGCGGAGCGATCTGGTCGAACGCGACACGCAGATCTTCCAGCGTGATCGGCTCGCCCGAGGCGGACAGAACGGCGGCGACGGCATCGGGCTCTGCCCCGCCGAGCCGGCGGCGCAGCTCGCCTGCGATGATTCCGAGCTCCTGCCCGCGTTCCAGCGCGCGGCGGGCGCCGAATACCAGCATCATCGCCTCGGCCCGCCCGGCATAGCTTGCCGCCACCCGCGCATCGGTGTCGGTCGCCTTGAGCCGCGCGTCGAGCGACTCAAGCCGGGCAGCGAGGATCTGTTCGCGCGCGGCGAGCGTGGCGATGTCCATGCCCGGCGCGGTGACCGGGGCAGCGGTGAGCGTCGGCTGGGCGGGCGACGCGGGGGCGGGCGCGGGACCGCCCCACACATCGCCGGCGCGGAACACCACCGCCATCACGGCCAGGCCGGCGACAAAGGCGATCAGTGCCGCGCCGAGCAGCATCATCAGCGGGCTGCCGCGCGCGGGGGCGGGGGGAACCGGAGCGTCGGGGGTCATGACCTGCTTATTCTCCCGATGCGCTCAGGGGTCAATCGCCAGTGGCTGCGCCGCAGCGATCAATGCCGCATCGCTCGGCTGGGCAGCGACGGCGACGCGGTCCCAGCCATGTGCATCGGCATCGGCAGCGCGCGCGCTGATCGCGGCGATGCGGACGGACGCGCGGGGAATCCGGTGCGTGTCGAGCTGTGCGGCCAGTTGGTGCGTCGCGCGCGCGGAATGGACCATCGCGACGGTGCCCGGCAGCTGCGCTGCCTGCTCCGGCGTCCAGCCGATGGCCGCGTTGGCATAGACGGCGATGGTCATGCGCACCGCCGGGTGGTTCACGGCGATCCGGTCACGCCCCGCCAGCCACAGCAGTCGCAGGCTCCACGGCTGGCGTGACAGCAACGCGGTGACGCCGTGGCTGCCGTGTTCGATGACGCGCAAGCCCGCCTGTGTCGCGGCGTCGGCGGTTTCCGGCCCGACCGCGAGCACGGGGAGCCGGGCGAGCCGCTCCAGCCCCGCCCCGCCGTGACGTGCGGCATTCGCACTGGTCAGCAGCAATGCGTCGAACGCGCCGGGATCGGGTGGCGTCCAGTCGAGCGGGGCAACGGCGAACAGCGGCAGCAGCACCGGATCGAGGCCAGCCGCACGGACGCGGTCCGCGGTCGTTGCGCCACCCGGTGGCGGGCGCAGGATGACGACCGGGCGGGTCAATGCCCGAACAGGCGGCGCAGCTGGGGCGAGGCACCCGACAACAGGTCGCGCGCCTGCTCCGCCGCCTCCTCCGCATCCCCGCTCAGGCCCGTGCGCTCGATCCGGACATGTTCCGACCCGTCCGCGCGCAGGATTTCGGCGCGCAGGCGCATACCTGCGGGCTCGATCGTCGCGAGTGCCGCAATCGGGGAGTGGCAATCGCCGCTGATCGCCGCGAGCAGGGCACGCTCGGCCCAGACGCAGCGTTCGGTCGGGGCGTCGCCGATGGCCGCGACATGGATGCGGGTCGCGGCATCGCCGGCGCGCACCTCGATCCCGACCGCGCCCTGCGATGGGGCGGGAAGCAGGTGATCGGTGTCGATCGCCCTGCCGATATCGCCATAGCCCAGCCGGTCGAGCCCGGCGGCAGCGAGCAGGGTGGCATCGGCTTCACCCGCCGCCACTTTCGCCCGGCGCGTATCGACATTGCCGCGCAGGGGCACGATGGCGAGGTCCGGGCGCAGGCGGCGCAACTGCGCGGCGCGGCGCGGCGAGCTGGTGCCGATCCGCGCATCTTGCGGCAGGGCGTCGAGCGACTCGGCGCCGATCAGCCGGTCGCGCACATCGGCGCGCGGCAGCATCGCGGCGACCGCGATCGTGTCCGGGCGGATCGTCTCGACATCCTTCATCGAGTGCACGGCAAGGTCGATCGTGCCGTCGAGCAGCGCGCGGTCGAGTTCCTTGGTCCACAGCGCCTTGCCGCCGATTTCGGCGAGCGGACGGTCCTGCACCCGGTCGCCGGTGGTTCGGATCGGCACGATCTCGACCGTCTCCGGACTCCAGCCATGCGCGGCGAGCAGCGCATCGCGCACCATATTGGCCTGAACAAGCGCGAGCGGCGAACCGCGGGTACCGAGACGAAGCAGCATGATGGCCGTCTAGCGAAGCGTTTCCGCGATGTCGAAGGGGTCAGGGAATCTCGAACAATCCCGCCGCGCCCATGCCGCCGGCGGTGCACATCGACACGACCACCCAGCGCACGCCGCGCTTGCGCCCCTCGATCAGCGCATGGCCGACCAGCCGCGCGCCGGTCATGCCGAACGGATGGCCGATCGCGATCGCGCCGCCATTGACGTTGTAGCGCTCCGGATCGATGCCGAGATGATCGCGGCAATAAAGGCACTGGCTGGCGAACGCTTCGTTGAGTTCCCACAGGCCGATATCGGCGACCGACAGCCCGGCGCGGTCGAGCAATTTGGGGATCGCGAAGATCGGACCGATGCCCATCTCGTCGGGGCCGCAGCCCGCCGCCTGGAACCCGCGATAAATGCCGAGGATGTCCTTGCCCTCGGCCTGCGCGGTGGCGCGGTCCATGACGATCTGGGCAGCGGCGCCGTCGGACAGCTGGCTGGCGTTGCCGGCGGTGATGTGATTGCCTTCCGCGATCACCTGCCCGCCCTTCCACACCGTCTTGAGGCCCGCAAGCGCTTCGGCGGTGGTACCGGGGCGGATGCCTTCGTCCTGCGTGACCGTCACCGTCTCGGTCCCGGTGCGGTTGCCTTCCTTGTCGAACAGCGCCTTTTCCACCGTGATCGGCACGATCTCCTCGGCGAACGCGCCCGTTGCCAGCCCGGCCTCGGCGCGCTGCTGGCTCTGCGCGGCATAGGCGTCCTGCGCCGCGCGGCTGATGCCATAGCGTTCGGCGACGATCTCCGCCGTCTCGATCATCGCCATATAGGCGTGCGGTTCGTTGGCGAGCACCGACCGGTTGGCGAAGCGCGGCGCGTCCTTGTTCACCGTCAGGCTGATCGATTCCATGCCGCCCGACAGCGCGACATCGATGTCGCCCGCGATGATCGAGCGCGCCGCCAGCGCCAGCGCGGTGAGGCCGGAGCCGCATTTGCGGTCGAGCGTGAAGGCAGGGACGCTTTGCGGCAGCCCGGCGGCGAACACCGCCATGCGCCCGGCATTGCCGCCCTGCGTCCCCCACTGGTTGCCGATGCCCCAGAAGATATCGTCGATCCGCGCCGGGTCGATTCCCGCGCGCTCGACCGCGGCGTTCATCACATGGCCCGCGAGCACCGGCGCCTCGGTCGCGTTGAACGCGCCGCGATAGGCCTTGCCGATACCCGTCCGGGCGGTGGAAACGATCGCGGCTTCGCGCATGGTGATCCTCTCTTTCGTATATCGGGTATGGCCACCCTTTATCGCGAGAGAGAGTCCGTTGGAAGAGTCAGTCGGCAAAACTCGGCGCGCGCTTCTGCATGTTCGCCATCACTGCCTCCATCTGGTTGGGGGAGCGCAGCAGCTTGGCCTGCTCGGCGCTTTCTGCAATCAGGATCGGCGCGGCACTGGCGTCCGCGGCGAGATTTGCGAGCCGCTTGGCAGCGCGGATCGCGTCCGGGTTACGTCCGGCAATCGCGCGAGCAAGCGCCATCGCCTCGGCATGGGGATCGGCGGCAAGGCGGGTGACGAAGCCGAGCGCCATCGCCTCGTCCGCGTCGAATTCGCGCGCGGTATAGGTCAGCTCACGCAGCACATCGTCGCGCACCGTCGTCCGCCAGAGCGCGAACCCGGCCATGTCGGGGACGATGCCCCACTTCATCTCCATGATCGAACAGCGCGTGCCCGGCGCCATGACACGGATGTCCGCGCCCGACATGATCTGGAACCCGCCGCCGAACGCGATGCCATGGACAGCGGCGATCACGGGCACGGGCAGGGTGCGCCAGCCCCAGGCGACCTGCTGGAACAGGTTCGCCTCGCCATGGCTGCGCGCATGGATGTCGAGCCCGGTGCCGCCGCCCGCCATGCTCGCCATGTCGAGCCCGGCGCAGAATGCCCGCCCCTCGCCCGACAACACAACTGCGCGCAGGCCGGGCGTCGCGGCGAGCCGGTCGATCGCGTCGGCGATCCCCGCGAACATCGCAGGGTCGAGCGCGTTCATCTTGTCGGGGCGGCTCAGGCGGACATCGGCGATGCCCCCGGCCATGTCGATTGCCACGCGCTGCTCGGTCATCGGTCCTCTCCATGGTCTGGTTGACGCGGACGTTAACCCGCAATGAGGCGATAGCCCAGCCCCTTGCGGCTCTCGATCATCGGTGTGGCGAAGGGGCGGTCGAGCTTGGCGCGCAGGGTTGAAACATGGACCGCCACGACATTGGTGCCGGGGTCGAAACGCAGCTTCCACACCTGTTCCAGCAATTCGGTGCGCGACACGAACTGTCCCGGTCGCTCGGCGAGGTAGCGCAGCAGCGCAAATTCGCGCGGCACCAGTGCGATCGTTGCGCCCGACCGGATCGCGATGCGCGCAACCGGATCGAGCGTCAGCGCACCGAGGGTGATCGCGCCGGCGGCGTGACGGCGCACCCGGGCGTCGACGCGCGCGGCCAGCTCATAGGGATCGACCGGCACCGCAACCGCGTCGCACGCCCCGGCGTCGAGCGCGGCGATCAGTGTTGTGCTGTTGAGGGTAAGCGCAATGCGCGGCACCGATCCGGTGCCGAGGGTCTGCCCGGCGCGCCATTGGCAGAGGATCGCCGCAAGATGCGGTGCGGGATCGCACCCGGCGTCACCGATTTTCAGCACATACCCGCGCGCGCGAATGGCGGCGTCAAGCTGCGGTATATCGACTTCGGACAGAATCACCGGGCCCACCCGGCGGACTTGCGCAGTTTTGGCGGGGCCTGTCTGCCGAAGATGGGTCCAAAGCGGCGTGATCCGGCGCGGCGCGGGCGATCAGCGCCAGCGCCTCGGGACAATCGGGACGCGCCGCTGCCAGCGCGTCCAGCGCGGTCGTCCGCATACGCGGATGCGGATGGTGGCGGGCAAGGTGATCGATCAGGTCGAGGCCGTTGCCGCCGCCAAGATGCGCGGCGATCGTGGCCAGCCCCTCCGACGGTGCCGTGGTGAGCACCTCTGCAACGTTACAGGTCGCCGGGTCGAAGCGGTGCTGGTCGATCCAGCGCTGCGACGGATGGCTGCCAAGGATGTTGAGCGTGACCGAAAAGGCGTCGGGCGGCAGCTGGGCATGCACGTCGCGGCACATGCGGTAGAGCATGAGCTGGCCCGGTTCGATCCGGCGGCGGCCGGTGAAGCGCATCGGCTGCTGCGGCCGCGCTGGATCGCGCTCCCAATAATCGCTCCAATAACCCGGGCCGAGGTAGCCATAAGTGAGGAACGGGAAATTATGGTCGTGTGCCATGCCATAGACGAACGGCGCGGTACCGCTGGCCTGGACGATGCCGTCGCCGGCGGACGGCCAGAAATTGGCGCGCAGGACGAAGCGGCCATTGGGCGGTCGCAGCAGGAACACCTGCGCGCCGTAGCTGTTGACGGCGCCCTGTCCGGCGCAGCGTGTCTTGAGCTCGGCAATGGCCAAGTCAGCCAGGAAGGTCCGGTTGCGCCCCAGCCGGGCAAGCAACGGGCCGAGCGCGGCGAAGCTGTCTTCGTCATGCGGGTCGAACGATGCCGTTTCGAGCGCTTCGACCAGCGCGTCGAGCGTCATGGCATCACCGGTGCCGGGATCGATCAGCCGGGTCATGCAGCGGCGAGGCGGGCGTCGAGCCGGGCGAGCGTTTGCGCGGCGGCGGTCTGCACGCCGGGGTCGGGGTCTGCCGCCGCCATTTCCGCCAGCCGCGGTCGGGCGGCGCGCGCATCGAGCATCAGCCATTCGCGCATTGCGGCCCAGCGCAGGTGAAAGGCGGGGTCGCGCGTCATCGCGTCAAAGCTGTCGCCGGCGTCGCTTCGTCCGCTGGCGCGCAGCAGAGCGAGGAGCAGTTCCGCGCGCGAGGCGCGGTCGTCGGCGGTGGCACTGCGCAGCGGACGGCCATCGGTAATGGCAAATTCGTGCATCAGCGGATCGGCACCGGGCTTGGCGGTCGCGGTGACGGCGACGGCGACGACGTCGCTTCGCGCCGCGACGATCAGCCGCCCTTCGCGCCGTCCGTCGAGCTCGATCAGGTCGCCATCGTGCAACCAGCGGCGCTCGATCTCGACGCAGCGGCGTGGTCCCGCTTCGGCCAGACGCCATCGTCGCACCTCCGCCGCTCCGCCGCGGAGATACAGGGTCAGCGCGCGTCGGCCCGACAGCACGATGGTCGCAGTCGGATCGAGCCGGGCGAGTGCTGCTGCGGACGTGACGCTGACGGTCAGCGTCACGCAGGGCAGGTCGGCGAGCACTACGGCGGTGCGCAGCGGATCGCGGGTGATGCGCAGGGCGGGATCGAACCAGGGATCGGCCCGCAGCGCGTCGGTCAGCGGGGCGATCAGGCCGGCCATCCAGGCGGTGTCGGCGAGCAATGCGCGGGCCTGTCCCAACACGGCGTCGGCATCGACAAGGCCGTCGAACCGCGCCGAGATGCAATTGCGGACGGCCGCGGAATAGGCGGCGTTGGCGGATGTGCAATCGGTGGACGCATCCGCCAATGCCGGGTCGAACGGACCCATGGTCAGCCGCTGTAGACGATGACGACGATCGCCACCATCATCTCGAAAATCTCGTCCCCCGCAATTTCGGAGGCGCGAATCGCGCCGTGCATCGCAACCTGGGTGCCCAACGTCGCGATGTCGGACAGTTGAAGTGTCAGCATGGTAGGTTCCCCCATTGGTGTCGCGCCAAGGCTAGGCGGATGCGGCGCAAGGGCTGAGTTAATTCGACTTTATGATGCGGCCATGCCCGGCTTGCCGTGCGCCGCCGCGCCCGCTAGCGCGACGGGCATGACTGCGGCGCCGATCCCGTTCGACCCCCAACGTTTCTTCACTGCCCGTGTCGGGGGTCATGGCGATGCGCTGGGCATCCGCTATCGCGCGCATGGTCCCGACTGGTGCGAGCTGGCCTTGCCGTTCGATCCGAAGCTGATCGGCGATGTCGAGCGCGGGGTGCTGGCGTCGGGGCCGATCATCACCTTGCTCGACATGGCGACCAGCGTGGCGGTGTGGATGAAGCGCGGCGGGTTCCTGCCGCACGCGACGCTCGACCTGCGCGTCGATTATCTGCGGCCGGCGGTGGCGGGGCGCGAGGTGATCGGGCGCGGCGAATGCTATCGCGTGACCCGTTCGGTCGGGTTCGTGCGCGGGGTGGCGCATGACGGCGATCCCGACGATCCGGTCGCGCATGTTGCCGGCACCTTCATGTTCATGGAGGGCGCGGCATGAGCTTTGCGCTGCCACCCTATGCCGAATTGGTCGGCATCACGATCGAGCGCGGGGAGGGGCCGCCGATCCTCGACATGCCGTTCGGCAGCGGTGTGCTGGGGCGCCCGGGGTTCGTGCATGGCGGTGCGCTGTCCGGGCTGCTCGAAATGGCGGCGGTCGCGGCGCTGCGCCACGCGCTGGCGGCGGAGGAGTGTGCGGGTGCGCGGATCAAGCCGGTCAATGTCACGGTCGATTTCATGCGCGGCGGGCGCGAAAAGGTGACCCGCGCGCAGGGCAAGGTCAGCCGTCTCGGCAACCGCGTCGCGAATGTCGAGGCGTTTGCGTGGCAGGACGATCCCGAGCGGCCGGTCGCGGCGGCGCGGATGAACTTTCTGATCGGTTAGTTCGGGACGAGCCGTAGCAACCGGCCGCTGCTCGAGTCTTCCAGCACCCAGATCGCGCCGTCAGGCCCCTGTTCGACCTCACGGATGCGCGCGCCGAGCGCGATGCGCTGCTGCTCGACCGCGCTGGTCGTGGTGAAGCGGACGCGGACCAGGCCCTGGCTGACCAGGCCGGCAATGATCGCATCGCCACGCCACGCTGCGAACAGATTGCCCGAATAGAGAATCATTCCGCCCGGCGCGATCACCGGGGTCCAGGACAGGAGCGGCGCGACATAGCCGTCGCCGGGGGCATGATCGGGGATATTGCCGCCGCCATAGTCCTGGCCGTTGGAGACGTTGGGCCAGCCATAATTGCCGCCGCGCGTGACCAGGTTGAACTCGTCGCCGCCCTCCGGCCCCATCTCATGCTCCCACAAGCGCCCGGCGGAATCGAAGGCGAGGCCATAGGGGTTGCGGTGGCCGAGCGACCAGATCTCGGTGCGTGCCCCGGCTGTGCTGACAAAGGGGTTGTCGGCCGGGATGCTGCCATCGGCGTTGATGCGGACGATCTTGCCCAGCGTCTGGGTCATGTCCTGCGCGGGGCTGCCGCGCTGACGCTCGCCCGCGGTGACATAGAGCGTGCCGTCGGGGGCAAAGGCCATGCGCCCGCCGAAATGGCCGCTGCCCGCCACTTTGGGAGCCTGCCGCCAGATCGTGCTGACGCCGGTCAGGCGCGGTCCGCCCGCATCGTCGACCAGCGTACCGCGCGCGACCGCCAGCCCGGATCCGCCAGTGCCCGACTCGGAGAAGCTCAGATAAACAAGCGCGTTGCTCGCGAAGTTCGGATGCAGGGTAACGTCGAGGAGGCCGCCCTGCCCGCCCGCTGCAACGGTGGGGACGCCGCCAAGCGGCGCGGATTTGACCCCGGCCTGCGTCACGATGCGCAGCGTGCCGCCCTTTTCGGTCACCAGCGCCCGGCCATCGGGAAGGAACACCATCGCCCAGGGCGAGGCGAAGGTGGCGACCGCAGTCGTCTGCACCCCGGTGATCGGGGACGGGCTCGGGCCGGGTGAGGGCGAAGGGGAGGAGGAGGGGGAGCCGGTTGGCGTGGGCGAGGGTGTCGACACGCCCCCGCCGCTATTGTTGCCGCTCGTCCCGCATGCGGCAAGCGCAAGCAGCGCAGCGCCAAACGCGAACCGGCTCCCCTTCATCATGTCGCCTTTCTCATTTGGCCGGCGTCAGCTTGAGCAGCCGCCCTTCGGAGCCGCGCCCGCCATCCTCAAGCAGCCAGATCGCGCCGTCGGGACCCTCCTCCACCTCCCGGATGCGCGCTCCCATGGGCCACTGGTCGCCCTTGGCCGCGTTGGTGCCGGTGACATCGACGCGCACCAGCGCCTGGCTCGACAAGCCGCCGATGAACAGGTCGCCCTTCCACTGCGGGAACATCTTCCCCGAATAGACAATCAGGCCGCCGGGCGAGATTGCCGGGTTCCACGACACCTTGGGCGCTTCGAATTCGGGGCGGGTCTTGTGGTCGGGGATGTCGCGCCCGTCATAATGATCGCCGTCCGACACGATCGGATAGCCATAATTGCGTCCGGGCAGGACTAGATTGACCTCGTCACCGCCCTTCGGTC
The DNA here is from genome assembly GCF_965227385.1 of Sphingomonas sp. Classification (GTDB taxonomy): domain Bacteria; phylum Pseudomonadota; class Alphaproteobacteria; order Sphingomonadales; family Sphingomonadaceae; genus Sphingomonas. The sequence goes on from NZ_OZ245750.1 coordinate 986,866, forward strand.
CCATTTCCTGCTCCCACAGATTGCCCGCCTTGTCGAAGGCGATGCCGAGCAGGTTGCGATGGCCATAGGACCAGACGGCGGGATGGAACCCCTTGGCGGTCAGGCCGGGATCGCCGGCGGGTTTGCCGTCGAGGGTAAGGCGCAGCATCTTGCCCAGCGTGGACTTGGGATCCTGTGCCGGGTCGAATTTCTGGCGCTCCCCATTGGCGAAGAACAAATGCTTGCCATCGGGGGCGAAGGCGATGCGACCCGAATAATGGCCGTTGCCCTCGACATAGGGGCTGGCCTGAAACAACCGCTCGACGTTGGTGAGCGTGGGGCTGGTGCCATCGGTCAGCACCGCGCGCGCCAGAACGACGCCCTTGCCGCCCTGTCCTGCTTCGGAGAAGCTGAAATAGACGCGTTTGCTTTTGGCATAATCCGGGGCGAGCACGATCTCCTTGAGCGCGCCCTGTCCGGCGCTGTCGACCGCGGGCACGCCCGCCACTTCGGTCTTGCTCTTGCCGTCCGCGCTGACCAGGATCAGCTTGCCGGCCTTTTCGGTCACCAGCATCCGTCCGTCGGGCAGGAAGGTCATCGACCAGGGGGCGTCGAAATCGGCCACCGGCGTGACCGTGAAGGGCAGTGCACCGGATGCGGCGGCGCTTTCCTGACTGTTGCCGGGTTGCGCGGTGGTGCAGGCGATCAGGACGAACGGCACGGCGGCGATCGGTAACAGGCGCATCAAATCCTCCCAGAAGCAATGTGCGCAACGCGCAACGTCCGTGGATGTTGCACGTGAAACAGCGTGCGAAAAGGGGGCCCAAGGGGGCTGATTCGACAGCTTGCTGTTTGCGCGCCATGCGGCTATAGCGAAACCGTTCTCGACATTGGAAACCTTGGCGAGGTCGGACCCACCGGGTCCGGCGGCGACGGGGCGTATTCGGTGCATTTGGAGTGATTGGCTTGGCCGACCTGGCAGTTCTGACCGCAATTATCGAGCCCGAGGCACGTGCGCTCGGCTTCGATCTGGTGCGCGTCAAGCTGTTCGGCGGCGAGGGCGACCGCACGCTGCAGGTGATGGCCGAGCGGCCCGACACGCGCCAGCTCAACATCGACGATTGCGCCGATCTCTCGCGCCGAATCTCCGACCGGCTGGATGAGCTGGAAGAGGCCGGCCGCGACCCGATCCCCGAAGCCTATCGGTTGGAAGTCAGCTCGCCCGGGATCGACCGGCCGCTGACCCGGCTGAAGGATTTTGCCGACTGGCAGGGGCATGAGGCCCGCATCACGCTCGCCGAAAAGATCGACGGGCGCAAACAGTTCAAGGGTGACCTTGCCGGGGTTGAGGGCGATACGATCGCCATCACCGACGGCCATGGACTGACTCACAAGATCGCCTTCGCGACCATCGAGGATGCGAAACTCGTGATTACCGACCGGCTGATTGCCGCAACCAAACCGCTCTCGGTCGAGGGCGCGGATGAATTCGAAGCAGAGGAACAGGACTGATGGCCACCGCCATTTCCGCCAACAAGGCCGAGCTGATCGCAATCGCCAATTCGGTGGCGAGCGAGAAGATGATCGACAAGGCGATCGTCATCGAGGCGATGGAAGACGCGATCGAGCGCGCCGCCAAGAACCGCTATGGCGTCGAGAACGACATTCGCGCGAAGCTTGACCCGATGACTGGCGATCTGCGTCTGTGGCGCGTGGTCGAGGTGGTTGAGGCAGTCGATGACTATTTCAAGCAGGTCGACCTCAAGGGCGCGCAGAAGATCCAGAAGGATGCCAAGGTCGGCGACTTCATCGTCGATCCGCTGCCCCCGATCGAATTCGGCCGCATTCAGGCGCAGGCATCCAAGCAGATCATCTTCCAGAAGGTCCGCGATGCCGAGCGTGAGCGCCAGTATGAAGAATTCAAGGACCGCCAGGGTGAGATCATCACCGGCGTCGTCAAGCGCGTCGAGTTCGGCCATGTCGTCGTCGATCTGGGTCGCGCCGAGGGCGTGATCCGCCGCGACGCGCAGATCCCGCGCGAAGTGGTCCGCGTCGGCGACCGCGTCCGCAGCCTGATCCTGAAGGTCGTGCGCGAAACGCGCGGGCCGCAGATCTTCCTCTCCCGCGCGCATCCTGACTTCATGAAGAAGCTGTTCGCGCAGGAGGTCCCCGAAATCTATGACGGGATCATCGAGATCAAGGCCGCCGCCCGCGACCCGGGTTCGCGCGCCAAGATCGGCGTCATCAGCCACGACAGCAGCATCGACCCGGTCGGCGCGTGCGTCGGCATGAAGGGCAGCCGCGTGCAGGCCGTCGTGCAGGAAATGCAGGGCGAAAAGATCGACATCATCCCCTGGTCGCCCGACACCGCGACGTTCGTCGTCAACGCGCTGCAGCCGGCCAATGTCGCGCGCGTCGTGATCGACGAAGAGGATGATCGCATTGAAGTGGTCGTCCCCGACGATCAGCTGAGCCTCGCCATCGGCCGTCGCGGCCAGAATGTCCGCCTCGCCAGCCAGCTGACCGGCAAGGCGATCGACATCCTGACCGAGACCGATTCGAGCGAGAAGCGCCAGCAGGAATTCGTCGCCAATAGCGAGATGTTCCAGAACGAGCTCGACGTCGACGAAACGCTTGCGCAGTTGCTGGTGGCCGAAGGCTTCAGCCAGCTCGAGGAAGTCGCCTATGTCGAGATCGACGAGCTGGCGAGCATCGAAGGGTTCGACGACGATCTGGCGAGCGAGCTGCAGAGCCGCGCCGCCGAGGCGCTGGAGCGGCGCGAAGAGGCAAACCGCGAAGCTCGCCGTGCGCTGGGCGTCGAGGACGATCTGGCGACCATGCCGTATCTGACCGAAGCGATGCTGGTCACGCTGGGCAAGGCCGGTATCAAGACGCTCGACGATCTCGCCGATCTTGCCACCGACGAGCTGGTCGCCAAGAAGCGCGCCGAACCGCGTCGTCGCGGCGACGGTCCGGCAGCGCCGGTGCGCGAGCAGGACAAGGGCGGCGTGCTCGGCGAGTACGGCCTGACCGACGAGCAGGGTAACGAGATCATCATGGCCGCCCGCGCGCATTGGTTCGAAGACGAGCCGGTTGCGGCGGACGCAGAAGAGGCGGCTTCGGCCGGTGGGGAGGACGCTGTTGCGGACTCCGAACAATGAGCGCCCGGTTGAACTGACGGACGGTCAGCGTGCGGATGGGGGTCCCATCCGCACCTGTATCCTCTCGCGCGAGGGTCAGCCTCGCGACGGGCTGATCCGGCTTGCCGTGTCGCCCGATGGCGATGTGCTGCCCGACGTCCGTGCCAAGGCGCCGGGGCGCGGAGCGTGGATCGGCGTCGATCGCGCGACGCTGGACGCAAGCGGCAAACAGCTGCGCGGCGCGCTGTCGCGGGCGTTCAAGACGAGCGACCTCAATATTCCCGACGACCTGGGCGCGCGCATCGTGGCACAACTCGAGCGCGCGTTCCTTGACCGGCTCGGGCTGGAAGCCAAGGCCGGTTACGTGGTGATCGGTGGCGAGCGGATCGAAAAGGCCGGCCGGATGGGCAAGCTGCACCTGTTGCTGCATGCCGCCGATGCCGGGACGGACGGCTCGCGCAAACTCGATCAGGCGCTGCGTGTCGGCACCGATCGTGAGGGGTCCGGGGATACGGGGTTCACATTGCCGTTCCCACGCACCATATTGTCCTTGGCGCTTGGCCGCGAAAATGTGGTACATGCAGGCCTGACCGACCCGCGAGCGGCGGGGCGGGTGCGCGAAGCACTCGACCGACTGCTCCATTTTATCGGACCCGACACGGCTCCCTAGCCTTGCGAAACCCGCTCGCAAGGCGCATCGGGCCTTGCGGCGATCCGACGAACGACGAAGAACGACAGGATTAGAGACTTGAGCGATACCGAAAACGAAAAGCCGAAGCTCGGAATGCGCCAGCCGCTGGGGCTGAAGCGCACGGTCGAGACCGGCAAGGTGAAGCAAAGCTTCAGCCACGGACGCTCGAACACCGTCGTGGTCGAAGTGAAGCGCCGCCGCATGCTCGGCCCGCAGAGCGGGACCGCGACCGAAGAGGCTGCACCGCCGCCCGCACCCGTCGCCGCGCCGCCTCCGCCGCCGGCCCCTGCGCCGCGCCCCGCCGCCCCGGCAGGCGAAACCGCGCAGGAGCGCCAGGCCCGCCTGCTGCGCGAAGCCGACGAACAGCGCATGCAGGCGCTCGAGGAGGCGCGTCGTCGCGAGGAGCGTGAGCGCGCCGAGGCTGCGGAAGCGGAGCAGCGCCGCATAGAGGAAAAGGCGCGCGCCGAGGCCGAAGCCGCCGCCGCGCCGAAGGTCGAGGCAAAGCCGGAACCGGTCGTCGAGGCCAAGCCGGAGCCTGCTGCGCCCGCACCTGCGCCGGCTCCCGCGCCTGCCGCCCCCGAGCCGATCGCACTTCAGCTCGACCCGACCCGTCCGGCCCCGCGTCGCTTCACCCCGGTGCAGCGTCCCGAAATCCCGCGGCCCGCGCCGGCCAAGCCCGAACCGGCTGCACCCGCGGCCGCCGCTGCCGCTCCGGCGAACACCGGCGGTGGTGCTGCAGCACCGCGCTCGGCCAATCTCGGCCCGAACCGCGCCCCGGCGCGCGCCCCCGAGCCGCAGCGTCCGCAGCAGCGCGATCGCAAGGGCGACGAGCGTCGCGGCGGCAAGCTGACCGTCAACCGTGCACTGGGTGGCGACGATGGTGCGCGTGCGCGCAGCCTCGCCGCGCTGAAGCGTGCGCGCGACAAGGAACGCCGCCACACCGGTCCGCGCGAGCCGCAGGCCAAGCAGATCCGCGACGTTAAGGTCCCGGAGACGATCACCGTTGCCGAACTCGCCAACCGCATGGCGGAAAAGGGCGCGGATCTGGTGAAGGCGTTGTTCAAGATGGGCATGCCCGTCACGCTGACCCAGACCATCGACCAGGATACGGCCGAATTGCTGGTGACCGAATTCGGCCACAACATCGTCCGTGTCAGCGACAGCGATATCGATCTGGTGCTCGACACCGACGCCGATGCCGAGGATGCGCTCAAGCCGCGTCCGCCGGTGGTGACGATCATGGGCCATGTCGATCACGGCAAGACCAGCCTGCTCGACGCGCTGCGCGGCACCGATGTGGTGCGCGGCGAAGCGGGCGGCATCACCCAGCATATCGGCGCCTATCAGGTGACGCTCAAGGACAAGTCCAAGGTCACCTTCCTCGACACGCCGGGCCACGAGGCATTTTCGGAGATGCGCGCGCGTGGTGCGAACGTCACCGACATCGTCGTGCTGGTGGTCGCCGCCGATGACGGGCTGATGCCGCAGACGATCGAGGCGATCAATCACACCAAGGCGGCGGGCGTCCCTATGATCGTCGCGATCAACAAGATCGACAAGCCGGAAGCCAATGCCCAGCGCGTGCGCGAGCGCCTGCTGGAGCATGACATCCAGGTCGAGGCGATGGGCGGCGACACGCAGGACGTCGAAGTATCGGCCAAGGAGAAGACCGGACTCGATGAGCTGATCGAGAAGATCCAGCTTCAGGCCGAACTGATGGAGCTGCGCGCCAATCCCGACCGCGCGGCCGAGGGCAATGTGGTCGAGGCGAAGCTCGACAAGGGTCGTGGCCCGGTGGCGACGATCCTGGTGACGCGCGGCACGCTCAAGGTCGGCGACGTGTTCGTCGTCGGTGCGGAGAGCGGCAAGGTCCGTGCGCTGATCGACGACAAGGGGCGCCAGATGAAGGAAGCCGGTCCGTCGATGCCGGTCGAGATTCTCGGCCTGTCGGGCGTTCCGATGGCCGGCGACCTGCTGCAGGTCGTCGAGAATGAAGCGCGCGCCCGTGAGGTCGCGGCCTATCGCGCCAGCGTGATCCAGCAGAAGCGCACCACCAACACCCCGGCCAGCCTCGAGAGCATGTTCAGCGCGCTCAAGGAAAAGCAGGCGATGGAATATCCGCTGGTCGTCAAGGCGGATACCCAGGGCACGGTCGAGGCGATCGTTGCGGCGATCAACAAGATCAGCACCGACGACATCAAGGCGCGCGTGCTGCATGCCGGCGTCGGCGGCATTACCGAGAGCGACGTGAACGCGGCTGCGGCCTCGGGCGCGCCGATCATCGGCTTCAACGTCCGCCCCAACGCCAAGGCGCGCGAGATCGCCGATCGCCATAAGGTCGCGTTCAAATATTACGACGTGATCTACGAACTCACCGACGAGATCCGCGCCGGCATGGCGGGGCAGCTTGGTCCGGAAGCGTTCGAAACCGTGGTTGGCCGCGCCGAAATCCGCGAAGTCTTCTCCGCGGGCAAGCATGGCAAGGCAGCGGGTCTGCTGGTCACCGACGGCGCGATCCGCAAGGCGCTCAAGGCCCGCATCACGCGCGACGATGTCATCATCTACCAGGGCGAGATCGCATCGCTGCGCCGTTTCAAGGACGATGTCGCCGAAGTGCGCGCGGGTCTGGAATGCGGTGTGACGTTCAGCCAGAACTTCACCGACATCAAGCCGGGCGACTATCTCGAAACCTTCGAGGTCGAACTGCGTGAGCGCACGCTCTAACTCATGTCTCCGCCCCGGCTTCGGTCGGGGCGGCGGATGCCGATCATGAAGCATAACGACACGCCCGAAACCCGTTCCGTCCGCCTGCTGCGCGTGGGGGAGCAGGTGCGCCATATCCTGTCCGACATCCTTGCGCGCGGGGAGGTGCATGACGATGTGCTCGCCAGCCATGTGGTGAGCGTGACCGAAGTGCGCATGTCCCCCGACCTGCGCCACGCCACCGTCTTCGTGAAACCGCTGCTCGGCAAGGACGAGGAGGCGGTCATCAAGGCGCTGCGCACCAACACTGCCTATCTCCAGCGCGAAGTCGCCGGGCGGATGAAGATGAAATATGCCGCGAAGCTAAAATTCCTCGCGGACGAGAGCTTCGACGAGGGCAGCCATATCGACCAGTTGCTGCGCGATCCCAAGGTGGCGCGGGATCTGGGTGACGAGGATTGATCTGACGGAGCAGCGGCCTTGCCTGCTGCCATGATCCATCCGGGTCGCGTGTCCACCCGCGGTCGCGTTACGCTTTCCAAGGCGTTGCGCGACAGGCTGGGCTTGCGGCCCGGCATGAAGTTAGTGTGGGACGGCTCTGACGGCCAAGACGTGGCCGGCATCGTCGTCAGGTGCGACGAGCCTGATCAGGCGCGTTGAACATCGCCAGGGGCGCTGGCTTCTGGTCGCCAAGACGGCTAGCTGGATCGCCTGATGGCCAAGCTCTATTTCTACTATGCCAGCATGAACGCGGGGAAATCGACCACGCTGCTGCAGGCCGATTTCAACTATCGCGAGCGCGGCATGCGCACCTTGCTGTTCACCGCCGCGATCGACGACCGCTCGGGCGCGGGGCGGATCGCGTCGCGGATCGGGCTGGACATGCCGGCGACGGGCTTTGCCGCCGACACCGATCTGCGCCTGCACGTCGAGCGCGAGATGGATCATGGTCCGGTACATTGCGTGCTGGTCGACGAGGCGCAGTTTCTGAGCGCGGCGCAGGTCGATCAGCTTGCCGCCGTCGCCGACGTGCTGGGGATCCCGGTGCTTGCCTACGGCCTGCGCACCGATTTTCGGGGGAATCTGTTCCCCGGGTCGGCGCGGCTGCTGGCACTGTCCGATGCGCTCATCGAGATCAAGTCGGTGTGCCGCTGCGGGCGCAAGGCGACGATGAACCTGCGCGTCGATGGCGAGGGCCGCGCGGTCGCCGATGGCGCGCAGACCGAGATTGGCGGGAACGACCGGTATGTCGCCCTGTGCCGCCGCCATTTTACCGAAGCGCTTGCGGCCGCCGATTGACCGTCCCGGTCCGTAACGGCAGCGCCGCACGAATCGGTAGAGTCCGCAACGGCCTTCCGCCACGGTGCGTGCCGGGGGGGAAGGATGGAGCCGATTGTCGAATCGCTGGCGGTGTGGGCGATCCCCGCGATTGCAGCGGTGCTGCTGCATGACGCCGCACAGCGGATTGTGGCGAGCTGGCTGCCGGCAGAGCCTGATGCGCCAGGGCCGGCAACGGTCCGCCTGCCGCGCTTCCTGCGCGCGGTCGATCCGGTCGGCACGATCATCGTTCCGATCGCGCTCGCGCTCTCCGGCGCCCCGGTTTTCGGCTGGCCGCGCTATCGCCCCTTCGCGGTGGGCGAGGACGCGCTGGCGCGGCGGCGGCGACTGGTCAGCGCGCTGGCCGGGCCGGTGGCAAGCTTTGCCGCGGCGTTGATCGGTGCGGTGGCGCTGGGTGCCATCGTTACCGCCGCCGGCGGTGCGATGCCCTCCAGGGGCATTGCCTGGCTGGTCACGTCTAACCTGTTCAACTTCATCCTCGCCAATGCCTGCATGACGAGCTTTCACCTGTTGCCGGTGCCGCCATTCGACATGGGGCGGGGGTTGAGCGCGCTGCTCCCGATCCCGCTGCGTCGGAAGTTGCGCCGGGCCGGGCGGCTGGTGGTGCTGGCGGTGATTGCAATGGTGGTAGCGGTCCCGCTGCTCGACCCGCATGCGCGCATCGGCGAATGGATCGCCGCGCCGATGATCAACGCGATCACACGTTTCGTGCTCGGCCTGGTGAATCTCACGGTCTAGCGCGCGATTGCCGAACCGCGTCGGTACGGAAATCGATTCAGTACAAGTTCAGCCTTCCGTTACGATCCTGGGCAAATCATCCGGTTTGAGGGGGCGTCGATGCGAAATCTGTCAGTCGTGATCGGGCTGTTGTCCATGACCGCGGTTGCCGCGCATGCAGCGTCGGATGGGGATGTGGCGCCGCGGGGCGCGGTGCACGTTCCATCGGTTCTGGAGGTCAGGGCCGAGCGCGGCGATGCCCAGACGCTGTTGGTCCGCGACTCGAGCGGCAGCTGGTATCGCGCGAGTTTCGAGCAAGGCTGTCGAGGCATCGGGTCAGCGCGGGTCGTGGACTTCGATCGCGTGGAGCGGCGCGGCTTTGGCGTCGGAAGCGACATTCGCGTGCACGGCGCGCGTCTCTCCAGTGCGTGCAGGGTCGACGGGCTCGCCGCAATTCCCGCACTCCCGCGCGATACTCGTCGGGTTTCGCTGGTGAGTGCCGATCGCGCGCCGTGGGGCTCGCAGGCGCTCGGAACGCTCAACCGCCCCGCAACGAACGGGCATATGACGAGCCCGGCCATGTCCCAACGGCCCCGAAATCGATAGCATCGCTTTCCCTGCGCGCTGCAGGCGGCTAGGCGCTGCCGCGTGCATGGCTGGATCATTCTCGACAAGCCGCTGGGGCTCGGCTCGACCCAGGGGGTGAGCGCGGTCAAGCGCGCGCTGCGCGACTGTGGCTATGGGCCCAAGCTGCGCGATCTGCCCAAGGTCGGGCATGGCGGCACGCTCGATCCGCTGGCGACCGGTGTGCTGCCGATCGCGGTGGGGGAGGCGACCAAGCTTGCCGGGCGGATGCTCGACAGCGACAAGATCTATGACTTCACGATCCGCTTCGGGGTCGAAACCGACACACTCGACCTTGAAGGGAAGGCGATCGCGGAATCGCAGGTGCGTCCGACGCGTGCGCAGATCGCTGCGATCCTGCCGCGCTTTACCGGGCCGATCGATCAGGTGCCGCCCGCCTATTCGGCGCTCAAGATCGATGGCGAACGCGCCTATCATCTGGCGCGCAAGGGCGAGGCGGTGGCGTTGGCCACCCGCGCGGTGACGATCCACGCGCTGACGCTGGGCGAAACCGATGGCGAATCGGCGACGCTGACGGCGCATGTGTCGAAGGGCACCTATATCCGCAGCCTGGCGCGCGACATCGCATCTGCGCTCGGCAGCGTCGGGCATGTCACCATGTTGCGGCGGATCAAGGCGGGGCCGTTCACCCTCGATTCGGCGATATCGCTGGACAAACTGGCGCAATCCGCTAAGGGCCGCACCCTTGAACACTGCCTCCTGCCATTGAGGGCGGGGCTGGACGACATCCCGGCTCTATTCCTCGAACCCGGTCAGGCAGGGGCGCTCCGTCAGGGGAAGGTGCTGACCGGAATTGCCGTGAATGATGGCCAACACTTTGCGCTGGACGGCGAAACGCCGGTCGCGCTGGTCGAGGTTTCGGACGGAAACGTCCGCGTCGTGCGCGGCTTCAACCTGTAGAATGATGTCGAAGGAAGACGAAATTCATGACGATCACGACCGAGCGCAAGGCTGAACTGACCAAGGAACATGGCCGCAACGAAGGCGACACGGGTAGCCCCGAAGTCCAGATTGCGATCCTGACCGAGCGCATCGTCAACCTGACCGAGCATTTCAAGGGCCATGCGAAGGACAACCATTCGCGTCGCGGCCTGCTGATGATGGTCAACAAGCGCCGCAGCCTCCTCGACTACCTTCGCAAGACGGACGGGGATCGCTACACCGCCCTCATCGCGAAGCTCGGGCTTCGCAAGTAACCGGAAAGGCGGCCTTCGGGTCGCCTTTTTCCATTTCGGGCAAGTGCCCGAATCCTGGGTCGCAGGCAATTCGGCCGATGACCCGTAGCCAGGGGTGACGTCACCCCGCACCGCGCAAGCCGGACAGCTTGCACATAGGCCCCGGGCGCATTGGGCGTCCGGTCCAAAGGAAAACACATGTTCGACAAGAAGACCGTATCGATCGAGTGGGGCGGACAAACCCTGACACTCGAAACGGGCAAGGTTGCCCGTCAGGCCGATGGCGCCATCATGGCCAGCCTCGGCGAAACCGTCGTGCTCTGCGCCGTCACGGCCGCAAAGAGCGTCAAGGACGGGCAGGATTTCTTCCCGCTCACCGTCCATTATCAGGAAAAATATTCGGCCGCGGGCCGCATCCCCGGCGGCTTCTTCAAGCGTGAGCGTGGCGCGACCGAAAAGGAAACTCTGGTCAGCCGTCTGATCGACCGTCCGATCCGCCCGCTGTTCCCCGAAGGTTTCTACAACGAGATCAACGCCATCGCTCAGGTGCTGAGCTATGACGGCGAGAACGAGCCGGACATTCTGGCGATGGTCGCCGCCTCGGCCGCGCTCACCATTTCGGGCGTTCCGTTCATGGGTCCGATCGGCGCCGCGCGCGTCGGTTACCTGAACGGCGAGTATATCCTGAACCCGACCGACGAGCAGGTTGCCGAAGGCGATCTGGACCTGGTCGTCGCGGCGACGCGCGACGCGGTGATGATGGTCGAATCCGAAGCCAACGAGCTGTCGGAAGAGGTCATGCTGGGCGCCGTGCTGTTCGCGCACGACGCGTGCCGCGAAGTGATCGACGCGATCATCAAGCTGGCCGAGCAGGCCGCCAAGGAGCCGTGGGAAATGGCATCGTCGGATGACAATGCCAAGCTCAAGGACAAGCTCAAGAAGCTGATCGGCAAGGACATCGCCGCCGCCTACAAGCTGACCGACAAGTCGGCCCGTTCGAACGCGCTCAACGAGGCGCGCGCGAAGGCGAAGGCACAGTTCACCGAGGACGGCCTGTCGCCGCAGGACGTGATGGCCGGCATCAAGCTGACCAAGAAGCTGGAAGCCGAGATCGTCCGTGGCGACATCCTGAAGACCGGCAAGCGCATCGACGGTCGCACGACCACGCAGATCCGCCCGATCCTCGCGGAAACGCACTTCCTGCCGCGTGCGCACGGCTCGGCGCTGTTCACGCGCGGCGAGACCCAGACCATCGCCACCTGCACCCTCGGCACCAAGGATGCCGAGCAGATGATCGATGGCCTGAACGGCCTCAGCTACCAGCATTTCATGCTGCACTATAATTTCCCGCCCTATTCGGTCGGTGAAGTCGGCCGCTTCGGCGCGCCGGGCCGTCGCGAAGTCGGCCATGGCAAGCTGGCATGGCGCGCGCTGCACCCGGTGCTGCCGACCAAGGACGAGTTCCCCTACACGATCCGCCTGACCAGCGACATCACCGAGTCGAACGGCTCGTCGTCGATGGCGTCGGTGTGCGGCGGGTCGCTGGCGATGATGGACGCGGGCGTGCCGATCAAGCGCCCGGTTTCGGGCATCGCCATGGGCCTGATCCTCGAGGGCAAGGATTACGCGATCCTGTCCGACATCCTGGGCGACGAGGATCACCTCGGCGACATGGACTTCAAGGTGGCGGGCACGTCCGAAGGCATCACCACGATGCAGATGGACATCAAGATCGCCGGCATCACGCGCGAGATCTTCGAAGCCGCGCTGGCGCAGGCCAAGGAAGGCCGCGCGCACATCCTGGGTGAGATGAACAAGGCGCTGGGCGAGACCCGCACCGAGCTTTCGGCGCACGCCCCGCGGATCGAGACGATGCAGATCGACAAGTCGAAGATCCGCGACGTCATCGGCACCGGCGGCAAGGTGATCCGCGAGATCGTCGCGACCACCGGCGCCAAGGTCGACATCGACGACGAGGGGATCATCAAGATCAGCTCGTCCGACGTCAGCCAGATCGAAGCCGCGATGAACTGGATCAAGGGCATCGTCGAAGAGGCCGAGGTCGGAAAGGTCTACACCGGCAAGGTCGTCAACCTGGTCGATTTCGGCGCGTTCGTGAACTTCATGGGCGGCAAGGACGGCCTCGTCCACGTCTCCGAAATCCGCAACGAGCGCGTCGAAAAGGTCAGCGACGTCCTGAGCGAAGGCCAGGAGGTCAAGGTCAAGGTCCTCGAGATCGACCAGCGCGGCAAGGTGCGCCTGTCGATGCGCGTCGTCGACCAGGAAACCGGCGCCGAGCTGGAAGACACCCGTCCCGCCCGCGAACCGCGTGAACGCGGCGAGCGTGGTGACCGCGAAGGCGGCCGTGGCGGCGACCGCCGTCGTGAAGGTGGCCGTGGTGGCGACCGCGATCGTGGCCCGCGCCGCGACCGTGGCGACCGCAACGATCGTCCGCGCGGCGAGCGTTCGGAGTCGAAGGACGAGGGTGGCGAGAATATCGGCCTCCCCGCCTTCCTGACCGGCGGCAGCGACGACTGATCGCTTCCCGATCGCAAACCAGAAGAGGGCTCCGGGAAACCGGGGCCCTTTTTCGTAGCGGGGGGCGTTTGCCCGATTCGGCAACAGGCGGTAGCGTGGCGCCATTGCCCTCCGACACAGGATATGCCCGTGACGCTTCGCCTTGCTCTTTCCGTTCTTCTTGCAGGCGTTGCCGCCCCTGCGCTCGTCGCCAACACTGCGCCGCAGGCTGAAGCCGGAGCCGCCGACACCCGCGCCGAAGATGCGCGGCTCAATGCATTTCTGGACGCCACGTTCGATGCCAGTGTCGCGCTGAGCCCCGAGAGCCAGACCGCGCTCGGCTTCAAGACCAATTACGACAAGCTCGACGATTACAGCGGCGGTGACGATGACAAGCGGATGGCGATGGCCGAAGCCACGCTGAAGCAGATGCGCGCGCAGTTCGATCCCGCAAAGCTCGGGGCGCAGGCGCGGTTGAGCTATCGCCTGTTCGAAACCCAGGTCGAGCGGTCGCGCGCGGCGTACAAGTATCGCGATTACGGCTTTCCGGTATCGACCAATGGCAGCCCGGCCGGACAAATCCCGGTGTTCCTGATCAACAACCATCGCATCGACAGCGTCGCCGATGCGCGCGCCTATATCGCCCGCATTACCGAGGTCGAGCGGGTGATGCGCGAAGTCGCTGCGACGATGCGCGATCAGGCCGACAAGGACATCGTGCCGCCGAAGATGGTGTTCAAGCCGGCGCGCGAGGATGCACGCGCGGTGATCGCCGGCGCGCCGTTCGGCCCGGGTGCGGACAGCACGTTGCTCGCCGATTTCCGCAAGAAGGTCGGTGCGCTCAAGATCGCCGATGCCGAAAAGGCGGCGCTGGTCGGCGATGCGGAGAAAGCGCTGAACGGCCCTTTCAAGCGCGGCTTCGACACGCTGTTCGCGGTGCTCGATGACATCGAACCCAAGGCGAAGGGCAATGACGGCGCGTGGAGCCTGCCCAATGGCGCGGCTTTCTATGCCAACCGGCTGGCGCAGAACACGACGACGAACCTGACCGCCGACCAGATCCATCAGATCGGCCTCGATCAGGTCGCCGCGATCCGCACGGAGATGGAGGCGGTCAAGACGCGGGTCGGCTATACCGGCACGCTCGAGAGCTTCTTCGATGCGATCCGCACCGACCCCAAGTTCAAATATCCCAATACCGATGCCGGTCGCGAAACCTATCTGACCGAAGCGCGCGCGGTGATCGCGAAGATGATGGATGCCGCCCCGCGCTGGTTCCACCGCCTGCCCAAGGCGAAGCTGGAGGTCCGCGCGGTCGAGAAATGGCGCGAGGGGACCGCATCGGTCGCCTTCTACAACCGCCCCGCGCCCGACGGGTCGCGGCCGGGCATCTATTACGTCAACCTTGCCAATATGGATCAGGTGCAGAAGATCCAGCTTGAGGGAATCGCGGTGCACGAAGGCGCGCCCGGCCATCATTTCCAGATCGCGCGCGCGATGGAGCTGGAAGGGTTGCCCAGGTTCCGGCGGTTCGGCGGGTACAGCGTCTATAGCGAGGGCTGGGGCCTTTATACCGAGCGGCTGGCGAAGGAGATGGGCGCGTACAGCGATCCCTATTCGGAATTCGGCATGCTTTCGCTCCAGATGTGGCGCGCGATCCGGCTGGTGACCGATACCGGGCTCCATGCGAAGAAGTGGAGCCGCGAGCAGGCGATCGACTATTTCAAGGCAAATTCGTCGATCTCGGCGGCGGATATCGAGCGTGAGGTCAATCGCTACATCAACAATCCGGGGCAGGCGACGAGCTACATGATCGGCCAGCTCAAGATCGCGGAGCTGCGCAAGAAGGCGGAGACGTCACTGGGTGCGCGGTTCGACATTCGCGATTTCCATGAGGTCGTGCTGGCCAATGGCGCGGTGCCGCTGAACGTGCTGGAGGAAGAGGTCGACCGCTATATCGCGAGCAAACGGGGATGAGGCGCGCGGCGGCGCTGCTTGGTTCCGTGCTGCTTGCCGGATGCGCAACCACCGGTCCGGCCGAGGTGCGGGTCGCGTTCGATGCCAAGGGGGTGACGGCGGCGCGTGCCAGCGGGCTGGCGGATCGCGGCACCGGGCGGCGCGTCACTGCGGACGACCCGGTCCGGATCGCGAGCATCTCCAAGCTGGTGGTCGCGCTGGGCGTCATGCGGATGGTCGAGGCGGGGCAACTCGACCTCGACCGTGACGTGTCGGAGATATTGGGCTGGCAGGTGCGCAACCCGGCCTTTCCCGATGCGCCCGTGACGCTGCGCCAGCTGTTGTCGCACCAGTCGGGATTGATCGATCCCGATGAATATCGCGTGCCGCTCGGCGAACGGCTCGCCGATGTGATCGCGCGGCCCGAGCTATGGGACGCGCAGAACCGGCCGGGCAGCCATTTCCGCTACGCCAATGTCGCCTTTCCGGTGATCGCGAGCGTGATGGAAAAGGCCGGCGGCGAGCGGTTCGACCGGCTGATTCGGCGCCATGTGCTCGCACCATTGAAGCTCGACGCCTGCTTTAACTGGTCGACCTGTTCGGACATCAAGGTCGCGCGGCATGTCGTGCTGTATCGCGCGAGCGGGGAGGTGGCGCTGGACGACCTCAACGGCAAGCGGCCCGATTGCCCGGTGATTGCTAAGGATGGCTGTGACCTTGCCGGCTATCGGCTGGGAGAAAATGGCGCGCTGTTTTCGCCGCAGGGCGGGCTGCGCGCATCGATGCGCGATCTGGCGGTGATCGGCGCGATGCTGATCCGCAATGACGGGAGCTTCCTGAAGCAACAGTCAATCGCAGAGCTGGAGCGTGTAGCGTGGCGCTTCGATGGCGCAAACGGCGACACGAGCGGCGGCTTCTACTGCCAATATGGGCTGGCGGTGACGACGCTGCCGACGCGGCGGGACGGGTGCGACGACGATCTGTTCGGTGATGACCGCACGCGCATCGGCCATGCGGGCGAGGCTTATGGCCTGCGCTCGGGCCTGTGGATCGACCGTGCGGCGGGGAAGGGAGTCGCCTTCTTCGCCACCGCCACCCCGCCGGCGAGCAAGGGGCGATCGGCGTTCAGCGTCGAGGAAGAAAGGCTGGCAAAGGGCAGGTAAGTGGGGAGCTTCTGTTGCCCGGTGCTCCCCGTACCGCTGGAATCCGCTTCTGTTGCCCGGTGCGGTCCAACCGCGCATTTTAGTCTAACCTTAGTCCGTTAGGACTTGGGGTTAGGCCGCAATAGCGAGTGCTTCGTTATCGTTGGCACTTGTGAGTATGGGCCGTCGCGGTGGTCCCATTCCGAACGAAAACAGCGCTTTTCAACACACGTCGATCCTGGTTCGGCCCCGTCAGAAACGGTGTCCAGAAACACCACCTTATGGTGGAGCCGCCGGGTACTGCCCCCGGGTCCGCTGCGTCTATTGCACGCTACAATTTATCGTCATAGCCGGGCGAACCCGGCCTGACCGATATAGGAAGCCGCAATCCGATTGAAAAGAGCGGGTTTCGGTGCCGAAATCTAACAAGAACGATGGGATTTGGCCTTCCCATCGCCATAAACCGCGCGCAAAGAACGTGCCATGCTTACTCAGCGCTCTCGTTATGCCCTGCGCGCCATGTTGTTTCTGGCCAAGCAGCCCCGGGACGGGGCGCCGACGCCGATGACGCGGATCGCCGCCGAGGCCAATGTGCCGCGCAAGTTCCTCGAACTGATCCTCGCCGATCTGCGCGAGGCGGGGTTCATCCTGTCGACGCGCGGCAAGATGGGCGGATATCGCCTGGCGCGCGCGAATCACCTGATCTCGCTGGGTGAGATCATCCGCGTGATCGAAGGGCCGCTGGCGCTGGTACCGTGCGTCAGCCGCACCGCGTACCGCCCCTGCCTCGACTGCAAGGACGAGGCGAGCTGCGCGATTCGCCACGCCATGGCACGCGTGCGCGACGAGACGGCGCGGATCCTCGACGGCACCAGCCTGGCGGACGCCACCGCCGAGGATCTCGCGGCGGCTTAGCCGGATGCGCCTGACGGCGCGCGGGCCGGTGCCGTCTCCACTCAGGCGGCTTCGTTGCGTTTTTTCAGCTCGTCGCGGATTTCGCGCAGCAGCACAACGTCCGCCGGATCCGCGGCTGGCTCTGCCGTGCCCTCGGCTTTTTCGCGCTCGGCGGCGGCAAGCACCTTGTTCACCGTCCGCACCAGCAGGAACACGATGAAGGCAAGGATCAGGAAGTTGATCACCACGGTGATGAACTGGCCAAAGCCGAACAACGGCACGCCCGCCGCCTTCAGCGCGGCATAGTTGGAGGGCGACCCGGTATAGGTCGCCGGAATCGGGCCGAGCCGGACGAAATAGCTCGAGAAATCGAACCCGCCAAAGACCCAGCCCACCACCGGCATGATGATGTCGTCGGTCAGCGATTTGGTGATCGTCCCGAACGCCGCGCCAATGATGACCCCGACGGCAAGGTCAAGGACGTTGCCGCGCGCGATGAAGGTCCGGAATTCCTTGAGCATAAGCTCCCCCATATGATTGCCGGTTGACGCTACCGAACGCCCGGCGGCTTCGCAAATGTCCGGTTGCCATTGCGCGGGGGCCGGACGGTCCCTAGATTTGCGGTGTCGTATGGATGCGACACACTATGAGGGACTCATCGCGATGAAGCTTCGTCTGGTTGCCGCGCTGGTTGCAGCGGCCATGCTGTCCGCCTGCGGGCTCAACAGCGTTCCGACCGCCGAGGAAAATGCGAAGGCGAAATGGGCTGAGGTGCAGAATCAGTATCAGCGCCGCGCCGACCTGATCCCCAACCTTGTTTCCACCGTCCGCGCGGCGGGCGCGCAGGAAAAGGCGATCCTGACAGAGGTGACGCAGGCGCGCGCCGCCGCGACGCAGGTGCGCGTCAGCGACGCCGACCTGACCGATCCGGCCAAGCTCGCCGCCTACGACCGCGTTCAGGCGGGCGTGACCCTGTCGCTGCAGCGGCTGCAGGAGGCGTATCCCGAGCTCAAGAGCCAGGGCAATTACGCGACGCTGATGACCCAGCTGGAGGGGACGGAGAACCGCATCGGCATTGCCCGGCGCGACTATAACGAGGCGGTGCAGAGCTATAACACCACCATCCGCACCTTCCCCGACGCGATCGGCGCCAAGATCTTCTACGGCGCCAAGCCGATGGCTCCGTTCCAGGCCACCACCCCGGGCGCCGACACCGCGCCGAAGGTCGACTTCGGGAACGGCAACTGATCGCATATCGTTTCCTGCCGCTCCTGCTTCTGGCCGGTTGCGGGACGGCAGGAAGCGGGCCGACGGCGGATGCATCGCCGGCCCTGCCCCAGCTGACCGGTCGGGTAGTCGATACCGCCGATCTGTTGCCGCCGGACAAGGAGGCACTGCTGGACCGGGCGCTGGTACAAACCGAGCAGGCGACGCGCAGCCAGTTTGTCGTGGTCACCTTGCCCACGCTGGGCGGCCGCAGGATCGAGGACGTTGGGCTGGACCTGGGCCGTACGTGGAAGCTCGGCCGGTTGAACGTTGACGACGGTGTCCTGCTGATCGTCGCACCGACCGAACGTCAGGTGCGGATCGAGGTCGGTTACGGGCTGGAAGGCGTTTTGCGCGACGAGGAGGCGAAGGCGATTATCACCGACACCATCATTCCGCGCATCCGTTCGGGGGACATGCCTGGAGCGATCCTGGCCGGAAGTGCCGCGATCATCCGTGAAATCAATGTACCGGGAGCAACGCCATGAGGTTCGTGCATCTGGTTCTCGCGCTGCTGCTCGCCGCATTCGCCGGGCAGGCGGTGTCGGCGCAGAGCTTTCCCAAGCTGACGGGGCGGGTCGTCGATGCAGCCGATCTGCTCAGCCCGGCACAGGAAGCTGAACTGACCGCTATGTCCGCGGCGACCGAAAAGGCCACCGGGCGTCAGCTGGTGGTCGCGACCGTCCCGGACCTTCAAGGCTATCCGATCGAGGATTTCGGCTATCGGCTCGGTCGCGACTGGGGGATCGGGCAGAAGGACGCCGATAACGGCATCATCCTGCTGGTCGCGCCGAAGGAGCGCAAGGTGCGGATCGAGGTCGGCTATGGCCTTGAGCCGATCATGACCGATGCGCTGTCGGGCATGATCATCCGTGACACGATCATCCCGCAGTTCAAGGATGGCGACATGCCCGGCGGCATCATGGCGGGCGCAGCCGCGATCAACGAACAGCTGAAACTCCCGCTCGAAGCCGCGGAGGCGCGGGCCAAGCAGCTGATCGACAGCGGCCAGTCGCGCAAGAAGGGCGGCGCCGGGGTATTCGTGCTGATCTTCTGGGTGGTCATCCTGTTGATGGTCGTGCTGCCGATCGTGATCGGCGCGGCGCGCGGCAAGAAATATCGCCGTGGGCGTGCGCCGGTGGTGATCTGGGGCCCCGGCTGGGGCGGCGGCGGCGGATCGTCCTGGGGCGGCGGCGGCGGCTCCTGGGGTGGAGGCGGTGGCGGCTTTGGCGGCGGCGGGGGCTTCTCCGGCGGCGGCGGGTCGTTCGGCGGCGGCGGCGCATCGGGGGGATGGTGATGGCACGGCGTTTTACGACGGAGGAGCATGCTCGCGTCACCGCTGCGGTGGCAGCGGCAGAGCGCGGGACAGATGGCGAGATCGTGACGATCGTCACCGACTGGTCCGATCATTATCACGACGTCTCGCTCTATTATGCCGGGGCGGCGATGCTTGCGGCACTGGGGTTGTTCGCCTTCTTCCCCGATCTGCTCGATGCCAAGCTCGCGCTGTTCACCGGCGGCTGGGGCGAGGCGGAGCGGCATCTCCAGCTCGCGTTGCTGGTGGTGATCCAGGCGGTGGTCTTTCTGGCGGTCCGCTTCGGGTTCGAGGCACTGCCGGGGCGCGGGGTGCTGATCCCCGGCGCAGTGCGCGGACGGCGGGTGCGGCGGCGCGCGGTGCAGTTCTTCAAGGCGAGCGCCGAGAAACGCACCGCCGAGCGCGTCGGCGTCCTGCTCTATGTCAGCCTGGCCGAACACCGTGCCGAGATCATCGCCGATGAAGCGATTCTGGCCAAGGTCGAAGAGGGCGTGTGGGGCGAGGCGATGGTCGCGCTGGTCGACAAGGTGCGCGCAGGCGATCCGGCGGGCGGCATGGCCGACGCGGTGACGCGGATCGGCGCGGTTCTTACGACGCATTTCCCGAAGACCGCGGGCGACGCGAACGAACTGCCCGATCGGCTGATTGAACTATGAGCTTTCCCGACGCCGACGCGCCGGTCGAGACGGTCTGGCAGGGCAAGTTCATCACCGCCAAGCGCCAGGGCCGCTGGGAATATGTCGCGCGCGCGCGGGGCATCCGCGCGGCGGTGATCGTCGCGGTCGATGACGACGGGAATCTGCTGCTGGTCGAGCAATATCGTGTGCCGCTTGGCCGCCGCTGCCTCGAGCTGCCTGCCGGCCTGATCGGCGATGGGGGCGATGACGAGGCGGACGAGACCGCAGCCGCACGCGAGCTGGAGGAAGAAACCGGCTATCGCGCCGAGCGGATCGAGTCGCTCGGCGAGTTCTTCTCCTCGCCCGGCATGGTCAGCGAGAGCTTCACCCTGGTCCGCGCGCATGGCCTGACGCGTGTGGGCGACGGCGGCGGCGTGGAGGGGGAGGACATCATCGTCCATCGCGTCAAGCTGGCGGACGTCCCCGCCTATGTCGAGGAGTGTCGCGCGCGCGGGATGGCGATCGACGTCAAATTGCTGGTGGCATTGGGAAGCAGCCTGCTCGGCTAGCGCTCACCGAAAATTGTCGGCGTAGGCCTGCAGCTTGAGTGTCTTCACCGGGGCCGGGACGACATGCGCCTCAATCCCTTCGCGCGCGGCATAGTCCTTGGCTGCTTCCAGCGTCGGGAAGTTCAGCCGCAGCTGCGCGCGCGTGTCGCCCGATCCGGCCCAACCGGTCAGCGGGTCGGGGCGCTGCTTCTCATGCGATTCGAATTCGAGCACCCAGCGATCGGTCCGGGCGCGGCCCGACTGCATGGCGTTTTTCGGGCGCTGATAGATGCGTGCGGTTGACATGCTCGCCCCTTTATCCCGATCCGCGCCGCCTTGCATCTGCATTTTTCGTGCGCAGCGTGGCGCTGGCCGCTGCAGGATCGTCGGGCCAGGGATGGCGGGGGTAGCGGCCGCGCATTTCCTTGGCGACATCGGCCCAGCTGCCTTTCCAGAAACTGGGCAGGTCGCGCGTTGTCTGGATCGGCCGGCCGGCGGGGGAGGTGAGCGAGAGGACGAGCGGCGTGCCATCGCCCAGCATCGGGTGGGTCGCGAGGCCGAACAGCGCCTGCACCCGCACCTCGACCGTCGGTCCACCCTCTGCGGCATAGTCGATCGCGTGGCTCGACCCCGCGGGAGTCTCCAGTCGCGCCGGGGCGAGGCGGTCGAGCGTCTTCTGCCCGTCCCACCCGATCCGATTCTGCAGCGTCTGAGTCAGCCCCTCACCGGACACGGCGTCGAGGCGGCGCTTGCCCGCCAGCAGCGGGGGCAGCCAGTCGTCGAGATCGGCGAGCAGCGCGGCGTCCGACAGCGCGTCGAGTCCGGCATAGGCCGCGCGCGTCCGCAGCGCCTGTGCGGTGTCGGACCAGGGCAGCAGCGCGAGGCCGTGCGCGCGCACCCCTTCAAGCAGGGCGGCGGCGATCTCGTCCGGGTCGGCGGCGCTGTCGGGACCGGCGGACAGGCGGATCGCGCCGAGACGCCGTTCGCGCATTGTCTCGACCCGGCCGGTCGCGGGGTCGAAGCGGACATGGCGGCGCATTTCGATGCGATCGGCGAACAGGCTGTCGATCTGCGCCGCATCGAGCGGGGCGGCGGAGAGGATCCGCGCGCCGGCAGCCATCCCCTGCGTTTCGGCGACCGCCAGCCATTCGTGGCGGGCGAGTGAGGAAGTGGAGTCGAGCTTGAACCCGCGCCCGCCAGCGGAGGCCAAGGTCTCGCCCGATGCGTCGCGGCGGCGTGCGATACGGTCGGGGAAGGCGAGCGCGATGCACAGGGCAACCTGCTCTGCGCCGGGCTCGGTGCTGGGGGGCGCTGAAGGGGCGAGCTTCGCCCAGCGTTCCGCCAGCTTTCGTGCCGCTTCCGCGCGCTGGCCGCGTTCGCTGCGCCAGCGGCGCATCCGCAATTCGAGATCGGCGTCATTGCCGCCCAGCCCGCGCTCGCCGAGCAGCACCGCAACCTGCGCGGCGGTGTCGGCCATGCCCAGCTCGCCTGCGCGCACCAGCATGTGGCCGAGCCGTGGCGGCAGCGGCAGCGCGGCGATCGCCTTCCCATGCGCGGTCGGGCGGCCATCGGCATCTAGCGCTTCCAGCGTGGTCAGCCGCGCGCGCGCCTCGGCTACCGCCGCAGCGGGCGGCGGGTCGAGCCAGCGCAGGTCGCGTGGATCGGCGACACCCCATAGCGCGCAGTCGAGCGTCAGCGCCGACAGGTCGGCCTCGAGAATCTCGGCCGGGTCGTAGGGCGGCAGCCCCGCCGTCGCCGCCGCCTCCCACAGCCGATAGGCGACCCCCGGCCCCTGCCGCGCGGCGCGGCCCGCGCGCTGCGTCGCCGAAGCCTGGCTCGCGCGTTCGGTGACGAGCCGCGTCATCCCCGCTGCCCGGTCATAGCGCGGGCGGCGCGCCAGTCCAGAGTCCACCACCACCCGGATGCCGTCGAGCGTGAGCGAGGTTTCCGCGATCGACGTCGCCAGCACGATCTTGCGCCGCCCGGTCGGATCGGGGGCGATCGCGGCGCGCTGGGCTGCGGGGTCGAGGCTGCCGTGCAACTTGTGGACGAAGGCGCCGGGAATGTCGCCCAGCCGTTCGGCGGTCCGTTCGATCTCGGCAACGCCGGGCAAGAAGGCGAGGATGCCGCCCTCCGCCTCACGCAGCGCCTGTCGGATCGCTGCGGCGACGGGTTCGTCGATCCGCGCCTCGGCCGGGCGACCGAGATGGCGCAGCTCCAGCGGATAGCTGCGCCCTTCGCTTTCAATGACCGGCGCGCCGTCCATGAGCGCGGAAAACCGCGCGCCGTCGAGCGTCGCTGACATCGCCACGATCCGCAGGTCGGGCCGCAGCGCCCCCTGCGCATCCAGCGCCAACGCCAGCCCGAAATCGCTGTCGAGGCTGCGTTCGTGCACCTCGTCGAACAATACCGCGCTGACCCCGGCCAGCTCGGGATCGGCCTGGATGCGGTTGACGAAAATCCCCTCGGTCACGACCATCACCCGTGTCGCGGCGGAGCGTCGCGTATCCATCCGCGTGGCATAGCCAAAGGTCGCGCCGACCTTCTCCCCCGCCAGCGCCGCCATCCGCTCGGCTGCGGCGCGCGCGGCGAGGCGGCGGGGCGAGAGCAGCAGGATTTCGCCATTGCACCACGGCTCGCTCAGCAGCGCGGGGGCGACTGCCGTGGTCTTGCCGGCACCGGGCGGCGCGACGAGTACCGCGTTGCTGCCATCGCGCAGCGCGGCGAGCAGGTCGGGCAGGACGGCATGGATCGGCAGGTCGCTCACCCGCCCGCCCTACGCAATTCGGCGCGTCGCTTGAAGCCGGGATGGCACTGGATCGCGCGGCGCGCGTTGCGCCCAATCGGAAAGGAGACACGATATGGCACGCACAGTTTCGAGCTTCACGGTCGCGGCAGACGGCAAGGGCGATTATCTGCTGAATTTCGAGGATGAGGATGGCGAGACGATCGAGCTGACCGCCAGCTTCGAACAGCTTGACCTGATCGCCGACGCGATCGGCGAAGCGTTGGATACGGACGAAGAAGACGCGCTCGGCGTCGATGACGACGAGGACGAGCCGGTCGAGGAGTAAGCGTGGTTTTCTGATCCGGCACCGCCGGATCAGAAACTCAATATGCTCGGGCGACCGCGAACTCGACCGCTTCGATCATCGCATCCTTGGCCGCGCTGGCCGGGAAGGAACCGATCGCGTCGATCGCGCGCTGGCCGTAATGGCGTGCGCGGGCGAGCGTGTCATCGACTGCACGGCTCGCGCGGACCAGCTCGACCGCATAGGCGAAGTCGGCGTCGTCGTTTCGGCGGCCCAGCACGGCCTCGCGCCAGAAGGCGCGCTCTTCCTCGTTTCCGCGCGCATAGGCGAGGATGACGGGAAGGGTCATCTTGCCCTCACGGAAATCGTCGCCGGCGTCCTTGCCCATCGTTCCCGCGTCGGAAACATAGTCGATTGCATCGTCGACCAGCTGGAAGGCGATGCCGAGATTGCGGCCATAGGCGTCGAGCGCGGCTTCGTCCGCCTCGCTGCGTTCGGCGACCACGGCGGCGATCCGGCACGCGGCGGCGAACAAGGCGGCGGTTTTCGCGCCGATGATGTCGAGATAGCGCCCCTCGTCCAATTCGACACGGCGGGCGGCGGTAAGTTGATTCACTTCCCCTTCCGCGATCACCGCGCTGGCGTTGGACAGAATCTTGAGCACCTTGAGGCTGCCATCCTCGACCATCAGTTCGAAGCTGCGGCTGAACAGGAAGTCGCCAACCAGCACGCTGGCGGGGTTGCCCCAGATGAGGTTGGCGGTGCGCTTGCCCCGGCGCATGTCGCTGCCATCGACGACATCGTCATGCAGTAGCGTGGCGGTGTGGATGAACTCGACCGC
This sequence comes from Sphingomonas sp., assembly GCF_965227385.1. GTDB lineage: Bacteria > Pseudomonadota > Alphaproteobacteria > Sphingomonadales > Sphingomonadaceae > Sphingomonas. The sequence goes on from NZ_OZ245750.1 coordinate 1,011,382, forward strand.
CGCCGCGAGCCGGTGGTGGCGATTGCCCGGATAATCGAGCAGCCGCGCGCTCGCCAGCGTCAACATCGGGCGCATGCGCTTGCCCCCGCCCGCGATCAGATGGCCGGCCAATTCGGGGATGAGCGGGATTTGCGACTGCATCCGGTCGAGAATGACCGCATTGACGTGGTTCATGTCACCCGCAACCAGCGCGATCATCGGCTCAAGCGAAGGTGCGGCACTGCGGCCGATGCGATGGATGGTCGCGCTCATGCCGACGCGATGGCGGCAAGTCGACGCAAAGGCAAGTGGCTGGGGGTTGCGCGGGGCGGAAAGCGCGGCAAGAAGGCGTCGGCGCGACCGATAGCGCGACCGGAGGGCAGGAAGATGAGCGAAGAAACGCTGCAGCGCTATCGCCAGAGTATCGACCGGATCGATGCGGCGCTGGTGTTTCTGCTCGCCGAGCGGTTCCAGATTACCCAGGCAGTGGGCCGGTTCAAGGCGGACACCAACCTGCCCCCCGCCGACCCCGCGCGCGAGGAGCGGCAGATCGCCCGCCTGCGCCAACTGGCCGCCGAAGCCGATCTCGATCCGGAATTCTCCGAGAAGTTCCTGCGCTTCATCATCGATGAGGTGATCCGCCACCATGCCCAGATGCAGGACCGCCCGGAAACCGAGTAAGACATCGCGCGCTTGGCGTGTGGCGGACCGAATGTGGGGGCAGAGATAGTGATCGACGACACGCTGATCTTTACGCCCGACAATGTCGACCTGTCGCGCTCGCCGCTGCGCCGGTCGCTCAACGCGGACACCTATGTCCTCGGCGCGTTCAACCCCGGCCTGACGCGGCTGCCGGGCGGCAATCTGCTGCTGATGGTGCGCGTTGCCGAGGCACTGACCGAGCCGGTGGTCGATGGTCATGCCCGCGCGATCCGCTGGACACCCGCCGGCTATGTGCTCGATCGTTATCCGCTCGACGGGCTGGAGATGGACGACCCGCGCACCTTTCGTTTGCGCGGCAGTGTCCCGCCCCTATCCGGGCTTACTTCGCTGTCCTGGCTGCTTCCGGTCGAGATTTCGGGTGACGGGCGCACCGTGCTCAAGGTGCATTACGACAAGGCGATCGAACCCTCGGCATCGTTCATGGCGCTGGGGATCGAGGATGCGCGGATCAGCCTGATCGGCGGGGCGTGGTATATGACCGTGTGCGCGGTGTCGGACGAGCGCCAATGCACCGCGCTCTATCGCTCGGTGAACGGGCTCGACTATCGTTGCGAAGGGATCGTGCTCGATCACCAGAACAAGGACATGTGCCTGTTCGAGGGGAAGGTTGGGGGCAGGTTCATGGCGCTGACCCGCCCGCTGGGCGAGGCATGGTTCGCGCCGCCGCCCGACAGCCTCTATACTGGCGGGCCGGCGATCCAGCTCGCCCAGTCGCCCGATGCGTTGCACTGGAAGCCGCTGGATGCTCCCGGCCTGCGCGCCCGCCGTGGGACCAGCACCAACCGGCGCATGGGCGGGGGGACGCCGCCGGTGTTGACCCCGCAAGGGTGGCTGATGCTCTATCACGGGGTCGAGCAGCGCGCCGCAATCGGGGCCTATCGCACCTTCTGGGCGCTGCTGGACCGTGAGGATCCCGCGCTCGTGCTGCGCCAGGAGGATGGGGTGCCGCTACTGGAAGAGCGGCCCGCGCTTACCGAAGCGATCGCCGATCGCCGCTATCTGCCCGCGCCGGTGGTGTTCAGCACCGGCATCGTCGATGCGGGGGACACATGGATCGTCGCCAGCGGCGAGGCCGACCTGGCCTGTCGCATTTCGCATATTTCGAAGGCGCGCTTCGATTAGCGTTTGGGCGGGTGCCGCGATTCGGCGCAGCTGAGTTCGACTCCAACTTCGCCTTCGCAGCGGCACAATTTTGCGACAAAGCGCAGCTAGTGCGACCGGGGCGGGGCATCGCCCGGCGGGTATCATGGGTTCTGGAGTAAGCGGATGCGGCAATCGGCCTGGATGACGGCATTATGGATGACGGCGGTTTCGCCGGCAGCGATGGCCGCGGCGCAGACCGGCGCACCGGCCCCGGCCGCTGTGCCCCAACAGGCCGAACCGGAGCAGGAGCCCGGCGCACCCGGCGGTGCAATGGGCGACGATGTCGAAGAAGTGGTCATCACCGGCAGCGCACCACGCGGATCGGTCCCCGGCGACGTCAAGCCAGATCTGGTGCTCAACCCCGCCGACATCCGCGCCTATGGCGTCGGGTCGCTCGCGGAACTGCTGACGGAACTCGAGCCGCAGACGCGCAGCGGCCGCGGGCGCGGCGGCGGGGCACCGGTGCTGCTGCTCAGCGGTCGTCGCATCTCCGGCTTCGGCGAAATCCGCGACATCCCGCCCGAAGCGATCGAGCGGGTCGACATCCTGCCCGAAGAAGCCGCGCTCAAGCTCGGCTATCGTGCCGATCAGCGGGTCGTGAACATCGTCCTGCGCCGCCGTTTCCGCTCCTTCACGGTCGAGCTGGAGGGTGGCGCGGCGACCGATGGCGGGACTGGCGGGCAAGAGGTCGAGCTCAGCCTGTTGCGGCTCAATCCCAATGGTCGGCTCAATCTCGACCTGGAATATGAGCGGGACACCGCGCTTCTGGAGAGCGAGCGCGAGATCATCCCAGATCCGAGCGCGCCGCCGCGCACCGACCTTGATTTCCGGACGCTGCGCCCCGCCACCGAAAATGTGGCGCTCAACGGCGTACTCAGCCGCAATATCGGCAAGACCGTCGCCACCGCCAACCTGCGGATGGAGCAGAATTGGAGCGATTCGCTGCTGGGCCTGCCCACCGGCAGCGCGGCTCCGCTGGAACGCAGCAGCGAAACCAATACGCTGCAGGGTGGCGTGTCGTTCAACGGTGACATTTCGACCAAGTGGCGCTGGTCGCTGACCGGCAACTGGGATCGGGTCGAAAGCCGCACCCTCACCGACCGCGACACCGGGCGCACCGATTGGGCGCGATCGGTATCCAACGTCGGATCGATCGATGCGCTGGTCAACGGCCCCGTCGCCGAACTGCCCGCCGGCGCGATTAACACCAGCCTGCGCATCAACGCCCGCACCAGCGATTTCGACGCCGAATCGCGCCGCGCCACCGGCTACACCGCAACCGATATCGGCCGCACGAGCGGTAGCGTGCGCGGCAATATCGACCTGCCCATCGCCAGCCGCACCCGCGCGCCGCTTGGTCCGCTCGGCAATCTATCGCTCAACGCGAATGCCGAGGTCGAACAGCTTTCCGACTTCGGCACGCTGCTCACTTATGGCTATGGCGCGAACTGGTCGCCGGTCGACGGGCTGCGCATGCTCGCCTCGTTCACCGAAGAGGAGGGCGCGCCCTCGGCGCAGCAGCTCGGCAATCCGGTGGTCGATACGCCCAATGTGCGCGTGTTCGATTTCGTGCGCGGCGAGACGGTCGATATCACTCGCCGCGATGGCGGCAACCCCGGCCTGGTCGCCGATAACCGCAGCGTGATGAAGCTGGGGTTGAACTACCAGCCGGTGCAGAAGCTCGATCTGAGCTTCAATGTCGATTACACCAAGAGCATCATTCGGGACCCGATCGCATCCTTCCCGACGGCGACGGGGGAGATCGAGGCGGCGTTCCCCGACCGTTTCGTGCGCGATGGCAGCGGCCGCCTGGTCCGGATCGACAATCGTCCGGTCAATTTCGCGCGCAGCGAGCGCGAGCAGATCCGCTGGGGCATCAATTTTTCCGCGCCGATCGCCTCGCCGCTGTCGCGCAAGGCTGCAGAAGAGTTCCGTGCGCGCCGCGAGGCGATGATCGCCGCGCGCGAACGCCAGCAGCAACAGGGCCAGCCGCAACCGGGCCAACCCGGCGACGCTGCGCCGCAGACACCGCCCGAAGGTGCACGTCCGCCGCGTGGTGAAGGCGGTCCGGGCGCGGGGCCGGGTGGTGGCGGGCGCGGGCCGGGCGGAGGTGGCTTTGGCGGCTTCGGCGGCGGTCGCGGCGGCGGCGGACCGGGCGGCGGCGGGCGGCTGCAGTTCGGCGTGTTCCACACCGTGGCGCTGACCGACCGGATCGAGATCCGCGATGGCGTCCCCGCGCTCGACCTGCTCGACGGATCGGCGACGGGCAGCCGGGGCGGGTCGCCCCGCCATCAGGTCGAGGTGCGCGCCGGGGTGGTCCGCGACGGTATCGGGCTCCGCTTGAATGCCGACTGGCAGAGCGCGACGCGGGTCGATGGCGGCACAACCGGGGCGGGCCAGCTGCGGTTCGACGATTTTGCGACGGTCAATCTGCGGCTGTTCGCCAATTTCGGCCCGCAGTTCAAATTCGTGCGCGACAATCGCTGGCTGGCGGGAACGCGGGTGGTGCTGTCGGTCGACAATATCTTCGACAACCGGCTCAAGGTCACCGACGCCACCGGTGGGACACCGTACAGCTATCAGCCGACGCTGCTCGACCCGGTCGGGCGGACGGTGCGGATCAGTGTTCGGAAGCTGTTTTTCTGAAGCGCCTTTGGCGTCGCTGACGCGACGCGAGCGGGCCGATGCCGCACGTCAGCGCGAGCTGAAGCGACCCTACTTGTCCAGCTTGCTCTTGCGATAGAGCAGCGTGATCGCGACGCGGCGGTTGCGCGGGTCTGCGGGGTCGGCAGCGATCAGCGGCTCGCGGTCGGCGACGCCCTCGATCCGTTCGAACCGCGCCTCCGGGACGCCCGCCGCGACCAGCCGGCGGCGCGTCTCCTCCGACCGGGCGCTCGACAGCATCCAGTTGTTCATGTTGGTCGGGTCGCCATAGCGCAGGCTGTCGGTATGGCCGCGGATCATCAGCGGGTTGTCCGAATCCGCGATCGACTGCGCCACCAGCTTCACCAGCGCCGCCGCATCGGGAACGAAGCTGGTCGTGCCGAGCGCGAACATCGAGTAATCGGCGTCGTCCATCAGGTCGATGCGCATCCCCTCGCGCGTCGGCACGAACCGCACCTGCTTGCCCAGCCGCGTGAGGCCATTGGCCTTCATCTTGCGCTCGATCTCGCTCTTCATCTTGGCAAAGGCCTTGCGATCGGCGGCGTCCATCGCCTCCTTGTTCTTGAGGCTGCCCTTTTCGCCCGTGCCGACCCGATCACCGCCGGTCGCGCCCGCGGGGATGGTCATCGACCGCGTGCCGGTCTGCTTGCCGTTGGTCGGGTAATTGTCCTTGCCCTGGATCGCATCGCCGCCGAACAGTCCGTTGGACCCGGCGCTGTTCTGCTTGAACTCGATCAGCGTCGGGGCGAAATAATCGGCGAGCGCCTTGCGCTGCTTTTCGTTGGTCGCGCCGAGCAGCCACATCAGCAGGAAGAACGCCATCATTGCCGTCACGAAATCGGCATAGGCGACCTTCCACGCACCGCCATGATGATCCCCGCCGCCCTCGACGATGATCTTCTTGACGATGATCTTGGGCGGCTGCTTCGCCGCATGAGGTGCCCTGGCCGTCATTTTTTGCGCGCCTCACAGCGCGAAGCCGAACCGGCCCGCGCGCCCACCCGGCCACCCATTGAGAGTAACGTGTGGGTGGCCGGGTGGGGGAGCGGGCTGGTGCCGAAACCCATCATCAGCGCCCGCGCAGACCGTCGAACACTTCGGCGAAGCCGGGCTGGTTGTGATGCGCAATGCCGCTGCGCGCAGCTTCGATCACCAGCGGCTGCGGATGGCCGTGGAGCGAGGCGATGATGATCTGCTTGACCGTGTGATAGATCGCGGCATCGGCATCGATGATCTGCTTCAGCCGCCCGGCGAGCGGGCCGACCAGGCCATAAGCCAGCAACACGCCCAGGAACGTGCCGACCAGCGCCGATCCGATCATCCCGCCCAGGATGTTCGGCGGTTTGTCGATCGATCCCATCGTCTTGACCACGCCAAGCACCGCCGCAACGATGCCGAGCGCGGGCAGCGCGTCGGCAAGGTTCTGGAGCGCGTGCTGTGGTTCGGCGACCTCGTGATGATGGGTCTTGATCGCGTTATCCATCACTTCCTCGACCGCATGCACGTCGAGCGTGCCCGACGAGACCACGACCAGTCGCAACGTGTCGGCGATCAGGCTGGTCAGCGCATGGTCGGCGAGCAACCGGGGATATTCGGCGAAGATCGCGGAGGATTTGGGGTCCTCGACATGCGGTTCCAGCGCGATCGGGCCGTCGATCCGCAGCAGCTTCATGAGCTTGCTGACCAGGAAGATCGCGTCGAGATAATCCTGCTTCTTGTATTTCGGGCCCTTGAGCACCTTCACGAACCCGCCGCCCAGCGCCTTCAGCTCGCGCCCCGAATTGCCGATGATCAGCGCGCCGACTGCGGCGCCGCCGATGATCAGCATTTCGTGCGGGAGCGCGTGCAGTACAGGCTCGAGCGCGCCGCCGGTCAGCGCGAAGCCGCCGAACACCATCGCGATCAGGACGACGAAGCCGATTGCTGGAAACATGAGCGCGATCTTCCCCCGAAGTCACCGGAGCCGCCGGACAGGCAGCCTGTTCAAAGATGTCTAACGACCGATTCACCGCGAACTTGCGCGGAAATCAGCGCAGATAATCAAACAACGACAGGCTGCTGAGCTTGGAGAAGCTCGCCTGAGTCGCCTGAAGGATGGTCAGCGTCTTCTGCAGCTGCGCGATCGATTCCGCCGTATCGGCGTCCTCGATGCCGGTGCGCGCAGCTTCCCGCGTGATCCCGATCTCGTCCAGCCGTTCGGCCTCGAGATCGAGGCGGAAGGCGCGCGCGCCGACCGAGGCGCGTGTCGCGCCGAGATGATCGAGGGCGGCGTCGAGGTCGCTCATGGCGGTGCCGACGCCGCCTTCCGCTCCGTCCGGCTCGAGAGCCGCGGCGAAGGCGGAAAGGATCTGGAACATGTCGGTGGTCCCGCTGGACCCCGTGATACCGCCGAACGCGCGCGCGCCGCTGGTGGTGGCGGCGATCGCCTCGCCATCGCCGATCGGGATCGCCGCGACGTCGCCGCCGCCGGTCCACGCCACGCTGCCGTCCTCCTGCACCGTATAGGCCGCATCGCCCGACGTGCCGCCGAATAGCGGCTGGCCGCGCGTGTCCGTGCTGTTGGCGACGCCGATCAGGTCTTCGAGGATCGCCTCGATCTCGACCTTGATCGCCGCGCGACCCTCGGCGTTCACCGTGTCGCTGTTCGCCTGAACCGCCAGGGCGCGGGCGCGCTGGAGCTGGGTTTCCACCTGATCGAGCGCGGTATCGGTCGCGGCGAGCAGCGCCTGGGCCGACTTAATATTGGCGCCATAGGCGTCGTCGTCGGACGCGGCACGCTTGAGCCCCGATAGCTGCTGCCACCCCGACGCACTGTCCGACGGGGCGAGGATCTTCTTGCCCGTCGCGACCTGGGTCTGCAGCTTGTCGGCCTGACTGGTCAGGCTCGTCATCAGCAGCGACGGGCGATCGAAGCTCTGGCTGGTCGTCACGCGCATGGGGATCACCGGATGTCGAAGAGGGTCTGGAGCGTCTCGCGCGCGACCTGGATCACGCGGCTCGACGCCTGATAGGCCTGCTGGAAGCGGATCAGGTCGACCGCTTCCTCGTCCACGTTGACGCCGGTCACCGAATCGCGTGCCGCGACCGCGTTGCCGCGGATCGTCGACTGGACTTCGGCAATCGCGCGACGTCCGGCAAGCGCGCTGGCATTGCCGGCGGTCAGCGTGGTCAACTGGCTTTCAAAGCCTTCGTCGCGGCGCAGCGTGGCGAGCGCGGCAAGGTTGCCGTTGCCGCGTTCGCCCTCACCCGGAGCTGCTGCGGCGATGCCGCGCGGGTCGGTCAGGACCAGCTGAAAATCGCGCGCGCCGGTGGCAGTGAACATCGCGCCGCCAGAGGCACCGGCCAGATCCTCGCCACTTGCCTGCACCGAGTTGACGCCAGCGGCGAAATCGGTGGCGAGCGTGTCGAGCGCAGCCTGCGCATCGGAAAGGCGGGCCGCGCCCTCCGCGACCCCCGCCAGCGCGCCGCCGCTGGGTGCCAGCGCCTGCGACCCCTCGATGCCATAGACGGCGAAGGAGACGGCGCCGTCGCTCCGCGCATAGGTAGCGATGGCCGCCTGATCGGCCTGGACCAGCAACGGCCCGCCGCCGCCGGCGCGCACCGTGGCGCGGCCGGCTGTGTCGAAGCTGGCGGAAACATCCGTGAGCGCCGACATCGAGTCGAGCAGCCGGTCGCGCTCGTCGAGCAACGCGGCCTGTGCGCTGCTGCCCTGCGCGGTGCGGCCGAGCGAAGCATTGACCTTGGCCAGGCCGGCGCTGAGCGTGTTCAGATCGGCGACCGCGGCTTCGGCGGTACCGTCGAGATCGGCGGCGGCGCCGTCGATCGCGCTGGCGGTCGCGGCAAAGCTGTGCGCCAGCGTCGCTGCGGCCTGAAGGAAGGTTGCGCGCGGTGCGCTGGCCGATGGATCGGCGGCGAGTGCGGTCGCGGCGTTGAAGAAGGCGGTCATCCGCTCGTCGAGCTTGTTGCCCGTCAGTGCGCTTTCGATCCGGTCGAGCCACACGATCCCCGCCTCGCTGCGGGCAAGGTCGGACCCGGCGGCGCGCACTTCGGCGTTGCGCAGGTCGCTGCCGGTGCGGGTTACGCCGCTGACGGTCACGCCGAGGCCGTTGAGCGTGCGGCCCGAGGCATCGCCTGGCGCCGCCACTTCGCGCGTCGTCGCAACGCGCCGCGAATAGCCGGCGGTCCCGGCGTTCGCGATATTCTCCGACGTCGTGGTCAGCGCGGTCTGGTAGGCGCGCACCCCGCTCGCACCGATCGAAAGCATGTCGGTCATGGCAGTTCACCCTTTTCGGGAGCGGTCGGAGCCGTCTCGGCCACGCTGCCGGCCTTGGCGAGAAATTCGGTCATGGCCTTGCCGATCCCCATCGGCGTGTGCGCCGCCATGTTTTCGGCCAGCTTCTGGTCCTGCATGTCACGGAACTGGTCGAGCGCCTGGCTTTCGAACAGGCTGTCGGCCAGCTTCGCCTTGCGCATCGCGCCCAGCATCATCTTGGTGAAGATCGCCTCGAACTTCTCGCCCGCCTGGTCGAGATTGTCGCGCGTGCCCAGCCGGGCGGTGTCGGTAGAGACACTTCCTGCCAGGTTTGGCTGCGCCAAACCTGGGGCGGCACCCGCCCGCTCCCCCACCCGGCCACCCACATGATCCTGCCGCTGGGTGGCCGGGTGGGGGAGCGGGCTGGTGCCGCGGTTCAGCGCAGCTGAACTCATAGCAAAGGGCGAGCGAAGGTCGGTCACAGGACGATCAGCTCTGCCTTGAGCGCGCCAGCCTGCTTCAGCGCCTCGAGGATCGCGACCAGATCGGCCGGCGATGCGCCGATTGCGTTCACGGCCTTGACCACATCGGCCAGCTTGGGACCCGGATCCATCAGGAACATCGGTCGCTTCTCCTCCTCGACGCCGACGCCGCTCTGCTGCTCGACCCGGGTCTCGCCCTGGCTGAACGGCAGCGGCTGAACGACGCGCTGGGATTCATCAATACGAACGGTAAGTTTACCATGTGTTACCGCAGCGGGGCTGACCCGCACCGCCGAGTTGATGACCACGGTGCCGGTGCGCGCGTTAACGATTACCTTGGCCGCAGCCTCGGCGGATTCGACGTTGAGATTTTCGATCTCGCTCATGATCTGCGCGCGGACATCGGCGCCCTGCGGCGCGGTGACCGCGACCGATACCGCGTCGATCGCGCGCGCGGTCCCGAAGCCGAAACGGCCGTTGATCGCATCGGCGACGCGCTGCGCCGTGGTGAAATCTGCACGGGCGAGGTTGTAGGTCAGCGTCGGCGCGGTGGCGAAGCCGGTCTCGACCGCGCGCTCGACCGTCGCGCCTTCGGGGATGCGCCCCGACGAAGGGATGTTGACGACGATCTTCGATCCGTCCGCACCCTCGGCGCCCAGCCCGCCGACGGCGAGGTTGCCCTGCGCCATCGCATAGATCTGTCCGTCCGCACCCAGCATCGGGGTCAGCACCAATGTGCCACCGCGCAGCGACTTGGCCTTGCCCATCGACGATACGGTGATGTCGAGTTTCTGGCCCGGCTTGGCAAAGGCGGGCAGCTCGGCGGTGACCAGCACCACCGCAGCGTTCTTCAGCGCCGGGTTGACCCCGGGCGGGAGCGCCAGGCCGAAGCGGGCGGTGACGCCCTTCATCGACTGGACGGTATATTCCAGATTGTCGTCGCCCGTGCCCGGCAGCCCGACGACGATGCCGTAGCCGGTCAGCTGGTTGGTGCGGATACCCTGGAAATTGCCGAGATCCTTGATCCGCTCCGCCGCGACGGGCTGGGCGAGGATCAGGGTGGCGAGCAGGGCGATGAGGAAACGGATCATGGTCAAATTCCTCAGAACGGGCTGATGACCTGGAAGAAGCGGCTGAGCCACCCCTGCCGGGCGGCGCGGGCGACATCGCCCTTGCCGGTATAGGCGATGCGGGCGTCCGCGACGCGGGTCGATGCGATGCGGTTATTCGCGTCGATGTCGGTCGGGCGGATGATGCCCTTGATCTGGATGAATTCGTCACCGCGGTTGAGCGTGACGCGCTTCTGACCCTGGACCAGCATTGTGCCGTTTGGGAGCACGGCGGCGACGGTCACGCTGATCTCACCCGACAGCGCGTTGGACTGGTCGGCCGCGCCGGTGCCCTTGAACCCGCGCTTGCCGCTGATGCTGGCGTCGCTCTGGTTGAACAGGTTGAGCGCACCGGTGGTCGGCGGGGTGATCGAAAAGCCTCCCCCGCTGTCGAGATTGGTCCCGGCTGATTTGGACGCACTGGTGCGTTCGACCAGCACGATCGTCACCGGATCGCCGACGCGCCGTGCGCGCGTGCCTTCGTGTAGCGCGGCATAGCCTTCGCTCGCCTGAAAGATCGATCCGTTGGCAGCGGGCGGCGGCGCGACGGGGGTGGGCAGGGTGACGGTGAAATCCTCCGCCGGCTGCTTCTTCCCGAACAGCTTCGCGTCGACCGGCTGCGCGGCGAACGCGCAGGCGGTGAGGGCGGCGAGGGCGAACAGCGTGCGCATCATCTGGCCCTCAGACATTCTGGTTGATGTACTGGAGCATCTCGTCGCTTGCCGAGATCATCTTGGAATTGACCTCGTACGCGCGCTGGGTCTCGATCATGTCGACCAGTTCCTCGACGACATTGACGTTCGATCCTTCGAGCATGCCCTGGCGGATGTTGCCGCGCCCGTCCTGCCCGGCGATGCCGAGATTGACCGCGCCGCTCGCCGCCGTTTCGACGAGGTAATTGTCGCCGATCGCCTGGAGCCCCGCGCTGTTCGGGAAGGCCGCGATCTGGATCTGGCCGACCTGGCTCGCCTCGGTCTGGCCCGAAATGGTTGCGCTGACCGTGCCGTCGCTGCCGACGGTGATCGACGTCGCGCCCTCGGGGATCGTGATGCCGGGCATCACCTGATAGCCCTCGCTCGTCACCAGCATGCCTTCGGGCGAGCGCGCGAAATTGCCCGCGCGGGTATAGCCAAGCTGGCCGCCGGGCATCTGCACCTGGAAATAGCCATTGCCGTCGAGCGCCATGTCGAGGGCGTTGCCGGTGGTCTGCATCGCGCCCTGGGTGTCGATCCGCGCCGTGCCCTGAATGCGCACGCCGGTGCCGAGATTGGTGCCGGTCGCATATTTGGTCTCGGCCGTGCTCGCCGCGCCGGGGGCAGTGACGACCTGATAGGCCAGCGCCTCGAAGCTTGCCCGGTCGCGCTTGTACCCGGTGGTGTTCACGTTCGCGAGGTTGTTGGAGATGACCCGCATGCGCATGTCCTGGGCATCAAGCCCGGTGCGCGCGATGTGCATTGCTGCTGAACCCATGGTGGTGTTCCTTCCTTAAAATTCTTAGCTGACGCGCATCAAAGACGCGGCGCTCTCGTCCATCGACTTGGCTTCGCGGAGCAGGTTCGCCTGCACCTCGTAGCTGCGCTGATTCTCGATCATGTCGACCAGCGCTTGCGTCAGGTTCACGTTCGATCCTTCGAGCGCGCCGGACATCACCGTCGCGTCCATGTCCTGCGGCAGCGCGCCGCCGCCGCGGACGTGGAGCAGATTGTCCAGTCCCTTGACGGTTGTGCTGCCTTTGTCGCTGACCAGCTTGATCTGGTCGATGATCTGAGGCGGCTGCGCGGGATCGGCGCCCGGAGGCACGATCGACAATGTTCCGTCGCTCGCGATCATGATCTTGTCGTGCGGCGGCACGGTGATGGGGCCCCCCGACCCCATCACCGGGAAACCGTCGCCGGTTTCCAAGACGCCACTCGGTGCGACGCGCAAATCGCCGCGCCGGGTATAGGCTTCGCTGCCATCGGCGGCCTGCACCGCGAGCCAGGCGTCGCCGGTGATCGCGATGTCCAGCCCGCGGCCAGTCTGGGTGATCGCACCGGCGCGGCGGTCCATGTCGACCACCGTCTCGACGCTGGGCTGGCGGCTGTCATGGCCGTCGCCCTGCACCAGCAGGCGCTCGAAATTGACGCGGTCGGCGCGGTAGCCGATGGTCGAGGCGTTCGCGATGTTGTTCGCGATCGTCGCCTGCGCCTGCATCTGACCCTTGAGGCCGGAGAGGGCGGTGTAGACGAGTCTATCCATCGCGAATGCCTCCTAAATCGCTGAAATCAGCTGCGAATGTTGAAGATGGTCTGCGAGATCTGGCTGGCGGTATCGAGCGCCTTGGCGTTCGCCTGGAAGTTGCGCTGCGCCGCGATCAGGCCCACCAGTTCCTCGGTAATATCGACGTTCGATCGCTCGATCGCGCCCGACATCAGGCCGCCAAAGCCGTTGACGCCCGGTTCACCCAGCCGAGGTTCGCCCGACAGGCCGGTCGCAGCCCAGGTCGAGTTGCCGAGCTGGCGCAGGCCCGAGGGGTTGGAGAAGTTGGCCAGCGCCACCTTGCCCAGCGCCAGGCTGTCGCCGTTGGAGAAGCTGGCGCGGACGATGCCGTCCTCGCCCACCGTGACCCCGTCGAGCTGACCGACCGCCTTGCCGTCCTGGCTGCGGCTGTCGACGCTGAACGGCGCGCCGAGCTGGGTGGTGCGCCCGCCGAAATCGAGCGCGATGCTCTGTTCGGTGGTGCTCGACCCGACGGTGAACGGCGCGAACTGGGTCGGCGCGGTCGGGTTGGTCAGCGCGCCGCTGGCGTCGAAGGTCAGCGTCACCGGCTGCGGATTGGCCGCATCGGTGCCGAGCTGCTTGTCGCCGACAAAGGTGTAGACCGACCAGGTCGACGGCGCCTCGGTCGTCTCGCGCACGAAATAGCTGGTCATCGTCAGCGGATTGCCGCTGGCGTCATAGATCGTGGTCTGGGTCGAGTTGTTATAGGTGCCGGGGTCGAAGCGGTCGAACGCATAGGGCGTATCCTCGCTGAACCGCGACGCTTCCGACGGGACCGACGAATAGGCCGAAAGGTTGAGCGACAGCGCGACATTCTCCGTCGCTTCGGGCACGCCGCTGGTCTGCGGCAGGCGCAGGTTGACGGTCGAACCCAGGCCGGTGGCGACCACCGCGCCCGATCCGTCGACCGGATAGACCTGAAGATAGCCGCCCTGCGAGTCGGTGACGTAGCGGTTGCTGTCGACCAGGAAGCTGCCGTTGCGGGTGAAGTTTACCCCCGCCGCGTCCAGGCTCGGCTTGACCGCGAAGAAGCCGTCGCCGGCAACCGCGATGTCCAGGCTCGATGCCGATTGCTGCATCCCGCCCTGGCCGAATTGCTGGCGGATCGCCTTCACCACGGTGCCCGACCCGATCATCTGGTTCGGGTTCAGCGACACGCTCGACGCGATCACGTCGGCAAACTCGGTGCGGCTCTTCTTGAACCCGTTGGTCGAGACGTTCGACAAGTTGTGGCTGATGGTCGACATGTCGGTCTGCGCCGCCTGAAGACCCGAGAGCGAGGTGTAGAAGGACATCGAATAGGCTCCTGTTTGGACTCAGCCGATCTGGCGGATGGCGGTGGTGGACACCTGGCCGATGCCAGGCAGGGTAAGGACGGGATTGCCGTCGCGGCCCATCGCGACCGAGGTCACGGGGGCCCAGACGAGCGGCTTGGCAGTGACGGCAGCGCCATCTGCATCGCGTGCCGCGACGCGGATGGTGAAGGGACCATCGCCCGCCGGCTCGCCGGTGTCGGTGGTGCCGTCCCATTCGAATTCGGTCTGGCCGGCCGGCGCCGCACCGAGCGATACGCTCTTGAGGATTTCGCCGTTCGGCCCCTCGATCACGACATTGACCTCAGCGGCCTTGGCGCCCAGCTCGATCATGCCGCCGAGCGACCCGTCGGTGCGCGGATAGGCGACGCTGCCTTCGGTCAGCACGGTGCGGCCGACCCAGCTGACCATGTCGGTAGTGCTGGTCCCGCCAAGCTTGGCGGCGATCGCCTGCAGCGTCGTGTTCATCTCGCTGATCCCGGCGAGCGACGAGAATTGCGCCATCTGCGCAACCATCTGGGTGTTGTCGACCGGATCGAACGGGTCCTGATTCTTCATCTGCGCGGTCATCAGCGTCAGGAAGTCGGACTGGTCCATCTGCGACGAACCCAGCCCGCTGGTGTTCGCCTGATTGGCCGTGCCGGTGCGGCCGATGCCAAGGTTGCTCAGCGTCGTGTCAAAGGCGGTCATCAGCTGCGTCCCAGGTTGAGCGTCTGGGTGATCAGCGTCTTGGCCGTCTGCATCACTTCGACATTGTTCTGATAGGTGCGGGCGGTCTCCATCATGTCGACCAGCTCGCGGGTTTCATCGACCGCGCTTTCCCAGACATTGCCTTCGGCATCGGCCATCGGGTTGCCGGGGTCGTAGCGCTTGGTCGGCACCTCGCCCGCGACGACGACATTCTCGACATCGACGGTCGCCATGCCGCTCGCGGCATCGAATGCGGTGCGAAACACCGGCTTCATCGAGCGATAGGCCTCGCCCGGGCTGGACGCGACCTGGCCGACATTGGCGAGGTTGGAGGCGGTGGTGTTCATCCGCACGAGCTGCGCCGACATGGCGCGGCCCGCGACCTGGAAGATGGAAAGCGGCTGGTCGGACATGGGTTATTCTCCCTTCAGCGCGCGCTTGAGCGTGTCGATGCGGCCGTTGAGAAAGGCGAGCGTCGTCTGATAGGCGACGGCATTCTCGGCAAAGGCGGTCTGTTCGGTGGCCAGCTCGACCGTGTTGCCGTCGAGGCTGGACTGCAGCGGCACGCGATACTTGGTCGCGCTGCTGATCGGATCGGCGCCCGCCATGCCGGGGGTCTCGATCGCGTTCAGTGCCGCGCGAAAGTCGATGTCCTTCGCCTTGAAGCCGGGGGTCGACGCGTTCGCGATGTTCGACGCGAGCACGCCCATGCGCTGCGACCGCACCTGAAGCGCCGCGCCGTGCACCCCGAAGAGACTGTTGCTGCCCATATGAACGGTCCTCATGCCTGTGTTCGGACGGTTCCTAGCAATGGGCGTGCCAATTTCCCGGGAGTGTGCCGGAATCGCCGCATTTGCCGCTTTGACCGATAGGGGCGGCAATGATTTGCCGGGCGGCGGCAGCGGATTTGCCGCTTTTGCCGGTCGTGCATGTCCTTGCCGGGGTTTCCCTCCCGGCGGTCGAATTGGCCCGGTGCTTGCAAAGCTCTCGCGCATGAATAGTGCCGCACCCGCCGACCTTGCCGCGCTGGCCCCGCTTGACGCATCCGTGCTGCTCGATCCGCTGGCGCTCGCCATCGTGCTGGGCGGAACGGCGGCCAGCGTGCTGCTGCGCCACCGGCTTGCCGATGTCGCGCGCGGGCTGATCGCGCTCAAGACGCTCGCCCGCCGCCCGTGCGACGCCGCGCCGCTCATCGCGCAGGCCGGGTCGCTCGAGAAGATCGCGCGGCGTCACGGGCTGATCGCGCTCGACCGGTCGGTGATCGACGATCCCGACATGGCAGCTGCGGTCGCCGCCGCCGTCGATGGCGCGAGCCCGTCCGAGATCGAGGCGATCGTCCACGACCGCGCCGCAATGCGCGCCGAGCGGCACCGCGCCGTGATCGAACTGTGGAGCGGGGTGGCCGAAGCTGCACCCGCGATGGGGCTGATCGGCACGATCCTGGGCCTGGTCCGCATGTTCGCGGCGATGGACAATCCCGACCGCATCGGCGCAGCGATGGCGGTGGCGTTGCTCGCGACGCTCTATGGCGCGCTGCTTGCCAATCTCGTCGCCATGCCGATCGTCGCGCGCCTGAAGCGCCTCGCGCGGGTCGAGGAAGCGGAGCGGCTGCGGCTGGCGGCGCCACTGGCGCGACTCGCCACGCTCGAACGCGCGCGCAAACGCGAGCTGGCGGCATGAGCGCCGCAGTCTCCCCCGACAGCTGGGACGACATCGCCCCCGCCCGCTCGGTGTGGCTGATCACGCTCGCCGATCTGGCGCTGCTGCTGATCGGCTTCTTCGTCCTGCTTCAGGCGCATCGCGAGGCGGATCGCGCACGGCTGTTCGCCGGGCTGCGCAGCGGTTTCGGCACCGAAGCCCCGGCGCCGGCCGATCCGATGGCGGTCGCACGTGCGCGGGTCGACGGCTATGCGCCCGGAAGCGCCAATGCCGAGCTGGGCGCAACCATCGCCTGGGCGCGAGACGTGGCGCGCGACACGCGTACGGTCATTACCATCACCGGATCGACTGCGCCGACCGGCGATGTCGATCCCCGGACCGGCAGCGCCGCCATTCTCGCCGCCGATCGTGCGCGCGCCGTTGCCGCAGCATTGGTGGCACAGGGCGCAGTGCCGCCCGACCGCCTGATCCTTCGCGTCACGCCCGGCCAGCGCCGCGCCGTGACGCTTTCCGTCGGATTTGCCGGCGATCCCCCATCAGACGCTGGAGATCCCCAATGATCGCACTCCTGATCGCCCTGTCCGGCCCCGCCGTCACCTTCCAGTCGACCGAGGCGCTCGACCAGCTGGTCGAACGCTTCGCGGGTGCCCCGATCGGTGCCGAGGGCGGCGCGCGCGCTGCCGTGGACAAGCGTCTCAAGCTCGCCCCATGCGATGCGCCGCAGCTCAGCTGGCGCTCGCCGGCCGAGGATGCGGTGGTGATCCGCTGTCAGGGGCCGCAGCAATGGCGCGTGTTCGTCGCGATCAACGCGTTGCCGAAGGCTGCGCCCACCGCCACCACGCCCGCTCCGGTGGCCGCAAAGGTCGAATTCGTGATCCGTCGCGGCGATCCGGTGATGCTTGAGGTCGGCGCCGCCGGCTTCTCGATCACGCGCGAAGGGCTGGCGATGGGCGATGCTGCGGCCGGCGCGCGCGTTCTGGTCAAGACCGACGACAAGCGCCCCCCGGTTGCGGCCATCGCGCTCGCTCCCGGTCGCGCGAAGCTGCCCGGTTTCGGGGATTGACCGCGCGGCGGTGAAAAAATTCGCCGTCGATGCACTTTTTCCTAAAGCTCCCCGTCAAAGCGTCGTTTTTGCGTATGTCCGCAGAAAAAGGGTCGCAGACATGGTGGATCCAGTCGGCTTCAAGCCTGCATCTCTTGCCCCCCGGCTCACGCCGGTGGCCGCGGCCGCGCCCGTCGCTCGGCTGGAGGGTGCGACCGAAACCGCAACGACCAGCGCCGCTGCGTCGCTGACCAAGGCCGCCGCTGCCAGCGCGCCGGTCGATGCCGAGCGGGTCGCGCGGATCAAGAAGGCGATTGCCGACGGCAAGTTCCCGCTGGTCCCCTCGACGATCGCCGACCGGCTGCTCGCGCTCAAGCTGCAGTGGAATCCGAATGACCCGGCATGACGCCCTGATCCGCGTGATCGAGGCGCTGCACGCCGAGATCGCCGCGCTGAAGGCGAACGACGTTGCCGCGCTGGAGCAGGCGACGCGCGACAAATTGATGGGCATCGAGGCAGTGGGGGCCGCCAATGACGATGATCCCGCGCTGTCGGGCGAGCTCAAGGCGCTGGCCGAGGAAGCGCACCGGCTGAACGAAAGCTGCCGGATCTATGTGAACCTGATGGCCGCCAATGTGCGGCGGCGACTGACGGCACTGACCGGCAATGATTTGCCGTCCTACCGGCCCAGATTTGCCGCTGGCTAATTGCATGCCCGTCACCCCGGCCAAAGCTGGGTCTCCGGCGGCAAAAGACCCCAGCTTTCGCTGGTGTGACGCCTACATAATCAAACTGGCACGGCTCTTGCTGATCTTCCCGAACCCAAGGGGATGAGAAGCAGGGCCTATGACCGTACCTTCGATCGGAGCCAGAACGACCGTCACCACGGCGATCGCGACGGCGAGCCAGAAGACCGGCATCGACTTCAACTATCTGCTCGGCCAGGCACAGGTCGAAAGCGGGCTGCGCGCCGATGCGCGCGCGCGCACCTCCAGCGCGACCGGCCTCTATCAGTTCATCGAACAAAGCTGGCTCGGCGTGATCAAGGATCATGGCGAGAAGCACGGGCTGGGCTGGGCGGCGGACAGCATCCGCCAGACTGCCGCAGGCCGCTACACCGTGTCCGACCCGGCAACGCGCCAGGCGATCCTGTCGCTGCGCAACGATCCGCAGGCCGCATCGCTGATGGCCGCCGAACATGCCAGCGACAACAAGGATGCGCTGGAAGCATCTTTGGGGCGTGAGGCGACCGGCACCGACCTTTATATGGCGCATTTCCTGGGGCTCGGCGGCGCGCGCAAATTCCTGCGCGCGATGGATGCCGACCCGACCCGCGGCGCGGCGAGCCTGTTTCCCGCCGCCGCGCGCGCCAACCGCAACATCTTCTACGCCTCTGATGGCTCGCAGCGTTCGCTGGGGCAAATCTATGAGCGCTTCGCCGGCAAGCTGGATCGTGGCGCTGCTGCGGTCGGCGCGACCGGCACGGCTTCGGGCAGCCTCGACGCCCGCTTCCAGACGCTCGTCGCCTCGCTCGGCGAGGATGTCGAAGTGGTGCTGGGCAATGACGCGGTCGGACAGGATCGCGGCTGGCTGACCACGCTCGACCGGCTGCAGAGTGCCGGGCGGCTCAAGGCATCGGCGGTGCCGACCGTCAATCCGCTGCGGCCGACGCCGGAAACGGCGCGCCTCGCCTATCTCATGCTCGCGCAGATGGGGGCCTGACCCGCAATGAACGCAACTTCGCTCAAGGCCGGAATCCTGCCGGGCCTGCGCAGCTTCGCGCTGCCGATCGCGATCCTCGTGCTCGTCGCGATGATGGTCGTGCCGGTGCCGACCTTCCTGCTCGACGCCTTTTTCATCATGAACATCATCATCAGCCTCGCCGTGCTGATGGTGGCATTGAACGCGCAAAAGCCGCTCGACTTCTCCGCCTTCCCCACCGTGCTGCTGTTCGCGACCCTGTTCCGCCTCGGCCTCAACGTCGCTTCGACCCGCGTCGTGCTGGGTCACGGGCATGAAGGCGAGGCGGCCGCCGGCCATGTCATCGAAAGCTTCGGCACCTTCATGATCGGCGGCGATTATGTCGTCGGCCTGTTCGTGTTCGCGATCCTGATCATCATCAACATGATCGTGGTGACCAAGGGTGCCGGGCGCGTGTCCGAAGTGTCGGCGCGCTTCACCCTCGACGCCCTCCCTGGCAAGCAGATGGCGATCGACGCCGACCTCAACGCCGGATTGATCACGCCGGACGAAGCCAAGGCGCGCCGGATCGAGGTTTCGACCGAGGCCGATTTCTACGGCGCGATGGACGGTTCGTCCAAGTTCGTGAAGGGCGATGCCGTCGCCGGCCTGCTGATCCTGTTTATCAACGTCATCGGCGGCCTGATCCTCGGCCCGATCAGCCATGGGCTGACGCTGGGTGAGGCGGCGCAGACCTATGTGCTGCTGGCCATCGGCGACGCACTGGTCGCGCAGATTCCGGCGCTGCTCCTGTCGATCGCCGCCGCCGCGATCGTCACCCGGGTCAGCGCGGACAAGGACCAGGACCTGACCGGCCAGATCGGCAGCCAGTTCGGCAGCCACCGGACCTGGACGCCGGTCGCGGTCATCACCGCACTGCTCGGCCTGCTGCCCGGCATGCCCGCATTCATCATCCTGCCCGCCGCTGCGGGTTCCGGCTTCATGGCGTGGAAGATGTGGCAGGCGAGCAAGCTGCCGCCACCCCCCGCCGCGGTCGAGCCGGCCGAGCCGGTCGATCCCTCGCGCATCGGCTGGGACGAGGTCACCGACAATATGCAGGTGATGATCGACATCGGCTATGGCCTGGTGCCGCTGGTCGACGAACGCCGTGGTGGCGCGCTGATGGGCCGGATCACGGGTGTCAGGCGCCAGCTGTCGAAGGAGCTCGGCTTTGTCGTGCCGCAGGTGCGCGTGCGCGACGACATCAACATGCCCCCCTATGCCTATCGCATCGTCGTGGGCGGCGTGGTGATCGGGGAAGACAGCGTCTCGCCCGACGAGATGCTGGCGCTCGACACCGGTCAGGCGGTCGGCAAGCTCCCCGGCAAGGCCGCCAAGGATCCGACGTTCGGCCTCGACGCGATCTGGATTTCGCCCGCCGATGCCGATGCGGCGACCGGGCAGGGCTGGCTGGTCGTCGATCCCGGCACGGTGATGGCGACCCACCTCAATCAGGCGCTGATCCAGAATGCCGCCGATCTGCTCGGCCCGGACGAGGTGCAGGCGCTGCTCGACGGCCTGCGCGAGCGTGCCGCGCAACTGGTCGCCTCGCTCTCGCCCAACCCGCTGCCGATCACGACATTGACGCAGGTGCTGCGCGGGTTGCTGGCGGAGAATATCCCGCTCAAGGAATTCCGCCGCATCGCGGCCGCGATCGCGCTCGCCGCGCAAAAGACCGCCGATGCCGACGAGATCATCGAGCTGATCCGCCCCGAACTTGGGCCCCTGATCATCCAGCGGCTGTGCGGGGTCCGTGAACCGCTCCGCGTAATGACGCTGGAGGGGCAGCTCGAAGCGCTGTTGGGTCAGGCGATCCGTTCCGACCCGTCGAAGCGCCACACGATTGAGCCTGACCTTGGCCGCCGCATCGTCGATGCGTTGCAGCGCGCCGCCCAGCCGCTCGTCGCCGAGGCCAAGCCGTTCGCGCTGGTCGTCCAGCCGACCATCCGCATCGCAATCCGCAAACTCGTCCGCACCGTCCTGCCCGACACCCCGGTGATGAGCTTCTTTGAAGTGCCGGAGGACAAGTCGGTCGAGGTCGTCGCCGTGATCGGCGCACCGGAGGCACTTGCCGCATGACCTATCAGCCAAGCCCCAATGAATTTGGCCCGAATGAATTCGCGCTGACCTATGATCGCCGTGGCGACACGAAGCGGGACATGGACAGCCTCGTGCGCAAGCATATGCCGCTGGTCCGCCGGCTCGCCTGGCACGTCCACGGGTCGATGAGCACGCTGATCGACGTCGAGGATCTGGTGCAGATCGGGCTGGTCGCCTTGGTCGAGGCGGCAGGCAGCTTCGAGGATCGTGGGCTGGTCAGTTTCGACCAGTATCTCCACACCCGCGTGCGCGGCGCGATGATCGACGAATTGCGGCGCCAGGCGACGATCACGCGCGGCGCGATGAAACGCCGCCGCGCCTATCAGGACGCGGTCACCGCGCTTGCCGCCGATGGCGCGCGGCCCGACGAGGCGGCGGTCGCGTCGAAGCTGGGCGTCACGGTGGAGAAGCTGCGCAGCGATTATGCCAGTGCCGAAGCCGTGCGGTTCGATTCGATCGACGATGTCTATTCGGACGAAGGCCCGTGGTTCATGTCCGACGAACCCGACGCCTTCGACCAGCTCGCCGATGCCGACCAGCGCGAGGCGCTGATCGAAGCGATCTCCGAACTCCCCGAAAAGGAGCAGCTGGTGATCCAGCTCTATTATGTCGAGGAACTCAACCTCGAGGAAATCGGCCAGGTGATCGGCGTCGGCGCGGCGCGCATCTGCCAGATCAAGAAGAGCGCGCATGACCGGTTAAAGAAGGGGCTGATGCGGCGACTGGGGTAACGCGCTTTTTGCGAGACAGTCGCGACTGGCGTGCTACGCAAGCGGGGTGCGTCGCCATCTCTATCTGATCGCCGGGTTTCTGTGCCTCGGCCTCGCGGTGATCGGGGCGATCCTGCCGGTGATGCCGACGACGGTGTTCGTGATCATGGCCGCCTATTGCTTCGCGCGCAGCTCGCCCAAACTCGAACGCCGCCTGCTCGACCATCCGCGCTTCGGTCCGCATATCGTCCGTTGGCGCGAAAAGGGCGCGGTCAGCCGGAGCGGCAAGATCGCCGCGAGCATCGCCTTTGCCGCCAGCATCGCGCTGACCCTTGCACTCACCGCCATGCCCTGGCCATTGATCCCGATCGGCGCGGCGGTCGTGATCGGTGGCTGGCTCTGGACCCGGCCCGAAGCCTGACGTCTTGCCCCGCGCGCAGTCCCCGTTAGGGTCGCGCGGGTCAAATCAAGGGGTTTCCATGAAGCGTCTCTTCGCCGCCGCACTGCTCTGCACCGCGCTCGCCGCGCCCGCTTTCGCCCAGACCGCGGCGCCCGCGCCGGTCACCAGCGCCGCGCCCGCGACCGACTGGACGGTGAAACCCGAATGGATTTCGGCGCATGTCCGCTTCCTCGCTGGGCCGGAGTTGCAGGGGCGCGGTAGCGCGACGCGGGACGAGGCGATCGCCGCCGCTTATGTAGCGGCACGTTTCCAGGGCTATGGGCTGCAGCCCGTGCCGGGCACGGACGGCTATCTGCAAAAGGTGAAGGTGATCCGGCCGCGGCTCGACGGCGAGCCGAAGTTGGTCGTGGGCGGCAAGATGATCGCGGGAGCGAAGCTGCTGTTCGGCGGTGCCGAACGGGTCGAGGGCGTTGCAACGCTGTATATGGGCGACGATGGTGCGGAGCTGCCAGCGGGGGACGTTATCCTTGCCGGTGGGCCGAGGCTTTCGACGATGGCGGCGCTACGCGCCACCCGCGGTCGTAAGACGAAGCTGCTGGTGCTGCGCGAAAGCGATGAGACGCAAAAACTCTGGAGCCGACTGGGCGAACGTCCGCGATTGGACGCTTATCTCGCGAGCCAGGCGCCGGAGGACGGCGTTTCCGTAGTCGTTCTCCCCGCCGCCGCGTTCGATCGTGCGGCAAAGGCGGCGGGCAAGCCGGTCACGATGACCCTGCCCGGACTGGTGCGTGAAGAGGTCGAGACCACGAACGCCATCGGCTACCTGCCCGGCACCGACCCCAAGGCGGGGGTGATCCTGCTCGCCGCGCATGTCGATCACCTCGGCGTGCAGCCCGGCGGGACGGTCATGTACGGCGCGAACGATGATGCCTCGGGCGTAGCCGCCGTGCTCGAACTCGCCCATGCGCTGAGCAGCGGCAAGCGCCACAAGCGCGGCATCTTGTTCGCGGCGTTCGGTGCGGAGGAAATGGGCGGCTTCGGATCGCGCGCCTTCGCCGCCGCGCCGCCGGTGCCGCTGGGCGATATCGTCGCCAACCTCGCCTTCGAGATGATCGGGGCGCAGGATCCCAAGCTGCCCGCCGGCACGATGATGATAACCGGGTTCGAGCGCTCGACGCTCGGCCCGGCGCTGGTCGAACGCGGCGCACTGGTGGCCAAGGACCCCTATCCCGAGCAGAACTTCTTCGCGCGATCGGACAACTACCAGCTCGCGCTGCGTGGGGTGGTGGCGCACACCATTTCGGGCTGGGCAGTGACGCCGACCTATCATTCGCCGCAGGATACGATCGCCAATCTCGACATCCCGTTCATGACGCGCGCGGTCCAGTCGCTGATCGGGCCGGTCCGCTGGCTCGCCGAAGGCGACTACCGCCCCGACTGGACCCCCGGCGGCAAGCCGGGCGAGTAAGGGTCCGCTTCGGCGGGTGCCGCTCTGCGCAACGGGCGGCAAGCAGACAAAGAAAAGCCCCGGTGGTCTTTCGACCACCGGGGCTTCCTCGCATGCCCTTCCGGCAGGGAAGGGTGACCGGCCGTGGCGCCTGTCAGGGGGGTGACGCCCCGACCGGCACACGCTTAGCGAAGCAGCGAGAGAACGTTCTGCTGCGACTGGTTGGCCTGGGCGAGCATCGCGGTCGATGCCTGGCTCAGGATCTGCGCCTTGGCGAGCGCGGTCGTTTCGGCCGAGAAATCGGCGTCTTCGATGCGGCTGCGCGCTTCGGTCAGGTTGGTCGAATTGGTCGTCAGGTTGTTGACCACCGATTCCAGGCGGCTCTGCGCGGCGCCCAGGCTGGCCCGGGTCGATGCCACCGCGTCGAGTGCGTCGTCGATCGTCTTGAGCGCGGCCGACGCCTCGGTGCGGGTGCCGATCTGAAGCACCTCGGCTCCGCCGCCACCTTCGCCTTCGCCTTCACCTTCGCCTTCACCCTCGCCGCCGCCGGCTTCCGCCGCGACCCACACCTTGTCGCCTTCGGCCAGCTTGATCACATCGCCTTCAGCAGGCGATTCGAATGCGCTGATCTCGGCACCGTCGGCGATGTCGTCGGCGGTGACGGTGTAGAGGCTGTCGAGCTCGGTATCGCCATCGGCGATGGTCTTGGTGCCGCCCGCGCCGTCGGAGATCTTGTCGCCGACCTTGAGCTGGACTTCACGGCCTTCGGCCATCGTGAAGGCTGCGCCATTGGCGACGTCGTCTGCCGACACCGTATATTCGGTGCCGACACGGGCGTCGTCCGCAGCCAGCGTTTCGAGTTCGCCGGTTGCTTCCTCGGCGTCGCCAGCTTCTTCAACGGCGTCAGCCGCCCACACCTTGTCGCCTTCGGCCAGCTTGATCACATCGCCTTCAGCAGGCGATTCGAATGCGCTGATCTCGGCACCGTCGGCGATGTCGTCGGCGGTGACGGTGTAGAGGCTGTCGAGCTCGGTATCGCCATCGGCGATGGTCTTAGTGCCGCCCGCGCCGTCGGAGATCTTGTCGCCGACCTTGAGCTGGACTTCACGGCCCTCGGCCATCGTGAAGGCTGCGCCATTGGCGACGTCGTCTGCCGACACCGTATATTCGGTCCCAACACGGGCGTCGTCCGCAGCAAGGGTCTGGAGCGAGGAGGTGGTTCCGCCTTCGCCTTCACCTTCGCCGCCGCCTTCGACCGCCTCGACCGGAGCCGCGATGGTCTGGCCGGTGATCGACGACAGGTCGAGCTTGGTGATCTTGAGCGACACCGTCTGGTCCGCGCTCGATCCGACCTGGATCGTCTTGGTGATGTCGGCGTCGGTCGCGAACAGCTGGACATTGTTGAACTTGGTGTTCTTCAGGATGTCGTTGACCTGACCCGCCAGCTCGGTGACTTCCGTCTGCATGTTCTTGCGGTCGTCGTCCGAATAGGTGCCCGACGATGCCTGGGTCGCCAGTTCCTTCATGCGCTGAAGCATGTTGGTGACTTCGCTCAGCGCACCTTCCGCGGTCTGCGCGAGGCTGATGCCGTCGTTCGCATTGCGGATGGACACGGTCATCGATTTGATCTGGCTGGTCATGCGGCTCGCGATGGCGAGACCGGCTGCATCGTCCTTGGCGCTGTTGATGCGCTTGCCGGTCGACAGGCGCTCCATCGCGCTCTGCAGCGAGGTCGACGCCATCTTGGACGCATTCGCGGCGCGCAGGCTCGCGATGTTCGTTCCGATAACAGTCATGTTTCGTCTCCGTTCAATCCGGCGTCTCCCGTTCCCCCCTGAATGCGAGAGAGCCCGAGCCGCCAATGGGGTGAACGGCAGGGTGGGCGGCGGATTAAGCAGTTTTCTGCGCAGTTTTTCGCGGGTCTCGCGCGCGCGTAGAGGCACGCGCGGCTAACTGGAGCCGGAAAAGGCTGTTTTTTTGAATTGGTTTACTCAACGTTTACCAACAATCCCGCATTCCCCCGTTCAACAGGGGGTTCGAATGCAAACCATCTTTCCGTCGGCCGCAGTCCTTCGCCAGCATTATGCGCTGGTTTCGGCGCTGCGCTCGCAAGGGTTCACGATCGGTGCCGCCGACAAGGTGAAGCCGATGTCCGGCGACCTGTTCATGATCGTCGAGGGCGAAGCGCCCCCGGTCTCCGCCCGCACCCTGGTGCTGGCCGAGGGGCCGGTCGCGGCTATCCCGTTCCATGACGGCAACCCCGCACGCCTGTCGTTCGGTGCCGACGACGCTGCGGTTGCCGCCGGCTTTGCCAGCGCGATGTTGCGTGGCGCACATGCGCCGGTTGCCGCCGATCCGGAAAGCCTGGCGCTGTACGCGCTGGCCGAGCGCGTTGCCGCCGCCGACATCACCGTCCTGATCAACGGCCCGACCGGCACCGGCAAGGAAGTGCTGGCCAAGGCGATCCACAATGGCTCGACCCGGCGCGACGGTCCGTTCATCGCGGTCAATTGCGCGGCCCTGCCCGAAACTATGCTCGAAGCGCTGCTGTTCGGTCACCAGAAGGGCGCGTTCACCGGTGCCAATGCGGCGGGCGAGGGGTTCTTCCGCGCGGCCAATGGCGGCACGCTGCTGCTCGACGAAGTCGCCGAGATGCCGCTCGCGCTCCAGGCCAAGCTGCTCCGCGCGCTACAGGAGCGCGAAGTGGTGCCGATCGGCGCGACTGCCGCCGAAAAGATCGACGTTCGCGTCATCGCCTGCGCCAACCGCGACCTTCAGGCCGAGGTGATGGAGGGCCGCTTCCGCGCCGACCTTTACTACCGCCTGTCGGTCTTCCCGCTATCGACCCGGCAACTGGCGGCGCGCCCCGGCGATGTCGCCGCGCTGGCCGCGGCAATGGTCCTGCGTCACAGCGCCGGCCGCGCGCGGTTGCCCTGGGTGACGCGCGAAGCGCTGGCGGTGCTGCAGTCCCATGACTGGCCGGGCAATGTCCGCGAGCTCGAGAACGTCATCCAGCGCGCGCTGCTGCTGTGCATGGGCGATGCGATCACGCCGGATCATCTGATTTTCGATCGTCCGGCGATGCCGACACCCGTTGCGGCCGAGCCCGGCCAACTCAGCAACATCGTCCAGCTCAGCGAATTCGCGGCGATCCGCGAGACTCTGGCGGCATGCGGCGGCAGCCGGATCGAGACCGCGAAGCGGCTCGGCATTTCGGAACGCACGCTGCGCTACCGCCTCGCCAAAGCGCGCGAGCACGGCGAAGACCTTGTCCGGAGGATTAGCGCATGAGCGTGAGCGGAATTGGCGGCGCCGGGGGCGTCGACCGGGTGATGCAGCTGCGCGCGCAGATCCTCGAACGCAACGAAGCGCTGCAGCGCGCGACCAGCGGCGCCGCCGTTTCGGGCGGCGCGCCGCTCAGCCAGCCCGCCGGCCCGTCTAGCTTCATCGACACGATGCAGCAGGCGGTCGCGAACGTGAATGGCGCACAGAGCCGCGCCAGCGAACTCTCCGCCGCCTATGAGCGCGGCGAGACGGTCGACATCGCCAAGGTGATGCTCGCCCGCCAGGAGGCGTCGGTCGGGTTCGAAGCGACGCTTCAGGTCAGGAACAAGCTGCTGACCGCCTATCGTGACATCATGAGCATGCCGGTCTGATCATGAGCAACGCCATCGCCACCACCGACGCCCCTGTCCCCGCCACCAGCGGCGGCGCGGCCAACCCCCTCAAGCAGATGGGCGAGCTGTTCGCCCAGCCCGCAGTCAAGCGCAGCCTGCCGCTGATCTTCATGCTCGGCCTGATCGGCGCTGCCGCTCTGGCCTGGATGATGCTGTCCACCCCGCCGCAGCGGGTGCTGTTCGCGAGCCTCCCTGAAAGCGACAAGGCGGCCGTGGCACAGGCGCTCGACGCCGCCAGCATCGCCAACGGCATCGACGGGTCGGGGTCGATCACCGTGGCCGAGGACGATTATCACAAGGCGCGGATGCTGCTCGCCGGACAGGACCTGCCCAAGGCTGCGCCGGGCGGCTATGCGCTGCTCGACACGATGCCGATGGGCGCGAGCCGCGCGGTCGAGGGCGAACGGCTGCGCCAGGCGCGCGAGACCGAACTCGCCCGTTCGATCGGCGCGATCGACACCGTGGCCGAGGCGCGCGTGCACCTTGCCACCCCTGAAGCCAGCGTTTTCGTGCGCGACAAGGCCGAGCCGAGCGCATCGGTGATCGTCAAGCTTCAACCCGGCCGCAGCTTGTCAGACGCGCAGGTCCGCTCGATCGTCAACCTCGTCGCTTCGTCGGTGCCGGGGATGAAGCCCGATGCGGTGACCATCGTCGATCAGCTGGGCGAATTGCTCAGCAAATCGGGCCAGGAAGCGAGCGCCGGCGACGCACGGATCGATTTCCAGAACCGGGTCGAGGACAAGGTGCGGCAACAGCTCGTGACCCTGCTTACCCCGCTGCTCGGTGCCGGCAATTTCAGCGCCGAGGTACAGGCCGAGGTCGATCTGGACGAGAGCCAGGCGACCCGCGAAAGCTACGACAAGGACGGCACGGTGGTGCGCGCCGAACAGGGCAACTGGACCGGTGCGCCGCGCGACGGCGCGGGTGCGCCCGGCGGCATTCCCGGTGCGCTGTCCAACGTGCCGCCGCCGCCCAGCACGGTCGCGACCCCGACGCCCGGCGCCCCGGATGAAAACGGCCAGCCCGCGCCTCCCGCCGCTGCCCCGGGCATGAAGCAGAGCGACAGCTTCACCCGCAGCTACAGCAATGGCCGCGAAGTTTCCGTCACCCGCAACATGCCGGGCAATATCAAGCGGTTGTCGGTCGCAGTGCTGCTGCGCGAAGAGCCGGGCAAGCCGCGCGGCCAGGTCGAAATCCGCCAGATCGACGAGCTGGTCAAGGCCACGGTGGGCTACAAGGCCGAGCGTCAGGATCAGGTAACGGTGGTCAGCCGCAAGTTCAGCACCAATGCCGGTGCCGAGGCGGAAGGTGTCCCATTCTACGAAGCGCCCTGGTTCGCGATGGTTGCACGCAACGTCACCGCTCTGGTGATCGCGCTGCTGGTCCTGCTGCTGGGCGTGCGCCCGCTCGCCCGTGCGCTGATGCGCCGTCGTGACGATGCCCGTCCGGCCGGTGCGCCGATGGGCGCCGCCGATGGCGTGCAGCTGCCGACGCCGGTCAGCCCGGAGATGCTTGCCGGTTCGGGCCTGTCGCTGGGCGACCGGGTCGGACTGGTGCGCGATTTTACGCGCGAAAATCCGGCGCGCGCCGCGCTTGCGGTGCGCGACATGATCCGCACGGAGGCCCAGTGAGATGAACGCGCCGCGTCACTTTACCGGAGTCGAGCGCGCCGCCGTCCTGATGATGGTCGTCGGCGACGAAGAGGCAGCCGCGATCCTGCAAAAGCTCGATCCCGATGAGGTGCGTCAGCTCGGCGCGGCGATGATGGCCGTGGCGGACGTCAGCGAATGGGAAATGGCGCAGGTCCTCGACGATTTCACCGGCCGCGCGCAGGAGCGCAGCGCGATCCAGTTCGATCCGCGTCCCAAGCTGGAAACTGTGGTGACCAAGGCGCTGGGGCCGGAGCGGGCGGGCACCGTCCTCGCCAGCATCCTGCCGCCCGAGCCCGCCGAATCGATTTCGGCGCTCGCCTGGATGGATGCAACCGAGATCGCCGGGATGCTCGAGGACGAACACCCGCAGATTTCCGCTGTGCTGCTCGCGCATCTCGACCCGGCGGTGGCGGCACAGGTGCTCGAAATGCTGCCCGAGGCGGTTCAGCCGCAGGTGCTGCGCCGCGTCGCGCGGCTGGGGCCGGTCACGCCGGACGCGATCGCCACGCTGACCCAGGTCCTCGAGCGGCATCGCGGCCAGCCCAAGCGCGTTGCCGGCGTGCAGATGGGCGGCGCGCGCGAGGCCGCGAAGATCATGTCCTCGGCACGCAAGATCACCGAGCAGAAGGTGATGCCCAAGCTTGCTAAGATCGATCGCGAGATCGCCCGCGCGATCGAGGAGGCAATGTTCGTCTTCGACAATCTGCTCGAGCTCGACGACAAGAATATGGGCACCCTGCTGCGCAACATCGACAGCGACGTGCTGGTCCGCAGCCTCAAGGGCGTGGACGATGCGGCGCGCACCCGCTTCCTCGCGTGCATGTCGAGCCGCGCGGCCGACACGATCCGCGACGAGCTGGAAGCACGCGGCCCGATGAAGATGGCCGAAGTGCTCGACGCGCAAAAGGCGATGATCGCGACCGCACGCCAGCTGGTGAAGGACGGCACGATCACCATGCCGGGCGGCGGCGGAGACGACGACTATGTCTAGCTTTGTCCCAGGCCTCGCTACGCGCAGCGACGGCATCGCCGACGCGCTCAAGCGGGCCTTCGCCCCGCCCGCCGCCTTTGCCGCGCGCGCCATCGCGCCGCGCCCGCCCGCCGCGCCGCGCCACTTCGCGCCCGAGGCACCGGGCCATAAGCCGACGCAGGGCTGGGACATGTTCGAGGCGGACAAAGCGGCCGAGCCGGCGCCCTTCGTCGATCCAGTCGCTGCCGCGCGCGCCGCCGGCTATGCCGAGGGGCTCGCCGCCGGTCGCGCCGAGGCCGATGCGTCCGCGGCGCAACAGGCGGCATTGCTCGCCCAGGTCAGCGAAGCGCTGGCCCGGGGCGCACATTTCGATCGGGCGCGCATGGCGGGCCATCTGCGCCAGACGGTGCTGCATCTCGTCACGCAAATGATCGGTGAGGCGGGAATTGCCCCCGACATCCTTGCCGCGCGGATCGAGGCGGCAACCGATCTGCTCGCCGACAGCGCCGAATCGGCGATCCTGCGTCTCCATCCCGACGATGTCGCGTTGGTGCAGGATCATTTGCCCAAGACGGTCTTCCCTGTGGGTGATCCCCAGCTCAAGCGTGGCGCCTTCGTCATCGAAAGCGCCTCGACCATCGTCGAGGACGGACCCGACCTGTGGCTCGACCAACTGGCGCAGGCGATCGACCGCGTACCGATTCCTCCCGCGATCTGAGGGCGCATGTTCAACGATTTCAGCGACGCCTATCTCGACGGCCTTGCCGGAGGCGGATTCCGGCCACAGCCCAAGGTATCGGGGCGGCTGTCCTCTTATGACGGACTGCTGATGGAGGCCGTGGGCCTCTCGCTGCCGGTCGGCACGGTATGCGCGATCGGCACCGGCGACCATCGCGTCGAGGCCGAGGTGATCGGCTTTCGCGGCGGCAAGACCTTGCTGATGAACCTGGGTGGCCCAGCCGCCCTACTCCCCAATGCACCCGTTCGCCCAGTCGGCCCGCCGGGCGAGGCGGAGGTCGGCGCGGCGATGCTCGGCCGCGTGGTCGATGGCGCGGGCAAGCCGATCGACGGGCTCGGCCCGATTCGCGGCGCCGGCAAATGGCCGCTCGCCGGCAAGATCCAGTCGCCGCTCGACCGCGGCCGCGTGCTCCAGCCGCTCGATGTCGGGGTGCGCGCGATCAATGGTCTGCTGACCATCGGTCAGGGGCAGCGCGTCGGCATCATGGCGGGATCGGGCGTCGGCAAGTCCGTCCTGCTCGGCATGATGGTCCGCGCGGCCAAGGCCGATGTCATCGTCATCGGCCTGATCGGCGAACGTTCGCGCGAAGTGTCCGACTTTCTGGAGACCAAGGTGGCCGGTGCGGCGCGGGCGCGGTCGGTGGTCGTTGCGGTCCCCGCCAACCATTCGCCGGTGCTGCGCATCCGCGGCGCGCTTCGCGCGACTGCCATCGCCGAAGCCTTTCGCGATGAGGGCAAGAAGGTGCTGCTCATCATGGATTCGCTCACCCGCGTCGCGCATGCCGGGCGGGAGATCGGCCTGGCGCTCGGCGAACCCGCCAGCGCGCGCGGCTACCCGCCCAGCGCCATCGCGATGTTGCCCAGCCTGATCGAGCGCGCCGGGACCGACGTCCATACCGGCGGGTCGATCACCGCGATCTACACCGTGCTCGCCGACGGCGACGACGGCAACGACCCGGTCGTGGACAGCGCGCGATCGATCCTCGACGGCCATATCGTGTTGAGCCGCGCGCTCGCCGAACGCGGCGTCTATCCCGCGATAGACCTTGGCCCATCGGTCAGCCGTGTGATGACCGACATCGCCGACAAGAAACACGTCGCCGCCGCGCGCGTGCTGCGCCGTCACCTCGCGACTTATGAGGAGAATCGCGATCTCGTGCTGATGGGCGCCTATCGCGCCGGGGCAGACGCACAGATCGACGCGGCGATCGCCTGCCACGACACCGTGCTCGACTATATCCGCCAGCCCTATGACGAGACGGTCAGCCTCGACGAAGCCGTGACCGAGCTGGTCGGCGTGTTCGGGGATGGATAAGCACGCCAGAAAGCTGGGCCGGCTCCACCGCGTCCGCACGCTCCAGCTCGACATGGTGCGCGCGAGCGAGGTGGCCGCGCGCGAGAAGGTTGCCGCCGAACAGGCGCTGCGTGCCCGCATCGAATCGCTGGCGCAGGGCGTTGCGCCGTCGCCCGCGCCGCTGCCCGGCAGCGCCACCAGCCTGATCGCCGCCGCCCATTATCGCGAACGGCTCCATCAATCCGCATTCGCGGCCGAGCGCCGCGTGGCCGATGCCCAGCGGGGGCTCGACCATGCCCGCAGCGCAACCCAGGAAGCCAAGCGCGACCAGAGCGCGATCGAGAAGCTGATCGCGCGCGCCGAGGCCAATGCCGCCCGCCGCGCGATGCGCGCGCTCGAGGATATGCCAGCGATCCCGAGAAAACGGCACGATCCTTGCTGATCACCGGGCGAAGGAGTTTCGCCCGACGTGACCGACCTGCTCGCCTCGACCGCCATCCCCCTGTCTCGGCCGGGGATACTGCCGCGCGCCCTGACCGGGGCGGGAGGTGCAGGCTTCGATCTCAGCCTTGCGCTCGACTGTGTGATGCCCGGCATCGGACCCACGACCGGCAAGCCGGTTGCCGGGGGCGGCAAGGATTTGCCGGTCCCCGGCAATGGCGAGGTCGCCGGCGACGACACCGACACGGATGACGCATTGTTGGCGTGGATGCCGGAGGGGCTGGTCCCGCTCCCGCTCGAAGCGCCGTTGCCGGCCCGCATCGCGGTCGGCACGCCCAGCGCCCATATCGACGGGCCGATTGCCGATCCGATCGATGCTGCGATGCAGCCGCTCCCGCTGACCGATGCCGCGTCCCCGACCGGTGCGGGGGGCGAGGGCGAAGCCACCGCCCCGGCCGCGCCTCCCGCAGCGCCGGATGCGGCGGCGGCTCCCGTTTCCACTCCGCTTCGCACTCTGCGCGCGGTTCCGGCCCAGGCCGAGCCGGGCGCGGGGGGCGGGGTCGCTGCGGCGGAGGTGCGGATCGATCGCGCCGCCGCCGCGGCTCCCGAGCTTGCCGCGCGCGCGCCCGTCATGGTGCCGCCGGTCGTCCAGGCGGCACCCGCCGCACAGGTCTTCGCCGCCGCGCTCGCGGCGCCGCTGGCAGAACCGCGCGACACTGCCACGCCGGCCGATCCCGCCAGCCCGGAGCTCCAGCTGCTCCGCACGGTCGAGCTTCAGCGCACCACCGTGCAGGCAACCGCACCGACCGATCAGGCCCCGCTCGACCTCAGCCGTGACGATTGGACCGGCAAGATGATCGAGCGGATCGCCGCGCTGCGCGACGGGGTCGAGGCGGCGGACACCCGCATCCGCCTCGCACCCGAAAATCTCGGCGCTGTCGACGTCTCCATTCGCCGCGATGGCGACCGCATCCAGGTGCACTTCACCGCCGAAAATCCCGCGACTCGCCAGCTGCTCGCCGACGCCGCGCCGCGCCTTGCCGAACTCGCCGAAGCGCGCGGGCTCAAGCTAGGCCAGTCGAGCGTCGATGGCGGCGGGACCGGTGAGCGCGGCCAGCCACAGCACCAGCCACAACAATCCGCACCCGCCCGCCCGGCATCGGCGCGTGCGGACAGCAGCAGCGCGTCCGATGCGCGCATTGCCTGAACCATCCTGAGGGGGACCTAAGATGAGCGATACCCAAGCAACCGCAGCACCCGCCAAGAAGAAGGGCGGCATGATGAAATGGCTGATGATCGGCACCGGCCTGATCGTGCTGATCGGCGGCGGGGTCGGGGGCGGGCTCTATGCCGCCAATTCCGGCCTGCTCGGCGGCGCCGCCGCCCATGGCGAAAGCGCCGACGCCGACACGCCGCGCCTCGTCCCCAAGAGCGAGGAAGTCCGTGCGGCGGCTGGAAAGGAAGGCGAAGAGGGCGGCGAGGGCCAGGGCAAGCCGACGCCGAAAGGCGAGGGCGGCGACAAATACGCCTCCAACTATTACGCGCTGGAGAAGGAGTTCACCTCCAATCTGCGCGAAAGCGTCCATTTCGTGCAGGTCGGCATCGCCGTCTCGACCCCCTATGACAATCGCGTCGTCGAGAATCTGAAGACGCACGAGCTGGCGGTCCGCTCGGCGATTCTGCTCGCGCTCGGCGAAACCAATGAGGACGATGTCTTCACCGCCGACGGCAAAACCCGCCTGCAAAAGCGCCTCGCCGGCGCAATCAACGGCGTCCTGAAGGAAAAAGAGGGATTTGGCGGGATTGCTAACGTCTATTTTACCAATTTCATCGTTCAGTGAACGGGCATGGTTAACGGCCCTTCAGAGATGACCCTTCAGGAAAGCGCGCCAGAACGGCGCGAGCGTTCGCGCGCCAGCGCCGAACACGCGCCGGCACTCGGGGCTGCCAACCTCAACCCGTTCGGCGACCTGCACGGCGTCCAGCATCTCACCGCCCGGCTGGCCAAGTCGCTCAAGCCCGTGTTCGAACCGCTCCTGGGCGAAGGGCTGCGCGTCTGGGCCGAGCCGCTGGCGGTGCAGCGTCACGCCGATTATCGCGCAGAGCGGCCCGACGGGCTTACCGCCTGGCTGCCGCTGGCGATGGCGCCGGGGCGGGGTCGCGCTTTCATCCTGATCGATGGCAAGCTTAGCTACGAGATGCTCGACCGCTTCTTCGGCGGCGACGGCGAGGCACCGCACCCGATGCCGACCGACTTTACCGGATCGGCCGAAACTCTGCTGCATCGGCTGGCCGACAGCATCGCGGCGCAGCTGCGCCCGGCCTGGGAACTGCTTGCCGAGATCGATTTCGCCTATGCCCCCGCACCGACGCCGCTGTCGGTCGCGCCGGAAATCGACGGCGGCGACGCGATGGTCGTCACCCGCATCGGCGTCGCCCAGGGCGGGGCCAAGCCGCACTGGATCGACATTCTCTACCCCGTCAGCGCGCTCAAGCCATGGAGCCCTGCGCTCACCGCCAAGGTGATCGGTGGCGAGCCCGAGGTCGAGCCGCACTGGCGCAATTCGCTGACCCGCGCCGCGCTCGGCGTGCGCCTCCCGGTCCGTTCGGTGTTGGCCGAGCCGGTGGTGCCCGCCGCGATGCTGATGGCGCTCAAGCCCGGCGATGTCATCCCGATCAGCTTCGGCCCCGATGTGCCGGTGATGGTCGGCCCGCGCCGCATCGGATGCGGCACGGTCGGCACCGCCAATGGTCGCGCCGCCATCCGCCTGACCCGTTTCGACACCCCTGAGCTCGAGGACGCACGATGAACGACATGACCGGCAGTTTCGCCGCCGAAACCGCGGCCGCCGCCAATTTCCATCTGCTTCAGGATGTCGGGGTCAAGCTGACCGTCGAGATCGGATCGACCACGCTCACGCTGCGCGAGCTGCTCGCGCTCGCCGAAACCAGCGTGATCGAGCTGGACCGTGAGGCCGACGAACTGCTCGACGTGTTCGTCAACGGCACGCTGATCGGGCGGGGCGAGGTGGTGACGGTCGGCGAAAAGTTCGGCGTGCGCATGACCGAACTGGTCGCCCCCGAAAAGCGGGGCTGATCGACCATGATGTGGTCCTACATCCTCAAGCTGGTCGTGCTGCTGCCGCTCGTCTGCGGCCTGCTGATCGGCTGCCTCTATCTCTGGCGCAAGCTCGAGGCGCGACTGCCCGGCAATCAGGGCGACCGGATGCTCAAGGTGCGCGAGACGATGATGGTCTCGACCGGCACCCGCATCGCGGTGCTTGAGGTTGAGGGCAAGCGGCTGCTGGTTTCGGTCAGCCGCAACGGCGTGACCCTGATCGACCGGATCGACGGATGAGCCCGATGCTGCGCCACCTCATGCTCCTGCTCGGCGCGCTGGCGCTGGCGCTGTTCGCGGTCGCTCCGGCCTTTGCGCAGGACGCCGCCGCAGCTGCGCCCGTCGCCGTGCCGACCGCTGCCGCGACTCCCGGAGCGGGCGACGCGATCGACCGCGCGCTCGGCGATCTGGGCGGCGGCGACGCGCCGCTCAGCCTGTCGCTGCAGGTGCTCATCATCATGGGCCTGCTCACGGTGCTGCCGGGCATCCTGCTGATGATGACCAGTTTTACCCGGATCATCATCGTGCTGGCGATCCTGCGTCAGGCGCTCGGGCTGCAGCAGACCCCGCCCAACCAGGTGCTGGTGGGCCTGTCGCTGTTCCTGAGCTTCTTCATCATGGCCCCGACGATCGAGGTGATGAACCGCACCGCGATCCAGCCCTATGCCGACGGCCGCATTGGCGCGACGCAGATGATCGAGGAAGCGGGCAAGCCGCTCCACGCCTTCATGCTCAAGCAGACGCGGGTGAAGGACATCACCATGTTCGCGGGCATCGCCAAGGCGGGGCCGATCGCCAATCCGCAGGATACGCCTTTCTCGATCCTGCTCCCCGCTTTCGTCACCAGCGAGCTCAAGACCGCGTTCCAGATCGGCTTCCTGATCTTCCTGCCCTTCATCGTCATCGACCTGATCGTCGCCACCGTGCTGATGAGCCTTGGCATGATGATGATGTCGCCGACGATCATCTCGATGCCGTTCAAATTGCTGCTGTTCGTGCTGGTCGATGGCTGGGCGCTGACGATGGGCAGCCTTGCTTCAAGTTTTAGTGGATAGCCGGACCATGGACGCAGATTATTTCCTGTCGGTGGCACGCGAAGCGATGTGGATCCTCGCGCTCGCATCGGCCCCGATCCTGATCCCGGCGCTGCTGTCCGGCCTGATCCTCGGCATGATTCAGGCGGCGACGTCGATCCAGGAACAGACGCTGACCTTCGTGCCCAAGCTCGCGATCGTCGGGGTCAGCCTGGTGATCTTCGGCGGCATGATCATGACCCTGCTCGGCGATTTCACCACGACGATCTTCGAACGCATTCCGGATCTGGTGAAGTGACCTTCGCTCCGGTCCCCGCAGCCCCGCCCCAGCTGCCGCCGCGCCCGTTCGTGGGCGTGCCGCACGCACCGCGCGGCGACGCACGGCGTACGCGCTGGGCCCCGACTTCGGCCAGCATCCACTGACATGCTCGGCTTCGGCCTCGCAATCGAGCCGCAGCTGTGGGCGCTGCTGTTCACGATGGTGCGTGTCGGCGCAGCGTTCATGGCCGCGCCGGTGTTCGGCGCGATCGCAGTGCCGCTCAATGTCCGCATCCTGCTGACCGCCGCCGTATCGATCCTGTCGATGCACGCCGCGCCGATCGCGGTGCCGGGCGAGGTGTTCGTGCTGACCACGTTCCTCGCCGTCGCGGCGGAGGCTTTGGTCGGCCTCGCGCTCGGCTTCATCCTCCAGATCGCCTTCGCCGCGCCGTTGGTGGCGAGCGAAGTGATCGGCGTGTCGATGGGCCTCAGCTTCGCTACCGCGATCAACCCCCAGACCGGCCAGTCGACCCCGGCGCTGGGCCAGTTCCTGACCGTGCTGCTCACCTTGCTGTTCCTCGCGGTCGACGGTCATCTCGTGCTGGTCGAGCTGATCGTGCGCTCTTACGAACTGCTGCCCCCCGGCGGTGCCTGGCTCGCGCCGGGCAAGCTCATGAACATCGTGCTGTTCGGCGGCTATGCCTTTCTCGCCGGGTTGCTGCTCGCGCTTCCCGTGGGGTTCCTGCTGCTGTGCCTCAACATCGTGGTCGGCATGCTGTCGCGCTCCGCCCCCGCGCTTAACCTGTTCGCGATCGGCATTCCCGCCAGCCTTGCCATGGGCGTACTCGCCCTGCTCGTCGGCATGCCGGCCATGGGCGACTACATGCTCGTCATCGTGCGTGAGGCGCTCGACGCCGCACAGGCGCTGGTGCTGGGAGGCCTCGGCTGATGTCGGAGAGCGCCGGCGAAAAGACACAAGCCCCAACACCCAAGCGCAAGCAAAAGGCGCGCGACGACGGCGACCTGCTCAAATCGCGCGAGTTCGGCGCGGCGCTGATCATGCTGCTCGGCTGTGGCTGGATGATCCTGATGGGGCCGCAATTGCTGTCGGCGATCCGGGAGGTGATGACGGCCAGCTTCAGCTTCGGTCGCGCCGATATTGAGAGTTTCCAGCCGTGGAAGCCGCTCGCCACCGCCGGGTGGAAGCTTGCGCCGTCGCTCGGCGCGCTGCTCGCCATCACGCTGGGCGGCGCGGTGCTCAGCCAGGCGGCGCTCGGCTCGCTGCGCTTCAACGGCAAGCTGATGGCGCCCAAGGGCAACCGCATCAATCCCGGTTCCGGCCTCAAGCGCATCTTCGGCCCGACCGGCTGGATTGAACTCGGCAAGTCGCTGCTCAAGGTCGTGCTGCTCGGCGGCATGGGCGCGTGGCTGCTCTGGGGATCGGCGCCGATGACGATGGGACTGGTCTCGTCCGACCTCGGCACGGCGGTGAAGTCGCTTGGCGATACCTTTGCGACGCTCGTCATCGTCATGGCTGGCGGATTGCTGCTGATCGCGGGCGTTGACCTCCCGATCCAGATCTTCCGCCACATGCAGCGGCTCAAGATGACCCTTCAGGAGGTGAAGGACGAATATAAGGAAACCGAAGGCTCGCCCGAGGCCAAGAGCCATCGCCGCCAGCGCCAGCGCGAAATCGCCAAGGGCGGGTTGCGCAAGAGCGTCGCCACCGCGCATGTCGTGCTCACCAACCCGACGCACTTCTCGGTCGCCTTGCGCTACGATCAGGGCAAGGATCAGGTGCCGGTGGTGGTCGCCAAGGGCCGCGGCGAAATCGCGCTGGCGATCCGCGAGCTGGCGGATGAACTGGCGGTGCCACGGATCGAGCTGCCCCCGCTCGCCCGTGCGCTCTACTTCACCAGCCGCGAGAATCAGGAGATCCGCGACGACCTCTATCTCGCGGTCGCGACGGTGCTGGCGTTCGTGTTCGGCCTCGACAAGCGTGCCGGGGCGGCGATGCCGGCCGTGCGGGTGCCTGAAACCGCGCTGTTCGACGAAAACGGGGTGCAAATCGGCCTAAAGGGCAAGCCGTGATGGCCGTTCTTGAAGGCATGGGGGATCACGGCCATGGCCATTGAATCGATTGCGAAAACGATCGGCACCGGGTCGGGCATCGACACGACCGCGCTCGTCCAGGGTCTGGTCGACGCGCAGTTCGAGCTGAAGAACGCCGCGCTCACCAAACGCGAAGAGACGCTGACCGCGCAGATCACGGCGGCAGCAACGCACAAGAGCAACATCACCGGCTTCGCCACCGCGCTCGCCAGCCTGACGCGCGGCGGAACATTGTCGACCCAGCCGACCAGCTCGCACCCCGGCATCCTCGGCGTCACCCGCCTGGCCGGTGCCAATCTCGCGACGCTCAACACCAAGGTGGAGGTGCGCCAGCTCGCCGCGCCGCAGAGCGCCGCCAGCGCGCCCGTCACCGACCGCACCGCCGCGATCGGGCAGGGGACGCTGACATTGACCTTCGGCACCGCCACGGTCGCCGATGGCGCGATGACCGGCTTTACCGCCGGCACCGCCGCGCCCGTCACCATCCCCATCGGTCCGGCCAATAGCAGCCTCGATGGCATCGCTTCCGCGATCAACGCGGCCAAGGCGGGCATCTCTGCCTCGGTCGTCACCGACAGCGGCGGCGCGCGCCTGGTGGTCAAGGGCGCGAGCGGCGAAGCGCGCGCCTTCACGCTGACCGCGACCGAAACCCCGGGCCACACCGGCCTTGCCGCTCTCAATGTCGGCATCGGTGCGACCGGTACGACGATCGGCAGCGCTGCTTCCGACGCGATCGTCGCGGTCGACGGCATCGCGCTGCGCCGCGACGGCAACAGCATTTCCGATCTGGTCCCCGGCGTGCGGCTCGACCTGGCCTCGGCCCAGCCCGGCACGATCGTGTCGATCGGCAAGAGCGCACCGACCAGCGCACTGCTTCAGGCGGCACAGGATTTCGTCGCGACCTATAACGAGGTGTTTGCGGCGTTGAACAAGGACCTCGACCCGATCGGCGGCGCGCTGCGTGGCGATGCCGCGGCGAAGGCGGTGAAACGCTCGCTGCAGCAGATCACGATCGCACAGATCGCGACCGGTGCCGCGGGCGAGCCGACCACGCTGGCCCAGATCGGCATCCGCACCGAACGTAACGGGACGCTCAGCGTCGATACCACCGCACTCACCCGCGCGCTGGTCGATTATCCCGAAGCGGTCGAGCGGCTGTTCGCCGAACCGGTCGGCACCGGTGCCACCGGCAATGGCGTCGCCGGCGCGCTCAACGCCATCGCCACGGCGGCGGCCAGCACCACGCGCGGGCTGGGCGCGAGCGAGGCGGGCTATACCCGCGCCAAGGCCGATCTCGACGACGACAAGGCCGACATTCTGACCAAGATCGAGGACACCCGCACCCGCATGACCCGTCAGTTCGCCAGCATGGATGCCAAGGTCGCGGTCTATAAATCGACGATGAGCTTCCTCGAATCGCAGGTCGAAGCCTGGAACAAGCAGAATTGATGCGATGACCCGCCCGATCCGCCTCACCACCGACGCCGCCGCCACCTATCGGAACATCGACGCGGTGGGTCGCACCGCCGCGGCCGATCCGCACCAGCTGATCGCGCTGATGTATCGGGAGTGCATCGCCGCGCTTCGCTCCGCCGCCTTTGCGACCGAGAAGCGCCAGTTCCCGGTCAAGAGCGAGCGCATCGCCCGCGCCACCGCAATCCTGTTCGCGCTGGAAGGGGGCCTCGATTTCGAGCGTGGCGGTGACGTCTCGCGCACGCTGGCGACGCTCTACCACGGCCTGCGCAACCAGATCGTCCACGCGAGCATCGGCACCGACCCCGCGCCGTTCCGCGCGGTCGCCGACGACCTCGAGGAAATTGCCGGCGCATGGAGCGCCGCGCGCGCGGCATAATTCAAGCCATCAGTCCTCATCCCGGCGAGGGAGGATCGTTGATCGTCCCTAATCGACCCACCGCCCCAGCATCTCGCCCACGCTCGTCACGACCGCCGGTCCCACCGGCGCGGCACGCGGGGAGAATTGCGGCGCGGTCGGGCCACCCGCCGGGCCGCTCGCCAGCGGACGCCGGGCGAGTGCATGCGGATGCCGCGCGGCTTCGCTTAGGCTCAGCACCGGGGTGACGCACGCCGCCCCGTCGGGAAAGCGCGCGATCCATTCGTCGCGCGTCCGGCTGGCAAAGCGGCGGGCGAATTCGCGCGCCATGTGCGGCCAGGCGGCGCGGTCGAACTGCGGGATTTTCGACGCCTCCAGCCCGAGTACCGCGCACAGCTCGGCAAAGGCCGACGGCTCGATCGCGCCGACGGCGACATGCCGGGCATCGGCACAGCAATAGGTGCGGTAGAAGGGCGCGCCGCCATCGACCAGATTGGCCTCGCGCCGGTCGAGCCAGCGGCCGCTTCCGGCCAGGCTCTGGGTAAGCGCCATCAGCGTGCCCACCCCATCGACCGCCGCCGCATCGACGATGCGTCCCTCGCCGCTTGCCTGCGCGCCCAGGATCCCGCTGACCATGCCCAGCGCCAGAAACAGCCCGCACCCGGCATGATCGCCCAGCAGGGTGAGCGGCACTACCGGCTGGTCGGGCGTCCCGATGGCATGCAGGGTGCCTGTCAGGGCGAGTACATTGATGTCGCTGCCGGGACGTTCCGCCATCGGCCCGTCCTGCCCCCACATGCTCGCCCGGCCATAGACCAGCCGTGGATTGCGCATCCGGCACGCATCCGGCCCGATCCCCAGCGCCTCGATCGAACGCGCCGGCATCCCCTCGATCAACCCATCGGCGCGATCGATCAGGTCGCGCAGCTCGTTGATCGACGCCGGATGGCGGAAATCGAGCTCCAGTTCGCGCCGCCCGCGATACAGGCCGGGGACGACATGGCTCGCGCTCGCATCGGGCTGAACCACGCGGACCACGTCCGCCCCCAGGTCGGCGAGCAGCATCGCGGCGAACGGCACCGGCCCGATCGCGTCGATCTCGACGATGCGCACCCCAGCCAGCGGTCCCTTAGCCTGCACCTCCGTCCCTCCATTGTCGTCCCGCGCGTTCAGGGTGGCCCATCCCACCGGTTTCCGCTAGCCCCCCGCCATGAGCAAGCCGCACATCGTCGCCCTGGGCGGAACCTCGCGCCCCGAATCGAGCACCGGGCGCGCGCTGGCGCGATGCCTGGCAATCGCCGAAGACGCCGGTGCGCGCACCACCTTGCTGACGGGCGAGGCGATCAACTTCCCGCCCTTCGAGCTCTGCGATCCGGTGCCGGACGGCCGCATTGCGGATTTCGTGGCAGTGCTGCGCAGCGCCGACGCGCTGGTGATCGGGTCGCCGGGCTATCACGGCACGCTGTCAGGACTGGTCAAGAATGCACTCGACCATGTCGAGCTGTTGCGGGGTGACGACCGCGTCTATTTCGATCGCATGCCGGTCGGGATCGTCGCTACCGCCGGGGGATGGCAGGCGGCAGTATCGACCATGGCGGCGCTGCGCACCGTGGTCCACGCCCTGCGCGGCTGGCCGACCCCGCTCGGCGTCCCGATCAACACCGGCGCGCCGGGCGATCCGCTGGCCGACGCCGATCCGCAGCTGCGCATGATGGTCGATCAGATTCTCTGGTTTCTGCGGCGCTGAGGCGCTTGGGTCGCGGGATTAACCGGATTGTGACGCACCCGGTCTATAACGGCCGCCATGGTGACCACCACCGCCCCGACCGGCGACTCACGCCGCCGCGCCACGCGTACCATCCTGGTCGTCGATGACAGCCGGACCAGCCTGCACGTCATCGGCGGGCGGCTCGGCGCGATGGGCTATATGGTGGTGCTGGCGCAAAGCGGTCGCGAGGCGCTGGACCTGATCTCCGGGCGCGGCTTCGACCTGGTCCTGCTCGACATGGTGATGCCGGGCATGTCGGGTCTGGAAGCGCTCGGTGAAATCCGCACCGCTCCCGACACCGCCGACCTGCCCGTGATCATGATCACCGCGCTCAACGACCCGCACGGCGCGGTTGCGGCGCTGGCGGCGGGGGCCGACGATCACCTTGCCAAGCCGTTCGATTTCGGCGTGCTTCAGGCGCGGATCGAACGCACGCTGGAGCGGGCCGGCCGGATCGCCGAACTTAAGCGCACCGTCGCCGCGCTCGACGCGCGAATCGCCGCGCGCGCCATCGAACTGGGCGAGACGCGCAGCGAACTCGCCGTCACGCGCGCCGATTGTGCGCGGCTGCAGGGATCGGTCGACATGCGGGCCGTACTGGCCGTGCCGTTCAGCGGAACCAGTGCCGCCTGACGAAATACAGGCCGACGCCGGCCGCCACTGCCAGGCTGAATCCGGTGATCACCCAGAATGATTCGGGATGTTTGGCATATGGGATGCCGTCGACGTTCATCCCGAACAGCCCGGTGATGAAGGTCAGCGGCAGGAAGATCATCGCCACCACTGCGATCAGCAGCGAGCGCTGGTCGATCACCTCGGCCCGCAGGTCGGTCAGCGCCTCATGGATCAGCGCCGAACGCTCGCGAATGCTCTCCAGCTCTTCCGCCATCCGCGCAGCGCGGTCGGCGGCGGCGTTGATGTGCAGCCGGTCGTCATCGCTCAGCCAGGCCACCGGCAGCCCGGCAAGCTTCTCCAGCGCCACGCGCTGGGGATAGAGAAAACGCCGATAACCGATCGCCTCGCGCCGCACGCGGCTGACGTTGCGGCGTAGGTCGAACGCGGCGCGCGGGTCGAGCCGCTCCTCGCAATCGTCGAGCGAATCGCCGAGTTGCGCGACATGCGGATCGAGCTGTTCGGTGATCGCGGTCGCCAGCGTCGCGATCAGGTCGCCCGCGTCCCGAATGTCGCCTGCGATCATTGCCGCCCGCGCCGCATCGAGCGCATCGAGCGGCAGGCGCGTGACGGAAATCACCCGCTGGCCGTCGGCGCGCATGCGGATCGACGCGAGCGGATCGCTGCTCGCCATCTGCGCCTGCGTCATGCCGCGTAGGTTGAGCAACGCCGCACCATCGACCTGTTCGCAGCGCGGGCGCGTCTCCAGCGCGGTCAGCGCGTCGATGGTGAAATGGTCGAGCGCGGCATGATCGCGCAACCACGCCTGCACCTCCTCATCGCGGGACGTGAGGTGAATCCACACGAACTCCGCCTCGACCCCCAGCGCGTCG
This sequence comes from Sphingomonas sp., assembly GCF_965227385.1. Lineage (GTDB taxonomy): Bacteria > Pseudomonadota > Alphaproteobacteria > Sphingomonadales > Sphingomonadaceae > Sphingomonas. The sequence continues at coordinate 1,055,492 of NZ_OZ245750.1, forward strand.
CGCGGGGCGATCTCCTCGACGGCCTGTGCCGTCACCCGATAGGCAAATCCACTCATCGCGTCGTTGCAACATCGACGGTCAGCCCGGGCAAGCCCTCAGGCGGCGCATCGCACAGCAGGCGATCGGCATCGGCGCGCGCGCGGTCCAGGATCGCGGCGGGGACGTCCGCGCGATGCGTCACGCGATCCGCCTGCGCCAGCCAGCGCGCCTGCCGCAGCGTCAGGTCGTCGGGGTCGGGAGAGGTCAGCACGATGGTCTCGATCCGGTCGCCCGGTGCATCCGAACCCGCAATCCAGCGCGCCACCGCCTCGTCATCCTGCGCCTGAAATGGATCGAGCGGCCCGCTCAGCGCCGCACCCAGCGCTCGCCGCCGCGCGCCCCCATCGGGCCAGCGCGCCCGCATCGCCCCCCGCGCCGCCGCCAGCGCATCGGCAAACGCGCCAAGACCAGCGGGAATCAGCGGCTCGATCCGCTGGCGCAACGCCGCCGCAAGTCCCGCCGACGCGCCCCCGGTGCCGATCGCGATCGTCACCGGATCACGCTCGACGATCGCAGGCAGGGTGAAGTCGCACAGATCGGGCCGGTCGGCGACATTGACCAGCAACCCGCGCGCCTTGAGCCGCGCGACCACCGGCTCGGGATCCTCACACGCGACCAGAGCGATGTGCGCGGCCGCATCCTCGCCGACGATCACCGCACCCGCGCGTTCGAGCAACCGACGCTTGGCCTCCGCCATCGCGCCGTCGCCCACCAGGATTGCCGGCCGCCCGTCCAGCCGCAAAAAGACGGGCAGGCCGGAGCGTTTCACCGCACCCACTCGGGGACGCGTTCGGCCCCCATGATCGTTTCGGGCTGGATGCGGTCGGCGACCACCGCGAACTTGTCGCCCGACACCAGCACCTCGGGCACCAGCGCGCGGCTGTTATAGGTCGACGCCATCGTCGCGCCGTACGCGCCAGCCGTGCGGAACACGGCAAGGTCGCCCGACTTCACCAGATCGATTTCGCGCCCCATCGCGAACGTATCGCCGGTTTCGCACACTGGACCCGCGATATTGGCGACGAACTTCTCCCCGGTCGGCTCGACCGCCTCGAACGCATGATAGGCGTCGTAGAGGGCAGGGCGGGCCAGGTCGTTCATCGCGGCATCGACGATGACATAGGGGTTGATGCTCGCCGGCTTGACCCAGATCACCTCGGTGACGAGCAGCCCGGCATTGCCGCAGATGAAGCGGCCCGGCTCGAACATCAGCGTCACGTCCCAATCGGCGGTGACGCGCTTGACCATCGCGCCGAATTCCTCGGCGGACGACACCTTGTCGTCCGGCTCATAGGGAACGCCAAGCCCGCCGCCCAGATCGACATGGGTGATGGTGTGCCCGGCGGCGCGCAGCTGCGCGACCAGCTCGCCGACGCGCTTGTACGCGGCCTCCAGCGGGGCGAGCGTCTTGAGCTGGCTGCCGATATGGATCGCCACGCCGCGCAAATTCATGCCCGGGCGCTTGGCCAGCCGGTCGAAGATCGCAGGCGCGCGGTCGATCGCCACGCCGAACTTGTTCTCCGCCTTGCCGGTCGAGATCTTGGCGTGGGTGCCTGCATCGACATCGGGGTTCACCCGCAGCACCGCCGGCGCGGTCTTGCCCTGCGCATGCGCCAGGTCGGCGAGGACCTCGCCTTCCTCCTCCAGCTCCAGATTGAACTGGCCGATATTCTCGTCCAGCCCCAGCTGCAGCTCGCCGCGGGTCTTGCCGACGCCCGAAAACACGATGTCCTCGGGCTTCATCCCCGCCGCCAGCGCGCGCTTCAATTCGCCGCCCGACACCACGTCCGCGCCATAGCCCTGCTTGGCCAGCACGCCGAGCACCGCAAGGTTCGGATTGGCCTTGATCGCGAACGCGATGTGCACGCGCGGCAGATCGGCGAGCGCGGCCTTCAGCACCTGCGCATGCCGTTCCAGCGTCGCGGTCGAATAGACGTAGAAGGGCGTGCCCACTTCCGCGGCGATAGCGGGAATGGCAACGTCCTCGGCGTGCATCACGCCGTTCTTGCGGGTGAAATGGTCCATGATGATCTTCTTACTGCGGCGGCAGATCGAACTCGTCGCTGCGCCGTTCTTCTGAGCTGAGCAGCACTTCGTCGCTGCGCGTCGGTCGCGTCTGGGGCGGCGCCTTCGTCAGGTCTGCCGGTGCCGGCGTGGCCACCGCCCCATAGGGTTTGGGGGGCAGCGACTCCCCGGCGGCCGGTTTCAGGTCGCCCCGATTGCCGCATGCGGCCAGCAGAAGCGCCGTGAAGACCACCAGGGTTCGCATAACTTACTCTCCTCTTGCGGCACGCGCCGCCGCAATCGCCTCACGCACCCGCGCCGGGGCCGTGCCACCAAAACTCATCCGGCTCGCGACCGAAGCATCGACCGTCAATACGTCAAACACGCGCGCATCGATACGCCCGTCGATCGCCTGCAGTTCCGCCAGTTCCAGCTGGTCGAGCCGCACGCCCTTGGCCTCCGCCGCCGCGACCGCGCGGCCGGTGATGTGGTGCGCTTCGCGGAACGGGATGCCGCCCTCGCGCACCAGCCAGTCGGCGAGGTCGGTGGCGGTGGCAAAGCCGCTTTCGGCGAGGGCGCGCATCCGGTCGGTGCGGAACGCCGCGCTCTCGACCATCCCGGTCATCGCCGCGATGGAGAGCGCGAGCAGGTCATGCGCTTCGAACACCGGCGGCTTGTCGTCCTGCATGTCCTTCGAATAGGCGAGCGGCAGGCCCTTCATCGTGATCATCAGCGCGGTCAGGCACCCGACGATCCGCCCGCTATGCCCGCGCACCAGCTCGGCGGCATCGGGGTTGCGTTTCTGCGGCATGATCGAGCTGCCGGTCGACCATTGGTCGGACAGCTTGACGAAGCCGAACGGCTGGCTCGCCCAGATCACGAACTCTTCTGCCAGCCGTGACAGGTGCAGCGAACATTGCGCAGCCGCCATCAGATAATCGAGCGCGAAGTCGCGGTCGCTCACGGCATCGAGCGAGTTGCGCGTCGGCCCGTCAAAGCCCAGCGCCGCTGCGGTCATGTCCCGATCCAGCGGAAAGCCCGTCCCGGCCAGCGCCGCCGACCCTAGCGGGCAGCGATTGCCCCGCGCGCGACTATCGCTGAATCGGCTGATATCGCGCGCGATCATCTCGAAATAGGCCATCAGATGATGCCCCAGCGTCACAGGCTGCGCGCTCTGCAGATGGGTGAAGCCCGGCATCACGCTGTCGGCATGTTCCTGCGCCCGCGTCAGCAGCGCGCCCTGCAGCGCGTCGAGCGCGGCGAGCACCTGATCGGTCGCGTCGCGCACCCACAGGCGGAAATCGGTCGCGACCTGATCGTTGCGGCTGCGCGCAGTGTGCAGCCGCCCGGCGACCGCCCCGATCTTCTCGGCCAGCCGCGATTCGGTCAGCATATGAATGTCTTCGAGCGCCAGATCCTCCGGCACCCCGTCACGTTCGTAATCGGCGGCGACCTGATCCAGCCCGGCAGAAATCGTCGCGGCATCCTCCGTCGACACGATGCCCTGCTGCCCCAGCATCGCGACATGCGCTTTCGATCCGGCGATGTCCTGCGCCCACATTCGCTTGTCGAACGGGATCGATGCGTTAATCTCACGCATCACCGACGACGGGCCTTCGGAAAAGCGCCCGCCCCACATGGAATTGGAGCTTCCCTTGCGCTCGACGATCGCGCTTCTCCTCACTCTGGGCCTTGGAACCGCCGGCTGCGATAGTGGCAAGCAACCCGACCCGCAAGCAACCGCAACTGTCGCCGACGAAAGCGCGGCTGCGCCCGACAACGCGTCCGACGAACCAGAACGCGTCGGCACGGTCGACCGGAGCAACAAGGGTCAGGCCGCGCCCGACCACGGCTTTCTAGACCCCGCGGGCAATCCGGTGACGCTGGCGGCGTTCCGCGGCAAGCCGCTGCTGGTCAACCTCTGGGCCACCTGGTGCGCGCCCTGCGTGCGCGAAATGCCGACGCTCGACCGCCTCGCCGTGCGCGAAAAGGACAAGCTCCAGGTGCTGGTGATCAGCCAGGACCTCGACGGCGCGGCCAAGGTCACGCCCTTCTTCGAAAAGGCCAAGTTCGCCGCGCTCCAGCCCTATCTCGACCCCGACGTCAAATTCTCGACCGGCTATGGCGTCAACCTGCCGACGACGATCCTCTATGACGCGCAGGGCAAGGAAGTTTGGCGCGTCTCGGGCGACATGGACTGGGACGGCGAGACGGCTGCGGCTTGGATCGCGGAGGCATCGAAGTAACGGAGGAAGCGTGATGAAGCCGCTGTTGCTTGCCCTTGTGTGCCTGGCGTTGGCCGCCGCGCCGTCACTGGCTCAGCCGGGCGGCAAGGCACCTGTCGACGATGTGTTCGACCGCGGATGCGGCGACGACAATGGAACCGACCGTTGCTCCGATGCGGTGCAGGACAAAATGCGATCCTTGTACGGGCTCGAGTCGGGCAAAGACCTGATCGACCGCGGCGTTACCTTCCGGAGGGTTATGCTGGTCGATGGCTATGGCAGAGATGTCGTCGCCATCTCCGCGCACAGGAAGCCGGGCCGGGCGCCCGTCATCGAGGTTCGAATTCCCGGGGCGCTCACGGCTAAATCTGCGACCTTGGAAGCCGCACTCAGCAGCGAAGCGTGGACGCGCATCATTGCGGAATCCGCGAATTTCGATCGCGACCTGGTACGCAGAAATGGGGTAGCTGAGGATGAAATCTCGCTTTGCCTCCATGCCTGGTTCGCGGTGGGTGAAGCGGGAGATGCGCGCAGGCTCGAACAGCATGTGCTGGGCGAGCAACAGACTGAGTCCGGGTATCGTCGCGATGCAGAAACCGCATGTGGCGGGGGGCTCGGAATGTCGTTCGCCTTTCGCCTCGCCGATATTGCGTATGAGGTGTTGGCCGAATGCGGCACGATCGACCGTGCGACCGTTCGGAATATCCCGATGCTCCTCGCGACCTGCACGGGACTAAAGGGCGATCGGCAGTCCGCCGGTGAAGCGCTCGCCGTGCTTAACAAGCTGCGGCCCGGCACTGAATTGACGCAAAAAGAGAGCGACTGGCTCGTCGCACACGACGCGGAGTCGGTTCAGCCGCAGCTGTGGTCGCTGCTTCAGACCGCCGGGGCGATCTTCTTCGAATCTCCTGAAGGGTTCGATGTCGATCACGTCAAAGTGCGCGGGACGGCCGCATATTGGAATACCGACAAGGCGGATGACGATGAGGAGGCAACGGTCGAACTGGCACTGATCCGCCAGCTCGACGGCTTCGTCGTCAAGAGTCTACGCGTATCCGAGCGTCGCCCGATGAAGCGCGGCTGACTACCGAACCCCCAACCCCCGCGCCAGCATCTCCGCCACCGTATCCGCGACCTCGGCCGCCTCGGCATCCTCGCTCCACACGCCATAGCGCAGGCCCAGAAACACGTTCATCCCCATGATCGCCCAGGCGTGGACCTCGGACACGTCGTCGCGCACCTCGCCGCGCTCGGCCGCCGCCTTCAGGCGCCTTTCGATGCGCTCGGCGGTGGTCTGATAGTGGAGCCGGAAACTCTCGGGATCGACGAACTCGGCCTCGTCGATGATGCGGTAGATTTCCTTGTGCTTGCGAACGAAGCCGATGAAGGTTTCAAGCCCCGCGCGCTCTGCGGCGATCTGCTCCGGCGCGGCGCGGATCGCGGGGGCGACATGTTCGCGCACCTGATCGCTCATGTCGCGCACCAGCGCGCGGAACACCGCGTCCTTCGAATCAAAATAGGTGTAGAAACTGCCCAGCGCCACGCCGGCGCGTCGGGTGATGCCGCTCACCGACCCCTCATGGAATCCCTTCTCGCCGAACTCGGCGGCGGCGGCGTCGAGGATGGCGCGCAATGTGCGGCGTCCGCGGGCGGTGCGCGGTTCCTTGCCCTCGCTCGCCGCGCTGTCGCCCAGATGCAGGGCAGGGGGCAGTGTGGCGGACTTGCCACGTTCTTGCGTCATTTCGTCCCCTCCTTCATCCGGAAGTTGAAACCCGGTTCAGGTTTCACTATAGGCAAGCGCAACCACTGACAAGGCCGGGTATCGTCGGCCGCTTTTGGGGAGGAAAGCATGAAGCGTCTCTATCCGTCTGTCCGCACGATTCTGACCGCCGGCGCCGCGCTGAGCGCGCTCGCCTCTGTCCCTGCCATGGCGCAGGATGCACCCGCCGACGAAGCCGCCGAAGCGCAGGACAGTGGCGAAATCGTCGTCACCGCGCGCCGTCGCGAGGAAAGCCTGATCGACGTGCCGATCTCGATGTCGGTCGTGTCGGGCGATTCGCTGGTCAAGAGCGGCGCGGCGGACATCACCGCGCTGCAGGACAAGACCCCGAACCTGACGCTGCAGGTCGCGCGCGGTTCCAACTCGACCCTGATCGCGTTCAGCCGCGGCGTCGGTCAGCAGGATCCGTTGTGGGGCTTCGAGCCCGGCGTCGCGCTGTACATCGACGATGTTTATGTCGCACGCCCCCAGGGCGCGGTGCTCGACATTTTCGACGTCGAGCGGGTCGAAGTACTGCGCGGGCCGCAGGGCACGCTGTACGGCCGCAACACCATCGGCGGTGCGGTGAAGTATGTCACCCGTCGCCTCGGCAATGACTTCAAGGCGTCGTTCCGCGGCTCCTACGGCTCGTACAACCAGATCGACCTCCTCGGTCAGGTCGTGGTGCCGGTCGGCGACACGCTGTCGCTGGGCGCGGCGGTCGCGCAGTACTGGCGCGACGGCTATGGCACCAACCTCACCACCGGTGCCGAGCATTACAACAAGGACGTCCTGGCCGCGCGCGTATCGGCGGAGTTCAGCCCGACCGACACCATCTTCTTCCGTGTCGCGGGCGATCGCGTGCTCGACCGGTCTAACCCGCGCCACGGCACCCGCCTGCTGCCCAACGGCACCGACCCGATCTATGCGCCGACCGCCAGCGTCTACGATACCCGCGCGGGCATCGGCGACGAGAATCGCGTCGAGACGCGCGGTGTGTCGATCACCGGTGAGATCGGCCTGTCCGACGCGCTGACGTTCAAGACGATCACCGCGTGGCGCGACGGCAACACCGACACGGTGATCGACTTCGACAACACCCGCCTGCCGACGCTCGACGTCCCTGCCGAATATTCGGACCGCCAGTTCACCCAGGAGCTTCAGCTGCTGTATGAGGGCGAGGCGCTTCAGGGCGTGTTCGGCGTGTATTACCTCAACGGCCGCGCCAGCGGTGCGTTCGACACCGTGCTCGGCCTGCTCAACACCACCACGCTGACCTCGGGTGAGGTGTTCACCAAAAGCTATGCCGCGTTCGGCGACTTCAGCTTCGACCTCAGCGATCAGTTCAAGATCTCGGCCGGCCTGCGCTACACCCGCGATGAAAAGACCGGCACGGTGTTCCGCCGCAACTATACCGGCATCCGGTCGCCGCGCTTTGGCAACACCACCGCGGTTCCCGGCCTGATCCGGTCGGACTATACCAACAGCCGCGATTTCGAGAAGCTGACCCCGCGCATCAGCCTCAGCTACCAGCCCCACGCCGACCTCAATTTCTATGCCAGCTATGGCAAGGGGTATAAGTCGGGCGGGTTCGACATGCGTGGCGACGCGATCCTGACGCCGACCACCGTCAACGGGTACGAGCCCGAGACGATCGACAGCTACGAGCTGGGCATGAAGGGCGCGTTTCTCGACCGCACCCTTTTCGTGAACGCCGCCGGCTTCTTCTCGACCTACAAGGACCAGCAGGTCACGATCCAGGTGCCCTCGCTCGCGGGTGGCATTGCCAGCTTCGTCGATAACGCGGGCAAGGGCGAGATTTACGGGTTCGAGCTCGAAACCCGCATGGTCCCGTCGCGCCACTTCCAGGCCAGCGTTGTGGTCGGCTACACCAACGCCGACTACAAGGAGTTCCTGACCTTTATCGGCGGTGGCACCACCCCGGTCGACGTCTCGAACGCGCGCGATTTCCAGAATACGCCGGAATGGACCGCCAACGCCTCCTTCACCTGGTCGAACGATGTAGCGGGCGGCGTGCTCGCCTTCACCCCGGCGGTTTCGCTGCGCAGCGATACCCAGATGTTCGAACTGGCGACCCCGGCGCTCGATCAGGACGGCTATGCGCTGGTCGACGCCTCGCTCAACTGGACCTCGGGCGACGGCCGCTATCGCATCGGCGTCGCCGCGCGTAACCTGACCGACGCGCGCTATCGCGTCGGCGGCTACAACTTCCCGGGCGCGACCTTCGGCAATTCGATCATCGGCTATTACGGCCCGCCGCGCACCGTGACCGGCACGTTCGAGATCAAGTTCTGATCGCTTTCGTGCTTTGAGTTTGCCAGACTGATCGGGCCGGGCGTCGAAAGGGGGCGTCCGGCCCATTTTTTTGAGGGAGAGGGTACGGATGAGCGCCACCAACGGGGCGGCCCCGGCTGCACAGGGCCATGGCACGCCCGGCTATCGTGCGGTCGTGCTGGCGATGCTGCTGCTGGTCTATACCTTCAACTTCCTAGACCGACAGATCCTCGGCATCCTCGCCGTGCCGATCAAGGCGGATCTGGGGCTGACCGATACCCAGCTCGGTGCACTCGGGGGCATCGCCTTCGCCTTTCTCTATTCGACGCTCGGCGTCCCTCTGGCATTGCTCGCCGACCGCACCAGCCGCACCTGGGTGGTGACGATCTCGCTGACGGTGTGGAGCGGCTTCACCGCCCTGTGCGGTCTCGCCAACAGCTTCTGGACCCTGTTCCTCTACCGGCTCGGCGTCGGCGTGGGTGAGGCGGGCGGCGTAGCCCCCTCCTATGCGATCATCGCCGACTATTTCCCCCAGCATCAGCGCGCCCGCGCGCTTGCCATCTACTCGCTCGGCATCCCCATCGGCCTCGCCTCGGGCACCTTGCTCGGCGCGTGGATCGCAAAGACCGTCGACTGGCGCTGGGCCTTCATCGTCGTTGGCCTGGCGGGCGTCATCATCGCCCCCTTCTTCCGCATGATCGTCAAGGAACCGCCGCGCCCGGTCGCGACCACCGCCGCAGCGCGCGCACCCATTGGAGAGGTGTTCGCGATCCTCGCCAAGAAGCCCAGCTTCTGGCTGATGGCGATCGGTGCCGGGTTCAGCTCGATGTGCGGCTATGGCCTCGCTTTCTGGGCGCCGACCTTCTTCGTGCGCAGCTTCGGCTTCGACCTGTCGACGACCAGCTATTTCTTCGGATCGATCCTGCTCGTCGGCGGCACGATCGGGGTGTTCATGGGCGGCGTGCTGGCCGATCGGCTGGGCCACAGCGACCGCGGTGCCTATGCCAAGCTCCCGGCGATCGCCTGGCTGATCTGCGTGCCATTGTTCGCCGGCGGGTTCCTGACCGACAATGTGACGCTGGCGTGGTTCCTGTTCCTGATCCCGAACGGCCTCAACATCCTGTGGCTCGGCCCGGTGACCACCGCGATCCAGAACCTCGTGCCCCCGCAGATGCGCGCGACCGCGAGCGCCAGCTTCCTGCTGATCAACAATCTGATCGGCTTGGGTGCCGGCTCATGGGCGATGGGCGCGATGTCGGACGCGATGACCGTGAGCTATGGCAACGAAGCGCTGCGCTATTCGGCGGTCGCGGCCCTGTCCTTCTACGTCATCGCCGCCGCGCTGATGTTCTGCGCCGTCCGCACCCTGCGCAAGGACTGGGTGGAGTAAGCGCTTTTGTTGCTTCAGCGTTGCTGAAACGGTTGCGGCACCGGCCCGCTCCCCCACCCGGCCACCCACGAGAGTAATCTGATTGGGTGGCTGGGTGGGGGAGCGGGCCGATGCCGCGTCAGCGAAGCTGACGCTCAGTCAGCAAACAACAACACCGGCGTCTCGAGCAGCTTGCGCAGCGCCTGGACATAGCTCGCCGCGTCCCAGCCATCGACGACGCGATGGTCGCAACTGATCGACAGGTTCATCAGCTTGGCGCGCACGATGTCGTCGCCGACGAAGACGGGGCGCTCGACGATCTTGTTCGGGCCGATGATCGCCACCTCGGGCCGGTTGATGACTGGGGTGGTCGCGATGCCGCCCAGTGGCCCGAGCGAGGTGATGGTGATCGTCCCGCCCTGCAGCTCTTCCGACTTGATCTTGCCGGTGCGCGCGGCTTCGGCCAGGCGGCCGATCTCGCTCGCCAGCTGCCACACATTCATGTCCTGCGCGTCGCGGATGACGGGGACGGTCAGGCCGGCATCGGTCTGAGTCGCCATTCCCATATGGACGCGGCCATGCCGCGTCACCACGCCGCCCTCATCGTCATAGCGTGCATTGAGCATCGGGAAGTCGGGAAGGGTGCGGCAGATCGCGACGATCAGGAACGGCAGCATCGTCAGCTTGGGCCGCGATCCGCGATTGGCGTTCAGGTCCGCGCGCATCGCCTCCAGCGCGGTCACGTCGATCTCGTCGACATAGGTGAAGTGCGGGATCGCGCGTTTCGCCGCCGCCATATTTTCGGCGATGCGGCGACGCATCCCGATCACCTTGACCGCCTCGTCCTCGCGCGCGCGGCTGGCGTGGGGGGCGTGATAGCCCTGCCCGCTGCCATAGCGCAGATAGGCGTCGAGATCGGCGTGGCGGATATGCTGGCCGTCATGCTTCACCTCGGCCAGGTCGACGCCCAGATCCTTGGCCCGCGCACGCACGGCGGGGGAGGCAAGGACATGACGCGCTTGCTCGGCCGGTGCGGGAGCAGGCGCGGGGACGGGAGCAGGAGCAGGTGCGGGCGCGGGAGGCGCGGTCTCTTCCACGACCTCCGGCACGCCCGGCGTCTCTGCCTCGACCTGTTCCTCGACCGCCGCGGCAACCGGAGCCGCTTCCGCCGCAGCTTCCTCCGCCACCGCCTCGTCGGTTTCCACGACCATCAGCGACGCGCCAATCGCGACCTGATCACCGACCTCACCGGCCAGCTCGACCACCACGCCCGACACCGGCGATTCCATTTCCACGGTCGCCTTGTCGGTCATCATGTCCGCGACCTGCTGATCCTCCTCGATCCGGTCACCGACCTTGACGTGCCAGGCGACGATCTCGGCCTCGGCAATGCCTTCGCCAATATCCGGAAGACGAAACGTAAAGCGCGCCATGCCGATCAGTCCTTCAGGAGTTTCTTGAGCGCCTGTCCGATACGGACCGGCCCGGGGAAATAGGCCCATTCGAGCGAATGGGGATAGGGCGTGTCAAACCCGGTAACGCGCTCGATCGGCGCCTCGAGGTGATAGAAGCACCGCTCCTGCACCAGCGCCGACAGCTCGGCGCCGAACCCGCCGGTACGCGTCGCCTCATGCACGATCATGCAGCGCCCGGTCTTCTTCACCGACTCCTCGATCGTGTCGATGTCGAGCGGCACCAGGGTGCGCAGGTCAATGATCTCGGCGTCCACGCCCATTTCCTCGACCGTCGCCTTCACCACATGCACCATCGTGCCATAGGTGAGCACGGTCAGCGCACTGCCCGGTCGCACGATCGCCGCCTTGCCCAGTTCGATCCGGTAATAGCCCTCGGGCACCGCGCCGCCGGGATGCTTCGACCAGTTTTCCGCCGGGCGATCCCAATGGCCGTTGAACGGGCCGTTATAGATGCGCTTGGGCTCGAAGAAGATGACCGGGTCATTGTCCTCGATCGACGCGATCAGCAGCCCCTTGGCGTCGTACGGGGTCGACGGGATCACCGTCTTCACGCCGGACACATGGGTAAAGATGCCCTCCGGCGACTGGCTGTGCGTCTGCCCGCCGAAAATCCCGCCACCGAACGGCGAGCGCACCGTCAGCGGTGCGGTGAACTGCCCCGCCGAACGATAGCGCAGCCGCGCCGCCTCGCTCACCAGCTGGTCGAGCGCGGGGTAGATATAATCGGCGAACTGGATCTCCGGAACCGGGCGCAGGCCGTATGCGCCCATGCCGATCGCCACGCCGATGATGCCGCATTCGGTGATCGGCGTGTCGAACACGCGGGTCTTGCCGAACTTCTCCTGCAGACCCGCCGTCGCGCGGAACACGCCGCCGAAATAGCCGACGTCCTCGCCCATCACGATCACGTTCGGATCGCGTTCCATCATCACCGCCATGGCGGAATTGATCGCCTGGATCATGTTCATGCGCGCGGTGTCGCCGGTTTCGCCGGTCGCGGCGGTGTCGATCACGTCGCTCATGCCCTCCTCGCCCATGGCCGGCCGCTCGCCTCTTCCTCGTCGATCATCTGCTGGCGCTGCTCGCGCAGATGCCACGGCATCTCCTCGAACACCCCGTCGAACAGCGAATCGAGCGGCTGGTGCAGGCCATGGCCCAGGATGCCGTTCTTCTCGGCTTCCTTCTGCGATGCCTTGACCAGTTCGGCGACCTCGCGGTCCTGCGCCGCGTGGCGCTCCTCGTCCCATTCGCCGATCGCGATCAGATGCGCCTTCAGCCGCGCGACCGGGTCGCCCAGCGGCCATGCGCCCGGCTCGCCCGCGCTACGATATTGCGTCGGATCGTCGGAGGTCGAATGACCCTCGGCGCGATAGGTGAAATGCTCGATCAGGGTTGGCCCTTGGTTGGTCCGCGCGCGCTCCGCCGCCCATTGAGTCGCCGCATAGACCGCCAGCGCATCGTTGCCGTCGACCCGCAGACCCGCCATGCCATAGCCGATCGCGCGCGCGGCAAAGGTCGTCGACTCGGCCCCCGCAAAGCCCGAAAAGCTCGAAATCGCCCATTGGTTGTTGACGACGTTGAGGATGACCGGCGCCTTGTAGACCGTGGCAAAGGTCATCGCCGAGTGGAAGTCGCCCTCCGCCGTCGATCCCTCGCCGCACCAGGTCGCGGCGATCCGCGTGTCGCCCTTGGCCGCGCTCGCCATTGCCCAGCCCACGGCCTGTGGATATTGCGTGGCGAGGTTGCCGGAGATCGAGAAGAACCCGTCGTCCTTCGACGAATACATGATCGGCAGCTGCTTGCCCTGCAGATTGTCGCCGCTGTTCGAATAGATTTGGTTCATCATCTGAACCAGGCTGTAGCCGCGCGCGATCAGGATGCCCTGCTGGCGATAGCTCGGGAAGCACATGTCGTCGCGGCTCAGCGCATGGGTGGCCGCGATCGCCACCGCCTCTTCGCCGGTGCACTTCATGTAGAAACTGGTCTTGCCCTGCCGCTGCGCGCGGAACATGCGCTCGTCGAATGCGCGCACCAGCGCCATGTCGCGCAGCATCGTGCGCAGCGTGTCGGGATCGAGCCGCGGGTCCCACGGGCCGACCGCGCGGCCCTCATCGTCGAGCACGCGGATCAGCGTGTAGGACAGGTCGTGGAAGCTCGCCGGATCGGCGGCGGTATCGGGGCGGGGCTGGGCACCGGCGGGCGGTACCTCCACCGCGGCGAAATCGACCGCATCGCCCGGCCGGAACTTGGGCTCCGGCACATGCAGGCTCAGCGGGGGCAGGTTGCGCGGGACGTCCGCCATGCACTCTCCAGCAGCTAAAGGCCGTCCGGGTCGCCCTGCGGCGCGCGGACATTTATTTCAGCGCCCGATTATATTGTTTCAACACATCTGTCGAGATGGGACAGCAATGCTGTCCTGACTCCCCTGTACCTGCGCGGGACGCCGTCGCGTGGGCACGCTACCCTAAACGCCCCCTTTTCGCGAGCGATCCACGCTCCTAAGGGGAGACAATTCGATGACATTCGCTTGGGAGCGACGCGCGTATGAAACTGATGGCTGGCAACTCGAACCTGCCGCTTGCCCAGGCGATCGCCTCATACCTCGAAATTCCGCTGACGCAGGCGAATGTGCGCCGCTTCGCGGATGAGGAAATCTTCGTCGAAATCCTCGAAAATGTCCGTGGCGAGGACGTGTTCGTGCTCCAGTCGACCGCCTATCCGGCGAACGACAACCTCATGGAATTGCTGATCATGATCGATGCGCTGCGCCGCGCATCGGCCAAGCGGATCACCGCCGTCCTCCCCTATTTCGGCTATGCCCGTCAGGACCGAAAGCCCGGCCCGCGCACACCGATCTCGGCTAAGCTCGTCGCAAACCTGATCACCACCGCTGGCGCCAACCGCGTCCTCTCGGTCGACCTCCACGCCGGGCAGATCCAGGGCTTTTTCGACATCCCGACCGACAATCTCTTCGCCGCCCCGGTGATGAGCGAGGATATCAAGGCGCGCTTCTCCGACAAGAATCTGATGGTGGTCTCGCCCGACGTCGGCGGCGTGGTCCGCGCCCGCGCGCTGGCCAAGCGGCTCGATAACGCCCCGCTCGCGATCGTCGACAAGCGCCGTGAAAAGGCCGGCGAATCGGAGGTGATGAACATCATCGGCGAGGTCGAGGGCCGCTTCTGCGTGCTGATCGACGATATCGTCGATTCGGCCGGCACGTTGTGCAACGCCGCTGCCGCGCTCAAGGCCGCGGGGGCCGAGGACGTTGTCGCTTATTGTACTCACGGCGTCCTCTCGGGCGGCGCCGTCGCGCGCGTCGACGGCTCGGCGCTGCGGGAGCTGGTCATCACCGATTCGATCGGCAACCACAGTGTCGTCGATCAGTCGCAGCGCGTCCGCCACCTGACCATCGCGCCGCTGCTGGCAGAGGCGATTCGCCGCATCGCGGATGAAAGCTCGGTGTCGAGCCTGTTTGACTGATCCAATTCCTCACCCAGCTCGCTGACGGAGGGGCGCCACTCCAAGTGGCGGAATTTTGCCGAGCTGTTCACGGCTGTCTTCGCAGCCGCCCCTCCACCACCGCCTGCGGCGGCGGTCCCCCATCCCCTGAGATAAGCTCAGGGGAGGAATGAGATCATCCCGCCGCCTTCGCCACCAGCACCACGCCCACGCCGATCATCAGCCAGTAGATCGCGGTATAGAATCGCTCCGGCGACACGCGCCGCACCAGCCACACCCCGGCAAAAGTCGACGCGATCGCCACTGGCATCAGCACCGCGCTGGTCCCCAGATTCTCGCCCGTGAACTGCCCCAGTGCCAGATAGGCGGGCACCTTGATCCAGTTCACTGCGCCGAAGAACACGGCGGTGGTGCCGACCAGATAGGCGGGCGCCAGCTGGCGCGGCATCACCCATAGCTGCCAGGGTGGTGCCCCGGCATGGGCGATCTGGCTGGTAAAGCCCGATGCGATCCCGAAGAGCGACCCGACCCAGCCGGGCGAGGTCGACGCCGCCCCCGCGCCCAGCCGGTCCTTCCACAGCCGGTGCGCACCGAACAGGACCGAGATTACCCCGACCATCGCGAGCACGACATCCGCCGACACGCTCGCCGCAAACCAGTAGCCCAGTGCAATGCCGACGATCGCTCCCGCCAGCGTCCACCCCAGCACGAAATAATCGACCGTTCGCCGGAACGCCCAGATGCCGACCACGTCCTGCACGATCAGGATCGGCAACAGGATCGCCGCAGCGCGCACCGGATCGATGACAAATGCAATCACCGGCAGCGACAGCGAACCCGCACCGGCAAACCCGCCCTTGGACAGCCCCAGCAGCGCGACCGCTGGAACCGCGATCGCGTAAAAGACGGGGTCGAGGATCAGAAGCGGCCTACCGGCTCACGCACCCCGGCATTGCCGCGCGCCTTGAGCTGCGCCTTCAGCTTTTCGGGCGGCGGGGCGTAGAGGAACCCGAAGCTGACGGTGCCATGCTTGGTCTCGACCACATGGTGCAGCCGGTGCGCCTGGATGATCCGCTTCATATACTCCGACTTGGGGATGTAGCGGGTGTTCAATCGCTTGTGCACGATGATGTCGTGGAACCCGAAATAGATGGCGCCATAGGCCGCGATCCCCGCGCCGATCCACGCATAGCCCTGCCACCACCCCAGATGCACCCCGCCCAGCAGCAGCACGAACGACGGCACCGCAAAGATCACGGCATAGAGGTCGTTCAGCTCCCAGTTTCCGGTACGCGGCTCATGGTGGCTTTTGTGCAGGAACCAGCCCGGGCCGTGCATCAGCCAGCGATGCGCGACATAGGCAAACCCCTCCATCAGGGCGACGGTGAGCAGGAACAGCGCGATGCCGATTGCGGGACTCATGCGGGCGATATAGCGACGGACCATGATCGATGCGAGACGCGTGATTCCCCTGATTGCGGCGCTGACCGCAGTTTCTGCCTGCGCGGTACCCGAAGCGCGGCTGCGCACCGGCCTCACCAACGCTGGCCTGCCCAAGCCGCTCGCCGCGTGCATGGCCGAACGCATGGTCGATCGCCTGAGCCTCGCCCAACTGATGCGCATCGCCGACCTGCCCAGGGCGCGCGAAGCCGAGTCGCTGGACCGCTTCTTGCGCCGCGTCCGCGCGCTCGGCGATCCCGAAATCCTTGCAGTTGCGACCAGCTCGGGCGGACTATGCGCCACCGGTCTCGCGAAAGAGGTGCGCTAACCCGCTCGTTTCGCAGGCGGCGCAGCGCTTATTGCAACTGCGCCGCAATGCCGAAGTCAAGACATTTGATTCCGCCGCGCCCCTGTGCTTAAGCGGCGCGAATTTTGCTGCAACGCAAAGGGCGATCCCATGAATATCCATGAATATCAGGCCAAGGAACTGCTGGCGAAGTACGGCGCGCCGATCGCGGCCGGTCACGCTGCCTTCACTGTCGAAGAGGCGGTCGAAGCCGCCAAGAAGCTCCCCGGACCGCTCTATGTCGTGAAGTCGCAGATCCACGCCGGCGGCCGCGGCAAGGGCAAGTTCAAGGAACTCGCCCCCGAAGCGAAGGGCGGCGTCCGCCTCGCCTTCAGCCTCGACGAGGTCGAGGCGCATGCGAAGGACATGCTGGGCAACACGCTGGTGACGATCCAGACGGGCGACGCGGGCAAGCAGGTCAACCGCCTCTACGTCACCGACGGCGCCGACATCGCCAAGGAATTCTACCTCGCGCTGCTCGTCGATCGCGCGACCAGCCGCATCGCCTTCGTCGTCTCGACCGAAGGCGGCATGGACATCGAGGAAGTCGCTCACTCGACCCCTGAGAAGATCCACAGCTTCTCGGTCGATCCCGCGACCGGCTTCATGCCCCACCACGGCCGCACCGTCGCCGCCGCGCTCGGCCTGACCGGCGACCAGGCAAAGCAGGCGGCCAAGGTCGCATCCTCGCTCTACGCCGCCTTCCTCGCCACCGACGCCGAGCAGATCGAGGTCAACCCGCTCGCGCTGACCGAGCAGGGCAACCTCCTCGTGCTCGACGCCAAGGTCGGCTTCGACGGCAACGCCATGTTCCGTCACAAGGACCTGATGGAACTGCGCGACACCACCGAAGAGGACCCGATGGAGCTCGAGGCGTCGAAGTACGACCTCGCCTATATCAAGCTCGACGGCGACATCGGCTGCATGGTCAACGGCGCGGGCCTCGCCATGGCGACGATGGACATCATCAAGCTGAACGGCATGTTCCCGGCAAACTTCCTCGACGTCGGCGGCGGCGCGAACAAGGAAAAGGTGACGGCCGCGTTCAAGATCATCCTCGCCGATCCGGCGGTGAAGGGCATCCTCGTCAACATCTTTGGCGGGATCATGAAGTGCGACATCATCGCCGAGGGCATCGTCGCCGCGGCGAAGGAAGTGAACCTGTCGGTCCCGCTGGTCGTCCGCCTCGAAGGCACCAATGTCGAGCAGGGCAAGGAAATCCTCGCCAACTCGGGTCTTGCCATCGTTCCGGCCAACGATCTGGGCGACGCGGCGAAGAAGATTGTGGCGGAGGTCCAGACGGCTGCTTGATCGCGGCCCCTTGAACGCCCATTGAAAGGGGGTCTGGCGCGTCATCCGCGTCGGACCCCTTTTTCGTTTGCGCAATGACGCTACGGCAATCGTATGATTCCATACCGGACTTGCGAAAACGGCAAAAACCCTTCTAGGGACAAACGGACTCGAACCTTTAAAACGACGCGATTGGAGCGGAGGACGCGATGAAAGTGCTGGTGCCGGTCAAGCGTGTGCTTGACTATAACGTAAAGCCCCGCGTGAAGGCGGACGGGACGGGCGTGGATCTCGCCAACGTCAAGATGAGCATGAACCCGTTCGACGAGATCGCGGTCGAGGAAGCGATTCGCCTGAAGGAAATGGGCGCGGCGACCGAGATCGTCGTGGTCTCGATCGGCGAGCAGAAGGCGCAGGAAACGCTGCGCACCGCGTTGGCGATGGGTGCCGATCGCGCGATCCTGATCACCGCTGAAGGCCCGGTCGAGCCGCTCGGCGTCGCCAAGCTGCTGGCCAAGGTGGCCGAGGAAGAACAGCCCGGCCTGATCATCCTGGGCAAGCAGGCGATCGACGACGACAATAACCAGACCGGCCAGATGCTCGGCGCGCTGCTCGGCTGGGGCCAGGGCACCTTCGCCAGCAAGGTCGAAGTGTCGGGCGACAAAGTCGACGTGACCCGTGAAGTCGATGGTGGCCTCGAAACCGTGAAGCTCAATATCCCGGCGATCGTCACCACCGATCTTCGCCTGAACGAGCCGCGCTACGCCTCGCTGCCCAACATCATGAAGGCAAAGAGCAAGCCGCTCGCCGCCAAAACCCCGGCCGATTACGGCGTCGACGTGACGCCGCGCCTGTCGGTGGTCAAGGTCGAAGAGCCGGCCAAGCGCACTGCGGGCGTCAAGGTTGCGGATGTGGATGAGCTTGTCGGCAAGCTCAAGGCACTGGGAGTTGTGGCATGAGCGTTCTGGTCTGGGTCGAACATGACAATGCGTCGGTGAAGGACGCAACGCTCGCCGCCGTCACCGCCGCGGGCAAGCTGGGCGACGTCGTCGCTCTGGTCGCCGGCTCGGGCGCGCAGGCTGCCGCCGACGCCGCGGCAAAGATCGCGGGCGTCAGCAAGGTGCTGCTCGCCGACGACGCGGCCTATGCCAATGCGCTCGCCGAGAACGTCGCGCCGCTCGTGGCTGACCTGATGTCGGGCTATGACGCCTTCGTCGCGCCCGCCACCACCACCGGCAAGAACATCGCGCCGCGCGTCGCCGCGCTGCTCGACGTGATGCAGATCAGCGAAGTGATCGGGATCGAGGGCGATCAGTTCACCCGCCCGATCTATGCCGGCAACGCGATCGCCACCGTCACCTCGTCGGACGCGAAGAAGGTGCTCACCGTGCGCGGCACCGCCTTCGACAAGGCGGCGACCGAGGGCGGCAGCGCGTCGGTCGAAACCGTTTCGGGCACGGGCGACAAGGGGCTGTCGAGCTTCGTCGGCGCGGAAATCGCCAAGAGCGAGCGCCCCGAGCTTACCAGCGCCAAGATCATCGTCTCGGGTGGCCGCGCGCTCGGCTCGGGCGAACAGTTCCACGCGCTGATCGATCCGCTCGCCGATAAATTGGGTGCGGCCGTCGGCGCCAGCCGCGCCGCGGTCGATGCGGGTTACGCCCCCAACGACTATCAGGTCGGCCAGACCGGCAAGATCGTCGCCCCCGAAGTCTATGTCGCGGTCGGCATCTCCGGCGCGATCCAACACCTCGCGGGGATGAAGGACTCCAAGACGATCATCGCGATCAACAAGGATGAAGACGCCCCGATCTTCCAGGTCGCCGACATCGGCCTGGTCGGCGACCTGTTCAAGGTCGTGCCGGAGCTGACCGAGAAGCTGTAAGCGGATCGGACGGAATGCAGGAAGGCGCCGCCGGCCGAAAGGTCGGCGGCGCCTTTCGTTTGAATCTTCTCGATTTTGTCGCCACTCTGCCGATGGAGGCAGGCATGGCGAACGGCGTATTCATCCATCGCGAGGACTCGCGCTACAAGGATACGCCGGCCCACCGATATCATTTCCCGAAACAGTATCTGGGTCGCGCGCAGCAATGTGTCGGGGACTGGATCGTCTATTACGAGCCGGTCAAGGTTCGGAATAGCAAGGGTTACTGGGCAATGGCTCGTGTCGATCGGATCGAACCAGACGCTGATAGTGCCGGTATGTATTACGCGATCATCGACACATCGTCGTTTATTGAGTTCGGCACGAACATTCCCTTTACGACCCATGGTGTGCCGATCGAACAGGGCCTGCTGAATGACGCCGGGGCGATATCCGGGCGGGCCCAAGCTGCGGTGCGACCGCTAAGCCGGCAGGACTTCATC
Source organism: Sphingomonas sp. (assembly GCF_965227385.1). GTDB lineage: Bacteria > Pseudomonadota > Alphaproteobacteria > Sphingomonadales > Sphingomonadaceae > Sphingomonas. The sequence continues at coordinate 1,075,557 of NZ_OZ245750.1, forward strand.
CGTATCGCCAACGCCGGGCTCGACGCCACAGATGATGATCTCCTCCCCCGCGACGATGCCCTGCCCAGCGATCAGCGCGTGCGTGAAGAGACAATGCCGTTCGACTTCGGTGAGCGAGATAGGGTTGCGATCCTGACATCTCGCATCTCTCGCGACAGGGCATTTCGAAAGAAAGTGCTGACGGCCTATGGAGAGCGGTGCGCGCTCACCGGGCTCAAGCTGATCAACGGTGGCGGTCGCGCAGAGGTTCAAGCGGCGCACATCCAGCCGGTGGAGCGCAACGGCCCTGACATTGTGACCAATGGCCTTGCTCTCTCCGGCACCGTGCATTGGATGTTTGACAGGGGTCTGATTTCACTCGCCGACGACCTGACAATTCTCGTGTCGCGGCACGTCAATGATCGCCACAGCATCGAGGGTCTTCTAAACCGAAGCGGACGCGCCACCGCGCCACAGGTCGTTTCCGAGCAGCCTCATCCGCAATTTCTTAAGTGGCACCGCGACCACTGCTTCAAGCAGTAGAAACAAGTAAGCCCCGTCGCATCGCTGCGGCGGGGCTCCCTGAACGATCCGTTCCACATGGGTTCGGGTCGTCTAAATGCTCTTTCTCTCGATCAAGCAGGGTAACAACGTCCCCGCATCGCATTTGGTTCCATGCCCGCGAAAAAAATTCCCGCCCCCTTCAAAACCGGCTGAAAAAGCTCGCAACATTCGCCCCCAGCGCGTCGATCGCATAGCCGCCCTCCATGACCACCGCAGTCGGCAGCCCGGCGGCAGCGATATCGCGCCCCAGCACCGCATAGTCCGCCGTCTCCAGCGCGAATTGCGAAATCGGATCGCCGACGAACGTGTCCGCCCCGAAACTGACCATCAGAAACTCCGCGCCGGACGCCGCAATCGCCGCCAGCGCCCGGTCCTGCGCCGCCCGGAACGCATCGATCTTCGTACCGCGCGGGAGCGGCAGGTTCAGCGTCGCGCCTTCGCCCGCGCCCTCGCCGACCTCGTCAGCATGGCCCCAGTAAAAGGGGAAGTCCGTCGCCGGATCGGCATGGATCGAGGCGAAGAACACGTCGCCGCGCTCCCAAAAGATATCCTGCGTCCCGTTGCCGTGGTGATAGTCGATGTCGAGGATCGCGACCCGCTCTACCCCCGCATCGCGCGCCGCCTGCGCCGCCACCGCGACATGGTTGAGGTAGCAATATCCGCCCATATAGTCGGCCCCGGCATGATGCCCGGGCGGTCGCGACAGCGCGAACGCCGCCCGCGCGCCCGCCAGCACAGCGTGCGTCGCCGCCAGCGCGCATTGCGTGCTGCGATAGGCGGCGTCCCAGCTCTGCGGCGTCAGCGGCGTGACCACGTCGATGCTGTACTGGCCGACCAGCGCATCGATCCGGTCGAGCTTCAGCCCCGGCCGCCGCCGTGTCGGCCAGACATAGCCCATGACATCGCCCGGCCGCCCCGCCTCGGCCCAGCGCGTCGGGGCGGTCTTGAGGAACTCGACGTACCCCGCGTCATGCACCGCGCGGATGGGTGCCTCGCCGCGATCCTGCGGCAGCTCGGTCGCGCCCAGCGTTGCGGCAATCGCCGCCGCGCGCGCGGGCGTTTCGGCATAGGGCACGAACGCGCCATTATGCAGCTCGCGCGCCGGGGCATGCGCCAGCTGCCCCGGATCGTAGAAGCAGCGCATCAACCGACCAGATCGGCGTCGCCCTTGCCGCCTTCACTCCAGCGTGGCGCAAGCCGCAGGATGGTATAGCCGATCACCGCCGACAGGATCGACCCGGTCAGCACGCCGATCTTGACCTCATCGACCAGCAACTCATTGCCGGGGAAGGCCAGCCCGCCGATGAACAGGCTCATCGTAAAGCCGATGCCGCACAGCATCGCCACGGCATAGAGCTGCAGCCAGGTCGCCCCGCCCGGCGGCGCGGCAAAGCGCAGCTTTGCGGACAGCCAGATGCTCCCGAAAATGCCGAATTGCTTGCCGATGAACAGGCCCGCCGCAATGCCCAGCGGCAGCGGTTCGAGCAGGATGGCGGGTGACATGCCGGCCAGGCTGACGCCGGCATTGGCAAAGCCGAACACCGGCACGATCAGATAGGCGACCCAGGGGGCGAGCGCATGCTCCAGCTTGTGCAGCGGCGATTCGGCGTCGTCGCACGCGCCCGGGCTGGTGGTGATCGGCACCATCATCGCGGTCAGCACGCCCGCAATCGTCGCGTGCACGCCCGACATGAACACGAAATACCAAAGCGCCGCGCCCAGCAGCAGGTATGGCCACAGCCGCTTCACCCCGCTGCGGTTCAGCACATACATCGTTGCCATCACCAGCGCGCCGAGCGCGAGGTAGAGCGTCGACAGCTCGGCGGTATAGGCGATCGCGATGATCGCGACCGCGCCCATGTCATCGACGATCGCCACAGTGGTCAGGAACAGCTTGAGCGAGGCCGGCGCGCGGCTGCCGAGCAGCGCCAGTACGCCGATGGCAAAGGCGATGTCGGTCGCCGCCGGAATTGCCCAGCCATTGACCAGCGGGCCATCCCATCCGGTGATGAACAGATAGACCAAAGCCGGCCCCACCATGCCCGCCGCCGCCGCGACGATCGGCAACCGCCGATGCTCCCAGGTAGCGAGCTGCCCGTCGATGAACTCGCGCTTGATCTCCAGCCCCACGAACAGAAAGAAGATCGCCATCAGCGCATCGTTGATCCACAGATGCACGCTCATCGACCCGTATTTCGGGCTGATCACCGGCCCGGTGTCGAGGTGCAGCAGGTGGAAATAGGCCTCCGAAATACCGGGCAGATTTGCGACGAGCATCGCCAGCGCTGCGGCCGCCATCAGGATGATGCCGCCCGCGGCCTCGCTCTGCAAAAATCGGCGCAGCACCGATCGTCCTGCCTGGTCGTTCCGTGCGGCCATGCGTTGCTCCTGTGATTGCGGTTCGCCACCTGCCTAACCGCTGGCGGCACTGCGGCAAACCCCTTAGAGGCGCGATATGAGCATCGCATTGTTGAAGCCCGATAATCCGGTCGTCGCCTGGTGGCGGACGCGGGTGATCGCCACGGTCGATCATGTCGATGTCGTCGAAAAGGTGCGTGAAGACGCCGGCTTCACCGGCCGCTATGCCTTCATGACATTGATGTCGGCGGGCATCGCGGTACTCGGCCTGCTGCTTTCTTCGCCAGCGGTCGTCATCGGCGCGATGCTGATTTCGCCGCTGATGGGGCCGATCATCGGCCTTGGCTTCGGCCTCGCCACCTTCGACTGGAACGAGATCCGCACCGCTGCCATCGCGCTCGCGCTCGGCATCGTCATCGCGGTGCTGTTCACGGCATTGCTGGTGCTGGTCTCGCCGATCCAGAATGTGACGACCGAAATTGCAGCGCGGACCCGCCCCAATCTGTTCGATCTGATGATCGCGCTCTTCTCCGCGCTCGCCGGGGCCTATGCGATGATCCGGGGCAGGGCGGGGACGGTGGTCGGCGTCGCCATCGCCACCGCGTTGATGCCGCCGCTCGCCGTTGTCGGCTTCGGCCTCGCAACCTGGAACTGGACGGTGTTCGCCGGATCGCTGCTGCTGTTCCTTACCAATCTCATCACCATCGCGGTGGCCGCCGCCGTGGTCGCGCGCCTCTATGGCTTCGGCTCGCACCTCTCGCCCCAGCACACGATGCTGCAGACGATCGTCGTCACCGTCGCGCTTGCTGCCTTCGCGATTCCGCTGGGTCTGGTCCTCGTCCAGCTCGGCTGGGAAGCCAACGCCTCGCGCCAGATCCGCGAAGTGATCAGCAGCGAGTTTGAGGGCGCCGCGCGCCTGAGCCAGGTCGAGATCGATTACGAGGCGCAGCCCGTCCGCGTCACCGCCACCGTGCTGACACCCCAATTGCGTGCCGAGGCGGAAGCCCGCGCTACCGCCGTGCTGCGCGAACTGGTCGGCCGCCCGGTTGCGGTCGAGCTCGAACAGATCCGCGTCGGCACCGGCGCCCAGGCGGAAGCGGCGCAGGTCGCGGCCGCGCAAGCCTCCAGCGCCAGTGCCGCCAACCGCCTCGCCGCGCGCGCGCAGGAACAGCTCGCGCTGATCGCCGGGGTCAAGCCCGACGCGGTGATGCTCGACCGCGACAATCGCCGCGCAGTGGTCAACGCCGCCCCGCTGCCCGGCGCCAACCTCGCCGCCTATCGCGCGCTCGAAACCCGCGTCGCCGCAGGAGTTCAGGGCTGGACCGTCACGCTGATCCCGCCGGTGGCCGCCCTCCCCGACATCGCGGTAGCGGACGACAAGCCGGACGCCGAACCGCTCGCCACCGCGATCTGGGCGGCACAGCGGATCAAGCTCCCGCTCGGCGTGTCGGGCAATCGCGCGCAGACCGTGGTCGACGCCCTCACGCAAGCCGGCGTGGACGCCCGCGTCACCGGCAACGGCAGCGGCACCGCCCGCCTGCGCTGGCTGGCGCCGGAGGAGGCGAATTAAACCTTCGCCAGCGCCTCGGCGATCAGCTTGCGGCTATTCTCCACGCCATACAGCGCGATGAAGCTGCCCATACGCGGCCCCTGCGACGATCCCAGCAGCGTCCCGTACAGCGCCTTGAACCAGTCGCGCAGCGCTTCCTTGCCGAAATGCGCCTTGCCGATCTCATAGACGATGTTCTGCAGATCCTCGGCCGAGGCATCCGCCCCAGCAGCGGCGAGCTGCGCGTCGAGATCCTGCAGCGCCGCGACCTCGACCCCCTCGGGGGCGCGCCGCACCGGCTTCTCCGCCACATCGCGAACATAGGCAATCGCATAACCGATCAGCGCATCCAGCGCGGGCCAGTTCGCCGCCGTCGCATTGGGCACATAATTGCCCAGATAGCCCCACACCTGCTCGACCGTCGGCTCGCGCAGCACCCCGACCAGGTTGAGCAGCAGCCCGAACGTCACCGGCAGCGTCTCGGCCGGCGGCGGGCCGTTATGGATATGATGCACCGGATTGCCCAGCCGCTGCTCGACCGGCTGGTCGGCATAGGCGGCGCGGAACTGCCAGTAATCGTCCACCGCGCGCGGGATCAGCCCCAGATGCAGCGCCTTGGCCTTTTTCGGCTCGCGATAGATGTAGAAGGCGAGCGACTCGTCGGGGCCGTACGTCAGCCACTGCTCGATCGACAGTCCATTGCCCTTGGTCTTCGAAATCTTCTCGCCCTTGGCGTCGAGGAACAGCTCGTAATTGAATCCCTCGGGCGGCCGCCCGCCCAACACGCGCGCGATCTTGCCCGATTGCGTCACCGAATCGATCAGGTCCTTGCCCGCCATCTCGTAATCGACGCCCAGCGCGACCCAGCGCATCGCCCAGTCGGCCTTCCACTGCAGCTTCGACTTGCCGCCAAAGATGGTCTGCTCGATCCGCTCGCCCCCCTTGCCATCGCTGCTGTCGGTGAACGCGATCATCCCCGTCTCGGGATCCAGCACCTCGATCGGCACCTGCAGCACGATGCCCGTCTTGGGGCTGATCGGCAGCACCGGCGAATAGGTCGCCTGCCGCTCCGCGCGCAGCGTCGGCAGCATCACGTCCATGATGCCCTGATAGTTGCGCAGGACGAGCCGCAGCGCGTCGTCGAACTTGCCCGACCCGTAATAGTCGGTGGACGACGCGAACTCATAGTCGAACCCGAACCGATCGAGAAACTCCCGCAGCATCGCATTATTATGCGCCGCGAAGCTTTCGAACTTGCCGAACGGGTCGGGCACCTTGGTCAGCGGATGGCCGATATAGTGCGCCAGCATCTCGCCATTCGGCACATTGTCCGGCACCTTGCGCAGGCCATCCATATCGTCGCTGAACGCGATCAGCCGCGTCGGCTGATCCGACAGTGTCTCGAACGCGCGCCGTACCATCGTCGTGCGCAGCACTTCGTTGAACGTCCCGATATGCGGCAGCCCCGACGGGCCATAGCCGGTCTCGAACAACACCGGCGCACCGCCCGGCTTCCCGTCGGGATAGCGCTTGAGCAGCTTGCGCGCCTCTTCATAAGGCCATGCCTTTGAGGTGAGGGCGGCGTCACGGAGAGCGGTGTCGGTCATCACTGTCTATCTATCTGGATAAGTTGCGCATCAGCGGGTGCGCGAAGGCGGCCTGTTTTGCAACCTCGCAGTATCCACGCCGTGGGCGGCAAGGTGATAGAGTCGCATTCCGCTGGCATTTCCCCGTCGCTCTTGATAATCGCTCGCAACATGACCGACTCCCTCGCGCGTGCGCCGCGCAACCTCCCTGCTACCGTCGCCACGATCGACTGGTCCGCGCTAGCCCCGCACGAAGTGCGCCGCCTGCGCGAATTCGGGCTGGATGAAGGGGTCGAGGTCGAACTGATCCGCCCGGTGGGCTGGTTCGGCGGTCCCGCCGCGGTGCGCATCGGCCGCATGACCGTCGCGCTGCGCCGTCACATCGTCCAGGCGATCCATCTCAAGGCACCCGCCGCATGAACGCCCAACCGCTCGTCGCCCTGGTCGGCAACCCCAATGCCGGCAAGACCGCCCTGTTCAACGCGCTCACCGGCGCGCGGCAAAAGGTCGGCAATTATCCCGGCGTGACAGTCGAGCGCCATTCGGGCCGCCTCGCGCTCAACGATGGCCGCCCGGTCGAGCTGGTCGACCTGCCCGGTACCTACAGCCTCGATCCGTCCAGCCCCGACGAAGCCGTCACCCGCGACGTCGTGCTCGGAAAGCAGGAAGGCGAACGCCTCCCCGACGCGCTGATCGTCGTCGCCGACGCCTCGAACCTCGAAAACCATCTGCGCTTCGTGCTTCAGCTGCGTCAGCTCGGTCGCCCGATGGTGGTCGCGCTCAACATGATCGACATGGCAACGCGCGACGGCCTGACGATCGACGCCGATGCGCTGTCCGCCGAACTCGGCGTGCCGGTCGTCAACACCGTCGCGGTGCGCAAGCGCGGGCTCGACGACCTGCGCGTCGCACTCGATGGCGTGCTCCGGGCAAGCCGACCCGCCGCTCCCGCGACGCCCGAATCCGATATCACTTACTTCCAGCGCGACGCCCGCCGCATCGCCGCGCTCGCCATCACCGATCAACCGCGCAGCCGCGCCTTCACCCGCGCGGTCGATAATGTCGTGCTCCATCCCGTCGCGGGCTGGCTGATCCTGATCGCTTTGTTCTTCGTGATGTTCCAGGCGGTGTACAGCTGGTCCGAAGCCCCGATCGGCTGGATCGAGGGGACTCAGGAATGGCTCGGCGCCCACGCGCAGGAGAATCTGCCCAGCGGCTTTATCGGCGACCTGATCGTTCAGGGGATCATCGCCGGCGTCGGATCGGTGGTGGTGTTCCTGCCCCAGATCCTGATCCTGTTCTTTTTCATCCTGCTGCTCGAAGCGACCGGCTACATGGTCCGCGCGGCCTTCCTGATGGATCGCCTGATGTCGCTGGTCGGCCTGTCGGGCCGCGCTTTCATCCCGTTGCTCTCGTCCTTCGCCTGCGCAATCCCCGGCATCATGGCCGCGCGCTCGATCGACGATCCGAAAGAGCGGCTGACCACGATCCTGATCGCGCCGCTGATGACCTGCTCGGCGCGACTCCCGGTCTATATGCTGATCATCGGCGCGTTCATCCCCGCGCGTGACGTCGCTCCCGGCATCGGGCTGCAGGGGCTGGTGCTGTTCGGCCTCTATGTCCTCGGCATCGTCGGCGCGATCCTCGCCGCCTTCGTGCTGCGCATGACCGCGACGCGCGGCAAGAGCGGCGGCTTCATGATGGAAATGCCGCGCTATCAGCTCCCCTCGCTCCGCGACCTGCTGATCGGCTTGTGGCAGCGCGCCTATGTCTTCCTGCGCCGCGCGGGCACCATCATCCTCGGCGTCACCGTCGCGCTATGGCTGCTCGCCTCCTATCCCGTCGCGCCGGAGGGGGTAAAGCAGAGCGAATATTCGGTCGCCGGCCGCATCGCATCGGGCCTCGAAGTCGTCCTCGCCCCGATCGGCTTCAACCACGAAATGAGCCTCGCGGTGATCCCCGCCATGGCCGCACGCGAAGTGGCGGTCTCCGCGCTCCAGACCGTCTACGCCATCGACGCCCCGGACGAGGAAACCGGCGCAGCGGCGCTTGGCGAGAAACTGGCACAGGGCTGGCCCCTCCCCACGGCACTCGCCTTCCTCGCCTGGTTCGTCTTCGCCCCGCAATGCCTCTCGACCATCGCCGTCGCGCGGCGTGAGACCAACGGCTGGAAATGGCCGATCGTGATGATCGTCTATCTGTTCGCGGCAGCGTACGTGGCGGCGGGGCTGACCTATTGGACGGCGACGGCGCTGGGGCTTTAGCGGGCGGACGCTTCGCCCGTCAGCTCATCTGGCCGCGCAGAAAGGCGATCAGCTTTGGATCGCTCCCGGTCCGTTCCAGGATGGGCAGGATGACCCGCCATCCATTGTCGCTGTTGGTCAGGATGACGATGCCATCGCCGCGCGCGCGATCGATCGCGGCAAAGGTGAAGGCGCCAGGATCCTTGCCCGTATGGAGCATCGTCGTGCCACCGGCAAAGCCAAGCAGCTGCCAGCCCAGCCCGAACCCGATCCACGGCGGACAGCTCGCCGCTTTCGCCCCACTACAGATTTCCGCAGTCAGGTCTGCCTGCGATCGGCTGCGTTCTGCGGCGATGGTCGCATCCAGCCCCCGATCGTTCCGCGCCGCGATCATGAAACGCGCATAATCGCGCGCCGTCGCATGGGCCAGGTCGGCGGCGTTATAGCGCGCGACCGGCTCGACCGGCAGCGGCGCGCCGTCCGCGTCATGCGGCGTGGCGATCGGTTGGGTCACGCCCTGTGCGGACACATAGCCCGTGGCGCGCATCCGCACCGGCGCGAACAACCAGCGCGCCGCCAGCGTCTCGAACGCCTGACCGGTGCGATGCTCGGCATAGCGCGCAGCATATTGATAGCCCTCTCCCGAATAGCGCGTTGCCGTGCCGGGATCGAAGTCGAAGGCAAGCCCGTTGGAATCGCGCCAGTTCGGGAATCCCGTGCGATGGCTCAGCGCCATGCGGACCGTCAGCTTCATCCGCCGCGGATCGCGCGCCAGATCGGGGTCGCTCCAATAGCGGTCGATCGGCGCATCGAGCGACAATTGCCCGGCCGATACCAGCCGCAGAATGACCTCCGCCGTCAGCGGCTTGGTCAGCGACGCCAGATTATAGGGCGTGGCGACGCTCGCCGCCCGCCCCGGGCCCGCCATCCCCCAAGCCGCCGTCGCGACGATCCGGCCCTTGCGGATCAGCGCCACCGACGCGCTCTCCACCCGCTGTTCGCGCAGCGTCGCGGTCATATCCGGCAGCGCTGGGTTGGTCTTCGCCTCGGCCATCGGCGCGCACGCCAGGGCCGCGATCATGCCGCCGACGGCGAGCGCTCGCGGGGGAACTCGTGTGTTAGTCATATACAACAGCTAGCGGAACGGGGGTACGACATCAACCGTCTGATCGTCCCTCCCGCCCATTCTGTGCGGCGCACGGGCTGCGGCATACTCCTCCACCGGTGCTTCGTCACGCAGCTGTGATCGGCTGCAGGCCAATCAAGGTCATTCCTACACGTGCAAATTCTGCTTCTGTTCCCCAATGTGCCCGCGACTCGCCATTTTCGGTGCCATTCCGGCATAACGGTCACGCGACACCCGCCGCGGCGTTTGCGATGGTGTAAAGTGAGTGTAAACTTCCGCGTCCGGCGACGGATTCAATCGCGCTGCGACTGGTCCAATGTGCGCGCAAATCGCGCTTTCTCGGCGGTGTCACGTGCCTTTTCGGCCTTGGTGCGCCCGAATTTGGCGCGGTTCTCCACAGCCTTTGCGGCGGCCTGCGCCTTCGCGCGTGCCTTTCGCGCCTTGTTGAGGTTAAGGATATCGGCCATTCGTCCCTCGATATCGAATTAGCAGTGGAGTTTCCATGGCGGGCAGCGTCAACAAGGTCATCCTGGTCGGTAATCTCGGGCGCGATCCCGAAAGCCGGTCCTTTTCCAACGGCGGCAAGGTCGTGAACCTGCGCATCGCGACCAGCGAAAGCTGGAAGGACCGCAACAGCGGCGAGCGCAAGGAGCGGACCGAGTGGCACAGCGTCGCGATCTTCAGCGAAGGTCTGGCGAATGTCGCCGAACGCTATCTGCGCAAGGGCTCGAAGGTGTATCTCGAGGGCCAGCTGCAGACTCGCAAATGGCAGGATCAGCAGGGCCAGGACCGCTATTCGACCGAAGTGGTGCTGCAGGGCTTCGACGCCAAGCTGGTAATGCTCGACGGTCCCGGCGGCGGTCAGGGCGGTGGCATGGGCGGCGGCGGTGGTCGCGGCGCGGATGACTGGGGCGGCGGCGATGACGCGTTCGCGGGCCAGTCGAGCAATCGCGGCGGCGGCGGCTTCGGCGGTGGTAGCGGTGGCGGCTATGGCGGCGGCAACCGTGGTGGCGGCAGCAGCGGCGGCAACGCCGGCGGCGGCTTCCCCGACGATCTCGACGACGACGTGCCGTTCTGAGGTGACGCATGGCGCGCGGCACATGTCGCGCGCCAGCGGCCCCTTAAGGGGTTAATTTAGTTAGATTTTTCAAGAAATGGTGCGGTCGAGAAGACTCGAACTTCCACGGCCTTTCGGCCACAACGACCTCAACGTTGCGCGTCTACCAGTTCCGCCACGACCGCACTGATTTCGCCCACCCGATGAACCGGGTGGCTGGTAAGGCAGCGGCCCCTAGCAAAGCGCCGGGGGGCATGCAACCTCCCTTTTGTCCGCGCCACTCTGCGGCTAAGGCGACCGCCCCATGACACTGACCCTCGAAACCCGCGCGGAGATTCGCCGCATCCTCGCGCTGGCCTGGCCGGTGGTGCTGACCGGCCTCAACTGGACGATCCTGCACGTCACCGACGTCATCGTCGTCGGCCTCGTCAGCACGCATGAGGTGGCGGCATTGGGCGCGAGTCGGACACTGACCTTCATCGGCATCGTCGTCGCGCTGGGCTGGCTCACCGGCGTCCTCGTCTTCTCCTCCCGCGCCGATGGGGCCAAGGACCTGCCCGCCACCGGCGCGGTTCTGCGGCAGGGGCTGGTCCTCGGCGGCATCCTCGGCCTGATCAGCGGCGCGCTGCTGTTCGTCTTTGCGCTCCCGATGCTCCGCGGCGTCGGCGTCGATCCCGGCATCGCCCCCGATGCGGCGCGCGTCGTGCAGACCATGGCGCTCGCCTATCCGTTTCAGCTGGTCATCGTCGCGGCGAGTTTCTTCCTCGAAGGCGTCAGCCGCCCGCGCCGGGTGATGGCGGTCAACCTCTCGATCCTGCCCCTCAACGCGGTACTCGCCTGGATCCTCGCCACCGGCCAGTTCGGCCTTCCGCAATTCGGCGCAGTCGGCGCGGCGAGCGCGACCGTCATCGCGACCATCGTCGGCGCGGTCGCCATGACCGCCGCCGCGCTCACCCTGCCCCGCGCGAAGGAGCGCGGCGTGCGCGACTGGAGCGACATCGGCACGCCGGTGATGTGGCGTGGCGTCGGTCGGCTGATCGCCTTCGGCGCGGTGCCCGCAGTCGCGTCGGGGCTGGAGCTTGCGGGTTTTTCGATCCTGATCGCGTTGTCGACCCAGCTCGGCGAATCGGTCACGCACGCCTTTCAGATCGTGTTCTCGGTCCACAACGTCACCTTCGCCTTCGCGCTCGGCCTGGGTTCGGCAGCAGGCGTGCGCGCGGGTAACGCGGTGGGGGAAGGGGTTCCGGCACAGGCCGGGCCGCGCACCGGCATCGCCGCGATCCTCGCCGCGCTGATCCTCGGCCTGCTCGCGCTGCCGCTGACCTTCACGCCGGTCCTGATCGTATCGGGCTTCCCTGCTTCGGCCGAGGTCGCGACGCTCGCCGCGCTGATGCTGGCGGTGTGGGCGCCGTTCATCCTGTTCGACGGGCTGCAGGTCGTGTTCGTCTACGCGCTGCGCTCGCTCGGCGATCAGGTCGTCGCCGGCCTCAACGGCATCCTCGCTTTCTTCCTGCTCACCGGCGCGATCGGACTATGGACCGTCCAGCACGGCTGGGGCCCGATGGGGCTGGTCTATGCTTCGGGCAGCGGGATGATCGCCGCCGCCCTGCTCAACGGCGGGCGGCTCTGGTGGGTTATTCGCCGCCTTCGCCGGAAAAGCTGAACTGGATCGTCTTGCCGGTCTGCGGCACGTCCAGCTTGCCGCTGTTGAAGTCGAGGCTGCCCCCGGCGGGAAGGGTGCGGGGGTCCGGGGTGATGGTCCAGCTGTAGACAATCGTGTTGTTCACGTCGCGCAGCTCGGCCAGGATATTGGGGACGCGCTGCGTCTCCTTGGTCGGATTCATCACCTGCCCGCTGACCACGAACAGCTCGCCGCCATTGAGGCGCGGCTTGCGCTCGACCGACTGGGCGGTGAAGATCAACGGGGTCTGCGCCGCCCCGATCGGCAGGCCCAGCTGAGCGGCAAGGCCGGGCGCACCGGTCCAGATGATCGCGACCGCGCCCAAAGTCATCGACAGCCCGGCGATCGCCGCCGCGGCAGTCCAGCGCTTTTCGGGATTGCGGCGGGGCTTGAACGGCGGCTCGTGCGCGAACGGATCATAGTCGCGCGGCTTGTCCTCGGGCGGCTGCGAATAGGCGTCTGCGCGCACCAGATCGGGTGCCGGGGTCGGCGCCGGGCTGCCCGCCGTGGCGAGCGGGGCCTGGAACCAGCTATGCTTGCAACTGGCGCAACGGACCGTCCGTCCCTCGGCACCGATGGCGGTGTCGGGAACCAGATAGCGTGTTCGGCAATCGGGACATTCAAGGATCATGGCGGCACGCGTTGCTAGGCGGCCCTGGCTAACCAAAACGGGGCAAGGCCGGTCCCGAATCTAAACACCCGCCGCGCGCGAATGGCAAGGCCCCAGTAGCCCCAGCCCCTCGCCCGGCTTGAGCGCACCCGATGGCTGTGCGATGGCTGCGCGCGAGGCAGAAGGATCAGGAGCGGCCCGCGCCGGCACATGGCCAATATCGTTCAGTTTGAGAATGTCGGCCTGCGCTATGGCACTGGTGCGGAAACGTTGAGCGACGTCAGCTTCACGCTCAGCGCGGGTGCCTTTTACTTCCTGACCGGCGCATCCGGCGCGGGCAAGACCTCGCTGCTCAAATTGCTCTACCTTGCGCAGCGGCCAACGCGCGGCGTGGTGCGGCTGTTCGGCGAGGATGCCGGCGCGCTGCCGCGTCGCCGTCTGCCTGGATTCCGTCGCCGCATCGGCGTGGTGTTCCAGGACTTCCGCCTGCTCCCGCATCTTTCGGCCTATGACAATATCGCGCTGCCCCTGCGTGTCGCCGGAATGCCGGAGGGGGAGATCGAGGCGCCGGTGCGCGAAATGCTCGCCTGGGTCGGCCTCACCGACCGTGGCACGGCAAAGCCGCCGACACTGTCCGGCGGTGAACAGCAGCGCATCGCCATCGCTCGCGCCGTCATCACCCGTCCCGAAATGCTGGTCGCGGACGAGCCGACCGGGAACGTCGATCCCGACATGGCGGAACGGCTGCTGCATCTGTTCGATTCGCTCAACCGGCTCGGCACGACGGTCGTCGTGGCGACGCACGATTTTCACCTGCTCAACCGCATTCCCAATGCACGGATGATGCGGATCGAGAAGGGGCGCCTTCTCGACCCCACCGGCGCGCTGCGCTTTCCGCCCGACCGGGGGAACGCATAATGCGGATCGGGCGGGCACGGCCGCATCATCGCTGGCTCGACGATGGCCAGCGCACGCGTGCGATGCTGTGGATCATGGCGATCATGCTGTTCCTGACCGTGCTCGCCGGCGCGCTGGGCTTCGGCATGGCCGGGGCCGGGCGCTCGCTCGATCGCCAGCTTGCCGGGCGGCTGACGGTCCAGCTGATCGAGGTCGATGCGGCGCGGCGCGATGCCAATGCCGGCATGCTGGTTGACCGCCTGCGTGCGACTCCGGGCGTGAAACGGGTGGTCGAGGTCGACCGCGCCCGGCTGGCCGAGCTGCTGCGCCCGTGGCTGGGCGATGCCGGGCTGGATGCCGAACTGCCGATGCCGGCGATGATCGATGTCGATTTGACGAGCGGCGATCCGGCGTTGATCGCGCGCGTGCGGCAGACCGCGCTCGCGGTATCCCCCGCAGCGCGGGTGGATCAGCACGCGCAATGGCTGTCGCCCGTGGCGGGCTTCATCACGACCCTGACTTGGGCTGCGGCGGGGCTGGTGCTGTTGATGGCGACCGCGACGGCGGCAGTGGTGCTGCTCGCAGCGCGCGCGGGGCTCGACACGCATCGCGACACGATCGCGGTGCTGCACATGCTGGGCTCCACCGATACCCAGGTCGCGCGCCTGTTCCAGCGGCGGATCGCACTCGACACGCTGTTCGGCGGCATTCTCGGCACGGCGGCGGCGCTGGGTGCAGTGTGGCTGCTCGGGCGGCAGACGGCGGAGCTGGGTTCCGAACTGCTCGGCAGCATCGCGCTCGCCGATGCCGATTGGGTGCTGCTCGCGCTGGTGCCCTTGATCTTTGCGCTGCTCGCGATGGGCGCAGCGCGGGTCGCGGTGTTGCGCACGCTGGGGCGCACGCTGTGATCTGGCGCATTCCGCTGTTGCTGGTGCTGGCCTGGGCGCTTGGCTTTGGCCTGTTCATGCTTTCGCTTGGCAAGCCGCTCGACCCCGGGGTCCGGACCGATGCCATCGTGGTTCCGACCGGTGGGCCGGGGCGGATCGATCGCGGGATCGCGCTGATTCAGGCGAAATCGGCCAAGCGCATGCTGATCACCGGCACCGACCCGACCGTGCGCCCGATCGAGCTGGCAGTCGAATATCGGACCTCGCCACGGCTGTTCCGCTGCTGCATCGACCTGGGGCATGAGGCGGTCGATACGCGCTCCAACGCCGACGAGACCGCCGCCTGGGTCGCGCAGCATGGTTACAAGTCGATCCGGCTGGTCACTGCCGACTGGCATGTTCCGCGCGCAAAGCTGGAGCTTGCCAACGCGCTCGGTCCCGATGTCGAGATTCGCGGCGACGGCGTCCGCACCACGCCGAGCTGGTCGATGCTGTTGCGCGAATATCACAAATATCTGGTCCGCCGCTTCGCGCTGCTGTTCGGGATCGGCAATGGCTGACCGCATCCGCACGCTGATCTTCGCGATCATCTTTTACGGCCTGTCGGTGCCGATCGTGCTCGCCGCTCCGCTCGTGGCGCTGTTCGGCACCCAGCGGATCCGCAGCTATTCGATGGCATGGGCCGGGCTGGGACTGCTGCTCGCCCACCAGATTCTGGGCATTCGGGTCGCGGTCGAGGGGCGTCGGGCCGAAGGACCCGCGCTCTACGCGGTCAAGCATCAGGCGATGTATGAAACGCTTGCGATGGCGGCGATGCTCGACGGGCCTGCGATCGTGATGAAGCAGGAACTGGCGCGCATCCCGGTGTGGGGTTGGGTCGCGCGCCGCTATGGCGTCATCGTCATCGACCGTGCGGGATCCGCCAAGGCGCTGCGCGCCATGATGAAGGAAGCGCGCGCCGCGGTGGCAGAGGGACGGTCGGTAGTGATCTTTCCCGAGGGCACGCGCACCCCGCCGGGTGAAACGCCGCCCCTGCGGTCGGGCTTTGCCGGCCTCTACCGTGCCATCGGACTGCCTGTGGTGCCCGTCGCCTGCGAAACGGGGAAGGTCTGGCCGCGAAAGGGCCCCAAACGCCCCGGCCTGGTCACCTTCCGCTATGGCGACCCGCTTCCCCCGGGGATGCTGCGTGCGGAGATCGAGGCGGCGGTACATCGCGGCATCAATGCGTTCGAACCCGCCCGGCTCTAGCCGGTCCGCCGGGGATCCCGGCCCATGGCTCCGGGCGGGGACGCATCGCTGACATTCAGCGCTGGTCCCCGGCTCCGTCCGGTCAAGCGTCCTGCGTCGCCAGCGCGGGGTAATCGATATACCCCTCCGGTCCCTGGCTGTACCAGGTTGCCATATTGCCCTCATTCAGCGGTGCCCCGGTGCGCAGCCGTGCGGGCAGGTCCGGATTGGCAAGGAAGGTTCGGCCAAAGCTCACCGCGTCTGCAACCCCGCTGTCTAGCGCGGCCTGTGCCTGTTCGCGGGTCACATAGTCCGAATTGACCACCAGCGGCCCCTCGAACACCGAGCGGATCGCCGGGCTGAGCTTCGGCACGTCGGTGCGACCGAACGTACCCTCCGGCCCCGGCTCGCGCAGTTCGAGGAATGCGATGCCCAGCTCCGACAGGCGCTTGGCGGCGGGCAGGAACAGCGCGTGCGGGTCGCTGTCATCGACCCCCTGGCTCGCGCCATTGGGCGACAGCCGCACGCCGGTGCGGTCGGCACCTGCGGCCGCGACGACGCGTTCGGCGACCTGGCTCAGCAGCCGGATGCGGTTCTCGACGCTTCCGCCATACATGTCGGTCCGCAGGTTCGCACCGTCGCGCAGGAACTGGTCGATCAGATAGCCATTGGCAGCATGGATCTGCACACCATCGAACCCGGCCTTGAGCGCATGTTCGGTCGCGCGGGCGTAATCGTCGAGGATGCCGGGAATTTCCGCGATGTCGAGTGCGCGCGCCTGCTCATAGGGCTGGCGACCCTCATAGGTGTGGACATGGCCCTGGGTCTGCGTCGCCGACGCCGAAACCGGCTGCTCCCCGATCACCGAGCTATGGACCTGCCGTCCCATGTGCCACAGCTGGGCGACGATCCGCCCGCCTGCGGCGTGCACCGCATCCGTCACCGGCTTCCAGCCCTCGGCCTGTGCTTCGGTCCACAGCCCCGGTGCGAACGGCCAGCCCAGACCCTGACGGCTGATTCCGGTCGCCTCGGAAATGATCAGCCCGGCCGAAGCGCGCTGCGCATAATAGTCGGCCATAATCGCGGTCGGCACACCGTCGCGCCCGGCGCGACCGCGGGTCAGCGGGGCCATCAGTACGCGATTGGGCGCTTCGATGGCACCAAGGCGGATCGGGTCAAACAGGTCGGGCATGCGGGTCTCCAAATCAGTTGCGTTGCACAAGAGTTAAGGCGCTAAGGGCGACATGCACGACTCCACCCCGCCAAGAAAAGTTGCATCGGTAACAAGCAGCGCTGCGTTGCCCTTCGCCGCGCTGCTGCTCGGCAATCTCGCGCTCGCCTTCGGGCCATGGTTCGTGCGCGCCGCCGATGTGGGGCCGGTGGCGGCGGGGTTCTGGCGGCTGACCCTTGGCGTGCCGTTCCTGTTCGCGATCATCCTCATGAGCCGCGGCAACCCGGTTCAGGGAACGCGCGGCCTGTGGGGCATCCTGCTGTTGTCAGGCATCGCCTTTGCCGCCGATCTTGCCTCCTGGCATGTCGGCATCCTGCATACGACGCTCGCCAATTCCACCCTGTTCGGCAATTCGGCGACGCTGATGTATCCGATCTGGGGATTCCTCGTCGCCCGGGCGTGGCCGACCCGGCAACAGGGCCTGGCGCTCGCGCTCGCCGCGATCGGTGCCGGGCTGCTGCTCGGCCGTTCCTACGAATTGTCGCCGCAGAACCTGTTCGGTGATCTGCTGTGCCTGCTCGCGGGTGCCCTCTATACGGTCTATTTCATCCTGATGGCGCGCGCCCGCGCAGCGATGGCGCCGCTTCCCGCACTCGCCTGGTCCAGCCTGTTCGGAACCCTGCCGCTCCTGGTGTCCGCCTGGGCGCTGGGCGAGCAGGTGTGGCCCCAGAATTGGGGGGTATTGATTGGCCTCGCGCTCGCCAGCCAGGTCGTTGGACAGGGACTGATGATCTACGCGCTCGGCCATTTGTCGCCGCTGGTCGTCGGCATCGCCTTGCTGACCCAGCCGGTCGTCGCAGGAACCGTCGGCTGGATCGTCTATGACGAGCGGCTGGGTGTGCCCGATTTTGTGGGAGCGGCGTTGGTCGCGGTTGCTCTCGTTCTCGTTCGGCGCGGCAAAAGCCCGCCGGGACAGGTTGCGTCGAGCGAGGCAGAGGCTAAAACGTGAACATGACCAATGTCGCCGACATGACGCTCGACGAGCTGCGCGAAGCACTTGCCCCGCATCTCGCGCCCAATGCCGCCTTTGACGGATGGAGCGCGGCGGCCATTACCGCTGCTGCGGATGCGATCGGGGCGGATCACGACATCGCCCGGCTCGCCATCCCCGCCCGACCGGTGGAGATGATCGATTTGTGGTTCGCGCATGTAGACCGCGAAATGGCCCGCCGGCTGCCGCCCGAAATACTTACGCCGATGAAGATCCGCGCAAAGATCACCGGGCTGGTCGAGGCGCGGCTCGATATCCTCGCCCCGGATCGCGAGGCACTGCGCCGCGCGGTCGCGATCCTCGCCATGCCGCAGAATGCGGCGCGCGCGACCCGGCTCGGCTGGCGCTCGGCCGATACGATGTGGCGGCTCGCCGGCGATACCGCGACCGATTACAACCATTATACCAAGCGCGCGATGCTCGCCGGCATCTATGCCGCGACGATCGCCGTGTTCCTCAATGATGAAACGGAGGGTCAGCTCGAAACCCGCGCCTTCCTGTCGCGCCGGATCGAAAACATCATGCAGTTCGAAAAGGCCAAGGCAAAGCTGTCCGCGCGCTCCGATCATCGCTTCAGCATGTCGCGCTTCATCGGTCGACTGCGCTACAACGCGCGGTGAACCCGCTTCCCTACCCGGCACTCTACGCGAGCCATGGTGGCGTCTGGATCGCGACCGGGGAGGGCACACGCAGTGTCGGGCGGGGGGAGGCGGTGCGCCTCGCGGCCGATACGCCCCTCATCCTGCTCAATGCGCCGCTGACGGCACAGCGTCTGGGCTATCCCGATCTGTCCGGGCTCGATCTGCTCGAGCTGTTCGCGTTTCTGCGCCCGGCCCGGTTCATGGTGCCGACCCCGCGCGGCGTGGCACGCATACTCGGCATCGCCGAGCCCGCTAACGATGCCGCGGTCGCCCCGTTCCTGCGTGCTGCGGCCGAAGCGATGCTGGCGATCGCAGAGGCGGACTGGCCGGAACGGGAGGGCGCATGGCACGCCGCCCAGTCGCTGGCTAGATTGCGCTGGAGCTGGGCGCCGGCGGTTTCGCAGCGCCTGTCACGCCCCGAAAAGGCCGAGCGCTGGCTATTTTCGCGCTTGCCGGAGTGGAGCGAGGCTGCGCCGCGCACGCCACCGCGCACCGTGACGCTGGATACCGACGCGGTGCGCGACCGGCTGGCGTCGCTGACCGGATCGGGCGCAGAGGTGCGCCCGGGCCAGCGCCTCTACGCCGAAGCCGCCGCCAGCGCGTTCGCGCCCCGCACGATGCGCGATTCGCCCAATCTGGTGCTGGCCGAGGCCGGGACGGGGATTGGCAAAACCTTGGGCTATCTCGCGCCGGCCTCGCTCTGGGCACAGCAGGCCGATGGCGTCGTGTGGATCTCCACCTTCACCAAGGCGCTGCAACGCCAGCTGGGGCATGAAGGCGAGCGGCTGTTCGACGATCCGGCAGAGCGCAAACGCCGCATTGTGACGCGCAAGGGTCGCGAGAATTATCTTTGCCTGCTCAATCTGGAAGATGCGCTGCAGGGAGGGTTTGCGGGCCGTGCGGCAATTCTCGCCCAACTGGTCGCGCGCTGGGCCGCCTATACCGCCGACGGCGACATGGTCGGCGGCGATTTGCCCGGCTGGCTCCCGGTGCTGTTCCGCCGCAACGGATCGACCGCGCTGACCGATCGGCGCGGCGAGTGCGTTTATGCCGGCTGCCCGCATTACCGCAAATGCTTCATCGAGCGCGCGGCGCGGGCGAGCGCGGACGCCGATATCGTCATCGCAAACCATGCGCTGGTGATGGTCAACGCCGCGCGCGGCCGCGAAGCGACCACCCGACCGACCCGCTATGTCTTTGACGAGGGCCACCATCTGTTCGACGCCGCCGACGCGATGTTCGGCGTCGCGCTGTCGGGGCAGGAAACGATCGAGCTGCGCCGCTGGATCACCGGTCCTGAGGGGACCTCGCGCGGACGGCGGCGGGGGCTGGCGGCGCGGCTTTCCGACGTTGCCAGCTATGATGATGCCGGCGCGCGCGCGATCAGCGAAGCGGTGGACGCCGCGCGCGCACTGCCGTCCGACGGCTGGCTTCAACGCCTTGCCGAGGGGCAGCCATTCGGGGCGATCGAGCAGCTTCTCGCCGCCGTGCGCGGCCTCGTCTATGCCCGCGACACCGCCGGACCGGGCGAGGCGGGCTATGGCATCGAGACCGAGCTCGAACCCGATGCGCCGCTGATCGACGCCATTCCGCCCGCCGCCGCCGCGCTGGAATCGTTGCTGCGTCCGATGATGGCGCTCGGACGGCGGCTTGAGGCGGTGCTCGACGAGGCGCCCGACTGGATGGACGGGCAAGCGCGCGCCCGGATCGAGGGGGCGATCGCTTCCCTGGGCTGGCGCGCGGAGACGGTGGCGGCCTGGCTATCGCTCGTGGTGCGGATCGGCGGCCCCGCCACCGTCGACTTTGTCGACTGGCTCGCCGTCGAACGCATCGAAGGCCGCGAAATCGACATCGCCATCCACCGCCGCTGGCTCGACCCGACCAAGCCGTTCGCCGAAACGGTATTGAAGCCGGCGCACGGTGCGCTGGTCACCTCGGCAACGTTGCGCGCGGGCGGGGACTGGGACGTTGCCGAACAGCGCAGCGGCGCCCAGCATCTCACGCATCCGGCGCAGCGGTTCGAAGCCGCCTCGCCCTTCGACTATCCGCGCCAGGCGGAGGTGCTGATCGTCACCGACATCAAGCGCGGCGACATGGGCGCGCTTGCCGCTGCCTATGCCCGGCTGATCGTGGCCGCACAGGGCGGGACTTTGGGACTGTTCACCGCGATCCGCCGACTGCGCGCGGTCCATACCCGCATCGCGGACCGGCTTGCGCGGGAGGGGCTGCCGCTCTACGCCCAACATGTCGATCCGATCGATACCGGCACGCTGGTCGACATCTTCCGCGACGATCCGCGCGCTTCGCTGATCGGCACCGATGCGTTGCGCGACGGAGTCGATGTTCCCGGCCACTCGCTCCGGCTGGTGGTGATGGAGGGCGTGCCCTGGCCCAAGCCGAGCGTGTTGCACGCCGCACGCCGATTGGCCCATGGCGGAAGTGCGTATGACGACCGCATCGTCCGCGCGCGACTGGCGCAGGCATTCGGTCGACTGATCCGCCGTGCCGATGATTCGGGCGCGTTCGTGCTCCTCTCCGCCGCCATGCCTTCGCGCTTGCTCGATGCTTTTCCGCCCGGCACCCCGGTGGTGCGGCTGACGCTCGACGCGGCGGTCGAGCGCGTGCAGCGTCTTTCCTCCGTCGCATCGCTCGGGCAGAAGGCGCAGGAAACCGCCGATCGGGAGGGCCGATGAAGACGTTGACGGTGCTGCGCCACGCCAAGTCGAGCTGGGACGATGCGGTCGCACGCGATTTCGACCGGCCGCTCAACGCCCGCGGGCAGCGCGCGGCTGTCACCGTCGGCCGGCACATGCGCGGCGATGGGCTGACGTTCGACCATGTCGTCGCCTCGCCCGCCGTGCGGATCGTCGAGACGGTCGAACAGATCGAGACCGGCTATGGCAGCGCACTCGCCCCGGCATGGGATCGGCGGATCTATCTGGCCTCGGCCTCGACGCTGCTCGACGTGATCCACGAATTGCCCGACGGCGCCGACAGCGCCTTGCTGATCGGCCACAATCCGGGACTGGAGGATCTGGTCCTGATGCTGGTCCCTGACCGGCTCGGGGACCAGCTGCGCGATTCGGTCGAGGAGAAATTTCCGACTGCCGCGCTGGCGGTAATCACCTTTGACACCAGCGACTGGGCCGCGATCCGCTCCGATACTGGGACGCTGGTACGTTTCGTGCGCCCGCGCGACCTCGACCCCGCGCTTGGGCCCGAGCAGTAATCAACCGTCCTCGGTCAGCGCCCCCTGAAGCGAATCACGCAGCGCACGCAGCGAATCGGTCCGTCCGCGCCGTGCGCCGCGCTCCGCATCGAGCAGCCGCTGCACGCCCCGGATCGAGTAGCCCTCACGGCTGAGCAGCGCATCGATGCGACGCACCAGCGCCACATCGTCGGGGCGATAATAGCGGCGCCCCCCCGCACGCTGCAGCGGGCGGAGTTGGGTAAATCGCGTTTCCCAATATCTCAAAATATGCTGAGGGCGCCCGATTTCCTGCGCAAGCTCACCGATCGTCCGGAAGGCTTCGGGACCCTTGTCCGGACCGGCCGCCATGTCATCCCCCGCTGACGATCCGGTCGCGCAGCATCTGGCTGGCCCGGAAGGTCAATACCCGGCGCGGTGCGATCGGCACCTCGACCCCGGTCTTGGGATTGCGTCCGATCCGCTCGCCCTTGTCGCGCAGTACGAAGCTGCCGAAGCCCGAAATCTTGACATTCTCGCCATTGGCGAGCGCTTCGCACATATGGCCGAGGATTTGCTCGACCAGTCGGGCGGCGTCGGCACGCGACAGGCCGACGTCGCGGTGCAGCGCGTCGGCGAGATCGGCCCTGGTCAACGTTGCGGCGGTTGCCATTCTTAACCCTCCTGCCCCGTCTTGTTACCGTAACACATTGAGGGACGGGTGCAACCATCGTTGCGCCAACGTTACGATAACGTAGTATTACGGTACGGGGTGATTACCCGACGCTCTAAAAGCGTACGACCGCCGCGCCCCAGGTAAAGCCGCCGCCCATCGCCTCGAGCACCAGCAGGTCGCCCAGCTTGATCCGTCCGTCGCGCACCGCGGTGTCGAGCGCCAGCGGTACCGAAGCGGCGGACGTGTTGGCGTGCTGATCGACCGTCACCACAACTTTTTCGGGCGCAAGACCGAGCTTCTTGGCGGTCGCATCGAGAATGCGGGCGTTCGCCTGATGCGGCACGACCCAATCGACATCCTCCGGCCCCAGTCCGGCTGCCGCAAGACCTTCATTCATCACCGCGGCAAGATTGACCACCGCGTGGCGGAACACTTCCTTGCCCTTCATCCGCAGCTTGCCCACCGTGCCGGTGGTCGACGGACCGCCATCGACATAGAGCAGCTGATTGTGCCGTCCATCGGCGTGCAACTTGGTCGCGAGCACGCCGCGACCGCCCTCGACCGCCGTCTCCTGCGCCTCCATCACGATCGCGCCGGCGCCGTCGCCGAACAGGACACAGGTTGTACGGTCTTCCCAGTCGAGGATTCGGCTGAACGTTTCCGCCCCGATGACTAGCGCACGATGGGCGCTGCCCGCACGGATCATGCTTTCCGCGACCTGCACCGCATAGAGAAAGCCCGAGCATACCGCTGCCACGTCGAATGCGACGCAATCGTCGATGCCCAGCGCCGCCTGAACGCGCGTTGCGCTGGCCGGAAAGGTCTGGTCCGGCGTCGCCGTCGCCAGCACGATCAGGTCGACCGACTGCGCGTCGATCCCGGCTGCGGTCAGCGCCGCCCGCGCTGCATCGGTCGCGAGCGTTGCGGTGGTTTCGTCTTCGCCGGCAATGTAACGAAAGCGGATGCCGGTGCGTTCGACTATCCATTCGTCGGAAGTGTCGATCTGCGCGGCCAGCTCGGCATTGGCAACCCGGCGGCGCGGCAGCGCCGATCCGGTTCCGGTAATCACTGCACGCCGCATGGTTGCTGCGGCGGCGCTTGAGTCATTCATGCTGCCTGGGCCTCGAAATTGCCGAGATCCTCGGCGATGCGGCGGGTGAGATCGTCGCGTACCATCTTTGCGGCGACACCGATCGCGGTGTCCACCCCGATTTCGTTGGCGCTGCCATGGCTCTTCACGACTATGCCGTTGAGGCCGAGGAAGACGGCGCCATTGTGGTTATTGGGATCGAGATGGTGGCGCAGCAATTCGGTGGCTGGCTTCGAAATCAGGAAGCCGATCTTCGACCGGATCGAGCTGGAAAAGGCGCGGCGCAGCAGGTCGGCGACGAAGCGCGCGGTTCCCTCGACCGTCTTGAGCGCAATGTTGCCCGAAAAGCCGTCGCACACGATCACATCGACATTGCCGCGCGACATCGCATTGCCCTCGACGAACCCGGTGAAGCGCAGCGGCAAATGCGTCGCGGCGCGCAATTGCTGCGCGGCGTCGCGGATGATGTCGGTGCCCTTTTGCTCTTCGGTGCCGATATTGAGCAGCGCGACACGTGGCGATTCGAGATCGAGCACGGTGCGTGCATAGGCGGCGCCCATCACCGCAAACTGGATGAGGTTGCGCGTATCGACCTCGGTATTCGCACCCAGGTCCAGCATGACGACGTCATTGCTGCCGAGCGTCGGCATCCGCGCGGCGAGCGCAGGGCGATCGATGCCGGGCATGGTGCGCAGCGCCAGCTTCGCCATCGCCATCAGCGCGCCGGTATTGCCCGACGAGACGGCAGCAGCGGCATCACCGCGTTTCACCAGATCGATCGCGATGCCCATCGACGTCGTCTTGGCGCGCCGAATCGCTTGGCTCGGCTTGTCGTCGGCGGTCACCACCTCGGGCGCGTGCACGATCTCGGACGCAGCGGTGAGGTTGGGATGGGACTTCAGCCCCTCGCGAATCGCGGATTCGTCGCCGACGAGCAGAAAGCGCATGCCGTCGAACCGGCGTCGCGCACGTGCGACTCCGGCAAGCATGACCGCCAGCCCCTCATCGCCGCCCATCGCATCGACGGCGATTCGCGCGCTTGAGGTCATGACCGACGGCCCCCTTTAATCGGGCTCAGCCCTCGACCGAGACGATCTCGCGGCCGTTATAGTGGCCGCAGGCACCGCACAGCACATGCGGACGCTTCAGTTCGCCGCAATTCGGGCATTCCTGAAACGCCGCGACCTTCAGCGCGTCGTGCGACCGGCGCATGCCGCGGCGGCTCGGCGAAACTTTTCTCTTGGGGACGGCCATTTCGGCAAACCTTCTTGAACTGTCGTCTTAAAACCTGGATCGCGATACGCCCATGGCGGCGAACGGGCAAGCACCGGGGTCCGGCACTCGCCGGACAGCCCTGGGCCAGTCGCGAAGCGAGCGAGCGCCTATACCGATTTCCGTTCAAGTTGCAAGGCGGCGCGCGGCGTGGCAGCCACGACGTTTCAATGGGGGAAGAAACAATGGACGCCATCATCCTGCCGGTGACGCTCGCGGCAGCAGCCGCCTGCGCACTGATCAACGTCTGGCTCGCCGTCCGCATCGGTCAGGTGCGTCGGTCCGAGAAGGTCTCGATCGGCGACGGCGGCAACCCGCGGCTGATCGCCCGGATGCGTGCGCAGCTCAATTTCGTCGAATATGCGCCGATCGTGCTGATCCTGATCGGCCTGATAGAACTGGCGGTCGGCACGGAGACCTGGCTGTGGGCGGTGGCGGCATTGTTCGTGATCGCGCGCATCCTCCACGTGTTCGGAATGGACGGCTGGATGCCCGGACGCATGATCGGGATTTCGGTCACATTGCTCGTGACCATCGGCCTTGCGGGGTATGCAGCCGCGATTCCCTATTTTGCCTTTGGCGAATCGGAAACGATCGAGCTGGTCGAAACGACCGGCTAGCTTTCCGTCACCCAGGCGCTGAGCAAGCTATGGGCGATCGCGTAGCGCGGCGGAGCGATGAACCGTCCGTCCGTGTCGCCCGCCAGCGCCGCGCGTACCTCGTCGCGAGTCACCCACATCGCATCCTCGATCTCGGTCGTATCGAGCGAGAGCGTGTCGTCTTCAGCCCGCGCGATACAGGCGATCATCAGCGACGAAGCGAACGGCCAGGGCTGGCTGGCGACATAGCGTATAGCGGTCACGCGCACGCCCGCTTCTTCCAGCGTCTCGCGCGCCACTGCCTCTTCGATCGATTCGCCGACCTCGACAAAGCCGGCAAGCGCAGAATAGCGTCCGACAGGCCAGGCCGCCTGTCGCCCGAGCAGCGCGCGACCGTCATGCTCGGCGAGCATGATCACCACCGGATCGGTGCGCGGGAAATGCTCTGCGCCGCATCCGCTGCACCGCCGCGCCCAGCCCGCGCGGAACAGCTCGGTCGCGCTGCCACAGGCCGCGCAAAAGCCATGGCGCTGGTGCCAATCGACCAGGCTGCGCGCACAGGCATAGAGGCTTGCCTGATCGGGTGGCATCAGTCCGAGCATCGCGAACAAGGCGGGCGAGCGCGCCGCGCCATGCCGCTCGCTCATGCGCAGCGGCGCGAAATGCGGCTTGCCGTCGATATAGCCAAGGAACAGCGGGCGGGCATCCTCGGGCAGGTCCGCCAGGCTCACCCAGACCAGCCGCCCCTCGCCATCCAGCTCGGGGTCGAGCCCGTTGAGCTTCAGCATCCGCGCGCGCCAGTCGCCCCTCGCCACCGCCAGCGCCTCAGGGTTATTGCGTTCCCGGTCGGCGCGGTCGAGCACCCCGCCGGTGAACCCGACCTCTAGGCGCATCAGCGACCTGCTTGAGCGTAGACGGCTTTGACAGCATCGGCGCGCAATGGCCATTTGTCGGAAGGGAAGTAATTGACCATCACCGTCCCGCGAATTTTCTTCGCCGGGTCGACCCACGCGACCGTGCCCGCCGCGCCGCCCCAGCCATAGGTTCCCTTGCCCGCGCCGCCGGGAACGTCTTCAAGCTGGACCGATCCGCCCGCGCCATAGCCCATTTTCGGCCCGGTCGCGCCGCCGCTTCCGCTCGGCGCGCCACCATAAATGACGCCCGCGGGCAACAGGTCGGACATGGCGAGTTGCACCGTCTCGGGCTTCATCACGCGGACGCCATCGACCGCGCCACCATTGGCCAGCATGTGCAGGAACCGGTCATAGTCGCGGGCCGACATCACCAGCCCCGCCCCGCCATAGGGGAAGGAAGGCGGGGTCAGCCACGCCGAGCTTTTTGCCGGATCGAACGGGATGCGATTCTCGCCCGCCCAGGCATAGTTGGTCGCGAATCGGCCAACTTCCGACTTTGGCACCGTCCAATAGGTCGAGGTCATCTTCAGCGGCCCGAGCATCCGCGTCTGCAGGAACTGCTCGTAGGGCATCCCCGCCGCCGCCTCGATGATCGCGGGCAGCAGGTCGAGGCTGATCGAATAGCTCCACTTGGTTCCCGGCTCGGCGATCAGCGGCAGCGTCGCGACGCGCTCGGCAAATTCCTTGAGGCTGGTGGGGCGCAGCGGACGCGCCTGTGCTTCCAGCGCCGCGTTGACCGCGCCCGGCGTGATCCCCAGCCGCTCATATTCCTTGAGCAGCGGCCCCTTGGTGATGATCGAATAGCCAAGGCCGGCGGTGTGCGTCAGCAGATGCCGCACCGTGATCTGCGTCGTCGCCGGACGGCTGTCGAGGCTGTTGGCCGGATCGGTCAGCACTTTCATGTTGCGAAAGCCGGGAAAGAAATCGGCGATCGACTGGTCGAGCTTCAGCTTGCCGTCCTCGACCAGCATCATCGCCGCCATCGCGGTGATCGGCTTGGTCATCGAATAGACGCGCCACAGCGAATCGGGACCGGCCGGAGCAGCGTCGGCCTCCGTGGCGATACGGCCCGCGCTGGCGAAGACCGGCGCCGAATCGCCGACGCCATAGGCGATGACGATGCCCTGAGTACGGTTCTGCGCGACATAATCCTGCGCCAGCGACTGAACCGGAGCCGCGACGCGCGGTGCTGTCGCCGCCTGTCCCAATGCCGCCGATTGCGGGGCCGCCAGCGCCAGCGCCGCCGCACCACCGATCATCCAGGTCCGCTTCATGCTTCGCTCTCCATCGCCTCGACCGCCTTGGCGAACAGCCGCGGAAGTCCTGCCTCGTCCAGTCGCCCGATCGGCCACCATTCGCCGTCGAGCGCGTCTATGTGACGCGCGCGTGTTGCAGTCGCAAGCACGGCGTTCAGCTCGAAATGCGTGAACACATGGCGGATCGCCGCGTTGCGCAGCGTCCAGTCGGCTGCGGCCGGCGCGT
This sequence comes from Sphingomonas sp., assembly GCF_965227385.1. Classification (GTDB taxonomy): domain Bacteria; phylum Pseudomonadota; class Alphaproteobacteria; order Sphingomonadales; family Sphingomonadaceae; genus Sphingomonas. The sequence continues at coordinate 1,103,404 of NZ_OZ245750.1, forward strand.
CGGCCAGCCCCGGCGGGATCTCGCTCCACGGACCGGTCGGCAGCGCCCGCATGCCGCCCAGCAATCCCTTGGCCGGGCGCCGCACCAGCAGGACAGCGTCGTCGCGCTCCAGCCAGAAGAAGGTGCCGTAGCGCACCGGCCGCGTCGCCTTCTTCGCCTTGACCGGAAACGCCTCGGGCATCCCCGCCCGCCGCGCGGCGCAGGGTTCAGCCAGGGGGCAGAGCAGGCATTTCGCACTGCGCGGCGTACAAATCGTCGCGCCCAGATCCATCATCGCCTGCGCGAAATCGCCCGCGCGTGCGTCCGGCGTGATCGAATCGGTGAGCGCGCGAACCCGCGGTTTCGCCGCTGGTAGCGGGTCGGCCACGGCAAACAGTCGCGTGACCACCCGCTCGACATTGCCGTCGACCACCACCGCGCGCTGCCCGAACGCGATCGCCGCCACCGCCGCCGCCGTATAGGCGCCAAAGCCGGGCAGGTTTCGCAACGCCGCCTCGTCCCCCGGCAACTGCCCGCCATGCTCCCCCGCCACCGCCTGCGCTGCGGCGAGCAGGTTGCGCGCGCGGGCATAATAGCCAAGCCCCGCCCAGGCGCTCATCACATCGGAGTGGTCGGCAGCCGCAAGGCTCGCAAAGTCGGGCCAGCGGGTCGTGAATTTCTCGAAATAGGGGATCACCGCCGCAACCTGAGTTTGTTGCAGCATCACTTCGGACAGCCACACGCGATAGGGATCGGGCGGCGGCGTTCCCGGTGGCGCGCGCCATGGCAACGCGCGGGCATTGGCGTCGTACCAGGCGAGCAGCAGATCGGCGATGATGTGAGAAACATTGTCGGGCACGCCCCGGCTATGGCATGGACCGGGCGAATGAGTAAGCCGCGCATCCCGAGCGAAGAACCTCGCCGCAGCAACCGGGTCCGTGCCGTCGCCGATCTGGTGCCGGACGTCGGCCGCGTCGCGTTCCGCAAGTTCGGCTTCGTCCAGAGCGCAGTGCTCAGCCGGTGGAGCGAGATTGTCGGCGAGCGCTATGCCGGAGTTTCATCGCCCGAATCGATCCGTTTCCCGCGCGGCGAGCGCTCGAACGGCGTGCTCAGCTTGGTGGTGCAGGGCGCGCACGCCCCGATGATGCAGCATATTGCGCCCGAGATCGTCGAGCGCGTGAACCGCTTCTTCGGCTATCCCGCTGTTGCCCGCGTCGCAATTCGCCAGGGCGAAGTCGCCCGCAAGCCGAAGCCCGCCGACCCCGTGACTCCCGCGCCGCTGCCCGCCGAACTCGGCGACAGCCTGCGCGCGATCGTCGATCCAGAATTGCGGGCGGTGCTGGAAGGGCTCGGCGCCGGACTCGCCACGCCAGCATTCAAACTTGGAAAGATCGATTGATGCGTGTGTTTGCCATCCTGGCTCCGCTGGCCATCGGCGCCTTGGCTCCGGGCGGCGCGACCGCGCAGCAGCCGAAGACGAAGGCCGCCGCACCGCGCGACTGGTCGACCCATGTCGTGCAGGCACCTTCGGGCGCCTATCTGATCGGCAATCCGACCGCGAAAGTGCGACTCGTCGAATATCTCAGCTACACCTGCGGTCATTGCGCGGAGTTCATGGCCGAAGCGAAACTGCCACTGAAGAACGGGTACGTCCGCCGTGGCACGGTGCGGATCGAGGTGCGCCACGCCGTGCGCGATCCGATCGACATGGCCGCGGCGTTGCTCGCGCGCTGCGCCGGGCCGGGCGGCTTCGTCAGTGCGACGGATGCGATCTTCGCCGAGCAGCGCGATTGGGCGCGCCGCGGTGCTGCCTGGTGGAGCGCCAACGCGGCGGCGCTGCAGTCCGAAACCCGGCTCATGCAGTTGAAGGCTGCCGCCGAGGGTTCGGGTCTGAGTGGCCTGATGCGCGGTCGCGGCATGAGCGACGCGACGATCGACCGCTGCTTTGCCACGCCGACCGACCTCAACCGCCTGACCGCCATGGCCGACGCATCGTGGAAGGTGATCAGGGGCACCCCGACCTTCGTGATCAACGGCAAGACCGGTGGCGGCGGCCATTGGGAAACGCTCGAACCCGAATTGCGCGCTGCAGGTGCGCGCTGACCCATCCCCCAAGCGTGGAGACGTAACTTGAAGCGAATTGCAATCGGCCTGGTATCGGCACTGGCTCTGGCCAGCTGCGGTGGCGACAATGCCGGCAATAACAGCAGCGCCGCACCTGCGGCCCCGGTCGCGGGCGCATCCGCCCCGGCGGGCAGCCAATGGGTCGATACGGTGGTCAAGACCCCCGAAGGCGGCTTTCGCATGGGCAACCCGGATGCCCCGATCAAGCTGATCGAATATGGCTCGCGCACCTGTGGCCATTGCGCCAACTTTGCCGTCACGGGCATGGAGCCGCTCAAAGCCTATATCGCGACCGGCAAGGTCAGCTTCGAATTCCGCGACTTCCTGCTGAACCCGATTGACGTCGGTGCGGCACTGGCTGGCCAGTGCGCCGGGCCCGGCCCGTTCTTCGCGATTCTCGACCAGATGTTCGCCGAACAGCAGACGCTGATGAGCAATGGACCCAAGGAGGGCGATCCCTTCATCCAGCAGGTCGAGGGAATGGCGCCGCAACAGCGCATCGCCGCAGTGGCGGAGAAGTTCGGCTACCTCGCCTTTGTCCAGCAGCGCGGCGTCCCGGAATCCCAGGCACGCGCATGCCTTGCCGACGCTGCCGCCACCGATGCGCTGGTGAAGTCGGCCGAGGCCGGACAGAAGCGGTATAACATCGCCGGAACGCCGACCTTCATCCTCAATGGCAAGGTGCTGGAAAACACCGGCACCTGGCCGCAGGTCGAAGCCGCGCTGAAGGCGGCGGGCGCCTGACGAAGGCCGGGGGCGGGGCCGATGCAGATCAAGCGGCTCCGCCTGACGGGGTTCAAGAGCTTCGTCGACCCCGCCGACCTGCGCATCGAACCCGGGCTGACCGGCATCGTCGGCCCCAATGGCTGCGGCAAGTCCAACCTGCTCGAAGCGCTGCGCTGGGCGATGGGCGAGAACAGCGCCAAATCGATGCGCGGCGCGGGGATGGAGGATGTGATCTTCGCGGGCACCGCCAGCCGTCCGCAACGTGATTTCGCCGAAGTCTCGATCCTCGCCGAACAGGCCGGCGGCCCCGATGACGGCGAACTTGAAGTCGTCCGCCGGATCGAGCGCGGCGCAGGCTCGGCCTATCGCATCAACGGCCGCGACGTGCGCGCCAAGGATGTCGGCCTGCTCTTCGCAGATTCGGCGACTGGCGCGCATTCCCCGGCGCTGGTCAGCCAGGGCCGGATCGGCGCGATCATCCAGGCCAAGCCCGGCGAGCGCCGACAGATGCTCGAGGAAGCCGCCGGCATCTCCGGCCTGCACGTCCGGCGCAAGGACGCCGAGCAAAAGCTGCGCGCGACCGAGGCCAACCTCACCCGGCTCGACGAGCTGATCAGCGATCAGGAGGCGCGCGCCGCCGCGCTCAAGCGCCAGGCGCGACAGGCGGAGCGCTATCGCGAGCTGTCCGACCGCATCCGCGTGGCCGAGGCGCGGATGATCTTCGCCCGCTGGCGCGACGCAGCTGCCGCAGCCGACGCCGCCAAGCAGGAAGCTGCGGCGGCCGAGGCTTTGGTCGCCGATCGCACCGCCGCGCAGGAAGCCGCACTCGCCGCGCAACAGGCGGTTGCGACCACGCTCGCCACCGCCCGCGCCGCTGCGCTGACCCAGCGCGACCGCGCGAGTGAGGCGATGCACCGGCTGGCAACACTCCGCAGCGAGCGCGCCGCAATCGATCGGCGCATCGCCGAACTGCACGAATCAGTCGCGCGATTGGAAACCGACAAGGAACGCGAAGGCGCACTTGCACGCGACGCCGCCGACGCGCTCGCCCGGCTCGACAGCGAGACACAGGCCCTCGACGCCCGCATCGCCGAGGCGACCGCGCGCATGCCCGATCTCGACGCCGCACTCGCCGATGCCGAACGCGCCGCGCGCGATGCCGAGGTGGCGCTGGCACAGGCCCTCGCCGCACAGGCCGCCGAAGCCGCAGAGACCCGTGTCGCCGACGCCGCGCTTGCCGCCGCTCGCACCCGTGCGGAGCGCGCGACGCGCGAAGCCGCGCGGGTCGATGCCGAAATCCGCGCATTGGGAGACCCCGCCCCGCTCGCCGCCGAACGCCAGCGCGCGGCCGATGCACGGGCGCAGGCGGCGCACCAGGCCGAATCGGCGCGCACCGGTCTGGCCCGTGCCGACGCCGCAGAACGCGCCGCGATCGACTCGCGCAGCCGCGCCCAATCCGCCCGCGCCGAGGCGCATGCCGAGCTCGCCCAGCTCGACAGCGAAGCTGCGGCGCTGTCCAAAGCGACCCGACCCAGCGGCAAGGAACGGCTGCTCGACAGGCTGACGGTCGCGCCCGGTTACGAACACGCGCTCGCCGCCGCGCTGGGCGACGATCTGGAGGCTGGACTCGATCCGGCAGGCGAACGCCATTGGGCGGGGGCCGATGCACTCCCCGGCGACCCGCCGCCACCGCGCGGGACCACGCCCTTGGCTGCGCATGTCACCGCCCCGCCCGCGCTCGCCCGGCGGCTGGCACAGGTGCTGGTTGCAGAGAGCGATGAAGACCAGCCGCTCGCGGTCGGACAGCGGCTGGTGACGCTGATGGGCGTGCTGCGACGCTGGGACGGCTATGTCGCGCGCTCGGGCGGCGCGGCGGCGGCGGAACGGCTGGAGCGGGTCAACCGGCTCCACGCGATCGAAAAGGCGCGCCCCGCCGCCGTGCGCGCGGTCGATACCGCCGATGCCGAACTGGCGCGGATCGAAGCAGAGATCGCCGAAGCGAAGCGCGCCGCGTCCGATTGCCGCCGGCTGCTCGACAGCGCCGAAACCTCCGGGCGCGACGCCGCCCGCGCCGAAGACCGCGCCGCCGCCGCAATCGAGCGACTGGACGCCCAGCGCGCCGATCTGGAGGGACGCCGCGCGCGCACCGTCGCCGAGCAGGAGGAAGCCGCTGGCGAGGTCGCCCGCGCCGAAGCCGCGCGCGCCGCCCTGCCCGATGGCAGCGAAACCCGCGCCAAGGTCAGCGCGCTATCCTCCGAAGCCGAACTGCGCCGCACCGCGGCCGCGACCGCGCGGGCCGAGCGCGGCGCACTGGAACGCGACATCGTGTCAGCGCGCGAGCGGCTTGCCGCCGCGCAGGCGGAACGCCGCAGCTGGACGTCGCGTGCCGGGGAGGCGGCGCGCCGCATCGCCGAGATGGACGCCCGAGCCGTCGAGCTCGCCGAAGCCGCCGATGCACTCGCCGGACGCCCTGCAGAACTCGACGCGGCGGTCACCGGGGCCGAACGCGCGAGCGAAGAGGCACGCATCGAAAGCGCCGCCGCCCAGCTTGCCGAGCGTGAAGCCGAAGCCGAATTGCGCGGCACCGAAGCCGCCGTGCGCGCCGCCGGCGATGCGCTGGGCGAAGCGCGTGAACAACGCGCCGGTGCCGTCGCCCGCGCCGAGAATCACGATCTGCGCCGGGTCGAAATGAACCGCCTGTCGGGCGAACGCTTCGAATGCCCGCCGCCCGTCCTGTCGCAACGCGTCGGCTTCGATCCCGACAGCGTGCGCGGCCCGCAAGACGAATCCGCCGCGCACGACCGGCTGATCGCGGAGCGCGAGCGGATCGGCCCGGTCAACCTCGTCGCCGAGAGCGAACTGGCAGAACTCACCGCCGCTGCTCAGACCGCCGCGGCCGAGCGGGACGAGCTGATCCAGGCGGTGCACCGGCTGCGCGGCAGCATCGGTACGCTCAACCGCGAGGGGCGCCAACGCCTGCTCACCGCGTTCGAGGCGGTGGACCAGCATTTTCGCCGCCTGTTCACCACCCTGTTCAACGGTGGGCAGGCGCATCTCGCGCTGATCGACTCCGACGATCCGCTGGAGGCGGGGCTCGAAATCATGGCCCAGCCGCCGGGCAAGAAGCTCCAGTCGCTGACCCTGCTGTCGGGCGGCGAACAGGCGCTGACCGCCGTCGCGCTGATCTTTGCCCTGTTCCTCACCAACCCCGCGCCGATCTGCGTGCTCGACGAAGTCGACGCGCCACTGGACGACGCCAATATCGAGCGCTTTTGCGACCTGCTCGAAGCGATGACGCGGGAAACGGCAACGCGCTACCTGATCGTCACCCACAATGCCGCAACGATGAGCCGCATGCACCGGCTCTTCGGCGTGACGATGGTCGAGCGCGGGGTCAGCCGCCTCGTCTCGGTCGATCTGGGCGGCGCCGAATCGCTCCTGGCGGCTGAGTGATGCGCAGCGACGTGCATCATTTTTCGGCCGCCGATATTCAGCCAGTGCAGCGGCTTCTCGGCAAGATCGGACGCCCCCCGATGCGCTGGGTCGCAATCCTGATCGCCATCGCTGCAGCGCTAGCGCTCCTCGCGATCATGGCTGGGGACGCGAGGCTCGCGGCCATTCCAGGTGTCGCATTGGCGATCGCCACAGTCGCGTGGCTTACCCCTAGCTTGTCGCGCCGCACACTCGAGAATTGGATTGAGCAGCACGCAGGCTGTGCACCGTTCACGTCATGGGATGACACAGAGATCCGCAACGGCGGATGCGTTCACAGGACCGATGGCGTCTTTCCGTGGCGGACGATCCGCGCTGCTATCGCGAGCCCCGACTACATCATTTTGCTATCGCGCTGCGGCCCGCTGATCGTCCCGCAGCGCGCACTCGATGCCGAACGCGCGGCGGATCTTGTCCGCCAGTTGGAGGCCCATGGGATCACGGTGCGCCTTGCCGATTGACGCGATCCCCGCCCCTCGCCCGACCCGCTTCCGCCTCGCGCTGTTCGGGTTCGGGGACTTTGCGTTCAATCTCTACTGGCAGAGCGCGATGCTCTTCCTGCTGTTCTATTACACCGACGCGCTGGGCCTGCCGGTGGGGGTGGCGGCGACGATCTTTCTTGCCGCTTCGGTCTGGGACGGGATTGCGAACTTCACCGCCGGGCTGCTCGCCGACCGGCATGAGCCGCGTGGCGGACTGGGGCGGCTGCTTGCGCTCGGCGGGGTGCCGCTCGGGCTTGGCTTCATGCTTGCCTATCTGCCCCCGCTCGTGCCCGGCTATTGGGGGATGGCGGGCATCTTTGCGGGCCATATCCTGTTCCGCACCGCCTATGCCTTTTTGAATGTCCCCTATCTTGCAATGAGCGCGCGGGTCAGCGCAGACAGCAACGACCGGGCGTTCGTTGCCGGCGTGCGCATGCTGTCGGGCACACTGGCCGCGATCGTCGTCGCGCTCGGCACCGTTCCGCTGGGCTCGGGTCTGCTCGGCGTAGAGGTGGCGGCGGACGCCTATTTCGGGGCGGCTATGCTGTTCGCACTCGCCGGAGCCGCGATCCTCGCGCTGGTCGGTGCCAGCTATCGCGAAGCCGATGTGCCCGATCGCGCCGCACCGGTTCCGGTCCTGACCGCATTGCGCGCCATCGCCGCCAACCGCGCCTTCGTCACGCTGAACCTCGCGATGATGGCGGTGATCGTCGCGGTGACGATCCTCAATAAGTCGGTCCTCTATTATTTCAAATATTTCCTGCATGACGAGGCGAGCGGGCAACTCGCCCTGGCGTCGATGAGCGTGGTCAGCGCGGTGTCGGTGCCGTTATGGATGCTGCTGCGGCGCCGGATCGGTGCGCGCGGACTGTGGTTCCTGGCGGCCGGACTCGCCAGCGCCGGACTCGCCGCCTTCGCCCTGTTTGACATCCACCGCGCCGGGGTGATGCAGGCGTATCTCATGGCGATGCAGGCGATGATCGTCGGGCTGAACTTCGTGTTCTGGGCGATGCTGCCGAACACGATCGAATATGGCGAGCAGCGCACGGGCCTGCGCGTCGAGGGCGCAGTGTTCGGGATGGCGGCTTTGCTGCAGCGTGTTGCCATCGGTATCGCGACCGCGATCATCGGCTTCGGCTTCGATGCCGCCGGCTACGTGGCCAATGTCGAACAGAGCGCGGCGACGCTGACCGCAATGCGCCTGACCATCGGGGCGGTCCCGCTGGCATTCCTCGTCTTCTCGTGCGTGATGATGGCGCTCAACCCGCTCGCGCGCGGGGCGCATGCGCAAATCGTCAAGGATCTGCGCCGCTAGAGTCGTTTTCAGCCTCGCTGAAACGGCACCGGCCCATTCCCCCTCATTCGGCACCGCCCCGGGGGAGGAGGGGGAGCTGGAGCGGTGCCGAATCCCGGACCAGGTCCGGGGCGCGCGGCCGTCAGGCCGCTGCGAGGGTGAAGGTCGAATGCACGCCCTGCGCTTCCGCCGAGGGCGCGATCCACACGTCGAACAGGCCGGGTTCGACCGTGGGTTGCAGGTCCATGCCGATGAACTGCAGGTCACGCCGGCGCAGCACGAAGCGCACCGTCTCGCTCGCGCCGGGGGCCAGTGCCAGCTTGCGAAACGCCTTGAGCTCACGCACCGGGCGGGTGATGCTCGCCGCGCGATCGCGGATATAGAGCTGCACCACTTCCTCGATCGCGCGGGTGCCGCGATTGGTGATCGTCGCGGTGAACGCGATTTCGCCATCCCAGCCCAGCGTGCCCTGCTGCGGCGTCAGTCCCGCATACTCGACCTTGCCATAGGTCAAGCCGTGACCGAACGGATAGAGCGATGCGTTGGGGCTGGTCCGCCAGCGGGTCTTGTACGGCTCGAGCTTGTCGTCGCTCGGGTTCGGGCGGCCGGTCGGCTTGTGCGCATAGTGATAGGGCTGCTGCCCCGATTCGCGCGGGAAGCTGATCGGCAGGCGCGCCGAGGGGCTGTAATCGCCGAACAGGACGTCGGCGATGGCATTGCCGCTTTCCGATCCCAGGAACCAGGTGACGAGGATCGCAGGTGCGTTCTTGACCGCCCCCTCCAGCGCCAGCGCGCGGCCGTTCTTGAGCAACACGACGATCGGTTTGCCGGTCGCCGCAACCGCTTCGGCCAGCGCCATTTGCGGGGCCGGAACGGTGATGCTGGTGCGCGACTGCGCCTCGCCCGACATGTTCTCGCTCTCGCCGATCGCGAGCAGCACCACGTCCGCAGCGTTCGCCGCCGCCACCGCCGCCGCGATACCGCCATCGAGCGGTTCTTCGATCTTGGAGCCGAGCGTCACCGTGACCGGTGTGCTCTTGCCCAGCGCATTGCGCACGCCGGTTGCCAGATCGATCGCCTGCTTGTTGTCGCCATAGACGCACCACGGGCCGTTCAGGTCGTGCTGCCCCTCCGCGAACGGGCCGATGATCGCGATTCTTTTGCCGCTCTTGGGCAGTGGCAGCAGGTCGCCGTCATTCTTGAGCATCACGATCGAGCGCTTGCCCGCTTCGCGCGCCAGCGCGAGACTTTCCTTGGTGCGGGTCCGCGCCGCTTCGCGCTTTTCGTTGATGCGACGGAACGGGTCCTCGAACAGGCCGAGCTTGGCCTTGAGCGCCAGCACCTTGCGCACCGATTCATCGACGCGCGCCATCGGCACCTCGCCCTTTTCGACCAAGTCGGGCAGGTGGTCGCGGTAGAAGCCGCTGGTCATGCTCATGTCCACGCCGGCCATGAAGGCCAGCTTGGTCGCCTCACGCGCATCGGCGGCATAGCCGTGCGCGATCATCTCCATGTCGCCGGTGTAATCGGACACGACAAAACCGTCGAAGCCCCATTCCTCGCGCAGGATCTTGCGCATCAGCCATTCATTGCCGGTCGCGGGGACGCCCGACAGCTCGTTGAACGCGGCCATCGCGGTCGGCGCACCGGCAGCGAATGCGGCTTGGAACGGCGGAAAATAAACTTCGCGCAGCGTGCGTTCGGACACGTCGACGGTGTTGTAGTCGAGCCCCGCCTCGGCCGCGCCATAGGCGGCGAAATGCTTGGCGCAGGCCATCATCGTGTCGATTGCCTTCAGGCTCTTGCCCTGGAAGCCGCGCACGCGGGCTTCGGCGAAAAGGTTGCCGAGCAGCACGTCCTCACCCGCGCCTTCGACCCCACGGCCCCAACGCTGGTCGCGCGCGATGTCCACCATCGGCGCGAAGGTCCAGTCGATGCCGGCCGCCGCCGCCTCGAACGACGCCGCAGCCGCAGCCTTCTGCGCCAGTAGCGGCTCGAAGCTTGCGGCCTCGCCCAGCGGGACCGGGAAGATGGTGCGATGACCATGGATGATGTCGGCCGCGAAGATCAGCGGGATCTTGAGGCGCGACTCCCGCATCGCCGCGGTCTGCATGATGCGGCACATGCGCGCGTTGTTGCCGTTGAACACGCCGGTGATGCGGCCCTGACGCACCTCATCGACCTGCTGGTCGAAATTGGCGTTGGAACCGCTTGGCGGGTTCATCGCGATCGCCGCGCCGCCGCCCCATGCCGCCGCCATCAGGCTGAGCTGACCGGCCTTTTCATGGATCGTCATCTTGGCGATCAGCGCATCAACAAAGCCCGGAACCTCGATCTTCGCCGCTTCGCCCATCAACGCCCGCGCCGGGCTGTGCAGCCACGCAGCGACCGCACCTGCACCCATCAGGGCAGCGCGGCGAGAAATCCGGGTGTCGAGCATGTTGATCCTCTCCTGAACGGGTTGCACCAGCAAGGGTACGCTAGATTTGAATGGCTGGCGCGGTCCGAGTCAGGGGTGTCGCGGCAAACCGTAACCGGTTACATGCAGCCTAACGAACGTGTTTGCAATCGGGAATGACCCGGTAGAGAAGAACGTTCTCAATCTGGGGGACGTGACAACATGGGTGAGGCGACGATTCGGGATGTGGCACGGCACGCTCAGGTGTCGATCGCATCTGTTTCGCGCGCCCTGAACGGACTTGGCAATGTCCGCGCAGAGACGCGCGAGCGAGTCATCGCCGCCGCGGCCGAGCTTGGCTATGTCCCGCATGCCGGTGCACGCAGCCTTAGTCTGGCGCGTGCGCACGCGATCGGGGTCGTGTTGCCCGATCTGCATGGCGAGTTTTTCAGCGAATTCGTACGCGGCATGGACCGCGAGGCGAGCCGGCGCGGCTATGTCATGTTGCTGTCGGTCATGCATGACGAGGGCGAGCAGGCGGCAATGGCGTTGCGCGCGATGCGCGGCCGCGTCGACGGGCTGGTGGTGATGGCGCCGCATCTGTCCGAAGCGATGCTCCGCCGGGCGCTGCCGACCGGTCTGCCTGCGCTGATCATCAACGGCCCGCGCGCGATCACCGACCTGGCCACCGTACGGCTCGATAATGCAGCCGCCACCGAGGCGATGGTGGCGCATCTCGTCGCGACCGGCCGCCGCCGGATCGCGCATATCGCCGGGCCGGAGGGAAATATCGACGCGGGCGAGCGCGCCGCCGCATTCCGCAGCAGCATCGCACGGCTCCTGCCCGGGGCCGAGGCGATCGTCCTGCCCGGCGACTTCGCGGAGGAGGGGGGGGAAGCGGTCGCGCGCGCCATCGCCTCTGGCGAGATCGACTGCGACGCGGTGTTCGCCGCCAACGACATGATGGCGCTCGGCTGCCTTCAGGGGCTACGCACCGCCGGTATCGATGTGCCGGGGCAGGTCGCCGTCACCGGATTCGACGATATCCCGCTCGCGCGCTATCTCGGCGTCACCACGATGCGCGTCCGGATTGCCGAACTGGGTGAGGAAGCGATCGGACGCGTGATCAACGTGCTGGAGGGCGAGGGCGCCGACACGCGCGCCGAACTGCACCAGGCCGAGCTTGTGGTGCGCTCGACCAGTGCGGGTTAACGCACCCGCACCGGCGCGCTGCGTTTAGACACGCCGGTCTCGTTGAACGCCTCGACGGCGGCATAATAGCCGACCCCCTTGTTCAGCGCGCGCAGGTCAAGGCGCGCCTGCGGGCCGTCACCCAGTTCGTCGGCGAACACCTGATAGGTCAGCGTCAGCCGGTCCGGGCGGATGCCCCACATGACGTTGTACCCCACCGCGCCCGGCACCTTGCGCCAGCGCACTGTCGCATTGCGTTCGTCGGTATCGCGGATCGCCGCCACCGTCCCCGGCATCGCAGGCGCGCGGCCCTCGGCGTTGCCGAACACACGCAGATCGTTGATCGCCAGATGCGCGCCGCCGATATGACCGTGGACATAGCGGACGAAGCGGACCTTCGCGGGCGTTTCCAGCTGGAAATAGGCATTGGGGCGGTCGCGGCGCGGGGCCTCCGTCTCTGCCAGCTTGGACCAGCTTTTGCCGTCGAGCGATCCCTCCAGTTTGAACTCGGTATAGATGTCCGGCGCATCGCCATAGCGGCCGGACTTGTAATCGGCGAAATTGACCTGGATTGCGCGCACCATCTTCGCCGCGCCCAGATCCATCGTCAGCGTCTCGCCCGGCTCCTTGCTGGCGGCGACCCAGAAGGTGCGGGGATTCTCGTCCGCCGCCCGGTTCGCGTCATACGCGCCCAACGTCGAGGATGCGGTCAGGGTCTTGCGGTAGGACAGCAGCATCCAGCCGGTGAACAGCCCCTCGATATCCTCGACCTTGCCCTCCGGCATCCAATGCGGGAAATCCCCGAAGCGGGACGATGCCCACATCTGCCCGTCCGCTTCGAACCGCGTCGGGAACAGGTTGATCCGCCGCTCGAACGTCCAGTTATGGCCGAGCCACGGCGTGCCGCTGTTCCACCAATTGCCGTAATGGTCCTGCACGGTCGAGCCATGCCCGGCGCCCTCGACAAACCCGCCGGGCTTGTACGCGACCGGATTCCACGGTGCATAGGTAAACGGGCCGAGCGGCGATTTCGCGGTGTAAGCGCCATTGGCATAGGCGTTATACTCGGTCCCGGGCGCACCGTATTGAAGGTAATAGGTGCCGGCGACCTTGGTCATCCAGGCGCCTTCCATGAACGGCTTGATCGGGGTGCCGTCGGGCAATTTGCCCGAATGATCCTGACCGAAGCGTTCCCAGCCATGATTGTCGGGGTCGAGCTTGAACGCCTCGGTCGCGCGGCCCTTGTAGATCATCCGGCCGTCCTTGAACTCGATCCCGATGCCGTAGAGCGGGAAGACGTTGGACGACCCCCAATAGAAGTACCATTTGCCGTCATCGTCCAGGAACAGCGCGGGGTCCCAGGGCCCGGGCGGCACGTCGCCCGGCTTCATGTTCGCTTCGCCACCCGGCCAGACCTGTCCCGGCAGGCGCGGCATGCGGCGGACGAAATAGTCGAGCTTGCCCGTCTCCGGGGCGTCGGAGACATAGACCGACCCCGGCTCCATCATCGATGGCATCAGATACAGCCGTTCGCCGTCCGACCAGGCGGCGGGCGCGACGAAGCCCCCCTTTTCCCAGCGGCTCGGCGTGATGAAGGTCCAGTCGATCAGATTGGTCGAGCGCCAATAGCCCTCGGCCAGAGTCTGGAAGAGATAATAGGCGCCCTTGTGCCGGATGATCACCGGATCGGCGCCGGTGCGGTACGAGATGTCCTCGTTCACCTGCTCATAATTGTAGCGGTAGTCGAGGTCGATCGGATTGGCATAGGTCCGCTTGCCCAGCTGCGCAGTCGCGGAGGTCGCGCACAAGCTTACCAGCACCACAGCAAGGGTTACACGCATCGACCATCTCCCAAAGCTGCGCCGCGAGGCGCGTCAGCGGGCTGTAACCGGTTACAGCCGCCGGCGAAACCCCATTGGTTTGGCCGGGGCGTTGCCGCCCCGGCAGTCGCCGGTCACTCCCACCAATAGGGGCGGCGCTTTGCGGTGCCGGTGTCGACCTCGTTCATCGTGCGCGGGTCGTACATCCGGCCACCCAGCATGACGCGGTGGATCTTGTCGCTGTTCCGAATGTCCGCAGTCGGATCGGCGTCGAGGACGAGCAGGTCGGCCAGCTTGCCCGGCTCGAGCGAGCCAACATCCCTGGCGTAGCCCAGCGACCTGGCCGAATCGATCGTGCCTGCCCGCAGCGCCTCGACCGGGGTCATGCCGCCGCGCACGAACGACCACAGTTCCCAATGCGCGCCGATTCCGGCCTGCTGGCCATGCGCACCGATCGCAACCAGCTTGCCGGCCTGCATCACCTTCTTCGCCTCACGCGCATTGTCATCGTCGACGAAATTGCTCTCGGGTGCCTTTGTCACCCGCATCGTGTCGGCGCGCAGCTGCGCCGGGGGCGTGTGTACCATCAGCGGGTTTTCCCAGACATTGGTCGCCTGCCGCCAATAGGGGTCGCCGGCCAGGCCGCCATAGGTGACGACCAAAGTCGGGGTGTAGTTGGCGTCGCTCTGGCCAAAGAATTGGAGCACGTCCTTGTAGAACACCTCGCTCGGCACATTATGCTCGAGCGTCGAGTTACCGTCGGCGATCAGGTTCATATCCATGCCGAACAGCGACCCGCCCTCGGCCACGACCTGCATCCCCTCCGCCCGCGCGGCGGCGACGACCATCTGACGCTGCTCGCGGCGCGGCTGGTTATAGTTTTTCACCGAATAGGCGCCCTGCGCCTTCAGGCGGCGGACATGGTTGAGCGCGTCGTCATAGCTGTCGATCTGCGCATAGACGCCCGCAGCGCGCGCGCCGTACACGATCTCGCCGGTCGAAAAGAGGCGCGGAGCAAGGATCTTGCCCGCCTGCTGCATTTCCGCCGCGGCGAAGACATGCGCCGCCTGGCTCGACGGATCGTGCAGCGTCGTCGTGCCGAGTGCGAGGTTCTGGAGCAACGACCAGTTCTGCTGAGGGATCAGCTCGTCGGTGCCATAGGGGCCGTGCGCATGGGCATCGACCAGGCCCGGGATGATCGTCTTGCCGGTGACATCCACCGTCTTGGTCCCAGCGGGGAGCTGGATCGCAGCGGTCGGTGCGACCGCGACGATGCGATCGCCCTCGATCAGGATCGTGCCATCCTCGATCACCCCGCCATCGGCGCCGGCCATGGTGACGATCCGCGCGCCGGTCAGCGCGACCGTGCCGCTCGCCTTCGCCGCCTTGACCTCCATCGCCATCGACGTGGTGCGCGGGGTTACGGTGACCTTGGCGCCGCCCGGTGCCGAGGCGAAGAAGGCGTTGCGGTCGGCGGTGTAGAGCGTCGGACCGAGGCTCCAGTGCAGCCGCGCGCCATCGCCCGACCAGGTGATGTAATCGCCACCATCGCTGCTCACCCGCACCACCGGGAGCGCATCGCCCTTCGGCGCGACCGCAACCTGCTGGCCACCGGGCATCAGCGGCATCGCGAACACCTGATAATTCTGGCGGAAGGCGACGCTCTTGCCGTCCGGTGCGACGATGAATTCGGTGGCCAGTTCACCCGCAGCATGGACGCGCTTGCCCTCGCCATTCAGGTCGGTCGAGACGAGCTGGAGCCGCTCGCCACCCTCGACCATGAAGATACGGTCGTTCGAAGCGCCATAGTGCGGGCGCGACAGGCCGCGGCTGACCATTACCGGCGCGCCGCCAGCGGCGGCGACGCGATAGACGCCGGGATTCTCACCCCATTTCGGCGCGGTCAGCCCGCCGCCATCGCCCTTTTCGAACACGATCGTCTTGCCGTCGGGTGAAAATTGCGGGCGGGCATAATGGCCCGGCTGCTGCGTCACGCTCCGCGCCGCACCGCCCGAGGCGGAGACCACGCGGATCGCGCCAAGGCTCTCGTCATTCCACTGGACGAACACGATCGAACGCCCGTCGCGCGACCAGGCCGGAAACAGCTCAATGCCAGTGCCATCGGCGAGGTTGGTCAGCCGCTTCGCCGTTCCACCGCTCACCGGCTTGACCCAGAGCTTGCCCAGACTCTCGAATACCAGCTGGCTGCCATTGGGCGAGACGGTCGCGAAGCGCGGCATCTTGGTCGTAAAGCTCGTCGGAGCGACCGCGATTTGCGGGTGCGGCGCGTCGGCGACCGCGCGGGTATCGGCGACGCGGAACGGAATCACCGCCGCATTGGCGCCATCGGCATCGACGCGACGGATCTTGCCGCCGGCCCAGAACACGATCGACTTGCTATCGGGCGTCCAGTCGATGTTGGGATAGACGCCGGTGACCGCCCAGGTCTCCTGCACGTCCTGATCGAGCGCGCCATAGACGATGCGCTCAGCCCCGCTCGCCAGATCCTTGACCCACAGCTTGGACTTACCCGCCTCACGCCGGACAAAGGCGATGGACTTGCCATCGGGCGAGGGCGCGGGGCGCACCGATCCGCCCAGCCCCGACACGGCGGTCGTGGTCTCGCCGGTCTCCAGGTCGTAGCGCTCGATGTTGAACAGGTCGGTATTCGAATCCTGCGCATATTCGAAGATTGGGCCGGACGTGATGTTGCGGGTGAAATACACGCCCTTGCCATCCGCCGCATAGATCGGCTCGCCCAGTTCCTTCTGGTGCCGCTCGTTCGGGCGCTTGACCAGCTGCACGCCCGCCCCGCCCGAGACGTGATACAGCCACACCTCACCCGTGCCGAGCGAGCGGCCCGTGGTGAAGTGCTTCTTCGCGACGATATACTGCCCGTCCGGCGACCAGCTTGGCTGGTTGAGCAGGCGAAAATCTTCCTTGGTCAGCTGACGCTTGTCGCTGCCATCGGCGTTCATGATCCAGATATTGTCGCCACCGCCGCGGTCGGAGGTGAAGGCGATGCGGCGACCGTCGGGAGAAAAGCGCGGATGCACTTCCCACGCCATGCCTTCGGCGACGCGCGTCGGCGTGCCGCCCGCGATCGGCATGGTGTAGATGTCACCGAGCAGCGCAAAGGCGACCCTCTTGCCATCCGGGCTGACATCGACGTCGATCCACGTGCCTTCGTCGGTGTCGATCTTTGCCTGCTTGAGCGTCGCGCCCCGTGGCGCATTGACGTCCCATTTGGGAGTTTCGGCGGGCTTGTCCTGCGCGTTTGCCTGACCAAGTACGAAAAGCGCGGCGAGGACGCCGGCGACCGACTGACGCATATGGGACTCCCTGAACATGTTCTGGGCGCAGTTGGTAACGGGCGAAACCGGACCCGTCACCCGCGCTTCGTCGAAAATCAGCGCTTCAGCAGAAAGACGGCGTGTTCGGCACGGAAATTGGCGGCGGCCGAACTGGTCAGCTGGTCGCCTGACAGGAACCATGCTTGCTCGACCGTGATCCCGCGCTCGCGAACATAGGCGCGGAAATCGTCGATCGTGACATGGTGGATATTCGGCGTTTCGTACCACGCCACCGGCAACAGCCGCGTCACCGGCATCCGCCCGCCCCACAGCAGCGACAGGCGCACCCGCCAGTGCGCGAAATTCGGGAAGGACACGACCGCACGCTCGCCGATGCGCAGCAGGTGATCGAGCACGACATGCGGGCGCATCGTCGTCTGGAGCGTCTGGCTGAGGATTGCGTAGTCGAAGCTGGCGTCGGGGTAATCCGCAAGGTCGGTGTCGGCGTCGCCCTGAATCACGGAAAGCCCGCGCCCGACGGCGGAAGCGACATTGCGCGCGTCGATCTCCAGCCCGCGCGCGTCGCATCCCCGTTGATCCCGCAGCGCCGCCATCAACGCCCCGTCGCCGCACCCGACATCGAGCACCCGGCTGCCCGGCGCGACATTGGATGCGATGATTGCCAGGTCGGGGCGGAGTCCGGTCATTCGCCCGCCCTCAGGAATCCGTCCACCACGCGGTTCAGCTCGGGCGCTTCGAGCAGGAAGGCGTCATGACCGAAGGGTGAGGAGAGTTCGACAAAGCTGACCGGCGCGCCGGCGGCATTGAGCGCATGGACAATCGCGCGCGATTCGCGGGTGGGATAGAGCCAGTCGGTGTCGAAGCTGACGAGGCAGAAGCGCGCCTTCGTCTCGCGGAACGCATTGGCGAGCACCCCGCCATGTTCCTCGGCCAAGTCGAAATAATCCATCGCGCGTGTGATGTAGAGATAGGCGTTGGCGTCGAACCGGTCGACAAAGCTCAGCCCCTGATGGCGCAGATAGGATTCGACCTGGAAATCCGCGTCGAAGCCAAAGGTCTTGGCCTCACGCGCCTGCAGCTTGCGGCCGAACTTCTCAGTGAGGCCCGCTTCGGACAGATAGGTGATATGCGCCGCCATCCGCGCGACGGCGAGGCCCGATGCAGGCGGCTCACCCTCATAATAGGCGCCGCCATTCCAGCGCGGATCGGCCATCACCGCCTGACGCCCGACTTCGTGAAACGCGATATTCTGCGCCGAATGCCGCGCGGTCGATGCGATCACCACTGCGGCCTCGACCCGGTCGGGGAAGGTCGCGGGCCAGCTCAGCGCCTGCATCCCGCCCATCGATCCACCGACCACGGATTTGAGCCGGTCGACGCCGAGATGGTCGAGCAGCATCGCCTGCGCGCGCACCATGTCGCGGATGGTGATGACGGGAAAGCTCATGCCCCAGGGGGCACTGGTCGCCGGGTTGACCGTCGCCGGTCCCGACGATCCCATACAGCTGCCCAGCACATTGGCGCAGATCACGAAATGCCGCGCCGGATCGATGGGCTTTCCCGGTCCGATCATGCGCGCCCACCAGCCGGGCTTGCCGGTGATCGGGTGGGTCGACGCGACATGCTGGTCCCCGGTCAGCGCGTGGCAGATCAGGATCGCGTTGCCGCCGTCCGCCGCCAGCGTGCCATAGGTTTCATAGGCGATCTCGACCGGCGACAGCAGCACGCCCCCGTCGAGGCGCAGCGGCCCCGGAAGCGTCACGCGGCGGTCGAGGCCAAAGCGCGGATCGTCAGACATCGCCGCGTGCGTAGAAGTCGCGCGGCCAGGGTTCAAGCGGTTCCAGCGGGGATGGTTCGGCCAAGGATCGCCTGCGCAGCCAGCCGCCCGGTCTGCGCGCCCCCGTTCATATAGCCGGGAAAGGCGTCGGACAGATGCTCGCCGGCAAAGATGACGCGGCCGAGCGCGGGGGCGGCTTGCACCGCCGCACCATCCCCGCCTTCACGCCACAGCAGCGATCCGAAACGTGTCAGATAGCCGGGTGGATAACTGCCATAGGACCCGCCGATCAGCGGATCGCGATGCCAGGCGGTTCGCCGAACCGGTGCGTCGGCACAGGCTGCGGCAAGATCGCCGAGCGCCGCGCCCGCATCCGATGCGTAGCGTTGCGCCAGCGCTCGCGCCGACTCCGGCGAAGCGGTCGCGTCGCCACCGAGATACCAGGTCCAGACCGGTGGACCGTCCACGCCGCGAACGCTGCCGTCCCAGCCGCTCGCCCAGCTGCCGTGGGCCGCAGCGTGCCATACATCGCCGCCAGACCCGATCGCGTCGCGCCAGCGTGGCGAATCGGCCACGGCCAGCACCTTCTCGTTCCGGCCCAGCGTCATGGCACCGACAAATCTGCGCCACGCGGCAGGCAGCGGCACGGCAAAGTCGATCCGGCGGGTGACTGGCGCCGGCACCGCGACGATCACGGCGTCGGCGCGCATCGTCATGCCATCGGCAAAGGTAAGACGCACGCCGCCGGTCGCGCGATCGACGCGAAGCAGCCGGCGCCCTGTTTCGATCCTGTCCCCATAACGAGCGGCAAACGCATCGATCAGCGCGCCGCTCCCCCCGGCGATCGTATAGCGCTCGTCCGACCCGCCCAGGATATCGGCACGCTCGCCGTTCACGGTTGGCAGGCTGAACAGCAGCGAGAGCGCGGAGGTAGCATCGGGTTCGGCACCATATTCGGTCCGCGCGGTCGTTTCGAGCAGGCCGCGCAGCCAGGGTGCTGGGATCAAGCCGGCATGCCGATCGAGATAGTCGGCGACCGACACGGCATCGAACGCGCGCACGGCGGCGGGGTCGATGTCGATCCGGTCGGCGTCCCGGCCGATCTGTGCCGCGATCGGGGACAGCGCATCGGCCAGTTCGGTTTCCGCCACCATCTGCCCGCCGGTAACGACGATGCTGCGATGTGGCGCGGCCTTGCGGTCGATCAGGTCGACGCCGAATCGCTGTGCGATCGCGCGGATGTCATGATGGTCGCTGTTGACCAGCTGGGCGCCGAGCTCGAACGCGGGTGCCGTCGTGGACTTCAGCGTGAAGACGCGACCGCCGAGCCGCCCGGCGGCTTCATACAGCCGGGCATCGACCCCTGCCGCGCGCAGGTGATGGAGCGCGGTCAGCCCGGCGATCCCACCGCCGATGATCGCAACCCGGCCATTGCCGGTGTTTGCCGGTGCAGCGGTGGGGATCGCGGCGGCGACACCGCCGGCGGCAAAGCCCTTGAGCAACGCGCGTCGCGTCGCGCCGGGCTGAGCCGGGACCGGCGCAGCCTCTCCCGCGGCGGCCAAGTTCCGCCGCCGCGCCGCCGCCAGTGCATTCCAGACCAAACCCCCGCTTCGCATCCAACCCCCGGTTTCGTTGCGCAGGGGTTAGCGCCATGACCTTGCTATTGCGTAACCATTGGGCAAAGGGGTCGCCCATGACTGGACCGACCCCCAAGCCGTGGATCATGGACATTGCCCCCTATGTACCGGGCAAGTCGAAGACCGATGATGGCCGCAAGGCGATCAAGCTGTCGTCGAACGAAAATCCGCTTGGCACCTCGCCGGCCGCGCGCGCCGCATTCGCGACGGCGGCGCACAGCCTAGAACGCTATCCGGACGCCAGCGGCACCGAATTGCGCGAAGCGCTCGCCGCCAAGCACGGGCTCGATCCCGACCGGATCATCTATGGCAATGGATCGGACGAGGTGCTGCACCTTGCCGCCGGTGCATTCGCCGGGCCGGGCGACGAGATCATCTATGTGAATTACGGCTTCACCGTGTACCCGATCGCGACCAAGCGCGTCGGCGCGGTCCCGGTGGTCGCGCCCGACAAGGATTATGCGACCGACGTCGACGCGATCCTGTCCTGCGTCACCGACAAGACGCGGATCGTGTTCATCGCTAACCCGAACAATCCGACCGGCACCCATGCGAGCCGGGAGGAGATCGCCCGCCTCCACGCCGGGCTGCGCGACGACATCCTGCTCGTCCTCGACCACGCCTATGCCGAATATATCGATGGCGACATCGACGATGGCGGCATGGAGCTGGCGCAGACCGCGTCCAACGTGCTGGTCACGCGGACCTTTTCCAAAATGTACGGCCTGGCCGCCGAGCGCATCGGTTGGGGCTATGGCGCGCCCGCGATCATTGAGGCGATGCACCGCATCCGCCTGCCGTTCAGCATTACCATCGCCGGGACCGCAGCTGCCATCGCGGCGCTCAACGACGATGATTTCGTTGCGCGCTGCAAGACCGAGAATGCCAAATGGCGCCGCTGGTTCAGCGACGAGATCGCGAAGCTCGGCAATGCCGGCCTTCGCGCGGTGCCGAGCCAGGCCAACTTCGTGCTGGTGCTGTTCGAGGGCAAGCTGACCGGCGAAGCGGCCTATAAGGGGCTGATGGACGCGGGCTATATCGTCCGCTGGCTGCCCGGCCAGGGTTTGCCTCATGGTCTGCGCATCACCATCGGCAACGAGGAAGAGACGCGCGCGGTTGCGGCGATCCTGCAGCAGCTGGTGGCGGCCGTCGACGCCGAATGAAGCACTTCGGCATCATCGGCTTCGGGCGGTTCGGTCAACTCGCCGCCACGCATCTGCGCGACCATTTCACGGTGGTCGTGCACGATACGCGCGACATTGCCGAGGATGCGGTCCGGGTCGGCGTGGTGACCGACACGCTGCAGACGGTGGCCGCGTGCGATATCGTGATGCTCGCCGTCCCGGTCCAGGCGATCGAGCGCACACTCACCGCCATTGCCCCGCATGTCCGTCCCGGCGCGCTGGTCGTTGACGTGGCATCGGTCAAGATGCTCCCCGCGCGCTGGATGGCGGAGGCGCTGCCCGAGAGTGTCGATATCGTCGCCACCCACCCGCTGTTCGGGCCGCAGAGCGCGCGGCGCGGGCTGGCAGGACAGCCTTTGGTGGTGTGCCCGGTGCGCGGCGAGCGCCACCACCGCGTCGCCGAATTCGGGCGCGCGCTCGGTCTCAAGGTCTCGGTCACCAGCGCCGAGGAGCATGACCGCGAAATGGCCTATGTCCAGGCGCTGACGCACCTGATCGGTCGGACGCTGGTCAATATCCGTATCCCGGACGAAGAACTGAAGACCGACAGCTACCAACATCTGCTCGAGCTGTGCGCGCTGATCGGTGACGACAGCGAAGAGCTGTTCTTCGCGATTCAGAACCTCAACCCGTTCGCGGGTGAGATCACGCAGCAGTTCATCGGGGAGGCCAACGGCCTATTGGCGCGTGCGCTCAACGCCGGGAACCGCAGCGCCTAGTGTCGTTTCAGCATGCTGAATCGGGCCGGTGCCGCCAAACCGGAAAACGACTCTAACTGCGTTCCACTTCGTCCAACCGCGCCGTGACCCATTGGCGGGCCGCTGCGCGGAGTTTGGGCTGAAGGATCGCCACGAACGGCAGCACGATCAGCCAGGGGAAGAACAGGAAGGCAATCGTGAAGGCAAAGAACAGGGCGATTAGCCAGCCCCCGATCGCCTTGCCGATCTTTTCGTTGAAGCGGTCGTCCATAATGATCCGGCGTGGTGCCTTGAGGTCGTAGAGCGGCGCGGTGGTGAGGATCTGTGCGCCGCTCCGGTCGTCGATCCGACGAGGTTCGGGTTCGCTGACGGGGCGTTCGGACGGGGCTGGACGCTCTGGCCGGGGTGTCGCTGCGACGGGGCCGGGCGCGCTGGCCGGTTTCCCAGTCCGCGTGTCGATCACCACCAGCCGCCGATCGCGCTCGACGACCTTGTAACGGCTGGGGGGCACGTCGGTCACCGCACCGCCCGCCGCGCGCGCCACTGCTCGGCGCTCTGGCCCCAGGCGTCGACTTCGACGTCGGCATAGGGGGCGGGAAGCGTGACGGGGCGGAGGTTGGTCGAGCCGAGCCGCTGGGCAAGCCGGATCGAGCGGGCATTTTCGGGTGCGATGGTGTGGATCACCTCGCTCCAGCCGAGCACATCGACGGCATAGTCCATCGCCGCGACCGCGCCCTCATAGGCATAGCCACGCCCGGCGAACTCCGCGGCAACGCCCCAACCGACTTCGGTGCCGGGCCAGCCGTCGGGCATCCACGGACCGAGGCGGCCGACCCATTTTCCGGTGGCACGTTCGATGACCGAGAACATTGCGAAGCCGTTGATCTCCCACGCGCCCGCCATGGTGCACAGCTGCCGCCACGCGACGCTGCGTTCGACCGGGCCGCCGAGATGCTCGGTCGCCACCGGATCGGCGGAGAAGGCTGCCCAGCCGTCGAGATCCTCCGCCGCCGGACGGCGCAGGATCAGCCGTTCGGTGAAGAGGATCGGGTGGGTCATTACAGCCGCTGCTTCAGCGCCAGCATTGCGATCGCTGCTTCGGCGGCGCCGCCACCCTTGTTCAGCTGTGCAGGATCGGCGCGGCGGATCGCCTGGGCCTCGTCTTCGGTGGTCAGGATGCCATTGCCGATCGGGATGCCATCCATGGTCAGCGCCATGATCCCGCGTGCGCTTTCGTTCGAGACGATCTCGAAATGATAGGTCTCGCCGCGGATGACGACGCCGAGCGCGACATAGGCGTCATAGCGCTGGGTTTCTTCGGCGAGCACGATTGCGCCGGGAACTTCGAGTGCGCCGGGGACGGTGACCGTCTCATGGGAATGACCCGCCGCCTCGATCGCGGCGCGGGCGCCTGCGAGGAGCATGTCGTTGAGATGGTCGTAGAAGCGCGCCTCGACGATCAGGATATTGGCCATTATTCGCCTTTCAGATCGATTGCGCGCTCACCGACGATGCGCAGCCCATAGCCATCCAGGCCGACGAGCGTGTGGTGGGTGTTGGTAAGCAGCACCATTTCCTCGACGCCGAGGTCGTTGAGGATCATCGCGCCGACGCCATAGTCGCGCAACTCCTCCATATCGACTTCGGTGCGTTTCCCCGCCTTGCGCTCGACCGCCATGGTGAAGGCGTCGGCGCGTGGCTTGTTGATTACGACCACGACGCCTGCGCCCTCGGCGCCTATGATCTCCATTGAACGCTGCAGCAGGACGCCTCGATCACCCGCTTCGCCGAACACGTCGGCAAAGGGCGACAGAGCGTGCATGCGCACCAGCGTCGGCTTGCTGGGATCGACGCGCCCCTTGACCAACGCGAGCTGTTCGGTGCCGGTCGCCTTGTTCCAGAAGGCGATGGTGCGCCAGTCGCCACCCCAGCGGCTGGTGAAGACCGATTCGGAGCGGCGCTCGACCAGATGGTCGTAGCGGCGGCGATAGGCGATCAGGTCGCGGATCGTGCCGATCTTGAGATTGTGAAGCTGGGCAAAGGCGACGAGGTCGTCCATTCGCGCCATCGTGCCGTCGTCCTTCATGATCTCGCAGATCACGCCCGAGGGGTTGAGCCCGGCGAGGCGGGACACGTCGACCGCCGCTTCGGTATGACCGGCGCGGACCAGCACGCCGCCCTCGCGCGCGACGAGCGGGAAGACATGGCCGGGCGAGACGATGTCGGCGGCACCCTTGGTCGCGTCGGTCGCAACCGCGATGGTGCGCGCCCGATCGGCTGCGGAGATTCCGGTGGTAACGCCCTCCTTGGCCTCGATCGACACGGTGAAGGCGGTACCCATGCTAGTCCCGTTGCGGCGCGACATCGGCTCGAGGCCGAGCTGGTCGGCGCGTGCCTGGGTGATGGCGAGGCAGATCAGGCCGCGACCATATTTGGCCATGAAGTTGACGGCGTCGGGGGTCGCCATCTGGCCGGGGATGACCAGATCGCCTTCATTCTCGCGATCCTCGTCATCGACCAGGATGAACATGCGGCCGTTGCGCGCCTCGTCGATGATCTCTTCGGGCGTGGACAGGAAGGCGTGGGGCAGGCGGGACAGTTCAGCGTTGGCCACGGACGGCCTCCATGCGTTGCAGATAGCGTGCGAGCACGTCGATCTCGAGGTTGACCGCCTGACCCTGTGCCAGCGCGCCGAGGGTGGTGACGGCCTGGGTGTGCGGGATCAGGTTGATCGCGAAGTGGGCGGTGCCATCGGGCTGGTCGGTGACCTCATTCACGGTGAGCGACACGCCATCGATGGTGATCGATCCCTTGGCGGCGATGAACGGGGCGAGGGTTGCGGGGACGGCGAAGCCGATGCGCTGCGAATCACCCTCGGGGCAGATGCCGATCACGGTGCCCACGCCGTCGACGTGGCCGGTGACAATATGGCCGCCGAGTTCGTCGCCGACCTTGAGCGCGCGTTCGAGGTTGAGGCGCTGGTTGACCTGCCACTGCGCCGCGGTGCGCGAGATTGTTTCGTGGCTGACATCGACCGCGAACCAGCCGGGCCCCTTGTCGACGACGGTCAGGCAAACGCCCGAACAGGCGATCGACGCGCCCATATCCACGGTTGCCATGTCATAGGCGGTGGTAATGCGCGCGCGCAGGTCACCGCGATTTTCGATCGCTTCGATCGCGCCGACATCGGTGATGATTCCGGTGAACATATCCTATCCTCTGGCGCGCTCGTAGACCTCGATCCGGTCGCTGCCAAGCATGCGTGCATCGTGGAGGTTCCAGCGGCCATGCGCGGGATCGAGCGTCGCAAGACCCAAGTCGGCGAGACCGGGTCGGCCGCCCAGCAGGATCGGCGCGCGGTAGAGCAGGAGGCGGTCGACGAGGTCGGCGCGCAGGAATGCGGCGGCCGTATGTGCGCCGCCCTCGACCAGGAGGTGGTCGACACCGTCGAGGTCGGCGATCGCTCTCGCGCTGGCAATACGAGTCCATCCGGGCGCGTCGCTGGCCGAGAGCAGGATCCGGCGCGGGGTGCGGTCTTCCAGGCCGGCAAGGCGCACGTCGAGCCTTGGCGCGTCGGCGTCGAGCGTACCGCGGCCGACCAGAATCGCCTCATGTCGCGCGCGTTCGAGATGGGCGTGCGCGCGGGCGCGGAGGCCGGTGATCCAGCGGCTTGTCCCATCGGCGAGCGCGATGCAGCCGTCGAGCGAGGTTGCGAGCTTGAGCGTCACCGCCGGGCGACCGTGCGCGCGCCGTGTAAGGAAGCCGGCCATGCTGCGCGCCGCGTCGGCGGAACGGATATCGGTGGTGACGGCGATCCCCGCTTCCCGTAGCCGCGCGATGCCGCGCCCGTCGGTGCGTGGGTCGGGGTCGCGCAGGGCGATGACGACGTGCGCTACGCGACAAGCGATCAGCGAGTCGGTGCATGCCGGGCCGCGTGCCGACTCGTGCGCGCAGGGTTCGAGCGTGGTGTAGGCGGTTGCCCCGCGCGCGGCCTCGCCCGCCTGTGCCAGCGCCATCGCTTCGGCATGGGGGCGCCCGCCGGGCTGCGTCCAGCCGCGTCCGACGACGTGATTGTCGCGGACAATGACGCAGCCGACATTGGGATTTGGCGCGGTGCGGCCGCGCGCACGCTCGCCCAGCGCGAGCGCGGCACCCATCCACGCGGCATGGTTCAAATCCCGTATTCTTTCAGCTTGTCGTCGATCTTTTTGTATTCGAGCCGCTTCTTTTCAGCCTTGGCCTTTTCCTCGGCCAGCTTCTTTTTGCGGATCGGTTCGTCGATCTTCTGCTGCGCGATGATGTCGTCGAGCGTGCGGTCGGCACGCCAATTCTGGAAATAGACGATCTCGCGCTTGTACGGTTTTTCGAAATAGCTGTCCTTGTAGAAACCGAACAGGATCAGGCCGGTCGTGACCGCCGCAGCGACCAAGAACCAGACCTGATAGCGGTGGCGGATTCGCAGCACGTTGCGCAAATCCGCCAGCGCGCCGACCGTCGAAACGGGGCGATCGGGTTTGAAGAACCTCATGGCCGCCAAGATAGGGATTTTGGAGCCACCCGACCAGCCCCGCTCAATCCACCAATTTGAAGCTCAGCGTCATCGTCATCCAGTCTTCATAAGGGATGCCGTCGCGGGTCGCGGGCTTGAACCGCCATCTGGACAATGCATGGCGACGGGTCGCCTCGGACAAGCCCTTGCTGGGGGTGCGCAGGATCTCGATCGCCTTGACCCGCCCATCGACCCCGACCAGCACGCGCGCAACCAGCTTGCCCTCGGTCTGAGCGCGGATTTCGGAATTGGGATAGGGTGGCTGAAGCGCATCGGCGTAGCGCGGATCGACCGTGGCGCCGATCATCACCGGTGGCTTGGGCGGATCGGCGACGGTGGTGCCGCCCGAAGCCGGGCCGACGGGGCCGGGGGGATCCATCGTGGTTTCGGTGAAGTCGGGAGTCGCGCCGATCGGATCCGCCGCGCCGTTCGATTTGACGATCGGGGTGGGCTGGTGCGGCAGGGGTGTCGTCTGCTGCTTTACCACCGCATCCTTTTTGGGCAGCGGTTGCGGAGTCGGTTTGGGCGGATCGATCGGGACGTTGGTCACGAAGATCGGCGGTTCCGGGAGCAGGCCGGGAACGATGGTCGGGCCGACCAGGGTTGCGCCGAAGCCGACAGCGGCGAGCACGAGGAGGGAGGCGCCCGCACTGGCGGGGCGTGAAGCGGCTGGCTGGTAGCGGTTTGCGTGCATGACAGGCTCTCCATCATTCCGGTCTGTGCCGGTCGATGGATGATATACCATCACACAAACCTTGCAAATGTCTTTTCGTTCGGCGGATCGGGGCGTGCGGGGGGAAGGAAACCGGCGGGCTGGACGGGAATCCGTTCAGCCGCGCAGGCGCTCGACGGCGCGATCACGCCCAATGAGCGGAAGCAGCGCCGCCATGTCCGGGCCCGAGTCGCGCCCGGTCAGTGCCCGGCGCAACGGGTGGAACAGCGCGCGGCCCTTGCGCCCGGTCGCATCCTTGAGCGCGCCGGTCAACGCGTGCCAGGGGTCGGCGCTCCAATCGAGCGTTGCGGCGAGATCGGCGGCGGTGGCGAGAAAGGCGCGATCCTCGGGATCGGCGGGGGCATCGACGGGTCCGGCAACGACCTGCCACCATTCGGCGGCACCGCCAACGGTTTCGAGGTTCGGGCGGATCGCATCCCACGCGGCGGCGTCCATGCCCTCCGGCAGCCGATCGGCGACGGCCGCGAAGGGCAGCTGATGGACGATGCGGGCGTTGAGCTGGGCCAGTTCGGCTTCGTCGAACCGCGCGGGCGCGCGGCCGAAACGGGCGAAATCGAACCCGGCGATCAGCGGCTCGGGATCGGCCTGCGGCTCGACGGGATCGCTGGTGCCGAGCCGCGCGAGCAGCGCGATGATCGCCTGTGGCTCCAGCCCCGTGTCGCGGAAATGATCGCAGCCGAGCGAGCCAAGGCGTTTCGACAACTTCCCCTCGCTCCCGGTCAGCAGTGCTTCATGCGCAAAGGCGGGCGGGGTGGCGCCGAGTGCGGCGAACATCTGTACCTGTGCCGCGGTGTTGGACACGTGATCCTCGCCGCGCACGACATGGGTGATGCCCATGTCGATATCGTCGATCACCGATGGCAGGAGATAGAGCCACGACCCGTCGGCGCGGCGGATGACGGGATCGCTCATCGTCGCGGGATCGAAGCGCTGGGGCCCGCGGATCAGGTCGGTCCATTCGATCGGCGCGCTATCGTCGAGCTTGAAGCGCCAGTGCGGGCGCGTGCCGGCGGCTTCCAGTGCGGCGCGATCGGCGTCGGTCAGCGCCAGCGCGGCGCGGTCGTAGATTGGCGGCAGGCCGCGACCGAGCTGGATCTTGCGCTTCAGCTCGAGTTCCTGCTGGCTTTCATAGGCGGGATAGACGCGGCCAGCCGCGACCAGTTCGGCAAACCGACGTTCATAGAGGGCGAAGCGCTGCGACTGGCGTGCCTCGCCATCGGGGACGAGGCCGAGCCAGGCAAGGTCGGTGCGGATTGCGTCGACAAACGCCTCATCCGACCGTTCGGCATCGGTGTCGTCGATTCGCAGCAGGAAGCGTCCGCCATGCTTGCGCGCCCACATCCAGTTGTGGAGCGCGGTGCGGATATTGCCGACATGAAGACGGCCGGTGGGGCTGGGCGCAAAGCGGGTGAAGACGGGCGTGCTGGTCATCCGCGCCCGCTAGCCGATTTGGCTGCGCGATGGAAACCATCGCACGTCTTTACGCGCGCGGCGGTTACGCCTATCGGGGCGCGGTCCGGGCGCTTAGCTCAGTTGGTAGAGCATCTCGTTTACACCGAGAGGGTCGGCGGTTCGAGCCCGTCAGCGCCCACCATATCCACCGGAATTCGGCTCAGTCGCTGCACCAGCTCAATTGGCGCTGATCGACGGCTTGCCACCGGTCAGCTTCAATGTGACATAGCTGTTGTCGCAGACATTGGCGCTGCTGAAGACCATCGTCGTGGCGTCTTCGAAGGTCGCGCGCAGGTCGAAGCGGCATTGGCTGGAAGGACGGTCGAACCGCACAGTCGTCTTCGCACCCGGCTTGATCACCGGCGAACGGCGCGCTGTCTCTTCCTCCAGCCCCGGCTTCCAGTCCGCCGATCCTGTCGGCGCGATTTCGATCATCTTGATGGACTTGCCCGTGCCGTTGGTCAGGACGAAGTCCCACTCATCGGCAAGTGCAGGCGACGCGACGAACAGGGCCAGTACGAGCCCGGTCAGATAGTGCATGAGCATCCCTCCCCTAAAAGGACGAACGCAACCATGCGCCTGCGCACGGCCTGAGGCAAGATACGGGGAAATGCGCATGGCGGCCGCCGATCGGCGACGCAGAAGCTGTACCTAGAGCGATCGCACCAGCCGTGTGGCACAGGCAATCCAGGGCGGGTCGGCGACCACCTGTTGCCGCGCGCCGGGGCCGAGCGGAAGGATATTGAGCCGTCCCCCTTCGCCCTCATGTGCGATCAGGCGGCCGAACAGGAAGCGGCCTGTCGGACGCGGGATCAATACGTCCCGGTTGAGTGCGCGACCGAAATCGGCAGGCGCCAGACGGTGGCACCAGATTTCGTCGCCCGCGCGGTAATCGCCGATGCCGCCGGTGACCATGACCGCCACCAGATCCGGCTCGGTAACCGGCGGGACCACGGTGGCTGGGCGGCGAAGAGCGTGGGCCCCGCCCGAATCGAGGTTGGCGGCGACCGGGATGTCGGGCCGGTCGGGCAAGCGGACCAGATCGGCGGCGTCGACCCCGAGTGCGGCGGCGATGCGGTTGAGCCAGACCACCGATACGGTGCGGGTGCCCGTTTCCAGCCGCCCTATCGTCTGCGCCGTTGTGGGCGGGTCGCAGCGTTGCGCGACCTCCTCCAGCGTCAGCCCCTTGGCGCGGCGAACTTCGCGGATCGCGGTGATCAATGGCGGCTCCCAATAACCGATACGGTTAAGCGTGTTTCCTACAAGCGTGACGCTATGGCAAGTCCGATTCGCAATCGAGCGAAGGAAGAATAAATGCGGGAACTGGTCGAGCGCACGATCGAGGGCGGCCATGTGGTGCGGCACGCCCCGGCGCGGCGGACGGGGCGGCGGGTTACGGTCAATGACGCCGAATCGCCGCTCGCCTGGCTACGGGCACGGAACATGGTGGATGCGAGACAATTCGAAGCGGGCGAGCGGCTGCGCGACGATTACGAGATGGCGGCGCTCGGCCCGCGCGTCACCATGCGGTGGAATCTGGCACCGTCTGGCCGGCGCGGTGCCGTGCCGGGAGCGGGGCTCGATCCGACCGAAGCGCAGATTGCGGCGAAACGCCGGTTCGACGCCGCAATCGAGGCAGCCGGGCGGGGCCTGGCCGACATTTTGTGGCGGGTGATCTGCGCTGGGGAAAGCGTCCCGGCGGCGGAAAAGGCGCTGGCCTGGCCAGCGCGTGCAGGACGATTGGTGCTCACGCTCGCGCTCGACCGGGTGGCGGATCATTACCGCCTGCCGTGACGGGTTCAGTTGAAGAGCAGCAGCACATCGGTCGCGTCGCCGCCGCGATTGGCGACGCGGACGACCAGCGGGCCGCCGCCTGCAGCGATGCGGCAGGTGAGCAGCGCGCTGCCGCTGTTATCCACACAGAGCTGTCGCCCCGCCGTGTCGAGGATGGTGAGTGCCACTGGGGCCGCGCCGATCCGGCGGATGGCAACCGTCGCTGCGGCATCGGCGCTACGGGCGATCGGGAGCGACCATGTCGCGCCGGCGGGGACGGTCTGGCGGATCGAGCTGGGGCCGGCACCGAGCACGCCGCGTGCAGCCTCCGCCTCGGCCTCGGCAACCTCGGCGAGCAGCTGGGGGTCGCCTGCCGCGAGCGACCGGGCCTCGGCGCGCATCTCATTCCCGGTGATCGGGCGCGGACGATCTTCGCCACGAACGGGCAGTGCGGTCAGGGTCAGCGCGATGGCGAGCAGGCGAAGGGCGGCGCGCATCGGATCAGGCCGCGTTGGCGGGGCGTGGTCCGGTCCAGACCGGCGCGCCGACGCGGAAGCGGACCTGCGCTGCGGGAGTGGCGGACAGGCCGATGCCGTTGCCGCGATAGCGGACGACCCAGCTGTCGGCGGCATAACAGTTGCCGCGCGCAGGGCGGGCATATCCATATTGAACCGCATCGATCTCGGCCAGCATTGCGCGGTCGCTGCGAGCGAGCAGCCGGGCTTCGGCATAGAGAGCGGCGGCAGTGGTCGCCCCGGGGGTGAAGACAGTGCGAGGAAGGGCGGCGAGCAGCTTGGCCGCCTCGACCATCGCCAGCGGATCCTGCGCGGCGCGGGCGTAGCTGGCGAGCTCACCCGACAGCGCGATGGTGCGCGCCGCGTCGATGTCGGTTTCGGCGGGGTCGACGATGTGAACGATCTTGGTCATCTGGGCCTCCTGTTGGTGTGAGGCCAGGATGCCGCCGGGGTCAGGCGTTCGCCACTGACGCTTTCGGTCGCGCCGCGAGGAAGCGGCGATAGACCCAGCCGATCCCGATCAGCGCGACGCCAAGGCCGAGGAAGGACAGGATGCGGAGCAGGCCGTCGAGCGCGGCGGCGTCGATCAGGAACACCTTGACCGTGACGAAGGTGAGCAGGCCAAGCCCGGCGAGGCGCAGGTCACGGCTGCTTGAGCGGATACCCAGCGTCAGTCCGCCAAGCGCGAGGAGGAGCAGGGCGGCGGAGTAACCGTAATTTTCTCCCGTTCCGATCGGGCCGGTTATGATGCCGCCATGCGCGGCTTGGCGGACCGCGGCGAGGGTGGCGAGCAGCGCGGCGGCGATGGCGGCGCGGGTCGCCAGCGGCTGGGGCAGGAAGCGGTAGAGCCAGAAGCCGGCCAGCGCGACATGCAGCGCGGGCGGGAAGAGGCTGACCTGCTGAGCGACGAAGACCGGGTTGAGGACGAGCAGGTCGAACCAGAGCAGGCGGCCGAGCGCGAGCGCGAACAGCGGCAACGCGATGGCGGGGCTGCGGGTGCGGAGCGCGAAGGCGGCGGCGAACAGCGCGTGGGTGATCAGGGCACGCTCGACGAAGCCGAGGCTGTCGAAGCGCGGTTCGGTGGTGATGGCGAGCGGGAGCTTGGCGAGATGGTAGAGCAGCAGCAGCGCGATGGTGAGGCCGGTGCTGAGGACGGCTTTGCGCAATGGGCCAAAATGGCGGCCATCGCGGGCGAGCAAAGCGACCGGGGCGATCAGCGGAAGCAGCGCACGGAAGCCGTCGGCGAGGTCGGGCAGGAATGGGGCTGTCAGGCGCTCGCCCGCGAGCGACTGCGCGATCAGCACGAGGTAGTCGGCCAGCGGATCAAACGCAGCGGTCAGAATGGCAGCGATGCCGAACGCAGGTAGGGTGAGCAGTGCGCGGTCGCCGGTGCGGCGCGCCCAGAGGCCGAGGCCAAGCGTGGCGAACGCAAAGACACTGCCGAGCCATGCGAGCGGAACCAGCTGCCCCAGCGCGGTGGCGCACAGGATCGCCGCTGCGAGCGCGCCGCCGATCAGGCCGGGGTCACGGCTGTCGATTACGCTGCGGCGGCGCCAGCTGACGCTGAAGGCGAGCGCGGCGGCGAGGAGCTCGAGGCCCGCCCATTGCCAGTCGGTTAGGTGCGAAGGCTCGAGCAGGTTCGCGAGCAGCACCGGCCCGGCGATGCCGCCGAGCGCGAGGATCGCCCAGCTGCGCCCACGATTGAGCAGGATCAGGCCGGGAGCGGCGAACAGGAGCGCGAGGACCGGCGCGGCGATGAAAGTCGCGCCATGATCGGGCGCGACCAGCGCGGCAGCGAGCAGGACCAGCGACAGGGCGAGCGCGGCGAGCGCGCCCGGAAGATGGCGTGCGTCGCGCCAGGCGAGGAACAGCGCGGCGGCAGCGAGCACGAGGTAGAAGCTCCACGCAAATCCGTCGAAGCTGAGCGCGGGGGCGAAGATCAGCAGCTGGATAAGGCCAGCGACGAGCGGTGCGGTGCGCAGCCACGCGCTGGTGACGCCAGCGCGCGGAAGGGCGAGCGTCGCGGCGAGTGCGAGCGCGATGACGAAGGCGGCGGGTCCGGTGAGGCGGGTCGGCTCCAGCGCGACGAGCAGGAAATTGACCCAGCCGAATCCGACGACCGTTGCCGCGAGTGCGAGCCAGCCCCAGCCCCGGTGAATGGCCAGGCCGAACAGCGCTGCGGTGAACAGGCCGAGATAGGCGAGCAGCGGTCCGATGCCGGCAGCGTCGTACCCGGCGACAAGCGGGGCAATGAAGCCTCCGGCGAGCGCGAGCACGGCGGTGGGTGGACCGTGGCGCAATGCGAGGAATAGGCCGAGCGCAGTGACGCCGATCATCAGCGCGAAGGCAGGGAGCGGGCCGATCAGCTGATAGAGCGCGGCGGCGATGTAGAGCGTCGCGTAGCTGCTGGCGGTGCCGGCACCCGCCAGCGCCTGAGCGATCCGAGGGTCTTCGGCGAGAGTGGGGATGCGGCGGGCGGCCTCGCTGGCGCCAACCAGGATCATGGCGAAGAGCGCGGCGAGGATGGTGCGGACTGCTGGGGTGAGGAGGCCGATTTCTACGGCGTAGCGGACGAGGAAGAAGCCGGCGACGACCAAGGCGACCGCACCGATCCAGACGGGCAGGCGTGCGCCGATCAGGGATTCGAGGCTGGGGCGGTCAGGCTCGGGCTCTAGCGGGGGCGGAGGGGCTTCTGCACGTTTGACCGGCGGCGTAATGGCGGTGGGGGCTGGACGCGGCGGCGGCGCGAGTTCCGCCACACGCGTCGGCTGCGGCTCTGCCCGCGGGCTGCGTTCGAGCAAATCGACCCGTCGGGTGAGGGCGCGCAGCCGCTGGGCCTGCACCATCGCGACGATGCCGAGTGCGACCACGGCGAGGAACAGGATGCCGTCCATCGCGGACCTTGTGGCAGCTTGGCCGCAGTCGCGCCAGTGGCGGTTTGCAGCGGGCAAGCGGAACTGCAGTTGCGCGCGGATTGCAGTGACGTAGATGTCATCACATGGAATTGCACTTTTCGAAATGTCACGGGTCGGGCAACGACTTCTGCTATCTGGACGCGCGCGCCGTTGAGCTGGATGATGCGAGCTGGGGTCGGATTGCGCGCGCGTTGAGCGACCGTGCGGGGCCGGTCGGGGCGGATGGGATCTTGTTGCTGACGCGCGGGGATGGCGCTTCCGATTTCGGGATGCGGGTCGTGAACGCGGATGGTTCCGAACCGGAGACGTGTCTGAACGGGCTGCGGTGCGTGGCGCGTGCGGGATTTGAGGCGCTTGGGATCGATGCGGCGCGGGTGCGGTTGAAGACGAGTGGGGCGCAGGTGGCGCGCGACGCGGAGCTGGCGGCGGGTGTCTACACCGTGCGCGAGACGGTGGGGCCGGTGGCGACCGATCCGGGGGCGGTGGGCATTCGGGTTGCCGCGCCGGTGATCGACGCGGTGGTGCCGGAACTGCCGAGCGACCGCGCCTTTACCGCGCTGGCGATGCCCAACCCGCATCTGATCGCGTTCGTCGAGCGGGTGGACGTCGATGAGCTGGTCGCGCTGGGCCAGTGGTGCGAGGCGGGGCCGGCGTTGCTGGTCGATCGCGCCAATGTGAGCTTTGTCGAGCTGCGCGGCGCGGACCTGTTCGTGCAGACATTCGAGCGCGGGGTCGGGCTGACCAATGCGTGCGGGACCGCGATGGCGGGGTCAGTGCATGCGGCGGGGCTGACCGGGCGGTTGCCGTTCGGGGAGTGGCTGACGGTGTTCAACCCCGGCGGCCGGGTGCGCGCGCGGGCCGAAGGGGCGGCGGGGGGCAACGCGGTGACGATCGCGGGCAATGCGACGTTCGAGTGGGATGGCGTGATCGAGATCGACCCGGCGACCGGCGCTGTGGGCGCGCTGACCGTAGTGCGGCGGCGCGACGATGAGGTCGCGGCCTGGGCGGCGGCGATCGCAGCGCCCTGACGCCTCGACGGCGGCGCGCAGCCCGCATAGGGGGAGGACGATGCGGGGCGCCACACCCCGGCCCCCGGTTCGAGGAGAGTGATTGTTGCGCCGCCTGACGCTGCCCGCCCTGGCCCTGTGCCTGTCCGCCTGTGCGACCACCGCACGCGAGCCTGCACCCAAGCTGGCGGCGGCGCAGCCCGCGGCGCTTGAGATCGACCGCGCCGCCTATGCCCGGCGGATGGAGGGGTTCTGGCTGGGGCAGAGCATTGCCAACTGGACCGGGCTGGTCACCGAGATGGACAAGATCGGCGGCGACGGGCCGCATGGCAAATTCTACACGCGTGACGATTGGGGCAAGCCGGACCAGCCGAGCATCTTTGACCCGACCAAGCCCAGCCCGATTTCGCCGACGATCGATTTCGTGCTGCGCGGACCGGGCGAAAGCTGGGGCGCGGATGACGATACCGATATCGAATATATCTATCAGGAGGCGCTGCTGAAGCACCGCGCCAGCATCCTGACGCCGCAGCAGATCCGGCAGGCGTGGATCGACCATATCTATGACGAGAAACAGCCGACCCCGTACGGCAAGGACGAAACCGGCAACCAGAATTATCTGTGGGTTTCGAACCAGCGCGCCCACGAATTGATGCTGGCGGGGGTGCTGCCGCCCGACACCTCCGACCCCGCGCGCAACGAGCATATCGATATGATCGACGCGCAGCTGTCGACCGAGATTTTCGGCCTGTTCGCGCCGGGCCGCCCCGACATTGCGCTGCGCATGGCCGACCTGCCGATCCGCACCACGGCGCGGGGCGCCGCCGCCGACATTTCGCGCTTCCATGTCGTACTCCACGCGCTGTCGGCGCAGGTCGATCCGGCGCAACCGCTGGGTCCGCAATTGCGCGCCATCGCGGCGCAGGCGAGCCGGGTTCTGCCCGAGGGTGGCTATCCGCTGGCAATGTACCGCTTCGTCCTGGCGCAATATGAGAGCGGCGTGCGCTGGGAAGCGGCGCGCGACGCGGTCTATCGCCGCTATCAGGTCGAGATGGCCGATGGCTACGACCTCTCCGCGCGCAAGCTCTACTGCAATGGCTGTTTTGCGGGGGGTATCAACTTTGCCGCGGGGCTGGTCAGTTATTTCTATGGCGAGGGCGACCTGCGCGAGACGGTCCGGATCGGCACGCTGGCGGGATGGGATTCCGACAATCCCACCGCGACCTGGGGCGGGCTGATCGGGTCGATCATGGGGCGCGCGCGGATCGAGGCTGCGTTCGGCCGGAAGCTGTCGGGGCGTTTCCATATCCATCGTACGCGCAAGGGGTTTGCGAACGAGGGGTATGACGATTTCGTGGCGATGGGGACGCGGGCGCTGGCGATCGTCGATCGCGCGGTGGTCGAGGAGGCCGGAGGGCGCGTCGATCCGGCGCGGGGGCGGTGGGTTATTCCGGCGGCGGCGGCGGCGGGGGCGTGGGGGCCGGGGGGCCAGTAGGGAAGTTCTCGGAACCCGTTGCGGACCCCCCCGAAACTGAGACAACCTCGTGCGATGCGGAGGCCATGGTTGATCAGCGCGCCGATCCTGACATGCCTGGTCAGCTGTTCGAACGAGCAACCCCGGCCCAAGACCTGTAATGGCCCCTCGCTGGCGGTTTACCAGCCGGAAGACGGACCACGCTCTGCTCAACATGCACTGAAAATTGCTCGGGATCTGTCTACGGCTTCGGTCATGACGCCGCATGGGCGCGTTACGCACACGGTCGAGCAGTGCGGGCAGCGTAACCGCGATTGCGTCATTTTTCCGATTTCGATTTCGAAGCCACCCACTGGAAAAGCGACATGGGAAACGGCGGCGCATTCATGCCGGCGGGTCGGCGAACAGGGGCGCGCGGTCGTCTATTCCTGTCGTGATTTGCAGGGCGGGTGGGCAACGCGATTTTCAATGGCCGCCCCGAGGGGCGTGACTTCCTTTGTTCGCCACCACCCGCAAATTGGCAGCTTCCGCTCGACCTTGACCTCGGCTTGTGGCCTGTTTTCAACCTAGCCGGAGCGCGGGTCCGCGTCCCACCGAAATGCCGCCATGCCGGTCATCCCCCGTGTGTTCTGGGCCTCTGTCGCCCCCAGCGGCTCAGTCGCGTGCGGTGGGGTGGATGCTGAAACACGTTCAGCATGACGGGAGGAGGTGTGTTGGCGTTCTGGCGGTTGCTTCGTCGGGCCTTGCGTTGCGGTCGGACTTCGTGGTGCGCAAGGCGGCCCCGTCCCGGCACAAGCCCGGGATGACGATTGTTGGGGAGGCGGCTGGGGCGCTCACCCCACAGCCCCATGCCCTTGGGGCAGGGCCTGTCAGTCCTTTGGCTTGGCCGGCTTCTTCGCGCGTTCCGGGGGTTTGCCGTCGATCTTGACCAGCGAGGCGAGGCGGCATTCGCCTTCGCGGGGGACGATGATGCTGGCGAAACGGTCGATGCCGCCGGCGCCGCCCGACGGCTTGAAGGCGATCTGCCATGCCCAGGGGAGTTCCTGGCACGGAGCCAGGAAGGTGCCGCGATACCATTGGCGTCCCGCGCGCAGGTAGATCGCGTCGCGGCCATCGGCGCGGAAGTCGCGGATCATCGAGGGAAAGGGGATCCTGGCCTCCTTGGCGGCGGGCGCCGCCGGGGCAGCGTCCTGTGCGGTGGCTGGGAGGGCCGTGGCGAGGAGGGCCAGCGGGGCGAGCAGGGCGGGGCGGTGGGTCATGCTGGCAGCATGGCACAGACGCGATGAACCGGCGATGAGTGAATGACGAACCAAATGGGAACAAAGTGCTTGACATCGTCACGCTCATTCGGTACATAACAGGAACGCTGAAGAATTGCGAGTCGCGGCGATCGGGCCGCTGAGTGCGATCTTTGGGGAACTGGAAATTGAGTGAAGTCGGGCCGGGGCGGGGACGCCTGTCGGCCCGATTTGCGTTGGGGAGATGTGGGATGGGGACGCGACGCGCCTATACCGATCCGGTGCATGCGCCGTTCGATCAGAAGCGCAAATGGATCCGCTGGACCAAGGCGATGCGTGAGGCGTTTCTCGATCACCTCGCTGCCACGTGCAACGTCAAGGAATCGGCGGCGGTGATCGGGGTGATCCCCGGATCGGTTTACACGCTGCGTCGTCGTGAGCCGAAATTTGCCGAGGCGTGGGAAGAGGCGCTCGCGCTCGGCTACCAGATGCTGGAGACGCGCGTGGTCGGTCATGTCCTGGCGGGCAGGGGGCCGGACGAGCCGTTGGGAGCAGGCGTCGACAGCAATCTGGGACCGGTCAGTTTGGAGACGGCGATGAAGCTGTTGGTCCTGCACCGCAACGCTTCCGGCAAACCGCGCAAAGGTGGGGGCGGCCCGCAATATGCGCGACCCGATGAAACCGATGCGATGCTGCTCAAGCGGCTCAAGGCGATCGAGATGCGGCGCGCGCGTGAGGCCGAATGGGCGGCGCAGGTCGAGGTGGGCAAGGCCGGGTTGCTGACACACGATGCGGGCGCTGGCGATCCGGTCCTGGCACGCGATGCTGTGATCGATCACGTCGCGCGGGTGGAGGGTACGCGCGATGGCGAGTGATGCGGAGATCGGCGCCCTCATCGACCGACTGATCGCGCTGCCCGATGAAGAACGCGGCCATGCGGTGCGCGGGATGACGAAGCCGATGCGGCGCGAGTTCCTGGCGCGGTGGAAGCTGTGGGCGCATGGCGGACAGCTGGTGCCGCCGGGGGACTGGCGGGTATGGCTGATCCGTGCCGGGCGTGGCTTTGGCAAGACGCGCGCGGGGAGCGAATGGGTCAACCAGCTGGCGGTGGATGTGCCCGAGGGGCGCTTTGCGCTGGTCGGGGCGAGCCTGGACGAAGTGCGGCGGGTAATGATCGAGGGGCAGTCGGGGCTGATCGCGACGGCGCGCGTTGATCGGCGCCCGGTGTGGAAGGCGAGCGCGCGCGAGTTGCACTGGCCGTCGGGGGCAGTGGCGTTCGCCTATTCCGCGGAGTCGCCGGAAGGGCTGCGCGGCCCGGAGCATCATGCCGCCTGGGCCGATGAGCTGGGCAAATGGGGGCGCCGGGGCGATGCAGCCTGGGATAACCTGACGATGGGATTGCGGCTGGGGGATCGGCCGCGCGTGCTGGTGACGACGACGCCGCGGCCGACGCGGTTGATGCGGCGGGTGATGGCGCTGCCGGGCTGTGTCGAGACGCGGGGGAGGACGCGGGACAATCCGCATCTGCCGGTGAGTTTCGTGGCGGCGATGGAGGCCGAATATGGCGGCACCCGACTGGGGCGGCAGGAGCTGGACGGCGAACTGCTGAGCGATGTGCCGGGCGCGCTGTGGACGCGGGCGATGATCGAGGCGGCGCGCGACGTGGCGGTGGATGCGCCAGTGCGGGTGGTGGTCGGGGTCGATCCGCCGGCGAGCGCGGAGGGCGATGCGTGCGGGATCGTCGCGGTGGCGATCGATGGCGCGGGGCGGCTGTGCGTGCTGGAGGATGCGAGCGTGGCGGGGCTGTCGCCCGAGGGCTGGGCGCTCGCGGTGGCGGCGTGTGCCGACCGGCATGGCGCGGATCGCGTGGTGGCGGAGAAGAACCAGGGCGGCGACATGGTCGAGAGCGTGCTGCGCGCGGCGGCGGTGGCGATGCCGGTGCGGCTGGTCCATGCGAGCCGGGGCAAGGCGGCGCGGGCGGAGCCGGTGGCGGCGCTGTACGAGCGACGGCAGGTGCGGCATGCCGAGCCGTTCGCGGCGCTGGAGGACGAGCTGTGCGGACTGGTGCGCGGGGGCGATTATGCCGGGCCGGGGCGCTCGCCGGATCGCGCGGACGCGCTGGTATGGGCGGCGTGGGAGCTGGTGTTCGGATGGAAGGGGGAGGTCGGGGTGCGCAAGCCGTGAGATCGGCTCTAGGCGATGCGTTCGCCCCTCGCTAAGCCACGCTCCCATGTGCGTGCTGGCGTTGGCGTGGGGGATGCATCCCAATTGGTTGTTGGTCGCCGCGGGGAACCGTGACGAGCGGCATGCGCGCGCGACCGCGCCATTGTCGCGCTGGATGGCCAAGGGGCCGGTGATCGGCGGGCGCGATCTGGAGGCCGGGGGGACCTGGCTGGCGGTGAACGAGGCTGGGCGGCTGGCGGCGGTGACCAATGTGCGCGGCGAGGCGGTTGATCCGGCGCGGTTGTCGCGCGGGGGGCTGGTGACCGATATGCTCGCGGGGCATGAGCCGGAGGATCTGGACGCCTACAATCCGTTCAACCTGATCGCGGTGGATCGCGACGGGCCGCTCTATCTGTCGAACCGGCCCGATCCGGTGCGGCGGCCGTTGAGCCGGGGGATGCATGGGCTGTCGAACGGGTTGTTCGATACGTTGTGGCCCAAGACGATCCGGGTGCAGATGGCGCTGACCGCGTGGCTGGAGGAAGGCAGCGCGTCGATGGAGAAGCTGTTCGCGGCGCTGGCGGACGAGCGGCCGGCGGGGGCGGCGGAGCGGTACGAGCCCGATCCGTATGAGCCGGTGGACTCGCCGGTGTTCATCCGCAATCCGATCTATGGGACGCGGTGCAGCACGGTGGTGACGGTGGACCATTTGGGGCGCGGGCGGATTGCCGAGCGGCGGTTCAGCGCCTCGGGCTTGCTCGAGGGCGAGAGCGTCCTCAGTTTTACATGGAGTTGAGATGACGCCTCGCGAAGTGATCGGCGTGGCCGAGGTGCCGGGCGGGGAGCCGTTGCGGCTGGTGCGGCATGGGCGTGACTTCATCATCATGCTCGAGCGCAACGAGCTGATGTCGAGCCGGATGAGCGGATCGGAAGAGGCGCTGGCGGAGATGACGCTGGATCGGTTGAGCGATCCGGCCAATGCGCGGCTGTTGATCGGCGGATATGGCATGGGGTTTACGCTGCGCGCGGCGCTCAGGCGGCTGGGGCCGAAGGGTTGGGCGTGCGTGGTCGAACTGGTGCCCGGCATCATCGACTGGGCGCGTGGGCCGATGGCGGAACTGGCCGATGGGTGCCTGGATGATCCGCGCACGCAGCTGGTGATGGGCGATGTCGGTGCGGAGATTGCGCGCAGCCGGGGGAGCTGGGAGGCGATCCTGCTGGACGTCGACAATGGGCCGGACGGGCTGACGCGCGATGCCAATGACGGGCTGTACACGATGCGCGGGCTGGAGAAGGCGCGGACGGCGCTGGCGCCGGGCGGGGTGCTGGCAGTGTGGTCGGCGGGGCCGGACCCGGCCTTTTCGCGGCGGATGCGCGATGCGGGCTTTGCGGTGGAAGAGGTTCAGGTGCGGGCGCGTTCCAACGGGAAAGGTCCGCGGCACGTGATCTGGTTCGGAAAGAAGCGGTAAGAGTCTTTTAGGCGCGCAGACGCGCGCGCCCTCCCCCAGCCCCTCCCGCTAGCGGGAGGGGAGTTTTAGCGGAGAATTTTTATGAAATGGTTCGGGCGGAAGTCCGGGCGCGAGGGTTCGCGTCCGGTGTTGGCGCGTGGGCAGGGCGCGGGCGCGGTGCTGGGTGAGTGGCCGCAGAGCTATGAGGCGCAGGTGCGGGCCGGTTATGCGGCCAATCCGGTGGCGCAGCGGGCGGTGAAGATCATCGCTGAGAGCGTGGCGGCCGCGCCGGTCGCGGCGAGCGATGCGGCGCTGCTGAAGCTCATCACGGCGCGGAGCCAGGGGCAGGAACTGGGGGCGACGATTGCCGCGCAGTTGCTGTTGCATGGGAATGCTTTCGTGCAGCTCCTTGGCGATGGTGCGGGGGGTGTGGCGGAGCTGTTTGCGCTGCGGCCCGAGCGGGTGAGTGTCGAGACCGACGCCGGGGGGTGGCCGGTCGGCTATCGCTATCGCGTCGGCGCGAGCGTCAACACGATCGCGGCGGAGGACGCGGCGGGGCGGCCGCAGGTCGTGCATCTGAAGGCGTTCAACCCGGTCGACGATCATTATGGGCTGGGCTGCCTGGGCGCGGCGTCGGGGGCGATTGCGATCCACAATGCGGCGACGCGGTGGAACAAGGCGTTGCTCGACAATGCGGCGCGGCCCTCGGGGGCGCTGGTGTATGAGCCTGGGGACGGGAGCGCGCTGTCGCCTTCCCAGTTCGAGCGGCTCAAGAGCGAGATGGAGGCGGGCTTTGCCGGGGCCGCCAATGCCGGGCGGCCGATGTTGCTGGAGGGCGGGCTGAAGTGGCAGGCGATGAGCCTGACGCCGGCGGACATGGACTTTGTCGGGTTGAAGGCGGCGGCGGCGCGCGAGATTGCGCTGGCATTCGGGGTGCCGCCAATGCTGATCGGCCTGCCCGGCGACAATAGCTATGCGAACTATCGCGAGGCGAACAAGGCGGTGTGGCGGATGACGATCCTGCCGCTGGCGGACAAGATCCTGACCGAACTGGCGCAGGGGCTGTCGCCGTGGTTTCCGGATGCGCGGCTGTGGGTCGCGGTCGACAAGGTGCCGGCGATGGCGGACGACCGCGAGCGGCTGTGGCGCAGCGTCAGCGGGGCGGAGTTCCTGAGCGATGCCGAGAAGCGCGCGATGCTGGGGATCGGCGCGGAGATTGGCCAGGGGATCGGGGCGTGAGTGCGCCGGTGGACGGCAAGCTGCTGGCGCAGCTGATCGCGCAAGGGTCGGCCGAGGGGGCGGACATGGCGACGCTGCGTGCGGTGGCGGAAGAAGCGGGCGAGTTGGGCGCGAGCCGGGCGCTGGCGCGGCTGGGGCTCGACGATCCGCATGCCGGCAAGGACATGGGCGAGTTGCGCGAGCTGCTGGAGGCGTGGCGCGATGCGAAACGGTCGGCGGTGAAGGCGGTCGCGGGATGGGTCGTGCGGATGCTGCTGGCGCTGCTGGTTGTGGGGTTGGCGGTGAAGCTGGGGTTTTGGGGGGTGGGGAAGTGAGCGTGCGGTTCGCGGGCTACGCCGCAGTGTTCGATGTGCCGGACCGGGGCGGCGATGTGATCCGGGCCGGTGCGTTCGGGGCGCGGGTGCGGCGGGTGCCGCTGCTGTGGCAGCATCGTGGGGATCCGGTCGGGGTGATCGAGGCGATCGGTGAGGATGCGCGCGGGTTGCGCGTGACGGCGCGGGTCGATGCGCCGGAGCTGGCGGCGTTGGTGGCGCGGGGCGCGGTCAATGGCCTCAGCTTTGGGTATCGCACCGTCAAGGCGCGGCAGGGGCGGTGGCGCGAGATCGAGGCGCTGGAGCTGTGCGAGGTGAGTCTGGTGGCGCGGCCGATGCAGCAGCATGCGCGGGTGCATGCGTTAGCGACAGATATTTAGCGTAGCCGGCGGGCGTTGGCGCGGACTTTGCGGCGGTAGTGGGCGAGTGCCTTGCGCGTGGTGGTTGCGGGGCTCATGCCCATCGCGCCCGTCATCATCGCCAGTTGCAGTTCGAACGCGGCGGTCATTTTTTCGGAGATCATCAATTCGGCCTCGCGCTGCGCTTCGGGGCCGCCCTGGGCGATCCTGGTTGCGCGCAGGCCGATCACGGCGGCGGACTCCCAGCCGAGCGACCAGGCATCGAATCCGGCGTTCATCCAGCTTCTGGTCGATCGTTTGGACATTTGGAATTCCCGGCGTGACGGTGCGTCGCGGTCCTAACGATACAGGATCGTGGATGGGCCCGCATGGGCGCGAATATGGCGCATAGCCTATTCATTTTCTGAGACGACGGGGTTCGCCTGACGCGGGCCCCCTCCACCATCGCTTTGCGATGGTCCCCCTCCCCGTTCCCCCGGCCTTCGCCGGGGCAGGCGCGGAGGACTTTTTACTGGTGGGAGAAGACTATGGAAACGAAGGCGGATGTCCTCGAACAGTCGTTCGAGGCGGTGGAAGCGGCTGGGGTGCCGGTGGCGCGGCCGATGTTGAGCGGCGCGCGCAGTGTGACGGGCGCGGCGTTCGAGGGGTTCCTGCGCAGCGGGAGCGGCGCGCTGGAGATGAAGGCGCTGTCGGGGACGAGCGGGGCCGAGGGCGGCTACGCCGTGCCGCGTGAGATCGACGCGCTGATCGATGCGACGCTGGCGAGCATCTCGCCGATCCGCGCCATCGCCAATGTCGTGACGGTGGGCAGCGCGGGATACCGCAAGCTGGTCGCGTCGGGCGGGACCGAATCCGGCTGGGCGAGCGAGACGGCGGCGCGCGACGAGACCGATACGCCGGTGTTCAACGAGATCGCCCCGCCGATGGGCGACCTGTTCGCCAATCCGGCGGCGAGCCAGGCGATGCTGGACGATGCCGCGTTCGATGTCGAAGCGTGGCTGGCCGACGAGATCGCGCGCGAGTTCGCGCGGGCCGAGGGGGCGGCGTTTGTGAGCGGCAACGGGACCAACAAGCCCAAGGGGTTCCTGACCTATGCCACGGCGGCGACCGGTGATGACGTGCGGGCGTTCGGGACGCTGCAGCATATCGTGTCGGGTGCGGCGGGCGCGTTTGCGGCCAATCCCGAGGAAAAGCTGATCGACCTGGTTCAGGCGCTGCGGCCGCCGTACCGGCAGGGGGCGGTGTGGTGCATGAACTCGGCAACGCTGGCGCGCATCCGCAAGTTCAAGACGAGCGATGGCGCATTGCTGTGGCAGCCGTCGCTGAGCGCGGGGCAGCCGGCGACGTTGCTGGGCTATCCGGTGGTCGAGGTC
The DNA here is from genome assembly GCF_965227385.1 of Sphingomonas sp. Lineage (GTDB taxonomy): Bacteria > Pseudomonadota > Alphaproteobacteria > Sphingomonadales > Sphingomonadaceae > Sphingomonas. Next base: position 1,148,069 of record NZ_OZ245750.1, read on the forward strand.
GAGGATATGCCGGATATCGCGGCCAATTCGCTGTCGATCGCGTTCGGCAATTTCAAGGCGGGCTATCTGATCGCCGAGCGTGGCGAGACGCAGATCCTGCGCGACCCCTACAGCAACAAGCCGTTCGTGCATTTCTATGCGACCAAGCGCGTCGGCGGCGCGGTGACGAACAGCGAGGCCATCAAGGTCATGAAGTTTTCCGCCTCCTGACGGAGCGGGGTCAAGCTGCTGAAGTTCGCGGCTTCGTCAACGTGCGCGGCACGGTTAGCGGTGCGAAAATCATCGTAATTGTGCCGTTCGTTGCATGGCTGATACAGTTGGGTCGGGGCGATGCGGGCGCCCCGGCCAGTTCCGACTTTACCACCGCGGGAGCAGATAGATGGCAGAGCTGATTTACGCAGATTTGGTCGAGGAAACCACGACGACCACGGGGACCGGCGCAATTACGCCGGGAGGGGCGGTCGATGGATCGCGCAGCTTTGCCGCCGTGCTGAGCGAGGGGGACCAGTTCTATTACAGCATCGACGGGTCGCCCACCGATGCGAGCGTGTTCGAAGTCGGGATCGGCACCTATGTCAGCGGGACGATCGAACGGGCGCCGATTGTTTCGTCCGACGGGACCAGCGCCGTCGATCTTCCCGCCGGGACCAAGACGGTCGCCCTGACCGTGGCGGCCGAATTCTACCAGACCGTGCAGGCCCATGACGTGTTCGCCGCGTGGCAGGCAATTCCGGGCAATGAAGGACTGACCGTCACCGATTTCCTGAACCAGATTACCGGCGCGGACGGACTGTCGGCGCCGCATTACACGATCGAGACCGAGACGCCGCCGGACATCAACGCGGGATGGTCACAGGAGGGCGTCGTGTACGATTCGCCCGCTGGGACCGGGGGCGGCGAGCCGTCGAGCGTCCGGTTCGGGTTGAATTTCTCATATAACCCGTATCCCGCGGACACGCAGTATCCGGGGCAGCCGGCATATACCAACAACGTGTTCGGCCTGAGCTGGAACCTCAATACCAGCTATGCGCCCATCGACACGACCAAGGGCGGGCCGTCGATCCGTATCGAAAGCAGGTTCAAGGTGCCGACGGCCAATCCGGCCAATCCGGGTGGCTGGATCGATGGGTCGGAATTCCATCACGCGATGCACACGACCGGATCGGGCGGGATCGAGTATCGACCGATTAGCGTCTATGCCCCGTTCAACAACGACGATTGGGGCTATGATTCCGGCGTCAGCTTTACGGGCGCGAAATACACCTTTGCTGACGGATATCGCAACGTCCACGTCACATTTGCATTCAGCGGCACGTCGAGCGGGGACAAGTCGATCTTCCTGTCCAATCAGGTTCGGATCAACCGCGAAGGTAACGGCACGCCCTGGATGTATCAGTCCAACGCCGCCGGCACTTCGCGGCTGCCTTTGCCGTTCATCAGCGCCCAGAATCATTTGCAGATCGGGCAGCCGATCTACTCGTCGGTAGTGGCGGCAGGACTGAACCCGCTGAACATCCAGTCGGTGCTTGCGCTCACGGGGGTTTCCGGATTCACCAATGGCGCGCGGCTGGTGTATCTGAACGTCAATTCGATCACCGGTTCGGCGACCGGTTTCGAAGGCGAAGTGTCGGCCTCGACCCGGTTCGAGGGGTTCAGCGTCCGCAATCCCCATGCCAGCGGCAATTGTGGCGGCAGGATTGTCGGTAACGGAAACCTCTATCTCGACTTCTTCCGCCAGACGGACTTCAAGCGCTGGGGCATGACCCTGCGTTCCGACGACACCTTCGCCATCGGACAGCAGGCGCAGGGGGTGGCAGTCGCCGACGCGATCCGCATCAATTTCACGACGCTGCAAACGCAGTTCATGAAGGCCCCCAAGCTGCCCGGCGCGACCGTTTCGGGTGCGGGGTCGGCTTCGGCGGCGGGCGCGGGCGCACTGCATTATGTGACCGACCTGAACGCCACCACGACCGGCAGCGTCGCGGCGGGTAGCGGATCGAACAAGGGCGTCGTCGTGAGCGACGGCACCGACTGGCGGATCATGGCCGCATGGTAAGCCCGCGGCGCGGAGCAGCGATCGCGCGCCGCCGCATCGGCGGCGGTGCGATCAGCGCCGTGCGGCGCAGCGGGCAATTCCAGGCCCGGCAGGTCCGCCTGGCCGGACTGGCGCATGCGGACATCGGTGCCGATCCGCAGGTGGAGGCCGGCGCCGACGGGCACAGCGTCCGGGCCGAGGACAAGGCGCGCGTCGTGCGCCCGGACTGAAGCACGGCAACATGGAGACGATGGAGGGGCGGTCCGGGGGGCCGCCCCTTTTTTCTTGGGAAAAGGGGGCGAGCAATGGGCGTCTTTCTGAAGGATCCGGCGGCGACGCTGGATTATGCGATCGATTGGGCGGCGGTTGCCGGGGCTGCCGGACTGAGCGCAAGCGGCTGGGCGGTCGAGCCCGCGCACGATGGCGGACTGGCGGTGGTGGCCGAGGCGGCGAGCGGGACGCGATGTGCCGCGACGGTCGAGGGCGGGCGGCCGGGGCTGGTCTATCGCCTGACCAACCTGGTGACGTGGAGCGACGGCCGGCGCGATGCGCGCACGCTGGACGTGCGGGTGGAGCAGCGGTGATGATCGAGACGATCGTGCCGCCCGAGGCGGCCCCCGTCGCGCTGGCCGAGCTGCGCGCGTTCCTGCGGATCGACGGCGCCGAGGGCGATGCCGCCCTGGCGGCGCAACTGCGCATCGCGACCGAGATGTGCGAGGGATTTATCGGAGCGCCGCTGCTGGAGCGGACCCTGCGCGAGACGTTGTCGACGCGCGCCGAATGGCAGGCGCTGAGCGTCGCGCCGGTGCGCGCGGTGACGGCGGTTCATGCGTTGTCGCCCGGCGGGAGCGACGTTGCGCTGGCTCCCGAAGCCTACAGCATCGACATCGATGCGGGCGGGCGCGGCTGGATGCGCTGCCTGTCCGGCGCCGGGCGGGTCGCGGTCACGTACATTGCGGGAAGCGCGGGTGACTGGAACGCGGTGCCGGAGCCCGTGCGACATGGCATCCTGCGGCTCGCGGCGCATCTGCGGATGGATGGCGATGGCCAGCCGCCGGCGGCGGTGACGGCGCTGTGGCGACCGTGGCGGGTGATGCGGCTGGACGCTGGAGCGGTGCGATGAGCGCGGCGGCGGTGCTGGCGGAGGCGATCCGGGCGGCGCTCAGCGCACATGCCCCGCTTGCCGAGGGGCTGGCGGCGATCTTCGATGCGCCACCGGTACGCGCGGCGACGCCGCACGCGGTGATCGGCGAGGCGCAGCTGTCCGACTGGGGCACCAAGGACATGGCCGGGCGCGAGGCGCGGGTTGTCGTGAGCTTGCACGATGCCGGGGAGAGCCCCGCGCGGCTGCGGCGGCTGTCGGGCGAGGTCGAGACGGCGATGGCGGGGATGCCACGCGGGATCGGCGGAGGCTGGCAGCTGGCGAGCCGTGCACTGCTGCGCGCGCGGATCGAGCGCAAGGGCGAGGGACGCTGGGTCGCGACGAGCGAGTGGCGGGTGCGGATGTTGCAGAGCGGGATTTGAGGGAGATCGGGTGATGGCGGTGGAGAAGGGAAGCGCGTTCCTGTTGAAGGTGGGCGATGGCGGGTCGCCGGTTGCCTATGCGACGGTGGCGGGGCTGCGCACGACGCAGTTGAGCGTCAATGGCGAGGCGGTGGCGATCACGTCGAAGGATTCCGGCGCGTGGCGTGAATTGCTGTCGGGTGCAGGCGTGCGATCGGTCAGCGTGTCGGCGGCGGGGGTGTTTACCGGTTCAGCGGCGGAAACGCGGATTCGGGGCAATGCGCTGAGCGGCGTGATCGACGATTACCGACTGAGTTTCGAGAGCGGTGAGACGATGACCGGGCGGTTCCTGGTCACGCGGCTGGACTATGCCGGGGATTTCAACGGGGAGCGAAGCTACACGCTGAACCTGGAGAGCAGTGGCCCGGTGGTGTCGGCATGAGCGCCAACGCGGCGCGGGGCGAGGCGGCGGTGCGGGTTGCGGGGGTCGAACTGGTGCTGCGGCCGTCGTTCGGTGCGCTGGTAGCGGCGGAGCAGGAAGTAGGGCCGCTGTTCGCTCTGGTCGAACGGGCGGCGGACGGGCGGCTGGGGCTGGGCGAGATGGTCGCCTTGTTCTGGCATTGTCTGAAGGAACGGCCCGAGGGGCTGACCCGCGAGGCATTTGGCGAGGGGGTGGCGGCGGGGGGACTCGCCGCGGCGACCCCTGCGCTGCGCGTGCTGATCGGGCAGATCCTGGCGGGCCGGTGACCCCGGGTCAGGCCCGGGGCAGGTCGTTCGCCGAGCGCGCCGCGCTGTTGGCGGGGCAAGCGGGGGTGGCGTTCGGGTGGACGCCCGAGCTGTTCTGGAACGCGACCCCGGACGAACTGGCGGCACTGGTGCGGGCGGCGGCGGGCGAGGCGGTCGCGCCGCCCGATCGCGACACGATCTCAAAGCTGATGGAGGCGTTTCCCGATGGATGACGAGATCGAACACATGATGGTGCGAGTGCGCGCCGACACCCAGGGCTTTTCCCGCGACGTTGCGGAGATGCGCGCCGTGATCGACGGGCCGCTGCAGGCGGGTGCGGATCGTGCGGGCCGCGGGATCGAGAACGCGCTGTTGCGCGCGGTGCGGACGGGCAAACTGGGCTTTGAGGATCTGAAGCGCGTCGCGTCGCAGATTCTGGCGGAGATTGCGGCGGAGGCGGTGCGTGGCGGGATGGCCGCGATCTTCGGCAACGGTGGCATTGCCGGGGCGATCGGAGGGCTGTTCGGACTGCCGGGCCGCGCGACCGGGGGGCCGGTGGCGCCGGGGCGCGGTTACGTTGTGGGTGAGCGCGGGCCGGAGCTGTTCGTACCGACCAGCAGCGGGCGGGTCGAGGTGCCGGTTCAGGGCGGCGGGCGTGATGTGCGGGTGGCGATCACGATCAACGCATCGGGCGGCGCCGAGGCCGCCGGGGCGCTGCGGCAATCGAGTCGGCAGGTGGCGCGGGCGGTGAAGGCGGCGCTCAACGGGGTGGATTGAGGGTGTCCCCCTCCCGCTTGCGGGAGGGGTTAGGGGAGGGCGTGTCTGTTGAGCGCGGGTGCGTGTGGACAGGCCCTCCCCCGGCCCCTCCCGCAAGCGGGAGGGGAGAAGAAGGGGAGGGCCTAAGATGGCATATTGGCTGACGTCCGAACGGACGGTGCAGGCGGCGGGGGTGATCTCGCGCTTTGACCCGGCCTATTGGACGGTCAATTTTCCGCGGCCGATGATGGCGAGCGTGGTGGGCACCGCGCCGGACGCACTCCGCGTGGATGCGGTATTCTATCGGCAAAACGATCTGGCGGGGCTGATCTGGGAGAGCGTGGATCGGCATGACCACCCGCTACTGTCCTATGAGACCAGCCGGGATTATCGTGGGTGCCGGTTGCGCTTTCGGTGGCGATCCGGCGGGGTGATGCCGCTGGATCCGGTCAATGGACCGGTGCTGACGATCGAGGGGCGCGATGCGGCGGGGGTGCCGCGCGCCTGGTATGTGCGGTTGTGGAACTATGCGCAGGGGACGCCGGAGGATTGCGTCGTTAGCCTCGATTTTGCCAGCGTTGCGGGCGGGTTCGTGCTGCCGGGCGAGGCCGATCCGGTGTGGGCGGGCGATGTCGACCGAATGTTCGTGAGCCTGGTGCCGCCGGGCTACACCGGTGAGGACGCAGCGCTGGCGGTGCCGGTCGAGGGGTGGGTCGAGCTGTCGGAGATCGCGGTCGCGGGGCCGGGCGCGGTGCTGGCGATCGGCGACGTGGTGGTGCCCGAACATGGGCTGTCGATCTGCTCGGGCTATGACGACAGCTATCACCTGACCCCGGCGCGGCTGCTGCGCAATGCGCTGCAACTGGGGTATCGCGGGGACATCGTCCATTATGTCGGGATGAGCCATTATTTCCGGCTCGAGGCGGCGGCGGGCGGCTATTTTGCGAGCCTTGCCGGCGGGGCGCTGAACGCGCCGTGTGTCGCGTGGCATGCCGATTTCGCGGCGCGGGCGAGGGCGCTGGGGTTCGGCGTGATCTGGTCGCTCTCCTATGAGCTGTTCGATGCGCATTGCTGGGGCGATTGGAAGCAGCGGGCGGCGGATGGATCGCCCGCCCTGACGGGGTGGGAGCCGCCCTCGACCCTGTTGTCGCCGGCACATGTGGGGGCGATGGGGTATCTGCAGTCGGTGGCGGCAGCATTTGTCGGGATCGCGCAGGATGCGGGGCTGGCGGTCAAGTTTCAGGTCGGCGAGCCATGGTGGTGGGTGATGGCCGATGGCCAGTTGTGCATCCATGACGACGCGGCAAAGGCGGCATTGGGCGATCCGGCGGAGCAGAATGTGCGGGGCGATCCCGACACCGATGTGCTCGACGCGGCGGGGGCGTTGCTGGCGGCATCGACGGCGGCGCTGGGCGCGGCGGTGCGGGGTGTGGCTCCGGCGGCGCAGCTGTTGTTGCTCGCCTATCTGCCCACGGTGCTGGACCGGGACGCGCCGGAAGCGATGCGGGCGAACTTGCCGGTCGGCTGGACCTATCCGGTGTTCGATGTGCTGCAGCTGGAGGATTATGACTGGGCGGCGGCGGGCAATGCCGTCGCGAGCGCGCGCGGCGTGGCGCTGGCGCAGGCGCGGCTGGGCTATCCGGTGGAGAAGCAGCATTATTTCGCGGGGTTCGTGCTGAACCCGGAGGATGCGCAGCAGTGGCGCGGGATTGCTGCAGCGGCGGATGCGGCGCGGGCGCGGGGCGTGGCGGCGACGTTCATCTGGGCGCTGCCGCAGGTGATCCGCGATGGGTTCGTGACCTTCGACCAGGAGGATGAGATGCAGGCGTTCGACGATGTGCTGTTCCCGATTGCGCTTGGGCGCGAGGCGGAGGTTGCGCCGGAGGTGTCGACTGCGATCCTGACCAGCGCGGGCGGACATGAGGCGCGCAATGCAGCCTGGGCGCAGGCGCGGACCCGGTACGATGTCGGGCCTGGGGTGCGGAGCGAGGCGGATATCCGGGCGCTGCTGGGGTTTTACCGCGCGCGGATGGGACCGGCGCGGGGGTTCCGGCTGCGCGATCCGTTCGATGACTGCTCGAACGATGAAGGCGCGCCGGGTCCGCTCGATCAGGTGATCGGCACCGGGGATGGCGCGCAGCAGGCGTTCGCTCTGGTGAAAACATATGGCGATGTCGCGCGGCGGATCACCCGGCCGGTGGCTGGGAGCGTGCGGGTGGCGGTCGACGGGATCGAGACGGCGGCGTTCGCGACCGGCGCGGGCGGGGTGGTCATGCTGGACGAACCGGCGGGGGATGGGGTGGTGGTGACGGCGGGGTACCGGTTCGATGTGCCGGTGCGCTTTGCGGAGGATTCGCTGAGCGTGAACCGGGCGACGTTCATGGCGGGGGCGGCGCCCAGTGTGCCCTTGGTGGAGGTCAGGGAAGACTAGGCAGGGTCACTTAGCCCCAAGCGGAGCCAGGCCAGGAGGGCGGGGCACACTGGCGAGCCGATCGATCTCACGGTCGAACAGTGCGCCAAGCTTCGCGTCCCAGATCGCGGCGCCGTTCAACCCCGAATCCGCCACGAAGATCATCCCGCCGCCATCGAGCAGTACGCGGACGCGCTGACCCACGCGGGTGAACGCGATCGAACAGGAGTCGAGATAGGCGACGGAGATAGTCGAGCCTTCGACGATGCCCGGTCCGCCGGGCTTGAGAACCCGAAGAATCTTGACGCGGGCAGCGGGCAGCAGGCCCGGCTTCCAATCGTCGCCCAGGTTCATCGGTTTCTCGACCTCGGCGTCCACGACGAGCGCGGCGAGACCATAGGACTGTCGCGCATAGTCGAGCGCGCCGCTTTCCGACCGGATTGGCCCCATCGAGCATGCCATCGCGGGCGGCGCAATGCAGAGCGCAATCACGGAGATGGTGCGGAGCCAGCTGAGCATCGGTTCAGAGTGCCGTCCGCATTGCGTCCACGCAAGATCAAGGAAGACGCTGATGAACTGGCTGAACGCGCCGCTCGCCACGATCGCTTATTGCTGGCGGATCGAGCGGCGGGATGGGGTGGCGATCGGGCTGACCGCGCATGATCGCGATCTGGAGGTGGATGGCTTCCGCTATCGCGCGGCACCGGGGATGACGCCATCGGCGATCCGGCGCGGGGCGGGGCTGGATGCCGACAGCATGGATGTGACGGGCGCGCTGACTGGCGCGGCGATCAGCGAGGTCGACCTGCTTGCCGGGCGGTGGGACGGGGCGCGGATCAGCCTGTTCGCGGTCGACTGGACGGCGCCGGGCGAGATCGTCGTGCTGGGCAGCGGGACGATCGGGGCGGTCGAAACGCGCGATGGCGTGCTGACCGCCGAGCTGCGCGGGGCGGCGGCTGCACTGGATGCGCCGGTGGTCGAGATGACGTCGGCCGAATGCCGCGCCGAGCTGGGTGACGCACGGTGCCGGGTGGCGATGGCGGGGCGGCGGCGATTCGCGCGGGTGATTGCCGCCGAGGGGGCGGTGCTGACACTGGATCTGCCCGAGCCGGTGGCGGGTGGATGGGCTGGCGGGCGGCTGCGCTGGTTCGGCGGGGCGAATAGCGGGCTGAGCGATGCGATCGCGGCGTCGGCCGGGGATTTCGTGACGCTGCGGCGGGCACCGCGCTTCGATGCCGTTGGTGCCTTGGTGGAGGTGAGCGAGGGATGCGACAAGAGCATCGCGACATGCGCGGGGCGGTTCGGCAATGCGGCGAATTTCCGGGGCAAGCCGTATCTGCCGGGGGTGGATCTGTTGACGCGCTACCCGGGAGGATGAGTCCGCTGGAGCGGGCGCGGGGCGCGATCGGCGCGCGGTTCCGGCTGCATGGGCGCTGCGTGGCGCATGGGCTGGATTGCGTCGGGCTGGCGGGGCTTGCCCATGGGATTGCCGTGCCGCGTGGATATGCGCTGCGCGGCGGGAGTGTTGCGCAGGTGTGCGACGCGGCGGCTGCGGCGGGTCTGGCGCGTGTCGACGATGCGCGACCGGGCGATCTGGTGCTGTTCGCTGCGGGCGCAGGGCAGCTGCATCTCGCCATCGCGAGCGATGATGGTGTGATCCACGCCGATGCGGCGTTGCGCCGCGTGGTCGAGCGGCCGGGCGTGCCGCCGTGGCCCGAGCTGGCGCGCTGGCGGTGCAAGGAGAACTGACATGGCGACATTGGTGCTGATGACCGTCGGCGGCCTGTTCGGCGGTCCGGTCGGGGCAATGCTGGGCAGCCTTGCCGGTCAGGCGGTCGATCGCGAGCTGCTGTTTAAGCCCAAGGGGCGCGAGGGGCCGCGGCTGACCGAACTGGCGGTGCAGACATCGAGTTACGGCACGCCGGTGCCCCGGATTTTTGGGACTTTACGGGTCGCCGGGACGGTGATCTGGGCAACGGACCTGGTCGAGCATCGCCAGCGCGAGGGCGGCAAGGGGCGGCCGACGGTGACCAGCTACAGCTATACCGCGTCCTTCGCCGTGGCCTTGTCGGCGCGACCGATCCTGTCGGTCGGGCGGATCTGGGCCGACGGGAAATTGCTCCGCGGGGCGGCGGGGGACTGGAAGGTGCGGACCGGGTTCCGCTTGCATCCGGGATCGGAGGATCAGGCGGTCGACCCGTTGATCGCATCGGCCGAAGGCGCAGGGCTGGCGCCGGCGCATCGCGGCATTGCCTATGCAGTATTCGAAAACCTGGAGTTGGAGGAGTTCGGCAACCGCATCCCTTCCTTGACCTTCGAGCTTGTGGCCGATCCGGGTGCGGTAACGGCAGGGGCGATCGTCGCGGCACTGTCCGGCGGCACGGTCGATGCGGGCGACGCGACGCTGCCGATCCAGGGCTATTCGGGTTATGGCGAGTCCGTACGCACGGCGATTGCGCCGCTGATCGAGGCGAGCGGGGCCTGGCCGGTCATTGCCGGCGATGGCTTTATCCTGGCCAGCGGCGGGGGCAGCGCGGCGATGATCATCGACCCTGGTGCAGGCGGGGGCGGGATCGAGCGGTCGATCGAGGCACCAGACCGGGTCCCGAGCAGGGTGGCGATCAGCCATTACGACCCTTCGCGCGATTATCAGGCCGGGGTGCAGGTCGCGACCGACCCGCAGGGACAGGATCGCGAGCGGCGCATCGAGCTGCCTGCGGCGATCTCCGCTGCCACCGCGAAGGGAATCGCGCAGGCGGAGCTGGTGCGGGCGGATCTGGTGCGTACGCGGCGGGTGGTGCGCCCCGGATGGTCGGCGATCGACCTTGCGCCCGGCGCGCGCGTCGCGATTGCCGGTGAGAGCGGACTGTGGCGCGTGGTCGAGACCCGGGTGGAATCCGGCGAGGTCGCGTTGGTGCTGACCCCGATCGCCCCGCCGGTCGCGGCGGCACTGGCCAGCCCCGGGCGGGTCAGCCCAGCGCCCGACCGGATCCATGGCGCGACGCGGCTGCATGGTTTCGAGATGCCACATGTCGGCGAGGGATTGTTGAGCAGCCCCCGGCTGTCGATCGCTGCGTGCGGGACGTCGACCGGCTGGCGCAGGGCCGCACTGGCGGTGAGCAGTGACGCTGGGGCGCGCTGGGAGGCGATCGGCGGGACCGCGGTTCCTGCGGTGATCGGAACGGTGGTGACGGCTGCGCCCCCCGCAGGCGCGCTGATCGAGGACCGGCGTTCGCAGCTGGTGATCGACCTGGCCCATTCCGGGATGGAGCTGATCGACGCGTCGCCCGAAGCGCTGGATGCCGGAAGCAATCTTGCGCTGGTTGGGAACGAGCTGATCCAGTTCGGTCGCGCCGAGCCGCTGGGCGACGCACGCTGGGCGTTGAGCCGGCTGTGGCGCGGACGGCGGGGGACGGAAGATGCAATCGGCACGATGGCGCCGGGGGACCAGTTCGTCCTGATCACGACCGATGCGCTGACGGTGCAGGACGGACGCGGCGCGGCGGGCGCGCAGCTGACCGTGATGGCGACGGGGGTGGGCGATGCCGAGCCGGTCGAGGTTATCGTGCCCGTTACCGGGCGGTCGGTGGCGCCGCCCGCGCCGGTTGCGCTGCACGCAGTGCCCGCTCCGGGCGGCCGTAGGTTGCGCTGGACGCGGCGGAGCCGGGTGGGGTGGCGCTGGAGCGATGGCACCGACGCCCCGCTGGGCGAGAGCGCCGAACGCTATCAACTGCGGATCGCCGTATCCGGCCAGCCCGATATCGTCGTGACGAGCGACACCCCCGAATGGCTGCTGACCGGCACGGACGCGGCGACGGTCGAGGTGCGCCAGGCGGGCGACCACGGCCTGTCGCCGCCCGCGATCCTGATCCTCGAGGCGATGGAGTGACGACAGATGACGACGACCAGCCGATTCGCCCTGCCCCTGCTGCATGCCGGGCAGGCGCAAAAGGAATTGTTCCATAATGAGGCGGTCGTCGGGATCGACGCGCTGCTGCACCCGGATGTGCAGGGGGTGGGTGTCGACACACCGCCTGCTACGCCCGAAAACGGGCAGGCGTGGATCGTGGGGCATGCGCCGAGCGGCGATTGGGTCGGACATACCGATGAGATCGCATGCTGGACCGCCGGTGGATGGCGATTTGCTGCGCCGCGCGCGGGAATGGAGGTCTGGGCCGAATCGCTTGACCGGCCGGTGCGTTTCCGCGCGGGCATAGGGTGGCAGGTCGGCGTGATCGCCGGCAGCCGGATCGAGATCGATGGGATCCAGGTGATCGGTGCTCGCCGAGGGGCAGTTGCCACGCCCACTGGCGGTGCTATCGTGGACGAACAGGCGCGTGATGCGATCGAGGCGATCCTCGATGCGTTGCGGGCACACGGACTCATCGCTAGCGCCGAACTGTGACGTTGCGGCAACAGTCCCCGGATTTTGTTCGCTTGCGCGGAAACTTTCCAGCGGTTAGGAAGTTAGCGCTGTCCGAAGTGGCAACTAAGAAAGGGGATTAAGATGCGGAAGCTTGCCGTAACTCTGGCACTTGCTTCGACCGCGCTCACCACGCCCGCCCTCGCACGCGACGACGCGTGGTATGTGGGTGTTGAAGGCGGTGCGATGATCGTCGAAGACATTGATTACGACATCGGCGCCACGGCTGCCGCTGGAACGGTCGACCATAACTATGGTTGGGACGTTGGCGGTACGATTGGCTACGACTTCGGCGGTTTCCGCGCCGAGGCCGAAGTCAGCTACAAGCGCGCGACGGTCGATGCCTATCGTTCGACCCTCTCCACGCCGTTCTACACGGCGGCTGGTGCGGTCGCGAACCTTGCGCCGGGCACCTACGACTATGCGGGCGGCTCCTCGAGCGCGCTCAGCTTCATGATCAACGGCATGCTCGATTTCGGCGACGATGATGGGCTTCAGGGCTTCGTCGGCGGCGGTGCCGGCGTGGCGCGGGTCAAGGCTGACTATGCTCTGACCACCCGCGGCGCGTTCCTGGACGACTCCGACACCGTCTTCGCCTGGCAGGCGATTGCGGGCGTGCGTCAGGCGGTCACCGACAATATCGACGTCTCGCTGAAGTATCGTTTCTTCAACGCGGACAACGTGAAGCTGATCGACGTGACCGGTCGCACCTTTGACGGTCGCTATCGTTCGCACAGCCTGCTCGGTGGCGTGACGTTCAACTTCGGTGAGCCGGCTGCTCCGCCGCCTCCGCCGCCCCCGCCGCCGCCTCCGCCGCCTCCTCCGCCCCCGCCGCCCCCGCCGCCTCCGCCGGCAGTGTGCACCCCGGGGCCGTACATTGTCTTCTTCGAGTGGGACAAGTCGGACATCACGCCGGAAGCAGCGGGCATCCTGGATAACGCCATCTCGGCTTACCAGAATTGCGGCAATGCGCAGGTCATGCTCGCCGGTCACGCCGACCGTTCGGGTGCAGCCAGCTACAACGTCGGCCTCTCGCAGCGTCGTGCGGACTCGGTCCGTTCGTACCTGTCGGGCCGCGGCATTCCGGACGGTGTGATCGGTACGGAAGCGTTCGGTGAAAGCCGTCCGCGCGTCGACACCGCCGACGGCGTGCGCGAACTGCAGAACCGCCGCGTGGAAATCACTTACGGTCCGGGCTCGGGCATGTAAGCCACGCGGTCCACTCTGTGGATCGATAAGATTTGGGGAGGTCGGGAAACCGGCCTCCCTTTTTCTTTGCGCCATCGCGTGGGCTGGAATGGGTCGAGGGATCGACTTGCCGGAGGAGTCAGGCTCGGGCATCATCATGCCGATGTGGCCAAGTATTTGATCTCGTTCCCGAGTGCGGCGATGACCGTAGCCGATGATGAACTCGCCGCGGTGGGCGATGCCGCCCGCGCTGTGATCGCCGAGGCCAAGGCGGCAGGCGTGTACGTCTTTGCCGGTGGCATCGATGAAGCGATTGCGCCCGTCCTGATCCGCACGGACGGTACGGTATGTTCCGATCTCTATCCCGGCAGCCGTCTGGATGGCGGCTTCGCGATCTTCGAATTGCCGAGACAGGTCGATGCGATCGAGTGGGCGCGGCGGATCGCGGCCGCCTGCCGCTGCGCGCAGGAAGTGCGCGTGTTCATGTACGATCCCGCCAGCTGATGCCCGGTCCATTCAGCGAGAGTGGTGCCGCCCGCCTGGCAGGTGCCGCTTGCGACGCGATCGAGGCGCTGGCGGCGAGCCTGGCGGACCAGCCGACGGACCGCGCCGGTATTCGCTTGCACGGAATTGCGCCGCTTGCGGCCCTCCTCGACGGGCACGGCAGGATTGGTGCGCAAATCGTTCCCTTTGGGGGAGCAGGTGCGCGGCCGGTACGCGCCATCCTGTTCGACAAAAGCGAGCACAGGAACTGGGCGCTGGCTTGGCATCAGGACCGGACGATTTGCGTGCGCACGCGACACGACGTTCCCGGCTTCGGGCCGTGGACGGTCAAGGCGGGGCTGGTCCATGTGGCGCCACCGTTCGACCTGATCGAGCGGTTGATCACCATCCGTATCCATCTGGATCACGTGCCGGAGGACAATGCGCCGCTACTGATCGCGCCGGGGTCGCATCGGCTTGGGATGGTGCGCGAGGATGCGATCGAGAAGGCCGTGGCTGCGTGTGGTGCATATGCATGCCTGGCGGATGCCGGCGATATCTGGGTCTATGCGACACCCATCCTGCATGCGTCGGCGGCGGCGGTGACTCCGCGCCGCCGCCGGGTGTTGCAGGTCGATTATGCTGCGTTCGACCTGCCCGGCGGCCTTATATGGTCAGGCATCTGAGCCGAGTGCGGCGGTCAGCCAGTCGGGCAGGATCGCGTCACCCAACGCCTCGACGCGGCGATGTTCGACCATCAGCCCGAGTTCGGGATAGGTTGCGCGGGTGCGATCGCCCGGCGCGCTGAGCGGCGCGACCACGAGCCGCCGGTTGACCTTGGCGCGCCAGTTCATGCGCGCAGTGTTTTCCTGACCGACATAGCAGCCCTTGGAGAAGCTGACGCCGTTTAGCTCCGCGGCATTGCATTCGAGCCAGAGCGTCTTGTCCTGGCCGAGTTCCTCCGCCCCTTCGGTGACGCCGAGGTTGAGACGATGTTCCAGCCAGCCGATGGCCGGCGATCCCGCTTGCTCGCCGAGCCAGCGCCAGCCGAGCGCTGCAAGTCGTGGATCGGGAACGCCATGCCCCGCCGCGCGCGACCAATGGACCCCGCCCTCGGCAGCAGCAATCGTGATCGGGCGGCGCAGGCGGTAGATCGACAGGCGGCGGATCAGGGCGTCGCGCTGCGTTGCTTCACAATCGATCAGGATGTCGTCGCCGTGAGCCCACAGGATGAAGTCGAACAGCGCCTTGCCCTGCGGCGAAAGCAATCCCGCCCAGAGCGGCGCATCGGGCTGCACCGCATTCACATCCTGAGTCACCAGCCCTTGCAGGAAGCCGCGCACATCCTCCCCGGAAGCACGGATCAGGGCGCGGTCGGGCAGCAGGGTGGCATCAGTCATGGCGAACAGGTAGGAGGCGGGGCAGGCAAGCGAAAGAGGCTGATATGGCGACGTTCGATCTGAAGCTCACTGGTGGCACGGTGCATCTGCCCTCCGGCCCGGCGCAGGTCGATGTCGGGGTGCGTGACGGCAAGATCGTCGCGATTGGCGCGAGCGGGGACGCAGGCGAGACGATCGATTGCACCGGGCTCGACGTGCTGCCCGGGGTGATCGACAGCCAGGTCCATTTCCGCGAACCGGGGCTGGAAGCCAAGGAAGACCTCGAATCCGGGAGCCGCGCCGCGGTGCTGGGCGGGGTGACGGCGGTGTTCGAGATGCCGAATACCAAGCCGAATACCGACAGCGCCGACGCGGTGAACGACAAGCTCGCCCGCGCGAAGGATCGCATGTGGTGCGACCACGCCTTCTATGTCGGGGCGACCAACAGCAATGCCGAGCATCTGGCCGAGCTGGAGCGGATGCCGGGGACGGCGGGGGTCAAGATCTTCTTGGGCGCATCGACCGGCGACCTGCTGGTCTCGGACGATGCCAATCTGGCGCAGGTGCTGGCGAGCGGGCATCGCCGCGTCGCGATCCATGCCGAGGACGAGTTCCGCATGAACGATCGCGAGAACGAGCGGGTGGCGGGTGATCCGTCGAGCCATCCGGTGTGGCGCGACGACGAGAGTGCGATTTTGGCGACGCGGCGCATTCTGAAGCTGGCGCGGGAAGCGCGGCGGCGCATCCATGTGCTGCATGTGACGACGCCGGCGGAGTTGGAGCTGCTCGGCCAGTACAAGGACATCGCGACGTGCGAGGTGACGCCGCAGCATCTGACGCTGGCCGGCGAGGACGCCTATCCGCGCCTTGGCACCTACGCCCAGATGAATCCGCCGATCCGCTCGGCCGCGCATCGCGACGGGCTGTGGCACTGGCTCAATCAGGGCGTGCCGGACGTGCTGGGGTCGGATCATGCGCCGCACACGATCGCGGAAAAGGCCAAGCCTTATCCCGCGTCGCCCAGCGGGATGCCGGGGGTGCAGACGCTGTTGCCGCTGCTGCTCGACCATGTGGCGAAGGGGCGCACGACGCTGGCGCGGCTGATCGACCTCACCAGCGCGGGGCCGCAGCGGGTGTTCGGGCTCGTCGGCAAGGGGCGGATCGCGGTGGGCTACGACGCGGATTTCACCGTGGTCGACCTCAAGAAGCAGTGGACGGTCGAGGAGGGCTGGCTGGCGTCGCGGTGCGGCTGGTCGCCGTTCACCGGGGATGAGCTGACCGGCAAGCCGATCGGGACGATCATCCGCGGGCGTCAGGTGATGTGGGACGGGCAACTGGCGAACAGCGCGCATGGCCGGCCGGTGCGGTTCGAGGCGGTCGAGTTCGGGTGAGTCTCCGCTACCGAGCCTGCAGGAGCGCTACGCTGCTTGCTGCGATGCTAGCCAGCGGGACCACCGGCGTTGCTTCGGTGATCACGACCGGCCCATTCTACGTCCGTTACGCGCAAGAGGCGAGCGCTGCCGACCGGGCGGAGGTGCTGGCAATCGTTGTCTCTGTCTCCAAATCTCTTCCCGATTCGGTCGTTCATCTCTGCTCGACCGCCAGCTCCCACTTACAAAAGCGTTGGCATGGAGAAGTTCGGGCAGCGCTCGTGAGCGCAGGCATCGAGCTATCGCGCATCCGGGACAAGGGCCGGTGCGACGCGAAAATGGCGAAGAGCAAGCCCGAACATGCGGTGGCTGTGCTGGTCGGACCTGGCGGCCGCCCGTAAAGACCGTGCCGCATCGGATGGCTTAGGCCTCCACAGCCTCCCGCTCGGCCTGTTGTCGCATCCACATCTCGGCGTAGGTGCCGCGCTGCTCCAGCAGTTCGGCATGCGTGCCCTGTTCGGCGATCTCACCGTGTTCCAGCACGACGATGCGGTCGGCATGGACCACGGTCGACAGGCGGTGGGCGATGACGATGGTGGTGCGGCCGCGTTCGATTGCTTCGAGCGTGTCGAGAATCTCCGCCTCCGTCCGTGAATCGAGCGCGCTGGTCGCTTCGTCGAGGATCAGGATCGGCGGGTTCTTGAGCAATGTGCGGGCGATGGCGACGCGCTGCTTCTCGCCGCCCGACAGCTTGAGGCCACGCTCGCCGACGCGGGTGTCATAGCCGTCGGGCATCGATTCGATGAAGCCGGCGATCGCCGCGCCGCGGGCGGCCTGCGCGACCTCATCCGGCCCGGCGCCTTCGCGACCATAGGCAATGTTGTAGCCGATCGTGTCGTTGAACAGCACCGTGTCCTGCGGAACGATGCCGATCGCGGCGCGCAAGCTGGCCTGAGTCACCTGGCTGATGTCCTGCCCGTCGATTGTCACGCGCCCGCCAGTCAAGTCGTAGAAGCGGTAGAGGATGCGCGCGAGCGTCGACTTGCCCGCGCCCGACGGGCCGACGATCGCGACGGTCTGGCCGGGGCGGATGACGAGGTCGATGCCCTTGAGGATGTCGCGCCCGGGGTCGTAGCCGAAGCGGACATCTTCGAACCGCACCTCGCCGCGATCCACCACCAGCGGCGGGGCGTCGGGCACGTCCTTCACCTCGGCACTGGTATCGATCAGGTCGAACATCGCGCCCATGTCGATCACGCCCTGCCGGATCGTGCGATATACCCACCCGAGCATGTCGAGCGGGCGGAACAGCTGGCTGAGCAGGGTCGAGACGAACACGACATCGCCCGCGGTGAATTCGCCGGTGGACCAGCCCCAGGCGACCACCGCCATCCCCGCGCCGAGCATCACATTGGTGATCAGCGACTGGCCCATGTTGAGCCAGGCGAGTGAGTTTTCCGACTTCACCGCCGCCTTGGCATAGGATTCGACCGCGCGTTCGTAGCGATCGGACTCGCGCTGCTCCGCACCGAAATATTTCACCGTCTCGAAGTTCAGGAGCGAGTCGACCGCATGCGCGACTGCGCCGGTGTCGAGATCGTTCATCTGCTCGCGCAACTTGGCGCGCCAGTCGGTGACCCAGCGGGTGAAGGCGATGTAGATGATGACCATCGCCATGGTCGACGCGACCAGCCACCAGCCGAACTTGCTGCCGAAAATCTGGAGCACCAGCGCGAGTTCGAGGATCGTCGGGGCGATGTTGAACAGCAGGAAGTAGAGCATCGAATCGATGCTCTTGGTCCCGCGTTCGACCACCTTGGTCACCGCGCCGGTGCGCCGTTCGAGATGGAAGCGTAGCGACAGCTGGTGCAGGTGGCGGAAGGTGACGATGGCGAGCCGCCGGGTCGCATCCTGGCCGACTTTTTCAAACACCGTGTTGCGCAGATTGTCGAACACGGTGGTGAATAGCCGCGCGGCGGCATAGCCGACCACCATCAGGATCACGAAGGTGATGACGCCGCGCTCACCGATCGACATCGCGTCGACGGCGGCCTTGAGCGCATAGGCTGCGCCATAGACCTGCACGACCTTCGACAGCACAACCAGCACCAGCGCGCCGACGATGCGCGCCTTCAGCCCCGGCTGTCCGGCGGGCCAGAGATAGGGAAGGAAGCGCCGGAGCGTGGCGAACAGTGGACGTTCGCCGCCGGAGCGGGCGGTATCGGGAGGCATTGGCGCTATCTGGGGCCGCAGCGATCGGGATGCAATGAAACAAAACGCGCCCGCCATCCGTTGAAATGGCGAGGAGCGAGATGATGGAACCGGTTTTCTACGTGATGGCCATTCTTGGCTGCGGTGACTTCCAGGATCAATGCCAGCAGGCGCGGATCGAGCCGGTCCGGTATCAGAGCGCGGCGCAATGCCAAGCCGCCATGGCGCAGGTGTTACCGCGCCACACCGACCTCTCCTATCCGACCATTGCGGCGACCTGCCAGCAGCGCGGCGAACAGATGGCGCGCGCGGAAACTAAGCCGCGCCATCGCTGAGTCCTCACGATTGTCGCGGTCGCGTCCATAATTCCGCGGGTCGCGGACGCGGCGGATAGAACGTTCGACGCATGGTGGCTTGACCGAATGCGCGTGCGATCCAGCCCATCTTTTGCCCAGCGCTTGTTCCAGCGCGATGGTCCCATGCATGATCGCCGCGGGCGACGACTTCCCGTGCGATGTCCCCGTAAATTCCCGCTGCG
The DNA here is from genome assembly GCF_965227385.1 of Sphingomonas sp. Classification (GTDB taxonomy): domain Bacteria; phylum Pseudomonadota; class Alphaproteobacteria; order Sphingomonadales; family Sphingomonadaceae; genus Sphingomonas. The sequence continues at coordinate 1,167,091 of NZ_OZ245750.1, forward strand.
GCCAAGACCGCCCAGGCGGACCGGAAGCCCAGCGCGGGGGTGCCCAGCCGCGCGCTGTCTTCATGTGCCTGCGCCAGTTCCCCCAACCATCGCGCCATCACCGTGAGGCGCGACCGAAACGGCGGCTTCATATGCTGGCCAGGCGGGATGTCCATTTCGACCAGCCATTCCATCGGCAGGTAGCAGCGTCCGATTGCGTCGTCCGCCTCGATATCGCGTGCGATATTGGCGAGCTGAAACGCAAGGCCGAGGTCGCACGCGCGGTCGAGCGTCGCGTCGTCCTGCGGATCCACCCCCATCACCACCGCCATCATGCATCCGACCGCGCCGGCGACATGGTAGCAATATTGCATCAGGTCATGTTCGGAGCGCGGGAACCAGCCCTTCGCATCGAGCGCGAAGCCGTCGACCAGATCCTGCGCAAAGCGGTGCGGCATGCGCGTTTCCGCGGCGACGATGCGCAACGCCTCGAACGCCATTTCCCCGGTCGGTTCGCCCGCCAGCGCCTTGTCGGTCAAATTGCGGATGCGCGCGAGCGCGGCGGCGGGGTCCTCGACCACGCGCGCATCATGGCCCAGCTCCTGCCCATCGGCGATGTCGTCGCACGCGCGGCACCAGGCATAGAGCAGCCACGCGCGCTCGCGCGTGACCGGATCGAACAGCTTGCTGGCCGCCGCGAAACTTTTCGAGCCCTTGGCGATGCTCTCCCGCGCGGCCGCCACGACGGCGTCGCGGCCTGGCGCGGGCAGAGTCACAGGTCCTTGCTGCCGATCTGGCCCACGGTCTGCGTCGGCACATGCGCCGCCATCTTGGCGAGCAGTCCGTCGAGCTGATCGTCGATGATCAGGATCGACTGGTGCTGAGGGCGCAGAAAGCCGACTTCGCCCATCTTCCCGACGAATTCGATCAGGCCGTCATAATAGCCCGCGACGTTGAGCAGCCCGACCGGATTGGCGTGATAGCCGATCTGCGCCCAGCTCATCGCTTCCCACAATTCGTCCATTGTGCCGGTGCCGCCGGGCAGAGTGATGAAGCCATCGGACAGGTCGGTGAACGCCTGTTTGCGCTCATGCATCGTGCGCACGACGTGCAACTCGGTACAGCCGCGATGCGCGACTTCGGCATCGACCAGCGCCTGCGGGATCACCCCGATCACCTCGCCGCCCGCTTCCAGCGCGCTGTCGGCGATCGCACCCATCAGGCCGAGCCGCCCGCCGCCATAGACGACGCCGATGCCGCGCTGCGCTAGCTTACGGCCGACGAAGCGGGCATTTTCGATATAGACCGGGTCCGCCGGGGTGGCGGATCCGCAATAGATGGCGAGGCGCTTCACGGGTTAGCTTGCTCCAGCATCAGCGCGGCGGTCGCCTTGGCGCTGCCGACCACGCCGGGGATGCCGGCGCCCGGATGGGTGCCAGCGCCGACGAAATAGAGGTTCGGGATCGAATCGTCGCGGTTGTGCGCGCGGAAATAGGCGCTCTGCGTCAGGATCGGCTCCAGGCTGAACGCGCTGCCCAGATGCGCGGCGAGATCCTGTGTGAAATCGGGCGGGGCATAGCTGAACTTGGTAACGATCCGGTCATGGATGTCGGGAATCAGGCGGCGCCCGACTTCGTCCAGAATGCGCTTCTCGAGCAGCGGGCGGACGGTATCCCAATCGACCGGGGCCTTGCCCATGTGCGGCACCGGGGCGAGGGCGTAGAAAGTCGAATGCCCTTCCGGCGCCATCGACGGATCGGTGATGGTCGGATGGTGCAGGTAGAGCGAGAAATCCTCGCTCACCACGCCATGATTGTAGATGTCGTCGAGCAGCCCCTTATAGCGCGGACCGAACAGGATCATGTGGTGCGGGATGCCGGGCCAGGTGCCCTTGATGCCGAAATGCACGACGAACAGCGAGGGTGAGAAGCGCTTGCGCTCCAGCTTCGCGGCGGTGCGCTGCGCGCTGCGCGAACCCTTGAGCAGGTCGCGATAGCTGTGGACGATATCGGCGTTGCTGGCGATGGCGTCCGCCTCGAACCGCTTGCCCGTCTTGGTGCGCACCGCGGTTGCGCGCTCGCCCAGCGTCTCGATCTCCTCGACACCATCGCCCAGCACCAGCGTGCCGCCGAGCCGCTCGAAATGCCGGACCATGCCCGCGACCAGCCGGTTGGTGCCGCCCATCGCGAACCATACGCCGCCGTCTCGCTCCAGCTTGTGGATCAGCGCATAGATGGCGCTGGTGGTCATCGGATTGCCGCCGACGAGCAGCGTGTGGAACGACAGCGCCTCGCGAAGCTTCTCATTCTTCACGAAGCTCGATACCATCGAGTAGACGCTGCGCCACGCCTGGTACTTCATCAGCGCCGGCGCCGCCTTGACCATCGAGGTGAAGTCGAGAAACGCGACATGGCCGAGCTTCTCATAGCCCTCGCGATACACCCCGGCCGAATAGTCGAGGAAGCGGCGATACCCGGCGATGTCGGCAGGATCGAGCTTGGCGATCTCCGCCGTCAGCACGCTGTCGTCATTGGTATAGTCGAAATTGGTCCCGTCCGGCCAGTTGAGGCGATAGAAGGGCGAGACCGGCGTCAGCGTGACGTCATCGGCCATGCGATGGCCTGACAGCGCCCACAGCTCTTCCAGCGATTCCGGCGCGGTGATGACGGTCGGCCCGGCATCGAACGTGAAGCCGTCCTTCTCCCAATAATAGCCGCGCCCGCCGGGCTTGTCGCGCGCCTCGACCACCACGGTGTCGACGCCGGCCGACTGCAGGCGGATGGCCAGCGCCAGGCCGCCAAATCCTGCTCCGATCACTACTGCACGCTTCATTTGCTCGACCCCCTGATCGCCGCGAGCGCGCGCCTGACCGGCACCGGCGGTTTGCCGGCGAGAACACGGGCGCGATCGAATAGGCTGGACTGAGCGCTATAGAAGCGGGCGACGAGCCCCGCGTCCAAGCGATAAAATCGTTCAAGCACGCGATAGCGTTCACCCGGCTCCGCGGCGCGGAACAGCATTGCGCTGAGCATGCGGTAAAAGCCGCGCTGTCGCCACGCCTTGCGCGCGTGACCATAGGTCAGGTCGTGCAGCGCCGCACCCGACAGGTCACGTGCATTGCCGATTAGTCCGGCGAGGCGCACCGCATCGGGCAGCGAATAGCCGGTAACCGGCTGAAACAGTCCGGCGCGCATACCCGCCTTGGCGACGCGATTGCCGCCCGACTTCCAATATTCTTCGAAATCCCCGCCCAGCGCGATCGGCAGCGACCCTGCCTCCTCGCGCATCACCCCTTCGACGACGATCCCGCGCGCGCTCGCCCAGGCGTCGATCCGCTTGGTATAAGCTGCGGTATCGATGTCGGGCGTGTCGCTGTAATAGGTGTCTTCGAGGAACAGCCGCGTCGCTGCAAAGGGCAGCGCATACATGAAGCGATAGCCGTCGATCTGCGCGACCGTCGCGTCCATAATTACCGGGCGCTTGAGCGCATGCGGTTCGGCCAGCGCCAGCTCGCGCCCGACGAACTTCTGCCAGCCCAGCTCCAGTTTGGACAGGTCGGCGGGACCGCGGCAATCGATCACCCCGCCTGCCTCGATCCGGTCGCCATCGGCAAGCACGACCGCGCGTGCGCTGGCGCCCAACACCTTGCGCCGGGTCATCACCGATCCTTCGGGCATCGCGGCACGGACGACCTGATCGAACCGATCAGACTCGATCGAATAATAGGGTGCCTTCAGCGTGCGCGCGTGCGCGGGAAAATGAACGTCGTAGCTGGTCCAGCCATAGGAGATCAGCGGCGCGACCAGCCAGCGGTCGGCGGGTGCCACGTCGCTGGCGAAGAACGACCAGAGGTGGTTGCCGCCTATGCTCCGCCCGCCCTCGATCAGGCGGACGTCGAGCGTCGGATGTTTGCGGCGCAGCGCGAGCGCGATCAGCCCGCCGGCAAGTCCCCCTCCGACAATGGCAACGTCGCAATGGATGATCGCTGGCATCGCCGCCGCCTAGCGGATCGTTGCGCATGGTAAAAGCCCCGCTTGCTGCGTGCGCGAACCTTTCCGTCGCGCCGGTGCGTTGCACTGCCGCAATCAAGGAGGGTGACGATGCGGACGGCAATGGTAACGGGTGGCGCGCAGGGGATCGGTCGTGGCGTGGTCGAGCGGCTGCTGGGCGAGGGCTGGGCGGTAGTGGCGATCGACCGCGACCGGGTTGCGTTGCGCGAGCTGGCCGACGCGCACGCGCCGCGCCCGCTGCTGACGCACCCGGCCGATGTCGGCGACGAGGCTGCGGTGGCGGAGCTGTTCAAGGTCTATGCGGCGTGGTGCAGGGACGTCGGCGCGGACGGTCTCGACCTGCTGGTCAGCAATGCCGGGATCGCCGACCCGGTCAGCGGCCCGATCGAGAAATTGAGCCTCGCCGACTGGCGCCGCTGGCAGGACAGCCATGTCACGGGCGGCTTCCTGATGACGCGCGCAGCCGTGCCGCTGCTGCGCGAGGGTGGCGGGTCGATCCTCTTCATTGCCTCCACGCGCGCCTTCCAGTCCGAGCCTGAGACCGAAGCCTATGCCACGGCCAAGGGCGGGCTGGTCGCGCTGACTCATGCGCTGGCGGTGAGCCTCGGTCCCGACATTCGCGTCAATGCGATCTGCCCGGGCTGGATCGAGACGGGGCCATGGCAGAAGGCGTCGGCGCGATCGGAGCCGGAGCATCGCGCGATCGACCGCGAACAGCACCCCGTGGGCCGCATCGGCACACCGGACGATATCGCCGATGCCGTGCTCTACCTCACCGATCATGCCGGATTCACGACCGGTCAGGCGTTGGTGATCGACGGCGGGATGAGTCGGCGGATGATCTATGCCGACTAATTGCGGTTCACTCCAAACCGGCCCTTGACCACGAGTCGCGCCCCGTGCTGTCATAGTCATGTCACGGCTGGCGGCGAATAAGCCCCGGTCGCGAGCGACGCGCGGCGAGAGAGGGGGACCATGTACCATCCCGATCTGATCCGACATCCGGAAGGGTGCCCGGCGCTCGTGCTCAATGCCGATTACACGCCCTTGTCCTATTATCCGCTGAGCGTGTGGCCGTGGCAGACCGCGATCAAGGCGGTGTTCCTCGATCGCGTCGACATCGTCAGCCATTATGAGCGCGAGGTGCGCAGCCCGACCGCGTCGATCAAGCTGCCCAGCGTGATTGCGCTCAAGCAATATGTGCGGCCGTCGCAGTTTCCGGCCTTTACGCGCTTCAACCTGTTCCTGCGCGACAAGTTCGAATGCCAATATTGCGGTAGCCACAAGGATCTGACGTTCGACCATGTCATCCCGCGCGCGCAGGGCGGGCGCACGACGTGGGAGAATGTCGCAACCGCCTGTGCCCCGTGCAATCTGAAGAAGGGCGGGCGCACCCCGAAACAGGCGGCGATGCCGCTGTTCATGCCGCCGATCCGCCCGACCAGCTGGCAGCTGCAGGAACATGGCCGCCGCTTTCCGCCCAATTATCTTCACGATACCTGGCGCGACTGGCTCTACTGGGATGTCGAGCTGGAGGCGTAGCGCTTCCTTGCCTACCCATATCTGTCGTCACCCCGGACTTGTTCCGGGGTCCACTGCGCGGCAAAGTCGGTCTTCCAGGCTCTTGCGATGCGCGCGGCTGAGTGGATCCCGGCACAAGGCCGGATGACGATTAGGGGTAAAGCGGAATGACGGGATTCACGGTGGATCGGCGGACGGCGCTGGCGCTTGGGGTTGGCGGAGCGGCGACGCTGGCGCTTCCCGCCTGGGCACAACAGGCCGCAGCCCTTGATGCGACGGTCGATCCGATCGTCGCGAACTTCATGCGTGCATTCGAAACACCGGGCATTGCCGTGGCGATCGTGCGCAAGGGACAGCCTGCCTGGCTCAAGGGCTATGGCGTGCGCACTATGGGCAGCGCCGCGCTGGTCGATGTCCACACCCGCTTTGGAATCGCGTCGAACAGCAAGGCGTTCACCGCCGCCGCGCTCGCGATGCTGGTGGAGGAGGGGAAGCTCGACTGGGACGACCGGCTGACCCAGCATATGCCCGAGTTCAAAATGGCCGATCCCGCGGTCACCAGCCTGTTCAACGTGCGCGACCTGCTCGTCCACCGTTCGGGGCTGCCCTTGGGCGCAGGCGATCTGCTCTATTTCCCGCGCTCCAACCGCACGGTTCAGGACGCGGTGCGCGCGCTGCAGTTTCTCCAGCCGGTGCGCCCGTTCCGCGGCGGCTATGATTATGACAATATCCTCTACATCGTCGCAGGCGCGCTGATCGAGGCGAAGTCGGGGATGAGCTGGCGCGACTTCATCCGCACGCGGATGCTCGAACCGCTGGGTATGGTCGACGCGGTGCCGTCGCTGGAGCTGCTGAAAACCGGCAACGTCGCGGGGCGCCATGCGCGACTGGGGCCGCCGGTGCGCGGCGTGGGGCCGATGCAGGTGATCGAGCCCGATGAATCGCCCGTGGTCGATGCCGGAGCGGGGATCAACGCCAGCATCGCCGATGTCGCCAGATGGCTGGAGGTTCAGCTGGCACTGGGCGCGCTGCCCGACGGCAAGCGGCTGTGGAGCGCCGACAGCGCAGCCGCGATGTGGACCCCGCAGATGGTGGTCGCGTCGAGCGATGGTCCCACCGACCTCAACCCGGTGCGTTCGATCATGCAGGGCTATGCGCTCGGCTGGTTCGTCCAGGATTATCGCGGCCGCCGCCTGATCAGCCATTCGGGCGGCCTGTCGGGTCAGGTGACGCAGACTGCGCTGATCCCGTCAGCGGGAATCGGGGTCGCGGTGCTCAGCAATACCGAGGACAGCGTGTCTGGCGGCATCCGCAACGCGCTGCTCGACCATCTGCTCGGCGTGCCAGCCTATGACTGGGTCGCCAATTATGTCGCGCGCAACAAGCTGGCCGCCGAAAGTGCCGTCGCGGCATTGGGCGATGGCGACGCCAAACGTCCCGCGGGCGGACCCAGCCTGCCGCTGGCCGCCTATGCCGGACGCTATCGCGATCCCTGGTATGGCGACATCGTGGTCAAGGCGGGCGGCAACGCGCTGTCGATCGATTTCGTCCCGCATCCCCAATTCGCAAGCCGGCTGGAGCCATGGGGCACGGATGCGTTCCGCACGCGGATGACGCCCGGCAAGGGCGAGGATGCCGTGGTGACCTTTGCCATCGCCGACGGCAAGGTTGCCGGTGTGACGATGAAGGCCCTCTCACCGCTCGCCGATTTCAGCTATGACTATCACCATCTGGCATTCGTGCCGGTGGCATGAGGTGATCGGATCGCAATGATCGTGAAGGGCAGGCGGCGGCCGGTGCGCGGCGGAGCGTTGGGTGCTCGCGCTGTCTCGATACGCGATCAGCTTGCTCAAACTGTTATATCGGCGTAATACAGTGTCCGGCTCCATGCGATACGACACTCTTTACCCCGAAATTCCGGACGCGCGCGGTCCTGCGGCTCAGCCTCAGCCGGCCGGCGCCGGCGGCTCGGGTCCTCCGCTGGGCGACTATACGGTCAACCTGCCGGTCATCGTGCGCCGGCGGAAATGGCGCTGGTTACCGCGCGTCCTCGCGCTGCTGATCCTGCTGTTTATCGCTGCGGTCGCGTGGCTGGTATGGACCGCCCCGCTTTCCAAGTCGCTCGAACCCCCGGTTCCGCCCTCGATCACCCTGCTGTCGGCAGAGGGGACGCCGATTGCCCGCACCGGGGCGGTGGTGGGGAAGCCGGTCGATGTCACGACGTTGCCCGACCATGTCGTCGAGGCGTTCATCGCGGTCGAGGATCGCCGCTTCCAGTCGCACTGGGGCGTCGACCCGCGCGGAATCCTGCGCGCCTTCGTCAACAACATGTTCACCGACAATGGCCGTCAGGGTGGCAGCACGATCACCCAGCAGCTGGCCAAGAATGCGTTCCTCAGCTCCGACCGCACCTTCGGCCGCAAGTTTCAGGAAGTGCTGATCGCCTTTTGGCTGGAGGCATGGCTGACCAAGGACGAGATCCTCTCGCGCTACCTCTCCAACGTCTATTTCGGCGACAACCAGTACGGCCTCGACGCCGCCGCGCGCCATTATTTCAGCCGTCCGGCGACCGACCTGACCACCGCGCAGGCGGCGATGCTGGCCGGACTGGTCAAGGCGCCGTCGCGGCTCGCTCCGTCGAGCAACCTGTCCGGCGCGCGGGAGCGTCAGGCGGTGGTTGTGCAGACGATGGTCGATGCCGGCTTCCTGACCGAGGCGGAGGGCAAGGCGGTGCAGCCCGCGCGCCTGCGTTTGTCCAAGGTCAAGACGTTGCCCAGCGGCACCTATTTCGCCGACTGGGTCCTGCCTCAGGCGCGCGACCGGTCGGGCGAGATTGCCACCAACCAGACCGTGACGACGACGCTGGAGGCGCGGATGCAGCGCGCCGCCGAACGCGCGGTACGCAATGCGGCGCTGCGCAAGGCCCAGGTTGCGATCGTCGCGATGCGCCCCGATGGTCGCGTGATCGCCATGGTCGGCGGCAAGAATTACGCGGCATCGCCGTTCAACCGCGCCACCCAGGCGCAGCGCCAGCCGGGGTCGACCTTCAAACTGTTCGTTTATCTCGCCGCTTTGCGCTCCGGAATGACGCCGGATTCGATCGTTCGCGATGAGCCGATCACGATTGGCGACTGGAGCCCGAAGAACAGCGACGGGCGCTATCGCGGCCCGATCACGCTGCGCGAGGCGTTCGCCCGGTCGAGCAATGTCGCCGCCGCGCGGTTGACCCAGCGGGTCGGTGTGCCGGCGGTGATCCGGGCCGCCCGCGATCTGGGGATCACCAGTGCGATCCCGAACGAAGCGTCGATTGCGCTCGGCACGTCGAGCGTGTCGCTGCTGGAACTGACCGCCGCTTACGCCGCCATCGCCAGTGGCACCGCTCCGGTCCGTCCGCGTGGGCTGACTGATGCGGACGAACCGGGCTGGGCGGAGCGGCTGACGGGCTCGACACACTCGCTGTCGCGCCGCGAACTCGATGGCATGCGGGAACTGCTGGCCGCGACGGTAGCGGGTGGCACCGGTCGCTCGGCCGCGCTCGCCGTCGATACGTTCGGCAAGACCGGGACGACGCAGGACAATCGCGATGCCCTGTTCCTTGGCTATGCCGACGGGATCATCACCGGCGTATGGATGGGCAATGACGACAACAGCCCCAATGCCGGGCTTGCGGGCGGTGGCGCCCCGGCGCGGGTGTGGCGCGATTTCATGAGCCAGGCGCTGGGAGTCGCCGCGCTGCCCCGGCCCGAGCCGGTGGTCGAGAATATCGGCGACGCGCTGGTCGAGGATCCGGAGAACTTCATCGACGAAGGCGTCGAGTTCGAAGGCAGCTTCGGCGACCGCGACCTTGGCGTCCGCGTCAATCGCGACGGCAGCATCGAGGTGACCCGCACACGCCGTGAAGGGCCGATCGAGGAGGAAACCATCGACGAACCGCGCGATCGTGCGCGGCGCGAGCCGGTGCCCGAAGACGAGTTCTAGGCGGGAATCTCGACCCCGTCCCAGGCGAAGCACTTCCCGCTATCGACCGGCTTCAGCCCTTCGATTACGTCGAGCAGCTGCAGCGCGGCGCGTTCGGGGTCGAACAGCTTGCCCGGCGCGACCGTGCCGCGAAACGGCTGCGACAGCTGCGTATCGACCGTTCCGGGGTGCAGCCCGACCACGATCGACCGATCGTTGCGGCGCGCGGCGTCGATCGCGAAGTTGCGGATCAGCATGTTGAGCGCCGCCTTCGACGCACGATAGCCGTGCCATCCGCCCAGCCGGTTGTCGCCGATGCTCCCCACTCGCGCCGACAGCGCCGCGAACACCGGCGTGCCGGTGCGCGGGAGCAGCGGAAGGAAATGCTTGGCGACCAGCGCGGGGCCGATCGTGTTGATCGCGAACACGCGCGCCAACCAGTCGGGGTCGATGTCGCGCAGTGCCTTTTCCGGCCCGCGCTCGCCCTCGCCCAAGATGCCCGTCGCGACGAACACCAGCGACGGTGGCGGCCCGGCGGCCACCAGCGCGGCGGCGGCTTCGATGCTCGCCTCATCGGTCAGGTCCAGATGCGCGTCCCCGGCCAACGACCGACCGAAGCGCCAGACCTTGGCGTAGGTCGCTTCCTCATCCAGCGCCTCGGCGAACGCGCCGCCGATCCCGCCGGTCGCGCCGATCACCACCGCGCTTGCCGTACTCACAGGTCGAGCTTCTCGTAATCCGACGGCGGGTTGATCCCCTCCATTCGCTCGGCAAGCAGCGGACGGAAGCTCGGGCGGCTCTTCATGCCGACATACCAGCGCTTGGCCTGCTCATGGCTCTTCCAGTCGATCCCGCCGAGATAATCGGCAACGCTGATCTGCGCCGCGGCGGCCAGATCGGCGAGGCTCATCGTCGCACCGCCCAGCCAGGTGCGATGATCGAGCAGGAAATCGATATAGTCGAGATGCGCGACCGCCGCCTTCATCGCCTCGCGCAACGCGCCGCTGTCTGGCGTGGCGCGCTGGACGATGCGCTTGATCATCCGCTCGTTGAGCAAGGGTCCGGTAATGTCGCGGAAAAACTGATTGTCGAACCAGCTGACCAGTCGCCGGATCTCCGCGCGGTCGGCGGCGGTGCCGTTGAGCAGGGCGGCCTTGCTCACCGTCTCCTCGAAAAACTCGCAGATCGCGACCGAATCGATCAGCACGACGCCGCGATCGTCCGCCATCACCGGGGTCTGTCCGGCGGGGTTCATGTCGAGAAACTCGTCGCGCCGGGCCCAAGGCGATTCGCGGACCGGCTCATAGCCGACGCCCTTCTCACCCAGGACGAGCCGCACCTTGCGCGAGAAGGGGCACAGGGGGAATTGGTAAAGCTGCCACATGCCGACCGGCATAGGCCCGGCGGGCGGGGGGCGGCAAGGGACGCGATCAAATTCCTCCCCCAGCAAACTGGGGGAGGAATCGAGGACTACTCTGCCGCGACCATCTCCACGCTGTCATCCAACGGATGCGCCAGCCGGGTCAGCATCTCCTTGGGCACGACCTGCCAGAACTTGCCGCGCACCCGCTCCCAATCCTCGATCAGTCCGGTCGACCATTTGCTGTCGGTCGCCTCGGCATGGTCGGTGACCAGGTTCTTGAGCACCGCTTCCCAGTGCAGCGACGACAGCCGCTGCCACACGATGCTCTCGCCATTGGCGCGCGCGTCGAACGTGCCGCTTTCGTCATAGATGAACGCCATGCCGCCGGTCATCCCCGCGCCGAAATTCGCGCCGACCTCGCCCAGTACCACCGCGACACCGCCGGTCATATATTCGCAGCCATTGGCGCCGCAGCCTTCGACCACCACCTGCGCGCCCGAGTTGCGGACGGCGAAGCGCTCGCCGGCCTGACCTGCCGCGAACAGCCGGCCCGAGGTCGCGCCGTAGAGCACGGTGTTGCCGATGATCGTGTTGTCTTGGCTGGCGAGCGGCGAGCTGACCAGCGGGCGGACGATGATGGTGCCGCCCGACAGGCCCTTGCCGACATAGTCGTTGGCGTCGCCGAACACTTCCAGCGTCACGCCCTTGCACAGGAACGCGCCGAGCGACTGGCCGGCCGATCCGCGCAGGCGGATCTGGACGTGACCATCGTTGAGCTTCGACATGCCGAAGGTCTTGGTGATCTCGCTCGACAGCCGGGTGCCGACCGCGCGGTGGGTGTTGCGGACATTATAGGCGAGCTGCATCTTTTCGCCGCGCTCGAACACCGCCTTCGCGTCGGCGATGATCTGCGCGTCGAGGCTGTCCGGCACCGCGTTGCGCCACGTCGACAGGCTGAAGCGCCGCTCGCTCTCGTCCGCGTCGACCTTGGCCAAGATCGGGTTGAGGTCGAGATCGTCGAGATGCTCGGCACCGCGGCTGACCTGACGGAGCAATTCGGTGCGGCCGATCACCTCGTCCAGGCTCTTGCAGCCGAGCTTGGCGAGAATCTCGCGCACTTCCTCGGCGATGAAGGTCATCAGATTGATGACCTTTTCCGGCGATCCGGTGAACTTCTGGCGCAGCCGCTCGTCCTGCGTGCACACGCCGACCGGGCAGGTGTTGCTGTGGCACTGGCGCACCATGATGCAGCCCATCGCCACCAGGCTGAGCGTTCCGATGCCGAACTCCTCCGCGCCCAGGATCGCGGCAATCACGATGTCGCGCCCGGTCTTGAGCCCGCCATCGGTGCGCAGCCGAACCCGGCCGCGCAGGCCATTGAGGGTCAGCGTCTGGTTGACCTCGCTCAGCCCCATTTCCCACGGCGTACCGGCGTACTTTACCGAAGTCTGTGGGCTCGCGCCGGTGCCGCCGACATGGCCGGCGACCAGGATCACGTCGGCATGCGCCTTGGCCACGCCCGCCGCGACCGTGCCGATGCCCGCGCTGCTGACCAGCTTGACGCAGACCCGCGCGCGCGGGTTGATCTGCTTGAGGTCGTAGATGAGCTGCGCCAGATCCTCGATCGAGTAGATGTCGTGGTGCGGCGGGGGCGAGATCAGCGTCACGCCCGGCGTCGAATGGCGCAGCCGCGCGATGAACTCGGTCACCTTGAAACCGGGCAGCTGCCCGCCCTCACCGGGCTTGGCGCCCTGCGCGACCTTGATCTCGACCTCTTCACACGCGCCGAGATATTCGGCGGTGACGCCGAAGCGACCGGACGCGATCTGCTTGATCGAGCTGTTGGCGTTGTCGCCATTGGCATAGGGCTTGTAGCGGATCGAATCCTCGCCACCCTCGCCCGACACCGCCTTGGCGCCGATGCGGTTCATCGCGATCGCCAGCGTCTCATGCGCCTCGGGCGACAGCGCGCCGAGGCTCATGCCCGGCGTCACGAAGCGCTTGCGGATTTCGGTGATCGCCTCGACCTGGTCGATCGCAACGCCCTCGGTCGGGAAGTTGAACTCCAGCAGGTCGCGCAGATAGACCGGCGGCAAATCGCGCACGCCGCGCGAGAATTGCAGATAGGTCGAATAGCTGTCGGTCGCCACGGCGGTCTGCAGCGTGTGCATCAGCTGCGCGCTATAGGCATGCGTCTCGCCGCCATGGCGTTGGCGGTAGAACCCGCCGATCGGCAGCGTCGCGACCGCGCTGTCGTAGGCGGCGTCGTGGCGCATCGTCGCGTTGAGGTGCAGCGAGGCATAGCCCTCGCCCGAAATCTTGGCCGGCATGCCCGGGAAGAAGTCGTTGACCAGCGCGCGGCTGAGCCCGACCGCTTCGAAATTATAGCCGCCACGATAGCTGGAGATCACCGCGATCCCCATCTTCGACATGATCTTGAGCAGGCCTTCGTCGATCGCCTTGCGATGGTTCTTCAGGCATTGCTCGAACGACAGGTCGCCGAACAGGCCGCGCGCATGGCGGTCGGCAATCGCCGCTTCGGCCAGATAGGCGTTCACCGTGGTCGCGCCGACGCCGATCAGCACCGCATAATAATGGGTGTCGAGGCATTCGGCGGTGCGGATGTTGACGCTGGCGTATGAGCGCAACCCCTTGCGCACGAGGTGGGTGTGCACCGCCGCCGCCGCCAGCACGCCGGCAATGGCGATGCGGCCCGGCCCGACGGCCTCATCGGTCAGAAAAATCTCGGTCTTGCCCGCGCGCACCGCCTGTTCGGCCTGCAGCCGGATATCGGCGATTGCCGCGCGCAGCGTCTCCGGCCCGCCACCGGCGGGAAAGCTGTAATCGATCTCCGCCGCCTGAGCGCCGAAATAGCGCTTCAGCCGCGCCCAGTCGCCATTGGTCAGCACCGGGCTTTCCAGCACCAGCACCTTGTTCGCGGTCTGCGCAGTATCGAGGATGTTGGCGAGGTTGCCGAACCGCGTCTTGAGCGACATCACGTGCCGCTCGCGCAAGCTGTCGATCGGCGGATTGGTCACCTGGCTGAAGTTCTGGCGGAAGAACTGGCTGATCAGGCGCGGCTTGTCGCTGATCACAGCCAGCGGCGTGTCGTCGCCCATCGACCCGACCGCTTCCTTGGCGTCGGTCACCATCGGCGACAGGATCAGCTCCATGTCCTCCAGCGTCTGCCCGGCCGCGACCTGGCGGCGGGTCAGTTCGGCGCGGGTCCATGCCGGCGTTGCGTCCGCCGCTTCGGGCAGATCGTCGATCCCCATGAACTCGCCGATCATCGAAGCGTAATCATATTCCCCGGCGATCCGGTCTTTTACCTCGCCATCGGTGTAGAAGCGGCCTTCGTCCAGATCGACCGCGATCATCTGGCCCGGCCCCAGCCGACCCTTGGCGACGACGGTCGCTTCGGGGATCTGCACCATGCCCGTCTCCGAACCGACGACCAGCAGGCCGTCGGCAGTGCGGGTGTAGCGCAGTGGACGCAGCGCGTTGCGGTCGACGCCGGCCACCGCCCAGCGGCCATCGGTCATCGCGAGCGCCGCGGGACCGTCCCACGGCTCCATCACGCTGGCGAGATACTTGTACATCGCCAGATGCTTATCCGGCATCGCGTCGATCGCCTGCCACGCTTCGGGCACCAGCATCAGCTTGGCCGTCGGCGCGTCGCGGCCGGAGCGACAGATTGCCTCGAACACGGCGTCGAGTGCAGCGGTATCGGACGCGCCCGCCGGGATCACCGGCTTGATGTCCTCCGAATGCTCGCCGAACGCGGTCGCCGCCATCTTGATCTCGTGGCTGAGCATCCAGTTCTTGTTGCCGCGGATCGTGTTGATCTCGCCATTATGGGCGAGGCAGCGGAACGGCTGCGCCAGCCACCATTGCGGAAAGGTGTTGGTCGAATAGCGCTGGTGGAAGATCGCGACGCGGCTGACGAAGCGTTCGTCGCGCAGGTCGGGATAGAATTCCGACAGCGATTCCGCGAGGAACAGCCCCTTGTAGATGATCGACCGGCACGACAGCGAGCAGATGTAGAAACCGCTGATCTGCGCCGCAATGATCCGCTTCTCGATGCGACGACGGACGAGGTAGAGGTTCTTCTCGAACTCCGCCGCGCTCTGTTCGTCCGGCATCGGCCCGGCGATCATGATCTGCTCGATCTCCGGCCGGGTCGCCTGCGCCTTTTGCCCGATGACCGAGACATCGACCGGCACCTGGCGCCAGCCATAGATGGTGTAGCCCGCATCGATCAGCACGCTTTCGACGATCGTGCGGCACGCCTCCTGCGCGCCCAGATCGACGCGCGGCATGAAGATCATGCCGACCGCAAGCCGGTTGGGCAGCACGCGATGCCCGCTCGCGAGCACGGCATCGTCAAAGAAGCGCAGCGGCAGGTCGACATGCAGCCCGGCGCCGTCGCCGGTCTTGCCATCGGCATCGACCGCGCCGCGATGCCACACGGCCTTCAACGCATCGATCGCACCCTGCACCACGCGGCGCGACGGCTGTCCATCGATCGCCGCGACCATGCCCACGCCACAGGCGTCGCCCTCGAACTCGGGGCGGTACATGCCTTCAGCGGCGAGGCGTTCGCGTTCGGATTCGTAGATCACTTGTTCGACTTTCCTGTGAGATCCGCTTCCAGCTTTTCGAGATCCTTTTCCCCGTCCGCCATCGACCTCTCCATCAATCGACGCTGCCAACCCAAAAGCTCCGGGTCTGCGGGGATCTTCATGCTCTCGTCCATGTAGAGCCGCCCGGTCGGCGTGCTGAAGAACGCGGTGATCTCATCAAGTTGCGCAACCGTGAAACGGCGCGCGTAGGCGCGCTCCATGATGGCGAACATGCCGGGCAGCTCGGTCTGTAGAAGTTGAATCGTCTTCTTCTGCTGCGTGGCAAAGAAGGCGTCGAGCGTTGCTTTCGCCTTGGGATCGGCGGCCAATGCCGTTTGAATGTCGGGCCGCGAGAGCAGCGCCTGCTGCATGTTCGCGAGCATCGGGTTTAGCATCGCTTCAAACATGGCGCTGCGCTGTGCCGGCGGCATCATTGCCTCAACCGTTCGCTTCGCGGCGGCAAGGTGTGCGGGATCGACTGCGGGCGCAGGAGTGGCCGCCGTGGTCGTCTGGGCGAGGGCGTGGCCTCCGATGGTCAGCGCAAGCGCGAAGGCAAATGGGCGGATCATGCCGCAACCTTTCCAACCGAAGCCATCTTCTGTGCCTTCAGCCACGCATGCATCCGCTCGCTGACATCGCGGCCGTCGCGGATTGCCTGCACCACCAGGCTCGCGCCCTTGACGATGTCGCCGGCGGCGAAGACGCCGTCGAGGTTGCTCATCATCGTGCGCGCATCGGTGCGGACGGTGCCCCAGCGGGTGACGCCCAGTTCGGGCGCGTTGAAGAGTACTGGCAGGTCCTCGGGGTCGAAGCCGAGCGCCTTGATCACCAGATCGGCGGGGACGTCGAACTTCGCCTCGGGATCGGGCTCGGGCGCGCGGCGGCCGCTGGCGTCGGGGGCGCCGAGGCGCATGCCGACGGCCTTGACCGCAGTCACCTGATCGCCGCCCTCGAATGCCTCGGGGGCGGAGAGCCAGACGAATTCGACACCTTCCTCCTCGGCATTGGCGGTTTCGCGCTGGCTGCCCGGCATGTTGGCGCGGTCGCGGCGATACAGGCACTTCACCGATTCCGCTCCCTGGCGGATCGCGGTGCGGACACAGTCCATTGCGGTGTCGCCGCCGCCGATCACGACGACATTCTTGCCCGCGGCGTTGAGGCTGCCATCCTCGAACGCCGGGACGCTGTCGCCAAAGCTCTTGCGGTTCGACGCGATGAGGTAATCGAGTGCATCGACCACGCCGTTCGCGCCGATGCCCGGCGCCTTGATCGCGCGCGGCTTGTACACGCCGGTCGCGATCAGCAGCGCGTCATGCTTGTGGCGCAGCTGCTCCAGCGTCGCGTCCTTGCCGACATCGAAGCCGAGGTGAAAGACGATGCCGCCCGCCGCCAGCCGGTCGGTCCGGCGCGTGACGACGTGCTTCTCCAGCTTGAAGCCGGGGATGCCATAGGTCAGCAGCCCGCCCGCGCGATCGTGGCGGTCATAGACATGGACCTCATAGCCCAGCACGCGCAGATATTCGGCCGCCGTAAGACCCGCCGGGCCCGCGCCGATGACGCCGACCGACTGGCCGCGCGCGGGGCCGGGCTGCAGCGGTTCGACCCAGCCTTCCTCCCACGCCGTATCGGTGATGAACTTTTCGACCGACCCGATCGTGACTGTGCCGTGGCCCGAGGATTCGATGACGCAATTGCCCTCGCACAGCCGGTCCTGCGGACAGATGCGGCCGCAAATCTCGGGCATGGTCGAGGTGCTGTTGGACAGCTCATAGGCTTCGCGCAGCCGTCCTTCGGCGGTCAGGCGCAGCCAATCGGGGATATGGTTGTGCAGCGGGCAGTGTACCGTGCAGTACGGCACGCCGCATTGCGAGCAGCGCCCGGCCTGATCCTCGGCACTAGGCGGCGCGTAGCGCTCCGCGATTTCACGAAAATCCTGCGCACGCAGGTCTGGATCGCGCTTCGGCGGAAACGCCTGCGCACGATCGACGAATTGAAGCATCACATCCTTGCCCATACGGCCCGGATGACAGCATTTTATTCCCGAGTCACGCAAAAATGGAGTGATAGGACAGCTGCGCTTACCTATTATTCCGCCGTCCCGGCCTTAGCATGCAATATTGTGTAATTTCATTTCAATGATATAGCCGATACGGTCCTATCGCAGCGAAAGGAATAAGATCGCGACTGCACCCAGCGCGATTCGATACAAGGCGAAGGGCGCAAAACCGAACCGGCCGACGATTTTGACGAACGCCTTCACCACCAGCAGCGCAACGATGAACGACACGCCAAGGCCGATCGCGATCCCGCCCAGATCATCGGCGTTCAGCAGGTCGCGATCCTTGTACAGCGAATAGGCCGTCGCACCCGCCATGGTCGGCACCGCGAGGAAGAAGCTGAACTCGGCCGCCGTCTTGCGCTCCACGCCCATCAGCAAGGCGCCCATGATCGTCGCGCCCGACCGGCTGACGCCCGGGATCATTGCGATGCACTGCACCAGGCCGATCGCGACCGCGGTGGGCAGCGGCATCGTCTCGACCCGCTCGACCTTCACCACCTTGACCATCCGCTCGATCACCAGGATCGCGATGCCGCCGACAATCAGCGCGACCGCGACGGTCATCGGCGACTGGATCAGCTGGCGAATTCCCTCATAAGCGACCGCGCCGATCAGCATCGCGGGCAGAAAACCGATCAGAATGTTGCGCGTGAACCAGATCGCCTCGCGCTCCCCCCGCAACAGGCCCATGCCGATTCCCCAGAAGCGCCGCCAATAGGCGACCAGTACCGCCAGGATTGCGCCCAGCTGGATCGCGACCTTGAACGCGACCGATCCTTCGCCGGTAAAGCCGAGCAGCTCGCTCGCCAGGATCAGATGCCCGGTCGACGACACGGGCAGGAATTCGGTCAGACCCTCGATGATGCCGAGGATGATGTAGATCGCGATGTCGCCCACGGCGCGCTCCCCCTGCCGGGTGTGCCCGGTCGTTCAACTGTGCCGGATGTGGCGGTCAGGCGTGGCGCGCGTCGGCGAACCGCCCATGCTTGCGATACTGGACCAGCCAGTGCGGCGCGACCGCGCCCAGCGGAGTCGGCGCGATGTCGAATGCCGCCAGGCCTTCGCCCGATGCGACATTGTCCTGCTGCAGCATCAGCCACTGGTCCCAGCTGATCGGCGCACCCGGCAGGAAACCGAGCGATGCCAGCGCTGCACCGGCGAAGTCGGGCAGCTCGACCACCGGCTTGTCGCGCCCGATCGCGCCCAGCAGCCAGTTATGGAACTGGGTAAAGGTCAGCACGTCCGGCCCGCCCAGCTCGATCGTCTGGCCGGCATAGCGCGCCGGCTCGGCGATCGCGCGCGTCACGGCCTGCGCGACATCCGCGACCCAGACCGGCTGGATCTTGGTCCCGCCCTTGAGCACGGGGACCACCGGCAGCGACGCGGCGAGCGCGGCGAAGCGGTTCACGAACTGATCCTCGCGCCCGAACATCAGGCTGGGGCGCAGGACCGTGGCGGTGGGGAAGGCGGCAAGGACAGCCGACTCGCCATCGCCCTTCGACCGGCCATAGGCCGAGGGCGAGTTGCTATCGGCGCCGATCGCGGACATCTGCACGAAGCTGGTCGCGCCAGCCTCGGCGGCGGCCTTGGCGGCATTGCCCGATCCGCGCGCATTGACGAGGTCCATGCGGCTGCCGAACACCCCCACCAGATTGACCACGGCGTCCGATCCAGCGACCGCGCGCGCCAGGCTGTCGGGGCGCGTCACATCGGCGACAACAAACTGCGTCTGGCCCAGGCCGCCCAGCGGCCTCAGGAACCATGCCGCGCGGGGATCGCGCTGCGCGATCCGCACCCGCGCCCCGGCCTTGAGCAGGCTCTGCGCGATATAGCGTCCGGCGAAACCGCCGCCGCCGATCAACGTCACCAGCTTGTCCTTCATCGCGTCCTCGAACAATTTGACCAAAGCCTGCGCTCCCCATGCCGCGCGATGCACCAAAGGGCAATGCCGGGATCGCCGTTCCCCCTCCCGCTTGGCGCGGCAAAGGTCTATGGCGGGGCATGACCGACGATCCCTTTGCCCTGTTCGATGCCTGGTACCGTGAGGCGCGGACGACCGAGATCAACGATTCCAACGCGATGGCACTGGCGACGGTGAGCGCCGATGGCCAGCCATCGGTACGCATGGTGCTGCTCAAAGGGCACGGGCCAGAAGGCTTCACTTTCTATACCAATCGCGAGGGGCGCAAGGCGGGCGAGCTGGAAGCCGTCCCGCGCGCGGCATTGCTGTTCCACTGGAAGTCGCTGCGCCGGCAAATCCGTATCGAAGGGCCGGTAAGCCGGGTGACCGACGCCGAATCCGACGCCTATTTTGCTACGCGCAGCCGCGACTCGCAGCTGGGCGCCTGGGCCAGCGACCAGTCGCGCCCGCTGCCCGATCGCGCGACGTTCGAAGCGCGCTTTGCGCAGGTGCAGGCGCGGTTCGAGGGCGTAGACGTGCCGCGCCCGCCGCATTGGGGCGGCTATCGCGTCACGCCGCAACGGATCGAATTCTGGATGGATCGCGAACACCGCCTGCATGAGCGCCGCGTATTCGTCCGCAATGGTGACAGCTGGGACGAAGGCTTGCTGTACCCATGAGCGCCACCCCGACCCGGGCGGCGATTGCCAGCGTCTGTGCGGCGCTGCTGCTCGGCGGGCTCAAGGCCTATGCTGCATGGACCACCGGATCGGTGACAATGCTGGCAAGCCTGTCGGATTCGGTGCTCGACCTGATCGCCTCGCTGGTGACCTTGGCCGGCGTGCGTATCGCTGCCCAACCGGCGGATGCGAAGCACCGCTTCGGTCATGGCAAGGCCGAGGCGCTGGCGGCATTGTTTCAGGTCTTGCTGATCTCGGCCTCCGCCACCTTCATCGCGGTGCGCGCGATCGAGCGGCTAGCGAGCGGCGAGGTGGCCGCCGATCCCGAGGCCGGGATCGTGGTGTCGGTGATCGCGATCGGCGTGACGCTGCTGCTGACCGCCTATCAGGCGCGCGCCATCGCGGCGAGCGGATCGATCGCGATCCGCACCGACCGGCTGCATTACCAGTCGGACCTGCTGCTCAATTCCGGGGTGATCGCCGCGCTCGTCCTCGAATCGGTGCTGCATCTGCGCGGCGCCGACCCGCTGTTCGGCATTGGCATCGCGCTATGGCTGCTCTGGGGCGCGTGGCACGCGGCGATCGAAGCGATCGGCCAGCTGATGGACCGCGAATGGCCGGAGGAGAAGCGCCGTGCCTTCATCGCCTGCGCGGCGGCGATCCCGGGTTTCGAAAGTCTGCACGATCTGCGCACGCGCACCAGCGGGTCGCAGGACTTTGCGCAATTCCATATCCATGTCCCCGCGACGATGACCGTGGCCGAGGCGCATGACGTGGTCGAAGCCATCGAAGCGCGACTCGAAGCCGAGTTTCCCGGCACCGAGATCCTGATCCATGTCGATCCGGAGGGGCAGGTCGATCGTCCCGGCGAGCCCTTGCGCGAGGCGAACGAGCTGAAGGGTTAGGCCGCGACCATCTCCGCGCGCTCGGTTTCGGCGATCCAGCCACCGCCGAGCACGCGTTCGCCCGCGTAGAGCACCGCCGCCTGGCCCGGCGCGACGCCATATTCGGGCGCGTCGAATACCACCCGGTCGCCCTCCAGCCGCGCCGGAACTGGGCGCGCCATCGACCGGACCTTGGCGGTCAGCGGGCCCTTATACTCTCCGCCGATCCAGTTGAGCCCCTCGATCCGAGCAGCGCTGACCGCGAGCGCGGACTTGGGACCGACCACCACATCGCGCGTCGCAGGGTCCAGTCGCAGAACGTAGAGCGGCTCGGGGCTGCCTCCGATTTCCAGGCCGCGGCGCTGTCCGACGGTAAAGTGGATCAGGCCCTTGTGCACGCCCAGCTTGTTGCCCGCCTCGTCGACGATCGCCCCGGCGGTGTCGGCTTCGGGCCGCAGCTTCCTGACCAGCGTCGCATAATCGCCATCGGGGACGAAACAGATGTCTTGGCTGTCGGGCTTGCCCGCGACGCCTAGGCCGATCTCCGCCGCAATCTCGCGCACGCGCGCCTTCGGCAGGCCACCCAACGGAAAGCGCAGGAAATCGAGCTGCGCGCCGGTGGTCGCGAACAGGAAATAGCTCTGGTCGCGCGCCGGGTCGGCGCCCTTGTGCAGTTCCGGCCCCTCCGGCCCCGCGACCCGCTGAACATAGTGGCCGGTGGCGAGGCAGTCGGCGCCGAGATCGCGGGCCAGCGCAAACAGGTCGGTGAATTTCGGCCCCATATTGCATTTGACGCACGGGATCGGCGTGCGCCCCGCCAGATAGGTGTCGGCGAAATTGTCGATCACCGTCTCGCGAAAGCTGCTTTCATGGTCGAACACATAATGCGCGATGCCGAGGCGATCGCACACGGCGCGCGCGTCGCGGATATCGCGGCCCGCGCAGCAGCTCCCCGCGCGCCCGACAGCTTCGCCATGATCGTAAAGCTGCAGCGTGACGCCGATCGTCTCGGCGCCGGTGCGCGCGGCGAGCGCTGCCACCACCGAACTATCGACGCCGCCCGACATGGCGACGACGATCCGCCGCTTCTCGAGCGGTCCGGTCAGCTGAAAATCTCCGGCAAACATGGCCGCGCACATAGGGGTTTCACGGGGGCGATGCAAAATCGCTGTATTTACCGGGCTTTCAGCCTTCGCGGTTAAACGGAGTCGGATGAGTTCGACCGATGACAGCAGGCTCCAGTGGATCTGAGCTTCCGATTCGACCGCGACGTCGCGGCGACGCCGATCGCTGCGCCGGTCGCGGTGTTGCTGGCAGCGGCTGCGGTGCGCCAGTCGGCAAGCCCGACTGCACAACTGCAATTCCGGCTCGACCGGCTGGCACCGGCGCACGGGTTGCTGGCGCCGCCGCACGGCGCGTTCAGCCTGGCGGCCGAACGCGCGCTAACCCGGTGGAAACGCCGATGAACGCGCCGTTTACCGTGCCGTTTAGGCGAAGCGAAATCCGCGGACGTTATGACGGGCTTCAGACGCAGTTGGGGACCCCCCGCCCTGATCGAGGTATTGAATGATTGAGAACCAGAAGATCCGCCCGGCAAAGGTGATCGGTCCGCTCGGCGAGCCGCTGACGCTGGATTCGCTCCCGCCGCCCGAGACGACCCGCTGGGTCGTGCGCCGCAAAGCCGAGGTGGTCGCGGCGGTCAATGGCGGCCTGCTGACGATCGACGAGGTGTGCGAACGTTACAGTCTGACCGTGGAGGAATTCGCGGGATGGCAGCGTGCGATCGACCGGTCGGGCATGCCCGGACTGCGCGTCACGCGGATCCAGCATTACAAGTCGCTCTACGAGCGACAGCAGAAATATTGAGGATCGGCCGATAGTTGGCCGCTCCTGTTACTGTCTCTCCCATCCGCCCGCGCCTCAAAACGCGGGCGGAACCATATTCGGCACTGGCGCGTCTTCGCTTCACATAGTCCGCGCGGCTTGCGGACGTCACAGTGGAGGAAGTTATGGACCTGGTTGGACTGATTGTCTGGCTCGTGATCGGCGGCGTGGTCGGCTGGCTCGCCAGCCTGGTGATGCGCACCGATGCTCAGCAGGGCATTTTGCTCAACATCGTCGTCGGCATCGTCGGCGCCTTCATCGGCGGCCTGCTGTTCGGCGGCTCGATCAACAGCGCGATCACCGTAATGACCTTCGTGTCGTCGCTGGTCGGCGCGATCATCCTGCTCGCGATCGTCAATCTGGTACGTCGCGGCTCGGTGCGTTAACGCCTACAGTCGGATTCGAGTGAAAAGGGGCCGTCCCGGCTGGGGCGGCCCCTTTTTCGTTACTTGAGCAGAAAGCGGATGCGGACGGTTGCGTTGACCTGCTGTTCGCCCGGCGCAATCTGGGTTGCATCCTTGGCCTCGGCCCGGACCATCATCTGCGGCACCGGTCCCGGCGCGCCGCCGTCGCTGCCTTCGCTGACCATCAGGATGCGGTCGATCCGCATCCCAAGCGCCCGTGCATAGAGGTCGGCGCGGGCGCGGGCGCGTTTCACTGCATCAACCCGGGCTTCGTCCATCGCCCCGTCGATCGCATCGATGGTCAGGCTGGGCCCGTCGATCTGGTTCGCGCCCTGCTTGACGAGCGTATCAAGGATCGTGCCGCTCCGCGCGATGTCGCGGAACTTCACCGATACGCTATTGCTCGCCTGATAGCCGGTGATGACCGGCGGCTGATTTTCGGCATAGCGATATTGCGGGCTGAGCGAGATCGTCGCGGTCTGGATGTCGCGATCCGCGATGCCCGCCCCCTTCAGCGCCGCCAGCACCGATGCCATTTGTCGCGCATTGGCGGACAGCGCTTCGGCTGCAGTCGCGCCCTGACTGACGACGCCGGCGCGGATCACCGCGACATCGGGGACGCGATTGACCCGGCCCTCCGCCACGACGTCGAGCAGCGTGCCCTCGCTGACGGTTGCGGTCGGCGCGGTCTGCGCGGTGGCGGCGAGCGGCAGGCTTGCAGCAAGTGCGGCGGCGCTCAACAGTCGGATCATCTAGTCAGGCCTTTCAACATAAAATTGTCCCGCCGCTGCTTAGGGCAGGGCGGGACAACCGGGGCTGAACGCCCCTTGCAGCATGCGTTCAGCGCGTGCGGCGAGTCATTACGAGCCGATAGAGTGCCAGCAACACGACGGCACCGACCGTGGCGGCAATATAGCTGTTTAGGGTGCTGGTCAGGTCGACCCCGATCGACGGCGCGACGAACCCGGCCAACAATGCTCCGGCGATGCCGATCAGGATGGTGACGATGATACCGCCCGGATCCTTGCCCGGCATGATTAGCTTGCCAAGGACGCCGGCCACCAGGCCGATCAGGATCCAACCGAGAATTCCTTCGGGCATGCTTTCCTCCTGTAGTCGTCTCCGTCCCCCGATCAGGCTGGAGCCAGCGGAAGATTGCATGATGAACGGGGCGCTGAATACCCCCATTTGCAACTGACTTGAGCTTGCGCGAAATGATCAAAACGGGCATTTGCCGCGCGCCTCAAAACTGCCCTTGAGGCAAGTGACTTATTCAGATAATACAGCGCGACGGGGAGGACCCGCGCCGGTCGTTGGCCGGGGGTAAAAGAGGTCGCGCATGAATTACGAGGCTCGGATGTTCGGTGGGGAAGAACGGCTCGCTTTGGCGGGTGAAGGCGAAAAGCGGTCGCGGCGCAAATGGGCGATCATTGCGGGGGTCATCGCGCTCGTCGTGATCGTGGCGGCGTATTTTGCCTTTGGCTCGGGCGGGGCGGACGAAAAGGCCGAGCCGGCCAAGGCGGGCGCTGCTGGCGCAGCCACGGGCGGTACGGGCGGTGATCGCCAGCTTCCGACCGTCACCGTCGCAGTCCCGGGCCGCAGCACCATCACCAGCGTGATCACCGGAAACGGCTCGCTCGCGGCACGGCGCGAAATGCCGGTGGGCGTCGCCGGTGAAGGCGGCATGGTCACGCGCGTGCTGGTTGAGCCGGGCGACTGGGTCAATGCCGGTCAGGTGCTCGCCACCGTCGACCGCTCGGTTCAGAGCCAGACTGCCCAGTCGCAGGCGGCGAGCATCCGCGTTGCGCAGGCCGACCTCAGCATCGCCCAGGCCGAACTCGATCGGGCACAGCAGCTGCTCGCGCGCGGGTTCGTGTCCAAGGCGGACATCGATCGCAAGACCGCGACCCGCGACGCAGCCGCGGCGCGCGTGCGCGTCGCCCAGTCGCAGCTGTCGGAGACTCAGGCGCGCAACCGCCGCCTCGACATCCGCTCGCCCGCTGCGGGCCTGGTGCTCACCCGCGCGGTCGAACCGGGTCAGATCATCAGCTCGGGCTCCGGCGCGCTGTTCCGCGTTGCTCAGGGTGGCCAGATGGAATTGCGCACGCAGCTGAGCGAAGCGGATCTCCAGCGCATCCCGGTCGGCGCGCGCGCCGAGGTGACGCCGGTCGGCACCGACCGCAGCTTCACCGGTGAAGTGTGGCAGGTCTCGCCGGTGATCGACCCGCAGACGCGGCAGGGCGTTGCGCGCGTCGCATTGTCGTTCGACCGGGCGCTGCGCCCCGGCGGCTTTGCCTCGGCGCGGATCAATGCGGGCGGCGCCGTCGCCCCGCTGCTGCCGCAATCGGCGATTCAGAGCGATGCCAAGGGCAATTTCGTTTACATCCTTAATGCCAAGGACGAGGCTGAGCGCCGCAACGTGACCACCGGTGACGTGTCGGATGCGGGGGTCGCGATCACCGCCGGCCTGACGGGCACCGAACGGGTGGTGCTGACCGCGGGCGCGTTCCTCAACCCGGGACAGAAGGTCAAGCCGAACCTCACCACGCTGAAGCGTTAAGGGACAACGGGATATGAGCTTTCGCAACATTTCCGCCTGGTCGATCCGGAACCCCGTTCCGCCGATCGTGCTGTTCCTGGCGCTGACCATCGCGGGCTTTGTCAGCTTTGCGCGGATGGATGTGAACAACGATCCGGACATCGATTTCCCGATCGTGTGGGTGTCGATCAGCCAGCCCGGTGCCGCACCGAGCGAGCTCGAGACCCAGGTCACGCAGCGCGTCGAGGCGGCGGTGCGCAGTCTGCAGGGTATCGACCAGATCGAATCCACCGTCAGCGAAGGCAATTCGCAGACGGTGATTCAGCTCGACATCGGCACCCCGATCGATCGCGCGGTCAGCGACGTGCGCGACGCGATTGCGCAGATCCGCGGCGACTTGCCCGATGGCATTCTCGAGCCGCTGGTCGGCCGCGCGAACACGTCGGACCAGGAGATCGCGACCTTTACCGCGACCGGCACCGACATGACGATCGAGCAGCTGTCCTGGTATGTCGACAATACGGTCGCCAATGACCTGCTGTCGATCGACGGCCTGTCCGGCGTCGAGCGGATCGGCGGGGTCAGTCGCGAAATCCGCGTCATCCTCAACCTGCCCAAAATCCAGTCGCTCGGGCTGACCGCCTCGCAGGTCAACCAGCAGTTGCGGCAGGTCAATCTGAACGCCGCCGGCGGTCGCACCGAGATTTCGGGCAGCGAACAGTCGGTCCGTGTTCTCGGCAATGCCCAGGACGCGCGCGCGCTCGCCGAAACGCGCATCGCGATCGGTGGCGACCGCAATGTCCGCCTCGGCGATATTGCCGACGTCAAGGACCTCTACGCCGAACAGCGCAGCCTGGCCGAGTTCAATGGCCGGCAGGTGCTGTCGTTCAACATCAAGCGCGCCAAGGGTGCGTCCGATGTCACCGTGTTCGAGGAAGCGGAAAAGAAGCTGGAGGCGCTGAACAAGCGCAATCCGAGCGTCAAGTTCAACGTCCTGTTCAACAGCGTCAAATATACCGAAGCGCAATATCATTCGGCGATGGTCGCGATGATCGAGGGCGCGGTGCTCGCGGTGGTCGTCGTGTTCCTGTTCCTGCGCGACTGGCGGGCGACGCTGATCTCCGCGCTGGCGATTCCGCTCTCGGCCATTCCCACCTTCTGGTTCATGGAGATGCTGGGCTTCACGCTCAACCAGATGACGCTGCTGGCGCTCAGCCTGGTTGCCGGCGTGCTGGTCGACGATGCGATCGTGGAGATCGAGAATATCGTCCGGCACATGCGGATGGGCAAATCCGCCTATCAGGCATCGATCGATGCGGCGGACGAGATCGGCGTTGCGGTGCTGGCCACGACCATGTCGATCGTCGCGGTGTTCCTGCCGGTCGGCCTGATGCCGGGCATTTCGGGGCAGTTCTTCAAGAATTTCGGCCTGACCGTGGTTGCCGCGGTGCTGATGTCGCTGGCCATCGCGCGCCTGCTCACGCCGATGATCGCGGCCTATTTCCTCAAGGCCAAGGGGCATGCCAGCCATGGCGAGGGCGCGATGATGGACGGATATGTCCGCATCCTGCGCTGGACGCTGACGCATCGCTGGGTCGCGGTGGTGGCGTTCCTGGTCGCCTTTGCGCTCGAGATCTTCCTCGCGGCGGGCGGGCCCTTGCCCTTCACCTTCCAGCCCAACCAGGATCAGGACGATATCACCGTCCAGATCGAAATGGTGCCGGGAACCAGCCTGGAGCAGACGAAGACTGTCGTCGACAAAGTGACCGCCATTGTTGCGGCGCGCAGCGACGTGGTCGAAAACGTCTATTCGCGCACCTTTGTCGGCAATGGCCGCGTGGTCGCGATCCTGAAGGACGAGCGCCCGATCACCAGCGTCGAGCTGGAGCAGCAGATACAGCCTGCGCTCGCCCAGATCCCCGATGCGCGCGTCAATGTGCGCTCGCAGGGCGGTTGGGGCGGCAGCGGCCGGGCGGTGTCGATCGTGCTGGGCGGTGAGGATCCCAAGCTGCTCAACGACACGGCGCTCAAGATCGTCGCCGAGATGGAGAAGATGCCCGAGCTGCGCGCACCGCGCATCACCGGCGATCTCCAGCGGCCGGAAATCGTGATCCAGCCGCGCACCGAGCTGGCGGCCGATCTTGGCGTGACGACGGCAGCCCTGTCCAACGCGATCCGCATCGCGACACTGGGCGACATCGACCAGAACAGCGCGAAATTCTCGCTGTCCGATCGTCAGGTGCCGATCCGCGTCGCGCTCGCCGAAAGTTCGCGCGCCGAGCTGGAAACGATCCGCAACCTGCCGGTTGCCACCTCGACCGGCGGATCGGTGCCGCTGGGCGTGGTCGCCGACATCAAGTTTGGCGTGGGCGCGACTCGTATCGATCGTCTGAACCAGAAGCGGCGTCTGGTCGTTGGTGCCGACCTGGCCACCGATCCCAAGACCGGCAAGCCGTTCGTGCTGGGCGCGGTGATGCAGAAGGTCGATCAGCTGCCGACGATGCGCAACCTGCCGATGGGCGTCGGCAAGCTCGAGGTCGGTCAGGCCAAGTGGCAGACCGAAATGCTGGTCAACTTCGTCGTCGCGCTGGTGTCCGGCATCCTGCTGGTCTTCGCGGTGCTGGTGCTGCTCTATCGCGGTGTGATGGCCGCGATGGTCAATCTGTCCTCGCTGCTGATCGCGGCACTGGGCGGGTTCATCGCGCTGTGGCTGACCGGCAATCCGATTTCGATGCCGGTGCTGATCGGGGTGTTGATGCTGCTCGGCATCGTCGCGAAGAACTCGATCCTGCTGATCGACTTCGCGCTGGAGGAGATGGAGAAGGGCGTCGACAAGATCACCGCGATCGTCGACGCGGGGCACAAGCGCGCACAGCCGATCGTGATGACTACGGTCGCGATGGTCGCGGGCATGGTGCCGACTGCACTGTCGCTGAACGGCGACGGGTCATGGCGCGCGCCGATGGGCATCACGGTGATCGGGGGTCTGATCCTGTCGACGCTGCTCACCCTGCTGATCGTGCCGGCGCTGTTCAGCCTGGCGCTCGGCATGGAACGGCGGATCGGTCCGTGGCTTGGTCGCAAACTGCTGACGTTCAGCCCGGGTGACGATGCGGAGGACAAGGCGCGCCTCGCCGGGTCCGTCCCCCCAAGCCGTATCGGCCATAGCGGCAGCGAAGGCACCGCGCCTGCCGAGTGAACCAAAACGACGCACGCGGATTGTTCCGGCTATGAACCCGGCAATCCGCGTGCTTTCTGGTCCTGTGATTCGCTCATCCGACCCCGTCCCGCCTGGCCTCAGGCGCATGCGCATTCTCGCCACCGGCCTGCTGGTACTGATGGCGGCGGTGTATTTCACCGCGCGCAGCTTTGAACCCGATTACACCGTCGCGGGCTTCGTCCGTGCCTTTGCTGAAGCCGCGATGGTCGGCGGGCTGGCCGACTGGTTCGCGGTCACCGCCCTGTTCCGCCACCCGCTCGGACTGCCGATCCCGCATACCGCGATCATTCCGCGCAACAAGGAGCGGATCGCCAGCTCGCTCGCCAATTTCCTGCGCGACAATTTCCTCATTCCCCGCGTCGTGGCGCGGCGGATGCGGACGATCGATGTGGCAGGGGCTGCGGGCCGCTGGCTGGCCCAGCCGCCTGAAAGCTCGGGCCGTCTGCGCCGCGGTGCCTCGCGCATGGCGGCGTCGCTGCTCGAATCGCTCGACAAGGATCAGCTCGGCGGCCTCATCAAGGGCGCGGTCGCCAATCGCCTGCGTCAGACCGACGTTGCGCCCTTGCTGGGTCAGGCACTGGGCGCGGCGATTGCCGAGGGGCGGCACCTGCCGCTGATGGATTCGATGCTGCGCTGGCTGGCCAAGATCATCGACCAGAATGAAGCGCTGATCCGCAAGATGGTGCATGAGCGGGCCGGGTCGATCATGCGCTGGACCGGGCTGGACGAGACGCTGGCCAATGCGATCATCGACGGGCTTTACAAGCTGGTGTCCGACGTCGCTGAGGATCCCGGCCACCCGCTGCGCGCCAAGGTGGAGGAGGGGCTGGAAAAGCTTGCCTTCGACCTGCAGTTCGACATCCCGACCCGATTGAAGGTCGAGGAATTCAAGGCCGACATGCTCGACAATCCCGCACTCGCCCGCTGGATCGAGGGGATGTGGGACCAGGCCCGCGGCGCGTTGCTCCGCGTGGCGCGCGATCCCGATGCCGCGCTGGCCGGCAAGTTTGGCGACGCGCTGCGCCAGCTCGGGCAAACGCTGCAGAGCGACCCGCGCCTCGCGCACATGATCAACCGCTTCGTCCGCCGCGCCGCAGTCGGCACCGCCGCCGATTATGGCGACGGCATCGTGCGGCTGGTGTCGGACACGGTGCGCGGCTGGGACGCGCGCACGATCACCGGACGGCTCGAAAATGCGGTGGGCAAGGATCTGCAGTATATCCGGATTAACGGGACGTTGGTCGGCGGCATGGTCGGGCTGACGCTGCACACGCTGCATACGGTGTTGTAAGCGACCCTATCCTCCCCCGCCAGGGGGAGGTGTCAGCGCAGCTGACGGAGGGGGAGGAAGCGCGATGGGTGAAAGGACGCAGCCTCCGGCTGGCGGGAAGGATTGTGGCTACCCCTCCCAATCCAGCACCGTCCACCCTTCCACCGCCGCCAGCTTGCGCAGCGGGCCATGGGCGTTGACCGCGAACGGCTCGTCCGCCCATTCGAGTACCGGCGCGTCGGAGACATGGTCGCTGTAGAAGCGCACCCGGATGTCCGTTCGCGATAGACCTTCCCGCGCCATCCACGCCTCTATCAGCCGCAATTTGGCCGGGCCGTAGCAATTCTCGCCCTCAAGGTCCGCCAGCACATTGCCATCGGCGTCGCGCCGCGCCGCGGTGGCGATCACCGTGTCGATGTCCAGCCGTGCGGCGATCGCTTCAGCATAATAGCCATGGCTCGCCGTCGCCAGCACCGGCTCCCAGCCCGCCGCGCGATCCGCTTCCACCCGCGCGCGGGCATCGGCGAACATATTTGTCGTCGCCATATCGTCCGCAAATGCATCCGCCACTGCCGCCAGATCGGTGGGCGGGATCGCGCGGCCGATCATCAGGCGATGCGTGATCTCCTTTAGTCGCGCCCGGTCGATCGCCTTGGCCAGATAGGCCAGGCTCGCCACCGCCGCGAGCGGGAGCAGCGCCAGCCGCCACGGCGCCCGCACGCGCGCCGCATGGATCAGGAATGGTGTCCATGTCGCGCGCCGCGTGATCGTCTTGTCCATGTCGTAAATGGCGAATCGGCGCATCGAAACCTTTCCTCGCCGTCCGCAATTGGTTCGGTCGGCACCTTATCCTCTAGCTACAGGTGCTTGCCGTTCCAGTCCGAATCAACGATGGGTGGTCGCGATGAATGCGCCAGCCGACTTTCAGCACGACGCGACCGCCGGGGCGCTGCGGTTCAGCGGCAACCTGTCGTTACGCTCGATCGGCGATCTGCCTGACCGGCTGAACGCGGTCGAGGGGGACGTGAACACGCTCGACATGCGCGGGATCGACCGGATCGACACGGTCGGCGCATGGCTGATCCATCGCTTCGCGCGGGATCGCGGCGCGCAGGTCGCGGGGCTCGATTCGAATCAGCAGCTGTTGTTCGACCATGTCGCCCAGGCCGATCACCCGATCGAAGGGCCGCCGAAGCCGATGGGCGCGTTCGCCCAGTTGCTCGCCGAGATCGGCGAAGCGGTAATTCAGGCGGGCAAGACCATGTTTGGCCTGCTCGGCTTCATGGGCGCGACCGCAGTCGCGGCCGGCCGGGTAATCGCCAATCCGCGTCGCTTTCGCTATCACGCGACGGTGCATCGGTTCGAGGTCGTCGGCGTCTCCGCGCTCGGCATCATCGGACTGATGAGCTTCCTGATCGGGATCGTCATCGCGCAACAGGGCGCGGTCCAGCTGCGCCAGTTCGGCGCGGAGGTGTTCACGATCAACCTGGTCGGGCGCATCACGCTGCGCGAACTGGGCATCCTGATGACCGCGATCATGGTCGCGGGCCGCTCCGGATCGGCCTTTGCGGCGCAGCTCGGCACGATGAAGCTGACCGAAGAGATCGACGCGATGCGCACCATCGGGGTCAACCCGATGGAGGCGCTCGTGCTCCCGCGCGTGATTGCGGCGGTGCTGATGCTGCCTCTGCTTGGCTTCTATGCCTCGCTGCTCGGGATGATCGGCGGCGGGCTGCTGTGCTGGATCGCGCTCGACATCCCGCCGATCACCTTCGTCCAGCGCATTCGCGAAGTGGTGCCGATCACCGACCTCTATGTTGGCCTCGTCAAGGCGCCGGTGTTCGGCGCGATCATCGCCATCGCCGGCTGCTATCAGGGGATGCAGGTCGAGAGCGACGCCGAACAGGTCGGCCTGCGCACCACCACGGCGGTGGTCCAGGCGATCTTCCTCGTCATCGTCCTCGATGCGTTCTTTGCGGTCTTCTTCACCGAAGTGGGGTGGAACTGATGACCGCTCCGACATTCGATGGCGAAGAAGCGATCATCCGCATTCGCGGCCTGCGCAACAGCTTCGGCGATCAGGTCGTGCATGACAATCTCGATCTCGACGTGCGGCCGGGCGAGATTTTGGGCGTGGTCGGCGGATCTGGCACCGGCAAATCGGTGCTGATGCGATCGATCATCGGCCTGCAACCGCCCGATGCAGGTGAGGTCCGTGTCTTTGGCGAATCGGTGATCGACGCCGATGAAGCGCAGGCGATTGAAATCCGTCGGCGGTGGGGCGTGCTTTTTCAGGGCGGCGCGCTGTTTTCGACCCTCACCGTGGCCGAGAATGTCCAGGTCCCGCTCAAGGAATTCTATCCGCAGCTCGACCAGCAGCTCCTCGCCGAGATCGCGGCTTACAAGGTGGTGATGACTGGCCTGCCGCCCGAGGCCGGCCCCAAATATCCCGCCGAGCTTTCAGGCGGCATGAAGAAGCGCGCGGGTCTGTCGCGCAGCCTGGCGCTCGATCCCGAATTGCTGTTCCTCGACGAGCCGACCGCCGGGCTCGATCCGATCGGTGCGGCGGCGTTCGATGAACTGACGCGCTCGCTCCAGCAGACGCTGGGCCTGACGGTCTTCCTCATCACCCATGACCTCGACACGCTCTATGCGATCTGCGACCGCGTCGCGGTGCTGGCCGACAAGCGCGTGATCGCTGTGGGAACGATCGACGAGCTGCTCGCTTTGGATCATCCGTGGATTCAGGAATATTTCAACGGCCCGCGCGGACGCGCGGCGGTGGCGAGCGCGGAACGCGCCGGAGCCATGGGGGCATGAGGGACTGATGGAAACACGCTCAAACCATGTGCTGGTCGGCGCAGTCGTGCTGATCCTGCTCGCCGTGCTGGCGCTGTTCACCGTGTGGCTTGCCCGGGTGAACACGACCAGCGAGAAAGAATATGACATCTTCTTCAAACAGGCGGTGGACGGGCTGAACAAGGGATCGCAGGTCGCCTTTTCCGGTGTGCCCGCCGGCCAGGTCAAGGAAATCGGCCTGTTCAAGCCCGACCCAAGCCTGGTGCGCGTGCGCATCGCGGTGAACAGCGACGTCCCGATCCTGCAGGGCACGACCGCGACGATCCAGGGCGTCGGGTTCACCGGGGTCAGCCAGATTCAGCTCGACGGCGCGGTCAAGGGCGCCCCCCCGATCGTGTGCCCGGATGCCAATCCACGCAGCGTCTGTCCGCTCGGCGTGCCGGTGATTCCGACCAAGCAGGGCGGCCTGGGCGCGCTGCTCAACTCCGCGCCGCGCCTGCTCGAGCGGCTGTCGACGCTGACCGAGCGGCTGACCGAATTGCTGTCCGACCGTAACCAGGCATCGATCAGCGGCATTCTCGCAAATACCGAAAAGCTGACCGGTGAGCTGGCCAAGGGTGCGCCGGACATGCGTGCAACGCTCGCCGAACTGCGCGTCACGGTGCAGAAGGCCGGCGTCGCCGCCGAACAGATCGGCAATCTTGCCGGCACCACCGATCGCGTGCTGGACCAGGAAATCGCGCCGACGATGAAGGATCTGCGCGGCGCGATCGCATCGGCGGACAAGAGCATGAAGGCGCTCGAGCGCACGTTGGGCAAGGCGGACGGCGGCATCGACGAGGTGACGACCAAGACCATTCCCGAGCTCAACCAGCTGATTCAGGACCTGCGCCAGATGACCGCCGCGCTTGCCTCGGTCGCGGAGAAGATCGACCGTGAAGGCGCCGGATCGCTGATCGGATCGCCCAAACTGCCCGACTACGACCCCAAGAAGAAGTGAGCCCGATGATGCGCAAGCTCCTCCTCGCCCCCGTCCTGCTCGCCGCACTGCCGCTTGGCGGATGCATCAAGTTCGGTGCCGAGCCGCCGCCCTCGCTGCTCAAGCTGGAGGCGGACGCTGTGATGCCGACCGGTCAGACGGTGAGCTCGGCGACGGTGCGCGCGATCACTATCGCCGTCCCGTCGGTGCCGCAGGAACTGGCGGTGACCCGCGTTCCGGTGCGCAGCAGCGACACGGCGGTCGCCTATCTGAAGGACGCGCAATGGGTCGAAGCGCCCAACCGCATGTTCGCGCGCGTGCTGGGCGACACGATCTCGGTGCGCACCGGCCGCGTCGTGCTGAACCTGCGTCAGTCGCTGTCCGACCCGGGCGCGCGGCTGGGCGGCGAGTTGCGGCAGTTCGGGGTCGATGCCGACAGCAATGCAGCGGTGGTGGTCTATGAGGCAACGCTGGTGCGCGACCGTCCCGCCGGTGCCGATGGCGTCCGTCCGGCAATGACGTTCGAAAAGCGCCGCTTCGAAGCGCGCGTGCCGATGGCGCAACTGACCCCGACCGAGGCGGGGGCGGCCCTCAATCAGGCGGCGAACCGCGTGGCGGGTGAGGTCGCCGACTGGGTCGGCCGATAACGGCGCTAGTCCACCCGGCGCACCGGCGGCATCACGTTGCAGATGTCCGCTCCACCCGCGGGCAGGTTGAAGAACGGCGGCTGGCGGTTCTCGCGCGCCTTGATCCAGGCCGCGAAACGGGGATTGTCCGCCGCGCGGTATTGAAAGCGTGGGCGCTCCGCTTCGGGCAGCGCGCTGGCCAGTCGACCGCGCACGAACGGCACGTGCTGGCTCGCCTCCTTGTAGAGGCCCAGGCCGCCCTCGGTCCCGCGCGGGAGCGAGGACAGATGCTCGATTCCCTCGATCACGCGCCCCACGATCGCGATGTTGCGGTCGAGATGGCGCGGGCCATGGCCGATCACCGCATACAGGTCGCCGCCGCTGCCGGTACTGGGGGCCAGATCGCGCGCGACCCCGACCATGGCATAGCAATGCGGGATCCACGCGACCGTGCCGTTGGTGGCGAGCGGCCAGCCATCGGCGCTATGCCCCGTGCGGCGGGCGTAAGGATCGCGCCGCGTGAGGCGGGTGATCGCGTCGTAGCGCGGCCAGTCATATTCGGCCGGCGGTTGCGCCACCACGCCGTCCGGCAGCGGCTTCTTCTCGGTCGGGTCACCCCATTGGACGACATAATTGTCATGGACGCGATAGACGCGCGCCGCGTCCCACCACCCCGCCGCCGCCAGCTTGCGGATATTGGCGACATGCACCGGGGCATAGCGCGGCGCGAGGCGGATCACGACCCGTTTGCCCGCGCCCAATGTCATGACCAGCAGCTCGTCGGCGGGGATGTCGCGCCAGTCCCCGACCAGTGGATCGGACGGCAGCGGCGCGGGTGCGGGTGCAGGCGCGGCGGCCTGGAGCGCGAGCGTGAGAGCGAGGGTCAACATGTCCGCAAGCTGTCACGCCTCCTGCGACCGCGCAACGCGCTTGCACAGCGCCGGGCAAATCTCTAGGCAGCGCGCTTCCAGCGGTGCGGAGCGGTGGCCGAGTGGTCGAAGGCGCTCGCCTGGAAAGTGAGTATACGCCAAAAGCGTATCGAGGGTTCGAATCCCTCCCGCTCCGCCATTTGGGCCTTTTTTAGGTCGCCGCGCTCCCTAAAAATCGCTAAAAAAGCCCGGAAATCAGCGGTTTTTTCGTTCCGCTGGGTTTCACTCAATTCCGCATCATCCCGCGCGAAGTGTGGGGAAAAATGAGGTGAGGTGTCATGGGGAGGCTCACTGCGGCGAAAATTCGCAGCCTCTCTGAACTGGGCCGCTACTCCGACGGCGACGGCCTATTCCTCGAAATCAACGGTCGCGGCGCGGCCGGCTGGATTCTTTGCGTGCAATCCGCGGGCAAACGGCAGGATATCGGGCTCGGCTCTGCGAAGTCGGTTTCACTCAAGGACGCTCGCGCGGCGGCCTATGCGACTCGTCAGAAAATCGCCCAGGGGATCGACCCGGTAGCGAAGCGCAAGCAGGAGCGCATAACGGTCCCCACGTTTCGCGAGGCGGCGGTCAGCGTGCATGAAGAGCACCGCGCAGCCTAGAAAAACGGCAAGCATCAGCAGCAGTGGATTTCGACGCTTGAGACCTATGCCTTTCCGGCATTTGGCGGCCGGCCGGTGAACGAGATCGAGGCACCAGCCATTCGTGACTTGCTTGCCCCGATCTGGTTGAGCAAGCCCGGGACGGCGCGTCGCGTGCGCCAACGGATCGCCACGGTTCTCGATTGGGCATGCGCGAAGGGGTTCAGGGCAACCGAGGCGCCGATGCGGTCGATCGCGTAGCGTCTGCCGCGTCAGCCCAAGAAGGATCGGCACTTTGCCGCGATGCCCTATGCCGATGTCCCGGCATTCATCGAGAAGCTGCGGGAGAGGGAGCCCGTCGGCCGCGTTGCCCTCGAAGCCCTGATCCTGACTGCTGCGCGGTCGGGAGAGATGCGCGGCGCATGCAGGTCGGAGTTGGATCTGGAGAACCGCATTTGGTCGGTCCCGGCCCAGCGCATGAAGATGGGGCGGACTCACCTTTTACCCTTGTCCGATGCGGCGGTCGCCGTGTTCGAGCGGGCCAAGGCATTCAAGGTCGGGGCGAGCGACCTCGTGTTTCCGGGGCAGAATGTGAGGCGGCCGCTGTCCGATATGACGTTGCTCAAGATTTTGCGCGACATGGAGCTGGCGTCACGGTTCCTGGGTTAGCTCTGCGTTCCGGGACTGGGTTGCGGACCAGACCGACTATCCCGGAGAGGTGGCCGAGGCTGCGCTGGCGCATGCGGTGTCCAACGAGGTCGAGGCCGCGTATCGGCGCACCGACTTTCTCGACAAGCGCCGGCTTCTCATGCGCGATTGGGCGGGCTTTTGCAGCGGCGCTTCGGCAGCATCGCGCAATGAGCTTGAGAAGGCATAGGCCCGAGGCTGTAGTCGTATTGCAGCGAGTTGGACTCAGGCAAGGAAGTTGGCGGCGGGGTTATCGTGCCGCATTCGACGCGGTGGGAGTACCTTAGTTTGGACAAGAAGCGCTCGATCAAATTGCGCTCAGGTTGAAGCGGCTTGCTGAAGCACGAGAGTGATAGTCGTCGCGTCGACGCCTTTCCAACGAGGCCGAAGTCTTACGGAGCCAGCAAGGTTTGGAAGATCCGGGCAGCGGACTGGGCCCAGTCCAGCGATCGCGCGGCGAGCCACGCATCGTCATAATAGGTGCAGCCGTAGCGTTCGCCGTTGTCGCACAGCAACGTGACGACGGAGCCCTGTTCACCCGCCGCGGCCATCTCGCCGATCAGCCTCGCGCAGGCTACGATGTTGGTACCTGTCGACCCACCGACCCGACGCCCGAGATGATCCGACAGCGCGTGCATCGCGCCGATGCTCTCTACGTCTTCCACCGCGATCATACGATCAATCACGCGGGGCATGAAGCTTGGTTCGACCCGCGCGCGCCCGATACCTTCGATGCAGCTCGAACAGCCTTCGGGCATTTCGATCATGGCGGGATCGGCATAGTGGCGGTGGAAGATCGACCCGACCGGATCGGCGACGCACAGCCGCGTCGCGTGGCGCCGGTAGCTGATATAGCGCCCCATCGTCGCCGAGGTGCCGCCGGTTCCTGCGCCGCATACGATCCACGCGGGCACCGGCGCTTCTTCCGTCGCCATCTGGGTAAAGATGCTCTCGGCGATATTGTTGTTCCCGCGCCAGTCGGTCGCCCGCTCGGCATAAGTGAACTGGTCGAGATAGTGGCCCCCGGTATCCCGAGCGAGCCGATGCGCGACGGCATCGATCGAGCGCGGATCCTCGACCGCATGGATCTCGCCGCTTTGAAAGCGGATCGCGTCGAGCTTCGGCGCTGCCGTGCTTGCCGGCACCACCGCGATGAACCGAAGACCCAGCATCTTCGCGAAATAGGCTTCGCTGACGGCCGTCGAACCCGAGGATGATTCGATGACGCAGGTGTCTGGCCCGATCCACCCGTTGCAAAGCGCGTAGAGAAACAACGAACGCGCCAGGCGGTGCTTGAGACTGCCCGTCGGGTGGCTGCTTTCATCCTTGAGATACAATGTGATGCCGGGATGACGCGGCAGGTCGACGCGGATCAGATGCGTGTCGGCGGATCGGTTATAGTCGGCTTCGATGCGACGGATCGCCTCCATCCGCCATGCCCGATGCGCCGGTCCGGATACCGAACCGATACGTGGAAGAACCGGTTCGGTCTGGACGTTCATGACAGTCATATCCCCGCGATGGTTCGCAATCCGGAACGCGCAGACCGATATCCGCTAGCGCAGACGCTTGCCATATGCATCGACGACTTCGACCTCGCCTAACCCGAGCTTTCGGATTTCCGCCTCGATCGTCGACAGATCGCCGATCACCATCCAGGTGAGCTCCTTGGGTCGGAACAGCCGCCGCGCCGCCGCGCGGACCTGATCTGGCGTCAGCGCCTGCACCCGGCCGATATAGCCGTTCCAATAGTCCTCGGGCAGGCCATATTCGAAGGTGTCGGCGTAGAAGCCCTTCATCCCGCCCGGCCCCTCGAGCTGCGCGGGCAGTCCGAGCAGGAGGACATTCTTGGCGGCGGCGATTTCCTCATCGCTGGGCGGGCGGGTAGTCGCGATCTCGCGGGTCTCGCGATCGATCTCCCGCATCGCTTCGACCGTCTTGTCGGCCTGTACCGATCCACCCGCTTCGACCATTCCGATCAGCGGGGCAGATTCGATGCTCGACGATGCGCCGTAGGACCAGCCTTTTTGTTCGCGAAGGTTCATGTTGAGCCGGGACAGGAAGTGACCGCCGAGAACGGTGTTCGCCACCCTCAGCACCTCGAAATCGGGATTCGTTCGCGGCCCGCCGGTCTGCAGGACCTTGATGATGCTGGACTTCGCTCCGGGCTGATCGATCAGGACGACGCGCGGTCCCGCAGGTCGCGCGGGTGGAACGAGCGTCTGCTTTTCGGGCAGTGGAGTTGCTGGTCGCTTCCAGCCGCTCAGCTGCTGCTCCAGTTTCGGGACGATTTCTGCCAGCGTGATGTCGCCGACGATCAGCAAGGTTGCGTTGTCGGGGCGCACCCAGCGCTCGTAAAAGCGACGCAGGTCGGCGGTGGTCAGTTTCTGGATCGTTTCGGGGGTCAGTCGTGCGGCATAGGGGTGGTCGGCGCCGACGATGTAACGCGGCGCCAGCCGCCGAAACTTGCCAGTGGGCGTCAGGCTGCTTTCTTCATACCCCCGGACGAAACGCTCCTTCTTGCGCGCCCATTCCTCTTGCGGGAAGGTGGGATTGAGCAGGACATCGGCATAGACGTCGAGCGTCTCGTCGAGATTGGCCTTGAGCGCTTCCATCGAATAGCGCGTATCTTCCTGCGCCACCGTCCAATAGACGCTCCCTCCTAGTCGCTCGAGCGCAGTCGAGATGTCGTCGCGCGAACGCGTGACGGTACCTGCCGTCGTCAGTGAGAACCCTTCGGACAGGCCTACCGAGGCCGGGTTGCGATCCGGCAGCGCACCGCCATCGACATACATCGTCATTGACACAGTCGGCACGTCGTGGCGCTCCGCCAGTGCGACCTTGACGCCGTTCGACAAGGTAGCGCGCTGCAGCGCTGGCAGACTGAAATCGGCCATCGCACCGACGGCCGGCTTCGTCGTCCGATCTACCGCAGCGCCGGAGACCTTGTACTCCGGCACGGCCCGCGCTTCGACGATAAGCGCACCGTCCGAAATCCACTGGCGTGCAGCGGCGACCGCCTGAGCAGGCGTTACGGAGAGGGTGCGCTGCTGGCGTACCGCATCATCGCCGGGATCGCCGGCAAACAACTCGCTCTCCGCCAGTCGGGAGGCCAGGCCCAGCACGCCGGACTGGGCGCGCACCGTGCCGGCGTAGCGGCTGCGCTTGTACCGCTCGACCTCTTCTGCACTCGGCCCGGTCCGAAGATAAGCGGCGATTTCCTCATCGAGCGCCGTTTCCAGCCGTTCGAAACTGACGCCCGGCTTGGCCGTGGCGTTTACCTGGAAAATTGAACCCAGCGCCAGCGTCGACACGGCCGATCGAACCTCGCTTGCCAGCTTCCGCTCGAGGACGAGACGCCGGTGCAGGAAACTGGTTGAGCCCTCGCCGAGCGTCTCGGCAGCAATCTTCAACATCGGTATCTGGGGATCGTTACGTCCAGGGACGTTCCAGAATTTGAACAGGATGGGGTTCGCGATCTGAACGTCCATTTGCACCCGCACCTCGCCCGTACGCATGGCGGGCCAATCCTTGACTCGATTGATCGGCGGCCCCGCGGGAATATTGCCGAAGTAGCGGGTGACCTTCTCGCGCGCCTCCGCCACCGTCACGTCGCCGGAAAGTACCAGCACCGCGTTGTTGGGACGATACCAGGTGTTGAAGAACGCGCGGACATCGTCGAGCGTGGCCGCGTTGAGGTCCTCCATGGAGCCGATCGGCGCCCAGCTATAGGGGTGCCCGGCGGGATAGCTGCGCCGCATCACAATTTCGCCCATCTCCGCGAGCGGTTGGTTCTCGCGCTGGCGCTTCTCGTTCTGAACGACCTTGCGCTGCTCGTCGAGCTTGGCCTGGTCGACTGCTGGCAGCAGGTTCGCCATCCGGTCCGACTCAAGCCATAGGACGCGATCGAGTGCCACGCTCGGGATAACCTGATAATATTTGGTGGTATCGAACTCGGTGGTGCCGTTCGCGCTGGCACCCACTTCGTTCATCTGTTCGAACCAGTCGGAGTCGGCATGTTGCGACCCATTGAACATCAGATGCTCGAACAGATGCGCGAACCCGGTGCGCCCCGGCGTCTCATTGGCGCTGCCGACATGATACCATACGCCGACCGCCACGATCGGCGTCTTGTGATCCTCGTGCACGATCACGGTCAGGCCGTTGGGAAGCACGAACCGCTCGAAGGAGATCGGGATCGGCTTCATCTCAGGGGCCACTGATGCCGGTTGTTTGACCGATGTCGTGGACTTGCGCGGGGTCGTCTGCTGAGCAGACGCCCCCGCCATGGCGACCGATCCCAGCAGCAGGGCAAGCGGAATTGCGGAAGAAGACCGAACTTTCATGACGTTCTCCAGATACGCGGGAGGAGGACCGCGGAGCGCCGCCCCACGGTCAAAGAGCATCGATCGTGCGCGGCTACTTGCCGAAGGATTTGCGCAGGCTAATCGTGAAGCGACGCAACCGGGCGTCGCCATAGCTACTGTAGCCCGACGCCCGATAGGTGGTGATCGCGACGACCGGCGGCGTTTTGTCGAAGACGTTCTGGATACCCGCAGACAGCCGCAGTCCGTTCAAAACGCCACTCGTGTCGCCAAAGTCATAGGCAAGAAACAGATCGCTATAGGACTGGACCGGCACCTTGCGCTCGCCTTGCAGCGCGACCGCACTCGCGATCGCGCCGCTCGTCGTGCTCGGGTCCGAAGTATTGTAGATGTTGTAGCTGCTATAGAACTGCGTATTCCATTGCACGTTGAGCTTGCCGATCTGCCAGTCGAACCCGGCATTGCCTTGCCAACGCAATGGCCCGTCCCGGTTGCCGGCATAGTTGAGCGAGGTTCCCTGTGCCGTGGTTTGCCGGATGCTGTCTGGATGCCAGGTGCCGATCCCGTACAGCCGAACCTTGCCGAGCGCATGGTCTTCCCAAAGATAATCGAGCTGGAAGTCGACCGACTGATAGATTGCGCGGAAGAAATTGACCGGTGAGGCATCGATCGAGACGATCCGACCGAGATATCCCGCAGGATCGCCCGCTTGCGGGGCAGCTTCCCGGACCACCCGGCCCGGAAACTGTTCC
The DNA here is from genome assembly GCF_965227385.1 of Sphingomonas sp. Lineage (GTDB taxonomy): Bacteria > Pseudomonadota > Alphaproteobacteria > Sphingomonadales > Sphingomonadaceae > Sphingomonas. The sequence continues at coordinate 1,209,061 of NZ_OZ245750.1, forward strand.
GGATTCGCCAGCAGATAGGGGATCGGGACACCGCCGATCTCGCTGTCCTTCTTGATCCGGGTATAATCTGCCGAGAAGCGCAGACCCCTGAACGGCGTCAGAATTGCGCCCAGCGACAGGCTCTTGGAACGTTCGGGCTGAAGCTCGGTGTTCCCGAGGCCGGTAATGAGGCTGTAGCTATAGCCCTCGGCGCGATTGCCGCGAAAGGGATCGGGATTGAACTGCCCGATTGTCAACGTGGTATTCGCCAACTGGATCACGCTGGGCGGCAGGAAACCGGTGGCGAAGCTCGCGCGCAGGACGAGACCTTCGAACGGAGAATACTTCGCGGCGAGCGTGTAGTTGGTGCTATCGATCCGCGCCTCAAGCGGGGTGTAGGTCGGAAAGATCGCATTGGGGTCGGTGGTGACGAGCTGATAGGCGCTCAGCGGCGCCGAGCGGGTCAGATAATCGTCATGGCGCACTGCGCCGCGCAACTCGAGTTCGCGCAGCATCGGAATGTCGCTCGCCGAGGAGACGAGTGGGAGCGTCACTTCGGCATAGGCCGAATTGGTTCGTTGGAAGCGTGGCGAGTAAAACGTATAGGTGCGTGCGCGGGTCGACTGGTTGAGCGTCACGTCCCGCGTGCTTTCGATCGTCCGCGCTTCCCGCTGCAGGGCCGCAGTCAGCGTGGCCGAGCCGCCAGGCAGCTTGAACAGCGGTCCGGACGCGCGGATCACCGGATTGTCGAAGGTCGACTCGTAGGGGCCGGTGACGGCCGTCGGCTCGTCGAACAAATAGCTTCCGAAATCGATTGGGCCCTGAAACGGGTTGAGCTGGGGGCGCCCGGCGCAAGAGGCTGCGGTCGATGCATTGAGGCCGCAGGTGGTGGCCGCCAGTTCGGTCACATAGACATAGCCCGTCGAACGGGCGGAGGACCAACTCCGATTGAACTCGACATTGACCGCCCATTTGCCCGGAAGCCGCACGATCGCGCCGGTGCTCAGGCGTCGGCTGGTCGATTCGAATTCATAGGGGAAGGCATAGTCCGGGACCGGGAACGAGACCGTCACCTGCTGCTGAAAGGGGTTTGTCGGCGCGTTGGCCGCCAGCGTCGCGGTGTTCGGAAGCTGGGTGACGCCGACGCTGTTACCCTTGTTCACGAAGTGCGAATAGTCGGCGAACATGTCGAGCCAGCTGTTGAACTTGCGTCTGACATTGACGTTGAACGAGCGAAGTTCGGACGACGTGATCAGCGCGCGTTCCGACCCGTTCAGGTCCTCGGGCATATCCAGATTGAGCCGGCCAGCCCCGGCGACGAAAGCCGCGCCACCGTCGCTCCCATAGCCCGCATAGCCAAGCGGTATTGTGGCTAGGTTCGAGTTGAGCGCGACGCCATTGTCGAGCACAAGGTTCGCACCGGTGCTGCTGCGAATGTTGATGCCGTTGCCGATCGGTGGTGTGGCGTTCCCGATGTAGGGCGACTGGTTGGCAAAACCGCGGTCGACGCCCTGTTGCACCAGCCGCCGGCGGTCCTTGACGAGCAACGTGCCTGAGTCGCTTATCGCGCCGCTGAACGCCACGGTGGTTCGTCCGCCCTCGAGCGCAAAGCCGCCCGCGACATCCAGACGGGTCATCGGGGCATGAAAATCGAACGTTGAATTATGGCTGAGCGTAACGTCGATGCCGCGATAGTCGCTGCGCAGGACAATATTGATGACGCCGCCGACTGCATTTCCGCCATAGATGCCGCCGGCGGACGATGGGAGCACCTCGATGCGCTCGATGGCACCGACCGGGATTCCGTTGAGATCAGGCTGAGCCGGCCCGCCATTGGCTGCTGAGCGGTCCGCTACCCGGCGCCCGTTCACCAAGATCAACGTCTGGTTGGAGCCGAGTCCGCGAAGGTTGAACGTGGAATAGGGCGAGCCAACGCCGCCTGCGGTCTGTGCGTTCGACCCACCGAACCGGCTGTTCTGCGGAAGTCGGCTGCTCAGAAATTCTTCGACGGACGCGGCTTGGGACGAACGAATTTCCTCTTTTCCGAACACCACATAGGGTTGATCGTCGTCCTCGCTGCGGCGGATATCGGCGTTGAGCGAGCGGTTGCCGACGATGAGGATCTCCGATCGCCCGGCACTTGCTTCGTCCGTCGCGGGGCTACCGGGGTCCGACGTGACTTGCGGCGCGCGTTCGATCACCATCGCCCCGCTCGCCGTCTGGCGCGCGCGCAAGCCCGAGCCCTGCAGCAATCGTTCGAGGGCTTGCTCGAAACTCATGCGCCCGGTCAGGCGGGGAGCCCGCTTTCCACGCGTGAGGTCAGCCGAAAAATGCAGCCGCCGATTGCTCTGGCGTGCAAGCTCGGTCAGCGACGTGCCCAGGCCCTGCGAAGCGATGTCGTAGCTGCGCGCCACGTCCTGCCCCGACGCCTCGGCTGGTACCGCCACGAGTGCCGCCGTGGCGGCCATCAACGCCGCCTTCATCCAGTTCCGGTTCCCAATCCCCACCCTTTTGTTCCCCCCGTCGATGTGTCGATCGACTATGAAGACGGGTCGAGGCGCCGGGTCCGCAAAAAAACTTTCACAAAAGCATCACTCGTCGCTGGTGTGGAAGGTCATTGGTCCATCGCGTTCCTGCGTTATCCGCACCGGCAAGACCTCGGTCGCGGCGCGTGCGAACGCCTCGGGATCGTTTGCCTTGAACACCCCACTGACGCGATACGCGCCCACTGTGGCATCAGCCAGCGCGATCGGCCGGGTCGTGTAGCGATTGATCTCAGCTACGGCCTCTGCCAGCGGCACGTCGTTGAAGACGAGTTGCCCGCCGCGCCATGCCGTCACGTCACGCGGTTCAACGGGCTTGACCTCGAGCGGCGCGGCTGGCGCGGCGACGGCACCGTCGCCTGCCGTAAGCGTGATTTCGCGTCGTGGCGCGCCCGGCGCCGCTCCCGCCCGCGATGCCGCACGCACTTTCACGACGCCCTCCACCATCGCGATGCGTACGCGATCACCCTCGAGGCGCACATTGAAGACAGTGCCGATGGCGGTGATCTCTTGTCCCTGCGCATAGACGCGGAACGGACGCGACTGTCCATGCGCCACTTCGAACAGCGCTTGCCCACGGAGGAGGTGCACCGCGCGTTCTCCCGTCGAATAGGCGACGCGGATCTGGCTATCGGTATCGAGCGTCGCGACCGATCCGTCGGGCAGGTCGATCGCCGCACGCTCCCCGATCCCGGTTCGATAGCGCCGCGCCGCCGGATCGCCCGCGTTGCTCGCGAGCGAAGGCGGCTGCGCCGTCGGGATCAGCGTGTGCTGCGGGGCAGCGGTCCAGATCATCGTCGCGACGACGGCGGCCGCCGCTGCTACGACCGCGCCGGTCCAACCCCACAGCCGTTTGCGACTGCCCCGCGCTTGCAAGGCCGTTCGCCGCAGTTCGATCAGCGCGGAATCGCCAGCATGCCGCGCGGTCACGCTCAGCGCCCACACTGCATCGTCATAAGCATCGGCATGCCTGTCGTCTTCTGCGAGCCACTGCGCGAAACGCAGTTGCTCGGCCTCGCTCAGGTCGCCCTGATCCTGCCGCAACACCCAAGCGGCCGCGCTCTCGTGCACTGCATCGGGCTGCCAAGGCGCGCGCGGGCGGGGCGTGGGGAACGCGCTCATGTCACGCGTCTCCGGCGCTCGGCGAGGCAGGCGGTGGCGAGCGTGATCTGTGCCTCCACGGTGCGTTTCGAAATTCCGAGCCGCTGCGCGATCTCGGTTCGCGGCAAATTCTCGAGTCTGGCGAGAATGAAGATGTTTCGCATGCGTTCGGGCATTTCGTTCAGTGCGGCGATCAGAATGTCTAGTTCCTGGCGCCCGCCAAGGATCCGCTCAGGGTCGAAATCGTCCATCCTATGGACCTGCTCGGCAAACCCGGCGACGGGATGCGCGACGCGTACCTTTTGATATCGGAAATAGTCGCGGGCAAGATTGGCAGCGGTGACGAACAGATAGCGGTCGGCACTTTCGACATGAGCGAGGTCATCCTTTTGCAGTAGCCGTGCGAATACCTCCTGGACCAGATCCTGCGCATCGGATGCGGGAATGGCGCGACGGGTAAAGTAGCGCAGCAGAACGCTTCCATAGCTTAGCGACAGGCTCTCGATCGATCGTCGCGCCTGGTTCTCATCGATCGGAATCGGTCGGTCTCGCATAGCTGATCGCGGCCTTATCGACTTTTCAGAGACAAGACGCGCGAGCAGGAGCGATCCGCAAGAAAAAATGCTGGAGCGCCGGGCTTTCGGGCGCGAGACGCGCTTGGGTCTGCCCTGCCCATGAGGCGAGCGTCGGTCGCCGCCGACGCGCAGGCGCGTTGCGAGTCAATTCAGCGCCCGGCGCGCCACTTCATATCGGTTCGCACGCAACGCCTCCATCAGACGGTCGCCGTGCGCACGATCCTGAATCTCGACCAATAGCTCGAGTGATACCCGTTTGGGATTGACGCTGAGTGCCATCCGGTCGTGCCCTACCTCGACGATGCATGCGCCCTCTCGGCCTAGCAGCGTTGCAATATCGGCTAGCATGCCAGGCTGATCGGAGATGGTGACGTCGAGCCGCATCAGCGAACCCTGTCGGATCTGATCGCGTAGGATCACGTTGGCGAACATTCTGCTATCGATGTTTCCGCCGGTCAGCGGAACTGCGACGCGCTTCCCCCTGAATCGGCTGCCATGTTCCAGCACCGCGGCAAGGCCGGCCGCCCCGGCGCCTTCGCACACCGTCTTCTCGACCGATTGTAGCAACGCGATAGCCCTCTCGATGGAAGCTTCCTCGACGAGCAGGATATCGTCCACCAACGCCGAGACGAACTGGCGCGTAAGCGCCCCTGCGCGCTTGACCGCGATGCCTTCGGCAATCGTTACACCGTCGGGGACGGGCGCGTCGTCGCCGGCGACTGCTCGGACCATCGATGGATAGATGACCGACTGTACGCCGATCACCTGGAGGTCGGGGTTGATCGCCTTCGCGGCGATCGCCACGCCCGCAATCAAGCCGCCGCCGCCTATTGGGACCACGATGACGTCAAGATTCTCGATGGCGCGAACGATCTCGAGTCCGAGCGTTCCCTGCCCTGCGATTACCTCGACATCGTCATAAGGGTGAACCAAGGTCAGGCCGCGCTGCTCTACAAGTTGCTCCGCCAGTGCGTGCGATTCGGCAAGATTTGCGCCCTCGACGATGACGCGGGCGCCATGGTCGCGCGTGCGCGAAATCTTGGTGAGTGGCGTGCCGACTGGCATGACGATGGTTGCAGCGATCCCCAGCCGGGCAGCATGATAGGCTACCCCTTGGGCATGGTTTCCAGCAGACATCGCGACGACGCCCAAACCCCGCTGCTTCGGGCCAAGGCCAAGCAGCTTGTTAAGCGCACCGCGTTCCTTGAAGCTCGCGGTGAATTGAAGGTTTTCGAATTTGAGGAAGAGTTCGCACCCAGCGAGGCGCGACAGCGTACGACTTGGCAAGCATGGTGTGTTCATGACGTGATCCGCGAGTCGCTGTTCAGCCTGCTCGATGTCCGCGAAAGAGGGCTTGATCTGATTCATGGCCTGGTCCGTTACAGGGGTAGCATCAGGACCGTGGCGTCGTGGAAACCCAAGCGGTTGCCGTTCGGCCGCATCGTCCGGCCAGAGCCGGACCACCACCTTTGCGAGAGAACGCGAGGTTGGCGCGGGCCGTGGCCCGTCTCCAGATGCAAGCACGTGGGGCGTGCCATGCCGTTTAAGACGGCTCAGGGCGATCAAGCCGCAGTCTCGCCAGAAAAATATTTTGGTGCGGCTGGCGGCTGGAGGAGAGGCTGGCGTGGATCGGCCCTTTCGCTGTTGTGCGATGAATATCGGCGGACGATGGTTCTTGTAGGCGTCAGGCTCGAACGCCGACGCGTGCGCCCCGCTCAAGCATGGACCATGACTGTGTAAGGCTCCTCCTGCGGACTTGGATTTACACGCTCCTGGAAGCAGGCAGTTTCATGGTGAGTGGCGCCGAAAACGTCCTGATGTTCAGCTACAACCTTCACAGTAGCTGCCACAAAGGCGGCATGATCGCCAACCAGGAAGCCAATTCCGATGGCAAGCGTCAGCGCCAGCGTGATGCCTTAGCGTCGGGATGATCCATTCGCATTGAGAGGGTTGAACCGTAGTTCCTGCGCGGGACGCCTTGCGGGCTTTTTCCCTGATCGCATCAATGTCCATCCGGGAATGGATAAAGCGGGCGCCGCCGCTCGCCAAGCAGGCTTGCTGCGGTGTCGCAAACGGGGGTTCATCAAACTCCGTTGTAGAGGGACCTCAATGAAGTTCGGCCGTTAAGCCGCTGACGGCGGTTTTGGCGGATGGCCCTGCTAGAAGCCGCCAGTCCGCAACCGGCCCAAAACCGGTCGCCTCCTAGACCACATTAGAAATGGTAGAAACTGGGCCGGGATCGGACAGTCCGCTTGTAGGGTCTGTAGCGTCGAAAATGGACAACGCGGGGAGCAATTGCAGCGCAGTCGCTGACAGCGGTTCTCGCTTCGATCTTGGCTCGACGATCACCGACAGTTGAAGCCTGCCGTCATCGTGGGACCGCTGAGGCAAATCGCGAACGGTCCTGGCGGCCCTCCGCGCTCGGTACGCAGATCTGCGCGCGGGGCGTCGGACCACGCATAGCGAACGGATTGCACTATACCGGGGCCGGGAACCGTCAGTTCAATCCTGCGCGGGCCGATCAGGCGCGCACGGACAGCAACACATGAGTCGGTGCAGAGCTCAAAGCCGCGCACGGCCCGACCATCCGGCGCGGCCAGCCGGTCGCCAATTCCATAGTCCAGGATCACGCTGCGTCCGGCCTGGGTGATGCGCGGCACCTCTGCGCCGGACTGCATATATCCACGCCCATAAGCCACCGACAGCGCGCGTTCGGCCGCGCGCTCTGCCACTACAGCCTTCTTCGCCGGATGCAGGTCGGTTGCGCTGTCCTGATCGATCTGGACCACCAGCCCGGCGGCGGCGTCAATGGCGACAAAGCGTCGCTGCGCCTCGCGGATCTGCGCCCAATGGCCGGGCGGCGTCCGGGGCGTCGGGGCGAATGGCGGAAGCTGTACGACGATCGTCGGGAGCGGCTGATCGAACGCCTTGCGCCAACTTGCCGCGAGGGCGGTGAGGCGCTGCGCATAACCGTCGGGCCGGTGGGTGTCGCTTTCGCCCTGATACCACAGGACGCCCTTGAGACCGAACGGAGCGAGCGGCGCGATCATGGCGTTGAACACCCGCCCGTCATTCTGGCGCGACACGCGATCGATCGCTTTGCTGGCCACGCCATGCCGAGCGAGGCTCGCGGAATCGACAAAGGCGGAGATCCGCGTCCCGCCCCACGATGCACCGATCAGGCCGATCGGTACCTTGAGGCGGGCGCGCAACTGCTCACCGAAATGGTGGCAGACGGCGGAGAATCGCGCGGCACTGTCCGGACTGGACGCGGCCCAGCCGCTCAGCGGCATTAGATGGGGGGACGGTACACGGGCCTCCCGCCGCGCGATGTCCAAAATGCGGAGGTGATCGTCCGTGGGGAAGCGTGCCGGAAGGTCGCTCGCCTTTGAGCGCCGGAATTCCATGTTCGACTGGCCGGCGCACAGCCACACGTCACCCATCATCACGTCGCGATAGCTGTCGCGGAACGAAGCCGCGGAGGCCGTCAGAGTGAAGGGCCCGCCGGCAGTGCGTTGAGGCAGGGTTACCGTCCAGCGACCCGCATGGTCCGCGAGTTCCTCTTTCGCGGTCGTCCCCAACATTACGTGCACCCGTTCGCCAGGCCGCGCCTGTCCCCAGACCCGGATCGGGCGATCGCGCTGGAGCACCATAGACGGGCCGAAGACCGTATCCAGCCCCAGCCGCTCCTGCGCTGGAGGCGGGCCCGCATCGCGGGTCTGCGCTGAGGCGGGCACCGCAAGCGCAGTCAAAAGCATGACCGTAAATCCGATGCGAACCGCCACCCCCATGGTCCTCTCCCTTTGCTCTTCGTGCAGTCGATAGACGAGATCACGGTTGACTTATAGCTAAAATAGCAACAAAATGCTTCCGATTGAACCGCTCGTTCGAAGCGGTATGACGATTGGGATGGAGGATGCCGTGAAGCGAATCGCCACAATTTCTCAAATTGCGCTGGTTGCGGCGATGCTGAGCACCGCGCCGGAATGTTTCGCTCAGGAGAACGAAACGCCGCCCAAAGAACAGGATGGCACCGCGCAGGCTCCGACGACCGAAGTCATCGTCACCGGCATTCGTGAATCGGAGGCCGAGTCGATCGACATCAAGCGTCGGTCGAAGCAGATCGTCGATTCGATTGTCGCCGAAGATATTGGCAAGCTGCCCGACCAGAATGTCGCCGAATCGCTGGAGCGGGTGTCCGGCGTGCAGGTTCGGCGCGAGATCGATGAAGCCGCCGACATCGCGATCCGCGGACTCAGCCAGAACCGGCTCGAGTTCAACGGCCATACGCTGATCAGTCCCTATGGTCGCGGAGCGGACGGGCCTGACGACGGCGCGTATAATGTGTTGACCCTCATCCCGTCCGAACTGGTCGCGCGGATGGATGTCACCAAGCTTCCCTCCCCGTCGATGATCGAAGGGTCGCTGGGCGGGACGGTCAACATCCTCACGCGCCGCGCATCACCGCGGAAGAAGTTCTTCATCGGCGGCTCGGCCCAGATCGTCGAGAAGTCCAAGGCGGGCGACCCGTCCTATCGTCTCACCGGGCTGATTGCCGCGTCACTGCTCGATGGGCGGCTCGGCATCGCGGTGGGGGCCAATTATCAGCGGCTGAATATCGGGCAGGATTCGTTCGACAGCTTTTCGTCCTGGCGCGAACAGCCCGACAATTTCAGCGCTGATCCGAGCGTGGTCGATCCCAATGGCGACGGCCGCAACATCTATTATTTCAACGACATCCGTTATCAGCGCCTGCAGGAAAAGCGGACCAAATACGGCGTCACCACCAACGTCTTCTTCAACCCCAGCGACAATCTCGAGTTCAGCCTCGACCTGCTCTACGCGCATGCCGAGACCGACCGCACCCGCAACTGGGTTTCGATCCCGCTGAGCCGCGCCGCGTCGGGCTATACCGACCTGGTCGTGTCAGAGAATGAGAATATCGTTGCCGGAACCGTGCGCGCGGTGATTCAGGGAAATGCCGAACGGCTGACCCTGCCAACCGACATCTTCTCGGGTCAGTTCGGGATGAAAACCCGGGTGGGCGATCGGCTGGAACTGTCAGGAGACATTGCGTACAGCCGTGCGACGCAGGATTATGGCCAGACCTATCTGCGTGCCGACACGATCGCGTCGCAGCTGGTGTCGTTCGACTTCCGCGACCGCGATGTGCCGGCCGTCGGACTTCCCGCCGGCGTCGATATCGCGGATCCGGCGCTCTACATTTACCGCACCAGCTTCGATAACCGCTATCTCTATGAAGCGGAGGAAATCACTGCGCGGTTCGATGCGAAGCTGGACCTGGATGGCGGGTTCCTGACCTCACTCGAGGCTGGATATCGCTTCGCGCAGATCGATCTCAACCGCGAAACCTATCGCAACCAGACGACCTATCCCACCTCGGCCGCGACCCGGATCCCAGTGACCTCGATCCCGGCCAACTATACCGTCGCCGAGTTCGATGACTTTCTGACCGGTGCACAGGGCGGTTTCCCGACCACCTATCTTGTGCCGATCATCGACAAACAGGGGAATGACGGCATCTGTCAGGTCTTCTCGTCGACCTGTACGCCCAACCTCTACGATCCGACCTCGAGCTTCAACCTGAGCGAGCCGGTTCATTCCGCCTATGCCCAGGGCAATTTCGAGACAAAAATGTTCGCGCTGCCCGTCAGCGGCAATTTCGGGCTCCGCTATGTCGGCACGCGCCTGATCGCCGATGGCTTCTACGGCATTCGTGGCAGCACCGCAGCGAACGCCTTTGCTCCGGTGCACCAGGTGGTCAGCTATGACGACTGGCTGCCCAGCATTGCCACCCGCTTCGAACTGTCGGACAGCGTGCTGCTGCGGCTTGGCGCGGCACGCGTGATCGCGCGACCGGATACCCGTGACCTGTCGCCGTCCTTCTCGATCACCTCGGCGGGTACCGGCGCGGGCGGCAATCCGGCACTCCAGCCCTTCCGCGTCAATCAGCTCGACGCATCGATCGAATGGTATCCACGTCGCGGCGCGCTGTGGTCGCTCGCGCTGTTCTACAAGGATGTCGCGAGCTTCATCTATTCGCAGACGGTCGAGGAGGTCATCCCGGGGCTCGACGCCGATCCGGGCGACAGCGACCCGGAAACGCCCTATCGCATCGGACGCACGTTCAACGGCCAGGGTGCGACGATCAAGGGGCTCGAAGTCCAGATCCGCCAGCCGCTCGACTTCCTGCCAGGGCCGCTCGAAAATCTCGGGGTCAAGGGCACCTACACCTATATCGACAGCAAGTCGGGGATCATCGACGGCCGCACCGACGAGGAGCTGCCGCTCCAGTCGCTCTCGAAGCACAGCGGCACCGCGTTGCTGTTCTATGAAGACGGGCCGTTCGGCATGCGGGTCGGATATTCCTACCGCAGCGGCTACCTCAACCGCATCGGTCTTGAAGGCAACGGTATCTACTACAAGGCGGCCGGCTATCTGTCGGCGGGGATCGATTACGACATCGCCAAGGGGGTGAAGATCAGCATCTCCGGGTCGAACCTCACCAACACGCCGACGCGCAAATACGCGAACTATGAAGAGGCGATCGCCAGCTATCTGGAGAATGGCCGCAATATCACCGGAACGCTGACCTTCCGGTTCTGAACAGAGTGAGGCGTAAGATGATGAATGGGCGCAGGAGCCGGATGCCGGCATTGGTGGCATTGCTGGCAGCCGGTTCGGCGCTGGCGGCATGCGGGGTGCGGGAGCCGGTTGCGACCGGGGCCGCTCCCGCCACCCCATCGGAGAGTGCGGACGCACTGGCGCAGCGGATCGCCGGCTTCGACCTCGACTTCACGGTGCTTTACCGCCCCGACGATCCCCAGATGGCGCAACGGCCGGCGGGGATAAAAGGGGTGGCATACAATGTCGCCACCTGGCGCGCCTTCGATCCGGCGCGCGCCGATCTGGTCGCCGAAAAGCGCGACGAAGCGACGCATGGCGACGGGTTCGACGACCGCATCCTCGCGGCAAAGGCAGAGGCACGCAGCGCCGACTATTTCAACGCCGGCGAACCGGTCGCAATGAAGCCGGTCAGCGTGCGGCGTGAGGGCAACCGACTGATCGCCACCTACCCCACCGATCCGCGTTTTACCCTGACCGCCGAGGTGGACCTGGCGGCAACGCCCTATCCGCTCCTCAGCTGGAAGCTGGATGCAAAGACGCCGGGCTATTTCTCGGTCGGCTATACCGGCGCACCCGATGTCGGCGCGGCGCAGGCGTCGGAAATCTGGCAGCCGCTGATCTGGCAGGAAAAGCGCATCCCCGACCGTTCGTACCTGACCCTGGCCTATCGCGCGACCCTGCCGACGACGATGGTGCGACAGGGCGATACCGGCTTCGCGGCGATCGCGCATCCGGGGGAGTTCCCCTTCCAGCCGCTCCCGCTCGCCGACAACAGCCGGTTCGGTGTCGCGGTGCGCGGCAGCGACGGCAGCGCGAGCCCGATGATCTTTGCGCCGGTGATGGGCGGCGCGGGATCGAAGCTCGCCAGCGGAACAAGCACGCAGTTCCGCGCCTATCTCGTCCGCGACAAGGCGGAGGAACTGACCCAGCTCTACGAAAAACTGGCGCGCAACGTGTACGGTTTCCGCAATTTCCGCAGCAACGCGGTCGGATCGCTCAACACGACCTTTGATCGCATGGTCGATTACTCGATGTCCTCCTACGCCCGCTGGATCGCGGAGCTGAAAGGCTCTTCCTACTCCACCGACGTGCCCGGCGCGGTCAAGAACGTCAGCAGCCTCAATCCGTTCGAACTGGCGCTGGTGACCGACCGGCCCGGCATGTTCGAGGATCGGGTGATCCCCTACGTCGAATATATGCTCTCGCGGGAGAAGTTCCTGTTCAGCCTCGACCCCGAACAGAAGATCCAGAACCCGTCGCGCGCGCTGCTTGGCCCGACCGCGCCGATTTCGGAACTGGCAACGCTCTACGCCGTGCTCGGCCGCCGCAATCCCGCGCTGCTCGACCTGGCGAAGCGCGAATATGCAGGATCGCGGACGCGCAACCTCGATGTCGCCGAGCAGGGCAAAACGTGGGAGAATGCGCTGTCGCTCTATGAGGCGACCGGTGATCGCGCGATGCTCGCCACCGCCGTTGCGGGCGCCGACCGCTATCTGGCGAAGCGGGTCGAGACGCAGCAGACCGAATTCAAGGATGCATCCTTCTTCTTCTGGCCTGCCTTCGTCCCCGATTTCGTCGACCTCTATCGGCTGTACGAAGCAAGCGGTGAGAAGCGCTTCCTCGCCGCCGCCCGGCTCGGCGCGCGCCGCTACACCATGTTCACCTGGATGGCCCCGGCGATCCCCGACGGGAACGTCACGGTCAATCCGGGCGGCAAGGCACCGGTCTATTGGTACCTCAAGTCAAAGGGCCACAAGCCGATGTCCGCGCCGCAGGAGGAGGTGCCCGCCTGGCGCCTGTCCGAATGGGGACTGACGCCGGAAAGCTCGGGCACCAGCACCGGACACCGCGCGATCTTCATGGCCAATTTTGCGCCCTGGATGCTGCGGATCGCGGCGGATACAGGCGACAAGCTGCTGCACGACGTGGCGCGATCGGCGGTGATCGGCCGCTATCGCAACTTCCCCGGTTATCACATCAACACCGCGCGCACGACGATCTACGAGGGCGCGGACTATCCGCTCAACGAGCATGAGAAGCTGAGCGTCAACTCGTTCCATTATAACCATATCTGGCCGATGGCGACGATGCTGCTCGACTATCTGCTTGCGGACGCAAGCGCGCGATCGAAGGGCCAGATCGACTTTCCCAGCCAGTTCATCGAAGCCTATGCCTATCTCCAGAACGGCTTCTACGGCTATGCGCCGGGCCGCTTCTATGGCGATAGCGGTGTGCATCTGTGGATGCCCAAGGGGTTGCTGACGCGCTTCCACCCCGAACTCAACTATGTCGCGGGCTATCGCGGGGACGCGCTCTACCTCGCGCTTGCCAACCAGTCGGACAAGCCGGTCACTGGCGCGATCGAGGTCGATCCGGCGCGCGTCACCGCTGCCGGCCCGTTGCGCGTAATCGCGCTCTCGAGGGAGGGAAGCGCAGCGCTCGCCAATGGCCAGGTGACAGTCACGGTGCCTGCGGGCGGACAGGTAGCGCTGCGCATCGACGGGCTGCGCGCGAAGACTAGCATCGACCGCGCCGGCCTTGAAAAGCCCGGCACCCCGGTGCGCAACGACAGCGCCGAACTGGCGGCGGGCGACGCGCGCGCCTATCTGCTCGATTTCGGCAGCTTCGGACGGCGCGGCTATGTCTATCTGCGCGACGACGACCGCAAGGTTAAGTCCGCGACGCTGCGCTATCGCGATGGGAAGACCTGGAAATCGCTGACCGACGCGAACTTTCCGTTCGAATTCAGCGTACCGCGCCAGCACGGACAGAGCCTTCGCTTCACTCTGTCGGTCGATGCCGCAGGCGGCGGGACCGTGACGAGCCCGGAAACAGTGCTGGGGGAATGACGGGAAGGGGCGGCCGGTTGACCAGCCGCCCCATTCGACCGCGCGCTATCTGTCAGCCCTGGATCTTCTCCGCATGCGCCCATAGCGCTTCGCCCGGCACGACACCCAGCCCCGGGCCCGCGGGCAACGCATAAGCACCCGCCTCACACATAAGCTCACCGTCGAGCAGCGCCGCGTTCCGGTCCATGATCGAATGCTGATATTCGTGCATCGGCAGGTCATCGATCGCCGCTGAGGCCTGCAGGCTCGCCGCCTGGAAGATACCGAGGCCGATCGTCGCGTGCGGGATCGTCTTCACATGATGCGCACCGGCAACCTGTGCGATGCGCATAAACTGGGTGATCCCCTTGTGTCCCATTTCGGGCTGAACGATTGCCACTGCGCCCGCGCGTAGGCGGGGCAGGGCATCGTGGACGCTGCGCCATTCCTCGCCACCCGCGATCGGCGTCGCCACGGAACGGGCAACATGCGCCAGCCCTTCGACATCCTCGGGCTTCACCGGTGCTTCGGCGAACCAAAGCCCATAGGGCTCGAGCCGCCGGATCAGCGCCGCCGCTTCCGCCGCGCCGAACATCCAGTGGAAGTCGATCATCAGCTTGACCTTTGGCCCCAGCGCATCGCGCAGTGCCGCCAGTTCAGCCTCGATTCCCTCGGGATCGACCGCTGCGGCGAACTTGATCGCGTCATAGCCCTTGGCGACGAACTCCCCCGCCAGCTCCACCCGCTCATCCAGCGTCGCGCGCGGCAGGCCAGAGACATAAGCGGGAATCGACGCGCGGCGCTCGCCGCCCAGCAGCTTGCGGATCGGCTGGCCGGCAAGCTTGCCGCAAATATCCCACAGCGCGATATCGACCGCCGCCAGCGCATCGAGCCAGAAGCCACCGGTATAGCCGCGCACGCGCAGCATGTCGTAGAGGTCGTGCCAGATCGCCGATACATCAAACGGGTCGCGCCCGCGTACCAGCGGCAGGATCAGATCGTCGATCAGCTCGCCGATCACGCGCGGCGCGGTCAGGCCATAGGTTTCGCCCCAGCCGACCGCGCCGTCGCGGGTCGTCACCTTCACCAGAACCGAGCGGTCCTGCGTCGGATAGATCGTCCGGTTTGACGTGCGAACTAGATAGCCGCGCTCATTGACCCGCTCGCCCGGGCGCAACGGACCCAGATAGGGCGTGTCGCGCGGGATGGTGACGATGAACGTCTCGATATGGTCGATCTGGTCCCGCATGACGCCCCTCTATACCGTTTGGCGCAGGTCGAGCGAACTGCCCATCTCGCGTATCAGCGGTTCGAGTGCGGCGAGCAGCTGGTCGAGTTCGGCGAGGTCGTACCGATCGAGCTGCGGGCCGGGTGCGCGGACGTAGGCGCTTTCGATCAGCCCACGCCGCCGCAACACCTCCTTGGTCAGCCGCCAGCGGAACACCGCCTGCATATTCAGCAGCGGCAGCGTGCGCTCGAACAGCATCCGCACCGTCGCGAGATCGCCCGCGCGATGCGCCGCGATGAGCCGGACGTGCAGGTCCGCGATTTCCGACGCGGGCATCGTGCCCTCCGCGCCACGCGCCAGTTCGTCCGTGATGTAACGCCCGCCCGCGCCGCCAAAGATCGCGCGCAGCTGCGGCACGCCCGCCTCGCGCAGCAGCGTGATACGCTGGCCGCAAGGGGCATTCTCCTCCTTCACATAGGCGATGTTGGGCGCACGTTCGATCACCTGCACAAGCTGTCGGGTGCTGAGCCCCAGTCCCATCGGGCGGGGGGCATTCTGCAACATGACGGGCACCGACGCGGCGTCGGCGAGCCCGGCATAGAAATCGCCGATCGCGTCCAGATCGTCGCCCTTCCGCGCCGGTGTCACGATCATCGCCGCCGCCGCGCCGGCGCGCTCCGCCGCCGCGATGAGTGCCGCGCTTTCCTGGTCGCTCGCGCCGCTGCATCCGGCGACGAAGGCGACGCGTCCGGCAGCACGCTCGCCGATCAGGGCGATCATGGCGAGACGCTCATCGAGATCGAGCAGGTCGTACTCGCTCGCAAGGCCCGGGAAGACCACGCCATCGCTGCCGCAACCGATCACCCATTCGACAACATTGGCCATACCGCGAATGTCGATCCGTCCCGCGTCGTCGAAGATGGTCGGCAGCACCGGAAAGGCACCGGCAATGTCGGTCATGCGCATCACTCCCCTTCGCGGCCCATCACGCAGCCGCCAAGGGTTCAATTAGGCAATCATTGCTAAAGTAGCAATAGTTTTCGGTCAGTCGCCGATCCGGGCCGCTGCATTTTGCAGCGCCTCGACGATCGGACCTGTATTCTGTTCCGGAATCCACCCGGACATCCCGACTGCCGCGAAAGACGGGTGGGACACCGGCACCGCGATGGTGTGCCGGTCCTCTTCGGCATTGACGAGCACGCGCGCAAACCCTTGCATGCGCACCACGGCGATCGCGGCAAACAGGTCGTCCAGACCGCCTGGAAATCCGGGAATTTCGCGATCCACAAACAGGTCATGGATCACCGCATCCTCGTGCTGGGCAAGCAGCGCCATCCCGATGCCGCTCGACGTCGCGGGGAGCAGGCCGATGCGACCGATGCCCTGCGTCGTGCTCATTCCCGGCGGGGCGTGGAACAGGTAGCTGACGCTGTCGCGCCACAGCACGCCCAGCGCGATGGTGAGGCCGAAGCGCCGCAGCTCCTCAAGCACCGGAAGCGCATCCTGCATGATGCGCGAGGCGTGCAGGCTCTGCGCCGCCAGCACATGCATCCCCGGCCCGGCGGTATATTTGCGGTTCGCCGTCTGCCGCGCGATGCCGAGATAGGAGAGCGTTTTGAGCAGCCGGTTGACCCGCGTCGGGTTGAAGCCAAGTTGCCGTGCCAGCTCGCGATTTCCAACGGGTTCGGGTGAAACGGCGAGTGCCTGGAGCGTCGCGATTCCGTCGATCAGGCTCTGGTTAGGCTGGGCATTGGGCTTGGACAGCATGAGCAAGGCGTTCCATCAGATGCGCCGGAGTGGCGCCACAGGGTAATGCGGGCGGCGGCGCCATGCACCATCGCCCGCATCTCTTGTGAAGGATGTCGCTAAGAGCGCAACTCCTTTGTTTCGCCTGGCGTTACATTTTCATGCCGGTCGCCCTCAATAGGGATTGGACGAGCCCGGCGGATCGGCGGGATAGTTGGTCACCGCGATCTTGCGGCGCGTGATCTGCGTATGCCCGCTGACGATCGACTTGCGGTAGAACAGATAGCTTTTCCCGTTCGAATAAATGCGGTCGAAGTTGGAATCGCCATAATCACCGCCGTCGAAATCGATCACGACCGGATACACCGCCTCCGAGGAGGTGGATGTCAGCAGAGTCTGCGGGGCGCTCCAGGTCAGCAGGTCGGTCGAAGTCGTATATTGTACCGCACTGCTGCTGCGAATGATCGCGATATAGTGGCGCGACGGCTTATGCCACACGACCGAGCGGACATAGCTGTTGAACAGCGACGGCTGCACTGTGGCGCAAGCGGAATTGGTGTTGCTGTAGGGGTTCTTCATCTGCTGGGTGAATTGCGGCGACGTCGTGTTGCCGTCCCACGCCCGCCAGCTCGTCCGGTCCTTTGGATCCGCGCTGCGGAACAGGCACACTCCCTTACCCTGCCCCCCGAAGTTCGAACTGCTGTACGCGAACATATAATAATAGCCGTCGAGCGTGCCGTCCTGATTGCGGCCACGCACGATGTTCGACGGCGTGCCGTATCCGATCCAGCCGGCCGACGTCGTGTTCGCATCGCCCGGATAGGCGACATGGGGATAGATGGCGACATGGCCGGGCGTGGCGGACGATCGCGCGAAGCTCACATGCCGGTCGGGCGACGAAACCGTCGCGGTCCACAGTGGAATCGACGAATACCAGCAATAGGGCAGGCCATCGCTCGTCCCTGCGTCGTGGCAGTCGGGATCGTTGGTGCGCGTGCCGAAATAGTCCTGATGGCCATAGGCATAGACCGTCGACCCTTCGAAATGCACCGCCTGGATCCACGTCTTCTGGTCGAACTGCGAGGGATCGGTGTTGCCGCTGTTGCCGGTCATCACCGGGGTGCAATCGAGCGCGGCGGTCTTGGGATTGTTGGTGAATCCGGTGACCGACCCGGTCCATTGCCAGCCGGTGGCATTGGGATCGGATACGGTCAGATGGATGACGTTGTTCTGGTCCTCGAACGCGCGGACCGGGCCGTCGATATGGACCTTCTGCGTCCCGCACAGATTGGTGTTGCTGTCGTGAAACGTCTCGATCGCCGAATCGGCGAGGACCAGTGTCGGCGCGGCAAGTGTCGTCGAGAGCGTCGCGGCCGCGACCGTCGTCTTTGTGCGTGCCTGCTTCCTGGCAGCGGGCGCGTTGTCGCTGCCCTGCACCAGCACTGTTCCAGGTGTAGCCTCTTTCGACGTCAGGACGGCGCCGCTGCCCGCGGCGAGCAATCCGGTGGCCAGCGCGGCTCCGGCAAGGATCTTCGGCATGACTCTCTCCTCGATATGGTTGTCCGTCACCGGCGCGGAGAGCCGACGACGCGTCATGCATATACTGTAATTGCTTATATAGCACTATTAATAGCGCCTACGCGGAAATTCGGCCTTTGTTTTCCAGATTTGTTGCTCTAATAGTGCTGCAAAATCATCTCTGGAGAGTGTGCATGAAGGTCCGCCATGACCACCGCTGATGCGATCGTGCTGATCGCCTATCTCGCCGGCATGCTGGCGCTGGGCATCTTCTATATGCGCCGCAACACCAGCCTGAAGCAGATGTTCGCCGCCGGGCACCAGTCGCCCTGGTGGGTTGCGGGGCTGTCGGGATTCATGACGATGTTCTCGGCGGGCACGTTCGTTGTCTGGGGCGGCCTTGCCTATCGTTCGGGCCTTGTCGCGGTGGCGGTCAACATGGCCTATGGCGTCGCCGCGTTGCTGGCGGGCGCGTTCCTGGCGGCGCGCTGGCGCCGGTTGGGAGTAGAATCACCCGCCGATTACGTCCGGCTACGCTTCGGCGCGTCGGCGGTGCAACTCTATCTCTGGGTGATGATGCTGTTCCGCCTGATCGGATCGGGGATCGCCCTCTACGCTCTGTCGGTGCTGCTCTGCGTGCTGGTCCCGCTCGATCCCGGCAATCCATTGCGCGATCCAGCCACGGGCAATCTCGCGGTCATCTACGCGGTGATCGCTTTCGGCGCGGTGATCGTCCTTTACACCATGCTTGGCGGCTTGTGGGCGGTGCTGATGACTGATGTTATGCAGTTCATCGTCCTCAATCTCGCCGTGCTGATCACGGTGATCCTGATCCTCGCACGGCTTGGCGGGCTTGAAGGGTTTGCCGAGCGCGTACCGCAGGGCTTTTTCGCGCTGACCAATGACGATTATGGCTGGTGGTTCATCGCCGCATGGACGGTGATCCACTTCTTCATGATCGGTGCCGAATGGGCGTTCGTTCAGCGGTTCATCAGCGTGCCGACCCCGCGCGACGCGCGACGCAGCGCCTGGCTGTTCGGCGGGCTCTACCTGATCTCGCCGGCCTTCTGGCTGCTCCCCCCGATGCTGTATCGGGCGATTGACCCCAATGCGAACCCCGAACAGGCCTATATGCTCGCAGCGCAGGCGGTACTTCCCGCCGGGATGCTGGGGCTCGTCCTGGCGGCGATGTTCTCGGCCACTGCCAGCCTGATAAGCGGCCAGCTCAACGTCTTCGCCGGGGCGCTCACCCCGATGCTGACGCGCGGGCGGGACGGACCGGCGGAGGTTCGCACCGGACGTATCGTCACCATTGGTCTTGGCGCGTTCCTGACTTTGGTGGCCGCGCTGATCCCGCTGCTCGGTGGTGCGGAGAAGGTGATCGTCGCAGCGACCAGCCTGCTGGTCGTGCCGCTGGTCGCACCCAGCGTCTGGGGCTTCTTCAGTGACCGGGTCGATCAGCGCTCGGCATGGCTGACCGTGATTGCAGCGGGCGGGGTGGGCCTGTTCCTGCGCTACCTGATCACCCCGGCGGGGCCGCTCGGCGACGTCGCGGCATTTCAGCCGCTTCAGCTGTGGGCGGCGGATGCGGGCATCCTGATCGACGTGATCGTCGGTGTCGCGGTGCCGATGTTGGTTCTGGGGGGCTTTCACCTGCTGTCGCGCCGGGTCGCGCCGGGTGTGGCGCGCATTGCCGCGTTGCCGCCTGCCGCAGAGTCTGTCGGTGGCAGTGGCGCATCCGACGCGCCGCGCATCGTCGCGCTGACCGTGGGTGCCAGCGGCGCGCTGCTCTGGATGACCGCGATTGCCGCAAGCGCGGACGATCGCGCGATATTGCTCGTCACCGGCGCGGCGCTTGTCGCGCTCGCGGCCTTGTCCGAATGGATCGGGCGGCGCGCGATGCGGGCGGGCCGAAAGGCGGAGGCGATGGCATGAGCGGACGGTTTGAAGGGCGGCGCATCCTGGTCACCGGTGCGTCGGGCGGCATTGGTGGCGCTGTCGTCGAAGGCTTTCGACGCGAAGGAGCTTGGGTCTGCGCGCTCGGCCATTCGCGTCCCGGCAATGGTGATCTCAACCTCGCCGCCGACCTGGCTTCCGACGACGCCGTGACCGATGCGCTGGCCGCCGTGCACGAAGCGGGCGGCGCGGTGGACGTCGTCGTCCATTCGGGCGCGGCGAGCGTCAATGCCGGGATCGCCGACACGCCCAGTGCCGACTGGCTGCGCATCTATGACGTCAACGTCGTCGGCGCGGTTCGCCTGATCCAGGGATGCGCGCCGGCGATGGCGGCGAAGGGCGGCGGCAATTTCGTGCTGATCTCGTCGATCAATTCGCGCTTCGCGACCCCGACTCTTGCGGCTTATGCGACGTCGAAAGCGGCGCTCGACGGCCTGATCCGCACTGCGGCGCTTGATCTGGCACCACAGAATATTCGCGTGAACGGGGTCGCCCCCGCGTCGGTCGATACGCCGCTGCTCGCGCGCAATTTCGATTCGACGCCCGATCCGCAGGCGGCGCGTGCCGCCAATGTCGGGCGACATCCGCTCGGCCGACTCGGTACGCCGCAGGACGTTGCCGAGACGGTGTTGTTTGTCGCGTCCGACGCGGCAGGCTGGATGACCGGAACAATTGTTGAGTTGGATGGAGGCGCCGGTGTCACACGCCGCTAGCGGTGCCTGGCCGATGGTCGGGATCAATTGGGGAAGCAGCAATTTTCGTGCGTGGCGGATCGGTGCGGACGGCGCGGTGCTGGATCGCGTAACGATGCCGCGCGGTGTCGCGTCCCTTGATCGTGACGGCATGCGCGCGTGCATCGACGACCTGGCCCATAGCTGGGGGCCGCTTGGCACCTGTTGGGCATCGGGAATGATCGGATCGAATATCGGCTGGACCGATGCCGGCTATTGCGAGGCACCCTCCTCGGTCGCCGACCTTGCTGGGCATAGCCTGGCCACTATGATCGGCGACACGCCGGTACGGATCATCCCCGGCCTTGCCTGTACCGGCCCGCATGATGGCCCGGACGTCATGCGCGGCGAGGAGGTGGAGCTTTATGGCTACCTCGCCCAGACCGGCGCGCGCGCGGGCGACCGCTTCATCGTCCTGCCTGGTACGCACAGCAAATGGGTGCATTGCCGCGACGGACGAATCGTCGATTTCTTCACCTCGATGGGGGGCGAGGTGTTCGACCGGTTGACCAGCCAAGGATTGCTCGCGTCGATCACGGAGGGCAGCGGCGTGCCGGGCGCAGCGTTCGAGGGCGGGTGCGACCGCGCAAGACTGAGCGGCCTCAACCTCGGCAGCCTGTTGTTCGAAACGCGCGCACGCGCGGTTCGCGGGGGGCTAGGCAAGGAGGATGCAGCATCGCATCTGCGCGGCCTGCTGATCGGCGGTGAAATCGCCGATGCACTGCGCCTATACCCGGCACTCGCCGGCGCACAGGTGACGCTCATCGGCAATCCCGGCCTGTCGGTGATGTTCGCACGGGCGCTCGATACGCTGGAGATCGGTGCCGAAATCGTCGAATCCGAGAGCTGTTGCATCGCCGGGTACGGCGCGCTCGCCGATGCGATAGCGGGCAGCGAGGCTCGCGCCGCATGATCGACGCACTGGCTGCGGTAGAGACGGCGCTGGCCGACGCCCCGGTCGTCGCGATCGTGCGCGGCCTCCATGCCGGGGAAGCGGTCGCGGTGGTCGAGGCGCTTTACGACGCAGGCATTCGGGTCGCCGAAGTCCCGCTCAACTCGCCCGACCCGTTTGCGACGATTGCGCTGTTGCGCAGACATTTCGGCACGCGGATGGTGATCGGTGCCGGGACCGTGCTCGATCCTGCAGATGTCGACCGGCTCGCCGAGGCAGGTGGGCAGATCTGCGTAGCACCCAATTGCGACGTCGATGTGATTGTGCGAGCGCTCGAGTTAGGGATCGTGCCGATGCCGGGCGTGGCCTCGCCGAGTGATGCATTTCGCGCCTATCGCGCAGGCGCGCGCTGGCTCAAATATTTCCCGGCGGGCGAAGTGGGGCTGGTGAACATCGCCGCACTGCGCCCGGTCATGCCCGCCGATGCGCGATTCGTCGCCGTGGGCGGCGTCGGTGCGGCGAATGCAGCCCGCTTTCTTGAAGGCGGCTGCGATGCAATCGGGGTCGGTTCGGAACTTTACCGACCGGGTCGGGATGCCGCCACAGTGGGCGGATCAGCACGCGAACTGGTTGCCGCAATGCGGGCTCCAAACCCCGAGCCGCGTGCCATTGCCAATCCGGGCGCGACGATCAGCGAGTCGCCGTTGCTCGATCAGGCGGGTGAGCATGTGCTGTTCGTCGATCCCGTCCAATCGACTCTGCACCGCGTGGCTCTTGCCGATGGCGCGATGCACCAGGTCGCGACCGATCTGCCCCTAAATGCGATTGGCTGGCGCGGCGACACGCTGGTGGGCCTCGCGGATCGTGCGCTAGTGGCGGTAGACTCATCAAGTGGTGCGACAACAGTCATCGTCGATGTCGAGGTCGGTCCTGGCTGCAGGTTCAACGACATGACCGTCGCGGCGGACGGAGTTGTCTGGGCCGGTACGATGCATCGTGGTCTGCTTGCAGGTCGCGGCGCGCTGTTCCGGATCAGCATGGACGGCTCGGTTGAGCGGGTCTGCGAAGGGCTGGGTGTGTGCAACGGGATGGAGTGGACCCGGGATCGGACCAGCCTCTATCTGGTCGATACGCTGCAACGCACGCTGATCCGTTTCTCCTCTGTGCCCGGCGGCATGCTTGGCGATCCTGTTATCGTCAGCGATTTCATGAATATCCCGGGCAAGCCGGATGGCATGACGATCGGAGCCAATGGCAATCTGCTGGTGGCGATGTGGGGCGGTGCGCGGGTCGTCGAGCTTTCCCCGAACGGCGCACTCCTACGCAGTCTCAACGTATCGCCTCCTCACGTCAGCAGCCTGTGTGCTGACGGCAGGGGCGGGTTGATTATCACGACCTCCCGCATGCGCTTGATGCAATGCGAAGCGGATGCGACGGGCTCGGGCAGCGTCTTAAGGTTCGCAATCGGTTGTGCAGTGCAATCCGGGGTTTAGATAGGCTCTGGCCGAAATGGACGGGCTGGCAGACCATATTTTGTTTGCCACCTGACGACTTGTAGAAGCGTCCGCTATTGGGCCGGGACCTGCAGTTCCGGAACGACAGAATTGGAGCGCAAAGCGGCCAATCGATGCCACGGCGAACCATCACATCTCTGACCCGATGTGGGGAAGAGTGTGGGGCAGGGATGCGTGAAGTTGACGCGGTGCTGTGCACAACCGCTGCACCAGCATAGTTGTGCAATGATGCGGTCGTCGAGGCAGGCCACGTTTCAGGTTAGCGACGTGAGCCCAAAAAATGTGCAGCTTGAGCGCCGATTTCGTACAAAGTAGACTTAACCGGGCGTAAGCTGGCGATCTTCACTTCGGTAGCGGGCAGCGCGAGTTCGTCGACACCAAGTGCGCCTGTTACAACTTGTGCCAAGTCGCGTCCGAACGTTGTACCCGGTGCTATGCCACGTCCATTAAAGCCGCTAATTGAAATCATGTTACGATCAAGGCAGTGAAACCGCGGCAGCGCATCCGATGTCATGCCGATCTGGCCGTACCATTGATGCTCGAATTCCACATCACCCAGCTCAGGGAAGAGGCGGGAGAGTTCCCGATAAGCCCACCCGACGTGGATTGGTTTGCCGGTCCCGCGTAATGCTCCGACACTCCCAAAGATAAGCCTGCCCCCATTGTCGAGTCGAAACGAAGATAAAATCTTCTTGGTGTCCCAAGCCCCCTGACGCTGTGGCAATATCTTGGAAAGCTGCGAACTATTGAGTGGACGCGTCGCCAGGTTGAAATAAGGTAAGAGAATCTGCTCGCGCCGAATGCGCGCGGTTGCCAATTCGGAATAGGCGTCGGTGGCGATAATCACCCACGGCGCTGTAACGCTCCCTCCTGCCGTCTGCACATTCCAGCTAGCTCCCTTTCTATTGAAGCCTGACACGGGCGAGCGGACAAACAATCGGGAACCCAATTCGGTCGCAGCGCGAGCCAATCCCCGAACATAGGCAAGCGGCTGGATCGTCCCGGCGCGTCGATCCAGCAAGGACCCGCTGTACGCATCGGTGCCCAGCTTATGTCTGGTTTCAGCCGCGTCCAGCAACTCGATCGGGGCGCCAAGCTGTTGCCACTGGCGCGCGCGCTCGGCCAATTCCTCTAACCCTGATTGTCCGGCAGCACAGTGAAGCGTGCCCGCCGTCGTCGCCTCACAGTCGATAGAGTAACGCTGTACCAGATCGAACACCAGGCTCGGCGCGTCGCCGAGTTGCTTCAGCAATTGTTCGCCACGACGTGTACCAAGTCGGCGCGGTAGTTCATCAGGCATTACCCAAAGGCCGGCATTCACAAGTCCGACATTGCGGCCAGACCCTCCAAAGCCGATTTCATCTCCCTCGAGCAGAACAGTCGCGCGACCACTCTCGGCTAAATGCAAGGCAGCGGCGCAGCCGGTGAAACCTCCGCCGACAATCACCACCTCGGCATTAATGTCACCCTCTAGCCGGCCCGCGTCCGGGAGTGGTGACGATGTCGCCTCCCAAAGACCATGAGAAAGCCTGTCATTGTTCATCTCCGGCCTCAATGTTTGCCCGTGCCAGCGCCGTTGCTATCGTCACCTTGCTGTTTCGGGTCGCCAAAGTCGCGGAGATCCCGGTCGTCAATATCCATGATCGGGCCGCCGTACCACACCCGGCTGATCGGCGCCGGAGCCAAAAGTGTCTGAACAGCGCCGGCCAGTTGCTGGACGGCCGGCGGGGTAAACCGATGATAGGCAGCGATGTTACGTGGCCCTACGCCATGTTCAGCGCTGAAGCTGCCGCCGTAGCGCTCGACCGCCACGGCAAAGATCCGCATCCGCACTGCCTCTGCCAAACCCTGCGGCAGCGGCCCGTGTTCGGTCGGCCACACCAGATTGAAGTGTATCCCGCCATCGCCGATGTGACCGAAATCGCACACTAGCAGCCCCGGATAATCCCGCGCGATCTCGGCGGCCATTTCGCGCCGAAATCTGGAGACATCGCCGCGCCGCACGGCGATGTCGCAGCCGATCGTGGTGCCCATGGCGCGCAGGCCGTCCGGAACGGCATGGCGCAATGCCCACAGGTCCGCGCCGTGATCCACGACCACATCGGCGATTGGCGAGGCAGGTGCCTCGATCATCTCCGCAAGGACACCTGCCAAAGCGTCTTCCAGGACCATGGCATCGAATGCCGCGCCTGCGGCGAGTTCGATCAGTACGAAATAGGGGTGTTCGGCATCGGCCGGGAACGGCCGGCGAAGATGCGGAACGTGATGCAACGCCGCGAGATAGGCCGGTCGGGAAATGCCCTCAAACGCGGTGAGCAGCATTCCCCAACTGCGCTCGAAGGTCAGCAGAAGCCCGTCGAGCGCCATGGGATCGCGCAGTGCGATCAGTGCCGTGATCGCGTGCCGGGGAGTGGGTTGAAGGGCCACCGTTGCCGCCGTGATGATTCCCATCGCACCGCCGCTACCGATCGCCAGCTGCTTGAGATCCAAGCCGTCATTCTGCTTCCAGCAGTCGCG
Source organism: Sphingomonas sp. (assembly GCF_965227385.1). GTDB lineage: Bacteria > Pseudomonadota > Alphaproteobacteria > Sphingomonadales > Sphingomonadaceae > Sphingomonas. Next base: position 1,234,837 of record NZ_OZ245750.1, read on the forward strand.
ACCCAGCTGCAGGATCGTTGCGGGCGCATTGCTGGTGACGAGCTCGAGCGACAGCAGGTTGCGGCGGACGTCGCCATAGCGAATGAACCGTGCGCCGCCGGTATTCGCGGCGATCATTCCACCCATTGTGGGATCGGCGCCAAGGTCGATCGGGAAGAACAGGTCATGCGCCGCAGCCTGCGCGTTCAGGGTCGACAATGACACGCCGGCGCCGACGCGGGCAGTGCGATTGACGGGATCGATCGCCACCGCGTTGAGTCGCTCCGTCGACAGCAATATCATGCCACCGCTCTCGTCGGCGACTCCGCTCGCAACCAGCCCCGTGCGTGCGCCTTGCGGTACGAGCGTGACGCCGGCGCGTACCGCCATCTCAACGACTGCCGCGACTTCCTCGGTGGTGCGCGGGCGGACCAGCGCGCGTGATCGCCCCGCTGGCCCGCGCCCGTCATGGTCACGCCCCGCCAGGTCGGACGGATCGGTCAGAACGTGCCCGCAGCCAACGATGCGGCGCAGCGCGACAACCAGATCCCGATCGTTCATGCCGCGCGGGTCATCGCAAAGATGCCGGTTGCGTTGCCAGTGTCGAAACTGAGGTCGAGCGTGCCGGTCGCTGGGTCGATATCGCGGCTGATGATTTCGTAAAACGATCCTGGAACGCGCCGGGTAACCTCTGACCCTTCGACCGCAAACGGCCGCTCCACGGGATCAGCGCGAAACGCCGTCTGCCGGACCCGACCGTTCTGCGAGACCTCGACGGAATCCTTGATCGGCACCCCCCGCGCGCGCTGACGGTCCGCTGCTTCATAGATGTCGGCGACCCGGCTGGTCGCGTGATTAAAGGCGTTGCCCTCGGTGGCGATCCACGCCGCTTCCGCCGATTGGGACAACAGCGCCTCATAGTCGCGCAGCGATGGCGTTTCATGCTGACGGCCGAACGCGGAGAGGAAGTTCGGCAGGACGTCCAGCGCCATCTGGAACGGGATGCTCTCATCTCGCTCCAGTTGCAGCAAGGCTGCCCGGCTGGCTTCGGTGAGCGGATCGCTGCTCGTGCCAAAGACGCGCTGCGCCACATACTGGAACTGGGCGTCGAACTGATCGACGTGCAATTCGCTGACAAAAAACTGGGGTAGCAGCTCGGGCTGATCGCGATGTGCCCATGCGTGACCCGTCATGCGCAGCCGTGGCAGTGGATAGATGCCGGCAACCGCATAGCCCAGCGGCTGCAAGATCCTCGCGATGGCGGCTTGCCCGGCTGGCAGCGCGCCCGTGTCACCACCCACCAGGCAAACCGTGCGGATCGCGCCATGGTCGAACCGGATCCGTTCATCGCGGGCGCGTTGCTCGGCTACGAACGCAGCGCCGGTCGGTACGCGCGCGAGCAGGTCGTCGAACAGCAGCACGTTCAGGGCTGCGGCCAGGCCGGCCCGCGGCACGGTGCCATTCGGTCCGATCGCGCTGAGCGGCGCGTCCAGGTCTATCGTCGCCAGCACGGGCGCGGCGCGCGCACCCAACAGGCTCGCCACCAGTTTGGCGCCGGGCGCGGTTTGATCAAGGGTCATGTCATCTCCGGTGGCGACGGGCATGGGTCGTGGAGCAGGCGCATGATCGATGCGCCCTTGTCGTTTGCGTCAGTGCGGCAGCGTCAACCGCCCGGCGATTTCGCGGCAGGTCGACGGTCTGGATCGGCCAGCTCGGCCTCCGAAGGCCAATGGCCTTGCGGGTTCTCGCGCACGATCTGTGTCAGCATCGCCTTGGCACCGGCCTCGTCCCCGCCAAAGCGGCGTTCCATTGCGATCGCGAACTTGATCGTGCTGTCGCGCGTATCGGCGAATTGCTCGGGCTTCAGTCGACCCTGCATGATCTGCACGGCCTGATAGTAAAAATCGTTCTCGATCAGCTTTAGCCCCGGCTCGATCGCGTCGATGATCGCGCGCGCCTTCTCGTGCTGACCCATCTTGCGATAGGCGAGATATGTCCAATAGGCCGTTGGCACACGCATGTCATCGCGCGCAAAATCGGCGGCAAGCTCCAGCGATTTTGCCATACCGGACACCACGGTTCGATAGTCGCCGGTCGCGAAGCTGGTCTGGGCGTGATAGTAGACGATGTTCCCACGGTAGGTGCTGATCGTCAGCCCCAGCGGGTTGGGCATGCCATCGGGCTCGAACGTGTCCGGCGTATCGCCCATGAGCGCCAGCGCTTTGGCATAGTCTGCCAGCGCTTCGTCAAAACGTCGCGCGCGCGTCAGATCGCGGGCGCGGAAGCGGTAGAGCTTGTAGCTGTTCGGAAAGCGCTTGATCCCGGCGCTGAATGCGTCGACCGCCTCGCAGACGCGGCCGGCGTAATCGAGCCGCCGACCGTACCAGATATGGGAGTCCTCCCGATCGGGCGCGATGCGCAGCGCTGCGGCAGCAATCGCGATATCGTCATCCAGAACCTTCTGTGTCGCAGCCGAATAACGCGGAATGGTCAGCGGCGTGCCGATCAGGCTGGTCGCGCAGAGTTTCGAAGCAGGCACCGGCGTTTGCGCCGATGCGGCCGAGCTGGCGGCGATGCCAAATGCGGCTCCGACAAGCAGCAAAACGCGGTTCATCCGATCACCTCTTGATAGATGCGGCGCACATTGAGACCCATAATCTTCTCGACCGTGCTCGACGGGTAACCGAGTTTGCGCACGCCATCCCAGACGACCTCCATGCGACGCGGCCCGTTCAGTTCGTCGATGAACAGCGGCCAGTCGGCCTCGTGGAAGTTCGCACCTTCCTCCCGCTTGAGCTCGGCGACATAGGCATCGGTCATTTCGACAATGCGATGATCGCGATCACTGCCGATGGCGACATGATCGGCGCCCATCACGTTCACCGCGTGGCCGATGTGACGGAAATATTCAGGCAGCGCGTCCTTGCGCTTCGTCGTCAGGAACGGGCGCATCTGGCAGATGCCGGCAACCCCGCCGCGCTCGGCCAACAGGCGCAGGTTGGCATCCGTCGTGTTGCGCGTGTTGCTGTGGACCGCCATGCACGCAGTGTGGGATACGATGACAGGCGCCCGCGATGCCGCGATCGTGTCTGCCATCGTCGCCATGTTGGCATGCGACAGATCGATCAGCATGCCCCGCTGGTTCATCCGGGCGACCAGTTCGCGCCCGAAGTGCGTAAGCCCGTTGCTGCCGAGTTCCTTGCAGCCAGCACCGGCCCAATTTTGATCGTTATATGTGATCTGCGCTGACCGGACGCCCAGCTTGTGGAACAGGTCGACATTGTCCAGATCGCGACCAAACTGCGTGCTGTTCTGGAAGAGATAGAAAAGCGCGATCTGACCATTGTTCCGCGCGGCGTCGATGTCGCTCACCCGAGTGGCCTTGACGAACAGCTGCGGATGTTTTGCGATATGGGCGTCGTGATCGAGGACGGCCTGGATCGCCTCCTCATACGCCGCGCCCTCGTAGCTTTTGGGATCGCACAAGGTGACCGTGATCGCGTCGAGACCGCTGTCGCGCATCTGTGTGATCAATGCTGCGTCATATTCGAACCGCACTTCGCCCATTGCGTCGAAGGTCAGCGGGCGGCGTTTCGGCGTGTTGGCAAGCGCTGGCGCGATCGCCATTGATGCGACGCCCGCGGTTGCCGAAAGAATGAAATCTCGCCGGTGCATGACCCCTCCATCTTTTGCCTATCGGAAATATATATCCGATACGACAGAAGAGGCAAGCATTGGATCAGCCGGTGTTGATCCACAGTACGACGGCATCCTTTTCGCTCGTCGTATAGCAAGCGTGCTGCATGCTACTGTCGATGTAGATGCTGTCGCCGACACCGAGGGTCACCGGCTCATAATGCTCGGTCTGAAAGCAAATCTCGCCTTCAAGGACGTAGAGAAATTCTTCCCCGCTATGTTCCGACCAGTTCTCGAAATCGCCGGGCGCGCGTGCCTTGATCGTGGTGACGAAAGGAAGGATTTTCTTGTTCTTCAGCTCGGTGGCGATGAGGCGGTGACGATAGACGGAAGTCTCCATCAATCGACCGGCGCCAGCCATCGTAACGCTGCGCCGACCGGCCGCGTCCTGGCTGGAATGACCCGCGAACAGGTCGGTAATGTCGATGTCGAAGCCGACCGCCAGCTTTTGCACCACGTCGAATGTCGGCGACATCTGATCGTTCTCGATCTTCGACAGGGTGGAGGCCGCCAGTCCGGTCATTCGGCCGGCATCCTCCAGCGTCAACTGACGCTCCCGACGCAGCTCGCGCAACCGTTTGCCCAAGTGAAACGGGTCGCTTCGCCGCCGTCGGCCGGCCCGCGTTGCGTCGAGAAGCGTTGCCTCGTCCCCATTGCCGGACCGCATACTTATTTCCTCAGCTAGCTCGGTTCTGTTGATCGACCGCCGCAGGGCGGCGAGCCGGAGTTATGCAGACCGTATATAGCAGAATTTCCAATAGGCGATGCAGGCAAGATTCTTGCCGGCACGCCTATTGGAAAGTCTCACGCTCTCAAATGTTTACTTTAAAAGCTAAATTTCGCGTTTAGGTAATAGAAGCCACCGGCCACACCGAACACACTATGATTGTCATAGATCAGGCCGGCGCGTGCACGTGCCGCGCCGCGATCCGGCGGGAAGATATTGAACAGGTTGCGCGCGCCAATACTGAGATCGACGTTGCGAATACCCGAATAGGTTACTTCCGCATCGAACAGGGTCACTGCCTTGCGCGGCAGGAAGGTTGCGCCGTCCAGGCGTCGCCAGGCCCCGTAATGAACTGCACGTGCCATCAACGCCACATCGCCGACCTTGGTCGTGGTCGAGAAGTTGCCGCGCCACCGCGGCGTGCCGCGTTCGAACTCTGTCACGATGGCCGGGCTGAATCCCGGTGGCGGCGAACCGCGCAGATGCTGTTCGTTATAATTCACCGCGAGGCTGAAGTCGGTCGAAGCGTTCGTCGACCAGCGATGGCGATAGGTGCTGACCAGGTCGAAGCCGCGCACGCGGGTATCCATCTCGTTCTGGAAATAGCGGACCTGCTGGATGTCGATGCCGTTGGGGAAGCCGATCGCCGCCAGCCCCGCGCGCTCTGTCGCGGTCGTGTTGCGAGAGGGAGTCAGCAACAGGCGATCGTCGACGTCGATCTGATAGAAATCGAGTGTCGTCAGGAAGCCCTCAAACCCGGTGAACACCATGCCGGCCGACATGTTGAACGAGGTTTCCGGCACAAGCGATTGTGATCCGAACACCTGCGCTGCAGGCGATCCGGGGACGAGCACGGCGTCGAGGATGAAACCTCCCATGCCGTCGAGCTGCGACGTCAGGCTGGTGCCGAACACCTGGCCAGCGGCCGGTGCGCGAAAGCCGGTGCTGACCGACCCACGAAGCGCAAACGCCTCGCTCAGCTCGAAACGCGTCGCCGCCTTGTAGCTGAAATTGTCACCAAACTGGTCGTAGTCCTCAAAGCGCGCGGCGACCGAGAGATTCCACCACGGCGTAATGTCCGCATCGACCTCACCGAACACCGCATAGCTGGTTGAGTCGAAGCTGCCCGCAAACTCGGGGGAGAAGCCCTGGAAGCCGTTCGATCCTGCCGGCAAATCGCGCAACGGGCCGGTCAGGTAGCTCGCCCGGTCACCCTGACCGATCACATAGGTTTCCTTGCGATAGCTGGCGCCTGCAAATGCAAGGATCGTATCGGTCAGTTCGTACGAGACTTCCGCGTCGAACTGAATTTCACGCTGCGTGAGCGACCCTGGCTTGAAGGCTGTCGGGGAGTTCACGCCCATCGACGCGTTGATCGTATTCGTGATCGTGTAGTCGACGGTGTTCCGGCCATAGCGGGCCGACAGGTCCCACTTGAGACGCCCCTGTTCGTCGCGCAGGCCAACGAGCACGCTCGCATCTTCAAGGTCGCCACCGAATTCCGGGGTGAAGCCGCCCGGATAGATCGCCGCAAGATTGAACTGCTGCGGATGTGCCGGAGTGAGGTCGAACGCCGAATTACCATAGGTGCTGTGACCACTCAGGCCGCCAGCGGCGAACGGCTGACGCAAGCCGAACGTGACCGAGCTTTCGCCCGTCATGTAGTTGCCAAAGGCGTAGAGCTCGAGTTCGTCCCCCAGCTCGATGCCTGCGTTGAACACGCCCTTGAATGCGCGATACAGCGGGTCGAGATTGCCTTCGGGATGCGCTGGCACGCCGGGCACGTTGGCGGCGCGCAATGCCGCCGCGCCGGCATGCACCGCCTTGAACGCATACGCCTTGGCCTGATCGGTATACTGCGCCGCGAGGTTGAGATAGGCGCGATCGCCTAGCGGGACCGCGACATGGCCCTGAATGTCGTAGGTGCGGCCGCCGGTCTCATAATATTCGCCGACCTGAGCGATGACCGAGCCGCCGGTGCGCGCGCGCTTCAGCTCAAGGTTGATCACGCCGGCAATGGCGTCCGATCCGTATTGCGCCGACGCGCCATCGCGCAGCACTTCGACGCTGGAGAGCGCGATGGGCGGAATGACGTTGAAATCCTGGCCTTGCGAGCCCGAGGTCGATGCGTGCCCGGTGCCGATCTGCACGATGGAGGCACGGTGCCGGCGTTTTCCGTTCATCAGCAGCAGGACATGATCGGCTGGCGAGCCGCGCAGCGTGATCGGGCGCACGAACGAGGACCCGTCATTGCCCTGCAAGCGCTGCGCGTTGAACGCAGGGACGAGGGTGCGCAGGGCGTCGTTGACGTCGGTATATCCCGTCTCGCTGATCTGTTCAGGCGATAAGACGTCAATCGCAACCGCGCTGTCGGTGACCGAACGGTCCTTGCGTCGCGTGCCGACGACGACGATGTCCTTGTCTGCTTCGGTCGCCGTTTCGACGTTCTCGCTGTCCGCAACATCGGTCTGTGCGTGCGCTGGCACCGCGATGGCCAGCCCCACCGCCGACGACAGCAGCAGCTCCGAAATCAATTTCGACATATGTCCCTCCTCTGAACCCCAAAGTCCACAACCGGCCGTGAGCCGATTTCCGATATGTGGCAGATCGCTCGGAGTTTTCCTATAATAAAATTTATTGCCCAAGGTCGATAAACTTTCTAAGCCCTCGACTGTCGATGCGACGGCTGTTGCAGATGGGGGGGGCGATTGACGCGGACGTGCAAATCGATGGCGCTGTGCACGATGGCTGGTCTGGTCCTCTCACTCGGCCAGCCCGCGCTCGCCCAGTCCGCGCCTGATGACCGGCTCGTCATCCATGCCGGCAGCGTCATTGCGGTTCCGGGCGACCGACCGCTTGGCCCCTCAACCATCGTAATCGAGGGTGGGCGGATCGCTGCGATCGAGTCGGGTCATGTCGAGCGCCCCGCCGCGCGGACGCTGGATCTGAAGGATCGCATGGTTCTTCCTGGGCTGATCGATACGCATGTCCATCTCAGCTTTGCACCCGAGACCAGTTTGACTGCGGCCGCAGTCGACACACCCGAAGATGTCGCGCTGTTCGCCTATGCCAATGGCAGGAAGACGCTGGAGGCGGGCTTCACGACCGTGCGCGACGTGGGGTCCGACGGCTACGCGATCCACGCGCTGCGCGACGCCGTGAATGACGGCAGCGTGATCGGCCCGCGCATTTTCCTTTCGGGTACCTCGCTTTCGATCGTCGGTGGCCATGGCGACATGTCGGGCCTCAATCGCAAGGCGACGGAAGCGCTGTATCCGTATGACTATACCGGGGCTTGCACGGGCGCCGTGGAATGCGCGCTGCGCGTGCGTGAGGCCGCCAAATACGGCGCCGATCTGATCAAGGTGACCGCGACCGGCGGCATCATGTCGCAGCAAGCGCGCGGCCTTGGCCAGCATCTGACCGATGAGGAACTGACCTCGATCGTCACAACCGCGCATGGCCTGGGCCTGAAGGTGGCATCGCACGCGCATGGCAGCGAAGGGGTTGCCGCATCGGTACGGGCCGGCGTCGATACGGTCGAGCATGGTACGTATCTGGATGAGCCGACAGCCAGGGTGATGGCGGCGCGCGGTATCTGGCTGGTTCCCACACTCGGCCTGCTTGAGGACCGAGAGAAGCGCGAGCTCAGCCCGGTCGTTCGCGCTAAGATCGCTCAGGCTCGTACGGTCGAGGGTCGCAACATCCGTCTCGGCGTGCAGTACAAGGTGAAGATCGCGTTCGGCACTGATGCGGGCGTAACGCCGCACGGCCAGAATGCTCGCCAGTTTCGATACATGGTCGAGCAAGGGCCGATGACGCCGATGCAGGCGCTGCGCTCGGCTACGGTCGATGCTGCCGCGCTGCTGGATCAGTCGGAACGGATCGGCACGCTCGCCGTCGGGAAATCGGCAGACCTGATCGCCGTCGCCGGCGATCCTTATGCAGATATTACCGTGCTGGAGCGCGTATCGACCGTCGTCAAGGATGGTAAGATCGTCAGGCATGACAAGCCCTGACCACACCCGAATCTTTTCACTTTTCCATGGATCTCAAAATGGACGTGCCCGCCAAGATGACTGCGATCGATCACATTGCCATACCTCCCGGCTTTGCCCCTGCTGTGGAGGATTTGTTTCGCGCGCTGGGCCTTACGTTTCAGGACCATTGTGGCACGGACCTGGCGGTGTATTCGCCGATCGACGGGTCGGCGCTTGCAACGCTGAGCACCGACAGCGCTGCGGACGTGGACGCGATGGTGGCGCGTGCCCGTGGCGCGTTCCTCGCATGGCGGACCGTGCCTGCCCCCCATCGCGGCGAACTCGTCCGCCGCTATGGCCAGGTGGTGCGAGAGCATAAGGAAACGCTGTCGCGCCTGCTGACGATCGAAAATGGAAAGATCCTCAGCGAAGCGCGCGGAGAGGTACAGGAAGTCATCGACATCTGCGAATATGCGGTCGGCCTCTCGCGCCAGCTGTTCGGCCTGACCATCGCATCGGAGCGCGCCGAGCACCGACTCACCGAATATTGGCATCCGCTTGGCGTGGTAGGGCTGATCTCGGCATTCAACTTCCCAGCGGCGGTCTGGGCCTGGGGTACCACGGTCGCACTCGTCTGCGGCGACAGTGCGATCTGGAAGCCCTCGGAAAAGACGCCGCTGACGGCGCTCGCCTTTGCTGGTCTCCTGCAGAAAGTGGCGGCGGAATACGAGTTCGCTCCGCAGCATCTGGTGCAAGTCGCCATCGGCGCAGCCGAGTGCGGCGGCGCGCTGGCCGACCATCATGACGTGGCCATCGTCAGCGCGACTGGCAGCGTGTCGATGGGGCGGGATGTCGGCGTGCGCGTTCAACGCCGCTTTGGCCGTTCGATCCTCGAACTTGGCGGCAACAATGCCGCGATCATTACACCCAGCGCCGACACGTCGCTCGCGCTGCGCGGGACGATCTTTGCCGCCACGGGAACGTGTGGCCAGCGTTGCACGACGCTGCGCCGTCTGATCGCGCATCAGGATATTCGCGACGCGTTCGTCAAGCGGCTGATCGGCGCCATCGGCACGCTGCGCATCGGCAGCCCGTTGAACGATCTGACGCATGTCGGGCCACTGATCGACAAAGCCGCTTTCGACGGCATGCAGCGCGCGCTCGAACAGGCGCGGCGCGAAGGTGGTACCGTGCATGGCGGGGAGAGGATCGAGATCGAAGGCGCGCCTGACGCATATTACGTCCGGCCGGCGATCGTCGAGATGCCGGCGCAAACCGACATCGTCCGCGAGGAAACCTTCGCCCCGATCCTGTATGTCATGTCCTATTCGACTCTGGATGAAGCGATCGCGCTGCAGAACGGCGTTTCGCAGGGGCTGTCGTCCTGTATCTTCACGCGCGATTTGCTTGAGGCGGAGACTTTCCAGTCGGCGGTCGGCAGCGATTGCGGCATCGTTAACGTCAACATCGGCACCAGCGGGGCGGAGATCGGCGGCGCGTTCGGTGGGGAAAAGGTCACCGGTGGCGGCCGCGTCTCGGGCTCCGACAGCTGGAAGAACTACATGCGCCGCGCGACCGCGACGGTGAACTACTCGACTTCTCTCCCGCTGGCGCAGGGTGTGAAGTTCGACCTCGACATTGACTAACCATAAGCCACCCATCCGGGAGAGATGATGATGACCCCCCATTCCATTATACGTGTCGCGGCGCTCGGGCTCGCGCTCGTCGCCGCGCCGCTTTCGGCGACCGCGCGTCAGCAGGACGGCAGTTTTCAAGGCACTTCGCTGCTCGGCCAGCCGATGTACACGAGCCCCGCGCGCAACGCGAATGTCGCCGCGGTCGAAACGCTGCAACGCGCTGCGCGCGAAGCCAAGGCGGCGTACGACGCGGGCATGACCGTCGACAACGCCACCTGGTACGGTCGCGTGTTGTTCTACCAGGGCTATACCAAGGAATCTGCGGCCGTTTACGATGCGGCGCTCAAGCGCTTCCCCAATTCGGGCAAGCTGCTGCGCCACCGAGCGCATCGCGCATTTTCGCTGCGCGAGTTCGACAAGTCGATCGAGCTAGGGCTGAAGGCGGCCAAGCTGTACGAGGGGCAGCCGCTGGAGCGCGAAAAGCCGGGTCCCGATTACTTCCCCGGCGACCCGGATGTGGTGCAATATTATCTCTACTACCATCTCGGCCAAGCCTATTTCGCCAAGCATGATTTCGCCAACGCGGCAAAGTGGTTTGGGAAGTCGGCAGAAGCCGCTGCCTTCACCCACGATCTCGATGCGCGTACGGCGAATAGCTACTGGGAATATCTGTCCCACGCGCGTGGCGGTAATTTGCGTGAGGCCAATGCGGTGCTCGACAGCTATGATCTGACGCTGTTCGAAGTGCATCCGAAGGGTGGTTCGGACACTTATTTCGACGGGCTTCAGCTGTACAAGGGGCATCGTGCCGCTGACAGTTTCTTCAGCGACAAGGATACCGGCCGCGCATTCGCAACGGCCGATGGTGTGGCCGCATCGACCGCCTACAGCCTCGCCAACTATTACATCCTGCGCGGCGAGCCGGAAAAGGCCAAGCCATGGCTCAAGCGTTCGATCAACGTCGACAGCTGGAGCTTCTTCGCGCGGATCCAGGCGGAAGCGGACTGGCTGTTGCTGTTTCCCAACGAGAAGCCGTAACGCCCAGAACAATGCCGGCGTCGGACGGCATGACCAGAATAATCGGGGAGGAATATCGTGAACAATAGGGTGCGCCGCAAACCCATCGTGTCGTCACCTGAGCGCAGCGCCGACGCGCTGGCGCCCAGCCTTTCCTGGCCTCAGCTGATGGCGATGGGCGTGGGTGCGATCATCGGCACCGGCATCCTGACGTTGATCGGGGTCGGCGTCGACCGGGCTGGCCCGGCGGTGCTGATCTCGTTCGCGATCGCCGGGGCGGTGTGCGCGTGCGCGGCTCTCGCCTATGCCGAGCTTTCGGCGATGATGCCGACGGCAGGCAGCGCCTATAGCTATTCCTATGTGGCACTTGGTGAAGTGGTCGCGTGGGTGGTCGGATGGAGTCTCATCCTTGAATATTCGCTCGTCGTCTCGACCGTCGCGGTCGGATGGTCAGGCTATGCCTCGCCATTGCTTATGGGGATCGGCTTTCCAGCGGCGCTCACACAAGGGCCCGAATTGGGCGGGCTGATCAACCTGCCGGCAGTGGCGATTATTGCGATCGTCACCGCGCTGCTGCTGTTGGGGACGCGGGAAAGCGCCCGCGTCAACTCGATCCTGGTGATCGTCAAGATCGTCACGCTGCTGCTATTCGTCGGCTGTACGCTGCCCTATTTCGATGCCGCCAATTTCGATCCGTTCATGCCCTATGGCTATGCCGCGCATGTCGATAGCGACGGCATCGATCGCGGGGTCATGGCCGCGGCAGCAATCATCTTTTTCGCCTTCTATGGTTTCGACGCGATTTCCACGGCCGCCGAAGAGACCAAGCGACCTTCTCGCGACTTGCCGATCGCCATCATCGGCTCGATGGCGGCCTGCACGCTGATCTATATGATCGTCGCAGCGACCGCCGTGGGCGCGGTGTCGTTCACCCAGTTCGCGAACAGCCCGGAACCGCTTGCGCTGATCCTGCGATCGATCGGGCAGGATGCCGTGGCGCGGATCGTCGCTACCGCGGCTGTCATCGCGCTTCCGACTGTGCTCCTGGCGTTCCTGTTCGGGCAGAGTCGCATCTTCCTCGCAATGGCGCGGGACGGCTTCCTGCCACAGCGTCTGGCACGGATTTCATCGCGCGGCACACCCACTCGAATCACGCTGATGACGGCCGCGATTGTGGCCGTGCTCGCGGGGCTGCTGCCGATCGGGAAGGTCGCGGCACTGGCCAATGCCGGGACGCTGATCGCCTTCATCGCAGTTGGCGTCTGTCTGCTGGTGCTGCGTCGGCGCGAGCCAGCTGCTGCGCGACCGTTTCGACTGCGGGCGCCGCTGATCGTCGGGCTCGGTACGATCGCCGGTTGCATGTACCTGTTCTTCAGCTTGCCCAGCGACACCTTGCTGTGGTGCTTGGCGTGGAATGCGATCGGCATCGGCATATACGTTGCTTATGGTCGGCATAGAAGCAAACTGCGTCACGCCAATAGCTAAACTTTGGCAGGCGCTGGCGACCCCTAATCGCTGACTGCGGACAGCCGTGCTGAGCACGGCTACCGCCAATGTCGGCGGCTAGCGCGCAAACCGACCGTGTGCGGTCTTGCGCCGTTCCAATCGATCTCGGGTCAAGTGTGGGGTAGCCCCCTCAGGACGATCATAAAATATGTGCTAAATCAATTCACTATATCAAAATCTAAGATTCCTTCCGCTCCGCCACTTTGGGACGTTTTAAGTCTCCGCATTTCCCAAAAACCGCGAAACTCTCGGAATACGCCGGCTTTTGAGAAAGTACTCCGATGGCGACGGCCTTTTCCTTCAGATGGACGGAAAAAGCTCAGCGCGATGGTTCCTGCGCATTCACGTGAACAAGATGCGGCGGGATATCGGCCTCGGCTCGTTGAAGGCAGTATCGCTCGCAGATGGGCGCGAAGCGGCATTCACGGTCCGGCGCAAATCGCCCAGGGGATCGATCCGGTAGCGGAGCGCAAGCAGGAGCGAGTCGCGGTGCCCACGTTTGGCGAGGCGGCGGTGAGCGTTCATGAAGAGCACGGCGCGGCGTGAAGAACGGCAAGCACCAGCAGCATGAAGATGGGTCGGAATGCGAGATCGACACCTTCGAAGACAACCTGGTGCGAGAGCGCCGGCGTCAGCGGGTTGCCTTTGACTCCGTATGGTCCGCGGCGACCGTGAGACGTTGGCCGCAGGCGCTGCTTTGCCGTGCCAGCTCGATCAAGTTTAGCGTCGTCAGTGCAGCGGCCAAGGGAACCGGCGGCGCGCTGTCGGTCGTCAGCGTGTCGGCCACGCCGGCGTAAAATTCACGATAGTCGCCGGTCAGGGTCGGCACGATCGATACGCCTTCCTCGCCGGTCAGCGAACCGAAATCGGCTTCGCTCTCTTTGCTGGTGCCCGGCTGTCCGCCGGATGCCAGCCATGCTTCCTGCGGGTCGAGGCCCCGCTTCACAAAGCTGCCCTTCGAACCATGCACGGCAAAGCGCGGACGCGGCGCTGCGACCAGCAGGCTCGCGGACAGGCGAACGCGGCACGATGGGTAGAACAGCGTGAGATCGAAATGATCGTCGGCGATCGCGCCCTGTCGCCATACAGAGACATCGGCCGCGATCGATCGCGGCGTACCGAACAGCGCGAGCGCCTGATCGATCAGATGAGGTCCAAGGTCGGCCAGCAATCCGGCGCCCGCTCCGTCTCCTTCGCGCCAGCGTGCTTGCGGAACCGGACGGAAACGATCCCAGCACCCCTCGAACAAGTGGACCGCGCCCAGCGTGCCGCTGTCGATCAGATGGCGAACGGTCAGAAAGTCGCCGTCCCAACGCCGGTTGTGGAAGGGGAAAATGTGCCGGCGACGTGATTCGGCCAGACCGGCCAGCGCCGCCGCTTCACCCAGCGTCGTGGTGATCGGCTTGTCGATCACGACATGCTTGCCCGCGGCAAGTGCCGCCTGCGCCAGCGGAAAATGCGTTTCGTTTGGCGTCGAAATGACGACGAGATCGATCGCCGGGTCGTTGATGATGCAGTCGGCATCCGTCACGCTTACATGGGGATAGCGCGAAAGAACCGCGTCCCGGCGCGATGAGGCGATAGCCTTCAAGCGCAAGTCTTCGACCGCTGCGATCAGCGGTGCATGGAACACGCGTCCGCCCAGGCCATAGCCGATCAGGCCGACATTGACCGTCATGCTGCCATCAGCGCGCCGGGCGCCACCGCTTTCATGCCGAGATCAGCCCGCCATTGATCGGCAGTATCTGTCCGCTGATGAAGCCGGCTGCGTCGCCGAGCAGGAAGACCGCCGCCCCGACCGTGTCGTCCGGCACCTGCGGCCGTTGAATGGCCGCGCTATTGACATAGAAATCCTTGCGCGCCTGGGGAACGTAATCGGTGGCTTCGACCCGGACGAGGCCCGGGGCCAGCGCATTGACCGTGATGCCATCCCCGCCCAGTTCGCGTGAAAGCGAGCGGGTCATTGCAATGACGGCGCCCTTGCTGCCGACATAATGCAGCAGGTTCGGCGCCCCCCACAGCGCTGTGTCGGAAGCCAGGTTGACGATGCGCCCGCCGCGCTCCGACCGGCGGAGAAACGGTGCCATCGCCCTGACCATCAGCCACGTTCCCCGCACGTTGATCCGCATCACGCGATCCCAGGTGTCGATGTCGAGCTCGTCGAACGGGATCCCGCCGATCCCCGTCGCCAGCGCGGCGTTGTTGAGCAGACCGTCGATCGCGTCGTGGCGCTCGCGCAGTGCAGCGGCGAAGGCATCGACCGAGGCCGGATCCTCGATATCGAGGGCAAGGGCGGTTGCGTCATGGCCGGCCTCCCGCAACCGCGCGGCAGTCGCCTCCCCCAGTTCGGTGCGCAGTTCGCCGATGACGATCCGGGCGCCGGCCGCGGCACATGCCTCCGCAAAGGCGGCCCCAAGCCCACGTCCGGCCCCGGTGATCACGATCGTGCGGTCATGCAGTGGTGGCAACATCATCCAAGGGCTCCAGCGCGTTCAGCGCGTGACAAATTGGTTGGAAAAACTGGCGTGTACATCGGTGCCGTGGGAGACCAGCCCTTCCTGCGTGGCGGCGCGTGCGGCGGCGGCCATGACGGTTGGGTCGAACCGCCCGCTCCGACGACCATAGACGTTGCATGCCAGCAGGCGGAAGATCCGGGCGGCCTCCACTTCGCTGAAGCCGGATTGAGGCGCCAGGCGAGCATAGCGGGCGGCGGCGGTATCGGGATTGCGGACGATGCCGTCGATCGCGTTCAATACGGCACGGACGAACCGTCGCAGGGCATCGGGCCGCCCGGCAATGGTCGCGTCGGACGCCATGATCCCTTGCGCCACCGCCGGATAGTCGCGGTCGAGCGGCCGATAGCGCAGCGCGACGCCCGCCCGTTCGGCCTTCACGCCCCAATCGATCGTGCCAACGATCGCCGCCAGCTCCCCGGTGCCGAGCTTTTCGACCAATGTGCCGGATGGAGCGGCCAGCACCTGCACGTCCCCAGGCGTCAGGCCCGCGTTTCGCAACAGCGCTTTCAGCGCGTAGTAGGACACGTCCTGCAGCGAAGGAACGCCGATCTGCCGCCCCTTCAGCGACCGGCCGGCGACGGGCAGCGAAGCCTGCTCGATCAGCGTCAGGAAGGAATGGCGGCCGAGCAGGGCAACGCCCTTCACGCGCACATCTCGTGCGCGCAGGATCAGCGCGGTGTCACCCAGCGCGCCACCTGCATCGCCCTTGCCGGCGGCGAGCGCCTCGCCAACCTTCATGCCGCCCCCGGCGACCTGTTCGAAGCGAACCGCGAGCCCTTCGCGGGCGAAAAGCCCGTCGCCCTCGGCCAGCACCAGCGGGGCGAACACGATCGCTTCCCGGGGGGCGGGCAGCAGGTAGACGAATGGTTCGGTCGCGCCGCGGGCGCCGGTCAGCAGCAGCGTCGAAGCACCCAGCAGCATGCGGCGCGAAAGCAGTGGCAGCGTCATGCGAACCGCGACACGCCGCCGGCGACCTGAAGCGCGGCGCCGGTAATGAAACTTGCGGCCGGTGACCCGAGGAACACGATCGCCGCCGCCGCCTCGGCCGGTTCTCCGAAACGTCCAAGCGGGATCTGTTTCTCCCGTGCCAGCTCGGCCAGCCACGCTTCCATCGTCTGCCCCGGTTTCGCCCGCTCGTGGAATCGCCGTTCCCACTGGCCGGAGTTGACGGTGCCGAGCAGGATCGAGTTGACCCGGATGTCGGGTGCCAGCTCGACACTGAGCGATTTCACCAGATTGTGCACGCCCGCCCGCGCGGCCGAGGTGCAGACCATGTGCGGTTCGGGCTGCAGCGCGAGCAGCGAATTGACCACGACGATCGCCGCCGCGTCGCTCTGTCCGAGCAACGGCAAAAAAGCGCGGGTGGGCCGAATGACGCTGTAGAATTTCAGCTGAAGTTCCGCGTCCCATTCGGCGTCCAGGGTCGAGGCGAAGCTACTCAGCCGCGCCTGGCCGGCGTTGTTGATGAGCAGGTCCGCTCGCCCGAAGCGCGCCGTCACTGCATCCGCCAGCGCTGCTACCGCCGCTTCATCCAGTACGTCGCAGCGCTGCAGCATGAGGTGATCGACCGGCAGCCCGCGCGCGGCGAGCCGTTCGCGCGAATCGATCAGCCCGTCCTCGCGACGCGCGCAGCTGACGACATGCGCGCCCTCGTTCAGCAGCAGGGCGACCGTTTCCAGGCCGATGCCCGACGAACCGCCAGTCACGATCGCCACTCGACCTTCAAGGTTCAGGTTCACGCCATTACTCCTTCGCGCGCATCGGCGTCGGCCAACACCGTCCGCAACGCTTGATTGAATTGTTCGGGACGCTGCGTCGCCATCGCATGACCGCCGCCCGGAATCTCGATCCCGACGCCCCCGGGTGCCGCGGCGGCAACGGTGGCACAGCGCGCCGGCGGCGTGATCACGTCAGCGCCGCCCCAGAGCGTCGTCACCGGTACGCTCAACCCTGCGACCGCCGTGGTCAGGTCGGCGCTCGCCAGCAGACGCGACGCCTGGACATAGCCGCGCGGGACCACCTCGGCCATCGCCTGCCGGACGATCGCGTGCGCCTGCTCGCACGCCCCGTGGCTGAGGAGGCGCCCATAGCGCGCGGCGGCGAGCCCTTCGGGCCCCAGCGTCTCTACGTCCGCGATCCGCTGTGCGATGCCGTCGGGCAGCGGCTTGCCCGCCGGGACGCCATAACCGCTCGCCGGACTGGCCAGTACCAGCGCGGCGACGCGATCGGGACGGCCCAGTGCAAAGGCCGTGGCCATGACCGCGCCCAGCGACTGTCCCACCAGCACGCACCGTGCGATCGACACGTGATCGAGCAATACGCCCAGGGCCTGCGCATAATCCCCGGGAATCGGCCACTCGCTGGCCAGCGGCGCGCTGCCCGCATAGCCGGGCGCGTTCCACGCAACGACACGCCGCTCTGCGGCAAAGCCGGCGAACTGCCCCGCCCAGGCGCGCGAATTCGAACCGATGCCGTGCAGCAAGACCAGCGGCAACCGATCGCCGGCCCCGGCTTCACGCCACGCCTGCAAACGCCCCGCGATGGGGCGCGAAATCAGTTCCGGTTCGAAATAGCGCGGCATCAGCCGTTCGCAGCGACGGGCTTCGGGCGCTTGACTTTCGACAGCGGGTGATCGGGCGGATAGGTCGGCGTTTCGGGCACGTTGGTGCCGAGACAAACGATCATCAGCGCCTCCTCGATCCCCTCGTTGACCAGCCCGCGATAGACGCCGGCCGGTACCGAGACGAGGTCACGCTCCCGCACATAGGTTTCGAAATACTCCCCGTCGCTTTCGAACATCAGCTTCACCCGGTTGCCCTTGAGAATGAAGAAGACCTCCTCGACATCGTCATGCAGGTGCAGCGGCCCCTCGCATCCGGCCGGAAGGACCATGGTCGAAAAGGTGAAATGCTCGGCGGGCACGGTATTGGTGTCCGATGCGACCCCGGTCGCCCCGGTGCCGACATAGCGCATCTGCGCACGCTTATACTTGGGATCGAAATCGGCCTGGAACTTGAGGGCGTCCCAGTCGAGCTTGCGCGTTTCGTAGCGTGCGACACGCCCGTTGATCCAGGTTTCAAGCGTCTTTCCCTCCGGGATGATGCTGTTCTTCGCGGCTTGGGTCATGATGGGTTCCTTGAAGGCTGGATGGGTTCAGGCGGCGCGGGCCTGGCGGCGGGTGTTGCCGTCGATGCCACCGGCGATCGCCCATTCCGCGAACAGGTCAGGGCGGCGCTCATACTCACGCGGCTCCCACGCCTGGGTGCACCAATCGTCGTCCGCATAATATTCCAACGCGCCGCCGAACGGGCTTTTGAAATACCAGAAATAGGCCGACGAGATCGGATGGCGCCCCGGCCCGAGCTCGGTTTCATGGCCCGCCCGGCCCATCGCCAGCCCACCGCCAAATACTTCGTGGATGTTGCTGACGGTGAAGGCGACGTGGTTGAGGCCGGGATTGCCGGGCCGCTGCAACACGAATGCATGATGATGCGGGCCGGGTGTCTGGCAGCGCAGGAACGCAGCGTGGCCGGGATAGGAATCGCTGACGACAAAACCCAGCTTCTCGGTGAAGAAGGCTTGGGACGCCGCGAGATTGTCGACGAAGAGCACGACATGCCCCACGGTGATCGGACGCGCACGATCATAGAATTGCGCGCGCTGGTCGACGCGGCGGTGCTGGCCTGGCCCGTTTACGTCCTGCGGGTCGGCGACCACTTCGCCGCGCTGGCGCAAGCGAAAGCCATGCGACAGTCCGCTGGGGTCGGTAGCGGCCAGCATGCCGCCGTGCGCACCCGCCGCATCGCCCAGCCGGTCGCGCAGGTCGGCCATCGCCGCGTCGTCCCGGACGCCCCAGATCACCTGGCGCAGCGTCGACCCTTCCTGCATTGCCGGTGGCAGCGACGGGTCGCCGATCGGGCGAACCGTGACGGCGCATCCGTCCCGCGTCGTGAAGTTCAGGGCTGCCGCATCGCTCCCCGCATCGGTCAGCCCCCAGTCGGTGAGGAAGATGCGCGCCGCATCCATGTCCTCCACCCCGAACACGACCGCGTCGATGCCGGTCAGATACATTCCGTTTCTCCTCGATTCAAAGCCAGCCGGGGCAGCATTTCGGGCGCGCCGAGCAGGCGTGAGATGCCATCGGCCGTCGCGCGCACCGCGCGGGCGACCTCTTCCGGATCGGCGCCGTCGGCGACCGCGGCGGTCGCGTTGACCGCTGCCACGATCGACAGGCTCATGTCGCGGACCGGCGCGGCAACGGCGCGCACGCCCGGTTCGTAGAAGCTTGTGGCGGCGGCATGACCGCGCTCGCGATCGGCATCGATCATCTGCTGCAACTCCGCCAGGTCAGCGGGCCCGTGGGGCGCCAGCGCGCGCAGGTCCACGCCGTCATACAGCGCGCGCAACTCCGTCGGTTCCAGTTCTGCCAGCAGCACGCGGCCCATCAGGGTTGCGTGCGCCGGCAGGGACGAGCCGATCGAGACGTTGCGCGTCACGGCGGCACGGCTCGCATAGCGGCTGAGGTACATGACGTTACGGCCCTGCCTAATGCCAAGATGCGTCGACCAGTTGGTCGTGTTGCGCAACGTTTCGAGAAGCGGGCCGGCCAGCGCGACGATGTCGCTCGACGCGAGATATTCGAAGCCGAGCGTCAGCACGCCGACGTCGAGGGTGTAGCGTCCATCGCCAAGGCGGCGGACCAGTCGCTGATCCATCAGCGCGATGAGCAGCCGGTGGACGGTCGAGCGCGGGATTGCCAACGCAGTCGCGATTTCACCCGGGCCAAGGTTGGGCCGGTCGCGACGAAACAGGCGCAGGATCGCCAGCCCGCGTTCAAGGCCGGGGGCCGCCATGTCAGGCCGGCTCCGCCGCCAGTTCGGCCCCGACCTCGCGCTTTGCAGCGGCGGCCATGAAGCGGCGCAACCGCACGAGACCGGCGTCGTGCGCGTACAGCATTTCATCGTCCCGCGCGGAGTCGAGCATGCCTTCAAGGATCAGTCGATCCTGTTCGAGCACGTCCCAGTGCAGGCCTTCGAGCCGCGCGCGATACAGGAACTTCCACGCGTCGCGCTGCCACCCCTCCACCTTGCGGCAGCGCCAGAAGAAGACGCGGCAGCTTTCCGCATCGACCGGGGTCACCATGCCGACGATGAAGAAGGAACCACCCGGCCCGGCCGATTTGCGATAGGGAATCGACAACCGTTGCCACCACGCGCCGGTCGCCCCGAATTCGGTCCAGTCGAAATTGATGCCCGACTGGTCGGTCTTCTCGAACACGAAGCCGGTTTCGGTCTCGCGCGCCTTCATCCGGGCGGTCTTGTCGCCCTCCGCCATCGAATGCGAGACAGCATGCAGATAGGCCCCGTGCATCGGGTCCATGACGTTTTCGGCGGCATAGCGATAATTGCACTGCCAGTGCGCGGTGCACAGGATCGCTTCCCATGCACCGCCGTTCAGCTCCTCCGGAAGGTCCAGCGGCGGCAAATCGGTCGCGTCATCGCCGAACCACAGGAAGATCGCGCCCGCCCGCTCGATCACCGGATAGGCACGGTTGCGCTTGCGCCCGACCAGTGGAGATTCGCCCAGCGCCGGGACGCGCGCGAGACAGCCGGCGCCGTCGACTTCGACCCCGTGATACCAGCACGCGACGGTCGATCCCAGGTTCCAGCCCATTGAGAGCCGTGCACCGCGATGCGGACAGCGATCCTCGATCGCGTGCACCGCGCCCTCGCGATCGCGCCAGAGGACGATGCGCTGGCCCAGTCGCGTCAGGCCGTGGGGCGTATCGCGCACCATCCAGCTGGCCGCGACCGGATACCACAGGTTGCGGATGCCGCTGTTCAGGCGCGCTTCGGCCGCAGCGTTCAGATCAGCCATGGACCGTACCCGTCGGTACCGCCGCGAACAGCGCGTCGCCGGATTGCTTGAGCTGATCGGCCAGCGACCCTTCATCCCACGCACGCCCGTCGCGATCCATACTGCCGTGCCGGTTGAGCGAACCGGCGAGCGCTTCGAGCGTCTCCGCGCCCTCGCCAAAGGCTGCCATCAGGGCGTCGGCCAGGTCGGATTCGAAGGGGTCGAGCGGCAAGGCGCGGGTCTGGAACACGATATTCTCCACGGCGCGCGGGTCTTCGATGAAGCCACCCCCGCCACCTTTCACCGTCGGCGTCGGCCCTGAAGCGAGGAAAATGTTGGTGTCCATAATCACCTTGCTTGATATATGAAACGGTATCTCTGATATGGATCGTGCACCGAGATATTTTCGGCGTCAAGTCGCATCTGAAAGCGGGCTTTGCGTTGACGACCGCAGTGAAGCCTGCAACAATATCGCTTCATATGTGAGACAACGCATCATATTTGGATTGGAGTGGCGGGATGGCGGTCGATCAATTCGCTCATGCAACGGCGTCTGTGACCGCCGTCCCCCCGAGCGAACGATCGATCGCCTATCCCGGCTGGCGGGTCCTGTTTGGCGCGGTGGTCGGGCTGGCCTTCAGTCCCGGCCCGGTGATCTTCGGATCGCTTGGCCTGTTCGCGCCCCACCTCGCATCCACCTTCGGCTGGAGCCGGGGCGCCATCATGTTGTCGCTGACCTTCTTCAATATCGCCGGGGTTCTCGCCTCGCCCTATACCGGCACGCTGATCGATCGCTTCGGCGTGCGCCGGGTGCTGTTCCCGTCGCTGGTCGCCCTCGCGCTCGGGCTGATCGCGTTGGCCTTCATCACCGGCTCCTTGCCGCTGTTGTACGCCATGGCCTTCATCTGGGGCGCGCTCACCGTGGGGACGCAGAGCATCAGCTATACCAAGCTGATCGCCGGCTGGTTCACGCAATGGCGGGGGTTGGCAATCGGGATCGCGGCCGCGGGGCTCGGCCTTGGCTATACGCTGGTGCCGCTAATCGTCGGGGCATTGTTGCAGCAGGTCGATTGGCGCCAGGCGTTGCTGGCGCTGGCCGCGCTCGTCGTGATCGGGCCGCTGGGGGCGAACCTGTTGCTGGCGCGGCCTAACCCGGCCACGTTCGTTGCGGGCGGGGTGGCGCTGACCGGGATGAGCGTGCAGCAGGCCCGCCGCACGCGCGAATTTGCATTGATGTCGCTCAGCATCTTCCTTGCGTCCGCCGCGCTGACCGGCGTCGTGCCGCATATCGCGCTGCTGGCGCTGGATCGCGGTCTTTCGACTGGCCAGGCGGCGGCGATCGCAGCGACCTATGGCCTTTCCACGATCATCGGACGCGTGCTGGTCGGCGCGCTGGCCGACCGCTTCTTCGTGCCGCGCGTCGCGATGCTGTTCTTTGCGCTCTCCGCAATCGGCTTCGTCCTTGCTGCGCTTTATGGCGGCACGGCCTCACCCGGCGTGCTGATGATCGTCGCGGTGACGATCGGCCTGGGCTTCGGCGCGGAAAGCGATGTGATCGCGCTGTTCATCAGCCGCTATTTCGGTCAGCGCTGCTTCGGCGCGATTTACGGCCTGTTGCTGGCCGTATTCCTGATCGGCGCATCGATCGGTCCCGCGCTGTTCGGCTATGGCCGCGAAGTCGCGGGCAGCTATGCGCTGCCGATGCTGGTGGGCGCGATCGTCATGGCTATTGCCGTTCTGCTGCTGGCTGGCCTGGGACCGTATCGCGACAGCTATCCACCGGAGCATGCGGCGTGAACAATCCGATCGAGCGGCTTGCGGACGCGATCCGGCAGCGGCGCGCCATCCTGTTCGCCGGGGCCGGCGTGTCGATGAGCGTCGGCCTGCCCTCATGGTCCGAGCTGATCCGCCGTATGCAGGCCGATCTGGGCCTTCAGGAAAGCCCGCAGGCGCGGCGCTGGACCTATCAGACGCTGGCCGAATATTACCGGCTGAAGCATGGCAGCATCGGCCCACTGCGCAGCTGGATGGACCGCACCTGGAGCGTCACGGCCGATCGGGTCCGCGAATCGCCGATCCACGACCTGATCGTCGAGCTGGACTTTCCGATCATCTACACGACCAATTACGACACCAATCTCGAAACCGCCTATCGGCTGCACAATCGGCCATTCGTGAAGGTCGCCAACACCTCCGATATCGTCAACGCCGACCACAGCCTGCCGCAGATTGTGAAGTTCCACGGCGATTTCGACGACGATGAATCGCTGGTCATCGCCGAAACCGACTATTTCGAGCGGCTGATTTCCGACACCCCGCTGGACGTGAAGTTCAAGGCCGACACGCTCGGCCGCACCTTGTTGTTCATCGGTTACAGCGTGTCGGACCTCAACATCCGCATGACGCTCTACAAGCTCTGGAAGACGTGGCGCGATTCAGGGCGTGAGCGCGACCGCCCGGCATCGTTCGTGTTCACCGCCAACCCCGATCCGGTCAGCGACGCGGTACTCGAGCATTGGGGGATCACGGTGCTCCATGAGCCGGGTCCCTCACCCGAAGAATCGACGCTCGCCTTCCTCAAGCGGCTGCGCGACGCGATCGCGGCGGACTAGACGCTAAACCGCTTCGCCGTCCTGGAAGCCAAGGCCACGCGACACGTCCGCGGCGGCCTCTTCCACCTTGCCGCGGATGCGCGTTTCGAATTCTTCCTTCGAAAAGGTCGTGATCGGACAGCTGATCGAAATCGCGGCCTCGATCCGGCGCGTGGAATTATAGACTGGCGCCGCGATGCTCGCGACATCCGCATCGAAAAAGCCCCAGCTCATCACGCTCCCGCTGCGGCGATCGTCCTCGACCAGATGCACCAATGCGCCCATGCTGCTGGGCGTCTGTTCGGTATAGGTTTCGAAGTCATAGTCTTCATACAGCGCCACGACCTCCGATAGCGGCAGCCCCGTCAGCAAGACGCGCCCGGGGGCCGATGCGTGGGCGGGGAGGCGCGAGCCGACAGTCATCGCGCTGATCAGGCTGGTATTGCCCTGGAACCTGACGACATAGACGACATCACGCCCCTCCCGCACGGCAAGATGCGTCGACGCCTGCGTCTCGTCGCGCAGCCGCTTGAGCACGGGACCGGCGACCTCGACCAGATCCTTGCCGGCGAGGAAGCTGTAGCCGAGTTCCAGCACCCGGCTGCCAAGCTGATAGCGGTGCGTATCGGCGATGCGGCGCAGAAAGCCGGTCGCTTCGAGCGTGTAGACGATGCGGAACGCGGTCGATCGGCTGATGTCGACGCGTTTGGCCATCTCCGCAACCGACTGCTCCTGCCGCTCGCGCGTGAAGGTCTGCAGGATCTGCAAGCCGCGCTGAAGGCCCGGTACGATATAGCGCTCGTCCAGGTCTCCTGGCTCATTCCTCGTCATTTCAACACCCTGCCGTTGAACAACGCGTTTCGCAGATGAAACGCGACTTGTCACGCCCAGCGCAGGGGCGCTGGGTCCATCCCGACATAGATGCTTTTCTGGTTCATATACTGACGAATGCCGTCGCGGCCCTTTTCACGCCCAAGACCGCTTTCCTTCATTCCCCCGAACGGGGTGGAAATGCTGAACTGCTTGTACGTGTTGATCCACACCGTGCCCGCTTCGATCCGGCGCGCGAGCGCATAGGCGGCGGGGAAATCGCGGGTCCAGATGCCGCAGGCCAGGCCATAGACACTGTCGTTGGCGGTTTCGACCAGGCTGTCGACATCGTCGAACGGCAGTGCGACCAGCACCGGGCCGAACACTTCCTGCTGACAGATCGCGGCATCATTGGTCACGCCAGTCAGGATCGTGGGGGCATAATAGGCGCCGCCGGCATAGCCTTCGCCGACCGGACGACCGCCGCCGGTCAGGATTTCGGCACCGGCCGCCACCGCGCGTTCGACATGGCCGGCGACGCTGTCGCGATGGGCAAAGGCGACCAGCGGCGCGACCTGCGTTGCGGGGTCCGTGCCCGGACCGACGCGGAGCGCCTGAGTCCGCGCGACCAGCTGCGCAACAAAGGAGTCGAAGATCGAGCGGTGGACGAACAATCGCGTGCCGGCGATGCAGGACTGGCCGGTCGAGCTGAATACGCCATAGAGAATGCCGGCGATCGCCCGGTCGATATCGGCGTCGGCCATGACGATCGTGGGTGACTTGCCGCCCAGTTCCAGGCTGATCGGCATCAGCTTCTGCGCGGCCGCAGCCGCGATGCGACGCCCGGTTACCGTGCCGCCGGTGAAGGCGATCTTGCCGATCTGCCGGTGCCGCACGATCGCATCGCCGACCACTGCGCCATCCCCCGGAAGGACCGAAAGCAACCCCGGCGGCAGGCCGGCGCCCTCCACGATGCGCGCCAGGCGCAGCGAGACGAGCGACGTCCATTCGGCGGGCTTGAGCAGCACGGCATTGCCGGCGGCGAGCGCAGGCGCCAGCTTCTGTGCATCACTGGCGATCGGACTGTTCCACGGGGTGATCGCGCCTACGACACCGATCGGCTCGTGGACCGACAGCGTCAGGTTCGGCCCGCGCGGGGTGGTCAGGACATCGTCCATCGTCTCCAGCGCAGCCGCCATGTAGCGGAATGTACCGGCGGCAGAGAGCGCCAGCCCGCGCGTTTCGGCCAACGTCTTGCCGGTGTCGGCGGTCTGCAACGCGGCGATGCCGTCGGCATCCGCCTCGATCGCGTCGCCGATCCGATGCAGCAGCCGCGCGCGAAGGTGTGGCATCATGTCACGCCATGCCGGATCAGCGGCGGCGCGGCGTCCGGCTTCGACCGCTTCCTCGACATCGGCGATACCGGCGGTGCCGTGCACCGCCACGACGCTGCCATCGGCTGGATTGATGCTCTCGCGCAGCGCGCCCGCGCCGCGCCGCCAGCGGCCCGCGACATAAATCTCTTCGAACGACATCAGATCACCACCGGATCGGCCATGCCGCGCAACAATCGCGCGATGCTGTGCGCGGTCAGCGCGGACGTCTTGGGATTGGCCTTTGAAGGGGCGCCGCAGATGCTGATTTCATAGCGGCCGTCCTCCCCCTCGAACAGCAACTCGTGCACGTTGCGTTCGATACCGGGATCGGCGACCAGTTCGACCTCGGTCCGGTCGAAGCCCATGCCAGCCAAGGCAATCGTCGCGGCGACATTGGAGTTCTTGGGATAGGTCAGCGCCGCCTCGCGCGCGTTGCCGCGATAAAAGGTGAAGGGCTCGGCCAGGCCGCCGAGATCGACCAGCGCCTCCGCCGGTGTGCCTTTCCAGGCAAGTGGCGGCTTGCTGCCGCGATAACGCACGCGGCTCAATCCCCCGAGCCGCGCGGCCGCCAGTGCATCGATGCCAGCCATCGCGCCCGCTGCCAGCATAACCCGCGAACCACCGTCCTCCGCCGCCGCGCGCAAGCGTGCGAGCAGCGTATCGTCGGCGAGCGAGCCGATCGACACGACCATCAACGGCACGCCGGCGCGGAGCACGGCTTCGGCATAGGCCTCGATTGCCGAATGCCCCGCGCACTCCACGATGACGTCGGGATTGGCATCGAGCAGCGCGGCCAGCCCATCGGTCGGCGCCGCCTCACCGCGCTGCCGGTCCAGCACCCCGACGACTTCGAACCATCCGTCCGGGATCTGCGTCAACGTTTCGCGCACCGACCGCGAAATGCCGCCATCGCCGATAAAGCCGATCCGGAGGGGCGGGCGCACGGTCATTCTATTGCGCCAGCTTGGGCGGGCCGGAGAATTTGGCAGGATAGGGGCCGATGGCGACCATATCGACTTCGACGATGGCGGCGCCCTTCGCCGCTTGCGCGCGCGCGATTGCATCGCCGAAATCGCCGACCGACGTCACCTTTTCGTGGCGCAACCCCATCGATGCCGCGATCTGGCCGAAGTCCGGGATCAGAATGTTGGAATAGTGTTTGCGCCCGCCATAATCGACATCCTGGATGTTGCGAATGACGCCGTAGCCGGCATCGTTCATCAGGATCAGCACCATGTCGGGCTGTTCTTCGGCAAGGGTCGCCAGCTCGCCCAGGCACAGGCTCAGCCCGCCATCGCCGCTGAGCGCGAGCGCGCCGCCCGGCGCACCGAGTGCGGCGCCGATCGCCATCGGCAATCCCTGGCCGATCCCGCCACCGACGGCATGCACCCCAGCGCGGCTGTTGCCGACGCGCAGATAGCGGTTGCCCCAGGTGCTGTTCGAGACCGTCACGTCACGCACCCACGCCATGTCCGGGCCGAGCGCCGCCTGCGCCGCATCGACCAGTTCGGCATAGGGGCCAAGACCTTCGCGCAGCCCCGTCCGCATCGCC
This sequence comes from Sphingomonas sp., assembly GCF_965227385.1. Taxonomy (GTDB): domain Bacteria; phylum Pseudomonadota; class Alphaproteobacteria; order Sphingomonadales; family Sphingomonadaceae; genus Sphingomonas. The sequence continues at coordinate 1,262,080 of NZ_OZ245750.1, forward strand.
TCGCGCGCATCGACGATGTCGTCGGCGAGCGACTGATCGAGTTCCAGGGGGTTATCGAGGGCCGCGACCAGCGCGTCGAGCACCGCGGGAGCGTCGGCGTGGATGAACTGGGTGCTGGCGTAGGTCCGCCCTTCGGCCGTCGCATCGACATCGATCGCGACCAGGGAGTCCGGCAGTCGCAGCTTGTAGGTCCAGGTTTCATTCCCGCGCAGCCGCGATCCCGCAACGATGAGCAGGTCGCACCGGTCGTACAGCGCCTGGATTTGTGGCGTGCAGTTGAATGCGCCCAATGACAGGGGATGCGTTTCCGCCACCACGCCCCGACCGCTCGTGCTCGTCACGATCGGAATACCCAGATCGGCCAGCGCCGTTGCTGCCGCCTCGCCGCCCCGCGCGCCGCCGCCCAGCAACAGCATCGGCCGGCGCGCTGCTCTGACCCGCGCCGCCAGCGCCGCGATTTCCGCCTGGCGGGGCTTGAGCGCCGTCGGCTCGAGTGCCGGAAGCACAGCCGGCGCCGGCATCGCCGCAGCCTGGACATCGACCGGAATTTCGATGCTGACCGGTCCGCGCGGCGCGGACAGCGCGCACTCCGCGGCTTCCTTCATCGTCGCGACCAGATCGTCCGGCGATGTGATACGAAAGGCGCGCTTGGAAATTGCGCGCAGCATGTCCAGCTGCGCCGGCGCTTCGTGAATATAGGCGCGGTTGCGGTCGAGATGCTCCAGTTCGACCTGCCCGGTAATGTGCATCACCGGCGAACCGGCGGTCAGTGCCTCGACCATGGCACCTGCGGCATTGCCGGCGGCCGTGCCCGTGCTGGTGAACCCGACGCCAAGCCCGCCGGTGGTCCGCGCATACGCATCGGCCATGTTGAGGGCGCCCGCCTCGCCGCGTGCGGGGATGAAGCGGATGTTGCCGCGCTCCGCCAGCGGATCCAGGATCGGCATGTTGTGGATGCTGATGACGCCAAAGGCATGGCGGACGCCCCAATGTTCCAGCAACTGGACGATCACGTCGCCGACGCTGGTTTGCAAGACGCGCTCCGTCCCGGGCTCGTCCTGCGTGCCGTCGAGCGTGGCGGCGTTGCTGTACATGTCTGATACGTTCCTTGAATCAATCATTTGTCGTAAGTCAGGCCAAAGCCCTGTCGGAATGCTGTGCGCGCAAAGTCGTGGGGCGCGTCCTCATGTTGCGTCGCGACCGAAACGTCGTCGGCCGGCAGGTCGAACGGCAGCTTCCCGGTCGGGCGTGCGCGCCCGGTCAGGATGTCGGCCACCGCCGCATCGCCGGAGCCGAACGTCGCGACGACCGCGCCCACGCCATCGATGAACTCGCCGAGCACCGACGGGCGCTCCATGCTGATCACCACGATCACCGGCTTGCCGGTTGCCACCGCGGCCCGGATCGCATGCAGATCGGATTCATTATCCGCGCCGGCGAAGCTCACCGGCCCTTCATGCGTGCCCTTGAAGAACGCCTTTCCGGTTTCGTTCACGCGATAGGGCGCGTTGACCTTGACGACGATCGCATCGGCCGTCGCATCGCTCGCCGCCAGACGCGCGGCGAATGCCGCGGGCGGCTTGTCGAAGCCCTTCAGGGATAACTTGGCGGCCGGGGCGAGCGGCAACGTCGCCGCTTGGTTCTTGAGCAACACGATCGCGCGACGCTGGGCGTCCAGTGCCGCCGCAGCATAGGTTGGCGCGTTCAGGATCGCATCGGCGGCCTCGGCATCGACATAGGGATTTTCGAACAGGCCAAGCTCGAACATCGGCTTCAGGATACGGCGCGCCGACTGGTCGAGGCGGGCCTGCGAGACGCGGCCCAGCTTGACCAGTTCGATGACATAATCCGTCTCATGCTCGCCGCCGAACTGATCGACGCCGGCTTTGATCATGCGCCCCTGGCGGTCGCGCTTGGACAGGTTCTCGACGCCCCAGGGCTGGGCGTGCAGCCAGTCGGTGACCACGATGCCGTTGAAGCCCAGATCGCCGCGCAGCATGTCGGTCACGACCCGCTTCGAAAAGGACGAGCCGACCGTGTCGATCCCGGTCGGGATGCCATAAGCGGTCATCACGCCCGTCGCCCCCGCCGCGATCCCGGCCTTGAACGGTTCCAGATGATAAGCGAGATTGCGCGCCGGATAGACGAACCGCTGACCATAGACGTTATGCGGGTCGATGCCGTTTTCGACCGGGCCGTCGCCGGGGAAATGCTTGATGATCGTCAGCACGCTGTTGCTGCCGATCCGGGCACCCTGGAACCCGCGGACATAGGCAGCGCCCAGACGTGCAGCGAGGGCGGCGTCCTCGCCGAACGTACCCGGGATGCGGTTCCAGCGCGGCTCGGTGGCAACGTCGACCATCGGGTTGATGACCATGCGCAAACCGATCGCGCGATATTCGGCCGCGCCGATCCGCCCGAACCGCTCGACCAGCGCGGCATCGCCGATCGCGGCCAGGCCGATCTGGTCCGGCCAGTCGGATGTAATCTTCACCCGGTCCGGCGGCGGCAGCGATCCGCCCGGCAGGCGGTTGGTCGTGTGGATGGGATCGGCCGCGAGCACGACGGGGATTCCCAGGCGGTCCTGCTCCGCCAGCGCCTGCATATTGTTGGCCCAGCGCGCGGCGTCGCCTGGCTTGCCGCCGGCCGACACCGCCATCCAGCGTACATGCTTTTCGAGCAGCAGGACGCGTGGCGAGGGTTTGTCCGCGCGATCGAAGCCGGGCACGCCGGTGACGTTGACCGGTGACTTGAGCGCTCCGGGAGGCAGCGGCGCCAGTTCCTCACGCAGCGTGCCGTTCGGGCCGACGAACCCTGAATGGGACGCGAACATCATCAAACCCGCCTTCTCGGCGACGGTCATCTTGGCCACCAGGTCATCGATCCGCTGCGCGACCGGCAATCGCCAGTCCTCGTAGCGGTCGAGGCGGCCATTCTTGTTGAGATCGCGGAACCGCTTGCCGGCAATCGTCAGGATCGGCGCAACGCGGCTTTCGATGGCTGGCTGGCGCTGCGCAGGACGCGGGCCCGCATTCGATGCGTCGACGGGCGCCAGCAACAGCGGCGCAAGCAACAGAGATGCATAGTTCATCGCGATTCTCCCGAACGACTGAACGCCGCGTTCGTTAGATCCTGGCAGGCGGGGTGGCCTGGGACACCGCAAGATGTCCCCGGCCGGGGCAAAGGTTCAGAAGTCGTGGTTCAGGCGGACGCCGAAGGTGCGCGGGGCATCGTACTGATACCGCACGCCGCCATAGAGCGCGCTCTGCTCCGCGTTCGAGATCACGACGGTGTTCTCGATATTGCGGATGTAGAGTTGCAGGTTCAGCTTCGAATCCTGCGGCGCGAGCGTCAGGCTTGCATCCGTGCGCCAGAAGCCACGCTGGAAGTCGTTCGCGCGGTTATAGATGGTCAGGAAGTAGCTGCTGCGGTGCTGAGTTTGCACGCGCGGCGTGATCACCAGCCCGCCGACATCGAAGTCATGCTGGATACCGCCGCTGAACGACCATTCGGGCGACTGGACCGTGCGATTGCCGTTGAGCGAGAGGTTGGAAGCACCGTTCGCCACCGCCAGATCGGTAAACTCGCCATGCAGATACGAAACGGACAGGTCGAACTGCGTCTTGGGCGTCAGCAGCCACGTGACTTCGGCTTCCGCGCCGTAAATCTCCGACTTGCCGGCATTCACGATCTGCGTCGCGGCCTGTGACGCGACGTACTGGCTGACCTGCTGGTCCTTGTAGTCATAGTGATAGGCGCTGAGGTTCAGCTGAAGTGCATTGTCGAGGAACCGATTCTTCGACCCCACTTCCCAGGCCACCAGGGTCTCCGGGTTGTATGCGCCGATCCCGAAATTGTTGAAGCCGCCGGCCTTATAGCCCGTGTCGAATTTGACGTAGAGCAGGTTGCGCGGCGTCACCTGGAAATCGACGCCGGCGTGATAGGTGAACTTGTCGGACTTGGCGGAGCTGTTCTCGACACTGAACGCACGGACGGCGGTTCCGCTGCTGATATCCTGCGTCAGGCTGCCGACATATTGCGGGCCGACGCGCGATTTCTTGTCATTCGAATAGCGCACGCCGCCCGACACGCTCAGGCGGTCGGTCAGGTCATAGCTGGCCTGACCGAAGAACGCGTAGGACTTGGTGTCGACGTCGAAGAAATACTCGCGCAGGTTGACGCGCGCACCGGCGGCATTCGTATTGTCGAAGCGGTTGTGCAGGTCGAGGTGCTCGTCGAAATAATAGGCGCCGACCTGCCAGCGGAACCCGCGCTCGTTGTTCGACGCCAGCCGCAGTTCGTGGCTCTGGTCGTTCGACACTTCATCACGCGAATAGATATAGCCCTGCCGCGCGTTGGCGTCGTTGTCCCAGCTGTGCTTGTAATCCGTCCGGACGAACCCGCCGATATAGGTCAGCGTGGCGAAATCGAGGTCGAGATCGACCTGGCCGTTCACCGTGTAGATGCTGGTGTCGAAATAGCCGTCATAGTTGAGCGGGAAATGCGTCGCGTCATCGGCGTCGCTGGGCGGGCGAACCGCGTCCAGCGTACCGCCGGTCGGAATCAGGCGGTTGTTGTAGACGGCGCCGTTGCCGTCCTGCTTGAGGTAGCTGCCGCCCAGCAGCACCTTCAGCCGCGAGGTTGGCGTCCAGAGCAGCTGCGCGCGGCCGCCGCGCGCGACATTGTCGTCGCCGCGTCCGCCCACGCCATTGTCGCGGAAACCCTTGTTGTAGCGGCTGACCACCGAGAAGCGCGTCGCCAGCGTGTCGCTCAGCGGCAGGTTGACGGCCGCGTCGGCGTTGATCGTGTCGTAGTTGCCGGCATCGATCGACACATAGCCGCCCAGCGTATCCTCGGGCTTGCGGGTGATGATGTTGATCGCGCCGCCCGTGGCGTTGCGGCCGTACAGCGTGCCCTGCGGACCGCGCAACGCCTCGACACGCTCGATGTCGTAGAAGCTGGCGTTCATGCCGGTCGGACGCTGGAGATAGACGCCGTCGATGCTGATGGCGACCGCGGGATCGCCGATCTCGGTCGTGTCACGGCTCGACACGCCGCGGATCGTTACGACCGACGCGCCGGCAGCCTGACCGATATTGATGCTGGGTGAAAAGTTCGCCAGCTGAGCCACGTTGCCGACGCCATTCTGCTTCAGCGTTTCGCTATCGAACACGTCAAGCGCAATCGAGGTTCGCTGGGCGGAGGACGGGCGCTTCTCGGCCGTCACGACGATTTCGACGAGGCCGGTGTCGCTGGCTGGGTCGGCGGCGGGATCGGCCGGCACCTCCTGTGCGAATGCGGATGGCGTCAAGATGGCAATGATGAGCGCCGAAGCGCTTACGGAAGCAACGCGACCAAGCTTGAACATCTGAAACCTCCCACATGTTTTGCATATCAACCGTTGCTTCATATGCAAATCGCCGAGGTGAGTCAATGGAGCGACTTCATGCCGCAGTGCATTCCCTTCCGCAGCCTGATCGAAGGGCGCGTGCGATGGGAGGACGCGGCTGGCAAGCCGGGCGTCGACGGGGGCATGGCATCCAACCGTCAAGCCTTGGGCAGTGCTGTGACCGATCGGCGGCAGTTCGTTCAGGGCCGCTGGAAGGGCCGAGTGACCTGGATCACGGCGCTAAGCGGACCCGCATCGTGTTATGTCCATTCCATCTCGTGCCGAATGTGCGCGCGGTTCGGGGAGGCGGTGTCGCGACCCTCGATTTCCCAGGTGGAACGCTATCGATCGATCGGGGCATCCTGACGCTCCGCGACGACGTCGCCGGCCTGGCGCTGCATCGCCCCGTGCAGCGCGGGAAGTAAGTCGTCCAGCTTGAACGGCTTGCGCAGGACAGTCGTGGCACCGGCCCGATCGAGCGCTTCGGTGTCGGCAAAGCCGCTGGCAAACAGGATCGGCAGGTCCGGCATGCGCTGCTTGAGTGCGAGCGCGAGTTCCGCCCCGTTCATCCCGGGCATCGCAAAATCCAGCAGCGCCACGTCAGGCGTGGTGCGGCCGATCAGGTCGAGCGCCTCGTCGCCCCCGCCCGCCTCGATCACATGGTGGCCGAGCGCCGTCAGCGCCGTCGCGAATATGCCACGCAGCTCCACATCGTCATCGACGAACAGGATCCGCAAGCGCGCATCCGGGCCGGCTTCGGTCCGCGTCTTGACCGCAACCGATTCGGGTTCGCGATTCGTGCGGGGCAGCAGCACGCTGACCGTGGTACCGATGCCCGGCGTGCTCGACAGGCGCACCGTTCCACCGGCCTGGCGCGCGCTGCCATAGATTTGCGCGAGCCCCAGGCCCGTGCCCTTGCCGACCGGCTTGGTCGTAAAGAACGGCTCCATGGCCCGGCGCAGGGTCGCCTCGTCCATGCCGATGCCCGTGTCGCTGACGGCGATTTCCACATAATCGCCCGGCTCAAGTTCGGTGTCGCTGCCGATGTGGCGCGTCGCGGTGGCGATGGTCAGCGTGCCCCCGTCCGGCATCGCGTCACGCGCGTTGATCGCGAGGTTCAGGATCATCATTTCAACCTGGGTCGGATCGGCCAGAACCGGCACCGGCACGGCGGCGAGTTTGAGGTCGAGGGCGATCATCGGCCCCAATGTGCGCCGCAGCAGTTCGGCCATTGCCTGGATCACGTCGCATACGCGCAACGGCTGAAGCTGGATCCCCTGGGCGCGGGCGAAGGTGAGCAACTGGCTGGTCAGTTTCGCGCCACGTTCCGCGGCCTTGAGCCCGGTATCGGCGTAGGACCGGACCCGGTCCGAATCGTCGGCGCGGCGCCGGATCAGGTCGAATGCACCGACCACCGCGCCGAGCAGATTGTTGAAGTCGTGCGCGATGCCGGACACCAGCTGTCCCACTGCCTCCATCTTCTGGCTTTGCAGCAATGCTTCCTGCGTCTGGCGCAACTCGGCGGTGCGCGCTTCGACGCGCGCCTCCAGCGTCGTATTGAGCTCGCGCAGCTGCGCCTCGGCCGCGGCGCGTTCGATGACCAGGCGGGTGCGCTCGGCGATCTCCTCCATGAAGGCGACCTCGGCAGGGTGCCAGCGGCGCGGCTGGCGGTCGTTGAGATAGACGATCGTGCGCAGTCGCCCGTCGCGGACGAACGGCACAACCAGGATCGCGCGGGTATCGACCTCACGCGCGGTGTCCTGCGTGCGCATATCGTCGCTGAGGGGCGAGGCGGAAAGGTCGTCGATGGCCACGGTCGTGCCGGCATTGAGCGCCGCAACGATCTTCACGCCAAAGGCCGCCGCCGGAAAGCGGCCGACTAGCGCCGGCACGGTCCCGTCGGTCCAGCACGCGCGATAGTCGAACTGATCCTCGACCGGATCGAGGTCGCCATAGCCGGTGCGGGTGACGCCGAAATGCGCGCCCATCAGCGCCGCGACCTCTGGAAGCGCCTCCTCCGGCGACTGGCCCCGCAGCAGATCGGCGATCTTGAGCCGAAGGGCAGTCTTGGCCTCGCGCCGCGCGGTGCGCCGGTAGATGCGCTCGAGCTGGGCGGCGGCGAGCAGGAGCAGCAGCACCACCACGGTGATCAGGCTGATGGCGATCGCCAGATTGGTCTGGCCGATGCTCGCCACCCCCTGCGCATGATCGGAATGATGTGCGACGGTGAAGATCGCCGCGCGCATGCCGGAATAATGCATGCCCGCGATCGCCGCCCCCATTACCATCGCGGCGGCGGCCATCTGGCTGGTCCGCTGCTCGCGCGCCGCCAGCCATACCGCCGTGGTTGCCGCGCCCAACGCGATCATCACGGAGATCGTGACCCAGCCCCAGTCATAAGCGAGCGTCGCCGGCATGCGCATCGCTGCCATGCCCAGATAATGCATCGCGACCGCGCCGCTCCCGATCAGCAGTCCGGCCAACGCGATCCGCCGCGCCGTCACCCGCAGCCAGTTGAAGGTCGCCAGCCCCGCGCCGGTAAACGCGATCGCGATCGCCAGCGATAACAGGGTCTGCCCGCTGTCGTAGCCCATCGTCACTCCGGGCATGCTGAACGCCAGCATGCCTACGAAATGCATCGACCAGATTCCGCCGCCCAGCGTCGCAGCCGCCGCGGCGAGCCAGACCTGGCGCGCGCGCCCGCGCGACGCGCGGATGCGGCTCGCCAGGCTGAGCGAAACAAAGGAGGCGAGGATCGCGACGGCGATGGACAAGACCACAAGATAGCCGTTGTGCGCGCCGTGCATGGTCATCGCTGCACGCTTTCACAGCGGTGACGACATGGCAACACATGCTTTCAAACCGAGCGCATTCGATCTGCATCAAAAGATATTCACACGCGTGATAGTGAATATTGACAGGGCGGTGGCATCGCGACATAGTCGCTGCAGCAAATCGACGCATGATCGATGGCATCGAGGAGAGGTAAGGATGAGGGCAAGGCTTCTGGCGACCGCCTGCGCGGTCACGTTGTTCACGGTACCGATGTCCGTTGCGGCACAGGAGGCCCCCGTCGGTGAACCCGGCGATGCCACCGCTCAGGCGGATCAGGAAGTGGTCGTGACCGCGACCCGCCGCGCCGAAAAGATCCAGGACGTCCCGCTCAGCATCAGCGCCTTCCAGCAGGAAGAGCTGACCGAAAAGGGGATTGTAGGGTTTGAGGGCATTGCCCGGGAAACGCCGGGCGTCGTGCTCAACCGCCCCACCCAGAATTTCAACAATTTCACCGCACGCGGCATCGCCACCAACGGCTATAACGCCAATCTGCAAAGCTCGGTCGCGGTCTATATCGACGAACTGCCGATTTCGACGATCGGCAACACGACGGTGGTCGACCCGACCCTGTTCGACGTCGAGCGGGTCGAGTTTCTGCGCGGGCCGCAGGGGACGTTGTTCGGATCGGGCTCGCTGTCGGGCGCGATGCGCATCCTGACCAAGAGCCCGAACCTGTCATCGTTCGACATGGCCGGCCAGGTCGATCTGGCGCTGACGGGGAAGGACAGCTTCCGCCAGCGCTACAATGTCATGGTCAATCTGCCGATCGTCAGCGACACGCTGGCGGTACGCGCGGTCGGCTTTTACCGCAATGAAGACGGTTATCTCGACAATGTCGGGACCGGCATCAAGAATTCGAACAAGCTGATCAACTGGGGCGGGCGCGTGATCGCGCTGTGGAAGCCGAATGACCGGCTGTCGGTGCGCGTGATGGGATCGTATGAGGACAGCGATCCCAAGGACAGCTCGCTCACCAGCCCGTCGCTGGGGCGTGAGAAGCGCGTGTCGGACCAGCCCGACCGCTTCACCGGCAAGCAGACGATCATCAACGGCACGGTCGAATATGAATTCGATTTCGCCCGGCTGACCAGTTCGTCCACCTATTCGGATTTCGACCAGCGCTTTTATGTCGATCTTGCGGGGACCTTCCCGCCCGGTTCGTTCGCCGGGGCGCCGATCGCGTTCGGGCTGGATGCCGACGCCTATGACAAGGTGTTTGTTCAGGAGACGCGGCTGGTGTCGTCGCTCGACGGCCCGTTCGAATTCACCATCGGCGGATTCTACATGCACCGCCGCCGCGACGTGGATTATTTCTACCGCTCCAGCCCCGAGTTTCTCGCGGCGCGCGGGCTGACCGGGCTTCCCGACCAATATTATCAGAAGCTCTACACCTATCAGAAGAGCGACGAACTCGCCGGGTTCGGTGAGATCACCTATCGCTTCTCACCCAAATTCTGGCTGACCGGTGGCATGCGCTATGGCCGCACCTCGGCGCAGGGCTTTACCGAGGCGGGCGGCTATCTCGCGGTGCTGCGCGTTCCCAACGCACCCGGCTCGCCGACGCCATTCACCGACTACAACTACTTCACGCTTGCGCTGCTCAATCTCAACAACCTGGCCTTCAACACCTTGATTCCGTACGATGCGGTCACCGGCGTCAAGGCGACCGGGTCCGCCCCGTCATGGAAGGCCAGCGCGACGTGGAAGCCGAGTGAATCGCTCACCACTTACGCCACTTTCTCGACCGGCTTCCGCGCGCCGATCGTCAACGCGCGTGCCGGTGCCGCCAGCCTGACCGACCCGACCGACATCATCATTCCGTACGGCGCGGAGTCCGACGATCTCAAGAGCTATGAACTCGGTGCCAAGGCGCGCTGGCTCGACGGCCGCGTGACGATGAATGCCGCGCTCTACCTGATCAACTGGAGCAACATTCAGGCGCAGGCCAACCGCCGGTCGGACTCGGTTCAATTCGCCACCAATATCGGCGCGGCGCGCAGCAAGGGGTTCGAGGTCGAGATCGGCGTGATCCCGGCCAAGGACGTCTTTATCGGGCTGAACGCAGCCTATAACGACTCCAAGATCACCAAGCTCTCGACGACCGAGGCAGTGGTTTCGGGCGCTGTGCTCGGCCACCGCTTGTCCGCACCGCGGCTGCAGGGCGCGGCGTATATCTCCTATGGCTTCGACCTGGGCGACAGCGCGCGCGGCACCTTCGCGATCAACGCGCAATATGTGGGATCGTACAACAGCTCGTTCCCAAACACGCCGGGCAACCCCAATCTGCGCCTGTCGACCTTTGGCAAGACCGACGAATATGCCAATGTGAACCTCAACCTGGGGGTCAAGAAGGGGTCCCTCTCGGCCAATCTCTATGTCGAGAATCTCTTCGATGATCATTCGGTCGTGTACATCCACCCCGAGGCGTTTCTGGTGAGCCGTTTCGGCACGCTGCGCCCGCGCACCGTGGGGATCCGCCTTGGCTATGGCCTCTGACGCAGCGACGGCCGGTGGCGACACCGGCCGTCCGTCACCCGCAAACCGGCCGTGGTTCGTGCTGGTCACGCTCACCTTCGTCTACATCCTCAATTTTCTGGACCGGCAGCTGATCGGCATTCTCGCCAAGCCGATCCAGGATTCGCTGAACGTTACCGACACCCAACTCGGTTTGATCGGCGGCCTCTATTTCGCGATGTTCTATTGCTTCATCGCGATCCCCGTCGGCTGGTTCGCCGACCGCACCAGCCGCGTCGGCGTCCTCAGCCTCGCCTGCGCGATCTGGAGCGGCGCGACGGTCGCGTGCGGCATGGCGGTCAATTATACGCAGCTGGTCATCGCGCGCATGACGGTCGGGTTCGGCGAGGCGGGTGGCGTCCCGCCATCCTATGCGATCATCACCGACACCTACCCGCCGGGCAAGCGCGCGGCGGCGCTCGGCATCTTCAACTTGGGGCCAGCGATCGGCGCGGCGGCGGGCGTCGCGTTCGGCGCGGCGATCGCCGGACATTATGGCTGGCGGCTGCCCTTCATCATCGTCGGCGCGGTCGGCGTGGGCACGGCGCTGTTCGTGTGGCTGACCATCCGTGAGCCGCAAAAGGGCGCGATGGATGGCGCGCGTGCGGCGGGGGCGGGGGACAAGGCGCCGTTCTGGCCCACCGTCGGCGCGTTCTTGTCCAACCCCGTGCTGATGCTCGCGGCACTGGGCAGCGGCGCGACGCAGTTCGTCACCTATGGCCTCGGCAATTTCGCGGTCCTCTATCTGATGCGCGAAAAGGGGATGGTGCTCGGCGACGTCGCGGTCTGGTACGCGCTCGTCCTGCTGATCGGCATGGGCGGCGGCATGGTCATTTCCGGCCGGGTGATCGACGCGATGACGCGTAAGGCGCGCAGCGGCTATGCCGTCGCTCCGGCCATATCGCTCGCAATCGCGATGCCCTTTTACATCGGCTTCGTCTGGGCCCCCGGGTGGCCGCTCGCACTGGCGCTGCTCGCCGTGGTGATGGTGTTCAACTATTTCTACCTCTCGGCCTCGGTCGCGTTGGTGCAGGAAGAGGTGAAGCCCAATCAGCGCGTGCTGTCGGGTGCGCTGCTGCTGCTGATCATGAACTTCATTGGCCTTGGCCTTGGCCCGACCTGGGTCGGGTTCGCGAGCGACTGGTTCAAGGCACAGGGCGATACGCAGAGCCTGCAAAGCGCGCTTTACACGCTCACCCCCTTCTACCTGATCGCGATCGGCTTGTTCGTCGCGCTCGCGCTGCGGCTGAAGCGGGAAGGGGCGGCGGCATGAAGTGGCTGATCGCGCTCCTCGCGCTTGCCTTGGGCAGCCCCGCGCTGGCCCAGACGCCACAGGTCATAGCTCCGGTCGGCACGGTCCAGGGTGTGGAGCAGGGCGGTGTCCGCATCTTCCGCGGCATTCCCTATGCCCAGCCGCCGGTCGGCCCGCTGCGCTGGAAGCCACCCGTTGCTGCCGCAGACTGGCAGGGTGTGCGCAAGGCAACCGCGTTCGGCCCCGCGTGCGTCCAGCCGCGCAACCGCAATGCCGGCATCTACACAAACCCGCTCGACACGATCAGCGAGGATTGCCTGACGCTCAACATCTGGGCGCCTGCGGGAGGGAAAGACCTGCCCGTGTTCGTGTGGATTCACGGGGGCGCGCTGGTTGCGGGGTACAGCCACGAAACCATGTATGACGGCGCGCGACTGGCGCAGCGCGGCAACATGATCGTCGTGTCGATCAACTACCGGCTCGGCATCCTCGGCTATCTTGCCCACCCGGAATTGAGCGCGGAATCGCCGGACGGCATTTCGGGCAATTACGGCCTGCTTGATCAGATCGCGGCGCTGAAATGGGTCCAGCGCAACATCGCGGCGTTCGGGGGCAATGCCGGCAACGTCACCATTGCGGGCGAATCCGCCGGCGCGCTCAGCGTGATGTATCTGATGGCCAGCCCGCAGGCGCGTGGCCTGTTCCACAAGGCGGTGGCGCAGAGCGCATACATGATCACTACGCCCGAACTGAAACAGGGCAAGCACGGCCTGCCCTCGGCCGAAGCAGCGGGCAGCCAGATCATGGCCGCAGTCGGTGCCGGCGATCTTGCGGCGTTGCGCGCGATGGACGCCGAGAAGCTCACCGTGGACGCCGCGACCAAGGGCTATGGCCCCTGGGCCAATATCGATGGCAAGACGCTGACCCGCCAGCTGGTCGCGACCTGGGACCATGGCGAGCAGGCCAAGGTGCCGGTGCTCGCCGGGTTCAATGCGGGCGAGATCCGCTCGCTCCCGGTGCTGCTCCCGCCCGCGCCCGCTAATGCCGAGGCGTATGAGGCGGCGATCCGGACGCGCTATGGCGATCTCGCGGAACACTTCCTCCGGCTCTACCCGTCGAGCAACATCAAGGAGTCGCTGCTCGCGACGACGCGCGACGCGCTTTACGGCTGGACCTCCACCCGGCTCGCGATCGGCCAGACCGCGATCGGGCAAAGCGCCTATCTCTATCTGTTCGATCACGGCTACCCCGCTGCTGCGGAATACGGCCTGCACGCCTTCCACGCCGCCGAAATCCCCTATGTCTTCGGCACGGCCAGCCGCACGCCGCCCTATTGGCCCAAAATCCCCGACGACGTGGCTAACCGCCGTCTGTCCGACGCGATGCTGGGCTATTGGGCGAGCTTCGCGCGTTCGGGCGCGCCCGTTGCAGACGGGCAGCCGGCGTGGGAGGCCTATGGCGCGGCCGCCAATTACATGGCGTTCGCCGGCAAGCCGCTGCCCGGCACGCGGCTGATGCCCGGCATGTTCGCGCTGCACGAAGCGGCGGTGTGCCGTCGTCGCGCGGCGGGCGACCAGCCATGGAACTGGAACACCGGCGTCGCCTCGCCGGTCCTCAACAAGGCGACGGGTTGCCGATGATCGACGGAAGCATGCAGGATTATCCGCTGACGCTGGACAAGTTCCTGCACCACGCCGCTAAATGGCATCCCGATGCCGAAGTGGTCACAGCGCGTGAGGCGGGGGGGATCGATCGGATCGGCTATGCCGCGCTGCGCGACCGCGCGCTGGCTGTATCGTCGCTGCTGACCGGCTTCGGCGTCCGACCAGGGGACCGCGTCGCGACGCTGGCCTGGAACAGCCAGGCGCATGTCGAGGCGTGGTACGCGATCATGGGGATGGGCGCGGTGTGCCACACGCTCAATCCGCGCCTGACCGCCCAGCATCTCGCCGACATGGTGGTACAGTCGGGCGCAAAGCTGCTGATCGTCAGCGCCGATCTTCAGCCGCTCGCCCACGCCATTGCCGAGCGGGTGCCGAGCCTGTCGCTGATGCTGGTGATCGACGGCGTCGCTGACGCGCAGTCCGCACCCTGTGCCGTCGCGGAGCTCGAGCCGCTGATCGCAACTGCACCTGGTGGAGTGGTGTGGGGCGGTTTCGCTGAAACGACGCCCTGCGGCCTGTGCTTCACCTCCGGCACGACCGGTGCGCCGAAGGGCGTGACCTACACCCACCGAGCCAGCTTTCTCCACACGCTGCGCTGCCTGCAGGCTGATGTGATGGCAATCCGGGCGACTGACAGCGTGCTGGTGGTGGTGCCGATGTTCCACGCCAACGCCTGGGGCCTGCCCTTTGCATTGCCAGCAGCGGGCGGGCGGCTGGTATTGCCCGGGCGCGCGACCGATGGAGCAAGCCTCGCCCGGCTGATCGCGGCGGCACATGTCACGATCGGTGTCGCGGTGCCGACCGTGTGGCTGGGCGTGGCCGAGCATCTCGAGGCGACCGGCGAGACCCTGCCGAGCCTGGAGCGCATCATCGTCGGAGGCTCCCCGCTCGCGCCCGCGCTGATGGAGCGGATCGAGCGGGTGCTTGGCGTCACCGTGCAGACGAGCTGGGGAATGACCGAGCTGTCGCCCTCCGGCACCGTCGCGCCTCCGCACGATCCGCAGCGCAGCGCGGCTGTATCCGGTCGTCCTGCGATCGGCGTCGACCTGCTGCTGACCGACGCCAACGGCGTGCCGTTACCCCGGCAGCGCGACGTTGAAGGCCATCTGCGCGTGCGCGGTGCAGCGGTGGTCGATCGCTATTTCGGGCAGGACGTGCCCGCGACCGATGCCGATGGCTGGTTCGCGACGGGCGATCTTGCGCGGATCGACCGCCACGGCAATCTCATCATCACCGGGCGCGCCAAGGATCTGATCAAGTCAGGTGGCGAGTGGATCAACCCGGCGGAGATCGAGGCGGTGGTCGGCGCGCTGCCACAGGTATCGCTCGCCGCCGTGATCGGGCGTCAGGACCCGAAATGGGGCGAGCGCCCGCTGTTGCTGGTCGAGATGCAGGACGATGCGCTGAGCGACGAAGACCTGCTCGCCCCGTTGCGCGGACGGGTCGCATCCTGGTGGATTCCCGACGCGATCGTGCGCCTGCCCGCAATGCCGCTCGCCCCGACCGGGAAAATCGACAAGAATAGCTTGCGGTCTCAATATGGAAGCGCTTGAGACCTTGTTCGACCCGGCGCGCGGCGATCCGGCCGCATCCGGGCAACAGGGGAATGACAGCCCAGTGCCTGAGCAGAAATCCGAAAAGCCCAAGCCCCGCCGCCGCTCGACCAAGGCGGAGCAGCGCGCGGAGATGATGGAGCAGATGCTCGACGAGGCGGAATATCTGTTCTCGAAACATGGCCTGCACGGCGTGACGCTGAAGGACGTCGCCAAGCGCGTCGGCGTCCACCACACGCTGCTCAACTATTATTTCGAGGACAAGAAGAAGCTGTTCGACGCGGTCTTCGCCCGCCGCGCAGTGGTGACCAGCGAAAAGCGGCTGCGCGCGCTCGACGATTATGAGGCATCGACCGGCGGCAAGCCGACGCTTGAGGGCGCGCTGCACGCCTTTCTCGACACCGATCTCGACCTGTATATCGAGGGAGGCGAGGGCTGGAAGAACTACGGCGCGCTGGGTGCGCTCGTCGCCAACACCCCCGAATGGGGCGCGGAACTGATGGATTCGCACTTCGATCCGGTCGTGCTGCGGCTGATCGACCTGCTCAAGAAGGCGCTGCCCGATTGTGCGGAAGAGGATATCTTCTGGGGCTACCACTTCGTTACGGGGGCGCTGATGGTCACGCTGGCGCGCACCGGGCGCATCGACAAATTGTCCGGCGGGCTGTGCCGGTCGGAGGACTTCGCGGCGATCAAGGACCGCATGGCCGTGTTCATGGCCGCCGGGTTCCGGCAGATTTGCGGCAGCGGCGGGCGGGGCAAACTCTAGCCAACCCGCCGGCGCGCGGCTAGTTGTGCACAGAATATTCACTCACGCGTTAGCGAATATAATGGGAGGAAGTTGATCATGCTGGATGGACGGATCGCAATCGTAACCGGTGCCGGGGGCGGGCTGGGTCGCGCCCATGCACTCTATCTGGCGCGCATGGGCGCGCGCGTCGTGGTCAACGATCTGAGCGACGATGCAGCGCAGCGCGTCGTCGCCGAGATCGGCGCACAGGGCGGCAAGGCGCTCGCGCTCGCCGGTTCGGTGACCGATGAATGGGCCATGTCCCACATCGTTGCGTCGACCATGGATGCCTGGGGCCGGGTCGACATCCTCGTCAACAATGCGGGCATCCTGCGCGACAAGAGCTTCGCCAAGATGACGATGGACGAATTCCGGCTGGTGGTGGACGTGCACCTGATGGGCGCCGCAATCGCCAGCAAGGCGGTGTGGGAGGTCATGCGTGGCCAGCGCTATGGCCGCATCGTGATGACCACGTCGTCTTCGGGCCTTTACGGCAATTTCGGCCAGGCCAATTACGGCGCGGCCAAGATGGCGCTGGTCGGCCTGATGCAGACCCTCGCGATCGAGGGCGAGAAATACGGCATCCGCGTCAATTGCCTCGCGCCGACGGCGGCGACCGGCATGACCGAGGGCGTGCTGTCCGCGGCGAGTCTTGCCGCGCTCGATCCGGCGTTGGTCAGCCCTGGGCTGCTGGCGCTTGTCGGCGCGGACGCGCCCACTCGCGCGATCCTGTGCGCCGGTGCCGGGCATTTCGCCACCGCCAACGTCACGCTGACCGATGGCATCCAGATCGGCGACGGCGCCGATGCCGGCGAAACGCTGGTCGCGCGCTGGGCCGAGGCGAGCGACCGGGCAGGGGAGATCGTCCCCGCTTATGGCTTCGTACAGGCGGAGCGCGAACTGGCGGCGGCGGGCGTCACGGTTCCGGCGGTGGCAGTCGCGCGCTGAACAGGCCGTCAATCGGGTCGAACCGGTGCGGTCGCCGGACCCGCTCTGGCCCGGCGGGCCCGGGCCCGGGGCCGGACCGGTCCCCGTCGCTGACCCTGCTTGCGCGTGCGGAGCGCGCGGCATAGGCTCGCGTCATGATCGACCAGGCGATCCGTTCCACTCCCGCGACCGCCTTGCCCCCGACACCCCCTGGATCTTTCTGTATCGCAATCCGGTGGAAGTCATGGTCTCCCACCTGCGGATGCCCGGCATGCATTTCGCGGCCGGGCAGGTGCCCGCGCTCGGCGCGATCGATTCGGCAACGTCCGCTCGATCGAGGATCGCGGCGCGGCGGTGCTCGCCCGCTATCTCGACTGCGCGATCGACCATGTGGCGCGCGGCGGCGGGATGCTGGTGAACTATTCCGAGCTGCCCCCCGCGATGGAAGAGGCGATCCCCCGACATTTCGGATTCGTACCCGATGCATGGGAGCGTGCGGCCATGGCGGCGGCGGGCCGACGCAACGCAAAGGCGCCGGATCAGGTCTTTGCCGACGATACGCAGCGCAAGCGCGCCGCCGTCACGCCGGCGGTCGCGGCTGCCGTGACGCGCCATCCGGAGGGACCTTATGCGCGCATGGAGGCACTTCGGGCCGGGGCCGCTGCTCTGGCGTAATCGACGTGGCCCTCGCCCATTGGCCGACACCGGCGGTGATGCTAAAGCCTGACGAAACACCATTGATGGAGGCGGTTACGTGTCGCGCACCGCGATCATCGCGCGCAAATTGGCAGTGGCGCGGCGCCAGCCGGCCTTTGTGTGGCTATGGCTTTTCCCGGCGTGGCTGCTGATCGGCATGTCATCTGCGACCATCGCCCTGCTGCCCTTTCGTCGGATCGCACCATGGCTGGGGGTCAATCTCGGCGCGACCGCACATCGGCCCGCGGCGACCCCGCAACAGGCTGCACGCGCGCGGCTGATCGGCAGGGCGGTGTCGATCGCCGCCTCCTACGCCCCGTTCCGGTCCAATTGCCTGCCGCAGGCAATGGCGGCGAAGGCGCTGTGCGACCTGTGGCGGGTGCCGTGCGCGGTGATGCTGGGGATCGAGCGGAACCGAACCGAAGGGGATCTGCGCGCACATGCCTGGACCAGCAGCGGCGACGCGGTGCCCACGGGCGGCGCGCACAGCTTCGCGACGTATGCTCCGCTATCCTGCTTCGTCCCCGCCTACGTGGCGGCGCAGCTTCAGCGCTGAGCCGGGGGGCGACGCATCGCGACCGACGCCGCATTGCGGTCCGTTGCGGTTTCGACAAAGCCCAGTCGCGCATAGATCTGGCGAGCTGGATTGTCGGCGAACACGTGCAGCGTCGCGGGGAGGCCGTGCGCGTCAGCGACTGCAAGCCATGCGCCCAACAGCGCGCGCGCTACGCCGATTCCGCGATGTTCCGGCAGCACCGCAATATCGACCAGATGGGTATCTGCGGCATTCCACGCGATCAGCACATGGCCGATAGGGGCGCCCGCGCGCATCACGATCCGGTGCATCGCATCGGGAAATGCACTGTCATGTCCCGTCCGCTGAAATTGTGCCTGCTGCGCGAGCATTGAGTCGGGCAACAGGCCGACCAGCGTCGAGCAGGCGACGGCGCAGTTCAGCAGGAACGCCAGGTCGTCGGACGTGCGCGCGCGACATTCCAGCGTGCCGCAACGCTCGGCAAAGGCCAGATCGAACGCGGCAGCCAGTTGGGTTTGGACGGCGTTCAACGATCAGCCTCCTCGCCCGGGCGGTGCATGTCAGGCTGCGGCGCGCAGCTCCAGGCGTTCCCAGATCTCGACCAGCGCGGCGGTAAGCTCCGCCATCATCGTTTCGTCATGCGCCGGGCCGGGCGTGAAGCGGAGACGCTCGGTCCCGCGCGGCACCGTCGGATAATTGATCGGCTGAACATAGACGCCATATTCGGCCAGCAGAATGTCGCTGATCTTCTTCGCGCGCACGGGGTCGCCGACCATCAGCGGCACGATGTGGGTCGTGCTGTCCATCACCGGCAACCCGGCATCGGCGAACATCGCCTTGAGCTTTGCCGCCGCCGCCTGCTGCCCGTCCCGTTCCGCGCTCGATCGCTTGAGGTGGCGTACCGACGCCAGCGCGCCGGCAACCAGCACGGGCGACAGCGAGGTGGTGAAGATGAAGCCGGGCGCATAGCTGCGGATGACATCCACGATCGTCCGATCCGCGGCGATATAGCCGCCCATCACGCCGAACGCCTTGCCCAGCGTCCCCTCGATGATCGTCAGGCGCGACGCGGCCTCGTCCCGCTCCGAAATCCCGCCGCCACGGGCACCGTACATGCCGACGGCATGGACTTCGTCGAGATAGGTGAGCGCGTTGTACTTGTCGGCCAGGTCGCAGATCGCGTGCAGCGGGGCGACGTCGCCGTCCATCGAATAGACGCTTTCAAACGCAATCAGCTTGGGTACCGCCGGATCGTCCGCGGCCAGCAATTCCTCCAGATGGGCAAGGTCGTTGTGCCGCCACACCCGCTTCTCGCACCCCGAATTGCGGATGCCCGCGATCATCGACGCGTGGTTCAGCTCGTCCGAATAGATGATGCAACCCGGCAGCACCTTGGCCAGCGTCGACAGCGTCGCTTCGTTCGAGACATAGCCGCTGGTGAACAGCAACGCCGCTTCCTTGCCGTGCAGATCGGCCAGCTCGCCTTCCAGATCGACATGATAATGGGTGTTGCCGCCGATATTGCGGGTGCCGCCCGATCCGGCGCCGACATCGTGCAGCGCTTCTTCCATCGCCGCGATCACCTCGGGATGCTGGCCCATGGCGAGATAGTCGTTCGAGCACCACACGGTGATCGGCTTTGGCCCGTTATGCCCGGCAAAGCAGCGCGCATTCGGGAACATGCCCTTGTTGCGCAAGATGTCGATGAAGACGCGATATCGGCCTTCGGCGTGCAGCCGGTCGATCGCCTGGTTGAACACACGCGTATAATCCACCGCGCGCGGAGTTGCCTCGCTGGTCATCCAGCCCCGTTAGCGAAATTCTCGGCGCCGCGCCACTGCGGCGATCACCTAGTTTTTTGATCAGGGCGATCGGGCTTTTGTTGCGCCTCCGCTTGCCCCAGATCAGGACTCATGTGCCCGCAATGTGCTATGAAGGTGCCACTGTGGAACCGGGCTTCGGGCATGTCCGCAGCTGAGAGACCAACGCGCTCCCGCTTCAAAACTGGGAGATTTACGATGTCGCAGAGCGAAATCGATTACTTTGCGCAACGCGAACGGGCCGAACGCGACCGGGCTGCAAAGGCCAGCGACTCGGGCGCCCGCCACGCCCATCTCGCCATGGCCGATGGCTATGCCAAGCGCGTCAAGGTGATGATCGAGACTCCGGCGATTCCGCTGCGCTGAACCGCCGCCGGTGGGTCACAGCGTCTCGACCCGGTCGAGGCCATAGGTCGCCAATGCCGGTACCAGCGCGGGATCGGGCGCGGCGGTGAATACCGCGACCCCTGGCGCAGGGCGGTCCGGCCAGTCCTGCCCCGCTGTCAGATGGGCGATTCGCCGCGCTATGCCCGGCCCGCCATCGACGAAGCGCACGCGGTGCGGCGCGGCGGCGGCGAGTTCGGCCTCGACCAGCGGAAAATGGGTGCAGGCGTTGACGATGACGTCGATGCGATCGCCCCCCGCCTGCCCGAACAGCCCATCCAGCACCGCACGGTACGGCGCGCTGTCGGCTGCACCGCCGCGCAGCTTCGCCTCGGCAAGCTGGACCAGCTCGGCGCTGCCATGGCGCAGCACGGTGCAGTCGGCGGCGAAGCGCGCGGCCAGATCGTCGACATAGGGTTGGCGCACCGTCGCCTGCGTCCCCAGCACGCCGATCACACGCGTAACCGACACTTCGGCTGCCGGCTTGATCGCCGGCACCGTGCCGACGATCGGCACGTCGAGCGCGGCGCGGACATGGGACAGTGCAATCGTCGATGCGGTATTGCAGGCGATGACGATCAACCGCGGCCGGTAACGCTCCGCTAGCCGCCCGAGCAGCGCGGGCACGCGCGTCGCGATTTCGCCCTCGCTGCGCGTGCCATAGGGAAATCCGGCGCTGTCGGCGACATAGACCAGCGGCGCGGCGGGCAGCAGCGCCCGCGCCGGTGCCATCACCGACAGCCCGCCCACGCCCGAGTCGAAAAAGAGAAGGGGCCGGGAATCGGCCATGCTGGTGCCCGCTGATCGAGATTGTTGCGTGCGCTTACCGAAGACCCTAGCCTTTGTGCAAGTAAGGGGACTCATGCAGACGCAACTCGCCAGTATCGCGCCGGTGCTCGCCATCGCGCTGGGTTACCTCCTCGGGTCGATCCCGTTCGGAGTGATCCTGACCAGCCTCGCCGGGGCGGGCGACCTGCGCCAGATCGGATCGGGCAATATCGGCGCGACCAATGTGTTGCGGACCGGGCGCAAGGGGCTGGCAGCCGCGACCTTGCTGCTCGATCTGCTCAAGGGTGCGGCGGCGGTATGGATCGCGCATGCGCTATGGCCCGGTCTCGAACTGCTGGCGGCGGCGGCTGCATTTGTCGGGCATTGCTACCCGGTCTGGCTCAAGTTCAAGGGCGGCAAGGGCGTCGCGACGCTGATGGGCATCGTGCTCGCGCTGCACTGGCCGTCGGGAATCGTGTTCGCGGTGGTGTGGCTGGGGCTGTTGGCGACGCTGCGAATTTCATCGGTCGCGGGGATGGCGGCGGCGATCAGCGCGCCCGTCAGCGCGGCGTTGCTGGACCGGTTCGACATCGTGATGCTGCTGGTCGTGCTCGCGCTGATCGTGCTGTGGAAACATCGCGAGAATATCGAGCGGCTGATGGCGGGGACCGAGCCGCGCATCGGGCGAAACCATGGCTGACGAGGCGGCGCGCCTCGCCCGCCTTCGCCTGATCCGGTCGCCGCGAATCGGCCCGGTCACCTATCGCCAGCTGATCGCGCGTTTCGGCGACGCACAGGCGGCGCTCGACGCGCTGCCGACGCTCGCGCTGCGCGGGGGTGGTCACACACCGGCACTGGCCGATCCCGCACAGGTCCGGCGCGAACTGGCGGTCGCGGCACGACTGGGCGCGCGCCATGTGTTTCTCGACGATCCCGACTATCCGGCGTTGCTGGGTGAGCTTGAAAACGCGCCCCCCGCGCTGATCGTGCGCGGCGATATCGGGCTGCTCGCGCGGCCCTGTGTGGCGATGGTCGGCGCGCGCAACGCGTCGGCGGCGGCGTGTCGCTTCGCGCGGCAACTTGCGCAGGGGCTGGGGGAGGCGGGGGCGACCATCGTCTCCGGTCTTGCGCGCGGCATCGACACCGCCGCGCATCATGGGTCGCTCGCCCGCGGGACGGTCGGTGTGATCGCGAGCGGGATCGACATCGCCTTTCCGCCCGAAAATGCCGAACTCCAGGAACAGGTCGCGCAGCGCGGCCTGCTGATCGCCGAGCAGCCGCCCGGCGCCGAACCGCTCGCGCGCCATTTTCCCTCACGCAACCGCATCATCGCCGGACTCGCCCAGGGGACGGTGGTGGTCGAGGCCGCGCCACGGTCCGGATCGCTGATCACTGCGCGAATCGCGGCGGAGGCCGGGCGTGAGGTTATGGCCGTCCCCGGCTCCCCGCTCGACCCGCGTGCACAGGGGTGCAACTTGCTGATCCGGGAGGGCGCGACATTGGTGCAGGGGGTCGACGACATCCTCGAAATGATCCGCCCGATCGACGCCCGCGCCGTGCGCGCGCCCGTGTCGCGGTTCGATGCCGGGCCAGGCAGCGAACCTGATGCGTCGGAACGCAAACGGGTCGAGGGGCTGCTCGGTCCGGTCCCCGTTCCGGTCGACGAACTGATCCGCCAGTCCGGCCTGCCCGGCGCGGCGGTGCAGCTGGTGCTGCTCGAACTCGAACTCGCCGGCCGGCTGGAGCGGCATGCCGGCGGTCGGGTGAGCCTGTATTGACCGGGCACGACCCCGACCGGCTTGAGGTCGCCGAAATCCTTCGCGAAGCCTCGGCGCTGATCGGGGCGCATCCGCTGGCCTTCGTTCTCGCCACCGCGATTTACGTCATGTTCGGCATCTGGATCGAGGATCAGGATGCGTCGTGGAGCGCGCAGGTCACGATGGCGGTCGCGCCCGTGGTGCTGCAGGGATTCCTGCAATATCTCCTGCTCCGTCAGGCCTTTTCCGACAGCGCGCGTGGCGTAACCGTTCGCCTGCTTGCCCCGTTCATCGTCATCATGCTCCAGCTTGGCCTGTGGACGATGCTCGGGCTGGGTTACATTCTGCTGCTCGTGCCGGGTTTGTATCTCGCCGCCCGGACGTCCGCGGCGCTCGGCATGGCGACGGTCGAGGGCACCGGTCTGTTCGCAAGTCTCGCCGGCAGCTGGCACCGCACGCGGCGTGCGGTGTGGCCGCTGGCGATGGTCCATGCCATCCTGCTGTTCCCGGTCGTCGCGCTGCTGGTCGGATTGGCCGTCGCCACCGCCGTCGAGTATCACCTTACCTATGAATCGATCGAGTTCACCGTGTTCGCCAACCTTGGCTTCGGGGTCATCACGATGGCGGGATGGGCAGTTGCCGGCGCGGCATACCGGCTGACCCTGCCGTCACACCGGATGCATGAGGATGTGTTTGGCTAGCCACGATTTCGGCGCAGCTACGCCCGTGCTTCGACCATCCGCGCACCCGCCTCGCGCAGGGTAAGCGTGCCGCAGGCAAGCGCCAGCGGGTAGAGGATCTCGTTTTCGATCCGCACCCGCGCCGACAGCGCGGACAGCACCCGCTTGCTCGCCTCGACGAACAGCTCGCGATCGTTCTCGATCTCGTCGGCCGTCCATTCTTCGACATAGGCGCGCCATTCGCTGGCAAGCTGGTCGAAATCGCCCATCGCGATCTGCGCGGCCTCACGCTGCGCCATGTCGCCCTTGGCGAGCAGATGCGGGTAGACGTCGCGATCCTCGGTCGCGAGGTGCGCGATCAGGTGGGTATCGAGCGCGACGATCGTCGTACGCAGCATCGTCGGCGATGCGGTGGCGACGGCCCGCCTGAGCGCATCGGCACAGGCGCTGATCTGCGCATGCTCGTCTATCAGACGTTCGATCGAAACCACTGCCGCCCCCTCCTCTGCCGACTCTTATAGACGATGGAGGTTAAGAGGGGGTGGCGTTCCGCTTGACGCCCGCTATTCAGCCTCCCCATCCTCGCGCGTACACGTAAGGACCGCCAGATTTCATGCAGCTCGTCATCGTCGAATCGCCCGCCAAGGCGAAAACCATCGAGAAATATCTGGGCAAGGACTATCGCGTCCTCGCCTCCTATGGTCACATCCGCGACCTGCCGGCCAAGGACGGATCGGTTCAGCCCGATGACGGCTTTGCGATGGAGTGGGAAACCTATCCCGACAAGGCCAAGCAGCTCAAGGCGATCACCGACGAGGCGAAGAAGGCCGATCGTCTGATCCTTGCCACCGACCCCGATCGCGAGGGGGAGGCGATCAGCTGGCACGTCCAGGAAGTGCTCGCGAAGAAGAAGGCGCTCCCCAAGGAGGTCGAGCGCGTCACCTTCAACGCGATCACCAAGGCGGCGGTGACTCAGGCGATGGCGCAGCCACGCCAGCTCGATACTGACCTGATCGACGCCTATCGTGCGCGCCGGGCGCTCGACTATCTGGTCGGCTTCACCCTCTCGCCGGTGCTGTGGCGCAAGCTGCCCGGTGCCAAATCCGCGGGCCGCGTCCAGTCGGTTGCACTGCGCCTGATCGTCGAGCGCGAGCGCGAGATCGAGCTGTTCAAGGCACAGGAATATTGGTCGGTCGTCGCGCATCTCGAACATGACGGCACCGCGTTCGACGCGCGGCTGGTGCGGTTCGAGGGGAAGAAGCTCGACCGGCTGTCGATCGGCACCGAAGGCGTGGCG
Organism: Sphingomonas sp.; assembly: GCF_965227385.1. Taxonomy (GTDB): domain Bacteria; phylum Pseudomonadota; class Alphaproteobacteria; order Sphingomonadales; family Sphingomonadaceae; genus Sphingomonas. The sequence goes on from NZ_OZ245750.1 coordinate 1,286,941, forward strand.
ATGCGCGCCAAGGCGGCGGTGGAACAGGGCCGCTTCAGCGTCGCGAGCGTCGAGACCAAGCCGGCGATGCGCAACCCGCCGCCGCCTTTCACCACCTCGACCCTGCAGCAGGAGGCGGCGCGCAAGCTTGGCTTCTCCGCCAGCCACACGATGCGGATCGCGCAGGCGCTCTACGAGGATGGCGCGATCACCTATATGCGGACCGACGGCGTGCAGATGGACGGCAGCGCCATCGACGCCGCGCGCAAGGCGATCCATGATCGCTATTCGGGCGCCTATGTCCCCGACAAGCCGCGCCAGTACCAGACCAAGGCCAAGAATGCGCAAGAAGCGCATGAGGCGATCCGCCCGACCGATTTCAGCAAGGATCGCGCCGGTTCGGGCGACCACGCCAAGCTCTACGATCTGATCTGGAAGCGCGCGCTGGCCAGCCAGATGGCGAGCGCGCGGATGGAACGCACCACGGTCGAGCTGGAGGAGCCGACCGGCCAGGACGCGCTGCGCGCCACCGGCCAGGTCGTGCTCTTCCCGGGCTATCTCGCCCTGTACGAAGAAGGCCGCGACGACGAAGGTGACGAGGATTCGCGCCGCCTGCCGATCATCCGTCAGGGCGACACCCCGGCCAAGAAGGGCGTCGACGCCGAACAGCATTTCACCCAGCCGCCGCCGCGCTTCTCCGAAGCGTCGCTGGTCAAGCGGCTCGAGGAACTCGGCATCGGCCGCCCCTCGACCTATGCCTCGATCATTCAGGTGCTCAAGGACCGCGCCTATGTGCGGGTTGAGAAGAACCGCTTCTTCGCCGAGGAAACCGGGCGGCTGCTGACCGCCTTCCTTGAGCGCTTCTTCGAGAAATACGTCAATTACGACTTCACGGCCGGGCTTGAGGAAGAGCTGGACGACGTGTCGGGCGGGCGTGCCGGGTGGCAGGCGGTGCTCGCCGCCTTCTGGCGCGATTTCCAACCGCGCACGGCGGAAGTCATGGAGCAAAAGCCGAGCGAGGTGACCGCCGAGCTCGACAAGTTCCTCGAACCCTATCTCTTCCCCGACAAGGGCGATGGCACCGATCCGCGCCTCTGCCCGTCATGTGGCGTTGGCAAGCTGGCGTTGCGTGGCGGCAAGTTCGGTGCGTTCGTCGCCTGCTCCAACTATCCCGACTGCAAATTCACCCGCCGCTTCGGCCAGCCGGGCGGCGAAGAGGGCGGCGATAGCGGGCCGGAGGTGATCGGACAGGATCCGGAAACGGGCGAGGATATCTCGCGCCGCTCGGGCCGGTTCGGGCCGTACATCCAGCGCGGCGAGGGCAAGGAGGCGGCGCGCGCGTCGATCCCCAAGGATATTCCCGAACTGGATCTGGACTGGGCGGTCAAGCTGCTCAACCTGCCGCGCACGATCGGCAATCATCCGGAAACGGGCAACCCGATCACCGCGTCGATCGGCCGCTATGGCCCGTATCTCGCGCATGACGGCAAATATGCGCGGCTGGCCTCGACGACCGAAGTGTTCGAAACCGGCATGAATGCCGCCGTGGTCAAGCTGGCCGAAGCGGCGGCGGGCGGCGGACGGCCGCAGCGCGGATCGCGTGAGCCATTGAAGGTGCTGGGCGCACACCCGGTGTCGGGCGCGGAGATCAAGCTGATGGAGGGGCGCTATGGCGCGTATCTCACCGACGGCACGACCAATGCGACGTTGCCCAAGACGGTCGATCAGGCCGCGCTGACGCTCGACGAGGCTGTGCAGCTCATCGACGCCAAGGCTGCAGCCGGTCCCGCCAAGAAGAAGGGCGGGCGCAAGGCTCCGGCGAAGAAGGCTCCGGCAAAGAAGGCCGCGCCGAAGAAAAAGGCGGCGGCGAAGGCGTAACGGATCAGGCCGCGCGCAGGCTGGTCAGCTGCAGCCAGGCGCGGGCCTGTTTCTGCGCTTCGATGATTTCGCGCGCGGTCATGTCTTCCGCGACTTCGGCGCGCATATAGGGCGCCTCGGCGCTGCCCCCGAGGGCGGCGATGTTGAACCACTTATGCGCTTCGATCAGGTCCATCTCGACGCCCGACGCGCCGCTCGAATAGACCATCCCGAGCTCGTAGGCCGCGTCGACGCTACCGCGCGCCGCATCGGCCAGCCGGCTGTCGATCAGGAACTGTGCGCTCTTAATGCTGTTGCCCATGACTTTGCCCCACTTTTGATCGCTCTCATCATGGAAGCGAACTTGGGCCAGTCATGGTAAGCAAATGGTTAACGCGCTTTACCGTTCAATCCGGGGCCGCCACCGCAACATTGTCGATCAGCCGTGTGCCCGCGATCCGCGCGGCGGCAAGCAGGCGCCGGGGCTGGCCCGCGACCGGCGCACCCAGGCTGTCGGCATCGACCAGCTCGACATAATCGACCTCGAACCCGGCCGCTTCCAGCGACGCGCGCGCGGTGTCGAGCGCGGCGGCGGGATCGTCGCCCTTCTCGATCCCGCGCACCGCGACACCCAGCGCGCGCGGCAGCGCGACTGCCGCCGCGCGGTCCTCGGGCGCGAGATAGGCGTTGCGGGAGGAGAGGGCGAGCCCGTCATCGTCGCGCTGGGTCGGCACGCCGCGGATCTCGATGTCGAAATCGAGGTCGGCGACCATGCGCCTGATCACCGCCAGCTGCTGGAAATCCTTTTCCCCGAACAGCGCGACATCGGGCTTCACCTGGTTGAACAGCTTGGCGACCACCGTCGCGACGCCGTCGAAATGGCCGGGCCGGGCGGCGCCGTCCAGCGGCTCGCTCACACCCGCCACCGAAATGTTGGTCGCGTGGCCCTCCGGGTACATCACCTCGACCGGCGGCATCCAGAGCAGGTCGACGCCAGCCTCGGCCAGCATGCGCGAATCGGCCAGTTCCTTGCGCGGATAGCGGGCCAGGTCCTCGTTCGGTCCGAACTGCTTGGGGTTGACGAAGATCGACACGACCACGCGCTGCCCGGCCAGCTTCGCCTGCGCCACCAGCGCCATGTGCCCGGCATGCAGCGCGCCCATGGTGGGGACGAACGCGACCCGCTCCCCATTGGCGCGGAATCCCGAAACGGTATCGCGAAGTTCGGAGAGCTGACGGATGGTTTGCACGCGCACAAGGCCTTGGATATGGAACGAAGCGCGGCCTTCTATGGGGGGCGGGCCGGCTGTTCAATCAGGGAAGTTGAGTGACCGACGCAACGAACTCGCTGCACGTGATCGTCTTCGCCAACGAAAAGGGCGGGACCGGCAAATCGACGACCGCTGTCCACACCGCGATCGCACTCGCGATGAAGGGCGCGCGGGTGTCGTGCCTCGACCTCGACCATCGCCAGCGCACGATGGGCCGTTACCTCGACAACCGGCGGCAGACGATGGAGCGCGTCGGCCGTCCGCTGCCGATGCCGCGCTACGAAACGCACGACGGCGAGAATATCGCCCGCTTCTCGGAATCACTGGAGCGGCTGGGGCAGGATACCGACTTCCTGATCATCGACACGCCGGGGCGCGACGACAAGTTCGGGCGGATCGCGATCACCAACGCCGACACGCTGGTGACGCCGATGAACGACAGCTTCGTGGATTTCGATCTGATCGGGCAGGTTGATCCGGATACCTTCCGCGTGACCCGGCCCAGCTTCTATTCCGAACTGATCTGGGATTCGCGCAAGCGCCGCGCCAAGGCGGACGGGCAGACGATCGACTGGGTCGTCCTGCGCAACCGCATGCAGCATATCGAGGCGCGCAACATGAAGCGCGTGTCGGAGGCGATCGACCAGCTCGCCAAGCGCGTCGGCTTCCGCGTCATCCCCGGCCTGTCGGAGCGCGTGATCTATCGCGAGCTGTTCCCCAAGGGCCTGACCATGCTCGACAGCCGCGAGTTCGGCGAAATGGGCCTGGCGCATGTCGCGGCGCGGCAGGAATTGCGCGAGATGATGGCCGGCCTTGCCCTGCCCGAGCTGGAGTCGGCAATGCCGCTCTTCGCATGATCTTCAAATTCCTGATCGGCCTGCTGCTCGCCTGGCTCGGCTGGCGGCTATGGCATGGGTGGGGCCGCCCACTGCCTGGCACGCCCAAGCCGGCTCCGGCACCCGCCGCGCGCGATCCCGAAGAGGCAGCCGCCTATGCGATCCTGGGCGTGGCGCCGGGCGCCGATGCGGACGCGATCCGCGCCGCCCACCGCCGACTGATCACCAGCGTCCACCCCGACCGCGGCGGCTCGCCCGAGCTGACGCGCCAGGTCAACGCCGCGCGCGATACGCTGCTCAAACCCAAGTCCGACCCGAAAAACTGAAACGCATTGCCATTAGCCGCGTTTGACGGTTGCACTTTGCGTAACGCGCGCGAAATGAAGCGCGTCGAATTTTCTGGAGGCCCAATGACCCATCGTTTCGATCCGACCTCGCTGCGCGAATATGACATTCGCGGAATCGTGGGCAAGACGCTGGGCGCCGACGATGCGCGCGCGATCGGGCGCGGCTTTGCCACCCTGATGCGCCGCGCCGGTGGCACGCGCGTCGCGGTCGGTCGCGATGGGCGCGTCTCCTCGCCGGAGCTTGAGGCCGCGCTGGTCGAGGGTCTGACGGCATCGGGCTGCGACGTGGTGCGGATCGGGCTCGGGCCGACCCCGATGCTCTATTACGCCGAAGCGACGCTAGAGGTGGATGGCGGCATCCAGATAACCGGCAGCCACAATCCCGGCGATTACAACGGCTTCAAGATGGTGTTTCAGCACCGTCCATTCTTTGGCCAGGACATCCAGACGCTGGGCAAGATGGCTGCCGAAGGCGATTGGGAAGAGGGCGAAGGCACGGTCGGCGACGCCGATATCCTCGACAATTATGTCGGGCGCCTGCTCGCCGGCTATGCGGGCGGCAGCTTCCGTATCGGCTGGGACGCCGGCAATGGCGCCGCCGGCCCGGTGATCGACAAGCTGGTGCAGCTGCTGCCCGGTGAGCATCACACGCTGTTCACCGATGTGGACGGCAATTTCCCCAATCATCATCCCGATCCGACCGAAGAGAAGAATCTGGCGCACCTCAAGGCGCTGGTCGCGGAGAAGAACCTCGATTTCGGACTGGCGTTCGATGGCGATGGCGACCGGATCGGCGCGATCGACGGGCAGGGCCGCGTGATCTGGGGCGATCAGCTTCTGTCCATTCTGGCTGAACCTGTCCTGCGCAAGGACCCCGGCGCGACGATCATCGCCGACGTGAAGGCCAGCCAGGCGCTGTACGACCGCATCGCGGAACTCGGCGGCCAGCCACTGATGTGGAAGACCGGCCACAGCCTGATCAAGACCAAGATGAAGGAAACCGGCGCGCCGCTGGCGGGCGAGATGAGCGGGCACATCTTCTTCGCGCAGGACTATTACGGCTTCGACGACGCGCAATATGCCGCGGTCCAGCTGATCAACGCGGTCCACCTGATCGGCCGCTCGATGAGCGAGATCCGCAGCGCGATGCCGGCCATCGTCAACACCCCGGAAATGCGTTTCCAGGTCGATGAAAGCCGCAAGTTCGCGGTGATCGACGAAGTGCTGGAACGGCTCAAGGCCGAGGGTGCCGACGTCAACGACACCGATGGCGCGCGGGTCAACACCCCCGATGGCTGGTGGCTGCTGCGCGCGTCGAACACCCAGGACGTGCTCGTGGCCCGCGCCGAGGCAAAGGACGAGGCAGCGCTGCAGCGGCTGCTGGCGATGATCGATGCGCAGCTTGCCGCCAGCGGGCTGGAGCGCGGGCCGCAGGCAGGGCATTGAGTTGAGCGGCCAGCGGGTTCAGCCGCCGGGTTTGCCTTGCGCCAGATCCCATGCCGCACGGACCTGCGCGGCATAGATCGGGGCGCTACGGTCCAGAGCAGCCTGCGCATCGCGTGAAAAGCCGGTGTGAAGCTGTTGCCGCAACCGCGCATCATCGGCGGCGACGCGCAGCAGCGAACGTGCTTCCTGCGGCGCCCGCCCGCTCGCCTGGAGATGCGTTGCCAGCCCCAGGATCGCCCGCGCACGATCCGGGTCCATCGCTGGTCGGCGGATCAGCACCGCAAGCGCGCGGCGATACCAGCTTTCCGCCTCGTCGGGTCGGCCCTGTTTCGCGATGATGGCGGCGACGTAGCTGCGCCCCTTGGCGATCATCGGGTCGGAATCGCCGACCCGCGCGGCGGCGGCATCCAGCCCCTTGCGGAACAGTGCCTCGCCCTCGGCCAGCCTTCCCTGGCTGGCGAGGTTGTAGCCGAGATTGGTATAGGTCACCGCCAGATCGAGCTTGCCGCGATCGTCGGCCAGCCGCTCCCGCGCCGCCAGCAATGGCGCATAGAGCGCTTCGGCCTCGGCGAACCGGCCCTGATCCTCAAGCATATAGGCGATATCCTGCTGCGTCTGCAGGATCGCGCGGTCGCCTGCCGACAGGGTCCGCGCGCGCAGCGCCAGCGTGGCTCGCATCGTCGCTTCGGCTTCCTTGTGGCGCTCCTGATAACTCAGGTTCCACGCCAGCGCGTAATAGATGTCGGCGACCTCTAATGGGTCCGAGCCGCCGTCGTCCGCCAGTGCGAGCGCCATGCGATAGAGCGGCTCGCCTTCAGTAAAGCACGCTTGCTGCTCCATCGCGTAGCCGAGGTGGAGATAGGTGCGGACGAGTTGAGGCGTGCGCGCCATGGGCCGCCGGTCGGTGTGAAACAGTGGCGCATAGCGCTCGGCCACCGCGAGATCACCGGCGTCGCGTGAAGCGACCAGCAGTTTGCCCCAGCTTGCAGCGCATTCCAGCGTGGGCTTGGCGGGGTCGCATGCGGCGAGCTCGGCGCGGCGCGCGGCGATATAGCGCGCTCGCGCTGCGTCGCCCCCGGCCAGCTCGATGCAGCGCGGCGCGGCGGCAGTCGCGGGCAGCGCCGACACGCCCGCCAGCGCCGGGCTGGCCAGCGTCAACGACAGAAACAGCAGCAGGCGGCGCAACAGATGCATGCGCTGCATCCTATCGCACCATGGTCCGCGCGCCAGCGACGATCTCTGACGGCGGCGTGGGGGTGGCAAATTGCGGCAGGGCAGGCCACATGGGGGTATGGCTTCCGCCCCGCCCCAGATCATCCGCGTCATCGACCTTGAGACCACCGGCAACGCACCCCCCCAGCACGGGGTGTGCGAAATTGGCTGGCAGGACGTCGCGCTGGGCAAGGACGGGCGGTGGGAGCTGGAGGGCGAGGGCGGTGCGCGGCTGGTCAATCCCGGCCGCCCGATCCCGCCGTTGACCATGGCGATCCACCATATCCGCGACGAGGACGTGGCGAACGCGCCGTGGTGGCACGATGTGGCGCGCCCGGTGCTCGACCCCTGGCCGCGTCGCGTCGCGCTGGCGGCGCATCGCGCCAGCTTCGAGGAGCAGTTCTGCACGCCGGCGCTGACGCGCGGGGCGGACTGGATCTGCACATACAAATGCGCGCTGCGGTTGTGGCGCGACAGCCCGGGCTTCTCCAACCAGTTCCTGCGCTATTATCGCATGCCCGAGGGGCTGGAGCATGAGCGCGGCCTGCCCGCGCACCGCGCCTTTCCCGACGCCTATGTCACCGCGCACCATCTGCGCGACATGCTGAACGAGGCGGGGGTCGCGCAGCTGATCGAATGGTCGAAGCTGCCCGGCCTGCTCCCCCGCGTCCGCTATGGTCCGGATCGCGGAAAGGAATGGAGCGAGATCGACGACGAGTCGCTCGACGCCTTTCTGCAGGATCGGGACGCGGACATTCGCTACACCGCCCAGGTCGAACTGGAACGCCGCCGCGGCCGCGGGCCGGAGTTCAAACCGGTCCGCCAGCCGGACTTGTTCTGAGAAAAGATGCGCCTCTCACCGCGTTCCTCCCCTGAGCACGCTCAGGGGAGGAATATGCGGCCCTCAATATTCGATCCGCGCGCTCTTGATCTTGCGCTTTTCGAGCATGACCTGGACGCTGTCCGGGCCGGACAGGTGCCCCGCACCGACCGCCATGAACACCACGCCCGGCTTGTCGAGCCGCGTGTCGATCCATTCGGCCCAGCGTGCGTTGCGGTCGGCGAGCAGCATCTTGCTGAGCTCGGGCGAGCTGCGCATCGCCTCGTTCATGATCGCGGCCAGGCCCTCGGCATCGCCCTCGGACCATTCGGCGACCATCTTCTCGAATTCGGGGCCGATCTGGCCGAGCTGCGCCAGCGTTTCGGTCAGGAACTGGATCTGCGCGGCCTCCGACAGGCTGTCGAAAAAGCCGAACTGCTGCTCGATGGTCTCGACGCCGGAGATCGGCTTGTTCGCCGCTTTGGCCGCCGTCGTCAGCGTGGTTTCGGCGCCCGATGCCGGGTTGTAGCCTGCCTTCATCAGCGCGACGAGCGACAGCTGGTTGGCTGCGAACCACGGCTTCAGCCGGGCAAAGGCTTCAGCCGGAATGCCGGCATCGGCCACGGCCTTGGCAAAGGCTTCGCGCTTGTCGGCGGGCAGGCGGTCGGCCAGCGCGGGGCCGGTCGCGGCGACGCCATATTTCATGATCAGCGGCTGGACGCTTGCCGGATCGGGCATGTCGCCGATTTCGGTGACCAGCTCGCCGCTCGCGTCGAACGCGGTCTTCACCGCCTCGTCGAACCAGGTCAGGTTGGACGGCAGCACGTGGATCGTGCCGAACAGATAGATCGTGGTGTCCTCATCCTTGACCACCCACAGCGCCGGATCGGCGTCCTTGACCGCAGCGGCCGGGGCGGGGGCCGGCGCCTGCTGTGCCAGGGCGGCAGGAGCGACGAACAACAGGGCGAGCGCAGTCGCTGCGCGCGGCAGGAACTTCTTCATCATAACTCTCCGATAACAAGGGGTTGGTTCAGTTCAGGGACGTAATTTCTTGTAGCCATAGGCCAGCATCATCACCGCGAAGGTCGCGATGGCGAGCGCCTCATGCTGCGGCTCGCGGACCAGCTCGCCACGCCACAGCAGATACCAGTTGGCGTAGAGGGCGAAGTAGAAGTTGATTGCGACTGCCGAGGCCCAGAGATTGTCGCGCTGGTCCAGCTCGTCGGTCACCCGGTAATAGCGCCAGCTGCCATATACGAGGGCAATCGTGGTGATCAGCGACGCGGTGATCGCCCAGGCGGCGGGGATGCCTTCCAGAAACGCACCGCCGTCGGCCTCGAACATACCTGAGAAAAAGCCGACCACTGCGCCGGCACCCATCAGCGTGAACAGGATGATCCGCTGGCGTCGTGTGCGGGCGCGGGCGGCGGCCAGGCCGTCCTTCATTTCATTCGCCATCGTCGTGCTCCGCGTCATCGAAAATCTCCTCGATGCTCAGGTCGAACAGTCGGGCGATGCGGAAGGCGAGCGGGAGCGAGGGATCGTACTTCCCCGTCTCGATCGCATTCACCGCCTGTCGCGACACGCCCAGATGCCCGCCCAATTCGGACTGGCTCCAGTTGCGTTCGGCGCGCAGCACTTTCAGACGGTTCCGCATTCGTCACTGTTCCCTGACATTGTGTCAGCCACGGGTGACTATATGTCAGGTTACCATTACACGCGTCAAGCGGATTTTTTGCCCCGTGGGATCGCGGCGACGATGGCGGCGGCGAGGGTGCCGATGCACAGCTGATAGGGGAAGGCGAGCGCGGTCGATCCAAACGCAAAGGGCTGGAGCAGGAACACGGTGACGAACCCGGTGAGCAAAGCCGCGATCACCGACGCCGTGCTGCCCCGCGTCGTGAACAAGGCGACGGCATAGACGCCGAGCAGCCCGGCATAGGCGAACGCCATCACCGACAGCACGAATTCGAGCAGCGGCATGTCGCTATGCTTCTGCCAGTAATAACTCAGCACAGCGGTCGCGAACATCGCCACTGCCACCGCTGCCATGCCCCAGCGCCCGGCATGGACATAATGCCGGTCCTCCGCTCCCCCGCGCGACTCGCGCCACGGGCGGTAGAAATCGCTGACCACCACCGACGACATCGAATTGAGCGCCGAGGTCACGGTGGACACCGCCGCTGCGATTACCCCAATCGTCACCAGCCCGCGCAGGCCCGGAGGCAACTGCGTCAGGATATAGTGGACGAACACCGTGATCTTCTCGCCCGCAAAGTTCGCCGACACGCTGTTGGTCGTCCCCATGATGTCGGGCCGGTCGTAAAAGATGTGCAGCATCACCCCGATCGTCACGAAGATCGCGATGATCGGCACGCTGCCCAGCGCAGACATGATCAGGCTGCGCGCGCCGGTTTTCGCATCGGGGCTCGCGAGCAGGCGCTGGGTTGTATCCTGATCCAGCCCCGCGCTGGCAGTATTGAGCAGGAACAGCCCGGTGACGGCGGCGAGCAGGGTAAAGGGCTTGGACAGATCGGTCGACAGATCGAACAGCCGCAGCTTGTCGGTGCCATCGGGCGCGTTGCGCAGTGCATCGATCAGCGCCGCGTTGTCGAGCGGGATCGCGGCGCGCAGGAAGATCAGCACCGCCACGGCCGCACCGGCATAGACGATGAACTGGACGAAATCGTTCCAGATGACGGACTTCAATCCCCCGCGCAGCGTGAAGGCGAGGCTCGCGAGCATCACCGCCGCCGCCGATAGGATGATCGACCCGGCATCGATCGCGTTGAACCCGACCATCGCGATGGCGATCGCGGCGAGATACACGCGCGCGCCGCCCGACAAGATGCGCCCCGCCAGATACATGCCCCCAGCCCAACGCATCGCCCGCGCGTCGTACCGCGTCTCGAGCAGCTCATAGACGGTGGCGACGCGCAGCGCGTAGAAGCGCGGAATCAGCACATGCGCGACGAAGAACGCCGCGAGCACCGCGCCCACTACGGCGCCGAGATAGCTGTAATCGCTGCGGTATCCGTAGTCGGGCGCGCCAAGGAAGGTCGCCGCCGACTGCTGCGTCGCCAGCACCGACACGGCGGCCAGCCACGCCGGCACGCTGTTTCCCGCGAGGAAATAGTCCCCGGCATTGCGCGTCTCGACCCGGTTGAAATGCCAGGACAGTCCGGCCAGCACGGCAAGGTAAAGCCCGACCACCAGCCAGTCGAGCGCGGCGAAATGCAGCATCATCGGAAACGTGTAGCAGAGGTCTTTCCAAGGTCACGCGGCAAGTTGCGGAACGACTCCCGCACTCACGCTTTGAATCGGCCTCGCAACAAAAGGATGTCCGATGGCAGCGCGCGCATATTGGCAGGGGCAGATCCGTCTCGCGCTGGTCTCTATCCCCGTCGAAATCTACAGCGCCACCAAATCGGGGGCCCAGGTCGCGTTCCATCAGGTCCACGAACCTTCCGGCAAGCGCATCAAATATGAAAAGGTCGTGCCCGGCATCGGCCCGATCGACACCGACGAAATCATGAAGGGGTTCGAGGTCGAAAAGGGCGAATATGTCCTGCTCGACCAGGACGAGATCGATGCGGTCAAGCTCGAGTCCAAGAAGACGCTGGAGCTGACCCAGTTCGTCGACGCGCATGAGATCGACGTGCTCTATTACGAAAAGCCCTATTTCGTCGTTCCCGCCGACGACCTCGCCGAAGAAGCGTTTGTCGTGCTGCGGGAGGCGCTCAAGCGCACGAAGAAGGTCGGGCTTGGCCAGCTGGCGATGCGCGGGCGCGAATATGTCGTCAGCTTGAAGCCGTGCGGGCGCGGCATGGTGCTGGAAACGCTGCGCTATGCCGATGAGGTACACAAGGCGCAGGGCTATTTCCGCGACATCCCCGATGCCGAGCCCGACGCCGACCTGCTCGGCCTCGCCGAATCGCTGATCGACAAGAAATCGGCGAAGTTCGATCCCGCCACCTTCCACGACCGCTATGTCGACGCGCTCAAGGGCCTGATCGCGCGCAAGCAGAAGCAGAAGGGCAAGCGCAAGATCATCGAGGACAGCGATTCGGGCGACGATGCGCGCGGATCGAACGTCGTCGACCTGATGGCGGCGCTCAAGAAGAGCCTCGAAAAGCCGGGCGGTTCTGCAAAGTCGGCGAGCAAGGCGCCCGCAAAGAAGGCTCCAGCGAAAAAGCCGGCGGCGAAGGCGCCAGCGCGCAAGCGGGCATGAAGCGATGGAGCTGAATCCGCCGGTCACGTTCGACGCGCTCGGCTGGGACCCGTGGTTGCGGCTCGGCGGAGCCGCCATTGCGGGACTGCTGCTCGGCCTCGATCGCGAGGTGCGCGGGCATGGCGCGGGGCTGCGCACCCATGCGATCCTGTGCTTCTCCGCCGCGCTGATCACGCTGTGCGCACTGGCGCTCTACTACCAGCTCGGCGGCACCGAATCCCAGGCCGACCCGCTCCGCGTGATCGAAGGGACGGCGGCGATGGCCGGTGTCATCGGCGGCGCGCTGATCGTGTTCGCCAAGGGTGAGGTCAAGAACCTCACCACCGCCGCGCATATCTGGCTCGCCGCGTCGATCGGGATCGCATTTGGTGCGGGGCTGTACCCGATCGCGGTGATCGGCACGCTGGGGTCGGTGCTGCTGCTCACCCTGTTCGGCTGGATCGAACTGCGCGCCTTCAGGAAAAGTAATGGCCAGGACTGACCCGCTCGCACGCTACAACGCGATGCGCGATTTCGCGAAGACGGCCGAGCCGCGCGGCGAGCTTGCCAAGGGCGAGGGCCGGACCTTCATGGTCCAGAAGCATGACGCCACCCGCCTTCACTGGGATTTTCGGCTCGAGATCGACGGCGTGCTCAAGAGCTGGGCGGTGACGCGCGGACCCAGTCTCGATCCCGGCGAAAAGCGCCTCGCCGTGCGGACCGAGGATCACCCGATGTCCTATGCGACGTTCGAGGGGACGATCCCCAAGGGCGAATATGGTGGCGGGACGGTGATGCTGTGGGACCGCGGGACCTGGGCACCCGTACCGGGCAAGAGCGCCAGGGATCTGGAAAAGGGCCATCTCCACTTCACCCTCGACGGCGAGCGGATGAAGGGCGAGTGGCTGCTGATCCGCCTCAAGCCGCGCGGCAAGGAAAAGCGCGAGAACTGGCTGCTGCGCAAGATCGACGACGCCCATGCCGGCGCGACCGATGCGCTGGTCGAAATGGGCCTGACCAGCGTCGCCACCGGGCGGACGATGCAGGAGATTGCGGACGGTGTGCGCGCCGAACAGCGGCCGTCCGGGGGGCGGACGCAGGCGCGCACGCGGACCGCGAAGCGGTCCGGTGGAAGCCGCCCCGCCTTCCGCCCACCCCAGCTCGCCACGCTCGTCGACTCGGTCCCCGCCGGCAATGGTTGGCTGCACGAGATGAAATATGACGGCTACCGCGCGCTGGTCGCGATCGGAAAAGGCGGGCCGCGCGTCTACACCCGCAGCGGGCTGGACTGGACCGACAAGTTCACCGGGATCGCGCAGGCGGCCGCGACGCTCCCCGCATCCTCCGCGCTGATCGATGGCGAAGTGGTTGCCTTCAAGGACGGCAAGCCCGACTTCTCGACGCTGCAGGACACGCTTGCCAGCGGCAGCGGCGACCTTGCCTTCTTCGCCTTCGACCTGCTCGAACAGGATGGCGAGGACCTGACCGGCCTGCCCCAGATCGTTCGCAAGGAGCGGCTGCGCACCCTGCTCGACGGCGCCGACCCGCGCCTGCTCTTCTCTGAACATGTGCTCGGCGCAGGCGAAAAGCTGTTTGAGGCGATGTGTCGAGAGGGGCATGAGGGCGTCATCTCGAAGCGCGCCGACGCTCCCTATCGCGGCACCCGCAGCAAGAGCTGGCTCAAGACCAAATGCACGCGGCGGCAGGAATTCGTCATTCTCGGCTGGCTACCCAGCAGCGCCAGCGGGCGCGGGCTGAAATCGCTTCTGCTCGGCGTCCACGAAGACGGCGCGCTGCGCTACGCGGGCAAGGTCGGTACGGGATTTAACGCATCGAACTCCGCCGCGCTGATGGACAAGCTCGCGCGCATCGCACGCAAGACTCCGTCCGCCGATGTGCCCAAGGTCGCGGCACGCGGCGCTCACTGGGTCTCGCCCAGGCTGGTCGCAGAGGTTGCGTTTGCCGAATTCACCGCCGAACATGTCGTGCGCCACGCGAGCTTCATCGCGCTGCGCGACGACAAGCCCGCCGACGAAATCGTGACCGAAACCGCCGCCCCGCCGCCGCCCGCGCCGCAGAGCGACGTGAAGATCAGCAACCGCGACCGCGTGATCTTTCCCGATTCAAAGATCACCAAGGGGCAGCTCGCCGATTATTATGCCGCGGTTGCGCCGATCCTGCTGCCCTGGCTGGCCAACCGCCCGATCAGCCTGGTGCGCTGCCCCCAAGGGCGTGCCAAGCAATGCTTCTTCCAGAAGCATGACGCGGGCAGCTTTGGCGCGCATGTCCACCATGTCGACATTCGCGAAAAGGACGGATCGACCGAACCCTATCTTTGGATCGACGATGCCGATGGCGTGCTCGCCTGTGTCCAGATGGGAACAATCGAATTTCACGGCTGGGGCAGTCGGGTGGAGGATGTCGAAAAGCCCGACCGGCTGGTGTTCGACCTCGACCCCGACGAAGGGCTCGACTTCGCCAGGGTCAGGAAGGCGGCGGAGGATTTAAAACAGCATCTCGCCGATATGGGCCTGACCAGCTTCCCGATGCTCACCGGCGGCAAGGGCGTGCATGTCATCGTCCCGCTGAGCCCGCAGGCGGAGTGGCCCGCCGCCAAATCCTTTGCCGAACGCTTCGCCCGCGCGCTGGCACAGGCCGAGCCGGAACGCTTCACCGCCAACCTCAAGAAAGCCGAGCGCAAGGGCCGCATCTTCATCGATTACCTGCGCAACCAGCGCGGCAGCACGGCGGTGATGCCCTATGTCGCACGCGCCCGCCCCGGGGCGCCGGTATCGGTGCCGCTAAGCTGGAGCGAACTGCGCGACGCCGACAGCGCGCAGCTATTCAGCGTCCGCGATTCCGCGACGTTGCTCGACCGCGCAACCGGACGCGCGCTCGCGGGTTGGGGTCAGGCGGATCAGATCCTGCCGGACATTTAGGCGGCTGAACCGAAAGCTTGTTGCGCGCACCGGCGCGGCCCGTCACAGAAAGACCCGCAAAGGGGGCGATGCATGGCGAGCGCGGCTGCGGATATCGGTGAAGACACGGCGGCGGTCGCGCGGCGCTGGCTGACCGACTATCGCGCGGCGACCCCGGCTACCGACATGCTCTACGCCGCCGGGCTGGACGATCCGGCGTGGAATGCGGCACTTGAGGAACTGGCGGAGCGCGCGGGCGACGACCTCACCGCCGCGCGCGAGCGGGCGCAACGTCATGCCGAGGATATCGGCACCGGCTTTCGCATCCCCGGCGAGGGCGAGGAGCGGCCATGGCCGCTCTCCCCGGTCCCGCTGCTGATCGAAAAGGCCGAGTGGCAGGGTATTGCCGCAGGTGTCGCCCAACGTGCCGATCTGCTCGAAGCGATCCTCGTCGACAGCTATGGCGCCCAGAATCTGGTGCGCGGCGGCAGCCTGCCCGCGACTCTGCTGACCGGCAGCCCCTATTTCCTGCGCCCGATGATGGGGCTGGAGCCGCCGGGCGGCTGTCACCTGCATTTCGTTGCGTTCGACCTGTGCCGGGGTCCGGCGGGCGAATGGCGCGTGCTCGCCGATCATCTGCGCGCGCCCGCCGGGGCGGGTTATGCGCTGGAGAACCGGCTCGCCATCGCGCGGATGCTGGGCGGCCTGCAGCAGCGGCTCAATGTCGAACGCCATGCCCCGTTCTTCGCCGCGTTTCGCGAAGGAATTGCCGCGCGGTGCAAGCGCGCCGATCCGCGCATCGGACTGCTGACGCCGGGGCGGCTCAATCCAAGCTATGCCGAGCAGGCGCATCTCGCTCGCTATCTCGGCTTTCTGCTGGTGGAGGGCGGCGATCTCGCGGTGCTCGACGACCGGGTCTATCTGCGCACCATCGCGGGCCTGAAGCGCGTCGATGCGCTGTGGCGCCGCGTCGACCCGCGCATGATCGATCCGCTCGCGTTCGATTCTCACTCCGCGATCGGCGTGCCCGGCCTGATCGACGCGATGGCGCAGGGTGAGGTGGTGATTGCCAATTCGCCCGGTGCCGGGATGCTCGAGGCACCGGCCTTTGGCGCGTTCCTGCCGCGCGTTTGCGCCCGTCTGACAGGGGAGAGCCTGAAGCTCGCCAATATCGCCACCTGGTGGTGCGGCCAGCCGCGCGAATGCGCCGAAGTGGCGGGCGATCTCGACAATATGGTGATCGCACCGGCGTTCGGCGTCGCGACCAACGTCCTGACCGAACCGATGCTCGGCTCTGCCCTGTCGCCCGAACAGCGCGCGGCGCTGATCGCCGATCTCGCGCGCCGCCCACAGGACTATGTCGGGCAGGAAGTGGTCCGCCTCTCGACCATGCCGGTGGTCAGCAATGGCCGGCTGGAGGCGCGTCCCTTTACCCTGCGCGTATTTGCCGCGCGCGGTGCGGATGGCAGCTGGCATGTCATGCCCGGCGGCTTCGCGCAGATCGGTGACAAGCCCGACGCGCGCGCGGCGGTGATGGGGGAGGGCAATTGGTCCGCCGATGTCGTCATCCATGGCGGCGATCCGGTCGCACCGGTCACCTTGCTCCAGCCGAGCGACACGACGCAGCTGCGCCGCAACCCCGGCACACTGCCCAGCCGCGTTGCCGACAATCTCTTCTGGCTCGGCCGCTATCTCGAACGCGGCGAGGCGCGGCTGGGCGTGATCCGAGCGCTGCTCGGCCATTCGATCAGTGCCGACAGCGGCGCGGCGCTCGCCGCCGACACCGTCGGGCGGCTGGTCGGGCTGGTGGTCGAGGCTGGCGCAGCGCCGCAGCCCGACAGCCTGGGCCGCGCCCAGCTCACCCGCTTTGCCGAAGCCGCGATGGACGCCACAGATGGCTGGTACAGCGTCCGCGCGATCAACCGTCAGGCGCGCGCGATCGGCGCAGTCAGCCGCGACCGGCTGTCCGCCGACATGATCCGCCTGCTCGACGCGCCCTATCCGACGCGCGGCAGCGCGCTCGACCGCGCCGGATCGCTGCAACGGCGCTACTCGGCACTGGCAGGCCTGTCGTCCGAACATATGGCGCGCACCGATGCATGGCGCTTCCATGACCTGGGCCGCCGGGTCGAGCGTGCGGTGGCGACCGTCTCCGCCCTGCTCGCGCTGGGTGATCCGCAGGCGACCAGCGACGACCTGTCCGCGCTGCTCGACCTTGCCGACAGCCAGATCAGCTATCGCCAGCGCTATTTGACCGGCATCGCGCGCGTGCCGGTGATCGACCTGATCGCGCTCGACCCCGGCAATCCGCGCGGCATCGCGTTTCAGGTCGCGGCGATCTCCGCCCATCTCGAAGCTCTGCCGCGCCTGTCCGACGATGGCATCGCCGAGTCGCAACAGGCGCTGGCGCGCGAACTCGCCGCGCTGGTCGCGACGGCGCAGGCGGCCAGTTTCGGGCGCGATCAGCTGTTCGCGATCGACAACAAGCTCGCCGACATGTCGAACGCCGTTGCGCGCCGCTACTTCCTCCACGGCTCCGAACCCTTGCGCGCTGCCGGGCTGGTCGTCGGCTGATGCGATATGCGATTCGCCACGTCACCCGCTTCGACTATGCCGAGCGGGTTGGCTTCGCCCGCTGCAACCTGCGGCTGAAACCGATCCACTGGTCGGGGCAGGAGCTTCACGATTATCGCCTCAGCGTGCAGCCCGGCGGCAACACCGCGCCCGCGCGTGCCGAGGCCGGCCTCGCCAATGTCGTGCGGCTGGTGGTGACCCAGCCGGTGCAGAGCCTGACGATCGAAAGCAGCTGCACCATCACCGTCGACCGCCCGGTGCCGATGCCGCGCTCCGACGATCCGACGCTGGCGCAGGTCGCGGCGGATGCGCGCGCCAGCCGCGATGCGGGACCTGCCAGTCCAGCCTCCTATCTCTTTCCCTCGCCGCTGATCCCGCTCGACCGCGACATTGCGGAATGGTGCGCGCAGGAGCTGGATCCGGGTCGCGGCGCGCTCGACGCCGCCATCGCGCTCGCCTGCCGCATCCAGAACGCGTTCGCGTTCGATCCCACCGCGACCCTGGTTGATACGCCCCCGCGTGAGGCGTTTCTGAAGCGCGGCGGGGTGTGTCAGGATTTCGCTCAGATCATGATCTCGGGCCTCCGCGCCTCCGGCCTGCCCGCCGCCTATGCCTCGGGCTATCTGCGCACGCTGCCCCCGCCGGGCCAGCCGCGGCTGGTCGGAGCGGACGCCACCCATGCCTGGGTGTTGCTGTGGTGCGGACCGGAGCGCGGCTGGGTCGGCGTCGATCCGACCAACGGCATCTGGATGGCGAGCGATCATGTCGTTGTCGCGATCGGCCGCGACTATACCGACATCGCCCCGATCGACGGCATCGTGCTGGGGTCGGGCGCGCAGAATATGACGGTGTCGGTGGACGTCGCGCCGCTGGATTAGGGGTGCAACCCTTGCACTCGCCCCCTGCCGCGCCGATGTAGCGGGATAACACGCCGAACGACAATCAACAGGGAAACACCGTGGCCGATCCTTACGCAACCTTGGGAATCTCGCGCGGGGCCAGCGAGGATGAGGTCAAGAAAGCGTATCGCAAGCTCGCCAAGGAGCTCCATCCCGACCGTAACCGCGACAATCCCACGGCGGCGGAGAAGTTCGGCACCGTGACGCAGGCGTACGACCTGCTGATGGACAAGGACAAGCGCGCCCGCTTCGACCGGGGTGAGATCGATGGTGACGGCAACCCCACCTCGCCCTTCGGCGCTGGCTTTGGCGGCGCGCGCGGCGGGCCGCAGGGCGGGTTCCGGCCCGGCGGGGCGCAGTTCGACTTCGGCGGTGGCGGTGGCGGCGATGCCGGGTTCGAGGATATTCTCGAGGGGCTGTTCGGCGGCCGCGGCGGCGGTTTCGGGGGCCAGCAGGGCGGGTTTTCGAGCGGTTTCGGCCGCCGCCCGCCTCCGGCCAAGGGCGCCAATATCGCCTATCGCCTGCGCGTCCCGTTCGAAGATGCCGCCGCGCTCAAGCCGCAGCGGATCCAGCTGCGCGACGGATCGACGATCGACCTGAAGCTGCCCAAGGGCGTCGAAACCGGCACCCAGATGCGCCTGGCGGGCAAGGGCGACGCCGGGCCGGGCGGCAATGGCGACGCGATCGTGACGATCGAGGTCGAACCGCACCGTTTCTTCACCCGCGACGGCGACCATATCCGGCTCGATCTGCCGATCACGCTCAAGGAAGCGGTCGCGGGCGCGGCGGTGCGCGTGCCGACGCCCGAAGGGCCGGTGAACCTCAAGGTTCCCGCCGGATCGAGCTCGGGCAAGACGCTGCGCCTCAAGGATCGCGGCTTTCACGGCAAGAGCGCGCGCGGCGACCTGCTCGTCACGTTGATGATCGAGATCCCGGGCAGTGACGCCAAGCTGGCCGAATTTGTTGCCGACTGGACCGATCAGGGGAACCCGCGCGCCCGGCTGGGCGTCTGATCGGATATCGTGACCGAACCTATCTCCCCTGAATCGCCCGAAGCGCGCCGTCGCGGCTTCAACGAACGGCTGTCCGACCTGGGCGTCACGGACCGCATGATCGTGGTGACCAAGCGAGTGGCGGTGGGTGCTTTCAACGACGGCTTCACCCATGCCGGCAACCTTGCCTATCTCAGCCTCGTCACGCTGTTCCCCTTCTTCATCGTCGCAACCGCCGTGGCGCGGCTGGTTGGGCGGACCGGCGACGGGCTTCAGGCGGTCGCCGCATTTCTGCGCACCGTGCCACCGGAAGTCGCCGATTTGCTACGCCCCGCGATTCTTGAGGTGCTGGAGGCCCGCTCGGGATCGCTGCTGTGGCTGGGCGCGCTGGTCGGGTTGTGGACGACCTCGGGCTTTGTCGAAACGGTGCGCGCGATCCTGAGGCAGGCCTATGGCATACCCTCGGGTACGCCCTTCTGGCGGCTGAAACTGGCGACGATCGGAATGGTCATCGCCTCGGTGATCCTGGCGATGATGGCGTTCAGCTTCCAGCTGCTGCTCAGCGGAGCGGAGCAGTTCATCCTGCGCGTCATTCCCTTTGCCTCAGATGCGGCGCGGATGATTTCGTTGACCAAAGTGGCGCCCGCCATCGCCCTGTTCGGGGCGCTGTATATCCTGTTCTACACGCTGACCCCGTCGCGTTATCGCAAGTCCGGCTGTCCCAAATGGCCCGGGCCGGCGTTTGTGACCCTGTGGTGGATGGGTTGCACCGCTGCCTTGCCCGCAGTGATCGGTTCGTTCGGTGGCTATGGCCTCACCTATGGCAGTCTCGCCGGCGTGATGGTCGCGCTCATCTTCTTCTTTCTCATCGGCTTTGGCGTCGTTATCGGCGCCGAACTCAACGCCGCACTGGCAGAAACGCCCGAAACCGGGCTAGAGAAGCCGCAAGAGGGACCGGAGGGTAAGACGTGACCGGATTGATGCAGGGAAAACGCGGGCTGATCATGGGGCTCGCCAATGATCGTTCGCTGGCATGGGGCATCGCCAAGAAGCTGCGCGAACAGGGTGCGGAACTGGCGTTCAGCTATCAGGGCGAGGCGCTGGAGCGGCGCGTGCGCCCGCTGGCGGCGGAACTGGGCAGCGATTTCCTGATCGACTGCGATGTCAGCGACATGGCCGAGCTCGACAAGACCTTCGCCACGCTGGCGGAGCGCTGGCCGACGATCGACTTCGTGGTCCACGCGATCGGCTTTTCGGACAAGAACGAGCTGCGCGGCGGCTATGTCGACACCAGCCTCGACAATTTCCTGATGACGATGAACATCAGCGTCTATTCGTTCGTCGCGGTGGCCAAGCGCGCCCAGGCGATGATGCCCAATGGCGGATCGCTGCTGACGCTCAGCTATTACGGCGCGGAAAAGGTCATTCCGCATTATAACGTCATGGGCGTGGCCAAGGCGGCGCTGGAAACCAGCGTCCAGTATCTCGCTGTCGACCTCGGCAAGCAGAATATCCGCGTCAACGCGATCAGCGCCGGCCCGATCAAGACGCTCGCGGCCAGCGGCATCGGCGACTTCCGCCTGATCCTCAAATGGAACGAGCTCAACGCCCCGCTCAAGCGCAACGTGACGATCGAGGATGTCGGCGGCGCCGGCCTCTATTTCCTGTCCGACCTGTCGAGCGGCACCACCGGCGAAACCCACCATGTCGACGCCGGCTACCACGTCATCGGTATGAAGGCCGAAGATGCCCCGGACATTGCGCTGGTCTGATGATTGCCATCCGCCCCGCCACCGGCGGTGACGTCGCCGCGATCGATGCGCTGCTTCGGCGCAGCTTTCCTGCGGCGGATGAAGCGTTGCTCGTGCAGCGTTGGTGCATCGATGGCGACATGGTGCTGACGCTGGTCGCGGATGATGAGGAGACCGGCGCGCTCGCGGGGATGGTCGCATTCAGCCGGATGGACGTGCGCGTCAACGACGTCGCCCTCGCCGCCGTCGCGCTCGCCCCCGTGGCGGTCGAGGCGGCGTATCGTCAGCAGGGCGTGGCAGAGGCGCTGATCGCCGCCGGGCACCGGCATCTCGGCGACGCGGGCTATCTGCTCAGCTTCGTGCTCGGCGATCCGGCTTATTACGGTCGTTTCGGCTATGCCGCCGACCTCGCGCGCGGGTTCGACTCGCCCTATGCCGGGGATCATCTGATGGCGCTGGCGTTGCAGGACGGGAAGCTGCCGTGCGGCGTGCGCGGTGTTGCGGCCCATGCTGGCGCGTTCGCGGCGCTCGCGCAGGACGCATGACACCATAGCGGCTTTGACCGACCCGCTATCCTTCTTGCTTCCAAATCGCGGTGCAATCGGCAAGGGATGACGCCATGAGCTTCAACACCTTCGGCCGCGTCCTGCGCTTCACCACCTTTGGCGAGAGCCATGGCCCTGCGATCGGCGCGGTGGTCGATGGCTGCCCTCCCGGCCTCGACCTGTCCGAAGCGGATATCCAGCCCTTCCTCGACAAGCGCCGCCCCGGCACGTCGCGCTTCACGACGCAGCGGCAGGAGCCGGACGCGGTCCGCATTCTCTCCGGCGTGTTCGAAGGGCGGACGACCGGCACTCCGATCGGCCTGTTGATCGACAATGTCGACCAGCGCTCAAAGGATTATTCGGAGGTCGCCAGCGCCTATCGCCCCGGCCATGCCGACTATGCCTATGACGCCAAATACGGCTTTCGCGACTATCGCGGCGGCGGTCGCTCCTCGGCGCGTGAGACGGCGATGCGCGTCGCGGCGGGGGCCGTCGCGCGCAAGGTGATTCCGGAAGTGCGCGTCCGCGCCTGGGTCGAACAGATCGGCCAGCACCCGATCCTCTATTCGCGCTTCGACGATGCGCAGATCGACAACAACGCCTTCTTCTCCCCCGATCCGGTCGCGGCGGAGCAGTGGGAAAAGGTGATCGATGCCGCGCGCAAGGACGGCTCCTCGCTCGGTGCGGTGGTGGTGTGTGAGGCGGAGGGCGTTCCCCCCGGCTGGGGCGCGCCGCTCTATGCAAAGCTCGACAGCGAATTGGCGAGCGGCATGATGAGCATCAATGCGGTCAAGGGCGTCGAGATCGGCGACGGCTTTGCAGCGGCGCTGGCGTCGGGTGAGGGCAATGCCGATCCGATGCGTCCCGGCGTTGACGGTCCGGAGTTCCTCGCCAACCATGCGGGCGGCATTGCGGGCGGCATCTCGACCGGCCAGCCGGTACGCGTGCGCGTCGCGTTCAAGCCGACCAGTTCGATCCTCACGCCGGTCGAAACCATTACCCGCGATGGCGAAGCGACCGAGATCCGGACCAAGGGTCGCCACGACCCGTGTGTCGGCATTCGCGGCGTCCCGGTAGTGGAAGCGATGATGGCGCTGGTGCTGGCCGACCAGAAATTGCTCCACCGCGCGCAGTGCGGCTGATCGGCCCGCCGCGCGCACGGCGCAGCTGACGGGCGAGCCGGGCGGCTTCGCCGATGGGGCGAGGAACCGGCATGCGACTTCCGGTGAACAGCGCGCGTTCAATCCGGGCTGTGTAACCAGGAGTATCCCATGCGCCACAAGACGCTGTTCAGCCTCATCGCCCTTGGTGGATCGACCGCCGCCTTCGCCGCAATCGGCACGCCGCAAACGCAACCACCGCTGCAGAACGAGATAACCAACGAAGCCGCACCGGACGACACCACCGCACCGGAGACGCTTTCGAACCGCACCGATGTCGAGCCAAGCGCGCAGCCGGCCGACCCGACTCAGGACGGCAGCGATACCGCGCCCGAGCCCAATTCGACCTTCTACTGACGGTTTCGTCCCCGGGCGCGGCGTGCCGCGTCCGGGTTACCTTCAGTCCGCGAAGGGATCGCGGACCAGGATCGTGTCCTCGCGCTCGGGACTCGTTGACACCAAAGCGACCGGGCATCCGATCAGCTCTTCGATCCGCCGGATATATTTGATCGCCTGCGCCGGCAGCTGCGCCCAGCTGCGCGCACCTGCGGTCGACTCGCTCCAGCCCTCGATCTCTTCATAGACTGCGACGGCACGCGCCTGATCCTGCGGGCTGGGGGGCAAATAGTCGTAATGCTTGTCGCCGACGGTATAGCCGGTGCAGATCTTCAGCGTCTCCATCCCGTCGAGAATGTCGAGCTTGGTCAGCGCGATGCCGGTGACGCCGCTCAGCGCGACCGACTGGCGCACCAGCACTGCGTCGAACCAGCCGCAGCGGCGCTTGCGCCCGGTGACTACGCCGAACTCGCGCCCGCGCGTGCCCAGCAGTTCGCCGATCTCATTGTCCTGCTCGCTCGGGAACGGGCCCGATCCGACGCGGGTCGTGTACGCCTTGACGATTCCCAGCACGAAACCGACCGACCCCGGACCAAGGCCGGAGCCCGACGCCGCCGCTCCGCTGACCGTGTTGGACGAGGTGACGAACGGGTAGGTGCCATGGTCGATGTCGAGCAATGCGCCCTGCGCCCCCTCGAACAGGATGCGCTTGCCCGCTTCCTTCGCGCCCTTAAGCGTCAGCCACACCGGCGCGGCATAGGGCAGCACCGCCGGCGCAATCTCGCGCAGTTCGTCCAGCAGGCGATCGCGGTCGATCGGTGGTTGGCCGAAGCCGGCGCGCAGCGCGTCGTGATGCGCGCACAGCCGGTCGAGCTGCGGCCCCAGATCGTCGAGATGCGCCAGATCGCACACGCGGATTGCGCGGCGACCGACCTTGTCCTCATAGGCCGGGCCGATGCCGCGGCGGGTGGTGCCGATCTTGCCCGAACCGCTCGCATCCTCGCGCAGCGCGTCGAGGTCGCGGTGGAAGGGCAGGATCAGCGGCGCGGTCTCGGCAACCTGCAGCGTCTCGGGCGTGATCTCAACCCCCTGCGCGCGCAGCTTTTCCATCTCGTCGCGGAAATGCCAGGGGTCGAACACCACGCCATTGCCGATCAGCGACAGCGTGCCGCGCACCAAGCCGGACGGAAGCAGCGACAGCTTGTAGACCTTGTCGCCCACGACCAGCGTGTGGCCGGCATTATGCCCGCCCTGAAAGCGGACGACCAGGTCGGCGCGGCTGGCCAGCCAGTCGACGATCTTGCCCTTGCCCTCATCGCCCCACTGGGCGCCGATCACCGCGACGTTCGCCAAATTCCGATCCTTTCCGGTATGCGCGGCTCCCCTAGAGCGCGCGCGCCGCTACGTCCAGCATCGCGCGGTCAGCTGTCGAGCGCGGCGCGGACCTTGGCGGCGAGCTGCACCACGCCGAACGGCTTGGCGATCAGCGCGGCGGCGATCCCCGCGTCGGTGGTGATCGCATTCTCGTCGGGCGTATAACCGCTGGTATACAGCACTTTGAGGCCCGGCTGGCGTGCACGCGCGCGGCGGGCCAGCTCGTCACCCGTCATCTCCGGCATCACCACATCGGTGAACAGCAGTGAAATCGGCTGCTGCCCGCGCGCCATGATGCGCAGTGCCTCGACCCCGTCGGGAGCCTGCAGCACCGTATAGCCAAGCTCGCGCAGCGCCTCGACCGAATGGTTGCGCACCCGCTCCTCGTCCTCGACGACCAGAATCACCTCGTCACGCGATCCGCTCTGCAGCGGCGCATCGCGCAGTGCGGGTGCGACCGCGTCGGGCACCGCATCGTGACGCGGCAACAGCAGCGTCACGCGGGTCCCCCGGCCAGGCGCGGTGTCGATCGCGACATGGCCGCCCGACTGCCGGGCAAAGCCGAAGACCTGGCTGAGTCCCAGGCCGGTGCCCTTGCCGACGCCTTTAGTCGTGAAGAACGGGTCGAACGCGCGCGAGGCCACTTCGTCCGACATGCCCGATCCGGTATCCGCGACGGTCAGCGCGACATAGTCCCCCGCGGCAAGGCCCAGCTCGCCCGCCTCGCCCGCAGCGAGGGTGCGGTTGGCGGTCTCGATCGTCAGCCTGCCGCCATCGGGCATCGCGTCGCGCGCGTTAACCGACAGGTTGAGGATGACATTCTCCAGCAGGTTGGGGTCGGCCAGCGCGGGCGCAAGCTGGCTCTGCAATCGCGTCTCGACCGTTACCTTTTCGCCGAGCGTGCGCATCAGCAGGTCGATCATGCCCGAAACGAGCGCATTGATGTCGAGCGGCACCGGCGCCAGCGGCTGTTGCCGCGCAAATCCGAGCAGCCGCTGGGTCAGCGCCGCCGCGCGCGTCGCGCCGTCCCTGGCGGCAACGATATAGCGGTCGAGATCGGTCGCGCCCTGCGCGATCCGGCGCTCGAGCATGTCGAGCGATCCGATGATCACCGCCAGCATGTTGTTGAAGTCGTGCGCGATGCCGCCGGTCAGCTGGCCGACCGCCTCCATCTTGTGCGCCTGGCGCAACCGCTCCTCGGCGGACATCAGCTGGCGCGTGCGCTCCTCCACCGCCTGCTCCAGCTCCTGTCGCGATCCCGCCAGCACTTCGCGCGCGTCGACAATGTCCTGGATGTCGGTGCAGGTGCCGAACCAGCGGGTGATCGCACCATCGTCGTCGCGGACCGGCTGCGCCCGTCCCAGGACCCAGCGATAGACCCCGCTATGGTGCCGCAACCGATACTCGATATGATAGGGTTCGCCGGTTTCCAGGCACCGACGCCACATCGCCCAGGCGCGCGGCTGGTCGTCGGGATGGAACATGTCGTTCCACGCCGCGCCATCGGTCGAGCCAGAGGAGACACCGGTAAACTCGTACCAGCGGTCGTTATAGTAATCGTGATAGCCATCGGGCTGCGTCGACCAGACCATCGGGTCGATCGAATTGGCGATGGCGCGGAATTTGGTCTCGCTCTCGCGCAGCGCGATGACGGCGGCGGCGCGCTCTACCGCGTCCCAGGTCGACTGGGCGACCGCCTCGATCAGCGCGACTTCCTCCGGCCGCCATTCGCGCGGCTCGGCCTGGTTGGCGTAAAGGCTCCCGACCCATGCCCCGCCGCGCATCAGCGGCACGCCTACCGCTGCAGGTGAGGAGCGCGACAAGTCGCTGCCCGTGAACCGCGGATCATTGGCGGCGTCATGCGAGACCAGGGTCAGCCCCTGCCGATAGATCGCATTGGCGGCGCCCATGTCGAGTCGCCGCGTCCCCTCCAGCGAGCGCAGCTTCCCGCTGGTGACACACGGACCGAACTGCACCGCATCATCGTCAGCGACGCGGTAAAAGCCGACCCGATCGATCCCCAGCCGCTCGGCAACCGCCCCCGCCCCAAGCCGCATGATCGCCTCGGGCGTATCCAGCGCACGTTGGCGCCCGGCAAGGTCGAACAGAAATGTCTGATCCTGCGTCGCTGCCTCAAGGTCGGCGGCGGCTTGACGCGCGGCTTCCTCGGCTTCGCGACGCTCGGTGACTTCGAAGATAACGCCGGGAAAGCGCACCGCACGCCCGTCAGCGCCATAGCTGCACCGCCCCTGCGCGGTGACCCAGCGCACGCGCCCGGCGGCATCGATCAGTCGATACTCGCTGGAAAACGCGTCGCCGCTGCGGACCGCCTGACCGATTTCGGCGCGCAGGCGCTGCGCGTCCTCCGGGTGGACATTGGCGATGAACGTTTCGCTCGGCCCGCCCTGCTCGGCCAGCGCCGGATCGACGCCATAGAGCTGGGCAAGCCGCGCATCGGTGCGCAGCTGGTCGGTTGTCAGGTCCCAGTCCCACACTCCCACGATGTTCGTCGCCTGAAGCGCAAGCTGAAGCCGCTCCTCGCTCTCGCGCAATCGATGCTCGGCGACGACGCGCTCGGTCACGTCGTTCGCCTCGATGAAGATCGCGGTCGTGGTCCCTGCGTTGTCCTTGATCGGTTGAAAGACGAAATCGACCAGACGGGTGTCGGCTACCCCGTCGCGAACGAGCTGAACCGGCTGGCCGGTCGCGCGATAGGCCACGCCGGTGTCGAATACCTGATCCAGCAGATCGACGAACCCCTGTTCGATGATCTCGGGCAGCGCTTCCGCAACGGGCTTTCCGATCAGCTCGGCACGTCCGGTCAGCGCATGATAGGCCGGGTTGGTCAGCGCGAAGACATGGTCCGGTCCCTCCAGCAACGCGACCGCGCCCGGCGCCTGTTGGAACAGCTCGCGCAGCCGTTCGATCTCGGCGCGGCGCTCGCGTTGCGACAATACCGTCGCGGTCGTCTCGTTTCCCTGGTTGAGGATGCCGCACACCCGGCCATATTCGTCGCGGATCGGGGTAAAGCTGTAATTCCAGTAGCTTTCGTGCGGTTTTCCGCCCCGTTCCATGTCGAGCCGCTGGTCATAGGTGGCGAACCCTTCACCCGTCGCCATGACGTGCTCGAATTGCGGACCGACCACGTCCCAGATTTCGGGCCAGACCTCGGCACCGGGGCGGCCCAGCGCGCCAGGGTGGCGCTCGGCCGGAATCGGCGCCCAGGCATCGTTGTAGAACAGCCGCAGCTCCGGACCCCAATAGATCGCCGTCGGCATTTCCGAACCGAGGCAGATACCCAGGGCAAAGCGCAGCGCTTGTGGCCAGGTTTCCGGCGGGCCCAGCGGGGTTGCGGCCCAGTCATGCTCCCGAATACGGCGACCCATCTCGCCGCCTTGCTCCAGGAATCGAAGCTCGGAAAACATGTGTTGAGCGTTGCGGGTTGCGCTCGCGCCTGTCAATGCAACTTGGGTAAGGACTCGCCGAAAACCAGCCGGTTAGAGCAGGCGGGCCAGGAGCAGGAGAAGCAGCGTGAAACTTGCCAGTCTCAAGCACGGACGTGACGGCCGCCTCGTCGTCGTGTCGAGCGACCTCGCCTGGTATGCCGATGCCGGTCACATTGTCGGCACACTGCAGGCGGCGCTCGACGATTGGGATCGCTATGAAGGGGCGTTGCGCAACCTCGCCACCGATCTCGATCATGAAGTGATCCCGCGCGAACGCTTCCATGAACGTGAGGCGGCGTCGCCGCTGCCGCGCGCCTATCAATGGGCCGATGGCTCGGCCTATGTGAACCATGTCGCGCTGGTGCGGCAGGCGCGCGGGGCGGAAATGCCCGACAGCTTCTGGCACGATCCGCTGATGTACCAGGGCGGCAGCGATGGGTTTCTCGGCCCGCGCGACCCGATCCCGCTCGCGGACGAGAGCTGGGGTTGCGACCTCGAGGCGGAAGTGGTCGTCGTCACCGGCGACGTGCCGCTGGGCGCGAGCCGTGAGGAAGCGCTGGCGGCGGTGCGGCTGGTCGGACTTACCAACGACGTGTCGCTGCGCAATCTGATCCCGGGCGAACTGGCCAAGGGCTTCGGCTTCTTCCAGTCCAAGCCCGCCAGCGCCTTTTCGCCGGTGTTCGTGACGCCGGATGCGCTCGGCGACTGGTGGCGCGACGGCAAGCTGCATCGCAAGCTGATGGTCGACTTGAACGGTCAGCCCTTCGGCCGCGCCGAGGCCGGGGAGGACATGACCTTCGATTTCGGCACGCTGATCGCGCACGCCGCGAAGACGCGCGCGCTGGGGGCCGGCACGATCATCGGCTCCGGCACCGTATCGAACCGCGATGCCGATGGCGGTCCTGGCAAGCCGATCGCACAGGGCGGCGTCGGCTATTCGTGCCTCGCCGAAGTCCGCACCGTCGAAACGATCCGCGACGGCCAGGCGTCGACCCCGTTCCTCAAGGCCGGCGACACCGTCCGCATCTGGGCCGAGGATGACCGGCACCACCCGATCTTCGGTGTGATCGAACAGACCGTCGGGGGGTGACCCCATTCCTCCCCTGAAAAATTTCAGGGGAGGAACAGCACTGCGACCGGCCATGCCATTCGTCGCGTGCCGCTTGCCAAGCGTGGCCCGTGCCGTATCATCCTGTTATCACACCATCTCCCAGGGGAAGTTCATGAAGCCCGTATCCGGCGCGATTTTGCTCGCCACCGCCTCGCTCCTGTCGATCTTGCCCGCCGCTGCCCAGACCCCGGCCGCGCCAACCGCAACCGCCACCGTGGATCCTGCACCGATGATCGACACCTGGCCCGGCCCGTTCGACGGCGTTCCCCAGTGGGACAAGGTCACCCCGGCGATGTTCCCGGCCGCCTTCGAGAAGGGCATGGCCGAGGCGCGCGCCGCGTTCGCCAAGGTGCGCGACAATCCCGAAGCCCCGACCTTCGCCAACACGATCGAGGCACCGGCCAAGGTTACGACGTCGCTGGCGCGCATCTTCCCGGTGTGGGGCGTCTATACCAGCAACCTCGCCAGCCCCGAGGTGCAGAAGATCGCGCGCGAATGGAGCCCGAAGCTGTCGGCCTTCTCGACCGAACTCAGCCTCGACCCCAAGATGTTCCAGCGGGTGAAGACGCTGTACGACAAGCGCCAGACGCTCGGCCTCAACGCCCAGCAGATGCGCCTGCTCGAACGCGAATATCGTGATTACGTGACCTCGGGCGCGCTGCTCAACGAGGCGCAGAAGGCCGAGATCAAGCGCATCAACGGCGAGCTGTCGGTCGCCTATACCGAATTCAGCCGCCGCGTGCTGGCGGACGAAGAAACCGCGATCATCATCGACAATGAGGCGGACCTCGCCGGCCTGCCCGACAGCTTCAAGGCGAGCCTCGCCGAAGAGGCCAAGGCGCGCGGGCAGGCGGGCAAATGGGCGGTCAAGAACACGCGTTCGTCGATGCAGCCCTTCCTGATGTACGCCACCAACCGCGCGCTGCGCGAGAAGGTCTACAACGCCTATATCAACCGCGGCGACAATGGCGGCGCGACCGATACCAACGCGATCATCGCCCAGATCCTGAAGCTGCGTCAGGAGCGTGCCAAGGTGCTCGGCTTCAAGACGCATGCGCATTACCGCATGGACGACACGATGGCGGAGACGCCGGAGAACGCGACCAAGCTGATGATGTCGGTCTGGCCCGCGGCGGTCGGGCGCGTGAAACAGGAAGTCGCCGACATGCAGGCGCTCGCGGACGCCGAGGCTGCAGCGGGCAAGGGGCCGAAGATCAAGATCGAGGGCTGGGACTATCGCTTCTATGCGGAGAAGGTCCGCAAGGCGAAATACGACCTCGATGAGAGCGAGGTGAAGCCGTATCTCGAGCTCAACAACATGGTCAACGCCATGTTCTACGCCGCAGGCCGCCTCTACGACCTGGAATTCAAGGAAAATACCGGCACGATCCCGGTGTTCCAGGCCGATGTGCGGACGTTCGAGGTCAAGCGGTTGGGCAAGACGATCGGCGTCTTCTACCTCGACAATTTCGCGCGCGCGGGGAAGCGTTCGGGGGCATGGGCGACCAGCTATCGCAGCCGTTCGGGGCTGCGCGGCGACGATATCGTGCTGGCGTCGAACAACAACAACTTCACCAAGGGCGGTGGCGGTGAGCCGACGCTGATCAGCATCGACGACGCTTCGACGCTGTTCCACGAATTCGGCCATGCGCTGCACAGCCTGCTCGGCAACGTCTATTATCCGGGCCTCGCCGGCACGCCGCGGGACTTTGTCGAATATCCCAGCCAGGTGAACGAAAACTGGCTGCTGACCCCCGACGTGCTCAACCGCTTTGCCAAGCACTACAAGACGGGCGAGGTGATCCCGGGGGCGTTGGTGGAGAAGATCCAGAAGGCGGCGACGTTCAATCAGGGGTTCGACACGGTCGAATATCTCTCATCCGCCATTGTGGACATGCAACTCCACAATCGCGACACCCCGGTGACCGACCCCGACGCATTCGAACGCGACACGCTCGCTTCTTTGGGTATGCCAAAGGAGATCGTGATGCGGCACCGCCTACCCCAGTTCAACCACCTCTTCTCCTCCGACGCCTATTCGGCGGGATATTATTCCTACCTGTGGTCGGAAACGATGGACGCCGACACCTGGGCCGCGTTCGAGGAAACGGGGAATGTCTGGGACAAGGCCACGGCGGACAAGTTCCGTACTATCCTGTTGGAAACAGGCAATGAAACCGACCGCAAGGAAGCGTACAAAGCCTTCCGCGGTCGCGATCCGGACGTCAACGCGCTGTTCAAGCGCCGCGGCTTCCCGACCGGAAACTGATGGAATTGGGGCGCTGCCGGATTACTCCGGCAGCGTCACCTCCCAGTCGATCGGCTTGAACGACCCATTGTTCGACTGCAGCGCCGAACAGGCGGTTAGGCCGATCACCAAATCCTCCATCGCCCGAAACACGATCCGGTCCCCCGCTTTGCTCAGCGGTGGATCGACGCGCAATTCGCCCGTTGTCCCATCGACCGGCACGTTCATGAAGCAATTGAACGCGGTGGGGATCATGTCCTCCTCGACGCCAAAAGGCGCGAGCGCGGCGGCGAGGTTGCCGAAGCAGCCGCGATGCGGGTCGGTATCGCCATAGATGATGCGGAACGTGTCCTTCGAGCATGGCGTCAACAGGAAATCATGCCGCCCAACATCGTCGGCGACGATCTCGAGCAGCACGTTGCTGCGGTTCGAATAGAGCTTGTCGCCCGTCGTCAGGTAAATGCGGCTGGCGTAATCCAGCGTACGACCCGACGAAATCACTTCGCCGACATCGTCCTTGCGATAGGCGAGCAGGTCGGCGACCTGTTCGCCGGTCGGATCGGTAACAGTCAGCCGCGCCCCCTTGGGCAGTTCGAATGCAACGCCGGAGCGCGGGGCGATTCTATGCGGCATTCTGTGCATCCCCGCGCCCGCGGAATGGGCAGCGCCATTCGGGGTCGACCACCCGCCCGCTATATTGCCGTGCTTCCGAAACCGTGCCGTGCTGCGCCAGCATCGGATTGGGCGCGCCGGCCAGCGCGACATCGCGCGCAATGATCGAATCGCGCAATTTCTGATATCGCCCCTGTGCGCGAAGCTGCTCGAACTGATCGTGCAGGTTGAACACCAATGCCGGCCGCTCGAAGCGGCGCGCGGGTCGGCTCGCCTGCGGGTGCAGGCCGACGACGAAAAACGCCTCGCCGCCAAAGCTGAGCGAGAAATGCGGATCATCGGGATCATGGCTGACGCGGGGATCGCCCGGCTGGCCCAGCCATTCATCCTTATCGGTCAGCGACTGCAGCCGTGCCCAAAGATTCGCCTCGAACGCCGGTTCGTCGAGTTCGCGATCCTGCTCGAACAGGACGACCAGCGACTGGAACAACTCGGGCTCGGCGCGATAGCTGGCAGCGAGGTCGTGCAGGTTGGGAAGTATGCGCAGGTCGTCCCACGCCGACCCGATGTCCTTGCTCACAACAAAGCGCATGCGATCGCGGCTCAGCGCCGATTTCGCGCCGACACATGGGAATTCGGCCGACTTGACGAACGCGCGGAAGCGCTCCGCCAGCGGATGTGCGGAATCGTTGCATGGTTTCAGCATGCCCGCCCAACGCGCGAGCGACCAAGTTGTTCAAATGAAAGGGCCGGCCCCTTGTGAGGAGCCGGCCCGTTTCAACTTGTCATGGGGCCTTGCTTAGCGGCGGCAATAGCCCGGACGGTCCGCCCGGTCGATCTCGCGCCCGGCCAGCGCGCCAACCACGCCGCCCAGCAGGGTGCCGACGGTCTTGTCGCCGCGGCCTGCGATCGCGTTACCGGCCAGCCCACCGGCGATAGCACCGACGATCGTCCCACCGTCACCGTCGCGGCACTTGTCTGCAGCGCGCGAACGATACTGATAGCGGCGCCCGTCGCGACGATACTCGCGGTAACGGTCCCGCTCGTACCCGCGGCCGTCGCGATAGCGATCGCCGTAGTAACCACGGTCGTCGCGATATTCGTAGCGGCTCTGCGCGGCTGCCTCGGTCGCGGGAACCAGCGCGATGCCGGTCATCGCCAGCGCGGCGCCGATCAGGGAAAGCTGCTTGATCATCTCGTGTCTCCTTGTTCGTCCGATCTCGTTGAACAAGGGATTCGCACAACCGCATTGAGCGCTCCCTTAATGCGGCTGTTATCCGCGGTTCAGGATCGTTGCGGGATCGTAAGGGGGGTGCCGGTGGACCCGCAGCGCCCAAGGGGGGAGTGCCCTGTCCCGGTACGCAACACGGGAAGTCGGGCAGGGCGTTCGGATCGCACCGGCATGTCGGGCAGGTCCGCAGATACGCAGCGGAACGGCTTGTCTGTCGGTTAGCTGAACGGCGACCAACCCAGGCTGAACGGAGCTGTTATCTGAGGTTCAGCTTTGCGGCACGATTGCGGCCATTATGAAGGGCCGACGATGCGCATCCTCCTGTCGATCCTTCTGATCCTGATCTTCGTCCCGCAATGGTCGGGCGAGGCGCGGCTGTCGCTATTGCCGCGCAACGTGTCGGTTGGGGCCAGGCAGGTGGTATTGGAGCCGGGCAATCCGCAGCGCACGCGGCTGGGCGGCCTGACCTTTCTTGGCGGGGTCGCGCTGGAGGGGGACGGAGCGGCGTTCGGGGGCTTTTCGGCGATGGCGGTGGATGGCAACCGGTTCACGCTGTTGAGCGACGGGGGCAACATCGTCTCGTTCACCATGGGGGCGGACTGGCGGCCGCGGGCGCTGCGCTTTGCCGAACTGCCCGCCGGCCCGGGCAAGGGGTGGCGCAAGCAGGATCGCGACAGCGAATCGCTGACACGCGATCCGGCGACCGGCCAGATCTGGGTCGGGTTCGAGCGCGCAAACGCGATCTGGCGCTATGGCCGTGGCTTCGTACATGCCCAGGCGCACGCGACGCCTTCCGTTCTGGCGAACTGGTCCAGCAATGGCGGAGCCGAGGCGATAGTGCGTCTGCGCGACGGCCGCTTCATCGTGCTGGCAGAGGACCGCAAGGGCGACGCAGCGGGGACGATGCGGGGCATCATGTTCGCGGGCGATCCGGTGGTTGCCCCGCGCCGCGGTTTCGCATTCAGCTATCGCCCGCCGCGCGGCTTCAAGCCAACCGACATGGCAGAGCTTCCGGACGGGCGCATCGCGATCCTCAACCGGCGCTTCGCGCTGCCGCTGTCGTTCACGGCGACGCTGACCGTTGTTCCGCGCACGGCGATTCGGCGCGGGGCGGTCGTGACTGGCCGGGAGATCGCCCGATTCGAGGGGGCAGTTCTGCAGGACAATTTCGAAGCGCTGGCCGCCGTCCGGGAAGGTCAGGAAACGATCCTGTGGATCGCATCGGACGATAACCAGCTGTTTCTGCAGCGGTCGTTACTGCTCAAATTCCGGCTGAACCGATAAGGCGCCGCTCGAACGAATCGCATCAGGGCGATCAAAACGCCGAACGGCCCGCGTCCCGGAATGGGAGCGGGCCGATCAGAATCGGTTCGCCGAGGCGAATCAGGCTGCGGCAGTCGCCTTCTTGGCGATTTCGCGCTTCAGGCGGCGGGCGCGCAGCGACAGCTTCTCGTCGCCGGTCTTGAGCAGCCAGTTGTCGAGGCCGCCATTGTGCTCGACCGAGCGCAGGCCGTGCGTCGACACGCGCAGACGGATCGAGCGCTCGAGCGCTTCCGACATCAGCGTCACATTCTGCAGGTTGGGCAGAAAGGTACGCTTGGTCTTGTTATTGGCGTGGGAAACATTGTGACCCACCTGCCGGCCCTTGCCGGTCAGCTCGCAAATGCGCGACATCGAATCGTTCCTAGGTTTCAGCCTGTCCAGCGGCGCTGGGAAAGAGCGGCCCGATAACGGGACAGCGCGACTACGTCAACCGTGCATCGCCCTGTATCGCGCCGTGCGTGCAACCCCTATGGTCAATGATGCGTTATTTCGCAAACGATTCGAAAGGGAGATCGGACTCGATGCGTGGACTTCTGGCAATTCTCGGCCTTGCGGCCGTGGTGATCGTGGTGCTGATTTCGCTCGGCATGCTGAGTGTCGACATGAAGCCGGGTTCGCTCCCGACCGTGAAGTTCGAAGGCGGCAAGGCGCCGACTGTCGCGGCGGACGTCGGCGATGTCGGCATGGGCACCACCAACAAGACGATCCAGGTGCCGACCATCACCATGGAAAACAAAACGATTCAGGTCCCGACCGTAGAGGTCGAGAAGGCGCAGCCGACCCCGGCTGCCCAGTAATTGCATCCTGCCGCGGTGCGTCGGCAATATAGCCGACCGCCGCTGCTTGCGGCATATCAGCGGCATGTTCCCGCTGCCCGAACCCATGCGTACCGCACTCGACGCCGCCCTCGCCGCCGCAGAGACCAGTGAAGTGCCGGTGGGTGCGGTGGTCATGCAGGGGGAGCGGGTGGTTGCGGTCGCAGCGAACGCGCCACGGACGTTGCACGATCCGACCGCGCACGCCGAAATTCTCGCGATCCGCGCCGCTGCGCGAGCGCTGGGTCGCGATCGGCTGGAGGATTGCGACCTGTGGGTCACGCTCGAGCCCTGCGCGATGTGCGCGGGCGCCATCGCCCATGCCCGCATCGCGCGGCTCTATTATGGTGCTGCCGATCCAAAGGGCGGGGCGGTCGAGCACGGGCCGCGTTTCTTTGCCCAGCCGACCTGCCATCACCGCCCGGAGGTGTATTCGGGGATAGGTGAGGGCGAAGCGAGCGCGCTGCTGCGCCAGTTTTTTGCCGTGCGGCGCTGACTGGCCCTCTCTCAGCAGGCGGAGAGAGGGCGTTGCTCAGGTCAGCGCATGTCGCTTTCCCGAATTGGGACGATCTTGATTTCGACGCGGCGATTCTGTGCGCGTCCCTCGACCGTCTCGTTGGAGGCGATCGGCTGGGTTTCACCATAGCCTAGCGTTTCCAGGCGTGCCGCCTCGACCCCGCGCGACACGAGATAGTCGGCCACCGCTCCGGCGCGGCGCTCCGACAGCGTCTGGTTGTAGGCGTCCGACCCCGTCGAATCGGTGTGGCCGTACACATCGACATAGGTCTGGTTGTAGCGGTCGAGCACGTCGGCGACCTTGTCGAGCGTCGGTCGGAACTGCGCCTGCACCGTCGCGCTGTCGGTCGCAAAGGTGATGCCCGACGGCATCGACAGGATCAGGTCGTCGCCGCGGCGGATCACTTCGACATCGGTGCCGGCGGTGCGTTCGCGGATCTCGCGCTCCTGACGGTCCATGTAATTGCCGATCGCGGCGCCCGCGACCGCGCCGATGCCGGCACCGACGATCTTTTCGGTGCGGTCCCGGCGCCCGCCGACGATGTCACCGAGCAGATAGCCGCCGAGTGCGCCGCCGATCGCGCCGATCCCGGCCTTGGAAATTCGCTGCTCGCCGGTGACCGGATCGGTAACGCACGCGCTGGTCAGCGCGAGCGCGGCGATTGCCGGGATAAGCGGCCAATTGGCGGGTACTCGCATAACGTCCTCCTTGAAACTTGCGCGCGACAAACGGCTTGAGCCGCGCCCTTGTTCCGCCTGCGCACCGAAGTCCTCTGAATCAGCCGTTGT
This sequence comes from Sphingomonas sp., assembly GCF_965227385.1. Taxonomy (GTDB): domain Bacteria; phylum Pseudomonadota; class Alphaproteobacteria; order Sphingomonadales; family Sphingomonadaceae; genus Sphingomonas. The sequence goes on from NZ_OZ245750.1 coordinate 1,323,559, forward strand.
GAAACGGGGATGAATGCGACTATGGGAGGGGCAGGCCAATGGACCCGCTTCCCCCCATACCCTGGATCGACGTCGCGATCATTCTCGCCCTGGTCGCGCTCAACGGCGTGTTCGCCATGTCGGAGCTCGCGATCGTGTCGGCGCGCAAGGCGCGGCTTGAGGGGTTGGCCCGGTCCGGCAAGCGCGGCGCGCAGACCGCACTCGACCTCGCTGCGGACCCCGGCAAATTCCTGTCGACGGTGCAGATTGGCATCACCCTGATCGGCATCATCAACGGCGCCTATTCGGGCGCCAGCCTGGGTACGCCCGCCGGTGCGCGGATCGCGGCGCTGGGGGTTGAAGCCGAACTGGCCCAGACGATCGGTTTCGCCATCGTCATTGCCTTTACCACCTATGTCTCGCTGATCTTCGGCGAGCTGGTGCCCAAGCAGTTCGCCTTGCGCTCGCCCGAACCGTTCGCGGTGGTGATCGCGCCGATGATGAAGCTGCTCGCGCGCATCACCGCACCGATCGTGTGGGTGCTCGACCAGAGCAGCTCGCTCGTGTTCCGCCTGCTAGGGCTCAACCGCGAGTCCGAAAACCGCGTGACCGCCGAAGAGCTGCACATGATCGTCGCCGAAGCGACGCATTCGGGCGTGATCGAAGAGCATGAGCGCTCGATCATCTCCGGCGTGGTGCGCCTGGCGGATCGACCGGTGCGCGAAGTGATGACCCCGCGGACCGATGTCGACTGGATCGACATCAATCTGGACGAGGCCGCGATCCGCGCCGCGCTATCCGCGACTCCGCACACGCGGCTGCCTGTGGCTGACGGTTCGGTCGACGCGGTCATCGGCGTGGTGCAGGCGCGCGATGTCGTTACCGCGCTGATCGAGGGGCGCCCGCTCGACCTGCGCGCGCTGGCACAGCCGGCGCCGGTGCTGCCCGATCAGGTCGATGCGATGGATGCGCTGGGCGCGCTGCGCCGTGCGGCGGTGCCGATGGGCTTCGTCCATGACGAATACGGACATTTTGAGGGGATCGTGACCCCCGCCAACCTGCTGGCGGCCATTGCCGGCGAGTTTGCGTCGGATGCCGACGCCGGCGACAATCCCGCCATCACCGTGCGCGACGACGGGTCGTTGCTGGTGTCGGGCCAGCTGGCGGCAGATACGCTGGCCGACCGCATCAAGATCGACCTGCCCGAGGATCGCGACTATGCGACCGTCGCTGGCCTCGCGCTCGCAGTCCTCAAGCGCTTGCCGACCGAGGGCGAGAGTTTCGTCGAACAGGGCTGGCGGTTCGAGATCGTCGACATGGACGGTCACAAGATCGACAAGCTGCTGCTGAGCGAGATCACCGACTAGAGCTGGGTTGATCTGCGCTGAATCGGGGCCGCGCCCGGTCCAGCGCTTCTGAAACAATCGCTAACCGTCGGCGTCGCGCTCCTGCGCTGCGCGGATCGCCTCCTCCCGTGCCGCTTTCCAGCGGCGATGCAAGTGCCGCCCCCACCAGATCATCGTCACCGCGCCGCCCGCCAGGATCAGGATCAGAAGCAGGTGGGTGGCCGTGACCCATTCGAACGCCGCCGCCATTCCCGCCGGAGGCACATAGGGTTTCTCATCCATCCGGCCGCCTCTCCGCTCATCTTCGGGATCAGAATGCGCGGAGCGGCCGAAAGCTCCTAATCCTTTGCCGCGCTGCGGACTTCCTGCACCGCAGCCAGTTGGGCAAGCTTGAGAAATTCGTTGCGCCAATAGCCCTGCGGGTTCCCCGCCAGCCCGCGGATTGCGGCATAGCTGTAACCGCCCAGATATTTGTCGCCACGCAGTTTCTGACCGAATGCCGCGACTGCCGCTGCGAACGCCATGTCGCCGGTGGGCGCGGGAGCCGCACGCAGCAGCGATGCCGGAACCGCCTGTTCGATCAGCCGCGATGCCTCCTGGCCCGGTAGCTTGTAGCGTAGCTTGACGAACGCCAGCTCGCGTCCCGATGCGCTCGAAGCGGGCGGGCGGTTGCCGTCATAGCGGCGTTCGGGCAGCCAGCCCTTGCCGCCCGACGGCACGACTTCGTAGAGTGCGGTCACCTGATGACCCGCGCCGATATCGCCGGCGTCGACCGCGTCATTGTCGAAATCCTCTTCGGCCAGCGCGCGATTCTCATAGCCGATCAGGCGATACTGGCTGACCTGGGTCGGGTTGAACTCGACCTGGACCTTCACGTCCTTGGCAATGGTGAAGAGCGAGGCGCCGAGTTCGTCGTCCAGGACCTTCTGCGCCTCCATTGCCGAATCGATATAGGCGTAGTTGCCGTTGCCGAGATCGGCGATGCGCTCCATCAGCGCCTCGTTGTAATTGCCCTCGCCAAAGCCCAGCGTGGTCAGGGTGACGCCGCTGTCGCGATATTTCTTCACCATCGCCTCCAGCGCCCTGTTGTCGCTGACCCCGACGTTGAAGTCGCCATCGGTGGCGACGAAGATGCGGTTGATCCCGCCCCTGATGAAATTGGCGCTGGCGATGTCGTAGGCGAGCTGGAGTCCCGCTGCCCCCGCGGTCGATCCGCCCGCCTCGAGGCAGTCTAGCGCCGCGCGGATGTGCTTGGGGTTCGCGGTCGGATCGAGCACCACGCCGGCTGCCCCGGCATAGACAACGATCGAAACGCGGTCCTTTGCAGTCAGCTTGTCGGCCAGCATCGTCAGTGCGCGCTTGACCAGCGGGAGCTTGTCGTCGCTGCTCATCGATCCCGAAACATCGACCAGGAAGACGAGGTTCGCCGCCGGGCGGCCCTGTGCGGTCACGTCATAGCCGCGTAGTCCGATGCGGACGAGGCGGGTGTCGGGGTTCCATGGCGTCTGCGCGACATCGGTCGTCACGCTGAACGGCTGCTGCCGCGAGGCGGGGAGGGGATAGTCGTAGCGGAAATAGTTGATCATCTCCTCGGTCCGCACCGCTTCGGCGGGGGGCGTCTGCCCCTTTTGCAGGAACCGGCGGACATTGGAGTAGGAACCGGTGTCGACATCGACCGAGAAGGTCGAGACCGGGGCGGTGGCGACTGACTGGACCGATGCGACCTCCTTGCCGTCGTAGCGTTCGCGATTGCCCGGCGCGCCATAGGGAGCGGCCGATACCGGAGCGGGTGCGACGCGACGGGCATAGTCAGCTGACGATCCCGGCGCGGGCGGCGCATAGGCCGCGGGCGGTGGGGGCGGTGGGGGCGGGGGAGCGTAGGCCGGCGGCGGTGCCAAGGGCGCCACCTTTGCCTGTCGGCCACCGCTGAAGCGGTAGGTCTGACCGCCTGAGGCCATCTCACGCGGATGGCCGCCGAGCTTGCAGCGCACCGGCGAGTCATTGTCCGCGCGGGGTGGGGAAGGCCGGTGGCTGCGCGAGTGCGCCTGGGGCGGCGGGGGCGCTGCGGCACCGAGCAACAGCGAGAGCGAGACGAGCGCGGCAGTGCGCTTCATGGCGATGACCCCTTTTGACAGCGATGCGTCGAGGGGTGCGCCCTGTCCGATGAGCGGCAGATGAACAGGTGATAATGTTACATGGATTGACTGAATCTGTCAGAAGCGGCCTGCGCCGGGGCGACGACTGGGTCAGCCCCCCTCCCGCGCCACTTCGCGCCAGCCGATGTCGCGGCGGGCGAAGCCTGTGGGGAAGTCGATCGCATCGACCGCGCGATAGGCGGCGGCCTGGGCTTCGGTGACGCTTGCGCCTGTGGCGGTGACGGTCAGCACGCGGCCTCCGGCTGCGACGAGCGCACCGCCGTCCAGCTTCGCGCCCGCCTGGAACACCTTTGCGCCGGTCGCCTCGGCTGCGGCGATCCCATGAATCGCGCCGCCGGTTTCGGGCGTGCCGGGATAGCCCTTCGCCGCCATCACCACGGTCAGTGCGGTATTGTCCGAGAAACGCGTCGCGGCACGACCGGCGAGCTCGCCAGCCTCGGTCGCCAGCATCAGTTCGAGCAGGTCATCCTCGAGCCGCATCATCAGCACCTGGCATTCGGGATCGCCGAAGCGGGCGTTGTATTCGATCAGCTTCGGCCCGGTGCGGGTGAGCATCAGCCCGGCATAGAGGACGCCCGAATAGGGTGAGCCCGCCTTGGCCATCCCCGCGATGGTGGGCTTGATGATCGTTTCGATCGCTTGCGATTCCAGCGCGGGGGTCAGCACCGGGGCGGGGCTGTACGCGCCCATCCCGCCCGTATTCGGCCCAACGTCGCCGTCGCCAACGCGCTTGTGATCCTGCGCCGAGCCGAAGGTCACGAAGTTCGTTCCGTCGGTGATGACGAAGAAGCTTGCTTCCTCGCCCTCCAGAAACTCCTCGATCACCGCCTCGCCGCCGGGCTTTTCGAAGATCGCCGCGATCGCGGCTTGGGCCTCCTTCTCGCTCATCGCGACGGTGACGCCCTTGCCTGCGGCGAGGCCATCGGCCTTGATCACCACCGGACGCCCGAAATCGCGCGCCAGCACCGCGCGGGCAGTGTCGAGGTCGCGGACCCGGACATAGCCGGCGGTCGGGATATTCTCGCGCGCGCACAGATCCTTGGTGAAGCCCTTCGATCCCTCCAGCTGCGCGGCCGCCTGGCTCGGGCCGAACACCGGCAGGCCGGCGGCGCGCAGCGCATCGCTCAGGCCATCGACCAGCGGCGCTTCGGGGCCGACCACGACAAAACCGATCGCATGGGCGCGGCAGAACGCGATCACGGCGGCGTGATCGGTCAGCGGAACGTCGTGGCAGGTTGCATGATCGGCGATTCCGGGGTTGCCGGGGATCGCATGCAGGCTATCGAGCCGGGGCGATTGCGCGAGCTTCCAGGCGAGCGCATGTTCGCGGCCACCGGATCCAAGCAACAGGACGTTCATGTCAGACCCCTTCGACGATATCGATATGCCGCGGCTCGTAGCCGAGGGGCGGGAGGGGGACAATGACGCGCCGCTCAGCATCGGCGAATTGTCGCATCGGTTGAAGCGGATGGTCGAAGGCGAGTTCGGCCATGTCCGGCTGCGTGGCGAGATTTCGGGCTACAAGCGGGCGGCGTCGGGCCATGTCTATCTGGCGCTGAAGGATGCTGATGCGGTGATCGACGGCGTGATGTGGCGCGGTGCCGCCGACCGCCTGCCCTTCCGCCCGCAGGACGGGATCGAGGTCGTCGCGACCGGCAAGCTGACCATCTATCCCGGCCGGTCGAAATACCAGATCGTGATCGAGCGCATGGAGCTGGCGGGCGAAGGCGCGCTGATGGCGCTGTTCGAGCGGCTGAAGGCGCAGCTGGCGGGCGAGGGGCTGTTCGACGTCGCACGCAAGCAGCCCTTGCCGTTCGCGCCGCGCGTCATCGGCGTCGTCACCTCACCCACCGGCGCGGTCATCCGCGACATCCTCCATCGGCTCGCCGACCGGTTTCCGACGCGCGTGCTCGTCTGGCCGGTCAAGGTGCAAGGCGATGGCGCGGCAGCAGAGGTTGCGGCGGCTGTGCGCGGGTTCGATGCGATGCCCGAAAATGGGCCGGTGCCGCGCCCCGATCTGGTCATCGTCGCGCGCGGCGGTGGGTCGATCGAGGATCTGTGGGCGTTCAACGAAGAGCCGGTGGTACGCGCGGTCGCCGCCTGCCGCATCCCGGTGATTTCGGCGGTCGGGCATGAGACCGACACCACCTTGTGCGATTTTGCAGCGGACGTGCGCGCACCGACGCCGACTGCCGCCGCCGAGATGGCGGTCCCGGTGCGTGCCGACCTGTCCCATCATGTCGCGACGCTGGCGCTGCGCACCGAGCGCTGCGCGCGACGCTATCACGAGCGCGGCAATGAGCGGTTGCAGGCGCTGGTGCGCGTGCTCCCGCGCCGCGATGCGCTGCTTGGGCCGCAGCGGCAAAAGGCCGACGACCTGGCAGCGCGGCTGGATCGCGGGCTGGAGCGGCGCGTGACGGTCGCGCGCGGCGTGCTCGATCGCGCCGGAGGCGCGTTGCGGCCGGCGGTGCTGGAGCGCAAGCTGGAGGGGTTGCGCCACCGGCTGGAGGGCGCGGGCAAGCTGCTCGAAGCGGTCAATCCCGACAATCTGTTGCAGCGCGGCTATGTCCGCGTCGGTGCCAAGGTCAGCGGAAAGGTGATCGCCAGCGCCGCCGATGCACGCGCGGCCGGGGCGCTGACGCTGCATTTCCGTGACGGCCCGGTGGACGCGCGGGTTGAGCGCGGCGGCGGCAAGCCCTATGCTGAGGACAAGCCCGAACAGCCCGGTCTGTTCTGACCCGCCCCAACCGCAAGAGTGAGCGCAGCCATGTTGATGTCGTCCAATTCCGCCCGTCCGGCGCGGTTGCATTATATGGCGAATGGCTTTCGCGTGCTATCGTCGGGCGACCATGTACTGTGCGCGGTGAGCGGCGAGAAGATCCCGCTGGATGCGCTGCGCTATTGGAGCGTGGCGGAGCAGGAGGCCTATGCCAGCGCCGAGATCGCAACCAAGGCGATGACCGCAACGTGAGATGGGTCGGGGGGGCGATCGTCGCGGGCGCGGTGCTCGCGCTGCTGGCAGGCGTGAGTGTGGGGGCTGATCGGTCGGTCGCGTCCCCGCTGCAATCGGGGCAATCGCGCACCGCGTTTCGCTTCGATGGGCCGATGATCCAGGGCGGTACCGTGCTCGGCACCGCACCCGCGCTGACCAGCCGGGTGACCCTGGACGGCCGCGACGTGCCGGTCGCACCCGATGGCCGGTTCCTGATCGCGTTCGATCGCGACGCCCCTGCCAGCGCCGATCTGGTCGCAACCCGCGTCGACGGCAGCAGTCTGCGCCAGACGCTTACGATCCAGCCGCGCGCCTGGCGGATCGAGCGGCTGAACACGCTCCCGCGTTTTGCCCAGCCCAGCGCCGAGTTCCAGCGCCGTCGCCCCGCCGAACTGGCACAGATCAATGCGGCCCGGTCCAAGTCGCACGATGTGCATGGATGGCGACAGGATTTCATGTGGCCCGTGACGGGGCGGATCTCTGGCCTGTTCGGATCGCAGCGCATCTACAAAGGCGAACCGGGCGCCTATCATTCCGGTGTCGATGTCGCACGCCCGACCGGAACGCCGATCATCGCCCCCGCCGACGGCGTGGTGGTGCTCGCCGCGCAGCAGCCATTCACGCTGGAGGGCAAGTTGCTGATGCTCGACCATGGTATGTCGCTCAACAGCGCTTTTCTGCATCTGTCGCGGATCGACGTGAAGGTCGGCGATGTCGTGCGGCGAGGGCAAAGGATCGGCGCGATCGGCACTACCGGTCGCTCGACCGGCCCGCATCTCCACTGGGGGATGAAATGGGGCAGTGCGCGGATCGACCCGTTGCTGATCGCCGGATCGATGCCGGTGACGGCGGACTAGGACCCGACCGCCGACGCACCGGCGCGTGCCGCGGCGCCGATCAAGGGGGCGAGCGCGAAGCCGGCGTCCCTCATGCCGTGCTTAACACCAACCCGCCATCGCCCTCGCTGACCTTGACGGTCGCGCCGTCCTTGACCTCGCCGCGGAGGATCGCGTCGGCGAGCGGGTCCTGCAGGTAGCGCTGCACCGCACGCTTGAGCGGGCGTGCGCCATAGACGGGATCATAGCCGACGCGCCCGAGCCAGTCTCGCGCCCCCGGCGTGAGGTCGAGCGTGATCTTGCGATCCTTGAGCAGCTTGCCCAGCCGCGCGACCTGAATGTCCACGATCGGCGCCATCTCGCTGCGGCCGAGACGGTGGAACAGCACGATTTCGTCGAGGCGGTTGAGGAATTCGGGGCGAAAATGGCCGCGGACGATTTCCATCACCTGCGGTTCGACTGCGGACACATCCTGCCCGTCCTCAAGCTGCGTCAGGAACTGGCTGCCGAGGTTCGACGTCAGCACGATGATCGTGTTGGTGAAGTCGACCGTGCGGCCCTGTCCGTCGGTCAGGCGCCCATCGTCGAGCACCTGGAGCAGGATGTTGAAGACGTCGCCATGCGCCTTTTCCACCTCGTCGAACAGCACGACCTGGTATGGGCGGCGGCGGACGGCTTCGGTCAGCACGCCGCCTTCCTCGTAACCGACATAGCCGGGCGGCGCGCCGATCAAGCGCGCTACCGAGTGCTTCTCCATGAACTCGCTCATGTCGATGCGCACCATCGCGCTCGAATCGTCGAACAGGAATTCGGCGAGCGCCTTGGTCAGTTCGGTCTTGCCGACGCCGGTCGGGCCCAGGAACAGGAATGACCCGAGCGGGCGGTTCGGATCCTGAAGCCCGGCGCGGCTGCGGCGCACGGCGGTAGACACGGCCTTGACCGCCGCCGCCTGTCCGATCACGCGCTTGCCGAGCTGTTCCTCCATCGCGAGCAGCTTCTCGCGCTCGCCCTCGAGCATGCGATCGACAGGGATGCCGGTCCAACGGCTGACGACGCCGGCGATGTCGTCGGCGGTCACTTCCTCACGCAGCATCGCGACGCTGGTGGTGGCCTGCGCCGCCTCCAGCTGCTTGGTCAGCGACGGAATCGTGCCGTAGTTGAGCTCAGCCATCTTGGCGAGGTCGCCGGCGCGCTGGGCCTGTTCGAGCTCGAGCCGGGCGGCGTCGAGCTGTTCCTTGATCTTCGCCTCGCCCGCGATCTTGTCCTTCTCTGCCTGCCAGCGACCGGTCAGTTCGGCGCTTTGCTGCTCGAGATTGGCGAGTTCGTGGCGCAGATTGCCCAGACGGTCCTGCGACGCCGCGTCGGTTTCCTTGGCGAGCGCCATCTCCTCGATCTTGAGCTGCACGATGCGGCGGTCGAGATTTTCGATCTCCTCGGGCTTGCTTTCCACCTCCATGCGGATGCGCGAGGCGGCCTCGTCCATCAGGTCGATCGCCTTGTCGGGCAGGAAGCGGTCGGAGATGTAGCGGTTGGACAGGGTCGCGGCCGCGACGATCGCCGCGTCGGTGATCCTGACCCCATGATGCAGCTCGTATTTTTCCTTCAGGCCGCGCAGGATCGAGATGGTGTCCTCAACCGTCGGCTCGCCGATGAAGACCGGCTGGAAGCGCCGCTGGAGCGCGGGGTCCTTTTCGACATATTTGCGATATTCGTCGAGCGTGGTGGCGCCGATGCAGTGCAGCTCGCCACGCGCGAGCGCAGGCTTGAGCAGATTGCCGGCGTCCATCGCGCCTTCGCTTTTTCCCGCGCCGATCAGTGTGTGCATCTCATCGATGAACAGGATGATGTCGCCCTCGGCGCCCTTGACCTCGTCGAGCACGCCTTTCAGCCGCTCCTCGAACTCGCCGCGATACTTCGCACCCGCGATCAGGCTGCCCATGTCGAGCGCCATCAACTTGCGGTCCTTGAGCGTATCGGGGACGTCGCCATTGGCGATGCGCAGCGCGAGCCCTTCCGCGATCGCGGTCTTGCCGACGCCGGGGTCGCCGATCAGCACGGGGTTGTTCTTGGTCCGGCGGGCGAGGATCTGGATGGTGCGGCGGATTTCCTCGTCGCGACCGATCACGGGGTCGAGCTTGCCGTCCTTCGCCGCCTGCGTCAGGTCCCGGGCGAACTTCTTGAGCGCATCGTAGCGGTCCTCGGCCCCGGCGGTGTCGGCGGTACGCCCACCGCGCAGCTGATCGATCGCGGCATTGAGCGCTTCGGGCTTCAGTCCGGCAGCGGCAAGCGCGCGTCCGGCGTTCGTCGTCGAGGCCAGGGTCAGCGCAAGCAGCATGCGTTCGACCGTCACGAAGCTATCGCCCGCCTTGCCGGCAATCTGTTCCGCCTGGTCGAGCACGCGAACGGCGTCATTGTCGAGACCCGGTGCCTGCTGCGCGCCACTTCCGGTCACAGCCGGAACGCGGGCGAGTGCGGCGTCGGTCTCCGCCGTGGCGCGACGCGGATCGCCGCCCGCGGTCTGGATCAGCCCGGCGGCCATGCCCTGTTCGTCTTCGAGCAGCGCCTTCAACAAATGTTCCGGGCTGATACGCTGATGGTTCATCCGGATCGCGACGGTCTGCGCCGACTGGAGGAAGCCCTTGGCGCGGTCGGTGAATTTCTCGAGATTCATGATCGTCCCTGTCTGCTTTCGCCGTCGAAGATGGTGTTGCAAATCTGCAACACAAGCCCGGTGGCGCAATTCTGTTTCGCGCCCCGCGATGCTGCCGCTTCAATCCGGCAGCGGCAAGTTGGGAAAACACCGCAGGGTTGCGTGGTATCGGCAGGAGGGTATGTTGTTGCGATCGATACAGTTCACTGTGGGAATTCTCCGCATCATGAAATCAGCCTTTGCCAGCCTGACTGCGCTCGCGGTCGTGCTCAGTGCCCCCGCCTATGCTCAGCAGGCACCGGCGCCGACCGTTGCCGCGGTGCCCGTCGCCGATCTCGTCAAGCGCGTGGACATTCCCTACGAGCAGTTCGTGCTCGCCAACGGCCTGCGCGTCATTATCCATACCGATCGCAAGGCGCCGATCGTCGGCGTCGCCGTGTGGTATGATGTCGGGTCGAAGCATGAGCCCAAGGGCAAGACCGGCTTTGCGCATCTGTTCGAACATCTGATGTTCAATGGCTCCGAAAACTCGCCTGGCGAGTTTTTCGAGCCGCTGAAGGAAGTCGGCGCGACCGATTACAACGGCACCACCAATTCCGACCGCACCAATTATTTCCAGACCGTACCGCGCGCCGCTCTGGACCGCGCGCTGTTCCTGGAAAGCGACCGCATGGGCTATCTGCTCGGCGCGGTGACGCAGGGCAAGCTGGATGAGCAGCGCGGCGTGGTGCAGAATGAAAAGCGTCAGGGCGATACCCAGCCCTATGGCCTGCTACGCTACAAGATCACCGAAGGGCTGTTCCCGGTCGGCCATCCCTATCATCACTCGACAATCGGTTCGATGGCGGACCTTGATGCGGCCAGCCTTGACGACGTGAAGAACTGGTTCCGCCAATATTATGGCCCGAACAATGCCGTGCTGGTGCTGGCCGGCGATATCGACGCCGCCACCGCCAAGCCGCTGGTCGAGAAGTATTTCGGCGCGATCAAGGCCGGGCCCAAGACGGTCGAGCCGAAGGTGGTCGTGCCGACCCTGGCCGAGCCAAAGGCCGAGGTGATGAAGGACCGCGTGGCGGTGACCCGCATCTATCGCATGTGGGCCGTGCCCGGCATGCGTGACGCGGATTCGACGGTGCTCGACGCGTCGATCGGCGTGCTGGGCGGGCTCGCCAGCTCGCGGCTAGACAATATCCTGGTCAAGCAGGAGAAGCTGGCGGTCGGCGTCGGCGCGTTCAACCAGACGCTGGCGCAGGCCGGCATGGTGCTGATCTCCGCCGATGTCCGTCCGGGCGTCGATGCTGCGGCTGTGGGCAAGCGGCTGGACGAGATCATCGCCGATTATCTCAAGAACGGCCCCACCGCCGAGGAGCTGGAGCGCTACAAGACGCGCACGGCATCGTCGCGCATTCGCGGACTTGAATCGGTCGGCGGGTTCGGCGGCAAGGCGGTGACGCTGGCGTCGGGCGCGCTCTACATGAACGACCCGGGCTATTACAAAAAGCAGCTCGCCCAGCTGGCGGCGGTGACGCCGCAGCAAGCGCGCGCGGTGACCGCCAAGTGGCTGTCGCGCCCGGTCTATTCGCTGACGATCGAGCCGGGGCCGCGCGCGGCCTATGCCGAGGCGGCGACCGCGCCGAAAGCCGCAGTCAAGGCGGCGGATGAGGTGGTCAAGGGCACGCGTGGCGCGCTGCCCGGCGTCGCCGAGGTCAAGGATATCGACTTCCCGGTGGTGACGCGCAGCGCGCTGTCGAACGGCATCGAGCTGGTCTATGCCCAGCGCGACGCGGTTCCGGTGACGCAGGCGATCATCACCTTCGACGCGGGCACGGCGTCCGACGTGGCGAGCGCGCTCGGCACCGAGGGGATGGCCCTGTCGCTGATCGAGGAAGGCACCAAGACCCGCAATTCGGTGCAGATCGCCGAGGCGCAGGAGCGGCTGGGCGCCGGGATCAATGTCGGCAGCAGCGCCGACCGCGCGACCATTTCGCTGTTTACGCCGAGCCCGAACCTTGCCGGATCGCTCGACCTGATGTCGGACATCGCCCGCAACCCGAGCTTCCCGCCAGAAGAGATCGAGCGCGTACGCGGCCAGATGCTCGCGACCATCGCGCAGGTTCGGTCGAACCCGGCAGGCCTTGCGCAGATGGCGATGCCCGCGCTGATCTATGGCCCGGATTCGCCGTACGCGAAGACCGCCGCGATTGGTGGTGACGCCGAGGCGGTGAAGAAGCTGACCCGCGACGATCTGATCAACTATTACAAGGCGTGGATCCGCCCGGACAAGGCGAAGATCTTCGTCGTGTCGGACCGCCCGCTGACCGAGGTGAAGGCCGCGTTCGAGGCCAAGTTCGGCAACTGGAAGGGTGAGGGCGCCGCCGGTACCAAGGATTTCGCCGCCAAGCCGCAACAGGCCGCGCCCAAGATCCTGCTGATCGACCGTCCGGACTCGCCGCAGTCACTGATCCTGGCCGGACAGATGACCCCGGTCGATCCGTTCGGCGACCCAATCGCGCTGGGCACCGCGACCGAAGTTCTGGGTGGCGACTTCCTGTCGCGTATCAACATGAACCTGCGCGAGGACAAGGCGTGGTCGTACGGTGCGCGCGGCGGTCTCAACCGACTGGAGCATGCGGTGCCGTTCATCGTGTCGGCGCCCGTGCAGGCCGACAAGACCGGTCCCGCGATCGCCGAGATCCAGAAGGAGCTGAAGGCGTATCTGGGCGACAAGGGCATCACCAAGCTGGAGTTCGACCGGTCGGTGATCAGCGCGATTCGCCGTCAGGCCGGGCAGTATGAAACCGCCGGTGCGGTGCTGGGCGCGATGCAGTCGAACGACTTCCTGCGCCGTCCCGACGACTATCAGGAGCAGATCGCGAAAAAATATCGCGCGCTGACGATCCCGCAGGTTGACGCTGCGGCACGCGCGGCTCTTGACCCGAGCAAGCTGGTCTGGGTCGTGGTCGGCGATGCGTCGAAGGTCCGGCCGCAGCTTGACAGCCTCGGCCTGCCTGTCGAGGTGGTGAAGCCGGAAGCCGTCGGCCCCGGTGCCGGTGGCAACTGAGAGCGCAACGGATTACAGGAGAGCAGAGCATGGCGAATGTCGATGGAAGCTGGGATACCGTAACCCACTCGCCGATGGGGGCGCAGAAGGCGACGCTGACCGTCACCAGCGATGGCGACAGCTTCACCGGAACCTATGCCGGTGCGATGGGCACGACCGACATCAAGAACGGCAAGGTCGATGGCGACAAGCTGAGCTGGTCGCTCGACATCACCGTGCCGATGCCGATGACGCTGACCTGCGAAGCGACGGTCGATGGCGATGCGATCAAGGGCACCGTGACGGCAGGCGCGTTCGGCAGCTTCCCCATGGAAGGCACGCGCGCCTGATTCGGGCGATGCCGTAGAAGATGAAGAGGCCCGCTGCCCGTGAGGGTGGCGGGCTTTTTCTTTGGCGCGGGGCAACTCGGTCGCGCTTGGGCGTTCTCCCTTGCATAGAGGGAGATTCTCAAATGCTGCGGGCTGCCTTCATCTTTGCGATCATCGCGCTTGTGCTTGGCCTGCTGGGCTTTGGCGGGATCGCCGGGTTCGCCTGGGATATCGCCAAGATCCTGTTCTTCATCGCGCTGGCCGTGGCCGCGCTGTTCCTGATCCTGGGCGTGACGATCTACAAGAAGGTGACCTGAGCCTAGCGCGTCACGCGGGTAACGTGGCCCATCTTGCGGCCTGGTCGCGCCTCGTGCTTGCCGTAGAGATGGAGGTGCGCGCCCGGTTCGGTGAGCAACGCGTGCCAGCTATCGACGTCGTCGCCGATCAGATTGCGCATCTGCACCGAACGGCCGGTCAGCGTCACCGGGCCGAGCGGAAGGCCGAGCACCGCGCGGACATGGTTCTCGAACTGCGAGGTTTCGGCGCCTTCGATCGTCCAATGTCCGCTATTATGGACGCGCGGTGCCATTTCGTTGAACACCGGGCCTGCGGGCGTGGCAAAGAACTCGCAGGTTAGTACACCAACGTGATCGAGCCGGTCGGCAAGCTGCGTGGCGAGCGCAATCGCGGCGGGGGCCTGATCGACGATGGCGGCGGGGGCGGGGGCGGTCGAGCGGTCGAGGATGCCGCCGACATGCTCGTTATGCGGCGTGGGATAGGCGACGCTCATACCATCGGTCCCGCGGACCAGCAGCACCGAGAATTCGTGCGTGAAGGCAACGAGTCCTTCAAGGACGCATTCGCGTTCGCCGAGCGTTGCCCATGCAGCGTTGGCATCGGTAAGGGTGGCGAGGCGGACCTGGCCCTTGCCATCATACCCCTCGGTCGCGGTCTTGAGGATGGCAGGCGTGCCGATCGCGGCGAGCGCGGCGTCGAGATCGGCGCGCGATGCGACCGGGTGCCACGGTGCGGGACTGCCGCCGCATTCTTCCGCCATCCGCTTCTCGTTCCAGCGGTGCGCGGCGGTTTCGAGCGAGGCATGGCCAGGACGGACCGGGGCGTGGGCGGAGATCGTCGCGACGGCGAGCGCGTCGACATTCTCGAACTCATAGGTGACGACGGCGCAGTCGCGTGCGAAGGCGGCGAGCGCGGCCTCATCATCATAGGCGGCACAGGTGAAAGCGGCGGCGACGTCGCACGCCGGGCCGCTTTCGGGCGCATAGATGTGGCAGCGATAGCCGAGCTGCGCGGCGGCGACCGCGATCATCCGGCCGAGCTGGCCGCTGCCGAGGATGCCGAGGGTGCTGCCGGGCGGAACTGCGGTCATTCGGGGTCCGTTGCAACGCTTTCGGTCTGACGCGCGCGCCAGGCCTTGAGCCGTTCGGCGAGGTCCGCGTCGCCGGTGGCGAGGATCGCGGCGGCGAGCAGGCCCGCGTTGATCGCGCCCGCCTTGCCGATCGCCAGCGTGCCGACGGGGATGCCGCCGGGCATCTGGACGATCGAGAGCAGGCTATCCATGCCCTTCAGCGCCTTGGATTCGACCGGCACGCCGAGCACGGGGAGGTGCGTCATCGACGCCGCCATGCCGGGCAGATGCGCCGCGCCGCCCGCGCCGGCGATCACGACCTTGAGCCCGCGATCGGCTGCACCAGTGGCATAATCATAGAGGCGTTGCGGGGTGCGGTGCGCGGAGACAACCTTGGTCTCATGCGGCACGCCGAGCGCGGCGAGCGTCTCGGCCGCGTGGCGCATTGTCTCCCAATCGGAAGTGCTGCCCATGATGATGCCGACCAGTGGTGCGTCCGCCATTCGCCTGCCCTGAAAGCTGCGGGAAAGCGTCCCCCTAAAGGCGTCGCGCTTTGGACGCAATGCGCGGGAAGCGGTGCGCGGAAGATCGGCTATATCGGGGACATGACCGACGCCATCCTCTCCGACGACGAAGCCTGGGAAGCCTTTCAGCGCCGTGATCGTGCCTATGACGGGCGGGTGATCGCGGGGGTGCTGACCACCGGCATCTACTGCAAGCCGAGTTGCCCGGCGCGGCATCCTTTGCGGGCGAATGTCCGCTTCTTTCCCGATGCGGCAAGCGCGCGGGCGAGCGGGTTGCGCGCGTGCCTGCGCTGCAAGCCTGATGAGATCGGGCGCGAGCGGGTGGCGGTTGCACGCGCAGTCGCGCTGATCGAAGGCGCGGAGGATGCGATCGGGCTGGAGGCGCTGGCGGCGGAGGTCGGCTATGCCCCGCATCATTTCCAGCGGCTGTTCAAGCGCGCGACCGGGGTGACTCCGGCTGCCTATGCGCGCGGGGTGCGGGCGCGGCGGGCGGCGGCGGCACTGGAGACGGAGGGTAAAGTGACCGATGCGATCTATGAGGCGGGCTATTCCGCGCCCAGCCGGTTCTACGAGACCGCGGCCGACCGGCTGGGCATGACGCCCAGCGCGTGGCGCAATGGCGGGGCGGGGGTGACGATCCGCTGGACCGTCGCGTCGACGAGCCTGGGCCCGCTGCTGATCGCTGCGACCGACAAGGGGCTGTGCCGGGTGGCGTTCGACGAGGGCAGCCTGGCGCTCGCCACCCGCTTTCCGCGCGCGGAGATCGTTGCTGGCGGCGCGGCGCTTGCCGATCTTGCGGCGCGAGTGGTGGGCGAGGTGGAGCGGCCTGGGCGGCACACGGACCTGCCGCTCGACGTTCGCGGTACCGCGTTTCAGGAGGCGGTGTGGCAGGCGCTCCGCGCGATCCCGCCGGGCGAGACGCTGAGCTACACACAGCTTGCGATCGCCGCGGGGCGACCCGGCGCCGTGCGCGCGGCCGGGACGGCGTGCGGAGCGAACAACGTTGCGGTGATCATCCCCTGCCACCGCGCCCAGCGCAGCGACGGGAGCATGGGCGGTTATGCCTATGGAATCGAGCGCAAACGGGTCCTGCGCGCACGGGAAGGGGTGGAAGACGCCTAGTCGATGGCGCGGCGCATGCGGAAGGTGCCGGGGCCGTAGCCGCCGGCTTCGACAATCGCGAAGCCCTGGGCTGCCCAGAAGGCTTCGGCCCCGTTGACCGCCACCAAGGTGATGTCGCGAAAGCCAGCCCGCCGCGCGTGTTCGATGACAAGCGCCGTCGCGGCGCCACCCGCACCCTGCCCGCGCGTTTCCGGCAGGAGTGCAATGTCGTGAAGGTAGAAGCTGTCGGCGTCGGGCGGGATCGCGCCGAGCAACGCGCCGAGCGCGGGCGATGTCGCGCCGTGCCAGGGGTGCGCGATCAGCAGCCCTGCGACGGCATCGCCCTGTTCCCAGACCTGGCAACCGGATGGCCAGAGTGCGAGGCGCTCGGCATAGACCGATTCGGACTCGGCGTACCGGCCATGCACCAACGCCGATATTTCCGCGACCCGGGGGAGGTCGGCGACCGTCATCGCGCGCCAGCCCATCTCAGCCCGCTGGCTTGCAGTTATAGACCAGGCGTTCGTTGAAAATCTGCGGCAGGGCGGTGCGGATCGATTGCTGGCGCGTCGCGAGATCAGCGCGTGCGGCGGGATCGGTCGAGCATGCCTTGACCTTCACGTCCGCGCGGCGCTTGCGCGCGACATCCATCTGCGCAGCGGAGAGCAGGTAGCGTGTCGTAGAATAGGTCCGGGTCGTCGGGGCATATTCCAGCACCGACACCGTCGCCTCATCGTCCGGGACCAGGATGCGCTGCCAATTTTGCCCGGCCTCGGCATATTGCGTGCGGCCGTTGACGCAGCCGTCGGGGTTGATGTCGATCGCCACGTCCTTGGTATCCGATACCGTGACGCGCGAGCGGACCGGGTCGATGGTGCAGACCATCTTGCCCAGGCCCCCGGGCTGAGCGACCGGCGGCGGCACCGCGACGCGCGCGGCGCCATCGATCGCACTGGGGTCGAAAGCGGGGCGCAGCACGAAGGTGGCGACCGAGGCCACGACCAGCGCGCCGCCGCCGACCGCAGTCATGATCGCCTCACGCTTCTGCTCGCGGATCAGCAGCAACCCGGCAACTCCGAGCACGAACGCACCGATGACCAGCAACAGCGCGGCCCCGGCCATATAGTTTTCGCGCGTCACGATGTTTTCGCTACGCGCCTGCTGAATCGCATCTTCACGGTCTGCGGCGGCCTTCGCTGCGGCCTCTCGCGCGCGCTGTTCGTCGGCCGCACGGGCCTGTTCGGCAGCGGTGCGGTCCTGTGCCAGTCGGTCGGCGATGCTGGTGCAGGCGACGCCGTTCGACGGCATCGGCTGCTTCGCCTCGCGCAGGAAGGCTGCGACCTCTTCATTGCTGATCGCGAAGCCGAAGCTGGCATCGCCATCGTCGGCGCGGGTCAGCGCGGCGTTGACGCCAAGGACGCGCCCGCACGGGTCGAGCAGGGGGCCGCCCGAATTGCCGCGCGCAATGCCCGCCGTGTGGAGCAGCACCTTCACCCCCTGGAGATCGCGGCGACCGGAGAACACGCCCTGAGAACGGACCGGGGTCAGGGGCGTGATGAAGTCCGCAGCCGTCCGCGCGGTGGCAAGGTCGACATTGCCGGGATAGCCGAGCGCGATCATCGCATTTCCCTCGCTGATCGGCCCCGAATAGAAGGTCAGCGCGGGGAGGCGGATGCCGGTGAATTCGATCAGCGCCAGATCGCGGTCGCTGTCGATCGCGATCAGGCGGCCCTGGAACGACTTGTCCCCCTCGGACGGGACGACGCCGATCAGGACATTGCCGGGATAGCGTTCGGCGGCCTCAACCACATGCGCATTGGTCAGGACGCGGTTGGGCGCGACGGCAAAGCCGCTGCCATGGCCGAACCCGACCACTTCGCCTTCCACGGTCGCAATGGTGACGATCCGCACCACGCCGCGCCCGGCTGCGGAGATGTCGTCGTCGGCATGCGCCGGACGCGCGAAGAGCAATGCCGTCGCGGCGAGCGCGATCCAGGCGAGGAGGAGACGCGAAATCCGGGACAGGCGCCGCGGCGGCGCCGCAGCTTCCGGCTCGCAGGTCCGGTTTATCATGGTCGGTCCGGTTGGCTCATTCGCCCGCACCGCCGTCGCCATCCGCCTGATCCTCATCCTCGCCCTGCTGACGTTCGAGCAGCGCGTCGATTGCCGCTCGATCACCGCTGTCGATCCGCGCGATGATCTCCGCTGCGGCGGTGCTGTGGCCGCCGCCATGCGGATTATAGGCAACCGGTCGCAACATCGCGCGGGCGGCGTCGAGCTTGCCGTCCTGCAATTGAACCAGCGCGGCGTTCATCCGCAGGTTGATGTCATAGGGCGCGAGCGTGAAGGCATACATCAGCCCCGTCTTGGCATTTGCCGTCGGTGCCTGTCGCGCCAGTCCAAAGCTGCGAAAGAAGAGGATGTGCGGTTCGGGGTCGTCGGGATCCAGCCGGTTGGCGGTGGCGATGATCTTGCGGATCGCGGACCAGGTTCCGGGCGTGAGGTCGCCGGCCTTCCGCGCCACCCCCATGCGGGACATCGCCTTGTACACATACGCATCGATGGCCTTCGGATCGGCGGCCAGCGCGCGGTCGGCGGCGGCTTCTGCCACGGAATAATCGCCGGCATCATAGGCGGCTTCGGCAAGGACGATTTGCACCGCAGGGTCATCGGGATAGGGCGCACTGGCACGCGCCGCGCGCGCATAGACACCTGCCGCGGTCTTTTTGTTGACGCCCACCTTGGACCGGATCCGGATGTCCATCAGCGCGGCCTCCCCCGCGCGCAGCTGCCGGACGTTGATGGCGCCCAGCTTCATCGATTGGGGCGGCACGCGCCGCAATTCGAAGCGGGTCCGCTTGTAGCGCTCAAGCTCGCGGTCGAGCGTCTTCAAATCGCCGAACGCCGTCGCGGCATCTATCGGCGGCTTGCCGGCATTGAGCGCCTTGAAATAGTCGGTGAGCTGGGCCGTGCGCGCCCTGTTGAAGTTGAGATAGTGGGTGAGCAGCCAGCCGCGGCCGTACAAGGCTTCGCGCTGGACCTCGTTGAGCTTGAGTGTCTCGGCGATCAGCATCTTGTTCAGCGGCAGCCAGTTCCCGGCCATGATCGAATGCGCGCGATATTGCGGCGGCGCCCCCAGCACGACGCCGCCTTCGCGATCGATCACCGACGTCGCGTGAAATTCGGCAAAGCCCTCGATGAACCAGCTGGGAAACGCGATGCCGGGCCAGCTGGTGTACATGAAGTGGTGGGCATATTCATGATGGAGGACTTGACGGCCCGACAGTTCGAACTGGCGCTCGTCCCCCGCATGTCGCGGCACCACCGCCATCGGCCCGCCCGCGCGACCGATATAGAAGCCGGCGACGCCACGGCTTGAAAGCGCCTGCGTCGTATCGGTGTCGTCCACGACGTAGACGGTCACCCGGTTTGCCGCGCCGGGCGGCGAGTCGGCGATGCCCCGGGCAATGCGCAGCGACCTGTCGAAGCGTTCGAGATCGGAGGCAAACCGCTCGGCGCGCTCAGCAGTCCCTTCCAGATACACGACGAAGTGATCCGAACTTGCCTCGAACCATTCGGCGCGGGCGATCGCTGGCGACAGCAGCGCGACCATCACGATCAGCCAGCGAAGAATCATGCGGCACCCCCGGTTACCAGCGCGAACGCTAGGCGATACCCCGCCAGGCTTTCAAGCTCACAAGAAGCTATAGGGGTCGACATCGACCACCACCCGGACCTTCGCCGACCATTCCAGCGCGCCGAGCCAGTCGCGGATCACGTCCTGAACGTCGAGCGCGCGGCGCGCGTGGACGAGCAGGCGGAAGCGGTGGCGCCCGCGCAGCATGGCGAGCGGCGCGGGGGCGGGGCCGAAGACCTGCATCGCCTCGACCTGCGGAGCGCTGCGGCCGATTGCGCGGGCGGTGTCGAGGGCGGCGTCCTTGTCCTCGCTCGACACGATGATCGCGGCGAAGCGGCCAAAAGGCGGGGCACCGGCTTCGCGCCGAGCTTCGGTTTCGGCCGCGTAGAAGCCTTCGGCATCGCCGCTGACCAATGCGCGCATCACCGGCGCCTTGGGGCTGTGGGTCTGGATGAGCACGGTTCCGGGCTTTTCGCCGCGCCCGGCGCGTCCGGCGACCTGGCAGATCTGCTGGAAGCTGCGTTCTGCGGCGCGCAGGTCGCCGCCCTCAAGGCCGAGATCGGCATCGACCACGCCGACCAGCGTGAGGTTGGGGAAGTGATAGCCCTTGGTCACCAACTGCGTGCCGACGACGATGTCGATGTCGCCCGCCTCCATCCGCGCGACGAACTCCGCCGCCTTGGCCGGGGACCAGATGGTGTCGGAGGTGACGATGGCGGTCTTGGCATCCGGGAACAGCGCTGCGACCTCGTCCGCGATGCGTTCGACGCCGGGGCCACAGGCGACCAGGCTGTCCTCGCTGTCGCATTCCGGGCAGGCGCGCGGAGTCGGGATGGTGTGGCCGCAATGGTGGCAGGCGAGGCGGGTGATCAGGCGGTGCTCGACCATCCACGCGGTGCAATTGGGGCATTGGAAGCGATGTCCGCAGGTCCGGCACAAGGTCAGCGGGGCATAGCCGCGGCGGTTGAGGAACAGCAGCACCTGTTCCTTGCGCTCCAGCGTCGCGTCGATCGCGCGCACCAGTTTCGGGGCGAGCCAGCGGCCGCGCATCGGCGGATCGGCGAGCAGGTCGATTGCCTCGATCGCCGGCATCTCAGCGACGCCATAGCGGCCGGGCAGCTTGAGTTCGGTATAGCGGCCGAGCGCGACCTGCTGCCGCGTTTCGATCGCCGGGGTGGCACTGGCGAGGATCACCGGGCAGCCCTCGAAATGCGCGCGCATCACCGCGACATCACGCGCGTGATAGTGGACGCCCTCTTCCTGCTTGAAGCTGGTTTCATGCGCCTCGTCGACCACGATCAGGCCGAGATTGGGGTAGGGCAGGAAGAGCGAGGAGCGCGCGCCCACGGTGACGAGCGCCTCGCCGCAAGCGATGGCGCGCCAGGCGCGGCGGCGCTGCGACTGGCGCAGGCCGGAGTGCCATGCGACCGGCTCGACGCCAAAACGGGCGTGGAAGCGCTTGAGGAAGGGTTCGGTCAGCGCGATTTCGGGCAGCATCACCAACGTCTGACGCCCAGCACGGATCGCCTCGGCGACCGCTTCGAAATAGACTTCGGTCTTGCCCGACCCGGTCACGCCGTCGAGCAGGAAGGGCTGAAACGCGCGCGTATCGACCGCCGTGCGCAGCGTCGTTGCGACCTCGGCCTGCTCATCGGACAGCTCAGGCGCGCCGAAGCGCGGGTCCGGCAGCGGATAGGGGGTGTCGAGTGCGACCGTGACCCCCTCGATCGCGCCGCTCTTGACCAGTCCGCGGATCACGCTGTCGGACACATCGGCGATGGTCGCCAGCTCGCGGATCAGGCCCTGACGGTCGCCGATCCGCTCCAATGCCTGTTCGCGCTGTGCGGTCATGCGCGGCGGGACTTCGCCCGTCGCGCGATATTCGATGATGGTCTTGCCGCCCTCCAGCGCCGAGGTCGAGCTGAGTGCCATGCGGAGCACCGCCGCGAGCGGGGCGAGATAATAGTCGGCGGTCCATTCGATCAGGCGGCGCAGCGGTGCGGGGATCGGCGGCGCGTCGGCAACGGCAAGCAGGTTGCGCAGGCGATTGTCGCCAATCTCTTCGGTCGGCAACCGCTCCGCCTCCCACACCACGCCGATCAGCTGGCGCGGGCCTAGCGGCGCGACGACGATCGACCCCGGTTCGACCGTCATCCCGCGCGGGACGCGATAGTCGAGCGGGCCAAGTGCGGAGTTGAGGACGATGACGCGGGCACGGGACATTGCGCCCCATATCGGCGCTATCGGCGGCGCTGGAAAGGCTCCGCGTCGATCAGAAGCTGGCGGACAGCCCCAGAGTGAGGGCATGCTCCATCCGGTCGGGCGCACCGCGGTTGAAGCGATACTGGTTGAGGTAGCCAATCGCAGCGTCGACCTTGTCGATCAGCGGAAAGGCGATCTCGACGAAGTTGCGCATCCGCTCATGCCCCGCACGCTGACCGAAATCGGTGCTGTTGAGATTGAAATAGCTTTCATGCCCCAGTTCCAGGTCGATCGTGTCGCTTAGCGGCAGCGTGTAGCTGATCTCCGGGCGGATGCGGTGGCCGACATCATCAGCGCCGCTGCGAAAGCGTTGTTCGACCCGGATCCGGCCGCTGAGCGCGCCCTTGCCCAAGGCGAGGTCCGGGAAGCCAAGCTCCTGTCGCGGGCGCCATTCGGTGTTGTCGACGCGGCCGTCTTCGAGCGCGACGACGCGGTTCAGGCCGCCGGTCAGCTTGAAGCCACCGCCGATATCGACGCCGATCTTGGCGACATACTGGCTTTCATACAGGCCACCGTCGGCATTCCCCAGCCGCTGGTTGGTCTCGAGCTCAAGGTCGACGCCCTCCGACAAAGCCGTCTCCGCCGAGAGCTTGATCCACAGCTGCTCGTCCTCGACTTGCGCATGCGCGGCGGGGGCAAGCGCGGCGAAGAGCAATGCACAAAGCGGGAATCGCAACGTCGTCATCTCCAAAGGGTGCCGCAGCGCGATGCGGCGCGTATAAGCGCCCCGATTCGACGCCGCAGCGCCAGTAACACAGGCGCCCGTGAATTGGCGTCATCAAAACGTCATATGCGCGCAAAGGAATTGTCATGAAGTTTTTCGCCGACACCGCCGACACCAACGACATTCGCGAGCTGGCGGATGCCGGGCTGCTGGATGGCGTGACCACCAACCCTTCGCTGATCCACAAGGCGGGGCGCAACTTCCTCGAGGTGGTCGCCGAGATTTGCGAGATCGTCGACGGCCCGGTGTCGGCGGAAGTCGTCGCGCTCGACTATGACGGCATGATGCGCGAGGCGGAGATCGTGCGGAAGATCGCCGACAATGTCGCGGTCAAGCTGCCGCTGACGATCGAGGGGCTGAAGGCGTGCAAGGCGCTGACCAGCGACGGGACGATGGTCAATGTGACCTTGTGTTTCTCGGCCAATCAGGCGCTGCTGGCGGCGAAGGCCGGGGCGACGTTCATCTCGCCGTTCGTGGGGCGGCATGACGATATCGGCTTCGACGGCATGGACCTGATCGGCGATATCCGGCTGATCTACGACAACTACGCGTTCGAGACCGAGATCCTGGTCGCCAGCGTCCGCCATCCGATCCACATCCTTGAGGCTGCAAAGCTGGGCGCCGACGTGATGACCGCGCCGCCGGCGGTGATCCGCCAGCTGGTCAAGCATCCGCTGACCGACAAGGGGATCGAGGGCTTTCTGTCCGACTGGGCGAAGACCGGACAGACCATCGCCTGATTTCGGCTACGCGAACTGAGGAAGGGCTGTCCCGGGATGCCGGGGCGGCCCTTCTTCGTTGGGGTCATTCGGCGAGGAACGCCTTGACCTCCGCAGCGAAGCGCTGCGGCTGGTCGAGCATGATGAAGTGGTAGCTGTCGGGCACCGCGACCAGCTTGGCCGGTGTTCCGGCAAAAGCGGGTTCCCAGACGGCCTTGGCCTGTGCTTCGCCGATGCCGGCGGCGTAGAGGATGGTGAAGGGCTTGGCCGTCACCTTGGCCAGTTCCGGGCCGATATCGGTGACGATATCCTCGTACAGCGCCTGGGCGACGGCGCGTTGATCGGCCTTGAGGCCCCAATTGGCGACCTTGATCCGGCCTTCGGGAGTATTGGACCAGATGCCGCCGGGGTCGGTGGTGACGGCGGGCATCGCCTTCATCCGATCGGCGCCGGCGACGGTCATGGCGCGCAGCTGTTCGGCGCGCGGCGCGATGCTGGCGGGGGTGGCGGCGGGGTCGAACAGCTTGCCGAAGAAGGGCAGGGTGTCGACGACCAGCAAGCGGCCGACCCGGTCGGGGTGGCGGGCGGCGAGCATCATGCCGATCAGGCCGCCATAGCTGTGGCCGATCACTGCGGGTCGCCTGGCGCCGCGCTTTGCTGCATCGGCGAGGATGTCGGCGATGATGCCGTCCGTCATGCCGGGCTTGCCATTCTCCCCCAGCGCATCGCCGCCAAAGCCGTTGACCTGGACCAGCAGCACCTGCCGGTTCTTGGCCAGATCGGGAGCGATGCCGTCCCAGACTTGTCGGGGGCTGGACAGGCCGGGGATGAGATAGACCGGCTCATGGCCCGGCTTCACTTCGCCCAGGGCGAGGATCGAGATGTGCGGCATCCGCTGTTCGGCGGCGATGGTCTGGGCATGGCTGGCCGGGGTCGTCAGCAGCAATGCGGCGAGGGCGATCAGGCGGAACATGGTCAATCCTCCTTCGAGGGATTGGTGAAAATCTCTTCGATCGTCAGCTCGAACAGGTCGGCGATCTTGAAGGCCAGCGGCAGCGAGGGGTCGTAGCGGCCGGTTTCGATCGCGTTGACGCTCTGCCGGGACACTTCGAGCCGTTCGGCCAGGTCCTGCTGGCTCCATTCGCGTTCGGCGCGGAGGACGCGGAGGCGGTTCTTCATGCGTCCTCCTCCGACTTGCGATTGCGCAGGGCGGAGACGCACTGGCTGGCACCCCAGATGCCGCACCAGATCGGGAAGCCCAGCATCGTCGGGAAATGCGGGACTGCGCCGCCGAACTCGAGGAAGCCCCAGATGCTCATGATCGCCAGCAGGCCACCCAAGCCGACCATCATGTGGCGGACGATCAGCGCCCGGAGATATTCGTCACTCTCTTCGACGACATAGAGGCCGATCACCGCGATGATCCCGACCAGCGGCAACGCGGGCAGGACCGAGAGCAGGCCGAGCAGCGCACCGGCCGGCTGGCTGTCGCGGATTACCCAGGTCGTGATGAACAGCGTTGCGACGTAGACCGCGATCAGCGGCATGAACCGGGCGATGTAGCGCCGACCGGCAGGGGTGGTGTTGCGCATTGGAAAGCTCCCTTGTTCAAATGACAAGAGAGCTTTACGTCGAGTCGTCCGTCTATGTCAAGCGTGCTTTCCTATTTGACTGCGTTCCTTTCCAAATCGTCCAGCACGCTTTGCGCGAGCAGGCTAAGCGTGTCGTCTCTTGCGCCCATGATGACGATGCGGTCGCCGGGTTGCGCCATGGCAGCGAGGTGGGCGGCGGCGGCGGCGCGGTCGGGGATGTGACGCGCGTCGCGGCCGGTGGCGGCAATGTCGGCGACGATGTCGGCGCTGGTCACTTCGCGCGCGACGGTACCGCCCTGATAGACCGGGTCGGGGAGGATCAGCTGGTCACCGGGGGCGAGCTTGGCGGCGAACATCGCGACGAGTTCGCTGCGCATCACTTTCAATGGGCCATAGCCGTGCGGCTGGAACAGCGCGAGGATGCGGCCAGGGAAGGCGTGGAGCGTGTCGAGCGTGGCGCCGATCTTGTCCGGGTTGTGCCCGAAATCGTCGATCACGGCGACGCCGTTGGCGGTGCCGACCAGCTCGAAGCGGCGGCGCAGGCCGGTGAAGCCCTGAATTGCGTCGCATACGGCATCTGCGTCGAGCCCGGCGGCGATGCACGCGCCGATCGCGGCGAGGGCGTTGGCGACATTGTGGGGGCCGGGAACCGAGAGGCGGATCCGGCGGGTGGTGCCGTCCATTTCGAGGTCGAAGCTGACGGCGAACGGCTCGGGCGACAGGTTGCGGGCGGAGAGGTCGGCGTCGATCTCGACCGCGAAGGTCCGGGTGCGGGCCGGGTCGAGCGCCTTGGCCAGCGCCGCGCTTTCGGAATCGCCGATGTTGACGATGGTGGTGCGCGCTTTGCCGGCGAACTCGCCGAACAGGGCGCGCAGCTCCTCGAGGCTCTTGTGGTCGAGGCTGACATTGTTGAGCACCGCGACCTGCGGGGTGTAGAGCGCGATCGATCCGTCGCTCTCGTCCACTTCGCTGACATAGAGATCGCCCTCGCCAACAAGGGCGCTGGCAAAGGGTGCCTCGGGCCGGACGAAATTCTTCATTACCGCGCCGTTCATCACCGTGGGATCGCGGTCGAGGCTGTGCAGGATCCAGGCGATCATGCCGGTGACGGTCGACTTGCCGCTGGTTCCGGCGACGCCGATCGAGAGCGGGGCGGCGTTGAACAGCTTCGCGTTCAGTTCGGCGCGAGTCATTCGGGCGCAGCCGAGTGCGGCGGCCTGAACCATGTCGGGGACGCTGTCCTCGACCGCGGCGGAGGCGATCACGACCTGGTCGGGCGAGGTGATGCCGCTGCCGTCCTGCGGGAACAGGTCGATGCCGAGTTGGCGCAGCGCGTCGAACTTGGCGGGGAGGCGCCCGCTATCGAGGCTGCGGTCCGAGCCGGCGACGCTCGCGCCCTGGCCAGCAAGGATCATCGCGAGCGGCATCATGCCGCTGCCGCCGATCCCGACGAAAAAATGGGGTTTGCCGTGTTCCATCATGCCGGGCTATCGCGGGTAATCGTGAGTGGGGCAAGGCGTTGCCTGTCCCCGCTTTCGTCCCGCCGAGCCGGGTTCGGGGTGCGTCGTTCCAACCGAGAATGTGCAGCCCGTGGCGCGGTGGACCCCGGAACAAGTCCGGGGTGACGATGGTGGTGGTTGGGGGTTGCAGGAATATGCGGATCGGCGTCGTCGCACCGGCACGGACAGTCAGCGCGGAATCGGCGGCGCGGATGCAGGCGTTCATGGCGCTGTACTGGCCGGCCCACGAGATCGTGTTCCATCCGCAATGCTTCATGACCGAGGGGCATTTTGCAGGGCCGGACGACGTGCGCGCGGCGGCGTTTCTGGAATTCGCCAACGATGCGGCGTTCGACGCGATCTGGTTCGCGCGCGGCGGCTATGGCTCCAACCGCATCCTCGATGTCGCGATGCCGCAGCTGGGGGCGGCGGCGCGCAACAAGACCTATGTCGGCTATTCCGACATGGGGTTCATGCTGGGTGCGCTCTATGCGCGGCGGATCGGGCGGCAGGCGCATGGGTCGATGGCGAGCGCCATGGGCGTCAACGACAAGGGTACCGACGCCGGATGGGTGCTGAGCTGGCTGATCGACGGCAAGCGCGACGGGCTGGAGCCGACGCTGGACGGCCGCCCGGCCGCGGCGTTCAACCTGTCGATCCTGGCGGCGATGATCGGCACGCCGTGGCTGCCCGACCTGACCGACCATGTCCTGCATATCGAGGAGGTCGGCGAGCCGATGTACCGGATCGACCGGATGCTGTTCCAGATGGCGCACGCCACGCAGCTGCAGGGTATCGCCGGGGTGCGGCTGGGCGCGGTGACCGACATGGTCGACAATGACGTGCCCTTCGGCGAGTCGCTGGAGCAGATCATCATCCGCTGGTGCCGCGAGATGGGGGTGCCGTATCTCGGCCGGTCGGGAATCGGGCATATCGCGCTCAACCGGGTGGTGCCGTTCGGGGTGGTGTGAAGTCGGGGCTGGCAGGCGTCCGACGATCCTGACGAAAAGATGCGTGTATCGGGGGGAGGCGACCGCGACGGGGCGGGTTTGCGCCAGGTAGGCGACTGCGACGCGACACCTGCGCGACGCGCTGACACCAGTGGCGCTACTTTGGCGCGACGGGGACGCAACACCGGCACGACAGTTATGCGACCGCGACGCGACACCGGGGTGACGGGTGGGCGACGGCTGTGCGTAGCGTTTCAGGTGGGCGGATTCGGGCGAGGTGCGCATCGACCAGTTTATGCGCTTTTTGGGGGTTTGTAGGAAAGGGGTGTTAGCTGCGATCCTGTCGAGCCGCGTCCGCCGGGCGTGTGGCGGGGTGGACCCCGGAACAAGTCCGGGGTGACGAAGGGGGCAATTAGTCCGCCTCGCGCCCCACGCGGACCAGCGTGCCGTCTGGGTCGCTCACAGCAAATTCGTACATGCCCCATGGCTTGAGATGCGGTGCGCCGGCTTCGATGATGCACTCGCGCACGCGCTCCGCAACGGCGTCCACGTCTTCGGCGTAGAGGTACAGGCCGAAGGGGTTGTCGGGGGCCTGGGGCGTGCCCGGTTCGTGGCGCAGGTGCAGGTGCCAGCCCTTGCCGTCGCTCAAGATGCGGTAATGGCCCCAGTCGCTGTCGAGGGTGAGGCCGAGGCGCTGGTAGAAATCGGTGCTGGCCTGCAGGTCGCGGCACGGGAGGATGGTGGTAATGCGGTGGTCGGCGGGCATGGGCGGAGGGTAGCGTCGAAGCCAGCCCCGCGCTATATCCCCCCGTATGGCCGCTCGTTTCGCCAGCACTACCACCTTCACTCCCGCCGCGGCGGGAGGGTTTGGCGTGCGCGGTTAGAACCGCGGCGCCGCCCTCTTGCCCGGGATCGGGTGAGATGGCGCTGCTCCTCCTGATCCTGCCTCTTTTCCTACAGCGCTGCCCCGTGCATAGGCACGTCAAACATGCAGGACTGATATGGCGCAGCTTCTTTCGATCACGCTTCCCGATGGCTCCGTGCGGCAGGTCGCGCCGGGGACGACGCCTGGCGACATTGCCGCCGCGATCGGGCCGGGCCTGGCCAAGGCGGCGATTGCCGCGCGGGTCGATGGTGAACTCCGCGATATCAACCGGCCGCTGGAGGGCGATGCCAACCTCGCGCTGGTGACGGCGCGGGACGAGGCGGATGCGCTGGAGCTGGCGCGGCATGACTTTGCGCATATCCTGGCCGAAGCGGTGCAGGAACTGTTCCCAGGGACGCAGATTACCTTCGGTCCGGCGACCGATGACGGGTTCTATTACGACGTGATGGCTCCGGCGTCGCGCGCACCCTTCTCGATGGAGGATCTGCCCGCGATCGAGGAGAAGATGCGCGAGATCATCCGCGCGGATAAGCCGCTGCGCCGTGAGGTGTGGAGCCGGCAGGCGCTGATCGACCGCTGGACGGCCGAGGGCGAGAGCTTCAAGGCCGAATGGGCGAAGGAACTGCCCGAGGGCGAGGAGCTGACGGTCTATTGGTCGGGCGACGACTGGCTCGACATGTGCCGTGGGCCGCATCTGGCATCGACGGGAAAGCTCGATCCGCAGGCGTTCAAGCTGATGCGCGTTGCGGGCGCCTATTGGCGCGGCGACCAGAAGAATGCGCAGCTGACGCGCATCTATGGCACCGGCTGGCTCAACAAGAAGCAGCTCGACGCGCATCTCCACAAGCTGGAGGAGGCGGCCAAGCGCGACCATCGCAAGCTGGGCGCGGAGATGGACCTGTTCCACCTGCAGGCCGAGGCGCATGGCAGCGTGTTCTGGCACCCCAAGGGCTATATGGTGTGGCGTCAGCTCGAGGCGTATATGCGCCGCGCGATCGACGGTGCGGGCTATCGCGAGGTCAAGACGCCGCAGGTGATGGACGCGCGCCAGTGGGAGCAGTCGGGCCATTGGGGCAAGTATCGCGAGAACATGTTCGTGATCCCCGACGAGGTGCCGAACGTCGATGACGAAGGCCCGGTGATCAGCGGCGAGGCCGACTGGATGGCGCTCAAGCCGATGAACTGCCCGGCGCATGTGCTGATTTTCCGGCAGGGGCTGAAGAGCTATCGCGAGCTGCCGCTGCGGCTGTACGAGAATGGCTGTTGCCACCGCAACGAGCCGCATGGCGCGCTGCACGGGCTGATGCGGGTGCGGCAGTTCACGCAGGACGACGCGCATATTTTCTGCCGCGAGGACCAGATCGTCGCCGAGGTGCAGGCATTCTGCGAGCTGGCGGATCGGGTGTATCGCGATTTCGGGTTCACCTATTCGATCAAGCTGGCGCTGCGGCCGGAGAAAAGGTTTGGGTCCGACGCGGATTGGGACAAGGCGGAGAATGAGCTGCGCGACGCGGTGGTGCGCGCGGGGCTGGCGAACGAAGAATATGGCTGGGAAGAACTGCCGGGCGAGGGGGCCTTCTATGCGCCGAAGCTGGAATGGCATCTGACCGACGCGATCGGGCGGACGTGGCAGGTGGGCACGATCCAGTCCGACCGGGTGCTGCCCGAGCGGCTGGATGCATCGTACGTTGGCGAGGATGGCGAGCGGCACCGGCCGTTGATGCTGCACCGCGCGATCTTTGGGTCCTATGAGCGATTCATCGGCATTTTGATCGAGCATTTCGCCGGGCGGCTGCCGGTGTGGCTGGCGCCGGTGCAGGCGGTAGTGGCGACGATCGTGTCGGATGCGGATGACTATGCCAAGGACGCGGTCGCGAAGCTGAAGGCTGCGGGCATCCGGGTCGAGAGCGACCTGCGCAACGAGAAGATCAACTACAAGGTGCGCGAACATTCGCTGGCGAAGGTTCCGCATTTGCTGGTCGTCGGCAAGCGCGAGGCCGAGGAGGGCACCGTCGCCGTCCGCACCCTGGGCAGCGAGGGGCAGAAGGTGATGAGCCTGGACGACGCCATCGCGATGCTTGCGGATGCGGCGCTGGCACCCGATATGAAGGCGTAACCCGCGCGCCACAGCGTGTGGCTTTTTCGTCAGGATCGCGCGGCGGGGCTACCCGTCCGCGCGTTCATGCGTTATCGTAAGTCGTCGAAATTATAACAGGAGCTGTTCCTATACGTCCCCCCATGTCCCGGCGCGGTTTCGCGCCCCCGGTGCCAACCGGCCCGCGCTTCAATGAATTCATCCAGTCGCCCAAGGTTCGCGTGATCGACCATGAAGGCGAGAATCTGGGCGTGATGTTCACGCGCGAGGCGATGGAACAGGCGCAGGCATTGGGCCTCGACCTGGTCGAAGTGTCCCCGAACGCGGACCCGCCCGTCGCCAAATATCTCGATGTCGGCAAGTACAAGTACGAGGCGCAGAAAAAGGCCAACCTCGCGCGCAAGTCGCAGAAGACGCAGGAGATCAAGGAGATCAAGATGCGTCCCAACATCGACGATCATGATTATGAGACGAAGATGAAGGCGGTGCACAAGTTCATCGGCGAGGGCGACAAGGTCAAGATCACGCTGCGCTTCCGCGGTCGTGAGCTGAGCCATGGGCAGCTGGGCATGAACCTGCTCAAGCGCGTGCAGGAAGACGCCGCCGAAGTGGCGAAGGTCGAAAGCTATCCGCGCATGGAAGGCCGCCAGATGCTGATGGTGCTGTCGCCCAAATGAGGGTGGCGATGCTTGCGTTGCTGGCGCTGGCCGCGCCGCTTCCGGTGGCTGCGCAAGTGGTGCACAGCCCGCCGATCACCGCCGGGACGGACGAACCGCTCGTCCGTCCGGCGGATGCAAAGCTGGTCTGGTCGGACGAGTTCGATGTCGACGGCCTGCCGGATCCCAAGCGCTGGGCCTATGATACCCACCGCAACAAGCTGGGCTGGCACAACGAAGAGAAGCAATATTACGCCGCAGCGCGCCCGCAGAATGTGCGCGTCGAAGGCGGGCGGCTGATCATCACGGCGACGCAGGAACGGCTGTCCGACAAGCCCGACCATGGCGGGCAGGATTATGCGTCGGGCAAGATCTTCACCAAGGGCATCGCCGACTGGCGCTATGGCTTTTTCGAGGTGCGCGCCAAGCTTCCGTGCGGGCGCGGCATCTGGCCGGCGATCTGGATGCTGGCGTCGGACGACAGCAAGGGCTGGCCCGCGATGGGCGAGATCGACATCATGGAGCATGTCGGCTGGAACAATGGCCGCGTCCATGGCACGGTGCACACCGGCGCGTACAACCATGTCGCGCAGACGCAAAAGGGCGCGCATGTCGTGCAGAACGATGTGTGCGAGACGTTCCACACCTATCAGCTCGACTGGAATGCCGACCGCATCCTCGTGGGGATGAACGGGCGCGCCTATATGCGGTTCGAGAATGACAAGAAGGGTGATCCGCAGACCTGGCCGTTCGGCACGCCCGAATATCTGATCCTGAACGTCGCGGTCGGCGGCTGGGGCGGGCAGAAGGGGATCGACTCCAAGGCGTTCCCGGCGGCGATGGAAATCGATTACGTGCGGGTGTGGCAGCGGGATTGATGCACGCGGTTGCGCTGCTTCCGGCCTTCCACGGGTTCCCCGGGTCTCGGTTGTGAGGCGCGTACTGAAGTTTCCATGAAGCCGCTTGTGGCGCGGTGGATGCTGAAACGAGTACAGCATGACGGTGGTGTTGCGGGGGCGTTGGCACCTCTCCCGTCGCCCCGGGCTTGACCCGGGGCTGGGCTTTTCTCGAACGTTGGAAAAGAAGAAGCCTTGGCCCGGCTCAAGGCCGGGCTGACGATGGGGGAGGCTCTCTAGTCTCCGCCGCCGCCGCCGCCGCCGTCTCCTCCGCTGTCGCCGCCCGAATCGCTGCCGCTATCGGGGCGGTCGTGGTCGTCGGTGTCGCTGGCGTAGGTCGTGCCGCCGTCGCCATTGTCCTTCTTGCGCTTTGCCTCCTTCGCCGCGTTCAGCGAGACGAACACGGTTATCAGCGAAATCGCCACCGCGCCGAGCGCGATCCATAACGCGGTCATGCCGGCGGCTCCCACAGTTCGATGGCGTTCCCTTCGGGATCGTGGATGCGGGCGAACTTGCCGACTTCGGGCGAGTCCCATTCGGGATTGGTGATGATATCGATCCCCGCGGCGTTGAGCTGTTCGAGCATTCCTTCGAGGTCGCGGACGCGCAGGTTGATCATGAATTGCTTGTCGGCGGCGAAATAGTCGGTTGCCTGTTTGAACGGGGCGAACACCATCGGGCCGCCCTGCGTATGCCAGGTCCATTCATTGACCTCGCCCCCGCTATCCTCGGCGACGCAGCCCGCGCCGATGCCGAGATGTTCGCGATACCATGCGGTGAGCGCATCCGGGTCATTTGCCCGGAAGAACAGCCCGCCCATGCCGAGTACGCCCATTGTCGTCGCTCCCCCGTGGTGGTGGGGGGGAGTGTAGGGCGGGGCGGCGAGAGGTGAAAGGGGGGTGACGACAGCAACCGTTGGGTCACGCTGCGCTCGCGAACTCGCCCAGGCCCGTCGCGGCGTCGAGCAGGCGGCGTTCGAGCGACTTCAGGCGCAGTACGGCGGTGATCTTGTCGCCGGTCAGGTCGGTGACATAGAAAGTGTCGACCGCGCGCTCGCCATAGGTGGCGACGTGCGCGCTGTGGATCGTCACCTTCGACTGGAACAGCGCATAGGCGAGGTGGTGGAGCAGGGCCGGGCGGTCGCGCGCCTGCACCTCGATCACGGTGAAGCGGTTCGATGCCTTGTTATCGATCAAGACGTTCGGCTCGATCGTGAAGGCGTCGGCGCGCAGGCGGGGGAGCGGTTTCGCGGCGAGGCGTTCGGTGAGCTTGGCGCGGTTGGCGAGCGCCTCGGCAATGCCGGTTTCGATGCGGGCGAGCTGGCCGGGATCGTCGAACGGGCGGCCGAGCGGGTCCTGCACCAGGAAATTGTCGAGCGCCATCCCGTCGCGCGTGGTGTGGATGCGCGCGTCGATGATGTTGCCGCCCGCCGCATGGATCGCGCCGGCGATGCGGTAGAACAGCCCGGCATGGTCGGCGGCATAGACGGTGACCAGCGTCGCGCCGCGATCGGGATAAACCGTCGCCTCGACCGACAGCTGCGCGTTGCCGACGCGGGCGATGAAGCGGGCGTTGCGTTCGATCACATCCTCGGGTTCGGCCACCCAATAGGGATCGGCGAGACGGCGGACGAAGCCGTTGGTGTCGCCGCCGATTGCCTGGGCAAGTGCGGCCTGCTTCGCCGCGATCCGCTCGCTTCGGCCCTTTTGCTTGTGGCCGAGGCGCAGGACTTCTTCGGCGCTGTCGAACAGGTTGGTGAGCAGCTGGCGCTTCCAGCCATTCCACACGCCGGGGCCGACCGCGCGGATATCGACGACGGTGAGGATCAGCAGCATCATCAGCCGCTGGGGCGATTGCACCACGGCGGTGAAGTCGAGGATCGTCTTAAAGTCGCTCAGGTCACGCTTGAATGCGGTCGCGGACATCAGCAGGTGATAGCGGACCAGCCACGATACCGTCTCGGTTTCCGCCGCGGTCAGGCCAAAGCGCGGGCAGAGCTTGAGCGCGATCTCTGCGCCGATCACGCTATGGTCGCCGCCGCGGCCCTTGGCGATGTCGTGCAGCAGGACCGAGACATAGAGCGCGCGGCGCGAGGCGACCTGATCGAGGATGCCGCTGGCGAGCGGGTGATCCTCCTTGAGGTCGCCCTTTTCGATGCGGTTGAGCAGGCCGACCGCGCGGATCGTGTGTTCGTCAACCGTGAAGTGGTGGTACATGTCGAACTGCATCTGTGCGACGACACGGCCAAAGTCTGGCACGAACTGGCCGAACACCCCGGCCTCGTTCATCCAGCGCAGCACGGTTTCTGGATCGCGTGGGGACGTCAGCACGTCCATGAACAGCGCGTTGGCGCGCGGGTCGTCGCGCCAGTCGGCGATCAGCTTGGCATCGCGGTTGGCGGCGCGCATCGCGAGCGGGTGGACCTCGAGGCCGTGCAGGTCGGCGAGCTGGAACAGCTCGACCAGCCGCACCGGATCCTCGCGGAAGAAATCGTCGTTCGGCAGCGCGAGGCGGCCGCGATCGAGGACGAAGCCCTTCAGCTTGCGGGGGGACCGGCGGATGCGGGGGAGGCCGAAGCGGCTGCCGCGTGCGGCAAACTTCTCGTCCAGATGCGCGAGGAAGACGCCGGTCAGGTCGCCGACCATCTTCGCCTGGAGGAAGTAGAAGTGCATGAAGCGCTCGACCTTCGACTTGCCCGGGCGGTCGGCGTAGCGCATCCGCTCCGCGATCTCGCGCTGATAGTCGAAGGTCAGCCGGTCCTCGCCGCGTGCCGCAAGGTTGTGGAGGTGACAGCGCACCGCCCACAGGAAATTCTCGGCGCGGCGGAACTGGCGATATTCGAGCTTGGTGAGCAGCCCGACCTCGACCAGATCGGCGGGTTCGCGCACGCCATGGGCGTATTTGCCGATCCAGAACAGGGTATGAAGGTCGCGCAGGCCGCCCTTGCCCTCCTTGACGTTCGGCTCGACGACATAGCGGCTGTCGCCCATCTTGCGGTGGCGCTCGTCACGCTCGGCGAGCTTTTGCGCGATGAAGTCGCGCGCGCTGCCATTCTGGATCTCCGCCTTGAAGCGCGCTGCTGCCTCGTCATAGAGCGCGGTGTCGCCCCAGATATAGCGTGCCTCGAGCAGCGCGGTGCGGACAGTGATGTCGCCGCGCGCCTCACGCACCATTTCGTCGAGCGAGCGTGAGCTGTGGCCGACCTTCAGCCCCATGTCCCATAACGAATAGAGCATCGATTCGATGACCTGCTCGCTCCACCCGGTCTGCTTCCAGGGGGTGATGAAGCCGATATCGACATCGCTGTGCGGCGCCATCTCGCCGCGCCCGTATCCGCCGACGGCGATCAGGGTCATGCGTTCGGACGCGGTCGGGTTGCTGTTGGGGTAGAGCCGCGCGAGGGTGAAGTCCCACAAGGTGCGCAGCAGCTGATCCATCAGGAATGCGCCGCTCGCGGCGCTTTCATGCCCCTTGGCCGGGTGGTCGATCAGGCGGCGGGCGATTTCGGCACGGCCATCCTCGAGCGCCTGTTTGAGCCGGAGCGCCGCGGCCTGACGCAGCCGCATCGTATCGGGTGCATCGAGCGCGGCGAGATCGTCCGCCAGCGCCCGCCGGTCGACGATCGCGCGGCGGTAGGGGATGGAGTCAAAGCGGCCGGACATGGGGTGGAGATAGGGGAGGTCGCGCAGTCGCGCTACCTTGTTCGTCATCCCGGCCTTGGGCCGGGATCCACCGGGCGGCAGGCGCGACGCTCGAGCCGCTATCGCCGGACTTGCGGCGCAGTGGACCCCGGCACAAGGCCGGGGTGACTAATAGCGGGTCAATCCGGCTTCTTGGCCACACCCACGAGTGCGGGGCGGAGCAGGCGGTCGCGGATCATGTAGCCGGCCTGGATTTCCTGGACGATGGTGCCGGGTTCGGCGTCCGCGCTGGGCATTTCCATCATCGCCTGGTGGCGATTGGGGTCGAGCGCTTCGCCGAGCGCGCTGATTTTCGAGATGCCATGGCGGGCGAAGACGCTGTCGAGTTCGCGCCCGGTCGCTTCGAGGCCGGTGATCAGCCCCTTCATCTTGTCGTCCTCGCGCAGCTCCTCCGGGATCGCGGCGAGCGCGCGGCCGAGATTGTCGGCGACCGAGAGGATGTCGCGCGCAAAGCCGGTGGCGGCATAGTTGCGCGCGTCCTCCGCCTCCTTCTGCGCGCGGCGCAGCAGGTTCTGCGCCTCGGCGCGGGCGTAGAGGGTTGCGGACTTGGCTTCGGCGAGTTCCGCCTCGAGCGCGGCGACGCGATCCTGTTCGGCCACTTCGGGGGCGGCCTCTGCGGTTTCCTGACGGAGGTCGTCGGTCGCTTCGGTCTTGTTGTCTTCGGTCATGGTTCCTGCATGTTTTCTTATGGTTCAGGCCAGCAATCTGGCCAGGGTCGATGCCGTGAAATCCACCATGGGCACGACGCGCGCATAGTTCAACCGGGTCGGGCCGATAACCCCCACCACGCCGACGACGCGACCGTCCATCGCGCGCACCGGTTTTGCGATGACGGAGGAACCGGACAGGGCGAACAGCTTGTTCTCCGAGCCGATGAAGATGCGGGCGGCGTCGGCCTCACGCGCGCTGTCGAGCAGGCGGGCGATTTCCTCCTTGCCCTCCAGCTCGTCGAGCAGGCGGGTGACGCGGTCGAGATCCTCGGCCAGCGCGGATTCGAGCAGGCGCCCCTGACCGCGTACGATCAGCACCGGGCGATCGTCGCCATCCTGCGACCAGACGGCGAGGCCGCGCTCGACCAGGGTGCGGGCGGCGTCGTCGAGTGCGGCGCGCTCGCTGGCGATCTGATGCGCGATGCGGGCGCGGGCCTGCGACAAGGTGAGCCCGCCGAGCGTCGCAGTGAGGTAGTTGGCGGCCTGTTCCAGCGTTGCCGGGGGCAGGCCGGGGGGCAGCTCGACCACGCGGTTTTCGACCGACCCGTCCTCGCCCACCAGTACTGCGAGCGCGCGGTCGTTGCCGAGCGGCACGAAGCCGAACTGGCGCAGCACGCGCTCCGCCTTGGGCACCAGCACCATGCCGGCGCAGGCCGAGAGGCCGGAGAGCGCAGCGGTGGTGCTGGCCAGCGCCTCCTCGACCGGGCCACGCGTTGCGGCGCGCGATTCGATCGCGGCGCGTTCCTCCGCCGAGGGTTCGTTGGCCTGCATCATGCCGTCGACGAACAGGCGCAGGCCCAGATCGGTGGGCATCCGGCCCGCGCTGGTATGCGGCGCGGCGAGCAGGCCGAGCTCTTCCAGGTCCTGCATGACGTTGCGGATCGAGGCGGGGGAGAGGTTGAGGCCGGGCGCGCGCGAGATGGTGCGCGAGCCCACCGGCTGGCCCGCCTCGAGATATGATTCGACGACGACGCGAAAGATGTCGCGGGCGCGGTCGGTCAGCTCGGTGATTGGCGGGGTGGTCACGGTTCCAGATGTAGCGTGCCGTGCGCGCGCCTCAAGGCCGTTCGCCCAGCAACAGCGTCAGCGGGAGCAGATCCGGTGCATTGCCCAGTGCATCGGCCATGGCCCGGTAGCGTTCGCGATCGCATCCGAAATAAAGATACAGGCGATCGGCGGACTTGCCTTCGCCCCAGCGCACCTCGGTGCTGGGCATGTCGGTGGCAGCGCGGGCGCATTCCGGCGAACCCGGCGCGATGCGGCGTTCGCCCTTGGGTCGATAGGGCGCCAACGCCCCAGCGAAGGCGGCATATTGCGCCGGAGTCACCGGAAAGGTGCCTTCCCCGATGACGGCGGTATGGCGGATGCCGGTGAAGCGGCCCGAATTGTTGCCGAACAGCTCGATCTTGAACACCGGACAGGCACCGAAACATGGGCCGGATTCATAGACGATGCGTTTCGATGCCGCCGGCACGGGGGTGACGGGCTTTGGCGTGCGTGCGCAGCCGGCCACCGCAAGCCCCAGCACCATGATCAGTCCAAGCCGCTTCATGCCATTTCTCCGACGAGGCGAAGCGTCAGACTGGCGCGTTCGTTCTTGTCCGTCTAGTTCGGCGGCCAAACCAATCAGGAGAATCCCCCTATGCGCCCCAGCGGCCGCGCCCC
This sequence comes from Sphingomonas sp., assembly GCF_965227385.1. Lineage (GTDB taxonomy): Bacteria > Pseudomonadota > Alphaproteobacteria > Sphingomonadales > Sphingomonadaceae > Sphingomonas. The sequence goes on from NZ_OZ245750.1 coordinate 1,361,870, forward strand.
CGATCAGATGCGGGCGATCAGCATCGAACCGAACTTCACCATCCATGCCGAGGGATCGGTGTTGGTGAGCTTTGGCAATACCAAGGTGCTGGTGACCGCGAGCGTCGAGGAGCGGGTGCCGCCGTTCCTGCGCGGCAAGGGTGAGGGTTGGGTGACGGCCGAGTACGGCATGCTGCCCCGCGCGACGCATACGCGCGGCAGCCGCGAGGCGGCGAAGGGCAAGCAGTCGGGGCGGACGCAGGAGATTCAGCGGCTGATCGGGCGCAGCTTGCGCGCGGTGACCGACCTCAAGGCCTTGGGCGAGCGTCAGATCACGCTGGATTGCGACGTGATCCAGGCCGATGGCGGCACGCGCACGGCGGCGATCAGCGGCGCGTGGGTCGCACTGCGGCTCGCGGTCGACAGACTGATCGCCGAGGGCAAGCTGACCGGCGATCCGATCACGCAGCAGGTCGCGGCGGTGTCGTGCGGCATCTATCAGGGCAATCCGGTGCTCGACCTCGACTATGACGAGGATAGCGCGGCGGATGCGGATGCGAATTTCGTGCTGCTCGCCGATGGCAAGATCGCCGAGGCGCAGGCGACCGCCGAGGGCGCAACCTATGACGAGGAAGGGCTGCTGCGCCTGCTGCGCCTCGCCCGGATCGGGTGCGGTGAGATTTTCGCGGCGCAGCTGAAGGCGGCGGGACGATGAGCGGCGAAGGCCGGGAGCCGCAGGCGATCCGCAAGCTCCAGCCGGGCAAGCTGGTCATCGCCAGCCATAATGAGGGCAAGGTGCGCGAGATCCGCGAGCTGCTCGCGCCCTATGGGATCGAGCCGATCAGCGCAGCGTCGCTCGACCTGCCCGAGCCGGAAGAGACGGGCACGACCTTTGTCGCCAATGCCGAGCTGAAGGCGATGCAGGCGGCGGACCTGTCGGGCCTGCCCGCGCTGGCCGATGACAGCGGGCTGTGCGTTGAGGCGCTGGGCGGCGATCCGGGGATTTTCTCGGCGCGCTGGGGCATGGCCGATCCGGGGATCGCCGGGCTGGAGCCGGTGACCGGCGAAGGTCGCGATTTCGACCTGGCGATGCGGCGGGTGAACGAAAAGCTCGACGCCCTGCCCGAGGGGACGTCGCGCGCGGCGCATTTCGTGTGCGCGCTGGCGCTCGCCTGGCCCGACGGACATGTCGAATGGTTCGAGGGGCGGGTCGACGGCACGCTGATCTGGCCGCCGCGCGGCGACCGGGGCTTTGGCTATGACCCGATGTTCGTGCCCGAGGGGCATGAGCGCAGCTTTGGCGAGATGAACCCGGCGGCGAAGCACGCGATGAGCCATCGCGCCGATGCGTTCGCGCAGCTGGTCGCGGCGGTGTTCTGAACTTTTGATCCTTGCTGGATGCGCCCGGCGCAGCCCTAGACCACCATTTCGCGCAGGATCGTGTCGAGCAGGACGAGCGCGGCGTCAATGCGCGCCTCCTCGTCGCGCGAGACGGTGAGTGTGCGGACAAGGTCGTCATGGTGCATCCGCCGGGCGAGGCCGATCGCGGTTTCGTAGCTGACCCGTTCGGCCTGCTTGCCCTTGCGGAAGGCGCCGACCAGCGCGGTATCGCGCAGCGGACCGGCGGCGATGGTGTCGGCGTCGCGCGCCGCGTCGTCGAGGATTGCGCGCAGCCAGATATTGGGCGGACCCTCGACCTTGCCATTCAGGGCAGCGATGGCCGAGGTCAGTCGCCCGGCCTGGGCCTGCGCGGTGCGGGCCTCTTCAGCGAGATACGTGCCGATCCGGTAGGACGCATTGTGTTGCAACGCCCCCGACCGCTCGACCCACGCGGTTTCGGCATCGTGCAGATCCTGAAGCGCGACGATCAGCAGGGCACGGGGGGTATCGGTGTCAGCCATTGGCTCAGAACGCATGATCACCGCGCGCGGTCCCGGACAAATTCGGTCAGCTGCTGGCGGTCGCGACGATGCGGCGATAGGCCAGGGGGCATGGCGACCTTTGTCCACCTGACCAGCCATCGCAACCTGCCCGGCATCCGGCGCGGGGGAATCGCGTTCGTGAAGCGGGATGGATGGCGGCCCGACCATATTTATGCGCTGCCGGTCACGCGCGAGTTCAACATCGCGCATCAATGGCTGCGCGAGTTGCGGCGGATGGGCGGGGGGACGATCGCGGGGGTCTATTTCCGCATCCCCGATGACGAGATGGTCGAGGTGTCGCACTATAACGGCACCCCGGTGACGATGCGCGCAGCCGAGGCGGTGGCGCTGATGCTCGCCGCCGAGCAGCGCGACCCGGCTGCGGCCCGGGCGGCGGACAAGGCGTCGAAGGCAGTGCAGCGCGGGCGGGCGCTGCCGTCTTCGCCCGAGGGGTTTCAGGTGACGATTGCGCGTCCGATCGCGCGGAGCGAAATCCTGCGCTTCAAGATGCTGCCGCAGGTTACGGGCTGGCGCTACATGCCCGGCGCGAACGGGACGGCGCCGTGCGGGTGCGTGTGCTGCATGAAAGGCAGTTTCGGCGTCGGCAAGCTGGAGCGGCGGCTGGAGGCGGATGAGGCGGCGGGGCGGAAGCCGAATTATTATCTGTTCGGGCGCGAGGAGAAGTCGTTCGCGCGGGTGGAGCGGATGAAGGCGCGGTCGGCATCTCCCCGGAGGGATAAGGTCGGTTAGGGCAACGCCACCTGTCCCATCACATTGCCGGCGGGGGCGTAGCGGCAGACGAGCACGTCCTCCCGCGCGTTGCTGGCGAGGGCACAGCCGACGCGGGTGGTGCGCGACCAGACGATCTGGGCGTAGTGACCGGCATCGACGAAGCGGCCGGTGGCGCTGATGTGCGGGATCGGGCGGTTGAGATAGTCGCGTTTCTCGGCGACCCAATGTCCCGCCATTTCTTCGTAGCGATAGGCGCTGCGCGTGCCTTTCCAGAGATTTTCGCCCTGAGCGGCGGGGCCGCGTGGCTGTTGCGCGTGCTCGAACCTGCCGCTGCGCGCAAGGACGCGGGCATAGGCGGCGGCGTCGCGGGCGAGGGCATTGTCCCAGGTCAGCGGCGGCACCTTGACCGCGGCGCGGGCGGCGTTGTGCGCGTCGAGCATCGCGGTGCGCAGGCGATCGGCGCCGCGCGGGGCGGGGGTCAGCGAGTCGCGGCGCTCGACAAATTCCCTGGGCGCGTCGGCCTTTGGGACTTCGTTCTGCGGCGAACAAGCGGCCAGGATCAGGAGCGGGAGGAGCAGCATCTTTCGGAAAACCTCGTTTCCGCGCATAGCGCGCGCAACATGAATGGTTCCGAACCGATCGCTGCGGCCCCGCTGGCGCTTTACGTCCACTGGCCGTTCTGCGTGTCCAAATGCCCCTATTGCGATTTCAACAGCCATGTCCGCGAGGTGGTGGACCAGGATGCGTGGCGCAAGGCGCTGCTCGCCGACCTCGCGCATGAGGCAGCGCTGCTGCCCGGGCGGCGGCTGGGGTCGATCTTTTTCGGGGGTGGCACGCCGTCGCTGATGCCGCCCGAGACCGTGGCGGCGCTGATCGACGCAGCGGTGGCGGCATGGACGCCGCAGGGCGATCTGGAAGTGACGCTGGAGGCCAATCCGTCATCGGTGGAGGCGGCGCGCTTTGCCGATCTGGCGGCTGCGGGGGTCAATCGCGTGTCGCTGGGTCTGCAGGCGCTGGACGATGCAGCGCTGGCGTTTCTGGGGCGGGCGCATGGCGTGGCCGAGGGGCTGGGGGCGCTGGCGACGGCGCAGCGGCATTTCGGGCGGGTGAGTTTCGACCTGATCTATGCGCGGCCGGGGCAATCGGTAGCGGATTGGGAGGCGGAGCTGACCTGCGCGCTGAGCTTCGGGACCGAGCACCTGTCGCTGTACCAGCTGACGATCGAGCCGGGGACGCGCTTTGCGACGCTGGCGGCGAAGGGCGATCTGGTGATCCCGGATGCCGATGCGGCGGCGGATCTGTGGGACGTGACGCAGGCGCTGACCAGCGCGGCGGGGCTGCCGCTGTACGAGGTGTCGAACCATGCGCGGCACGGGGCGGAGAGTCGGCATAACCTCAGCTACTGGCGCTACACCGATTATGCCGGGGTCGGGCCGGGGGCGCATGGGCGGCGGACCGGGCATGCGACGGTGCGGCACAAGAAGCCGGAGAACTGGCTGAACGCGGTGGCACGCAACGGACATGGGACGCAGGAGGAGGTTGCGCTCACCGCAGCCGAGCGCGCGACCGAGGCGCTGGTAATGGGGCTGAGGCTGGCCGAGGGGGTCGATCTCGGGCGGATCGGGGCAGGCCATGTCGATCTGGCGGCGGTGGAGCGGCTGGCGGCGCACGGGTTGATCGTGCGCGCAGGCGATCGGCTGCGGGTGACGGACGCGGGGATGCCGGTGCTGGAGGGGATCTTGCGCGAGGTGGTCCTGTAGCTCCTCCCCCAGCTCGCTGGGGGAGGTGGCATCGCGCAGCGATGACGGAGGGGCCGCCCCGTAGAGGGCGGAATTTTGCCGAGCCGTTTACGGCCGTCTCCGCGGCCGCCCCTCCACCACCGCCTTTGGCGGCGGTCCCCCTCCCCCAGCAAGCTGGGGGAGGATTTTTTGGATTACCGCCCGAAGCCCTGGGGGGCGGGGGAGACGGTCACGGTAGTGCCGCCGCGAATCTCCTGCACTTCCAGCGCGCGTTCGGCGACGCCGTCGCGGCCGAAGCGGAACGCGCCGTCGATGCCGCCGAAGCCGCCTTCATCGCTGAGGCGACCGGTCGGGAAATTGTCGCCCGGGCGCCAGTCGCGCGCGATTCGCACCGTCAGCAGCACCGCGTCATAGCCAAGCGTCGACAGGCGATAGGGCGCCGCGCCGAAGCGGGCGCGATACTTGTTTGCATAGGTGCGGTAGAGCGTGTCCGAGACGCTGGCGAACCAGCTGCCATTGAGCACGGTCATGCCGCCGACGGCCGAATCGCTGTTCCACAATTCGGTGCCGAGCACCTTCGCATTGGCGTTGGCGCGACGGATGCCGGGGACGGCGGTGACCGCGCCGCTCGCGCTGTCGGCGATCAGCACCGCCTGGAACGGCGAGCGCGCGAGGCGGGCGATCGCGGCGTTCATCGCAGGCGCACCGCGATTATAGGTTTCGAGCGCGGTGACCTTGCCGCCCGCACCCTCGACCGCGCGCAGGAAGGCGGTGCTGGCGCGCTCGCCATAGAGACCGGTCGGCATCAGGCCGGCGAATTCGGTGACGCCGCTCCGCCGGGCATAGTCGACCACGCGCTCGATCGACTGCGCGGGGGTATAGCCCATCACATAGGTGCCGTTGCCGGCGACGCCGGTGTCGTTCGAGAAGCTGAGCACCGGCACCCCGGCGCGGCGCGCGAGGGGGGCGATGGCGCGGGCGTCTTCGGCAAGCAAAGGCCCCAGGATCAGCTTGTTGCCGTCCGCCAGCGCGCGGGTCGCCGCGGCGGTCGCGCCGAGCGCGGTGTCATAGGTTGTGATGCGGACATTGTCCGCCTTGAGATCGAGGATCGCAAGCTGGGTCGCGTTGGCGAGGCTGCGGCCGATCCCGGCATTGGTGCCCGACAGCGGCACGAGCAGCGCGACGCGGTGCCGCTGCGTATCGGCTTCGGGAAGGCCGGGCCGGACCGGCGGCGGGGTGGTCGGGCGGACCGGCTGGGTCGGACCGGGGCGCACCGGCTCGGGCGGCGGGCCGGAGGGGCGGACGCAGGCGGACAGCGCAAGCGCCGCGCCGATCACGATTCCCCGAATGATCCGCGACATGCCCGGTTGGCGTTTCGCTGCTGCCTCTGCCATGACGTTCCCCAATGACTTCTGTTCTCGAGCCCGGCCTCTACATCGTCGCGACGCCGATCGGCAATCTCGGCGATCTGTCTCCCCGTGCGTCTGAAATACTCCTGAACGCCGATGTGGTTGCGGTCGAGGACTCGCGTGTGACAGCGGGACTGTTCCGTCACTTGGGCGCAAAGCGGCCGATGACGCCGTATCACGACCATAATGCGGAGGCGGTGCGGCCGGGTCTGGTGGCGCGAATGGCGACACAGGCGGTGGCTTTGGTGTCGGACGCGGGGACGCCGCTGATTTCCGACCCCGGCTACAAGCTGGTGCGCGATGCGCGCGCGGCGGGGCATGCGGTGGTGACGATACCCGGTCCGTGCGCGGGGATTGCGGCGCTGACGCTGGCCGGGCTGCCGACCGACCGGTTCCTGTTCATGGGGTTCCTGCCAAGCAAGCAGCAGGCGCGGGCCGAGGCCATCGCCGAGGTGGCGGGCGTACGCGCGACATTGGTGTTCTATGAAAGCGGGCCGCGCCTGTCGGCGGCGCTGGCGGCGCTGGCCGAAGGGCTGGGGGATCGCGAGGCGGCGGTGGCGCGCGAGATCACCAAGAAGTTCGAGGAATGCGTGACCGGATCGCTGACCGAGCTGTCGGCGCGCTACGCCGAGGGTGGGCCGAAGGGCGAGATCGTCGTGGTGGTCGCCCCGCCGGGCGAGGCGGCACCGGCGAGCGCGGAGGATGCCGATGCGGCGCTGGCGGAGGCGCTGACGCGGCTGCCGGTGTCGAAGGCGGCGGGCGAGGTCGCCAAGCGGCTGGGGCTGGACCGCAAGGCGCTGTATGCGCGCGCGATGGAACTGAAAGGGTGAGAGACCGTCGCGCCGCCGAGCAATCGGGCCGCGACGGGGAGACGCGCGCGGCGTGGTATTTGCGGTTGCGGGGGTGGCGGATTCTCGATCGGCGGGTGCGGACGCCTGCCGGAGAGGTCGATCTGGTCGCCAAGCGGGGCAGGCTGGTCGCGTTTGTCGAGGTGAAGGCGCGCAAGTCCGCCGCCGAGCTCGATTTCGCGATCGATGAGCGGCGGCTGGCGCGGGTTGCGGCGGCGGCGGAGTATCTGATGCCGCGCTATGCAGCGAATGGCGAGGATATCCGGGTCGATGTGCTGCTGCTCGCGCCCGGCGTGCGGCCCCGGCACATCGAGAATGCGTGGATCGGGTGACAATCGGCTTCAGGCACCCTACTTCGCCGTCACCCCAGCGAAAGCTGGGGTCTCAAGCCGCATGAGACCCCAGCTTTCGCTGGGGTGACGGACTTGGAAGGAGTCGCAATGCCCCTCACCGTCGCCGTGCAGATGGACCCGCTCGATTCGATCAATATCGCGGGCGATTCGACCTTTGCGCTGATGCTGTCGGCGCAGGCGCGCGGGCATCGGTTGTTCCATTATTCGCCCGAGGCGTTGAACTATGCCGATGGCCGGGTGTGGGCCAAGGCGCATCCGGTGACGGTGCAGCGCGTCGCGGGCAATCATTTCGAGTTCGGTGATCCGGTGTCGCTGGATCTGGGCGAGGACGCCGATGTCGTGCTGATGCGGCAGGATCCGCCGTTCGACCTTGGCTATATCACCGCGACGCATCTGCTCGAGCGGATCGCCGACCGGACATTGGTGGTCAACGATCCGGCCAGCGTGCGCAATGCGCCCGAGAAGGTCTGGGTGCTCGATTATGCGCGCTTCATGCCGCCGACGCTGATCACGCGCGACTATGACGAGGCGAAGGCGTTCCTGGCGAAGCACGGCGCGATCGTGGTCAAGCCGCTGCACGGCAATGGCGGCAAGGCGATCTTCAAGATCGACGGTAATGGTGCGAACCTGTCGTCGCTGATCGAGGTGTTCAACACCGCGTACCGCGAGCCGCACATGGTGCAGGCGTTCCTTCCCGATGTGGCGAAGGGCGACAAGCGCATCGTGCTGGTCGATGGCGAGGTGGCGGGCGCGGTCAACCGCGTGCCTGGCGAAGGCGAGATCCGGTCGAACCTGGCGGTCGGCGGGACCGCGGCGAAGACCGAGCTGACCGCGAAGGAGCAGGAGATCTGCGCGGCGCTGGCACCGGAACTCAAGCGGCGCGGGTTGATCTTTGTCGGGATCGACGTGATCGGCGGCGAGTGGCTGACCGAAATTAACGTGACGTCGCCGACCGGCATCGTCGCGATCGACCGGTTCAACGGGACCGACACCGCCGCCATGATCTGGGATGCGATCGAGCGCCGCGTCGCTGCGCGCGGCTGATCCTTTTTCCCTGATTAGCGTTTGGCGTCCCTTATGACCGAATTCATTCTGAACCTGATCGCCTGGGGCGGATATGTCGGGATTTTCATCCTGATGACGCTCGAGAATGTGTTTCCGCCGATACCGTCCGAGGTCATCATGGGCTTCGGCGGGATGGCCGTTGCGCGCGGCGACATGGACATGACCCCGCTGCTGATCGTCGCGACGCTCGGCACCACGGCGGGCAATATGGTGTGGTACGGCATCGGGCGCTGGATCGGGATCGCGCGGCTGAAGCCGTTCGTCGATCGCTATGGGCGCTGGCTGACGCTGACCTGGGACGAGGTCGAGCAGCTCAACCGCTTTTTCAACCGGCACGGGCTGTGGGTAGTGTTCTTCTTCCGCTTCCTGCCGACGTTCCGCACGATGATCTCGCTGCCCGCCGGGATGGCGAAGATGGGCATGCCGCGCTTCCTGCTCGCAACGTTTGTCGGCAGCGCGATCTGGAACGCGGTGCTGGCCTATGCCGGACTGCTGCTGGGGTCGCGGTTCGAGGAGCTGCAGGTCTATGTCGGGCCGGTCGCAATTCTCACGACGGCTGCGGTCGTCGTGGTGTGGGCCTATCGCGTGGTGACGTGGAAACGGCGGGTGGGCTAACCCCGGAAGCTGTCCTTCGCCGCGCGGCGTTCGGCCAGTTCCTCGACCGATTCAGCGCGCATGAAGGGGTTGGTCGCGCGTTCGAGCGCGATGGTCGTCGGCACGGTGGGCAGGCCCTGCGCGCGCATCGCATCGACTTCGGCCATCCGCGCGACCAGCGCGTGATTGTCCGGTTCGGCGACCAGCGCGTAGCGGCCGTTCGACTGGGTATATTCGTGCGCGCAATAGACGGTCGTGTCGCCGGGCAGCGCGGCGAGGCGCTGCATGTTCGCGAACATCTGCGCCGCCGTTCCTTCGAACAGGCGGCCGCAGCCCATCGCGAACAGCGTATCGCCGACGAAGACGATCTCGGCCTCGGGGAGGTGGTACGCGATATGGCCGGCGGTGTGGGCGGGGACGTCGATCACCTGCGCCGCGAAGTCGCCGAGCATGACCGTGTCGCCTTCGGCCACCAGCCGGTCGGCGGTCGGGATCTTTGCGGCCTCGGCGGCCGGGGCGATGATGGTGCAGCCGGTCGCGGCCTTGATCGCGGCATTTCCGCCGGTGTGATCGGGGTGCCAGTGGGTGTTCCAGATCGCCGAGATCGTCCAGCCGCGCGCTGCGGCAGCCTCCAGCACGGGTTCCGCCACGGCGGGGTCGACGACGATCGTCTCCCCTGACGCGGCGTCATGCGCGAGCCAGATGTAATTGTCGCTGAGCGCGGGGATGCGGACGACCTCGATTGCCATTACCAGGCCCCGGTGTTCGGCATCGACGCCCAGGGTTCGGCGGGTTCGAGATGGCCGTCCTGCAGCAGCTCGACCGAGATGCCGTCGGGGCTGCGCACGAACGCCATATGGCCGTCGCGCGGGGGGCGGTTGATCGTGACGCCGGCGTCCATCAGCCGCTGACAGGTTTCGTAGATATTCTCGACGCGATAGGCGAGGTGCCCGAAATTGCGGCCGCCGGTGTAGGTTTCCGCCGGGCTGCCATCCTCGGGCGGCCAGTTATAGGTAAGTTCCACCTCGGCGCGCGGGCGGCCATCGGCCTCGGACGTGTCGGCGGCGATGTCGCCCGGCGCAGCGAGGAAGATCAGCGTGAAGCGGCCCTTCTCGCTTTCCATCCGCCGGGTTTCCTTGAGCCCGAGCAGTTCGAAGAAGCGGATCGAGGCGTCCGGGTCGGTCACCCGGATCATGGTGTGGAGATAGTGCATCGGGAGTCCCTGTCGCTGGTTCGAGCCAGAGATAGGAAGGGATCGCCGGGAGTCTATTGTTCGGCCTTAAATTGTTCCAGCGCAGCGCGTGCTGAAGCGCCGATCGGGCCGTCGGGCGAAAGCTGCGCCGCGCGGGTCCATGCGGCCCTGGCCCCGGCTTCGTCGCGGGCGACGGCGGCGATATTGCCCGCCTCGAGCTGGACCGAGGCGTCGTCGCCGGCCATCTCAACCGCCTTGGCGATATGCTCGCGCGCAAGCGGGATATTGCCGGTGCGGCGCGCGAGATTGGCGGAAAGCAGCCACGCCATCGGGTCTTTGGCGGCGTGGACCAGTGCCTTGTCGAGGTCGCCGCGCGCGCCGCCGAGGTCGCCCGATGCGACCAGCGCGCGGGCGCGGTCAAGATGCGCCTCGCCGCGCTCCAGCCCCTCCAGCGTGCCGGTGGCGAGCGCAGCGTCGAGTGCGGCGCGCGCCTTGGCGGCCTCACCGGCGGCAAGCCAGGCATTGCCGGCCTGTGCCCAATATTTGGATGCACGACGGTCGCGCGCGACTTCGGCTTCGCGCGCGGCGGTTTCGAACGCGCCGCCCGCGCTGACCCAGCGCTGTTGCCGGGCATAGGCCATGCCGCGGCATTGTTCGGCGAAGAAGCGCCCGCCCGCCATGCGCCAGCGATTGGCCTCGGCAATTCCGGCGGCGGGTTCGTCGACCGCAAGCTCGACGCAGCGTTCCCAGCGCTGTTCCTCGGGCGAGGGCGGGCCGACGGGGGCGGGCGGCGTGACACTCTGGGCGGCGGCGGCGAGGAGCAGGAGCATCATGGCGTGGGGACGAGATCCTCAAGGGTGCGCAGGATCAGGGCGATGTCCTGCGAGCGCGACAGGCGGTGGTCGCCGTCCTTGACGAGAAGTGTCTGCACATCGTCTGAACGGAGCAGGCCGGCGAGGGTGACGCTGCGCTCCCACGGCACATCGGGGTCGCGCTGGCCGTGGATCAGCCGGGTGGGGATGGACAGGTCGATCGGGCCATGCATCAGCCGGTTGGCTTCGCCCGAGGACCAGAAGGCACGGGTGGTGACGGTGGGTTCGGGCGAATAGTCGGACGGCTGTTCGAGGCGGCCTTCGTTGAGCAGCGTCATCTTCTGCGCCTCTGTGAAGCCCCAGTCGGTGAAGTCGGGGGCGGCGGCGATGCCGACCAGGGCGGCGACGCGATCGGGCCGGGCCTGGGCCACCAGCAGCATGATCCACCCGCCCATCGACGATCCGACGAGAAGCACGGGTCCTTCGATCAGGCGGTCGATCAGCAGCAGCACGTCGTCGCGCCAGCCGGCCAGCGTCTGATCCGCGAACGCGCCCTCGCTCTCGCCGCAGCCGGCATAGTCGAAGCGCAGAAAGGCGCGGCCGGTGGATTGTGCCCAGGCTTCGAGTGCGACCGCCTTGCTCCCGCTCATGTCGGAGGCATAGCCGGGGAGGAACACGATCGTCGGACCGGTGCCGGGGCTGTGGTGAAAGGCGAGGCGGTGGCCGTTGGCGTTGATCATGGAGGGTGTTTAGGGGATTTTGGAGCGCTGACCAATTCATCCTCCCCCTGGCGAGGGGGGATAATTGGGATATGGTCGAACGATGGACGACACGCCATTGCCCCTCCTCTTCGGCGCGCATCTGGCGCGGGATCGTCGGCGGTCGGTGCATACGGTGCGGGCTTATGAAGCGACGGCGGCGCGGTTGATCGCGTTCCTGTCGGGGCATTGGGGCGGGGCGGTCGATCGGGCAACGCTGGGCCGGGTGAGCGCGGCCGACCTGCGCGCCTATCTGGCGCAGCGGCGCACTGACGGGATCGGCAATGCCAGCGCCGCGCGGGAGCTGTCGGCGGTGCGGGCGTTCCTCGCCTTTGCGGGCGGGGAGGACGCCGAGCTGCCCCGGCTGCGGGGGCCGCGCGTGCGCAAGGGCGTGCCGCGCCCAGTTTCTCCCGATGAGGCGGTCGCGCTGGCGGAGGAAGTGGCGGACGATGCGCGCGAACCGTGGATCGCGGCGCGCGATCTGGCGGTGCTGCTGCTGCTCTATGGCGCGGGGCTGCGGATCGGGGAGGCGATGGCGTTGACTGGTGCTGCGCTGCCGCTGGGCGAAACGCTGCGGGTCACGGGCAAGCGCGACAAGACGCGGATCGTGCCGCTGTTGCCGCAGGTGCGCGCGGCGGTGGAGGAGTATGTGCGGCTCTGTCCGTATGGCACCGCGCCGGGCGCGCCGCTGTTTCGCGGGGCGCGGGGCGGGCCGCTCGATCCGGCGCTGGTGCGGCGGGCGGTGCGCAAGGCACGGGTGCAGCTGGGCCTGCCCGAGCGGACGACGCCGCATGCGCTGCGCCACAGCTTTGCCACGCATCTGCTGGGGCGCGGGGCGGATCTGCGCGCCTTGCAGGAGCTGCTCGGCCATGCCAGCCTGAGTTCGACGCAAATCTACACCGCGGTGGACGCTGCGCATCTGCTCGACGTCTATCGCAACGCCCATCCGCGGGCGTGACATGCGGAACCCTTTCCCCCGCTCGGCCATTGGGGTCGCGGGCCTTCAGAACAGGAGAGATGAGATGATCCGGACCAGCTGCGCGATTGCCGCGCTGATGCTGACCGCTGCTTGCGGTGGCGCAGAGACGACTAACACTGCCATGCCTGCGAACGACGCCATGATGATGGGCAATGACGCGATGATGGGCAACGATGCCATGCCGATGGACAATGGCAGTGTCGCCGCCGAAAGCGCGACCGCAACGCTCGCCAAGGCCGATGGCAGCGCCGCGGGCAGCGCGGTGGCGACGACCACCGCCGAAGGGCTGGCGGTCACCGTCTCGGTCACCGGGATCACCCCCGGCGAACATGGCGTGCATGTCCATATGACCGGCAAGTGCGACGCACCGGCCTTTACCACCGCGGGCGGCCACTGGAATCCGGCATCGACCCAGCACGGGCTCGACAATCCGCAGGGCGCCCATGCCGGCGACATGCCCAACCTGAACGTCGCCGACGACGGTACCGGCACGCTGACCTTTACGCTGCGGTCGGGAACGATGGCGCAGCTGCTCGATGCCGATGGCTCGGCATTCGTGGTGCATGCGGGCAAGGACGACCAGAAGACCGATCCGTCGGGCGATAGCGGCGATCGCGTCGCGTGCGGTGTGTTCGCGGCGGGATAACTGCCTTTACGAGCCGGTCAGCGCAAAGCGCGCGACCGGCTCGTAGCTTGCCCCGCCATGGCCGAGGTGGCTCTCGTACAGCGTCATGTGGCTGACGGCGAACTCAGGGCTGGTCAGCGCGGCGTGGCGGGCGAGGAAGGCGTCGACCGGTCCCGCCGATCCCGCGAGCCGCGCCAGGGTCACGTGCGGGATATAGGCACGGTGTTCGGGCTCCAGACCGATGGCGATCAGCGCACGGTCGATCTTCCTGTGCAGCGCCGCCAGCGGATCGCGCGGCGCGACCCCGGCCCAAAGCGCGTTGGGGCGCCCCTTTGTCTCGAACGTCCCGCACCCGGCGATGCGCAGCGGGGGAAGCCCTGCGCGGATCGCGGAGAGCGCGGCTGCAACATTCTCGCCAGTGTGCGAATCGACCGTGCCGATGAAGCGCAGGGTGATGTGGAGCTGATCATCGTCCTGCCAGCGTGCATCTTCCACCCCGTCCATCACGTCGATGAGCAGGTCGCGAATCGGGGCAGGCGGGCGCAATGCGACGAACAGACGGTGCATGGGCGGGCATTAACCGACTTCGTCAGAGGCGGCGATTCCGGTTTTCCTTGAATCTCGCCAGGCAAAGCATGATATTCGGTAACATCCGGGCGGCCGATATTCAGAGACCGCCGGGCAAAGGAGTTTGAGATGGCGAACTGGTCTGACCCCCATTCGACCGCCGCACCGTTTGCGACGGCCGCAGGTACGCGGGATAGTGCCGCGTATGATGCGGGGCTGCGGTCCTACATGCTTTCGATCTACAACTATATGGCTTCGGGCGTGCTGCTGAGCGGCATCGTCGCACTCATGTTCGCATGGGGCGGCACCGAATCGATCGCCTATTCGGTCTTCGCCAATGGCGGGCCGCTGGTGTGGCTGATCATTCTGTCGCCGCTGGCGATCGTATTCGCGATGAGCTTTGGCCAGAACAAGTTCTCGACGCCGGCGCTGCAGGGCATGTTCTGGGCGTTCACGGTGCTGATGGGCCTGTCGCTCTCGACGCTGCTGCTGCGCTACACCGGCACCTCGGTCGCGCAGGCGTTCTTTGCCGCCGCAGCGGGTTTCGCGGGCCTGAGCCTCTATGGCTATACGACCAAGAAGGACCTGTCGGGCCTTGGCAGCTTTCTGATCGTCGGCCTGATCGGCATCATCGTGGCGTCGCTCATCAACATCTTCACCCAGTCGAGCACCCTGTCGCTGATCATCAGCATCGCGGGCGTACTGATCTTCGCGGGTCTGACGGCGTATGACACGCAGCGGATCAAGAGCATCTATCAGTATGTCGCCGGCACCGACATGGTCGGCAAGGCGGTGATCATGGGTGCGCTGACGCTGTATCTGGACTTCATCAACATGTTCCAGTTCATCCTCAGCCTGATCGGCAACCGCGAATAATCCGCGACGCCGATGGCGATTTCGGGAGGGCCCGGCCAGCGATGGCCGGGCCCTTCTGCGTTTCGGGGGCGGAACGCCGAGCCGGGCGCGCGCGTTTTGATCGTCCACCCATATGGGAGAGAGACGATGGACGACGATAAGAAGCGCGGCGACGCCGGGACCGACGAGAGCATCGCGGAACGGCTGGAGAAGAACCCCGAGAGCAAGCAGGCGCGGCTTGACCGTGCGCTGGACGAATCGATGGATGCCTCGGATCCGCCCTCGGGCACCCAGCCGATCCATTCGCACCATGCGGCGCCTTCGACCGGCTATGACGCCGACAAGGAGGCCGAGCTGGCGAAGCAGAAGGATGCGGCGAAGTAGCTGAACAGCCGTTTGCCCGGAGTTTGTCGAAGGGCGGCTACTGACAGCGGTGGCGTCGGCCCCTCGACAGGCTCAGGGCCAACGGACGTTACCGCCTCATCACATCGAGCGCTGCCGCCGTCATCGCTTCGGCGGCGGTGCCGATGACCTTTTCGGCATCAGGTGCCCATTTCGGGCTGTGCAGCGAGGGCAGGCCCTTGCCGCCATTGGCCTGCGCCTTGTCCCACGCATCCTGTGGCACGCCGCCGACCCAGTAGATCACGGCCTTCACCGACGGATCGGCGATCGGGTAGCGGCCAAAATCCTCGCCCGCCATGGTCGGGGCGATGTCGGTCACGCGCGTCGCGCCGAAGCGGGCGGTGAACAGCGTCTTGAGCTGCCCCGCAAAGGCCGGATCGCTGACGGCGGGCGGGGTGAAGGGTTCGCGCACGGTGACGACCGGCATGCGATCCTCAGGCACCCCCGCCGCGATCGCCTCTCCCCTCGCGATGCGGGCGATGCCGTCGAGCAATTGCTTGCGCACTTCGGGCGTATAGGCGCGGACGGTGAGCAGCAGCAGCGCCTGGTCCGGGATGATGTTGTGGCGGGTTCCGCCCTGGAAACTGCCGACCGTGACCACAGCGGAATCGAGCGGGTCGATTTCGCGCGCGACCAGCGTCTGCAAGGCGGAGACGATGCGCGCGCCGAGCACGATCGGGTCCCTGGTCGTCGCGGGATAGGCGCCGTGGCCGCCGACGCCCTTCACCACGATGTCGACCGAATCGACGCTGGCGAAGGTCGGACCTGCGCGGATGCCGATCACGCCCGCGGGGAGTGCGGCGCTGTTGTGAAAGGCGATGGCGTGGGTTGGCTTGGGGAAGCGGGTGTAGAGGCCGTCGTTGAGCATCGCGATTGCGCCGCCGCTGCTCTCTTCGGCGGGCTGGGCGATCATCACCACCGTGCCGCGCCACTGGTCCTTCATCGCGGCGAGGTTGCGCAACGTGCCGACCCAGGCGGTCATGTGCGTGTCGTGCGCGCAGGCGTGCATGACGCCGCTCTCGACGCCCTCGGGCGTGCGGGTGCGCACCTTCGAAGCGAAGGGCAGGCCGGTTTCCTCGGTCACCGGCAGGCCATCCATATCGGCGCGGATCAGCACGACCGGGCCGTCGCCATTCTTCAGTACCGCGACGACGCCCGTGCCGCCGACCTGTTCGGTGACCGTGTAGCCGGCCTTGCGCGCTTCGGCGGCGAGCTTGGCGGCGGTCCTGACCTCGGCGAGGCTGATCTCCGGGTTGGCGTGGAGGTCGCGGTACAGCGTCATCAGCGACGGCAGCTCGCGCGTCGTTGCGTCGCGGACGCTGTCGGCCGCGGCGGGCAGGGCGAGCGCGAGGGTCGCGGCGGTGGCGGCGATAAGGGTCTTCATGCGGATACCCTAGTTCGCCCCCGCAGCGACGCAACGGCCAAGAAGGGTTACCCCGCCGGGACCAGTTCGATCACGTCGAGCTGTGAATCGAAATTGGGAGAGGGCAGCACCAGACGCCACCGGCCGATGGCGAAGCGTTCGATATAGCCGGCCATGTCGCGCTTGCGATCAAGGCTGTAGGGCAGCGCCTTGCGTTCGTCGCCAAGTTCGAGCGTGCCGAGGAAGATCACGCGCGCGTCGGTTTCGGCGTAGAGCGTGCCCGACGGACGCTGTTCGCCCTCCAGCACCGCGAAGACCGGCATCTCACCATCGCGGCCGACGCGACAGCGGACCGGCGGGCGCTCGGCAAAGGCCTGCAGGTCGGGGCGGTACGCGCCGAGCTTGAAGGTGCGGCAGCGATAGTCGCCGGCGGGCGGCATCGCGCTGGCGAGCGCGCGATCGGGCTCGAACAGAGCGCCCCCGCGCGCGATTGCGCCATTATCGGCGGCGCGCGCAGCGGGCAGGGCGGCAACCCATGCCTTGCGCCAGTCGCGCAGCCGTTCGCGGTCCGGCTCGGTCGCGACGGCGCGCCAGCGCGTTTCGGGCGCGGTTTCCACCAGGCTGAGGCCGTCGCGCGCGCATCCGGCGAGCGCGAACCCTGCGACGAGCGTGAGTAGCGCGTGCCGCATCATGCCGCCGTCCACCCGCCGTCCATGCTGTAATTCGCGCCGGTGATCGATCGCGCGTCGTCGCGGCACAGGAACAGGGTGAGCGCGGCGACCTGTTCGGGCAGCACGAATTCCTTGGTCGGCTGGGCGGCCAGCAAAACGTCGTTCATCACCTGCTCGCGCGTCAGGCCCCGCGCCTTCATCGTGTCGGGGATCTGGTTCTCCACCAAGGGCGTCCAGACATAGCCGGGCGAGATGCAATTGACGGTGACGCCGTCGGTCGCAGTTTCCAGCGCGATGGTCTTGGTCAGGCCCGCGACGCCATGCTTGGCGGCGACATATGCGGACTTGTTGGGGCTGGCGACCAGGCTGTGGGCCGAGGCGGTGTTGATGATGCGGCCCCATTTCGCCGCCTTCATATGCGGCACGGCGGCGCGCATCATGTGCCAGGCCGAGGACAGGTTGATCGCGATGATCGCGTCCCATTTTTCGGGCGGAAATTCCTCGATCTTCGCGACGTGCTGGATGCCGGCATTGTTGACGATGATGTCCGGGCCGCCGAGTTCGGCGTGGCAGCGTTCGACCATCGCGTAGATCGCGTCGGGCTTGCTCATGTCGGCGGCGTCGTAGAGCGCCTTGGCACCGCTGATCCCCTCAAGCCCCGCGCGCTCGGTTTCGATCGCATCCGCGTCGCCGAACCCGTTGATCATCACACTGGCGCCCTCCGCCGCCAGCGCCTTGGCGATGGCGAGGCCGATGCCCGAGGTGGAGCCGGTGACGATGGCGGACTTGCCCTTGAGGAACATGGGATACTCCTGGTTAGCGTTTGGCGAGGTCGAAGGCGGCGGTGCGGCCGTCGGCGATGTTGCTGGCGATCAGACGGGCATTGGCCATCGTGCGCGCGACATCGTCGCGGCCCGCCTGCCAATGTTCGCGCATCGAGCGCGCGGAAAATTCGAAATCGCGGCTGCCCCCTTCCCACGCATTGGCGCGGTAGATCAGGTGGACGAGGCTGACCGGTGCTTCGTCCGCCGCCCGACGCAGCGCGGCAACATCGGGATCGTCGGCGAGGCTGTCGGGGAGCTTGGCCAGCACCTTGCGGATCAGTTCGCGCTCCTTGCGCAGCTTCAGCCGCTCGTCGCTGACCTGGCGGGTGCGGCTGGAGAAGCGGATTTCCTTCTCACGCGCCATCACGTCGGTGATCGTGTGCGGCATCGCGGCGGCGGCGGAGAACAGGTCGACCTGAAACACCAGCATCGCGCTGAGCTGATGATCGAGGACATGGATGAGCGGGGTGTTCGAGACGAGGCCGCCGTCCCAATAATATTTGCCGTCGATCTCGACCGGGGGCAGGCCGGGGGGCAGCGCACCCGAGGCCATGATGTGGCGCGCATCGATGCGGTCGGTGCTGGTATCGAAGTAACGGAAATTGCCGCTCTCGATCTCGACCGCGCCGACCGAGAGGCGCACCGGGCCGGTGTTGAGCAGATCCCAGTCGACCAGCGCGTCCAGCGTCTCGGCAAGTGCGGCGGTATCGTAATAGCTGAGCGCGGCGCAGCTTCCCGGCGTCGCGAAGAAGGGCGGGACGGTGCGCGGGTGGAAAAAGCCGGGGACACCCTGTGCCAGCACCGCTGCGGCGGACCATTCATGGACGAATTCGCGCACCTGATCCTGCGGGAAGATCGGGAAGCTGGGCAGGCCGCTGGTGACGCGATTCCAGAAGGCTTCGAGCCGCTCGACCCGGCGTTCGGGCGGATTGCCCGCGACGATCGCGGCGTTGATCGCGCCGATCGAGATGCCGGCGACCCAGTCGGGTGCGATGTCCGCGCTTGCCAGCGCCTCGATGACCCCGGCCTGATAGCTGCCGAGCGCGCCGCCGCCCTGCAGCACCAAGGCGACGCAGCCGGGGAGCGGCAGCGGCGCGTCGCTGCCCGCTTTGCTGCGGCGTTGCGGATCGGCATCGGCCATGGCGCACATGTGGTGCAACGCAGCGCGAAGGGCAATGCGGGATTCTTCATGCAACGCGATGCCGCTTGGGGCATTGTGGCGGGAAGGAAACGATAAAAGGGGATGGGCCATGCGGCTCGACGATCTCGATCCCAGCGACAATGTCCGCGACCTCGGCTCCGGCGGGGGCGGGTTCGGCGGGGGTGGCGGCAATATTCTGTTCGCGCTGCTGCCGATGTTGCTCGGCAGCCGGCTGGGCTGTGGCACGATCGCGCTGATCGGCATTGGCGCGGCGATCTTCATGACGCTGGGCGGTGGCGGCGCATTGCTTGGCGGCGGCGGCACGACCGGCAGCGGCGGGCAGCAGGTGGCGCAGCAAAAGGCATGCGACACGCCCGAGGAGCTGCAGGCGTGCCGTGTGATGACCAGCACCGAACAGACCTGGACCAAGCTCTTCGCCGATCAGGGCCAGCGTTATCCGGCACCGGTGCTCAATTTCTATGAAGGCGGCGTGCAGTCGGGCTGCGGTCAGGCAAGCTCGGCAGCGGGGCCGTTCTATTGCCCGGCGGATCGCGGCATCTATCTCGACACCGCGTTCTTCCGCGAGCTGTCGACGCGATTCGGTGCGGCGGGCGACTTTGCCCAGAATTACGTGATCGCGCATGAGGTTGGCCACCATATCCAGAATGTCAGCGGCACGATGGAGCAGGTGCGCGCGCGCCAGTCGCGAATGAGCCAGGCCGAGGGCAATGCGCTGTCGGTGCGGGTCGAGCTGCAGGCGGATTGCTATGCCGGCGTGTGGGCCGCGCAGAACCGCGACCGGCTGGAATCCGGTGACATCGAGGAAGGGTTGCGCGCGGCCGAAGCGATCGGCGACGATACGCTGCAGCGTCAGGCACAGGGGACGGTCGTGCCCGAAAGCTTTACCCATGGCACATCGGCGCAGCGTATGAAGTGGCTGAAGCGCGGGCTGGACAGCGGCAATCCTGCCGCCTGCGATACGTTCAGCGGCGCGATTTGAGGATGACTGGATGAGTGTCGCATTCCGCCGCGAAAGCGACGAGGACCATAAGGAACCCCGGTTCGAGCTGCCAATCCCGGCTGGCCCCAATCTGGTGACCGCGCGCGGGCTGGCGCTGATCGGCGAACAGGTGCGCGCACTGGAGGTACAGCTCGACGGGCTGGAGGGCGAGGAGGCACGTGCGCCGCTGCTGCGCGACCTGCGCTACTGGCATACGCGACAGACCACCGCGCAGCTCGCGCCGGTGCCGGAGGCGGATGTGGTCGCGATCGGATCGCGTGTCGGCTTTCGCCTGAACGGGCGGGCGCGCGCGATCGACATCGTCGGCCACGACGAGGCCGATCCCGCGCAGGACCGCATCGCGTTTCAAGCGCCGCTCGCCGCCGCCATGCTCGGCGCGGAAGTGGGCGATCGCGTCGATTTCGGCGGGCGCAGCGATGCGATCGAAATCCTATCAGCCGAGCCTATCCCCACCTGACACCAAAGGCCCGGGTGTTTCCACCCGGGCCAAGGGATACGGACCGGCGAACCGGCTCCGCTTGGGAGTTCCGGTCAGTAAGTGCCGGAAAAGCTGCGGTTGAGGTAATGCGGGCCGCGATTGTCGTCGCGCTCGCGCTCGCCGAACATCGCGCCGCTGCGGTCTTCGTCGCGCCAGGCGGCCTTGGCTTCGTCCGCCGTCTTGCGGATCGTCACCCGGTCATCGACCGACTCGATCCAGCGCGACGGGATCGAATGGTGATGGCCACCCGCATCGGGATCGCTCTTGGTCAGGACGATGCGGTCGCCGCGCACCTTGTCGACCGTGCCGATATGCGCGCCGTCCGACCCGACCACTTCCATATGCTCGGTCACGCGCGCGAGCGAACTGCGCTGACCCTGACGCTCGGTGCGCCAGGCGCCGAACTCGTTTTCGAACCGGGTCTGATTTTCGCGGCGATATTCGTGATAGTCGCGGTCGAGATCCTCGATCTGGCGGCGGCGCCAGCCGTGATAGTCGTCGTCACGCGCGCCCCAATCGTTGCCGTAACGCGCGTCATAGCGTGCGTCGGCGGCACGGCGGCGCTCCGCTTCCTCGTCACCGAACCATGAGCGGACTTCGTCGCCCGCGCGGTCGAAAAAGCCGCGATCGTCATAGCTGTAGCCTTCGGGCCCGCGCTCGCGCCCGCGGCCACGGCCGCTGCGGCCGTCTTCATACTGGCTGCGATAGCCACGGCTGCCGCTGGTGTAGCGATCGTCATAATCGCGCCCGCCGCGCTGGCCGCGCGCGCCGTAGCGATCGTCGCCCCGGCCCCGGTCATCCTGATCTGCGGCATAATATTCTCGCGCGCTCGATCGGTAGCGGTCGCGATCCGGGTCGTAGCCATAGCCATAACCTGAATTGCGCGACGAACTGCGGTCGCTCACGCCCCAGTCATTGCGATTGTCGTTGCGATAGGGTTCGTAGCCCATGGGGTCCTCCTCATCCTGCCGGTTCCGGGCACGCGACATCCGCCTGCCCCACGGCAAAAAAATGAACGAGTTGCGGGGCTTGTTCCGACCGGGTGGGGGGACGGTGCGATGAATGGGGGCAGGGACCCGCCCACCGGAAAATCGGCGGCTTTGGCGTTGCAAAACGAGCGGAGGAAAGCTAGACGAGCCGCCTTCCGGCAGTGCCGGGGCGTGGAGCGGGGCTGTAGCTCAGATGGGAGAGCGCTGCAATCGCACTGCAGAGGTCAGGGGTTCGATTCCCCTCAGCTCCACCAACCTAAAGCATGGAAAATAAACGATTTTCTGGCTTATGCGGCCAGAGCGTGTTTGTGTTCAGTATCGCTCGCGTATCGCAAGTGCACCTTGGTGTGCTTCGAGAGCTCGTCGAAAAACTCGTCGATCGCGGCCACCGCTGCGTTCAGATAGGTGGGCGACAGGTGCTCATAGTTGCGCGCGGTCGTGCCCTGTGGGCTGTGTCCGGCAAGCATCTGCCGCTGCTCCGACGGCACGCCGCGTTCTGCCAGCCAGGTGAGCATCGTGTGTCGAAGCGTCTTCGGGGTCGCGCCTACAACGCCAGCCTCCTGACAGGCGGCGTTCCACGCGGTCTTGATGCTCCTTGTCTCACGCTCGAAATGCGTGGGGCCGCCGGGAACGCGGTTCTTCTCCGCGATCGGCACCTTGTATTTGATGAGCTTGCCGGTGATGCCTTCGACCCAAGGGCGCACTCCCTTCGCCATCGGGACAACCGCGCGAAGCTTGCGCGAATGGACGCGGCCCGGTTGGCGCGGGTCGATCAGGTTGCGCTTCAGGTCGATATTGGCGTCGGTGAGCTCGAGGATCGCCTCGGGCCTGCCGGCGGTGCCTAGTTCAAGGACGATGAAGCGCACGATGTGCTCGCGCTCGACCCGGCCGGCGCAAACACTCAGAATGGCGGTGATCTCTTCGAACGACAGCAGGCGATCGCGAGGTGGTGCTTTCTGGTGCTCCGGGACGCTCGCGATGAACGGGGGATGGTCGATCCTTTGGGCCTTCCACGCCCAAGTCAGTGCTCCTCGCAGTGCGGCGAGGTCGCGGTCGATCGTGTGTCCACCGAGACCGGCCTGCGCGCGCCAGGTGCGAAATTGCATTTGCAGGTCAGGGGTGAGCTCCGCGACCGTTGGCCCCTTGACCCGGCCGCGCCTACGCTCATTCTCGAAGAATGCGATCCATTGGTCGACTGAGTACAAGTTCATGCTCGGGACGTCCAACCCAGTAAGCCGCTGCTCCTATGAGCGACTGAATCTGGTGGCGTTGCCCGAAAAACTCGACAGCAACCCCCATCTTCATTGCGTCGCGAACTTCACGCGGGCGTTCTGGCAGCAAAACCTCGACAAGCCCTGGGAAGAGGAACTGGCCAAGATCTGGGAGCGTGTCACACGAGGGGCAGGCTCGATCATAATCGATGTGAATAGCAGCGAACGCATTGCCTCCTACATCACCAAGGAGATGCTGCGTCCAGATCACGATTGGCGACGGAATGCCGCGTTCATAAAAGGCTGCCGGCCCCGCCAGTGGCGCTGGCTGATAGTTCTCTGGCAGACGCGGCATCGCATTCGACCTAGTCAATGCGACATTCTGGGCCAACGCGGTGCTGCGTTAAGGGCGGCAGGCTTTTTCGACGCCGCCTCTGGCCAGCATGGCGGTATCGCAACGACTTGGCTCATCCAACCTGCCCCCCGAGTAATGCGGCGAGGGCCTCGCTCTGAACCAGCCTGCGCGCCATTGCGCGTGTCTCGTCCGCCGCCGCCGCCGCCGCATCGCGCTCCGCGTCGAGCAGGGCAAGCATCGG
This sequence comes from Sphingomonas sp., assembly GCF_965227385.1. Classification (GTDB taxonomy): domain Bacteria; phylum Pseudomonadota; class Alphaproteobacteria; order Sphingomonadales; family Sphingomonadaceae; genus Sphingomonas. Next base: position 1,384,995 of record NZ_OZ245750.1, read on the forward strand.
TTGCGCGCCTGCCCGCACCTCGAGCCGGACGCTGCGTAGCGCCGTATCCGAAGCTTCGCGCCGAGCTCGGGCCGCCACCAGGGCCCGGTCAGCACCGATCAAGGCGGCATAGGCACCCGCTGTTCGCCGCTCGACCTCTTGCTCGGCAGCGGCGAGTTGTGCGCTGCGTTCGGCCAGGTCCGCCTCTGCTTCGCGGACCTTTGCCCCGGCGCGTCCGCCATCGAACAAGGTCCAGCGCGCGCGCACGCCGACGCTCGCGCTATCGGCGCGATAGCCGGGGAAGAACTGGTCGCGCACGCTCGCCGCCTCGGCATAAGCACCCAGTGTTGGCAGGCGCTCGGCTCGTGCGCCGGATACGCCGCCGCGTGCCGCATGGACCATCGCCCGCGCTGCCGCGATGCCGGGATTGTTCGCCCGCGCACGCGCAATCGCCGCTTGCATCGACAGGTCCGGCAATGGCGAGACGGGCAAGCGTTCGTCGAGCGCGACGTCCATCCCCGCGAGCGCCCGCAGCCCGGCGCGCGCCGCCGCCTGCTCGCCCTCGGCTGTGGCGCGTGCGGCCTGCGCTTCGGCGAGGCGGGCTTCAGCCAGCGCCATATCAGTGCTGGTCCCGGCCCCGGTCTCATATTTCAGCCGCGCCTGGCGCACTGCTTCGGTCAGGGCTGTTTCCATCCGACCATAGGCGGCGGCTGCATCGCGCGCTGCGACCGCTTCGGCATAGGTGCGCACCACATCGATCCGCAGCGATAGCGTTGACATCGCCGTGCTCGCCTGTGCGGCGGCCTCCCCCGCACGAGCTTGGCCAATCGCCGCGCCGATCCGGCCGCCGGTATAGAGCGGCAACTCAGTTCCGAACTGAAGCGCGCGCGGCGTGACGGCATCGGCGTTGAGTCCGAAAAATCCCTGTGGATCAATCCGCCCGACACCGACCTGCCCCTGCACGCTGGCACTGGGCATCCTCTCGGCCCGCGCCTGATCGACCCGCGCGGAGGCAGCGTCGGCGCGCGCACGCGCTGCGGCAAGGTCGGGCGATCGCGCCAGCGTCGCTTCGACCACGGCATCAAGCGATTGCGCCTGCGCCGGCGCAACGAATGTCAGCGCGGTCGATGCCGCGAGCAGCGCGCTCAGAGCATGGTGCCTCACCGGAACACCGTGCCCGGCCGCACGCCGATGCGCTTGAACACCATCGCCGCCGGGCAGAAGCCCGTAAACGCCGCCTGGAGCATATTGGCCCCGGCAAATAAAGTGAGGCCGATCCACCAGGGATGGACGGTCAACGACAGGATTGCACTCACCAGCACGACGGTTCCGGCAAAGGCGAGCACGGCGCGATCAAGGTTCATGGATCAGACCTTTCCTTAGTCGAAGCGGAGTTTCTTGATGCCCAGGACGTGCAGCGCGAGCTTTTCGTAAAAGGGTTCGCTCTCGCCCTTGCGGACCTTGCGCAGGAAATATTTCTCGAAGCCGATCTTCGCGAGATGAACCCATTTGCCCGATGCCGACCAGTTGGTGTTGCGCGGCGGGATTTGCGGCTTGGCGACGAACGCAACGCCGCCATCGCCGAAATCGGCAAGGCAGATGGCGTTCCACGTCGCCTCATGCGTGGGTTCTTCGCCGGCATGAATTTGCTTCAGATTCTGTGCGATCGCGGTGACCATGCTCTCGATCATGAAGCCGGTCTTGGGCACGCCCACGGGGAGCGGCGTCGGCCCGGTCGGCGGGATCGCGATGCACACGCCCAGCGCAAAAATGTTGCGATAGGTCGGGTTGCGCTGGTGCTTGTCGGTCAGGATAAAGCCGCGCGGATTGCTCAGCCCGTCGATCCCCTGCACCGCAGGCACACCACGGAATGCCGGCAAGAGCATGGCCCAGCCGAAATCGAGGTCGTGCGCCTTTTTGAGGGAGCCGTCCTCATTGACCTCTTCGGCGTGCAGCACGCCATCGTCGACGCTGGTCACGCGCGTGTTGGTCAGCCATTTGATGTGCCGCTCGCGCATCTCGCTTTCGAGCATCGACTTGGTGTCGCCGACCCCGTCGAGGCCGAGATGCCCGATATAGGGCTCGGGCGTGACGAAGGTCATCGGCACCTTGTCCCGGATCTTGCGGCGCTTGAGCTCGGTGTCGAGCACCATCGCCATCTCATAGGCCGGGCCATAGCAGGACGCGCCCTGCGCCGCGCCGACGACGATCGGGCGCGGATTGGCGCACAGCTCCTCGAACTTCGCATGCGCTGCGGCGGCGTGATCGGTGTGGCAGATCGACTCGGTATGGCCATCCGGGCCGAAGCCGGGGATCTCATCGAACGCAAGGTCCGGGCCCGTCGCGATGACCAGATGGTCATAGGTAACCGAGCTACCGTCGAGCAGTTCGACCCGGTTCTCGGTCGGATGCACCTTGGCGGCACCAATGCTTGAATAGGCAATGCCGTGCTTCTGCATCACGGGGGGCAGATGGACTCGAATCGCCTCCGGCTCGCGCCAGCCAACTGCGACCCAAGGGTTGGACGGGACGAACCAATAGTCCTCGCCCTTGTTCACCACGGTGACGCGCGCTTGGCCCTTCAGCGCCTCGCGAATTTCATACGCGGCGATGGTGCCGCCCAGACCCGCCCCCAGCACCACGACATGTGAATCCGACATGACCTCTCTCCAATAAATTCGAGTTGACTAATATGCCTTTCAATGCATATTAGCAATAAGCAATTTTAGAGGATTGCCATGTTCGGTCTTTTCAGGAGACACGCGATGCGTGAGGTCACCCCCAATGAGTTGAAGGCAATGATCGCGGACGGAACCGCGCTGGTCGTCGACGTGCGTGAGCATGATGAGTTTGCGAGCGGGCATATCGCCGATGCGGTCAATTTGCCGCTCTCGACCTTTGACCCCGCAGCACTCCCCGATCCCGGCGCACGCACGCTCGTGCTCAATTGCGCGGGCGGCAAGCGGTCGGCGATGGCGCTGGGCAAGTGCGCGGTGGCGCAGGCGGCAGTCGACACGCATCTCGCCGGCGGGATCGGCGCGTGGAAGGCCGCTGGCCTTCCTGTCACTCAGGGAGCCTGACCGATGCGCCGACGCCTCGCCCTGTTGCTCGCGGCAACCGCCCTTCCGCTCGCCGCCTGCGGGGGCGAGGCCGAGGCGCCGACCGCCAGCGCCACCCGCTATGCCGGGCCGACGCTAACCGTCCGCAACACCGACGCCGCCGACTGGCGGACCGTCAGCGCCAGCATCACGAGCGTCGATCAGGCGCAGGCCATGGCGCGCATCCCTGGCGTGCTGACCAGCCTGACCGTCAAGGAAGGTGATATGGTCGCGCGCGGACAGGTGATCGGGCGCATCGTCGACAGCCAGCTTGGCTATCAGAGCAGCGCATATGGCGCACAGGCCGCCGCTGCCGAGGCTCAGGCAGCGCAGGCGCGGGCCGAGTTGGCGCGGACCGAGTTTCTTTATGACAATGGCGTTTATGCCAAGGCGCGGCTGGATCAGGCGCAGGCCGGTGCGCGGGCGGCGGAGGCACAGATCCGCGCCGCCCGCTCGCAGCAATCGGCGGTTTCCGCCGTCGCTGGACAGGGCGCAGTGACCGCGCCGTCCGCCGGGCGCGTGCTGATGGCCAACATCCCTGCCGGTTCAGCGGTTGCGCCGGGCATGGCGATCGCGACGATCACGTCCGGCCCGGTGATCCTGCGGCTCGAACTGCCCGAAAGCCTTGCCGCCACGATTCGGCCGGGCGCGGGGGTTACCGCCGAACTCGCCCCCGGCAACACGCGGCGCGGCAGGGTGACGAAACTGTATCCCGCAGTGAATGGTGGCCAGGTGTCGGCCGATGTCGTCATCGACAAGCTGCCGGCGGACCTGATCGGCCGCCGCGTATCGGCGCGGGTTGAGGCCGGACGCCGCGCGGCGCTGATCGTTCCCAAGGTTGCGATTGCTACCCGCTTCGGGGTGGACAGCGTCCGACTGGTCGGTGCGGACGGGACGCTTGCGACGGTGCCGGTGCAGACTGCGCCGACCGGTGATGCCGATCGCGTCGAAATTCTGTCGGGCATCGCCGCGGGCGACCGGATCGCGCTGGGAGCGCAAAAATGAACCTCGGCATATCCGGGCGGCTGACGCGCGCCTTCATCAATTCGCCGCTGACTCCATTGGCGCTGCTCGCGGCGATTCTGGTCGGCCTGCTCGCCACCATTACCATCCCGCGTGAGGAAGAGCCGCAAATCTCCGTGCCTATGGTCGACATCATGGTCGCGGCACCCGGCCTGTCGGCGGGCGATGCGGTCGAACTGGTCGCCAAGCCGCTGGAGACGATCGTCAAGTCGGTCGACGGGGTCGAGCATGTCTATACCCAGGCCGAATCCAATGGCGTGATGGTCACCGCCCGCTTCCTTGTCGGCTCCAAGCCCGAAGACGCCGCGATTCGGATCGAGGAGAAGCTGCGCGCCAATATCGACCGGATCCCGGTCGGTATCCCGCCGCCGCATGTGACCGTGCGGGGCATCAATGATGTGCCGATCGTCGTGCTCACCCTGACCCCGCGCCCCGACGCACCCGGGGCGTGGAGTGATCAGACGCTCGCGCAGCTCGCCGGGCGCCTGCGCACCGAAATCGCGAAGGTGCCCGATGTCGGCCTGACCTTCATCGTCGGCGGCCAGCAGCAGGCGATCCGCATCGCTCCCGATCCCGCGCGGCTTGCTGCGATGCAGGTGCCGCTGGGCAATGTCATCGAGGCGACGTCACAGGCCAATCGCGCCTTTCCCGTCGGACAGGTGCGCGAGGGCGGTGAGACGGCTCAGGTGGTGGCCGGGCGCACGCTCGAGTCCGCCGACGCGGTCGGCGCTCTGGTGGTCCGCTCGATTAACGGCGCGCCCGTCTATCTGCGCGATGTGGCCGAGGTCAGCGAAGCGCCGACCCAGGATCAGGCGCGCGCGTGGCGTTGGTCGCGCGACGGCGATCGCTGGTCGAGCGCTCCGGCGGTCAGCCTCGCCATCGCCAAGCGCGCCGGGGCGAATGCGGTCACGGTGTCGCACGCGATCACCGACCGGGTCGAGCGGCTGAAGGGGAGCCTGATCCCCGATACCGTCACCGTCGCGGTGACGCGCAACTATGGCGAGACCGCCGATCACAAGGCGAACGAGCTGTTGTTCCACCTTGCGCTCGCGACCGTGTCGATCGTGCTGCTGATCGGTTTTGCGATTGGCTGGCGCGAGGCCGGGGTGACCGCGATCGTGATCCCGACCACCATTCTGCTCACCATGTTCGCATCGAACCTGATGGGTTTTACGATCAATCGGGTCAGCCTATTCGCACTGATCTTTTCGATCGGTATCCTCGTCGACGACGCGATCGTGATGATCGAGAACATCGCTCGCCACTGGGCGATGGGCGATGTCGGGACCGAGGGCGGTCGCACGCGCGTGTCCGCTGCGATCGATGCAGTGGCGGAAGTCGGCAACCCTACGATCGTCGCGACGCTGACCGTGGTCGCCGCGCTGCTGCCGATGCTGTTCGTCTCGGGACTGATGGGGCCGTATATGGCACCGATCCCGATCAACGCCTCGGCGGCGATGATCTTCTCCTTCTTTGTCGCGGTGATCATCGCGCCGTGGCTGATGATCCGCTTCGCCCGCAAGACGCTTGCGGCGGCCCATGGCCATGACGATGCCCATGGCGGCAAGCTCGGTGCGATCTATGGCCGCGTAGCCGCGCGGGTGATCGCTAGCCGGCGCAGCGCCTGGACATTCCTGATCGCGGTCGGGCTGGCGACATTGCTCGCCGGATCGATGTTCTATTTCAAGGCAGTGACGGTGAAGCTGCTTCCATTCGACAACAAGTCGGAGGTGCAGTTGGTCGTCGACCTGCCCGAAGGGACCAGCCTGGAGGCGACATCGCGAATGCTGGAACAGGCGGCGGCGGTCGCGCGTAGCGTGCCCGAGGTGACGGCGATGGAGGCATATGCCGGGACGTCAGCCCCGTTCAACTTCAACGGGCTGGTCCGCCACTATTTCCTGCGCGACAAGCCGTGGATGGGCGACCTGATGCTCACCCTCGCCCCCAAGGAGGAGCGGGCGCGTGCCAGCCATGACGTTGCCGTCGCGCTGCGCGAACGATTGAAGGCGCTGCCGCTGCCCACCGGTGGATCGGTCAAGGTCGTCGAAACGCCGCCCGGTCCGCCGGTCATGGCCACGCTGCTCGCCGAAATCTATGGGCCCGACGAAGCGACTCGGCGCAACGTTGCGGTCGAGGTGGAGAAGCTGTTCCGCTCGGTCCCGTTCATAGTCGATGTCGACAACAGCTTCGGTGCGCCGGTGCCCGAACTGCGGCTGATCCCGCAGCGCGACCGGCTCGACTATTACGGCCTGTCCGAACGCCAGCTGTTCGATTCGATCGGCGCGCTGCTGGGCAATACAGTGGTCGGTCATGCGCCGCAGGGCGATGGACGCGACGCGCTGCCGATCCAGATTGGCCTCAACCAGTCGCAGCGCAGCTGGAGCCAGGCGCTTGCTGCAACGCCGGTCGCGGTGACACGCGGGGCCGCCGGGCCACAGCTGGTGCCGCTGGGCGAGCTGGTCGAGGCGCGGATGGTCAAGGCTGACCCGTCGATCTTCCGCCGCGACGGTCGCGGGGCAGCGATGGTCAGCGCCGAACTGGCCGGTCGTTACGAAGCGCCGATTTATGGCATGCTCGCCGTGAACGAAGCGATCGACGCACATGACTGGGCCGCGCGCGGCCTGCCCAAGCCCGAAATCCGCCTGAACGGTCAGCCCGAGGAGGAAAGCACCCCGTCACTGTTGTGGGACGGGGAATGGGAGATCACCTGGGTCACGTTCCGCGACATGGGCGCAGCGTTCATGGTCGCGCTGCTCGGCATCTATGTGCTGGTCGTCGCGCAGTTCGGTAATTTCAAGATTCCGCTGGTGATCCTGACGCCGGTCCCGCTGACGTTGGTCGGCATCGTGCTGGGCCATATGCTGTTCGATGCGCCGTTCACCGCGACCTCGATGATCGGGTTCATCGCGCTTGCGGGGATCATCGTGCGGAACTCGATCCTGCTGGTGGATTTTATCCGTCATGCCCGATCGGAGGATAAATCGCTGCGCGACACACTGCTGGAAGCCGGGATGATCCGGTTCAAGCCGATCGTGCTGACGGCGGCAGCGGCAATGATCGGCGCAGCGGTGATCCTGACCGACCCGATCTTTCAGGGGCTTGCGATTTCGCTGTTGTTCGGCTTGGCTTCCTCGACACTGCTGACCGTGCTTGTCATCCCCGCCATCTATGTGGTGCTGCGCGATGACGAGCGGCCAATGACAAGGGCACTTCAATGAGCGCACTGGACCTATCCCTCGACGAAATGCGCGTGCAGGCGGATGGCCTCGCCCGCCACCTGCGCGCGCTCGCCAATCCGGCACGCCTGCTGATCCTGTGCCGATTGTCGGCCGGGGAAGCGTCAGTGGGCGAGCTGGTCGAGGTGACGGGTCTGTCGCAATCGGCGGTGTCCCAGCACCTTGCGCTGCTGCGCGAGGCGGGCGCGGTGGCGGCGCGTGTCGATCAGCAGCTGCGTCACTATTCGATCTCCGATCCGCAGGTTGGCCGGATCTTTGACGCGCTGTGCAGTGCGTGCCGCGATGGTGATACCGCGCAAGCCTGACCTCTCTTTATATTGACATGCACGCATATAAGGACTACTTAATACTCCGGGAACGCAATTCGGAGTAGCAGATCATGACCAATGGCGACGCAGCGCTTGCCCAGGCGGCGGAAATAGCCCGTTCCTGCCGCAGCGACAGAATGCCGGTGCCGATCGTGCGCGGCTTCTTCGATGAGGCGACGTTTACGGTCAGCTATGTCGTCCATGATCCGATCGCGCGGGTTGCGGCGATCATCGACAGCGTGCTGGACTTCGACCCTGCTTCCGGGCGCACCGGCCATGGTTCGGCCCAAGCGATCATCGAGTATGTGAAGGGGCGCGGGCTGACTGTCGAATGGCTGCTCGAAACCCATGTCCATGCCGACCACCTCTCCGCCGCGCCTTGGCTGCAGGCTCAACTGGGCGGAAAGCTAGCGATCAGTCGCCATATCACTATGGTCCAAGACACGTTTGGCAAGCTGTTCAACGCTGGGACCGAATTTGAACGCGACGGATCTCAGTTCGACCAGCTGCTTGATGACGGCGATGGCTTCATGCTGGGGTCGATCCGCGCCACCGCGCTGGCCGTGCCGGGTCACACACCGGCCGACCTCGCCTTCGTCATCGGCGATGCAGTGTTTCCGGGCGATACGATCTTCATGCCCGATTACGGCACCGCACGCGCGGATTTTCCGGGCGGCGATGCCCGGCGGCTGTATCATTCGATCCGCCGCCTGCTCGCGCTCCCGCGTGAGGCGCGGCTGTTCATGTGCCATGATTACAAGGCCCCGGATCGCGACGAGTTCCGCTGGGAAACCACTATCGGTGCGCAACGCGATGCGAATGTCCATGTCCATGACGGGATCGGCGAGGATGAATTCGTCGCAATGCGGACCGCCCGCGACCGCTCGCTCGGCATGCCCCGGCTGATCCTGCCGTCGATCCAGGTGAACATGCGCGGCGGCCGCCTGCCCGAGCCAGAATCGAACGGCACACGGTATCTCAAGATCCCGCTCGATGCGGTGTGACCGGTCCGGCAAAAGCGTGATGGAGGCGGACCATGGTTGACGTGGCCTATCTGCTGCTCGGGCTGCTGTCTGGCGCGCTGGTCGGCTTTTCGCTCGGCTTGGTCGGCGGCGGCGGGTCGATCCTCGCGGTTCCGCTGATGGTTTATGTCGTCGGCGTCGCCAATCCGCATATCGCGATCGGCACCGCAGCGCTGGCGGTCGCGGCAAATGCAGCAACCGGACTCGCCAGCCATGCGCGTGCCCATACCGTCAAATGGCGGTGTGGCGGCATGTTCGCCGCAGCGGGCGTAATCGGCGCGCTTGCCGGTTCGACGCTCGGCAAGGCGGTGGACGGCCAAAAGCTGCTGTTCCTTTTCGCGTTACTTATGGTCGCGGTCGGCGTGCTGATGATCCGCGGCCGCAAGGCCAAGGGCGACCCGACGGCACAATGCACCCGAACCAACGCGCCCCGCGTGCTAAGCTACGGTCTAGGCAGCGGCGCATTCTCGGGCTTTTTCGGCATTGGTGGCGGATTTCTGATCGTTCCCGGCCTGATCGCATCCACCCATATGCCGATCGTCAACGCTGTTGGCACCAGCTTGGTCGCCGTGACTGCCTTCGGTATGACGACGGCGCTCAGCTATGCGTTTTCAGGATTGGTCGACTGGCCGCTCGCCGGCATTTTCATCGCGGGCGGCGTTGCTGGGGGACTGGCCGGCACCGCCGTCGCGCGCCGCTTGTCGGGCGACAGCAACCTGACGCTAGTGTTTGCAGGACTGATCTTCGCTGTTTCCGCTTATATGCTGTGGCATAGCTCTCGATCAATTTAAGGTTGCGACGTTATATTCGCATTTATTCTATGCAAAGCACTCAGAAATTCTGGTGATATAGATCGAAACCGACTTTGTTGTTTGGCGCTCCCCAAAACTCATTCATATTGCAGTGAGATCATCCCAAACCGAATGGCAACATACTGGCGATCGAGTCGTGCCCTACTACGACCGCTATGGGGCACACTGCACACATGGGCCGAGTGTCCGCTCCGAGGACGCTTGCGGCCTGTTCAGCTCGAAAGCCCTTCGACCTTGCATTGAACTGGCTTACCGAAACGAGCTGACCGGTTCGAGGCAAGGTGGTTCATGGCAAGCACAGAAGCCACCGCAGTCATCCAGAAGCCACCCGCATCCCATGTCGCGATGATCGATAGTGACCACGTCAACAAGGAGAGACGAGGTCACAAATGCACTTGTTCAAGATCATCGCCGCTGACGGCGCGACGCTCACGGTCTGTGCGGAAGACTATGACACGGCCGCGGACGATCCGGGCTTTTTTCTTGCTCGCTGATCCACCCACTGTGTTTAACGCGGGGGAGTGGGCCTTGGCCCGGCCGTGCACTGGCGCCCCGGCGACAATCCCCTCCATGCAGACGATCAACTGATTGCGCAGACGTTGATCTGGGCAGCGCGCAACGGCGCTGGCCTTAAAGCGCTCGCACCCACGCGCGCTCATTTCGACAATGTGGTGGCATGTCGCGTGCCGACCGCCGCATTTACATCTCCGGAGCGCTGCCCGTGTCTGGCTTCGCCATTGCCGCGTCATATCGCCCCCAAGAGTTGTCCTACAACTACGGCTGAAAGTCGTTGACTCTCCAGTCGAAGTTGTCATACACATCACTGACACCGGTATCAGCCGGGTTCACACCGCGCCACGGACGCGCAATGGGAGGGGGAAGCACATGACAAGTCCTATCAATATGTTGCGCGGTGTACTGCTCGCTTCGGCGACATGCGTCGCTTTCGCACCGGCACATGCACAGGACGCGGCGTCGCCGCAGTCCCCCGACCAGGTGGCGGAAGCGGCTGCCGACGAACAGGAAATTCTGGTTACCGGCGCTCGCGAAACGCAGCGCACGTCGATCTCGGTCAAGCGTAACGCCGACGTCGTGGTCGACGGCCTGGTCAGCGACGAAATCGGTGCGACGCCGGATAACAGCGTCGGCGACACGCTTGAGCGGATCACCGGCGTTTCGGCCGACCGCTTCAAGGGCAATGCCAATGAGCTATCCGTGCGCGGCCTTGGCCCCACGCTCAGCTTCGCGACCTTCAACGGCCGCGAAGTCTCGACTGCCGGCCCCGACCGCTCCGTCGCGTTCCAGCAATTCCCGTCGGAGCTGGTCAACGGCGTTCTGGTCTACAAGTCGCAGCGCGCCGATTTCCTCGAGGGTGGTGTCGGCGGCATTATCGAGCTGCGCTCGATGAAGCCGCTCGATTATGGCAAGCGCCGCCTCCAGTTCGAAATTCGCGGCGATTTCCAGCCCAAGGACGACGACGTCTACCAGCATGACGGCCTCGGCTATCGCGCCAACATCTCCTACACCGACCAGTTCAAAACCGGCATCGGCGATATCGGGATCTCGATCGGCTATCAGCGGCAGGACACGACCGCGCCCGAAGACTATTACAACGCCAACGCCACCTTCCAGGCGTGCAACACGATTGCAAACAACCCCTCGCTGGTGACGGGCAGCGCGGCTGCACTGGTCGCGGCGGGGGCGGGCGCCAACTGTACGCTCGCTACCGGCCCGCGCTCGGTCGCGCCGAGCACCGGTGCGACACCCGTGCTGGTCGGTGAGACGCGTGGTGACGTCTATTTCGCCAACTCCTCGCGCAGCTTCCGCACGCAGCAGACTTCAGAAGTTCGCGACGGTCTGATCGGATCGCTGCAATGGCGTCCGCACAGCGATTTCGAAATTTCCATCGACGGGCAATATTCCAATCGCGCCAGCCTGGAGGACCGCAACGTCCTGCAGATCACCGAAGGGTTGCGCGGCGTTCAGCCGCTGATCATCGGGAACGGGGCGAACGGCTATTCGTCAGGCGCGCTGATGAGCTATCGCGGCAATTCCAATCTCGAGAACCAGCTCGAAACGCGCCAGCGCAACGAGGAATATCTGGGCGGCGGGGTCAACCTGATCTGGTCGCCCGACCGGTGGAACATATCGTTCGACGGCTCCTATTCGCGCAGCCATCGCACCGAGAACCAGAAACAGACCCGCATGCGTTCGGCGACGCGCGTACCTTATACGCTGGCGTATGAAGGCGACAACGTCGTCCCGACGGTCGATTTCGGCACGTTCGACATCACCAACCACGCGAACTTCCTGACCACCGCAGCGAATTCGGTCTATGCCCGCCGCCGCTTCGTCACCGATCGGAAGGACGAGATCTGGGCCGCCCGACTGGACGTCACGCGTGAGCTCGACAGTTTCATCACCTCGGTCAAGTTCGGGGGCCGCTTCTCCGATCACCACCGCACGAACGACAATGCCCGTAACAACGACCTCAACACCTTGGTGGCGATCAACGGCCAGACCCCGGCGCAGCTGATCGCCCAGGCAAACCAGCAGTGCCGCGTGCCGTTCACCACGACGAGCTACATGGAGGGCACGGGTACCAACGTGTTGCGCTGGGCGACGTTCGACAACGACTGTCTGTTCCGCACCTTCACCGGCAGCGACGATGCGTTACCAACGCCCGCTGACGGGCGCGATCCCAGCGACATCGATGTGCGCGAACGGATTTGGGCGGCCTATGCCATGGCCAATTTCCGCGCGGATGAGGGGCCGGTCCCGATCAGCGGCAATATCGGCCTGCGCTGGGTCAAGACCGACATCACCTCGATCGGCTTCCGCCAGGCCTATCTCATCAACATCGACACCGCCGGCGATAGCTATTCGGTCGCAGTCGATCCCAGCCGGCCACTGACGGTCAATACCGCCAACGGCAGCTACAACTATCTGCTGCCCAGCGCGAACATCGCCTTCGACCTGACGGAGCAGCTCAAGCTCCGCCTTGCCGCCTACCGCGCCATCGCGCGCTCCGGCATCGAAAGCTTCGGCGCGGGCATCAACCTCAACCCATCGGCGGGCACCGGGCTCAACAACATCATCTTCAATGCGACGACCGGAAACCCCAATCTGAAGCCGCTACGGTCGTGGAACGCCGATGCCAGTCTCGAACTCTACGCGTCGAAAGACACGCTGGTCTCCATTGCCGGCTATTACAAATGGGTCACCGGCACGGTGATCGGCCGGTCGGAACCGCGCCCGACGGACATTACCGTCACCACCGTTCGCGACGGGGGGGCACCGGCGACCGAAACCTTCACGATCAGCCCGGTCGGCCCGGCCAATGATCTCGAGACGCGCCACCTTTATGGTGTCGAGGCAACGGTCAGCCATGCCTTCACATGGCTTCCCGATCCGCTTGACGGTTTCGGCATCCAGGGCTCGGTCAACCGCGCCTTCGCCAATTTCGAATATCCCGACACCTCGCCGATCGCGCCCTATCTGGACCCTGCCAACCTGGTCGGACTGTCAAAATGGACGGCAAGCGGGTCGGTCTATTTCGAGAAATGGGGGCTCTCGTTGCGCGCCAACCTCCGGTACCGGTCGGACTATTACAAGCCGAACGGTGGCACCAACCGCGAAATCCGCGATGGCACCTATCTGAACCTCTCGGCGCAGTACAACCTGACCAAGAATGTCCAGCTCAAGCTTCAGGCGCTCAATGTCACGGGCGAGCAGGACATCATGTACAAGGGCGGATATGACAGCATCGCCGAAGTGTCGAACAGTGGCACGCAATATTTCTTCGGCTTCCGCGTGCGCCTGTGAAGCCGATCCTTCAACTAGGCCGGACCCTTCCTCTCTTGGGCCTTGCCGTTACCGCCGCCGTGGTTTCGACCCCGGCGGCGGCCTTTAACCCAGCAGCTCCGACACAATGTCAGGGTAGCGAAGGCTATGCCGCCGCATTCGGCGGGCGCCGCACATTCACGCTGCGTCCGGAGGAGCTCGAAGCGGTCAAGGCCTCGTTGAACGATCCCGCGGTTGCCACGGCCTATCGCGCGCTGATCGCCCGCGCGGATGAGGCACTGGCGCGCAAGCCAGGCTCGGTCCTCGACAAGCGCACCATACCGCTGTCGAACGACCGCCGCGATTATCTCAGCCTCGCGCCCTATTGGTGGCCCGATCCCGCCAATCCCAAGGGTCCCTATGTCCGCAAGGACGGGCAGGTAAATCCGGAACGCGACACCAACCGCTTCGACCGCACCGCGCTCGGTCGCTTGGTCAGCGACGCCGACACGCTGGGGCTGGCCTATTATCATTCGGGCGAGCGCAAATATGCTGACAAGGTTGCGGCGCTGATCCGCGCCTGGTTCCTCGATCCCACCACGGGCATGAACCCGAACATGAACTATGCACAAGCGGTGCCGGGGCGTGAGAATGGCCGGGCCGAGGGTGTGCTCGACACCAGCGGGTTTATCGCGGTGATCGACGCCGTCGGGCTGATCGGCCCGTCGGGCGCGCTGTCGGCCGCCAAGATCGGCAAGCTTGAGGCGTGGTTCTCCGCCTATGTCGACTGGATGCGCACCAGCAAGAACGGCAAGGAGGAGGCAGCGGCCCATAACAATCATGGTGTCTGGTATGACGCGCAGCTGGCCCGCTTCGCGCTGTTCGCACGCCGCGACGACATCGCGCGCAAGACCGTCGCCGCATTTCCCAAGCTGCGGATGGAAAAGCAGATCGATGCCTCGGGCGCGCTGCCGCATGAGCTGACCCGCACGCGCAGCTTCCACTATTCGATCTTCACGCTCGACGCGGCATATCATCTGGCGGACAGCGCTGCGTGCCTGGGCAGCGACCTCTATCGGACCGAAGCCAAGGGGCGCACCCTGCGCAAGGCGACTGACTTCATCGCGGCGTATCGCGAGCGGCAGAGCGAATGGCCGCACAAGGAGCTGAAATGGCCAGCCCAGGCACTGGACGATCTGCTCGTCCGCGCCGATGCCGCGTGGGGGCCAGGCGCCTATCGACGGCAGCTGGCGGGCGATATGGCACTGCGCTACCGTTCGGCCGAATGATCGACCGCCGCACGCTGCTCGCCACGCCGCTGCTGCTGCCTGTGGCGGCGCAAGCCGCAGCGTTCGATCTGCGCGCGATCGAGCGCCGCCGGATCTTGCCGCGCGCGCGGGCCATGCTGGCCGAAGCCCCGCGCACGATCGCATCGATTCCCGCCCCGCGCAGCCCCGGCACGCGTCACGACTATTATTCCGAAGGCGACTATTGGTGGCCTGACCCCGCCAATCCCGGCGGCCCCTATGTTCGCCGGGACGGCCGTTCCAATCCCGACAAGTTCGACGGCCATCGCGATGCGCTGATCGCATTCGGGCGGATCGTGCCGATGCTCGCCACCGCCTGGGATCTGACCGGCGACGCGCGCTTCGCCACGGCGGCGATGCGTCATCTGCGCGCCTGGTTCGTCGATCCCGCGACCGCGATGCACCCCAATCTTCAGCACGCCCAGGCGGTCATCGGCGTCAACACCGGTCGCGCTATCGGGGTGATCGACACGCTGCAAATCGTCGAGGTCGCGCGCGCAGCCAGCCTGTTCGCGCGCCGGGATGCGCCCGGCTACGCACCGATCCGATCCGGCGTGGAGCGCTGGTTTTCGGACTATCTCGACTGGCTGACCACCTCGCCGTTCGGGGTCGAGGAGCGCGATCAGAAGAACAATCACGGCACATGCTGGCTGCTTCAGGTCGCGGCATTCGCATCCATGACGGAACGGCAGGACGTGCGCGCCGCCGCGCGCGAACGGCTCAAGGCGGTAATCATTCCGACCCAGATCGCGCCCGACGGCCGCCAGCCTCTCGAACTCGCGCGGACCAAACCCTATGCCTATTGCCTGTTCAACCTGGACGTACTTGCCGCGTCCGCTTGGCTGCTCTCGACACGCGACGGCGAACTGATCGGGTGGCGGACGCCCGATGGGCGATCGATTGGCCAGGCGATCGGTTTCATGGCCCCGTTCGTAGCCGACAAGCGCCGATGGCCGTTCGCGCCGGACATCGAATATTTCGACGGTTTCCCGGTGCGCCATCCCGCGCTGCTGTTCGGCGCACGCGCATTGGGCAAGCCCCGCTGGATCGAGCTGTGGCGCGAGCTGAACCCCGATCCGGTTATTCCCGAGGTAGTGCGCAACTTTCCGGTGCGGCAGCCCTTGTTGTGGATCGACTCGCCTGCGCCGCGCCGGGGCCGATCGGCAGCTTGAGGTTCAGCTCAGATACCCTCGCCGCAAGGCCACGGTGACGGCGTGGGTGCGATCGTCGACTTGCAGCTTCTCGAAGACCGCCTTGAGATGTGATTTGACGGTTTCGATCGAGATGCCGAGTTGCCAGGCGATCTGCTTGTTCGGCTCGCCCTCGGCGACCAGCCGCAGGACGGCGATCTCCTTTTCAGTCAGGCGGTCGTCAAAGGCATGGACCGCCAGATCCTGCGCAACTTCAGGCGCGATGATCCGGCGCTTCGCATGGACCGCGCGGATCGTATCGACAAGCTCCTTGCGCAGACAGGACTTGAGCAGATAGCCCTCCGCCCCGGCCGCAAGCGCGCGGTGCGCCTGCGCGTCTCCGGGATAAGTGGTGAGGATCAGCACGACGGCTTTGCGATCCTCCGCGCGAATGGCCTCGAGCGCCTCGATCCCGCCGAGGCGGGGCATCTGCACGTCCATCAAAACGACGTCGGGGCGCTTTTCGCGAAACATTGCGAGCGCTTCGTGGCCATCCTCGGCCTCACCGATCACGTCCATATCGTCGTGTCGGGCAAGCGTTGCGCAAATCCCCTCACGCATCATGGGATGATCGTCGACGACCAGCACACGGATGCGGCGCTGCGTCACGCGGATCCGCGCATCATCGCGGCCTATGTGATCATCTCCGCTCACTGCCCGACCGATACACCATGGCGGCTGGCACGGCTACCGTGACTTCGGTCCCGCCCTCACGCCGGCGGGCAATGCGCAGCGTGCCGCCGATGCGCGCCGCCCGCTCGCGCATGCCGGGGATACCGTAATGACCGCGCCGTCCCTCCCGGGCGACATCGGCCGGTATGCCGATGCCGTCATCGGCGATGGACAATTCGATACCGGTCGAGCGATATTGCAGGTCTACAGTCATGTTGGCGGCATGTGCGTGCCGGGCGACGTTGAACATGATTTCGGACGCGATGCTCGCCAGTTCGTCCCATGCCACCGGGTCGAGCGGGCGGCGCGCGCTCGACGATCGGACTGTCGTTGCGATCGCAGTTCCGGCAAGCTGTCGGCCAGCGATCTCGCGCAGTGTCGCTTCGGGGTCCTCCAGTCCGCTACCGCGCCGCAGGTCACGGAGCCGGTCGCGGCCTTCGGCCACGACATCGTCGGCCCGGTCCATCGCCTCCTCAAGCTCCCGTCGCGCCTTCGTGTCGGCGGGCAGCCCGTCTACCGCAAGCTGGAAGCGGAGCATCAGCGCCTGGATCGACTGGAGCAGCGTGTCGTGAATATCGCGCGCGACCCGCTCCCGCTCGCGCATCCGGTCCAGCAGGCGGCTACGGATACGGTGCGCGAGAGCGCGCATGCGCAATTGATAGACGAACCACAACAACAGCCCTGCCAGCGCAGCGCATAGCGCCTTGAACTTCCAGCTTTGCAGAAATGTCGGCGGGATCTCGATGGTGATCGATCGGCCCTGCCGGTTCCAGTTGCCGTTGGCATCCTGCGCAATCACGTGGAACGCGTGCCGACCAGGGCCTAGATTGGTGTAGCTTGCTTCGCGCCGCTGTCCGGCGGCCGTCCAGTCGGCGTCGGACCCGTCCATGCGGTAGAATGCGACGTTGCGCGTCGGGACCGCAAGGCTGTTGACTGCGAAACCGATGCGAAGACTGCGCGTGCCGGCAGGCAGCTCAAGCTGCGCCGGCGGATCGCGCCAGAAGCGGTCGCTTGTGGCGACCGAGCGAATAGCGACAGGCGGGGCGGCCTTTGCAGTGCGCGCCTGCGCTGGATCAACGAGCAACAGCCCGGCGCGCGAAGCGAGCAGGATGCGGCCATCCTTCAGCGCCTCGACCTGCGGCCCGCGAAAGCTGATCGACTGCCCGCGCGTTTCATAGCCGTCGAGGTGGTCGTACATGCGATATTGCAGCGTCGCACCCGGGGTCTTGAAGCCTCGCGCGAGCGCATCGCCGGCAACGCGCGCAATGCCGAGCCGAACCAGGAACCATGCCGCGCCGTCGCCACCGCGCGCCATCCCGCGCACACCAACGAGCCACGGATTGGCTCGAGTGTCGATGCGCTGGATCTGGCCGGCACGGATCCGCACGACGCCATGGGCACCGCTGACATAGACCGCATCGCCTGTCCGCCAGATCGTCGAAATCGGACCGACCCGCAGCAGGCTGGCAGAAATCGTGGATCGCGCGCTCGGCGTGAGGCGGAGCAGCCCGTCGTCGCCCGCGGTCGCGATCACGCCATCGCCGATTGGATCGGGCACGATGTCGAGCACGTTCCTGACATCGGTATAGCGTTCGATCCAGCGATCGCCCGCGCGTACCCAGAGGCCGTCTTGTCCGTCGACCCATAACCGGCCCGATCGATCTTCCGCGCAAACGGTCGGCGCAACGGGGTCAACGGGCCGCGCGAAGCCAGCGGTTTCCCTGGCACCGTAGCGCACCACGTGGCCACCGTGCACCGCCCACACGCCGCCATCGCGCGCGGGGCACAACGCCGCGATCCGCTCGCCAATCCGGCCGATGCGTTCGATAGACCCGTCGCGTGCGCGGTAGATATCGCGCGCTGCGGCGATGAAGACATCGCCGGCGCTTGCTGCGAGCTTGACGCCATCCTGCACATCGGACGGAACGGCCGACACCGGCATGATCGGGACGGGACGGTAGCGGTCGAGCCCGGCGTCGGTCGCGACCCAGATGCTGCCCTCCCGATCGGCGAACACGTCGATCGTCGCGTTGGACGTCAATTGCCGACCGATCGCGACGCGCTCGACCGCGCTCGCATCACCGATCGTGCCGCGAAACAATCCGACGCCGCGCGTCGAACCCCAAACCCCGCCGCGGCGGTCGAACGCCATCGACGGCACAGCAGCGCCCTGCACCGGCGACAGGATCGGCGAAGCAGGCAGGCGCAATCCTTGCCCGCTGCGGACCGCGCGCGTGCCGAACTGGTCGGATACCCACAATGCGCCGTCCGGCGAACGTGCCAGCATCGAAAAGCCGATCCGATCGGGCTGTCCTTCGAAGCGCATCGCGCCTGGAGCCAATCGCGCGAGGCGCCCGCGCTCCCGGCTTTCTCCCAGCGTTACCCAAAGGCTGTCATCTGCGGTGACCGCCAGCGACGCGATCTCGCCCGGTGGCAGGCCCATGGAACGGTCCACCGCCTCCCACCGGTTGGCGCGCAACCGGAACAGCCGCTCGCCCTGTCCACCCCATGCCGCCCAGATCGTGCCATCGGCGGATTGCGCGAACCGCATGATCGAGGGGGGCGCATCGCGCATCGCGACGGTCTGAAGTCGCCCGGCGCGATAGCGGGCGGGGCCGGCATTTTGATTGAACCCCACCCACAGCTGCCCCTGCCGGTCGACGAAGATCGCCGTCGGAATGGCGTTGGTGAAGCGGCGGTCAGCGGGGTTCGCGATCCGCTCGAACGTCAGACCGTCGAAGCGGAACACCCCCTCGGCCGAGGCGAGCCAGAGATAGCCGTCTGGCGTCTGCGCGATCCCGACGACATTGCCGGGCGCGCCTTGTTCGGGGGTCCAGCTGCTGTGTTTGAAACCCGCGATCTGAGCTGCCCCGCCCGGGGCGACGGCGAACATGGCAATCGCAGTCAGACAGGCGATGGCGTGGCGCAAGCGATGTTCCCCCGTGGGCGCGCGGCGGCGCACTGCCCCTCGATAGCGCAACTTCCGTGCGATCCACTCCCCCAAATGGGGGAGGCTGGCGTCCCCCCTGCCAGTGTGCCGCCGCGCGTCGTGCCGCGCTACCTGCTGACTCGTCGCTCGCCGCTCCGGTGATCGACCCAAACGGGAGGCTGGCATGCAGGACGGAAGGGTAAAGCAGGTCATGGCACCGGTGCCGCGGGCAGATCGGCGACGCTGGCATGAGCGCGCTAGCCGGCTCGTGCTGGCCTCGGCCGGCATCGCTTCGTTGCTGGCCGTAAGCGCCCTGATCGGCCGTTTGGACGAACTGGCCTTCGGCATTTTGCTTTACCTGCTCGGCCTTGCAGCCGTGCTTCGTCTGATGCTCGCCCAACCGGTGCAGTGCGACGACATTTCAGAAAATTCGAACGATCCGACCGATCTTATGTGGATGGGCCGCAAAGCACCGCGCCCTTAAGCCGCTTTCAACACCACCAACCAAGTTTTGAACAAGGGAGATGTGACCATGATAACCGCTACCGCCACCCCCGGCACCACGCTGCTTTCGCCGACCGATCATGCGCTGGTGATGATCGATTTCCAGTCGCAGATGGCGTTCGCGACCAAGTCGATCGCGGCCGAACTGCTGCGCAACAACGCCGCCCTCGTCGCAAACGCGGCTGCCGGCTTCAGGGTACCGACGATCCTGACCACGGTGGCCGAAAAGAGCTTTTCCGGTCCGATGTTCAGCGAAGTGACCGACCCGTTCCCGGGCCAGGCGCTGCTCGACCGCACGTCGATGAACACCTGGGAAGACGCCGCGGTGATCGAAGAGATCAACCGCATCGGCAAAAACCGTCTCGTGTTCGCGGGCCTGTGGACCTCGGTCTGCATTGTCGGTCCGGTGCTGTCGGCGATCGAGCAGGGCTTCGAAGCCTATGTCATCACGGACGCTTGCGGCGACATTTCGGAGGAGGCGCATGAGCGCGCCGTCGCCCGCATGATCCAGGCCGGCGCCCGCCCGATGACCGCGCTGCAATATCTGCTGGAACTGCAGCGCGATTGGGCCCGCGGCGAGACCTATGACCTGACCACCGGCATCGCCCGCAAATGGGGCGGCGCCTACGGCCTCGGCGTCACTTACGCCAAGACGATGTTCGGCGCGTCCGAAGGCGGTCACTGACCCCCCCCCGGCCGGACCGCATCCCCTGACCACCCGCGGTCCGGCCATCCCACCAAAGCCACGAAGAAAGGAACCGACTCATGAGCACCATCACGACGCAAGACGGCACCGAGATCTTCTACAAGGACTGGGGGCCCAAGGACGCCCAGCCGATCATGTTCCACCATGGCTGGCCGCTGTCCTCGGACGATTGGGACAGCCAGATGCTGTTCTTCTACAATCAGGGCTTCCGCGTCGTCGCGCATGATCGCCGTGGGCACGGTCGTTCGGCGCAAGTCGATTTCGGACACGACATGGATCATTACGCTTCGGACGCGGCGGCGGTCGTCGAGCATCTCGACCTCAGAAACGCGATTCATATCGGCCATTCGACCGGCGGTGGTGAAGTGGCCGCTTATGTTGCTCGTTACGGCATCCCGCAGGGCCGCGTCGCCAAGGCGATCCTGGTCGCGTCGGTCCCGCCGATCATGCTCGACACCGAACGCTATCCGGACGGCCTGCCGCTGGCGGTGTTCGACGGACTGCGTGCGGCGCAGGCCGCCAATCGCGCGGCGTTCTTCCGCGACGTCGCCGACACCTCCTTCTACGGCTTCAATCGCCCCGGCGCGAAGGTGATCCCGGCGGTTGCCGACAATTGGTGGCGCCAGGGAATGATGGGCAGCATGCTGGCCCATTATCAGGGCATCAAGGCCTTCTCCGAAACCGACCAGACCGACGACTTGAAGGCGATGACGGTTCCGACGCTGGTGCTGCAGGGCGACGACGATCAACTCGTCCCGTACAAGCATGCTGCCGAGTTGCAGGCCAAGCTGCTGCCCGACGCTCAGCTCAAACTCTATCCCGGCTATTCGCACGGGATGCTGACGCTGAATGCCGATGAGCTGAACGCGGACATGCTCGCGTTCATCCGCGGCTGACCGGGGCAGGGGAGCAAACGCATGAAACCCTATCTGCTTTCGCTAGGTGCCGGCCTGTTGATCGGCGTCATCTATAGCCTGATGGGCGTCCGCTCCCCTGCACCGCCGATCATCGCGCTGATCGGGCTCGCCGGCATCCTCGCCGGCGAGCAGATCGCGCCGCTCGCCAAACGGTGGATCGTGTCGCCTGTCGCACAGCATCAGGAACCTCGAACGTGACCCAGATCACTCGCCGCCAGGCGCTGGCCGGCGCCGCCACCACCGCCCTTCTCACCGCTACGGAGAGCCTTGCCATGTCGCCCAAGCAGCCCGACCTCCTGATTACCAACGCCAAGGTCACAACGCTCGACCGCGCCAACCCGCGAGCGGAGGCCGTGGCGATCCGTGACGGAAAGTTCCTGGCGGTCGGTTCGGAACCGGAAGTGCGCGCAGCGATCGGACCGAACGCACAGGTGATCGACGCCAAAGGGCGCCGCCTGATCCCCGGCCTGATCGACAGCCACATCCACGTCATCCGCGGCGGGCTCAACTACAATATGGAGCTGCGCTGGGACGGCGTGCCAAGCCTCGCCGACGCGATGGCGATGCTCAAGAAGCAGGCGCAGAACACGCCCCCACCGCAATGGGTGCGCGTCGTCGGCGGCTTCACCGAGCGTCAGTTCGCCGAAAGGCGCCTGCCGACGCTGGCCGAGATCAACGCCGCCGCGCCCGATACGCCGGTGTTCATCCTGCACCTCTATGATCGCGCCCTGCTCAACGCAGCGGCGCTGCGGGCGGTCGGCTATACCAAGGATACGCCCAACCCGCCGGGCGGTGAGATCGTGCGCGATGCCGCCGGCAACCCGACCGGATTGCTGCTGGCGCAGCCGAACGCGACCATCCTCTACGCGACGCTCGCCAAGGGGCCCAAGCTTCCCGAAGACTATCAGCTCAATTCGACCCGCCATTTCATGCGCGAGCTCAACGAGCTTGGCGTCACATCGGTGATCGACGCGGGCGGCGGATTTCAGAATTATCCCGACGATTACCGCATCATCGAGAAGCTGCACGCAGACGGCCAGCTGACGCTGCGCATCGCCTACAACCTCTTCACGCAGAAGCCCAAGGAGGAGCTGAAGGACTTCGCCACCTGGTCGACCCAGGTAAAGCCCGGTGATGGCGACGACACGTATCGGCACAATGGCGCGGGCGAGATGCTGGTCTATTCGGCGGCGGACTTCGAGGATTTCCGCGTCGAGCGCCCCGATATGCCGCCGAATATGGAGGGCGACCTTGAACCCGTCGTGCGCCTGCTCGCCGAGCGGCGCTGGCCGTGGCGGCTGCACGCCACCTATGACCAGACGATCGGTCGCGCGCTGGATGTGTTCGAGAAGGTCAATCGCGACATCCCGCTGTCCGGCCTCAACTGGTTCTTCGACCACGCCGAGACGATCAGCGAGCGGAATATCGACCGCATCGCGGCACTTGGCGGTGGTATCGCCGTGCAGCATCGCATGGCGTTTCAGGGCGAGTATTTCATCGATCGCTACGGCGCCAAGGCCGCCGAGGCGACCCCGCCGATCAAGCGGATGATGGACGCCGGTATTCCGGTCGGCGCAGGAACCGATGCGACGCGCGTCGCCAGCTATAACCCCTGGGTCTCGCTGTCCTGGCTCGTCACGGGACGCACGGTCGGCGGCACGACGCTCTATCCGGTGCGCAACCGTCTCGACCGCGAACTCGCGCTGCGCCTGTGGACCGAGCGCAACACCTGGTTCTCGAACGAGGTGGGTAAGAAAGGACAGGTCAAGGCGGGGCAGCTCGCCGACCTTGCCCTGTTGTCCGACGACTATTTCAGTGTCGCGGAAAGCGACATCGTCCACCTGCGCTCGGTGCTGACGCTGCTCGGCGGCAAGGTCGTGCATGGTGAAGGCGATTATGCGGGGATCGCCCCGGCGCTGCCCAGGCCGATGCCCGACTGGTCTCCGGTTGCGACATTTGGTGGCTATCACCGTGAGCCGGAGACCGCGCAAAAGCTGGCGAGCGCCTGCGGTTGCCATTCGGCCTGCGCGGTGCACGGTCACGATCACGCGGCCGCGCTTGCCAGCAACGCGCCGGTTGCCGACGTCCAGAGCTTCTGGGGTGCGTTCGGCTGCGGCTGCTGGGCAGTTTGAGGTCATGACGCCCGGTCCGATTGCCAAGTTGCTTGTCGACCGCCGCTTCGCGGCCTGCGCTGCCACACTGCTCACCTTGCCCTATTGGACCAGTGCGCTGGCGAAGATCGCCAACTGGAACGGTGCGGTCGGGGAGGCGGCGCATTTCGGGCTGCAACCGGCGATCCTGATCGCAGCGCTCACCATCTTCGTGCAGCTGGCCGGATCACTGGCCATCATCGTCGGACGTGGCGCGTGGCTTGGCGCAGGCGCGCTGGGGGTCTTCACTGCGCTCGCGACGCTGATCGCGCACCCGTTCTGGACGATCGCCGATCCGATCGCGCGCTTGCACGAGCGCAACACCTTTCTCGAGCATGTCGGGTTGATCGGCGGACTGATGCTGTCTGCAATCCTGCAGGAGCGCACACAATGACCGCGTCCAGCGACAAGCCGCTCAGCAACAAGCTTTTCCGCGCAATCTGGATCGCGACCATCGTGTCGAACATCGGCACCTGGATGCACGATGTCGGGGCAGGCTGGTTGATGACCTCGCTGTCGGCCGATCCGCTCATGGTCGCGCTGGTTCAGGCTGCGACCACGCTGCCAATGTTCCTGCTTGCGCTGCCCGCAGGGGCGCTCGCCGACATCGTCGACCGGCGCAAGCTGCTGATCGGCGCGCAGCTGTTCGGCCTCACCGCCACTGCAGTCCTGGCGCTCAGCACCTTTGCCGGCCTGACCAATGCCTGGATCCTGCTTGCGCTCACCGCAGCCATCGCGGTCGGCGCCGCGCTGTCCGCCCCGACTTTTCAGGCGATCGTGCCAGAGCTGGTGCCGCAACCAGCGCTGCAACAGGCGGTCGCGCTCAACAGCCTGGGCGTCAACATCGCGCGTGCGATCGGCCCCGCGCTGGGCGGCGTCATCATCGCGGCGGCCGGCACCGGCGCGGTCTTTGCGCTCAACGCCGTGTCGGTGCTCGGCGTAATCACCGTGCTGTGGCGCTGGCGGCGCGATGGGGCCCAGCGTCGGCTACCCGCCGAGCATTTCCTGGGTGCGATGCGTGCAGGGCTGCGCTACGCCATGCGCGCACCGGAGTTGAAGACCGTGCTGATCCGCTCGGTCGGCTTCTTTGTGTTCGCCAGCGCGCTCTGGGCGTTGCTTCCGATCATCGCGCGGCGGGATCTGGGACTAGGACCGGCGGGCTATGGCGGGCTGCTCACCTTCATGGGATTGGGTGCGATCGCCGGTGCGATGCTGATGCCGCGGCTGCGCGGCAAGCTCGGCGCGAACCGCACGACGGTCGCCGCGTCGCTGTTTCTCGCCGCGTCCATGGCCGGGCTCTCGCAAGCCAATGGCTTTGCCACTGCCGCCATGGCGCTGGGTGCAGGCGGCTTTGCCTGGATCGCGATGATGGCATCGCTGAACGGCGGCGCGCAGGCCAGTTCGCCCGGCTGGGTCAAGGCGCGCGCGCTCGCCATCTATCTGCTCGTTTTCCAGGGGTCGATGACCGCCGGCTCGACGCTGTGGGGTAGTGTCGCCGGGCAGATCGGCGTGCCGCTGACGTTGCTTGCCGCTGCCGGCCTGCTCGCGGCCGTCACGCTGGTGCTCGCGATGCTCTATCCGCTTGATGGGATGGCGAAGCTCGATCTCGCGCCTTCGCTGCATTGGCCCGCGCCGCTGATTGACGGCGAGGTGGAGCATGATCGCGGCCCGGTGCTGGTGACGATCGAGTATCGCGTCGACCCCGCGCGCGTGCCGGATTTCTTCGCGGCGATGCAGGACATGCACCGCATTCGCCGCCGTGACGGTGCGATTCATTGGGGCGTCTATGAGGACGCCGCCGAACCGGGTCTGGTGCTCGAAACCTTCACGGTCGAAAGCTGGCTCGAGCATCTGCGCCAGCATGAGCGGGTGACGAATGCTGATCGCGTGCAGCAGGATGCGGTGCGCGCCTTTCAGCGCGAGGATGCGCCGCCGGTGGTGCGGCACCTGATCTCGCGATGAAGTGGGTGGCGTTTCTAGCTGCGCTCGCCTTGGCATCTGGGACGGCGCGGGCACAGGTCGCACAGACCAATCTTCGCTATGACGAGGATTGGTCGGCAGCGTCCGCCACCGCGCAACGCGACGCGCACTGGTGGGAGCGGCTGAAGGCACGGCCGCTCGACGCCGATGGCGAGGTCACGCTGACGTTGGGTGGCGAAGCGCGGGCGCGGTACGAGGGGTTCGCCGACAATCTGTGGGGTCAGTCCCCGACGGGCGCCGATGACGGCTATCTCTGGCTGCGCTTCATGCCGCTGGCGAGCGCGAAAGCCGGTCCGATCCGCGCCTTCGTGCAGGGGATCGCCGGTTACGCCATCGGGGTGGCCGGCGGGGCAGGGCCGGTGGACCGCACCGGGGTCGATCTGCTCCAGGGCTTTGTCGACGCCCAACTGCCCGTTGCCGGGGGCATTTTGACCCTGCGCGGAGGGCGTGAGCTGGTTGCGCTGGGATCGGAGCGGCTGGTCGGCACGCGCTATGGTCCCAACATACCGCAGCCGTTCGACGGCGCACGGGTAGGCTGGCAGCGCGGGGCGTGGAAGCTCGAGGCACTGCATCTGCGCCCGGTCGCGGCCCGCCACGGCAGCTTCGACGATCGCAGCTCGCCGACCAAGCGCCTCGACGGCGTCTACGCAACGCTCCCCCTGAACGGGTTTGCCAATGCCGATCTCTATTGGCTGCACTATGGCGACGCGGCAGCGCGGTTCGGCGGCCGGGTCGGTGACGAGCGACGGGACACCTTCGGTGTGCGGCTGTTCGGCAAGCAGGGGCCGATCGCGTGGAACTGGGAAGCGATGCTCCAACGCGGCAGCTTTGCTGGGCAGACGGTCCGTGCCTGGTCGATCGCCACCGAAACCGCGTATACGCTGAGCGGAACGATGCAGCCGCGCCTTCGCCTGCGCGCCAACATCGCGAGCGGCGATCGCAGCCCTGCTGATGGCCGCCTCGGCACGTTCAACGCGATGTTCCCAAAGGGCAAATATTTCGGCGAACTCTCACCGATCGGCCCGCGCAATATCATCAATGTCCACCCCGGCATCGACGCCGATCTCGGGTCGAACCTGTCGGTCGAGCTGGCCGCAATTGCCTATTGGCGGTTCAGCCGCGGCGATGGCGTCTATGACGTGCCGGGGCAGTTGATCCGTCCCGCCGACACCGCGACGGCCCGCCATATCGGCAATCAGGCCGAGCTGTCGCTTGGCTGGCAGGCGACGCCGATCCTCGGGCTTTCGGCGTCAGCCTCGATCTTCCAGCCCGGCGACTTCCTCCGTCAGACCGGCAGCGCCCGCCCGATCCGCATGATCGGGGCCGAGGCGATGCTGCGCTTCTAAATGTCGCCCAGACCTGCTTCCTCGGCATCCTCGCGGCCCAGCGCCACGAACTGGTCGAGCAGCCAGGCGGCGGCGGGCCCCGGCGGGGTGTCGCGCCGCCAGATACCGGCGAAGCGATAGGTGCCGCCGACATGGTCCGGCATGACCAGGCGTACGAGCGTCCCGGCCGCCAGATCGCCCGCAATCATCGGCCCCGGCATGTTGCCCCAGCCGATCCCCTCGCGCAGCAGCGCGTGCTTGGCACCGAGATCGGCGAGCCGCCACGTCTTGTGGCTGGTCACCGAATAATCATGGCCTTCAGTAAAGCGCGAGCGATCGGTCAGGACCAGCTGCGTATGGCCGCGCGCTGCGCCGGGCGGGATCGCGGCCATCCGGCCGAGCGGGTGATCGGGGGCGGCGACGGGGATCATCGGCAGCGAGCCTGCGGCGACGCTGTCGATCCCCTCGACCCCGGCGGCGAGTGGGCCGGAAATGCCGATGACAGCGGTGCGATCCAGCACCATCGCGGCGATCGCGCCCAATGCCTCGACATGCAGCCGCAGCGAGACCGTGGGGAATTCACTCGCGAACGCGCGCAGCACTCGGCCCAGCCGATGGGCGGGCAGCATGACGTCAACCGCCAGATCGACTTCCGCCTCCAGGCCGGTGAGCAACCCACGCACCTTGGCGCGCAGCCCGTCCATGTCCTGCGCCAGCGCGCGCGCCTCGGAAAGCATCGCGCGACCGGCGATCGTCAGCACCGGTTTGCGCGTGCCGGATCGCTCGAACAGCGTCAGGCCAAGCTGCGCCTCAAGGTTGGCAATGCCATAGCTGATGACCGAGACCGCGCGATTGAGTTTGCGCCCCGCGGCGGCAAAGCTCCCTTCGTCGACAATGGCGAGAAACACGCGCAGTTGGTCCAGGGTCGGCGTGCCGGGTTCGCTCACTATTCAACTCCGTCGAACGATATGCCGCAGTTTATCCCTCTGATCGAAAATGTCGGCAAGGCTTATCTCCAACCTCATGGCCGGCGGGATTGCCGGCGTCAGGAGACATGAGATGATCGAACTTCGCCCCTTTGCCAGCCTTGGCAGTGCCAATCATGGCTGGCTCGACGCCAAGCACCATTTCTCGTTCGCCGGATATCATGACCCGGCGCGCACCAGCTGGGGCAATCTGCGTGTGTGGAACGACGATACGATCGCGCCCGGCACCGGCTTCCCCGCGCACCCGCACCGCGACATGGAGATCATCACCTATGTACGCAAAGGCGCGATTACCCACCAAGACGATCTCGGCAACAAGGGGCGGACTGAGGCGGGCGACGTGCAGGTGATGAGCGCCGGCACCGGCATCCGCCACTCGGAATATAATATGGAGCCGGATGAGACCCAGATTTTCCAGATCTGGATCATTCCCACCCGGGCGGGCGACAAGCCGCAGTGGGGCGCAAAGCCGTTTCCCAAGGACGAACGCGCTGGCCAGTTTGTGACGCTGGCTTCCGGCTATGACGGCGACAGTGATGCACTGCCGATCCGCACCAATGCGCGGGTCGTGGGAGCGACGATCCTGGCGGGCGAGCAGGCGATCTATCCGGTCGGCAAGGACCGCAAGGCCTATCTCGTCGCGGCGACCGGCCTGATCGAAGTCAACGGCGTCCGAGCCGAGGCCCGCGATGGTGTCGCGATCAGCGACGTCGACTCGATCACCGTGACGGCGATCGATGATGCCGAGATCGTATTGGTCGACGTCGAGTGAAACCAGCGCGGGGCGCCGCAACCGGCCGCTCCGCGCCCCCCTCAGCAGGAACATGCCATGACCGCGATACCCTCTGACGTCCCCGCCACCAGCCCGGCGGCTCCGCGCACCAGCACCGTCTTTGCGATGGCGGTGGCGGCGGGCATTGCGGTCGCCAACATCTATTACAACCAGCCAATGCTCGGCTTGATGGCCGGCGACCTGGGGCGATCCACTGCCGCATGGGTGCCGACCGCGACTCAGCTCGGCTATGCGGCGGGCCTGTTCCTGCTCGTGCCGCTGGCCGATCTGGTCGAGCGCCGGCGGCTCATCGTCGTGCAGTTCATCGCGCTGGCGCTCGTCCTTGCCTTGTTGGCCACGGCATCGACGCCCCTGCTGGTCGTCGCCGCCTCACTGGCGGTCGGTGTGTTCGCCACCGTCGCGCAGCAGATCGTGCCTTTCGCCGCGCATCTCTCCGCTCCGGAACGCCGCGGTGCCACGGTCGGCACAGTCATGGCCGGACTGCTGAGTGGCATCCTGCTCAGCCGCACGCTCGCCGGTGTCGTCGCGACGCATGCTGGCTGGCGCGAGATGTTCTGGGTGGCAGTGCCGATCGCACTTGCAGCCGCCATGTTGATGGCGGTGCGTTTGCCCGCCAGCCTACCCGACAGCGGCTTGCGGTATGGCACTCTGCTTCGCTCGCTCGTGCATCTATGGGTTGCGCATCCGGTGTTGCGCCGTGCATCGGTCACCCAGGCGCTGCTGTTCGCCGGGTTTAGTGCGTTCTGGACCGTACTCGCGCTACGCCTGCAGACGCCGCCTTTCGCCTATGGTGCGGACGTTGCGGGCCTGTTCGGCATCGTCGGCGCAGTCGGCGTGCTCGCCGCGCCGATCGCCGGCAGGCTAGCGGATCGTCGCGGTGCGCGATCGGTGATCCTACTTGGGACCGCCGCGACGCTGTTAGCCTGGGTGATCTTCGGCCTGTGGACTTCGCTCGCCGGCCTTATCTTGGGCGTGCTACTCCTCGATTTCGGCGTGCAAAGTGCGCTCGTCTCGCATCAGCAACTGATCTATGCGCTGCAGCCGGATGCCCGCGCGCGGCTCAACACGCTCTTCATGGGGATCATGTTCGTTGGCGGCGCGGCCGGATCGGCAGTTGCGCTTACCGCTTGGAATTTCGCAGGCTGGTCCGCCGTTGCCGGCACCGCTGTAATCGCATCGATCGTTGCGATGCTGTTGCAGCGGGTGCGCAGCAACCACGACCTTTGAGCGCAGCGCGCACGGTGCATGAGTCGCGGCGGCGGTCTCGCGCGTGTCTCAGACCATTACGCTGGTCACCTCATCGATCCTCTTGTCTCCGATCCAAGGAAGATGTGACGGTCAAGAGACGCGAGCCAGAAGTCGCTGTGACGCGTGTTGGCCGATCAGCTCCACCAATCCAACACATTGAAAGCGTGCAATTCTCTGGCCCGAGCGGCCAGGGCCTGTGGCGCGCGCCTAGGATGCGGCTGGGGCGCCCGGCAGCAGCTGTTCGGGAAAGCGCAGGGTGAAGACGGCTCCGCTGGTGGGGTGATTGCGGGCCTCGACGTCAACTGCCATGGCCGTGGCGAACCCCTTGACGATGGCGAGCCCGAGCCCGCTGCCGCCATGGCGATCGCCGCCGCGCCCTTGCGCGAATGTCTCGAAGATCAGCGCCTCCTGTCCTTCGACGAGGCCGGGCCCTTCGTCGCGCACGGACAGCTCGACCGCGTCGCGCGTGCGGGCGCCTTCGATCGTAATGGTGCCCGTTTCACCGCCATGCTGCGCGGCGTTGGCGAGAAGGTTGATCAGGATATGATGGAGCAGCGTCGGATCGGCGGTGACGAAGGGCAGATTGGCGGGGACGCGCAGGTCGATATGCCGCCCGCGGAACAGGTCCTTCAGGTCATGGACCGCGCCGCCGATCGCGTCGGTCAGATCGATCGGCTCGGGACGCAGTTCGAGCGCGCCGGCATCGATCCGCACCATGTCGACAAGATTATCGAGGAAACGGCGCAGCCGGGCGACCTCCATCCGCGCGATCGGCAGGCTCGGCGCCCCAGGATGGTCAAGCGCGATGGCGTCGATTGCGGTGGCGACCGAGGTCAGCGGCGTGCGCAGATCATGCCCGATCGATGACAGCAGCGCCGCGCGCAGCCGGTCGCGCTCCTTGAGGATCGTGACCTCGCGGACCTCATCCTCCAGCTTCAGCCGTTCATGCGCCAGTGCCGCCTGACCCAACAGGGTCTGGAGCAGCACCGCGCGGTCGGCGCGCACCGGGTCGCGTCCGTCGGTGCGGGCAATGCCGATCACCGCGAGCACGCCGAGTGCGGTCTTGAGCGGGTGGAACTGCCAGTCGGCGGCGTTGAGCGTCCCGGTGCCGACTCCCGCCGACTCACCGCGATCCCACGACCAGTCGGCGGCGGCGGCGTTGACCGGCCCCAGTTCGCCTTCGGCTGTGGGGCAGCTGGCTACGGTGACGAGCGCGGCATCGCGGCGGTTGAGCAGGAGGACGTTGACGTCGAGCAGCTGCGAGACCTCTTCGCAGATGATCCGGCTGGTCGATTCCCAGTCCGATGCACGTGCCAGCGCCTGACCGAAGGCGGCGATGGCGGCATTTTCCTGCGCACCGCGTGCGCCCAGCGTCGCCCGCGCCTTGAGCTTTGCGGCCAGGTTCGCGGTGAATGCGGCGATGCCGATCAGCACGAACATCGTCAGCAGGCTTTGCGGGTCGGCGATGGTGAAAGTGTGGAGCGGCGGGAGGAAGAAGAAGTTGTAGGTAAGACCCGCGAGCAGCCCGGTGACGAGCCCCGGTCGCAACCCGAACCGGCCCGACGCCACAATCACGGGCAACAGGAAGATCAGGTCGACCCCGCCCAGCCCGATCCAGGGTTCGACCAGCTTTCCAAACAGGGTGGTCGCGGCGACCATCGCGACGATCGCGGCATATCCACCGGGATCGCCCCACAGCCCCTTGCGCGCCGTCCGCGCTGCCGCGCGTTCGCCCGGCTCTGTCGCGGGGATGACATGCACCGCCAGCCCTGCGCTCGACCGCAGCATCGCATCGACCACCGACCCGTGACGCAGTGCGAACCACCAGCTGCGCACCGACTTGCCGATCACCAGCTGGGTCGCGCGCATCCCCTGAACGTGCGTCGCCAGCCCCTCGATCACGCTGGCGGCGGGCACCGTCGCGATCGTCGCGCCAAGGCTCGCGGCGAGGCTGAGCGCGTCGGCGATACGGCGCTTGTCTCTCTCGCCGAACTGCTCGGCGCGCGGGGTTTCGATATAGACCGCCTGCCATGGCGCGCGCAGCGCATCGGCGAGCCGCTTGGCGGCACGCACCAGCGCGTCCGAACCGGGCAGCTCGCTGATCGCGACCAGCACCCGCTCACCCCCGGCGAAGGTGCCGGGCAGGGCGCTGGCGTCGAGATGCTCGATCAGCGCCTGATCGACGCTCAGTGCCGCGCGGCGCAGCGCCATTTCGCGCAGCGCGGACAGGTTGGGCTTGGAGAAGAAATGGCCGAGCGCGCGGGAGGCTTCGGCGGGGATGTAAACCTTGCCCTCCTTCAGCCGCTCGATCAGCTCGTCGGGAGGCAGGTCGACCACCTCGATCTCGGCGCCGTCGAACACGCTGTCGGGCACCGTCTCGCGCACGCGGACCTTGGTGAAGCTTGCGACGACGTCGTTGAGGCTTTCGACATGCTGGACGTTGAGCGTCGTATAGACATGGATGCCCGCGTCGAGCAGCTCCATCACATCCTGC
This sequence comes from Sphingomonas sp., assembly GCF_965227385.1. Classification (GTDB taxonomy): domain Bacteria; phylum Pseudomonadota; class Alphaproteobacteria; order Sphingomonadales; family Sphingomonadaceae; genus Sphingomonas. The sequence continues at coordinate 1,417,457 of NZ_OZ245750.1, forward strand.
CAGCGCTTGGGGTGGCGGCTGCCCTCGACATTTGTGTGGGCGAACTCGTCCACCAAAGCGAGCTGCGGGCGGCGGGCCAGTACCGCGTCGAGGTCCATTTCTTCCAGTTCATGCCCGCGATAGGGCAGGGCGCGGCGAGCGATCACCTCGAACGGCGCGACCAGCGCCTGCGTTTCCGCGCGGCCATGGGTTTCGACCACCGCGACCACGACATCGGTTCCGGCATGCAGCCGTTCGGCACCCTCGCGCAGCATCTCGAACGTCTTGCCGACGCCGGGTGCGGCGCCGAGGAAGATTTTGAGGCGCCCGCGTTGTTCGCGCTTCGCGGCGCGCAACAGGGCGTCGGGGGAGGGGCGTGTCGAGTCCGTCATCGTCAACCAGATCGTCCGTTTGGGCTGAGCCTGTCGAAGCCCCGTCCCATACAGCGCATGGGAAGCCCTTCGACAGGCTCAGGGCAAACGGGGTTGGGGAAGCGGGGCGGAAAGTCCAGCGGCCATCGCGATCTATATGCTTTCTTAATGCCCCGCGCCCGCATTCACCGGCGAACCTTAACGGGGTCCGCGCCTAATTGACCCTCCGAAACCATTCGGAGTCCGCCCCCCATGTCTTCCCTCATGTCTGACGTGATCTGGCTCGCCGTGCTCGGCGGCCTGTTCCTCGCGACGCTCGCCTATCTGCGCCTGTGTGACGAGGCGTGAGATGAGCCTTCACCTGACCCTCGCCGGCATCACCGCGCTTGCCCTGCTCATCTACCTCGCCGCCGTGCTCGTCCGGCCCGAGAAGTTCTGAAAGTCCAGATCCTATGACTGTCCAGGGATGGGGGTTGATCCTCCTCTTCGTCGCGCTGGTCGCGGCGCTCGCCAAGCCGATCGGGCTGTGGCTCTTCGCGCTCTATGAAGGGCGCCGCACGCCGTTGCACGCCGTGCTCGGGCCGGTCGAGCGTGGCTTCTACACGCTTGCCGGGATCGATCCGACCGTCGAGCAGAGCTGGCGCCGCTACGCGCTGCACATGCTGATCTTCAACCTCGCCTTGCTGCTGTTCACCTATGCGGTGCTGCGCCTGCAGGGCGTGTTGTCGATGAATCCGCGCGGTCTCACCGGGATGATCGCCGATGGCGCGTTCAACACCGCGATCAGCTTCACCACCAACACCAACTGGCAATGGTATTCGGGTGAGGTTGCGCTGTCGAACCTCAGCCAGATGCTGGGGCTGACGATCCACAACTTCCTGTCCGCCGCGACCGGCATCGCCATCGCCTTTGCGCTGTTCCGCGGCTTTGCGCGGCGGCAGGTGAGCGGGCTCGGCAATTTCTGGGCCGATGTCACCCGCGTCACGCTCTATCTGCTGCTGCCGCTGTGCATCGTCTATGCGCTGTTCCTTGTCGCCAATGGCGTGCCGCAGACCTTTGCCAGCCTGGTCGATGCGACGGGGCTTGAGGGCGTGAAGCAGTCGATCGCGCTTGGCCCGGTCGCCTCGCAGGAGGCGATCAAGATGCTCGGCACCAATGGCGGCGGCTTCTTCAACGCCAACAGCGCGCATCCGTTCGAGAATCCCAATGCGCTGACCAATCTGGTGCAGATGCTGTCGATCTTCGCCATCGGCGCTGGCCTCACCTGGACCTTCGGCAAGGCGGTGGGCAACACGCGCCAGGGCTGGGCGATCCTCACCGCGATGCTGATCCTGTTCACGGTCGGCGCGGGCGTCACCTATTGGGCCGAGGCCGCCGGCAACCCGAACCTCCACGCGCTCGGCGTTGCGGGCGGCAATATGGAGGGCAAGGAAGTCCGCTTCGGCATCGCCGCGAGCGCGCTGTTCTCGGTCGTCACCACTGCCGCGTCATGCGGCGCGGTCAATGCGATGCATGACAGCTTCACCCCGCTGGGCGGCATGATCCCGCTGTTCAACATGCAGCTGGGCGAAGTCGTGATCGGTGGCGTCGGTGCGGGCATCTATGGCTTCCTGCTGTTCGCCATCCTCGCCGTGTTCGTCGCGGGGCTGATGGTCGGCCGCACGCCGGAATATGTCGGCAAGAAGATCGAGAGCCGGGAGGTCAAGCTGGCGGTACTCGCCATCGCGATCCTGCCGCTGAGCATCCTCGGCTTCACCGCGCTGGCCGCCGTGCTGCCCGATGGGCTGGCGGGGCCGCTCAACAAGGGGCCGCATGGTTTCTCGGAAATCCTCTACGCCTTCACCTCCGCGACCGGGAATAACGGGTCGGCCTTTGCCGGGCTGACCGCGGGCACGCCTTTCTACAACGGGCTGCTGGGGGTCGCGATGTGGCTGGGCCGGTTCTTCGTGATCGTGCCGGTGCTCGCCATCGCGGGCAGCCTCGCCGCCAAGAAATACACGCCGGAAACCGCGGGTTCGTTCCCGACCACCGGCGGCCTGTGGGTCGGCCTGCTCGTCGGAATCATCCTGATCCTCGGCGGCCTGACCTTCCTCCCCTCGCTCGCGCTTGGACCCATCGCCGATCATATCGCGATGGTCCACGGCCAGCTGTTCTGAGTGCCGAACGATGACCACCAAATCCATGTTCACCGCTGACCTGATCCTCCCGGCGATCGGCGACGCGTTCAAGAAACTCGATCCGCGCCAGCTGATCCGCAACCCGGTGATGTTCGTGACCGCGTCGGTGGCGCTGCTGCTGACATTGCTGCTCGGTATCGGGGGCGAGAGCCTCGCCATCCCGTTCCAGATCCAGCTGATCGTGTGGCTGTGGCTGACCGTGCTGTTCGGCACCTTTGCCGAGGCGCTGGCCGAGGGGCGGGGGCGGGCGCAGGCTGCGTCGCTGCGCGCGACCAAGGCCGAGCTTCAGGCCAAGCGCCTGATCGGTGTCGGTGACGCCTGGGGCCTGGTCGGCGCATCGTTGCTCCAGCGCGGCGACATGGTGCTGGTCGAGACCGGCGACCTGATCCCCGCCGATGGCGAGGTGGTCGAGGGTGTCGCATCGGTCAACGAAAGCGCGATCACCGGCGAAAGCGCGCCGGTGATCCGTGAGGCGGGCGGCGACCGTTCGGCCGTCACCGCGGGTACTCGCGTCATCTCCGACCGGATCAAGGTGCGCGTGACGCAGGAGCCGGGTCAGGGTTTCCTCGACCGCATGATCGCGCTGGTCGAAGGTGCCGAGCGGCAGAAGACGCCGAACGAGATCGCGCTGACGATCCTGCTGGTCGGCCTGACCATCATCTTCCTGATCGCGGTCGCGACGATCCCGGGATTTGCCAGCTATGCCGGTGGAAGCATCCCGGTCGCGATCCTCGCCGCGCTGCTGATCACGCTGATCCCGACGACCATCGCGGCATTGTTGTCGGCGATCGGGATTGCCGGAATGGACCGGCTGGTGCGGTTCAACGTGCTGGCCAAATCGGGCCGCGCGGTCGAGGCGGCGGGCGACATCGACGTGCTGCTGCTCGATAAGACCGGCACGATCACCATCGGGGATCGTCAGGCCAGCGAGTTTCGCGCACTGAGCGGCGTCGCGGTCGAGGATCTCGCCCGCGCCGCCCTGCTCGCCAGCCTGGCCGACGAGACGCCCGAAGGCCGCTCGGTCGTGGTCCTGGCGCGCGAGAAGTTCGGCATATCGGTGCCCAGCCTGCCCGCCGAGGCCGAGGTGATCCCTTTCACCGCGCAGACCCGCATTTCGGGCGTCAAGATCGCCGAGGGGCTGATCCAGAAGGGCGCGGTGGATTCGGTGCTGCGCGCCAATCCGGGCCTGGGCGACACGCCAGCCGCCGCCGAGCTGCGCCGCGCGACCGACGAGATCGCCCGCGCCGGCATGACCCCGCTCGCAGTTGCGAAGGACGGTCGCCTGCTCGGCGCGGTCGCGCTCAAGGACGTGATCAAGGCCGGGGTGCGCGAACGCTTCGCCGAGCTGCGCCGCATGGGCATCCGCACGGTGATGATCACCGGCGACAACCCGCTCACCGCCGCCGCGATCGCCGCCGAAGCCGGGGTCGACGATTTCCTGGCCGAGGCAACGCCCGAGGACAAGCTGGCACTGATCCGCAAGGAACAGGCGGGCGGCAAGCTGGTCGCAATGTGCGGTGACGGCACCAACGACGCGCCCGCGCTCGCGCAGAGCGATGTCGGCGTGGCGATGAACACGGGCACGCAGGCAGCGCGCGAGGCGGGCAACATGGTCGATCTCGACAGCGATCCGACCAAGCTGATCGAGATCGTCGGCCTCGGCAAGCAGCTGCTGATGACGCGCGGTGCGCTGACCACCTTCTCGGTCGCCAACGATGTCGCCAAATATTTCGCGATCATCCCGGCGATGTTCGTTGCGCTCTATCCGGGGCTTGGCGTGCTCAACGTGATGGGGCTGGGGTCGCCCGAAAGCGCGATCCTGTCGGCGATCATCTTCAACGCGCTGATCATCCCGTGCCTCGTCCCGCTGGCGCTGAAGGGCGTCGCATACAAGCCGATGGCGGCGGGTCCGCTGCTCGCCCGCAACCTCGCCGTCTATGGCCTGGGCGGCCTCGTCGCGCCGTTCATCGGCATCAAGCTCATCGATCTGGCCGTGACCGGCCTCAACCTCGCCTAGTCCCCCTCCCGTTTGCGGGAGGGGTTAGGGGAGGGCCTGTCACTACGGATCGCGCCCTCCTTACAGGCCCTCCCCCGACCCCTCCCGCAAGCGGGAGGGGAGAAAGAGAAGAAGATGCTCACCGACCTTAAGACCGCATTGCGCCCCGCACTCGTGCTGACCACCGTGTTCGCGCTGCTGCTTGGCCTGGCCTATCCCGCGCTGATCACCGGCGTCGCGCAACTGGCCTTCCCGCATCAGGCCAATGGCAGCCTGATCCGCGACGGCGACCGGGTGATCGGTTCCGAGCTCCTCGGCCAGAAGTTCAGCGGCGACCGCTATTTCCACGGTCGCCCCTCGGCCGCCGGGGCCGACGGCTATGACGCCGCGGCTTCGGCCGGCTCGAACCTCGGCCCGACGTCCCGGGCACTGGTCGACCGGGTCAAGGCCGACGCCGACGCCAACCGCACTTCACCAGCACAATCGGTCCCCGCCGATCTGGTGACGACCTCCGCTTCGGGGCTCGACCCCCATATCAGCCCCGAAGCGGCCTTGTCGCAGGTCAATCGTGTGGCGGCTGCACGCGATCTGCCGCGCGCAACGGTCACCGCGCTGGTCCGCCGTCACACGGAAACCCCGTTGGTCGGCGTGCTGGGTCAGGATCGGGTGAATGTCCTCGCGCTCAATCGCGCCCTCGACCGGACGGCGGCGCAGCCCTAAACGAGGCCATGGCCTTGCCGACCAAGCTGCTGATCATCGAGGACGACGTCCACATCCGCCGCCTGCTCCGCGCCGCCATCCAGCGCGCGGGGCATGTGGCCGTGGAGGCCGCCACGGCGCGCGAGGGGCTGTCGCTGCTCGACATCGAAAAGCCCGATGTGGTCCTGCTCGACCTTGGCCTGCCCGACCGCGACGGGATCGAGCTGATCCAGCCAATCAAGGCACGCTCGACCGCCACGCTGCTGGTCGTGTCGGCGCGCGAAGATGTGGCCGAGAAGGTCGCGGCGCTAGACCTGGGCGCCGACGATTATCTGACCAAGCCCTTCGATACCGAAGAATTGCTCGCCCGCATCCGTACTGCGTTGCGCCACCGCCTTGTGGGCAGCGCCGAGCAGGAGCTGGTTCGCGTTGGAGAGGTCGAGATCGACCTGGCCCACCGCCGCGTCCGCCGCGCGGGAGAGGAGGTCCATCTGTCGCCCAAGGAGTATGAGACGCTTGCCGAACTCGCGCGGCGTCCGGATCGGGTGATCAGCCATGCGCAGCTCCTGCGCACCGTCTGGGGTCCGGCCCACGCGCTGCGGGTCGATTATCTGCGGATCATCGTCCGAAATCTCCGGCAGAAGCTGGAGGCCGATCCGGCGCGGCCCAACCTGATCCAGAATGAGCCGGGCGTCGGATACAGGCTCCGGGCGGCGGCGGGCGAGCGACCGAACCTGCCCTTGCAGTAAGCCCGCCCGCGCGGTGGCTGCCGTCGCACGCGGCACGTATTGGTGACCGGCGGTGAACCCTATGGACATTCGCCCCGGATGGCGCTCCGACCACGATGGTCTGGCCAATTTGGTCAGATCAGGTTAGCATCGCGCGACCGCCGCGGGGCAGGATGAAGCGAAAGCGATGAAGATGGATGACGGTGAGGGCGGCAGGGATCGGCTCTATCGGACGATCGCGCGCAGGTTGCTCGCCTCATTCTCTGGCGGACAGTATCAGCCGGGCGATCGTCTGCCGACCGAGCGCGAATTGGCCATCACGTACAACGTCAGTCGACCGACGATCCGGGAAGCCATTATCGCGCTCGAAGTACAGGGGATCGTGGACGTGCGCGTGGGGTCCGGTGCCTATCTGCGCGGCCTGCCCGATGCGACGGATGAAGCACAGTTTAACGTCACCGCATTCGAGCTGACCGAAGCGCGATTGCTGGTCGAGGGCGAGGCGACTGCGCTTGCCGCATCGCAGATTACCGACGCCGAGCTCGAAACGCTCGCGCGACTGATCGAGGAAATCGCGAAGGAGAATGAGCGGAATGCGGGCACCGAGGATGCCGACCGAGAGTTTCATCTGACCATTGCCCGCGCCACGCGCAATTCGGCGCTGGTGAGCATCATCGACACGCTGTGGTCGCTGCGGGCCAAGTCTCCCGAAAGCGCGCTGCTTTATGCCAAGGCGCGTTCGGCGAACGTCAAACCGGTGGTCGACGAGCATCAGGCGATCCTCGACGCGCTGCTCACGCGCGATCCTGCAATCGCCCGGGCGGCGATGCGCGCGCATCTGTCGGCGGTGCTCGACAGCCTGTTGTTCGCCACCGAAGAGCGCGCGATCGAAGCGGCCCGCATCGCGTCGGCGTCGAAACGGGCCCGCTATGCCAAGGCGCTCGGCTGACCGGTTTCGCCGGCCCGCGTCAGCTCAGCCCATCCCGGGCGGCGCGCCGACCGCCTTGCGCCGCGTCACCAGTTCCACATGCTGCCATCCTCAAGCCGCGCGACCGGGAGATAAGCGGGCTTGTAGGGATATCTGGCCGCCAGCGTTTCGTCGATATCGACCCCGTGACCCGGGGTTTCGCCGCAGAACAGGAAGCCGTCCTCGAACCGGTAGTCGTGCGGGAACACCGCATCGGTCTCTTCGGTGTGGCGCATATATTCCTGGATGCCGAAATTCGGGACCCAGGTGTCGAAGTGCAGCGCGGTGCCCATCGTTACCGGCGACAGGTCGGTCGCGCCGTGGCAGCCGGTCCGCACCTGATAGAGCGATGCGAGGTCGGCGATGCGCCGCAGATGCGTGACGCCGCCGGCCCCGACGATGGTAGTGCGGATATAGTCGATCAGCTGGTTCTGGATCAGGTCCTTGGCGTCCCAGATGGTGTTGAAGATCTCACCGACCGCAAGCGGGGTTACGGTATGCTGGCGGATCAGCTTGAACGCTTCCTGATTCTCCGCCGGGGTCACGTCCTCCAGCCAGAACAGCTGATAGGGTTCGAGCATCTTGCCGAGATTGGCGGCTTCCTGCGGGGTGTAGCGGTGATGCCCGTCGTGCAGCAGATGATGGTCGAAGCCATAGGTCGCGCGCACCTTGTCGAACATCCTGGGGATGTAGTTCAGCGCCTTGCGCGTATCCCAGCCGGTGACCGAGGGGAGCGCGGCATCGGCCGGCTCGTAATAGAGCGTCCCGCGGCCGACCCCATAGGCGTCCTTGATGCCCGGCACGCCGGTCTGCGCGCGGATCGCCTTGTAGCCCATGTCGACATACCGGCCGACCGCATCGACGGTTTCGTCGATGTCGGATCCGTTGGCATGGCCATAGACCATGACGCCGTCGCGCGAGCGCCCGCCGAGCAGCTGGTAGAGCGGCATCCCGGCCATCTTTGCCTTGATGTCCCACAGCGCGACATCGACCGCGGCGATCGCGCGCATCGTCACCGGCCCGCGCCGCCAATAGGCGCCGCGATACAGATACTGCCAGATATCCTCGATCCGGCGCGGGTCCATGCCGATTAGGCACGGTGCGACGTGATCCTGAAGATACGAGACGACCGACAGCTCCCGCCCGTTCAGCGTGGCATCGCCGATGCCGTAGACGCCCTGATCGGTCTCGATCTTCAGCGTCACGAAATTGCGTCCGGGGCAGGTCACGATGACCCGTGCGGCGGTGATCTTCATTTCGCTGTAACTCCCCTCCGCCCCTCGGGCATCGTCTTACAACCAAACTAGATTGGTCAGACATTATATGGCAAGGGGCGATCCAGTGAAGATGGAGAGGCGCATGAGCCCGTTGAAACTGCATTCCGACCGCCTGTTTCCGGCGGATGCGACCACACGGGACATCGCCCGCAGCCTGTATGCGCAGGTCGCCGATCTCCCCATCATCAGCCCGCACGGCCATACCGACCCGCAGTGGTTCGCGGATGACCAGCCCTTCACCAACGCCGCCGAGCTGCTGCTGACCCCCGACCATTATGTGCTGCGCATGCTCTACAGCCAGGGCATTGCGATGGAGCAGCTGGGCGTCGTGCCACGCGGCGAACAACCGCAGGTGACCCCGCGCGAAGCGTGGCGCACCTTTGCCGCGCATTATCACCTGTTCCGGGGTACGCCGTCGCGCATGTGGCTCGACTGGGTGTTCGCCGACGTGTTCGGGATGGAGCAGCGGTTCGATTCCGCCAGCGCCGACGCCTATTTCGACGCGATCGGCGAGCAGCTGGCGCGCGACGACTTCCGCCCCCGCGCGCTGTTCGACCGGTTCGGGATCGAGGTGATCGCGACCACCGAATCGCCGCTCGACCCGCTCGACCATCATCGCAAAATCGCTGCGAGCGGTTGGTCGGGCCGGGTCATCACCGCCTATCGCCCCGACCCGGTGATCGATCCGGAGTTCGAGGGGTTTCGCGACAATCTGCGGCGTCTGTCCGACCTGACGGGCGAGGATTGCTTCAGCTATGACGGCTATCTTGCCGCGCATCGCAATCGCCGCGCCTATTTCGCGGCGATGGGGGCTACCTCGACCGACCACGGCCACCCGACCGCAGCCACCGCAGACCTGAGCGATGCCGAGGCGCGCGCGCTGTTCGACCGTGTGACCGGCGATTTGGTCAGCGCGGCCGACGCCGAACTCTTCCGTGCGCATATGCTGACGGTGATGGCGGGGATGAGCATCGACGACGGACTGGTCATGCAGATCCATCCGGGGTCGTTCCGCAACCATAATCCGGCGCTGTTCGCGCGCTTCGGGCGCGACAAGGGCGCGGACATTCCCGCGCAGACCGAATATGTCCGCGCGCTGCGTCCGCTACTGTCGAAATATGGCAATGATCCGCGTCTGTCGGTGATCGTCTTCACGCTCGACGAAACCAGCTATGCCCGCGAACTCGCGCCGCTCGCCGGCCATTATCCGGCGCTCAAGCTCGGCCCGGCCTGGTGGTTCCATGACAGCCCGGAAGGGATGCGCCGCTTCCGCGAGCAGGTGACGGAGACCGCCGGCTTCTACAACACCGTCGGGTTCAACGACGACACCCGCGCCTTTCTGTCGATTCCCGCGCGGCACGATGTCGCGCGGCGGGTCGATTGCGCCTTCCTCGCGCGGCTGGTCGCCGAACATCGCATGGAGGATTGGGAGGCCGCCGAGCTGGCGCAGGACCTAGCCTACAATCTGGCTAAGGCGGCATACAAGCTCTGAGGCTGTCCGGGGCGACGCTCCCCTACCCGGGCGCGCGTCAGCCCGGATCGTTCGCGTTCGCGGGTGGGGTTGCGGCCCTGGCGCGCGCGGTGGCTTCGACCGCTTCCATCACGCGCAGCACATTGCCCTGTGACAGCTTCGCAAGGTCCGCGTCGCTCCAGCCGCGCCGCGCAAGTTCGGCGAACAGCAGCGGGTAGCTGTCGACGCCCTTCATGCCGACCGGGCCAGTGCCGCTGATCCCGTCATAATCCGCGCCGATCCCGACATGGTCGTGCCCCGCAACCTTGGCGACATGGTCGACATGGTCGGCGACGGTGCCGACATCGACGCGCGGCTCGGGGTTGGCACGCTCCCACGCGACCAGGGCGGGGACGTCGCGCCATGCGACGGGATCGGTGGTCAAGCCGTTCAGCTTGGCAAAGGCGATCCGCTTATTGTCCCAGTCGTTCCATACGGTCGACAGGAAGGCAGGGTAGAAATTGACCATCACCACGCCGCCATTCTCCGCGATGCGGCGCAGGAGCGGATCGGGGATGTTGCGCGGGCGATCGGCGATGGCGCGCGCGGAGGAGTGCGACGCGATCACCGGCGCCTTGCTCACGTTGAGCACCGCGTCCAGCGTTGCGTCCGACACATGGCTGACATCGACGATCATGCCGATGCGGTTCATCTCCTCGATCACCTGACGGCCAAAGGGGGTGAGGCCACCGGCGCGTGCGGCATCGGTCGAGGAATCGGCCCAGGTGAGGCTCTTGCCGTGGGTCAGCGTCATGTAGAGCACGCCGAGCTCGCGGAACTGGCGCAGCACCGACAGGCGGCCGCCGAACTGGTGCCCGCCCTCGATCCCCATCAGCGACGCGATCTTGCCCTGCGCCCGCGCCGTGCGGACATCGGCGGCGGTCTGGGCGAGCATGAACACGTCCGGATGCTTGCGCACCATGCGCTGGACGATGTCGATCTGGTCGAGCGTGGTCTGCACCGCCTGCGCGCCGGTCTGGCTGGCGGGGATGTAGAGCGACCAGAATTGCCCGCCGACCTTGCCCTTTCGCAGGCGCGGGATGTCGGTCTGCAGCGGCTTGGCGAGCTTGCTGGTGTCGCGCGTCAGATCGACCGCCTCGACCGCGCTGTCATAGGAGGTGCGCAATTCCCAGGCGAGGTCGTTATGCCCGTCGATCACCGGTGCCTGGGTGAGGACCCGCTCGACGCGCGCGCGGGTAGCGGCGTCGGGCTCGGGGGCCGCTGTCTGAGTGGTGGCGAGTAGGAGCGGGGCGAGGGCGAGTGCGATCATCCGCCCAGCCTACCGCCTTCAAGCCAAGCGGCAAGAGCGCTTACGCGACTGCGCTACGCCACGGTCCGGTGATCGCCAGCGTCTTGGCCGGGCTGTAGAGGTTGACGAACAGCGTCGATCCGTCCGGCGAGAAGCACGCACCCGCGAGTTCGGTCTGCACGCGGCAACGTGCGACCGGGTAGAGCGCGCCGTCCGGGGTTATGCCGCGCAGATAATTGTCGGTGACGTCGGTATATTGATCTTCGCACACGATCAGATGGCCGTTGGGGCCGACCGTAAGATTGTCGCCATAGTTGAACATCTGCGGATCGGTGGATTCGACGAACAGCTGGACCATGCCCGGCGCATCCGCCTCGCCCGGCTGGCCTTCGCGCGGCGAGGGGCGATAACGCATGACCTGCCCCAGTGCCTTGGCCCCGCCCGAGGTGCAGGTGAAATAGGCCTCGCCATCGCCCCAATGGATGCCCTCGCCGCGGGCAAAGCGCGCCGCGCCCGCCTTGTGCCCGCGCAGGCGCAGATCGTCGTCGGGCGCGTCGGTGCCCGTAAGGTCGATCCAGCGTGCCGCCTTCCACGCGCCGACGCTGATGTCGCGGCGGCCCTTGTTCGATGTGTCGCCGCCCTCGGGCCTGTCGCGCAGGCCCAGTGCCTGCAACCGCCCGCCGCGCGCGAGTTGGCCGGGACGGTCGGGGAGGAAGCGGTAGAACAGCCCGTCCTCGCGGTCTTCGGTCAGATAGACGATGCCGGTGCGCGGATCGACGGCAGCCGCCTCATGGTTGAAGCGGCCCATCGCGGTGAGCGGGACGGGATCGACCAGTCCGCGCGCCCGCGCCGGGACTTCGAAGATCCAGCCATGATCCTTGCCGACGTTTTTGCCGGCGCGGGTCATGTCCTCCTCGCACGTCAGCCAGCTGCCCCAGGGCGTGGTGCCGCCCGCGCAGTTGCGGATCGTGCCGGCGAGGCTGAGATGCTGGCGCTCGACCCGGCCGGTGGCGAGGTTGTAGATCAGCGTGCTGGTGCCGCCGGGAAGCGGGCGGCCATCGCCGTCGCGGTCATAGGCAGGAATGCGGGTCGCATCGCCGCGGACGAACGGGCCGGTCTTCTGGTGCTTGACCTGCAGTTCATGGTTGCGGACCAGCGCGACGCGGCGCCGGTCGATCGCGAAACAGCCCATGCCGTCGGCACGGTCGCCGACCACGAAGCCGTCGTCCATCGCGTCGCCCAGCTGCGAGATCACGCGGTAGCTGAACCCTTGCGGCAGATCGAGCAACCCGGCCGGATCGTCGCGCAGCGGGCCATAGCCGGGTGCGGCCGGGGCCGAGGCGATGGCGGGCACGCGTGCCAGCCCCGCAAACGCGCTCGCCGCAAGGCCGGCGGCGAACGTGCGGCGGCTGATTTCGAAGGTCATCTGTGGCTCCTGTCGGGTGCTTATTGCATCGGACGGGCGCGTCCGCGCAATTTCAATCTGCCGTATTCTTACGGGAATCGCGTGTAGGGTGTTTAGCGATAGATTAGCGGTGTTGCGCTAGGGGAAAGGCAATGGCGACCGCGTTGATCATCGATGGCATCGGCGCGCGGGCCGTCGCGCGGGACGCGCGATGATCGCGCTGCCGCGATCCGTGGCGACCATCCCGGCCCTAAGGGTCGCGGCAGCCGCGCTGTGGCTGGTCGCGCTGGCCGGCGCGGTGTGGCTGTCGAGCAGCCGGTTCGTCGTCGCGCCGGGATTCGAATTCTATCTCGGCCCGCTCTTCTATCTCGTCGCCTATCGCTGGTTCGGGTTGCGCTGGGGCCTGGTCACCGCCGTGCTGACGATGGCGCCGTCGGTCCTGTGGTGGGGCCATGGCTATTCGGTGATGCTGGCGATCGGCCATGTGCTGGCCGTCGCCTGGTCGCGGCGGCGACAGATGAGTTTTTCGACCGTCACTCTGTTCTATCAGCTGACCGTCGGCACCGTCATTGCGATCGTGCTGTTCCGGTTCACACTGAACAGTCCGGTGGAGGTGATTGCAGTCGTACACCTCCGCAAAATCCTGTGCGAGGTGACCCTGGCCGGAATCGCGGATATCGTCACGCTGCTGATTGTCCGCCAGGTGTCTGGACTGGGGCTGGAGCGGGCGCGGATGCTGTCGCTGCGGATGTCGCTGACCGCCATCGTCTCGCTTGCCGTGTCCGGTGCCGCCACGCTGTTCCTAATCGGCAATCTGACCAATGTTCGCGACAGGCTGACCATCGTCGAGGATCAGATCCACACGGTGGTCACCGACGCGCGGGCAGCCTCCCCCGTCACACCGTTGCCGCCGTACATCCGGGTCGCGGGGTCGGCGGTCGAACTGCCGCTCATCGTGGTGCCGACCCGCGAGCTGGCCGCTGGCGCAAAGCGGCTTGGGTGCACGCGCACCGACCGCGGGGATCAGGGCGGCCCCGACGACCGCAACACCTTTACCTATTGGCTGCGGGTCTGTGTCGTCGCCGGGCGCTATGGCGATATGAGCGTGCTGGTCTCGCCCCGCCCGCTGGTGCTGGAAAGCTTCGGCAATGTCTTCACCGGCCTGTTGCCGTTGATGGCCTATCTGGTTCTTGCCGAGCTGGTCCTGTTCGGATTCCGCAGCACCCTGGCGCGGTCGATGCACCTGTGGGACGCCGCGGTGCAGAGCTTTGCCGCACGCCAGCGCTTTCCGCGCGACGAGGCGCCATTCATCGAATCGAACGCGGTGCTCAACATGCTGCGCCAGGCAACCGATGATTATCTCGACGCGGACGAAGAGCGCGAGCGGCTGGCGCGGACGGTGGACGAACTGCGCAACGCGATCGACCTGCGGCTGATGAGCGGCCTGCGGATCGAGGACGATTCGCTTCGCTATCTCGAGCTGACGCCCGGGGCTGGCGCCTGCCAGCGGGTGGTGCCGTTCAATCCGGCGGACCGCAATGCGCTGATCTCGCTGCGCGGGACCAACGACATCATGGCCGAACTGCGCTTTGCCGGATCGGACAGTCAGCACTGGTTCCTGTTGCTCGCGCATGATTATGACGCGGACACGGGCGAGTGGCGCTACGGTTGCCTGGTGCGGTTGCGCGCGGCGCAGGCGATGCAGACCAAGATGCTGCATAATGCCCGGCTGATCGAACTGGGCGGCATGGCATCGGCGCTCAGCCACGAATTGCGACAACCCCTGTTCACCATCTCGCTCGCAGCCGAGACGGGCGCGACGATGCTGCGGCGCGACCCGCCCGCCAATGACCGTGCGCGCGAGAAGTTTACGCGCATCCTGGAACAGGTGGCGCGCGCCTCGGCGATCATCGAGCGAACATCGGCCTATGCCCGCGAAGAGCGCGGCGACCGCGAACCGACCGATCTGGTCCAGGCGATCCACGATGCAGCACGGTTCATGCGGCCGGTGCTGCAACATCGCGGGATCGAGCTGACGGTCGGGTCGGGTCAGAAGATCGAGGCGATGATGCTGCCGCGCATCGGCATCGAACAGATCATCGTCAATGCACTGCAAAATGCCGCCGATGCGATCGAACAGGCACGCGCCGAGCAGCTCTCCGCCGGCGCGATTCGCATCGACATTTCGCGGACCGCGCATCATGTCGCGGTCGCAATCCGCGACGATGGCACCGGGCTGGTCGATAATCTCGCGGATTCGCCGTTCGACGCGTTCAGTACGTCGAAACCGGCGGGCAAGGGCACGGGCCTTGGCCTGTTCATCTGTCGACAGATCGTTGACGAAATTGGCGGCACCATCAACCTTGCCAATAATCAGGACGGGGTGGGGGCGACGCTGACCCTGACCTTTCCGCTGTCGCATCCGTGGAGGCTCACATGACCGACCCCGCCGCCATCTCCGCCGACCCCGTCTATCTGGTCGATGACGATACCGACCTGCGCCATGAGCTGGCCGATGCGTTGGAGGAAGCGGGCTATGCAGTGCAGGGGTTCGACAGCGGCGAATCCTTCCTGGAGGTCGAAGGCGACCTGGCTCCGGGTTGCGTCGTGCTCGACCTGACCATGCCGGGGATGAACGGGATGCAGGTGCATACCGCGCTGGTCGATCGCAACAGCCGCCATGTCGTGGTCATGCTGACCGGCACGGGCAGCATCGCGACCGCAGTCGCCGCACTGCGCACGGGCGTGGTCGATTTCGTCGAAAAACCGGTCCAGCTTGACACGCTGAAGGAATGTATCGAGGTCGCGCAGGTGCGTCGCATGACGGTCGCGGCGACCCGAGAAAAGCTGGAGGCGGCGCGCGCCCGGTTCGCCCCGCTGACGCCGCGCGAGCTGGAGGTCGTCTACGGTATGATGTTGGGCCAGTCCGCCAAGATGACCGCGCGGCGGCTCGACCTGTCCTTCCGCACGGTCGAAAGCTATCGCGCGAACCTGATGGTCAAGCTGGGCGTGCGCACCCTGGCGGACGTGGTGCGGATGGCGATCGAGGCGAAGATCACCCCCACCGGCCCGATCGTCGACGAATAGCGGCGCTTTCCGCTGTGCGGCACCGGCCCGGTGCGGAACCAGCAAAGCCGCAAACGGCTCAGCCCAGCGCCTCGAACCGGAAATTGGCGAATTTCGCGGTCCCGGCGCCGGCCGAATAGAGACCGGGGCGCAGCATCAGGAAGCCGCCGCGGACATTGTGGTGGTATCCCGACACCTCCATGCCACGGTCGAAGCGGTGCCAGGTCTTTCCGCCATCGGCGCTGGTGTCATAGGTGACGATGTGGCGGTCGTTGGTCACGCGCATCCGCAGCTTCCGCCCGTACGGATTGGCGGGGCGACCGCGTTCGATGCCGTACTGGTGCGTGACGAAGCGCTTTTCATCGAAACCGAGGCCGCAATAGAGCTTGTCGTCGTAGAACAGGATAAGGCCCGCAGTTCCGCCCGGCGCGATCTCGATATCGCATTCGAAACGATAGGCGGGGTCGCCCGCGATCAGCAGCAGCGGCGATGAGCTGGACGGCGCGGTACCGCGGGCATCGAGGTGCAGGACATTGTCCGCGACCCGCGCACGCGACCGCTCATCGGGGGCGGGGCGGAAGAAATTCCATTTGGTGCCGATGGCGAGGGTCGCGAAATCGTCCGACAGGGCCATGCCGTGCGGGCCGGTCTGTTCGCCGCCCTTGGGCTTGGGAAGCGGCTGCGACAGGTCGCCGCCCTTCATGCGGAACCAGCCGTCATCGGTCCATTCGACCGGATCGAGCAGCGCCTGCCGCCCCAGCGTCCAATAGCCATTTTCATAGCCGTGATAGACGCTCCACCAGTCGCCCGCCGGCCCCTCGACCAGCGTCGCATGGCCGCGTGACCACCATTTTTCCTGCAGCGACGTCGTGCGGACCAGCGGGTTGTGCGGGCAATTCTCCCACGGGCCGTGGATCGAACGCGAGCGCGCGGCGATGACCATATGCCCGGTCGGTGGTCCCGCGGTCCCGCCGACGGCGGTGATCATGTAGAACCAGCCATTGTGCCGCGTGATCTTCGGCCCCTCCGGCGCGAACCCCTCGACGATCCAGTCCTTGGGATAGCGCCACGGGTCATAGACATGCTCAGGCTCGCCGATGCGGCTGAGGCCGTCGTCGGACAGGCGCACGCGGTCTCCACCCGACAGGAACAGCCAGCGCGATCCATCCTCACCCACCGCATGGCCGGGATCGATATGGCTGGGCAGCTTGAGGTCGATCGGATCGCTCCACGGCCCTTCGATCCAGTCGGCCCAGATCACCCAGCTGGTATTCGGCCCCTTGGTCGGGATGTAGAGGAAATAGCGGCCATTGTGCTTGCACAGCTCCGGCGCCCAAACCGATCCGATATTCCTCGTCAGCGCCGCGCCGACCGGCTGCCAGTTGATCAGGTCGCGCGAGTGCCAGATGACCAGCCCGGGGTAGGAGTCGAAGGTCGAGAAGGTCATGTAATAGTCCTTCCCGTCCTTGAGGATCGTCGGATCGGGATGGTCGCCCGCCATCAGCGGGTTGAGGAAGCGGCCGTCGCCAAGGTCGGGAATCCGCTGATTGTCGAAGCCGCGCTTCCAGTCGGGGGCGGGCGGCTGAGCCTTGCCCTGCGCGAGGGCAGGGGTTGCTGCGGCAGCGCCGCCGAGCGTGGCGGCACCGATCAGGTCGCGGCGGTTGATACGCATGGACACTTCCCCTGTGATCAGACGAGCAGGCCGGTCGTCCAGGCGAGGAACAGCTCAGGCCAGATGGAGACGGGTTTGCCCATGGTCCTGCGCAGGCCAAAGCCATGGCCGCCATGGGCGAAGAGATGGGTTTCGACGGGAACGCCCTTCGCCCGCAGCGCCGCACGGAGCAGCAGGGCGTTTTCCACCGGCACGACATTGTCGTCCTCGGCATGCAGCAGAAACACCGGCGGGGCGTTGGCGGGGACGTTGCGATCGGGCGAATGCGCGGCCTCCCGCGCGGCATCGGCCCCGGGCCCGATCAATAGCGTGCGCGAACCGGCATGGGCGTGCGGCGCGGTCATGGTGATGACGGGATAGATCGGGGCTGCGGCATCGGGCCGGGCGCTGTGGCGGTCGGCGGCGTCGACGGGGTTATAGACGCGCGCATCGAAGCGGGTGAGCAGGTCGGCGCAGAGATGCCCACCGGCGGAGAAGCCCATTGCGGCGACACGCTGCGGGTCGATGCCATAGTCGCGCGCGCGGTGGCGGATCAGGCGCATCGCGCGCTGCGCATCGGCGAGCGCGACGTTCGGCCCGGCGGCCCAGCCTTCGCCGGGCAGGCGGTAGAAGAGGACGAAGACGGTAAAGCCGCGCGCCGACAGCCAGCGGCCGAGCTCATAGCCCTCCTTGTCGATCACGATGTGGCGATAGCCGCCGCCAGGCGTGATCATCACCGCCGCGCCATTGGGGCGGTGCGGGCGGAACACGACCATGCGCGGTCGGGTGATGCCGAGCACCGCGCGGTCGGACAGGTCGCGGTCGGTGCTGCGTTCGGTGACGGTTTCGACCGGGGGCGTAGCGGGCAGGCCGGGCGCGCCCTTTGGCCACAGGTCGATCGTCTCGGTCGGATCGGGAAGCCCCGCCGGCCCCGGCGTTCCGGTGGCCGGCGGTGCGGTCTGGCCATGAGCGGCGGCGGACGCCATCAGCGCCGCCCCCGCCCCGGCGGTCGCGAGAAATGCACGGCGGTCGGGCCGAAGCAGAGCCCCGTTCCGATCCGCCATGCCCCCTCTCTCGGTCACATCTTGATCCGCGCGCCCACCAGGATCGTGCGGCCGAAATGGTTGCTTTCATAGTTGCGACGCGCGCCGATATCGACCCAGCGACCGCGATAGGCATCGGTCAGGTTGGTCCCTTCGACCGAGACTTCGAGAAACTCGGTCAGCTTGTAGCGGACCGACGCATCGACATTGGTGATCGCGTCATAGCCCTCGAAGATGTTGCCGGTCGCCGAGCCCGCGTCGGTGAAGCCATCGCGATAGCTGACCGATGCGCGCGCGCTGAACTTGCTGTCTTCGTAATAGAGCGTGCCGTTGAATTGCTTCTTCGACAGGCCGTAGAGCGTCTCGGTATAGTTGGTGGAGGTTGCCCCGCCCAGGGTGCAGTTGGGTGCAACGCAGGCGTTGGTGAACGGCCCGGTCTGCGTATAGGTCGCCGAAGAGTCGACAAAGGTCGCGTTCACGATACCGCCGAAGTTCGACAGGAAGCCCGGCAGGAACTTGAAGGGTGCCTGCAGCGCGATTTCCGCGCCCTTCAGCGACGCGCCGCTGCCATTGCCGGTGGTGGCGATCGTCCAAATCGGCTGCGACAACTGTGCCGGGTTCAGCGCGGCGGGAGAGGACGGTACGAGCACCGATGGCGACAGGCCGGTTTCGGTGAACGTGCCGGTGCGGGTGATCGCCACCGGGAAGCTCGCCACGTCCTTCTTGAACAGCGCGACCGAGAAGATCGACTGCGGCGCGAAATACCATTCCAGGGCGACGTCGAAATTGGTCGCACGGAACGGCAGCAGGAACGGGTTGCCGCTGGTGACGCGATAGTTGAATCCGTCCGCCGAACCGCCCGGGGTAAGGTTGCCGAGCGACGGGCGCGTCATCACCTTGGCAATGGCGCCCCGGATGATCAGGCTTTCCATCGGATAGAGTGCGAGGTTGAACGACGGCAGCCAGTCGTCATAGCCGCGCTCCACCGTGACCGTCACACCGCTGTTGATGCCGTAGGACGACTGGTCGGTGCGGACGTAGCGGATGCCGGCATTCAGGGCATAATCGAGGCCGAAAAGCGCGCCCTTGGCATCGAACTGGAGATACCCGCCCTTGGTCTCTTCGGTAACGCCGCGATTGTTACCTGCATCGACCCGCAGCGCGCGGCTGTACAGGTTGGTGTAGGCAGCGGCCGCGTCGAGATTGGGGACCAGCCACTGCGTCGTCGTTCCGCTCGGGGCGTTGGAACCCTGCAGCGTGAACAGTTCGGACAGCGCCGAGGTGACCGGGAAGCCATAGACCGCAGTCGGCCCGAACACGCTGGTGGCCGAGCAGGCGAGGGTGCCCAGTACCAGATCGACGCCGCCATTACCGCACACTGCGGTATCGCGGGTAAAGGCGGTGGCGTCGAAATTGTACCGACGCCAGATCGCACCGGTCTTGACTGTGAAACCCTCGGTCACATCCCATTCGGTACGCAACTGTGCGGTGCGGAACTGGTTGAGGATGCTCGACGGACGATCACGGATTTCGGCAAGCTGGAAGTTCGCCGGATTGGTGACGCTGGTCCCGAAGGTCAGCGTCGGCGCGGTCATGTTGCGATAGTCGTAGCTGTACCCCTGCGCATCGCGATCATCGAACACGATGGTGGTCTCGACCGGAACATCGGCGTTCGAGCGCGAATAGCCGCCGGCCAGCTTGAAGCGAAAGGTGTCGGTGACGTCCTGATCCCATGTGGCGCCGATCTGATAGAATTCGGTTTCGGTCTTCTTCAGGAAATGCTCGGTCCGCACCCATGCATCGTTGAGCGTGGCAGCGATCATGTTGTTGTTGCTGTCATAGACCGGGTTGACGACATTGATCGAGCGTTCGTTCGAACGCAGCAGAACCTCGCCCCACTTCTCGCGGCGGTCTGCCTTGAATTTGGAATAGAGGCCGTCGATCGAAACCTGTGTTGCATCGCTCGGCGACCACTGGATGCTCCCGGTCAGGCCCAAGCGCTCGCGATAGTGCGTGACTTCGCCATAGCGCGGGATGCGCGGGTGGAACGACAGCGCGGCCTGATTGCACGCGGCGCTCGGCACATAGGTGCCGCCGCTGTTCGCGGTGGTGAAGCAGTTGGTGCCGTTGACCGAATCGAAGCGCGCCTGTGCCCAGCGGACGGTGTTGTTGCCGATCTCCTTGGTGGTCGTCTTCTGATAGGCAGCGGAGATCGATGCGCCGAGCGTGCCGTCGGGCGATTTCCACCCGATCAGGCCGGCGACGCGCGGACCCCAGGTGTCGGACAGGTCGTTATAGCTGCCCTGCGCCGAGGCGGCGAAGGTGAGGCCGTATTTGCCCTTCAACGGGTTGCCGGTGTTGAGATCGACCACCGCACCGAGCGACCCTTCGTCGAGGTCGGCGGACGCGGTCTTGTGCACGACGATCGAGCTGAACAGCTCAGATGCGAAGACGTTGAAGTCGAACGCGCGGTCGCGGTTCGATGCCGCACCGTCATGGCTGGTGGTGATCGTCTCCAGCCCGTTGACGCGGACGCGGGTGAACTGCGAGCCGAGGCCGCGCACGGTGATCGCGCGCCCTTCGCCGCCGTCGCGCTGGATCGCGATGCCGGGAATGCGCTGCAGCGATTCGGCGAGGTTCTGGTCGGGGAATTTCGCGATGTCCTCGGCCACGATCGCATCGACCGCGGCGACCGATTCGCGTTTCACGTTGAGCGCGGCGTCGAGCGACGCGCGGAAGCCGGTGACGACGATTTCCTCGTCTTCGCCCGCTGCGGGCTCGGCCGGCGCGTCCTGCGCCTGGGCGGCGGTGGCGATGACTAGGGCGGAAGTGGCTGCCAGCAGGCGCGCTCCGCCACGGCGAACAGTGAACCGCATTGATATTCCCCTCTCAAACGGTGTCGATGACACCGGTAGCTGCATTGGGCCGCGTGCATCGCACGAAGCCGGATGTCATTGCGGAGAGGGTGCCGGGACGCGCATCGCGTCGGTTCGCGACATCCTCTCCAGATTCGCCGTGTTCTCACGGTCGACCACCATTTTCCTCGCTTGAGAAACCGGTGTCATCGCGGTTCTCTGCCATTCCGGTGCGGGTGTCAACCCGGGGGGATTTCGGTACTCCGGGCGCGCTCCACTGTCGCGCGGGTCCGCGTTTGTCTGCCCGACCGGGCCTCAGGATCGTTACGCTGCACGTTTGGAGATTGAAAATGGCGGGTCGCTTTGATACCGGTGTCATTCGACGGGCCGACAACAGGCTCGCGATGCGATATCAGAGAGGGGATTCCATGGGCATTCGTCAGCTTCAATCCGCACGCCGTTCCAGCTCGGGGCTCGCGCTTGCGCTTTCCCTTGTCGCGGCAGGACCGGCCTGGGCGCAACAGGTGCCGGTGGAGGGCCAGTCCGACGCCGATAGCGAGGAGGTGGTGGTTACCGGTTTCCGCGCCAGCCTGGCCAACGCGCTGAGCGACAAGCGCAAGGCCGACCAGATCGTCGATTCGATTACCGCCGAAGACATCGCCGACTTTCCCGACGCCAACATCGCCGAATCGATCCAGCGGCTGCCCGGCGTGTCGATCGACCGCGACAATGGCGAGGGGCGATCGATCACGGTGCGCGGGCTGGGCGGCGACTTTCAGAGCGTGTTCCTGAACGGTGCCGACGCGCAGAATATCTCGGGCGGCAACCAGTCGGACGCAGGCGCGAACCGGTCGCGCGGGTTCGACTTCAACACCTTTGCGTCCGAGCTGTTCAGCGGCGTCAAGATCACCAAGTCGGTCACCGCCGCGAACGAGGAAGGCTCGCTTGGCGCGATCATCGACCTGATCACCGGGCGTCCGCTAGCCTATAAAGGCGATCGCATCGCGATGGGCGCGGAGGCAGAGTATCGTGAAAATGGCGACAGCTGGAATCCGCGCCTGACCGCGCTGTTTTCGAAGCGGCTGGCCGACAATTTCGGCATCCTTGGCACCGTTGCGTTCCAGGACCAGCGTCAGCAGATCGATTCCTACCGCCGCAACCCCGGCCAGTTCGAATTTGCCTATCGCAATTCGCAACATGCCGGCGTGTCGCCGAACGTGTTCGGCTTTGCCCGTCCGACCGGCACCGGGACCGGCGCGACCTTTGGTTCGGATCCGGCCGCCTATGCGCTGGTGACGCCCGAAACGATCATTCCCGCGCTCCCGTCGATCGGGCGGCAGGACCTGCAATATGACCGGCTGGGCATCACCTTTACCGCCCAGTGGCAGCCGACGTCGCGCACCGAGGTCATCGGCGACTTTGTCTATTCGCGCTATCGCCAGGATTCGAATTCGCAGGGCATCACCACGATCGGCCTGAACCGCAACGGCACCAATAACCGCGTCGCGCAGAATACGCTGCGTGCGCTCAATACCGCCAACGGCCTTGCCGACCGCCGCGCGCTCTATGCGCGTTGCGACGCCAACGCGTCGCTCGATTGCGGGCAGGCGCTGTACGGCAACACGCTCGTCGCCGGGACGCGCGCGAGCTACAACCCGTTCAACCTCGATCCGTTCGACTATTACAACGCGACGGTTTCGCCGGGCTATATCCCCAATGCCAACAGCATCGCCTATTATGACGAGCTGCTCGGCCGTCCCTCGACCCAGATCCGCGCGGCCCATGTCAACGCCGCGGGCCAGGCGGATTATCTGGTGCTCGACAATGTCGATTGGCGCAGCTTCGCCGATGCGCAGTTCGGCCAGACCGACTTCAAGCAGGCGACGCTGAACGTGAACCACGAGTTCAGCGACAATTTCCGCGTGGCGCTGACCGGCGGCTGGTCGAAATCCGAATTCCGCGCCGAAGGGATGCTGGTCGAATTCAATGCCATCGACCGCGACGGCTATGTGTTCGATGAACGCGGCGGCGGGAAGATGCCGGTGTTCAACCCCGGCTTCAACGTCGCCGACCCCAGCCAGTGGACGCTGGTGAAGGGCCTGTCGACGATCCGTTACTTCACCAATGAGGTGAACAACGAATTCCGCGTCGGTCGCGCCAATTTCGAGCTCGATCTGAGCGAGCAATTCGCGCTGCGCTTTGGCGGCACCTACAAGACGTTCGAATTCGACAGCCTCCAGGGGCGCCGCAACTCGGGGATCGAGGCGATCAACCCGACGCTGGCAGAGGCGGGGCTGCAGATCACCCAGCTGGGCCAGCTGGTCGGGTTCGGGCAGGGGCTGGACGTGCCGGCGGGAACCCCGACGAGCTTCTACGCGCCCAATCTCGACGCGTTCCGCACCTATTTCTCGATCGACTGCAACTGCATTAACAAATGGGGCGATTACCGCGCGCAGGCCGACGGGCGTGAGCGCAACGCGGTGCGGGAGCGCGATCTGGCCGGGTTCGTCCAGATGGACTTCGACCTGGACGTGATGGACCGCCGCCTGCGCGGCAATGTCGGCGTGCGTGTTGCCAACACGCGGGTCGACGGCACGGGATCGGTCGGTGGCGCGGCGAACGGCGCGCTGGGGACGATTGTCACTGCGCGCAACGAATACACCGATGTGCTGCCAGCCGGTAACCTGACCTATGAAGTCAGCGACAATTTCCAGATCCGCTTCGCCGCGGCCAAGACCATGTCGCGGCCCCAGCTTGCTGCGCTGACCCCCGGCACGACGTCGTTCCCGACCGGGCTGACGGTGGGGGGCGCGGCGCCGTCGATCACGGTCGGCAACCCGTATCTGAGTCCGTTCCGCTCGACCAATCTCGACCTCAGCTTCGAATATTATTGGGGCACCAACGGCTTTGTCGGGCTGGCGCTGTTCCAGAAGGATATCAACTCGTTCCCGCAACAGGTCGCGGGCGAGTTTGCGCTACAGGACGTGTACGAACCGGCGATCGTCGACCAGATCCTCGCCAATGTGACCAGTGTGTCGCTGGCGCAATATATCCGCGATGGCGGGGTGTTCGCGGTGCGTCAGTTCGACGATGCGCCAGGCGGAAAGATCCAGGGGCTGGAGCTCAACGTCCAGTCGAATTTCTTCTTCCTGCCCGGCTTCCTGCAGCGGTTCGGTGTCACCGCGAACTACACCTATATCAAGTCCGAACTGAGCTATCTGACCGGGACCGCGCTCTCGACCACGCAGGGGCAGACCGGATCGACTGCGGTCAACGATTTCGCCACCGCGCCCTTCCTCAACACCTCACCACATGCGTTCAACGCGACGCTTTATTACGAGCACGGCCCGCTCAAGGCGCGCGTTTCGGGAGCGTACCGCAAGGAATATGTGAACCGCTTCCCGCTGTCGTCGGGCACCTGTTCGGTCGGCACCACGACCAATGGGGGCGGCGTGTGCAATTCGCCGGTGGTGGCGGATTTCGGGTACAACGAGGATACGTTCAACCTCGACTTCTCGATGTCCTATGCGCTGACCAAGGAAATCCGGCTGTCGCTGGAAGGGCGCAACCTGACCAACACCACGCAATATCGCACCATGTATCAGGCCAATCCGGTGTCGAGCGTCTATGCGAGCACGGGGCGCATCGTCACCGTCGGCGTGCGCGCGGCCTTTTGATGCCGGGCGCCTGGCTCCTGATGTCCGCTGCGGCGGGGGCGGCGGTGCCGCTCCCCGCCTTTCCGGGCGCGGAAGGGGCCGGTGCGCTGAGTCCGGGCGGGCGCGGCGGCAAGGTGCTGACCGTTACCACCCTGGCGGACAGCGGCCCCGGCAGCCTGCGCGCGGCGGTCGAGGCCACGGGGCCACGGATCATCGTCTTCGCGATATCGGGCACGATCCAGTTGACCAGGCCGCTGACGGTGCGCGAGGGGCGGGTGACAATCGCCGGGCAGAGCGCGCCGGGCGACGGCATCACGCTGCGCGATCATCCGCTGGTGGTACAGGCGACTGATGTGGTGATCCGCTTCATCCGGTCGCGGCTAGGCGACGAATCCAGGACCGAGGCGGACGCAATCTGGATTCGCGCGGGACGCCGGATCATCCTCGACCATGTCTCGGCGAGCTGGTCGGTGGACGAAACGCTTTCGGTGTCGGGCAATTATGCCGAGCCGGGCGAAGGCTGGTACGACGTCACCGTGCAATGGTCGATCATCGCGGATTCGCTGACCAGATCGCTGCATGCCAAGGGCGAGCATGGCTATGGCAGTCTGGTGCGCGGCGGGCGCGGGGCGCGGGCAAGCTTTCATCACAATTTGTGGGCCAACCACAGCGCGCGGATGCCGCGCCCGGGCAATTACGCGCCGGCGGCGAGCGATCCGGAGGGCGCTTTCTTCGATTTCCGCTGCAACCTGTTCTACAATTGGGGCGGCACCCGGTCGGGCTACAATGCCGACAAGGACAGCCTGTCGCGATATAATTTCGTCGGAAACGCCTATGTGCGCGGGCCGCAATCGACCAGGGCGATTGCGTTCAACGAAGGCAATCCGGTCGCGCAATCCTTCTTCGCCGACAATGCGATGGACGGGGTGGTCCCGGCCGATCCGTGGTCGCTGGTGACGGGCATCACCGATCCTGCGCAGAAGCTGTCGTCTCCGGTCGAAATGCCCAAGGTGGGCTGTGCCGGAGCGGCGAGCGTCGAGACGGCAGTGCTGGCGCGCGCAGGGGCTTCGCGCAGCCGCGACAGCGTCGATGCGGCGGTGATTGCAGGGGTGCGCACCCGCACCGGCAGGCAAATCGACAGCCAGCGCGACGTCGGTGGCTGGCCTGACCTGCGTAGCGGTACCGCGCCGCTGGACAGCGATGGCGACGGCATGCCGGACGCCTGGGAGCGCCAGCACGGGCTCGACCCGAAGCGCGACGATTCCGCAGCCGACCGCAACGGCAACGGCTATAGCAATGTCGAAGACTATCTGAATGCGCTGGCCGCTGGCTGAGCGGACCGCTCACGTGGGACGAGGAGATTGACATGCGGGCGATGCTGATGCTGCTGGCGGCGATCCTGCTGAGCGGGGCGGCATCTCCGCGGCACAGCATTGCGCGGCAACCCGAAATCCTGCTGTTCAGCCACACGACCGGTTGGCGGCATGACTCGATCGAGCCTGCCGTCGCGGCGTTGACCAAGGCTGCGCGCGCCAAAGGCTATCATGTCGTGGCCAGCGAAGACCCCGCGCTGTTCGACGACGCGAAGCGGGTGAAACGCTTCGCCGTGATCGTGCTGTTGTCGACCACCACCAAGCCCAAGGAACCCGGCAGCGAGTGGTTCACCGGCGCGCGGCGCGACACGCTGATGGCCTTTGTTCGGGCAGGCGGGGGGATTGTCGGCGTCCACGGCGCCGCGGATTCGCATTACCATTGGGACTGGTATGGACGGATGATGGGCGCGCGCTTTGCCCGGCATCCGGCGGGGACGCCAAAGGGCGTCGTGACCCGTGCGCCGCTCGACCACCCTTCGATTCGCAGCTTTCCTGAGACCGCCGAGCTGGTCGATGAATGGTATTGGTTCGACGATTTCGACCCACGTCTGCTCCCGCTGCTGACGTTGGATCCGAGCTCGATCGGGGAGAAGGGCGTCAATCCGCGTCCCGTGGCCTGGGCGCACCGGTTCGAGGGCGGGCAGGTGTTCTATACCGGTCTCGGCCATACCAAGGAATCGTGGAGCGACCCGCGCGTCGTCGATCACGTCATGGGCGGGATCGACTGGGCGGCGAAGCGCGGCGCGCGGCCGATGGTCGTCATCGACGACGCGGCCAAGCGTGTACAAGAGCCGCCGCCGCATGGGCGCATCGGGAGGAGCACCGCGTGGCGCATCACCGACGGTGTGCCGGGTCGCATGATGGAATATCGCAAGCGCGCGCTGCACAAGGGCGCGGCGATCGGCGTGCATCCGATCGACCATGACGAGGTCTATGCGGTCGTCTCCGGTGAGGGCGAGGTCAGTTCCGACGGCACGACCGCGCGGCTGACGCCCGGCATGACCGCCTATCTCTACACCGGCGCGCATGTCGGCATTCGCCAGATCGGCGAGAAGCCGCTGGTGCTGATTATCGCCTATCCGCTTGAAGGAGTACCGCGTAAATGATTGCTCGCCGCCAGCTGCTCGCCGCGTCCGCCGCATTGATGCTGACCCCCGCACTGGCGCGGGCGCAGACGCCGCCCACTGCTGAGATTGCAGCGACGATGAAGCGCGCGACGCAATTCATGGTCGAGAAGCTCGCCTATCGCGGCGGCTATCTGTGGTCGTACCTGCCCGACCGTTCGCGCGTCTGGGGTGAGCTGGAAGCCTATAAGACGATGGTGTGGGTGCAGCCGCCCGGCACCGCGACGATGGGGCACCTGTACCTCGACGCCTATCACGCGACCGGCGACGACTATTATTACCAGGCGGCGGCCAAGGCCGCGCAGGCGCTGATCGACGGGCAGCTGCCGACGGGCGGCTGGGGCTATTTCATCGATTTCGGCGGCGCCGCGTCCACCAGGCGCTGGTACGAGACAATCGGCAAGAATGCCTGGCGGATGGAGGAATTCCAGCACCATTGGGGCAACGCCACCTTCGACGATCAGGGGACGGGCGAGGCGATCCGCTTCCTGATCCGCCTCTATGTCGAAAAGCGTGAGGCACGCTTCAAACGCGGGCTCGACAAGGCGATCAACTTCATCTTCGCCAGCCAGCTCGATAATGGCGGCTGGCCGCAGCGCTGGCCGCGGGTGCGCGACGGTGGGCTGCACGGCAAGCCCGATTATACCGGGCTGATCACGTTCAACGACGGGGTGATCCACGACAATATCGACGTACTGCTGACCTATCACCAGGCGATCGGCGATCCGCGCGTGTTGCCGGCGATCGAGCGGGCGATGGACGTCTACCTCAAGACCCAGCAGGCCGCGCCGCAGGCCGGCTGGGGGTTGCAGCATCGCGCCGATTTCTCGCCGGCCGGCGCGCGCACCTACGAGCCCGAGGCGCTGGTCACGCACACCACCGCGTCGAATGTCGAAGACCTGATGGAATTCTACCGCCTGACCGGGAATGCGAAATATCTGGCGCCGATCCCGGCGGCGCTCGACTGGCTCGACAGCGTGCGGCTGCCCGAGGAATTGCGCGTGGGGAACCGGCATTTCCCGACCTTTGTCGAGATCGGCACGAACAAGCCGCTCTGGGTGCATCGGCGCGGGTCGAACGTGGTCAACGGCGAATATTATGTCGATCACGACCCTGCGCACACGATCGGCCATTACAATCCGCGCCGCTCGGTCGATGTGCCGAAGCTGCGGCGCGAGTATGAGAAATTGCGCGCGATCCCCGGTGGGCCGGTGTCGAAGGATTCACCGCTGCTCAAGGGTCGCCAGCCGCTGTCGCCCTATTGGGTCGCGGCGGTCGAGCCGGGGTCGGACATGAATGTCGCGGGCGGCAAGAGCGCAGCGGAACTGGTCGCGTCGCTCAACGAAGAGGGCTGGTGGCCGACCCAGCTCAAGGCGATCAGCCACCCTTATCGCGGGCCCGGATCGAAGGAGGTCGCGCCAGGCGATTTCCGGTCGAGCAATGTCGGCGACAGCCGCGACACCTCTCCGTTCGACGTCAAGGACGGGCCGATCGGGATTTCGACCGGCACCTATATCGATCACATGGTCACGCTGATCGGGGCGCTGCGGGCTGGCTCTTAAGCCGGATCGATCGCCAGGCGGCAGTTGCGCAGCTCGTAGCCCGCGACCAGCGGGTTCCAGCCGACATCGGGCGCGCGCTCGAGCCGCAGACCGGGGACGCGCAGCAGCCGGTCGAGGAACACGGCGGATTCGTGCAGCGCGACGCCCGCGCCGGGGCAGCGATGCTCGCCATCGCCGAAGGCGAGGCCCGGCCCGGTGACGCGCGGGGCGCGCTCGCGCTCCGGGTCGAGCGCGTGCGGGCAGGTGCCGACCGCGACCGCATCGCCATTGGCCGACCGGATATCGAGCGCGACGGTGCCGCCCTCGACATGGCGGTATAGCGTGCCGACGACGGGCTCGAGTCGCAGGATCTCCTCAAGGATCGCGATCTGCCCATCGGCATCGGCGGCAAGAAACTGCGCGCTGAGTTCAGGGCGTTCGAGCAGATGCCAGCCGGCCATGGTGATGAACTCACGCGTCGTCACCATCCCCGCCGCACCATAAGTGAAGCATTCGGTGAGGATATCGAGCGGGGTGTAGCCCTCGCTCAGCAGGTGCGAGATCACGTCCTCACGCGGCGCGGCGCGGCGGGCGGCGATCGCGGGCTTCACGTCCTTGGCGTAGAAGCGGCGCATCCGCCACTGGCCGAGCAGGAAGCTCATAATCTCGGCAAACTTCCCGCGCCCGGTCTGGAAGGCGGTACTGAAGAAGGAGTCGAGCCGGCGGCTCATGCCGTCGATGTCGCTTTCGGTCAGGCCGACAATCTCGGCCGCGACGGCGACCGCCATTTCGAGCGACAGCCGGTCGAGATCGCCGCTGCCGTCCTTTACCAGCCGCGCGATCAGCGCGTCGCTGGTCCGCTCCATCAGTTCGCGATAGCGCGTCTCGACCACGCGCGGGGTGAAGAAGCGCGCAGTGCCGCTGCGCTGGCGGCGATGCGCCTCGCCATGCAGGAACAGGATCGGCGGGCGCGCCTGGCCGCGATATTTGCCGATCACCTCGGCCTTGAAGCCCGCCTGACGTCCATTGGTGTCGCGCAGCACCGCGCGCACCGCGTCATATCCGGACACCACCGGAGCCTTGAGCAGACCGCCGCGCGCCGCGCTTGCGGACTTGCGGTCATCGCGCGCATGATCGATCGGGCAGCGGGCCGGCGGGCTGGCAAGATGCGACTGGGCGGACATGACACACTCCGGGTTGTGATACACGATGGATCATAAGATAGCGAAGCGGAGCGGTGTTTCAAGCGATGCGCGCGTTGTCCGTTCGCGCGCGGCGCTGGGAACAGCGCTGGTGGAACTGGTGGCGGAGCGTCCGTTCGGGGAGATCACGGTCGCGATGCTGACCGATCGTGCCAGGATTGGTTACGCGACCTTCTTCCGCCACTATCCGGATCTGTCGGCGCTGCTGATCGAAGTAGCCGATTCGTTGATCGCCGAGCTGCTCGCCAAATTGCTCCCGATGCTGCAGCAGGGCGACCGGCTCGCGCTGGTGCGCACGCTGACCGCGGAAGTGCTGTCGCGCCGCACCCTGTGCCACGCGCTGTTGACCGGAGCGGGCGATACGATCCGTCAGATCGTGACGCAGCGCGCGATCGCGCAGGCGCTGGCGAGCCCGGCCGAAACGCCGGACGGACTGCCGCGCGAGTTGGCGGTGACGCATCTGGTCGGCGCGGCGCTGACGATCCTGACTTGGTGGCTCGACCGTGCGCCCGACATGGCGGCGGACGATGTCGCGGCGATCCTCGACCGGCTGGTGCTGGCGCCGGTGCTGGCGGATCAGGTTCCGGGCTGAATATAGGGGATACGGGCGAACAGCTCGCGCTGCCACTTGCGCGGGTCGGCCTCGACGCGGCTCTGCGTGTCGAAGATCATCGTGCGGCGATCGGGCAGAGTGTATTTGGGCCAGTCAGGCACGCCTGCGCCATTGGGATTGCCGGTGGCGGCGAGGTTGACGAAGGCGCGCTGCATTGCCGCGCACACCGCCTGCGCGCCCGGGCCGGTGCCCGACACCGTCCCCTCCGCGCCGATCGTGCCGAACACCATCGGGATATCATGCGTATGCGCCGCCCCGCGTTCGGGCGCGACGGGGGACTGGAAATCGAGCTGATAGACCCAGGCGGGGACGCCGGCTCTGGCGCGCTCCTCCGCCTCGATCACCTGTCCGCGCCAGCTGCGCCCGGCGGTGGTGCTGGCGTAGAAAATGTCCGGCGCGGTCCAGTCGGGGAATTGGCGGCGATATTCGGCGACGACCCATTCGGGGTGGGCGTCGATGCGCAGTTGCGGAGCGATGCGTTCGGCGAGGTTGGACCAGTCAAGCGTGCGCACCGCCTCGCTCTTCGGATCGATGAACGCGCGGGTCTCGTCGCGCGTATTGCCGAGGATCATCGGGATGCCGTTGCCGATCGGATTGGCGTCGGGCCAGAAGGGGTGGCGGGTCAGCCACTTCATGTCGAGCACCGGGCCCATATAGACCCCGCCGCCCAGGATCGGGTCTTCGGCGGACAGGCCTGCGATCAGCCGCTGCACGGGCATGTCGATCAGGTCGCCTGGCGTGGCGTTGAGCTTGGCGAGCAGGGCTTTCGCGCGCGCGGTAGCGTTCAAGGGGCCGCTTGCCGTGACCTGCTGCCCGCT
This sequence comes from Sphingomonas sp., assembly GCF_965227385.1. Taxonomy (GTDB): domain Bacteria; phylum Pseudomonadota; class Alphaproteobacteria; order Sphingomonadales; family Sphingomonadaceae; genus Sphingomonas. The sequence continues at coordinate 1,448,757 of NZ_OZ245750.1, forward strand.
CATCGTCGCGGCGCTGTGGAACAGGCCCTTGGCGGCGGGCATACCCATCAGCGTGGCGATCTTGGCCCCGCCGCCGGACTGGCCGAACACCATCACCCGGTTGGGATCACCGCCAAAGCCGACGATGTTGTCGCGCACCCATTGCAGCGCGAGGATCAGGTCGAGCTGCCCGAGATTGCCGCTTTCGGGGAAACGCGGGTCGAGCCGGGCGAGGTAGAGATAGCCGAGCGCGTTGAGCCGGTGGTTGACGGTGACGACGACGACATCGCCTTGCTCCGCCAGCGTTGCCCCGAACACCTGCGGCTCGATCACCGTGCCGTTGGAATAGGCGCCGCCATGGAAATAGACCATTACCGGGCGGCGCGCGTTCGGGTTGGCTTGCGGCGTCCAGACGTTGAGGAACAGGCAGTCCTCGGCCTGATTGGGTAGATTGCTGCGCTGGGGGCAGTTCACCGCGAAGTCGGTCGCGCGGATCGTTTCGCGGCCGCGGGCGGGTGCGGTCGCAGCGCGGAAGCGGGTGCGGCTGGTGTCGCTGCCGTAGCGGATGCCGAGAAACGCCTGGGTGGCGCCGTCAGCCTTTCCCTGCCAGCGACCGGTGGTGCCGGTAGCGACCGGGTCGCCCTTGGCGAACGCGGCGGAGGGGAGGGCGGACAGCGCCGCACCCGCCCCCAGCAGCGTCCGCCGGCCTATCACCGACGCACGTCCAGACCGCCTTCGAGGAACGCGTCGATGTCGCACTGCCCGAACAGCGAGGCGTCGCCCGGCAACGAGTGTTTGAGGCAGGTGAGCGCGAGGCCCGAGGCAACTGTCGCCTCCAGATCCTGCCCCGACAGCACGCCGTGCAGGATGCCCGCCGCGAACGCATCGCCGCCGCCGATGCGGTCGACGATCCCGGCAACCACAACCTCATCGGTCTGGTAGCCGCGTTCGCGCGTGTCGACGCGCGCGGCGATGCGGTGGCGATCGGCGTCGTCGACATGACGCGCGGTCGACGCGATGCGCTGAAGATTGGGGAAAGCGTCGAACGCGGCTTCTGCGGCCTCGCGGCGGCGGTCGGCGCCGTCGCCCGAGAAGGTCTGGCCAAGCAGCAGCGACACGTCGCGATGGTTGCCGAACATCGTGTCGGCGAGGCTGACCAGTTCGGTCAGCACCGCGCGCGGGTTGCTGTCCCAGCTTTCCCACAGGCGCGCGCGGTAATTGCCGTCGAAGCTGATCGCGACGCCCAGTTCCTTCGCGGTCTTTGCTGCAGAGATTGCTGCAGCAGCCGTCGCCGGGCCGAGTGCTGGCGTGATGCCCGAAAGGTGCAGCATCGCCGCGCCATCGAGGATGCTGCGCCAGTCGAACGCATCCGCCGGTGCGGTCGCGAAGCTCGACGCTGCACGGTCATAGACGATGTCCGAGGCGCGCAGCCCGGCGCCGACCGACAGGAAGTACAGGCCCATGCGGGCGTCGCGCAGCTGGACATTGCGCGTATCGACGCCCTGTCCGCGCACAAAGCGGATTGCCGCCTGGCCAAGCGGATTGTCCGGCACCGCGCTGACCATCGCCACGTCATGGCCGAGATTGGCAAGGCCGATCCCGACATTGGCCTCGGCTCCGCCGACATGCACGTCGAGGCTGCCGGTCTGCATCAGCAGCTCGCGCCCCGGAGCGGTCAGGCGGAGCAGCAATTCCCCGAAACAGACGATATGGCCGGCCATGATGTCTCCTCAACTAAGCTGGCGTCAGCGCGCCAGCCAGCCGCCGTCTACCGCGAGGATGTGCCCCTGAACATAGTCCGATGCCGAGGAGGCGAGGAACACCGCTGCGCCGCCCAGATCGGACGGATCACCCCAGCGCGCCGCGGGAATGCGCTCGAGAATCTGGCGGTTGCGCGTCTCGTCCTTTTGCAGCGCGTCGGTATTGTTGGTGGCGATATAGCCGGGCGCGATCGCATTGACGGTAATGCCCTTGCTCGCCCATTCGTTGGCCAGCAGCTTGGTCAGGCCGCCGACGCCGCTTTTCGAGGCGGTGTAGCTGGGCACGCGGATGCCGCCCTGGAACGTCAGCATCGATGCGATGTTGATGATCTTGCCCCCGCCATTGGGGATCATGTGCCGCGCCGCCGCCTGGCACAGGAAGAACACCGATTTGAGGTTGGTGTCCATCACCGCGTCCCAGTCTTCTTCGGTGAAGTCGACTGCGTCGTTGCGGCGGATGATGCCGGCATTGTTGACGAGGATGTGGAGCCCGCCGAGCTTTTCCACAGTTTCATCCACAATTCGGCCCACAGGCTCGATCGAGGACAGGTCGGCGCTGATGATCTCGGCCTTGCGACCAAGTGCGCGGACCTTTTCCACCGTTTCGGTCGCGGCGGAGCGGCCGACTGCGGCAATGTCCGCGCCCGCCTGTGCCAGCGCGAGGGCAATGCCCTGGCCGATGCCGGTGTTCGCACCGGTGACGACCGCGACGCGGCCGGTGAGATCGAAGGGATTCATGGAGTAACCTCGTCCTTGGGCCTTAGGCCAGCTGGCAGATGTCCAGCACGTTCATGTCGGTATAGTCCTGATTCTCGCCCGCCATCGCCCAGATGAAGGCATAGGACCGGGTGCCCGCACCCATGTGGATCGACCAGGGCGGGCTGATCACCGCTTCCTCGTTCTGCATCACGATGTGGCGGGTCGCCTCGCCCTCACCCATGAAGTGCATCACGCGGTCGGTGTCGAGATTGTCGAGTTCGAAGTAGAAATAGATCTCGCTGCGGCGCTCATGGATGTGCGGCGGCATGGTGTTCCACACGCTGCCTTCCTTGAGCACGGTCAGCCCCATCACCAGCTGTGCGCTGTCGCACACGCCGGGGATCACCAGCTGATAGATCGACCGCTCATTCGATTCGGCGAGGCTGCCGCGATCGAGCCGGTTGGCGTCGGCAATGCCCAGCTGGCGCGTCGTGAAGGCGCGATGGGCGGGGCAGGAGACGAGGTAGAAGCGCGCCCCTGCACCCGAAAACTGCACGTCCGCCGCGCCCATCGTTACATACAGGCAATCCTTGTTGCCCAGCGTGAACGCCTGTCCATCGACGGTGACGACACCTTCGACCGACCCGACATTGACGATGCCAAGCTCACGCCGCTCGAGGAACGGGTGACCCGCCGCCGATGCCGGCTCGGTCTGGTCGGGCAGGCGCACAGGGTCCGTCGCCACCAGCACCCCGCCGATCACCATGCGATCGGCGTGGGTGTAGTTGAGCACGCATTCGCCCGCGCGGAACAGGTCGGTGATGAGATAGCGGTCGCGCAACTCATCGTTCGACACGCACTCCATCATGTCGGGATGGGTGGCATAATAGGTGCGGTCGAACATGGCCTCTCCGTTCAAGGGGTGGGTGCGGTCGGGATCAGGCGAGCGCGGGCTGCGCGGTCACGCTCTTGAGGTAGGCGCTGATCGCGTCGTCCTGCGAGTTGGCGTAGAACAGCTCCGCGAACTTCTCGCCCGCGATCGCGGCGCGCAGCAGGTCCTGATCGACGTTCTTGAGTACGGTCAGCATGTCGTGACACGTCGTCGCCTTGAGATCGGCAAGGATGCCGCGGTTCTTGCGCATGATCTCGGCGCGCTCCTTGGGATAGCCAAGGCCACGCTCGCCGTCGAACAGCTTGCGATACACGTCCTGCAGGTTGAGCTCTGCGGCCCAGCCAAAGCCCTTGGCATAGGGCATCGAGATGGCGTTGCCGTCGTTGATCTGGCCGAACAGGAAGGCGTCGGTCGGGTCGATCACCAAGCCACAGAACACGCCGGGCATGGCGTTGCAGGCGAGCATCGACCCCATGCCGGTGCCGCAACCGGTAACGACGAAATCCGCCGCCTTGGAATTGAGCAGGATGCCGGCGAGCAGGCCGTTCATGACATAGGTCAGCGACGCGCTGTCCTCCGCCGAATACATGCCATAGTTGAACACCTGATGGCCCAGCGGCTCGGCGACGGCGGTCAGCGCGTCGTGGATGATGCCGTTCTTGGCGGCCTGGCTGTTTTCAGTAATCAGGGCGATCTTCATCGGTCGAATCCTCTCCAAAAAAATAGGAACGGCGGGCGGCGGGAACAGGCCGGTCCCGCGCGCCATAAGCGATTGCGGATATGCTCGCTAGGTAACCGGTGTCAGGTCATGATGCAAGAACGCGATGCGTGTTGTGTGGCAACTTGGGCCGGCGTGCGACCCTTCATTCCCCCGGCGGCGCGACCGATGCGCGGCGGATCAGCGTCGACACGAACAGCGATTCGGCCGCCTCCTCATCCTCGCCATCGCCGATCAGCTTGAGCGCCGCGGCGCGCGCCATGGTCGCGATCGGCCAGCGCACGGTGGTGAGCGGCGGCCACAGATAGGAGGCAATGGTGGTGTCGTCGAAGCCGACGATCGACAGGTCGCGCGGCACGTCGAGCCCGCGCTGGCGCGCGGTGTGCAGCACGCCCGCCGCCATCGCGTCGTTCGAACAGAAGACCGCGGTCGGACGCGGCGACAGGTCGAGCAGCCGTTCGGCCGCGCGCATGCCGGATTCGAACGTATAGTCGCCCTGTGCGATCAGCGTCCGCTGGATCGGCAAATCGGCATCGTCGAATGCGGCTTCATAGCCCTGGCTGCGCTCAAACGCCGAGCGGAAGCCGTGCGGGCCGAGGACGAGGCCGATGCGGCGATGGCCCATTTCGAACAAATGGCCGACTGCGCCGCGCACGACTTCACGGTCGTTCGACGCGACCATATGCTGCGGGTCGTCGAACGCAGCGGACCCCATGCGCACGTAGCGCGTGCCGATCTCGCTGCACAATTCGGCGAGCGAATCATTTTCGCTGATCGGCGGCAACAGCATCACGCCATAAGGGCGCTGTCGTTCGAGGAAGCGGCGGATATCGTCGAGCATCGTCGGTGATCCGCGATCGACCGGGTGGACGATCAGTTCGAACTCGGTATCGCGCAGCACTTCAAGCAAGCCATGCTGCACGTTGAGCACCATGTGCGGGTTCGGGTTGTCGTGGATCAGGCCGATCAGGAAGTTGCGGCGCAACGCCAGTGCGCGCGCCTGTGGGTTGGGGACATAGCCGATTTCGGCGATGACCTTTTCGACCCGTTCGCGCGTCTCCTCGTTCAGCAGCGGGGAGCGGTTGATCACGCGGCTGACGGTCTTTTTCGAAACGCCGGCAAGCCGTGCGACATCGTTGATCGTCGCCTGAGCAGTTTTCTTCATAGCATGTGCATAGCGCGCAACCGGATGCTAGCCAATCGGTGCGCCCCGACCAGTTTGACACCGGTTTCCGGCCGAATCCTCAAGGTGCGGCGGGCGGGGTTTGGCCGTATTGGATCGGACGACGTTGCATGAGGCCGGGGTCAGCGGCTATCCGGCAAATTTAAGATCGCTGTAACCGACGTCTTGCCACTGACACCGGTTTCCATTAGCGATGCGGGCGAGAATAGAAGCGAGGGGTGGATGAGCGACCTGAACGTCATTGCGGAGGCTTTCGTCGCCGCGCGCCGCGATGCACGCGGGCTGTCCGAATATCCTGGCGCCGCGCCGACAACGCTGGCGGATGCCTATGCGATCCAGGATCGCGCGCTGGCGCTGGCCGGGGCCGATGTGGCGGGGTGGAAGGTCGGTCGGATCAACCCGCCGCTCGACGGACAGCTCGGCACGAACCGGCTGGCCGGCCCGATTTTCGCGCCGTTCGTGCGCAGACACGACCCCGCTCCGGCGATGCCGATCTTTGGCGAGGGCTTCGGTGCGGCGGAGGCCGAGTTCCTGCTACGGATCGGCACCGCACCCCATCCCGCCAAGACCAGCTATACGATGGACGAGGCCGCCGAGCTGATTGACGCGGTCCATGTCGGGCTGGAAATCGCCAGCTCGCCCTTTCCCGGAATCAACGCGCTCGGGCCGCTGGTCACCATCTCTGACTTTGGCAACAATCACGGGCTGGTAGTCGGCGATGCGATTCCCGACTGGCGCCAGTCGGGCTTTCTCGACTGGCCGGTGACGCTGAGCATCGACGGGGTCGAAATCGGTGCCGCGACCGCGCGGACGATGCTCGACGGGCCGGTCGGCGCCGCACGGTTTCTGTTCGAGACGATGGCGGCGCGCGGCATCGCGCTGCGTCCGGGACAGTGGATTTCATCGGGTGCCGTCACCGGCGTCCATGAAGTCTCCCCCGAAGCACAGGTTACTGCCACATTCGGCACCATGCGGGTGAGCTGCACGATCGAGGCGGCCAGACCTGCGGCATAGGGAGAGTATGGATGAACGCGACGCAGGCCGAAACCGGCGGCGAGCCGCCCCGCGCGGGGCCGGTGCCGCGCACCGGACGCTATCGATGGATGATCATCGCGATCCTCTTCTTCGCGACCACCGTCAACTATATCGACCGCACCATGCTGGGCCTGCTCGCCCCGGATCTGGGCAAGGAACTTGGCTGGAACGAGAATGACTATGGCAACATCGTCACCGCGTTCCAGGCCGCCTATGCGCTAGGCTTCCTGCTCATGGGCTGGCTGGTCGACCGGTTCGGGCCGAAGATCGGTTATGCCATTGCGATCGGCGTATGGACGGTCGGCCATGTGATGCACGGCTTTGCCAGCACCGTTGCCTCGTTCATGGCGGCGCGCATCGTGCTGGGCGTGGGCGAGGCGGGGCACTTCCCCTCGGTCGTGCGCGCCAGCAGCGAATGGTTCCCGCAGAAGGAACGCGCCTATGCGATCGGCTGGGTCAATTCCGCGACGACGATTGGCGTGATTCTGACTGCGCCGACGCTGTGGCTGTTCATGACCTGGCTCGGCCTCGATTGGCGCCAGACGTTCATCTATTCGGGTCTTTTCGGCGTCATCCTGCTGGTGCTGTGGCTCAAATTCTACAGCAACCCGCGCGAAAGCGGACGGGTCAGCGAGGGTGAGCTCGCCTGGATCGAACATGATCCGCCCGAGCAGATCGAGAAGATCGGCTGGAGCCGTGTCGTTCGGCTGCGCGAGGCGTGGGCGTTCGCGGTGGCCAAGTTCTTGACCGACCCGGTGTGGTTCCTGATGCTGTTCTGGCTGCCGAAATACTTTGCCAGCACTTATAATGTCGACCTCAAGGTCGTGCTGCTGCCGATGATCGTGATGTATCTGTTGTCGGACGTCGGCAGCATCGCGGGCGGCTGGCTGTCGTCAAAACTGATCCACATGGGCTGGACGCCGAATGCGGCGCGCAAGGTGACAATGATCATCGCGGGCTGCTGTGTCCTCCCGTTGCTGTTCGTGACGCAGCTGGAGAATATGTGGCTGGCGGTCGCGCTGATCGGCCTGGCGCTCGCGGGGCACCAAGCATTCTCGACCAACCTGTTGTCGCTGCCGCCGGACATGTTTCCCAAGCGCGCGGTGGGTTCGGTAATTGGTCTTGGCGGCTTTTGCGGTGGCGTCGGCGGCATGATCATGGCCAAGTCGACCGGCCTCGTGCTCGACGCGACCGACGGCAACTACACGTTGATCTTCGCGGCATGCACCGTCGTCTATTTCCTGGCGGTCGGCGCGATCCATCTCCTGTCGCCGCGCTTGAAGCGCGTATCGGTCTAGACGTTGGCTTAGCCCTCTTCCGCAATCGGGAGAGGGCTAAGAAGCGGCGGTCGCGCTTAGGGAGACATATCCTGTCCCCGCCCGGCACTTTCGCGTAATGAAGCAATGCTAACATTGCCTTGCGGCACCGATGGCGGCATCACTGTCCTATGACGGCAACACTCAAGCTCGACGCGTTCCTTCCCTATCGCCTCTCGGTCGCATCGAACCGCGTGTCGGGGACGATTGCCGGTGCCTATCAGGCCCGCTTCGGCCTGCGTATTCCCGAATGGCGGCTGGTCACCGTGCTGGCCGAGTTCGGCTCGATGAGCCAGCAGGCGCTGTGCGGGCGCACCCAGATGGACAAGGTGACGGTCAGCCGCGCGGCGATCTCGCTGCACGAGCGCGGCCTCGTGACTCGCACCCCCAATCCCGATGACCAGCGCTCGCACCTGCTCGACCTCAGCCCCGAGGGCTGGGCGCTGTACCGCCAGATCGCCCCGCAGGCGCTGGAGTTCGAGCGCCGGATCTTTGCCAGCCTGAGCGACGAGGAGCAGGCTCAGCTACGCAAAATGCTCGAGCGGGTCGAGGCGGCGGCGGCGGCGATTTCGCCGGGATTCTAATCATGGGCTTGATCGGTGGGGGTGTCCTCGCCTAATCGTGCCATCCCTCCCCAGGGCAGTTTGTGTTGCTAGCCAGGAGGATTCCATGACCGCTTATCAGACCCGCGCCGGGCTTTCGGTCGCAGCGCCGCTCGTCGCGTTTGTCGAGGATCGGGTGTTGCCGCCGTTGGGCCTTGATGCGGACCAGTGGTGGGCGGGCGCGGCGGAGATTTTCACGCGCTTTACTTCGCGCAACCGCGACTTGCTGGCGCGCCGTGAAAACCTGCAGGCGCAGATCGATGCGTGGTGTGCCGCAGACCCGGTGCGCGCGGCCGACCCGGCGGCGCAGGAGGCGTTTCTGCGCGACATCGGCTATCTGGTGCCCGAGCCCGGCGACTTCACGATCGGCACGCGCGACGTCGACGCGGAGATTGCGACGATGGCCGGGCCGCAGCTGGTCGTGCCGGCGCTCAATGCCCGCTTCGTTCTCAACGCCGCCAATGCGCGCTGGGGGAGCCTGTACGACGCGCTGTACGGAACCGATGCGCTGCCCGGCGCTGCCAGGTCGGGCGGCTATGACGCCGAACGCGGGGCGCAGGTGATCGCGGCGGCCAAGGCGTTTCTGGACGGGGCCGTGCCGCTGGACGGGATGCGCTGGGCGGAGTTCTCCGGCGGCGACCTGCCGCTGGCCGATCCGGGGCAATTCGTCGGTACGCGCGGCGACTCGATGCTGTTCGTCCACAACGGCCTGCATATCGAACTGGTGGTCGACCGCGCCCACCCGATCGGCGCGACCGACCCGGCAGGGATCGCCGATGTGCAGCTCGAAAGCGCGCTGACGGCGATCGTCGACCTGGAGGATTCGATCGCGGCGGTCGATGCGGAGGACAAGGTCGCGGCCTATGCCAATTGGCTGGGGCTGATGCGCGGCGACCTGACCGAGACGTTCGCCAAGGGTGGCGCGACGCTGACCCGTGAGCTGGCTGCCGACCGCATCTATCAGCGTCCACATCAGGGCGACCTGACGCTCCCCGGCCGCAGCCTGTTGTTCGTGCGCAATGTCGGGCATCTCATGACCAACCCCGCGATCCGCATCGACGGGGCAGAAGCACCCGAGGGGATCCTCGACGCGATCCTGACCAGCACGATCGCGCTGCACGACCTCAAGGGGCTGGGCCGGTTCCGCAACAGCCGCGCGGGCAGCATCTACATCGTCAAGCCCAAGATGCACGGGCCGCACGAATGCGCCTTCACCAACGATTTGTTCGACGCGGTCGAGGATTTGCTCGGCCTCGCGCGCGGTACGATCAAGGTCGGCGTGATGGACGAGGAGCGACGGACCAGCGCCAATCTCGCCGCGTGCATCCATGCGGTGCGGGGGCGCATCGCCTTCATCAACACCGGATTCCTCGACCGCACCGGGGACGAGATTCATACCTCGATGCGCGCCGGGCCGATGATCCCCAAGGCGGAGATGAAGGCGAGCGCGTGGATCAAGGCGTATGAGGACCGCAATGTCCGCATCGGCCTCAAGCACGGCCTGTCGGGCCGCGCGCAGATCGGCAAGGGCATGTGGGCCGCACCCGACCGCATGGCCGACATGATGGACCAGAAGATCGGCCATCCGCTGAGCGGCGCCAACACTGCCTGGGTGCCGTCGCCCACTGCCGCGACGCTACATGCGATGCACTATCACAAGGTCGATGTCTTTGCCCGCCAGCGGGAGATCGCGGGGGAGGCGGTTCCGCGGCTGCGCGACCTGCTGACCATTCCTGTGGCGACGGGGCGCAACTGGACGGCGGACGCGGTCGCGCGCGAGCTGGACAACAACGCGCAGGGCATACTCGGCTATGTCGTGCGCTGGATTGATCAGGGCGTTGGGTGTTCCAAGGTGCCCGATATCCACGATATCGGCCTGATGGAGGATCGCGCGACATTGCGCATTTCCTCCCAGCATATCGCCAACTGGCTGCTCCACGGCGTCGCGACGGCGGCGGATGTCGATGCGGCGTTGGCGCGGATGGCGGTCAAGGTCGATGCGCAGAATGCCGGCGACCCGCTCTATCGCCCGATGGCGGGCAACCCCGGCAGCCTTGCGTTGCAGGCGGCGCGTGCGCTGGTGTTCGAGGGAGTGGCCCAGCCGAGCGGCTATACCGAGCCGCTGCTGCACGCCTATCGCGCGCGCGTTAAGGCGTTGGACTGAAGTCACATTGAACCTTCCACGCGCTTGTACGTTGCGCTAGCGATCGGGATACGTGCTGTCTGAATGTGGCGCGATCCCAGCGGGAGGCGGGACTATTTCGGGCGTGCGTCTGGTCATTTCATTGCTGGCAAGCGCTGCGTTCGTCCCGAGCGTGGCGCTGGCGCAGATCGATAGCGGGGCGGGCAAGCCGGGACAGGGTGCGCCTGCGGAAGACCCCAGGACGCTGCAGCGCGAAGCGGAGCGAAGTGCGCAGCAGTCGGATCCAAAGCCGATCGTCAGCGACGAAGAATTCTCCGAAGCGCTCCCGCAGCTTTCCGACGATATCGACGCGCCGCTCGAGCAGATGAATCCGCCGACGCCACCCATCCAGCCGGTGGAGCCGATCGAAGATGCGCCACCGCTGGACGAAGCCGGAGCCGAGGCGGAGATCGCCGCGCCGCTGCCGCCGCTGACGCAGTTCGACGCGACCCCGATCGCGGAACCCGTCGCGGCCAATGACGAGGCGGCGGTCGAAATCCGTTACGCGACCCGCGTCACCGGGCTCGACGAAATCGGGCTGGAGGACCAATTCCGCGACCTTTCAGCGCTGGAGGATGGCGATGGCGTCGCCGCCAATGCCGCGATCATCGGCGCACGGGCGCGCGAGGATGAGGGGCTGGCCGTGCGGCTGATGAAGTCGCTCGGCTATTACGACGCGACCGCGATCTCGACGATCGAACAATCGCCACAAGGCGAGCGACCCGTCACGGCCACGATCGCGGCCGTGCCGGGACCGCTTTATTCATTCGGTGAAATCCGCGTCGAAGCCGATCCGACAGTCCCGCCAGCGCTGATCGCCGACAATCTGAAATTGCGCAGTGGCGAGCCGATCGACGCGGTGCGCGTGCAGGCGGCGGAGGCGGCAGTCAGCGTCGCGCTGCCGCAAAATGGCTATCCCTTTGCCGAGGTCGGGCAACGCGACATCCTGCTCGATGAGACGACGCGCACCGGCGACTATACCTTGCCGGTGGCGATCGGTCCCCGTGCGCGCTTCGGCGGCATCCGGATCGAGGGCGATCCGGTATTGCCGCCCGACCATATTGAAGTGCTGACCCGGTTCGATCGCTCCGATCTGTACGACAGCCGCAAGGTCGACGATTTGCGCGACGCGCTGATCGCGACCAGCCTGTTTTCGACCGTTTCGGTCGAGCCAGTGAAGACCGGCCAGGCCAACGCAGACGGGACCGAGGCGGTCGACCTGCTCGTGCGCCAGAGCAAGGGACCGCCGCGCACGTTGGCGGGAGAGGTCGGCTACAGCACCGGCCAGGGCTTCCGCGCGGAGGTTAGCTGGACCCACCGCAATCTGTTCCCGCCGGAGGGTGCGCTGATCGCGACCGGGGTGCTCGGCACGCAGGAACAGGGCGCATCGGCGACCTTCCGGCGATCCAATGCCGGGCGGCGCGACCGGACCTTCCAGATCGTCGCCTCCGCGCTGCGGTCGGATGTCGAGGCATTTACCGGCCTGACCGGCACGCTGTCGGCGCGCGTTTCCTATGACTCGACGCCGATCTGGCAGAAGAAGCTTACCTATGCCTATGGCGTTGAGCTGGTCGGAACGAGCGAGGACCGGTTCGACTTCACCCTCAACCTGCGCGAGCGTGGCGTTTACTTCATTGCGGCCGTGCCCCTGTTCGCCGGATGGGATCAGTCGGACAATCTGCTCAACCCGACGCGCGGTTGGCGCCTCAAGCTGAACCTCAGCCCCGAAACATCGGTCCGCGGCACTGCCCGGCCCTATGGCCGGGCGCAGGTCGAGGGCACGATCTACCAGCCGATCACCGACAGCATCGTGCTGGCCGGGCGCGCACGCTTCGGTACGATTCAGGGCATTGACCGCAACGACCTTGCCCCGTCGCGGCGTTATTATGCCGGTGGCGGCGGATCGGTGCGCGGGTTCGGCTATCAGGAGCTTGGGCCGCGTGCCCCCGATGGCAAGCCGGTCGGCGGGCGCAGCTTCAACGAATTCGCGGTCGAGGCGCGCTATCGCTTCGGCAATTTCGGGATCGTGCCGTTCCTCGACGCCGGGCAGGTCTATGAGGAATCGCTGCCGCAACTCAGCCGCATCCGTTTTGGCGCGGGCATTGGCGGGCGCTTCTACACCAATTTCGGCCCGATGCGGCTGGACATCGCCACCCCGATCGCGCGCAAGCCGGGTGAGAGCAAGGTCGCGCTGTATATCTCGATCGGGCAAGCTTTCTGATGGCTGAAGAAACGCCAGCGCCGGCCGAGGACAATGTGGTGATCGTGGACCGTGCGCCGCTGTGGCAGCGCGTTGCGAAGTGGACTGCGATCGGCCTCGCCAGCCTGATCGCGTTGCTGCTCGCCGCTGTCGCGATTCTCGATACAGGTGTCGGGCATCGGTTCGTCGCGGACCGGCTGGCGGGCTATACGACCGCGTCGGGCCTCAATATCAAGGTCGGACGGATCGAAGGATCGGTCTACGGCGCCATGGTGCTGCGCGATGTGCGCGTGAGCGATCCCAAGGGCGTATTCGCGACCTCGCCACGCATCGCGCTCGACTGGCGACCCTTTGCGTTTCTGAACAACCATGTCGATATCCGATCGGCCACCAGCCCGCTGGTGCGGGTCGCGCGTCTTCCCGAATTGAAGCCGGGCGGCGATCCCAATGCGCCGATGCTGCCCGATCTGGATATCGATATCGGACGGCTGTCGATCGACCGGCTGGTGCTCGAGGCGCCGGTCGCAGGGCAGCGCCATGTCGCGACGCTGACGGGCGAAGCGAACATCGCCGACCGCCGCGCGCGGGTGATCCTGAACGGTCGCACGCTTGGCCGCACCGGGGGCGACGCGCTGGCGCTGGTGGTCGACGCGGTGCCCGATGACGACAAGCTCGACCTGCGCGCCGATCTGAACGCGCCGGTTGGCGGGCTGGTCGCGGGACTGGCCGGACTCGAAGCGCCGCTCGCGGTGCGCGTGCGTGGTGCCGGCAGCTGGTCGAACTGGCAGGGGCGTGCAGTCGGACGGCTTGGCGCGGGTGAACTCGCCAATCTGCGCATCGCCGCGCGCAACGGCACAGTGCAGGTGCGCGGCATGACCCAGCCCGGTCTTTATATGAAAGGTCCGGTCGAGCGGCTGAGCGCGGGCGGAATGCAGGTCGCGCTCGATGCCACGCTCGATCAGCGGCGCGCCGATACCCGGTTGCGCCTGCGCTCACGTGCGATGGCACTGATGACGATGGGCACGATCGATTTGGGGCAGAGTCGCTTCGACCAGTTCCGGGTCGAGGCGATGCTCCTGACGCCCGGCGCGATCGCGCCGAACCTCAACGGCCGGTCGGTGGCGGGCGAGGTCGCGCTCAACGGCCCGTTCGCGACACCGACCGTGGACTACAAGCTGCGCGCTGCCGCGCTCGGCTTTGGCGAGACGGTGGTCGAGCGGCTCTATGCCGAGGGGCTGGCGACGGTGAATGCCGACCGCATCCTGATCCCGGTCAAGGCGCAGGCGGCGCGCATCTCCGGCCTCAACGCCGCGGCTGGCGGTCTGCTGACCAATGTCACTCTGGCGGGCGATCTGGCGATCACCGGCGACCAGATACTGTCGGAAAATCTTCGCATCCGCTCCGACCGGATCGACGCGACCGCGATCCTGGCCGCAGACATGAGCACCGGACGCTACACCGGCGCGCTCAAGGGCCGTGTGAACGACTATCAGATCGACAGCATCGGCATCGTCAATCTGGAAACCGACGCCGATCTGTACGCCGCTGCCGGGGGCGGCTGGGGGATCAAGGGCCGGATCGTCGGGCGCAGCACGCGGCTGTTCAACGATGGCGTGCGAAGCTTCCTCGGCGGAAATGCGGTTGCGCGCGTATCGCTCGATTTCGGGCCGGACGGGATCATCCGCTTCAGCGACCTGAAGGTTGCGGCGCCGCTGTTCCGCGTGATCCGCGGATCGGGTCGTTATGATCCGGCCGGGCCGCTCAGCCTGACCGCCGATGCGTGGTCGAACGCTTATGGCCCGCTGTCTGCCCGCGTGACGGGCAGCCTCACCCGCCCGGTGGTCAATCTGCGCGCGCCGCGCCCCGGCGTGGGCGTAGGCCTGGCGAACCTTGAGGCGCGGATCGTCGGCGACAATGGCGCCTATGCCGTCGATGCCAAAGGCGACACCAGCTATGGCCCGTTTACGGCGGATGTGCTGGTGCGCACCGGCCAGCGCCTTGCGATCGATGTCCGCAGCGGGCGCTTCGCCGGTGCCGATTTCAAGGGCCAGCTGGTCCAGACCGCAGCCGGGCCGTTCGACGGCGATCTGAGCTTTGCCGGATCGGGCCTCGACGGATCGGTCGCGCTGTCTGCGGCGGGCCAGTATCAGCAGGCGGTGGTGCGCGCCACCGCGAACAACGCCAAGATTCCCGGCGACATGGAGCTGACGATCGGTCGCGCGATCATCAACGGCACCGCGATCCTGTATGACGACGCCCCGGCGATCACCGGCGAGGCGCAGATCGCGAACCTGCGCAACGCCCAATTCACGGTGACCCGCGCGCGGGCGAAGATCGACTATCGCGGCGGCAAGGGCAGCGCGCAGGCGCTGGTCGAGGGATCGACCGCAGTGCCGTTCCGCGTCGCGGCCAATGCGCGGTTCGAACCCAATCTGTGGCGCGTGGCGCTGGCCGGACGCGCGAACAATATCGGGTTCAAGACCGCGCAGCCGGCACAGATCGCGATCGCCGGATCGACCTACACGCTCGCGCCGGCACGCATCGATTTCGATCAGGGCAGCATGCGCCTGTCGGGCAATTGGGGCGATGGTCTGCGAATGCAGGCGCGGCTCGACAAGCTCGACCTGTCGGTCGCCAACGCGCTGTCACGCACCGCCGGCCTCGGCGGCACGGTAACCGGTGCGCTCGATTTCAGCCAGGCCAGCGACGCGACCTTCCCGCAGGCGATTGCACGGCTCAACGTCAGCAACTTCACCCGCTCGAGCCTGGGCGGTGTCTCCGCGCCGGTCGATATCAGTTTCGTAGGTCGCCTGCTGCCCGATGGCGGCGACGCGCGTGCGCTGATCAAGCGTGGGTCGACCACGATCGGTCGGATGGTCGCCAGCCTGCAGCCGCTCGGGCCTGGCGCGGGCAGCTGGACGACACGCCTGCTCGCGGCGCCTTTGTCGGGCGGTATTCGCTACAATGGGCCGTCTTCGGTGCTGTTCTCGATGGCCGGATTCCCCAATCAGAGCCTGTCCGGACCGGTCGCGGTTGCCGCCGATTTCTCCGGCCAGGTGCGCGCGCCCCAGCTTGCCGGGCAGCTGCGGGGCGAGAAGCTGACCTATGAGAATGAAACCTGGGGCACGCGACTGTCGCAGATGTCGGTGCAGGGGCGGTTCGACAATGATTCGCTCGATATCGAGCAGATCGAGGCGGTGGCGGGCAATGGCCGCCTGACCGCGGCAGGGACGATCGGCCTGTCCGCCGAGCAGGGTTTCCCGATCGATATCACCGCGCGCTTCCGCAACGCCCGCCTCGCGCGCAGCAATGCGCTCGGTGCGACCGCAACCGGGCAGCTGCGCATCACCAATGGGCTGGACGGCGGACTGATCGAGGGGCGGATCATCATTCCCGAGGCGCGTTACCAGATCATTCGCCAGGGTGCCGCCGAAGTGCCCGAGCTAACCGGGGTTTATCGCAAGAGCGAGCTGACCGAGGATGGCAAGCGCCCGGTGCGCGCCAAGCCCGCCGGCATCTTCAAGCTGAATGTCAGCATCGTCGCCGACAACCGCCTGTTCGTGTCGGGCATGGGGCTGGAGTCCGAATGGAGTGCGCGGATGCAGGTGACCGGCACCTCCGCGTCGCCGATCGTGACCGGTGAGGCGCGCGTGGTGCGCGGTACCTACAGCTTCGCCAGCCGTCGGTTCGAACTGACGCGCGGCATCGTAAGTTTCGAGGGCGGGCCGCTCGCCGACCCGCAGATCAACATCGCCGCCAGCACGACGGCCGAGGGCGTGACCGCCAATATCAACATCACCGGCAGCGGCCAGATGCCGCGGATCGCGTTCAACTCGACCCCCAGCCTACCGCAGGACGAAGTGCTCTCGCGCCTGTTGTTCGGCAGCTCGGTCACCAACCTGTCTGCGACCGAGGCGATCCAGCTCGCCGCCGCGCTGAACTCGCTGCGTGCGACAGGCGGCGGCCTCAACCCGCTCGGCCAGCTGCGCTCGGCCGCTGGGATCGACCGGCTGCGGATCCTGGGTGAGGACGACACCACCGGACGCGGCACGGCGCTGGCCGCCGGGCAGTATCTGACCGACGATATCTATGTGGAGATCATCACCGATGCGCGCGGATTTACCGCGGTGCAGCTGGAAATCGCACTGACCCGTGCACTCAGCCTGCTGTCGCAAACCGGGTCGTTCGGCGGATCGCGCGCAGGGTTGAAATACTCGAAGGACTATTGACCCCTCGCCGGCCTAGGTGCCATACTCAACTAATACAGTTGGTGGGACCGGGGGCAGTATGGGCCGTACAGGACGATTATTTGGCAGCGCGGTGCTGATCGCGACAGCGTGTCTCGCGCCCGCGCATGCCGCCCGGACGCCAGCGATCTGCGCGATTGCCGACACGGCGCGCAGGGATGCGGTGATCAGTGTTCCGTTCGACGTCGTCGACGGGCGCATCTATGTCTCCGCACGGGTCAACGGAAAGGGGCCATTCCGCTTTGCGGTCGATACCGGTGCGAGCGGGCTTGGCCGCGCCGATGCGCGGCTGGTCGCGGCGCTGGGACTGGCGGTCAGCGGGTCGGGCCAGTCATCGGACGGCGTTGCGACCGCCCGGGTCGACACGGTGTCGCTCGCCTCGCTCGAACTCGGCGGCCTGATCCGTCGCGACCTCAGCGTCATTACCCGCGACTATAATGCTCGCATGTCGAAAGAAGCGGCGTTCGACGGCATAATCGGGCGCGACTTCTTCGCCGACGGGCTGCTCGTTATCGATTATCCCAAGCGCCGCCTGACCTTTGCCCGCAGCGCCGGGCTGCGACGCGGCGCGGCGGGCGTTCTCGGCTATGAGCGCCCGTTTCGCGTGCCGGTGACCATCGGATCGGTCACGGTGGAGGGGCAGCTGGATACCGGCGCAAACGTCGCGTTCGTCCTGCCGCAGTCGCTGTTCGAGCGGATCGGCGGCGGCGCGGTCACGGCGAGCGGTGAAGGCAATCTGACCAATACCACGATCAAGACCGATCGCGCGACTGTTGCCGGGCCGTTCCGGATCGGCACCGCGTCGCTCGCCAATGTCGAGGTGCGCGTGTCTGACCGCTTTCCCGAGCTGCTGGTTGGCGCGCATGCTCTGAGCAAGTTCGCGCTGCTGATCGACCAGCGCAGTTCCAGCGTCGCGCTCTGCCCGCCCGCGCGGGGGTGACGGCAGCCCATTGCGCTCAACTTACACCCATGTAAGTATCTCGTCCGGGAGAGCGCGATGGCCGAGCATTTCGACGTGGTGGTGGTGGGTGCCGGGATTTCCGGCATCGGCGCAGGGTACTTTCTCCAGCGCGACTGCCCGGATCGCTCCTATGTGATCCTGGAGGGGCGGGAACGGCTGGGCGGAACGTGGGACCTGTTCCGCTATCCCGGCATCCGCTCGGACAGCGACATGTATACGCTCGGCTACAGCTTCAAGCCGTGGACGGAGGCGAAGGCGATTGCCGACGGGCCGTCGATCCTGCGCTACCTTGAAGAGACCGCGCGCGAACATGGCATTGATCGGCATATTCGCCACCAGCATCGGGTCGTCGCAGCCAGCTGGTCCACCCCCGATGCGCACTGGACGGTGACGGTCGAGCGCGGGGCGGAGCGGGAGCGGGTCGAGTTCACCTGCAATTTCCTCTTCATGTGCTCCGGCTATTACAATTACCAAGCTGGGTATCTGCCGCACTTTGAGGGGCGGGAGGATTTCGCGGGCACGATCGTCCATCCGCAGCATTGGCCCGAGGGGCTCGATTATGCGGGCAAGCGCGTCGTGGTGATCGGATCTGGCGCGACTGCGGTGACGCTCGTTCCGGAAATGGCGAAGACCGCGGCGCATGTGACGATGCTGCAGCGTTCGCCCACCTATATCGTGTCGCGGCCGAGCGAAGACGGCATCGCCAACTGGCTGCGGCGTAGGCTGCCCGGGCGGATTGCTTACCGCCTGACCCGGACCAAGAATATCGCGCTCGGCCAGCTCTTCTACCGGATCGCGCGCCGCAAACCGCAGAAGACCAAGGAACGGATCGTGCAGATGGTCCGCGACGAGCTGGGGCCGGACTATGACGTCGCGACCCATTTCACGCCCAGCTACAATCCGTGGGACCAGCGCATCTGTTTGGTGCCCGACGCCGATCTGTTCGCCGCGATCCGCGACGGGCGGGCGTCGGTGGTCACCGACCATGTCGAGCGGTTCGAGGCAGACGGCGTCCGGCTCAAATCCGGCGAACTGCTGCCCGCCGATATCATCGTCACCGCGACTGGCCTTGACCTGCAATTGATGGGCGGGGTGCCGTTCACCGTCGATGGACAGCGGGTCGAACCGGCCCAGTCGCTTGGCTACAAGGCGATGATGTATTCGGACATTCCGAACCTCGCCTCGTCCTTCGGCTATACCAATGCCAGCTGGACGCTGAAGTCCGACCTGACCTGCGCCTACGTCTGCCGCCTGCTCAACGCGATGAAGCGGCGCGGGATGCGTCAGGCGACGCCGCGCGTCGGCGCGGACGTGACGCGCGAGGATTTCCTCAGCTTCACCTCAGGCTATGTCCAGCGTGCGATCGATCGCTTTCCCAAACAGGGCGACAAACGCCCGTGGCGGGTGCACCAGAATTACACGCTCGACCTGATCGACCTGAAGTTTGGCGGCATCGATGAGGGGATGGAATTCTCCAACCCCGAACCCGCGCGGGTGCGCGAACTGGCGTAGGGCAAGGTTTCCGCCGCATTGCAGCAGAAACTTCGGAACGATTGCGTTCCGGATGCATTGGCCTGTCGATGCCCGAGCTTATGGAACCGAACACGGCGGCGCTGCTGGCACCGCCTCCCGCCCATCTTGCCGATGGCGCCAGCCTGTTTCTCGACTTTGACGGAACGCTGGTCGAGATCGCGCCGCGCCCCGATGCAGTCGCGGTCGATGGGCAACTGCGTAATCTGATCGCCAACTTATTGAAGCGCTTCGACGGGCGTGTTGCGATCGTGAGCGGACGCGGTGCGGCGGAGATCGACGCGCTGTTCGGCGGTCTCGATTGTCCGATTGCCGGTAGCCATGGCGCGGAACTGCGCGGCGTCGCGCAGGCCGAAATGCCCGAACGTCCGGCCGCGCTCGATCATGTCGCCGCGCGCTTCCACGCGCTCGCCGACGCGCTCCCCGGCCTGGTGGTCGAACTCAAGCCGCTCGGCGTCGGCCTCCATTATCGCGGCATACCCGCTGCCGAAGCCGAGGCGCGCGCGCTGGCCGAGGAACTTGCCGCGACCACCGGCCTGACGCTCCAGCGGGGCAAGATGGTGTTCGAACTGCGCGCACCTGGCGACAAGGGCCGCGCCATCGCCGCGCTGATGGGGGCAATGCCCTTTGCCGGGTCGCGCCCGGTGTTTCTTGGCGACGACCTGACCGACGAACCCGGCTTTGCCACCGTCGCGCGATTGGGCGGCGCCGGCGTGCTGGTCGGGCCGGTCCGAGATACCGAGGCCGCCTATCGCCTGCCCGATGTGATGGCGACGCTGCGCTGGCTCGAAATCATCGCGGAGGAGGCGGCATGAAACCGAATCTCGACCTATGGCCGATCGGCAATTGCCAGGTGAGTGCGCTGATCGATCGCGCCGGACGCTTCGTCTGGGCGTGCGCGCCCAAGGTAGATGGCGATCCGCTCTTCTCCTCGCTGCTCGACGGGCGCGATCCGCGTTCCGACGACGCGGTCGGGCTATGGGGCATCGACCTGGAAGACTGCGCCAGCGTCGAGCAGCACTATCTGACCAACACCCCGATCCTGGTCACGCGCATGACCGACAGCAACGGCAGCGCGATTGAGATCACCGATTTCTGCCCGCGCTTCGAACGGCTGGGGCGGATGTATCGCCCCGTCGCCTTCGCGCGGATCGTGCGCCCGGTGGCGGGATCGCCGCGCATCTGTGTGCGGCTGCGCCCGACGCGCAACTGGGGCGATCCGGCGGTGCTGACTACGGCGGGGTCGAACCATATCCGCTATCTGCTCGACGGGATGCAGCTGCGGCTGTCGACCAATGCGCCGGTCGGGCTGATGATGGACGAGCGCTGCTTCCGCGTCGAACGCCCGCTGCACTTCTTCCTTGGCCCGGATGAGAGCTTCGCCGGCAACCTCGCGACCACGCTGGAGGAGATGCTCGGCTACACCACCTACCACTGGCAGAATTGGGCGCGCGGCCTCGCGACGCCGTTCGAATGGCAGGACGTCGTGATCCGCAGCGCGATCACGCTGAAGCTGTGCCAGCATGAGGAGACCGGCGCGATCGTCGCGGCGCTCACCACTTCGATCCCCGAACATGCTGATAGCGGGCGCAACTGGGACTATCGCTACTGCTGGATCCGCGACGCCTATTACACCGTCCAGGCGCTCAACCGCGTCGGCGCACTCGACGTTCTCGAGGGCTATCTCGCCTATTTGCGCAACATCGTCGATCAGGCCAAGGGTGGACATATCCAGCCGCTCTATGGCGTGCAGGGCGAAAGCGTATTGATTGAGAGCGAGGCGCCGCGGCTTGCCGGCTATCGCGGCATGGGGCCGGTGCGCGTCGGCAACCTTGCCTATGAACAGGTGCAGCACGACGCCTATGGCCAGATCGTCCTGTCGAATGTGCAGGCGTTCTTCGACCAGCGGCTGTTCCGCATGGCCGGGCGCGAGGATTTCGAGGCGCTGGCGCGGGTCGGCGAGCGCGCGGTCGAATTGTTCGACAAGCCCGATGCCGGACTGTGGGAGCTGCGAACGCGGCAGAGCGTCCATACCTATTCCGCCGCGATGTGCTGGGCAGCGTGCGATCGGCTCGCCAATGCCGCCGAGCGGCTCGGGCTCGAGGGTGATCGCGCGCTGTGGCAGGAGCGCGCCGACCGGATGCGCCGGGCGATCGAGGAAGCGGCATGGCGGCCCGAGACCAACAGGATGTCGGCCACGTTCAGCGGCGACGATCTCGACGCCAGCCTGATCCAGCTGCTCGACCTGCGTTTCATGTCGCCCGACGACGACCGGTTCCGCGGCACGCTCGCGGCGGTCGAGGAGGGATTGCGCCGCGGCAGCCATATGCTGCGCTATGCGACCGAGGATGATTTCGGCCTGCCCGAAACCGCGTTCAACGTCTGCACCTTCTGGTTGATCGAGGCGCTGCACTTCACGGGCCGCGATGCTGATGCACGCGCCTTGTTCGCCGAGATGCTGGAGCGTCGCACCGCTGCTGGCTTGCTGTCTGAGGATATCGACCCCGTGAGCGGGGAATTGTGGGGAAATTATCCCCAGACCTACTCGCTGGTCGGCATGATCAATTGCGCCGTCCTGCTGAGCAAACCGTGGAGCGCCATCCGATGAGCCGCCTGATCATTATCTCGAACCGCGTGTCTGCGCCCAAGGACTCGCACGCCGGCGCCCAGGGTGGCCTCGCCGTCGCGTTGCAGGCGGCGATCCGCGAATTCGGCGGCATCTGGTTCGGCTGGTCGGGCGAGACGGTCGAGGAGTTCAACGGCCAGATCAATTTCCAGCGCGCGCAGGGCGTGACCACTGCGACCGTCGACCTCGAGCAGCAGGATATAGAGGAATATTATAACGGCTACGCCAACCGTACCTTGTGGCCGCTATTTCACTATCGCATCGACCTGGCCGAATATGAGCGCGGCTTTGCCGGGGGCTACAAGCGGGTCAACGACCGCTTCGCCGACACGCTGAGTCCGCTGGTCGAAAGCGAGGACATCCTGTGGGTACAGGATTATCACATGTTCCCGCTCGGCCAGTGTTTGCGCGACCGAGGGGTGAAGAACCGGATCGGCTTCTTCCTGCACATCCCATGGCCGCCGCGCCGCCTGTTGGCGACGATGCCCGAGGCGCAGGAACTGGTGCGGACGATGTTCGCCTATGACCTGGTCGGATTCCACACGCAGGAGTGGCTGGAGTCGTTCCGCGACTATGCGACCTACGAGCTGGGCGCGACGATCGAGGGCGATACGTTGGTGCTGGGCGAGCGGCGGCTGCGCGCGATCGTCGCGCCGATCGGGATCGACTGCAAGGAATTCGTCGAGGGTGCGGCCAGTCCGGCCGCCAAGCTTGCCTATCGCCGGATGCGCGACAGCGCGGTCGGGCGTGACATGATCGTAGGGGTCGACCGGCTCGATTACTCCAAGGGGCTGGAGGAGCGCTTCGCCGGCTATGAGCGCTTCCTCGCCGAACATCCCGAGGAGCGCAAGGAAGTATTCCTGCTCCAGATCGCGCCGCCGTCACGCGGGGCGGTGGAGAGCTACAAGAAGATCCGCACCGCGCTCGAAGGGCTGTCGGGGCGGATCAACGGCGCTTATGCCGATACCGATTGGGTGCCGATCCGCTACGTCAACCAGGGCTATCCGCGCGACGTGCTGGCAGGCATCTATCGCGCTGCGCGGATCGGGCTGGTGACACCGCTGCGCGACGGGATGAACCTGGTCGCGAAAGAATATGTCGCGGCGCAGGATCCCGAAAATCCGGGCGTACTGATCCTGTCGCGCTTTGCCGGCGCCGCAGCGCAGCTCAAGGACGCGGTGCTGGTCAATCCGTACAGCGCGGACGAGGTGTCGGATGCGATCATGCAGGCGCTGCGCATGGACCTGGACGAGCGCAAGCGGCGCTGGCGGGCGATGATGGACAATGTCGAGGCCGAGGATGTGGTGTGGTGGCGCGGGCTGTTCACCGATGCGCTGATGGGACAGGGTGTTCCCGCACCGATCCCGGCGGATAACGACGTCGCCGCCGCTTAGGCGGTGTAGATTGCGCCGTCGCGGACTTCGAGTGGCCATGAGGTAAGCGCCGCGCCGGTGCACGGGCCACCGACGCACATTCCGTCCTCGATGCGGAACAAGGCGCCGTGCCAGCTGCACTGGATCATGCCGCTGTCGCCGGTGAGATAGGCGTCCAGCTGCTGCGCGAGCGGCAGGCCCATATGCGGGCAGCGATCGACATAGCCCGCGATGCGGTCGCCGCTGCGGACGGCAAAGCCATGAAAGCGCCCTGCCTTCATCTCCAGTACGAAGTTGCGCGCGGCGCCATCGGCGATCAGGTCGAGCGGGCCGAGCCGAACGCCGGGCGGGGTGGTGGTGAGGCGTTCGCTCACTCGGGCAGCTGCGCCTTCGGGAAGCCCGCCCACGCCGCGTCGTAATCCGGCTGTGCCGTCGCCATCGCATGCGCGGTCGGGCGGTAGGGCCAGCAGGTTTCGACCATGAACGCCATCGTACCGTCGATCTTGTGCGGCTTCAGCTCGGCATTGCTCGCGCCGTCCCAGCTCGCGACATCGGGGCCGTGGCCGGCCATCAGATTGTGCAGCGACAGCCCGCCGGGGACGAAGCCGTCGGCCTTGGCGTCATAGGCGCCGTGGATCAGGCCCATCGCCTCGCTCATCACGTTGCGGTGGAACCAGGGCGGGCGGAACGTGTCTTCGGCGACCATCCAGCGCGGCGGGAAGATCACGAAATCGGCGTTGGCGCGCCCCGGCACGTCGCTGGGCGAGGTCAACACGGTGAAGATCGAGGGATCGGGATGGTCGAAGCTGACCGTGTTCATCGTGTTGAAGCGCGACAGGTCATAGCGCCACGGCGCGAGGTTGCCGTGCCATGCCACGACGTCGAGCGGGCTGTGATCGATCGTCGTGGTCCAGAGCTGGCCGAGCGATTTCTGGACGACCTCGAACGCTTCGTCGCGGTCCTCATACCATGCGGCCGGGGTGTCGAAATCGCGCGGATTGGCGAGGCCGTTGGCGCCGATCGGGCCGAGATCGGGCAGGCGGAACAGCGCGCCGTAATTCTCCGCAACATAGCCGCGCGCGGTGCCATCCGGCAGAACGCAACGGAAGCGCACGCCGCGCGGGATCAGCGCGATCTGACCGGGCGCGATGTCGATCCGTCCCAGCTCGGTCAGCAGCGTCAGCCGTCCAGCCTGCGGGATGAACAGCAGTTCGCCATCCGAATCGAAGAAGACGCGGCGGTCCATATCCGCGTTGGCGGCATAGAGATGCACTGCGACGCCCTCGAGATCCGCAGGGTCGCGGGTGACGAGCATGCTGGTCATGCCGTCGATCAGGTCGGTGCCCGGCGCGGGATCGACGATCGGTCCCCAGCGCAGGCGGTTGGGCGCGAGCGGTGCGGGGTCCGGCTCCGGTACGAAGCGCGCGGCGGCTTTATAAGGCGCGAAGGGCGGATGCTCGGCGCTGGGGCGCATCCGGTAGAGCCAGCTGCGGCGGTTCTCATGCCGCGGCGCGGTGAAGGCCGTGCCGGAGAGCTGCTCGGCATAGAGACCGTAAGCTGGCCGCTGCGGCGAATTTCGCCCGATCGGGAGTGCGCCTGCGACCGCCTCGGTCGAGACGTGATTGCCGAAACCCGGGAAATAGTCGGTCATAGATCAGACCCTAAAGCGCGCTCTGGCGAGTAGTCGGATGAGGGGGCGGTCTGTGGCCGCCTCCCTCATCCTCCTGCTTTCCTTCCCCCTTCGGAAGGTTGAGGCCGGTTGTCCCGGCTCTCCTCTCCAACCTCGTTATGCGTCGACCTTGATCACCCCTCTACGGATTTGATCGAGTTCAATCGACTCAAAAAGTGCCTGGAAGTTGCCGTTGCCGAATCCTTCATTGCCCTTGCGCTGAATGATCTCGAAGAAGATCGGACCGAACATGTTTTCGGTAAAGATTTGCAGAAGAATGCCCTCGTCGCCGACATTGCCGTCGATGAGGATGCGGTTCTTGCGCAGCCGCTCCAGGTCTTCGCCATGGCCGGGGACGCGCTTGTCGACCAGTTCGTAATAGGTCTCGATCGTGTCCTGCAGCTTGACGCCGCGTGCGCGCAGCCGCTCGACCGTGTCGAAGATGTCCGGGGTGGTCAGCGCGAGATGCTGGATGCCCTCGCCCTTGTACTCGCGGATGAACTCCTCGATCTGGCTCTTGTCGTCCTGGCTTTCGTTCAGCGGGATGCGGATCGCCTTGTCGGGCGCGATCATCGCCTGGCTGAACAGGCCGGTCGCCTGGCCCTTGATGTCGAAATACTTCTGTTCCTCAAAGCCGAACAGCGTCTTGTAGAACTCCGACCACACCCGCATCTGGCCGCGCCGGACATTGTGGGTGAGGTGGTCGAGCAGGTCGAGCCCGACATTGTTCTCCGCCTCCGCCTGCTGCCAGCCGGGGATTTCCTCCCAATCGGCATAGAGGTCGGTGCCGTCCTGGATGAAGTATAGGTACGATCCGCCGATGCCGATGATGCAGGTGTCGTCCTCGGCGGTGCGCTCCGCACCGTTGTTCAGCGCCCACTCCATCGCGACCACCGGATCGGCGATGCGGAATGCCATCGCGCTGGCCGAGGGGCCGTGCGCCGCGCGGAACTCGGCGACGCGGCCGCTCTCGTCGCGGTTGAGCATCAGGTTGATGCGCCCCTGCTTGAAGCGCGTGATGTTCTTGGTCGGGTGGCGGTGCGAGGGGACGAAGCCGAGCTGTTCGAACTGCCGGGCCATCGCGTCGGGATCGGGCGAGGTGAATTCGACGAATTCGAAGCCGTTGAGGCCCAAGGGATTGGTCGGGTCGGTCATGCGCGCAGCCTCCGTAAGTTGAGGAGGCATTACACCCGACCGCCATTTGGTGTCAAATGATACTAAATCGCGTGGGGCGAGGCTCGCGCTTGTACCTTGCATTGGGCGGTCGAGAGGAGGAGGCTCGGTGCAAGGGGGAAATGATGCTCTACCCGCTTGCGCTCGCCGCTGCCGTGTTGACCGCCCAGGATGCTGCTCCGGTGGTGGTCGAGGTCGATGTCATCCAGACCAGCCCGGAGTTCGACGCCGCGATGGATGCGGGCGACGCGCGCAAGGCGCTCGCACTCCTTGAACCCGATGTGCAGGCGTGCATTGCCGGTAACGGCGGGGACGGGGCCGCGCCTGAGCAACTGCGCCCGTGCGTGATGCTGATCTCAATGTGGTCGCTGGTGATGGGCGAAACCGGGCGTGTGCAGGAGGCGGTGACCACCGCCAGACGCGCAGTTGCGATCGCGGCCACGTTTGAGGAGGCGAGCGGGATGAGCATGAATGCCCGATTCATGCTCGGTGCCGCGCTCGAACGGATCGGTCGGCATGGCGAAGCGGAGCCAGAGTTCATCGCCGCGCTGGCCGCGGCCGAAGTGGTTTTTGCCGGCGACCCGCTGCTCGCAAACTATCTCGGTCGACGCGCCAATAATCTGGTGATGCAGGGGCGCCATGCCGAAGCCCTGCCACTCGCGCGCCGTGCGGTCGAAATGGCTGGCGACACGGTGGAAGGTGCGGTTTTCCGGATGATGGAGGGGACGGCGCTGACGCGGCTGGGACAACTCGCCGATGCGGAGGCAACGCTGCGGATCGCGGTCGCGCGACTGGACGCGCTGATGGGATCGCGTGCCACGCAGAGCATCCGCGCACGCGAAGCACTGGCGCAGTGTCTGGAGCAGCAGAACCGCACAACCGAATCACTTGCGCTTTGGCGTGAGACCGTGGCGCTGCGCCGGGCAGAGGGCGATAGCCCCGACCTTGCCGACAGCCTGTCGGGCCTGAGCGTGCTGCTCGTCCGGACGGGCGAATATCGCGAGGCAGAAGCGGCGGCGCGCGAGGCGCTGGCGATACGCCTGCGATTTTTCGGCGAAGCGAGCAACTTCACGGGGCTTGCCTATAACAATCTTGGCCTGGTCCTGATGGAATCGGGGCAGGTCGAGGCTGCGGCGGAGATGTATGGCCGCTCGATCGAGGTCATCAAGGCATCCGGCGTCGTCAATATCGACGAGATGATCGCGATCATGACCAACCTTGCCAACGTGCTCGTCCGGCTGGGCGAGACCGGTCCGGCGATCGACGTGCAGCGTCAGATCCTCGACTATGCCGAGCGTGCCTTTGGTCCAGGTCATGTGCGCTCGGTGATGGCACGCAACAATCTTGGCGCGGCGCTGGGCGGTGCAGGTCGGCACGCCGAGGCGATCGCTCTGTTGGAAGCAAATTATGCTGCGGCAAAGGCGCTCGGCCCACAAGGGATGCAGATCGCCGCGCAGACCGCGAGCAGCCTCGCGACATTTGTCGGCCGCGAAGGGAACGCAGCGAAGGCGCGCATGTGGTTCGCGCGCGCCGATGCGGATTCGCGTACGGCGTTCCGCCCCGATCATATTCACCGCATCCTGTTGGGCTGGAGCTACGGCAATTTTCTGATCGGTGCGGACGACGCGTTACCGCTCGCGCGGACATTGCTGCTCGAAGCGGGCACCCAGGCACTGGCGCGCATGGCGGGCGGTCGGGGGTTCGACGCGCAAGCGCAAGCGGAGATGGGGCGGATGACCCGCGTCTTCAGGGACCAGGTTCGCGCCGCATGGAGTCTCGCGCAGCCCGGTCGCTGACGGGCATCCGTCTGATCCTGACCGTCGTTTTCGCCTGAACGAACTGACAGAAACGGGGGGTCTGAAGTCAGTATCCGGAACGTCCATGAACCCCAACACATCCGTGAACTTGACCCGCCGCACGCTTGGCTGGTTTCTCGGGGCGGCGCTTTGCCTAGGCGTGGCGCTGCCGAGCACAGCGCGCGCCGCGGCAATGCCCGATCAGCCCCGGGTCGCAGCCGCCGTGCAGTCCGAAACCGCGATCGAACGCGCAATGCAGGCGGTGGTCGCGATCAGTCCGCAGGATGCGGCGGCGCGCAAGCAGAATGGCGATAGCGAGGCAGCGGGCGGATCGGGCTTCGTCATCCACGCGTCCGGCCTGATCCTGACCAACGCGCATGTCGTGGCAAAACTCGATACGGTCGAAGTCACGTTTGCCAATGGCAAGCGGTATCGGGGCAAGGTGATCGGGCGGGACGGGCGCACCGACCTGGCGATCGTCAAGATCGAGCCTGACGGGCCGCTGCCGATACTCAAACTGGCGAAGTCGTCGCGCTTGCCGCTGGGGGCCAAGGTCTTTGCGCTGGGCAATCCGATGGGCAACCGTTTCTCGGTTACTTCCGGGATCATAAGTGGTTATGACCGCGCCTATGACGTCGCATGGCCGGTGAACTTCATCCAGCATGATGCGGCGCTCAATCCGGGTAACAGTGGGGGGCCGCTGATCACCGAGGAGGGGGAAGTGATCGGGATCAATACGGCAACGCCGCCTGAAACCATCTTTGACATCGGTATCGGCCTTGCGATTCCCGCCGAACTCGCGGCGAAGATCGCTGCCCAGCTGGTCGCCGATGGCAAGGTCGTGCGCGGTCGTCTGGGCGTCACCGCCAGCAGCGCGGACGCGGGCATGGCCGAGGCGCTGGGCGCGCCGGGCAAGTCCGGCCTGATCATCGATGCGGTCGGCGACGGCGCAGCGGCGCGCAGCGGCCTCAAGATTGGCGACCTGCTGCTCAGCGTCGGCGGGCGCAAGATGGAGGTGGTGCGCGACCTGTCGATGGCGCTGATCGACAGCAAGCCGGGCGACAAGGTGAAGGTCGAGATCGTTCGCGACGGCAAGCCGCTCGCGCTCGCGGTGGCGCTGGAAGCGGACGACGATCTGGCCGGCGAGCGCGGCAAGGTCGCGGCGCTGGCAATGGACATGAGCGGCACCGCGGGCGGCGCCTATAATCTTGGCTTCGCGCTGCGTGGCGATGGCGGGCGCGTGCTGGTCGGCAAGGTCGATGAGGCCTCGATCGGCCAGATGTACGGCCTGTACGAAGGCGACGAGCTGCTGGCGGTCGACGGCGTGGCGCCGCGCGATGCGGCGGCGGCGATGGCGGCGATCAGGGCATCGAAGCGCGATGTCGCCGTGTTGCGAATTCAGCGCGCGGGGCAGGGCACGCTGCACGTCGCGCTCCCCCTGAGTGCCGAGGCCGCGAAGGCGCGGCGCCCCGGCGTGCCGCGCCGCTTTCCGCGGGGGCCGCTATGACGGAGATGATGACGATGAACCTGTTGAAGCTCGATGCCGAGGCGGCGCAGAATATCGCCGACACCTTTGCCGGGTGCCGCGCGCTGATCCTGGAGGATGAGATCGGCCCCGAGATGAAGGCTGCGCTGGAAGCGGCAGGATGCGAGAGCGTTGATCTGGTCGAGACCGGCGACGCCGCGCTCGCGGCGCTTGAAGTCAATGCCTATGACGTGCTGGTGCTCGATCGGATCAATCCGGGGATCGAGGGGCTGGAGGTGCTGGATCGCGTACGCCGCCGGCCCAATGGCCTCAAGACCGATCCCGATGTTCCGGCGCTCGTCTATTCGCTGCTGGGTGGCGAGGATCAGCGCATCCACGGCCTGATCGCGCGCGGCGCGGACGATTACGTGCCCAAGCCGGCGACGAGCGAGGAACTGGTGGCGCGCGTTGCCGCGCAGCTGCGCCGCCGCAAGCCGACGATGCGCAGCAAGGGCTGGACCTGCGCGCCGCTGGAGGTGGATGCGGATACCAAGGACGTGCGCTGCAACGGGCGGTTGCTCCAGCTAACCAGCCGTGAGGCGGACATCCTGGTCGAGCTTTACAAGGAGCGCGGCAATCCGCTGAGCCAGTCGATGCTGTGGGACCGCTGCTGGATCGGCAAGGGGTGGAGCCACTTCCCCGAGGAGTTCGCCAACACGGTCGATCAGGCGATCAAGCGGCTGCGCAAGTCGCTCAAGCGGCAATGTCCCGACATTCCGGACGATTTCCATCCGCTGGTGACCAATATCTGGGCACAGGGGTTCGCGCTGCGCAACCTGGCCGGCATGGAGGGTGGTCGCTAGCTCGCATGCTCCGCTGGCTTCCGCTTCGTACGACGTTGGTCATCGGCGCGCTTGCCGCCGTGGCGCTGGTCGGGCTGACGCTCGGCCTGCTCCAGATGGTGTCGATGAACGCGCGTGAGGTCGCAATGGTGCGGGCGCAGGCCGATGCTGCGGTGCTGTCGAGCAAGATCGACAGTTTCGCGCCCGGCCTGTCCGCCGAGGAGCGCGACGCCGAAGTGCTGACCATGGTCGCCGCGCGCGCGACCGAGGCGACCGATGGCGGGCGATGCGACAGCGGCGAGCGGGCGCGGGCGCTGTTCCTCTATCGCGCCGCCGACGGCACGCTCACGGGGACGCCGAAGCTCGACTGGCCGGCGGGGCGGGGAGAGGTGCGGTTGCGCGTCCCGGCTGGGACCGCCTGTCAGCGGGCGGAAGCGACCGCAGTCGGCACGATCGTCGATCTTGGCGACGGCCGCGCGTTCCTGAGCGCGCGGGTATTCAGTCCCGATCCCCGCCTGGTGACGCGCGCCTATCTGCTCGCGGCGGGGGTGGGCATCGCGTTCCTGCTGCTTGCCGGGCTGCTCGCCTGGGCGCTGATGCGCGGGTGGCGGTCGCGGCTCGATGCGTTCAACGCCTTGCTTGACCGCGCGGATCGCACCGGCTTTTCCGAGCGCGCTCCGGTCGATGACGGTCAGCCGGAGTTTCGCCTGCTCGCCCAGCATCTCAATGCGCTGCTCGCCCGGTCGGAGGATATGATCGGCGGGCTGCGGCGGCTGCACCGCCATGTCGCCCATGATCTGCGCGGGCCGGTAATGGTGGCGCGCAAGCATCTCGAGGCGCTGGCGGCGAAGGTGCCGGACGAGTCGCTGATCGCCGATGCCGATGCCAAGCTGGTGACGATGGACAAGCGCTGCCGCATGCTGCTCGGCATCATCGACGCAGAAGTGTCGCGGCGGCACGAGGCGGACAGCGTCGACCCCGGCGCGCGCATCCGCCAGCTGATCGACGACATGTTCGTTTATCTCGGCGACGACAAGGATCTGGAGTTCGCGCTTGAGGCGGTCCATGCGCGGGTGCGGGTCGCCGGCGATCTGTTCGACCGGATGGTCGAGAATATCCTGGGCAATGCGGTCAAATTCGCCACGCCCGAATCGACGATCCGCTGCGCCGTGACTCGATCCGGCGACAGCGTGACCGTCGCGGTCGATAATGAGGGGCCGGGGATCGACCCTGCCAAGGTCGAGCGTATCTTCGAGCCGGGCTATTCAAGTGGCGGCGCGGACAGTCACGGCTTGGGGCTCGCCTTTGTGCGCACCGTAGCGCTGCGCGCTGGCGGGAATGTTCAGGCATGCAACCGCGCGGGCGGGTTTCGGATCGAAATCACGCTGCCCGCGCAGGACGATCACAGCGCGAATGACAGGGAAAGGGGACAAGATGAGGTCTAGTATTCACGGGCGGCTGCTCGCCGGAGTGGCGGCGATCGCAATGCTGGGTGCACCGGTGCTGGCGGCGAGCGCGGCGGCGCAGACCGCGCCCTATGACAGCGAGCGGGGCGTCTACAGCTATGCCCGCGACCTGAAGGCGGTCGCGCCGAGCGTGGTCAAGGTGATCGTGCTGGGCCAGAAACAGGCAGAGGGTGAGCGCACCGCGTCGCGCGAAGGACAAGACGACCCGTTCCGCGGTCAGACGACCTCGGCACAGGCGGGTCCGCAGGGCCAGGCACCGCAGGGCGCGCCGCAGCCGATCGGCAGCGGATCGGGCGTGATCATCGATGCCGCGCGCGGCGAGATCCTGTCGAACAACCACGTCGTCGAGAAGGGCACGGCGTTCAAAGTTCAGCTCTATGACGGCCGCGTGGTCGATGCCGAAGTGGTCGGACGTGATCCGCAGACCGACATCGCGCTGCTGCGCATCAAGGCAACCGGGCTGCGCGCGATCGAGGTCGGCGACAGCGGCAGGATCGAGGTCGGCGACCTAGCCTTTGCCATCGGCTATCCTTTCGGGTTCGACCAGACGCTGACGATGGGCGTGATCTCCGGCCTGGGGCGGACGGGCATCGGCGACGGATTGCAGGATTTCATCCAGACCGACGCGGCGGTGAACAGCGGCAATTCGGGCGGCGCGCTGATCGACAGCCGCGGGCGGCTGATCGGCATCAACACCGCGATCTGGTCCAAGTCGGGCGACAATAGCGGCATCGCCTTTGCCGTTCCGATCAACATGGCGATGGCGGTCGCCGACCAGCTGCGCCGCAACGGCAGCGTCAAGCGCGGGCGGATCGGTGTCACTGTCGGCCCGGTCACGGTCGAGGCCGCGGGCAGCGGATCGACGCGCGGCGCGCTGGTCGCCGAAGTTTCGCCCGACAGCCCGGCGGCGCGCGCGGGACTCAAATCGGGCGACATCATCATGTCCGCCGACGGGCGTGCGATCGAGGGGCCGGGCAACCTTACCGCGATCCTCGGCGTGCTCGAACCGGGCAAGACGGTGGCGCTGGGCTATCGCCGCGGCGGCCAGACCGGGACGGCACAGGTGACGGTCGAAGCGCCGCGTCCGGTACAGGTGACGCGCCCGGCCACCGGCGGCGCAGGGCTGGCGGCACTGGGCGCGACCTTCCGCGACGTCAACGCCGGCGACAAGGTGCCCGAGCAGTTGCGCGGGGCGGTCGTCGCCAGCGTCCAGCCGGGTTCGTCGGCGGCGCGGTCGGGGCTTGCGGTCGGCGACATCGTGGTCGGGGTCAACGGCGAACAAGTGCAGAGCGCCGCGGAACTTGCCCGCGCCTTCCAGAATGTTGCCGGTGGTGCAGTATTGTTCGTGGCGCGCGGCAACAGCCTGATCCAGCTCAAGCTGGAACGGTAACGAGGAAGGCGCCGGGGCAGTCCCGGCGCCTTTCTTCATCTTGGGTAACAGCTGTTACCGAGTCCACGTTCGTTACGCGGATAATACGTAAGTAGTCGGCGGATGGGCGCGCAGGATTCGTCAAGAATCAGGGACTTCGCGCCAAGTTAGATATGGAAACGAAGACTGAAACTGTTAGTGTCGCGCGGGCGGGGGCCACATTAAAGACGAACCTGCCTGATCGAGGGATCAGTTCGCGAGGCCGGCTTGGGAGCAGGCCCGGAGAGTGAGGAGACGAAGGTAATGGTTACGCTCAACAAGAAGATGGCGATGGCGCTGGTTGCTGCAAGCATGCTGGCTTCGCCGTCGATCGCGCAGGACAAGAAGGGCACGAACCTGAGCGAGAAGGAAGCTGCGGCGACCGACAGCTCGAAGGCTGTCGATACCCTGGCGCTGGGCTACAAGCTCGCCGACTATGCCCGCACCGCCAAGGATGCGCGCGCGATGATCGTCGCCGCCAAGATGGTCGATTCGGTCACCGTCAAGGAAGGCACCGACAAGGGCAAGATCGAAGGCACCGGCAAGGGCACCGGCACCGCCAAGGTGACGACGTCGGCCGACCTGTTCGCCGAAGCCAAGACGCTGGCAGCTGGTGATGCCGACATCGTCGCTGCGGTCGAGGCGGCGCAGGCCGAGGCCTCGCGCGGTGTCGTCGGCGGCGCAATCCGCACCGTCCAGTATGTCCCGGGCAACACCGTATGGACCGTCCGCTTTGCCGCCCGTGGCGGTGAGCCGCTGGTCGTCGGCGTACGCCGTGACTCGGCGACCCCGGTCGGCCTGAAGATCTTCGACGAGAACGGCAACCTGGTGTGCCAGGACATGTCGGGCAACGTGACGCTGTATTGCCGCGTCAACCCGATCTGGACCGGCCCCTTCTCGGTCCAGACGATCAACTATGGCGCCTATGGCACCGGCGCTGCGCTGGTGACCAACTAAGCGAAATGGCCGACTGCCCCGGGATTCGGACGCATCCCGGGGCGGCGGTTTTTCACGGCGCAGAGGTATCGCAGACGCGCCGATGGGGAGGACATGATGCGCTCCCGGATTACCACCACGTGCAGGTTTTCGATCGCCACAGCGATGCTGGCTGCATCGATTTCCGCCGCCGGAACGACGGCGGCGCAGACCCGGGAAGGCGCGGATTCGGCGCAGAAAATTCTCCCGGACACCGATAATTCCAAAGCCGCCGAAGCACTTTTGCTCGGCTATCGCCTCGCCGACTATGCGCGCGCCACCAAGGATGCGCGCGCGATGATGGTCGCGGCAAAGATCGTCGAAGCGGCTCCGGTCAAGGAGGGGTCGGACAAGGGCACCCTCGATCGCGAAGCGAAACCGGGCGCGACGCCCAAGCCGCTTACCGGCGCGGATCTGTTCGACGAAGCCGCCAAGCTCGCGGCCGGCGACGCGGATCTGGTGGCCGAGATCGAAGCCGCCCGCACCGAAGTGGGCAAGGGCGTCGCGTGCCCATGCAATTCGCTGCGCGTCGTGCAGTATGTGCCGGGCAAGACGACGTGGACGGTCCGCGCATCATTTCGCGGGGGCGAACCCAAGGTGATCGGCGTGCGCCGCGATTCGGCCACGCCGCTGGCGCTCAAGGTCTTCGACGAGAATGGGAGCCTGATCTGCCAGGACATGTCGGGCAATGTGACATTGTACTGCCGGATCAATCCGATCTGGAGCGGCCCATATGTAATTCAGGCGATCAATTATGGCGAACAGGGCACCGGCGTCGCGTTGGTGACGAGCTGATGATGGGGAGCAATTGATGTCGCGCAATCATCGACATGCAAGGTTCAAAAGCGTGCTTGCGCTTCCGCTGGCTGCGGTCCTGCTGTCCGCCCAGACCACGCCCGACATCAAGATCGAACCGGTCCCGTCGCCCGATGTGCTGCGGTCGGAGGCGTTCGAGGCGGCGCAATATGCGCAGATTTCCGGCGCCGCCGCGGCGCTCGACCGTACTACGGCGCGCTTTGCCGCCGGCGGCGGCCCGCTCGCCGTGCTGGAGCAGGAGCGCGACAAGAAGCTCGCCGAGATCGAGGCGGTCGATCGCCAGTTCAGCGCGCTGATCGAGCGCGGCGCGCAAGTGCCCGAAGAAGAACGCCGCGCGCTGACCCAGCGCCGCGCCGCGCTGCGCGCCGAGGTCGAAGCGATCGAGGCCAAGATCGCCAAGGATTTCCCGCAATATTTCGACCTGACGCGCCCGAAGGCGCTGGATATCGCGGCGGTCCAGAAGCTGCTCAATCCCGATGAGGCGATGGTCGTCATCCTCGTTTCGGACGATGCCAGCTACACCTGGGCGGTGACGCGCGAGGGATCGACCTGGTCCCGGTCGGAGGCGATGAAGCAGGATGCGCTCGCCGCCAAGGTCAACACGTTGCGCGCCAGCATGGAGGTGGACGGCGCGCGCGGATCGGGCCGCCAGCCCCCGCCCGGGGCGGGCGCAGCTGCCGTCGCGCCGCAGGGCAAGGCGTTCGACCGCAAGCTCGCGCATGAGATTTACAAGGAACTGATCGCGCCGGTTGAAGGCGTTCTGAAGGGCAAGGAGGTGCTGTTGACCAATGTCAGCGGCCCGCTGACTTCGCTGCCCCTGGCGCTGCTCGTGACCGCGCCGCCGCAGGGGGCCGACACCGATCCGGCGGCCGTCGCGACCAGCCCGTGGCTGATCGACAGATTTGCTCTGGCCGAACTGCCGTCGGTTTCGGCGCTGCGTTCGCTGCGGTGCCTGCTCATCGAAAAGCCCGCCGATGCGCACCCCGGTTGTGACACGAAATCGGGTTCGGCCAGCTACGCACAGGTGCGCGGCGGCGGGGTCGCGCTGGCGGCCTATGGCGCGCCGACACTCGCCGGCGCCTATACGCCCGAAACCGGGCGCAGCGTGACACCGGGACTGGCGGGGCAGATGTACAAGGGCAAGCTTGCCGACCCCGAAAAGCTGCGCGCGCTCGCCTATTTGCCGCAGGCCAAGGCCGAGCTGGAAAGCCTGCAAAAATCGTTCGGCACGCAATCGACGGTCGTGGTCGGGGATGCCGCGACCGAGGCTGCGGTCAAGGCCAGCAAGGCATTGCCGTCGGCGCGGTTCGTGGTGTTTTCGACCCATGGCCTGCTTGCGACCGAAGTGGGCGACAATGCCGAGCCTGGGCTGGTCTTCACGCCGCCCAAGCAGGCGAGCGAGCTGGACGACGGACTGCTGACCGCGTCCGAGGTATCGCAGCTGAAGATCCCGGCCGACCTCGTCGTGCTGTCCGCATGCAATACTGCGGCGGGCGATGGAAAGAGCGCGGACGGCCTGTCCGGCCTTGCCAAGTCGTTCCTGTTCGCGGGCGCACGCTCGCTGCTGGTCAGCCATTGGGCGGTCAGCGACGCTGCGACCTCGCTGCTGATGCAGCAGACCTTCGGCAATATCCAGAAGGGCGATGTCGCGGGGCGCGCGCGTGCGCTGCAGGTCGCGATGCAGACGGTACGCAGCGAAGGCACCGGCCAGTTCGTCAGCCCGAAATATTGGGCGGCGTTCACGCTGGTCGGCGAACCGGGCAAGTGAGGTGTCGGCGCGGCGCTCCCGTCCCACGCTGTTGAGGCAGGTTCGGTCGCCCGTGTCAGAGACTGTCGGTCGCGCCGCAGTGGCGTCGCGTCCACATTGCACTGCATTCGAACCGGCAGGAAACCCGTCTTTGTCATGCGTGTAATGCTTCCCCTTGTCCTCGCCCTTGCCGCCCAACCGACGGCAGCCGCACGACCCGTGCACGACGGCCACGACGCGGTGTCGGCGCCCGATGCGGTGATCGAGCGGGCCGAGCTGGTGCGCGACCTGATCGCGCGGGCGCGGGCGGATCGGGATGTCGACATGATGATCGTCGCCGCGCGGATGCTGGCGACGGGGGATTTCGTACTCGTGCGCGCGGAGAATGCGCCGATGGTGCTGGGCCGCGCACGCACGGGCGAGGAACTGCCCGTCACCGCGCCCTCGGCCTTGCTGATCGAGGCACGCGGCTGGGCCGGTGGCGACGCTGCCCAGCTGGCCGCGATCGAGGAAGCACTGGCGGAGGCGAGCAGGGGCATCCTGCCTGCCGCGATCGTCTACACTCACGACCTGCCCGCCGACCGCGCGCTGACGATGCGCGCGCGGGCCGAGGGCGGACGCCTGGCGCTGGTGCGGGTGCGCGGTGATGGCGATGCGGCGCTGGAACTTGCGGTGACCGATGCCAGCGGGCGCGTGGCGTGCAGCGATCGCCCGGCGGTGACGTCGGGCATCGCGCGCCGCGACCTGATGTGCCGCTGGACGCCGGGGCGCACCGAGGAATTTCGAATCACGCTGAAGAACAAGGGCCGCGTGTGGACGCGCGCCATTTTGGTTTCAAACTGAAGGGGACGGACGGTGCTGCGGCAGATCATGCTCATATTCGGCGCGTTGAGCCTGGTTGCCGCGCCGCTCGTCCCGGCCTCGGCTACCGCGACGCCCCCTGCGCCGGAGGCAAAGGGCCGGATCCGTGCGGTGATCGTCGCGGTCGCGGGCTATCGCGACGGCATCGCCTCGCCGCTCCTCGGCACCTACAATGACGCGGTGCTGATCGCCGAGACGCTGATGCGATCGGGTGCGAAGCGCGACGATATCATCCTGCTCGCGGACAAGCCCTCGCCTGAACTGCTGGCGTCCAAGGGCAATCCGCGACTGCGCGCGACCAGCCTCAAGATCGATGCGCTGGCAACGCGCGAGAACATTCTGGGCGCGCTCAAGCGGGCGGCGATCGACACCAAGCCGGGCGACGAGGTGCTGCTGAGCTTCTCGGGCCATGGCGTTCAACAGGCCGAGGCGGTTGCCGGGTCGGAGCCGGACGGACGCGACGAGGTGTTCCTGCCCTATGACACCGGGGCGCCCGATGCGAACTACACCAAGGTCGAGAACGCTATCCTGGACGATGAGATCGGCGCGGCGATTGACGCGATCCGGTCAAAGGGCGGCAACGTCACCTTCATCGCCGACTTCTGCCACTCGGGCGATTCACAGCGCGACGCGAATGCGCCGCCGCCCGAACCGATCGAGGCGAAGCTCAAGCTCCCTCCGCGCAAATTTATCGCGGTCAGCCAGGCGGGGTTCGTCCGCGATCTGGCGGGGGAGACGAAGAAGGGCGGCACCGGATGGGGCGCTTATGTCGGAATGATGGCCGCGCCATCGGCGGTGCAGGCGCGGCAGGCGATGGCCCCTGCCTTTGCCGACCCCGCCGAACAGGCGCCGCACGGGCTGCTCACCGTTTATGCCATGGCGAACTGGAACAACCCGCGTGTCTATTCCTATCGCGACCTCGCCAACCGCGTGACCGCCGGTACCGACAAGCATCCGAAAGCACCGCGCCCAGAATTTGACGGCGATATCGACCGGCCGCTGATGGGCGGGCTGGTCAAGAGCGGCGCGACCGCCGGAACGGGAAGCTGGGCAGTATACAAGCCCGCGCGCGCATTTACCGCCGAAACCAAGTCGACCGATCCGGTGAAGCTCGACCGGCTGGAGATGAGCGCCGGCCAGTTGCAGGGGGTGGTCGAAGGGACGATCATCGGCTTGGCGCTCGCCGCGCCGACCGGTGACAAGGTGATCCTCTATGGCCGGGTCGAACAGGCCGATGCGTACAAGGCGATCCTGGTGCCGACCGCGTTCGGCGACATCCCGGCAGAGGCATGGAACGACGTCCGCGACATCGACGGCAAGCCGTTGTCGCGCGAGGTGCGGCTGATCGCGACGATCGAGCAGCAGCCGGTCCAGCTCGACTATCGCATCGCACTGCCCGCCGCCCCCGCCAGCCCCAGCGCGGCGCAGGCGGCGGCGCTGGCGGCGTTCAAGGAATTCAAGCCTGCCGATATCGGCGCAACTTTCGTCCAGCCGGGCGAAGCGGCGGATTTGGTACTCACGTTTCAGGGCGACAAGCTGGCGCTGACCCAGCCGCCGGGGCAGGTGACCGCCGATTTTGGATCGATCGATTTGGCCGCCGAAATGGCCAAAGGCGGCAGCACCCCGACGATCCGCGTGCGCTTCGCGATCGGGGGCGCGCTGGTCAAGGCGACGCGGTTCAGTCGACTGCAGCGCGTGCTGGCGAGCCCGGCGCTGGCGAGCGGAGAGCCGGGGGAGGATCCGGCTAAGAATGTCGCGGTCGAATTCTATGTCGCTCGGCCCAAGGCGTTGGCGGCAGGTGCGGCGTGCCCGGATACCACCGCCGACTATTATGCGGTGGCGAAGGATGCACAACGCATCGGTGGCGACGGCAGCGAAGCGGGCGGCTTTCGCTTTCAGCGCTGCGACTGGTTGTTCATCAAGGTGACCAACACCGGCAAGACCGACCTCTATGTCAACCCGCTGATCTTCTCTCCCGATGGCGGTATCCTGTTGTTCGACGGTCAGGATGGGCGGCTCCAGATGAAGGCCGACAATCCGACCCGGCTGCGCGCGGGGGAAAGCGGCGTGCTGCAATACAGCCTGACCGACGCCAGCCCCGGCGGCGCCCTGCGTGACGATCTGGTGCTGTTGGTCAGCGACGTCACCGATGGCGTGCCGCTGAGCTATGCGCGGTTGGCGCAATGCCCGGTGGTGCCGGGGCCGGAGGACGGCGCGGCCTGTGCCGTAGCTGCCGGACCGACGCTGGCGGGAACGCGCATGCGCAACAATGGCGGCGTGGGCACGGGGATCGAGGAACTGATCGATTCCGCGCTGGTCGGATCGACCACGCGCAGCGGACCCACGAAGAAGCCGACCGCCGTGTCAGCGTTGCGGTTCAGCTGGCAGACCGAACTCATGGGCGGGCAATGATTGCACGTGTCGATTGATTAGGGCAGCTTGCCCCCATCACTGGACGGGGGGACGCAGTGGTGAGGGGGAAGTTGGTTTTCGTGGCGCTTGCGCCCGCACTGGTTGCGGTGCCTGCTGCTGCGCGTGACGACGGGCCGAACGGAGCGTCGGCACCGGCCGCCGCCGCGACGATTGCAGTCGATGCGCGCGGGATGCTGATGGCGGAATCGGCAGTACATGGGGGCGACGCTGCGATGCACGCGCGCGGCGTGCCGCGGTTGCCGGGCCTGGACGTGCGTACGC
The DNA here is from genome assembly GCF_965227385.1 of Sphingomonas sp. Taxonomy (GTDB): domain Bacteria; phylum Pseudomonadota; class Alphaproteobacteria; order Sphingomonadales; family Sphingomonadaceae; genus Sphingomonas. The sequence continues at coordinate 1,488,972 of NZ_OZ245750.1, forward strand.
TGCGCGCGCTGATCCCGGCCGACGGTGCCTCGCTGGAACCGCTTTACGCACTGCCCAGCATTTCCGCGCCGCCATCAGACTGGACCGTCATTCTGCAACTGCCGCGCAAATCCCGGCTCGACGCCGCCCCGATCGAGCGGATGTCGCTTGAAGGAACGGCGGATTACAGTCGTTCGCGCGACTTCGGGATGGACGCGCGCCTGGAATTATCCATCGACGGTCGCTCTGATAGCGCGATGGTGCGGCTTGGCGGGCGTGTGGCCGGGATGCTGCGGACGCTGGAACGCCGCTGAAGCATGAGTTCGCCGGATCGGCGGCTACCGCGCAATGTCGGCGCTGCGGTGCCGATTTTGCGCGCTCCCGGCCGCGGGCCGAGCGGGCGCAGGCCTCAATCGGGCCTTGTCCTGCGGCGGCGGATCGGAACCGCGCTGAAGCGCGGTGCCATGGCGCTGGCAAAATTCACGTGCCGTGATAAAAACCTGCCAGGGGCTGTTGCGCGCGCCGTGCCCCGGCTTTGCCGTGCAGATGCCGCGCGATGACCGTTCGTTCGAAGCCCGTTTTTCAGTCAATCGCGAAGTGATGGAATGCCCAAGGCGCTAAAAATCGCCCCGCCCGACGATGTGCTGACGATGCTGGAGGCTGGCGTGGCGGGCGACCGCGTTGCGTTCGACGGCGGGTCCGTGCAGCTGATCGACGCGGTAGAACGCGGTCACAAGGTGGCGCTGCACGCGATCGAGCGCAACGCGCCGGTGCGCAAGTTCGGCTTCCCGATCGGGCGCGCAACCCGTTCCATCGCAGCGGGCGAACATGTCCATGTCCATAACCTGCAAACCGCGCTGGCAGGTCAGCACAGCTACGCGTTTGACACCGGTGCCAATGTCGTAACGCCGCTGCCCTCGACAGCGACTTTCATGGGCTATCGCCGTGCCGATGGCCGTGTGGGCACGCGCAATGAAATCTGGGTCCTGCCGACGGTTGGCTGCGTCGCGCGAACGGCGGAGCGGATCGCGCGCCAGGCGGAGGCGCGCGTCGCGCATCTGGTCGACGGTGTGCATGCCTTTGCGCATCCGCATGGCTGTTCGCAGCTGGGCCATGATCTGGACGGCACGCGGGCAATCCTGGCCAGCCTGGCCTGCCACCCCAATGCCGCAGGCGCGGTGATCGTCGGCCTGGGGTGCGAGGAGAATCAAGTCGCCGCACTGCTGGAGCGAATCCCGCAAGCGCGGCGCGGGTCGATTCGCTTCCTCGTCGCACAGGCAAGCGCCGATGAAATGGCGGAGGGGGTGGCGCTGGTCGAGGAACTGGCACGGGCCGCGATGGCAGTGCGCAGTCCGGCCGGGCTCGACGCGCTTGTGCTGGGCGTCAAATGCGGGGGGTCGGACGGGCTGTCGGGGCTGACCGCCAATCCACTGGTCGGGCGGATGGCGGATCATGTGACGGGCGCGGGCGGCAGTGCGATCCTGACCGAGATACCCGAGATTTTCGGGGCCGAACATCTGTTGATGGCGCGCGCGGCGTCGCGTGCGACGTTCGATGCGATCGTCACCCTGGTGAACGGGTTCAAACAGCATTTCATCGACCATGGCGAGCCGGTGTCGGAAAACCCATCGCCTGGAAACATCGCGGGCGGGATCACCACGCTCGAGGAAAAATCGCTCGGCGCGGTGCAGAAGGGCGGGACGAGCGCTGTGGTCGATGTGATCGATTATGGCGTGCAGGTCAGGGCCCGTGGCCTGACCGTGCTGGAGGCGCCGGGAAACGACGCCGTGTCGTCGACTGCGCTGGCGGCGGCGGGGGCGACCGTGATCCTGTTCACCACCGGGCGCGGGACCCCGCTCGGCTTTCCAGTTCCGACGGTCAAGATTGCGTCCAATCACGACCTTGCCGTGCGCAAGCCCGGCTGGATCGATTTCGACGCCGGCATGGTGCTCGACGCGGGGATGGACGCGGCCGATGCGGCGCTGTTGCAGCGGATCATCGCCATTGCCTCGGGCGAGGAAACCGCCGCCGAACGCAATGGCGAGCGTGAGATCGCGATCTGGAAACGGGGCGTAACGCTGTGACCATCCTGTCCCACGCCAGCCTGTCCAGCCTGCCCGCCATGGTAGAGACACCGGCGGGGCGGCCTGCGCTGGCCACCGGCATTGTCCATTTCGGTCCCGGCGCATTTCATCGCGCGCACCAGGCAGCCTATATCGACCGGCTGCTGGCCGAGGATCCGCGATGGGGGATCGCCGCGGTATCGCTCCGGACGCGCGGCACGATCGATGCGCTGGCGGCGCAGGATGGCCTGTACACGCTGGCGATCCGCGATGCGGTGCCGTCGCTGCGGGTGATCGCTGCCCATAGCGCGTTTCTGGGGCCGGAGGATGCGGTGCAGACCGCTGCGCTGCTGGCCGATCCGCAGGTGCGGCTGGTCACCTCGACCGTCACCGAAAAGGGCTATTGTCTCGCTTCGGATGGCACGCTCGACCTGGCGCATCCGGACATCGTGCACGATCTGGCGGGCGCGGCGGCGCCGCGTTCGGTAGTCGGCTGGATCGTTCAGGGGCTGGCGGCGCGCCGCGCTGCGGGCGTTACCCCGTTTACGGTGATGCCGTGCGACAACCTGGCGGACAATGGCCGCAAGCTGCACGCTGCTCTTATCGCCTATGCCGGGCGGGTCGATGCCAAACTTGCGGCATGGATCGGCGCGGAGGTGGCGGTGCCATGTACCATGGTCGATTCGATCACCCCTGCAAGCGACGCCACTTTCCTGTCCGATCTTAAGAATAAGCTGGGCGTCGAAGATGCGGCGGGGGTGCAGCGCGAGGCCTTTGCGCAATGGGTGGTCGAGGATCTGGGAGTCGATTTCGGTCCGGACCTCAAGGCCGCCGGCGCGATCCTGACGAGTGACGTGTCGGCGTGGGAGCGGGCCAAGCTGCGCATCCTCAATGGCGCGCATTCCAGCGTCGCCTATCTTGGCCTGTTGCGCGGGGCGGCATCGGTGGCGGAGGCGATGCGCGACGCCGCGCTGGCGCGCTTCGCCGAAACCATGGTGCGCGACGAAATCCAGCCCTTTGTCGGCACCGTACCCGGCCTCGATCTCGACCGGTACCATGCCGATGTGATGCAGCGGTTCCGCAACCCGGCGATCCTCCACCGGCTGGAGCAGATCGCGATCGATGGTTCGCAGAAGGTCCCGTATCGGCTGGGCGATTCGCTCGCGGCGAACCGGGCTGCGGGTACGCTCCCAGTCCACATCGTCACCGCGCTCGCCGGGTGGATCGTGTTCCTGCACGCGCGTGCGCGGGCGGGCACCTCGATCGCCGATCCGCATGCCGCGGTGATCGCGGAGCTTGCGGTCGCGCATGACGCCCCGACCTTTGCCCGTGCGCTCGCGGAGCGGGACATCGGCCTGAGCCATGCGATGCTGGCCGACCGCCCACTGGTGGCCGCGCTGGAAATGGCGGTACGCGACGTTGCCGATCGCCGGTGGGAGGCAACGCCGCTGGCTGGCTAGCTCAGCCGGGAACAGGCTGGTCGACCGATCCCGTGCGCGGATACGGCGCACGGCACCCTGCCATCGTTGGAAGCACTTCAGGCAGACCGGCGCTCGCCGACTTCGGTGACGGGGGCGGGATGACCAGCGTCTGGCGTCACCGTCCCGATGTGTCCGGGCTGCCTTAAACAAACAATCTTGACTGCTGGTAAATGCAATAGCACGATGCGCTGGGCTGTCCGCCTGGTCGTCGCGCAAACGTGTCGATCTGAAACAGGAGAGGAATATGACTGCGCTTCGATACGCGCTGCTCGGCGGCATTTGCTCGGGCGCCTTCCACGGTGCCGCCCTGGCGCAGACATCGACGCCCGTCCCTGCCCAGCCTGCGTCGGAAGAGCGCGAGATCGTCGTGACCGGTTCGCGCATCCTCCGCCGCGATTTCACCGCCGAAAGCCCCATCACTACGGTCGATCAGACCTTTATCCAGGACAGCGGCCCCGCAACGGTCGAGCAGACGCTCAATGCGCTGCCGCAATTCCAGGCGTCGCAGAATGCCCAGACGTCGAGCATCAGCACCTTTGGCGCGGGCGCGTCGGGCGCCCGGTCGAGCGCCAACCTGCGTGGCCTGGGGCCGTCGCGTACGCTGGTGCTGTTCGACGGGCGGCGGCTTCAGCCGTCGGATGTACAGGGGACGATCGACCTCAACACGATCGCGCCGGCGCTGATCGGATCGGCCGAAGTCATCACCGGCGGCGCGTCGGCGGTCTATGGCTCCGACGCAGTCGCGGGCGTCGTCAACTTTCGCTTCAACGACCGGTTTCGCGGCCTTGAGCTGCAGGGCGAACTGGGCGTGTCCGAACAGGGCGACGCGAGCAGCCGCAGTGCATCGATCACCTGGGGCGGGAGCCTTGCCGACGACCGCGCCCGCGTCTTCCTGTCGGCGTCCTATCTCGGTCGCGGCACCGCGTCGCGGGATTCGCGGTCGTTCTTCGACAACAGGCTGGGGACCGCAACGCCATCCAACGGCCTGATCGTGCTGGAGGGCGCCAATCGCTTCGGCGGGGGCGCCGCACCGGCAGTCGCGGCGTACCGCAACCTGTTCCTCAACACCTATCGCACGGCGGTCCCGGCGGCGGCGAGCAGCCTGCTCCTCAATCCGGACGGCACGCTGATCGGCAATACTGGCGCCATCAACCTGCGGCCCGATCCCAGCACGGGCTATGTCATCGGAGCGACCGGGACGGTGACCCAGCGAGCGCTGCGCGATGCGACGCTGCAGCTGCCGCTCGAGCGCTATTCGGGCTTTGCACGCGCCGAGTTCGACATTTCCGACGCGGCGACGCTTTACGCGCAGGCGATATACACCTGGTATCAGAGCGACCAGTTGAGCGACGCGGGCGTCACCCAGTCGGTGGTCGATCCGATCCGCATCCGCGCCGACAATCCCTTCGTGACGCCCGACTTGCGTATCGCGCTCAACTCGCGGCCCAATCCGGCGGGGTCGTTCGTCTATTACTTCAACACCTCGCGCATCGGGCTGTTGCAGGTGCAGCAGGAATATGAAGTCGCCCAGGGCATGGTGGGGTTGAAGGGCGGGATCGGCTCGTCCTCGCTCCGCTATGATGTCTATGCCAGCTTCGGTCGCACGCTGGAAGACGAGCGCGCAATCAACTCGGTGAGCCGCAGCCGGCTCAACACCGTGCTCAACGGCGTGGGCGCGAACGGGCTTGCCGATGGCGGCCGATCGCTATGCAGCGGCGGATACGACCCGTTCGCCTTCGGGCCGGTGTCGCCGGAATGCGCCGATTATCTGACGATCGATACGATCAACCGTTACCGGTTCGAGCAAACGGTGGTGCAGGCCAACCTCACCGGCGACCTGTTCGACCTGCCCGGCGGAAGCGCCGCATTCGCAGTGGGCGCCGAGTATCGCAGCAACAGCTATCGCGCCGATATCGATCCGCGCAACAGCCCGACACCGACCGCAACGCCGGGCGTTACGACGTCGCCGGACGCATTGGGCACCTCCGGCGCATTCTCGTCGCGCGGCGACATCAACGTGCGTGAACTCTATGGCGAGCTGGCGCTGCCACTGCTGCGGGATCGCGCGTTCGTTCAGAATCTCGATCTCAGCCTCGCCTATCGCTTCTCCGACTATAACCGCATCGGCGGGACGCATACCTACAAGGCGAGCGGCAACTGGTCCCCGGTCCGGGGCGTGAGCGTGCGCGGCGGCTATTCGCGCGCCATCCGCGCGCCGTCGCTCGGCGACCTGTTCTCGCCGTTGTCGGGGGCGACTGGAGTGATCGGGCTGGCGTCGTCGGGGGCGGGGGATCCCTGCGATTCCACCGGCTTTGCGCGGACCGGCAAGATCGCAGGCGTCGATCCGGCGAAGGTCGCCGCGCTGTGTGTCGCAACCGGCGTCCCGTCCGCGACGCTCGCCACCTACCGCTATAGCGGCACCGCCAATGCGGCGCAGCGCATCGGCAATCTCAACCTCAAGGAGGAGACCGCCGACAGCTACACCGTCGGCCTCGTCGTCGAGCCGGCATTGGCAAAGCCGTTCTTCCGCGCGCTGTCATTCTCGATCGATTATTACGATATAAGGCTCAAGGACGCGATCGGTTATGTCACCAGCCCGATCGCCCTCAACCAATGCTTCAACTTCGGCGGGCTCAATCCGAATTACGAGGCGAGCAATTTCTACTGCCAGCTGATCACGCGCGATTCGGCGGGTGTATTGGCCACGATCCGCGAACCGCTCTTCAACCTTGGCGCGTATCGCACGTCGGGGATCGATCTTCAGGCGAACGCCGCCATCGAGATCAATGGCCTGGGCGCGCTGCTGCTCAACAGCTCGGTCACCTATGTCATCGATTACAAGATCCAGAACCTGTCGACCGAGCCGTTCAACGATTATGCCGGGACCATCGGCAATGCGCAGATCGACGGCTTTTCCTCGACCCATCCGGCCTGGAAGCATGTGACCAGCGCCAGCCTGTCGGGGAAGAATGGCGGGTTGACGCTGCGCTGGCGGTTCATCGGGTCCCAGTCCAACAGCGCGAATGTCGGCAATCCGACCGGCACGGCACCCGGTGTCCCGGCGGTCAATTATTTCGACCTGATCGGTCGCGTGCGCGCGAATGACCGGTTCGAACTGCGCGGAGGGATCACCAATCTCACCAACCGCCAGCCGCCCGAATTCGGCGGCCCCGCGTCCACCGCAACATCGGCCTACGACATTATCGGCCGCCGCTTCTTCATGGGCGTGACCGCGCGCTTCTGATGCCTTTTTGGGGGAACAACGGATGACCATCGATTTGAACGTCTCTCGCCGCGGCGTGCTGGGCGGAATGGCAGGACTGGGAGCGATCGGCATGGTTGGAGGCACGGCACGGCCAGCACGGGGCGCGACGCAGGATCGACCGATCTTCGTGACGGTCGAGACGCGTACCGGCAAGGTCGAGGGGATCGACAATGTCGGGATCAAGCAGTTCAAGGGCATCCCCTATGGCGCGGATACCGGCGGGGCCAATCGCTTCGCCCCGCCGCGCCCGCCCAAACCCTGGGTGGGGGTGCGCAACTGTATCGGCTATGGTCCGATCAACCCGCAATTGCCGGCCGACCTGCGCAGCGACTATGCGATGATGATCATGTGGGATCGCCATGTCGGCGCCGGGTCGATGGGCGAGGATTGCCTGAACCTCAATATCTGGACCCCGGGAGTCAATGACGGCGGCAAGCGCGCCGTGCTGGTCTGTTTCCATGGCGGCGGCTTCGCCAGCGGATCGGGCAATGGTCCCGGCTTCGACGGTGCGCAGCTGGCGCGGTTCGGCGATGTCGTCGTCGTGACCGTCAACCATCGCCTCGGCGCATTCGGTTACACCCACCTCAACCAGCTGACCCGGGCAAGCGACATGGCGGGTGCGGGCAATGCCGGCGTCATGGACATGGTCGCCAGCCTCAATTGGGTGCGCGACAATATCGCGCAGTTCGGCGGCGACCCCAATTGCGTGATGATCTTTGGCCAGTCTGGCGGCGGCGCAAAGACCAGCGTCCTCTATGGCGACCCGCGGGCCAAGGGGCTGTTCCACCGCGCGGCGGTACAGTCGGGATCGATGCTCAGGCTGACCGATCCGGAGGTCGCGACGAAGCAGGCCGTGGCGCTGCTGGAAGAGCTGAATATTGCCAAGGAACGCGCCGGAGATCTGCGCAAGGTGCCGTGGCAGGCGTTGCTGGCGGCGCAGGTGCGCGTGATGCGCCGGCCCGGGATGGCCTGGTCATTTGTGCCGGTGCTCGACAACAGCTATTTCACCGCGCACCCGTTCGATCCGGCGGCACCCGAATTCTCGCGCGACGTTCCGCTGATCGTATCGACGACGCTGGAGGATGGCGCGATCCGCCTGTCCAATCCGGACCTGACCCACGACCAGCTCGCCGAGCAGCTGACCACTCGCTACGGATCGCGCGGACGCGAACTGCTCGCCGCCTACCGCCGCACCTATCCCGACAAGTCGCCTTTTCTGCTGCAGGCGGTAATGACCACCGATGCGAGCGGGCGGAAGATGGCGATCAAGCAGGCGGAGGTGAAGTCCGCGCAGGGTGGCGCGCCCGTCTATATGTACCAGTGGAACTGGGCGACCAGTGCCTATGGCGGGCGCTATGGCGCGATCCATGGACTGGATGTGTCGGCGACCTTCCACAGCTACCGCGACCAGACGCTGGACGTCGGCAGCCCGCGCGGCCGCCGCGTCGCGGATGAACTCGCTTCGGCGTGGGTGGCGTTCGCCAAGACGGGCGATCCCAATAACCAGCAGATCCCGCGCTGGGACCCATATGAACCAGGCCGGCGCGCGACGATGATCTTCGACGACAAGACGCGGTCCGAGAATGATCCGGGCAGCGGGTTCCGCAAGCTATGGGCAGCAATCCCGACACCGACTGCGGGGTGAATCCCGATCGGCTGATGCGGTTCGGCCCCGCATCAGCCCGATCAACCGGATGCGATCGCGGGCGTCGTCGATCGACTACGCCCGCTGCGAACGCCGCGCAGCACCAAGCCCGGCGTTATTGGCCGCGGCTGACGGGAAGGTTTTCGAACAGACGGCGCTCGACCGGATCGGGATCGTTCATCACGCGCGGCGTCGTGTCGAAGATCATCGTCGCGCGCCGCTGAACATCGTAGCGCGGCCAGGTGGGCAGGGCCTTGGTCGCCGGATTGCCGGTTCGGGCAAAGGCGATCCACGCGTCGCTCATCAGGTCAGCCATGCGCTGCTGCGCCGGACCGCTGCCCGAGATCGAGGTCGAGCGGGCGACATTGTCGAACACGAACGCGATGTCGAGCGCGTGCGGCGTGCGCCACTTGCCGCCATCGACCGGCGTTTCCCAGTCGAGCCGGTACATGAAGACCGGCGCGCCGCCCCCCGTAACCTTGCGCTCGGCCTGGGTGATCGCGGTGCGGCGATATTGGCGCTGGGTGGAGATGCGGAAGAAGATGTCGCTGGCACTTTCGGCGGGATAGGCGGCGCGCAGGCCGGCAATGATCGCCGCCGCGTCCCCGCCCGCCAGAAACGGTGCGGCGCGGGCAGGCAGGGCGTCCCAACTGAGGTTGAACACGCCGGGCGCGGCGGCGCCGATCAGCAGCGTCGTTTCGGTGCGGTTGGTACCGACCAGCAGCGGCACGTCGCGGGATACCGGGGTCGCATCGGGATCGAAGGGCTGGCGCGGCATCGACCGGCCATCGGGAACGGGGCGGAAGTTCGCGCCACGGCTGCGCGAAGCGCGCATCGCCGTCATGAAGCTGTCGAGCGGCATGGTGGCGAGCGTGTCGATATCGGTTGGAGAGAGCTTGGCAGTCGCGATCAGGTCGCGTGCAATCGCGGTGCCGACCTCGGGCGTGAATCCGGACAGCGACATCGATCCACTCTGCCCGATCGCCTTGTGGAACAGGCCGCGCGCGCCCGGCATGGCCATCAGCGTCGCGACCTTGGCTGCGCCACCGGACTCGCCGAAGATCGTGACATTGCCTGCGTCGCCGCCGATCGCCGCGGCATTGTCGCGCACCCATTGCAGCGCGCGAATGATGTCGAGGCTCCCGACATTGCCGGCATCGGCATAGCGCGGATCATTGGTGATGCCGGACAGATGCAGATAGCCGAACGCATTGAGCCGGTGGTTGATCGTCACCAGCACCACATCGCCGCGCCGCGCGAGGCGCACGCCATCATAGCCATTGGCCGCGCCCGAGCCGGTGACATAGCCGCCGCCATGCAGCCAGACCATGATCGGCCGCTTTTTCCCGTCGTTCAGACCGCGCGTCCACACGTTGAGGAACAGGCAGTCTTCGCTCGCCGGGCGCTCGTTCTTCCACGACTCGAACAGGTGCGTGTCGCCCCCGGCGACCTGGGGGCATTGTGCTGCATAGTCGGTTGCGGGCAGCGGCTGTGCCCAGCGCGCCGGCGCGGTCGAGGGCTGAAAGCGCCGGCCCTCGGTGCTCGCTGCATAGCGTACCCCCTTGAAGACATAGACCCCCTGGTCGCGCAGACCTGTCACGGGGCCGTAGCTGGTGCGGAGCAACGGGGCGGGGTCCGGCCGCGCGGCTACCGCCGTCATGCCGACCGCCGCCAGGGCAACGCCCACCATCGGTTTCATCCACCACGCCATGCCATCTCTCCCGATCATTTCGATATAAGCTCGGCGACAACTTACCGACAGTCAAGATTGTTTCTTGATCGGACCCGTATCGCTGGTTAGCCTGGGGTCGAACCGGGAGCATCGAATTCCCGGACAGCGATGGAGGATGACGTGGGCGATCATGGCATGAAGGCGAGTCGGCGGGGTGTGCTGGGCATGGGGGCCGCGCTTGGCGCCGGGGTCGCGCTGCCGCGCACCGCGCACGCAGCCGAGCTGTTCCCGGTGATCGAAACGGCCCAGGGCAAGCTGCGCGGCGCGCAGGCCGGGGACGTCGCGACCTTCAAGGGCATCCGCTATGCCGCCCCGGCGAGCGGTCGCAACCGCTTCATGCCGCCGCAGCCGGTGGCGAAATGGGCAGGCGTCCGCGATGCGTTCAGCTATTCCGACGTCAGCCCCCAGGTGCCGGCCGATCGTCGCAGCCCCTATGCCGACCTGATCATGTTCGATGTCCAGCCCGGTGGCCCGGGCGAGGACTGCCTGGCGCTGAACCTGTGGAGCCCGAACCTGTCGCAACAGGCCAGGGTGCCGGTCATCGTCGTGCTGCACGGCGGTGGCTTTTATGGAGGATCCGGCAATTCGGTGGGCATGGACGGGGAGGCAATGGCGCGCTTTTCCAAGAGTGTCGTTATCTCGGTCACGCATCGCCTGGGTGCGTTCGGCTTCCTCCATCTGGCCGAGGCGGGCGGATCGGACTTCGCCAGCTCCGGCACGGTCGGGATGCAGGACATCGTCGCCGCGCTCCGCTGGGTGCGGGAGAATGTCGCCAGTTTCGGCGGCGATCCCGATCGTGTGCTGGTCTACGGCCAGTCGGGCGGCGGCGCCAAGACCAGCATGCTGCTCGCAATGCCATCGGCCAAGGGCCTGATTCATCGCGCCGGGGTGATGAGCGGGTCGGCGCTGCGCGCGATGCCGCCCGAAATCGCGACGCAGCGCGCGTCCGCACTGATGAAGGCGCTCGAGCTCGGGCCGAAGGACGTGCGAAAGCTTCAGGATCTGCCGTGGCTTACCGTGCTCAAGGCGCAGGCGGGGCTTGAAGCAGCTGCCCGTGCGAAGGGCGAGGCGCCGGGATCGTTTGCGCCGGTGGTGGATGGTGTCGCGATTCCGCGGCACCCCTTCGATCCCGATGCGCCGGAAATCTCCGCCGATGTCCCGATGATCATCTCGACCGCGCTGGACGAACGCGCCTATCGCATGATGGACTTCCGCATGGACGAGGCCGGCCTGCTCGCGTTCGCACGACAACGCGCGGGCGCCAAGGCGGAGGAAGCGATCAAGCTTTATCGCGACGAGGATGCGAAATCGCCGCCCTTCCTGATCGCGGCGCGGATGGACAGTGACCTCTACTTCCGCCGCGGCGCCTTTGCGCAGACCGAGCTCAAGGCGAAGCAGGGCAAGGCGCCGGTGTGGTCGTATCTGTGGACCTGGCCGAGCCCGGCTTATGGCGGGCGGTTCGGCGCGGTCCATGGTATCGATGTCGCGCCCAGCCTGTACAGCGTGCGCGGCGGCCTCAACGGGCCGAGCGCGAGCAGCCTGAAGATGGCCGAGCGCATGGCGTCGATCTGGGGTGCGTTTGCGGCAAATGGCGATCCCAACAACGCCAGGATCCCGCAATGGGCGGCCTACACACAGGCACGCCGTACCACGCTGATCCTCGACGACGACACCCGCGTCGCGGAGAATCCACGCCGCCAGTTCCGCGATTTCTGGGCGCAGAACCGCGCAGCGACGCCCATGGCCGAGGGCTGATCCGACCCGGCCCGGCGACGGACTGCGATCGCCGGGCCCGGTCGCTCGGCCCGCTGCGCTGCGATAGCAACCGCGGCACCCCGTCGCGTGGGGAAGGTCGTGTAGAATTGCGCCCCTAGCGGACATCTCCTGACGATTTGTCGCGACCCGGCATGGAACAATAAAACAGGCTGGCCTGATTGTTTCAAGGGAATGCCGCGCGTCAACGCCTTCCGCAGGCTGTGCGAGTGTGCGATATCGCGAGCGATGAACAGTTCGTCCAAGAGTGCCGTTGCGCAGCCCCGTACAGCCCGGGTCCGCCGAAGCCAAGCCGAGCGCCGCGAGGAAACGAGCGGGCGCGCGATAGATGCCGCGATCACCTGCCTCTATCGCGATGGCTATTCCGCGACCACGACCATCTCGGTCGCCAAAGAGGCCGGAATCAGCCGCGGGGCGCTCCTCCACCATTTCCCGACCAAGGTGGACCTCATCCTTGCGGTAGCGCTCGAAGTCGTGCGCCGCTCACAGGAAAAGCGCCGCCGGATCATCATGGCTGAACCGCGCGGCCTGCCACGCTTCGCCGCGATCACCGACGCATCGTGGATCACGCAGCAGGATCCCGAAGCCATGACGCTGCTCGAAATCCTGATGGCATCGCGCGGCGATGCGGAGCTCGCACGCCGGCTCCCCGCAGTGGTCGAAACACTGGAGTCCTGGCAGTTTCAGGGTCTGATGGAGGTGGCCGAAGATATCGGCTTCAACGATCGGGCACAGCTTGAAGCGATGACGATGCTTCACCAGGCGGCGATGCGCGGCCTGTCGATCGAGCTGCTGTTCGCCAAGGACCGCCAACGGATCGATGCAGCGTTTGAACTGCTGCGATGGTACAAGCAGCTGTTTACCGAGCGCTTGCTCGACGCCATGCGGTAGCGGGCATTGCGGCGATCGGGTCGGGAAGGCCCAGACGGCGTCGTCCGCACGGTTCATCGGCTGCGGCAGCCACGCCAATCGGATGACAGACGGTGCCTACGGCAGCATCGCGCTCCGGCTCGATCCAGTTTGCCGAACAGATAGCGCGCGACCATTTCGCTGCGGTCGCTCTTGAGCGTGATCCACGACACATCGCCCTGGGGTTCCTCGCTCATGCCTAAGCCGAGATTGCGCGCGAAGCTGGCATAGCTGATGCGGATCGCCGCACCGACCGCGCCGTCGGGATCGGGGTGCAGGATCGCCGTACGATAGAGCACCCGAACTCTACGCTTCGGGCACCGGGCTGCGGAAGCAGGGCCGTACGGGCCGGGGGTCCGCGGAAGGGGGCGCCGTGACGTTCTTTTCACGTCGTTCTGCACACGACGGGCAAGAGAATCGTAAAACAGCCATCTCAGGCGATTATGCCTGGATGGTGACCCCTACGGGAAACTCTTACCACTTTCAGTGGCACGAGGATCCGCGTTACCCATTGATAACGCGATGACAATCGTTCGGTAGTGTGTGACATGCCTGTGATACATTGAGCGAGTCTACATGCGTCCCAAGTCATTCCGACACGCCTCCCTGCGGGGCGGGGTCTATCAGTATCAGCGCCGAGTGCCAAAGGCCGTCCTCGATCAGCCAGAGGCGCATCAGCGCCTCTTCGGCGGCCAGAAAATCTACCGCAAGTCGTTGGGAACCGGAGTCTATGCCGAAGCTCTGACGAGGGCTGCGGCTGTAGAAATCGAGTTCGACGGATTGGTCGCAGCTGCAAATGGTCGGGCTCCCGCAATTCAAGCGGTGCCGGCGCGGCCGAAGCGGCCATTCGACGCGGCAGGTCTGGCAGAGACGTCGCGACGGGTGCGCGACCGTCTGGTGCGTGACTGGCGTCAAGAGATTGTGAATGCTGATGTGAACCCCGAGGCCGCCGACTACCTCGACTGGCGTATTGAAAATGTGATTGCGGCCCAGAGCGAGCTTGACCGCTCGAGGGCGTGGGGGAGTCAGTTCAGTGTCCACGAGCGGGCGCGACATTTGAATGTCGACCTTGGCTTTTGCGTGGACGAGAAGTCGCAAGAGTTCGCAGAGCTCGTTCGCGCGGTCTCGGACGGCTTGGTGCAAGCGCGGGCCGATGTGCAGACGATGCTTGAGGGCAAATCGCTGCCCGACGCGCCGACGTCCACCTTGATCAGCATGTTCAGCAGCCAGGTGGCCGATCAATCCAAGGCGAAGCGCTTTAGCGAGGTGGTTCGGGAGCAGGTCAGGGTTTCGAACTTCGCGCCAAAGACATTGCAGAGTGCTGGACGTGCTCAACGACTCTTCATCGCAGTCATCGGCGATAAGCCTGTCGACATGGTTACTCGGCAGGACGTGTTTGCATTCATTGACGCGGTGGCAACTCAGGAGGTGGGCAAGGCAAAGGGGGCCGCTCGCGCTATCAGCCGCGGAACTGTCCAGAGCTACCTAACCAAAATCTCGTCGCCGCTCGCATTTGCGATCGGGCGCGGTTGGCGGGATGGGCCAAACCCTGCGGCTGACATTGACCTTGCGAACTGGGTCGGAGAGGCTGACAGGTCGCTTGTTCCAGAGAAGCGCCGCTTTGAGATCGCCGAGTTGAATGCGCTGTTTCAGCATCCATGGTTCGCAGGATGTGCTTCACCGGAGCAGAGCTACGTTCCCGGAACGCACCTGCTCGACGACATGCGATACTGGGCGCCGGTGCTGGCACTCTTCACCGGCGCGCGCGCTGCGGAACTGGGCGGGCTGAAGCTGGCAGAGATCACGCTGACCGGCACTCCGCACATTCTGGTCCAGCCCAACGAATACAGGCGCACGAAGAGCGGCAAGTCGCGGATTGTGCCAATACTCGATGAGTTGATCGCGCTCGGCTTCGATCGATATGTGCACCGTGTCACCGCGAGCGGGAGCGACAGGCTTTTTCCCGACTGGGAATGTCCGCGTGAGCACAGCGCGAATGAGGAGGCTGAGTTGTCGCGGTGGGCAAACAGCAAGTGGATCCGTGCGTTTAACAGGACGGTGGTGCCCAGTGTGATTGATCGTGGCACCAAGGCGACCCGCAGTGCTGTGACCTTTCACAGCTTCAGAGGGGCGTTTAAGAAGCTGCTGATTGATAGCGGTGACCGAACAAAGGCGAACGCCATCGTGGGGCACGTCCAAGACGAGTTGGATCGGCGGTATCTCGGGCACTACAACGCTGACGAGCTCCACGCTGAGTTCCACAAGGCCCGGTTCCGCGGATTAATCTTGCCGGGGCGTGCAGCTGCTAAGGCGGGGTGATCTGCTCAACAACGCAATGTCGGAGCCTCTCCGCGACCATCGCGTCAAGTCGCCTTCACCCATTCAGCCCTGTCCGTCTCCCCGTCTTCGACCGGCCGCAGGAGTTCCAAGGGCTCGACGCCTAGAGGGCTTCCCAGCTCATGCAGCGTCAGGACCGTTGGGTTGCGATGGCCGCGCTCCAGGCCGCTGATATACTGTTGCGACATCCCTGTTTGCTCCGCAGCCTGCTCCTGCGTGAGACCGCGCATCGTCCGCAGCTTGCGAAAATTGAGACCAACGAGCAGGCGGACGTCCATCCGCAGACAGTGACGGAGCGCTGAGCTCTTGATTATCAACTATAATATGTATTTCTCACGGTTCTGTCGGCAGCACGCCGGGGGATTCTGGGAGATCACATTTGTTTCAGGCAGTAGTAGCAGCGTCCATCATCATAGCGCCCGGACCGGTCGCATCGTTCGGTCAGAACGGTAGCCAGCCTCAAGATGCGCACGACCGCGCGTTCGTCGCTTGGCAGATCAAGACACTCCGAGACCCCGACAGCGCCAACTGGCGGCGGATCAAGCAACCCTTTGCGACGACCGTCACTCTCAAGCGCGGCCTCCTGGGCAAGAAGGAATGGTCGGGTGAGCTGGCGTGCTACACGTTGAATGGCAAAAACGCCTATGGCGCCTACGTCGGCTACACGCCGCATGCCGTCCTGATCACCAGTCAGGGCGAAGTCCATGTCTGGGAAGGCATGTCGCCATCAGAGGATCAGTCCACATACCGAAGCTGGGGGCAGCAGATCATCGACAACTATTGTCGGTAAGCGCCTCTGAGATCAAAGATGGGTTCGCCGCGCCGGTGGATGGCTAAGACCCTCAGTGCGCGGCGAATCGCCTCCACCCGGATGCGACCGGTCGGAAAATCGTAGGACTTCTCTCTTTCCTGTGGGACCGCGCAGCGCCCTAGTATGGCATCGCAGCCGTATCCCGGCGCATCTTTGGCATCGTCCCATTCGGTCGTTACCGCACCGAGCTTCGCGGCGACGCCCCGGAATTTTCCAGCGCGAGTTCGATACCCGCGACGATCTCGGCGGCGACCCCGTCGGGGAGCGGCAGGCTGTCGGGGTCGGTGGCGCACGCATCTTTCAGCCAGAAGCTATCGACGTTCAGCTTGTCGCGCTTTGCAAGGCATGGCGGAACCGCTCGCTCTCGACGCGCTCGTGGCGCTGGTGCTTGGTCCCATAGGCTTGGACGAAGTCGTCGACGTTCCTGCGCTTGAGCGGGCGCTCGCGCAGCGTGAAGCACCGGTTGGTGCAAAAGTCGAGAACGCTGCCACGCATTTGGAGTCAGAGCCGGGGCAGGCGCTTCCCGAACTCGGCTAGGCGCCCCTGCCGATCCGCTTCGACCAAGGCGCCGATGAACTTGCCAACACCCGCGACGTGGCGGGCGAAAGCGTCCAAGCGGCGCTCCTCGTCCGCCCATTGCTGCATCCGCCGCGCATGTTGACGCGCATCGATCTCGGCGTTGAGGCGCAGGAGATGCTCATGGATCAGACGACCTTCGACCGCGTCGGCGGCCTTGAGGAAGCGATAGACGACATGGCGACCGACGCCGAGGTGGCGCGCGATCTGGGCGCCGTTCATGAGGCCGTTCTCGAAGAAGTCGAGCGCCTCCTCGCGCTGGCTTTCGGTGAGGGTGGTTTGGGCTGCTGCGCCGGGGGTATTGTGCATCGCATATGATAGCATTTTTCCGGCGTGCCGACGACGCGCAATGTGCCCGCCGCCGACCTCGACGTGGTTGGATCGACAACTGACCCTCAACTTCTCCGGTCGCGATTTTTCTTGGTTTTCTGCGGATCTCGGGCAGCGCCGGTGAATAACAGTTTTCACTGGCAGGCTGATCGACAACATGTGTTGCCCGATCGACCCGTCTGCGGTCTCCGCTGTTCCGATCAGACTGGAGGCTCCGGCGGCGCGATCCCGATAGCAACATACTCGATCGGGAGGATCGTCCAGCCATCGACCGAGCTATAGACGCCGATGCCCTCAACGCACCGCTCACATCCTTCGCGTTCGTGCCACTTACGACCGAACCGCAGCCAGCTTTCGAGTTCGGATCCCAACCAGCCTTTGGGCATCAGCCAGAAGCGCCCGTCGATGGCTTTCCATATCTCCGCTGCGCGCCATTCGTCGGCGGCGAAGATCGCGGCTTGATAGTCCTCGTCGTCGCGGAAGAAGTTGAACACATGCATGCTCAGCCCTCTGGCATGGCGAGCGGCGTTACCGTCCAGCCCTGAGCGGGATCATAGGTCGCCACGCCGGTGATACCCTTTGCCAGCACCTCGTCGACATGCGCCCGGTTGAGCCCCTGCCAGCGCCGGTTGCGCTTGAGCACCTCGAACTCGTCGGGATGCTTGCCATACGTGGCCAGGTGCCAGTCGATGAACACATCCGCAGCCGAGTCATAGTCTTTCGCGCAAGCCGTGATGGTCGCGCCGTCTCCGGCGATGATCTTGAACATGTGCATTGATGACCTCGTCTCTCGTTGTTGACGTGGTCAGCATTGAAGATTGCGCTGTGGGATGCGGGTGGCTTCTGAATGGTTGCGGTGGCGTAGGTCTTTGCCATGAACCGCCTTGCCTCGTCTTGATGCAATGCTCGGAGCCAGCAACGCTACCAAACCTCACCTCGGTTCCGGTGCGCTAGGCTGGAGTAGGAGCCGACGCCGCGGTCGATGACTGCTTGATGCAGCCAGCTGAGAGCGTGCGGAGCGCGTTACTACCCAGCCAATGCTCTATACACGCTGGCGCGACCAATCCCGAGGCGCTTGGCGATCTCACTGCCCCCTAGACCTTCGTCACGCAGCGCTCGCACCGCGGAGGTGTCGACGGTGGGTTTGCGACCCTTGTAGATGCCAGCCGCTTTGGCGCGATCGATGCCTTCACGCTGGCGCTCGCGGCGAATGTCAGCCTCGAACTCGGCGATCGACGCGAGCACGCCGAGGAGCAGCTTTCCCGTTGAACTGGTAGTGTCCATGCCTCTCTGTTGCAGGCATTGGAACGAGACCTGCTTCGCAGTCAGCTGCTTGACGATGCTGTGCAGATCCCCGGCAGATCGAGCGAGGCGGTCAAGTCGCGTCACGACCAGGATGTCTCCTTCGCGCACGAATGACAGCGCGTCCGCTAGAGCATCCCTACCAGAGGTGCTGGTTCCGCTTCGCTTCTCCGAGAAAACCTTGTCGCACCCAGCTGCGGTCAGCGCTTCCAGCTGAACCTCAAGCGACTGACCGACTGAACTAACTCGCGCATAACCGACCAACATGACGAACTCTGTCTCAATAGCTTCCAGATCATGATCTCATGATGTCCCAAAAGTTTGAAGTCAACTCTATTGAGACATTCACGGTCGAGTGGTCGCAGTCTCTTCTTGGTGTCTCGCTGGCGTATACCCTTGGGAGGCAATCTTTGGATAATACCTCCTTGGGCTGCAGACCCTAATTGAGGGCGCTTCGCCCGCATGGTGAATCGCCAGGATTGCCTCGCGCTGCATATCACTGATATGCCCTCCGAGCACCTCGCGGCATACCGAGAATAGGGGAATTAATGAGTTCGCTGGTCCGACCGTCAACGAAGGATCTCGGAGCCTATTACACCCCGGATGCGATTGCCGACGTCTTGGCCGCGTGGGTGGTGCAGACTGGTCGAGAACGACTTCTCGAACCGAGCATTGGGAATGGCGCATTACTGCGGGCTTCGCTCGCTGCTGGCCAAAAGAATCTCACTGGAGCGAAGCACTTGCGCTTCGTTGGCTGCGATCTCGATAATGACGCGATTTCTGGTGTGCGAGATTGGTTACCAGATGAGCACACGCTCTTGCTCGGCGACTTTCTCGACTTCGACCCATCCAACCTCGGCAGTTTTGATGGTGTAATTTCGAACCCGCCCTTTACCCGTAATCATGCGCTCCCCAAGGTGCGACGAGACGAGCTTCGCCGGCGCTTTGCGATAAAAGGGGCAGCGGGCCTTTGGGTAGCATTTCTCCTCCACTCGATCCGATTTTTGGCAAACGGAGGGCGGTTGGCGGCGGTCGTTCCTGCGGCGTCGATTTTCACAACCTACGGCCGCGATGCCATAGATCGGATTTGTGGGCAGTTCTCGTATGTCGAGATCAGGAAGATCGTCGATAAGCCTTTATGGTCCAGTCACGCCGAGGAACGCGGTGTGATTGTGCTTGCGAAAGGGTATCGCTGGGGTTCGTGCCAGCGCCCTGAAACATCACGATGGCTTGCCTCTGGTGACCGGGTAGCGGACGTCTACCATAGCAACCCAGCCTGCTTTCGAGATGCGCTCGAGGAGTCAGTGCCGCTCGGCTCCCTAGCTACATTGTCGATCGGTGCCGTGACAGGCGCGAACAAGACATTTCTCTTGACGGAAGAGGAACGTGTTGCGGCTGAAATTGCGACTGAAGATTTGCGACTTGTAGCTGCAAGAAGCCGCCACATAACGGGCCTCCAGATTTCCACGGATCAGCTTCGTGACCTTGCCTTGGCAGGGGAGAAGACATGGCTTCTCACGCCGCGAGACATTTCCAAAGAGCGCGCCGGCGTCCGTGCTAGGCTTGCCACGATCCCGGCAGAGAAACGTCGGACAGTGGTGTGGCTGAACAAGCGGTCGCCATGGTGGGCAGTCGATATAGGCAGCGGCTGCGATGCGATTTTCACTTACATGAATGATCGCGGTCCGCGTATCGTTCTCGCTGACGAAGGCGTGCTATGCACGAATACACTTCATCAGATGCGGTTTGGGCCGAAGACGACTCTGACCCAAAGGATGATCGTGTCGCTCAGTATGATTTCGAGTTTTGGTCAGTTGGCGGCTGAGCGCGTTGGGCGTGCTTATGGCGGTGGCCTGCTGAAATTCGAGCTTACAGATGCGCGACGGCTTCCCGTCCTCGTGGGCGCTCGGAGCGGGACAAAGAGCGCATTTGCTCGGGCAAACGCAGCTATGGAAGCAGGCGACGCTGAGCTTGCGCGGAATATTGCGGACGCTCATCTGCTGCCCTCAGTATTCGGAGTGTCTTGGAAAAATGCAGCGGCACAGATGATGGTCGAAGCACTTCAAATGCGATCTGCGCGGCGTGTCGGTGGCGGCGCATGAGTGAAAAGCTGCGCTTCACCACTGACGCGGGGCTGATCGATCGGCTCGGTCGCGAACTGGTGGGTCGTCAGGAAACCGCGCTGATTGAGCTGGTGAAGAACAGCTTTGACGCAGATGCGTGGGAGGTGAAGGTAACGCTGGAAACAGATGCTATCGTCATTGCAGATAACGGCACAGGGATGACACGCGAAGAGCTGATCGCTGGTTTCCTCCGCTTGGCGAGCACGTTGAAGGTAAAGGAGCCTCGATCTCGCATATTCAATCGCCAACGCGCAGGACGTAAGGGCATCGGTCGCTTTGCTACCCAACGGCTTGGGAAGGCACTGCGGTTGAGCACTTGGATCAATGATGATGATCCGGGCCTCGAGCTCGTCGTGGACTGGCGGAAATTCGAGAGCGGTCGAGACCTTAACGAAGTCCCGGTCTATCTCGGCGAAGAGCCACCTTCCAAGATGGGCACCGTCATTCGGATCGAAGATCTTCGTGATGAATGGTCGGACTCACAAATACGACGCTGCTGGCGAGGCTTGTTGGCGTTACAACAACCGTTCCCTGTCGCACCTGTAGAACGGCGACCCGGCAATGACCCAGGTTTTAATGTCACGTTCTTGCGGGACGGGGGATTGTTCGACGATCCTCAACTGGTTGTGGATTTCCAAAGTGAAATTCTGGATCATCATCACGCGCTGATTGAGTTTAGGGTCAGCGAGGAAGGTGTGGCCGAGTGGCGCCTGTCCCAAAATAGGTTTGGACCGGATCGTGGATGGTCGCGTATTCATCACGACCATCGAGATAGTGCAGACCCACCGCCATACGCGTCGCTGCGTGATGTCGCGATGAAGACCCACTACTTCATATTAGCGCCGGATCTCCTGCCTAGCCTGATATACTCCCGCGTGCGCGATGCGTTGCGCGAAGAGGGGGGCGTGCGGCTTTATCGTAATGGCTTTCGCGTTGTTCCATACGGCGAGCCAGGAAACGATTGGCTGCGCTTAGACCAGATATACTCTCAGCGCGGCGTCGTTCTGGCTCCAATAGCCAATCGCAATTTCTTCGGGGTTATTGAGGTTCAAGACCCTGAAGGAAGGCAATTTGAAGAACATACCTCTCGTGAAGGTCTGATTGAGACCAACTCGTTCCGAGAGTTGACCGGCTTGGCTACCGCGGTTCTGGTGACTGCAGTCAATCGCATTTCGGAAGATCGAGGCAGGAAGACAAGCGCCGGAGGATCAACGCAGCAGAAGGCGACCGACACGCTAGATAGGCTTCGTAACGTTGCCCGCGCTACGAAGGCCGCTGAGGAAGCTCGCGACAGCGAAAACGATGCTTCAAAGGCAACGCAGGGCCCGGACGCAGCGCGCGAAGGAAACGAGTCGAGCGGTGGAGAGGAAGGCAACGCCTCAAACCTGATCGAAGAGTCGATCGCTCTCATTGAAAAGCAACGCGCCGAACTCGCGGATGAGGCCGCCTTGCTCAGGCTGCTCGCCACCTTGGGTCTGACGACATCGGAGTTCAGTCATGAAACGGGCATGACATTTGAAGCCGTTCGGATGGACTTTCAGTCAGTGTTCGAGGCAGCGCTCGCCGCGAGGGCGGGCGATGATGAGTTTGCCGGCCAAGCAGAGCGCGCAAATGCCATGCTTTCGCGCCTCGATGCGTTAACCGCCTACCTAAATGAACTAGCCTCCGCCCGCTCGGTTCGGGAATTGTCTCCGGTGAGCGTCAGCAAGGCCATTGGTGAATTTGAAATTGGCGTGAAGAAGCTCGCTGAAAAGGCGGGTATCGATCTAACAATCGACACGCCGGAATATGATCCCTTATACACAAGGCCGATGCATGCCGCCGAGGTGTCATCGGTGCTTCTGAATTTCTTTTCAAATTCACTGAAAGCTCTTCGTCGCACCGAAGGTGCTAGATGCATTCATGTTGCGGCTGGCCGGGGCGTGGGGGGGCAGATTCTCATCCGCTTCAATGATACAGGTGACGGTATTCCGGTCGAGAGTCGCGAAAAGGTGTTTGACCTTTTCTTTACTACTCGGATCGCGGCGCCTGCAGATGCGAGTAATGCTGAGCAGTTTTCCGGGACTGGCCTTGGGCTATGGATCGTGCATCAAATAGTCTCGAAGGCTGGGGGTGACGCGGAAGTAGGTGAACCAGACGTGGGGTTCACGACCTGTCTTGAGGTCCGGTTGCCCGCTGAGGAAGAGGACTAGGTTATGCCAAAGTGGCTACTCGTTGACGACAGCCCGGACGAGGCCAAGGCATTTTCCGCTGGGCTCTCGAGCGGCGACAGGATCGCTGTCGAATACATCAGTGCAGCCGATGCTTGTGCAGCGTTGGGTGAGGCAAACTTTAGCGCTGCCGGTGTTCTTATGGACGTAGATCTCTCCAATGAACTCGGTCGCCAGCAGACGGGACCGGGAATGTCCCAAGACATTCGGGTGGCGCAACACAAGCAGACGATCCCGTCCTTCCCAGTCGTTCGTTTCTCGCTCCGCGATAAGATTATTGAGAATATTGGGCGGGACTCCAGTTCTGACGATATTTTTGATCTCAAAATAGAGAAGGATGGGCTGAGCAACGAGACCCTACGGGAAGCAGCGCGACATAAGCTCATTGGCGTCCAGCAGGTCTATGAGATTCTCGAGCAGAGCCACGCGGACCTTCTTTCCATCGTTGGTCTTTCAGCAGACGCATGGACGCGATGGGGTAGTTCGTCTTTCCAATCCGACTTCGAGCTCGGCGACCGAACCTACCTTCGGGCAGGCCCACTAGTTCGCATGCTTGTCCATCCCGGTCTTCTCATCGACGAGGCATTTCTCGCTTTTCGCCTCGGAATTGATCGCGACGAGTCTGCGGGCTGGAGCGACCTTATCGAAGCCTTGGCTGAATATGCATATCGCGGCGCGGCTGGCGGTTGCTTCGTCAGGTGGTGGGCGCGTGGCATTGAGGAATGGTGGCAGGACAAGCTTGGATCTGACGCGCCGCTCGCTGGGTGCGACATATCGCGTCGCGTCGAGACGCTGAGCCAAACCTTCGGAAATCTGGTGGCGCTCAACATGCCCAAGGGCAGTCTCGGTGCGCGACCGTGGCGTTACTGCCTCTTGACCAAAGAACAGCGTGACGAAGTTATTCCGGTCGATCCGGCAAGGGCGATTAAAGTGCGGCCGCGGAGCCCGATGCCATCTTGGCTCGACCCCCTTTATGCATCTCTTGGCGTAGCCTTGCAGAATAGAGATGACCCGAGGTTGGACAAGGACGACATGAAGAGGTTGCAACTATATGCCCGGAGCAGCGATGCCGCCGGCGCTGCCTGAAGAGCTCGAGCGGCTGGCGGCAGCTCTCCAGCAAGATTCTGCCACAGCCGAGACTGCGGCCTCTATCTTCACAAATAGCGGTCGCTTCCGCAGTGATTGGGCAAGTCGCCATCAACTCCGAGCAGATTCGCTCTCATTGCCGATCCCTCGGAACCAAGGACTTCATCCAACGGGTTGCGACCTGCAATCAGCAAATCTTGCCTTTCAATTTGAATGGCGTGAGGGTCACTCTGTGCCTTGGCGCGCCGAATATCAGGTCCGCGTCGAAGGCGTTCTCGACGCAGACAACGCGCTCTTTGAGTTGCAAGATCACTGGCGGCTCGACACCGACATGTATGGGCCCGATCGCCGGCAGCACGAGGACCCTCCGGCTACTGCCTCGAGAGAGCCGCACCCTCTCTTTCACTTTCAGCGCGGTGGGCATGCGCAGACAGCATTCGCCGCGGCTGAATTTCTACCCGGAGCACCATGCACGATACAAGGAGTTTGGAGGGGCTTAATGCAGAGCCCTGGTCCCAGAATTCCAGTGCTGCCGCTCGATCCAATCTTGGCGATCGATTTCTGTCTCAGCCAGAATGATGGCGTCATCTGGCGCAGGCTTCACAATATCCCCGAATACTACACTGTCGTGGAGGATGCCCAGGAAAGGCTGTGGCGGCCCTTCTTCAACAGCTTGCAAGATGCAGCGTTTCGTCGAGCATGGTTCGGCCCCTCACTTTTGATCTAACATCCAGACTGAAGCGCACGACCTCGCCCGTCCTCATTCTGGCGAGATGCTCTCATCCCACCGACACCGAATTTCGCCCGGTGATCTCGTGCCAGAAGTCGCGGGTAGCATCGACGATTGAGCGCGACATCGTCAAGCGCCTCTCGAACAGTCGCGGATCAGCCTTGCGCACGCTCTTCAGCAGGTAGTTTACATACCTGGGGCCTGATCGCGTGAACAACGCGCCGTGCCTAGCTCGATGGGTGACCGGCCGTCCACGTTGGCCCTGACCCGCAGCACGCATCGCAGCATCGACGATGCGCTCGCCGTCCTCACCAGGGTCGATAAGCGCTGCGCCATGGATATGTAGTCTCGTTGGAGCCTTCGTCAGCATGCTCCAGCCTTCCACGACGAAGAAGTGTTCTAAGTCCGGTCGGATGCTGGCCAGTTCTTTGCGCAAGCGATCACGGACCTGCGCCCTCACGTCGCGTCCCTCGCTCACCCATTTTGATTCGAGGCCAGGGTGGATGTGTATTGAGAAGGTCTGGAGGACCCACTCGTCCATGAGCATAATCGCGAGCTGAACCTTGAGCCAAAGCGTCAGATCGTTCCAGTGGGGCATCGCACGCCCATTGTCTTGCTTGCGTTTGGGGAACGGGGCGAGGACTTTGTTGAACTTCGCCTTCGGTCCAGTAGTTCCCATATAGACTGATAGCGGCTCAACTGGGACCTGCATGCTGCCATGCCAGCCCAAGCCTCGGGCGCGCAAACGCCGCAGAACTCTGTAGATTTCGACGTCCCTCCGCAGCTTCCGCGCGTTGCGTCTGCGAGGCGGCAAAGTTCTACTTTTTCGACGAGATGTCATTTGAAGCCGGGCCAAAATACCTGTGATACACAGCTGTGATACAATGGCGTCGAACAAATCACTAAACCATTGAAATTCAATGGTTGGTGACCCCTACGGGAATCGAACCCGTGTTTCAGCCGTGAAAGGGCCGCGTCCTAACCGCTAGACGAAGGGGCCGTGAAGGCGAGGGGGCCGGTTAGGCAAAGCGCGGCCCGCGGTCAAGGGGTTTTCAGTCGGCCCAAGCGGCATCGTCGAGATGAATTTCTGCGGCAGGGCGCGGGCCCCAGTCGTCGATCTTCGCGCGGCCGGCGATCCACAGGCGGCGGTCGCGCGGGGCGCCGAGTAGGGCGAGGCCGAGCGGGGTGTCGGCGGCGCGGAAGGCCATCGCCTTGATGCTGCGCCCGTCATCGCCCGCGACGATCGCGCGGACATGGCCGTTGCCGACCACGTCGCACTTGATGAGGCGCACGGGGCCGGCGACGACGCGCGGCGCGGGCCAGCCCATGCCATAGGGACCGCCCGCCTCCATCGCCTCGACCAGCTGCGGATTGACCCCGCCGGGCGCGAGCACTGCGTCGAGCAGCAGCGCGCGCGATTCGGAGGCGCGCTCGACCGCTTCGGCCAGCTTGGCGTTGAGGAAGGCGATGAAGGAGGGGATGTGATCCTCCGCGACGGTCACGCCCGCCGCCATCGCATGGCCGCCGCCCGCGATTAGCAGGCCCGCTTCCTTCGCCGCGATGATCGCCGCGCCGAGATCGACGCCGGAGATCGAGCGGCCCGAACCCTTGCCGATGCCGTCCTCTCCGATCGCGATGACGATGGCCGGACGGCTGTGCTTTTCCTTGAGTCGTCCGGCGACGA
This sequence comes from Sphingomonas sp., assembly GCF_965227385.1. Taxonomy (GTDB): domain Bacteria; phylum Pseudomonadota; class Alphaproteobacteria; order Sphingomonadales; family Sphingomonadaceae; genus Sphingomonas. The sequence goes on from NZ_OZ245750.1 coordinate 1,515,008, forward strand.
TGCCGATCACGCCGGGGTGCCAGCCGCGCGCGGCGACGACAGCGACCGCGCCGTCGCAGTCCATCGCTTCGGCGGATTGCTGGACCTCCGCCTCGATCGCGCGGCGTTCCTCGTTCAGCCGGTCGAGCTCCTGCGCGATGCCGCGCGCCTCGTCCATATCCTCGGTCGTGAGCAGGCGGACGCCGAGGTCCGACTTGCCGACGCGACCGCCGGCATTGATGCGCGGGCCGAGCGCAAAGCCGAGATCGGTGCAGGTCGGGGCGCGGGTCAGGCGGCTCGCCTCGATCAGCGCGTTCATGCCGATGTTGCGGCGCTGGGCCATGACTTTGAGCCCCTGCGCGACAAAGGCGCGGTTAAGGCCCTTGAGCTGCGCGACGTCGGCGACGGTTCCCAGCGCGACCAGATCAAGCAGGTCGAGCAGACGCGGTTCGGTGCGGCTGGCGAAGAAGCCACGCGCGCGGAGCACGCGGACCAGCGCGGCGCCGAGCAGCCAGGCGACCCCGACGGCGGCAAGGTGGCCGTGCGCGCGTCCTTCATCCTCGTCGAGGCGGTTGGGGTTGACCAGTGCGAGTGCGACCGGGAGGTCGGAGGCGCATTTATGGTGGTCGACGACGATCACCTCGGCGCCGACCTCCTTGGCCTCGGCCAGCGCGTCATAGGCCATCGCGCCGCAATCGACCGTGACGATCAGGTCGGCGCCGTCGCGCTTCAGCCGCACCAGCGCCTCGCCCGAGGGGCCATAGCCCTCCATCAGCCGGTCGGGGATATAGGCTTTGGGATCGAGGCCGAGATCGCGCAGCAGGCGGATCAGCAACGCAGCAGACGTCGCGCCGTCGACGTCGTAATCGCCGAACACCGTGACCTGCTCACCGCGCTGCACCGCATCGGCGAGCCGTTCGGCGGCGCGGTCCATGTCCCGGAAGATCGAGGGGTCGGGCATGAAGGCGCGGATGCTAGGGTTGCGATGCGCCTCCAGCTCCTCACGCGGGCAGCCGCGGGTGAGCAGCAGCTGGGTAACGAGATCGTCGGGAGCGAAGGAGGGGTCGCGCGCATCCGCCGCCAATCCCCGCCAGCGCCATGCCTGGCCGAGGATCGAACTATGGACATTGAGCACGGGAGTCATCGGGGGGCTGTAGCGTGGTTTGGCAGTGGAGGGAATCAATCCTCCAGGATCTTCGAATGCACTCGCGTGTCGCGCATCAGCAGATAGGTGACCAGCGACACGCCGATCATCGCGGTGACATACCAGTAGAAGCCGCGCTCCATCCCCTGATCCTTGAACCACAGCGCCACATAGGGCGCGGTGCCGCCGAAGACCGCGTTGGCCAGCGCGTAAGGCAGAGCGACGCCGAGCGTGCGGATATGCGCGGGGAACAGCTCCGCCTTCACCACCGCGTTGATCGATGTGTAGCCGGTGACGATCACCAGCGCGCCGGACATGATGAGGAAGGCGGCGAGCGGCGTCTGCACGCTCTCCAGCGTGGTGAAGATCGGCCAGGTGAAGACGACGCCGAGCACCCCGAAGCCGACCATCAGCGGCTTGCGCCCGATCCGGTCGGATAGCGCCCCGGCGAGCGGCTGGAGACACATGAACACGAACAGGGCCGCGGCGCTGATCTGGGTCGAGACCTGCTTGGTGAAGGCGCCGGTACCGCTGAGGAAGGTGAGCAGGTAGACGGAGTAGGCGTAGAAGGCGAGCGTGCCGCCGGCGGTGAGCAGCATCACCAGAGCCGCTTCGCGCGGGTGGCGCAGGAACAGGCCGCCGAAGCTGGATTTGTCCTCCGCCGCCGTGCTGCGGTTGGCGAAGCTCTGCGTCTCGGGCAAGTTGCGGCGGAGCCAGAACACGCCGACCGCCAGCGCGCCGCCGATGAAGAAGGGAATGCGCCAGCCCCACTCCGCGAGATCGGTGTCGGCCATTGCCGCCTGCAACGCGAGCAGCACGGCAAGCGCGACGAGGTGGCCGGAGATCAGCGTCACATATTGGAAGCTGGAATAGAAACCGCGCCGCTCCCGGCCCGCCATTTCGGACAGATAGGTCGCGCTCGCGCCATATTCGCCGCCGACCGACAGCCCCTGCATCAGCCGCGCGACCACCAGCGATACCGTCGCCCATGTGCCAATACTGTCATAGCTCGGCGTCACCGCGATCAGCATCGACCCGCCGCACATCAGCGTGACCGAGAGCGTGAGGCCAGCCTTGCGCCCGCGGCGGTCGCCGTAAATGCCCATCAGCCACGCGCCAATCGGGCGCATGAAGAAGCCGACCGCAAAGATCGCCCAGACATTGAGTGCCTGTGCCAGCGGATCGCCCTTGGGGAAGAAATGCGGGGCGAGATAGGAGCTGAACGCGGCATAGGCGTACCAGTCATACCATTCGACCAGATTGCCCGCCGATCCGCCGAAGATCGACTTGAGCCGCTGCCGGGAGCCGCGCGCCGCGCTCATCGCTGGAATGCCTGAGCGAGCTTGCGTCGCGCGAAGCGGCCGGCCAGGCCAAGCGGGGCGGTCCAGGGCCGCCACCAGGGGGCGTCGGGGGTGTAGGATGAAGCCTCGGCAAGCATCAGGCGCAACTCCTCACGGCGATAGGCGAAATCCGGCATGAAGCGCAATTTGTCGAGATAGACGACGAGGCTGCGGTCCCAGTCGACCTCACGCAATGTTGCGCGATGCGGCGCGGTCAGGTCGCGCAGCCCCGCCGCCATGAGGCGATGCGCCTGACGCGAGAGCATGGGAGGCGGAGGCACCGCGGAGTCGCCGAACAGAACGGCGGCAAGCGCAAGTGCGCTGTCGTATATGTCCTGCGCGCGAAGGCGCATCGCACAGGCGCGCGCGGCGGCGCGTTGCGCATCGCTGCTGCACCACGTCAGCGCGGCGAAATCGGCGATCCACTTCAGCCGGTGCCAGTTGGTGTTCGCGCCATGGACGGCAAGATAGACAAGCTGTTCGGGGCGGGCGAGCGTGGGCAGCGACTGGCCCGTGCCCACCGCCACGGATTCGGGCGGCGAACCCAGCCCGAGCGCGGGAACGAGCGCACGATTGATGAACAGGCGGGTGTGAAGTTCGACCGTCACCCTGTCGGCCGGATCACGCCAGTGGCTATCCTTGCGCACATGGTCGAGCGAACCCGGGGCGGTGCGGTCCTGTCCGTCCATCGACACATAGCCCATTGCCCGCATCGCCGCGAATGCATCGGTGCGCGCGTCGGGATCGATCAGCAGGTCGATGTCATGGGACGGTTTGACCGCGACATTGCCATAAGCGAGCATCGCCAGCGCCGGACCCTTGATCGTGATCCAGTCGATGCCGCGCGCGTCCAGCGCGGCACCGATGCGGCACAGTTCGACGGTCTGGGCCATGGCGAGCATGCCGTCCCGGCGCGCGATCGCGCTGCTGCGCGCGGCAACGGCGTCCGGCACGCCCGGTGTGCCACGCATGGCCGCTGCGACCAAAGGCATGACGCGGTGTTGGGCCGCATCGACGAACACTGTGTCCCAGTCCGTGATGCGCGCTGCTGCGGCGGCGATGGCAGCGCGTCGCACGGCATGGTCGGGCCAGCGGCATGCCGCAGCGATAAAGGCGAAAGCGCCCGTTGCGTTACGCTCAGGCTGCCATTGGTGCACCCTTGATCCCCCGTATTGCGGTGCGTCCCGGCCCCCGCCTGCGCATTCTGCTGTCAGACCGGTCTGGCGTCAGAACGATCCCGGCACCTCACGCTGCGCCGTGCTCGGACGGTCCGGGCTCAGCAGGTCCAGTCGGCTCGACTGGATCGGCGTCCGATCCGCCGACAGCGTGGCCGCAGCACCGATCGGGGTGCAGGCGCGACCGCCCAGGAAATTCAGCGCGGCCCGGACCGATGCTTCCTGCGGATCGCCCAGCGGCCGGCTGAGATCGTCGCTGGCCTGGCACGTGGCCCCCATGAACCCGGCCAGCCCGTTGTAATAGGCGCCCTGTCGCGCGCTGTTCTCCGTCGCGAACGCGATCACGCGCAGGCGGTCGTCGCACGCGCTGCGATCGATCGCGATCTGCCCGACCGGCTTGCCATAGGTGTTGGTGCCGACCAGCGCAGCGCGGTTGCCGAGATAGGGGATGAAGGTGTTCATCACCAACTCGCTCGCCGATGCGCTGCCGCCGGTACCGATGAACGCGATTCGCGTCGGTGCGATCGATTCGGGCTGGGGACTGAAGAAGGTCGTTTCGTTGTTCGCCGACTTGGATGCCCGGAACGTCGTATAATTCGCCACCTGGCTGGTCGTCTTGTCGCGGGCGAGCAGATTGTTGATCAGCGTGGCGATCGAGACGAGCCCGCCGCCATTGTAGCGCAGGTCGATGATGACCTCGGTCACGCCCTGCGCCCGGAAATCGGCGAAGGCGGCGCGCAACGGCGCTTCTGCGGTGTTGATGAAGGTGCGCAGGTTGACATAGCCAACCTTCTTGCCCCCGTCATCGAGCACCCGGGCGCCATAGCGCGCCGACACCGGGTTTAGCGTGTAATCCGCCTTGGTGATCGTCGCCACCTGCTCGGAGCCGCCCGCAGGGCGGAAGCGGAATGCGCGGGTGTTGCCGTCCAGCACGGCGTTGAGCCCGGCCGTGCCCTCGGCCGCGACGATATCGCTGACGGTCCGCAAGGATGCCGTGGTCGCCCCGATCGCCAGAATCTCCGTGCCGCGATCGATCCCCGCGGACAGCGCCGGGGTGTTTTCGAACGACTCGGCGATGAAGAGCCGCCGTGCCGACGAATCGAACGACAGGCGAAAGCCGAATCCGGCATTGGATCCGGAGTTGTAATAGGCATTCTCTTCGGCGATCGACGTGATGTAGGTGAAATACCGGTCCTTGTTCTGCGCGCGCGCGGTGGCGGTGAGCGCATCGATATAATCCTGCACCGTGGTGTAGGGTGTCGCGCTGAGGTTCGTAGGCAGCGTCTCGGGGAAGAGATACCATTCGTTGAGCTGCTGGGCGACCCAGGACTGGCGAGCGCTCAGCGAACAGGTGCCAGTCGGTGTGGGCGTCGATCCACCGCCGCCGCTGCTGATCGATCCGCTGCTCCCGCCGCCGCCGCCGCCACAGGCAGACAGCAGGGCAAGGGTGGCGACGGCCGCCGTAAGGCGTTGCGAATGAAACGAAAACCTGGACATCATGGGGAGAGATTATCGTAATCGCGTGCGCGCGTCATGCGGTAAATGTGGCGCGTTTGCCGCACTCCGTCAGGATTGCGGGGCGGAATCGTGCTGCGATCGTCGAAACCGCCGCATCGCCTTGTCTTTCCGCCCGCCCTTTGCTAGGGGCGCGTCCCAACGCCCGGGGCAGGTGCTTCGGCGATCCCTGTTCTGTTGAATTCGAATCTGGAGTTGAGACGGCTTTATGCAAATCATCGTTCGCGACAATAACGTCGACCAGGCGCTGCGGGCGCTCAAGAAGAAGCTGCAGCGTGAGGGCGTCTACCGCGAGATGAAGCTGCGCCGTCACTACGAGAAGCCGAGCGAAAAGCGCGCCCGCGAGCGTGCTGCTGCGGTCCGTCGTGCGCGCAAGCTCGAGCGCAAGCGCATGGAGCGCGACGGCGCCCGTTAAGGCCCGATTCGCTGTCGGCGCGCCGTGCGTGCCGACAGCGTGACGTTTGTGATCGTTCGCCGCGCCGCGGGCCGGCCATTTCAGGATAGCTGAGCCATGTCGTCCGTCACCGCCGTGCCGATCACACCGACCAAGCGCAGCGCGCTTGTCTGGCTGTGGCTCGGCATCATCGTTGCGATCGCGGGCGCGGTGGCGTTGGCGTGGGTCGGGACCGAGAAGGTCGTGACTGAACGTGCCGACAATGCGAGCTTCCTGGCCCGCAACAAGACGCAGACCGGCGTGACCGAGACTGCGTCGGGGCTGCAAATCCAGACGATCACCGAAGGAACCGGCGCTAGCCCGACGGACAGCGACGTTGCGCTGGTCAATTACAAGGGCACGCTGCGCAACGGCGAAACGTTCGATGCCAGCCAGCAGCCGACCCCGCTGCCGGTTGCGGGCATGATCCCCGGCTTCACCGAAGCGCTCAAGCTGATGAAGAAGGGCGGCAAGTACCGCATCTGGATCAAACCCGAACTGGGCTATGGCAGCGAGCCGAAGACCGATCCGCGCAGCGGGCGTGAGGTGATCCCGGCAGATTCGCTGCTGATCTTTGAGGTCGAGCTGCTCGAATTCCTGCCGATGAGCGTCTATCAGCAGATGATGCAGCAGCAGATGGGCGGCGCGCCGGGCGGAGCGGCTCCGCCACCGCCGGGCAACTGATCCGCGCATCCGTGTAAGCGCATGAAAAAGGGCGAGGCCGCTGGCCTCGCCTTTTTTGTATCTGGCCATCACTGGTCTGGGCAGGACAAGGCATCGATCTATCCTCCCGCGACAAGGGGAGGTGGCAACGAAGGTCGAAGGGGGAGGACGGCTGTGCCCTTTCGGCTCATGCCGTCGTGCTTCCTACCCCTCCGTCAGCATCGCTGACACTCGCCTTGGTGGGGGGGTGAAGGCAGGTAGGCCCCTTAAAGCGTCCAGCGGCCCGTCGCGGCACCCGCGCCCGGGACGGCGTTCTTGGGGTCGGCGAACAGTCCGCCCGGCGCGACCAGCGCGGACAGCTTGTCAGCCCCCATCGCGACATAGTCGTCATGCGTCACGGCGAGCAGGACGAGGTCATATTGTTCGGCCAGCGCAGCGTCGCCAGCCAGCACCAGCCCATATTCATGGCGCGCCTCGTCCGCATCGGCGAGTGGGTCGTGGACGGTGACGGCATGGCCCAGCGCGGCGAGGCGTGCGATCATGTCGGCGACCTTGGAGTTGCGCAGGTCGGGGACATTCTCCTTGAACGTCAGCCCCAGCACCAGCGCACGCCCGGCGACGTCGCCGCGCAGCCCGTGCAGCCGCTCCGCAATCCAGCCTGCCATGGCATCGTTGGTGCTGCGTCCGGCCAGGATCACCTGCGGGTTATGGCCCAGCATCTCGGCCTTGTGGCTGAGGTAGAAGGGATCGACGCCGATGCAGTGGCCGCCGACGAGTCCCGGATGGAAGGGCAAGAAATTCCACTTGGTCCGCGCCGCTGCGAGCACGTCCCAGATCGACAGGTCCATTGCCGAGAAGATGCGCGTAATCTCGTTCATGAAGGCGATGTTGATGTCGCGCTGGGCGTTCTCGATCACCTTGGCGGCTTCGGCGGCGCGAATCGATGCGGCGCGGAACACGCCGCCGCTCGTCACCTGTTCGTACAGCGCGGCAACTCGGTCGAGCACCTCGGGGGTCTGGCCGGACACGACCTTGGTGATCTTGTCGATCGTATGCTCGCGATCGCCCGGATTGATGCGTTCGGGCGAGTAGCCGAGGAAGAAGTCCCTGCCGCTGACCAGGCCCGTGATCCGCTCGATCTCCGGCCCGCACAGTTCCTCGGTCACGCCGGGATAGACGGTGCTTTCATAGACGATGATGGGCGCGCGCGCGGGGTCGATCATGCCCGCAACGGTGCGGGTCGCGGCCATGACGATGCGCAGGTCCGGCTTGTTGTCGGCATCGACCGGGGTCGGCACGGTGACGATGATGAAGTCCGCCGGCGGACATTCCGCCGGATCGCTGGTCAGCCTCAGGCTGCTCGCGCCCAGGCGATCGGCGTCGATCTCGCCGGTACGGTCGTGCCCGGCGCGCAGCTCGGCGATGCGGTCCGCGTCGATGTCCAGCCCGATCGTCTCGAAACGCTTCGCCAGCGCGACCGCGAGCGGCAGCCCGACATAACCGAGACCGACGACGACAATTCGGTTCTCGTGCGACATCATCATTCCCCGCTATGCCCAACGGGGCAAGTCCGCGCGCCCTTTCGCAAAGAGCGAGGAGCGAGGCAAGCGCGATCAGGAATTGGACGACTCCGCATGGCGGCCGCCCCGGTGTCCGGGCAAACTGCGCCGGACAGGCACATGCTGCGCTGCAGCACGTCTGGCCATTCGACGCGGTTGCGGTTAGGAGCAGCGCATTCGTACGCCGGATTCGCCGTGAGTCGCGCAGCGCGATTCGATTGCGCGATGCCGGCGGCACGATGCGCGCGGCTTTGGATGGTCTCGACATGGTCGGCTTCGACGGAAATGCGATGGCGACGGGGCCCGGCTGGCGCGTGCAAGGGGGACGAGAATGCTGAAAATGTACGCCGAGCTGACGCATCGGTCGCGCTACAGCCTGTTCGAATCGCTGCGGGTCGAAGCATTGCTGCTGGTCGTACTGGCGGTAATGGTGCCCGCATTGCTGTTCGACCGCGGCGTGCTGCCGATCCGGTCGCCGGGCGTGGATTATGCGGTGGTGGCGGCGGGCTTCGGCGTCGTGTTCGGCCTGATCCTGCTGCGTCGCGTGTCGGCGTTTCCGGGGACCACGATCTTCGGCTACATCCTGCCTTCCTTTGCCAGCTCCTATGGCATCGCTCTCGCCGCGCTGTTCCTGACGCGTGAAAATTACAGCCGCGCCTATCTTGCCGCCTCCTTCGTGATCGCGGTGGCAGTCGCCTTTGCGCTGCGCTTCCACCTGGCCAAGACCACGGTTCAGCGTTTCTATTACGTCCCCGCCGGGCAGATGTCCGTGGTCGATCAGACGCCGGAGGTCGAGTGGATTCCGCTGCTCACTCCCGAAGTGCCCACAGTGCGACGCGCCGTCATCGTCGCCGATTTGCGCCACGACCATGAGGACGCGTGGGAACGGATGCTGGCCGAGGCGGTGATCCGGGGCCATGTCGTCTACCACGCCAAGCAGATCACCGAGTCGCTGACCGGTCGGGTGGCGATTGAACATCTGTCGGAAAACAGCTTTGGCTCGCTGATGCCCAACCTCGCTTATGTGAAGGTCAAGCGGGTGCTGGATGTGATCGGCACGCTGGCGATGCTGCCGCTGCTGCTGCCGCTGCTCGCCGTGATCGCGATCGCCATCCGGCTCGATTCGCGCGGATCGGTGCTGTTCACCCAACAGCGCATGGGGTTTCGGGGCGAGCCGTTCACAGTCATCAAATTCCGCACTATGCGCCCGCGCGATCCGGGCGCGGACCGCGACGATTGCGTGACCCAGGATGACGATGACCGCATCACCCGGCTCGGCCGGTTCCTGCGGCGTTCGCGTCTGGACGAGCTGCCCCAGGCATTCAACGTGCTGCGCGGCGAGATGAGCTGGATCGGCCCGCGCCCGGAGGCGATTCCGCTTTCGCATTGGTATGAGGCGGAAATTCCGCATTACCGCTATCGCCATATCGTCCGGCCCGGCATCAGCGGGTGGGCACAGGTCAATCAGGGGCATGTTGCCGACCTCAAGTCGGTCAACCTGAAGCTCCATTACGACTTTTTCTACATCAAGAACTTCTCGGCCTGGCTCGATCTGCTGATCCTGTTCCGGACGGTCGGCACGGTGATCAGCGGGTTCGGCGCCAAATAGCGCCGATCAGTCGACAAACGCCCGGCACCAGAGCTCGACCGCCATCACCGCCAGCAGCGCGTAATGGCCGTCGACCCGCCCGCTCAGCGTCGCGTCGCGCAGCGCGGTGACGGCGGCGGCGTCGAACAGGCCGCGTCGCGCCAGCGTATCGGGCGCGAGCACGTCGGCCATCATCGGCTGCAACTCGCGCCGCATCCATGACCGCAGCGGAACGCCGAATCCGGTCTTGGGGCGATAGATCACCTCATGCGGCAGCATCGGCTCCATCGCCTTGCGCAGCGCCCATTTGGTCTGGCCGCCGCGCAGCTTGAACCGGGTCGGCAGCCGCGCGGCAAAGGCCATCAGATCGGGGTCGAGGAACGGCACCCGGATCTCCACGCCCACCGCCATGCCGGTCTTGTCGGTGTAGTTGAGATTATGGTCGGTCAGGAAGAACAGCTGTTCCAGCCGCAGCGCACGTTCGACGGGATCGCGCACGGCATAGGCGTCGAGGGCGTCGCGCATCGGCGCGCGTGCGCCCGCGACATGGGCGGCGCCGTCTCCCGCCATCAGTCCCGCCGCATCCTCCAGCCGCAGCCATTCGAAATGCGCCATCAGCCGCGAATCGGCCGACTCACCCATCGGTGAGAGCAATTTGGCGATACGACGCAGCCTGGTATTGCCGGTCGGCAGCGCCCGGCCCAGCGCGCCGAGCCCGGCACGCATTGGACCAGGAACATGGTTCAGCGTCCGGTCGAGCGCCGCCGCCTGGTGCCGGCGATAGCCAGTGAACAGATCGTCGCCCCCGGCGCCGCCCAGCAGCACCTTGATCCCCTGTTGCCGGGCGAGCGCCGCGATCTTGAGATTGTTGATCGCCGCCGGATCGGCCTGCGGTTCGTCCAGCGTGTAGACCAGCGATTCGAATTCGCTGGCAATTCGCGCGTCCACGCTCACCTCGTGCAGCGTGACGCCGAGATGCCGGGCGGCGGCGCGGGCATAGGGAAGGTCGGCGATCAGCTCGTCGCCATCGCCGTCGCCCGCCCGATAGCCGATGGTGAAACAGTTCATCGGCTGCGACACATGCTCGCGCGCCAGCGCGACGATCGCGCTCGAATCGAGCCCGCCGGACAGGAACGCTCCGACCTCGACATCCGCGACCATCTGGCGGCCGACCGCCGTGCGCAGCGCGTCGTGCGTGCCCGCGATCGCCGCTGCCTCGTCCATCGGGGCGGGGTCGTAGTCGGGCAGGGTATAGAAACGCCCGGTCGTCTCCGCACCGGCCGCGTCGATGCGCAGCCAGCTGCCGGGGGTCAGCTTGCGCACTTGTGCGAACATCGTCCGCTCGCCCGGCGAATAGAGATAGCCGAGATAGGCGAGCAGCGCGGTGCGATCGATCGTCCGGTCGAGGTCCGGAAGCGCCAGAAGTGCCTTCAGCTCGCTGGCAAAGGCGATGCCGGAGGGGGTGCGGGCGAGGTAGAGCGGCTTGACCCCGACCCCGTCGCGCGCAAGCCAAAGCACCCGATCGCGCCGGTCCCAGATCGCCAGCGCGAAAATGCCGTTGAGCCGTGCCAGCGCCGCCGGCCCCGAATCGGCGAACAGCTCGACCAGCACTTCGGTGTCGGAATGCCCGCGCAGGCTGCGCCCTGCGGCGATCAGCTCGGCGCGCAAGGCCGCGTAATTATAGATCTCGCCATTATAGCTGAGCACGAACCGGCCCGATGCATCGGCCATCGGTTGATGCCCGGCGGGCGACAGGTCGATGATCGACAGGCGCCGATGGGCAAGCGCGATACCCGCGTCGCGGTCCTCGAACAGCCCGTCGCTATCCGGTCCGCGCGCCGCCAGCCGGGCGCTCATCGCCGCGATCGTTCCTTCCGCGAACGACCCGCGCAGCCCGGCGATCCCGCACATCGTTCAGCCGCCCGTGCTGATGACGGCGCGGGCTTCGGTCCAGATGCCGCGGCTGTCATGGACCAGCTTGCCAGCGCGCTGCGCCGGGCTCACCGCCTTAAATGCGTCATGATCGACCAGCAGGACCAGCACGTCGCATTCGGCCAGCGCCGCGTCGAGCGGGGCCAACTGCGCGCCCGTCCCTTCGAACGCGCGCGGCAGCGTGTCGATATGCGGCTCGACCAGGCGCACGCGCTCTCCGAACCGCTCGGCAAGCAATTGTGCGACGCGGAGCGCCGGGCTTTCGCGCAGATCGTCGATATTGGGTTTGAAGGCGAGGCCGAGGCAGGCGATCTTTGCCCCCGGTGCCGACTCCGCCAGAGCGGCGGCGCGGTCGAAGCTGTAGTCGATCTTCCCGTCATTCACTTCACGCGCGGTGCGGATCAGCCGGGCATTGGCCGGATCGCTATGCACGATGAACCACGGATCGACCGCGATACAATGGCCCCCGACGCCGGGGCCGGGCTGAAGAATATTGACGCGCGGATGGCGGTTGGCGAGGCGGATCACTTCCCACACATCCAGCTTCAGCGTGTCGCAGACGATCGACAATTCATTGGCAAAGGCGATGTTTACGTCGCGGAATGAATTTTCGACCAGCTTGCACATCTCTGCGGTCCGGGCGGTGGTCACGATGCACTCGCCCTCGACGAAATGGCGGTAGAAGGCGACCGCGCGATCGGCGCAGCTGCGCCCGATCCCGCCGATCGACCGGTCATTGGCGACCAGTTCGTGCAGGATTTTCCCGGGCAACACCCGTTCGGGGCAATAGGCGATGGCGACGTCCGCGGCATCGTCCCAGCCGTGCGGAAAGCTGAGATCGGGGCGCGCGGCGGCAAGGCGGTCGCGCATCCCCTCGGTCGTGCCAACGGGAGAGGTGGATTCGAGTATCACCAGATCGCCGCGTTTCAGGACCGGAGCGATCGCGTCGGCCGCCGCCAGCACATAGCTGATATCCGGGCGGTGATCGTCATGGAACGGGGTCGGCACGGCGATCACGAAAACATCGCACGGCTCGGGCGTCCGCGCGGCGGTCAGGTGGCCCGACGACACGACCTGATGCACGAGTGCGTCGAGATTGGCTTCCTCGATATGAATCTCGCCCCGGTTGATCGTGTCGACCACGCGCTGGCTGACATCGACGCCGATCACGCGCGCGCCGGTCCGCGCGATCACCGCGGCGGTGGGCAGGCCGATATAGCCGAGGCCGATCACCCCGACGCGCAATTGGGCTTCAGCGGGCATTGATGATGGTCCGTGCGATTCGATCACTGCTCTTCCCATCTCCGAACGGGTTGTGCGCGCGCGCCATGGCGGCATAGGCATCCTCGTCGTCGAGCAGCTCGAGCGTCGCGGCGACGATGGTTTCCTCATCGCTCCCGACCAGCCGAGCGGTGCCGGCGGCGACCCCCTCGGGCCGCTCGGTCGTCTCGCGCATCACCAGGACCGGCTTGGCCAGGGCCGGAGCCTCTTCCTGCACCCCGCCGCTGTCGGTGAGCACAAGGTGACAGCGCGCGAGCAGCGCGACGAAATTGGGATAGTCGAGCGGGTCGATCATCGCGACATTGTCCAGTCCGCCCAGCACGGCCTGCATCGGGCCGCGGACATTGGGGTTGGGGTGGACCGGGAAGATCACCGCGACATCCGGACGCTGGGCAATGCGGCCCACGGCGCGGGCCATCGCTTCGAGCCCGGTTCCGAAATTCTCGCGGCGATGCGTCGTCACGGCGATGATCCGCTTGTCCGCGAACGGGGCAAGGATCGGATCGATCAGCGCCGCAAGCGCGGGATCGCGTTCGATCGCCTCCAGGGTCGTGTGAAGCGCGTCGATGACGGTGTTTCCGGTCACCTCGACGCGTTCCGCGGGCACATTTTCTGCCAGCAGGGCGTCGCGTGCGGTGTCGGTGGGTGCAAAATGCTGGTCGGCGATGGTGCCGATGATCTTGCGGTTGACCTCTTCGGGCCAGGGATGGTGGATATTGCCGCTGCGCAGGCCGGCCTCGACATGCGATACCGGGATTTTGCGATAATAGGCGGCAAGGGCGCCGACCATCGCGGTTGCGGTGTCGCCCTGCACCACCACGCGATCGGGCTGCTCCGCGTCGAGCACGCGGCCGATCTCGCGCAGCAACCGCGCGGTGAGTTCGTCGAGCGACTGGTTGGGCAGCATGATGTCGAGATCATGGTCCGGCACGATGCCGGCAATCGCCAGCACCTGATCGAGCATCTGCCGATGCTGTGCGGTCACGCAGACGCGCAGATCGACCGCAGGGTCGTCCCGCAGCCGCTGAACCAGCGGATAGAGCTTGATCGCCTCTGGCCGGGTCCCGAACACGATGAGAACGCGTTGTCGCGGTGCATTGGCCATGCCGGTCCCCTTTCAGATCAGCAATTTCGAGGCAAGTGATTATTCGGAATGCGTCAGGCGTTTCAGCGTTGGCGGCGTCATGGAACGCGCGTCAACGTGAGTGCATCGACCCAGAGATTGGCGCTTTCGATCGTCTCGCTCTTTCCGCCGATCAGGCTGAGCCTGGGTCCGATGCAGCCGGGCGGGACGTCGAAGGTGAGGGTGAAACGATCCGGAAGATCGATGCCCGGCGACAAGGGTTGCTTGGCAATTTCGCTCTCCTTGGCGCCGCTTCCGCAGCGTAGCGACCAGTAGACCTGCCCGGCGGGCAGGTCGGCATCGGTGGTCGTGCGTCCGGCCAGACGGTAGCGCCCGGCGCCAAGCACCAGCTGCTGTTCCGCAAAGGTCACCTGTCGGTCGCCCGGATAGGAGACATAGAGCGCGCTGCCCTGGCCCGGGATGAGGCTTTCGCCCCGTTCCACGATCACGCCATCCTCGGGCCGGAAACGCCACCCGAACGGTGGGGGGATATCCGGTGCGGCAAAGTCGCCGTCGCGCAGCAGTCCGGCCGCCTTGATCCGGGTGGCTCGGGGAAGCAGCGCCATCCAGCGGCGGTGGAGAAGCGGCAGCCGGGTCTCGGTCACGGCGCGCTGGAAATAGGGAGATGCTTCCTCGATCGTCGGCGGGCTGCCGAGGGCCGCAAGCCGCGCGAGCAGGGCATGCCCGGCTTCCAGATCGACCTTCTCGTCAGCCAGATTGTGGAGCAGCATGCCGCGCCAGCTGGGATTGGTGGCGAGAATATCCGCCATCGGGGCGATCAGGCGCTTGTCCTTGAGGCGCTGCGCCAGCATCGGCACGATCACCTCCCAATTGGTCGACCGCTGCCGCAATAGGATGTCGGCTTCCGAAAAGGCTTCGGCATACCGGCCGTTGGCCAGGCGGTTTTCCAACAGCCAGGCATGGGTAAACAGGTCGCGCAGCGAGAATCTGGCCGACATGCTGAACAGCCGTTCCGCCTGCGCATCCTTTTTGTCGAACGCTGCGAACAGGCCCAGCGTGCGCAGCGCGGTCGGGTTATAGGCTTCGGCCCGCAACGCGCGAAGGCTGAGGTCGGTGAGGGCCGCCTGATCCTCGCGCTTGGCGCGCATCAGCCGGTAGTCGATATTGCCCCGCAACGCTTCCGGATTGGTCGGCGCGATCGCGAGCGCGGCGTCGGGCTGGATCCGCGCCAGCATGAACCCGACCCGCGACTGGAACAGCAGCCCGATGAACAGCAGGGCAATGACCACGGCGCCGATGCGCGCCGGCCAGCTGCCGGTGGGCAGCTGCACCGGTTTGGTCCCAAACAGCGTCATGACACGCCCGTTCAGCCGCGCAGGATCCGGCTCGCCAACGACTTGCCCTGCCGGCCGCGGCGATCGCCATATTCATAGCTATAGGCGTAGCTGTAGCCAGAGGTCTTGGCGTCGAACTTGGTCAGCACGGCACCGACGATCCGCGCATTGACGTCGGCCAGACGGCGCAGGGAGACGCGCACGACCTTGGTCCGGGTCTGCTTCGACGCGATCACGAACACCGTCGCCTCGGCATAATTCGCGATCAGCGGGGCGTCGGCCAGGCCGAGCACCGGCGGACCGTCGATCACGATATGGTCGAAGGTCTTGAGCAGCGTTTCAAACGCCAGCGGCAGGTTGGGGCCCGCCAGCAGCTCGGCCGGGTTGGGCGGGATCGGGCCGGCGGTCATCACTGCCATCTTCTCGTGCGGTCCCGGCTGGATATAGCGCTGAAGGTCCTCCGCACCGGCGAGCACGTTGGTCAGGCCGCCGCTGTTGGCCAGCTTGAGCATATGGTGGATCGACGGGTCGCGCATGTCGGCATCGATCAGCAGCACCTTCTTGCCCAGCTGGGCGAAGTTGCGGGCAAGGGCGACCGAGCTGGTCGACTTGCCTTCCGCTGCGCGCGAGCTGGTCATGAAGATCACGCGCGGCGCCCCATGGCTGGTCGTGAAGCGCAATGCCGTGAACAGCGACAGATAGGATTCGGCCAGCGGCGTGCGGCGGTCCTCCAGCGCGTCGAGCAGATTTTCCGAGTCGGGAAGGCGCGGAATGCTGCCGAGCAGCGGGATGCCGAGCTTCCACTCCAGGTCGTCCGGCGCCATGATCGACTGATCGAGCTGTTCGACGATGAAGGCGAGTGCGGCGCCCAGGAACAGGCCGAGCATCGTCGCCAGCAACAGGTTCATGGTCGTGCGCGGCTTGATCGGCCCGCGCGCCGGCAGCGCGACATCGACGATCGAAACGTTGTTGGTTCCGACGCCACCGGCAACGCCGATCTCCTTGTAGCGCTGCAGCAGCGCATCGTAGAGCGAGCGGTTGGTATCGGCGTCGCGCTGGTAGATATTGTACTGGATCGACCGGCTGCGCAGGTCGAGCACGCCTTCCTTGAGCCCGTCGACCTGGGTCTGCAGCTGCGCTTCGCGCGCGGCTGCCGCTTCATAGTTCGACCGGAGCGAAGCGAGGACGTTGCCGCCCTGAGCACGCAGCTGCCGATCGATCTCGTCGATCTGGCGTTTCAGCGCCTGTGCGGCGGGGTATTCCGGCTCGAACCGGGCGAGCAGCTTCGAATACTCGCCCATCAGCTGGGCGCGAGACCCGCGCAACGCGGTGATCGTGTTGTCGGACAGGCCTTCGGCGGCGGCCAGCGGACCGCTCTGACGGGCCTGATTGTAGCGGGCCTCGGCGGCGATACGCTCGGCCTTGGCCGTGTTCAACGCGGTGCTCAGCGCCCCGAGTTCCGATCCTACCAGACTTGGCGAGGCGGTCGTGCCGCCACCTTCGCGCTGGCTCGGCGCATCGAGGTTGATGATCCGCTGGCTGCGCGCATAGTCCACGATCTTGCGTTCGGACTCTTCAAGCCGTGCGCGCGTCTGCGCGATCCGGTCTTCCAGATATTTGCGCGCATAGCTGGATGCGGCAAAGCGACGGGCCAGATTCTGTTCGATAAACGATTCGGACAGCGTGTTGACGATCCGCGCCGACAGCTCGGGATCTGGGCTGTCAAAGCTGATCGACACCAGGCTCGACGAACGGGTCGGCTCGATGGTCAGGTTGGCCATCAATATTCCGGCAGCGGCCCGTTCGAGCGACCTGCGCTGATCGGCGCCCAATGCGCGCGAGCGTTGCTCCGGGTCGCGACCTGAATAGCCGTACATGAAGGTCTGATTGTTGGTCAGGTTCAGCTTGCGCACCACCAACTCGGCAAGCGCGCGGCTTTTCAGCAGGCCATATTGGGTCTGGTAGAATTCTTGCGAAAAAAAGGCCGGTTTGGCGGAGCCGTCATCCGCGTCGATGACGCGCGCCGTCTCACGCGCGATTTCGATCGAGCCGGTCGAGCGATACAGGCGGATCGTCGTCGCGTTGATGTAAACCGCTACCGTGATCGCAAGCAGCACCGTGGCGACGATGAACCAGCGCCGGCGCACCAAAATCTGCAGGTAATGGGTCAGTGGGCTTTCGCGCCGCTCATCCTGTGCGAGCGCACTCAGCGTCGGGTCGGAACTCCCGTTCGCACCAAGCTGGCGCCCCTCGGGGGAGCGGGGCTGCGCGGTGATGTCGTTCATGGAAGGTCGGACCCTTACTTTAGGATGTAGAAGAGGCTGAGCAGCGGGGCGGCCTGAATCGCGTCTTTGAACAGCGACCGGTTCGAATCGCTGCCCACCACGATGACATCGTTGCCGAACACCGCGGGATCTTCGGCACGGGCGCCGCGGATGTCGTTCATGTCGAACCGCGCGACCATGCGCTTCCCCTCGACCGTCCGGAAGATCAGCACCTCGCGCTTCAGCGCATCCTCGGTCAGGCCACCCGAAATGGCGATGGCCCGCATGAGTGTCGTTTCGCCGGATACCTGATAGATGCCGGGACGCGTGACGCTGCCGTCGATCGTTATCTGCTGGCTCACAGCCTCGTCGATGACGACATTGACCTGCGGATTGCGGACATAGCGGGCAAAGCGCTGGCGCAAGTCGGCGGCCAGCTCGGCGGAGGTCAGACCCTCCACCGGCACCGACCCGATCAGGGGCAGATTGAACGTCCCGCTGGCATCCACCGCCGCGGTGGTTGTCAGTTCGGGTACACCGAACACGGTCACGGTCAACTTGTCGAACGCGCCGATCCGCGGTGCCCGCTGACGCGGCGAGGAATCGGCCGCCGTGGGTGCGGGAAGTCCTTCGGACACTTGCGCTACCGTGGCCAGCTCCGGCTTGAAATTGGGCTTCGACGCACATGCCGAAACGGCACAGGCCATCGTGATAAGGGTAAGGAACCGGGCGTTAATAACGGCCTCCATCAATCGGTGTCGAGCTGCGCGCCGCATACCCCTGCGACGCACATCTTTAAGGGTGGGATTACGAATAGGAAAGCCCCGGGATCGTGTTGCCGATACGGGGGCCCGACGCGCGGCCGATCCGCCCGCCGCCCTGCCGTCGGGGGACGCTCGGCGGGGTGAGCAGGGCGCAGAGCAAGGCAAAATAGACGGCAAAACCATCGGTGCGCAGCGGATAATCACCCGCCGAATGCACGATCGCGAACAGGATCACCATCGCGGCGGCGCGCTGTTGCCGGTTGATCGTCAAACTTTCCGGCTCGCCCCGGAACGCCTGCCATGCGCGGCGCGCATACCAGATCAGGCAGGCAATCAGCGCGGCAACCCCGAAGATGCCGAATTCGATCGGGATTTGCAGATATTCATTATGCGCCTGGTTCAGATAGCCGAACTGCAGGCCGTCGCGCGTCTCGTAGCTGCGATAGATCGAATCGAAACTGCCGACCCCGGTGCCAAAGGGAAGGAAATCGCGCGCAATCCTGAGCAGTTCCGGGACCAGAGAAACGCGGCTCTCTTCGCCTTCGGCAAAGCCGAACTCGCCGCTGGCCAGCGTGCCGGTAAACAACAGCGCCAAAACGCTCGCGCCAACCGCGAGCACGCCGCCGCCACCGATCAGAGCCACGCGGCGATTGATTCCGATTTGGCGCAGCGGCAACTGCATGAACGCAAAGCCGAGCGCGATCAGCGCAAAGATCGCCCCGGCGCGCGACTTGGTGGTGTAGATCGCCACAAGCAGCAGCAGAAGCGCGAGCCCCGCGACGAACAGCTCTCCGGTTGCGGGCGCACGCCGTTCCGCCACACGCTCGGCCAGCCACCATCCGATCAGCACGATCCCGCCACTCAGGAAATTGGCCAGGTGGTTTGCGTTCGAAAAAAAGCCCACCCCGGAATCGCTGTTGGTGATGGCGTACAAATAGAGCGAACTCTGCGGCCCCGCCCCGAACTGGGCGATGGCCAGCAACGCGCTGGCGACCATCAGTCCCAGAATCACGGTCAGCAGGGTGGAGCGTCCGGCCGCGTCGAGCTGGGCGCCGAGCACATAGGCGGTGAACGCGCACAGCAGCATCAGCAGCGTATCGACCGTTCGCATCGGGGTCAGGCTGATCGCGCCCCATGGCTGTTCGCCGACCAGATCCAGTGCCGCTTTCGCCAGCTCGCGGCCCGGCAGCGTCGTCCACAGCGCAAAGGGAAGTGGGATCAGTTGGATCAGGACCAATGCGATCAGTGCGAACCATAGCAACCCGGCGGGCCGCTCGATCCGGACCGGGGTCGATCCGCGACGCCACACGAGCCAGATAAAGGCCCCGAGCGTCACCAGCCTCGTGAGAAATGCGCCCCCAGTCTCAATCCGCGACGCTCCGCCGAACAGGATCGCCGCGACAAGGACGGCCAAGGCAGCATTTCGCATACCTGGTCGACTGGTACTGAACAAAACTCCGTATCCCCCTGTTCGACGGTACCGGGCGGTCCTTAACCGTCGTCACCAGCGTTGCCAAGCGCGCCGCCGGTCCAGCGCTTGCAATTCACCGCAAGCGGGTTAGGTGGCGACGCGGCCACGCGCGGGCCGGATCGCAGAGGAGTTGCACTTGGCCGATCACCCCCGCCGCGGATTGCGCGTGCTGTATCTCGCCACCGACGCCTATGGCGAGCATGGCGGGATCGCATTGTTCAGCCGCAACCTGATCGAGGCGCTCGACGCGGACGACCGCGTCGCCGAGATCGTGTGTCCACCGCGGGTCGCCCGCGGTGCCATCGGGCCGCTGCCGCCAAAGCTGAACTATGACCTGCGCGGGCTGACCGGGCGCGCCGCCTATCTGCGCACGGTTCTGGGCCATGTGCTGTCCGGGCGCTTCGATGCGATCATCGTGCCGCACATCGGTCTTGCCCCGATCGCATGGGCCGCGGCGAAGCTGACCGGTGCGCGCTGGGCGTTGTGCCTGCACGGGGTCGAGGCGTGGCCGGCCGTGGCAAGCGCGCGGCGGCGCTTCTTCGGACTGCGCGCCGATGCGATCGTCAGCGTGAGCGCGTTGACGCTGGGGCGCTTCCGCAGCTGGTGTCCGGTCGATCCGGCCCGGTGCGTGGTGATCCCCAATGCGATGGACTTTACCAGCTACGCCCCCGGACCGCGCGACCCCGTGCTGGAAGCGCGTTACGGCCTCACCGGCAAGCGCGTGATCCTGACGCTGGGTCGGCTCGATCCCCGGGAACGCTACAAGGGGTTCGACGAGATCATCGAACTGCTTCCCGAACTGGCTCCCGATGTCACCTATCTGATCGCCGGCAAGGGAGAGGATCGCGCGCGGCTGGAGGCCAAGGCTGCGGCGCTGGGTGTGGCGGATCGCGTCGTGTTCGCCGGGATGGTGCCGGAAGCGGAAAAGGTGGCGACCTACCGGTTGGCGGACGCCTATGCCATGCCCAGCACCGGCGAGGGGTTCGGCTTCGTGTTCCTTGAGGCGATGGCGTGCGGCATCCCGGCGATCGCCAGCGACCTGGACGGCGGTCGCGAAGCAGTGCGCGAGGGCAAGCTGGGCCAGGTCGTCGATCCGCGCGACCGCGAAGGCCTCAAGGCGGCGATCGTGCGGGCGCTCGACCAGCCCAAGGGTGTGCCCGACGGGCTCGATTATTTCGCGCTGCCCGCCTACCGCGCGCGGATTTCCGATCTGCTCACCCGGCTGGTCGCCTAGTCAGCGCGCCAGGACGGCCGCGAACATCCGTTCGAGCTGGCCCGCGCCCGCGTCCCAGGTGACCGAAGACAGATCGGGATCGGTTGCGGGAATCCGGCCTGCGCGCCAGTCCTGCCACACGGCATCGAACGTCGCGATCAGCTGCGCTTCGTCGGTGCAGGTGCGCAGGTCGCCGCGAACGCGGTCGGCCAGCACGAAGGTTTCGGGATGTTCGCCCGGAAAGCTGATGAGCGGTCGGCGGCACGCCATCAGCTCCAGCGCCTTGTGGTGAAAGCCGAAGGGCGCCCAGATATAGCAATTGACCGCCGCGTCGTGACACAGCCGTGCCAGCCGGTCGTGCGGCACGTTTCCTTCGACCGTCGCCACACACTCCAGCCCGGAGCGGCCGATCGCGGCGCGGACATTATTGTCGGCGGCACCAGCGTAATGGAACAGCGTGGCGTCGCGGCGCTCGGTCCCCCCCGCCTTCACCCAGGCCGCAAAGCCGGAGAGGAAGCGTTCGAGGAACTCGTCGGTATAGGTGCTGCCGATCAGCGTCACGAGGAACTTGTCGCTGCGCGGACGGCTGTCGGGTGCGGCAATCATTGCCGGGGCGATGCTGGAATAGATCACCTCATGCGGCTGGGCGAACCAGCGCGCGGCGATATCGGCGTGCAGCTCGGCGTTGCCGGTAAAGGCGGCCGCATCCGCAAAGCGGCGTTGCAGCACGCCATGAAGGCGGCCTGGGACGTAGCTGGCGAAATTGTCCTTGAAGTCGATCGTCCAGGGCACGCCCGCTGCGCGCGCCAGCTGCTGTCCGACCACGAGATTACTCAGATTTCCGAAATTGGCCCAGACGATCTCGGGCTTGAAGCCGTCGAGAATTGCGGGATGCGCCGCGCGCGCCGCCGCGACCCAGTCGCCATGCACGCCTCCTTCGGCGGCGATCAGCCAGGCGGTGGCGAGGCGCCGGAGCGATTGCGGCAGCGCGGAGGACCGGTGCAGGCGGAGCATTGCCGTTTCACGCGGTGCGAGTTCCAGGCTTAACGGTTCCGCCCAGTCATGCGCGGCAATCCGATCGCGAATGGTTGCCGGGGACAGGGTGGGTTCGGCCGGATCGAGAGTCGGGGAGAGCAGCAGGATCTGGTGGCCGCGGCGCGCCATGGCGCGGGCAAAGGATGCCGCGCGCAGGCCATATACGCCGCCCGCGCGCGAAGAAACGTCGGATATGAACAGGCAGCGCACTGCAATCACCCTCGATCAGAACTTGTGGTCGCGCACGGGTCGACGCGCGCCATTCGCCGGTCTTTCACGTCGGCCGGCATGGCGAAACGGCTCGTCAGCAGCCCGCGCTCGCCATTGGCCTCACCGACGGGCTTACGGAACAGGCGCTGGAGCGGAAGATGGCGCGATTCGGCATTCAGCATGAAATGAAGCCCTGCGGTCTGCGTGAGTTGGAAACGCGGTGGCGGTTTGCCCGAACTACGCAGCGGAGCGAAGGGTTGCCGCAGGCGCGGCGGCATCGAGCCGGTCGAAATACTCGCGGCGCCAGCTTTCGATGATGAAGGGCTGCCACAGGATCCAGCCCAACCCGGCCTCGCCCGCAACCGCGCGGTCGAGAACGCGGTTCCAGTAATTGGCCTGCCAGTATGGCGACTGGCGGAAGCTTTGCGAGGCGAACAGGTCGCGCACCATGGTCTGCAGCCGGGGCGACTTGAACCACAGATCCTGGGGCGGGTTGAATCCCTGCTTGCGCCAGCGCGCGCGGATATCCTCGGGCAATATGCCGCGCATGCTTTCACGCAGCACGCGTTTGGTCTGCACTTCGCCCATCAGCAGATGCGGCGGCAGCGACAGTGCGAAATCGGCAAGGCGATGGTCGCAGAAGGGCAGGCGCACCTCGCGCGAGTGCGCCATCGAGTTGCGGTCGCCATAGCGCAGCAGGGTGGTCAGAAAGCCGCCGAAACTGTCCTCGGCCAGCGCGCTGGCGAGGGGGTGGAACTGGTCCTGCCGCGTGCGATCATTTTGCGCCATGATCCGCTGCGCCACGCCCGGTTCGATCGCATAGAGCATGCTCGATCCCTTGCCCATGCGGTTGGCGAGTAGATGGCGCAGGCGGAAGGGAAGCCGGTCGCGCAGCGCGCGTGACGGCGGGGTGAGCACGCCGGGGTAGCGCGCCGCGATCTGCGGCATCTCCTTGTCGAGCCGCGCGCGGTCGCCGGTCTCGCGCAGACTGTCGAGATAGAGCGCGAAATAGGTCTCGTATCCACCGAGCAGCTCGTCCGACCCCTGGCCATCGAGCAGCACGGTCACGTCATGCTGCTTGGCAAGGTGGAACACGCACCATTGCGCGAACTGGCTCGACCCGCCGGTCGGCAGCTCATTGTGCCAGATGAAATCGGGCAAATCGTCGATCAGCCGGTCTACCGTCGGTTCGACCAGATGGCTTTTCACTCCGGTCGCGTCGATCACGACCTTGGCAAAGTGATATTCGTCCGCGGGCGTGCCGGGAAAATGGCCGGTGAAGGTATTGTATTCGGCATCGTCGCCGATGAGCTGGCGGGCGATGCAGACGATGGCGCTCGAATCGAGCCCGCCCGACAGGCACGAGCCGACCCGCACGTCGCTGCGCAGCCGGATGCGGACCGAATCGGTCAGCAGCTCGCGGAATTCGGCGAAGACGTCGGCGTCCTTTGCCGTGGCGCGGCTGGCGTCGTAGCGCGGCGCATAATAGCGCCAGATTTCGGGTTCGAGCCGCTGAAGGTCGAAGGCGATCGCTTCGCCCGGCAGCAACTGCTCGACCGCGTCGAATACCGTCTGTCGATCGGCGTCGAGACCCTTGCTGGGGTTCACCGCCGCGCGCAGCACCCGGAAATCGTCATAACCGCGCCCGATGCCGGGCAGGGTCAGCAGCGCCTTGTACTCGGAGCCGAACGCGATGAAGCCGTCGCCGCGCGCGAACAGCAACGGCTTTTCGCCATAGCGGTCGCGCGCGCCGAACATGGTGCGCGCGTGACGGTCGAGGATCATGAAGGCGAACATGCCGTTCAGCCGGTCGACGACCTTGCGGCCCCAGACGCGATACCCTTCGATGATCACTTCGCTGTCGCTGTGCGAGGTGAAGCTGGCGCCGAGCGCGATCAGCTCCTGCCGCAGCTCGACATAATTGTAGATTTCGCCGTTGAAGATCAGGACATAGCGGCCGTCGGCCGAATGCATCGGCTGGTCGCCGGCGTGGCTCAAGTCGATGATCGACAGGCGGCGATGTCCGAACCACACGCCCGCCTCGGCATCGCTCCAGTCGCCCGCGCCGTCAGGGCCGCGATGCGCGATGAGGTCGAGTGCGGCGCGATAACGCTCGACTTCCAGCGGCCGCTTTCCGACCCAACCCAGAATTCCGCACATGCTTTCCGTTCCCCAAAGCAGCCAGGCGCTTGAGCTGCCTCAATTCGACTGTGATTCTGGCGATTCCACTGGCGCGCGCCGGTCGATTCGAACCCAGACCCCGATTGCGACCGCCGTTACCACCCAACCAGCGAGTTGGATATAGGCCAGAATTTCGCCGGTCAGCGTCTGCTTGAACCACATGGTTCCACCGATGACGATCGCACCATAGGGCAGCGACAGCCAGAGCTGCGTCCACATCGTCCCGCGCGCGACGAGCAATTGCTGATGCACGTTGCAATAGACCGTGGGGATCACCGCGATCACGATCAGTGCGAACAAATAGTTGTTGTCCCGGAAGCTGTCGCCATAGAGCGCGAGGATCAACGGCGACGCGGCGATGACGACCGCGCAAAACAGGGTCGCGAGGCCCAGATTGACGACCATGTTATAGCGCTGGAGCCGCTGGACGTCGCCATGCTGCTGCTTGCCGATCGACGCCCCCAGCATCGGCAGGATCGCCGAGGCAAGCGATGCCATCACCATCAGGACCGGCAGCCGCCACTGCACCCCGGTATTGATGATCGCCAGATCGGTGAAGCCGGCGGGCGCGCGCGACAGGACGTAGTTGCCAAGCCAGGCGGCGCCGCCCTGCACCACCGACAGCAGTCCGCTCGGGATCGAAAAGGCGAAGATGACGCCGGCATGGGCGAACGCCGCACGCAGGTCGACACCTGACCGCAATGCCCGGCGATGACGCTGCGCCGGGATCGCCACGGCGAGCAGGCGCAGGACATTCGCCGCCGCAACCGCCGCCATGACGTAATTCAGGCTCGGGGCGAACAGGGCTACCGGCACGAGCAGCGCGAAGGCTGCGGCAGCCGTCCATGACCGCGCGAGCGCGAGCACGCGAAATTCCTGCTTCGCCTGAAGCAGCGCGTCGCTGAGCCCGGCCTGGACCGAGGTGAGCAGGATCACGCCGCTGAAGATCACCGCCCAGCCATGCTGTCCTTCACCGAGCAGCCAGTTGGAAAGGCCGGCCGGCCACAGTATGCAGAGCGCGAAAAAGGCGAGGGTGAGGCCCCAGGTCAGCCGGTCGGCGAGCAGCATCACCGCGCCCGCCCGCGCCGGATCGCGCTCGGCGAAGCGCGAGACGATTGAGATCACGGAGTAAGGCAGCTGCAGCGAGGCAATCGGTGAGGCCAGCGCGATGGTGCTGAGCAGCAGCGCATAGCGACCGTAATCGTCCGCGCCGATCGCGCGCGCGATCAGGATGGTCTGGACGAGCGCCGCTGCGCGCTCGACCATCGATGATCCAAAGATCCAGCCTGCGCCGCGCAACCAGGTCGCGACCGGGCTGGAACCGAGCAGATAGGAAGGCGTCAGCCGCGCACGCAGCCACGCGATGTGGCTCATGCGCCGCCCCGCACGATCCCGCGGGCGCGCAGCAGCGCGGCAAGCTCGCCGGCGCGCGCATCGAGGCTGTAGGCCGGGACACAGCGCGCATGGCCTGCGGCAGCGATCCGGCGGCGGTCGTCGTCGTGGTCGAGATAGTAGCCGATCCGCGCGCACAGCGATGCGGTGTCGGCGAAGATGTCGATTTCCTCACCTGGCACGAACAGCGAACGCACCTCGTCATTGTCGATGTGCAGCATGAAGCCGCCCGCCGCGGGAATCTCGAAGGTGCGGGTCGATGTCACGTCCTGCCACCCATCGGGCGGAACCGGGCCGTGATGCATTGCGACGTTAATGCGGCTTTCTTCGATCGCGCGGGCGAAATAATCGCCGACCAACGGATAGCCAAGGACATGGCGTTCGAGCGCGGTCCCCTGGGCCGGCCCGGACCAGCCATTGCCGATCACCGCGATCGTGCGCTCGGGAAATGCCTGCGCAACGGCGAGCATATGGTTGAACTTGTACGGAGAGAAATTGCCGATGTGCGAAATGTCCCAGCGATAGGGGACGTCGCCTTCATGCTGCCGGGCATGGACCAGGGGGGCATAGCCGTGATGGACGAACCCGGTCCGATCCGCGCCATAGGTCTCGCGCAGATGGTCGAGATGGTAGCTCTTGGTCGTGACGATCTGGTCGTAGCGGGCATAGGCCTGTGGCGACGAGCCATCGTGATTATAGGCAACGTCGGGGTAGAAATTCACCGTGCGCACCCCGCGCTGTTGCAGCGTCGCAAGCGTTTCGGTGGTGATGTAGCTGCCCTTGACGGTGACCAGCACCTCCGCATCGACCCGCGCGGCATGGTCCAGGATCTCGCGGTTGTATGCGGCGATCCCGCGGGGGCTGAGCAGGCGGTTGGCGATACGGTGGATCAGGCCGTGCGCGCGACCGAGATAGGACCCCAGATCGACCTCGGCGACATCCCAGCCTTCGCGGCGCAACCCCTGCGCCAGCGCGCGGCCGGTCGACCCGTGCCAGAATTCAGTCGCCATGACGGCGCGGATCGGGCGACGGGGATCAGTCGCCGACAGCATGCCGCGTGCCAAAGATGTCATGGAGGCCCTGGACATTCTCGTTGAAGGACCATTGCGCGATGATCTCGCGGCTGCGCGTGCCCATGGAACGCCGCAATTCTGCATCGGCCACGATCGGACGCAGCGCGTCGCACAGGCCGACAACGTCATTGGCATCGAAGCAATGACCGTTTTCGCCGTCGCGCACCAGGTCCGCTACCGCGCCTATTTCACGTGAGGCGACGATCGGAAGCCCTGCGCACATCGCTTCGTTGATGATCAGGCCCCAGGGCTCACTTTCGGCCGGAAGGGCAAAGATATCGCAGGCACCGAGCATGGGCAGCAGCTCGGTCTGATTGAGAAAGCCCGTGAAGATCGTCTGAAGCTGTGGCGTGTCTGCAGCCGCTGACCGGAGCGACGCTTCCATTTCCCCGGCACCCGCGAAGACGAGCGCAAGCCGCTGTCCCTCGTCGGCAAGTCGGGCGCACGCTTGCAGCAGATGATCGGGATGTTTGCGGGCCAGAAATTTGGACGCGAACAGGACGATCGGCCTGTCGTCCGCAATGCCAAGCTTTTGACGATAGGCCGCGCGTTCCCCGGGCGACAGCCGCGACCCTTCCTCAACCCGGGCGTTGTCGACGGAGAAGGGGAAATGGAAAATCCTCTCGTCCGGGATACCGAGCGAGCGATAATAATCGCGATTGTTGCTGCCGATCGCGAGCAGGCCATCGACGCTGTGGTAAAAGGCGCGGATCGCGATCGAGCGGAGCGCTGTCTTCCAGCCGGCCGCCTTCAGGCTGCCGTGCGAGTCCCCACGAACGAAGCAGGGAATTCCCTTCGACTTGGCGGCGGCAATAGCGATGTAGTTTGCGCCGAGCACGCCGCCGTGCACCACCAGCGCGTCGAAATTCCCGTTGCGCACGATGCTCCACACATCCGGCGCAAGCAGCCTGAGCGCCTGTTCGGGCCGGTGCCTGCTCGCATTCCGGACGAAAATCGGATCCGTACCCGCCAGCAGGTCGATGTCCCACGCCACCTTCTGCGCGAATCCGGGATCGAACTCGCCCCTCAGGCTCACGTCCGAGAGATAGATCGGAATGGCTTCGAACGCGCCAGTGCGGTTGATGTGCGCATAAAGCGGCGCGAAATACTGGATCGGGTGCGAATTGAGAAACGCGATGCGTGGACGTCGCGCACGCCCGTCGGGCGATGCAGTGTCATCTTGGCCCTGGCGGCGCGCTGATTTCATCACAAACGCAGCCCGAACAGCTTGATCGCGGGCGTTGCCGCCACGCGATCCATGATCGCGTCGATATTGCGCACGAACAGCATGTTGTTGTCGTGCCACGGATTGGGATCGGCAGAAAGCGAACGGGTCCAGGGGTTGTAGAAGCGTCGTTCGAACCCGAACCGTGCAAAGCTTGCCAGCGTCTCCGGCCCGGCCGATTCGGTCATGATCGCGAGCAGCGACGGTTTCTGGAGCACCTGTTGCGCCCCGGCGAACATCGCATCCTCATGTCCTTCGACATCGACCTTCATCAGGACCGGCTCGATATCGCCGATCAGGCTGTCCAGCCGCGCCATCGGCACGATGCGATGCGGCTCTTCCGCACTGGCGACGCGGTTGATCGTGTCGAGCCCGACGGTGAACGCGATCTCTCCGTCACTGGCGCCCAACGCCGTTTCATGGATCGTGACCCGATCCGCGATGGCGTTCGCCGCCAGATTGGCGCGCAGCTTGGTCGCCGTTTCGGGATCCGGCTCGAAACTCAGGCAGCGCGCCTCTCGGACCGCTCCGGCGAGGACGGTGTAGGTGCCCACATTGGCGCCGACGTCAAGGAACAAGTCGCCGGGCTTCAGCAGGTGCAGCAACAAGCCCATGTCCGAAAATTCATGGAGCCCGAAATACAGGTTGCCGGTGGCTCCCACCATGCCCCGCTGCACCACCAGACGACTTCCCGCCACCCACGGCTCGACATGGCTGCCGGGGTTGAGGCGGCTGCGGATCTGCCAGGAAATGAAGTTCGCGAGCGCGCGCACGGGTCGCCGAGCGCCGACCGGATGCTGGCTGAGGTATCGCAACAGTGCGACTGCGTCGGTTCCAATATTCGCCATCAGAAACCCCGTCTACCGGACCGGAACGGCCCCTGCTTCTGAACTGCGATGCAACCCGATGTTCCCGCAATTAGCATGGGTCGTCCCGCGCCGTGCGTCCTCATGCGCGCTCAGGAATGACGACATAGTCGCCAGCGGTCAGCCGGTCGGCCGGGCTCTCCTCGAGCGTCACCGAATGGCGCAATGCCGTGCGCGCACCGGTGATACGATAGAAGCGCGCGCCTTCGGGCACCAGTGCGACGATGCGCGCGGCATCTGCCGGAGCGATCCACGCGCCGCCTCCCAGCTCGATCCACAACACCGGGCGGTCCCGCTGAATGGTCTGCTGCAGACCTTCCAGAACCTCGATCTCGAAGCCCTGCACATCGCATTTGATCGCATCGATCCGACCGACATTCAGGCGGGACAGCAACGCGTCGCCCTGTTCGACCTGCACCGTCGCCACGGCTTCGAGCGGGGCGTCATACTGGTCGACGGTGACCAGAGTGCCGAGCCCACCATTGTTGCCGGCGGGCGAATAGAGCTGAAAACTGCCCGGCTGTGCGCCGAGGCCAATCGGGTGCGGCGTGACGTTGGTCGCGGCGTTGAGCGCGAGGTTGCGTTGCAGCCGACCGAATATGAGCGGATTCGGCTCGAAGCTGTGCACCTGATCGAAGGCGCGCGAAAACTGCAGCGCATGGGTGCCGACATTGGCGCCGATGTCGAGGATCGTGCCCCGACGGTCGGCGGGGATGCGCGCCAGAAAAGCGGCGATCTCGTCGCGCTCATAGCCGCCGAACAGATAAGCCTGGCGCTCGATAAAGGAGCTTAGTTCACCCTCGATCCACACACCGTCGTTGGCGACGCGGAAGGCGCCGGTGCGGCCAGCTACACGACTGGCCAGCGGTGCCCATCCGCGCAGATGGCGCAGCCCGCGCAAGGCGCGAACCGCCCGCGCGGCGGCGCCCGGGTGCTGCTCGCCCTGGGGCGTCGTTCCGGTCAATGCTAGTCCCCCTGACCTTCGGCACGGGCGTGCGGAAGCCCGCGCGGCGGATTGCAGACGATCGACGAAAGGTCAAGCGTCACGGCGGACAAGCTCCTTGAACAATGCCGCCATCTCCGCCGCGGCCTCGTTGCCGGCAAGGAAGGCTTCTGCCCGTGCGCGTGCGCCCCGCCGCCACGCCGCCAGCTCTCCGGCGGGAAGTTGCGCCAGCGTATCGATCGCGCCCGCCAGTGCGGCGCGGTCGTCCAGCGGCAGATCGAACCCGGCATGATCGTCGGCAAGATTGCGCCACGGCGTCTCGGTGCCGATCAGCACCGGGGTGCCCGAACATAGCGATTCGAAGATCGCGTGGCCGAAATTCTCGCTGCGCGACGGGAGGAACAGCAGGTCCTGACCCGCCATCGTGTCGGCGACCTCCGCATTGGCCAGTTCACCGCGATGCGTGACGGTGACATGGGGAGGCAGCGCGGCGATCAGATCGCGGCACCGCGCCCAATGCGCGGGATCGCTGATCGGGCCATAGATCGAATAGGCGACCGGCGTGCGGACCCGGGCCAGGGTCTCGAGCGCAACATCGAGGCCCTTGACCGGCGAGATGCGGCCAAGAAACGCGGCGCGGAACGGCTCCCCTGCGCCGCGCGGACGGGGGGTGGGAAGCGGGAAGGCGGGACGCGCATTGCCGATCAGCTCGATCCGGTGCGCAGGGAAAGCGGCCCGGACATCGCTGCGCTCGGCCGCGCTGGTCACGTGGAAGGTGACACCGCGCATCAGCCCGGTCAGCGTGACCAGCCGTCGATACGCCCCCTTGCGTCCGCCCTTGAGGCCCAGGGCACCGGCCGAGAATTCGCCCCGCGGCGAAAGGATCACGGGCGCGCGCGACCCCTGTCCGAAACGCCGGGCGATCAGCGCGGGAATGGTGAATTCGCGGTCGAAGAAGCCATTGAGCAGCAGGATGTCGTGTGGCGTCTCGCGGAGCAGCCTGGCCAAACCCTGCGCGCCGGTGCGGCCGACCGGCAGATATTGCGCCTTGGCATAGCCCAGGTCGCGCCAGCGCCCCGTCTCGACCAGCGGCTCCGTTGCCCCGACCGCACGGTCGCGCGCGACGATGCGGAAATCGAACTGGTCGCCCAGCATCTCGCACATCGTTTTGACGCTGAGATTGGGGCCGGTCGACTCATGCCCCGGCCAGAAGGCGCCGATCAGGTTCAGGATCCGCGGCTTCACCCGCCCGATCCCGGCAACAGATCGGTAAAGCCATAGCGGTCCGCCAGCCACTGCGGAAAGGATTCCCGCCCGTGCCGGGCGATCTGCTGCTCCGCCTCGTCAATCTTGGCGTCGATCAGCATGAAGAACCAGAATCCGTGCAGGAAATGCCAGACAAAGCCCAGGCGCCCGTCGAGAAAGCCGAACCGCGCGACATAACGATACAGGAAGTAGAGCAAGCTGCGGAGATAAAGCGGCGCGCCGCCGAAAACGCGCTCGCGCAGCCAGCGCTTCGTTCGCGCACGCCGGTTCGTCGGCATCGGTTCGGTCGGAACGAACTGATATTTGCGTCCGACGAAATCGACCATGTGCCGGGTGGCATAGCGATTATGCTTATCCGTCCAGGCGCCGATCGTCTGAAGATTCTCGTCGACGAAATCGCCGCCGCCGAACAAGCAGGCGGTTCCGTGGTTCAGCTGGATATGTTCGTCCATCCAGCGTTGTTCCACCCGCGCCGCGCCGGTGCGGAACAGGCGGAGCAGGAACACCGGATAATAGGTGCCCCAGCGGATCCATCGCCCGCGAAAGATCATCTTTCGGCGAAAGGTGACGCCGCTGGTTTCTGCGTCGAGCTGGGGCAGCCTTTCGCGGATTTCCGCCACCAGCGCGGGCTCGAAATACTCGTCTGCATCGACCCGCAACACCCAGTCGGTCGCGATCGGCAGCATGTCGAGCGCCCATTGAAACTGTTCGGCCTGGTTGACGAAGCGTCGCTCATGCACCTGCGCGCCCAGCGACCGGGCAATGTCCTGCGTGCCGTCGTTCGAAAAGCTGTCGACGACGATGATCTGCTGGCACCAGTCCTTCAGCCGCTCGATGCACCGCCCGATATGGAGATGTTCGTTATAGGTGAGGATGATCGCCGTGATGGACGGCGCAGATCGGTCACCGCTCATCTGGACAGGCAAGGACGTTGGTGGTGAACTTGCTCGCCGGGCGCTGCTCGCCCGGGGGCGCGTCGCCGTCGAACAGGCGATAGCCGGCGGTCTCGAACAAGTGCGCCGCCTGGGCCCAGGTCTTGTCGGTGACCTCGATCAACATGGTCGGCCGCACGTCGCGCAACAGCGTTTGCGCCCCGGCAAGCAGCAGCAGCTCGGCGCCTTCGACATCGACCTTGACGAACTGGGGCGCCGGAAAATCGTCGAGCAGCCGGTCGAGCGTCAACATGGGGACGTTGAGTATCTGGCGTGTCTCGCCATGCTGTGTGCTCAACTCGCCACCTTCGATCCCGCTCGAAGCGCGCCCGCGCCCGGCCACCCGGAACCGCGCCACACCGTCGCGATCGCCGATGGCGACGCACAAGATGTCGATGTGCAGGTCGGGGTTGCGCGCGCTGGTCCGCCGCAACAGTCCGGCCAGAAACGGATCGGCTTCGATCGCCAGCACCGGGGCACCCGACAGATGCCCTGCGGCGACCGTGAACACGCCTACATTGGCGCCGATGTCCCAGGTTACCATGCCGGGCTTGATGAAATGCCGTGCGATGGCAAGCAGGGCCGTCTCGAACGCGCTGGCGTCGGGTTTCAGCCAGCGCAGCGCCGCATCGGGCGACACCTGGATCGATCGCCGCCCGAATTCGGAGGGAAACCGGCGGGCGAACGACCGGTTGCGGGCAAGCCGCTCGACAAGGGTGCGAAGCTTCATTGTGTGTCCCCTGCGATGTCGAGCGTTGCTTCACTCACAGCGACCAGCTCGTCGAGCGGGATCGGCGGTGGCGCACCGTCGCGGGCGGCGGCGTAGAAGGCCTTGACCAGCCCCGCCTGTCCCTTGTCCTGCGCCGAGGCGGATTGCGTCGTCGTCTTGCCGCCGGTGGTGATGTGCAGCTTGCGGAAATCGTCGAGGCGGACGACCGTGCCGCTGGCGAAAATCTCCAGATATTCCTTGGGCAGCGCGGAGTCGCCGAGCGAGGAATAGAGGATCGTGCCGGTCGATCCGTCGGCAAAGCGCAGCACCGCCGACACGGTGTCGTCGATCCCCTCGGGCCGGAAGGCGCTGACCGAGATCGGCGGGCCGCCGGCGAGGAAGGTGAGCGCGTCGACGAAGTGGCACGCCTCACCCACGATCCGCCCGCCCCCCTGCGCGCCGTGTAGCCAGCTGTCGCCCGGCACATATCCGGCATTGACGCGATAATGCATCGCGATCGGCCCGGCGCGCGAGGCGATCGCCGCCTTGGCCGCGATCATCATCGGGGCGAAGCGGCGGTTGAACCCGACCGTGAGCACGCCCGGAGCGCCTTCGGCTGCCGCGACGACATCGGCGAGCTGGTCATGGTCGAGCGCCAGCGGCTTTTCGACGAACACATGCTTGCCCGCGCGCAGCGCGGCGGCGGCGAGGCTGGCGTGGCTGTCATGGCGGGTCGCGATGAACACGCAATCGGTGTCGGCATCGTCCATCACCGCCTGCGGATCCGTCGCGGCGTTGGCGAACCCCTCGCGCTGCGCGGCGTCATGCGCCGACAGGCCGGTCGAGGTGACGACCGTGGTCAGCCGCTCCTTGCTCGCCTTCTTGAGCGCGGGGACCAGCACCGACTTGGCATAGTTGCCAAAGCCGATGAACGCGGTGCCGCGTCCGGTCGCGCCGCTCGACGCATTGACGGGAATCGACCGCGCGATCGGCGCCGGGGTTTCGGGATAGGTCAGCAGGATCGCCAGGAACGGCTCGTCCGTGTCCATCAGCTTGTACGCCGCTTCAGCCTCCGCGATCGGGAAGCGGTGGGTAACCAGCTTGAGCGGGGTCACGCGGCCTTCGGCGACCAGTTCCAGAAACGCCTGCATGTTGCGCTGTTCGGTCCAGCGGACATAGGCGAGCGGATAGTCATGCCCCTCCAGCTCATAGGCCGGGTCATGGCGGCCGGGACCGTAGGACATCGACAGGCGCAGATCGAGTTCGCGCTTGTAGAATGGCTCGCGGTCGATCTCCATGCCGGTCAGGCCGACCATGACGACGCGGCCCTTCATCCGGCTGATCTCGGCGGCCTGATTGGGCGGGGTCGATGACTTGCTCGATGCGGTGACGATCACGGCGTCCGCGCCATAGCCTTCGGTGAACCCGCGAACCGCCTCGTCCAGCGCATCGCTGACCACGACGTCGGCGCCCATCTCCAGCGCCAGCTTGGCGCGGCCGGGGTTGGGATCGAAGCCGAGCACGCGGCAGCCATTGGCCTTGAGCAGCTGGACGGTGAGCTGGCCGATCAGGCCAAGGCCCATGACGACGACGCGCTCGCCCAAGGTCGGGTTGGCGACGCGCACGCCCTGAAGCGCGATGGCGCCGAGCGTGACGAAGCTCGCCGCCTCGTCGCACACGCCCGCCGGGATGCGGACCGACAGATTCTTGGGCACGGCGTTGTATTCGGCGTGGTTCGCCACCGCTGCACCGGCACAGGCGATGCGGTCGCCGACCGCGTAGCCGCCCGCTTCCGCTCCGGCTTCCACCACTGTCCCGGCGAGGCTGTAGCCCAGCGGGATCGGGGTATCGAGCTTGGCGAACACCTTCTGCACCGTGGGCAGCAGCCCTTCGTTGCGCACCTTTTGCAGCGTCTTGCGGACGAGATCAGGCCGCGCCATCGCCTTGCCCGCGAGCGAGCTGCGCGCGAGATCGATGATCTGCTTTTCGGTCCCCGCGCTGATCAGCGACACGCGCGTGGCGACAAGGTTGCGGCCCCGGCCCGAGCGCGGAACCGGCGCTTCGATCAGGCGCAACACACCGCTGCGATAATTTTGTTCGACCTGTTTCACTTAAGCCCCGCTTCCCCGACCGACGCGGCCATGAATGTGACATCGCTCTCAAAACAACCGTCCGGGAGTGTCAAGCACAGACGTTGCGTGGATGATTCTTGGCCCATGTCGGGCCACCATGTTGCAGCTTCGAGACGCAGCGGTTGCGACGCGCGGATGGTGAGCTGTGCGTCGCCCCGGCGCAGCGTTGCGGTGGTGCCGTCGAGCGTCGCTTCGCAGTCGGGGTGGAGCAGCATCCGCCAGGTGGCGGGGTGCCACATCGCGCCCTCGATCCGGTCGTACACGCGGATCGTGTCGCCGTGCGCCTCGGCCCGGCGGGTGACGATCGGACGGCCGGGGAGGTGGGTGTAGCCGTCATGGCCTCCCGCCAGTGTCAGCGCGTCCGGCTGAACCTCGGCCGCGCTCACCCACACGCGTGGGCGGCGGCCGCAGCGAAAGGCGCCGAAGAAATCGGCCGGTTCTGCCCCGTCGATCGCGAGGACATTGTGATGATGCGCGCTGCGGCTCTGGTCGCGGCGCTTGCCGGGGACATATTCGAACACGCCCTGGTCGACGATCATCCGCTGGCCTGCAACCGACAGCTCGATGCTGCCGACATCGCCATGGGCATGGGCGGGCAAATCGTCGGGACCGATCCGCCCCTGGTCGGCGATCAGCGTCAACAGCGGCGTGTGCAGCCCGAAATAGCCGGCGGTCGGGAGGGCGAAGCCGCCCTGTGGCTGCGGAACTGTGCGCCCGGTAGAGCCGGTATAGGCTGCCAGGCAGTCGGCGGGCGGATAGGCCATCGTCAGGCCAGCATCGTTGAACAGCGCAGGGCCGGCATCGGGGTGGGCGAGCAAGGCGGTCGCGCGCGCCATGCCGTCGAGCGCGCGGTCGAGCGCCTGCGGTGCCGCGGCGCCGAGCGCGTCGCGTGTCTCGATCAGGTCGGCGAACACCTGCGCGTGGTAGGAGGGCGAGCGCTCGTAATGCACGCCATCGGCCAGCACCTGCCGGGCGAGCTCCTTGTCGACCAGCTCCAGCGCCCGCGCGCGCCAGCGTTCGGCGGTGGTACCGGAAAAGAATGCCGCGCCCCAGCTCAGCGCCTTGATGTTCTTGACGAGGTGGTTGCCACCGATGTCCAGCTCGAGATTGCGTTCGAGGAACGCCAGTTGCTGCGCGAGGCTGGCGTGGATCGAGGCGAGTACCGGATCGCTGGAGTCGACGCCCCAGGCCGCGATCCGCTGCATCCATACCATCACGCGCAGCGACAGCGTGTAGCTGTTCCAGCTGTCATGCCAGTAGCCCGGCTGCCACGGCGGATTGGCGTCGATCCACTGGCGCATCAGGTCGAGGCCCGCGTCGGCGTCGAGTCCCTCCAGATACTCCATGTAATGAAGGTTCATCCGCCACAGCTGGTTGGCGACGCCGGGGCCGGGGGCCTCCCAGTCGATCGTTTCGCCCATCTCGACCGCGCGGCCAAGGAAGGTGAAGCGCCAGCCGCTGGCGGTGCGCTCGACCTGTCCGGTGCGCGGCGGGAAACGCGGGGCTGGCGGGGCGGGGGCGGGTTCGACCCGGCCCGGCGCAAGGCCGTCGAGGCGGGGCGGGCTTCTCAGCGAGCGGCGGCGCTGGAGCGTCAGCCGGCCGCGGGCGAGCAGCTGGCCGACGGGCACGTGACGTGCGAAGGCGATACTGCGGCGCAGGCGGGTGAGGCGGCTCATCGCGCGGCCACCAGCGCCTGCATTTCGGTGAGCAGCCGATCGGCAAGCACGCGGCGGTCGAACTCCCGCGCGACGAAGCTGCGGCCGGAGTCGCCGAGTTGCGCGGCAACGGCTGGATCGTCGGCGAGGCGGGTCACCGCCGCCGCGAGTTCCTGTGCCGATTCGGGGGTGATCGCGATCCCCGCGCCGCCCGCCTGCATCAGCGCCTTGGCCTCGCCCTCGACCCCCAGGACCATCGGGCAGGCCATCGCCATCGCCTCGAACATCTTTGAGGGGATCACCGTCTTGAACGTATCGACCCGGCGCAGCAGCACCAGTGCCGCGTCGCTCGCCGCCCAGATGCCGGGCATCGCCGATTTGGGCTGCTGGGCGAGCATTACGACATTGGACAGGCCGCGCGCGGCAACTTCGCCGACCAGCCGCTCGCGCTCCGCCCCGTCGCCGACCAGCAGGAAGGCGATGTCGCTGCGGTCGCGCAGCAATTCCGCCGCCTCCAGCACCGTATCCAGCTTATGCGCCATGCCGTGCGTCCCGACATAGGCCGCGACAAACTTGCCGCTCAAGCCGTGCGCGGCGCGAAACTCCGCCTCCGCCGCCGCATCGGGCGTGGTGAAGGTGGTCAGGTCGACGCCGTTCTTGACCACTGCGATCGGCCCGTCGCCCCGGCGTGCGCGGATATGCGGCACGAAGCCGTCGGTGACCGACACCACCAGATCGGCCTGGCGATAGGCGAAGCGTTCGATCGCCTCGAGCAGCTTGATCGCCGCGCCGCGCTTCATCGCGCCGACGGTCACGATACTCTCGGGCCACAGGTCGCGAATCTCCAGCACCCACGGCCGCCGCCTGCGCTTGAGCAGCCATCCGGCGAGGCCGCAGAAAAATTGCGGGGAGGTGGACAGCACCACATCGGCCTTGGGCAGCCGCCACATCCACAGCAGCACCGACAGCAGATAGGATACGTAATTTGAAATGCGCGGCAGAAAGCCCTCGTTCGCCGCGAGCCATGTCCACAGCCGGATCACGCGCACACCGTCGCGCTCCTCCTCCTGCCACAGCCGGTTGCGATAGCCCGGATAGGCGCGGCCGGTCGGGTGGTTGGGGACGCAGGTGACGACGGTCACCTCATGCCCGGCCTGCGCCCAGACGCGCGCATGTTCGGACAGGCGCGACGCGGGGGCGTTCACCTCGGGCGGGTAATAATGGGTGAGGACGAGGATTTTCACGCGCGCGCGTCCGCGATGTCGGTCATGGTCACGCGGCCAGGCGCGCAGGATCGCCGAAATAGCGCGCCAGCGCCTCGCCCGACCATTCGCGGCCCGATCGGCGCGTGCGGATGTCGCGCGTCGCACCCTTGAGCCAACCGGTAACGGGAATGCCGAACCCGGTCTTGGGCTTGTTGAGTATCACGTCGGGCAGCGGGGTGGACGGCGCATTGCCGAGCATCGCCTTGCCCACGCCCGGCGTCAGGCCCGGCAGGATCGGGGCGAGCGCCCTGAGCAGCGTGAAATCGACCAGCGGAACGCGGATCTCCAGCGAATGTGCCATGCCGGCCCAGTCCGAATCGCGCAGCAGCTGGTTGCGCATGTAATTACAGGATTCGAGCGCGGCGACGCGGCCATTGGCGCTGCCCGGATCGGGGGTCATCGTCGCGGCGATCAGCCCTTCGGGATCGAGTTCGGCAAGGCCCTGCGCCGCCAGTCCCGCGTCCATTGCCCCGTCCAGCTCGAACGGAAGCAGCACGGCGCGGCGCAGCAGGTAGGTGCCCGCCCAGCTGCGCGGCAGGTCGAGCAATCCGGCTAGCTTGGGATTGCGCGCGAGCAGCCCCGGGGCGAGCAGCTTGAGCAGGCCCCGGCTGGCGCTCCCTGCCCCTGGAACATGCGCGACGGGTCCGAACATGCGCCGCGTCTGCGGGATGGTGCGGAAGGTGGAATAACCCGCGAGCAGTTCGTCGCCGCCCAGACCCGACAGCGCGACCTTGAGGCCCAGTTCGCGGGTCGCCTTGCTCACGAACCAGCTGTTGATGCCGTCGATCGTCGGCTGGTCCATCGCCGCGAAGATGGCGGGCAGATCGCCGCGAAACTCCTCGGCGCTGATCTGGCGGACATGATGCTCAACGCCATAGAGCGCCGCGACCGATGCCGCGCCCGGCACTTCGTCGGCGGGGGTCCCGGCAAATTCGGGGAAGGCGAGGGTGCAGGCGCGGATGCGTTGCGCGCCGCAATCGCGCATCAGGCCGACCAGCGCGCCTGAATCGACGCCGCTGGACAGGAACGCGCCGACTTCGACATCCGCGACCATATGGTGACGCACGCTGTCGCGCAGCGCCTGGGCGACATCGACCGCGCCGCCATTGCTGCCCTCGGCAATCGCCTGCGCGACCGATGCGTACTGCACCGGGGCGCTGACGCCATGGGCATCGACCGTCATCCAGCTGCCCGCCGGGACGGCGCGGATCGCGCGATAGATGGTGAACGGATCGGGCACCGATCCCATCAGGTGGAAACCCGTCAGTCCGGCGGGCGAGGGCTCACGCGAGATCGAAGGGTCGGCGATCAGTGCCTTGACCTGTGACGCAAAGGCGATCCGCCCGTTCGCGTCGGCATAATAAAGCGGCTTGATGCCATAGGGGTCGCGACCAAGCGTCAGGCGGCGTTCGCGCGCGTCCCAGATGGCAAAGGCGAACATGCCGCGCAGCCGGGGCAGCATCGCAGGGCCATGCGCGGCGAACAGCGCCAGCAGCACTTCGGTGTCGGACCCGCCGCTGAAGCGATGTCCCTGTGCCTCCAGATCGGACCGAAGCGCGCGATAATTGTAGATCTCGCCATTGAAGACCAGACTGTAGCGCCCGCTGTCGTCGTGCATCGGCTGCGCGCCGCCATCGCTCAGATCGATGATCGACAGGCGGCGATGGGCAAGGCCGACCCGCGCCTCGCCGTCGATCCACAGCCCGACGCCGTCGGGACCGCGTGCCGCCATCGCGTCGCGAATCGCGATCAGCCGTTCGGGGTCAATTGCAAGCGCGTTGTCGCGATGCGCGACCATGCCCGCGATACCGCACACTGGATCAGGCTCCCACCCGCGGCGGTAACAGCCGGTTGGCGAAATAGAGGATGAGATGGAAGACGACGGCAGCGCTGATCGGCCCGATGATGTCGATCACCAGCATCCCGTCGATCCGCGATCCAACGCGCAATCCCATCGCCACGACCACCAGCAGGTGCCAGGCTTCGCGACTGAGCGCCAGCACATTGTAGATTGACCACAGCGCCAGAACCGGCGCCGTCAGCGCCGCAAACAGGCCGACGCCGAGCCAGCCGAAATCCCAATAGGCTTCGGCTGGAATGCTGGGGCTGGTCGACGAGTTGTAGTTGCCATTCGCTAGGAAGGTGAATTCGCGCGCCAGATCGGTGATGATCGGCTTGTCCGGATAGATCAGTCGAGGCACCCAGACGATGGACAGGTCGCGCAACGAGTCGCCGGGCAGGCCCTGGTCATATTGGCTGATCGCAAAAGCACCGGCGTTGACATAGCTGAGACGGGACCAGCTGATCTGATAGTCAGGCTGGCCGGCACGGCTGCGATCCTCGCCGCCAGCGCGGGCGGACAGGGCTTCGACCGTTTCGGACAGGACCGCGGGGCCCCCATCGCCGCGCGAAACTTCGTTGCGGGTGTCGGTAACGATATCGCCGATCACGAAATAGGTGGGCAGGAGAAACGCAACAGCAATCGCGATTCGGCGAAGGCTGGGGCGATGATAGATATAGGCGATCGGCAGCATCAGCGCCGGAAACATCACCATATATTTGCTGAGCTGAAGCAGGCCGGCGATCGAATCGACCACGGTCAGCGC
This sequence comes from Sphingomonas sp., assembly GCF_965227385.1. GTDB lineage: Bacteria > Pseudomonadota > Alphaproteobacteria > Sphingomonadales > Sphingomonadaceae > Sphingomonas. The sequence continues at coordinate 1,555,237 of NZ_OZ245750.1, forward strand.
GGCGACCAGCCAGATCCAGCGGGTCCGCCCTTCCTTGAGCGCCCAATAGCTGACAAGGAAATAGCCCACATAGGCGCACTGACCGACCTGGAAGATGATCTGGGGCGGCGTGAAATTCATCACCCCAAGGACGGCCGGATAGATGATCAGGTAATTGACGCCGGTTCCGATCGCGAGAAAGACGAAGCCGATCATCTGCGTGGACACGTTGGATGGGGTGATGAAACCCAGCATGTTCCCCGTCGCGGCGCGGGTACGCAACGGCCCGACGATCCCGGCGGTGAACACCAGCACGCCCGCATGGAACGTCGCCACGACCATATTGAACTTGAGTACGTCGCGCGGGAAGAAATCGAAGAAGGTCGCGATCATCGCGCGCGTTTCATCGTTCAGGAACAGCGTGATGAGCGAGCCGAGACCAAGGTACGAAACCACCCCGATGCGGTACCACAGCAACGGCGTCCACAGCGTGTGGCGATTGCGCCGCAGCATCTGCACCACCGCCCATCCGACGACCAGCGACAGGATGGCCGGTCCGCAATAATTGGCGACGGTAACCCCGGCGCCGCCATAATTGCTGATGACGCCGTAAAAGATCAGCAGCGCAAAGGTACCGGAAAATTCGGCCACGCTGGGCATCAGCCCGGCCATGGGATCGTCCACCGGGTCTGCCAGCATCGTGTCGCCCCAGCGCGAACGGGGGCGAGGGGGCACCCAGGTGGCGCTGCGGGTCGCCATCAACCTCGCACCGCCAGCGCGATGCAATCCGGACCGTCCCAGATCACCGTTTCGAGGCGAAAGCCCCGCGCTTCAAGGTTCGCCAGGAACCCCTTCACATCGCCGCCAAAGGCATGAAGTTCGATGCCCACCCGGTCGCTGATGTCGAGCAGGCGGCTCGCCGGGTCGACCAGGAAATATTCGCTTCCTTCGATATCGCATTTCAGGAAATCGATATGGTCGATGCCGTGGCGGGCAAGGAACTCCGTTTCGGTCAGCCGTTCGACATCGGCGTAATTGGGGTCGGTCGCAACGTCGCTTTCCTGCTGCCGGCTGAACAGGCCGATAAAGGCGCGGCACAGCGTGGCGCGGTCTTCAAAACCGTTGACGCGCATCGTTTCGCGGAACTTGGCCACCGTGTGCGCGCCCGGCTCCACCGCCACGACCCGCGCGGTCGGGTTGGTGGCCAGGGCCAGCGCGCTGAAATTGCCCATGTTGGCACCCAGGTCGACAACCACCCCGCCATCGGGAATCTTGAAGAAATCGCCGCGCGAATAGACCCGCCGGACCCAGATTTCGCGCAGGCCGCTGAACGCCTGCCGGCCGACCAGCTTCGCCGTCGCCCGGTCATGCCGCACGGTGAACGGGCCATTGCCCATCACAGCATCGGCGGCGAGCAGGTCGCGTCTGCGCAGCGCGGTCGGCAGGGTGATCGCGATCGCCCCCAGCCATTGCACCGCCCGGACCGGGCCGGCCACTCGCATAATGCCGAAAAAATCGCGGAGCAGCTTGCCGATCATCCAATTTCTCGTTGCGCGTACCGCGACCATGCGGCGACAGGGCCAGGAACGGGACTGCCCATAGTCAGAAGCAGTGATCGATGCACGCGGATTTTTAGCCGCATTGCTTTTGCTTGGGCGGTCGGTGAGCATCCGATCGCCGCAATAGAAATTCGGAAGATGGGCGCTGTTGAGCCGAGAATTGCCGTACGTCGCCAAGGTCGATCGGGGGGCGTGATAACGCTGTCCCGGCTAGGCGGGCTGGCCCTTGCACGCCGGTCCTCCGCGATTGCGGCACTGCGGCAAAGCGCCTATCTGGCGGGCGGTAACGGGATGCATGTGTGGTGCTGACAAGGTTGAAGGCAGTGTTCGGGGTGGCGGCGGCCGCACAGGCGGCGGCGCTGCCCGATGGCGAGCGGGTATACGCTATCGGCGACATTCATGGTCGCCTGGACCTGCTCACCGACCTCCTTGCGCGGATCGACGCGGATGATGCGGCGCGTGGGGATGCGCGGACGCGGATCATCTTCCTGGGCGACCTGGTCGATCGCGGACCCGATTCGGCGGGCGTGGTCGAACTGTTGGCGACGCGCGATTTCGGTGGGCGACAGGTCGATTTCCTGGCTGGCAATCATGAGGAGGTGTTTCTCAAGGCGCTCGGCGGCAATCTGGAAACGATGCGCTTTTGGCTGCGCATCGGCGGTGAGGAGACGCTGCTGAGCTATGGCACGCCGATCGAACTGATCGACCGTGGCTTGGCAGATGAGCTGGTCGCCGATTTCCTGCCGCGCGTGCCCGCGCGCCATGTCGCATTCCTGCACGGCATGACCGACATGGTGCGGATCGGCGACTATTGCTTCGTCCATGCCGGGGTGCGGCCCAACGTCGCGCTCGACCGGCAAAAGCCCGAGGACCTGCGCTGGATCCGCGAGCAGTTCCTCAGCTTCGATGGCAATTTCGGCGCGACCGTGGTGCATGGCCATTCGATCGCGGCGCAGGTCGAGGAACTGTCCAACCGCATCGGGATCGACACCGGCGCCTATGCCACCGGGCGGCTCACCGCGCTGGCGCTGGAGGGCGGGGCGCGCTGGTACCTCGCGACCGAGGGCGCGGCGGGGTGAGCCCCTTACCCTCCCCCTTGCGGGGAAGGATAAGCGAAGGGCTCAATCCACCTTCTTGCCCACGCCGACCAGCTTCAGTCCGGCACGCGCCACCTCTTCGGCGGGGTAGATGTTGCGCAGGTCCACCAGCAAAGGCGCGTTGAGCAGCCCCTTCATCCGATTGAGGTCGAGCGCGCGGAATTCGTCCCATTCGGTGACGATCACCAGCGCGTCGGCGCCCTCGGCCGCGGCATAGGCGCTGGTCGAGAACTCGACATTCTTGACCAGCGGTCGGGCCTGTTCGACGCCTTCCGGGTCATAGGCGCGGACGATCGCGCCCGCGTCCTGCAGCGTCTGGATCACCGCCAGGCTGGGCGCGTCGCGCATGTCGTCGGTGTTGGGCTTGAACGTCAGGCCCAGGATCGCGACCGTCTTGCCGCGCACGTCGCCGCCCATCGCCTTGATCACCTTGCGCCCCATCGCGCGCTTGCGGCTGTCATTGACCTGTACCGTCGCCTCGACGATCCGCAGCGGCGTTTCATGGTCGTCGGCGGTCTTGAGCAGCGCCAGCGTGTCCTTCGGGAAGCACGACCCGCCATAGCCGGGGCCGGCGTTCAGGAACTTGCGCCCGATGCGGTTGTCCATGCCGATGCCGCGCGACACTTCCTGCACGTCCGCGCCGACCTCTTCGCACAGGTCCGCGATCTCGTTGATGAAGGTGATCTTGACCGCAAGGAAGGCGTTGGCGGCGTATTTGATCAGCTCGGCCGTGCGGCGGCCGGTGAACATCACCGGGGCCGACTGGTTGAGCGAGAGGGGGCGGTAGATGTCGCGCATCACCGCGCTCGCGCTCTCGTCCTCGCTGCCCACGACGACGCGGTCCGGGCGCTTGAAGTCGCTGATCGCCGCGCCTTCACGCAGGAATTCGGGGTTGGAGACGACGGTGATGCCCTTGTCCGGGGCGATCCGCGCGACGATCCGCTCGACCTCGTCACCGGTGCCGACCGGGACGGTCGATTTGGTGACGATGACGGTCGGGCCGTCGACCGCCGCGACGATCTCCTCCGCCGCGGCGAAGACATAGGACAGGTCGGCATGGCCGTCGCCGCGTCGGCTGGGCGTGCCGACCGCGATGAACACCGCGTCCGCGCCCCTGACCCCCTCGGCCAGGTCGGTGGTGAACGACAGGCGCCCGGCCTTGACGTTCGACGCGACCAGCTCGGCCAGGCCGGGCTCATAGATCGGCATGACGTTCTGGTGCAGCAGCTCGATCTTGCGCGCGTCCTTGTCGACGCACACCACGTCATGCCCGAAATCGGAGAAGCACGCCCCGGAAACCAGGCCGACATAGCCCGTGCCGATCATCGCAATTCGCACGCTGGAAGTCCCTTTCGTCGCGGCTGTCTCGCCGCCCTATGCACAGCCGAAGCGTGCCATGCGACCCAAAAATGGCGTTGCCATGGCACGGGGCAATCGCGCGCATATGGCCTGAAGTCGCATAAACAATTACTAGATCGCAGCGGGCGGAGGTGATCCATAGATGACTGCCCATGACATCCCTCACACATCTTGCCCGGCTGGAGGCCGAGAGCATCCACATCCTGCGCGAAGTGGTTGCCGAGGCCGAGCGGCCGGTGATGCTCTATTCGGTCGGCAAGGACAGCGCGGTGATGCTGCATCTGGCCAAGAAGGCATTCTTCCCCGCGCCGCCGCCCTTTCCGCTGCTGCATGTCGACACGACGTGGAAGTTCCAGGCGATGTACGACCTGCGCGACCGCGCGGCGCGTGAGGCGGGAATGGAGCTGCTGGTCCACCAGAATCCTGAGGCCAAGGCGCGCGGCATCAACCCGTTCGATCATGGCGGGCTGCACACCGACATGTGGAAGACCGAAGGGCTGAAACAGGCGCTCGACCTGTACGGCTTTGACGCGGCGTTCGGCGGCGCGCGGCGCGACGAGGAAAAGAGTCGCGCAAAGGAGCGCGTGTTCAGCTTCCGCTCGGCCAGCCACCGCTGGGACCCCAAGGCGCAGCGGCCCGAGCTGTGGCGGCTGTACAATGCGCGCAAGGCAAAAGGGGAGAGCATCCGCGTCTTCCCGCTGTCCAACTGGACCGAGCTCGACATCTGGCAGTACATCCGCGCCGAGGGGATCGATATCGTCCCCCTCTATTTCGCCGCGCCGCGCCCGACGGTGGTGCGCGGCGGCCTGACGCTGATGGTCGATGACGACCGCTTCCCGCTGGATGGCGAGGAGCCGGTTATGCGCTCGATCCGCTTCCGCACATTGGGCTGCTACCCGCTGACCGGTGCGGTCGAGAGCGAGGCGGCGACGCTGGACGATGTGATTCAGGAAATGCTGTTGACGACGACGAGCGAGCGTCAGGGGCGCGCGATCGATCACGATCAGGCCGCGTCGATGGAAAAGAAGAAGCAGGAGGGGTATTTCTGATGACCTCCTCCTACCGCCCCGACGCCCTGATCGCGTCCGACATTTCCGCCTATCTCGAACAGCATCAGTCGAAATCGCTGCTGCGCTTCATCACCTGTGGCTCCGTTGATGACGGCAAGTCGACGCTGATCGGGCGGCTGCTCTATGATTCGAAGATGATCTTCGAGGATCAGCTCGCCGCGCTCGAAGCCGATTCGAAGCGGGTGGGGACGCAGGGGCAGGAAATCGACTTCGCCCTGCTCGTCGACGGCCTTGCCGCCGAGCGTGAGCAGGGAATCACGATCGACGTCGCCTATCGCTTTTTCGCGACCGAGAAGCGCAAGTTCATCGTCGCCGACACGCCGGGGCATGAACAATATACCCGCAACATGGTCACCGGCGCGTCGACCGCCGACCTTGCCGTGATCCTGATCGACGCGCGCAAGGGCGTGCTCACGCAGACGCGGCGGCACAGCTTCCTGGCGCACCTGATCGGCATCCGCCACATCGTGCTGGCGGTGAACAAGATGGACCTGGTCGGGTACGACCAGGCGACCTTCGACGCCATCGTCGCCGACTATCGCGCCTTTGCCGAGAGCATCGGCATCGCCGCATTCACCGCGATACCGATTTCGGGGTTCAAGGGCGACAACATCACCGGCGCGAGCGCCAACACGCCGTGGTACAGCGGACCGGCGCTGATCGAGCATCTCGAAACCGTCCCGGTCGGCGGGGAGGGCGACGTGCGCCCGTTCCGCATGCCGGTGCAATGGGTCAACCGCCCCAATCTCGATTTCCGCGGGTTTGCCGGCACCATCGCCAGCGGGTCGGTCAAGCCGGGCGACGCGGTGCGCATCCTGCCATCGGGCCGCACCAGCAATGTCGCGCGGATCGTCACTTATGACGGTGATCTGGCGGAAGCCGGGCGCGACCAGTCGGTGACGCTGACACTGGCGGATGAGGTCGATTGCTCGCGTGGCGACGTGATCGTCGCGGCCGATGCCCCGCCTGAGGTCGCCGACCAGTTTCAGGCGACGATCGTGTGGATGGATCAGGAAGAACTGCTCCCCGGCCGCGCCTATTGGCTCAAGCTCGGCACGCAGACGGTCAGCGCGACGGTACAGCCGCCGCGCCACGTCATCTGCGTCAACACCATGGCCGAGCTGAGCGCCAGGACGCTGGCCCTCAACGATATCGGCGTGGCGGAGGTCTATACCGACCGGCCGATCGTCTTCGAACCCTATGCCGACAGCCATGACCTGGGTGGGTTCATCCTGATCGACAAGCTGACCAACGCCACCGTCGCGGCGGGCATGCTCAACTTCTCGCTCCGCCGCGCGCAGAATGTCCACTGGCAGGCGCTGGAAATCACCCGCGAGGCCCATGCCGCGCAAAAGGGGCAGCAGCCGCGTCTGCTCTGGTTCACCGGCCTGTCGGGATCGGGCAAGTCGACCATCGCCAATCTGGTCGAGAAAAAGCTGCACGCGCTCGGCAAGCACAGCTTCCTGCTCGACGGCGACAATGTCCGCCATGGGCTGAACAAGGATCTGGGCTTCAGCGACGCCGACCGGATCGAGAATATCCGCCGCGTGGGCGAAGTGGCGAAGCTGATGTGCGACGCGGGGCTGATCGTCCTCACCGCCTTCATTTCGCCGTTCCGGGCGGAGCGGGAGCTGGTGCGCCGGATGCTGCCCGAAGGCGAGTTCTTCGAGATTTTCGTCGACACCCCGCTGGAAGAGGCCGAGCGCCGGGACGTGAAGGGCCTGTATAAAAAGGCGCGCGCGGGTGAGATCGCCAATTTCACCGGCATTACCAGCCCCTATGAGGCGCCGACGAACCCGGAGATACGCATCGATACCCAGAGCGTGACTCCCGAGGAGGCGGCCGATCTGGTGGTCGAGCATATTCTCGGCATCTGGTCGCCCGTGCTGTGATGCAGGTCGATGACGCGACGCTCGCCCGCCAAGTGGCCGACGCTGCTGCGGCTCTGCTGCTGGCAATCCAGGACGATGGCGCCGACGGAGCGCGGGGAGACCGCGAGGCGAATACGCTGATCCTCGATCTGCTGCGCGCGGCGCGGCCGGACGATCCGATCCTGTCGGAGGAGTCCGCCGACGATTCGGCACGGCTCCAGTCGCGGCGGGTGTGGATCGTCGATCCGCTCGACGGCACGCGCGAGTTCGGTGAGGGACGCGACGACTGGGCCGTGCATATCGGCCTGTCGATCGACGGCGTCGCGGCGGTCGGCGCGGTGGCGCTGCCCCGGCGCGGGGTAACGTTGTGCACCGCCCAGCCGCCGGCATTGCCGCCCGCCGCCGCCCCGCCACGGATTCTGGTCAGCCGGACCCGCGCGACGCCGCTGTGCACCGGAATTGCCGATGCGATCGGGGCGGAACTGGTCGGCATGGGATCGGCAGGGGCAAAGGCGATGGCGCTGGTGCTGGGGGAGGCCGAAATCTACCTCCACTCCGGCGGGCAATATCAGTGGGACAATTGCGCTCCGGCCGCAGTTGCCGCCGCCGCCGGGCTGCATGTATCGCGGATCGACGGGTCGCCGATCCGCTATAACGAAGCCGAACTGTCGCTCCCCGACCTGCTCATCTGCCGCCGCGAATGGGCGGCGCCGGTGCTCGATCTCGTGGCGAAGAGCGGGGTTTGCGGGTGACCAAATAATCCTCCCCCGCAAGGGGGAGGATATTATCTGTCAGCCCTTCTCCGGCGTGACATGCTCGCGGTACCAGCGGACGAACTCGGCCACGCCCTGATCGACCGGGGTGGTCGGTACGCGGCCGGTCAGTGCCCGCAGCAATTCCGGCGAGGCTTCGGTGGCGGGGACGTCGCCGGCCTGCATCGGCAGGAAATTCTTCTTCGCGCTCATGCCCAGCGCCTTTTCCAGAGCGGCGATGTAATCCATCAGCGGGGTGGGGGTGCCGCCGCCGATATTGACGACACGGAACGGCGCGGCGGGCGACAGGCTGTCGTGCGGGCCGACCGGTTCGCTGCCCGGCACCGCCGACACCAGATCGACGATCGAGCGGACGAGGTCTTCGACATAGGTGAAGTCGCGCGCCATCTCGCCATTATTGTACACGTCGATCGCCTGATCGCGCAGCATCGCATCGGCGAACTTGAACAGCGCCATGTCCGGCCGGCCCCAGGGACCATAGACGGTGAAGAAGCGGAAAAAGGTCGTCGGGATGCCGAACAGATGGGCATAGCTGTGCCCCATCAGCTCGGTTGCGCCCTTGGTCGCGGCATAGAGGCTCATCGGCGTCTGCGTCCGCTGCAGTTCGTCGAACGGCATCGACGTGTTCGCGCCATAGACCGAGCTGGTCGAGGCGGCGAGGAAGTGGCGGACGGGGTTGTGCCGCGCCAGCTCCATCAGGTTGAAGGTGCCGACGATATTGGTGCCGACATAATCCGCCGGGTGGTCGATGCTGTAGCGGACTCCGGCCTGCGCGGCGAGGTGGATGACGGCGTCGGGGGCGAAGTCCTTCCACGCCTGGGTCAGCGCCGCCCCATCCTCGATCGAGATGCGCGCCAGCTCGAAATTGGCGTGGTTCGACAGGATTTCGTTGCGGCGTTCCTTGAGCGACGGGTCGTAATAGGGGGTGAAATTATCGACCCCCAGCACCTTCGCCCCCGACTGGAGCAGCAGGCTGGAGGTATGGAACCCGATGAAACCGGCGGACCCGGTGACGAGGACGCGGCGGTTGGTAAGGTCGTTCATCTTGGTCTTTTCCCCTTCGGCTTGCGGCGCGCCTAACCCAAAGCCCGCCCTTGTTCTATGCTCCTGATCGGCTATTCGCTCGGGCAGGAGATTTGAGCATGACGATCAAGAAGCTGCGCAAGGCCGTTTTCCCTGTCGGGGGTCTTGGCACCCGGTTCCTGCCCGCGACGAAGGCGATGCCCAAGGAGATGCTGCCCGTCGTCGATCGTCCGCTGATCCAGTACGCGGTGGATGAAGCGATCGAGGCGGGGATCGAGCAGATGATCTTCGTCACCGGCCGCGGCAAGAGTGCGATCGAGGACCATTTTGACATCGCGTACGAGCTGGAGGCGACGATGGCGTCGCGCGGCAAGTCGCTCGACATATTGGAGCCGACGCGGCTCAAGCCCGGTTCGATTGCCTATGTCCGCCAGCAGGAGCCGATGGGCCTGGGCCACGCCGTGTGGTGCGCGCGCGACATCGTCGGGGACGAACCGTTCGCGGTGCTGCTAGCCGATGATTTCATGGTGGGGCAGCCGGGCTGCCTCAAGCAGATGGTCGACGCGTACAACAAGGTCGGCGGCAACCTGATCTGTGCGCAGGAAGTGCCCGATTCGCAGACCGACAAATATGGCGTGATTACCCCCGGCACGCGCGACGGCACGCTGACGCAGGTGCAGGGGTTGGTCGAAAAGCCCAAGCCCGGGACGGCACCGTCGAATCTGGCGGTGATCGGTCGCTACATCCTTCAGCCCGAAGTGATGCGCGTGCTCGAGACGCAGGAAGCGGGCGCCGGTGGCGAGATCCAGCTGACCGACGCGATGGCGCGGATGATCGGCGATCAGCCCTTCCACGGCGTGACGTTTCAGGGGACGCGCTATGACTGCGGCGACAAGGCCGGGTATGCGCAGGCCAATCTGGCGCTGGCGCTGGCGCGCGAGGATATCGGTCCGGCGGTGCTGGAATTTGCGCGCGGCCTGATTCGCTGAGGGTGGTGCAGCGGACCCTGCGCGTCCGCGCGCGCAGAAACTGACGACCTTACGCCAACGCGCGCAATCCTGTCAGCCTGGCTGACCGACGACGCGGGCGGCGGTCGATGTGCGGGAGGCTGCGGCGCTGCGGTCCGAACCGATGCGGCGCGCCGGGCCGTGCCGCCTTAGCTGCACATTCCGCCTCCTTCTGCAGCGACGATCAAGTAAGTGGGCAGCGCGCCAGCCTAACCCGCTCGAGCGGTTGTCGTCGGAAACCCCGCCGCTCGACCCGGCCCTTTGCCTTGGCGAACAGCGTTCCCACCGGACACAGCCAAAAAAAATGGCGGCCCGAGAGCCGCCATTTCAAAAACCGTTTGTGCGAACCAGCTTACGGGCTGGTCTGCTGGTCTTCATTTTCCTCGACCGCAACGTACAGACCGAGGCCAACCGCCACGACCACGAACACGATCAGGAAGGGGAAACCACCAGCCTGCTGGTTCGATTCACCAGCCGGAGTCGCAACGCGTGCTGCCTCAGCCTTCGAAACCGACGTCTGAGCCGCGGCCAGCGCCGGGGTCGTTGCAAGCGAACAGGCCGCAACGGCCATCATCAACTTTGCCAACCGCATAATTTGCTCCCTCTTCTTATTCTCACGCGACTTTGTAGCGCGTGCCCTATGCCACAGCCGCAGGATCAGCTCAACAGGCTAAAACGCCTAATTGGAGCATCCCCCGACCGGGCTAGAACGCCATAGTCGTTGATCGGTTCCAGCCCAAGCGAGCGATTTCGCACCCGCCAAACACATCGACCGAGCAACAGCCAAGACGGCCTTTGCACCGGATGCGTTAAGTTTTTGTGGCACAAACGTCAACTCGATTGGCGTCAAACCCCGACATTCGCGTGCAATTGTGGCGATGAAGCAACGCTTTTTGCCGCAATGCCGCATTTCATATGCTTTCGTACCGGCCATCGGCAAAGCCGCTGCCCGACCAGCGATTGTGCGAATCACCCCCGCACCGGCTTTGACGCGATTCGCGATCGGGCATAAGCGGTGCCATGCGTTGCGGATCCCGCCTGTTTCATCTGTTGCTGACCGTGTTGCTGGTCGCGTTGGTCCCGCCGGCCGGGGCGCAGGCGGCCGCCGACGCGGCGTTGTTCGAAGGGTTCCGTGCTGCCGACATGCGGCTTGCCGACGCCGGTTTCCGGCTGAGTACCGCCAATGCCGCGCTGTGCGACCGGCTTGAGCCGGGGCACGGCATTCAGGTCCACAGCCTCGACCAATATGCCTCCGGCCTACGTCCGGCAGTGGCGGCGCATTTCCGCTTTGCCGGAGCGCTCGCGGTCGAAGGGGTGGTAGCGGACGGCCCGGCCGCGCGTGCCGGGATTCGCGCGGACGACACGATCGTCCGCTTCGGCGGAATTGCGGTCGCGCCGCCAGGCGACGGCCCGCCCTCGACCGATCGGCTGGTGGGGTTCTGGACGGCGGTGGCGGCGCTGCCCCCGACGGCCCCGATTCGCGCCGAGCTGTTGCGCGATGGTGCGCCGGTGACCGTGACGATTCAGCCGGTCGCGGCGTGCCGCACCCGGTATGAACTCGCGATCACCTCGGCCCTTGAGGCCAGCGCCAATGGCGAGATGGTGCGGATCAGTTCCGGCTATTATGACAGCTTCGGCCCCGAGCTGGTCGTCGTCGCGATCGCGCACGAGCTCGCGCACAATATCCTGCAGCACCGCGAGCGACTGAAGGCGGCGGGGGCGCAGTTCGGCGTGCTGTCCGGCTTTGGCCGCAATGCCGACCTGTTCCGGCAAACCGAGTTGCAGGCCGATACGCTCGCCGTGCATCTGCTGGCGCGCGCGGGGTATCCGGCGAATCTTGCCAGCCGGTTTCGCCAGCATCCGGTGGCGAAGGCGCAATCCGGCATGTTCCAGGCGCGGTCGCACCCGCACTGGCGCGATCGGCTGCGCGTGGCGCTGGTCGAAGAGGCGCGGATCGCGGCGGCCGGGCCGGGGGCGCCGTTCGTGGTGGAACGGGGCACGCCGCTGACCGGCAACTGGCGGCCGCTGGTGCCGAAGGATTAGATCCCCAGCCACTCCCGCATCGCGTCGGTGACCGGCGCGGGCTCTTCCCATGGCACGAAATGCCCGGCATCGATCTTCATAAGCGTCAGGTCCGGAATCAGCGCGTCGAGCCCTTCAAGCTGCACCGGCAACAGCGCGGTGTCGCGCATCCCCCAGATCACCAGCACCGGCATGCGCAGTGGCGGGAAGGGGGCGTCGAGGAACGCCGGGCGGTCGGGCGTCTCGTCCATCGCGGGCACCACGATTGCGCTGGCGCGATACCAGTTGAGCATGGCCGTCATCGCGCCGGGCTGGCTCCATTCGTCGAGATAGGCGGCGCGTTCCGGTGCGATCAGGTCCGGATCGGTGTGCTTGGCAAAGGTCGTGTCGAAGAAGCGATCGACCCCCATCGCCGCAATCTGCGCGTCGAGCGCCGGGTTGCGGAAAGCGCGGATATATTGGCTCGCCGCGCGCTGATCCATGTCGTCATAAAGCGACTTCTGGAAGACGAAGGGGTGGGGGGCGTTGACGATGATCAGCCGCTCGATCCGGTCGGGGTGCTGCAGCGCCGCCATCCAGGCGATCGCCCCGCCCCAGTCATGCCCGACCAGCACGAAGCAGTCCTTGCCGAAGTGGGTGGCGAGCGCGAGCAGGTCGGCCACCGGCTTGTCGGCCGTGTAATTCTCGACCCCTTCCGGCTTGGACGAGCGGGCGAAGCCGCGCTGGTCGGGGGCAATGACGAAATGCGTCTTGGCCAGTTCCGGGATCTGGTGCCGCCAGGTGCGGTGCGATTCGGGGAAGCCGTGAAGCAGGATGATCGCGGGCGCGGTGGGGTCGCCGGCGGTGACGACGTCGAGCTCCACGCCCGTGGGCAGCGCAATTCGCTGAAGTTCAAATCCGGCCATGGCCCTCTCCCTCGATTTTTCGAACCTAGGGTATGGGGGCATGGCCGGGCTGGCAAGGCCTCAGGGGTAGCTGACGGTCTTGGGCACTTCGGGAATCGGAATGAATTCCTTGTCGTCGCCCGGCACCGTGGGGAACAGCCCGGCCTTCCAGTCGGCCTTGGCCTGATTGATCCGGTCGCGGTCGGACGAGACGAAGTTCCACCACACATGGCGCGGCGTGCTGAACGCCTCGCCCCCGCACAGCATCACCCGGCCGCCATCGCGCGAGGTGAGGCGCGCGGCAACTCCGGGGCGCAGGACGTAGAGCGTCTGCGGCTCCAGCTCGACCCCGTCGAGGCTGGCCTGGCCCAGCGCGACATAGACCGCGCGCTCGTCCGCCTCGGCATCGATCGGCACGCTGGCGCCCGGGTCCAGCAGGATGTCCGCATAGATCGTGCCGGCATAGGTCGTCGTGGGCGCGGTCTGGCCCCATAGCGACCCCATGATGATCCGCGCCGTCGCCCCGCCGCTGTCGATCACGGGCAGGTCGGCCCTGGCGACATGTTCGAAGGCGGGGTCCATCTCCTCGAACCGCTCGGGCAAGGCGAGCCAGGTCTGGATGCCCGACAGCTCCGGCCCGGCGGCGCGCTCAGTGGAGGGGGAGCGCTCCGAATGGACGATGCCGTTGCCCGCGGTCATCAGATTGACCGCCCCCGGCTCGATCGTTGCGAAGGTGCCCAGGCTGTCGCGATGGTCGATCGCGCCGGCAAAGAGATAGGTGACGGTGGCGAGGTTGATGTGCGGATGTGGCCGCACATCGATGCCCGTCCCGACCTCCAGATGCGCCGGGCCCATCTGGTCGAAGAAGATGAACGGCCCGATCATGGTGCGCGGGCGCGAGGGCAGGGTGCGGTGGACCTTGAACCCGCCCAGATCATGGGTGGTCGGGTGGATGGCGTGGATGAACAGGTCGTCGGTCATCAGCGTGTCTCCAGCAGCGCCAGCATCGCGCCCAAATCTTCGGGGAAATAGGGTTCGTCATGCGCGGCGAGTTCTTCGGGCGTGAACCAGCGCCATTCGCGCATCACGCGCTGTTCGAGCGCGGTGTGCGCGCCGCAGTCAATCTCGGTAACCTCGGTGACGACGGCGAAATAGCGTTCGTCTGCGCTGACCGGATCGCCCTCGATCGTCACGAACTCGACCTCGCGCCGCGCCACTTCGGGCCCGCAGTCGAGATCGAGGCCGGTTTCCTCGCGCAGCTCGCGCCGCGCGGCCCGCGCATAGCTTTCGCCGGGGTCGAGCGCGCCGCCGGGCGTGCACCAGAAGGGCGGGCGATCCTCGGGGGTGAAGCGGAACAGCAGCACGCGGCCCGCGCGATCGGTCAGCAGGATGCGGGCGGCCGGGCGGGGCCGCCGCGCGCTCACGCCTCCCCCGGCGCGCTCGCGCGGATCGCCATCGCATGGACGCGATCGGTCATCAGGTCGCCGAGCGCGCGGTTGACCAGCCGTTGGCGGTCGAGGCGGGACTTGCCGGCAAAGGCCGTGCTTTCGATCACCACGGTGAAGTGCGATTCGCCGCTGCCATCGTCGCCGCTATGGCCGCGATGCTTGGCGCTGTCGTTGATCACGTCCAGCCGCGACGGGCTGAGCGCAGCGGTGAGACGGGCGGTGATTTCGGCGGCGACGGGGCCGGTAGCGGTGTCGGTCATCGCGCCTATATAGGCGGTTTTTTCCCCGGAGTCAGAGTGTCCCGCGAAGCCCCTAAAGATCGTCCCAAGGCCCGTTTCCATGGCCGCGTCGAGGCGCCGGGGCGGCTGTGTGCGGAACCGGGCTGCGCCGAACCGGGCGAGTTTCGCGCGCCTGCCGGGCCGGGCGGGCGCAGCGGCGACGGGCCGGGCGCCTATCGCTGGCTGTGCCTCGATCATGTCCGCGCGTTCAATTCGCGTTACAACTTCTTCGCCGGAATGAGCCCGGAGGAAATCCACGCGGCACAGCGGCCCTATGCCGGGTGGGAAGCCGAATCGCGCGCCTTCACCGCGACCGGCGGCGCCGACCGTCCGCCGCGCTGGGCCGACTTTGCCGATCCGCTCGACGCCATCGGCGCCCGCTTCCGCGCCGCCCGCCCGCAGGAGCGCAAGGACGGCAAGCCGCTCTCGGGCAAGGACCGCGAGGCGCTGAAGGCGCTCGACCTCGACCTCGATGCCGACCGCACCCAACTGCGCCGCCGCTATTCGGATCTGGTCCGGCGCTACCACCCCGATCGCAATGGCGGCGACCGCAGCCATGAGGGCGCGCTGCAAAAGGTGATCACGGCCTATCAGCAGCTCAAGAGCTCGCCCGCGTTCGCGTAACGGTTCAGCTGCGCTGAACACGGCAGCGGGCCGGTGCCGCCTAACTCAAAACAACTCTAATCCCGGTCGGGCGCGCCGAGCGGGAAGAAGTGGCGATAGGGCCGAGCGCCATCGACTGCGCGGGCAACCGAGGGATACGCGAGCAGCCGGGCGCGATAGGCGCGCAGGTTCGCGTGTTCTTCGGGGATCGGGATGATCCAGTCGGCGTAGAACAGCGCAGGCGCGGCGGACAGGTCGGCAAGGGTGAAGCTGTCGGTCGCCACCCATGTGCGGCCCGCCAGATGCGCGTCGAACCAGGCATAGCTGGTAGCGAGCTGCGCCGCGACCTGATCGTCCGCCATCGGATCGCGCTTGTCGGCGGGCCGGATCGCGTTGAACACCAGCCGCGCGGCGGGGTCCATCACCTGCTGGTCGAACAGCCGGTCGAGCATTCGCACCTGCAACGCCGCGTCAGGATCTGCCGGGATCAGGCGGGGCGCGCCCGACAGCCGATCGACATGCTCGGCGATGATGCTCGACTCGCCGAGCACCAGATCGCCATCGACCAGCAGCGGAAAGCGCTTGAACGGCCACAGCTCGGCCCAGCGTGCGCTGTTCTCCGGATCGTCGGGCGAAACCATGCGCAGCGTGAAGGGCAGGTCGTGGTCGTAGAACGCGATCAGCGCCTTCCAGCAATAGGAGGAGAAAGGGTGGGCGTAGAGGTCGGGAGCGCTCATTTCGGGGCCACCAGCCCGAACACCGCGCCCTGCGGATCGGTCGCGTGGAACACGCGGTCGCCGCCGGGTACTTCCATCGGATCGCTGTGCGGCGTGCCGCCCAGTTCCTTTACCTTGGCATGCGCAGCTTCGATGTCGGGGACGCGGAAATAATAGGTCCAGCCGACCGGATCCTCGGCCTTCTCGCGCGGCATCATCGCGCCCCACACGACGTCCATATCGTCGCCCGCATCCTTGCAACGCAGGAAGCTGTATTCGCCCCACGGCATCGGCATGCCACCGGCGCGCTCCCAGCCGAACACGGTGCTGTAGAAGGCAAAACCCGCCTCCGCGTCGCTGGTTTGCAGCTCGTTCCAGCTGACATGGCCTTCGCCGAACCGGGCATAGGCGGTGCTGCTCTCGGGGCTGGAGCCGCGCATAACGTAGAAGGGCACACCCTGCGGATCGGCGACCATCGCGAAGCGGCCGGTGTCGGGAATGTCGGTCGGGGGCACATGCACCGATCCGCCCGCCGCCTTGAGCTGTTCCACGCTGGCATCGACGTCGTCGACCCCGACATAGCCGAGCCAGCCCGCCTTCGCGCCGCCCGCCAGCATCGCCGCGTCGAGCGTCAGCATGCCGCCGACATCGCCGTCCGCTGCGTGGAGGATGCGATACTCCGCACCGCTCGGAGCCATCGACTCCGCGTCGATCGTCCAGCCGATCACCGCTTCGTAGAACGCGCGTGATGCCTGCGCGTCGGGGGTCATCAGTTCGTACCAGATCCAGCTGCCGTGCGGGTTGGTCATGTCCTGCGCTCCTTCTTGAGTCCTTCCCTCCAGGGGAGGGGCTAAACGTGCCTCACGCTTTCACCGTATCCAGGATCGGCGCAAAGCCGCCCCACATCATGCGCTGTCCGTCGAATGGCGGTTCGGGTTCGCGGTTGCTGTCGTCCGCCATGATCGCGGCCCAGGCGGCATCGCGCGCCGCCTTGTCGGGCCATTCGATCCAGGCATAGACGACGCTCTCGTCGGCCTGCTTGTGCGTCGCGCGGTTATAGTCGGTCACCGATCCATCGGGGGTATCGTCGGCCCAGGCCTCGACCACGCGCAGCGCACCATGCGCCTGAAAGATCGGCGCCATCCGCGCCGCCAGTTCATGATAGGCGTCCCGCTTGGCGGTCGGCACCGGCAGGACATAGCCATCGACGTAGCCCGGCGCGGTCGTGGCCGGCCCGGTATCGACGATCGCCTCGAACCCGGCAAAGATCATGCGGCTGCCATCGAACGGCATGTTCTTCATGCCTTCGAGCGCGTTCGAATCGTTCATCATCGTTTCGTTGGCCGCGTCGCGCGTCGCCTTGTCGGGATATTCCAGCCAGCTGAACAACACCGTCTCGTCGTCCTTCAGGCCGACCGATTGCTTGAGGTCGTTGACCTTGCCGTCGGGCACATCATCGCCCCAGGCTTCGACGAAGCGGGTCGCGCCCAGCCCCTTGAACAGGTCGATCGCGCCATGGGCGTGCTTAATATACTCCGCCTTGTTGGCGGTGGGGACGGGGGTCAGGAATCCTTCGACATAGGTCATTGGGCCGCTCCTTCGAGTTGCTTTTGCTGTTCGAGCCACGCCGCGATGTGCGGCGGCGGCGATCCGGTGAAGCCCGCCATCTGCGCATCAAGCGCGCGCTGGAAGGCGGGACGCGCAGTGCCGCGCGCGACATAGGCGGCGAGCGTCGGATAGGGGTCGAGCAGGTCGCTGCCCTCATGCATGCGCAGCACCGCGACCATCAACAGGTCGCCGGCGGTAAAGACGTCGCCGTCCAGCCACGCCCGGTCTCCGAGGCGCAGCGCTAGTTCGCCGAAGCGCTCGTCGATCCTTGCCTTCACCGCCGGCAGCCGCCGCTTCGACCAAGGCTTGTCGGCTTCAAACAGCGTGGCGATGGCATAGTCGGTCAGCGGCGGTTCGACCGTGTTGAGCGCGGCGAACATCCATTCGATCGCACGCGCGCGGGCGGCGGGATCGGTCGGAAACAGCCCGTCCCAGCGCTCGGCGATTTGCTGTACGATCGCCCCGGACTCGAACAGGGTCAGCCCGTCATGTTCGAACGTCGGCACCTGACCGAACGGCTGGAGCGCGCGGTGCGGAGCGTGCTTCTGGTCGCCCTGCGGCAACAGGCGGACGGCGTAGGATTGCCCGACCTCCTCGAGCGCCCAGCGGACGCGCAGATCGCGGACCTGCCCCTGTGCAAAGGGCGGCACCCAGTCAAAGGCGGTGATGGTAATCGGTGCGGACGGATCGATTGGCATGGCGATACTCCTTTCAGGCCGGAACCGCGGCGGCGGCGGCGGCTTCGATGGCGGCGATGTCGATCTTGCGCATCGGCATCATCGCCTGCATCGCGCGCTGCGCTGCGGCCTTGTCGGGATTGTCCCATACCAGCTGCATCAGCCGGTCGGGCGTGACCTGCCAGCTCACCCCCCATTTGTCCTTGCACCAGCCGCACTGGCTTTCCGCCCCGCCATCGGCGGTGATCGCGTCCCACAGCCGATCGGTCTGCGCCTGATCGACGGTATGGATGATGAAGCTGACCGCTTCGCTATGCTGGAACATAGGCCCGCCGTTGAGCAGCAGATAGCGGTGCCCGGCCAGTTCGATCTCGACCAGGATGACCTCGCCCGCCTTCTGGCTCGGCGTGTCGATCGGCGTGCGTTCGGTGCGGACGATGCGGCTGTCGGGGATCAGCGACGTATAGAACGCCGCCTGTTCCTCGGCGGTATAGTTGCTCCACATACAGGTGGTCATGCGGGTCATGGCATCTCTCCTGTTGCCGCAGTTCAGGCCGGCTCGTGCGCCGGACCTTCGGGGAAGGCAGCCATCGCGGCCTCCATGTCCATGAACATCGGCTCGAAAATATGCCCGTCGGGATCCTCGAAGCTGCGGCTGTACATGAAGCCCATATCCTGCAGCGGGCGGACATCGGCCGTGCCGCCGGCTGCGCCCGCCTGTTCGGTGATCGCGTCGACGTCTGCGCGGCTGTCGAACGACAGGCACAGCAGCACCTCGTTCACCTTCGCGGAATCGGCGATCGTCTTGTGTGGGATGAAGGTCGAATAGAAGTCGTGGCCGAGGATCATCAGCGTGATCGTGTCCGACCACGTCATCGCGCTCGCCACCTCGTTGCTGAAGCGCGCATCCTTGGTGAAGCCGATCGCCTCGTAAAAGGCGGTCGATGCCGCAACGTCCTTCACCGGCAGGTTCACGAAGATCATCTTGGGCAACGTGCTTCTCCTCGGGTGCGTCGGGGAAACTCTATGGTTCCGAATCGCTTGCTTGAGCGTGATGCGCCGATGAGTTATCAAAAGCAACTATGAAGTTAGAAAAAGTGACCAAGTGTAATATGGGGCGGGGCAGTTGAAGCGCGAACGGCGCCGCTGGTATGACGATGCGTGCGGTACGGCGATGGCGCTGGAGCTGGTGGGGGAGCGCTGGTCGCTGATGATCGTGCGCGAACTGATGTTCGGTCCGCGCCGGTTCAGCGAGATCAAGGCGGCCTTGCCCGGCCTGTCGGCGAATGTGCTGACCCAGCGGCTCGAGGGGCTGGAGGAATCCGGCATCCTCACCCGGCAAAAACTCCCTCCGCCCGCCAACGCTCAGGTCTATGCGCTCACCCCCTGGGGCTATGAGGCGGAAAAGCCGATCCAGCTGCTCGGCGCCTGGGCGGTGCGGTCGCCCGAACATGATCCGACGCTGCATCTGTCGGCGGCCTCGGCGATGATGTCGCTGCGGACGATGCACAATCCGGGACTGACCGGCGATCTCGATTTCGTCATAGGGTTCCGCATGGGCGACGACGCGTTTGTCGGCCGCTACAACCACGACGGGATCGAGCTGAAGCGTGGCGACCCGAGCGGCGCGGACGTGATCTTCAACGGTCCGCCGACCGCGATTGCCGGCGCGGTTTATGGCGGCGCGCTGGCGGAGCTCGAGGCCGCGGGGGTGCTGCGAATCGATGGCGATCACGCCCTGGCCGAGGCGTTTGTGACCCGCTTCCCCTTGCCCAAGAAATGGAGCGAGGACTGAACCCAGCTTGCGGCGCGGGGCGCGAGCCGATACCGCACCGCAAAACACCTTGTCCCGAGTCCGGAAGCCCGATGACCAGCATCCCCAATACCCAGCCCGACAGCCGCGACACGACGATCCTGCAGGCTCCTGACAAGACCGTCAGCGTCCGCGACCTGTTCGGCATCGACATCGACATGAACGTGCCCGCGTTCAGCGTGGCGGATGAGCGCGTTCCCGACCTCGACCCGGCCTATGTCTTCGACGCCGACACGACGCTCGCGATCCTCGCCGGCTTCGCGCACAACCGCCGCGTGATGATCCAGGGCTATCACGGCACCGGCAAGTCGTCGCACATCGAACAGGTGGCCGCGCGCCTTAACTGGCCGTGCATCCGCATCAACCTCGACGCGCATATCAGCCGTATCGACCTGATCGGCCGCGACGCGATCGTGCTGAAGGACGGGGTGCAGGTTACCGAGTTCCGCGAAGGCCTGCTCCCCTGGGCGCTGCAGACGCCGACCGCGCTCGTCTTCGACGAATATGACGCCGGCCGCCCCGATGTGATGTTCGTGATCCAGCGCGTGCTGGAGACCGAGGGCAAGCTGACCCTGCTGGACCAGAACCGCGTGATCCGCCCGAACCCGTGGTTCCGCCTGTTCGCCACCGCCAACACCGTTGGCCTTGGCGACACCAGCGGGCTGTATCACGGGACGCAGCAGATCAACCAGGGCCAGATGGACCGCTGGAACATCGTCGTCACGCTCAACTACCTCCCCGCCGCGGTGGAGGCACAGATCGTGCTCGCCAAGAGCGGTGAATATGACAAGCCGGGCGGCAAGGAGATGGTCGAGAACATGGTCCGCGTCGCCGAGCTGACCCGCCGCGGCTTCATCAACGGCGATATCTCGACCGTGATGTCGCCCCGCACGGTCATCACCTGGGCGCAGAATACCGAGATCTTCAAGGATGTCGGCTTCGCCTTCCGCCTGAGCTTCCTCAACAAGTGCGACGAGGCGGAGCGCTCGCTGGTGGCGGAATATTACCAGCGCGTGTTCGGCAAGGACCTGCCTGAGAGCGTGGTGAGCAAGGCCTGATCTGCACGGCGGGGCGTCGACGCGCCCCGCCGGCTGGTGTTTGGCTCACGCCGCTACGGCGTAGCTCCGGCGTTGCGGCGTCCCGTCGATGTCGAACTGCGCGGCGCGGCCGGCGAGTTCGGTCGCCTCGTTGCGCAGCTGCTGCGCGGCGGCGGAGGTTTCCTCGACCATCGCGGCATTCTGCTGGGTCGTCGTGTCCATGCCGCTGACCGCGATCACGATTTCGGAGATCGACATCGCCTGGACGCGGTTGTCCTCGACCAGCGAACTGACCAGCGTATCGACCTGGCCGAACATGTCGGCGATCTGGACCAGCGCGCCATCGACGCTGCCGACGGCGCCGACCGCATTGCCGACCTCCTCCTGAGTCACGGTCAGCTGGTCGCGGGCGCGCTTCGCTTCTTCTTCCGCGCGCATCGCGAGGGCAGAGACGAGGTCGGCGACAACGGCGAAGCCGCGGCCGGCCTCGCCCGCACGGCCGGCTTCGACCGCTGCGTTCATCGCAAGGACGCGCGTCTGGAACGCGATCTTGTCCAGCCCCTCGATGACGTCGTCGATGCCCTTGGCGCATTCGGACACCCGGTGCATCGCCGCCACCGCGCCCGAAGCGACATCGCGGCCGCCCGTCACGCTGGCATTCGCGCGCTTTGCGCAGTTCAGCGTTTCGTCGGCTGAGGCCGCGCTGGCGCGCAGCCGGTCGTCGATCTGCGACAGGGCGGCGGAGGTCTGTTCCAGGCTCGCAGCGCTGCTCTCGCTGCGGCTCGCAAGGTCCTGTGCGGCTCGGGCGATTTCGCTCGATCCGGTCTGGATGCTCTCCGACCGTTCGACGACAGCCGCGATCAGGTCGCGCAGCGTCGTCGCGGTCGCGTTGAAATCGGTCTTCAGCTGCGCATAGGCAGGCGGGAACTCGGCATCGATCCGCGCGGTCAGCTTACCCTCGCGCAGTGCGGCAAGGCCGGTCCCGATCGCGGCGGTGACATGGCGCTGCTCCTCGGCGGTGCGGGCCTGTTCGCGCTCGCGCTCGGCGGCGGCGAGGCGGAAGACGTCGGCGGCGCGGGCGAGCGTCCCGATCTCGTCGATGCGATCGGTTTCGCCAACGGCGAGGTCTTCCCCCTTGGCGAGGCGGTCGACCGTATCGGACAGGCGGCCGAGCGGTAGCCCGACTACCCGCTTCGAGGCGAGCCACAGGGCGGCCAGCGCGCCGGCAACCAATATGACGCCGATCACCACCAGCATCCAGGTCAGCGCATTGGCCGGCGCGGTGATCGCCGCCTGCGGAATGTCGACGACGACCGCCCAGCGATCGGCGATGCCGTCGATCGACACCGGGACAGCGAAGCGCATCCATTGAGCGCCATCGGCTGCGACATGCGTGAAGCGCTGCGCTGTGCCGGTCTTGATGACGGCGTCGATCAGCTCCTTCTGATCCTCGTCATAGGGCTTCATCCGCATTTCGGGGTTTTCGTGCGCGATCCAGTTGCCGTCCTGCGCGATCAGGCGGACCCGGCCCGACCCCAGCGGCCTCTGCTGCATCAGGCCGGCGGACAGGTCGTCCAGGCTGATGTCGAACCCCGACACGCCAACCACCTGATCGCCGCGCCGCAACGGGAAGGTGATGCTGAACATCAGCACGTTCTTACCATCGACGGGATAGCTGTACGGGATGCTGAGGCGACCGGCGGCGCGCTTCAGGCCCCCGGCATAATAGTCCTTCTGCCAGTCTTCGGGCGGGCTGGCATTCTGCTGGTTGATCTTGCCGCTCTTGTCGCGGGTCAGATAGGGGGCAAAGCCACCGGCGACATTGTAATTGGCGCTGCCTGCCAGTTCGGGGCGATGATATTCCGGCTCCAGGATCGACCAGGCCCCAAGCACCGTCGGCGCGGCGTCGAGAAAACCGCGCAGCTGGGCCACCGTGCGGTCGGGGGCGAAGCCGGTCGTGGTCAGATCGGTCGAGATCGACCGCGCCATCGCATGCGACGCGCCGACGATCCCGTTCACATCGGTCGCGATGCCGCTGGCATAGCGTTCCGCCGTTGCTTCCGCCGTATCGCTCGACCCCCGTCCGACGACGGACGACGCCTGGAGCGTGACGATCGTGAAGCCGATCGCGAGCAGCACGCTGATCGCGCCGGCGCAGAGCGCGACCAGCTTGCCCGCGACGGGCAGGCGATCGAAATAGGTCTTCACGCTGGCGGCCGACGGGCCGCCTTTGGCGGATGCAAAGGACAAACCGGGTCTCCCGAAATACATGGTGCCGAGGTTGGTAAAGGGCGCCGTTTCCATTGTTATAGGCCGTACGCATGAGGGCGGGCGCTTGGACGGGAAAATCTCCTTGCGCGACCTGTCCAGCAGGACGCTTGTGTCGCGCGGCCGCATTGCGCATGGACGGGGCATGGCCAGCGACTCTCCCCTCGATCAGTTCAAGTCCGTCCTTGCCGGAACCGCGCGGGCATTGTCGCATGAGGCGGAGCTGGAACTTGCCTTCAGCGCCGACGCGCCGGCGCAGTCGGGTCGGCACATCAAGGTGCCGATGCCGGGCCGCAACCTGCCGCCGGAACAGGTGGCCGAGGCGCGCGGCTTTGCCGATAGCTATGCGCTGCGGCTGCGGCTGCACGATGCCGCCACGCATCTGAAGGCAGCGCCCAAGGAACCGGTGGCGCGCGCGGTGTTCGACGCGGTCGAAACCGCGCGGGTCGAGGCGCTGGGATCGCGCGGCTATGCGGGAATCGCCGACAATCTCGACCATGCGCTTGAGATGAAGATGCGCTCCGACCCGATCAGCCGGGCGCGGACGCGCGACGAGGTGCCGCTGTCGACCGCGGTGCAGCTGCTGGTGCGCGAACGGCTGACCGGGCGTGAGGCACCGGCGGCGGCGGCGCTCGGCCTCGGGCTGGTGCGCGACTGGATCGAGGACAAGGGCGGGGCGGATCTCGACGCGCTGGCGCTGGCGATCGACGATCAGGCCGCGTTCGCGCGGCTGGTCGGCAATCTGCTCGCCGATCTTGAGCTGACCGAGGGCGATCTGGTCCCCGAAGAATCGGAAGACGGCGGCGGCGAGGACGAGGGTACCGACGAAGCCGACGAGAGCGAGGCGGACGCGGGCGACGAGGCTGGCGATACTGGCGAGAGCGAGATCGACGCGCGCGGCGAACAGCGCGAGGGCGAGGGCGAAGAAGGCCCGGAGACCGAGCAGGAACAGGGCGAGTTCGAGGAAGGCGAGGGCGAGCCCGGCGACCCGGGCGACGAGGGCATGATGCCCGTCCGCCCCAACCGCCCCTGGTCCGATCTGCCGCCGCAGTTCGAATATGGCGCCTACACCCATCAATATGACGAGGTGATTGCCGCCACCGACCTGTGCGACGATGAAGAGCTGACGCGCCTGCGCGCCTATCTCGACACGCAATTGTCGAACTTGCAGGGCGTGGTGACCAAGCTTGCCAACCGGCTCCAGCGCCGCTTGATGGCGCAGCAGAACCGCAGCTGGGACTTCGATCAGGACGAAGGGCTGCTCGACGCCGCCCGGCTGGCGCGGGTGATCGTCAACCCGATGCAGTCGCTGTCCTACAAGGTCGAGAAGGAGGCCGAGTTCAAGGACACGGTGGTCACGCTGCTGATCGACAATAGCGGGTCGATGCGCGGCCGGCCGATCAGCATCGCCGCGATCAGCGCCGACATCCTCGCCCGCACGCTGGAGCGCGTGGGAGTGAAGACCGAGATCCTCGGCTTCACCACCCGCGCGTGGAAGGGCGGCCAGTCGCGGGAGAAATGGCTGGCGGAGGGCCGTCCCGCGCAGCCCGGTCGCCTCAACGACGTGCGCCACATCGTCTACAAACAGGCCGACGAGCCGTGGCGCCGCGCCAAGAAGTCGCTCGGGCTGATGATGCGCGAAGGGTTGCTCAAGGAGAATATCGACGGCGAGGCGCTGCTCTGGGCGCACCAGCGGCTGATCGCGCGGCCGGAGGATCGCAAGATCCTGATGGTGATCAGCGACGGTGCGCCGGTCGATGATTCGACGCTGAGCGTGAACAGTGGATCGTATCTGGAGCGGCATCTGCGCCAGGTAATCGGGTGGATCGAAAGCCGTTCGCCGGTCGGGCTGGTCGCGATCGGCATCGGCCATGACGTGACGCGTTATTACAGCCGCGCGGTGACGATCATGGATGTCGACCAGCTGGCCGGCACGATGATCGAACAGCTGGCGTCGCTGTTCGACCTCGATGCCTGACGCTCCTGGCGGCATCGCGCCGCCGCCCGGCGGCTTCCACCCGCCGGTCAAGCGATCGATGACGATCGCCGCGCACCCGACCTCGATCAGTCTTGAGCCGGTGTTCTGGGAGGCACTGGAAGCCGCTGCGGCAGCGCGCGGCCTCCCGCTCAGCGCGTTGGTCGCACAGGTCGATCATCTGCGCATTCAGACCGACGATCCCCCCAATCTGGCAAGTGCCTTGCGCAGCTGGCTCCTCGCTGATGCAGCGGATATTGCGACAAAGTTGCGACAATAATGAAAACGATTCGCATTAGTGTTGACAGTGCGAACGACTCTCAATAGAGGGCCCCCAACGACAATCGAAGGGGGTTTCCATGTCTCGCATCTCGTCGGGCGGCCACCGCGCCGCGCCCGCATTCCTGGCGCTCGCCGCAGTCGGCTTCGTCGCATCGGCACCAGCTTACGCAGCCGATCCGGCTGATCCGGTCGCCGAGCAGGATCGCGCCGACGTCGTCGTTACCGGCAAGGAAGTGAAGTCGGAACAGGAAAGCCCCAAGGCGACGCGCCCGGTCCGCGACACGCCGCAGACGGTGACGATCCTGACCGCCAAGACGATCGAGGAGCAGAATCTGCTCACCCTGCGCGACGTGCTTTCGACCGTGCCGGGCATCACCTTCGGCGCTGGCGAAGGCGGCGGCGGCTATGGCGATTCGATCAGCCTGCGCGGCTATTCGGCCAACACCGACATCACCGTCGATGGCGTCCGCGACAGCGCGCAATATAGCCGCACCGACAATTTCGACCTGGAGCAGGTCGAGGTCGTGAACGGTGCCAATTCGGTCTATGGCGGCGCCGGTTCGGTCGGCGGATCGATCAACATCGTGACCAAGCGACCGCTCGAGCGCACCCAGGTCGTGGTCAATGGCGGCATCGGCACCGACGACTATTATCGCGGCACGCTCGACGCCAATGTCCGCACCAGCGAGTTCGTCGCCGTTCGCCTCAACGCGATGGTGCATCAGAACGACATTCCCGGCCGCGACGTCGAGAATTACGAACGCTGGGGCATCGCGCCCTCCGTCACGCTGGGCATCGGCGGCCCGACCAGCCTGACGCTGAAATACCTCCATCAGCAGGACACCAACATCCCGCAATATGGCGTGCCCTATTATGTCGGTTCGGGCGGGCTGATCCCCGAAGTCGATGCCAGCGACTATTTCGGATACCGCAACGTCGATATCCAGAAGACCAATGTCGATCAGGCGACGGCGATCTTCGAACATGAATTCAGCAAGTCGCTCAGCATCCGCAATCTGACGCGGTGGCAGGATGTGCGCCAGTTCATTCGCGTCGCGCCGCCCCAGGGGACCTTCTGCCTCTCGACCGGCCTGACCCCGCTCGGCGCGGCCTGCGCCAATCCCGGCTATTATGTGCCCGGCGGTCCGCGCGGCAACACGCGCGATTCGCGCAACCAGCTCGGCTATACCCAGACCGATCTGCGCGCCGAATTCGGAACCGGCGGGGTTTCGCATACTCTGGTGCTCGGCTTCTCGGCGGCATGGGAGAAATATTTCCTGCGCACCGGCAACTCGCTGCGCAACGCCGATGGCAGCAATCCGAATGCCGCCGGCTGGCCGCTGATCAGCATCGCCGATCCGAACAACGTCGTCGCGGGTCCGGCGGGCTTCACCTATGGCAGCAACGTCTATACCGGCCCGATCAACTTCATCCCGACCCAGCACCAGCATGGCGAGTTGGAGAATGTCGCGGTCTATCTGTTCGACACCATCGCCTTTTCCGACCAGCTGGAGCTGAACGGCGGCGTCCGGTACGAGCATAACAGCGGCTGGTATCGCGCGGATACGGTGGCATCCTCGGGCAGCAACTTGGGGCAGGTGACGCCGGGCGAGCGCTTCGACAATAGCGACAATCTGTTCAGCTATCGCGTCGGCCTGGTCTACAAGCCGGTGCCGGAGGTGAGCCTCTACGCCGCCTATGGCAATTCGAAGACGCCGTCCAAGACCTCGGTCAACGGCTCCTGCACCGCCGCGACCTGCAACGTGAAACCCGAAAGCGCGCTCAATTACGAGATCGGCGCCAAGGCCGAACTGATGGGCGGCGACCTGTTGCTGACCGTCGCCGCGTTCCGCAACGAGCGGGATCAGTACAAGGTCGCGTCGGTCGATCCGCAAATTCCCGAACAGCAGCTCGATGGCCGCTCGCGTGTCAACGGCATCGCGCTTGGTGCCACCGGGCAGATCAGCGACGCCTGGTCGATCACCGCCAACTATACGTATCTCGACAGCAAGATCCTGCAGAATGCGGCGGACGGCGCGGCGACGGATCCGGCAGTGGGGGCGGCGCTCCAGAACACCCCGACCCATTCGGGCAGCCTGTTCACCACCTACAAGCTGCCGTTCGGGCTGCGCATCGGCTATGGCGTCACCTATCAGGGCGATTTCGCGCTTAACCTGCCGACCGATACGGTGACGCAGATCTACCGCGTCGCGGACTATTGGGTCCACAACGCCTTCCTCGCCTATGACATCGGCGAGAATTTCACCGCGCAGCTCAACGTCAAGAATGTCACCGACGCAGATTATTTCACCCGCGTACGCGCCAATGCCGGCACCACCGTCGGCTGGGCAACCGCGGGCGAAAAGCGCGCGGCGGTGCTGACGCTCGGCTACCGCTTCTAAGGGCTAAAGGGGGAGGAGCGGGTGGGGGCCATCCCTGTCCCCCGGCTTCCATCCGCTCCGACCCCCTTTTCTTGTTTCAGCTTTGCTGAAGCCGCACCGGCCCACTCCCCCACCCGACCACCCAAACAGCGTATTCTAGATGGGTGGCCGGGTGGGGGAGTGGGCCGGTGCGGCAACCGTTTCAGCTTCGCTGAAACCAAAGTAAAGAACCCATCATGCTGATCGCGATTCCCGACCTGCTCGATCCTCTGGGCGTGGCCTCGCTGCGCCGGATCATCGACGACGGGCCGTGGCAGGACGGCAACGCCACCTCTGGCCACCAGTCGGCGCTCGCCAAGAACAACGAACAGCTGCCCGAAGCGAGCGAAGCCGCGCATCAGGCCGGCCGGATGGTGCTGGACGCGCTCGGCAAGTCGCCCCTATTCTTCGCCGCCGCGCTTCCGCTCAAAGTCTATCCGCCGCTGTTCAACCGCTATGGCGAGGGCCAGACGTTCGACATCCATGTCGACAATGCCATCCGCATCCAGCGCGGGTCCGAATTCCGCATCCGCAGCGACCTGTCGATGACCGTGTTTCTCGAAGACCCGGCGGCCTATGACGGCGGCGAGCTGGTGATCGAGGACCAGTTCGGGGTGCAGCGGGTCAAGCTGCCCGCCGGCCATGCCGTGCTCTACCCCTCGTCGAGCTTGCACAAGGTCGAGCCGGTAACGCGCGGCCGCCGCGTCGCCTCCTTCTTCTGGATTCAGTCGATGATCCGCGACGACGGCGCACGCCGCATCCTGTTCGACCTTGACCAGAGCGTCCAGCGGCTGACCGGGCAACTCGGCGGTACCGACCGCAGCGTGATCGAGCTGACCGGGGTGTACCACAATCTCCTGCGGCGTTGGGCGGACGCCTGAGCTAGTTCAGCATCGCCCGCAACGCGCTCGACAACCACTCCCCATTACCCCGTGCCACCAGCTGCACCGCCAGCCCCTCGCGCTCGGCCAGCGCCTTCGCCGCGTCCGGCTCCAGCACCGTCAGCGCGCTCGCCCAGGCATCGGCATGACAGCAATCGGCGTGGATCACGGTCACGCTCGCGGTGCCGTGCGCGATCGGGCGGCCGGTGCGCGGGTCGATGCTATGGCTTCCGGCGACGGAGGCACGACGGTAATCGCCCGAGGTCGCAACCGCCACATCGTGCAGCGCGATCCGCAGCGGGGCGAGCGCCATGCCCGGCGGTGCCTCCACATCGACCCACCAGGGCTGCCCATCGGGCTGGATCCCTGCGCCGGCCAGCTCGCCGCCAATCTCGACCAGAAAGTCGGTGCAGCCCATCGCGCGCAACCGCGCCGCCACCGCATCGACGGCATAGCCCTTTGCGATCCCCGACAGGTCGAGCCGCGCGGCGCGCGTGCGGCGCAGGCGGAGCAGCGGCGCGTCGAGCTCGATCGCACCCAATCCGACCGTAACCCGCGCGGCATCGATCTCGCGGGCCTCAGGCACATGGCCACGCGGCCCCGGCGGGCCAAAGCCCCACAGGTCGACCAGCGCCCCCATCGCCGGATCGAACGCCCCGTCCGAACGCGCCGCGATATCCAGCGCGACGGCCATCACCTGCACGAATTCCGGCGCGATGCCGTGCCACCCGCCCGGCGCGGCGGCGTTGATCCGGCTGAGCTGCGACGCCGGCTCCCAATGGCTCATCTGGGCGATGACCTCTGCCAGCACACCCTCGATCGCCGCCGCCACGCCCGGCGGTGGCGCGACAATCGCCGCCGACCAGCGCGTCCCCATCGTCTCCCCGCCAAACCGTTCTACAACCGCATGCGCCCGCCGCCGGTGAAAGGCAGCGGGCGACAATGTCGCGGGAATAGCGATGCGGGGTTCGGGCGTCAGGGCGCCATCACCTCGACCGTCGTGACATAGCTTGCCCGGCGCGCGCCGGGGGCGGGCGGCGCGCCCTCTTCGCCGCTGGCGCGCGGGGTTGTCACGTTGATCCAGGTCATGCCCGGATCGGTCCACTTGATCGTCACCTTGCCATCTGCGCCGGTCTTCAGATCCTGCTGATGCAGTTGGTCGCGATAGCGGATGCCGCCGGGGATCACCGTGACCGCGAGGCCAGCTGCGGGCTTGCCGTCGAGCAGGAACTGGAAGGTCGCATCCTCGCCCATCACCAGGTCGTTGGGGTGCGTCACCGGCATTAGTTCGATGCCCTTGCCGACCGGCTTGAACACGGTGGAGGTCGGCTCGCCCGCGGTCACGAAAATCTCGTTGCGGTTGCTGGCGACGGTCGTGCGCACATCGGTCGCACCCGCCGGGATCACGCTGGCCAGCTTGTCGGCGGTGGTGCCGCGGGGGATGCGGACCTCTTCGCCATTCAGCTTGTACGATCCCATCACGCCCTCGCTGGCGTAATAGATCTTGTAGGTGCCGCGCTGCTGGATCTGCACGTCGAGCGTGGTGCGATAGCGCCCGGTCGCCTTGTTCTTGACCTCACCCGGCGTGCCGTCGGGCAGCATCACCGCGATATCGGCGCGCAGTGGCTGATGCTCGAAATAGAACAGGTCGTTGGACACGGCGGCGTCGACCGTGACCCACACATCTGCGCCTTCGCCCGAAACGACAGTCATCGACGGCAGCATCCACTGGCGGTGCGCCTGGACGCTGGCGGGAAGGGCGACCGCTGCAACGGCGGTGGCGATCAACAGATTGCGAAGCTTCATGATAATGTCCCCTCGATTCAACGCTTAACGGTCAGAGTCACTGCGCCCAGCTCGGCCTTGCCGCTGGCGCGCGCGGTGCCGCCCCTGGGCAGGGAGAAGGGGATGCGGACCAGCTCGCGCCCGCCAACTTCGCGCGCGGCCTCGACCACCAGTGTGTAGTTGCCCGCCCCCAGCTGCGGCTTGAAGCTCACCTTGTGCGTGCCCGGAGCCTTGGTCGCGCCGGTCACCCCGGCGGCGGGAAAGCGCATCGTGCGGCCCGATGCGCGCCACCATTGGCGGACGTCGCGCAGCCACTTGGTGCCCTCATTGTTCTTGAGGTCGACATCATACCAAACCGACAGCGTCTGGGCCGGCCCGCCCTCCTTCTCGATCCAGATCGCGACATAGGGCCGGTGATATTCGGCCACCGTCAGGCGCGGGATCGTGACCGAGACGTCCAGCGTCTGCGCGGCCGCCATCCCCGGCGCGAACAGGCCCGCGCCCAGCGCGGTGGCGGTCAATCCGGTTACGCGAAACTGCATGGAAGGCGGCTCCCTTTAGATATGAATGAAGAAGATCGCGAGGATCGCGGGGATGACCAGGCCCGCCCCGACGAGCGGCCAGGTGCTCGGGCGATTCTTGGAATGCATCTGCAAAAGGACCAGCCCGGTCAGCGAAAACACGATGCAGGCGAGCACGAAGATGTCGATGAACCACTTCCACACCGTGCCGCTGTTGCGGCCCTTGTGCAGGTCGTTGAGCCAGGCGATCCAGCCGCGACTGGTGCTTTCCGTGGTCACCGCGCCGCTCGCGCGGTCGATCGCGACCCAGCCATCGCCGCCGGGGCGGGGGAGGGCGAGATAGATCTCGTCCGCAGACCATTCGGCATCGCCGCGCGCATGCTTGATGTCCAGATTGCCCTCGACCCACTCTGCGACCGGGGCGGGCAGCGGCTTCTTGCTATCGGCGGCGTCGTCGGGCTTGATCGCGGGCAGCAGCGGCGCGGGCAGCTGCGCCGCACGCTCCACCGTCTGCGGCGATCCTTCGATCTCGGCGGCGTGATTGAGCGTGAACCCGGTGATCGCGAACAGCAACAGGCCGACCAGGCTCACCGCCGAACTGATCCAGTGCCAGGTATGCAGCTGCTTCAGCCAAAAGGCCTTGCGGCTGCGCTTGGCACGCGCGGTCGTGGTCGTTCCGTGCATCGAATGAGAAGGCCTAATTGCGATTCGTTCGCAGCATTAGCGAGAGTGATTCGCAATTACAATGCGGGGTTGTGGCAGTTTTCGGGTCGACGCTGCCCATTCCTCCCTAGCACCGCAGGGGAGGAATCGTGGGAAACAACCTTTGGGACATTCGCGCGGGACATTTGTCGCATGCGTAATCTGATCCACGGCGCGCTTTCACGCGACATGTTCGCTTTGCCTGGTTCCGCATCCCAGGCCTCGTTGGCCGGACACCGGTCTGTTTCCGCCCGGCCGCTATTTAGCATGAGCCCAGAAACCGCAGAAATCTGCGGCTTTCAGACCGCCACTTTCCTACAAGAAGCCTATTTGGTTACAATGGCGGGGCGGCCATCAAGAGGAAGGGGGCAAGGTCACACATGTCGCATGATCTCGCCCACCCCCGATTTCACCGCCCCAGCAGCACCCGGGCCTGCCCGGCAATCTGCGCGAGCATCGCGGCGTTCGGGGCCGGGGCCTTCTTCGCCCGCTCGACCAGCGTCACGAACTGGCCGACCCGCGCGGCATGTTCGGCCAGCCACGTATCGACCTCGGCGTACGGATCCTTGCCGGTTCCGCGCGCAATGAACTCAAGGCGCAACTGCTGGAAGTCGCGCGCCAGGCCCGCGATCAACAACCGCTCCCACGGATCGCCAGCGACGATGCGCGCCGCGTTGGCCTGCGCCCAGTCAAGCCCCAGTGCCTGCCCAAGATGGGTGAAGGCATGGGTCAGTTCTGTCTCGCCGATGCCGCGTCGCTGGCCCAGATCGGCCAGCCCCACCGCGCCGTCGAGTTCGAAGATGCGCACGATCTTCGCGACCAGCTCAGCCGGTGCGCCCGCCGCCTCCAGCTGCGCGGCGATGCGGCCCGACTGTGCCAGCGCCTCTTCCTTGAGCAGCGTCTTGGCCTGGCGGTCGAGACTGTCGATGCCCGGCTTCAGCCGCGCGAGCACTGCGCCGATGTCCTCGCCCGGACGGCACACGCGCAACAGGTCGGCGATCTGCGACCGGGTGGCGACCGCCACCTCGTCGAGCACCGCGATGCGCGCGCTCTCGCTCATCGCCGCAGTCTCGATTTCCTCCCACAGGGGCTGAAGACCGAACAATCGCTCGGTCACCACGAACATCATCGCGATGTCGCGCAGCGATGCGCCTTCTTCCTCGGCCAGTTCAAACGGGTGCAGCACGCCGAGGCGATTGACGACGCGGTTGGCGAGCTTGGTCGCGACGATCTCGCCGCGCAGGCGGTGCTCGAGGATCGCGGTCTTGAACGTCTCGCGCATCGCGGGCGGGAAGGCGGCGATCAGGTCCGGCTCCAGCGCCGGGTCGAGGCCCAGCCCTCCCGTCTCGACCGCGTCCTGCAGCGCGAGCTTCGACGTGGCGAGCAGCACCGCCAGCTCGGGCCGGGTCAGCCCCGCGCCGTCCTGCGCCCGGCGCAGATATTCCTCGTTGGTCGCCAGCCCCTCGACCGCGCGGTCGAGTCGGCCGCCGGCCTCGAGGATTTCGGTCAATCGCACGAAGCTCGGCACCGCGACCGGGCCGTCATTCTCCAGGAACGACAGCGCCAGCGTCTGCAGTCGGTTATCCTCCAGCACCAGATGCGCGACATCGTCGGTCATCGACGCCAGCAGATCGTTGCGGTCGCCCATCTCAAGGCGGCCCTCGATCACCTCGCGATTGAGCGCGATCTTGATGTTGACCTCGTTGTCCGAACAATCGACGCCCGCCGAATTGTCGATGAAGTCGGTATTGATCCGCCCGCCGCGCATCGAAAAGGCGATACGCGCCGCCTGCGTGACGCCCAGATTCGCGCCTTCGCCGATGGCGCGCGCGCGCAACTCCTCGGCATTCACGCGCAGGCGGTCATTGGCGGGATCGCCGACCTCGATATGCGCTTCGGCTGCGGCTTTCACATAGGTGCCGATGCCGCCGAACCAGATCAGGTCGACCGGCGCCTTGAGGATGGCGGAGATGAGCGCATTGGGCTCCATCTCTTCGGCCTCGATGCCCAATGCCGCGCGGACTTCCGGCGTCAGCCGAATCGACTTTTCCGATCGCGCGAACACGCCGCCGCCGGTAGAGATCAGTGCCGGATCATAATCCGCCCAGCTCGACCGGGGCAGGTCGAACATCCGCTGCCGTTCCGCCCAGCTTGCCGCCGGATCGGGATCGGGGTCGAGGAAGATGTGGCGATGGTCAAACGCCGCGACCAGCTTGATCGCCTTCGACAGCAGCATGCCGTTCCCGAACACGTCGCCCGACATGTCGCCGCAGCCCGCGACGCGGATGCTCTGCGTCTGGACGTCGGTGCCCATCTCCAGGAAGTGGCGCTGGACGCTGATCCACGCGCCCTTGGCGGTGATGCCCATGGCCTTGTGGTCATAGCCGACCGATCCGCCGCTGGCGAAGGCATCGCCCAGCCAGAAACCGCGTTCGATCGCGATCGCGTTGGCGACGTCGCTGAACGTCGCCGTGCCCTTGTCGGCGGCAACCACAAAATAGGGGTCTTCGCCGTCATGGATCACGACGCCGTCGGGATGCACCACCGTACCGGTCACGATATTGTCGGTGATCGACAACAGCGTGCGGATGAAGATGCGATAGCTTTCCTTGCCCTCCTCGAACCAGGCATCCCGGTCGATGGTGGGGGAGGGGAGCTGCTTGGGATAGAATCCGCCCTTCGCGCCGGTGGGCACGATCACGGCGTTCTTCACCCGCTGCGCCTTCATCAGGCCAAGGATTTCGGTGCGGAAATCGTCGCGTCGGTCGGACCAGCGCAGCCCGCCGCGCGCGACCGGGCCGGCGCGCAAGTGAATGCCCTCGACCCGCGGGCTGTACACCCAGATTTCGCGCCACGGCAGCGGTGCGGGCAGGTTCGGCACGCGGCTGCTGTCCAGCTTGAACGCCAGCGCTTCGGCAGCGGCGGGGGCATAGGCATTGGTGCGCAGCGTCGCGCGGATCACCCCTGCAATCGCGCGCAGGATGCGGTCGTCGTCGATCGCGCTGACCGCATCCAGGCCGGCGGCGATCGCGGCGTCGGCGGCGGCGATGGCCGCCGCGCTGTCCTTGATGCGTGCCGGATCATGCGCGGCGGCGAAGCGGTCGACCAACGCCGTGGCGACGGCCGGCGCGCGGCGCAGCGCTTCGACCACGGTGACAAGACCATAGCTGAGGCCGGTCTGGCGCAGATAGCGGAACCACGCGCGCAGAAGCACGACCGAAGCCGGCGCAAGCCCCGCTTCGACGATCAGCCGGTTGAACGCGTCATTTTCCGCGCGCAGTTCGAGCACGGCCGCAATTGCGTCCTCGACGATCCCGGTCTCGCCCTTGAGCGCGCCGCCGCCCGGCAGCTCGACCTCGAAATCATGGATATACCCATCCGCATCGCCTGCCAGCGCAGTCGGCACTTCCTCGATCACGCGGAACCCGAAATTCTCGAATACCGGCACGGCGTCGGACAGCGGCAGCGGCCCGCCGAGGCGATAGAGCTTGATCCGCAGCTTGCCGTCGTGCGGATAGATGCGCACCGAGCGCGCCTGGGCACCGCTCAGCCCGGCGATGCGCACGATGTCGCGCGCGGCCTCGTCCGGGGCATTTCCGTTGCGATAGGCGAACGGGAAACAGGGGGCGTAGCGCAGGGCGAGCCGCGCCGCGCGCGACGGCGCCAGCCCATCCTCGCGCAGGGCGTGTTCGATCGCCGGCAGCCAGCCGCGCACCATCCGCTCAAGTTCGCCGTCCAGCATGGCCGCGTCGGGCATGCGCCCCTCGCCGCGCAGGTCGAGCGTGTAGCGCAGCAGGGCGACCGGACCATCCTCCAGCGCGATCGACCAGCTGAGCAAGGAGGCGTTGGCACGCTGCTCCAGCAGCTCGCCGATGGCGACGCGGCGACCGGTCGACACGTCGTCGCGCGGCAACCACACGAATGCGAAGAGATGGCGGCCCAGCGCGCTGCGGATCAGAACCAGCTTGGGCCGCGGGCGATCGGTCACCGACATCGCGGTCAGGGCGATCTGCTCCAGCGCCTCCGCCGGGAAGGCCGTGGTCAGGTCGTGCGGCAGGCCGCTCAGCGCATGCGCCAGCGCCTTGCCGGTATGGCCGCGCGGGTCGAAACCGAACTTGCTTTCCAGTGCGGCGATGCGCGCGCGCAGCATCGGTACCTCATCCGGGGTCGAATGCAGCGCGGCGCTGGTCCACAGCCCGGCATGGATCGACAGGCCGGTCACCCGCGGCCCATCCCGCAGCGGCACGAGCACCAGGTCGAGCGGCGCGCGGCGATGTACGGTCGAGATCGAATTGGACTTGAGCAGCAGCGGCGGCTGGCCACCCTGTTCGAACCATTCTATCGCCAGCTGGCGCGACGCATCGGCGAGCAACGGCGTGTCGAGTTCCATGCGGCAAATGCCCGCCGCATCGGTCACCGTGCCATCGCGATGCCAGTTTTCGTGGCCGATCAACGTCATGCTGCCGCCCTGGAACCAGCGCAGCAGCGCGGCACCCTCGGTGTCGGCGATGCGGCTGGCATCGTCGCTCATCGCGCGGCGCAGCTCGGTCCAGTCGGTCACGGCGGCACGGACATGACCCAGATTGCGCTCGAGATCGCGGACCAGGCCCGTGCGGTCCCGCGCGTCGGCGCGCTCCAGCTCAAGATAGATCATCGATTCGCGCGAGCCGCCGCTGCCGATGCCGGCGAGCGTGCCATCGCCCGCGCGCTCGACCGCGACGACCGGATGGATGATGCGCCGGATCGCGATATCGTGCGCGGCGATGGTCGCCGCGATCGAATCGACCAGGAACGGCATGTCGTCATTGACCACCGCCAGCCGCATCGCGCGGCTGTCGTCACCCAGCCCGGTTTCGAGCGCGATCCCCGGCATGCCGGGCGCGCGCGTCGCCGCGGCCTCCGCCACGAACCTTGCGGCCGCGGCGCGGGCGGTGTCGTCGAACCCCTCCAGCTCCCCCGGCAGGGCCCCATCGGTGAGGCGCGCGTTAACGGCCTCGGCGAGCGACTTGATCGGCGTCTTGCTCATAATTTGGCGCTATGCGCCCGCAGCGCGCGCGGCTCAAGGCTTGCTGCACTGCACAGTAACATTTGAGACTAAATTGCCCGGATAGCGATATCGGAGCACAAAAAAATGCGCGCAAACCGGTGTTCTGGACCAGTTCGCGCGCAGCCTGGGAGAAGGCTTCGTGAAGGATCAGGCGTTCATGCGGCGGCCTTGCGCAGCGCGCGTTGGGCGAGGGCGTCGTCGTCCTCGATCCGCGCGACGATGTCGAGCTCGCCATCGGCACCCGCGCGCGCCAGGAGCAGGACGAACTCCTGCGCACCGGCAGCCAGCGACACGTGCGCAATCGGGGGACGTACGCGCAGTTCGGCGCGGACCTGATCGAACAGATCCGGTTGGGGCGCCGGCTTGCGCAGTGCGCGCTCCGCCTTGACGATCCCCTTGATGCCGCCGTCGGCTGCACTGATAAAGGCGTCGAGCCCGGCTTTGGCAATGTCGTGGCGCCGCGCATGGCTCATCACCGCGGCGAATTCGGTCAGCCGGGTCTTGTCGTAATCGGCCCCGAAGACAAGCTTTGCCGCCGCGGTCATCGGCGCGCGGGCCTGTACGGTAATGCCCGCATCGGCGAGCAATTCGGCATAATCCTCGGCATGGCGTTCCGACGCGCGGGCGAAGTCGTACGCGCGCGACAGGGCCCGGTACAGCGACGCGCGGCTGCGCGTGTCGGCGGCGCGCGCGGCGGCGGCCGTTTCGCGCGCGATCAGCAGCCGGTCGGCGAGCGATACGGGGGCAGCCAGATCGACCGTGTCGAGCGCATGGTCGGTTGCCGACGCGGCTGGCTCGAACCCGCCACTCGGACCATCGGCCCAGACCGGGGCGGCGGCGAGCGGGGTCGGGGCGGTGCGACGCGCCTCCTCGACCTCGCGCTCCAGCCGCGCCTGCGTCTCGGCGTCGACCAGCTCTTTCCAGTTGATCACGCCATAGATGAAATCGATCGTGTCCTCGTCGGACGAGAAGGGCATCAGAATGCCGCGATACAGCGTATTGTGTCCGCGCTGGCCCACGAACTCGGCTTCGAAACCGATCGGGGCGCGGTTGGCAATGATCTGCAGATAATGGTCGGTCAGCCGCGACAGCAGCGAGCGGCTGGGCACTTCGCCGACATGGGTAATGTCGCTGGTAACCCCGCATTCCTCCCGCAGCGAACCGCCCAGATAGCGAATCGCCGGGTTCTCGACCCCCTGGCTGAAATCGAGCAGCACGCTGTGCGGGCCGAAATCGGCGATATTGCCGGGATCGAGGTCCTCGATCGACGGATAGGCCCGGCCCTGCAGCAGCGAAACCCAGTGATTATAGGCGCGCACATGCATGCGGCGCTCGTCGGAGCCGATCGACAGGCGATGCGCGTCATGCGCCGAATCGGTCACGCCGGTATCGTCATGATCGGTGTCGGGACGGTCATCGAGGCCGCGGGCGGTGTCCATGCGCATGCTCCACACAAGGGCAACGGCCCCTGCTCCGGATCGACTTTGCGCCGCATGTGGTAAACACTGCGTAAAGGCGCCGGTTCGGCAAATCCCGCGCCGACAACGCTTCGGCAACGCTTGTCAGCCACGAACAAGGCTGATAAGCGCCGCCACCTTCCCCGGTGGCACGCACCGGGTACGCCGCTTTAGCTCAGTTGGTAGAGCATCGCATTCGTAATGCGGGGGTCACAGGTTCGAGTCCTGTAAGCGGCACCAGTCCATACCGTGAACAAGGCTAGAAAACCGCAGAAATCTGCGGTAAAATGGCTTTCGGCGGTCCCATGAAATCTCATTATGTTCCGCCGTGGCCCACTCAAAAGGGGCCACGAATCATGGGGCCACGAACGATGCAGGAGGCGTGGCCCCATGCTTACGGTGATGCAGATTCGATCGCTCAAACCGGCTGAGCGTCCATATAAAGTTGCCGATGCCGATGGTTTGTATTTGCTGGTGCAGCCATCGGGAGCTCTGCTTTGGCGCTTCCGCTACCGATGCTGCGGCATCGAGCGGAAGCTCTCGCTGGGAAGTTTCCCCGATGTCTCCTTGCCCCAGGCCCGTCGAAAGCGCGATGAAGCAAAGGCCGAGCTGGACGACGGCATCGACCCCGTTGAGGAGAAGCGGCAGCGTCGGCTGAAGGCCGAGCTGGCGGCCCAAACGACCTTCGGGCCCGTGGCCGAGGAATATATTCAAAAGATGGAGCGGGAGGGAAAGTCACCGGCGACCCTCAAAAAGGCCCGCTGGTTCCTCGAGCTCCTGGCAGGCATCGCCAAGCGTCCAATTGCCTCGGTAACGCCTCATGAGCTTCTCGACGTGCTGAAGCGTGTCGAGCGTCGCGGGCATCATGAAACAGCGCTCAGGCTACGATCGTTCGCGGGCCGTGTCTTCCGCTACGGTTTCGCTACGCTGCGTACTGAGCGCAATCCGGCGGACATTTTGCGCGGGGCGCTGACAGTCCCGCGCGTCAAACACCATGCCGCGATTGTCGAGCCAAAGAAGGTGGGCGAATTGCTTCGCGCGATCGATGGCTATCAAGGTCGACCCGAGACCCTCCATGCGTTGAGGATAGCGCCTCACGTGTTTCTGCGGCCGGGTGAATTGAGGCAAGCGAAGTGGAGCGAGATCGATTTCGCAGAGAAGGTTTGGCGCGTCCCGGCCGAGCGGATGAAGATGAAACAGGCACATGCGGTGCCGCTATCTCGACAGGTGCTATATCTCCTTCAGGATCTCCGTTCGCTTGCTCGCGAAAGCGAGTTTTTGTTCCCAGCGCTTCACACAACCAAGCGGCCCCTTTCAGACAACACTCTGAACGTCGCGCTGCGCCGCCTGGGGTTCGAGCACGACGAAATGACCAGCCATGGGTTCCGAGCGATGGCCAGCACCCTACTCAATGAATCCGGGCTCTGGCATCCCGACGCCATCGAGCGCGCTTTGGCCCATGGCCAGAAGGACAAGGTGCGCGCGGCTTACCATCGCGGCGCTCATTGGGCGGAGAGGGTGCGGATGGCGCAGTGGTGGTCAGATTATCTCGACCAGCTTCGTGTTGGCGGAGCGGTGATCAAGGCAAAGTTCCGCAAACGCGCATAGCCGCTATTGGGCCGGTTGCTGCCCGTCCGCTTCACAGAATCTGCATGCCGGAAGCGGACATCACTGCCGCGGCCGCAGCTTGCGCGCAATGGCATGGGCCATTGTATGGCGAGATCGTCACTGCCACACGTACGGCCCTCTAAGTCGGTGCCTAATTAAAGCCGCAGGACTTCGCGAAGATTATCGAAATACATATCGATATTGCCGCTCGACAGCCGGCGCAGCTCCTCACCCTGGTCTGGATCGAGCGGCAGGAAGTGCGTCCGCAGGACGACCATGCAGGCATCCGGCCCGGCGGGCGTAACCGTAATCCGGCCGCCATAATCTGCCCAAGGCAGCGGGCCATAATCGACCATGTCATAGCCGATGACCCGCTCGATCTCGTCGAGCTCAATCAGCCGCTCGACCACCGATCCCCCGCCGATCGCAGGGTCGAGATGATAGGTGCGCCGCCCCCCTATGCCCCGACCGACGGTTTCCACCCTCGCGACATAGCCGCGCGTCAGCACGTCGCCCGCGAAGTCGCCGACGAATTCCCACGCCCGTTCCGCCGGTGCCTCAATACGATGTGCGACCTCCACCCACAGCATGGCCAGTCCCTTCAACGGATATAGTCGGCGCCGGGATGGGCGCGCGGAAAGGTTTTGAGGTAATCGACGAACCTGCCGAGCGCCTTGTCGCCGCGCGTGAACATGCCGCGCGTGAAGCGGATGGTGTTCAGGATCTCGACGTCCTGATCGACGACCGAGATTTCCAGCGCCTGCGCAAAGTCGAGCGTTTCCTGCACGCGCTTGTCGTCCTCCGGCGTGCCGTCCGACTTCTGCGTCGCGATGACGAAATAGCTGCGCAGCGTGCCTGGCCGATGGATGCCGCAGGGATACAGAAACGCAAACCAGCGGCCGTTCACGCTGCCCATCTGATAGAAGATGTTGTTGCCGTGGATACCGACCTTGTACTCGATCGTGGCGCCGGTCTCCTTGAATCGGCCGCGCAGATCGTAACTATAGCCATGGTCGTGCCAGTCGATATCCTGCGACGGATCACCATCCACCTCGATGCCGTGCACGATGTTGATGTGGTTGAAATCGGTGGTGTTGCACATGAACACCCACGGATCGGCTAGCAGGTCGAGATGTGGGATCTCGCTGTGGAAGGCGAGTTCCTCGTCAGGAAAGCCGAGGTCAGGCAGATCGTAGAGCGGTTCCTCGCCGTTAAACGCCCAGATCAGGCCATAGCGTTCCTGCACCGGATAGCGGAACACCCGCATCGCGCTGGTCACGGGATCGTTGGTGGCGGTCCGGGCGCATTTACCCGCCATGTCGAACTCCCAATGATGGAAGGCACAGACCAGCCGGTCACCCGCAACCTTGCCGATCGAGAGATCTGCGCCATTATGCGGGCAATAGGCGCTGACAACGTTCGCCACGCCATCCTCGCTGCGATAGACCGCGACACGACCGTCCAGGAAGTTGCGCCCCAAGACGCCGCCGGATGCGACATCGCTCGACCGACACAGCGGATACCAGTTCTGCGAGAACTGATCGTCCTGCCCCTCATAGGTTACGCCCCGCCCGTGCCGGCGGCGATCGAGCAGATCGACCGCGGCCTGCTCGCCGTTAAACATGCTTTCCAGATCGCGAACTTGCGTCGACATGGCTCAAATCCTCAGAAGTTGAAGGTTGCAGCGACGCCGTAGCGACGCGGCTGACCC
Organism: Sphingomonas sp.; assembly: GCF_965227385.1. Taxonomy (GTDB): domain Bacteria; phylum Pseudomonadota; class Alphaproteobacteria; order Sphingomonadales; family Sphingomonadaceae; genus Sphingomonas. The sequence goes on from NZ_OZ245750.1 coordinate 1,596,718, forward strand.
GGGTAGCGGATGTCGGCAGCGCCGGCTGAGAACTCCTTGGCGAAGAACTCCTCAGTGTAGCGCGTGTCGAACAGGTTGTTGGCGTAGAGCGCGACCGAATAGCGCGGCGCCTCGAACGTCAGCCGGGCGTTGACAAGATGGACTGGATCCTGCCGATCGGCATTGTCGATGTGCCAGTAATTGCCGGACTTGCCTGAATAGTCCGCCCGGGCGATCAGCGACATGTCATTGCCGAGCCGCGCACGGTATTGGCCGAATAAGGTATAGGACCAGCGATAGGTCAGCGGCACCTGATTGCCGCGAAAGCGCGCCGTGCCGTCGAAATCCTTGATGTTGGTATCGATGAAGCCGAGCGACGCGCCGATCTGCACATCGCGCACCGGGCGAGCCTGTGCCTCCACCTCAAACCCGAAGATGTCGGTCTTGGCGACGTTGACGATGCCTTGATCCGCGAGGTTCAGGATGAAGACCTGCTGATCCTTGTACCGCATGTAGAACGCGGCCGCGTTCAGCGTGATGTGGCGATCCGCCAGGCTGTTCTTGGTGCCGAATTCCAGCGTGTCGGCGACTTCCGGGCGATAAATCGCAGGGAAAACGCCGGTTGGCGGATTGAACCCGCCGCTGCGGAAACCGCGCGCGGCCGTCGCATAGATCATCGATGTCGGCGATAGATCATATTTGATCGAGAGCTTGGGCTGCCACTCGTCAAAGCTCGCCTCGCGCCGTGGGCCGCCGGTCAACCGGTCCACCTGCTCGCGCTCGTCATTGTCGTAGCGCAGCGCGGCGGTCACTTCGAGAGCGTCGGTCAAGCTGTAGTTCAGCTGCGCATAGGCGGCGCGGGTCAGGATGTTCTCGTCCGCAGCGGCGACCAGCACGGGAATATAAGCGGACGGCGGCAAGCGGCTGGCCGTCGGATCGGGCGAGATCAGGACAGTGGTGTCGATGCGCTTCTTCGCATCGAGCAGGTACACGCCCGCCGTCCAGCGCAGCTTCTGCGCGGAGGGCGAGGCCAGCCGGATTTCCTGGCTGAAACTCTCATAGCCCCGCAGCTGTCGCGCGCCGAGGATCGACTTGGGCGTCCAGTCCAGGTCTTCGATGAGGTCAATGTCGGTCTTGTTGTAGGCAGTGACGGACGTCAGCGTGAATGGATCGAAGCGGTAGTCGATCTTGAGCGAGCCGTCCCTGGTATTGCGCGGGCTGAACCCCAGGAAATCGTTCTGGATCGGCTCGCTGGTGTTGTTGGGCTGGCCGTCCGGCAGCGGGATGTACCAGGACGCGCCGCCATCGAGGTCGCCATAGGCGCCGCGCAGGTCGAAGCTCAGCCGGTCGGTCGGTGTCAGGATCAGTCGCCCGCGCAGGTTCAGATCCTCGACGAAATCGACCTTGTGATCGAGCGTCACATTATGCTGCACACCGTCGAACTTGCGGTAATCGGCGGCCACGCGGAACAGCAGCAGATCGGGCACGAGCGCGCCACTCAGCGCGCCCGACAGCCGGCGATCGTCGCCATCGGCATAATCGACGCCGATGCGCCCCTGCAGCTCGTTGGTCGGTCGCTTGGTCGTGATGTTGATCGCGCCGCCGATCGCATTGCGCCCGTAAAGCGCTCCCTGCGGCCCCTTGAGCACTTCGATCTGCTCTAGGTCGAACAGCGCTTGCTTGATCATGTCAGTCGAAGTCATCTGGACCCCGTCGATCACCAGCGCGACCGGCGCTTCGCCGTTGCGCACCTGGCCGATGCCGCGCACGCTGATCGCGACCGTGCCGGCGTCCTGCGCATCGACCAGCGAGACGTTGGGGATCAGCGTCGTCACATCGTCGATGCTGCGGATGCCGGCCTCTTCGATCGCCTGAGCGGAAAAGGCGGTGACCGAGTCCGGCACCTTCTGCAGGCTTTCCGACCGCTGCCGCGCGGTGATGACGATCTCGTTGCCCTCGGCCTCGCCCGCCTGTGCCAGCGCGGCATTTGCGTTCAAGCTGGCGATCGCAGCGACCCCGCTCAGCAGGATCTTCCGGTAATTCATGTGCAGCTCCCTCCGACTGTCACGCCGGATTGTGATCCGTGCGCCTGTTCTCGAAGGCTACGGTCGAAGGGGACGCCGCGTATATCGGTCGAAAAGGTGGAGCCAGCGGATCAGATCAGGCGCAGGGTGCGGGCCGCCGCGATCGCTCGCGACCGTGTCGCCACGTCGAGCTTGCGGTAGATGTTGATGCGATGCGTCTTGATCGTGCTCTCTGCGATTCCCAGCGTCCGCGCCATTTCCTTGCTCGACAGCCCGTCCGCCAAGGCACGCAGCACATCCACCTCGCGCGGGGTAACGATGATGTCGCTAGCGGCAGGCGGCACGACAGTTGCGCCGCGGCGCGCCGACGGGCTGTTCTGACGCAACCGCGCGACGACACTGCGTTGCGCCGGCTCGAACACGTGCAGTGCCGCCTCGCACGCCTGCAACAGCGGCGGCAGCAATGCGCCGAACTGCGAGACGAGGCCGATCAGTCCTTCGCGCTCGGCCGCCTCCAGCGCAGCGCGGAATGCCCGCGCCGCGTCGGTGGTGCGCCCCTGCGCGGCAGCTGTGGTTGCGCTCAGCATGTCGAGCTCGATCGCCAGCGCGGTCGAAGCAGTCGCGCCCGCCTGCGCCCTCAGCTCGCCTAGCGCTGCCGGATCGGCATGCCCCTGCTGCAGCGCGCAGGCAGTGATCGCGATGCGATAGTCGCACGGCAGACGCGGATCGCGCGCCACCATCAATGGGCTTGGCTCACCAAGCGTGTCGAGCAACAGCATGGCCGCGCTCACCTGCCCGACGCTCAACAGCATGCGCGCGCGCATCAGGTCGAGTTGATAGCGCAGGCGCGGCAAATTGCGCCGTTCTGCCGTCAGCCGACCGCGGTCGAGGATCTGTTCGGCGCGCGATTGATCGCCTGTGCGTAGCGCGGGCCAGGCCTGGGCGGCATAGGCGGCGACGAAGACTTCGTGCCAGCCCTCGGTGGCCTCGATGACCGGCAATGCCGCTTCGAGCAGGTCGGTCGCGGTAGAGAGATTGCCCGATAGATACAGCGTATAGGCCAGCAGGGCCAATGCCACGGCAACCTGCGGACTGCCCTCGCCGAACTGGCGCGTCGCCAGCTCCAGGCTGCGCCGAAAGCAAAGTTCCGCTTCACGACGGCGGCCGGTGCGCAGGTGCGACAAGCCAAGATATTGATAGGAATAGACCTCGACCAACGGCAGCTGGTGCAGTTGCGCGAGCCGTCCGGCCTTTTCGCCATGCACGCGGCACCATAGGTCGTCGCCGCGATCGAAACTGGCGAGCGAGGAGAGATGGTGCAGCAGGACGCGCATCGACGGGTCGTGGACGTCGTTTGTCAGCTGGCGGTCGAGAATCACCGCCGCCTCGGCCGGGAATGCACGGTCCTCATAAATGCGCAGAACCAGGTCGTTGCACAGGATCTCGCAAGCCAACCCCGGATCGCGCTGCTCGACCTCGGCCAGCGGGCAAGCGGCGATCAGCATGTCGAGCCGAATGCGCGCTTCGACCAGCCGGCCAGTCTGCGCGGCATAATAGGCCTGACCCAGAGCCACGCGCGGGAACTCCGCGACATCGCTCGTGTCGATCTCATCGAGATGGCGCAGCAAGGTGAGACCACCGCGCATCGCGATCCGCCAGCCGCCCGCCGCCTCGATGATCCCGAGGGACGCCGCGCGATCGGAGATCAGCGCCGAATGCGTCAGCGCCTCGGGCAACAGGCCCTCACCCGCCAGCCACGAGGCGGCACGCAGATGCAGCGCATCCAAGCGCTCGCGGCTCCCCTGCGCGAGCAAGTCGTACAGGAACTCGCGCAGCAGCGGATGGAACCGATACCATGTACCTTCATCGTCCAGCGGCGCGATCAGCAGGTTCTGCCGGCGCATCTGCTCCAGCATCGCCGCGCTGTCACCGCGCTGCGTGATCGCGTCGCCCAGCCGCTTGCTGATCCGCTCGGCAATCGAGGTTTCGAGGAGGAATTGCTGCGCGTCGGCTGACAGGCCCGAAAACACCTGTTCGGCCAAATAGTCCGCCAGATCGATCGACCTTCGCGTGAGATGGTCGAGATTCTCGATATTGCCCCGGCCTGCCAGCCACAAACGCAGCAATTGCAGCGCGGCGGGCCATCCCTCGGTCCGGTCGATCAGCTCGCCCCAGTCCACCTTCGCGCATTCCGCGCCAACGAACGCACGCGCTTCACTGTCCGAGAAGCGAATGTCCGCCTGATCGAGCTGGAGCAGCTGGCCTCTCACCCGTAGATGCGACAGCGCGATCTCCGGCAGACCGCGCAGCGCCAACACGATCGCGGCGTGGGCCGGCATGCGTTCGATCACATAATCCAGGAAACGGTTGGTCGCAGGCGAAGCGATGCGGTGATAATCGTCGATGATCAGTCGCACCGGCTCTTCGCTGGCCTCAAGCGCCAGCACCATCGCGCGCGCCGCCGCTTCGGCCGCTAGGCCGGGCAGGCCCGCATCGATGGCCTCGCTCGAATAAGGCAGGGGCAGGCCGGCGCGGTGCAGCGCCGCCATCAGATAGGCGAAGAACTGATCCGCCTCGAACTTGCCGTCATCGACGCTGTACCACGCGACCGCCACATCCTCCTGCCGCCAGCGCGCATGGCACTGGCTCAGCAGCGTCGTCTTGCCATAGCCGGCCGGCGCCGAAAGCACCGTCAACTGCCGCTGCGAAACGATGATCCGATCGATCAGGGCATCGCGCGAAAGCAGGTCGATCGACCTGTTCGGCGGCGCCAATTTGGTGCGGATCAGCATCGCGCGATCATGCCACAAAGCGGTCTTGTGCCCATCCACCTAATCGGTGGATTGTTTGCGCCGCAGAGAGACCGCACGCTTCTCGCGACTTTACGAGGGCGACATGACCAAGACTATCCTATTCGTACTCACGGGACAGAGCGAGCTGGGCGACACCGGCGCCAAAACCGGCGTCTGGCTCGAAGAGCTGGCAACGCCCTACCAACTATTGAGCGCGGCGGGCTATGACATCCTGTTCGGCACGCCCGGCGGCAGGGTGGCGCCGCTCGATCCGGCCAGCCTGGCCGAGCCATGGCTACTGCCGGCAGGTCACTGGTTTCTCGACCAGAAGAACGTCGTCGCGAAGCTGGATGCGCCGCTCGATCTCGCCGATGTCGACGCGTCGCGACTGGACGCGATCTTCCTGGTCGGCGGGACCGGGACACTGTGGGATTATCCAGACTGTCGGCCGCTGGGGTCGCTGGTCAGCGCGCTGATCGCGGATGAGCGGCCGGTAGCGGCGATCTGCCATGGCGTGGTCGGGCTGATGACGGCGACGACGCCCGACGGCGCGCCACTCGCTGCCGGAAAGGCGCTCACCTGCTTCAGCAACGAAGAAGAAGCGATGCTGGAATATGACAAGCTTGTGCCGCTGCTTGCCGAGACCGAGCTCCTGAAGCAAGGCGCGCGCTATAGCCAAGCAGCGGCATTCGAACCGCATCTAGTCGAGGACGGCGCGCTCATCACCGGCCAGAACCCGGCCAGCGCCGCCCCCCTGGCTCAAGCGTTGCTTGCTCGTTTAACCCAATTCTCGTCGCAGCCATAGGCCGCCCAACCTGTGGCGGGCCTAGTGACTTGACGCTGGTGAACAAACGATCATCGAGGGGAGACGTGTCCGCCCAGCGATGCGCAGTCGGCTTCTGGGCCGTCAGCGGTTCGTCCGCTTTCATGTGTCAGTTCGCGAATGCGGACATGATAATCTGGACCGGCTAAACGGCCGGCGTTGGGCTTGCTGAGGGGTAGCTTTCCGCTGAATTGCGGTGAAAGCGGACATGACCGCTGACACCAATCGGGCGAGTGGCGTGGTTATCGACCTCGACGAACTGGATTTGGCTCATTTCATTCTCGTCGTCCGGTGCGAGGTAGCGCCTATGAGCTGAACGGCTGGGGTAAGGACACTACTCCGAAGTCTCACTATCTCGCTGCACATTCATATTAAGTGAGAACTGCTTGCCATATTCGGGCCGGGTGCCTCGCGGCACAATCACGAGCTGGCCTACGACAGAACCGAACTTCTGCTGTTCCAGCGCAACGCTTTCTTTGGGAGTGACCGATCCGGATAGCACCGCCACGAGCGTTACCACCTCGGATGGCTCGATGGGGGCCGAGCGTCGGTCGTTGTCGCAGTGCCCCGGACTCATCGTGCAGATCGGCAAGCCCTTGTAATCGCGATGCGACCCCTTGAACTCCGGCCCGACCTTGAAGTGAAGGCGGAGATTGTCGAACGGGTCGAGCCAGCCAATGCGCAGCGTCCGGTTGCTCTTGTTGCGAACACTCAAGGTGACGGTCGCCTCATAACCGATTAGGTCCGGCTGCTGAAACTGGTAGTTCGACTTTCTCAGCGAAATTTCTCCCGCCTTGACCTCGACTGGAAATTCGATCGCGTCATAGACGCTGTCTGGCTCACTGCTAGCGGAATAGTCGGGCGCCGTATCGACGGCTTTCAATTGGCCCTGACCCTGGTTTGCGGTCGGCACCTCATCACGGAGAACGGTTTCGCCCGCCTGCGGTACGGTCCTCGTGCTTGGCGGGGAACTGATCGATGGGGGCGGAAAGTTGGTGACCACTACGGGCAGCGGCTGCGTCACCGGATCCTGCGGTCGAGGGTTCTCCCCGCGATACCAGCTACCGAGCGTCGCGATCGCGCTAATCACGGCGACCAATAAGCCTAGAACCGCGACCCAATAAAGGACGCGGCGATCCCCTGCCGAATCACCGGACATTCCCTCCCCCTCACTTCAAAGCACCCCCTCGTGATGCACGACGACAGCAAATGGCTCAACCGGGTGCTCCTCGACGCTGCGGGGATGTTCCGCTGGATCGAACGCAAGAAGGGAGTGGTTCCCGTCGGGCCGCTTATTTCAAAAAACCCGTACAGCAACTCGTGGGCCGATTGCGGAATTTCCACCATGCACCGCCGAATGCAGAGAAGCTGCCATTCGCTAGGTGGCTCAAGCAACGGGGTGCATGTTGCCATGCACCCCGTGACGATTTCCTAGTTCGAACCCAGGCAGCTCAGAACTGCAGGCGGATACCCGCGCGGCCGCCGGCACCGTCGATGCTGCCCGTGCCGTTGCTGTCGGTGAACGAGCGGATGTAGTTGCCTTCGATGAAGCCGCTGATCCCTCGGCTCTGGGCGATCGTCACACCCAGCGTCGCTTCGCCATAATCCCGCAGGCGATCATTGGTGTAGCCGAGGCGGGTGCCGCCGCTTGTGAAGGTCACGCCGTCGCGACCCTTGAACTCATGAACGTAATTGGCGCCCACATAAACCGCCGCTTCTGCGCCGCCGCCGAAGCCGAAGGCCCCGCCGATGCGGCCGCCGGCGCGCCCGCGCAGGCCGTCTTCATCGTCGAAGCTGATCGTCGTGCCGTTGAGCGACAGATCGTCGAAGTCGTTCTTTACGTACGAGATGCTGGCCGCCGGCTCGACGAAGAAGCTGTCGCTCCCGAAACGGATCCCCGCCTCTGCCCGCGCGCCATAGACGCCGCCGTTATTGTCATCCCGGAAACCGGCGCCGGGCATGTTCGTCTTTGACCAGAAATAGTCGTATTTTCCGATCGCGTTGACGAAGATGTTACCCGACGTGAAGCTGCCGTAAACGCCGCCGTTGATAACATCAAAGCTTAGCCGGTCGGCCGACCCCGCGAAGTTCATCGACGAATTCGTGTAGCCACCCGTAACGCCGAAGGCGAAGCCGCCGCGTTCACCGCTCCCGCCGCTGACATCGAACCCGACCTGCCCGCCGAAATAGTCCTGCTCATAGCCGGTGCTGGTTATGCGCGACTGGCCGAAGGTGTTGAAGTTGCGGCTGCCGCCACGGGTTTCAACCGATCCGTGCATCTGCGTCCAGAAGCGGCCGGCGACATCGCCGCCCCCTTGCGTCCACAGCGCATCGCGGCGGGCGCGTAGCTGCCCCGACACGGTGTCCGCCGACTTCAGCCACAGGCTGCGCAAGCCTTCGTTGAAATTGAGCGCACGGAAGGCGCTATCACTCGGCGCACCACTCAGCGAATAGGTGCCGGTGGCGGGGTTAAACACAACTTCGAGCCGGACAAAGCCCGAAGTGAGCGACCCACCCGCCAGATCGAACGCATTGGCATCCGATGCAGTCGAGGCACGGACCAGCACGATTCCCGAATTCAAGGTCGGCTGCCCGCCTGCCAGCTGGTTGAGCTGAATGGTCGTGGTGCCGCTGGCAACGCCGCCGATGATCAGCTGATCTGCCACGGGTGTCGCGCCGAACACGACGTCCAGGCCGAGCGTACCGTTTGCTCCGGCGTAGGTACCAGGCAGGGTCAGCGTGTCGCCCGCGCGTCCGTTGCGCAGATCGATGGTGCCGCTGTTGGTCATGGTCTCGAGGCCGGTGAATGTCGGCGAGACGGTCGCTGCTGCGCCGGCTCCGACCAGGATCAGTCCGCTGTTTGCGAAGCTGTCGCTGCCCGCGCCGAAGTCCGGATTTGGGCCGACAGTGAAGGTCCCGCTGTTGTTGATGCGGTCCGCACCTGCGGTCAGGACGATGTCCGACGACAGGTTACCGCTGTTGTTGATGGTGATCGCTCCCTCGGTGGCGACGAGCGCGAAGCCGTTTGCGTTGTTGGCGATCGTGCCAGCGTTGTTGAGCGTGCTGGTGCCGAGCGAACTGAGAACGATCGAATTGCCCTGCGCCGTGGCGAACGAGCCGCCCGTGCCGACATTGACGATGCTGTTGCCGCCGCTGGTGACGGTCAGCGCATCGGCAGTAGTACCGGTGGTGCGCAGTTCGCCATTGACGGTTGCGGTGGCGTTTCCGGTCGCCGCATTGACGACCACAGCGCGCGAGCCGTTACCGGTGGTGGTCACATTATTGACCGTGACGTTGACCGGCCCGGCCGTGCTCGACGCATCGACACCGTTCGAGGTGGCGCCAGCCGTGCCGATCGTTCCGCCGTTGGTGACGGTCACGCCGGTCGGGCCGGTGGCGAAGATGCCGCGGCTGTTCGCGCCCTGGGTCGTGATGTTCCCGGTGACATTGACCGTCGCGGTGCCGGTGCCGGCGATAGCGCGCACGCCATCTGATGTTGCGCCGACGGTGCTGACGCTGCCGCCATTGACCGTGGTGGTAGCAGTTGCGCGCGGGCCGAAGAACGCAACACCTGCCGGAACGAGCACGCCATTCGCGTTGGCGCCGGTGGTGTTGATCGAGGTGAAGTTGATGTTGGCACCGGTGACGCCGCTGGCGACGATGCCATCGGCATTCGCACCCGTGGTGCTGATTGCGCCGCCGTTGATCGTCGCGGTGCCTGCGGTGGTGACGGTGATGCCGTCGGCGTTGAGGCCGGTGGTGGCGATCGAACCGGAATTCACCGACACTGCGCCGGTGTTGCTCACCGCGCGGATGCCGAACGCGTCGGTTCCGGCGGTGGTGATTGTGGTCGAGTTGACCGTGATCGCCCCAATACCGCCGGTCTGAGCGCGGATGCCGACCGCGCCGCCGCTAAAGCCGCCGCCGCCGGCGCCGCTGGTGCGGATCGTGCCGGAGGTGATGTTGAGATTGCCAAAATCGCTGTTGGCGTCGATGCCGATGGCGTTCTGGCCGCTGGTCGTGACGCTGCCCGAGCGGATGGTAATCGCGCTGATGTCGGTGCTGGCGCTGATCCCGTCGGCATTGGCACCACTGGTGGTGATGGCATTGGTGCTCGTCGTGATGGAGCCTTCCGACGAGCTGACGATCAGGCCGAAGTTATTCGCGCCGTTGGTAACGATCCGGTCGAGCGTCACCGAGATGGGATCGGTGTTGTTCGACACGAGGACGCCGAAGCTGTCGCTGGTGATTAGCGTGTTGGTGCCGCCGTTGATCGTGAAGGCATTGTCGCCGACTGCCAGCAGGCCGAGGTTGAGGCCGCCGCTCGTGTCGATGCGCACGCCGTCCTGCAGCACGATGGTGAGATCGGCGGGCGGGGCGATGTAGGTGATCCCGTTTGTGTAGGGGTTTCCCGCGGGGGTGCAGACCACGGTTCCAGCGGTCGCCGGTGCGGCACCGCACTCTTCCTGAGCCAGCGCTGCGGACGGCAACGCCAGAAGCAAGGCGGATGCAGTTCCGGCGAGCGCCGAGGCCAAGGTGAAGCGTGCGCGCGTGCGTGGCGACTGGGAAATGTGGTGAATGGGCATATGGGGGAAAGCCTTTGAAAACGAAGCGCTCGGACTGAGCGATCGGCAAGGCAACGTTGCGCGGACTGCCACGGGCGCATGAAGTGGCGTAATTTTATTTCTTTCGCCCGGCATTTTCGATCAATGTTGCCCGAGGGCCACAGGCCGGTTGCGCAACGATTTCCACTGGAGCGTGGTCGAAGCCAGCCTGAACGGGGCTTGTTACGCTACCGGTCCCGCCGACGACCGACCGTCGTCACCGCGTTGCGGCGAGAATGACGGCAATTGTGTCCTCGGGCTGGTCCCACGCCGGAAAATGCCCGCTGTCCTCGAACCAATGCAGTTGCGCGGAGGGAAAGGCGACCTGCGCCCTCTCCGCCTGCCTCGGCAGGCACAGCCGATCGTGGCGACCCCAGCCGATCACGATACGGCGAGTCGGATCGGCTGCCGGACCGGTTTGCTCAGGGCGGCTCGACAGGTCGTCGACCAATGCGTCGAACGTTCGCGTCGTGCTGAGAGTCGCTAGCTCGGTTGCAACCACGTCCGGATCGAGCGCCCAGGGACGCGCCGAAAGCTGCACCAGCAATGCCGTGCGCGACACGGCGTTCCGGCTCAGCATCGGCAGGAGGGGACGGATCGCCCGGAGCAACCGCCCCGAAACGCCGATCGTCGTCCTGAAGAAGGCGCGCTCCCTGCCGCGCCAGAAGCCGCCGGGATCGAGTGCCACCACATTTCCGACGCAGCCGCGCCGGGCGAGTTCGAGCACGATCCGCGCGCCCATCGAGCTACCGACGGCGTCGATCCCGTCGAGCCCCTTGTCGCGAATATAGCGCTCGACGCTGTTCACAAGGCCGACAAAGGTCCCGCTGTCCCGATCCGCCGAGGTCGCTCCATGCCCGGGAAGGTCGATCGCGATGACCGCCCGTTCGGCGCTAAGCGCACCGATGACGGTGTTCCAAGATTGCCAGCTTCCGCCAAGACCATGAACAAGCAGCAGCTTGCGGCCGGCGCCGCGTTGGATCTCGTGCATGCAGGGGAACTCCGGGTTGATCGAGATGCTGAACGATCAGGAGCGGCCTTCGGGGCCAACGCGCCCTCTGTATGCCCCGGCCCCTACGCTCAACAAGGAACGGTCAGCGGCAGTCGAGCGAATGGCCGCTTTCAGGCAAGTGACGCACGGACCGCACGACCGAAAATAGGGCGCAAAGCGGCCGAAAGTCATACAGCGCTGATTGCCTGAGTGTTCGCGGGGCGCGTGTTCACAGATCGATAAGCACCCCAGCCTATTTATCAAGCGATGCGGGCGGCGATCACCCTTGAGCCATTTCCTAAGATCGCGCGCCTGTACGGCGAGGGAGCTCTGTGATGTCGCCGAAGAATGCGGATGAGTTTCGCGCGAGCCTGAAGCAACGGGCAGATGCAGCGAAGGGGCTCGAGAAGGACCTGCTGAGCGAGGTGCCGCAGCTTTACGGTGCGCCTGACTGCCTTGCACCACATGGCGATCCCGGGATCTCCTTGGCGAAGATCCATCGCGAGGAATTGAAGCGGCGCAATGGTGGGGGCGTTCCCGACTCCGCGACAAAGCGTTCGGATGTGCAGCTTCCGTTTGAGCGCGCTCTGCTCATCCTTGGGCTGCTCGTGATCGCACTGCTATTCTTCTTTGACTAGCAGGTCGGGCGTTCAATCTTCGACGTGATAGAACATCGGATTGCGCAGCCACGCGTCGATCGCGGACTCTCGCCAGCCGGCGCAGCGCGTGCTGATCTGGATGTTCTTCGGGAACGTGCCGTTTTGCATCTTGCGGTACATCGTTGAGCGGCTGAGCCCGGTCCGGTCGAGGACGGTGTTGATCCGGAGGATGCGATCGGGGGGTTCGGTCTGCATTGCGATTTCCTTGCATCGTGTGCGTTTGACTGGTGCCCCCGGGGGTAATTTGGGCGGAAATCCTCCACCCTGAAAAGAGCCTCTCTGGTGTCAGGAGGGTGCTGTGCGGTGCCAGCGTGCACATACGTAGCTCTAGCGTAGGTTGGCTGTTCGAGGGGTGAAGTGTCAGGGCGTCTCACGCCTTGCGTGACCGCGCTCTACGACGCTTGCGCGTCGCCGAGTCGCTTGCTGCGTCCCGGCCCGTGCGGGTGACGATCGCATGACGCGGGCCGGGCGCTGCCCGGCGGCGGAACGCGACTTTTGATGAGCGTGCGCTGGCGGACTTCTGCGAAGCCCCAGGGTCCGCAGCGGCTTTGCTTTGCCGCGTGGCACACTCGATTCGGACGGAGGGCGCGGCGGCGGCTGGCGCACAGCTGCGCGCGCACCCCGCCACGACGGCCGTCCGGCTTCGAGAGTGCGTGTTTGTTTGGCTCCGTTGGAGCTGAGCAGCGCTGCGCGCTGATGTGCTGCGGTCACCGCGCCCGGGCGCGGTGGGGTTGGCCTCCGGCACTCGATCTGGCGGAGGTGGGCGTCGCTACCCTTTGAACCCGCCGCGGCGTGCCGCAACCCCGGCTGCGCCGGGGTCCTTCTCTTCGTTTCGGCCCTTCGGGTGCGGCCCGCCTTAGTCGGCGGGATCGCCGGTCCGCTCCTGCCGCCCACCCCCGCCATTCCGGCGCCGGTTGCGGTGGTTTTGAAGGAGTGAGGAGTGATGAGGACCGGAAACGAGCGTGCGAGCCTTTATGCCGAGGTGACGGCGCGGGTGATTGCCGAGCTGGAGGCAGGACGGTTGCCATGGGTGCAGCCTTGGGATGCGGCTTCGTGCGGATGCACCATGCCCGCCAACGCCGTGACCGGGCGGCGCTATTCGGGGATCAATGTGCTGATCCTGTGGGCGGCGGTGATCGAAGGCAGCTATACGTCTCAGCGCTGGCTGACGTTCAAGCAGGCACAGGCGGCGGGCGGCAACGTCCGCAAGGGCGAGCGCGGCGCAACCGTCTGTTATGCCGATCGTTTTACCCCGAAGGATGAGGCGGAACGCGCGCGCGATGAGGATCGCGAGGCCCGGCAGCTGGCGTTCCTGAAGCGGTTCACCGTGTTCAATGTCGCGCAATGCGAGGGATTGCCCGAGCGGTTCGCCGACTTGCCCGAGCTTCCGGCGGAGGCGGATATCCTGCCGCAGGTTCGCAGCCTGATCGACGCAAGCGGCGCCGACTTTCGGGTTGGCGGGGGCGAGGCCTATTATTCGCCGGGTGGCGACTATGTCGCGGTGCCGCCGCAGGCAGCGTTTGCCGAGCCGATCAACTGGTATCGCACCGCGTTGCATGAGCTTGGCCATTGGACCGGACACAGCAGCCGGTTGGACCGCAACCAGCGCGGCGGGTTCGGCAGTGCTGATTATGCCCGTGAGGAGCTGGTCGCGGAGATGGCGAGCGCGTTTGCATGTGCTTCGCTGGCGATTGCGCCGACCGTCCGGCATGCCGATTACATCGGTTCGTGGCTTGCGGTGCTGCGCGACGACGAACGCGCGATCTTCCGGGCGGCGAGCGCCGCCAGCAAGGCGGCAGACTATCTGCTCGCCTTTGCGCCTTCCGGGGAGGCGCTGTCATGAGCGACAACCTTACCGACACCGAAATCGTCGAACGGCTGGAGGCCGGGTTGGAGCGCATGCCTAAGCTGCGTCGCCAGATATTCCTCGCAATTCGGTTGGACGAGCTATCCTATGCCGAGATTGCCAAGTGCACGGGGCTCAGCGTCGAACAGGTCGAGCGGCATTTCGCCCAGAGCATGCTTGCTCTTCGCGACGCGCTCGACGGAGCTCCACCTATCCCGTGGTGGAAGCGTATCCTGCGACGGGTCGCGGAGAGGTGGCGGCGATGAACAGTGCAGCCTCGCCGGATTGGTCGGCGAGGCTGTCCCAAGCATCTTCCTGCCGTTAGGATGTCCCCATGCAAACCAGCCTCGAGCATCTTCCATCGACCAAGCAGCGCGAGTTGGAGCGCGTCGTCCAGATTCTGTTTGCCGAGTTCGAGGACGCGACCGCGCTCGCCACCCAGAAGTGGAAGAAGCAGGGGCGCATCCTCAAGGTGATCCTCTACGGCTCCTATGCGCGCGGCGACTGGGTCGAGGACCCGGTCGGGGGCTATTATTCGGACTATGATATTCTGGTCGTTGTCAGCGACGAGCGCCTCACCGACACACTCGACTATTGGGCCAAAGCCGCCGACCATTTGCTGCGCGAATATTCGATCGCCAAGCGGCTCTCGGCACCGGTCAATTTCATCGTTCACAGCCTCAAGGATGTGAACGACCAGCTCGCGCGCGGCCGCCCGTTTTTCGTCGATATCGTGCGCGATGGCGTCTCGCTGTATCAGCTCGACGGGCACCCGTTCGACGCGCCTAAGCCGCTTGATCCGGTCGCCGCACAGGCTGAGGCGCGGATGCATTTTGATCAGTGGTATCGGAAAACTCAAAGCGGCTTGAAGCTTGCCCGTTTTGCTATCGCTGAAGGTGAAAACAACGACGCGGCATTTCTTTTGCATCAAACTTCGGAGCGGCTCTACCACTGCACTTTGCTCGTGCTCACCCTCTACAGCCCGAAGTCGCACAAGCTCAATTTCCTGCGCGATCAGGCCGAGAATGTTGCGCGCGACCTTATTCCGGTGTGGCCGCGCGACACCAAGTTTGCGCGGCGCTGCTTCGAGCTGCTCCAGCAGGCCTACGTGAATGCGCGCTACTCGCCCCACTACAAGATCACACGGGAGGAGCTGGAGTGGCTCGTGGAGCGGGTCGAGGTCCTACAAAATGTGGTGCGGGACGTCTGCGAACGGCGGCTCGCGCCGCGCGACTGATCGCGCGGCGCTCGCGAGTTCAGGCCGGTTTGGACGCGCGCGGTGCGCGCTTGGGGGCAGGCGCCGGAGCCGGAGTCGTAGCCTTCGCGGCGCGGCCCTTGTTGCCGAGCCCGATCTTCTTCGCCATCGCGCGCCGCGCTTCCGAATAGGCAGGCGCGACCATGGGATATGCAACTCGACGACGGGCGCTCTGTCGCATTCGACGTGAAGGACTATGCCAACATCGATCACGGCTATGCCGCGACCGTGCACAAGGCGCAGGGTGTGACCGTTGATCGCGTGCACGTGCTGGCGACGCCAGGACTGGACCGGCACGCCGCCTACGTCGCGCTGTCGCGGCATCGCGATCACGTCGATCTTCACTATGGCCGCCACGACTTTGCCGATCGCGGCAAGCTGGTCCGCGCGCTGTCGCGCGAACGCGGGAAAGACATGGCGTCGGACTACACCCGGGCACCGGAACCGGCGCCGGCGAAGCCGGTGCTTTCGCGCAGCCGGTTCGCCGGTTTGAAACTCAAGCCGATCGCAATCGAGCGGCAGGCCACGCCGCTTGAAAAGGCAGTCGAACGCTACGGGCGCGCCGCCGCCGACATCGTGAGGATGCGCCGCATGAACCTCGGCGTGCTGGAGCATCAGAAGGTCGCGTTCAACGAAGCTGGTCGGGCGCTGAACGCGCTACGGCCCGATGGCGCACAGGACTTGCGTAGTGCGCTGAACGCCAACCCTGAGCTGATCGAACAGGCAGCCGGCGGGAAGACCGCCGCCGCGATCCGCGCCATGACACTCGAAGCGGAAATCCGAATCGACACCGCGCAGCGTGCCGACCGCTTTGTCGCGGAGTGGCAACAGAAGAGCCGACAGCTTCAGGCCCTTAATCGCACTGGCGATTACGAAGCGATCCATCGCACCCAGGATAGCATGGTCGGCATGGCGAAGAGCCTGCAGCGCGACACGCAGCTCGAGTCGCTGCTTCGAAATCGGGTCAAAGAGCTGGGAATCGGAAAAACGAGCGGGGCTTCTTTGTCCCATGATCTCCAGGAAGCTCCCGCCCTCTGGCGTGGTCGCGGATTGGGAAGATAGGTCTCGATCTATGACCGACAATCTCCCTGAATCTGCTCCGGCAGACGACATTGCTGAAGCCTTTGAAGCCCTGCGCGGAGAGGTCAGTCTGACACGCCGCGCGGTCGAGGGGCTGACCGCCGCCCGCGAGCACGTGCCTGACTATACCGCGACGTTGGGGAAGATGGCCGAGTCCCTTAAGCAGACCGCCGAGGGGATTGATCGTATAGAGCGAAGTCCGGCGGTCCGTCTGTCGCCGATGGCGCTAGCGAACGAAATCCGTAAGGCGAGTATTGAAGCACGGGCTGAGGATCGCTCACTATTGCGTGAGACTCGGGATGGGTTGACCCTGTCCATCGGCCGCATAGATGGCATCGTGGAGCGTGGGCAGACGGCTGATCGCCAGCTAAGTCGAGTGATCTGGGCCGGCGTGGGGGGCGCACTGGGCGGCATGTTGCTGATGGCAATTTTGCCGGGTGCGGTTGCACGGTCGCTTCCTGCCAGCTGGCACGTGCCCGAGTGGATGGCAGCTCGCACAATCGGGCTGGATCAGCGAGCAGCGGGGGAGCGTATGGTCGCTACCTCCCGTGAGAATGGGGAAGCTGACGGCAGCTAGGCGCCCCATCGCGGCCATTGAAGTTCGCCAGCCGATTGCCTGAAAGCGGACGGTGTTACCAATCGGCTTAGGCGGCCGGGTCTGGGATATTGCTACCGTTCCAGAGCGATACCGTCGAACAACAGGTCTCTTCATGGGCCGATCTTAAAGGTTTGTGTGATGGCTCTGGCAAATACAGAGGCTACCGGTAACCAGATGTTGGCATTGGGCTCGACACCGACAAGTTTATCAAAAATGAACGCTACCGCGAGCACAATAATGTCGAGCGTTTCCTCAGTATTTTCAAGCATTTCTGCCACATTGGCAACCGATACGCCAATATT
Source organism: Sphingomonas sp. (assembly GCF_965227385.1). Lineage (GTDB taxonomy): Bacteria > Pseudomonadota > Alphaproteobacteria > Sphingomonadales > Sphingomonadaceae > Sphingomonas. Next base: position 1,613,671 of record NZ_OZ245750.1, read on the forward strand.
AAGGGCAAATTTCTCGCCAGTCCTCAATGAGCCTGCGTTTACGTGGTAGTATGTCTAAGGATCAAACCCGTTCCAGTGCGGGACGTGCCAACATTCAACGTCCCGGAAAAATCGGGTCCTGCTCCCCGGTGCTTGCTTGACCGTCGATCTGCGCCGATCATTTCGATCTTTCGGGGGCGGCCGTATCGCTTCCCAAAACGCCACGCAGGGCGATTCCGGAGAGGTTGTCGATAATGTCATCAACTGACAGACGACCGTCCGGCCGGTGCCAGCGCGCCAGCCAGAGAATGATGCCCATGATCGCGGACGTGGCCATCCGCGTATCCACGTCGGCCAATTTCCCCATAACCTTGATCTCGTCCAGCGTGCCGCGCACGAATGCAGAATAGGCTGCCTTACGCGCCTTGATCAACGCAGCCTTGTCGGGGCTGAGTGCGCTGGTTTCCTCAAGGATTATCGTTAGCGGGTTGCCGACCGGAGTCGTCACCTGCATCACGCTTTGCAGGTGCCCGCGCACGATCGCGGTCAACCGGTCGACCGGATCGGTGATCAAACGCGCATGAGCGACCACATCTTCCTCCAGCCGCTCCATGCTGAACGACATCAGCGTGAACAGCAGCTCCTCCTTGCTCGCCACAAAATGATACAGGCCAGCCTTGGTGATCCCGACGGCTTCCGCGATGTTGTTCATCGACGTCGCGGCAAAGCCGCGCGTGCAGAAGAGCTGTGCGGCGTGGACGTAAATCTGCTCGCGCCGTCCGATGATGGCGGGTGTGCCGGTCGTATGTTCCTGCCACATCGCGTCGTTCATCGTCTCGTTCGTAACGGGTCGCTCTGCGCTTTCCTACCCCGGGGCGACAGGTTTCCCCTCTGGACAAGCACGTTGTCGCCAGTTACCTACCGGTCGGTAAGTAGCGTGTAAAGGGCACAGACCCGGTACGCTGCTGGTGAACAGGGAGAGGATAGGGCGATGGCTCGATATGCAACCTTGCTGCTTTGCACGGCACTGACCGCACCGACTGCGGCGCTCGCGCAGACCGCACCCACCACGGCGACGGACGCCGCGCAGGACCCCACGGATGGCGCCGATGTCGTCGTCACCGCGCGCAAGCGTGAAGAGCGGCTGATCGACGTTCCGACCGCGGCGACCGTGCTGACCGGCAGCGCGATTGCCGATCGTGGCGGCGCGACCAACCCGGTCGAGCTGCTCGGCGGCCAGCCCAGCGTCCGTATCCTCGACACCGGTTCGGCGATGACCAACGAGGTCTCGCTGCGCGGATCGCCGACCACGCGCGGTACCTCCGGCGACCCCAGCGTCGGCCTGTTCCGCGACGGCGCCTATATTGGCGGCGGCGGATTTTCCGGGCGCAGCTTTTCGCGCATCGACCTGTTCGACATCGACCGGGTCGAGGTGCTGCGCGGCACGCAGGGCGCGCTGTACGGCCGCAACTCGGTCGGCGGTGCGGTCAACATCGTCTCGGCCAAGCCCGAGTTCGAGAATAGTGGCTTTGCCAATGCCCGCTACGCCATCGAGAATGAGCAGTTCCAGCTGCAGGGCGTCACCAATGTGAAGCTGTCGGATGCGCTGGCGATCCGCGTCGGCGTCGATTTCGTGACGCAGGGCGGCGGCTTCTTCCGCAACGATTTTCTGGGCACGGTGCTCGACCGCAATGACTCGACCGGTATCCGCGGCCAGATCCGCTGGAAGCAGGGTGGCACCGACCTCGTCGTGCGCGGCGAGACGTGGCGCGGCTTTGTCCCGGCCATCGCCTTCCGCGCCTATATCGATCCGCCGCGCGCCGGCTTCCCGCGCGGCTATATCCAGCCCGAGCGCACCTATCCCTGGTCGACCGACGCCTTCTCACGGCAGGAGGTGACAAGCTGGATGGGTGAGCTCAATCAGGAACTCGGCTTTGCCAAGCTCCGCTCGGTGACCCAATATCGCAAGCGCAAGGCCGACTATGCGCTCGATCTCGACGGACTGAACCCTGAGCTGCTGGCGCAGCTGCGCGCCGATGGCACGATAACCAGCACCACCGTCGACCCCCGTCAGGCGCAGGAGCGGGAGGAGGAAGCGCAATTCTTCACGCAAGACCTCAACCTCACCGGCGAACTCGGCGACGGTGCGCTTAACTGGCTGGCGGGCCTCGAATATTTCCACCTGCGCAGCAATTCGGAACAGCGCACGCTGCGCACCCCGACCACGGCCAATCCCTCGCCCGGCAACCGCCAGCCGCTGCGGACCACGTTCGACAGCTGGGCGGTCTATGGCTCGCTCGACTATGCGTTGACCTCGACGCTCAACGTGATCGGGGAGGTGCGGCAGACGTGGGACGAGAAGAGCGCGACCTCGCGCCGGTTTGACCTCGCGACCGGATTGCCCTCGGGCGGCACCGGCTTTGTCGTCGACTTCGCCAATGCCCCCAGCAATTTCAGCTACAACGCCACGCTGTCATGGCGTCCGCAGCCGGCGATGACGCTGTACGGCAAGGTCGGCAGTTCCTATCGCGCTGGCGGATTCAATCAGGATCTCGGCCCGGCGACCCAGCCGATCCCGATCCCCGCGGCCTATGACGACGAGCGCAGCACCTCGATCGAGCTGGGCGCCAAGGGCCGGATCGCGCGCGGCACCACCTTTGGCATCGCGGCCTATCAGACCTACAGCACCGACATCATCGTCGCGCTGAACAATGGCTGTTTCATCGGCAGCACCGTGTGCAACAGCTCGCCCGTCACCTTCTCCAGCAATGCGGGCAAGGCGCGGACCTGGGGCGCGGAGGCCGAGCTTGCGTCGCGCATCGCGATCGGCGCGGGCAATCTGCAGCTCGCCGCCAGCGGCTCCTATCAGAAGGGGCGGGTGACCGATGGGCCGTTCGACGGGCAGCTGCTGCCGCAGATCCCGCGCTGGACCTTCGCCGCCAACGCCACGCTCAACGCATCGCTGTCGGGCGATGTCAGCATGCTGGTCAACGTCAACTACAACGGCCAGCGCGGTGGCGTGCATGATCTGGTCGCCCCCGGTGCGCCGGCCCCGTTCGACATGGACAAGATTGACCTGCTCAACGCGCGCGCCGCCGTGCGCTTGGGCGGGCTGGAAGCGGGCGTGTTCGTGTCCAATCTGACCGACGCCACCTATGACGTATTCCGCGGCGCGGGTGCGCGACGGCTGAACCCGCCGCGCAACTGGGGCGTCCAGCTCGGCTATCGCTGGTGAGGCTGCGCGTCGCCCTGCTCGCCTGCGCGCTGGCGGTTGCGCCCGTCGCGCAGGCGCAGGCGTTGAGCCCGGCCTGCGCCGCAGCGGCGGCCTATTCCGACGCGCATCGCGGGCGCGCCGTCCTGATCCTGAAGGACGGCCGCCCGGTGTGCGAAGCCTATGGCGCAGGGACAGGCGCTGAGGACGCGCATCCGCTCTACTCCGGCACCAAGACGATGGCCGGGGCGATGGCGGTGCTCGCCGCGCAGGACGGGTTGCTCGACCTCGACGAACCGGTGTCGGCGACGCTCACCGAATGGCGCGACGGGACCGATCGGCGGAAGGTCACGATCCGCCATTTGCTCTCCCTGAGTTCGGGCATCGACAGCGTCGTCGGTCGTCCGCCCGACTATGCACAGGCGGTGGAGCTGCGTCCGGCGGCGGCGCCCGGAACCCGCTTTGCCTATGGCCCTGCCCCGTTCCAGATTTTCGGCGAGGTGATGCGGCGCAAACTCGCCGCGCGCGGCTTGCAGCCCGACCCGGCCGAGTGGCTGGTGCAGCGGCTGTTTGCCCCCGCGGGGATCCGCGTCGGGCAATGGCGGCGCACCCCGGACGGCAACCCGCTGCTGCCCCAAGGTCTGTCGCTCACCGCGCGTGACTGGGCGCGGTTCGGCGAGTGGGTACGGCGAGACGGGGTGATCGATGGCAAGCCGTCGCTCGCGCCGCAGCGGCTGGCGGCGTTCCATCAGCCATCCCCGGCCTTTCTCGGCTACGGCCTGACCTGGTGGCTCCCCGCCAAGCTACAGGCGCTGGCGCCCGATCGCATGCCACGTGCGGTCGGACGGCTCGACTTTGCCGCAGCAGGAGCGCTGCCCGACGATCTGCTGATGGCGGCGGGCGCGGGCGATCAGCGGCTCTATGTGTCGAAGCGGCTCGGCATCACCGTGGTGCGCCTCGCCCAGCTGTCGCTGGCCGATGCGAGCGCCGCGCGTGCAGCAGGGGAGGGCTGGTCCGACGGCGCCTTCCTGCGGCTTGCCTTCCAGACGGTTCAGCCAGCGACGGAGTAAGACGATGTCCGGTATTAACAGCACTCTGACGGTCGGGCGGCGCACCCTGCTTGCGGCAGCCGCGACACTGGCGGTGTTCCCGGCGGCGGCCGTGTCGGCGGCGTCGCCCGACCTGACCCGCGCGTTCGACTATGCCTATCCGCTGTTCGAGTTCAGCCGCGCGATGCAGCGAATCGGACAGCTTGCCGATCCGACGCTGCCGCTCGATCGGCGATTGAACCGCATCTATCACCGCCGCGTCCTTGCCGATGCGACCGCGCGACAGGTGACTGCGCCCAATAACGACACGATCTACAGCTCGTGCTTTTTCGAGCTGTCGGGCGGTCCGGTGCGGCTGCGCGTACCCGACATCACCGACCGCTATTTTTCGGTCACGCTGATGAACGCGTTCACCGACAATTTCCGTACGATCGGCACGCACGCGACCAAGGGACGGGGCGGGGATTTCTGGCTGGTCGGGCCGAACTGGACCGGCAAGCCGCCGGCGGACGCGACGCTGATCCGATCGGAAACCAACGATGTGTGGATGCTGATCCGCATCCTCGTGGCCGGTCCCGCCGACCTGCCCGCGGTCCGCGCGCTGCAGGACAAGTTCGCGATCCTGCCCGCGCCCGGGCGCGGGCCGGTGCGGGCGCCGCGTGCGCGCGCGGTGGACGGCACCGATGCTGCCCAGATCATCGATGCGGCGGCGGAAATGCTCAGCCGGTCGAGCGATCGGGTGGGACAGGCGCGGCGCTGGCGGCGCTTTGCCGCATCGGGCATCCGGCCCGGCGGCCCCGGCAGCTTTGCCGCGCTGTCGCCCGCATTGCAGGCGGCGTGGCGCGCCGAAACCCCGCGCTCGATCGCCCGGCTGCGGGAAACCTTCACCGCCGGGGTGCGACAGGTGAATGGCTGGGGCGCATCGACTACCGAAGTCGGCACGTTCGGGAGCAACGATCGCCTGCGCGCTGCCGTCGCGCTCAGCGGTCTCGCCGCGCTGCCGCCGGACGAGGCGATGTATTTCAGCTCGGTCCGCGACCATCGCGGTGAACCGCTCGACCCAGCGCGGCGCTATCGCATCCGCATCCCGGCTGAAGGGATACCGGTCGACGGCTTCTGGTCGATCACCATGTACGCCGCGGAGCCCGATGGCCGCTATTTCTTCGCCGCCAATCCGATCCAGCGCTATTCGGTGTCCGAACGCACGCCCGGCCTGACCCGTCGCGCGGACGGCGCGATCGACATCATCCTGTCGCGCGAGCCGGTGCCTGAGAGTGAGGGCAATTGGCTGCCCACGCCCGACGGACCGATGCGGGTGTCGCTGCGCGCCTATGTCCCGCGCGCGCCGATCCGTCAGGGGCGCTGGTCGCCCCCGGCGATCGAGCGGCTGTGATGGAGCGCCTGTCCCGGCGCCGCGTGATCGGCGGCGCGCTCGCGGGATCGTCGCTGCTGGCATTCCCCGCCGCCGCGCGGGCGTTCCGCGCTGCACCGGACCAGCCATGGCTCCATTATGCGGGCAATCTGGCCGCGCAGAAATATGCGCCGCTCGACGCCATCGATGCCAGCAATGTCGCCCGGCTCGGCGTCGCCTGGACCTGGGACTCGCCCGATGCCGAGATCCTCGCCGCCAACCCCGCTCTGAAGCCCGGCGAGTTCCAGTCCACCCCGGTGTTCGCCGAAGGGATGCTGATCACCAGCACGGCGATGTCGCAGGTTGCCGCGCTCAATCCGGTCACCGGCCAAACGCTGTGGCGCTTCGACCCGCTCAGCTGGAAGCGTGGCCCGACGACGACCAAGGGCTTCCTCCATCGCGGCATCGCGGTGTGGGGCCGGGGCAAAGCGGCGCGCGTGATCCTCGCCACCGGTGACGGGCGGCTGATGGCGCTGGCGCTGCACAGCGGCAAGCCGATCGCGGAGTTTGGCGACAATGGCGTGGTCGATCTGCGCAGTGTCGGGATGGTACGGCCGGTCCCCGACACACCCGGCATCTATGGCATCACCTCCCCGCCCTTGGTCGCGGGCGATGTTGTGGTCATCGGCAGCTATATAGACGACCGCGCCGATGGTCGGCTGATGCCGCGCGGCGACATTCGGGCATTCGACGCGCGCAGCGGGCGGCTGCTCTGGGTATTCCACACCATCCCGCTCGACGGCGAATATGGCGTCGAAAGCTGGAAGGACGGATCGCACCGCCGCACCGGCAACGCCAATGTGTGGGCGCCGATGAGCGCCGATCTGGAGCTGGGCATCGTCTATGCCCCGGTGTCGACGCCGACCAACAACTTCTATGGCGGCGACCGGCCCGGCGACGGACTGTTCGGCGACAGTCTGGTCGCGATCGACCTCAAGACCGGCAAGCGCCGCTGGCATTTTCAGACGGTGCATCACGGCGTGTGGGACTATGACCTGCCCGCCGCGCCGATTCTGGGCGATGTCACCATCGCCGGACGCCGCCGCAAGATCGTGATGCAGGTCACCAAACATGCGTTCCTGTTCGTGTTCGACCGCGCGACCGGGGAGCCGATCTGGCCGATCGAGGAACGCCCAGTCCCGCAGTCGACTCTACCCGGCGAGCGGACCAGCGCGACCCAGCCGCACCCGACCTGGCCGTTACCGTTCGACCGACAGGGGATCACGCCCGACGATCTGATCGACTTCACCCCCGAACTGAAGGCGGAGGCGCAGGCGGCGCTGGCCGGCTATCTCCACGGGTCGATCTTCACCCCGCCGGGCAGCAAGCCGACGATCATCATGCCAAGCTTCGTCGGCGGCGCGAACTGGAATGGCGCGGCATTCGATCCGGAAACGGAGCGGCTGTTTGTCCCGTCGGTCAACGTGCCGTTGCACATCGCTCTGGATGACAAGGGCAATATCCGCGCGACCGAACAGGCCGAGGTCGAGGTCGCCGGGGCACGCGTGATCGCGCGCGGTCCGCGCGGGCTGCCGCTGCTCAAGCCGCCTTATGGCCGCACCACCTGTATCGACATGGCGAGTGGTGAGCATCGTTGGATGACGCCGAACGGCCGGGGCATGAGCCGCCTGCCGGCATTCCGCGCACTTCATCCCGGCGATGCCGGATCGTTCGGCCGGGCGCAGATCCTGGCGACGAAGACGCTGTTGTTCGTCGGCGAGGGACCACAGGACCGGATCACCGCCGAACCCCGGCTGCGCGCGCTCGACAAGGCGAGCGGGGCGGTGCTAGCGACGCTCACGCTGCCCGATTTCATGCTCGGCGCCCCGATGACCTATATGGCTGACGGCGAGCAATATCTGGTCTTTTCAACCGGCTATCGGCGGCTGCCGCAGCGGCTGGTGGCGATGAAGGTGATGCCATGAAGCTCCTCGCCTCCCTATTGGCACTCGCAGCGCTAAGCGCCCCGGCGGCGCGCGCGCAGGAGGTGCCGATCCAGCATTTCGTGATGGTCGAGGTGAAGCCGCCGGTCGATCTGCTCGCGGTCGATCGCTGGTACATCACCTATCACGCCCCCGAAACGCTGGCGCGGGCGCAGAACCGCCAGACCCGCTATGTCAGCCACCGCAGCTATCGCACGACGCCTGAAGAGGCCGAGCAGTTGAAGCTGGTCGATGGCCGCCTGACCGAAATCGGCTTTGCCAGTGTCGCGGCGTTCCGCGCCGGGGTGACGGGGGAGGCGATGGCCGCGCATCCTCCGACCCAGCCGGACCCCGCCGTCGCTGCAGGGATCAAGACGCGGACGGTGACGGTCAAGCTGCCACCAGTTGCGATCAAGGGCTCGGCCACCCCGGACAAGGCAGTGCCCTATGCGCGCTGGGTGGTGTTCATCCGCCCGCCTGCCGGAACCGCCGACGCGGATACATGGGTGCGGGAGGCGCTGGCCCCGTTGACCGCGCTGCCGCAGACTCGCCGGGTCCAGCTGCACACCGCCGCGATCCCGCGCGGCTATAGCCATGTCGCGGTGTCCTGGTATGACGATGTCGCAGCGTGGCGCAGCGCGATGGCGGCGCAGGGCGCGACGCTGATCGCACGCCTCTCGGCTCAGGACAGTGCCGAGGTGCCGACCCGCACGATGCTGGTCGGGGAGCGCCCTGATCTCGACTTCCGCTCCGACAAGCGCGTGACGCCATGAACGGCGGCGGCCCCTTGCTCGACCGGCGCACGACGCTCGCACTCGGTCTGGCGACCAGCCTGCCCGCCGGCTTGGCGAGCGCAGCGGCGGCGGGGCCGTCGCTGATGGACGATGTGCGCCATTATGCCGCGCTCGGTCCGCACCGCACTGGCACGCCGGGCAACCTCGCGGCACTCGACTGGGTCGAAGCGCGGCTGCGCACCGCCGGGTTCGCGGTTGCGCGCCAGCCGGTCCGCTACGCCGACCATGATATTGCCCGCGCCACGATCGCAACCGGCGCTGTCCAGCTTGACGGCATCGTCCAGCGCCCTGCGTGCCCGACCGGCCCCGCCGGCCTGTCCGCGCCGCTTGTGCTCGCGGACGAGCCGGCCGATCCGGCGCGGCTGAGCGGGAAGATCGCGGTGATCCGTCTGCCGCATGCGCGCCATTCCTCGATCCTCGAAGCGCGCACCGCACGCCCGGTGAAAGCGGCGCTCGCCGCCGGTTGCGTCGGGCTGGTGCTGGTGACGCGCGGTCCGTCGGGGGAGGCGCTGGCGCTCAACGCCCCGCTCGAACACCCGATCGCCGCAGTCCCGACCTTGGTCATCGCCCCGCGCGACGCCGCCCCGATCGTCACCGCGGCGGGACGGGGCGATGCCGGACGGATCGTGGTGGAGGGCCAGGCGATCACCGCATCCTCGGCGAACATCGTCGCGCGGCGGCGGGGGCAGGGGCGGGCGATCGTCGTCACCACGCCGCTGTCGGGCTGGTTCGGCTGCGCGGGCGAGCGCGGGTCAGGGATCGCCGCCTTTCTGCACGCCGCGCCGCTACTCGCGCGCCGCTACCCCGATGCCGATCTGCATTTCGCCGGGCTGGTCGGGCATGAGCGCGAATATGTCGGCGGCGACGCCTACGTCGGCGCGCACGCCCCGCCGCCCGATCAGGTGCGGCTGTGGGTGCATCTCGGTGCAGGCTTCGCCGCGCGCGACTGGCACGAGATCGCCGATGGCGTCCTCGCCCCGCTGCCCGGCGCCGATGCCCAACGCTATCTGCTCGCGCCCGAAGCCTGGCTCGGCACGCTGCGGCCGCTGCTGACCACGCTGCCCGGCTATCAGCAGCCCTATCCCGCGACGATCGAGAACAGCGCGGGCGAGGCGCGTCATTTCATCGAGCGCGGCTATCGCAACATGGTCGCCACGATCGGCGCTCATCGCTTGCACCATGCCCGGACCGACGATGCGACCGCTATAGACCCGGGCAGCCTCGAGACAAGCTGGGTCGGCTGGAGCCGTGCATTAGTCGCGCTACTTCACCGACATGCGACCGCTTGATGTGGAAGTCGGGGCAGGCTGAATAGCGTGCTCGGCATCACCTGCGCGATGCTCACTCGTTGCGCTGAACCGAAGTAGCGGCGGTTGCGGAAAAATTGGCGGTCAAACGTCCAATACGTTGGCTGGTGCCATAAAGGTTCAAGGTTAGCATGAACGTCTGCTTCTATGGGTCTCGAAACTGGAACCGGACAGGCAGAAGCCGGCCCATGGGCGGTCGAGAGACGTCCGACTCAGAGGCCCATTCCCGCGAGAAATCGCAACGAGCCCCGAGGGCATTCCAAGGGATGCCACTAGAGCTACGAAAAAGTGTGGGACAAAAAGTGGGAGCCGCTTTCACCAGATGGTCCGAAATGGCGCAACTTCGCCATTTCTCGCTTGACGATGGTGACCCCTACGGCAGCCGAACCGGCAGCTACTGGGCCGACAGCCGACTGGCAGCTATTGGGCTAAGATACAGATCAAGCGGCCAACCGTTCAGGCGGCCGCGATGTCGGGAATGACCCACTTGCGGCCATCCACAATGCCTGTCCGGCTTCCCAACTCCAGACGTCCATTCAGGTTCGGCGGCCGGCCACTGCGTCGCGAACCAGATACCGCGGAGCACGACCGCGAACACGATCAGGATCTGGCCGACAAGGAGTTTGGTGGGCGTCACTGATACTCTCCACCGCGACGGACGAATCGCAGGCTTGAGGTCAGTTCTCGTTCCGAGCGGCGCTGACCGGCAGTGCCCTGGCGCCGCCAGTTGCCGCCATTCGCCGCTATTTTGCGTGGATTCCCGTCGATTTTGGGATAAGGCGCCCCTGGACAGCTATGACCCGTGGGTAGCTTCTTGATTTCTTTACCCCCCGGACCTATCTGTCCTACCGGAACGACGGATCGGTTGAGGTGGCAACACCAACAGCGTTCTCCCGCCCTCACGGGCCTTCGCGTGACGCGGAGATAGGCTGAAAGGCCCAAGTGGTTATCGAGTGACCTTTCGGGGCGCCTTCGGGCGCCCCTACCTTTTATACTGGAAGCGAAGCTTCTCCCCGCGGAAGGTCTTGTCCACGAGGATGGCGAATCGCACCTTGGTCATCTGCGCGGGTTTCAGGACCTGCTTGGCGAAATCCGGCGGATAGGCGCTTTCGACGAACAGCGAGACATCGCAGTCGCCGCGCCCGCCGCCGCCGCGCTTGGCATTGAAATAGACACGATATTCGTCGGGACCGTTCGCGCCGGGCGCGAGGATGCGCACGAAATTCGCTTCCGGCGTTTGATAGACCGGCGCATTCGGCAGGCCTTCAATGATGTCGCGCAGTCCGAACGATAGATCGTAGCGCAATTGGTCGAACACGCGCCGCTGGCCGCGATCCCAGACATCAACGACCGGGTCCGAATGCCGTGCGGCGTCATAGGCCTCCGAGAAGCAATGGTTCGAAAAGCGCACGTCGATCAACGCGCCTTTGGGACGCGCCTCGGTCACCATAGCGAATTGAAACGGTTCGAGATGGTCGAATCCGATGGGCGCCCCTCCCACCAGGAGCGTCGGGAAAAACGGTTTGGACATGTCGATCAGCTCGCGGGGTCGACCTTCGGCCGGCGCTTGAGCCCGGGCCGCGAGGCCGCGCGCCGCGTTGCCGTCGCCTGATCCCGGGCCTCGACCATGTCGCGCGCGATCGGCTTGAGCTTTTCGACCAGCGGACTCAGGTCGTAGCGGTTGCTCGCCTGCCCGCCGCTCGCGTGGCTGCGGGGCTCGCGCTTGATCAACCCTTCATCCTCGAGGCGTTTCATTGCGCGCTGCACCGTCTTGTCGGACACGCCCAGTCGCTCCGCCAGCCGCTTCTTAGACGGGAACGGCATAGTGTCGTCTTCCCACCAGTGATCGATCAGGTGCAGCAGCACCGCCAACTCGGTGGCATCGATGTGCAGCCGCGCCTGCGCGCGCAGGATCACCGAAGGCACGAAGGTAAAGCCCGGTTCCAGGACCTCCTTCGACCAGCGCTTTTCGAGACCGCGCTTGGTCTCCTCCTTGGGCGGCCGGATGGCCACCACATTGTCCGTCGATTTGACCATGTCCAAAAACTCCTGCATAGACTGCAGCCTAGTTGCGCTGGAAATGTTGGAATTTCTAGACGCGCGGGGGCCTTGCCCCCTGGACATAGGTGTCCATACCCCCGGACACAAGGGTCCGGCCGCCCTGGCCATGAGCGTCCACCGAAGAAGCAACCCCGCAATCCCAGTAACCCGTGGCGCATCACGCTATCACAGGATAAGAGACCCCAGGTCAGATTTGTCCAGGGAGGTGGGGGGAATTTCAGGCGAATCGCGCCGGGTTACCTCCTATCCTCCCGTGGCCGCGCCCCCGGCCCAGGCGGGAAGCTTGCCGAGATCGGCAAGTTCGGCGCGCCGCAGCCCATCGAAGACTTCCGGGAACAGCCGAGTCGCGCCGGCCCATACCGGATCGCCGGGCCGGACCTGCTCCGCGCCCTGCTTCGCGAGGGCGAACGACCGCGCCACAGACATCCGCTCCAGGCGCTCACGCGCCGGCGTTGCTGACAGCATCGTCTCGATCAGTGTGGCGAACGGCATAAACGCCTGAGCGCTGAGTTTGGCGTTCAGCATCGAGGTCAGCGCGCTGCCGTCCGAAAAGCGCGTGAGATAGACCCGGTCCCTGCCTGCCATCGCGGTATGCGCGATCGAGAACAGAATCGCTGCGAGCTCGGCGAAGAGCCGGTCGCCGCGAACGAACTGCTCGTCCCAGCAGCGGCGCTTCCAAGGCCGCAGCTCGGGCACGAAATTCTTGATCGAGTCCCAGGGGGGAATGAAGCAGGGCTCATCGAACGGATAATCGAAGTCGGTGGGCGGCGCCTGCTTGAACGCTTCCCACCATTTCTCGCGGCCTGCCTTGCAATAGGCGAGAAGCCGATCGGATCGGCGGTCCTCCAGAAAGACGGCGCGTCCTGTCGACCCGTCAAGATCATCGAGGGCGACATATCTCGGCTTCAGGAAGCCGCCACGGTCATTTTCCAGCAGGGCGGTCAGCGCCAGCGTGCCGCGCGCGTTCGAAGCGGCGAAGGCGGCATCGTCGAAAAGGAAGGCATTGCCGCGCTGGAGCGTGATGACGTCGTGAAAGCCTTGCGGCAGCTCGTCGGGAAGCTCGCGAAACACCCAGATCAGCGCCACACCTTCGGCCTCATAGTGCAGATGACGGGCGGCGATCTCGGGCGCGAACGGCTTCGAGAGCTGCACTTCGATGGCGAACTTCCCCAATCCCTCCAGCTCGGCATAGACGTCGGGATAGCGGCCGCGCTTCTCGACCGCGGGACGGCGGTAGGTATCGACGGTGACGACCCGGCATCGGGCATCGTTCCGCAACAGCTCGGCGATGGTGTCGCACATCCAGCGATGTAGCGCGCGTTCCTGGTGCCCATGATATTGCGCCGCGCGGGCGTCGTCGGGCTTAAGGTTGGCGCCATCGTACCAGGGGCAGTCAGCCGGGCTTTCGGGATAATGGGCATAGACCGGGGCGTGTTCGCCCCCGGCGAAATGGGATCGGATGAATACCGGTCCCTTGCACAACCGGCACCGCGCGAGCGGCCGATCAGGATCCTGCTGGCGGCGGCGCGTGATCTCGTTGCGCAAATGATCCCAGGTGGCGCGCGGCATCGCCATGAGCTGCTTGATGCCGACCGCGCCGCGCGGAAGCTCGAAGTCGGCGATCTCGATTGTTCGCTGTCGGTGGACCATAGGGCAGGCTTCGGCCAGTTCGGCGCGCTAGCCCGCCTGCTAACCGCCGTCTCCACGCAACCAGCTGAGCGGAACCAGTTTGATACCGTCGCGCCAGCGCTCGACGGTATCCTCACGAAACCACGGTTCGAGCAACTCGACATGGTCGGTGACGATGATCTGCATCGCACCGGCCAGCGCCGAGCAGTAATTGTGGAGTTCGAAATACAGGCGAGCAACCGCCGCCTGATCTTCGTCCTCACTCGCGTCCAGCATCCCGACGTCGCGATCGGGCGGATAATGTGCCTGGGAGGGCTGATCGAGCATCAACAGGGCCGGAACGGGCCGCTTGCGCGCACGGAACAGGCGGTGGAGCGCGAGATGCGCCGCCACATGATACCCAACCCAATTTTCACCGCTGCCGATCTGTGAGAGCGCGAGCGCGCCCTCGTCGGTGTCGGCGACAACGGTCAGGTTCTTGCGGTCGAGCCGCAACGGGTTGTTGCCATGCTCAAGCTGAAGGGCCTGCGCGTATCCCGTCAGGTCTCTGCCGACCAGGCTCAACGCGGTCGCGATCCGCTCATTTAGCGCTTCAGGATCGAGGGCCTTTTCCAGTTCCGCCACTTCCGCGCGCGCGCGGGCCACGGCCAGCTTGATGCCATTGTCGTCTCGAACGGCCTGAACATTTTCGAGATAATAGCCGATACGCCCGGCCACGCGCGCCTGTTCGGTGAATTGGTCCTGTTCGATCCGCAGCCGTTCGTTGTCCGCGATGCGCGAAGTAATATCACGCTGCACCCCCTTAAGTAGGTCTTCCAGCTCTGTGCGGCGCTTTTCAAGCTGAGCGATATGCGCCTGGACTCTCGGCGTGTCGCGACGCACCGATTTCAGCTGCAGACCCACGCCGCGGAGTGAATCCCGAATCTGCGTTACACTCGGAACCGCAACGGCGAGTCTGCTGTCGCACAATGGACACGCGTCGGAATCACCATCAGCGGTTGCGAGCAGGCCGATCGAAGCCAAACGCGCCTCCTGTTCACGCGCTTCAATCTCGAACTCGCTGGCATCACGTTCGAGCTTCGCGAACTGCGCATGTTCCTCTCGGATTTCGATGAGCTGTCCGCGCAGCAGCCGACGGCGATCTTCGAGATCGGTGAGGTCGGCGGCAGCGTCGTCGTTCCGGGCATATTGCAGTTCCCGCGGTGCAGCGGCATCGGCCAGCACTGTGCGCAACGCCTCGGGACCGTCGGGAAAGACATCCGGTTCGACGAGCCCTACCCGTTTGGCGTCCTGAAGCAGTGACTGCGTCGCGGTGGTTGCCGAGGTTGTAAGCGATCGAAGATCGGTCCAATCGCGCTCGAGCTTTCTCAGACGTGCGCGGGCCTCGTCGTAGCGACGCTGCTTGAGGTAATAATCCTCCTCCATCGCTCCCAGAAAATAGGGAAGCGTGTCCTTGATGGCGCTCGGAATATGCTGCTCACCCTGCCGATGAAACAGCAGGCGCCGGTTTGCGATTTCATCCTGCGCCTGAAGGCTGAAGAAAATCGCCTGACTTGCGGTCGCGGACAACGGAACGCGGGTCGCGCCCGGCTCTGGGACATAGATATTCTCTTCGATGCCGAGGATCTGCGAAAGATGGGAACGCAGGCCGGCGCTGGTGACATTTTGATGAAATTGGTCGGTCGTGTCCGGCAGCTCGTCAACATTCCGCTCGAAATATATATGGTCGTCCCCGCGCCCACCTGGCCCAGGATTCTTGCGCGCGACGAACACCCCCTCGCCCTGATGGTCGAACAGAACCGCGAACCAGGAAACTGATCGCCGTATCTCGCCCTCGGCGATCGTGCATTCGTCCCGCCCCCAACAAAAATCGACGATATCGAGCAGCGCCGATTTTCCGGTTTTGGAAGCGCCGGTGACGATATTGAGCCGGCCAAGTTCGAAGCGGATGTCACGGCGTTCGCCGTCGGGCGAGTAGATCGCAATGGCGCGCAATTGCAGGGTCACGGTCGAACTCCCATTGCCAAAAGCACAGCTCCGACATTGATCTGGTTCGCGAGCCAGCGGCCAACCAACCCCGCCGCGCGCTGCATGTCTTCCACGTCGGTCGACGATGCGGATCGCTTCGCGCCGAGTTTGAGGGGCTTTGCTCCAGGCTCCAGACCGAGGCCCGACAGGACCAATGCGCGATGCTGAACCAGGAAGAGTAACGCCTCACGGGTTACTGGCCGCAGTGCGAGGACACGCTCGGGCAATTCGGTCAGCAGTACCTCGTGCTGTGCCGCCCATGTCGCGAAGGTCGTATTGGATTTTCCCGGAAGCTGCGCGCGTATCGCCGGTGCCAGAGTGAGCGGAAGCACAACGAACGCCAGAGGAAGCGCCAAGGCTCGATCGCTGGCCTTGCGATAGGCAGCTACACTGCGTGCAAGAAGCTCACCGCAAAAGGCGGGGTTATAGAGCGCGGCCTCTTCAGCAGGCCGTTGTTCCCAATCGATGGTCCACGCCGTTGCCATCGCTCAATCCTCGCCGTCGAATAAGGTGGCGAAGTCGCGATGCCATCCAACGCGGATCGCATCCGCGAGTATGTGGTACGAACCGACATTCAAAAATCGATGCATCGCGGTTCGAAAGGGGTAGCGCGCTTCGGTTTCGACCCAATGATAGAGGCCCTGACCAGCCTGTCGAAGCGACGCACAATCGGCCGGAGCAGCTGAGTGCTCGTCACACATCGAACCGAAACGCGGTTCCCATTCCTCGACCAGTCGCGCTTCGAATCGGGCGATCTCGCCGTCGAATACGGCGTGCTCGCGTGTCCATTTCGAACGCTGCGCAAAGGCGCGGTAATAGTCGCGCTTGGCCCAGTGAATGCGATTGTCTCCCAAGCCCACTGCCTTCAATTGGTGGATGAACCGAAAACCCTCATAGGAGGCAAGCTCGGCTTCGGATGGGTGGGCATCCTCGAAATCGATCGTGAGGCTGTCGCGCTTGAGCTGCTCGCGAATATCGTCGAGCTTGGCTTCGAGCTCGGCGATTGCGATTGCCCCGGGTGGGTTCTGTACGAGTGCGGTGCAAATCCTTGGCCACCACCAGCCTTCGAGCATTTCGCGTGCCAGGGCTGCTTTGCCACGCGGCGCGAACAGCCTCAGATGCTCCTCGAGGCTGGCATCAAGATCGGGAAGTTGCTGCTGGTTGCCGAGTATCTCCACCGCGCTCAACATCGAGGCGCGCATCTCGAAGCCGAGTTTGAGAAACGCAGCAAACGCTGGCTTCAGCGCTTCGTTGGACGAGGCTTCGGCAATCGCCGTCAGCCGTTCCGCAGCCAGCTTGGGCCCGCGCTTTTCGCCAGCCGGATAAGCGGCGACCGGCATCAAAAGACTGGCTACCGATCCAGAAGGAATCTCGGCGGTCGTGAGCAACGCCAATCGTGTCCTACCGGGCAGCGACGGATCGCCGTTAACCGCCTCCGCCCAGATCCGCAACGTCTTCCAAAGATCGGTGCTTGAATCCGTCAGATTTGCGGCCTGGCTGATGTGGTGTTTGGTTTGGAGCAGTTCGATGGCAGTGCCGTCTGCTTCAAATGCAACGTCATCCAGCCGCTCGACCGAGACTTCGACACCGCTATCCGTGTTGACGTAAGGCATGCACAAGACGAGCGCTAACCGGGCCTGGTAGAGATAGCCCGCCGCCGAAGGTCCCGCACCGAAGGTATTCAATTCTGCCATTCCTCCCCACTGGAAGGTTTTGACAGGTTTCACGGCTTGCGCAACAGCGTCCGGCTTACGGTCAATAATGGACCTGCAAAAAGGACTAAGTGATCTAAACGCTCCGCCATCATGAACGAATGGCCGCAACCTCAGTCACCCGCTCCAAAGCGGACGGGCGGCTCTCCACCCAATCTTGTCCGACGCCTGACCTGAACGACCGTCTGCTTTCAGGACTTGCGGCTGGCTAGGTGAACGACCGGGATGGGGCGCAAAGCGGCCACTCCATGCCAGCGCGATCCATTACATCTCTGACCCGATGTGGGGAAAAGTGTGGGGTAGACGAAGTTGGCTCGTGGAAAATCACTGCGATCACAGAGTGTTAGCTGATACTTAGAGGTGCCTCCGTCATTTTCGGACCTACCAAGCGATCAAGCGGGATCATTTGGTAGGCGATGGCGGCGAGGCGGCTATCGACCCGGCAATTGGGGGGCGGGCACTCCAGAATGGGGGCGGTACACGAGAACGTCGCGCAGAACAGTAACATGCGACTTATGGCACTCCGAACCTATGCACGGTCCTTCGATCGGCACCGGTTTGTGGCCTGACTAGGGACCGAATTTTGGGTGGGCCACGAAGGGGCCACAGATTTCCCGTTGAGGAAAAACCCTAGCTTTTCTGCGGGTCGCAGACGCGGATGTGAGTCCTGTAAGCGCACCAGTCCATACTGTGAACAAGGCTGGAAAAGCGCAGAAACCTGCGGTAAACTGGCTTCCGGCGGTCCCATGAAATCTGATTATGTTCCGCGGTGGCCCACTCAAAAGGGGCCACGAACGGTGCAGGAGGCGTAGCGCCTCAACGATCAGCACCGTTCCGCCCCGTTACGAGCCGGCCGCGATCGTCCAGGACAGCGTCAGCCCCGGCACATCGCTGGAGAGCATCAGGCGGCGTTCGATCTGCTCAGCGTCATTGTCCTGCCACCGACCAGCGGCGCCAGCAGCGCGTCCACCCGCCGGCGCACCCGGTTCGGGATCGCGGTCTTGTCGACCAGTTCGGTGAATCCTTTGACGACGATCACCCGCGCGGTGGCGGCGCCATTGCCGTCAGCCCGCGTCTGGGCCGACACCACCACCCGGGTCAGGATACGGCCGCTTCGCGCGAAGGCAGATTCGAGTTCGGCGGCGGCTGCAAAGACCTCGGCAACCGAAACCCGCTTGCCGGCAAGCCTGGATCTGAGGCGGCCCACAGCGGTGGCGGGCGCTTCGCCGTCGACCGCGACCTTGAGGACGTTCACGAACACGGCGTCCGATCCGGCGGGCGCGACCGCCCCGGCGCTTTCGGGAATCGCGACCGGACCATCGTCGCGAACGATTGGCGGGACGATGCGGGGCGGTGTCAGCGGGCTTGCCGTCTGTGCATGGGCCCCGATGGTCAGAAGCAACGTGCTTCCGATCACAGGCCAAGCCGACAGTTTCATGTCGCTGAAGATCGCAGACCTGTCCTCGTCACGATCGAATGTCGGGTGCCCGCCGCTCAGGGGTTCAAGGTCGACTTGTACCGGCGGGGCTTACCGCAATGCCGCAGCCACTTTCGGCGCGACACAAGCGCGAGAGCGTCGCGATACCTTTGGGAGCCGCCTATTCGGCACTCGCGGTGACCGGTCGACGGTGCTTCGGTGCACCGGGATACCTCTCAGCCCTCATACTGCAGATAGGCGAGCGCCATGGTCGAAAGCTCCGACTTGAGCGTGGCCCAGATCGCGTCGTCAGCCGATTCGGCGGTCGATCCCAGGCCAAACTGGCGGGCTGCCGTGGCGAACACGATGCGGAACACCGAATGAGCGGCGCGCTCGGGATCCTTGGACCGAATTTCGTCGCGGAACGTCAGGATCGCCTTGGCCGAAAGATCGGCCGAGCGCTGTGCGGTCTCTCGACCGGGGGCCGAAACGGCGGGGTCGATCGACGCGCGCTGCATGATCGTGCGCAGCAGTTGCGAATGGGTCGAGAGGAAATTGCTGTATCCATCCACGTAGCGCGGCAGAAACTCGGCGAGCGACTTGGATTCGCTGAGGAGCCTAGCGATCATCTCGCCCTCCTTCTCGACGATCGACTGCAACTCTTCCGCGATCACGGCATGGAGCAGGCGGTCCTTGCTCTCGAAGCGCAGATAGATCGAGCCGATCGATACCGCGCCGCGCTCGCTGACATCCTGCAGCGTGAAGTCCTCGCTCCCCCGTTCGAGCATCAGTGCCTTGGTCGCATCGAGCATGCGGCGGAACGAGGCGAGGCTGCGCCCCTGGCGGGGCTTCCGGCTCAGCGCGCTGGCGGCGAGGGTCTCGGTGAGCGACGGAGCGGCACTTGACATGCCGGGCATAAGGAATCTCAAAATAGGAACGTCAATTCTAATTTAGATAACAGCGAAGATTCTGATTCGCGGGGGAGAGGTCATGCGGTTCTCGGTTTTTCTCAATGCACGTTCGATGCGTCCCGAGGACGACCGCGCGTTGATGCACGATCTGGAGCGGCACGCGACGCTTGCCCGCGATCTGAACTTCGACGCGGTGTTCATGCCTGACCACCATTTCAACGGGTACATGCCGCTGGCGAGCGACAGCTTCATCTTCGCCGCCTATCTCGCGGCCAAGCTGCCAGAGATGCATTTCGGCCTTTCGGTCGTGTCGGTGCCGCTGCATCATCCGGTCCGCTTCGTCGAGCGGATCAATCTGCTCGATCAGCTGACTGACGGGAAGCTGCTCGTCGGCGTCGGCAGCGGCACGACACCGGAGGAGATGATCGGCTTTGGCGTCAACTACAAAGACGCCGGCGCAGTGTCCGAACGCAATCTGGAGCTGGCCGAGCAACTCTGGGCCAAGCGCATGGAGAATCCGGCGATCGACATCGACAACGGTCCGCATCAGGGCAGGGTGCTGCAGCGGATCGCGCCCGCGGCCTACACGCCGGGCCATGCCCGCCTGATGCCCGTCGCCATGAAGGAGGCCAGTGCGCGCCGCGCCGCGACGCATGGCTGGCCCGCCTTTATCCCGGCCTTTACGCCGCCCAAGATCGGCGGAACCGAACCGTTCGTCCATGTGAAGAAGTATTTCAATATCTATCGCGCCATGCTGGACGAGGCAGGCCACGACGCAGCCACGATCGCATCGGCGCTCGACTGGACCACGCACACCTATCAGGCGGTGCATGTAGCGGAGACAGACGAGCAGGCGCGCGACGAACTCATGGTGATCTTGCGCCACTATCAGGATGCGATCGAGCGCGAGGCGGAGTTCAACGCACGCGCCGAATCGGGCGATGCCAATCGCAAGACCGATCGCACGCCCAACGCGCTGACCGATGACTGGATCGGCACCTGGTGCCTCTATGGATCGCCCGAGACAGTGATCGAGCATCTCAAGCCCTATGAGCAGCCTGTTCCGTATCCTCGCCAACCGCAGCTACGCGCTCCAGCTTGGCGTTTCAGTCAAAGGGGTCTTTTTGCGGCGGGCCACAAACCGGCGCCGCTTCCAAGCCATCCCGGGGCCAGGTCGAGATGGCCCAAGTGTGCGCTTAACTGTCATTCCGAGCAGTGCTCCCGAAAGCGCAGCACGCCGGTTTGCATGGAAATCTCCATGGCTGATTTGGCCTTCTGTGGGGCGATGTCGGTCAGAATGAGAGCGACGGCGTTCCCGGAACCGATACTCGCAGCTGGAGCGCCTCGGCCTCCGGCATCCGGTTGCCTCTCTCGATGCAGACGACGCCACCGCGCGGAGCGGCGACACCCATTTGACGGTGGAAGGCGATTTTCGCTTGCGCTGCGCGGCGATGAATTGGCGCATGATTGGCTCTGGTCGCGCCGCACGATCGCTCTTGCGCTTGATCTTCCGATCGAACGCGCGCTGCACACCCTCCGCCTGAAGGGCGTTGCGTGGCAGCTGGTATCCGGGCGTGGGCTATACGGCATTCTTAATGTGATGCCGGACGACTGGCTAGTCACCTGACGCGCATGTGTCGTGGCACCATCGCGGGGCAAGGCGGCTTCTGGGGCAGACCGGCGCAGCCCGGCGCGTATTTTCTCAATGGTCGGGCAGATCCTTTGGATAGTCCTCGGGCTTGACCGTGCTGACCACGGGGCGGTCCTCGACGGCCTCCTGCGGCTGTCCTCCGGGGGTGTCGCCCTGGTCGCGGTCGAGCGTGTCGCTCGGCCTGCGCGCATCGCCATCGTGCTGATGTTCGGTCGACAGGTTCGGGCGATCATGCGTCTGTGTCGCGCTGTTCGCAGCAAGATCCTTATGGCCCGGCGCGGGGGCGCCATTCGGACGCGGCGGGGTTTCGGTGTGTTCGTTCGACATGGTCGCTCTCCTTACTCTTCCCCGCTGCCCGGTTCGGCCATGGCGCGGTGGCGATCGGCCAGAACGGCCTGGGGCACGATCCCGGCGGCGGCGACCTGCAGCTTGTTGATCAGGCCGGAGACGATATGCCCCTTGCCGTCCAGCATCGCCGACCATCCGTCCTGCGCCACCTTGGCCGGATCGGCCTTGTTCTCGTCTTGCCCGACACTGGTATCGAGCATGCCCGCTCGGGCGAAGAATTCGGTATCGGTCGCACCGGGCATCAGGGTGGTCACCGTGACGCCCCCCACATCCTTCAGTTCGTTGCGCAGTGCTTCAGTGAAATTGTCGATGAACGCCTTGGTCGCGTTGTAGATCGCGTTGAAGGCTCCGGGGATGTAACCGGCGATCGATCCGGTCACCAGCACCTTGCCGTCGTTGCGCGCCACCATCGGTCGCAGCACGCGCTGGAGCAGATACACGGTGCCGGTGACGTTGGTGTCGATCGCATGTCGCCAGGTGCCGGTGTCCTGTTCCAGGAACGCCCCGCCGGTGCCGGTGCCGGCATTGGCGACAAGGACATCGATCTGGCGCCCCTGTACCGCGTCCAGCAGCTGATCGACGCCCGCAATCGACGACAGATCGGCCTCGACCGCTGTGACCTGTGTTCCGCATTGCCGGAAATCATCGGCGGCGGACTCGATCAGTGGTTCGTTCGCGACGACGATCAGGTCATAACCGTCCTTGGCCGCCAGCGTGGCCAGTTCGAAGCCGATCCCCGTCGAGGCACCGGTGACGACTGCCAGCTTCCCCGTTGCGCCGGTCATCGCACCACCTCCATCCGGTCGCGCGCCCAATCCGGTTTCAGCACCACCTTGGTCACCTCATTCTGGTCGTCATGAAACATCTTGTACCCCTCCGGCGCACGTTCGAGCGGCATCCGGTGGCTGATCAGGAAGGTGGTGTCGACCTTGTCATCCAGAACCGCATTGAGCAGCCCCGGCAGATAATGTTGGACATGGGTCTGGCCGGTCTTGAGCGTCAGACCCTTCTCCATGAACGCCCCGAGCGGAAATTTGTCGACGAACCCGCCATAGACCGCCGGCATCGAAACGCGCCCACCCTTGCGGCACGCGATGATCGCCTGACGGATCGCATGGATGCGATCGGTCCCCAGGAACGTCGATGCCTTGATCTGGTCGATCACGTTATCGACGAAAAGGCCGTGCGCCTCGAGCCCGACCGCGTCGATAACTGCGTCCGGCCCGATGCCGCCGGTCATTTCCATCAACGCCTCATAGGTGGCGCTCTCCTCGAAATTGATCGTCTCCGCGCCGAAGCGTTTTGCGAGTTCCAGGCGGCGCGGGAAATGGTCGATGGCGATGACGCGCTCGGCACCCATCAGGAACGCCGACTGGACCGCGAACAGCCCGACCGGGCCACAGCCCCAGACCGCGACCGTATCGCCCGGTTCGATGTCGGCATTCTCCGCCGCCATCCATCCGGTGGGGAGAATATCGGACAGGAACAGCACCTTGTCGTCATCGACCCCGTCGGGGATGACGATCGGGCCGACATCGCTGAACGGCACGCGGACATATTCGGCCTGACCGCCCGAATAGCCGCCGGTCATGTGGCTATAGCCGAACAGTCCGGCCATCGGATGGCCATAGGCGGTCTGGGCGATGTCCTGATTGTCGGCGGGCAGGCCGTTGTCGCACGCCGAATATTGATGCTTGCCGCAATGAAAGCACGACCCGCACGAAATCGTGAAGGGGACCACGACGCGCTGCCCCTTTTGCAGCGTGGAGGCAGAGCCGGTTTCGACCACTTCGCCCATGAATTCATGGCCGAGGATATCGCCCGACTGCATCGTCGGGATGTAGCCGTCGTACAGATGGAGATCGGAGCCGCAGATGGCGGTTGATGTGATCTTGATGATAGCGTCGCGCGGGTTGAGGATTTCGGGATCGTCAACCGTGTCGACGCGCACGTCATGTTTTCCGTGCCAGGCCAGTGCGCGCATCAGTTCTTTCCTTCTTCGAGCAGGCGGCGGTTGCGCGCGCCGGTGGCGATCTCGCCGGTTTCCATGAGTTGCTTGAAGCGGCGCAGGTCGCGGCGCGCCTGGATCGCGGGTTCGCGCTGGAACATCTTGGCGATGACCTTGCCGATAATCCCGGCGGGCGGATCGTAGAGGATCGTGGCGGTGACGATCGTCCCGCGATCGCCTTGCGCGTCGCGAAAGTCGATCCGGCCACTATTGGGGACATCCGCCCCCTCGACCGATGCCCAGGCGATATAGTTGCCGTCCTGTTCGTCGGTGATCCGGGACACCCATTCGACCGTGCCGCCACCGGGCGCCTTGACCACCCAACGTGAGCGGTTGTCGTCGAGCAGTGCAATGCTTTCGACATTGTCCATGAATTGCGGGAGGTTGGTGAAGTCGCGCCAGAACGCGAACAGCTCCGCGCGCGGGCGGTTGATCGTGACGGTTCGACCGACCAGCGTGTCGGCGTCGCCGCCCTCTGGCTTGTCGATGAACGTGTCGGTCGCAGCATCCACTGCTGCGGACGGATGCTTGGACGTCGAAAGCGGCGCATCGTCCGCGCGCGCGGAGTCGAGTGTCTCGGTCATGTGGAAACCTCCGGTCGAGGGAATGCTGACTCAACGAGGCGCGCCAGATGCCGTTCCTCGCCCGGAGGGGAAAATCTTGAACTAAAAGGGGTTAGGCCGCGCGGCGTTGCGTCAGTCCGCCGCAATCTTCAGACGAAAGGGAACGATCGGCAGCCCCGATCGCGCATAGAGGTTGATCGGGGGGCTGCCCTGCCATGCATAGCGGACTTCGCTCGCCGGGCGGCCGTCGTCGATGACCAGCACCGATTGTCCGCGCACGGTTGCGCGGGCGTAGCGGCACGCCCCGGCCGCGTCGCACAGTTCGAACGCGACGGGCTCCAGCGCACCGCTGACTGCGAGGCCTTCGGCAGAGCGCAGGCTGATCTCGATGCCCTCGCCAGTGCGTGTTGCCTTGAGCGGCTGGGGTGCAGCGGGGCGGGCGATGCCATAGGCGACGCGCAGTGCTTCCTGACCCATGCGTTCGCCGACCACGTCCTTGTGCGCGGGATGAATGTCCGTGACGACGCCAAGGTCGATCGCGACCGCCAGTCCGGTGCCGGCGTCTTCATTGGCGACGACGCGCTGCGCCTCGCGCAGCTGCGCCCATGGGGCATCGCCGGGCCGGACGCTGCGCGGGCCATAGCCGGGCAGCTGGACGATCACGACCGGCAGCGCCGGATCGGCGAAATGCGCGCGCCATGATGAGCGCCAGGCCCGCAGCGCGCTGGCATAGCCCGCTGCGCGGCTGGTGTTCGATTCACCCTGATACCAGGCGACGCCACGCAGGCCGGTGCCCGCGAGCGGCGCGATCATGCCGTTCCACGCCATCGTAAGGCCGCGCGGCATGCTCCACGGAATTGCTGGCGGCGCTTCCTTCCACGCGCTATCGGCGGTGCCGCGGCGATATCGCCAAGATCCAGCCAGCGGCTTGCGCGCGCCGCCCGGCAGCACCACCGCGAGCGCGTCAGCGGGGCCGCTGAAGCCGCCACCGCCCATTTCGTCGATCACGCGCACCGCGATGCTGTTCTCGCCCGCGCGCAGCACGCCAGCCGGGATGCGATAGCTGCGCTGTTCGGCGGCGACGAGTTGTGCGCCCACCGGCACGCCGTTGATCCACGCGCGGTCGCGCTCGTCGATCCGGCCCAGCTGGAGCACGACATCCTTGCCATCGCCCAGTTCCGCCGCGGTCAGGGCAAGGTTCGTGCGGAACCACATCACACCGTCATAGCCGGCGAGGCCATCGATTCCCGACCGCTCCCATTGGCCGGGGACGGCAATCCGGTCCCAGTCGCCATCGGCGAAACCGGGGGCGGCCCAGGCGGCTCCGGCCGAGCCAGGGTCGGCGGTCTCCGCCCAGCGATCCGTTGCGTCCACCGCCGCAGACAGCGCCGCAACAGGGTCGGCCGCATAGCGTTCCAGCCAGCCCAGCTGCTCCGGCGACGCGCCGGACGTGCGCAGCGCTGGAGGGGACATCCAGTCCTCGATCGTCGATCCGCCCCAGGCGGCGTGGATCAGGCCGAGCGGGGTCTTGGGATCGTTGCGCAGGATTTCGCGCGCCATATGCCAGCACGCGGCGGAAAAAGTGCCAAGATTGTCGGGCGCCGCGCGCGACCAGGCGAGCTCCGGCACGATATCGCGTGCAGGCTTCGCCTCGGCCGTGCGCTTGAGCTTGAGCAACCGGATCGGCAGCCCCGCGCTCTCGCGGGCGGTCCGGTCGGGATTGGCGCTGCCCGACACCGGCAGGTCCATGTTCGACTGGCCCGAGCACAGCCAGACATCGCCGGTGACGACATCGTCCAGCTGCAGCGACGCGCCGCTGGCCGCGCGGATCGTGACCGTCCCGCTCTGGCCGCGGGGCAGGGTGGGCAGGGTGACCTGCCAGTTGCCCTGCGCATCGGCGCGCCCGCGCGCGGTGACCGCACCGAAGCTGACGGTGACCTCTTCCCCGGCCGTTGCACCGCCGCCCCGGAATTGCGCAGGCTTGCCCTGTTGCAACACCATATGGCTCGCCAGATGCGGCGCGACGGTGAGCGGTCCGGCCAGCGACGGCGTGGCGGCGGTCAGCGCGAGCGCGATCAGGGCGGTTCGGGTCATCGTCACTCTCGCTGGTTCAACGGGGATAGGGGACTAGCCAGCCTGCATCGGCGGCTGGCACTTCCGGCGGCATCAGCCGCGCGTCGCGGAACCCCCAGGCGGCGAGGGTCAGCATCGTGTCGCTCTCGGTCATAGCCCGCGCGCGGCGGCCGGGGTCGGCAAGATCGATATCCTTGAAAGGCCAGGCGTCGAGTTTGGTGCGGTAGCCCGCGAGATAATCGACCCCGCGCCGCAGCGGATTGGCCTTGCCATCGCCCTGCCACAGATCGACGCCGACACAGTCGCCCAGCATCGCCATCTGCACCCCGGCGCGTAGGGTGAAGGCGGAGTAATGCCAGCTGCGCGTCCGTGCGGTTTCGGCGGGCAGGGTGCCGGCCGCATCGATCTGCGGGCCGAGACGGCGGGTCAGGAAGTCTTGCGCCAGGCGCTGGGTCACATTGTCCATCCGCGCGAACAGCGCGAACTGGCCCAGCAGCATGTCGTAATAGACGCCGTGATTGTTCCTGGCCGCACGCTGCCCCTTGCCATTGGGGCTGGCCGCCATCCAGGTCGCGAAATCGGCAAACCAGCTTTCGATCGCGCGCTGATCGTCGGCGCTGATCGCCTTGCTGGGGCCGAGTACGCCGATCGCCTCGATCACCGGGACCAGCCGCGTCGCTTCGATGATCCCCTCCGGCCGGCCGGCTGACGCGCCCGGTACCGCCTGGGCATAGTCGAGATTGGGATTCATCCGCGTTTCTGCGGTGACGAACCATGCGCGCAGCAGCTTTGCCGCATGCTCGGCATAGCGCACGTCGCCGGTAGCGTGCCATGCCAGCGCGAGCGTCTCGACGTCACGGCTGAACGCGCCGAGCCGCTGGACATCGAAACGGTCGCCATTGCGTTCCGGATTCACTTGCCCGTCGCGGCGGCGATAGGGTTCGCCATCGGGCTTCGACGTGTCCGGCCACCAATAGGGGCCGATCGACAGATAGTCGCGCTTGTCGCCGCTGCCCGCCGCGCGCGGCTTGTCGGTGACGCTGTACGGTCCGCGACGCAGCGCCGCGTCCGCGCCGCGGATCAGCCGCTGGCGCAGGGCAGCGTCGCTGGCTGCCGCCGTACGCTGCGCCGCTAGCCATTCGGGCCGCCACAGAAAGGTGCGCTGCCCGCTGGCGAGATAGCCTTCCGCACCCTTGCACTGTGCAGGGGCCGGGGTTGCGGCGTGGGCAGCGGGAAGTGCCGCAAGCAGCAGCCCCCCGGCCAGAACTGCGCGGACCGCCCCGCGCATCAGAACTTCACCGTCACGCTGAGCGCTCCCGTGCGGCCATCGAAATCGGCGACGCGGTTGAGGCGCGGGTCGCCTTCATATTCCTCGCGCCGCGAATTGGTGATGTTGTACACCTCCAGCCGCAGTTCGAGCCACTTGCTCGGCTTGAGCGCGCCCGAAAAGTCGAGCTGTCCGCGCGGACGCACGCGGCTGGCGCTGCCGGTAAAGGTCGATCCGCCCGCCAGCTCGATGTCCGATGCGTGGTTATACGCCATGCGCAGCTGGACGAGGCTGTCCTCATAATAGCCGATGATGTTGTAGGTGTCGTTGGCGACATTGTAGAGCTTGGTGCCATTGGCCCCGCCCGATCGGACGCGGGTATAGTTGAACACGCCGCCGGTGTTGCGCAGGAAACCGGGCAGGAAGTCGAACCGCTGCTGGATCTGGAACTCCAGACCGTTGACCGTGATCGCGTCGGGGTTGTTCACGATCTGGTTGATGATGATGCGCTGGTTCGCGGTCTCGATCGGGTTGGCCTGATTGATCCGGCATCGGCCCGACCCGTCGATGAACAGCGGGCCGAACGTCTGCCCCTCGATCGTGAAGCTCTGCCCCGCCGGGCAGAAATTGTTGAGGGTGAGAATGTCGTTGGTCACGCGCTTGTTGAAATAGCCTAGCGCGATCACGCTGCCCGGACGGTTGTACCACGAAATGCCGAGGTCGAAGGCACGCGAGCTGCGCGGCTGGAGTCCGAAGCGGTTGACGTCGATCCGCACCGAACTGACCGTGTCGCCCGCATCGGGATCGACATCCTCGAGAATGCGGGTGGGGGCGGGGCTGAATTCGACAAGGTCGAACGCCTCGAAGGTCTCGTAATAGGCTGCACGCGCCACCAGCTTCGGCGTGATCTCATAGATCAGGTTGGCCGAGGGCAACCACGCGCTGTACTTGCCCGTCGCCGGTTCGGGCGGCAGGAAATAGCCCGGCCGGAAATCCGCCTCGGTGAAACCGAGCGCGGTGTAGAAGTCGAGTGCCTGATCGCGCGTCACGCCCGACAGGTTCGATCGGACATAGCGCATTCCGATATTGCCGCGCAGCGACAGCCCCTTCCACTGTTCTAGGTCGAACTTGGTCATCGCGAACAGCTCAAGATTGTCGCGTTCGGAATTGAAGTTCTGGCCCTCGACGCGGTTCAGCGGGAAACGCTGGACAAACCCGGTCAGCGAGTTGCGCGGGGCGAGTGCCAGGATGTTGGCATAGGTGATGCGGCTACGCGCGGCGGGGGTCAGTTCGGGGAAGAATACCGCCAGCTGGGCCGCGGTCGGCGCGAAGGTGACCCCGGGCGGGATCGTGTTGATCACCGGATAGATCGCCGCTTCCACGTTGCGGATGTTGAGCGAATAGAAATTGCCGAACTCCGCCCCCGGCGCGCCGCCGCCGAAGAAGGTGCCGCCCGACGTCACGGCATCGTTGAGCTTGAAGATATTGTTGCTTAGCTTGTTCAGCTGCGTGCCCAGATTTGCGTTTTCCTGCAGCGTCTGGTCCGCGGTCTCACGCTGATAATAGGCGCCGATTTTCACGCTGGTGAACGGTCCGAACTCGACGAAGCGCTCGACCTTGAAGTCGGCGGCGAGCATGTCGCGCTTGACCCGCACGCCATTGCCGCTGGCGGTGAAGACCACATTTTGCGGGCGGGTCGAGTTGCGTGCCTGGATCGCGTTGCCCGCGCTGACGGCATAGCTGCCATTGCCCACGTCGAGCAACGCGCCCGGCACCGTCAGGTCGAACAGGAAGTCGCGGTAATTGCCAAGGCCCGTGTTGATGATCGCATAGGCGCCGTTGCCGGCATCGTCGATGCCGTCGGCATTGGCATCGGCGCGACCGGTATTGGGCTGGATGCGCTGTTCGTACAGGAACTCGCGCTTGTCGCCGACCGCCTTTGACCAGGTGCCGACGAAATCCACGGCCCAGTCGTCGTTGCGGAAATTGACCTGCGGATAGATCGCCCAGCTCTGGTCGATCGAGGGGAAGTTGCGGTTGCCGATCGGAATGGCAAAGTCGCTCGCCGCGATATTGTTGACCACGTAGACATTCTCGACCGACCCGTTGGAGCCGCGATCGAATGTGCCCAGCGACACCGGGGCCGACAGCGGGGTGACGATGCCCGTGGCATCCTGCGGAAAGGCGATCAGCAGGTCGAGATTGGCGTCGGACAGGTCGCGCCGGGTGTAGATGCCGTCGACGCGAACCTTGAGCGTGTCGGAAATCTCCCACTCCATCCCCGCGCCGCCCGACACGCGATAGCCGTCATTGGTCTGCGAAATCTGCCGCACTTCTGACGGGAACACGACATCGTTGGGCACGCCGTTGGCGTCGGTCGCGGGAATCGCGAACGCAGGGTTGGTCGCCGCCAGCTGGTTGAGGCGCGCCTGCGTGAACGAGGTATAGGAATTGACCCGGATCGTGTCGCGGCGAAAGCTCTGCTTGGCGTAGGAGCCCGTCGCATAGACCCCGAA
Source organism: Sphingomonas sp. (assembly GCF_965227385.1). GTDB lineage: Bacteria > Pseudomonadota > Alphaproteobacteria > Sphingomonadales > Sphingomonadaceae > Sphingomonas. Next base: position 1,643,528 of record NZ_OZ245750.1, read on the forward strand.
ATTGGGTGTGATGCGCTTGACCACCGACAGGAAATAGCCGGGATTGGCATCCTCGGTCGTCTCCTCATATTGCAGTTCGGCGCGGGCGACGAACCCCTCCTTGCGCGACAAGGCGGAGCGCAGGCGCAGATCGACGTTGGAGGCCAGGCCACCCGCCGGAATTTCGGCGGTGAACGACTTGATGACGTCCGCCCCGCTGAAGATCGCCGCGTCGAAGATGCCGAACGGGTTGCCGTTGCCGCGCGTGCCGAAGGTCGGCGTCGCGATGCTCTGCCCCATCACCGTGGTCTTGGTGTACTGGCTGGGAAGCCCGCGCACGCTGATCGATGCGTCGCGCCGGTCGGCCGAGCGGTTGATCTGGACGCCCGGGATGCGCTGCAGCGCTTCACCGAGGTTGAGGTCGGGGGTGCTGCCGATATCGTCGGCGGAAATGCCGTCGAGAATGACATCGGCCTTACGCCGGATGTCGAGCGCGTTTTCGAGCGATGCGCGGATGCCGGTGACGACGACTTCTTCCTCGGCCTCGGTTTCATCCGCGGGCGTAGCCTCGGTCTGGCCGAAGGCGGATGGTGCCAGCGCAATGGCGAGCCACGCCGTCGAGCTGACCGCGGCAATCCGGGCCGCACGTGCGAAGTTGGTCATCTGGTCTCTCCCCAATTTCAATCTGTCTTGATACCGGTGTCATTTCTCAGCGCAGGAAATCGGCCTGCGCCTTCCGGCTATTCGTCGATATTTTTGCGGAACGTCTCGGGCAGGAACAGCAGCCCCACGATCAGGGTCAGTCCGGCGACCACGATCGGGTACCACAGCCCGTAATAGATATCCCCGGTCGCCGCGACCATCGCGAACGCCGTGGTCGGCAGGAAGCCGCCGAACCAGCCATTGCCGATATGATAGGGCAGCGACATCGACGTGTAGCGGATCCGCGTCGGGAACAGCTCGACCAGCATCGCCGCGATCGGGCCATAGACCATCGTCACCAGCAGCACGAGCCAGGTGAGGATCGCCACCACCAGCGGCTTGTTGATCGCTGCCGGATCGGCCTTGGACGGATAGCCGGCGCTCGTCAGCGCGGCCTTGAGCTCGCCCTGGAATGCCGTGATGGCAGCCTTGCGGTCGGCACCGGTCACCTGCGCGGGATCGGGCGCGGTAAAGGTTGCATCGCCGATCTTGACCTGCGCGATCGCGCCCGCCGGTGCCTCGACCGAGCTGTAGCTGATCGCATTCTTGGCGAGGAACGCCTTGGCGATGTCACAGCTCTTGCTGTCGAACTTGTTGCCGCCGACCGGATCGAACTGGAGCGAGCAATCCGCGTCGTTGGTGACTACCGTGACCGGCGCGGTCGCGGCGGCGCGGGCGAGCGCCGGGTTGGCTGCGGACGACAGTGCCTGGAATGCCGGGAAATAGGTCAGCACCGCCAGCGCACAGCCGGCCATGATGATCGGCTTGCGCCCGACCTTGTCCGACAGCCAGCCGAAGAAGATGAAGAACGGCGTGCCGATGGCCAGTGCGATGGCGATCAGGATGTTGGTGGTCGCGCCATCGACCATCAGCATCTTTTCAAGGAAGAACATCGCGTAGAACTGGCCGGTGTACCAGACCACCGCCTGCCCGGCGACCGCACCGAGCAGCGCGATCAGCACCCATTTGAGGTTGCTCCATTTGCCGAACGCATCGGTCAGCGGCGCCTTCGACGTCTTGCCCTCTTCCTTCATCTTCTTAAAGACCGGGCTCTCTTCGAGCTGCATCCGGATCCACAGCGACACGCCGAGCAGGATGATTGAGACGAGGAACGGCACGCGCCAGCCCCAGTCCTTGAACGCCTCTTCCCCGACCAGGGTGCGGGTCCCGATCACCACCAGCAGCGCCGCGAACAGGCCCAGCGTGGCGGTCGTCTGGATGAAGCTGGTGTACAGGCCGCGCTTGTTGTTCGGTGCATGCTCCGCGACATAGGTCGCCGCGCCGCCATATTCGCCGCCGAGCGCAAGGCCCTGGATCAGCCGCATCGCGATCAGCAGCACGGGCGCCGCAACGCCGATCGTGGCATAGGAGGGCAGCAGGCCGACGACGAAGGTGGCGAAGCCCATCAGGCCCATGGTGACGAGGAAGGTGTTCTTGCGCCCGACCAGATCGCCGATCCGCCCGAACACCAGTGCGCCAAAGGGGCGGACCGCAAAGCCGGCGGCGAAGGCGGCGAGGGCGAAGATGAACCCGGTGGTTTCGTTCACGCCTGAGAAGAATTGCGCAGAGATGATCGTCGCCAGCAGCCCGTAGAGGTAGAAGTCATACCATTCGAACACCGTCCCCAGCGACGAAGCGGTGATGACCAGCTTTTCGCTCTGGGTTGCCTCGTGGTGCTTGGGCATGTCTTGGGCCGGGTTAGCCATGGGCGCTCAACTCTCCTGATCGATCCGCCTTCTATCCCGCAGGCGCGGTACGAGGCGGCGGCGATCATGGCCGTGGCGGCGCCGAATGTCATTACGACAATGGTCGTAGATGTATGACATCATGCTCCGGCGGATCTGCGGGCGGGAGATGCGATCTCTCTGCAATATGTGCCGGATTGCGTGACTTGTCGTGCTTCCGGCATTAGTTGCGGGCGACGTGGAGGGAAGCAGGCTTGACGCAATCCGTTCTTATCGCCGACGACCATCCCCTGTTCCGCCAGGCATTGCGCCTTGCCGTGCATCACGTCCTGCCCGACGCCGCCATCATCGAGGCTGGCACGATCGAGGGCGCAGCCACGGCCGCGGCGCGCGCCGAGGGGTTGAAGCTCATCCTGCTCGATCTGAAAATGCCGGGCGCGGTTGGCTATTCGGGGATCGCCCTGCTCCATGCCGAACGTCCCGGGGTGCCGATCCTGGTCGTGTCCAGTTCCGGCCCTGAGGCTGCGGCACAGGCGCGCGCGTTCGGCGCCATCGGCTATCTGGACAAGGGCAGCGACCTGAACGCGATCGAAGCGGCGATCGCCGCCGCGCTCGACACGCCGGTTCCTTCTCCCGTCGATGCGCCGGAGCAACCGGTCGATCAGGTGCGGGCGACGGTGGCCAGCTTCACGCCGATGCAGCTCAAAGTGCTGCTGGCGGTGCTCGACGGGCAGCTCAACAAACAGATCGCCCACCGCCTCGACATCAGCGAGGCGACGGTCAAGGTTCACATGACCGCGATCATGCGCAAGCTGGACGTGCGCACCCGGACGCAGGCCGCGCTGGTGGCGCGCTCACTCGGGATCGACCTGCGCGGCTGATGCCTTGCGCAGAAAGGCTTCGATTGCGGCGGGATTGGCCGGCTTGGCCACGACATCGACACCCAGCGCCGCCGCCTCGGCGCGGATTTCGGGTCCGGCTTCGGCAGTAACCAGCAGTGCGGCGAGATCGGCGCGTTGCGCTCGCAGCCGGGCGATGAGGGCGAGGCCCGACAGCGGACCGCCGAGCTGATAATCGACCAGCGCAGCGTCGATGCGATCGGCCACCGCCAACGCGTCACCGGCGCTGCGGACGCCGATCGCACGGTGGCCGAGCGCTTCGAGCAGCGCGGCACTGGCAGCAACGATGCGCGGGTCATCATCGACGACCAGCACGCTGAGCGATCGCACCGGCGCGTCCGGTTCGACCGGGGTTGGCGGCACCACCGGCGCATCGGCATGGGCGGGCAGCGACAGGCTGAAGCAGCTGCCATGACCGGGGCGCGAGCGGACATCGAGTTGTCCGCCGATGAGCGGGACGATCCGGCGCACCAGCGCCAGCCCCAGTCCAAGCCCTTCGGTCTCGATCGTGCCCAGCCGCCTGAACTCGGCAAAGATCTGGGAGAGCTGCGACGGCGCGATGCCAACGCCGGTATCGACAATATCGATGCGCCAGAACGCGCCCCGCCGGCGCACGCCGATCAGCACCCCGCCCTGAACCGTGTAGCGTAAGGCATTGCTCAGGATGTTCTGCAGCACCGACCGCAACAGCCCGGCATCGCACCGAACGGTCCCGCGCGGATAGGCGAGCCGCAGATCCAGCCCCTTGTCGCGTGCCATCGGGCGAAAGCTTTCGGCAAGTTCGATTAGGAACGGGCCGAGGGGGATCATAACGGGGTGCGGCGTCACGCCGCCCGCATCGAACTTGCTGATGTCGAGCAGCGCACGCAGCAGGTCTTCGGCGGCGAGCAGGGCCTGATCGACCTGGGTCAGCAGGCCGGACTGTCCCGGCGTCGCGTCGCGGGACAAGGCGCTGGTGAACAGTCGGGCGGCGTGGAGCGGCTGCAACAGGTCGTGGCTGGCGGCCGCGAGGAAGCGCGTCTTGTCGCGATCCGCCTCCGCCAGCCGCGCATTGGCATCGCGCAGCTCGCTGGTGCGCTGTTCGACCCGGCGCTCCAGCTCGTTCAGCGTGGTGCGCAGCGCCGTGCGCATCCGCGCCTCCTCGCTGATGTCGGTGAAGGACATGACATAGCCGCCGCCGGGCATGGGGCCCCCGACGGTCTTGATCGTCTTCCCGTCGTGTCGCTGCCGCTCGAACTGGTGCGGCTGGCCGTTGCGCAGATGGGCGAGACGCTTGCGCACCTGCATCTCGACATCGCCATCGCCAAAGTCGCCATGCCGCGCATTGTGCCGGATCAGGTCCGCGACCGGCGCGCCGACATAGACCATGCCCGGCGGGTAATCGAACAGGTCGAGATAGCGGCTGTTCCATGCGACCAGGTTAAGGTCCGCATCGACGACGCTGATGCCGGCTTCGACATTTTCGAACGTCGATGCCAGCAATTTGCGCGAGAATTGCAGGCTGGCACCGCCTTCGTCGAGCAGGCGCGCGACCTCGTGCACGCTGAGCTTGCCGCCGGCGAGAGCAGATGCGACCAGCGCGCGCGCGGACGACGACCCGACCACCTGTGCGATCAGCGCGCGGGCGCGCCGGGCGGAGCGTCGGTCGACCGACGCCGTCGGATCGACGTCGCTGAACGCCCGCTCCGCCTGTTCGTGCCCCACAAAGCTTCCGGTCAGCTGGATCAGGTCACGCTGGTTGCTGATCAGCCTTTCCCCGCCGAACATGCGCGGAAAATGCGGCCGGTTCAGTCCGCGCGCCGCAATCGCACCGAACACGAGCAGGTTCGCGCCGACGCTCCAGATCACGCCATGGGTAAGCGGCGTGGCCGATCCGATGCCGAGCAGATTGGTCGGATCGGCTAGCCCGTCCTGCAGCATTGCCATCACGCCATCGGGCAGCACCGGTGGCAGCGCCAATGTGTAGAGCCAGAAAACGAGGCCCGTCGTCAGGCTCGCCCGCGCCGCCAGCGCATCGCGGCCCTTGCCGGTCGCCGCGAGGATGAAGTGCGGCACGAACTGCGCCATCGCGGCAAAAGCGATCAGGCCAATCGACGCCAGCGAATCCTGCGACGAAACCAGCAGCGCCCAGACCAGGCCAAGCAGCATGATGGCGAGTATGGTGGCACGGCGCAGCACCAGCATCCGCTGTCCCATCGCGCCCGAGGTGTTCGCGCTCGACAGCATGCGTCTGCGGACGAGCGTGGGGAACAGCAGGTCGTTCGACACCATGGTCGCCAGCGCGGTGGAATCGACGATCGCCATCGACGCGGCGGCGCTGACCCCGCCGAGCAGTGCCGCCGCGAGCACCAGCCCTTGCCCCTGCGCGGCGGGCAGTTCGAGCACATAGACGTCGGGCGAAACGCCGGGGTCGAGCAGCATCGTGCCGGCTAGGGCGATCGGCAGGATGACGACCGCCATTACCCCCAGATATGTGGCGAGCCCGAAGCGCGCGCGAACCAGATCGTCGGGATGGCGCGCCTCGACCAGCCCCATGTAGAATTGCCGGGGCAGGACGAGGATCGCGGGCATCGCGACCAGGAAGATGATCGCCACTTCCAGCGACATGCGGTCCGCGCGGAAACTCTGCTGGAACCGCTCCAGGCCGGCCTGCATCGCTGCGGTGTCGGCATTGGCGATCACGATGACCGCGATCCCCGCGACCAGCAGCAGCGCGAGCAGCTTGATCGCGGATTCGAGTGCGATCGCATAGACCAGCCCCTCGCTGCGCCCGGCCAGCTCGAACCGACGCGCGCCGAACAATGCGGCGAACACGGCGAGCAGCGGGGCGGCGACGAGCATGGCGGGCACGGCAACATCCGCTCCCGACACGATCGTCAGCGCCGCGCCGATCGATCGCAGCTGGAGCGCGATGTAGGGGATGGTGCCGAGCAGCGCGATCGTCGTCACCAGCCGCGCGACGACGATGTCATGGCCAAAGCGCGCGGCGATGAAGTCGGACACGGTGGTCGCGCGTTCCTCCGCCACGGCTTCGGCCAGCCTGCGGAGAAACCGCGGCGCGGCGAGCAGCAGGATGATGGGTGCAGCATAGATGGGCAGGTAGCTCCACCCGTCGCGCACCGCGCTGCCGACCGCGCCGTAAAAGGTCCAGCTGGTGCAATAGACGCCGAGCGCGAGCGTATAGGCGCGGCGGCGCAGGCGCACATCGGGATGGTCGGTCCCGTTCCGCTCCACCATCGCGGCGACCGCGAACATCACGACGATCAGCGCAAGAGCGACCAGAGACGCGACATGGAGGCTCATGCCGCGATGCATAGCATGATCCGCCCTGCGGTCGGCAAGCCCGGTGGCCCGGTCCGCGCGCACGCGCCACCCCAACGCTGCCGAAACGCCTTCCCGTATTCGCCCAAGCTTTGTAGCGTAGCGGCTCAGGGAGGCGTGCATGGGCATTTTCGATTTTCTTTCGAAGCAGTTAGTCGATGTCATCGACTGGGTCGACGAACCAGGCGTGCTGGCGGTCCGCTTCCCGATGCAGGACCGCGAGATCCAGAATGGCGCGCAGCTGACCGTGAGCAGCGGCCAGACCGCGATGTTCTACAATGAAGGCGTGCTGGCCGACGCATTCCTGCCCGGGCTGCACACGCTCGAGACCAGCAACCTCCCGGTCCTCACGTCGCTGCTGAACTGGGACAAGGGCTTTTCCGCGCCGTTCAAGTCTGACGTCTATTTCTTCTCGCAGAAGGAGCAGACCGGCCTGAAATGGGGGACGCAGCAGCCGATCACGGTGCGCGACACGGAATTCGGCCCGCTGCGCATACGTGCGTTCGGCAGCTACAGCTTCCGGGTCGAGGATGTCGCGGTGTTCGCGGTCAAAATGATGGGGTCGCTCGACCGACTGACCGCCGCCGACCTTGAGCCGCAGCTGCGCGCAGCGATCGCCACCGCGCTGGCGACGGGGCTGGGCGGGGGCGAGATCGCGTTTCTCGACCTCGCCGCCAATCAGGCCGCGCTGTCGGAACAGCTGCGCGCCGCGGTCGAACCTGCCTTTGCGCAATGGGGCCTGACCTGCACCAGCTTCTTCGTCGAGAGCCTGTCTTTGCCCGAAGATGTCCAGGCGATGCTCGACAAGTCGAGTTCGATGCGTGTCGTCGGCGACCTCGACCGGTTCGTTCGGTTTCAAAGCGCGCAGGCGATCGAGACTGCGGCGGGCCAGTCGGGCGGCGTCGCCGGGGCCGGGGCGGGCGCAGCGGCGGGCTTTGCGATCGGACAGCAGATGGCGGCGGGCATGACCGGTGCCCCCGCTGGCGCCGCACCCGCGGGCGGTGATGATGCGTTCGCGCAGATCGAGAAGCTGCATAAATTGCTCACCATCGGTGCGATCAGCCAGGCCGAGTTCGATACCAAGAAGGCCGAACTGCTCGGGCGCATCCGCTAGTCTGTCATGGGCCTCACGATCGCCTGTCCAAATTGCGGTGCCGACGCCGTGTTTCGCTCGGCGGCGCTGCCGTGCCGCATCTGCGACTATTGCCAGACGATGCTGGTGCGCAGCGACGATGGGGTGCGCGCGGTAGGGGAGGCGGCGGTGCTGCCGTTCGACGTCAGCCCGGTGACGATCGGCATGCGCGGCATGGCGGACGGCATCGGGTTTCAGGTGATCGGCCGCGTCCGCTGGGCATGGAGCGATGGCGCGTGGAACGAATGGCTGATGCTGTTGGACGATGGCGGCCATGGCTGGCTGGGTGAAGCGATGGGCCAGTTCATGCTGCTGCGCGAAGCACCGCTGAAGACCGCGCGGGCAAAGGTACTGCGCGACGTGATCGCGGGGGGCGAGGCGGTTCCCGGCACGGCGGCCGAGATTGGTGGGGTCAAGATGCAGGTCGCCGACGCCCGCGATGTGCTGTGCATCGCGGCTGAGGGTGAACTGCCCTTCACCGCCCCGCCCGGCTGGCGGGTGTACAGCATCGACCTGAAAGGCCCGGGTGGCGAGAGCGCGTCGCTGCAGCGCGATGGGGCGGGCGCGACATTCTATACCGGGCGCTATGTCACGCTGGCCGAGCTCGCCCCACGCGGGCTGCGTCGGTTCGAAGGGTGGAGCCTGCCCAATTATGCCGGCTGAGCTCGAAACCATCGCTCCGCCGCCCGCTCCGGCGGTGCGCGCGCTCAGCTGCCCGGCGTGCGGGTCGGCGGTGACGCTGCGCGCAGCGGGCTATTCGGTCACGGCGGCCTGTCCCGCATGCGGCAGCATTCTCGACGTCGCCGATCCGCTGGTGAAGCTGGTCACGCGCTATGCGGAGATGACCCGCGCGCTCGACATCCCACTCGGCACCCGCGGCATGCTGGACGGGATCGAGTGGGAGGCGATCGGATGGATGGCGCGGTCGATGAACGGCGCCTATCCGTGGGAAGAATATCTGCTGTTCAACCCCTATCACGGCTATCGCTGGCTCATCTTCGACGGGCAGAGCTGGAGCCTGGGCGAGCAGCTCACCGCGACCCCGGACTTCGTCACATATGACACGCTGAGCGTCGGCGGCCGCCACTATCGCCGCTTCTTCAAGGAGCGCGAGGCGCGGGTCGATGCCGTGCTCGGCGAATTCTACTGGCGCGTCGCGATCGGGGAGCAGGTGATCACCTCCGAATGGGCCGCGCCCGGCTGGACGCTGTCGCGCGAAGCCAATGCCAAGGAGGTCAGCTGGTCGGTCGCGCGGCTGCTCTCCCCGCGCGAGATCGAGGCGGCGTTCGGGGTAGAGGCGGAGCGCCATCCCTGGCCGCCGCCGCCGCACATGGTGTCGCCGCACGCCGGCTGGCTGTCGACCTGCGTCAAGCTGGGGCTGGCGGCGATGGCGTTCCTGGTCATCATATCGATTGTGATGGGTGGCGGCCGCTGGAACGATATCGGGGTGCTGCCGATCGCGCGCGACGGCGCCGCCCAGTCGGTGACGGTCGGATCGGTGACGTTCGACCAGCCGTGGCAGCGGGTCGAGCTGCGCGCGCGGGTGCCCCGGCTCGAAAATGGCTGGGTCGACCTTGATTACGCGCTGGTCGATCGCACCACCCAGCGCGTCTATGAGGCCTATGGCGTCGCCGAACGCTATTCGGGCCGCGATGATGAAGGCGACTGGGTCGAAGGATCGCGCGAATCCGAAATCTCGATCGCCAGCGTGCCGCGCGGCACCTATGATCTGGTGATCGATTATCGCGGCAATCGCTGGATCGCGAACAATCCGGCCGGCTGGGGTCAGGCCGACTGGCTCACCAATGGCGATGCGCCCGAAGTGGTGGTCGAGGTGCGGCGCGGCGGCGTCTACTTCTCCAACCTGATCATCGCCCTGATCTTCATTCTGATCCCGCTCGGCTGGGGCCTTGCCCGCCATGTCCGGTTTGAACAGGCACGGCAGGCAGAGAGCGATTACGACCCCATCGGGGTCGCCGCCCTGTTCAAGGAAAGCGAATGACCCGCGGCAGCTTCTTCTTCGGCCTGTGGTGCCTGTTCGTCGCGGCGATGTTCATCGTCACCGCCATCTTCGGCTATTCGCCCTTCGCGCAGGGGGGGCGCAGCGCTGCGCGCGCCGGCGCCTACGGCCCCACCCATAAATAGGAGACGCTCATGGTCACCACTCTTCCCGCATTCCTCGCGACCATCCTCTACGCCGCCGTCGGCATCGTCGTGTTCGTGGTCGGTTTCGTCATCCTCGACGTGCTCACTCCGGGCAAATTGTGGGACGAGATCGAGAAGAAGCAGAATGTCGCGGTCGCGATCTTTGCCGGCGCGGTCGCGATCGGGCTGGCGATCATCGTCGCCGCCGCCATTCATGGCTGAGGGCGATCCCGCCCCCCAGTTGCGCAAGCCCACGGCACCCGGCGCTGCGCTTCTCGCATCGGCGTTCGTCGTCGCAACCTGTGGCCTGATCTACGAGCTGCTGGCGAGCACACTGGCGAGCTATCTGCTCGGCGACAGCGTCACGCAATTCTCGACCGTCATCGGCAGCTATCTGTTCGCGATGGGGATCGGCAGCTGGTGTTCGCGCTATGTGAAGCGCGACGAATTGCGCCTGTTCGTGCGGGTCGAGCTGCTCATCGCGATCCTGGGCGGCTTTTCCGCGGCGGCCTTGTTCCTGCTGTTCCCGCTGGTCGATCATTTCCGCGTCGCGCTGTACAGCATCGTGCTCGCGATCGGGTTCCTCGTCGGGCTCGAAATCCCGCTGCTGATCCGCATCCTGCGCGGCCATGATTTCAGGGAGGTCGTGTCGAACGTCCTGACCTTCGACTATGTCGGCGCGCTTGCTGCTTCGCTGCTGTTCCCGCTGGTGCTGATGCCGCATCTCGGCATGATCCGCACCGGCTTCCTGTTCGGCTTTGCCAACGCCGCGGTCGCGCTGGCGCTGCTGCTGACGTTGCCGCGCGCCGCCCGGCTGGGGCTGGAAAAGGCGGTGGCGGTGGTGATCCTGATCGCGCTCGCCGCAGGATTCGTGGGGGCCGAGCGGCTGCAGAAATGGGCTGAGGTCGCGAGCTATGCCGAGCCGGTGATCTATGCCGAATCGAGCCGGTTCCAGCGCATCGTGCTGACCCGCCGCGACGACGACCTGCGCCTCTATCTCAACGGCAATCTGCAATTCTCGTCGCGCGACGAATATCGCTATCACGAGGCGCTGGTGCATCCGGCGATGGGTCGGGTCGCCAGCCCGCGCAACGTGCTGATCCTGGGCGGCGGCGACGGCCTCGCCGCGCGGGAGGTGCTGCGTTATCCCGGCGTCGAGCGGGTGACGCTGGTCGATCTCGATCCGGCAATGACCAAGCTGTTCGCACGGAGCGGCTTTCTCACCCGGTTGAATGGCGGTTCGCTCACCGACAAAAGGCTGACGGTGGTCAACGCCGACGGCTTCCGCTGGGTGCGCGAAGCGACCGGACGCTATGACGCGGTGATCGTCGACTTTCCCGACCCGGTCGATTTCTCGGTAGGGAAACTCTACACCGAAACCTTCTATCGCAGCCTTGTCCGCCTGCTCGCGCCCGGCGCGATGGTGACGGTGCAGAGCACATCCCCATTGGTCGCGCCACAAGCCTATTGGACGGTCGCCGCGACGATGGCGGCGGCGGGGCTGACCACGCGGCCCTACCATGCCTATGTGCCGAGTTTCGGTGAATGGGGCTTCATCCTCGCATCGGCGGGCACGATCCCCGCGGAGGGCCGCTTTCCGCGCGGTCGGTTCCTGACCCCGGCGGTCGAGCGTCAGCTGTTCGCCTTCCCGCCCGACATGGCGCGGCGTCCGGCCGAGGTGAACCGGCTCGACAACCAGATTTTGGTGCGCGAATTCGGCAAGGCGTGGGCGCGCTATGAAAGCTGATCGCCGCACCGTGCTGGGGGCGGGCGCGGTAGCGGCCTGCGCCGCCGGGGGCGCATTCGCGCTCGCGCGTCCCGCACCGCTGCCGCCGGGCGATCTCGACGGGGCAGACATGGCGCGCGGCCACCGGCTGCGCGACGGCGGATTTCCGCCACCTTCGCGTGAGGAACAGGTCGACCTGCTGATCGCCGGTGGCGGTGTTGCGGGGCTTGCGGCCGGGTGGCGGCTGATGGACGCCGGGTTCGACCGCTTCACGCTGGTCGAACTGGAGGATCAGGTTGGCGGCAACGCCCGCGCTGGGCGCAATGCGGTCTCGGCCTATCCGCTCGGTGCGCATTATCTGCCTGTGCCTAATCGCGAGGCGGGGGCACTTCGCAAGATGCTGCGCGATTTTGGCATGATCACCGGCGAGCGTGACGGCGTGCCGGTCTATGATATGGCCCAGCTCTGTGCCGATTTGCAGGAGCGGGTCTTCTGGCAGGGTCGCTGGCATGAAGGACTGATCCCGCGCACCGGCCTGACGCCGCAGGACACGGCTGACCTGCGCGCATTCGAGGCAGCGATGGCGGCGTTTTCGCGCCAGACCGGCCGCGACGGCAAGCCCGCCTTCGCCGTGCCGATGGCTTACAGCTCGTCCGACCCCGAACTGCGCGCACTCGACGCGCAGAGCTTCGCTGCGTGGCTCGACGCGCGCGGCTGGCGCTCGCCGGTGCTGCGCGGCCATGTCCGCTATGCGATGCGCGACGATTACGGCACCGAACCGGGTGAAGTCTCCGCCTGGGCCGGCATCCATTATTTCGCGAGCCGCCGCGGCTGGGCGGCGGATGGCGCCGGCCGCAACGAGCTGACCTGGCCGGAGGGCAATGCGCGCTTGACCGAGGGGATGGCGCGGCACTGCCGCGACCGCATCCGGCCCGGCATGATCGTCCACCGTGTCGCGCTGCGCGGGGAGGGGGTCGAAGCCGATTGCTTCGACGCGGCGGCGGGCCAGACCATCCGGTTTAATGCCCGCGCCGCGATCCTGGCCATGCCGCACTTCGTCGCGGCGCGCATCTGTCCGGACATCGCGCCCGACCCGGCGCTGACCTATGCGCCATGGCTGGTCGCCAATGTCACGCTCGACCGCCTGCCCACGGGGCGCGGTGTGCCGCTCGCCTGGGACAATGTCTCGGTAAGCAGCCAGTCGCTCGGCTATGTCGTGGCAACGCATCAGGGGCCGGCGGCGCAGCCGGGCGCGACCGTCCTCACCTGGTATCTCCCGCTATCGGACATGGCCCCTGCAGCCGCGCGCCGATTGCTGGTCGAACGCCCGGCGGAGGACTGGAAGCGCATCGTGCGCGACGATCTGCTCACGACCAATCCCGAGCTCGACGGGGCGATCCGTCGCATCGACCTGTGGCGCTGGGGGCATGCGATGGTGCGGCCGACGCCGGGCTTTCTGCGCCGCGGCGGGGGCGGGGACACCGGTCCGATCTGGTCCGCCCATAGCGACATCAGCGGATTGTCGCTGTTCGAAGAAGCGCATTACCATGGCGTCCGCGCAGCGGAGTCCGCGATGGCGCACCTCTCTCACCGCCATGAGAGCCTGTTATGACCGGGATGCTGCCGGGCGAGGGCTGGCACCTCATCGCCGACCTGATCGACGGCGCGCATCTGGACGATGCCGATCGCATCGAACGCATCCTGACCGATGCAGCCAAGGCAGCCGGCGCGACCCTGCTCGAGGTGCGACTGCACAAGTTCGGCGCGGGGTTCGGCGTCACCGGCGTGGCGCTGCTCGCGGAATCGCACATCTCGATCCACACCTGGCCCGAATATGGCACCGCCTGTGTCGACATCTTCATGTGCGGGAAGAGCAACGACCTCAATGCGGCGCTCGCCGTGATCGTCGCGGGGCTGCAGGCGATGGTGGGGCAACAGGCGATGCATCGGCGCGCGTTCGGCAGCGATGGCACCCGACGGCGCGTCGACGACCGGTTCTGAGGCGCAATGCAGCCTTCGGGTCCCATCGTGCGTTGCCCGTCGATGACCGACACGATCGAGGACCTGCAACGCCAGATGGCCGCTGCTGCAAGCGCGCTCGATTTCGAGGAGGCGCAGCGCATTCGTGACCGTATCAATCTGATGCGCGGCGGAGCAAGCGCGGAAGAGACCGCACAGGTGGACACATCGGGCCTGGTTCGCCAGCGTCCGGGCGCGATGGGGCTCGGTACGAGCCGACAGAGGCCGGTTCCTCCGCCGGGATGGAAACCGCCGCCAAAGCCGGATCCGATGACATCCAATCGGAAACGAAACGGAAGAACGACCTGACGACGCGTGAAGCCGCGCGGGTCTGCGACACTCTCGCGCTAGGGCAGCGTGCCGTCGGTTGAGCCCCCTAGTGCCTGCCACAGCACGACGCGCGCACGTGCCGCCCGCCCTTCCGCCGCGACTGCGCGCTCGCGGCTGGCGAGTGCCTGCCGTCGTGCATCGGTCAGCGCCGTCATGTCGGCCAGCCCGGCACGCTGGCGCTCTGCGATCAGCCGCGCGGCGCGATCGAGCGCGATCAGTTCACGCCGCGCGGACACTTCTTCGCGGTCCGCCGCCGCGATCACGCCATAGGCCGCCTCGGCCTCGCCCAGCGCCGTATAGACCGCACCGCGATAGGCCTGAAACGCCGCACGCTTCCCCGCGGCCGCCGCGTCGATATCCGCCGCGATTCGCCCGAAATCGAGCAGCGGCGCGGCGAGCGATGCGCCGAGCGAACCCACCAACGAGTCACTGTCGAACAGATTGCCAAGGCCGAATGCAAGCAGCCCCAACGACGCATCGAGCCGCAGCGCCGGAAAGCGCCGCCGCGCCGCCGCCGCCAGTTCGGCATCCTGCGCCTCCAGCGTAGCCGCCGCCGCGAGAATGTCGGGACGGTTCTGCAACAGGGTCGCGGGGAGCGCGGTCGGTGCGGGATAGGTGATCGCTGCCGGAGCCGAGGCCAGCTCCGCCGCATCGATCAGCACCGGCTGCGGCGGCATCCGCAGCGTCGCGCGCACGCGTTCCGCATCCTGCGCCGTGAGCGTCGTCAGCCGCCCGATCAGCCGCGCCTCTTCGCCCCCCAGCGCCGCCAGCCGGGTCCGGGCAGTTTCCGCCAGCGCGCGGGCCTGCACCGGATCGAGGCCGGAGACGATCCCCGCCCGCGCCCGGCTCCCGGCCAGCGCGCCCAGCCGCTCCGCCGCCGCCAGATCCTGGGTCAGTGCATCGCGGCGCGCCGACAGGGTCCGCCAGTCGATCACCGACGCGGCGATTTCGCCAACCAGCGCGATGCGCACCGCCTGTGCCGATGCCGTGGCGGCGTCGAGCCGAGCCTGTGCCGCGCGCTGCTGCGCCCGCACGCGCCCGAACAGGTCGACGTCCCACTGCGCGGTCAGATTGGCGGCATAGCTCGCGCGTTCCGCCGCAACCTCGACGCCGGGCGGCAGGCTTGCCCCGAACTGGTCGGGGTTGCTGCGCGTGCCGGTCACCGCGCCATTGGCCCCGATGGTCGGCAGCGCCTCCGCCCGCGCGCGCCCGAGCCGCGCGCGCGCCTCGTCGATCCGCGCCAGCGCTTCGCCCAGCGTCGGCGCGCTCGCCAGCGCATCACGCGACAGCCGCACGAACCCCGGATCGGTGCTCGGCAACAGATCCGCGACCGCACCGCCCGTCTCCGCCGGGATCAGCGCAAAGCGCGCGGGCAGTTCGGGAACCGGCGTCGCGATTTCGCGCGCAGGCCCAGCCACGCAGCCCGCAAGCGCCGTCGACAGGGCCAGCACGGCAAGGCGTTTACTCCGGCTCATTTCGCGTCCTTGCGCGCCGGGATGAACGCGTCGACCTGTTGCCCGACGCGGAACGCGCCATTGGTTTCGGGCAGCGCATAGATCAGCTGGAGCACGCGCACATCGACCCGCTCCTGCGCGCTGTTGGTCAGCGAGCGCTTCGGCACGATCAGCGGCTCCGCGCGGACGAAGCGCGCCTCGACCTGCCGCCCCGCATCGCCCCGCGGCGAGACGATTGCGGCGGCGCCCAGCGCGACGCGCGGGGCCTGTTCCTCGTCGATGTCGATGCGCACGTGCAGCGGATCGGTCGCGCCCATCTGGATAAACGCCTGGCTGGTCCCGCCCATGGTCGAGACATATTCGCCCGGCCGGATCGCGACGGTCAGGATTTCGCCCGCGATCGGCGCGCGCACGGTCAGGCGACCAAGCTCGGTCCGCGCCGTCCCCGCGCGCGCCTGTGCAGCGGCCAGGCGGGCGCGGGCGAGCGCGACGCGCTGCGCTGCGGCGGCGGCCTCACCCTCGACCCGCACGATTTCCGCGCGTGCCACTGCGGCGGGGTCATCGACCGCGCGGTACAGCGCAAGCTGACGCCCCGCCGTCGCCCGCGCGCTTTGCGCCTCCGCAATCGCGGCGCGGGCTTCGCCGATCGCTGCCTGCGCCTCGGCCAGCTGCGCGCGGACTGCGCGGTCGTCGATGGTGAACAGCGGCTGGCCCGGCACCACCCGCGCGCCGGGGCTGACCGCGACGTTCATCACCAGCCCGGACAGCGGCGCGCCGATGTCGATCGTCTCGCTCGACGGCTCGACCACTCCGGCCCCGGTCACCCGTTCGGCATTGGCGAGGGCAGGCGGCGCCTTGGCCGGTTCGCGCTGCGGCGCGCTCGGGCTGCGGTCGGGCAACCCGCCCCAGATGAACAGGGCTGCCAGCACCAGGCTCGCCACCGCGATCAGCGGCAGGATGGTCCGGGCAAAGCTCAGCCGCTTCCAATCGGGCATCAATGGTCCTCCGGCATATGCGCGCCGTCATGGGTGATGGAACCGTCCTCCAGCCGGAGGATGCGGTCGGCGAGATCGAAGATACGGTTGTCGTGGGTGACGATGATGCACGCGCGGTCGGGCGTAACCGCCACCTCGCGCAACAGGTCCATCACGCGCCGGCCCGATCGGGCATCGAGCGCGGCGGTCGGCTCGTCACACACCACCAGCCGGGGGCGGTGCACCAGCGCGCGGGCGATTGCCACGCGCTGTTGCTGGCCGCCCGACAGCTGGCTAGGCAGCTTGTCGGCCTGGTCGGCGATGTTGAGCGCGGCGAGCATCTCGACCGCGCGGTCGCGCGCCTGCGCCCGCGGCACCCCTTGCGCGATCAGCGGCACGGCGGCGTTGCTCGCCGCGTCGATCGACGGGATCAGATTATATTGCTGGAAGATGAAACCGATGTTGCGCAGCCGGAATGCCACCAGCTCGGCGTCGGACAGGCGGTAGATGTCGGTGCCGAATACCTCCACCTCGCCCTTGGTCGGGTAGAGGATGCCGCACATGATCGAAATCAGCGTGGTCTTCCCCGACCCGCTTTCACCGACCAGATAGGTCAGCTCGCCCGCCCGGATGTCGACATCGATACCGTGCAGTACGGTGATCGCCTGGCTCCCCGCCATGAAGTCGCGGGTCACGCCGCGCGTGCGGATCGCGGGCTGGGCGGGCGCGGGCTCGCTCACCGGAACACCGCCGCCGGTTCGGTCTTGAGCACACGGCGCAGCGCGATCCAGCCGGTGAGCGCCAGGATCAGCACGACTGCGGCGAAGCTGATCAACGGGATCTGCCACGGGATGTAGAACCCCTTGAAGCTCGGCTCGGTCGAGAAGCTCAAGATGAAAACCACGGTCGCCAGGACCCCGAGGCCATAGCCGATCAGGCCGACCAGCGCCGCCTGCGCCGTCACCATGCGGCGGATCGTCCCGTTGGCGACCCCGATCGCCTTGAGCGCGCCGAACTGCTTGATATTGTCGCGGATGAACAGGCTGAAGGTCAGCCCGACGATCGCCACGCCGACGACGAAGCCGAGCGCCACGGTGATCCCGAAATTGATCGGGATGCCGGTATTTTCGACGATGAAGTCGATGCCGTCCTGCGCAAACTGGTCGCGGGTGCGCGCGCGCAGCCCGGTTTCCGCCTCGATCCGCGCAACCAGCTGTTGGTGATCCACGCCGGGCGCCGCACCGACCAGCACGAACGACAGCCGGTTGCGCGTACCCGGCACGTAGCGCAGCGCCTGGCTGTATTTGGTGTAGAGCGTCACCTGGCTGGTAAAGCCTGGAATCGCGTCGGCGATGCCCCGGATCACCGCGCGCTGGTCGTTCAGCTCCAGCCGCTCGCCGATCGGGCTGCGGCCATCGGCGAACATGTTGGTCGTGCCGACATCGTCGATGATCACCGTGTCGGGGCGCGACAGCACGTCGATGCTGCCCTCGGCCATCCGCCGCGGCAGGCCGATCAGGGTTGCGTCATCGACACCGACGATGGTCACACCTTCCAGATCGCCATCGCCCGTTCGAACCGACGCATTGGCACGCAGATGCGGCGCCGCCCATTTGACCCCGGGCACCGACCGTACCTTGTCGAGCGCGGTGCTGGGCATCGGATAGGAGACATCGGTAGTGCGGCTTACCCGGTCCATCACCCAGATGTCGGCAGCTGGCACATTGAACACAGCACTTGCCCCGCGTTCGAGCAGGCTGACGAAGATCGTCAGCTGCTGCGTGATCAACAGGGTCGAGAAGGCGATGCCGAACACCAGCCCATAGAATTTCTGGGCGTCGCCGGTGAGCATGCGGATGGCAATCCAGATCATGCGACACTGCCCCCTGCTTGCCCCGCGGCATCAAATCAGGCTAACTTGAACGCATTCGTTCAAATGAACGGGACCGTTCACTCTGTCAAGCGAAACCCTTACGCGTGCGCAACGCTCGATCGACCCGGTGAAGCGCCAGGCGATCCTCGACGCCGCCACCCGATCCTTTTTCGATCATGGCTTTGCCGCGACTGCGATCGAGCAGGTGGCGGCCGACGCCCATGTGTCGAAGGTCACGATCTATAACCAATTCGGCGACAAGCGCGGATTGTTTGCCGCCGCGATCGAACGTGAATGTGCGCGGATTGGCGATCATTTCAGCATCGCGCCAATGCCCGGCCTGTCGCTGCGCGAACGGCTGGAGGCCATCGGTGCGGCGATGACCGCGTTCATGTCGCGCCCGGAAATGGTCCAGTTCGACCGGCGCATCGCGGCAGAGACCGAGCGCGACCCGGCGATCGGCGAAGCGTTTCTGGAGGCCGGGCCGCGCCAGATGCTGCGCGCATTCGCCGCGCTCTTGTGCACGCTGCGCGACGCGGGCGAAGTGGCGGTTGCGGATCCGGAACTGGCGGCTGAACAGTTCGTCGCGATGTGCAAGGGACTGGGCGATCTCGAACGGCGCTTTGGCTGTACCAATGACGCCGCCCGCAATCATGTGCGGATCACGGCGGCGGTCGATCTGTTCTGCCGCGCTTATGGGGCCGGGGAACGGGACTGACAGGCGCGCCGGCCCGGTCAGCAACATCCGATCGAGGCGGCCTCCGCTATGCCAGGGCTTCCCTGGGAGGGCGATACGGTGACGGTCCGACTGTTCCACTTGCCCTCGTTGGATCGACTGCGCGGTTCGACGGCTCCGCGCACCGCCACTGGCCCGCGATAGCGTCCACCGCGCCCCGCCTTCCCGATACTCGATCACCGCGCCCGGCAAAGTCGCGCCGATCCGCCGATAGCGCCGCACGATCCACGCGCGGATCATGCCACGGATAGAATTGCGCGGGCCGATAGGCGGGGGTCCAGCGTGCCGACGCGTTGAAGGTAGCGCGCAGCGGGTTACGGCTGGCGGCCAGAGACGGCTGGCGCAATCGCGGACCCCTATCTGCTGGCCCGTATCGCGCTGATCGTCTTGCCGGTCCAGCGCCGGACCGCGCGGCGCAGGTTGGCGCTGTCACTGAAGCCCACCTTCCACGCGACATCGTCCACGCTCATCCGCGTCGTCTGGAGATATTCTATCGCAAGCTTGCGGCGGACATCGTCGACGATCGCGCCATAGCTTGTCTCTTCGGCGGCAAGGCGGCGGCGCAGGGTTCGCTCCTGCACCCCCAGTTGCGCGGCGATCGTGGTCATCGACGGGAACTCGCTAGGTGCATTCATCAGCAACTGATAGACCTCCCCCGACAGTCCCGACGAAATGCGCGCCTGGCCGATCAGGCGGTCGCAGGTTTCCTCGAGCATCGCGCGGGTCAGCCGATTGCCGAGCTCCGGGGTCTGGTCGAGGATGCCGATCGGATAGTGGAGCTCATTGGCCGTCTCGCCATAGGAACAGGGGCAGGACAGCGCCTGTGCGTCGTCCGGAGCGAACGCATCCTCGGGCAGCGCGAACAGCGCCCGCACGGGTAAATTGTCGGCGCCGGCGGTGTCGCGGATATGGGTGAAGGTCATCTTCATCTGCTGGCGGACGAGGAAGGTGCGGACGTCGCTGCTCATCACGTCGCGATAGATTTCGCGGAACTGCCAGATCGCAAAATTGCCCTCGGCGCGCCATTCGAGGCGGACGGTGGGCGTGGCGAGCGGCTGGTAGCGCACGGCGAAGTCGAAAAAGTCGCGCATGGTCGGCGAACACATCAGCGCATAGCCGTACATTCCATAGGCCGAAAGGTGGAGGCGAGCGCCGATCGCGAATGCGTCGGCGAACCCGGCGCCGGCCGCGACGATATTCTCGCATGCCGTCAGATACTGGCCGATCGACGTCATCGTGTGGGGATCGCGGACCTCGGCCAGTGACAGGCCGGTGCGCTCCAGAACGGTCGCCGCGGTGATACCGCGATCGGCAACGGTGTCGATCACCGTCGCGATCTTGAACGGGGCGAAGCTGCGCTGGTTGAGCGACGGGAACCCCGCGCGCGCGTTGCGGCCCGTCGCGCCACCGTCATCCATTGCGTCGCCCGCCACCCTCATCCTCCCGCCGCATCTGTCCGCCAAAGACATAGTGATGTCCGTCAATGCGCTTACCAGCGGGTGTGTCAGACCATAAGCAAGGCATCAAGTCGGCAAAGCCCGGCGGCGGCGATGGCCGCGACGAACAGATATCAAGGAGGGGATAAAGATCATGTCGATCCGAACCGATCATCTTGGATGCCGTGCGCAGCTGCTCGCTCGCTCCGCTCTGGCTCTGGTGCTGCTGGCCGCTCCCGTTGCGGCGCATGCGCAAACGACCGTTCCTGTTGCGGAACCGGATGCGGAAGAATCGACCGAGGTGGTCATCACGGGGTCGAGCATCCGCGGGATTCCGCCCACCGGCTCCGGCCTGATCAGCGTGACGCGCGAAGACGCCAAGCTGATCGGTGCGGCGAGTACGCCCGAACTGTTGGCGACGGTGCCGCAGCTCAACAGTTTCAACACCGCGCCGCGCGTCAGCAACAACGGTCTCGGGTCGTTCGCGCCGGGCCTGCGCGGCCTGCCGACCGCCGCGACCCTGCCGCTGATGAACGGGCATCGCCTGATCTCGGGCAGCACACAGCAGACCAATCCCGACTATCCGTTCATCCCCGAACTGGCGATCGAGCGGGTCGAGATCGTGGCCGACGGCGCGTCCGCCATCTATGGATCGGAAGCCGTCGCCGGCGTCGTCAACTTCATCACCCGTCGACGCATCAAGGGGGTGGAGGCGATTGTCCGCTATGGCATCGCCGACGATTACAATGCGTTCAACGCAGGGCTCGCCTTCGGCCATGACTGGAGCAGCGGATCGTTCGTCGCCGCCTATCAATATCAGGACAACAGCAACATCACCGGGGCCGACCGCAGCTATCGCTCGCTCGATTTCCGCGCGGTGGGCGGCATCGACACGCGTTCGGCAGTGTGCCCCGATGCCAACGTCAATCTCTTCGCAGGCACGATCTATGCCGCGTCCAGCCTCGCGCCCGGTCTCAACACCTGCGACCCGCGCGGGCCGGTCGACTTGCTGCCGCAGAACCGCACGCACAGCGCGTTCGTTTCAGCGCGGCAAGACCTGTCGGATGCGGTCACGCTGTGGGCCGACTTCCTCTATTCGGACCGCCGCGACGTGGTTCAGGCCGCGCTACCGGGGCAGACCTTTGTCCTGATCACCGCCGCCAACCCCTATTTCCGCGCGCCGCCCGGCACGGGGTCGCTGTTCGGCTATTTCGATTTCCGTCCGGATCGGCTGGTTGGTGCGGATCATTTCGACCAGATTTTCCGCGTGCGCAGCGGCAATGCGACGGCGGGCGTCGATATCGACCTGCCGGGCAACTTCAAGGCGAGCGTCTATGGCTCGTTCAACTTTTCGCGCAACGACACCTTCCAGCCCGGGATCAACACCACCGCGCTGACCGCAGCCGCTGCGGGTACGACGACCGCGACCGCGCTCGACCCGTTCGGTTACGGCACGAGCCCGGCGGTGCGTGCGGCGATTCTCAACAACCCGACCACCTTCGACAACCGCCAGCGCACGCGCATCGGGGCGGTCAAGGTCGACGGGCCGCTCGCCGATCTGCCGGGAGGCGAGATCAAGATCGCGGTTGGCGCAGAGTATCGCCGCGAAACCTATCGCCAGCGTGGCCAGAGTGGCGGGGTGGGTTTCCCCGAGGATCTCGAGCGCAACGTCAAGTCGCTCTATGGCGAGCTGTTCGTGCCGATCTTTGGTGAGGGCAATGCGACCGCGGGGATGCGCAGCCTCGCGCTGTCGCTCTCGGGCCGCTTCGACGATTACAGCGACTTCGGATCGACCAGCAATCCCAAGATCGGGCTGACCTGGGAACCGGTCGAGGGCATCAACCTGCGCGGCAGCTTTGGCCGGTCGTTCCGTGCGCCGGGCCTGCGCGATCTCGGCTCGACGGTCGGGTCCTATTACTCGGCGGCCGCCCTGGTCGACGCGTTCGGCGCGCGCGATCCCTCGCGTGGGGCGGCGCAGGTCAACACGATCCTGCTGTTCGGCGGCAATCGCAACCTGACCCCCGAAACCGCGCGCACCTGGTCGGCGGGCATCGACCTGCGGCCCAAGGCGATCCCCAACCTGACCGCCAGCGTCACCTTCTATGACATCCATTATGACAATGTGATCGGGACGCCGTCTGGGTTGGGCGCGCTGTTGTTCAGCGACCCGACGTTTGCGGCTCGTGTCATCCGCAATCCGACCGGCGCTCAGGTGAGCGCGGCGATAGCCAACACGGTGCCGTTCTTCTACACCTTTGCTGCGGTGCCGACGATCGGCAACATCCTCGACCTGCGTCAGGGCAATTTCGGGGTGCGCGAGACCAACGGGATCGATTTCGACCTGCGCTATCGCCACGATGTCGGCTTCGGCACAGTGTTTGGCGGGGTCGCAGGCAATTATATCCTGAACTACCGCAACCAGCTGTCGCCGACATCGGCGGTGAGCAATTCGCTGGAGGCGGGCATTCCGCGCACGACGCTGCGCACCACGCTCGGCTTTGCCGCCGGACCGGTGACTTTCGTCAACTTCGTCAACCACCGCAGCGGCGTGACCGCATCCTACGCGACGCCGACCGGTTCGGCGCTGTACGATGCCGAAGGTTACACGACCGTCGACCTGCGCCTGGCGGTGCGGCTGCCCGACCTCGCCTTTGCCAAGGGGCTGGAGCTGGGTCTGCAGGTCAACGACCTGTTCGACGCGACACCGCCCTTCTTCCCGGGCACCGACGGGATCGGCGGCGCCTACAATGCCATCGGTCGCTACGCGGCGATGAGCCTGCGCACATCCTTCTGAAAAGCGGGGCGGCGCCGCCAGATGCGGGCCGCCCTCCAACCGCACGAACAATGACAAGGTTTGGCTTTTGATGACCGGTGCCAGCGTCTCCCCGCTCCAACCCGTGCCGCAGATCAGGCTCTATCGTGACTGGCTGGCGCAGACGCACGGCCGATCCTTTGCGGGCTTCGAAGACCTGCACCGCTGGTCGGTCGAGGATCTGCACGGGTTCTGGCGCAGCATCTGGGAGTTTGACGGCATCGAATCGCCAACGCCGTTCACGGCGGTGCTGAGCGACGAGGCAATGCCGGGCGCGCGCTGGTTCGACGGCGCACAGGTCAACTACGCGCGGCACGTGTTCCGCCATGCCGCAGCGGCGGACGCGGCGGGGCAGCCGGCGATCATCGCCATCGACGAGCGCGGCAACAGCGTCATGCTGAGCTGGGCGGAGCTGCGCCGTCAGTCCGCCGCGCTGGCCCTTGCCCTGCGCGCGCGCGGGATCGCTCCGGGGGACCGCGTCGCGGCCTATCTTCCGAACATTCCGGCTGCGGTGATCGGGCTGCTCGCCTGTGCCAGCATCGGCGCGATCTGGACCCTGTGCTCGCCCGACATGGGCACCAACGCGGTGCTCGATCGCTGGCGGCAGACCGCGCCCAAGGCGCTGATCGCGGTCGATGGGGTCTTCTACGCGGGCAAGGCGCTGGATCGCACCGCCGCCGTTCGCGACCTGTGCGCCCAGCTTCCCAGCATCGAAAGCGTCTTTCTCGTGACGAGCGGCTGTGCATCCGGCGAGGTTCCGGGCGCGACCGACTTCGCCACCACGATTGTGCGCGACGACGAAGCGGTCGCTAAGTTCCAGCCCGAATGGCTGCCGTTCGATCATCCGCTGTGGATCCTCTATTCCAGCGGGACTACCGGCCTGCCCAAGGCGATCGTCCACGGCCATGGCGGCGTGCTGGTCGCGACTGCGGCCGGGCGGCTCCATTTCGACCTTGGCCCCAGCTATGCGCCCAACACGTTTGGCGAGCGCTTCCACTGGTACAGCGCCAGCGGCTGGGTGATGTGGAACATCCAGGTCGGCGGGCTGCTGAGCGGCACGACGATCTGCCTGTTCGACGGATCGCCGAGCGGGACCAAGGCCGATCCCGACTGGACGCGCCTCTGGTACTTCGCGGCGCGCAGCGGGGTCACCTGGTTCGGCGCCGGAGCCGCGTTCTTCGCCAGCTGTCGCAAGGCCGGGATCGACGTCACCCGCATCCCCGGCATGGAGCAAATTCGCGCGTTGGGCAGCACCGGGTCGCCGCTGCCGCCCGACGTCCAGCGCTGGGGCAGTGCGCAATTCGCGCAATTGGGTCGCCCCGATATCTGGTGGTGCAATGTCAGCGGCGGGACGGAGATCGCCGCCGCCTTCATGGCCGGCAATCCCGAATTGCCCGACACGCCGGGCCGGCTGCAATGCCGTCATCTGGGCGCCGCGATCGAGGCGTGGGACGAACAGGGCCGACCTGTCGTGGATGAAGTGGGCGAACTGGTGTGTACGCGTCCGTTCCCGAGCATGCCGCTCTATTTCTGGGGCGACGCGGACGGCAGCCGCTACCATGATTGCTATTTCGCGACCTGGCCGGGCGTATGGCGGCATGGCGACTGGCTGACGATCGGCAGCGATGGCAGCTGCACCATATCGGGCCGGAGCGATGCGACGATCAACCGGCATGGCGTGCGCATGGGGACGGCGGAGATCTACTCGGCGGTCGAGCAGCTGCCGCAGGTCGCAGACACGATGTTGATCGACCTCGAAACGGCGCAGGGCGAGAGCCAGCTGATCCTGTTCGTCGTTCCGAGCGAGGGATGCGCGGCCGACGCTGCGCTGGAGGGGGCAATCGCAGCGGCGATCCGCACCAGCCTGTCGCCGCGTTTCGTGCCCGACCACGTGATCGCCGCGCCCGGCATTCCGCGCACCTTGTCGGGCAAGAAGCAGGAACTGCCGATCAAGCGCCTGTTCGCCGGCTGGCCCGTCGAGAAGGTGGTAAGCCCCGATGCCACCGCTACGCCGGAAGTGCTGCCCTGGTATATCCAACAGGCGCAGCACTGGCGCGAGCGCGCGTCGGATGTGTCTGCGGGAGCCGTGGCATGAAGGCGGACGTCGGCGCGGGCCTGATGGGGGCGGAGATCGCGGCCTATGGTGAGCGGTTCCGCCCGCCCGCATCGGTCAGGCAGCGCGTTGCCGCGGGGCTTGGCGGCGGCACGGGGCGTGCAGGGTGGATCGAAACAATGCAAGATTCACAGGGAGGGATGTAAGGCCGATGGCGATCAACCAAGCAGCGCCTGCTCCAGGGCCGATCGAGCCTGTTCGACAGGGCAAGGGCGGTTTCGTGCTGGGCATGCTGTGCTTCGTCTATGTCCTCAACTTCCTCGATCGCCAGCTGGTCTCGATCCTGGCCAAGCCGATCCAGGACGGGCTGCAGATCAGCGACAGCCAGCTCGGCTATCTTACCGGCTTCTACTTCGCGCTCTTCTACTGCTTCATCGCGATCCCCATCGGATGGCTGGCGGACCGGTCGAACCGGGTGAAGATCCTGTCGCTCGCCTGCGGGCTGTGGAGCGGTGCCACCGTCGCCTGCGGCATGGCGGGCAATTACGGCCAGCTGGTTGCCGCGCGGATGGCGGTCGGCGTCGGCGAAGCGGGCGGCGTGCCGCCATCCTATGCCATCATCTCCGACACCTTTCCCCGCGAACAGCGCGGCACGGCGATGGGCATCTTCAACCTCGGCCCGCCGATCGGGTCGGCGCTGGGCGTCGCCTTCGGCGCGTCGCTCGCCGCCGCCTATGACTGGCGCGTGCCCTTCTACGCCGTCGGCGCAATCGGCATACTCACCGCAATCCTGGTCTATTTCCTTGTGCCCGAGCCGGTGCGCGGCCGCTTCGATGCGCCGCCGATGCGCGACACCAGCGTGTCCGCGCCCAGCTTTGGCCGGGCGATCGTAGGCTTCTTCGGCAACAAGCTGCTCGCGGTCGCAGCGCTGGCGAGCGGCGCCGCCAATTTCATCACCTATGGGCTGGCCAACTTCGCCACGCTGTTCCTGATGCGCGAAAAGGGCATGACGCTCGAAGAGGTCGCAATCTGGTACGCGCTCGCCGTGGGCCTCGGCATGGGCACCGGCATCTTCGTCTCGGGCAAGCTGATCGATCGCTTCGCGGTCCGCAACAAGGCGGCCTATGCCACCATACCGGCGCTGTCGCTCGTGCTTGCGCTGCCCTTCTTCCTCGGCTTCGCTGCGGTCGATCGGTGGGAGGTCGCCCTCGCGCTGCTGTTCGTTCCGCTGTTCCTCAATTCCTTTTTCCTCCCCGCGACGGTCACGTTCGTCCAGAGCGAGGTGGCGCCGGATGCACGGGTGATTTCCGGCGCCTTGTTGCTGCTCGTCATGAACCTCGTCGGGCTTGGCCTGGGACCGACCTTTGTCGGCATCGCGAGCGATTTCTTCCGTACCGATCATGGAGGGAATTCGCTGCAAATGGCCTTTTACGCGCTGGCGCCGATGTATCTCGTCGCCGCCCTGCTGTTCCTGTGGCTCGCCCGGTTGATCAGGCGATCGTCGGCGGTCGGCGCGGCGTGAAATGACCGGAATGTTGGTGGAGCGCGTCATGAAGAACACCTCTTGTTTCGCTGTGCTCGCAGCGACGGCGCTGTGGACGGGGTCGGGCGTTGCGCATGCCCAGCCGCGCAAGCCGGTCCTTGACGCCGCCGCGCGCTGCGCCGCGCTCGCGGGCCTGAAGCTGCGCGATACGAGCATCGCCAGCGCGGTGCTGGTTCCCGCCAGGCCCGCAGAGACGGCGATCGCGGCGGATGTGCCCGGCTATCGCAGTTTCTGCCGCGTCGTTGCGCGCGTGCGGTCCGAGCCCGGCTCCGACATCGGCGTCGAGCTGTGGCTGCCGGTGCACGGCTGGACCGGCGTGTTTCACGGCAATGGCAGCGGCGGGTTTGCCGGCACCTTTGCACTAGGCTATTCGGGCATGGTCGAAGGGCTGCGACGCGGCTTCGCGACCGCGACGACCGATGCAGGAACCGCCCCCGCCACGCCGCTCGAAGGCGACGCATTGATCGGTCAGCCGCGCAAGTGGCGCGACTGGGGCCGTCTCTCGACCCACGCGATGACGACGACCGGGAAGGCGATCACCCGGGCATTTTACGGGCAGGTGCCCCGGCGCTCCTATTATACGGGATGCTCGACCGGCGGTCAGATGGGGCTGATCGAAGCGCTGCACTACCCCGACGATTATGACGGCATTCTGGTCGGCGCACCCGTGATGAACCGCACCTGGGGCCATGCCGCCGTGCTGTGGAACTATGCTGCCGCGAACCGCGTCCCCGGCGCCTTGCTGTCCGATGCCAAGCTCAAGCTGCTCAACACAGCCGCGATCGCGACGTGCTGGCGGCAGGGTCATGCGCTGGCGGGCGATCGCTTCATCTCGGACCCGCTGAATTGCAAGTTCGATCCGCAGGTCCTGCAGTGCACCGGCGCTGCGTCCGACGGCTGCCTGACGCACCGGGAGGTCGCGACCGCACGCGCCTTCTATTCGGGTCCCACCGACCGCGACGGCAAGCCCCGCTTCCATGGCTGGCTTCCGGGCAGCGAGATGCCCGACACCTTCGGCTGGTCCTTCCTGCAAAAGCCGATCGACGGCCAGCCGCCGTTCGGCGCGCTGTTCAAATGGGTCTTCGGCGCCAATTGGGATTGGAAGGACTTCGATTTCGACCGCGACATGCCGATCGTCGACACGCGACTAGACGCCATCGTCAACGACGCCACGCGCGGCAGCCTTGCGCGCTTCGCCGCGCGGGGCGGCAAGCTGATCGTCTTTCACGGCCTCGCCGATACCCTCGTCCCGCCGGCCCAGTCGGTCGCGTTCTTCGATCGTCATGCCGGGCAGATGGGCGGCGCCGGCAAGCTCTCGGAAAGCGCGCGCCTGTTCCTCGCGCCGGGCATGATGCATTGCGGCGGCGGCACCGGCCCCGACGCGTTCAACACCACGCTCGGAATCCCCCCACGGCCACCGTCCGACGACGCCCGGCACGATCTCTTCTCTGCGCTGATCGCCTGGGCCGACACGGGCCAGGCTCCCGATCGCGTTGTCGCGACCAAATTCGCGACGGAAGAGCCGGGCCGAATCGACATGCAGCGGCCGCTTTGCCCCTACCCGCAGCGCGCGGTGTATCGCGGCACCGGGTCGACGGCGGCGGTAAGCAACTTCCGGTGCGAGGCACCGTCCGACCGCTGAGCCGGGCGGGGCAGCACTGGATGGGGCGATCGGCGTCGCTCCGACCGCAATGCTGTGTCAGGCGCCGACCCCTTGTGCCGCGATCTCGACCGATCGCGCGTCCTGCTCACCGATTGACGGTTTCCGAACAGGACGATAGTGTCCTTATCGGAAAACTCGGGAGGCGCGCTGCCGTCCCGTCACCCGGCGCGCGGAGCGGGGAGGGGGCATCGCTCCCTCATCGGACCGCGCGCAGCGGAGGAAGCGCATGAAGCTGAACGTCACTCGCGAGAGCCTGCCCCTCAAGGCGCCGTTTCGCATTTCAGGCCATGTGTTCGAGACCTCCGACGTCGTGACCGTGACGCTCGAGGATGGCGATGCGCGCGGGCGTGGCGAAGCGAGCGGCGTCTACTATCTCGGCGATGACGTCGATCACATGCTTGCCGCGCTCGACACGGCGCGCGGCGCGATCGAAGGGGGAGTGGATCGCGCCACATTGCGCGCGCTGATGCCCGCAGGGGGCGCGCGAAACGCCGTCGATGCTGCCTTGTGGGAACTGGAGGCCGACCGCGTCGGGGCGCCGGTCTGGCAGCTCGCCAGGATCGACGCGCCGCGCCCGGTTATCACCACCTTCACCCTCGGTGCCGACGATCCGCATGCGATGGCCGATGCCGCGCGCGGATGGGCGGATGCCCGCGCGATCAAGGTCAAACTGACCGGGGACGATGCGCTCGACGCGGAACGGGTGCGTGCGATCCGCGCCGCGCGTCCCGATGTCTGGCTCGGGGTCGACGCCAATCAGGGATATACGGTCGATCGGCTCGATGCGCTGGTCGCGGTGCTGGCCGATGCCAGGGTCGACCTGCTTGAACAGCCGCTGGCGCGGGGCCGCGAAGCCGATCTCGACCGATTTGAGTCGCCGATTCCGATCGCCGGCGACGAGAGCATCCTGACACTCGACGATGTCGAGGGTGCCAAAGGCCGGTTCGATGTGATCAATATCAAGCTCGACAAATGCGGCGGGCTGACCGAGGCGCTGTTGATGGCGGAACGGGCCGAACAGCTCGGCCTTGGCGTCATGGTCGGCAACATGGTCGGCTCCAGCCTGGCAATGGCGCCGGCCTTCGTCCTGGCGCAGCGCTGTGGCATCGTCGATCTGGACGGCCCCACCTTTTTGAAGGCGGATCGTTCCCCCGCGATCGTCTATCGCGACGGCACGGTCTGGTGCGACGACGGCGTGTGGGGACCGCGCGGAATCGCCGGGGACGGGTGAGCCGGGACCTTCATGCACGGCGGGCGGCGCAATAGGATTGTCTCACCCTGCCACGCTGCTATTGAACAAGGACCCCGATCGGGAACGCCGATCCTGATCGGAAATCTTTGAAGCAGCGCCGGATGATTGCCATTTATGCCTGAAAACCCGACCCTTGGCAGCTTCCTGAGGCGCCTGCGTGGTCAGGAGGGCTGGACGCTCAAGCAGATGAGCGAGCGAACCGGCATCCCGGTATCGACCCTTTCGAAGATCGAGCATAACCGGCTGACGCTGTCCTACGATAAATTGCTTCAGCTTGCCCAGCGACTTGGCTTGCGCATGTCGGAGCTGTTTGCCGAGAGCAGCGAGCCCGCCGATCCGCAGCATCAGCCGGTGACCGCGCGGCGCAGCGTCGGCAAGCTCGACCGCGCGGTGCGGGTCGAGACCGCGAACTACGACTATTTCTACATGAATACCGAGTTGCGCCGGAAGCGGATGATTCCCATCGTCACCAAAATCCGCGCGCGCAGCGTCGAGGAATTCGGCGAACTGGTCCGCCATTCGGGCGAGGAATTCATCTACGTCCTGCAGGGCGCGGTCGAGGTGCATACCGAATTCTACGACCCCGTGGTGCTGCACGAGGGGGAGTCGATCTACATCGATTCGAACATGGGACATGCCTATATCGCCGCCGAAGGCTGTGCCGAGGCGACGGTGCTGGGTGTATGTTCCAGCGCCGAGGAGCGGTTGATGGAATCGCTGATGACCCTGCAGGGGCAGGAAACGGTCGAAGCGGGGGGGCAGCGGCGGTCGAAATCAGCGCTTTAGGGTTTGGCGCTAGGTCGGCACCGTTCGGACGGCTGCTGTCGGCGCGATGGCCGGATTGCAGATGGCACTGCTTGATCCAGCCCCGTCATCCCGGCCTTGCCCCGGGGCCACCGTAGGCGGGCGCGGCGCGAGAGGCTACAGCGCAGGATGTGAGGTGGAGTGGCCCCGCGGCACAAGGCCGGGGTTACCAACGGAGTTTGCCCCTCAGCCCCCCGCCTCTGCCTGTGCCGCCGCGACGATGCGCAGGATATTCCCGCCCCACATCTTCGCCAGATCCGCGTCCGAATAGCCCGCAGCCTTAAGCCGCGCGGTGACCAGGGGCAGCGCCGAGATATCCTCGAACCCCTTGACCCCGCCGCCGCCGTCCCAGTCCCCGCTGAAGCAGACATGGTCGGGTCCGGCGACCTCCACGACGTGCAGCACCATCGCGATGTACGTTTCGAAATCGGCGTCCCACAGCGGCTGGGTCTTGTCGAGTTCGCGCCAGCGCTTGGCCAGCGCGACCTGCTCCGCGGGGGGCAGCGTCGCGATCTGCTCGTACTTTGCGAACAATGCGCCGCGCTCGCCGTCCAGATTGAGGTCGGACAGGTAGATCGTGCTGATGCACATCGCCCCGCCGCTCGCCGCGAGCTTCCGGATGCGCGCATCGTCGAGGTTGCGGGGGTGGTCATAAGCGTGGCGACCGGTGGTGTGCGACAGGATGATCGGCGCGCGCGACAGCTCCAGCAGCTGATCGAACACCGCGTCCGACGCATGGCTGGCGTCGATCACCATGCCGAGCCGGTTCATTTCCGCGACCCATTGCCGGCCGAGCGGGCTCAACCCGTTCCAGCGCGGCGTGTCGGTCGATGAATCGGCGAACTGGTTGTTCTTGCCGTGCACTGGCCCGGCCATGCGCACGCCGCGCTTGTGGAACTCGGCGAGCAGCGTCAGGTCTTCGCCCAACGGATAGCTATTCTCGATCGACTTGAACGCGATCAGCCTGTTTTCGCCGTTCAGGCGGCGGGCGTCCTGCGCGGTCAGGGCAGGGGCGATGCGCTCGGGGAATTGCGCGATGGTGGTGTCGATCGCGTCCGATCGTCCGCGCGCAAAGGCCAGTGCGTCGGCATAGCCCTTCGCCGTCAACGGCCCCTGATCGGTGTAGATGACCAAGAAGCCGCCATCGAGCGCGCCTTCCTCCATCCGGCCCATATCGACCTGCGCGATGTCGATCGCGGGGTCGTGCCTGTCGCCGAAGCTCCAGCCCGGTCGCCCGAAATGGAGCGGCGTGTCGAGATGCGTGTCCAGGACGAGCAGCCGCTTGTGCAGCGCCGCTACGTCCTCGGTCCGCGGCCCCGGTGTGGTCGCACACGCGCCGAGCAGCAGCGGTGCAAGAATCGATAGGCGTTTCATCGGGGCGCTCCCACCGGACGCAGGTCCAGATCCTGATAATCGTAACTGAAGTCCGCGATCGGGCTTTCCGGCTTCATCGACACCCGCTCGACCTTGCCGTCCGCATCGAGTGCGAAGGTGACATAGGCCGGCTCGAGCGACGTGTCGTCGAAGCGCGTGACGAAGCTATCGTATTGCCAATGGATCAGTCTGCCCTTCATGGCCGGGGTGGTGGTGAAGTCGATGGTCAGGCCGCCATCCTTGTCCTTGGCCACCACGACATCGCCGTACCACGCGTCGCGATAGGTGCCGGCATAGCGATCGAGCGCGAGCGATGGGCCGACCTTGGCGGGGGCGGCGCGCTTCGTCGCAAGCGCCGCCTTTGCGCCGGTGACGCGCTGGTCGATGAAGGCGTCAAAACGGCTCGGCCAGTCCTGATCCGGTGCGTCGAGGTAATGGTCGACCAGCGTCTGGATCACGCCGCGCAGCAGCGCCGTCTCCTCGGCATTGACCACCCCGGCGATGCCGACCTGCTGATCGGGCAACAGGATGACATAGGCGATCGCGCCGAACACTGCGCCGCCATGCGCGATCACACGGACGCCACGATAGTCGGCAACGTTCCAGCCCAGCGCGTAGCTGCTGAACGTGGGCGTCAGCGGCGCAAGCGAGGGTGGCATCGGCACGATCGGCATCGGCGTCACCCCCTTCCACATTTCCGCCGCTTGCGCCGCGCTGAACAGCCGCCCGCCATCGGGCAGCGCCCCCTGGCCGAGCTGGATCTGGAGCCAGCGCGCGAGATCGTTGGCGCTGAGCGCGAGGCCACCGGCAGGCAGCGCGGCGCGGCCAAGCTCCACGCGGCGCTCGTCGAGCATCGAGATCGGCCCGTCGCCGCGCACCGCGCCGCCGACCCGGCCATGCGGATGCGCGCGGTTGGGGTTGGCGAGGCGGGATTCGTAATCCGCCGTCGCGCTGGCCATGCCGCCCGCGGCGAACACGTCCTGCGCCATGAAGTCTTCCCAGCTCTTGCCGCTGACGTCTTCGATCAGCTGCCCGGCGACGGCGTAGAGAATGTTGTCATAGGCGTATCCCGAGCGAAAACTGGTCGCTGGCTTGAGATGCGCGAGCCGCTTGACCATTTCCTTGCGCGACAGGCTGCCGCGCGGGACGAACAGCAGGTCGCCCGCGCCGAGGCCAAGGCCGCTGCGATGGACCAGCAGGTCGCGGATCGTGATCTCGCGCGTCACCCAAGGGTCGTACATGCGGAACCACGGCATGTGGTCGATCACGCGGTCGTCCCACCTGATCTTGCCGCGATCGACCAGGATGGCCAGCGCGGCGGCTGTGAACGCCTTGCCGGTCGATCCGGTTTGGAAGATCGTGTCGGCATCGACCTTTTGCGTGCCGCCGAGCTTGGTCGTTCCCCAGCCCCGGGCAAGCGTGACCTTGCCCTTCTCGACCACCGCCAGCGCGATGCCGGGAGCGCCGCTCTGCCGGCGCAGCGTTTCGACCCTCTCCGCGAACCCCTTGGGCAACGCCGCTGCGGCGGGCAGGGCGAGCAACAGCGCGGGAAGCGCGATCAGCATCCGGATCATGCGGGGGGCTCCAGGTCGGGTCGTGCGCGCAGAACGCGCGCAACGCCCAGGGTCATCACGGGAAGCACGAACACCGCCAGGATCGCATAAGCGAGCAGACGATAGCCGCCGCCGATCAGTGCGACGAGGCCGATGCCGGTGGCGACGAAGACGCAGCCAAGCAGCAAGGCGAGTGCAATTGCTGCGCGGGGGCGGGTGCCGAGCGCGACGCCGCGCCTTGCCTCCCATACCCCCGACACGCGTTCATTGACCGCATGGACGATGCCCGTCCCGGTCTCGAGCAAGGCGGCAAAGATCATCGCCTGGAACGCGATCGTGAAGACCGGGATGTTCATCTGTCCGAGCAGGAACGCCGAGGGGAGGGTTTCGTCCGCGATCGCCGGGTAGAACGCGATCATGCACAGAAAGAAACCAAGCGCGGGGAGCATCGCCAGTGGCCCCGCGATCGCGCCGGCGATCAGGGCGTCGCGTCGGCTGGTCAGATGCGCCGCCATCGGCAGCACCACGGCCGCCGCGATGAGGTTATAGCCGGCATAGGCGACGCCTCCCATCGCCCAGCCATCGCTTGCCGCCCGCGTCGCCAGATTGTCCGCGATCCGGTCCCCGAACAGCGACAGCCCGATCACCACGAACAGCGCATAGACGAAGTAGAGCAGCATCGAGGCGTATTTGAACAACCGCTCGACCGATGCGGTGCCAAGGCTGGTGACGAGCGCGATCGTGCCGGCTAGAATCAACGTGCCGGCGATCGCGGGGGCGCCAAAGCTTGCCCCGATCTCCCCCGCCGCCGCGCCGACCACCGCTAGGATCAGGACGAGCAGCAGGACATAGACGATCTCGAACACGATCCAGCCCGGCCCCAGCAGCTTCTGGAAAAAGCTGCGATAGTCATAGCTGCGCGTCAGATGCGCGAAGGCAAAGGTCGCAGCGCAGACCGCGCTCCAGATCGCCATCGCCAGCACCATGCCCCACAGCCCGCCCTGCGGCCCGCTGGGCAGGAAGAATTCCGCGAGCTCGCGCCCCGTCGCGTAACCGCCGCCGATCACCACGCCCTTGAACGCGAGGCCCGGCAGCAGGAAACGCTGGAACCGGGTCGGCGCGGCGGGCGATGCGGTCATCCTAGGCAGCTCGACACCAGCGCGTCGAAGGCGGGCCCGCGGCGCACCGGATCGGCAACCGGCAGGCCCAGCCGCGCGCTCTCCCGCGCCATCAGCGCATCCGCCTCCGCCGCGTCGAGTGCAGAGGTGTTGAAGGCAAAACCGCCGCAGCGGATCGCGGGATTGGTCCGGCGGCCGAGCGCGATGGTCAGATCCACAATCTCTTCGACGCGCGCCACGCGATAGCCCGCGGTGCCGAGCATTTCGGTGCGGCCGGGTTCGTGGCAGACCACGAACACGTCGGGCTGGCTGCCGTGCAGCAAGCCGAGCGACACCGCGGCATAGGCCGGATGCGCCAGCGACCCCTGTCCCTCGATAATGTCCCAATGGTCGTCGGGTGCGTCGGGCGACAGGATTTCGGCCGCGCCCGCTTCGAAATCGGAAACGACGGCATCCATCGGAATGCCCCCGCCCGCGATCATGATCCCGGTCTGGCCGCTCGCACGGAAATCATGATCCACCCCGCGCTCGGCGAATGCGGCCGCGAGCGCGAGCGCTGTGTATTTCTTGCCCAGTGCGCAATCGGTGCCGACGGTCAGCAGCCGCTTGCCGCTGCGCTTGCGCCCCGTCGCGATCGGGATGTCGGCGGGCGGCACGCGCACGTCGAACAGCCTTCGTCCCATCCGCTGTGCGGCCGCCGCGACCTCCGGCATGTCGGCCAGCCGCATGTGCATCCCCGCGATCAGGTCCAGCCCCGCCTCGAGCGCTTCGACCAGCGACGCGCGCCACGCTTGAGGAATGACGCCGCCCTGGTTCGCGACGCCGATGACCATCGCCCGCGCCCCCCGATCGCGCGCCTCGGCCGGGGTCATTGCGGCAAGGCCCGTCGAGACGGTCGCGCCGTTCAACCGCAGTTCGCCGACGCATTTGTCCGCCGCCCAGTCCCGCAGCCCGAACGCGGTCTTGGCAAATCCCGGTTCCGTCGTGTCGCCGAGAAACAGCAGATAGGGCTGCGGCAGGACGGGGCTTTCGGTCAAGGGACCGACGGGGGCGTTCATGAGCGATGCTTTCACCAGGGGATCAGAAGGACAGGTCGATCGCGACGCCCAGCGTCCGCGGCTGAAGCGGAACGGTCGCCAGGAAACCGGGATTGGTGGTCGCGACGTTGCTCGTGATCCGCCCCTCCTCATCGGTGAGGTTGCGGGCATAGACGCGGAGCGTCCACTTGTCGTCAAAGGTGACGGCGGCGTTGAGATCGAGCGCGGCATAGCCGTCGATCGGCACCGCCAGCGCCGAGCTTTCGACATCGGAAATACGATCGCCGACGATGCGTACGGCCCCGCCCAGCCGCGCCTCCGCCGAACCGCTCACCGAGAAGCGATAGTCCGCCGTCATCGCCGCAGAAATCTTGGGCACGCTGGGCAACTGGTCGCCATCGGTGCAGGCGGCGGTCGTTTCGGTGCATTTCGCATCGGTATAGGCAAAGTTGGCCCCGAAATTTAGCCCGGCGGTCGGCTCGATCAGCAGCGCCGCCTCCACGCCCTTGCTGCGCGCAGTGCCGGCATTGACCAGGCCGTTGATTCCCGCGGCAAAGGCCGCGCCGGTCTGGAGATTGTTCCAGTCGAGCATGAAGACCGCCGCGTCGAGGCTGACCGCGCGGTCGAGGAAGCTGGCCTTCACGCCCGCCTCATAACTCGTCACCCGTTCGGCGCCGACCGTGGCCGGAAAGCCCGGCAACGCGACGTTCGGTCCGCCCGGCTTGTAGCCGCTGGCGACGCGGGCATAGATCATCATGTCCCGGTTCACGTTGATCTGGGGGCTGACGCTGTACGTGACGATCTCTTCCGCTGACTCGCCATCGCCGCTGGCATCGAGCCCGAGCAGTGGGATGGACGTCGACTGGGTGAAGGTCTGTTCGTTGCGCGCCCAACGCAGCCCGCCGGTCAAATGGAACATCTCGCTGATCTTCCAGGTCGCGTTTCCGAAAACGGCATATTCCTTGTAGGTGTTGGGCAGGCCGACCACCGCGAACGGGTCGAAGCCGGCGATCGGCGCACCGCTCGCGTCGAGTGCGCGCACCACCTGGCTGTGATTGTTATCCTCGTCGGTGTAGAACAGGCCCACCATCCATTCGAAGCTGCTGCTGGGCGCGGAGGTGAGACGCAGTTCCTCGGTCCATTTCTTCTGCTTCAGCGTCGCCGGATAGGGCGCGAAGCCGCCGAAGATGCCGCCGAAGACGAGCGTCGCATCGCTCACCTCGAGAATGTCGAGCTGGCTGTACGAGGTGGTCGAGCTCAGCTCGGCAAAACCGAGATCATAGCTGATCGAGCCCGAATAGAATTGGAAGTCGCTGGTAAAGGGTTCCGGCAGCGCGGTGTTGGTGCTGAGGAACGGCGCACCCGGCGCGAGCGGGGTGTTGCCCATGCCTTCGTAGACCAGGCTGAGATTGTCGGAGTCGACCGACTGCCACACGCCGCTCAGCTTGATGGTGAGCGCGGGGTCGGGCTGCCACTGCAACGCCGCCCGGCCGCCCTGCTGGACCGCATCGTTGACATCCTCTTCGCCCGTCAGAACGTTGTCGACATAGCCCGGGGTCTCGCGGCGGGCATAGCTCGCGCTGATCGCCAGCTGGTCGGTCACCAGCGGCACGTTGACCATCGCATTCGCAGCCCAGCCGACGCCGTCGCCATGCGCCAAAGTGAAGACCTCGCCGCCGCCCCGGACGGTGAGTGTGTTCAGGTCGGGCTGGACGGTGACATATTTGAGCAGCCCGCCGATCGAGCTCGCCCCGTAGAGCGTCCCCTGCGGCCCGCGCAGCACCTCCAACCGCTCGATATCATAGGGCATCAGGTCGAGCGTGAAGACTTGCGATCGGTTGTAGATGCCGCTCGATCCGATCGGCGCATCGTCGAGGTACATGCCGACGGTCGCACTCGGCCCGATCGGCGCGACGCCGCGCAGCGACAGGGTCGAGCGACCGGGCGACCCCGCATTGTCGACCTGAAGGCCGGGGATCGCGGCGGCATAGTCCGACAGCTGCGAGGCTCCGCCTTGCTGCATCGCCTCACCGCTGACCACGGTAATCGAGATCGGAACGTCCTGAACGCGCTCCTCACGCTTCTGCGCGGTCACGACGATCTCGTCGCGATCGACACTGACGCCCGAACCGCTATCCTGTGCAGACGCCGATGCGGGCAGCACCAGCGCCGCAGCGGCGGTCGAGAGCGAGAGAAGGATGCGGGTAGGAATAGCTTGCCGAATCATATGGAGCTCCCTGAACCTGGCCTTGTCACGCGGCTCGAACCGCATGCGGCGTTTTCTAATCGGGACAGTGTTGTCCTAATTAGGCAAATGTCAATCTTGTTTCGACATGGCGGTCGCGGCCCTTGGCCCGCGCCCGCCGTCACGTTCAATAACCGGTGCCGAAGCTCACCAGCTTGAAGACCAGCCCGACCCACAGCAGAATGAAAGCAGCGAGGGTCAGCAGCACCGCCCACAGCTTCGAAAACCAGCCGCGCTTGCCCTTGAACGCCAGCCAGGCATTCCACGCCGCCGCCGCAAGCAGGCCGAAAAAGCCCAGCGTGCCGACGACCTGAAGCGTGAGGATCAGCCAGTCGTTCTTGCCATGACCCTCGAAGTCCTCGATCCCCAGGACAACCAACAACCAGCCGACCAGCACCAGCAGCACCAGCCAGGCGAGGCCGCGCACCACATGATAGGCGGTGCGCGCGGTGCCGCTCAGCGCAAGCGGCGCGCCGTAGCGGCGACGGGCGACCCATCCGGTCGGCCAGGCGATCGCCGTGAGCAGCAATACCGCCAGCGCAAACAGCAGGGCCGGGATGATCCAGCTGCCGCTGGCATACCAGGGCGTCCGGTCCCACACCATGAAGGGCGAGACCATGCCGAAGGTCCAGCGCACGACCTGTCCGTCGCGGACTTCGGCGACCAGGCGCTCCTTGCCATAGGCGTCCTGCCACACGAACGGCTCGACCTCGATCCACTTGCGCTGTCCGCCGCCGATCGAGGGGATTCCGGCGATGATCGGGCGCCCGTCCGCGTCCAGGCCGATCTTTTCCTCGGCCAGAAGATAGACGAACGAGGCGAAGCTGGAGGCCACGCGGCGGCTGTTGCTCCAGCTGCCGACGAGCAGCTTTGCATGCTCCTTGGCGGTTGCAAGCTCCACTGGCGGCTTGGCATTCGCGTCGGGCAGGTAGCGATCGGCAAAGCCGTCGATCAGCGCGGTGCGCACCGCGCCCGGCGCGCCGTCCTTGCCCTGGCTGTTGACCGATACGAACACGCCGACATTCTCCGCCGGGAAAATCTTGAGGTCGGAGTGGAAGTAGATGGTGTCGCCGCCATGCCCCACCGCACGATGGCCATTGACCCACTCTTCGTAGAAGCCGAGCGCCATCTGGTTGCTGCCCTTCACGCTCATATTCTGGGCGGTGAGCATCTGTTTCGTGGTGGCTGGCTTGAGCAGCGGCCCACCCTGGTCGAGATAGGCCAGCATGAATTTGGCCATCGCCGCGCCGCTGGCGGACAGAGCGCCTGCCGGGGCCATGCCGATGATCTCGAACCGCTGCGCCTTGTCCGATCCCAGCTCATATCCCTGCGACATGAACGGCTTGAGCTTGTCGGGAAGCGGCTGGCGGAAGCTGGCATATTGCATGCCCAGCCGGCCGAAGATGTTGCGCTCGACATAGTCGTCGAACGACTGGCCCGACACGCGCTCGACGATGTAGCCGGCCAGCGCCGTGGCATAGTTGGAATAGGCGGGGGTGGTGCCGGGGGCATAGATCCGTTCGGGCACCCGTTCCTTCAGGATCTCGCCCAGCGGCTTCGGCTTGATGTCGAACGCCAGCAGTCCCTTGATGATCTCTTCGAAGCCCGCAGTATGCGTCATCAGGTGCCGCATCGTGATTGGCTTGTCGCCAAGGGGCGCGATCTTGAAGTCGAGATAGGTGTTGATGTCGGCGTCGAGGTCGATCTTGCCCGCCTCGACCTGCTGCATCACGGCGGTCCAGGTGAACAGTTTCGAGGTCGAGCCGGGGCGGAACAAGGTCGTCGCCGGATCGACCGGCGTCCGCTTTGCAACGTCGGAATAGCCAAAGCCGCGCTGGGTCACGACCGCGCCGTCCTTGACCACGACCACAACCGCGCCGGCGATGTCGCCGCGGGCAAGCGCATAGGGCATGTAGCCGTCGAGCCAGGTATCGACGTCGCTCTTGGTGAGACGGTCGAGCCCCGCCGGGGTGGTGTGCGTCGCGAGTGGGGCGACCGCCGCTTCGGGTTGCGGTGTGAGCGGCGCTTGTTGCGTCGCGGCCGGAATTGCGACCGTCAGCGCGAGCGCAGCCGCCGCCGCCAGCTTGACCTTGCGAGTCCACACGAACATCGTGTTCCCTTTCCCTGGGCTCCGCGATTCCGGCCCGCCGATCACTGCGATGCGGGTGAATCGTCCTGATCGGACTACAATGATCCTATTTAGAGAATTGTCAAATGCACAGCGGCGCGCCCTCAGGCCGGACGGAAGCGCAAGCGGACGGTGCGCACGCTGACGATCGCCCGCATCTTGTGTTCGATGATTTCGGCGCGATGCGGCTCGATCCCCGCAAGGGTGATTGCCGCGCGATAGCCGCGCGGACGCGCTTCGACCGACACGGCATCGACAGCACGCTGCTGCTGCGCGAACAGGCCGAGCAGGCGGCACAGCAGTTGCGGGCAGCGGGCGGCGGTCACGACGAAGACCGCGGTCCCGACACCGGTGCTGTCCGTCATGTCAGGCGGCCAGATCCGGCTGGCGATGCGCGCGGGTGATCGCGATGCGGGCAAGCTGGTCGGCGGCGCGGTGCGGCGCCATCCGCTCGGCTGCGGCATGGTCCAGCACTGCCGCCAGGCGTTCGCCCGTCGCCTCGACCCGGCTGCGCGCTTCCTCCGGGTCCCAGCCAAGATATTCGGCGGCCACGTTGATGATGCCGCCCGCGTTCACGACATAATCGGGGGCGTAAAGGATGCCGCGCGCCAGCAGCGCATCGCCCTGCGCCGGCGTTGCAAGCTGGTTGTTCGCCGCGCCGCACACCACCGTCGCGCGCAGGCGCTGAACCGCCTTCGCGTCGAGCACTCCGCCCAGCGCGCAGGGGGCGAACACATCTGCCTCGGCCGCGACCAGATCCGTCGACCCCACCACCGTCGCGCCAAAGCGCCGCGCGGCCTCGGCCGCAACCTCGGCGCGCGGTTCGGCGACGATCAGCCGCGCCCCCGCCGCGTGCAGCAATTCGCATAGCGCAAAGCCGACATGGCCCAGCCCCTGGACCGCCACGGTCACATCGGACAGCGTGGCATCCAGGTGCCGCGCTACTGCGACCTCCATCGCTCGCAGCACGCCGAGCGCGGTCCAGGGCGATGGATCGCCGCCCACCGCGCCGGCCATTGCCGGAAGCCCCGCGACATGGCGCGTGACGTCGGCAACGGACTGCATGTCCGCAACGCGCGTCCCGACGTCTTCCGCGGTAACGTAGCGCCCCCCGAGCGCGGCGACGGCGCGTCCAAATGCGCGAAACAGTGCAACGCGGTCGAACGGGCCGTCCGGCACGCGTACCACGGCCTTGCCACCGCCAAGCGGCAGCCCGGCCAGCGCGTTCTTGCGGCTCATGCCCTCCGCCAGGCGCAGCGCGTCGGCCACGGCATCGGCGTCGCCCGGATAGCAGTGGAAGCGGCACCCGCCGGCGGCCGGGCCAAGCGCGGTCGAATGGATGACGATGACCCCCGACAGTCCCGTCTGCGGATCGTCGAGGCGGAACAGTTCTTCCGGGGGAACGGGAGCGGAGGGGTCGAACATCATGGGGCACCTTGATTGCGATGCGCCGATGGTAACGCACGATACCGGCAGTTTCTGACCTATTAGTTCGCGTTTTTGCAATGATCTGATAACGATCGACCGCATATCAGCCCATATGAGGTCAAATCATGCACGAACCGCTCGACTCCTATGACCGTCGGATCCTCCGCGCGTTGCAGGATGACGCCTCGCTCTCGACCGCCGCGGTTGCCGAAATCGTCGGCCTGTCCGCCTCCCCATGCTGGCGGCGCATCGACCGGCTGGAGCGCGAAGGCTATATCAAGCGCCGTGTCGCGCTGCTCGACCGGCGCAAGATCGGGCTGCGCGCGCAGGTGTTCGCGCTGGTCAAGCTCAACGCGCATGGCCGCGCCAATCTGGACGAGTTTGCGGCGTCGATCCACGAACTGCCCGAAGTGCTTGAATGTTATGTCCTGATGGGCACGGTCGATTTCATGCTGCGCGTCGTCGCAGCGGACATCGAAGCGTACGAACGCTTCTTCTTCGAGAAGCTCTCGCGCCTCCCCGGCGTGCAGGAAATCAATTCCACCGTCGCGCTCTCGGAGATCAAATCGACCACAGCGCTGCCTGTTTGACGCGCTCGTCCTCGCGACGGGCGCGCGCCTGTGACCCCGCATCAGAACGGCCGGTTCAAGGGGGGCGCGCACCGCATCCTTGTCTGCATATGCCAGCGAGCGCTCGATAGCGTCCGGATTCCACTTCCAACTT
This sequence comes from Sphingomonas sp., assembly GCF_965227385.1. Taxonomy (GTDB): domain Bacteria; phylum Pseudomonadota; class Alphaproteobacteria; order Sphingomonadales; family Sphingomonadaceae; genus Sphingomonas. The sequence goes on from NZ_OZ245750.1 coordinate 1,685,672, forward strand.
TCGTTGAGCAGCGTAGATGCGGTGGCCGGCGATTTTCGGTCTAGAAATGCTGTGAAAACAGCCGCTTACTGGACTTATCCAGAGCCAGTATTGGTGCCAGAAGAACACTCCCATCGGCACCCAAGTAGCTGATTTCCTACGCGAATTGGCAGTGGGAAATCACCGGCACCATCAATAGCACCATCATATCTTCTGGAAAAGGCTGGATTTCCACGGACCAAGCATATGTAGCGCCGGAACGAAGGCGTGTCGGTTGGTGCAGCACTTGATCAAGAATAGCTTGCTCGCGCCCAGCAATCCCGATCGACGGAAAGGAATGTCCCGCTGGAGCAAATCGCGCGTAGTTGATCATGCGCCCTGATCGTTCACGAACGGGATGCGACCAAAGAAGAACATCAGGCCGGTCGTTCAAGCGAGTCTATGATCGGGCAGTCGGGGCGGTCGTCACCGCAGCAGCGTGCCGCCAGATCAAGCAGCGCTCGCCGCATTTTTTCGAGCGCCTCTGCCTTGCGGTGTAGTTCCTCGGCGCGCGCGGTCGCCAGCGACTTAACGTCGGCCGACGACCGCGCGCCGTCGTCCCACAAATCAAGCAGCGTTCTGATCTCTTCGATAGGGAAGCCAAGGTCGCGGGCGTTGGCGATGAAGCGCAACCGATGCATGTCGGCGTCGGAATAATCGCGGTAGCCGCTGTCCCGGCGCGGCGGTGCCGGGACGAGGCCGATCTTCTCGTAGTGCCGGATCATCCGCTGCGAGACGCCGCTCGCCTCCGACGCGGGTCCGATTTTCATAATTTCACCCGGTTCAATCGCAGGGCATTGAGGACGACGGTGAACGAAGACAGCGCCATCGCCGCGCCAGCGAACATCGGCGACATCAGGATGCCGAACGGGGGATAGAGCACGCCCGCCGCAATCGGTACGCCGAGCCCGTTGAAGAGGAACGAGAAGAATAGATTCTGGCGGATGTTGCGCATCGTCGCATCTGCCAGTCTGCGTGCTCGGACGATCGCGGTCAAATCTCCACGGGTCAGCGTCATCCCCGCACTCTCGATCGCCACATCGGTGCCCGTTCCCATCGCCAGCCCTACGTCCGCCGCCGCCAGTGCGGGCGCGTCGTTGATGCCGTCGCCGGCCATCGCGACCTTCGCCCCGGCCGCCTTCAGTTCGCCAACGATACGCGCCTTGTCCTCTGGCCTGAGATCGGCACGAACATCGTCAAGGCCGCCGACCGCGTGCGCGACCGCGTCGGCAGTGGCCCGGTTGTCGCCCGTAAGCATGATGACTTTCAGACCCTCGGCGCGCAGCGTGGCGATCGCCTCGCGGGCATTGGCGCGGATCGGATCGGCGACAGCGAGCAGTCCTGCCGGCGACCCGTCGATGGCGATGAACATGACCCCGGCTCCAGTCTTCCGGTGCGGGTCGGCAGCGGCCTCCAGCGCGGACGGATCGGCGCCGACGCGGGTCATCTGCGTAGCGTTGCCGATCGCGACGATGCGGCCATCGATCACTCCGCTGACACCCAGACCGGTCTGGGATTCGAAGTTATCCACCTTTCCAACGATGGCGCCGCGTTCCGTCGCGGCCGTGACGATGGCGTGTGCGAGCGGATGCTCGGATTGTGCCTCGACCGCAGCGGCCAGACCAAGCAAATCGTCCTGGTCGAACCCCGGCAGGGCTTGGGTGGCAACGAGCCTCGGCTTGCCTTCGGTGATCGTGCCGGTCTTGTCGATCACGAGCGTATCGACCTTTTCCAGCGCCTGTAGCGCTTCAGCATTCTTGACGAGGACGCCAGCATGTGCGCCGCGACCCGTGCCGACCATGATCGACATTGGGGTGGCGAGGCCGAGCGCACACGGACAGGCGATGATCAGGACCGCGATGGCATTGAGCAGTGCATGGCCGAAGCGCGGCTCCGGCCCTACGAAATTCCATACGATGAAAGCCGCGATCGCGATCGCGACCACCAGTGGCACGAACCAGCCCGAAATGCGGTCGGCAACCGCCTGGATCGGGGCGCGGCTGCGCTGTGCCTCGGCAACCATCCGCACGATCCGTGCAAGCATCGTGTCCGCGCCCACCGCACGGGCTTCCATGACGAGGCTACCAGTGCCGTTAACGGTTCCGCCGGTCAGCGCGTCGTCAGCCGACTTCCCGACGGCTAAAGACTCACCGGTGAGCATCGATTCATCGACCGACGAGCGCCCTTCGATAACTATGCCGTCAACCGGGATTGCATCGCCCGGCCGGATGCGCAGCTTGTCACCCGCCGCCACGTCACCGAGCGACACTTCCTCCTCCGAGCCGTCATCGCGGATGCGGCGCGCGGTCTTGGGCGCAAGATCCATAAGCGCGCGGATCGCGCGCCCGGTCGCCGCGCGGGCGCGCAGTTCCAGCACTTGCCCGAGCAATACCAGCGTCACCACGACGCCCGCTGCCTCGTAATAGACCGGCACCATGCCGCCGTGCATACGGAAGGTGGGCGGGAACAAGTCAGGCGCGAAAGTCGCGACCAGACTGTAGAGGAAAGCGGCACCGACGCCGATTGCGATAAGCGTGAACATGTTGAGGTGCCACGTCCGGATCGACATCCAGCCCCGCTCGAAGAAAGGCTTGCCCGCCCACAACACGATCGGCGCAGAAAGCGCGAGTTGAACCCAGGGCGACGCGGCGGGGCTGACGATCTCGATGCCCAGCATCTCGGCGACCATCGACACGATCAGCAGCGGCACTGCGAGCGCGGCGGATACCCAGAAGCGGCGGGTGAAGTTGACCAGCTCCGGATTGGGCGCATCGTCGAGCGACGGCTCCTCCGGTTCGAGCGCCATGCCGCAGAAAGGGCAGGTGCCCGGTCCCTCCTGACGGACTTCGGGGTGCATCGGACAGGTCCAGATCGCGCCCGGCAGCGCCTTGGGTTCCGGACGCGGGACATCGCTCAGATATTTGTCAGGGTCGGCGACAAATTTGGTCCGACAGCCAGCACTGCAAAAATGGTAATCTTCGCCGTCATGCGCGGCATGATGCGCGGTTGTCGCGGGATCGACGGTCATGCCGCATACGGGATCGGTGACCGCCGACGTCGAGGGCTGGGTCGCGCAGCAGCTGTGTTCGTCATGAGCGTTATAGTCGGCATGGGTCATCGAGTCGTCCTCCATGACCCGGCAATAATGTCTGACATCATGTCAGGGTCAAGCCGCTTATTTTCGAGCCGCCAGCCAAGTGTCGATTTCGGCGATCTCCGCGCGCTGATCTCGGATGATCTTCTCCGCCAACGCCCGCGCCTCTGGATCGTCACCGTGGCGCAGTTCGGTTTCGGCCATGGCTATCGCGGCCTGATGATGCCCCTTCATCTGCCGCATGAAATCCGTGTCGGCCTCGCCAGTGTACTTTGGCATGTTGGCCATCATGTCGTTCATCGACTTCTTGTACCCCTGGGTCGCCGGCGGGTCGCCGGGGCTGGCGGCTGACATGTCCATCGGCATCGTTCCGTTGGCGGCCGACGTGGCGGCCATATCGTGCGCGCTATTCTGCTGCGCATTGTCAGAACAACCTGCCACCGTCAGCGACCCGACAAGCAATAGCGGGATTGCAAGATTCTTCATGGCTTTCTCCTAAGATCCACCACAACGCCCGGACGGACGATCCGTGCCAGTCAATCAACCGGTGACAAAGTTCCAAGGATCGCCACGACAGCGAGGATGAGCACCGCCGCCACCGTCTCGACCAGGATCGCCAGCCGCAATCGGTGCTGCGCGATGGCCTGCCTATCGCCGCCCAATGCCATCTCCAGGGTCGGCACGAGCCGCCAGCGGTTGAATCCGGCCAGAGCAAGCATGACGCCAAACAGGATGAGCTTCAGCACAAGTAGCTGTCCGTATGATGTTCCAAATGTCGTGGAGAGACCTTCGATCCCGACGATCGCGACAAGGTTGATCGCTCCGCTGACGACGATCGCCGCGACGATGATCCCACCGATGCCGGAGAAGCGTGCCAGCGCGGCGAGCGCCGTTCTCGCCGCGCCCGGCGTCGCAAAGTCGAGCAGCAGGAGCCGCACGAACATCGCCAGCGCTGCAATCCACAGCGCGCCTGCAACCAGGTGAACGATGTCGCTGCTGCGGTGCGCCCAGCCCAGCGCCGCTTCGGATGCGCCGGCATGACCGGTCCAGGCTAGCGAACCCAGCGCAACAATCGCCAGCGCGGCCGCAACCGACCTGCTCGCCCGCCCGGCGAGCTGGAGCGCCGCCAGCAACGCGAGCGCTGCGGCGCGAACGATATGAGAGATGCCCATCGACGTTTCAAACGCCATGAACGTGAGCATTTCCCGATCCAGTATGGCCAGGTCGTAGCCAGTCATGGCCAGGGACGTCGCAGCAAGCTGGGCGATCGTGATGACTACGCCTAGTATGGCCAGCCAGCCTATTACACGTCCGCCAATCGCCGGCGCATGTCGACCGAGACCGCCACCCATGGCGAGGCCCGCCAACAGCATGAGATCGGCATAGGCGGCGAAGCGCAGGCCGATCGCCACCCAGTCGCTCATGATCAGCGGACGCTGAAGCTGTGCTGGCCGGTGATGCGATGCGTGTCCGCGCCAATCACGACCCAGTCAGCGCGGTAGCTGCCCGCAGGCAGCGGTTTGGCCGAGGTGAGGATGATCGACTTGCCATCGGCGGAAACGGCGCTGGTGACGCCCGCCATCTTCATGTCGGGATGGTTCGCCATTCCCGGCATCCCGGTCATGATCAGCGTGGCAGTGGAAAGCTTGGGCGTCAGGCGCTCGCTGAAGGTCAGCGTGATCGTCGTCGTGCGCGCGACCGTTGCGTTCGCGGCGGGCGTCGCTGTGACCAGCTTGGGATGTGCGAACGCGGTGGTAGGGATCAGCACCATGGCGAGGGCGGCGAGGGCGGCGGCGAATGGATTGAACTTCATCTCGAACTCCTGTGATATGTTCCCAATACGCAGTACCGGTTTTTACCCCTCAAACCGGCGTAGTTGAGGGATCGTGCATTCTCATACGTATGGGAAGCAGCGGATTACGAGGCAGTCATGCAAACCAATATCGACGATGCCCTTCAGCGGCTGGCGACAGGAACGCCGCATCGGGGTCTGGCGGGTCTGGAAGACCGAGTCCTGAATGCGATCGCGCAACAGCCGGTTGCTGGTATTGGGGCTGGCGCGACATTGGGAGCGATGGGCCTCGCACTGGCGCTCGGCGTTCTCAGCAACGTCGTTCCATCGACCGATGCGCAGGCCGCGCCGGTGCTGTCGCCTTTGGGCGCGTCCAGTCCGCTCGCGCCATCGACATTGCTGGGCGCGACGCGATGAACACAAGGCGCACCTGGGTTATCGTATTTCTGGCTTTCCTGGCCGCGCTTTTCGGGGTGGTCGTCGGGCGATACGTCATCCAACCTACAGCCCAGCCCGGAGCGGAACTCCATGCCGTCCTGCACGACCAACTGAGTCTGGACGCGACGCAGGAACGGCAGCTGCATGTACTTGAGGAAGCCTTTGCCGTGCGCCGTCGCGCGCTCGAACTCGAAATGAAGGCCGAGAATGCGCGGCTTGCGGAAGCCATCACCGCCGAGCATGGCAATGGCCCGCGCGTCGCCGCCGCAGTCGATGCTTCGCACCGCACGATGGGTGAACTCCAGAAGGAAACGCTGGCCCATATCTTTGCAATGCGGGCGCTGCTCAAACCTGATCAGGCGGCGAAGTTTGACGCCGCAGTGACCAAGGCACTGACCGAAGACGCACGGTGAACGACGCACTTGCCGACCGCACGGACGGCGAGCTGGTCGCCCTGTGCCTTGGTGGAAGTCAGCTGGCGTTCGCCGAAATCGTGCGCCGTCACAAGGATCCACTGCATCGGCTCGTCGCGCGCATCGTCGGTGACGACGACGAAGCGCTCGACATCGTGCAGGAAGCCTTCGTCGCCGCGCATCGCGCGCTGCGGCGTTACGACATGGCGCGGTCGATGCGCCCCTGGTTGTCGCGCATCGCGATCAACAAGGCGCGCGACTTGCGCCGCCGCCGGGCGATACGCCGCCTGATCTCGGTCGTGCTTCCTCTCGACCATGCCGCCGACACCGCCGACACAACGCCGTCGATCGAAACCGCGACCGCCGATCGCCAGGAGTTGCGGCAGGTCACGGCTGCCATCGCCGAGCTGCCGGGCAATCTGCGCGAGACACTGGTGCTCCGCACGATCGAGGGGCTGAGCCAGGCTGAGACCGCCGAGACGCTTGGGATCAGCGAAAAGGCGGTCGAGACGCGCCTGTATCGCGCACGTCAGCGGCTGACTGCGTCGCTGTCATAGAGCGTCGCCGTAGAAATCTTGCAGATCGCGCAAGGGATGCGCGCCCGGGCGTCGTATTACCGGCATGGGGGCGGTGGACCAAACAGACGGCGGCGGCGATCCGCCGGCGCGCGACGGCGGTGTAGAGACGCGGGCAGGTGGGGCTTTCGTCGTCATGGACGCTCTGCGGTGCGTGCTGGCGGTGACGGTGGCGTTCGCCCATGCTTGGTATCTCCTGATCGCCGATTATCCGGGACAGGCCACGACGATTGCCTCGGCAGGTTATTTTCTAGCAGGTTTCGCCCATGCCAGCGTCATCCTGTTCTTCGTCCTCAGCGGTTACTGGATCACAAAGAGCGTCGACCGGCGGATGACTGCAGGCTGGGCTTGGACGGGCTATGCGATCGACCGGCTCGCGCGGTTGCTGGTCGTTGTGCTGCCTGCGCTTGCGATCGGCGGTATCTTGGACGCAATTGGCCTCTATGGCCTTGAGTCCTCGACCCACACCGGCGCGACCGACACCTATGTGCTGAACAATAACCTCGCGGAGCGACTGGGATGGCAGACCCTCCTCGGCAACATCCTGTTTCTTCAAAGCATTGCCGTGGCTCCGTTCGGCACCAACGGTCCGTTGTGGAGCCTGGCGTATGAATTCTGGTTCTATATCTGGTTTCCGGCATTGTGGGTCAGCTGGCGCAGGCGACGCCCGTCGCCGCTGCTCGCCACCCTGCTCCTTGCCTGGGTCGTGCCGAATATGCTGGTTGGCTTTGCCTGCTGGCTTTGCGGGGCGGCATTGTTCTGGGCGACCCGCCGTTCCGGGGGTCAGAGCTTGCAGCCATTACGCCGCCTGTGGCTGATCGTTGCTAGTGTCCCGTTCCTCGGAACCCTGATCTATTCGCGACTCTTCGGGCTAGGTGATGTCGAGCTGCCGCTGGCGATTACGTTCGCAGTGCTACTCTACACGTTGCTGCGCGTCGAACTGCGCGCGCCGCGCTGGCTGAGGCCATTCGCCGAGTATGGCGCGCAGGCGAGCTTCTCGCTCTATGTCCTGCATTTCCCGGTCATCGCCTTTGCCGCTGCGTTGTTGCTCGACGACAAGCGTTTGCCCGCGACCGGAGCGAGCATCGTGCTTGTCGTCATGGTGCTTGTGGTGGCGATCTTGCTGTCGGCGCTGTTCGCACGGTACACCGAACGGCACACGGCCAGGGTCCGCGCGTTCTTCTCCGACGGACAGCCTGCCCGGATTTGATACACGGGTTGATCCGGGCGGTCTTTTGCCGATCGGGATGAGGGTCAAACCGATCTTCTGCGTAAAGCGGGTAACGTCATCGGAGCCTTACATCACATGTCGCTGTTGCTAAGCCGTCGTAATCTGCTGCGCGGAGCCACCCTTGGCGGCGGCTCGCTTGCCCTCGCCCCGTGGTTTCCGGCGTGGGCACAGCCGGTGTCGGCCGGCATCGTCCAGGCGCTGCCGAGCGTATCCGGCGAGGATATCCGCCTGCGCATCGCGCACCAGATGATGACGATCGACGGGCGCGAAAGCCACGCGATCGGCATCAACGGCACGATCCCGGGTCCGCTGATCCGGCTGCGCGAGGGGCAGAACGTCCGGCTGCACGTTGAGAATGCGCTCGACGAGGACAGCTCGATCCACTGGCACGGCCTGATTCTGCCGTTTCATATGGACGGCGTACCGGGCGTCAGCTTTCCCGGCATCAAGCCGCGCTCGACCTTCACCTATGAGTTTCCGGTCAAGCAGGCCGGCACCTATTGGTATCACAGCCATTCGGGATTGCAGGAGCAGCTTGGCCATTACGGCCCGATCGTGATCGATCCGGCAGGCACGGACCCGATAGCTTCCGACCGCGAACATGTCGTCGTGCTGTCCGACCATAGCGAGATGCACCCGCACATCATCTTCAAGAAGCTCAAACAGCAGGGCGGCTATTTCAACTATCAGAAGCAGACGCTGGCCGATCAATTGCGCGGCGAGGGCCAGTCGGCGAAGGATCGCCTCGATTGGGGCAAGATGCGCATGGATCCCACCGACGTGTCCGACGTGACCGGTTCGACCTATAGCTATCTGGTCAACGGTCATGGCCCCCGCGACAACTGGACCGCATTGTTCACGCCCGGAGAGCGGGTGCGGCTGCGCGTCGTCAACGCATCGGCGATGACCACCTTCAACGTCCGCATTCCGGGGTTGAAGCTGACGATCGTCCAGGCCGACGGGTTGAATGTGCGCCCGGTGCAGGTGGACGAGTTCCAGATCGCCGTCGCGGAAACCTATGACGTCATCGTCGAGCCGTCCGACGACCGCGCTTATACGCTGGTCGGCGAGAGCGTCGATCGCTCCGGCATGGCACGCGCTACGCTCGCCCCGCGCGCGGGAATGGCGGCGGCGGTGCCGCCTTTGCGCAAACGGCCGATCGCCACCATGAAGGATATGGGAATGGGCGGCATGGATCACGGCGCGATGGCGGGCGCGGCCGCCACACCGGGTGCCGGGGATTGCCCGCCCGAACACGCCGCGATGGGACATTGCACGCCCGCAGCAGGCGGTGCGGCAGAAGCTGGTGGCGGCATGGCCGGTATGGACCATTCGATGCGCGATTTCGCCGTCGCGCCCGGCGTCAAGAAAACGCCGACGGTCCAGACGATCTCACCGATGCCGATGGACCGCACCGGCGAGCCCGGACAGGGGCTGGCGGATGTCGGGCACAAGGTGCTGGTCTATCGTGATCTGATCGCGGTGGACCGCAACCCCGATGTGCGTGCCCCGGACCGGGCGATGCGCATCCACCTCACCGGCAATATGGAACGTTACATGTGGGCGTTCGACGGGGAGAAGCTGAACGAGGTCAAGAATCCGATCCCGTTTCTGCAGGACGAGCGGGTGCGCGTGACCCTCGTCAACGACACGATGATGGGCCACCCGATCCATCTCCACGGCCATTTCTTCGAGCTGGTGACGGGGCATGGCGAATATGCGCCGCGCAAACATACGGTGCAGGTGCAGCCGGGCGGCACGGTGACCTTTGACGTCACCACCGACGCGGTCGGCGACTGGGCGTTTCACTGCCACATGCTCTATCACATGCATGCGGGAATGATGCAGGTCGTCACCGTCCGACCGCGCGGAGGAGAGGGGGCATGAAGATGTTGTCGCTCGCCACCGCCGCCGCCGCCATCGCACTGGCCGCCCCCGTCGCCGCGCAGACGATGGATCACTCGAAAATGCCCGGCATGAAGATGCCGGCGAAAACCGCGCCCAAGCCAAAGCCGGTAGCGAAGCCGCGTCCGACGTCGACACCGGCAGCAAAGCCAGCTGCAATAGCGGCACCCGCGAAACCGGCGCAGGCGGCACCGGCCACCGACCCGGCCTGCCCACCTGAACATGCGGCAATGGGGCATTGCACACCCGCGGGTGCAGCCCCCGCTGCGCCCGAGAAATCCGATGACGATAGCTCGGCAATGCCTGATATGGCCGCCGATGCACCGAGCACCGGCAGCGGCGGGACCGCGCTGCCCGCCGGAAACGCTCCGGCACCCGCCGCGCCCGAGCCGAACTATGCCGACCGTGTCTGGGGGCGCGAGGCGATGACCGGCGCGCGCAAGGCACTGCGCAGCGAGCATGGCGGCGGCACGTTCAGCCAAATCATGCTGGACATTGCCGAGCTGCAAATCCGCAAGGGGCGCGAGGGCTATCGGTGGGAAGGGGAAGGCTGGTTCGGCGGCGACATCGATCGGCTAGTCGTCAAGACCGAGGGCGAAGGCAGCTTTGGCGAGGCGGTTGAAAGCGCCGAGGCGCAGGCGCTCTACAGCCGCGCCATCGGCCCATATTTTAACCTGCAGGCCGGCGTCCGTCACGATTTCGAGCCCAAGGCGCGTAGTTATGCAGCGTTCGGCGTTGAGGGGCTCGCCCCCTATTGGTTTGAAGTCGAGGCTCATGCGTTTGTATCGACCAAGGGCGATGTGTTGGGACGCCTCGCCGCCAGCTACGATCAGCGGATCACCCAGCGGATTATCCTGCAACCGCGCGTCGAGTTCAATCTGGCGGCGCAGGATGTAATCGAGAGCGGAATCGGCGCGGGGCTTTCCGATGCCGAGTTCGACCTTCGTCTGCGCTATGAGATCGTACGCGAATTCGCGCCCTATATCGGCATCTCGCATTCATCGAAATTCGGCCGCACCGCGCGCTTCGCCCGCGCTGACGGCGAAGACCCTTCGGCAACCACCTTCGTCGTCGGGATCAGGGCCTGGTTCTGAGGTCGGAGACCGACGAAAATGGCAAAGGAGAATGCAATGACCTCCTATCGCAGCCTCGCACTGCAAACCGCCATCAGCGGGGTCATCATGTATCTGGTGATGTTCGTGATGATCGACCAGCTGTCGAGCTTCTACAACAACCTCAACATGCTCTACATGACGCTGATGATGGTCGCACCGATGGTTGTGCTGATGATCGTGGCGATGCGGGACATGTTTCCGTCCAAGCGCCTCAATGTGTTGCTGCTTGCCGGATCAGCAGTCGCGTTCTTCGGCAGCTTCGCGTTGATCCGAACTCAGACTACGATCGACGACACCGCATTCATCCGATCCATGATTCCGCACCATTCAGGTGCGATCCTGATGTGTGAGCAGGCATCGCTCACCGATCGCGAACTGGTATCGTTGTGCCGACAGATCATCAAATCACAGCGCGAGGAGATCGCGCAGATGAAGAGCATGCTGGAAAATTAGGAAGCAACGATGATGATTTTGAAGCCGCTGTCCACGACGGTTCTGCTGTTGGTGGCCACTTCGGCGTTCGCCGCCGACGTCGTAGTGCATCGTGATCCGGGTTGCGGTTGTTGCACAAAATGGGCGGCGATCGCGCAACGCGAAATCAAGCGACCAGTGCGGATCATCGACAATCCGCAGCGTGCCGCTCTCGCACAAAAGGCGGGGGTGCCTGCGGCGTTGTCCTCCTGTCATACCGCGATCATCGACGGCATGGCGTTCGAGGGGCATGTCCCCATCGCCGACATGAAGCGCGCGCTCGCGACGCGACCGAAGGGTGTGAAAGGCCTTGCGGTGGCCGGAATGCCGATCGGCTCGCCCGGCATGGAAGTACCGGGCGCGAAGGCCCAGCCCTACAGCGTCATTGCCTTTGGATTGGGCGGGCAGAAAGTCTTCGCACGTCATTGAGGAAGGGAGAGAGGCGCGGACGCCTCCCTCCCCATTCGTTACTTGCCCTGCGTGCTGGGCGTTCCCTTTTTCATGTCGTCGCAGCAGCCCGGCTTGTCGCCCTCTTTCTTGCAGCAACAGGTCTTCATGTCCTTGCAGCAATCCATGCCCTCGGCAGCATGGGCAACAGGCGAGGCCAAGAGCGCCAAGGTGGCACCGAGCAGTTTGAGATTCTTCATCGATAGTCTCCGTGATTTGATCAGATTCAGTAGAGTGCAGGTCGATCACGGGTGCGAGGTGGCGGCGGTGCGGGGCCTTCGTTGACGCTGCGGAGCGTTTCGGCGCTCGACGGATCGTAAACGGTGCTTAGCGCCAGCCTGATCGCCAGCGGAGCGACGGGCGCGGTATTCGCCAGCAAACAGGGAGCCGCGCACGCAAGCGAAGCCGATTTTTGCACCGGTGGCTTGCGCGGCATTTCCGGGCAGGCAGCCATGTCCGTCACGTGCGGCGATGCAACGATCTCACAGACGGGCGGCGACTTGAGGACAAGCAGACAGGCCAGCACAAGCAGGCCTATCACGCTGGCGATCGATCGGCGGTTCACGCGGCCCGTGTCCATCGTTTTTCATTACCTGCGAACCGGTGCGCGCGCCAGAGATATGAGCGGATCACGGGGACTTCAACACATGCAACTTCTAGCCCCGTCGTGGCTCGTAACGGTGTAGCTCCGATCTGAAAGGCGTGCCCAGCCTGCCCGTCTGAATGTGCCTCGATCGAAACGTGATAACATCCTCTAAGTGTGGCATTTGGCGCGCATTCAACCAACCCTGCCGGAGTTGCTTCTTCGAGTCAGGCTGTTAGTCTGCTCGGGTGCCGCGAGGGCGGCGCCGAGGCTTGAGAACCTCGCTTGGGAAGAATGACCCGCCATCGACGCGGCCGGGTGGCCGACGCGCATGTCCAAGCCGCTTGCGGCCAAAGGCGTCGGCGCACGACTCAAGCGTGCTTCTCAACACCCGGCTTCCGCCGGCGTCGCCTCGAAGACGGGCGATTCGGCGATGGATATTGGACTGATCAGATTTTTTCGGGCGAGTGGTCCGCCATACCCTCGGGATCGAGTGTCGCGATGCGCCTGATCCCCGACGTTCTGAACGCATTGACCTCGCCGCGCCTGGCCGAGGGCGATCCGTTGCCGCCCGATGATCGGGTTGCGGCCGGATCGGTCCTGGCGCTGAACGACTTGTACCAGGCTCAGGCGCCGCGGCTGCATCGCTACTTCGCGCGCCGGACGGATCGGCAGGATGTGGGAGATCTGGTGCAGGAGAGCTTCGCCCGCCTCGTCGATGCGTCGGCGACGAAGGACCGGACGATCGAGCAACCCGAAGCCTATCTCAACCGTATCGCGACGAACCTGCTTCGCAGTCGCGCGAGGACCGCCCTGCAGAGATCGCTCGCCCAGCACGTCCCGGCGGATGAGGAATCGCTCGCCGGGCCAGACATGATCGCGGCGCTGGAGGCGCGTGATCTACTCAACCGGCTCCAAGGCGCCCTGATGCGGCTTAGTCCGAAGACCCGCGAGATATTCCTGGCCCACCGCGTCGATGGCGTCAGCTATAGCGATATCGCCAAGCGGATGGGATTGAGCGTAAAAGGCGTCGAATGGCACATGACGAAGGCAATCGCGCGTCTCGACCACGTGCTGAGGTCGCGTTGACGTCCGAGGCCGGGGAGGCACCCAGCCCGGACGATACCATCCGGGCGACCGCTGTCACCTGGCTGGCGCGTTTGCGCGCGCCTGACAGCGCGGACCATCATGAGGGTTTCGAGGCCTGGTACGCCGCCGATCCGCGACATGCCGACATCTATGACGAGGTTCTCGCAAGCTGGGAGAACATGGCCCTGGCGGCGCAAACGCCTGCCGCTGAACCGGCGCGGCGCCAAACTGCTCGGGCTGCGGATCGGCGCCCGTCGGCAATGGCGTTCGCAGCGGCGGCGGCCGTCCTCCTTGTCATCTTTGCAGGCATCGGCATGTCGCGGCCCGATGGGCCTTGGCCGGGGCCGGTCGAGCCGACCGAGATCGCCAGCCGGCTCGGTGAGATCCGCACCACCACGCTTTCCGATGGCTCGCGCGTGACGCTCGACACCGACAGCCTTCTCCTGGTGGCCTATACGGCTGGCGAACGAAGACTGTTGCTTCGTCGGGGGCGTGCTCGATTCGACGTGGCGCATGACACGGCGCGGCAATTCGTTGTCCAGTCGGATGGCGGCTTGATCATTGCGCACGGAACCTTGTTCGATGTCGAACAGCAGGCACGGCGGATGACCGTGTCGCTCCTGCGCGGATCGGTCGAGGTCCGCACAGCCGTGACTTGGACAGGCGAAACGATCGGCAAGGGTCGATTGCTGCGTCCTGGCCAGCAGCTTGCCCTCGAGCCGCAAACCCCGGCTGGATCGCCGGTGCCGCTTCGGGAATCGGACATGCGGTGGACCTCGGGCATGCTGTCCTTCGAGGACGCACCGCTCGCGCAGGTGGTGGCAGCCACGAACCGCTACAATGACCAACAGATCCGGCTGGCGGACCCCAAGTTGGGCGCGTTGCGGTTCACCGGCACCTTCGCCGCGACAAAGCCCCGCGAGCTTGCCCAAATGCTGGCGGCAACCTTCAATCTCGACGTCGCGCTCACCGATCGCGGCCCCCTCATCCTGTCTCGGCGTCGATAGCCGAAAGAAAATCCCAGGGTAGGCGACGCCCCTGGTGTCGAAGCCCCCAAGCGATGCCACGTCGGCGTCGCGCAGGGGCAATTGACGATGGCAATATTGCGCAACGCAGCGTTCGCGACTTCGATTTCGACATGCACGGCCGCCTTGATCCTGGGTTCGGCCCCGGCATCAGCGCAAGCCTCCGGGCGACAGACCTACCGCCTTCCGGCACAGTCGTTGGCCGAATCGCTGCGCGCAGTTGCCATTGCATCCGGTCGCAGCATCATCGCGCCTTCCATGCTGGTCAGCGGCAAGGACGCGCCAGCCCTGGACGGGGATCACACTGCCGAAGAGGCGCTGAACGCCCTGCTTGCCGGCTCGGGCCTGCGTTACCGCGTTATCGCTACGGGTCTGATCATCGAGCGGGATTCGGCTTCGCGGGAGACTGCGCAACAGTCAGACCAGTCTGAAGTCGTTGTGACCGGCAGCCGTATTCGCGGAGCGCCGGTGGCGTCTCCGGTCGTCCGGCTGGACCAGCAAGCAATACGCGATGCCGGCCAGTCGGACCTTGGCGAGGTCGCACGCAGCGTGCCGCAAAGTTATGGCGGCGGGCAAAATCCGGGCGTGGGCTTCAATGTCCCTTCCAGCACCGGCGGAAATGTCGGCGGGGGATCGTCGTTCAACCTGCGCGGACTTGGCAGCGACGCAACGCTGACGATCCTTAACGGCCGCCGCCTCCCTTATGATTCTGCGCGGCAAGGCGTCGATGTCTCGGCGATTCCCCTGGCGGCGGTCGACCGCATCGAAATCGTCGCCGACGGCGCTTCGGCGCTCTATGGCTCTGATGCCGTTGGCGGGGTGGTCAACGTCGTCCTCAAGCGCGATTTCGACGGGATCGAGACACGCGCGCGCATCGGCGGCTCGACCGAGGGCGGCAATTTCCAGCAGCAATATGGCGCGATCGCGGGCGGTCGCTGGGACAGCGGCAGCGCCTTCATCACCTATGAATATGCCGACAACACCGCGATCAGCGCGGCCGACCGCGATTATGCCGCCTCGCGTCCCGGCATCACGCTGCTCCCCGCGAGCACGCGCCATGCCGTTACCGCCAGCGGTCATCAACGACTGACGGACGCCCTCTCAATCGAGGCCGACGCGCTCTATAATCACCGCACCAGTGCGACGACATATCCGCTCAATTTTGCGGGCAACCTCGCAGCCAGCCGAACGACGCAAAGCTTCGAGGCCGAATCCTATGCGCTCGCCGCGAGCCTGCGCTGGGCATTGGACACTTGGCGGGTGAACCTCACCGGCAGCTTTGGTGAAAGTAGCACGGCCTTTCGGGGAGACACGTTTGTCAACGGTGCCTTTGCCAGTAGCGCTGGCGGTCGCTACGACAATCGCTCGACCACCGGCGAACTCTCCGCCGACGGACCTCTGATCGCGCTTCCGGGCGGACCGGCAAAACTCGCGCTTGGGGCGGGTGTGCGGTTCAACGATTTCGCGCTGTTCCGCGGCGCGGGCGCGATCCAGAATATCGATGCCTCGCAGGACATCTTCTACGCCTATGGCGAATTGAGCCTGCCAATCATTTCGCCGGATCAGCAGATCCCGCTGATCCGGCACCTCAACCTGAGCGGTGCGATCCGTTATGAGCGCTATCGTGGCGTGGCCGAGGTCGTCACTCCGAAGCTGGGGATCGTCTATTCGCCATCGGACAGCGTCGACCTGAAGGCGACATGGGGCCGGTCGTTCCGCGCACCCAGCTTCATCCAGCAATATCAGGTCGGGCAAGCGCTGCTCTATCCGGTCACGAGCTTCGGCGGCATTGGCTATCCGTCCGGTTCATCCGCGCTGCTACGGGCGGGGGGCAATCCGGCGCTCAAGCCAGAGAAGGCGAGGAGCTGGTCAGCGACGATCGCACTCCATCCGCCTTCGCTTGCGGGCGCGACGCTTGAGCTGAGCTATTTCTCGACGCGTTATGTGGATCGCATCGTCAATCCGATCCTGCTGCTCTCGCAGGCCTTGTCCAACCCCATTTATCGCGACCAGATCACCCTCAACCCCACGCCGGGCCAGCAGGCTGCGCTCATCGCCGGTGCCGACCAGTTCATCAACGCCACGGGCTCACCCTATGATCCGGCGCGGGTCGTTGCGATCGTCGACAGCGCGAACATCAATGCGGGGCGACAGTCGATCCACGGCGTCGATGCGCTGCTGCGTTATCGGATGGCGGTTGCGCGCGGCTCGATCGAGATGAGCTTCAACACGAGTTATCTCGAAAGCGAGCAACAGCTCGCGCCCGCCCAGCCGGTTCAACCCCTGGCCGGCAGGCTTTTCAATCCGCCGCACTGGCGCGCGCGCGGAATGGTCCGCTGGGATAACGGACCGCTGAGCATTGCGGCGACGGTCAGCCATATCGGCGAGGTCCGCGACACGCGCCCGGCGACCGCAGTCCGCATTGGCGGAATGTCCACTGTCGACATCTCGGGGCGGTACCGCTTTGCCAACGCTGCGGGACCGCTGGCCGGGATCGAATTGTCGCTGTCCGTCCAGAACATCTTCGACGAGACGCCGACGACGATCGCGACGTCGGTTTATTACGATACGCCCTACGACTCGACCAACTATTCGCCGGTCGGACGCTTCATCGCCGTCGGGCTGTCGAAGAAATGGTAATGGCCGTCCCCCGACGTCGGCGACGTGTGCTGACCACTGCCGCTGCGCTCCTGCTGCCGTTGATAGCCGAGGCGCGATGCGACCTGTTGCCGCGCCAGCAAGCTGTCGATCAACCGCAGCGGCTTGTCGCACCCGAGGATCTCGTGCGACTGCGCGACATCGGGTTGCCCGACGGATCGATCCTCGGATGGCCAAGCCCACTCGGTCTATCGCCCGATGGAGCGCGCGCCGCTTTTGTCATCAGCCGGGCGGATCCTGACACCAACCGCTACTGTCGCGGCCTCGCAGTGATCGACATCAAGCCCGCCGCAGCGCCGAGGCTCCTCGATGAAGGCGGCGACCCGATCCTGTCCGTTGGCGTCTATCGCGGTCTCTTCGCCCGGACCGGCTTCCCACAGGTCGTGACGCCTTTATGGTCGCCCGATGGCCGCTGGATCGCCTATCTGCGGCGAGATCGAGGAACGACGCAGCTTTGGCTTGTGGCTTTGGCCGGCGGACCGGGCCATCCGCTCACCCGCTCGGCGGTCGATGTCGAGCGGTTCGCCTGGCTTTCAGATGGCACCGGGCTGGTCTTCGCAAGCCGCCCTGGAACGCTTGCCGAGCGTTCGGCGGCGGATAGCGAAGCGCGTCGCGGCTTCCATTACGACCAACGTTTCGTACCGAGCATGGGAAACAGCCCGCAGCCCAGCGCATCGACGCCGCTTGCGTATTTCAAGATCGGGTTGGCGGATCGCGAATTGTCCCCGGCCAGCGCGAGCGAGCGGGAGCGCATCAGTGCCGAGGGTGTGCCGGGCGTCCCGCCCGATCCGCGGGCGGACGCACCGGACGGGCGGCGCGCCTGGACCGAACGGCAATCGTCCTCGCCGCTCGGGCCGCTCGTCCTGCGGGCAACCGCCGCCTCCGGTGCGACCGTCACCTGCCCGCCGAGTGCGTGTTCGGGCAAGATCGTCGGGATGTGGTGGCGTCCCGGCGGCGGGCCGCTGGTGTTCCTTCAGCGCGAAGGCTGGGCACGCGGCGAGATGGCGCTTTATCGCTGGACGCCGGGTGCCGGACCGCCAAAGCGCGTTTTCGCCACGACGGATATCCTCGACGGCTGCTTGCTCTTCGCCGTACAACTGATCTGCACGCGCGAGGCAGCGACGGTGCCCCGGCGCCTCGTCATCCTCGATCCCCGCACCGGGCAATCGCGCCTCCTTTACGATCCGAACCCGGAATTCTCGCGACTTCGCCTCGGCCGCGTGGTCCGACTGTTCTGGAAGAACGACCTTGGCCTCGAAGCGCGCGGCGACCTCGTGCTTCCGCCAGATTACCGCCCGGGCACCCGCCTCCCGCTGATCGTGACGCAATATTTCAGCAACGGGTTCCTGCGCGGTGCGACCGGTGACGAATATCCGATCCATGCCTTTGCCGCGCGCGGCTTTGCCGTGCTCAGCATCGAGCGCCCCCCCTTCTTCGCGGCAGCCAATCCGGCCCTCAAGACCTATGAGGATATCAACGCTGCCAACGCCCGCGGCTGGAGCGAGCGCCGCAGCCTGTTGTCGGCCGTCACGAACGGCGTGCAGCGTGTGATCGATCTGGGGATCGCCGATCCCGCGCGGATCGGCATCACCGGCCTTAGCGACGGCGCGAGCACGGTCGCGTTCGCGCTCATCAACACCGACCGGTTCGCAGCGGCGGCGATGAGCTCATGCTGCATCGAACCCTGGACCGTGATGACGGTCGTCGGTCCAGCTTATGCCGATCGTATGCGCGCGCTCGGCTACCCGCCGGCCACGGCGTCGGATCGATCCTTCTGGGCACCGGCCTCGATCGCCCAGAATGCGGCGGCGATTGATACGCCTTTGCTCATGCAGTTGGCGGACGATGAATATCTAACGAGCCTGGAGGCGTTCACCGCGCTGCGCGAGCATGGCAAGCCGGTCGACATGTACCTCTTTCCGGGCGAGCATCATATCAAATGGCAGCCCGCGCACCGTCTTGCCATCTACGCGCGCAACCTCGACTGGTTCGGCTTCTGGCTCGCCGGCAGCATCGACCCCGATCCAGAAAGGCGCGAAGAATTCGCACGCTGGCAGGCAATGCGTGATCGCCGCGATCGGGCGCGCGTCAAGCAATAGGTGCTGTCCAGTTCGCCGCCCAGGCCTCCACATCGGCCAGTCGCATGATGCGGCGATAATCCGCACCGACAGCCGGGCGCGGATCGGCCAGCACCTGCTCGACGGCCTGTGCATCGAGAATGCCTTCCGCGCGCAGCCTGCCGTCCAGCAGCATCGCGCGAAGCATAGGCCGGTTCAGTTCGAACAGTTCGGCGACAAAGCTGTCCGGCGACCCCTTTGACGACCGCTTCAGCGTTTCGTCGGGCAGCATCCCTTCGAATGCCTCGCGTGCGATGGCGCGATTCCTGCCTTCGGCGAACCACCACCAGCTGGGCACGCGAAGGCAAGCCTCGACCACCGGCTGGGCAACGAGCGGGGAAGCGCTGGCCAGCGCTCGGGGTTCACCCACCTCCGCCCAGCTCTGCGCCGCAACGACCATCGCAATATGCGCCGCCGTGCCGGGGGTGCTGCCGCGCGGGGGCTCGAGCCAAGGGTGCGCGACCGCCACGCTCCCGCCGAATTGCGCTGCCCGGCTCAGAAAGCGCAATTCCGGGGACCAGCGATAGGCCGCCGAGCGGAGATAGGCACGACGGACAGCGCGCAGCAGCACGTTGGACACGCTTGCCTGCGCCAGCCCTGCCATCGTGCCCGCCACAGCCAGCGTCCTGCGGAAGGGCTCGCCGTGCAGCATCGCGTCGGCGACGGGTGCGACCGATTGCAGCGCGCAAAAGACATTGTCGCCGCCGCCGCCGTCGACCACCAGGTCGGCACCCGCTCGGGCAGCGGCGGCATTCGTCAAATGATCGGACGCCTGCATAAAACTGCGCGCAGACGGATTGGGCATGTCTGCGGCAGCCGAGCGTGTGACATCGACGTCGCGCACGTCCCACTGCGCCACGAAGAGCTCCACGCCCAGCGCGTCGGCGACGAGCCTCGCATAGTCGCGCTCGTCGCCGATCGCACCCGCGCTTGCCAGGTTCAGACAGCTGAACGGACGCTCGAGCGCCGAGAGCGAGGCCGCAACGATCGAAGAATCGAGTCCGCCGGACAGCAGGAGCAGCGGACGGGTAGCGCGCGAAACGGTCGAGCGGACGGCATTCAGAACAGCCTGTCGGACGGCCTCCACGGCGAGGGCGCGACTGGCCACCGATCCGCAGCGCTCGGCCTGCTTCCAGGGCGTCCAGATCCGGTCGATCGCCACCTTGCCATCTGCCAGAGTCATGCGATCGCCGCCCAGTAATTCCTCAACGCCGATGAGGCAGGTCGCAGCGCGGCGCAGGTCGCGCATGGCGAGATGCGACGCGACCTGATCCCAGGCTACGCCTTGCGGCGTCCAGCCTGCCTCCGCGAGCAACCCCAAGTCGGAGGCGACCAGCAGGGCGGTGCCGAGGCGCGTCATCAGACAAGACAACGCACCGAACGGCGCGCGCACCACCGACCATTGCCGCGAGCGGGCGCCGCGCACGAATGCGACGTAGCTTCCCCAGAACTCTTGGGTCAGTGTGCTGCCATTCGACACGGGGATCGCGTGCTTCCAACCGCCATCGAGACTTTTCACCAGCGCGCCGGTGCTTCTTGAGTAAAGCTGACCGAGAACCGCCCCCTCGTCGCGTCCGACCGGGAGCGTCGGCAGATCGTTCGTCGCGATCAGCAGCAAGTCGGGCTGATCGACGACAATGTGCAGGTCGGCGCGACGGTTGCAGAGCGCGCGAACACGGTTTGCCGCGACGGCTCCATCGGGCGAGTCGGCACCGAGGACGGCGAGATATTGCCCCGCCATCACACGACCAGGACCGGTGTGAACAGGCGCACGGCATCGAGCTGGTCGTTCACGACCACATCGCCCATCTGAACCCAGCAATGCGCCTGGAAAGGATGCAGCTTCACACCCAGGATGAGGTGGGGCGTTGCCCCGAGGCTGGCGAGCTGCCAGGCGACCGCGAGCGAAGTCGCGAGGCATTGGTCATGCGCGGATACGAGCATTCCGGCGCGACGATAGGCCGCAGCGAGCCGCGAGATCTGAGCCACAGACAATTCCACGTCCGCTCTCGACGATTTTCGCTCCTGCACCCGATCCAGCACCGCCTTGAGCGGGCGTGCGCGAAGCCAGACCCGGCTTGCCGCGCGTCGGGTGAGTGCCCCGAGCACGCTCGTCCGGCTGACGATCTGGTTGTTGTCGTGCAGCGACCCGCGCGGCGGGGCTGGCGGGATACACGCAACAGGGCGCGTGTCGTCGGCAGCCTCGCGGAGCAGGCCATCCCGCAACGCCGCCGCGACCCACGCGGGCGACTCTCCGGCAATCACATCGAGAAATGCCTGGTCCGCTATTGGACTCAGGCAGAAGTATCGATCGCGGGGCAAGTCGAGGAACACGAAACGGCCGTCGACACGGCAGAATGTCAGTCCCTTGCGCAGAGCATAGCCTGTCATTTTCGCGAACAGCGAAACGGCGCGCAGCCGAGGCTGCGCGCCGTCGCTTCAGTCGTCGGAAAGACCGGTCTGGAAGATTCCGAGCGCCAGATCGTCGACCGGACCGCCGGGGCCCTTGGTCTCGGCGCTCGCGGTACCCAGGTCGATGACTTCGTCTTCGCGTTCCATGATACACTCCTTCTCTCAGGCTGCGAGTTGCAGCCCAGGGAGTGTATGAAGCGCGCCCGGCTATCCGAACTTTATACGGATTCTATATCGAGATTGTTTGGCGATCAGCGGAATCGTGACCGTTAGTCGGCCCGGTACACGGCGCGGACAATGGCCGCCGCCGCGCGACGCCGTCGACGGTGGTAAGCCGTGTTGAGACGGCGGAGCAGGTTGCGCTCCCCAGCCTCTGCTGCTGCCGTCATGGCAGCCAGTTCCGCGTCCACATTGTCGAGCACGTGGGCTTCAACCGTGCGGACGGCATGGAGCCTTGCATTGAGACGATCGACTGCACGCGCGTGCTCGCCATTCGGCGAGCGCCGGGCAATTGCGAGGAACGCCTCTGCGACGCGATCGGCGATCGGGTGCCCGTCCTGCGCACGCGGGGGAAGGACGATTGCAGCGTGTGGACGCGGCCAGGCATTAATCGCGAGCGCGATCAGTTCGGCGGACCAGTCGTACAAGTCTTTCAACGCCGGTTCGTCGAGCGCCGGCACATGGAATCCGTCGCCGGTGCGCGTCTCGACCAGGCCTTCGCCGGTGAGCAGGTGAAGGGCGTCGCGGACCGGCGTCACGCTCGATGCCAGCGGAACCGCCAGGACCGCCGGGTCGAGCCGGTCGCCCGGCCTGAATTCGCGGCCCATGATGCGGGCCTTCAATGTCTCATGGACCCGTTCCGCGGTCGCGCCCGAATTCATGGCGCAGCTCGCTGCTCTTGGAGATAGGCGTCGATCATCGCTTGTTGATCGGGGCGCAGCGCATCGATTGCGCCCAGCGGACGATCGCTGTCGTCGCCGAGCAGGACCGAAGGACACTGGCCCTCATAATTGCCGAGATTGGGGCGGTGCTGACGGTAACCGACGAGCGCGGCCAGTTCTGGCGGAAAATGCCGCGCCACCTCTGGTGGATAAGCGAGCCACTGATTCTCGTAAGGTTTGAGCCACCCGAGCGAATAGCCGATGACCAGACCGCGCCGAACGGCCATGCTGGTGTTGGCACCCGCCCCGTGCAGCGCCGACCCGAGAAAGATCAGCGCGCCGCCAGGCTCCATTTCGGCCGCCACTGGCGTCTCGACGGGTTCCGGGTTGAGCGCCTGCGGCCCGTGGCTGCACGGCCAGACCAGCGTGGCACCATTTTCTCGCGTAAAGGACGTCAGCGGCCACATCACATTGACGAGATATTCGATCTCGCCGGTCGGTCCACGCCACATGTCCTGATCCCGGTGCGGCAACTGCGCCGGCGCGCCCGGATGCACCGCGATCGCCTGGGTGGTGTTAAGCTGGATCCGGTCGCACCACGGCGACAAGACCGCCTCGACGATGCCGAGGATCAGGGGGTGCTGGACCAGCGCCGCAGCCTTTGGCGAGCGGACGAGAAGTCGACCGAATCGCTTGGTCGTCGTGCCGTAGAATCCGCCCTGACCAAATGGCGTCCGGGCGAAATGCGCTGCGAGATCATTGTCGAGGGCACCGACCGCCGCGGGCGGCAACGCATCCGGGATGTGACAATAGCCCCGGGTAGAGAGTTCGGCGGTGCGTCGCGCAATTTCGCCGGCGAGGTCGAACATATCCGTCATCGAAATGCTCCCTATCAGGCTGCGACGCGCCGGCCGTCGAACGGCATCGGCCTTGCCGCGATGCCTGCCGCGGCAAGCAACCCTGGCGTCTCGGGCGTGATGTCGATGCGAAGCGCTGCCAGCATCGTGCCGCCGACGATCCCTGGGAGACCCAGCGGCATGCAGCGCCAGCCGAATGCCAGGATTTGCTGGAACCAGCCGATTTCGGCCAGCGCGGTGTAGGTGGTAATACCGGTTGCGAGCGCATGCTCGACCAGTCCCGTTACCAGCGTATCGCGCACGATGCGCCGCTGGGCTGCGTTCAGCCGCCGATCGAGGCAGAAGCGCGTGATCTCGAAGATGCCCGGTCCCTTGGGCGGGACCGCTTCGCACAGCTCGGCATAGAGGCTGTCGAGAATATGTGGGCGCCATGTCGGCAGCAGGCGGGCCGATCCGAGATGAGTGCCGTCCGCTTCGGTGAGGACAAGGTAGGTGGCATGGATATTGTCGAACTGGTCAACCTCATAGGCATCGTCGAGCACGGGCACGTCCCATTTGAGCAGATCGACGAAGACGGATTTGCGCGCGGCGAACATCGCGCGGAGCGTGACGTCCGATGCCGGGCTGCCGGTGGACTGGAGGACTTGCAGCATGTCGGTGGCTCCCTGACCGAGTGATCGGCCAAGGGTCGGCGAGGAGCAGGCTGCGCCGCTATCCCGGAAAAGGGGTATATCAGTGGCGGACGAGGTCGGTGAAGGTCAGCGTTCCGTCGAACAGCGCCCGGATCACCAGCAATGTCCGCTTGCTTACCCCGTAACGCTCGCAGGCGTCCTTGATATGGCGCGCGACCGTCTCTTCGCTGATGCCGAGGATGATGGCGATCTCCCAGTCGCCCTTGCCATGCGCAACCCAAAGCACACAATCACGCTGACGATCGGTCAGCGGCCGTTGCCGTGCGACCGGCATATGACCGCGGATGCTCCACAAGCGTCGCGCGGCCTCGAAG
Organism: Sphingomonas sp.; assembly: GCF_965227385.1. Classification (GTDB taxonomy): domain Bacteria; phylum Pseudomonadota; class Alphaproteobacteria; order Sphingomonadales; family Sphingomonadaceae; genus Sphingomonas. The sequence continues at coordinate 1,709,799 of NZ_OZ245750.1, forward strand.
GCGAAATTGCCCGCGAGTTGCGCCACCGGCAATATCGTCTCGGGCACCGGCCGGCCCGCTTCGCTGGCGAACGAACAGGAGCCGCGCGCTTCGCCTGGGACATGCGCCGGTATTGTGAAACCGTCGCCGATTCCCTGATCGCGACCAAGCGCCAGCACCTTGCGGTCGCACGCCGTGAGCGGAATCATATCGGGCATGCGCGACCAGCAAAATCCCATGCTCGTCACATGGCTTGCCCGATGGACCGGGTCGGTGACGCCAAGCGCGTTGCCGTCATAATAGTCGGCCCATTGTGCCGGATAGTTGTGCAGCCGGATCGCGCTGTTGCTTGCCGCAACGATGTCGACATGGTGCGTCAATGCGAAATACTGGAAACCGAGCTCGGCGGTGATCGCTGCCATCGCCGCCGCGAGGTCGTCGGCACTTGCGACATCTTCGACGACGTGCATGAACCGCACTGCCATTGCGTGCAGGTGCATCGGGCATCAGCGCAATCGCGGGCGGCGTCTCAAGCCACCGCAGTCCCGGCGATCGTCCTTTCACGCGGGTACGGGCCGAACGGTGGGATCTCAAACCAGCGCACGGCGAATCTAGCAATAAAAGTGCAGTATCACAGCGGGTTCTTCCGTCAAAGCGCCAGCGCCTCGGGAACAGGGTATGCGCACCGTAAAGGATTGAGCTTCCGGTCCATTGTGGAGGCTTCGTCCCGCAGTGTCAGGATGCCGCCGGGATCGGACCGGTGAGCGGTTCCGCAAGGAAAGACGCTTCTACCGACTGGCGCAACGGATCGAGCTATGATCGATTGCGTAGCATCGATCGCGCGGGGCTGATGTGGGAATGGCTGCGCCGCGATCCCAGCTATATCAGCTGGTATGCACGTGCCAGCACGGCGACGCGCGGCACCGGCGATGCCATGCCCTGGGGGCTGCACTTTCGCCGAGCATCCCGACCTCCAGGCCCCGGAGGCGCGGATCATCTGGCATGCCGATTTCGATCCCGGGGCAATTGCCGTTAACGCCGAGTCGGCGGACCCGTCCGACCCTGACAGTATCTGCATCGACCGGATCGCCCCCTGGCTCGCGATTGCGACCGACGCGGTTGGACGCGAGCATGTCGTCCTGTCCGATGGCTGGCATCATATTCGGCTCGATATCGAGGAGGGCCGTCTGGCGGGCCAGGAAGCGGTTCTGTTGCATTACAGGTTGCGGGGGCTTGCGTCGGCGGAGGCCCGCTTGCTGCCGCTCCGCCGATTTCTCGATCTGTGTCGCCATCGCCGGTTCGCCCGCTCGCTCTTTCCCAGCGATGTCCGGATCGATCGGGGTATCGATATGCTGCGTGTCCATGATGCGATCGGCCAAGGTGCGAGCCAGCGCGAGATCGGTGCGATCCTGTTCGGCAGCGAGCGGGTGGCGCGCGACTGGAATGACGTGTCGGATTCGCTGCGCTCGCGGGTCCGGCGGCTGGTACGCGAGGCTGGTGCCATGGCGCGCGGCGGATATCGTCATTTGATGCGGCGCAAGCCCTAGCCCACGCTTGGGTCGGGTGGACGCGGTGCGCCTTATCGCTGGACCGATCGGGTGTGCGAAGCGATGGCGCCTCACGCCGGTGAAGCGGCGCGACCGCGCTCTACGGCTCGAAGCCGGGCTTCGCGCCGCCGAGCCCCGTTGCGGGTCTCGGCCTGACGGTGACGATCGGCTGGCGCGGGTCAGCGATGCTGACCCTGACGGAGCGGGGCTGAGGACGCACACTGCCGGACTGCTGCGCGGGTGATCCCACAAAGTCCCGCTTTGTGGGCCGCACAGCAGCCCGGCAGGGTGCGACGCCTGAGGCGGCCCCGCAGGCACTCCGGCCTCTCGGGCAGGCGGTGCGCCCGGTTTTGCAACACCGGCGACAGGTGCCGCCTGGCCTTGCAAAGCCCGACCCTGCACCGCTCATCCGCCCGCGCCGGCCGGGGGGCCATCCCTTCGTTGGCGGCGGCTTTGCCGCCGGAAACGGCTGCGGTCGCCGCTCGCGCGGCGGCGCTGTTGGTGGCCTCTCCCGGTGGCGCGGGAGTGGGCGGCGCTCCCTGCTAGGCCCGCTCGCGGCCCCGGCAAGCCGGGCTGTGCCCGGCTCCTTCACTTACGTTGCGGCCCTTCGGGTGCCGGAGCCGCTCAAGCGGGCCTCTCCGGTTCGCATCTTGCCGCCCACCCCCGCTTCCGGGGAGGCCCTGGTGGTTTTGGGGCGGTGCAGGAGGTGAACGATGCGTGCTTCAACTTGCCATCGCGCGCGCGGCACGGGCCGGAAACCCGCCGCGTCCCGCGCCGGAAGACCAACCCCGGCCAAGCCCGGAAGCGAGTCCGAAACGGCCCGCGTCAACCTCTATGACGAGGTCACCGCCCGGATCATCGCCGAGCTTGAGGCAGGTCGTTTCCCGTGGGTTCAGCCTTGGGCGACAGCCGGTGCCCCTGGACGTCCCGATGGCGACGGCAGCGCGGCCAGCCCCGGTCTCCCGCGCAACGCGCTTACGGCCCGGCGTTACTCTGGCGTCAATGTGCTGATCCTGTGGGGCGCGGTGATCGAACATGGCTATCCTTCGCAGGGCTGGCTCACGTTCAAACAGGCGCTTGAGGCGGGCGGCTGCGTGCGCAAGGGCGAGCGCGGCACCACGGTCGTTTACGCTGACCGCTTCATACCCGAGGCCGAAAAGGCGCGCGCCGTCGAAACTGGCGGCGACGCCAAGGCCATTCCCTTCCTCAAACGCTTCACCGTGTTCAACGTCGCCCAGTGCGACGGGCTGCGTCCCGGCCTCGACCCGGACCCGGCCCCCTTGCCCGAACGCCAGATCGTGCCGGTTGCCGAGCAGGTCATCGCGGCGAGCGGCATCGACTTCCGCGTCGGCGGCAATCGCGCCTTTTACGTCCCGGCGCAGGATTATGTGCAGGTGCCGCCGCAACCGGCCTTTTTCGAGCAGATCAATTATTATCGGACCTGCCTGCATGAGCTGACCCATGCCACCGGTCATCCGTCGCGGCTCGCGCGCAACCTGACCACCGGCTTCGGGTCAAAGGACTATGCCCGCGAGGAACTGGTCGCCGAAATGGGTTCGGCTTTCCTCTGCGCGGCGCTCGGCATCGTGCCGACCGTCCGCCACGCCGACTATCTGGCATCGTGGCTCGAGGTGCTGCGCGAGGATAACCGCGCGATCTTCCGCGCCGCCAGCGCCGCAAGCAAGGCTGCCGACTGGCTGCTGGCGCGGCACGCCGCCGCCCAGGCCGAGGCTGTCCAAGGCGACACTTCCCATGATGACTCTGCCGAACGGAGGGCGACGAGGCCCAAGGTTCCGGCGATGCGCAGCATCGCTGGAACGACGGAGGAGGGGGCATGATCCTGCTCACCCCCGAACTTCGCGCCGTGCTGCGCGTGAACGCCGAACGCTCCGCCGAGTGCGATCATGATCCCGCGCCGGTCGTCAAATTCTTCAACCCGCTCGGTGCGGCGACATGGCTGGCAACCGAACTTTACGACGATGGCGACACGCTGTTCGGATTGGCCGACCTTGGGTTCGGCTGTCCCGAACTCGGGCATTTCAGCCTGTCGGAACTGGCGGGCATTCGTCTGTCGTTTGGCCTCGGCATCGAGCGCGATATCGACTTTTCGACCACCGCCAGCCTGTCGGTCTGGGCCGACATCGCGCGCCGCGCCGGTTCGATCAGCCAAGCCCAATCAATCATCTGGCGCATCGAGTCCGCGCCGGTCCCCGAGCTTTCGACCGACCCCGAGCACGGGAGAGGCGGATGACGTGCGGCGCGTAACGCCGCTTTGTAAGCCGGTCCGCCAACCCCGGAAAGAGCGACGGACCGGCACTCACAAGGAGTGACGACAATGAAACTCGATTTTATCCCGCTCGACAAGCTGGTCGTGAGCAAGGCCAATATGCGCTACGGCAAAAAGGCTCCGGACGTGTCCGATATCCTGCCGACCGTGCGCAGCCGTGGCGTCATCCAGCCGGTCATCGTCCGCCCGAACTGCGCGCCCGATGGCTATGAGATCGTCGCCGGAAGCCGTCGCTTCCACGCCGCCAAGATCGTCGCCGAGGAACGGCGCGCGACGGGCGATGCCGATCCCGATGCGGCATTACTCCCCTGTGCGATCCTCGACGAGGGCGACGATGCCGCCGCCATCGAGGCGTCGATGATCGAGAATATGGCGCGGCTCGACCCCGATGAAGTGACGCAGTGGGAGAATTTCACCCGCCTCGTCCGCGAGGGCCGCACGGTCGAGGACATCGCCGCGACCTTCGGATTGCCCGACCTCACCGTCAAGCGCGTGCTGGCACTCGGCAACCTGCTCCCTGCGATCCGCGATCTCTATCGCAAGCAACGGATCGACGCGGCGACCGTGCGCCACCTGACGATGGCGTCGAAGAGCCAGCAAAAATCATGGCTCGCGCTTGCCGGCGACGAGAATGCCTATCTGCCGACCGGCCACCAGTTAAAGGCTTGGCTGTTCGGCGGGCAGTCGATCCCGGTCAAACATGCGCTGTTCGACGTCGAGGCGAGCGGCCTTGCGACGATCGCCGACCTGTTCGGCGAGGACCGTTATGCCGCCGATCCGCAAGCCTTCTGGACTGCGCAGAATGCCGCAATCGAGGCACGCCGCGCCGCCTATATCGAGGCGGGCTGGGCCGACGCGATCATCGTCCCGCCGTCCGATCATTTCTCGACATGGGAATATGAGAAAGCGGGCAAGCGCAAGGGCGGGCGCGTCTATTTCGACGTGCGCGCGAGTGGCGAAGTGATTGTCCACGAAGGCTATGTTTCCGGCAAGGAAGCCCGCCGCATCGCCAAGGCCGAGGGATCGCAGAACGGGACCGGTCAGAAACCGGCGCGACCCGAGGTCACGTCGACGATGCAGACCTATATCGACCTGCATCGTCATGCCGCCGTCCGCGCTGCATTGACCGGCCATCCGGCCATCGCGCTGCGCTTGATGGTCGCCCACGCCATCGGCGGCTCTCACCTGTGGACGGTGAAGGTCGAGCCGCAATCCACCCGCAACGACGAGGTGCGCGACAGCCTCGACAACAGCAAGGCCGAGGCGGATTTCGACGAACGCCGCCGCGCAGTGCTGGCGGTTCTCGGTTTCTCGCCCGAGGAGCCGACCGTGACCGGGGGTAGCATCGAAACGGAGGGCGACGACTATGGCGTCGTCGGCATCTTCCACCGGCTGCTCGACCTTCCCTATGCAGTCGTCATGGAGGTGCTCGCCATCGTCATCGGCGAAACGCTGGCTGCGGGCAGCGCCGCTGTCGAGGCGGTGGGTATCGAGATCGGCGTCGATATGGCCCGATACTGGCAGCCCGACGACGCCTTTTTCGCGGTCGTCCGCGACCGGGAAGTGCTCACGCGGATCGTCGCCGAGGTGGCGGGCGAAACCGTCGCCAGCGCCAACCGGCAGGAGAAGACCAAGACCCTGAAACGGATTGTGCGCGACCAACTTGACGGCACCAATGGGCGCGACCGGCGCGAAAACTGGGTGCCACGCTGGATGGCGTTCCCGCCCACCGCCTATACGGCGCGCGGCGGCGTCGGCACGGTCGCGGCCCATGCCAAGGCGCAAGCCGCCCGCGCGGTCGAGCGGCGCAGCCCGGGCGACGAGGAGCCAGATCCGGGCGCACCGGGCGCGGTGATGGCCGTGCCGGACTCCGACGACGAGGCCGACCGCCTCGCCGCCTGATTGCTCGCGGGCGGCGGCAAACCCGCCGCCCGCATCCTTCCATTTCTGAAAAAATTCGGCCGCGCGCCCGCGCCAGCAATCGGGTCGGTCATACCCCCGGTATGACCTGAACAGCGCGGGGCGCTGTTCACCCGTTGCTCGGGCGCGGGCGCGCGGCAAAGGAGATCATCATGGCCGACCGTGTATCCGCGAGCATCACCATCGGCGGCACCTTGCCGCGATCCTTGTTGCCCGATTTTTTCGCGCTCATTCAGGAGCAGGGACTGTCCACCGAATGGGACGGCGAACCCTTCACCCCCGCGATGGTCCGCGAGGGCATGTCCCTTGAACTCATGGCGCATGAAGTGGCCTGGGGCCGGTTCGAGCGCCTCGAAAGCTGGTGCGTCGAGCATGATCTGCCCTTCGCGCGTTGGTCGGGCGGTTATTGCGGCCAATGGGGTGCCGAGCGCGCCGTGTTCACCGGCGCGGGTGAGGTGCAATGCTATGCCGCCGACGAGGACGACTATCTCCTGATCGGTCGCTGCACCGTCGAGCGTCTCGGCAGCTACGCAGCGATCCTCGGCCACTTCGCGGCGGGCGATTTCGCCGTGCCGCCGTTGCGGCTGATGCCGTGAATATCGGCCGCACCCCGGCCTGCTGGCGCGGGCCGGGGCGCGGCTGGTTCCTTATTTTCATCGCAGCGCGCGCGCGCACCAGTCGGGCTTCCGCTGCCAGCGCGGCCACCAGCGTGCGATGCCGCTCGCCGCCAGTTCGGACCCGACATCGCGACCGGCCAGCGTCACTTGGGCGACCGTGCGGTTGTAGCTGCGCCCGACCCGCATGACGGTGACAGTCCGGCCATCGAGCAGCGTTCGGGCACGCGCGGTCGCGGCCCGGCCAAGTACGATCTCCGCTCTACATCTGGCCTGTCCCGCTTGCGTCTCCGGGGCGTCGATTCCGGCAATGCGGATGCGTTCGCCGCTCTCCAGCCGGAAGGTATCGCCGTCGATCACAAGGCCGACACGCCCCTGGTCAGGCGGCGCGGCGGCGATCAGCAACAACGCCGCGCAGACGGCCGAAGTATGGAGGACGATCCCCGACATGGTGCGGGCCGCAATCGCCTTCCACGCCGGACCCGAACCCCCGATCTGTCGTCATCGGCCATGCTGACGGCAGTCGCGGCAGCGTCGCGCTGCGTGCGGCGGAGGATCGATCCGATGAGGCTCCGGTAATGTCCGCGCAACCCGCTGTCCGATCCATCGCGTGGGTGAACCGACGGCATGATCGGGATCGCCACTGCCATCTCCCGCACCGTTTTCGGCTCCTCGGGCGCATGACCTGGGACGGCCGCAGTCCCGCGAAACCATCGCCGCGCGGCTTATTTCCCCGCCCGCGCCCACCCCACGCGGCACGCCGCGCGGGACCCCGAGCTTGCGGCCTCCTCCCGCTCGCTGCGCTTCAAATAAGCCTTCGGCTCCGGTCCTCCGCTTCGCTCCGGCCTGTCGGTTCGCGGGCCTGCTTTGACCGTCCCTTCGGTCCGCCCATCGCCCGGAAACGGTTCGGGGCGACTTTCTAAGGAGACGAACAATGCCAGCCATCGGTTATGTCACCCGCGACGGAAATGGCTTCAAGGGCCAGCTCAAGACGCTCTCGATCCGCACCGACATCGAGATCATTCCCAACACCCGTAAGTCCGGCGACACCCAGCCCGACTACCGGGTGTCGGCAGCCGGCGTCGAGGTCGGGGCCGGGTGGGTCCGGCGCGGCGAAATGAGCGGCAAGGACTATGTGTCGCTGTCGCTCGCCGCCCCCGAATTCGGTCCGCGCCGGCTCTACGCCAACCTCGGCCGCGCCGCCGGCCAGGACGACGATGACGCCTTCGCGATCATCTGGAATCCCGCCGACTGAGCGAAGCGCCCCGCGTCCCGAAAGGACGCGGGGCATCGCCACCGGCCCGAAACGCCGGTGCCAATTCGGGGGGTCGGAATCGCAGGGGTCGATTTGCGACCCTGCCGAAGACGACCGGATCGATCCAATCCGCGCTCATCAGCCGACGCCGGGTGCGTGGGCGCAGATGGAGCTTCATCATGGATACCGCCGAACGGGCGCAGGCCGCGCGCGAGACCTGTCCCTTCCTCACCGCCAAGCAAGCGGCTTTTCATCTCGGCCTCGCCTACTCGACGCTGAAGCGCCTGCGCCACACCGGCAAGGGGCCGAAATGCCGCCTGCATGGCCGAACCTGGCGCTATCATATCGACGATATCGAGACCTGGTCGGCAGCCCGCGCGCGCGGAGGCGACCGTGGTTGAGCGCCGGATACGCGACCGCCCGCTCCCGCTTCTCGCCTGGTTTGAGGTTCGCCGCGCGGAACGTCAGCGCATCCGCGCACGCCGCCTGCGCCTGGGGCGACGCGCGGCGCTGCTCGGTATCGGCGTCGCTTGCCTTGGCGTCACGATCGCCGTCCCGCCGCTGCCCCGGCTGGTGTGGAACGCGAGTGCGAGCGCACCTGTCGGCCTCTATGCCGTGTCGCCCGGCGCGCCGCTCGAACGCGGTGACATGGCGATTGCCTGGCCGCCAATCCAAGCACGGCAACTCGCCGCACGCCGCCACTATCTTCCGAGCAACGTGCCACTGGTGAAGCGGGTTGCTGGCGTTGCGGGAGACACAATCTGCGCAGTGGATCGCGTCGTGACGGTCAATGGCAGGCCAGTCGCAACGCGCCGTGCCGCCGACGCAGCGCGCCGTAATCTACCCGCGTGGCGGGGGTGCATCCGGCTTGGACGTGGCATGCACTTCCTGCTCCTGACCGAGACCCCGGACTCGTTCGACGGGCGCTATTTCGGACCGACGCTGGCGCAGGATGTCATTGGCAAGGCGACCCCGTTGTGGCTGCGCTGAGGACGCTCGCGCTCGGCCTCGCGCTGCTCGTCGCGACCCCCGCCGCCGCCAATCCGTCGGGAACCGATCCGGTCTCCCGCTGGCGCGCCGAGATCGCCGAGGCGTCCGCCCGGTTCGGCGTGCCGGTCGCCTGGATCGAGCGGGTGATGCGCGCCGAAAGCGGGGGCCGGACCATGCTTGGCGGACGACCGATCACCTCCCATGCCGGCGCGATGGGGCTGATGCAGTTGATGCCGAGGACATGGCTGGCGATGCGGGCCGCGCACGGCCTGGGGCGCGATCCCCATGATCCACGCGACAATATTCTCGCAGGGACGGCTTATCTGCGCGCGATGTATGACCGGTTCGGCTATCCTGGGTTGTTCGCTGCATATAACGCGGGTCCCGGTCGCTACGCCGCCCATCTCGCCACCGGCCGTGCGCTGCCAGCCGAGACGCGCGCCTATATCAAACAGGTGTCGGGCGGGCCTTTGATGCCATCCCCATCGCGCGCGTCGCAGCCGCCATCGACCTTGTTTGTCGTGCTTCGGCCCAGCAATCTGTCGGCTGATCCATCGCGATCGCGCACGCCGGACGCGCCGCCAGATACGCTGTTTGCGATCCGCGCACCCCGTTGAGCCTGCATGTGTTGCTGCGTCGAAGGGTGCGGACTGCGCGGGCATCGCGCCACCTTGGATGTTGGAGGGGCTCGTCTCGGCAAGGCCCAGCATGACGGGCGGCGAAGCGGCTGTGCAAGGCCGGCGGCCCCTCCAATTTTGCCGCGAACCGGAGGCTGCTGCGCAGCCGCGTTGTTTGTTTGCAGCGCAACAAAATCGGTTCCTCCGCCGCCGCTGCGCGGCGCTTCCGGCTTCGCCTCCAGCGGCCCTGACAGCCGCCTCGCCACCCGTCTTCGGATGTCTGTCCTCGATGAGGAGGATTTCAAGCAAAGGAGGCGATCATGACCATGTTTCAACCCATCGGTGTAACGTCGGACCGCGTAGTGGCGACGCTGGTGGCAGGGCTCGAAATCGAGTTTGGGCGGGGCGCAGGCGAGGCGCTAGCGACACGGTTTCTAGAGGCTGAGGAGAGCGATTTCCTGTGGGAAGCGAGGGCCTCAGAACACTGGCTCGGTGCGTATCCGGCACATGACGAAGAGGATATCGAGCTCGATCGGGTGGCGATCACGGGACGGTTGGATGGCCGCTGGTTCGTCGCGGTGAGCATCGTCGATGGCGATGGGATGGCGCAGGGATTGATGGGTCGGCGCAACTTCAGAAGCGAACGCCAGGCACGCGAAGCGTTCGCAGCGACGCATTGATCGCAGCATCGCAAACGCCGGGACACAGGTGCCGGACAGGCATCGTGTCCCGGCTCATTTTTGCCTCGGCTCAGGCCAGATGGGCAGGCATCAGGTCGGCGGAAATTGGCGACAGGAGCGGTTCCGACGGGAGGGTGGCGTAAGGCAAGATAAAGCTATGGCACTGGTGTTCCATAAGCCTTTGTCTGCACATCGTTTTTTGGAACCGCCACCGGCACTGCTCTCTCGGCACCCGTGCCGTTCGGCCCGGACATGGCGGTATTGCACCACATTCGGCGGCACCGGTTTTCAGGGGAACCGCACAGGGTCATGCTTGCCGCTCCGCACCCCTTGGAATCACCACAATGGCCGACGACGACAGCTTTGAACCGCGCCTCGGGCGCCAGCGTCAGCAGGGTGCCAAACGCGCCCGGCGCTATCTCGGCCGCGTCCTTGCCGCCGCCAACCTTGCGCGCGGCGGCGCGGTGGCTTCCGGTCTCGCGCGTGGGGCGTTCTCAGGCGTCCGGATCGGACGCGGTGCGGGTGTCGGACGCCTGCTCGCCAGCCGCGGCAAACATGCCGCCGCGAACGGCCGCCGCGTCATCGTCAAGGCGAGCATCGTCAAGCTCGCCGGCAAGGGCGCATCGACCGCTGCCGCGCATCTGCGTTACCTCCAGCGCGACGGCACGACGCGCGAGGGCGAGCGGGGTGCGCTCTACGGGCGCGATGCCGACGCTGTCGACGGCAAGGCGTTCGGCGGACGGGGAGCTAACGATCGCCACCAGTTCCGCTTCATCGTCTCGCCCGAGGACGGCGATCAATATGACGATCTGAAACCGCTCACCCGGCGGCTGGTGGCGCGCATGGAAGAGGATCTTGGAACGAAGCTCGACTGGGTCGCGGTCGACCATTTCAACACCGGTCACCCGCACACCCATATCGTGGTGCGTGGGAAGGACGATCGTGGTGCCGATCTCGTCATCGCCCGCGACTATATGACGACCGGCATCCGCGAGCGTGCCGCCGAGCTGGTCGATCTCGACCTTGGCCCGCGCACCCACCGCGAAATCGCGCAGACGCTGCGCGTAGAAGTCGAGCAGGAGCGCCTGACCTCGATCGACCGGGCCTTGCTCAAGGGGATGGACGCCGCGCGGATAGTAGCGACCAACGGTCGCGATGCCGCCGACCAGGCGCTGCGCGCCGCCCGGCTGGCGAAACTGTCGCGCCTGGGCCTGGCCGAGCCGCTCGGCGCGGGACGCTTCCGGCTTGTGCACGACCTTGCCGATACGCTCCGTGCGTTGGGTGAGCGCGGCGACATCATCCGCACGATGCAGCGCGACTTTTCCCGTGCCGCGACCGTGCGGGCGCCGGCAGATCGGGCGATCTACGATCCCGCCGCGTCCGGTGCCCGCCCGCTGGTTGGCCGCGTGCTGGCGCGCGGGCTCGCCGACGAACATGCCGATCGCCATTATCTGATCGTCGACGGGGTCGATGGGCGCAGCCACTATGTAGCGATCGGCAAGCCTGCCCTGAGCTTCGTCGATGGTGGCAAAGAAACCGATGCCAGCTTGCCGCGCGGTGCGATCGTGCGGATCGATCCGGTAAGCCCGACCGTGCGGGAGGTGGATCGGACCATCGCCGCGGTCGCCGCCGCGAATGGTGGACGCTATGATGTGGATGCCCATCTTCGCTACGATCCGGCCGCGACTCAGGTCTTTGCCGAAACCCATGTCCGGCGGCTGGAGGCGATGCGGCGGACGTCGGGCATCGTCGAGCGCGAACCCACGGGCCGCTGGATCATCGCGCCGGACCATCTGGCACGTGTCTCGGCCCATGAAACAGCGAGGCTACGGGACCGTCCGGTCGCGATTACCTTGCTGTCGTCGCAGCCGCTTGACCGGCTGGTCGATGCCGACGCCGCGACCTGGATCGATCGCGAGCTGATTTCGGCCGCGCCTGAGGCGGTTCGAGATGCCGGGTTCGGACGCGAGGTGCGCGAGGCTCAGGCGCGGCGTCGGCAGTGGCTGGTGGTGCAGGGTTTCGCAGAAGAGGCGGGCGGCGGCACGCCGTTCCCAAAAAGCATGGTTGCGGTGCTTCAGCGGCGCGAGCTGCTGCGTGTCGCGGGCCAGCTCTCCGACGAACTCAAAGTGCCGTTCCGCGAAGCTGCCGAAGGCGACCGTGTCGAGGGCCGTTATCGCCGCCCGGTCGACCTTGTCAGCGGGCGCTTCGCGCTCATCGAACGGTCGCGGGATTTTACGTTGGTGCCGTGGCGCCCGGTGCTTGAGCGGCAGGTTGGCAAATCGGTTTCAGGGTTGATACGCGGCGACGGGATTAGCTGGTCGATTGGGCGTGGTCGAAGCGGGCCGGGGATTTCATGAACAGGCCGCTTTCGTGACGGTCAAGTTAGGGAGAAGGCTGCAACCGACCGCAGTCGGTCAAAATCAACCGTACCCGGCGATCATCGTGACGTCCGCCCTTGAGAAACAGGCCGATAGGGCGACCCAAACAGACATTCGGCAACGCGCTCGCCTTGTCGTAGCTCAAACAGCTTGCGGCGACCTCCGAAAGCACTCCTTCGGTCAGCGCGACGGTCGGTCCGGAACGTGCGGCCAGTCCTCATGATATCTAACCGAAATCCGTTCCACATCTTGATAGTTGGTCTCGGCCATGTAGGCACTGAATGATCGACTACCCCGGCCTCGGCGCGAAGATGGTCCAGGCCGGGTTGCAATCGTCTGCGGGTCGCGCCGATCGGAAAACATGGCAGTTACGTCGATATGGCCACGGCCAGCCCTGTACACTCCGCGGCTCGGTCGAACGGTGCCGACCACCCTTATGCCGCTTCCGACCTGATAGGCGTGGAGCCAGTAAATCCTAATCGGGTCGTTGGGCACGTTGATCGCCAAAGGCTGCAACGGGATCGGCTGCAACGTCGCACACCCTGAAAGCACAATCGACAGCGCCAGCGCTGCAAGCGCCAGATGCGGTCGCGGACAATCAACCATCCTACTTCTCCTGATTATTGTTGCGGCGGACGCCCATTCGCCAAGGGCGCAGCGGGGAGGGCAGTACAAGGCGTAGCTGCGCCGCCCGTCCGCGGATGGCATCAACCGTCCGGTGTAACCTTCGCGCGATCTCGCCCGGAGGGTGTCGCGCCTCGATCATCTGTATCAGCGCGGCATCGTCGGCCTCGGTCCATGGGCGCGGCTTGCGGCGCGCGGAGGTGTCGGTCGGATCGCTGCTCATTGGCGATACGCCAACAGACGAAGGGCATTGAACACGACCAGCAGTGTCGATCCCTCGTGGATCATCACCGCCGGTCCGATGCCCAGGCCCAGGATCGTAGCGGGCACGAGAAACCCGACGATGCCAAGGCTAACCACCAAATTCTGCCGGATGATGCCGCGCGTTTTGCGGCTTAGACCGACCGCGAAGGGCAGATGGGCGAGGTCATCCGCCATGAGCGCGACATCGGCGGTTTCCAGCGCCACGTCCGAACCGGCGGCGCCCATCGCGATGCCGACCGTCGCATTGGCCATCGCCGGCGCGTCGTTTACGCCATCGCCCACCATCGCGACCTTCGCTTCGCCACGCAGCTTGCGGATCGCCTCGACCTTGTCTTCGGGCAGCAAATCGCCCCATGCCTCGTCGAGGCCGACGTCGCGCGCAATTGCCTCGGCAACCTTCTGGTTGTCGCCCGAGATCATGATCATCCGCGTGATGCCGAGCGCATGAAGACGCGCGATCGTGTCTTTCGCAGCCGCGCGCGGCGTGTCCATCAGCCCGATGGCGCCGAGATCGCGTTCGCCGTGACGCACCACCATCGTCGTTCGCCCGCCGTCCCGCAGCCGGGCGATGGCATCGCGCATGGCATCCGAAAGCGGCGCAATGCCATCAGTGCCGAACATCTCCGCCTTACCGATCAGCACCGGCTCGCCATCGATCTTCGCGGTGATCCCGCGTCCGGTCAGACTGGTGAGATCGGTCGCGGCGGGAAGCTTGATCTCGCCGAGCCGTTCCTCGCCGTCCTTGGCGATCGCACGCGCGAGCGGATGGTCGCTGAGCCGCTCGACCGCCACCGCGACCGCAAGCAGATCGCGCTCATCCACACCGTCCGCCGGGAGGATGTCAGTGATGCGCGGACGCCCTTCGGTCAACGTGCCGGTCTTGTCAAAGGCGATGGCCTTGAGCGATCCCAGATCCTCGAGCGGACCACCACCCTTCACCAGCACGCCGCCTCGGGCAGCGCGAGCGACACCGGATAGCACCGCGCTCGGCGTGGCGATTGCCAGCGCGCAGGGGCTTGCCGCTACCAGCACTGCCATTGCGCGATAGAAGCTGTCGCGGAACGGCTCGTCGATCACGACCCAGGCGAACAGCAGCACGACCGTGAGAAGTAGTACCGACGGCACGAACACGCGCTCAAACCGATCGGTGAAACGCTGGGTCGGCGACTGGCGCGTTTCGGCCTCGCTGACCAGTTCGACGACGCGCGCCAGCGTCGTCTCATTCGACTTGCGCGCGACCTCGACCTCGATCAGACCGCTGCCGTTGATCGTGCCGGCGAACACACGATAGGGCGCTTCGATCGTGTCCGATCTGGTGCGCGCCGCGGTTTCGTCGGGCACGGGCCGCTTGTCGACCGGCATGCTCTCACCCGTCACCGGCGCCTGATCGATGCTGGTCGTCCCTTTGACGATGAAACCATCTGCTGGCAGCCGCTCGTCGGGTTTGACAACCACCGTGTCGCCAACCACGAGTTGCTCGACCGGCAACTCGACCAGCTCGCCATCACGGCGCACCAAAGCTGTCTGCGGTGCCAACTCAGCCAACGCCTCGATCGCCCGTTTGGCGCGCCCCATGGCGTAGTTTTCGAGCGAATGCCCAAGGCTGAACAGGAACAGCAGCAGCGCGCCTTCGGCCCACGCGCCAAGCGCCGCCGCACCCACTGCGGCGACCAGCATCAGCGTGTCGATCTCGAACCGCTTGTGCCGCAGGTTGTCGATCGCTTCGCGCAACGTGAAGAAGCCACCGAACAGATACGCGGCGACGTAGCAGGCAAGCGGTATCCAGCCTGGCGTATTGGTCAGCTTCTCGAGCGCAAAGCCGATCGCGAGCAGCGCCCCGCACAGCAGCGCGAAGATCAGTTCGGTATTTGCGCCAAAAATCCCACCGTGCGCATGATCGTGCCGGCCATTTGGCTCGGGTCGGGCTTGATCGGTCATGCGATGGCCTCCGTTGGACCGACGTCATCCCGTTCAACCTCGGCCACGTCGGTCTCACGCCGGCCGTAACGGGCGTAGAGCGTGGGCAGGACGAACAGGGTCAGAAGCGTCGCCGAGATCAGGCCGCCGATGACGACTGTTGCCAGCGGCTTCTGCACTTCGGCGCCCGACCCGGTCGCGATCGCCATCGGCACGAAGCCGAGCGAGGCCACCAGCGCGGTCATCACAACCGGCCGCAGCCGGGCGAGCGCGCCCTGCCAGGCCGCATCGGCCCTCGCGACGCCGCGCGCCATCAAGTCCTGGATCGAGGTGACCATGACGAGCCCGTTGAGCACCGCGATGCCGGACAAGGCGATGAACCCGACCGCTGCCGAGATCGAGAATGGCATCCCGCGCAGGAACAGCGCGAGCACCCCGCCGACCAGCGCGAGCGGCACGCCGGTGAAGACGATCGCTGCGTCGCGCACGCTGCCCAATGCCCCGTAGAGCAGCAGGATAATCAGCGCGAAGCAGGCCGGCACGACCAGCATCAGTCGCTGGCTGGCCGATTGCAGATTCTCGAACTGCCCGCCCCATTCGAGATACTCGCCGGCCGGAAGACGCACCTCTCTGGCGATGGCCGCGCGGGCGTCTTCGACCACCCCAGCGACGTCGCGGCCCCGGACATTGGCCTGCACGACGACACGGCGCTTGCCATTTTCGCGGCTGATCTGATTGGGACCAGCGGTCACCGCGATGTCGGCGATGCTTTCGAGCGGAACGAATGCGCCATCGGGCGTGGGGACGGGAACCTGCCCGAGCGTTTGCAGATCGGCGCGCGCGGCGTCGGTCAGCCGGATCGTCACCGCGAAACGCCGATCACCCTCGAAGATCATCCCGGCGTCGCGCCCGCCGATCGCGGCGGCAAGCGTGTCCTGCATGACCTGCGCAGTGATCCCCAGCCGCGCCATCGCATCGCGGTTGGGCCGGACGTCGAGCATGGGCAGACCTTCGGTCTGTTCGACCCGCACATCGGTCGCGCCCTCAACGTTACGCAAAATGCCCGCGATCTGGTTGGCCGTTGCGTTCATCGTGTCGGTGTCGTCGCCGAACACCTTGACCGCGATGTCGCCGCGCACGCCCGCGATCAACTCGTTGAAGCGCATCTGGATCGGCTGGCTGATCTCGAATGCGTTGCCTGGCAAACTTTCCAGTGCCTTCTCGATCTTCGCAACCAGTTCCGCCTTTGGCAGCTTCGGATCGGCCCACTCGTTGCGGTCCTTCATGATGATGAAGGTGTCGGAGATGTTCGGCGGCATCGGATCCGACGCGAGTTCGGCGGTGCCTGTCTTGGAAAAGACGAACTTGACCTCGGGAATCGCCGAGATGGCCTTTTCAACGCGAAACTGCATCGTCTGGCTCTGCTCGACCGACGTGCCCGGCACGCGGAGCATCTGCGCGGTCGCATCCCCTTCATCCAACTGCGGCAGAAACTCCTGGCCCAGCGTCATGAACGCACCGATCGCCAGCACGAAAGCACCGACGGCGGCGGCAATCGTCGCGCGTGGCCGCTTCATTGCCTTGTTGAGACCCGGCTCGTAGCGCCGTTTGAGCCAGGTCATGATCCGGCCCTCCTTCTCCTCGACCGGCTTCGACAGCCAGATCGCCAGCATCGCCGGCACGAAGGTAAGCGAGAGGATGAATGCGCAGACCAGCGCCAGGATTACGGTCAGCGCCATCGGCGTGAACGTCTTGCCCTCGACCCCGGTGAGCGTGAGCAGCGGAACATAGACGAGGATGATGATCGCCTGGCCATAGACCGAGGGGCGGATCATTTCGCGCGTGGCGCTCGCCACCGCGTGCAGTCGTTCGCCCTTGTCGAGGGTGCGGCCAAGGTGATGCTGGCGTTCGGCGATCCGTCGCAGCGCATTCTCGACGATGATGACGGCACCATCGACGATCAGGCCAAAGTCGAGTGCTCCGAGGCTCATCAAATTCGCCGACACGCCGCCACGCAGCATACCAAAGCTGGTCATCAGCATGGTGATCGGTATGACCAGCGCCGCGATGAGCGCGGCCCGGAAATTGCCGAGCAGCAGAAACAGCACGACCACGACGAGCAGTGCGCCCTCCGACAGATTCTTGGCGACGGTCTTGATTGTCGAATTGACCAATCCCGTGCGGTCGAGCACCGGCTGGATGATGATATCGGTCGGCAACGAGGCGTTGACCTCGTCGAGCCGGTCGGCGACCGCCGATGCAACATTTCGGCTGTTCTCGCCGATCCGCATAACGGCTGTGCCGACGACGACTTCCCGACCATTTTCGGATGCCGATCCCATCCGTGTTGCCTGGCCGAGCTTTACCGTTGCGACCTGATTGAGCAGGATGGGCACGCCTTCGCGCGTCGCGATCACGGTGCGGGCAAGCTGGTCGGCATTGGCGATGCGCGCGTCGGAACGAACCGCGAGACCTTCACCGTTGCGATCGACGACACCTGCGCCGACCGCGCTGTTGTTCGCCTCAAGCGCTTCGGCAAGGTCGCTAAGGCTGAGTTTGAGCGCGGTCAGCCGCTGAACGTCCGGCACGACCTGATACTGCTTCACATAGCCACCGATCGAGTCCACGCCTGCCAGGCCGGGAACCGACTTGAGCAACGGCGCGACGATCCAGTCCTGCGCAGTGCGCAGATAGGTCGCCTTGTCAGCGTCGCTGACCAGCCGGTCGCCTTCCGGCGTGATGTAGCTGCCGTCGGGCTGGATGCCCGGCTCGCCGGCCTTGTGCTTGTCCTCGGGGCGATGAGCCATGTGGACGGTCCACATATAGACCTCGCCAAGGCCGGTCGCGATCGGTCCCATTTCCGGCGCGACACCCTCGGGCAGGTTTTCCTCGGCGGTGCGCAGTCGTTCAGCAACCTGCTGGCGCGCGAAATAGATGTCGGTGGCGTCGGTGAACACCGCAGTGACCTGCGCGAAGCCGTTGCGGCTGAGTGATCGGGTATATTCGAGACCGGGAATGCCCGCGAGCGCGGTCTCGATCGGGAATGCGACTTGCTTCTCGACCAGTTCGGGCGAAAGCGCCGAGGCGCGGACGTTAATCTGCACCTGGTTGTTGGTGATGTCGGGAACGGCATCGATTGGCAGCCTCGACAAGGAGACCGCGCCGATAACCGCGGCGATGAGGGTCAGGAGCAGCACGAACCAGCGCCGCTCGACCGCGAAATTGACAATGCGTTCGATCACGGATCAATGCCCTCCGTGCTCGGCTTCGCCCTTGGCGAGCTCGGCCTTGAGCGTGAAGCTGCCATTACCGGCGACTTCTTCGCGACCGGTTAGGCCGGACGTGACTGTGACCGTACCGGCGCCGCGAGCGCCGAGTGTGACCGCCTGGGCGCGAAATCCGGTCGCAGTGCGGACGAACACGGTGTTACGGTTTTCGACGGTCTGGACTGCGGCAGCCGGCACGCTGACCGCGCCGCCCCCTTCGCCGGGCAAACCCAATATCGCGGACACCGGTTCGCCGACACGCCACTGGCCGGCACGGTTGTCGATCAGCGCGATGGCGGCAACCAGGCGCGTCGTTTCGTCGAGCACTGGCGAGACGAAGCTGAGCACCGCAGCCGAGCGGCGGCCACCCGCGCTGATCTCGACCGGCGTGCCAACCCGCACGCGCGCGGCATCGGACGGTGAAAGCGAAATCGTTACCGCGACGCGCGACAGGTTGGAGACGCGAAACAGTTCGGCATCTGCCGCAACCGTTTGGCCGAGCACAACCGGTCGTGCGGTGATGCGCCCGCCAAGCGGCGCGACGACACCGATGCGGTTGAGTGCGCCACCGCCGACGCCAGCCGCAGAGACCTGCTGTTGGGCAAGGCGCAGTGCGATACCGGCCTCAGTCGCCGCGGTGCGAGCCGCGATAAGATCGCGTTCCGGCGAGACACGCAGCTTGAACAGCCGGTCTTCGCGCCGCAGATTGGATTGGGCGAGCGCCGAACGTGCCCGCGCCGCTTCGACCTCGGCCCTGAGCGACGCGGCTTCACGGCTTTCGATCACGGCGACCACCTGGCCGCGCGCGACGGCGTCGCCCAGATTGCGGTTGAGTGCGACGACGCGACCGCCAATCGCTGCGGAGACCACTTGTGTCCCCTGCGGATCGCCCTCGATCGTCGCCGGGAGCGTCAGCGCGCCGCCGCCGGAGGACAAGACCCGGACAACCTCGATGCCCGCAGCCTTGATCTGCGGTGCGGTCAGCGTGATGACGCCTTCCTCGCCTTCGCCTTCTCCATGGGCGGCTTCGTTGCCGCCATGATCATCCCCGGCCTCCGCACCGGCTTCCGTGGCCTCGCTGTTGTTGGCGGCATCCTCGCCACCTGAGCAACCTGCAAGCAGCATCGCCAGGACGAGCGGTGCCGCAGCCCCGCTTACGAGCTTTTTCATCGTCAATTCCCCGTTTGCACCGGCGTGGGAGCCGGTGTGGTCAGCCGGGCGAGACGCGCCTCGGCATCATGATATTGTTCGAGCGCATCGACCGCGGCGGTGCGGGCATCGAGCAGTGCCTGTTCGGCTTCGAGCAGGACCAGCTGGTCGAACTTGCCCTCGCCATAGCCAATGCGTGCGATGCGCGCGGCTTCCTGTGCGGCACTGAGTGCCGGACCAGACGCCCGCACGCTTGCCGCCGCCCGATCGCGGTCGGCGCGCGCCGCAGTGATCGCACGTTCAGCCTCGAAGCGAGCCACTCGCCGCTTGGCTTCACTCTGGTTGCGCAGCGCCGTGGCCTGCCCCACGGCAGCCCGGCCGTTGTTGAACACCGGCAGCGGCACCGAGACGCCCAAGACCATCGCCATGTCGCCGCTGGCCTGAAGACGGCGCGTACCCGCGCTTACCGTCAGGTCGGGGATGCGCTGGCTTCGCGCGAGGCGAAGTTGTGCATCGGCGGTGGCGACGTCGGCACCCGCGGCCGCGAGCGCCAACGTGCCATCCGCATTTGCCGGTGTCGCAGGGCCCGCCCGAACGTTGTCGATACGATCGAACCACGGCTGGTCGAGGGCACCGGGCAGGCTGGCGCCGACGAACTGGGCGAGCGCCAGCCGGTTCGCCTCGACGCTGCGCTGCGCACGCTCCAGCTCGGCTTCCGCGTTTGCCGCCAGCAAGGCAGCGCGCTGCTGATCGATGGGCGAATTCGCACCGGCTTCGACCCGGTCGCGCGCGATACGCAAATTTTCGCGCGTGACCCCAAGCTGGTCCTGCGCGATCGTCAGCCTTCGTTCGGCGGCGACCGCCTCAATATACGCTTGTGTGACTAGTAGCCTGAGGTCGGCTCGCGTGATCACCGCGTCAATCCTAGCGCGCGCCGTCTGCGCGTCGGCTACTGCGATGCGTGCGGGTCGCTTACCGCCGAGTTCGAGCGGAAGCGCGAACGCAATCGTTGTCTCGGCTTCGTTGATGCCCTTGTACGGGCCGGTGCCGATTACATTCTCGACATCGGCGCTGAGCGTCGGGTTCGGTCGCAACGCAGCGACTACACGACCCGCTTCGGCGGCTTCGATGCCGAGCGCCGCCACTTCGTTGGCTGGCGCGATCGCGCCCGCCTGAGCCAACGCTTCGTCAAGCGTTAGCGTCTCGCCAGCTGAGACCGGCGCGGACGATGTCGAACTTTGCGCCTGCGCAATCCCTGCGCACGACGCCGCGGCGAGAAGCGCCGCGTAGATGGACTTCATGATGGAACACTCCTGACAGCCACAAACAGCCGCCGGGCATCGGCCCGCGGCGGAGGGGCGTCAGGCTTGCGGAGGTCTCAACGCGGGGTCGGGCGCGGCCGCGACCAGCACACTCGCCGGGCCGCGATCACGAATATTCTCATGTGAGGTTAGCGTCGCTGTCACAGCGGCATCGTCGAGCGACGCGAAATGGTGGCCGTGGCAGCCGCCGTGCTGATGCGCGATGTTCTGGTCGCTCTTGCCGGTCTCCGGCGCGTTCTGATCGGCGTGATCCACGCCCGGCAGCGAGGGAGCCATCTCGACGCAGATCGACCGCTCCACGGCATGCGCGACCGGCGCAGTGCCGATCGACAGCAGCGCAAACGCACAAAGCATCAAGGTGAGCAGACGGATCATCGCGATGCCGCGTTATCCTGTCGAGGCCGGGTTGTCATCTGCAAAGTGTGCGCCAATGAAGTTGATATAGCGTATCATATCGCCGACGGAAGTGAATTGGGCCACCGTCATTTCGAGTTAACGCTTGAGACCATAAAGATCCTCGCCAAAAGTCTGAACTCATTCCGTATCGATGTCCGATGTATTTCATCTTCATCTTTCATTTGACTTGCAGACGGAAGATGCCGTGCTGCCCGGACGCGGAAATTTCACGCTTAGCCTGACGGATAATCTGAACACCGCCGGTGATCCCCAGGCCGGCCATGATCGCTGCCACGATCAGATCAGGCCAGGCCGTCCCGGTGCCGAACACCCCGACAGCAGCCATGACCACGGCGATGTTGCCGATCGCATCGTTGCGCGAGCAGATCCACACCGACCGCATGTTCGCGTCGCCCGCGCGGTAGCGGTAGAGCATCAGTGCAACCCCGGCATTTGCGATCAGCGCCACGAAGCCAATAACGCCCATCACCTCGGCCTCGGGCGTCTGTCCGTCCCACACTGCCCATAAGGTTGCGCCGAGAACATAGGCACCAAGCAGAAGGAGCGTTACGCCCTTGAACAGTGCGGCACGCGCCCGCCAGCCGAGCGCCATGCCGGCAACGCCGAGGCTGATCGCATAGTTGGCCGCGTCGCCCAGGAAATCGAGTGCATCGGCCTGAAGCGCTTTCGATCCGCCCGCGACACCGGCGACCATCTCGGCCACGAACATCGTCGCGTTGACCACCAGCGCGATCCACAGCGCGCGCCGCCATTTGGGGTCATTGTTCGCGTCGGACTTGTCCGACGCACAGCTGTTACACGCCATTGCCACCTCGCACGACTCGACATGACTGGCTATATGGACCCTGTAGTAACTCCAGGGTCAATGGCATGAAGATCGGTGAACTTGCGCGAGCGACCAGCACCAAGGTCGAAACAATCCGCTTTTACGAGAAAATCGGCTTGCTTCCCGCGCCCGCTCGGACTGGAGCGAATTATCGCGCCTACAATCAAAATCAACTGGCCCGTCTGTCCTTCGTGCGCCGCGCTCGCGACCTTGGATTTACGCTAGATCAGATACGCGGTTTGCTCGCTTTGTCAGATGATCGGGACCAGTCTTGCAGTGCAGTCGATACCGTGGCTCGTCAGCACGTGTCCGAAATCGACCGCAAGATCACCGATTTGCGGGCGCTCCGCCGCGAACTGCAAGAGATGCTCGATCAATGCAGCCAGGAGACGGTCTCAACATGCCGGATCATTGAGTCTTTGGCGCCACGCTGACTTGGCGTCTCGTTGAGCGAAGTGACGAACGACCGATTCGGTCGCTCCAAGCGCTCGCGGAGATACCCGACCCTGGGCGTTAGCTTGTAGAAGCTGACTCCGAAAAGCGACCGTTCCCAGAACGTCCGCGCAAGGTTATTGCCGGCAATAATTGATCGCACAGCGCAGTATGAGTCAGTGCTAAGACTGCTAACCTCCGGGGGATGGACCGATGAAGCTCGCGCATTTGCGCATCTGTAACTTCAGGTGCTTTGGAAATGTCGCTACTGAGATCGGGTTGGACGACACGACGTTCATCCTCGGACCTAACGGCACCGGCAAAACTGCGGTCCTGCAGGCGCTGGCAAGAATGTTCAGTCTCGATCCTGCGCTGCGCAAGATCAGGCATTCGGATTTTCACATTGCAACCGATGAAGCACCCGATGCCGCGCCGGAAGAGCGCAGGCTCTGGATCGAAGCCGATTTCGACTTTCCCGAACTCGAACTGGACGACGAAGACGCCATGCCCGCCGTGCCGGGCAATTTCGCGCACATGCTGATGGTGGACGATGATGAGGCCGTGCGCGTCCGTTTCCGTCTGGCTGCGACGCTCGATCAGGATGGCGATATTGAGGAAACCTTCACCTATGTGACCAAAACCGACGATGCAGGGGTGCCGACCGAGGAAAGCCGCGCATCCAAGCAAGATCGCAATGCCATTCAGGTGCACTATCTGCCCGCTCGGCGCGATCCTTCCGATCATATCTCCTACTCGTCCAATGCGCTGTTGGGCCGGGCATTGCGGGCGGCGGACTGGAGCAGTGAACGTGCGGCAATCGGCGATCTCACCGCGCAGATCACCGCAGCGCTGACCGGCAACGCCGCCATCGAAAGCATTGGCGAATCCCTGACCACGATCTGGAGCCAACTGCACAAAGGCCAGTTCTTCGCCGACCCCGGGGTTTCCTTCGAGCAGAGCGAGATCGATACGCTGCTTCGCCATTTGAGCCTGACGTTCACGCCCGGACACGGTGAACCTCTCGTTGATTTTTCGCGGTTGAGCGACGGTCAGCAGTCGCTGCTCTACATCTCGCTGGTACTCGCCATGCGCGAGATCAGCGACAAGGTGCTAGCAGGCGAGCTGAGCGCGTTCGATATCGATAAGCTCCGGCCTGCAATCTTCACTCTGATTGCGGTCGAAGAGCCGGAGAACAGCCTGTCGCCACATTATCTGGGACGCATCGTGCGTGCCGTTTCCGAATTCGCCAAAGGTCAAAATACCCAAGCGCTCGTGGCAACGCACGCGCCGTCGCTTCTGCGGCGGGTTGCGCCCGAGACCATTCGTTATCTGCGGCTCGACGGCAACCGCCGCACGGTCGTTACGCGTGTCGTGCTTCCTCAAAATGCGGACGCCGCCAAATATGTGCGCGAAGGCGTACAAGCCTTTCCGGAGCTGTATTTCTCGCGGTTCGTGATCCTGGGTGAAGGCGACAGCGAGGAGGTCGTTCTGCCGCGGCTGCTCGGCGCGCGCGGGATTCTTACCGATGACGCGTCGATTTCGATCGTTCCCCTGGGCGGTCGGCACGTCAATCATTTCTGGCGGTTGCTGCACGCGCTCGGCATTCCGCACGCGACACTGCTCGACCTTGACCTTGCTCGCTATCAAGGGGGCTGGGGCCGGATCAAATATGCCGCGAAGCAACGCCTCAAATACGGCGATATCGAAAACGCCGGCATCGACGACGACGATATCGCGGGCATTCCGGCCTGGGACAGCGATCTGGGATTGCTGGACGATGACGATGACTGGATCGAGTATTTCGCAGATCGGGGAATCTTCTTCTCTTCTCCGCTTGATCTCGACTTCATGATGATCGAAGCGTTTGGCGAAGTGTACAAGATTGACGACGACGAGCGCGAGGAACCGGACGAAAGCACGCTCAAGGCGGTTCTTGGCAAGAAGCACGACACAGTTGATGGCCAGTACTCCGACGAGCAGCTGGAGCTGTTCGATGCCTATCACCGCAGGTTCAAGATCGGCAGCAAGCCGGCTTGGCACATCCGGGCGATGGCGGCGCTCGATGATGCGGAACTAGCGGCCGACATGCCAGCAGTTATGACAGCGCTGATCGACTATGTTGAAACCGCACTGGAAGGCCTGCCAGAATGATCTCGGCCGAGCGATGGTCTCCTGCCGACGGCTTGACGCTCGAGCCGAATGCGATGGCTGCCGCTACGGAGATCGCACGCAATCTGGCGCTGACCGCAGGTCCGGGTGCCGGCAAGACCGAAATGCTCGCGCAACGTGCGGACTTCCTGCTTCGGACCGGCACTTGCCGCTATCCGCGGCGGATCCTCGCCATCTCCTTCAAGACCGATGCCAGCCAGAACTTAAAGGCGCGCGTCCGCAAACGCTGTGGACCCGAACTGGCGGCGCGCTTCGACAGCCACACCTTTCATGCATTTGCGAAGCGGATCATCGATCGCTTTCGCCCCGTGCTCACCGGACGGGATGCCCTGGGCCCGGACTATTCGATCGGTACACGTCGGGTGCAGCGCCAGTCCATCACCTTCGCCGACATGGTGCCGCTCGCCCATACGATCATCGAAGCCAGCCTCATTGCGCGCAACGCAGTGCGTCAGACCTACACCCATATCTTTCTCGATGAATTCCAAGACTGCACGGCCGAGCAATATCGCCTGATTCTCGCTTGCTTCGGGGGCACCTCGGCGATTCTGACAGCGGTGGGCGATACCAAGCAAAGCATCATGGGCTGGGCCGGCGCGCTTGAGGGTATCTTCCAGACCTTTGCCGATGAGTTCGATGCGCTGCCGCGCAATCTCTACCAAAATTTCCGATCCGCACCGCGGCTACGCCGCATGCAGAATGCGATGGTCAAAGTGATGGATCCACCCGCCGCGCTCGACGATGCGGATATCCTCGGCGAGGAGGGCGAGATCGCTATTCTTCGTTTCGACGATGATGAAGAAGAAGCTGCCAGCCTGACGGGGCAAATCCGCGACCTGATCGACGATGGCGTCCGACCCTCTGAAATCGCTATTCTCGTCAGCAAGCAGCAGAACCTCTATTGCCAGCGCCTTACGGCCGCATTCGAGGCCGCCGAAATCCCGTTTCGTGAGGAAGACAAGGAACAGGATCTGGCCTCCGAGCCGGTCGCCTGCCTCCTCATCGACTTTCTTCTAGTCGCCAGCGGTTCGCGGCAACCCGCTGCCTATCGTCGATTGTTGGACATCGTCGTGTTCAACCATGGCTATGACGAGGAACGCGAATATCAGCTGCGCTCACGCTGGGATCGCTTCGTTACAGAAACTAGGCGGCAGATCGCGTCGGCAGAGATCAATCTAGGCCATATCAACGACCTGCAAGCCGTTGCCACGGCGCTGGTAGGCGCAGTTGGGCGGGACAATCTCATCGCGCTTTCGCCTGACTACGGGCATGGGGGCCGCCTCGATCAACTGATAGAACAGGCACTCGAACGCGCGCATCTGTTGCTGCAAAGCAACGCGGACCCCGCGACGGCCTTGGCGTCCTTTTCTGGCGACAGCGCGGTCCGCATCATGTCGGTACATAAGAGTAAGGGTTTGGAGTTTGATACAGTTGTCATTCTTGGGGTCGAGAAAGAGACTTTCTGGGGCGAATCATCGGCGGAACGCGCTGCCTATTTTGTCGGGATTTCCCGCGCTAAACAAAGGCTTTGGCTAACCACGTGTCACTGTCGCCATCGCCCGGATGGCGCTAAGCGCTGGGATGTCGAGCGTCGGGAGCACGACGAATTTCTTGGCTACGCGCTTGATGGCGATTGAGCCGAACTTATGCAGCAATCAGCAAAACTCGACATCGGCGTGATTGTGTCAAGCTCGGTGAGCTCTTGGAGTTCTCGCAGGTACCTGACGAGACCCCGCTGTGCCAGTTTTTAAACCAGTCGGGCAGCCGTGCTGGCGCGCATGTACGATCAACCAAAGGGATCAAGCGCGTGCGAAAGCAAAGCGTGACGCACTTCGATGTTCTTCGTTCCGGCGCGGCTATGGGTCGTACTGAACCGGTTGATTCGATGCACCGGGACCATAGGAACCGGACCACCTAGAATATTTAGCGCAGCGTGAGACGCGATCGCATTTGCCAATCGCTCCATTGAGAAACCGAGATCGCCGTCCAACACATAACCGAGCATGCAACCGACCTCCAACCCTTCGGCATATTGCTCGGTGATGAAGCGCATCATTCCGTCGGTGACGTAAGGGCCGGCCAGTGATTGTCTGCCACCGCTGTAGATCACATTTAGGCGTTTGCATTCGTAGGCGAGGTAGCGCGTGCGATCCCAGTCGAGAATGACAGCGAGGTCGATCTGACCTTTGCTGTATTGGGCGCCTGTCGGATGGGTGCCGGTCGGTTCGAACTGAAATTCTATCCAGTGACAAAGCCGACGAACCACAGGATCCTTGCCCAGCAAAGAGACGAGATTGATTGTGATTGTGTCTTCGTCCGGTTGTCCGGGCAGAAGATCGAGGAGCGTGGGCCATACCGCCGCGATACGGTCGAGAATGCGATCATCGAGCGAGGCAAAACGCGCTGCCCATTTCTCAGAGTCGCCCAGCAGCATCAGGCGCCGGCAGTCTGTCTTTGGATGGTGATCGCGTCCTGAAGATCCATCGCGATGGAATCCGCGTCGGCAAGTGCGGCAGCCCGAAGCCAGAACCGCATTTGCATCGGCTTGATCAGATAGAGACTGTCGCCGACGAAGACCCGGAGATCGGGGATCAACTGGAAATTACCGTCCAGCGGCTGATTGATGTGCTCCGCCAGATAACCCAGCACATCGTTCAGAGAAGCGCTGTCATCCTCGGAATAGCTGCTCTCATGCTCGAGCGTGATCCGCAATATTGCGAGGTCGACGCTCCTGGCGACCAACTTCGTGCCTACCGATCCGCCATCAAGGAGCCATCCCCGCAGACTCTCGGCCAAGGTTTCGGCATATGCCCGCCGCTGATCTTCGAGCGGCGGCTTCCAAAGATCCGGACTTGCACCTTCGTGCGGCTGGATCGCGGGAATGATTGTATCGACCGCATCGTCGATCAGAACGATCTCGTCGTCCGAAAGGCAGAAATAATCATAGGTTAAGCGGTCGATCGCGCCGAGATACGCATCGTCTCCGCCACCGAGCGTGAAAGGTTGGCGCGAGGCATCCATCGCCGCGTCGATCACCGCGACCAGCGCGTCCGAGGCGCGGGCCGCTCGATCGGGATCCGGCAGCTCCGCGAGTTTCGGGAAGGGCAGGCGTCGCAGCTCGGCCTGCTTCACTTCCGGCCGGTCCGATCCGAACGATGCCGTGCCATGGAATGCGTACCAGACGGAAAGTCGGCTGTTCAGGATAGCAGTGAGCAATTTTGCCCGCCGCTCCTCGCCGGACGGAACAATGATCGCCTGTAGAATGTCCTGGAACGTCAACGGACTTTGACAATAGGCGGCGCGCAACCTGGTTTGGGAGGTTTCGACCCCGCGCGGGACAAGGATGCGAACCCCCGCAAAGCCCGGCTCGAAACCCCTTCTGCGCACAAGGTTGCTGATAGCAGGGTGCAGGCCATCATCGGCTTGTGCCAGTCTGCGAAAAGCACCGATCGGGAGGTCGGGGTATGTGCCGACATACTGGCTAACCTGAGGCTTGACCGGTTTGCTCCCCGTTTCGTCCTCCTCGGCACCGGCGTAGCCAGCAGTTTCAGCATCGTCATCGTCATTGCTTGCGAATGGCTGGTAGCCTTGCCCGATGACCCAGTGCCCAGTCGGGTCCTGCCGCCGCCGGCTGAACGACCCAAAGTCAGCGACAAGGTCGCCGATTTTTGACAACCGGGCGAGATAGCCGAACAGTTTGGCGTCCGGTTCCCGCATCCAGAGGCGTTGCTTGAATGCTAACGGGTTATCGAGAACGGCCTCCACGGACATCGCCATCTTGTCGGCGCTGCTGAGTGTGATCACCCGTTTGATCCGCAGGTTCAGATCGGCTTTCGGTGCCCAATAATCGAACGTGTAGGGAAAATGCTCCACTGAACCGGCACCATAAATGACAAGTGCTGCGGGACGATGGGCATGTTCGAAGAGCTGGAAGCGCAGGTCGGCGAAGTTAATAATCCGCCGGATGTGGCACGCGCGCATAAATTGGTTTCGCGCGGCGACGGTCTTCGCCGAATGGTTATGCAGGAAGCCCATCGACGGAAGAAGAAAAGCAACGACGCCGCCTGCGGCGAGATGTCGACCAGCCTTCCAGGTGAAGGCCCAGGCGTCCTCCTTGCCGGGCATTGGGAGCGCTGCATCTTTACTCCACCGAACCGACGACCGGTCGGGTCCCCGCCGACTCGTCCACGGCGGATTGCCGATGATGAGATCGAATCCCTGTTCGGTTTCGGGCACCGCGAAAAAGTCCCGACAGATTAGGCTGTGGCCCCACAGCTCCGGTAAGACCTTCCCCCGGCTGATCAGCCGTCGGATGTCACGGGGCGATACTTCCTCGAGCAATGCGACATAGAGGGAGAACACCGCCACGCGCACCGCGCTGCCATTGATATCCCAGCCATGGACACGGCGCAGTATCCCGAGGAGCTGGTCCCAGGCGATCTCGCCATCGTTCGAACGGCTTCTCCAGTGTTCGCAGAGCCGCTGGAAGGACCGGACCAGAAAAACTCCCGACCCGCATGCGGGATCGAGGAAGCGGCCTTCGTCGCGCACTGCGGGGCTCAGCATGTCCCAGACCTGCGATACTACGGTATCGGCCAGGAACATGGGGGTATAAAAGGCGCCGGTCGCCCGACGCTCCGCCTCTTTTTCTCCTAGAAAGCGATCATAAACCGCACTGACGAGTTCGACGGGGATATATCGGAAATCATAGCCCCAGAACCGGTGCTGCCCGTAAGCCATCTCTTCGCGACCCAAGCGGAACGAGGCGAGGATATCAAGATGGCTTCCCCTGATCTCCGGCGCTTGTACCTGCGGCTCGAACGAGCAGGGCGCGACAAAGATATCGCCGTTGAAGTCGGCCTTGAGCGTCGCGAATAGCGCCTGAAGAAGCGACACGTCCCGCTGGCCTAGCATTTCAAGGAAGCTGTTCGCGGTTCCTGAGGATACCGTGCGGAAATATTCGGCGGAAATGATGTCACGGTCTTCGAGATAAGCGATGAACATCGCCTGGATCAGAAGCGCCTGAGCGGGGTCTGGATCGAGCCCCTCCTTGCGAAGCAGCGTGTGCGAGACCTTAAGGTTGTCGAGCAAAACCTGGTCGATGCGTTCCTTGGGCTTGAAGTATTCCGCGTGCTCGGACCACAGTCGGCCCGATTCGGCACCATCGACGATATTTCGAAGCCGCAGGGCATCCGCCGTCAGTGTCAACGTGTCGACCAAACAGCGATTCTCGAACGCCTCGTCGGCGTCTTTCAGCGGCGTGCGCGCGAGCGAGAATGCGCGCATAACCTCGCCACTGATGACCAGAAGCAGACTGATCAGTCCCTGATTCCACAATGCGCCATGGAGGTCGACGACCGCTTTGCGGTCGTAAGTGTCAGTGACCAGAATGGCGATCGTTGGCACTGTCTGGACGCAGAACACCGCCGACACCTGAAGGTCATCCAGTGCCACCCGGATCGCCGAGGCGTGTGGCGCATCAACAACAGACGCTGACGCGTCGTAGAGTTCCGGCGCCTGCCGGTTAGCGAGGCCAAGCCGCTCCTTCCATTCCGGGCTAAGCGCGAGGGTCATCGGGTCGCTACAGTGCGCGTCAGTGCAAGTGGCGGGAACAGCAATTGACTTTGATCACTCTCGCCCTGCTCGCGAAGCAGGGCACCACGCAGCTCCGCGAGCAGCGGATCGAGCGGACAGAAGATCGTCAGCTCGCCGGCTTTCCACGGCGATGGATCCCGGACGATTCGGCATTTGCGTTCCAGCAGGTCGATTGCGAAAACGCCGCCTTCCATGACGCTCCAAGGGGACGCATCGCAGATGGTGATGATGTCCGGGACAACGTCCTTCAGCGCGCTTACTCGAATGCCAGCCGTTTCGGTCAGTCGCCGGATGATGCTCGCCGCGACCAGATCACCAATTGTGAAGCATGGCGCCCGTCCAGTGCGCCCCGCATAGGACGGCAACGCGCGTTTCCAGTGGCGATAGGTTTCTAGCGAGAGGCCGACGGTGTCACGCAATTGGCCAATCGTATAATACATGGGGCTCACAACGGCCTGAGGTGGGGCCAGCCCCATGTAATGGGCGCGCTAGGCGCCGTCAACCATGTTCTCTCTGTGTTCCTGGCGAACTAGCCGCAGCGCGAATTGGCGAAAATGCAAAGGCAAATGTGCATAACTTGTGGCTTTCCTACATGCTCCGATCGGCCCGCTCCGAAAGCCGTTGGGCTTTGGAAGAGGCAATGGACGAATTATGTTGCTGCCAAGGCGGTTCGCCGCGAGAATCGTGACCGTGAGGCACGGCGTGGATCATCTGCCCTTGGTCCAGCAAGGCGAGCTGGACCGAGTGAAGCAATTGCTGATGGGCGAGTTCGCCCAAGCGACGGCGCGCGCAACTCAGCCCTGGAAGAGAAACGGGAGCATCCTCAAGGTCGTGTTGTTCGGCAGTTATGCCCGAGAGGATTGGGTCGATGAACCCCAGAATGGCTACCAGTCCGACTATGACCTGCTGATCATCGTCAGTCATCCTGATCTCACTGACATTGCCGACTACTGGTATGTCGCCGAGGACAAGATACTGCGCGACGCCGAAATCGCCCGGCCAGTGAACATCATCGTCCACACGCTGGATGAGGTGAACCAAGCGCTAAGCCGGGGCGAGTATTTCTGGGTCGATATCGTCCGCGACGGCATCGTCCTATACGAACGGCCTGGCAGTGCGTTTGCCACACCGCAACCGCTAACGATCGCTGATGCGTATGAGATGGCGAGCAAGTACCTTTCCGAATGGCTGCCCAGCACAGATAGAGCGCTGACGACGGCACACGAGCAGGCGCTTAAGGGCGCTGACGATCTCGGATGGCGCAAGGAGGCCGTGTTCTCGCTGCATCAGGCGACGGAGCGCGCCTATATCTGCTTCCTGCTTGTCCGAACCCTGTACTTCCCCCGCTCGCACAACATCAAATTCCTGCGGTCGCTGGCCGAGGACAGCGAGACACGGCTGATCGACGCATGGCCGCGCGCCACCCGGATTGACCGCCGTCGCTTCGAATTGCTCAAGCGCGCCTATGTCGAGGCTCGCTACTTGGCGAGCTTCGAGATCACCAATGACGACCTCAATGTCCTGTCCCGATCGGTCCGCACCCTTCGCGATATCGTCGAAATGGTTTCGCGCGAACGTATCGAAACGCTCCGGATAGACGCCGGTCTCTAACTGCCGAGCGATGGCTGCCGGAGAGCTTCCGGCTCCGGCACCTGACCGGAACGCACCAAGGCAAGCCCATCTGCGCCCATCAGCGCCGTTCCGTTTTTGGCGTCCGTCAACGAGTCTGAATCCGCCCGAGCCGATCCTGTCCGGCGGGCGGGAGCCTCGACGTGACACCCACCAAATTGCTCATCGGCCAGATCCTTATCGTCTTCGCGATCGTCATCGCGGGCGTGTGGGCCGCAACGCAGTGGGCGGCGGCGATGCTCGCTTATCAGCCCGAACTGGGGCTGCCGTGGTTCAGGCTCGGCACCATGCCAATCTACCATCCATGGGCGCTGTTCGGCTGGTGGTATCACTATGATGCCTATGCCCCGATCGTCTTTGACAAGGCGGGTATGCTCGCCGGCGCCAGCGGGTTTATCGGCTGCGCGGCGGCGATTTTCGGATCGATATGGCGCGCGCGCCAGTCGAGCAATGTCACTACCTATGGCTCGGCGCGCTGGGCCAGCCGCCGCGAGATCGAACGCGCTGGTCTGCATTGCGACGCGGGGGTCATGCTCGGCACGCTCGGTGGCCGCTATTTGCGCCATGACGGCCCCGAGCATATCATGGCGTTCGCGCCAACCCGATCGGGCAAGGGCGTGGGCCTTGTCGTGCCCACCTTGCTGTCCTGGACCGGTTCGACCGTGGTCCACGACATTAAGGGTGAGAACTGGACGCTGACCGCCGGCTGGCGCGCACGCTTCTCGCACTGTCTGCTGTTCAACCCCACCGATGTCGCGTCAGCGCATTACAATCCGCTGCTCGAAGTGCGGCGCGGTATCGACGAAGTGCGCGACGTCCAGAACATCGCAGATATCCTGGTTGATCCCGAGGGTGCGCTGGAACGCCGCAACCATTGGGAAAAGACGAGCCATTCGCTGCTCGTCGGCGCGATTCTCCATATCCTCTACGCCGAGGAGGAAAAGACGCTCGCGCGTGTCGCGACATTCCTGTCCGACCCGCAGCGCAGCTTCGTCGCCACGCTGCGCCGGATGATGACCACCAATCATCTCGGCG
Organism: Sphingomonas sp.; assembly: GCF_965227385.1. Classification (GTDB taxonomy): domain Bacteria; phylum Pseudomonadota; class Alphaproteobacteria; order Sphingomonadales; family Sphingomonadaceae; genus Sphingomonas. The sequence goes on from NZ_OZ245750.1 coordinate 1,742,711, forward strand.
ACGACAAAAGCCCCAGGGTCCATCCCGTAATCGCGTCCGCCGCACGCGAACTGCTCAACAAGAGCGAGAACGAGCGTTCTGGCGTGCTCTCGACCGCCATGTCCTTCCTTGGCCTTTATCGCGATCCGACTGTTGCCGAAGTCACCTCGCGATGCGACTGGCGGATCGCCGACCTGATCGAGGCCGAGCGCCCCCTGTCGCTTTATCTCGTCATTCCGCCGTCGGACATCAGCCGCACCAAACCGCTGATCCGTCTTGTGCTCAACCAGATCGGGCGTCGGCTCACCGAGCGGCTCGATCAACCCGGCACATCCGCACGTCGGCACCAGCTCCTGATGATGCTGGACGAGTTCCCGGCATTGGGTCGTCTCGACTTCTTCGAGACCAGTCTCGCATTCATGGCTGGCTATGGCATCCGCGCTTTCCTCATTGCGCAGAGTCTGAACCAGATCGAAAAGGCATATGGCGATCACAACGCCATCCTCGACAATTGCCATGTCCGGGTTGCATTCGCGACTAACGACGAACGCACCGCCAAACGCATTTCCGACGCGCTCGGCACCGCGACCGAGCAGCCCGCCATGCGCAACTATGCAGGCCATCGCCTCGCGCCGTGGCTCGCGCACGTCATGGTCAGCCGCCAGGAAACCGCCCGGCAGCTGCTGACCCCCGGCGAGGTCATGCAGCTATCGCCCGACGAGGAACTCGTGCTCGTGTCCGGGCTCGCGCCGATCCGGGCGCGTAAACTGCGCTACTTTCGCGACCGCAACTTTGTCGCGCGCGTGACACCCGCGCCGGTGCTGGCATCGGGTGAATATTCCGATCGCCCTAAGCCGCGCGGCAATGACTGGTCCGATCAGGTGCGCGGCATCGATGCGCGACTGCACCAGGCAGAGAATGCTGCGGGCGGCGAGGACGATGGCGGTATGCAGCAGCAGCGTCATCCCGGACTTCCGGAACAAGTCTCCAGGGCAGCCGACGCCGCCGAAACACGCGATCCCCAGATCGTGCCCGACGACGACGATGTCGCCGCCGACAAGCGCGCCATGGACCAGGCGCAAGGGCAGAACGCCGTCGTCCGGAGCCATGCGATCAACGAGGGCGCGAAGCGCGACCTCATACCCGATTTCTGAGGCTGCGATGAAGATCCGTCAGAACCTCTATATCGACCGCGAACTCAGCGACGCGCTGGAAGCGCTCGCCGCCGGACCGCGCGGCAACAAGAGCCATCTCGTCAACGATGCGCTGAAGGACTGGCTCGCGCGCCAAGGGACCAAGGAGGTCGATGACCTCCTAAAGGTTCGCCTCGACCGGATATCGCGCGAACTCGCCGGCGCACGGCGCGACATCGACGTGCTGCTGGAAAGCCTGTCGCTGTTCGTCCGCTACCAGTTGATGGTGACGGCACCTTTGCCCGAAGCCGACGCCGCAGCTCGCGCCACCGGTCGCGACCGCTTCGAGGCGTTCGTCTCACAGGTCGGCCGTCAGATCGCGGGCGGCACCCGCACGCTGGCGCCTTTCCAATCCGACGGAGCATCATCGTGATGTCCGCCCAGCCTGAAAGCGTCTCCGCAGAACGCCGCCGCGCCATGCTGCGCACCGCGATGGGGCCGGCGATCGCCGCCGCGCTCGCCGACCCGCGCGTCATCGAGATCATGGTCAATCCCGACGGTGCGCTCGGCATCGACATTCTGGGCGAAGGCCGCGTCGATACCGGCGTGAAGCTCGATCCCGCCCAGGTCGAGCGGATCATCCGGCTGGTGGCGTCGCATGTCCGGTCCGAAGTGCATGGCGACAGGCCTATTGTGTCGGCTGAGCTGCCGCCGCTTGACTCAGGTGCCGGGGAGCGGTTCGAAGGAATTCTGCCGCCAGTTTCCACTGCGCCGTGCTTCTCGATCCGGAAACCTGCGGCCCGCATCTACACGCTGATGGACTATGTGACCGACGGCATCATGTCGGCGGAGGCCGCGCGCCTCTTGTCGCTTTCCGTCGTCGAGCGCAGCAACATCCTTGTCGCTGGCGGAACCAGTTCGGGCAAGACCACGCTCGCCAACGCGCTGCTCGCTGAGATGGCGCATTTGGACGAACGGGTAATCCTGATCGAGGACACCCGCGAGCTGCAATCGCCCGCGCGGGACACGATCGCGCTCAGGACCCGGGCTGGCACCGTCACCATGGGCGATCTCGTGCGCTCGACGCTGCGCCTTCGACCCGACCGCATCATCGTCGGCGAGGTACGTGGGTCCGAAGCGCTGGACATGCTCAAGGCGTGGAACACCGGTCACCCCGGCGGAATCGCGACAGTCCACGCCAACAGCGCCGCGTCCGCGCTCTACCGGATCGAACAGCTCATCCAGGAAGCTGTCGTCACCGTCCCGCGCCGCCTCGTCGCCGATGCGATCGACATGATCGTCTTCATTGCCGGCCGCGGCACCGCGCGGCGCATCGAAACGATCGCGCGCGTCGCGGGGCTCGACCCGCAGGGCGATTACGCCGTCGTCGATCTCACACCCGTCCTGACCCCTGACCTTCAAGGAGACTGACATGCGTATGCTTCATATCCCTAACCGCGACCGCATTTTGCTGACCGGCCTGGCGCTGGGTCTTTCGCTCACCTTGGCGAGTGCAGCACAGGCCGGCGGGTCCGGCATGCCTTGGGAGCAGCCGCTCCAGCAGGTTCTCGAGTCTGTCCAGGGACCGGTCGCCAAGATCGTCGCGGTGATCATCATCATCACCACCGGCCTGACGCTCGCCTTCGGCGAGTCCTCGGGCGGCTTTCGCCGGCTGATCCAGATCGTGTTCGGTCTTTCGATTGCGTTCGCGGCTTCGTCCTTCTTCCTGTCCTTCTTCAGCTTTGGCGGCGGGGCGCTCGTCGCATGAGCCCCGTGGACACCGCTCATGTTGCGGGCTTCGAGGCGCCGATCCACGCCAGCCTGGGGCAAGCGATCCTGCTTGGCGGCGCGCCGCGCGGGATCGCCATCGTCAACGGTACGGTTGCAGCGGCCGTCGGCCTGGGCCTCCAGCAATGGCCGGTCGGGATCGCGCTATGGGCAGTCGGGCACAGCATCGCGGTCTTTGCCGCGCGCCGCGATCCTGATTTCGCAGCCGTTTTGCTCCGCCACCTGCGTCAGAAGGGATATCTGGCGTGCTGAACCTCGCCGAATATCGCAGCCATGCCGACCGGCTCGCCGATCACCTGCCCTGGGCCGCGCTGGTCGCACCCGGAATCGTCCTCAACAAGGATGGCAGCCTCCAGCGCAGTTTCGCGTTTCGCGGTCCCGACCTTGAAAGCGCGACCGAGGCGGAGCTCGTCTCCGCCTGCGCGCGCGCCAACAATGTACTCAAGCGGCTCGGCTCGGGTTGGGCGCTATTCTTCGATGCCGAACGGCGCGAAGCACTGGGCTATCCCGAAAGCGTCTTTCCCGATCCTGCGTCATGGCTGATCGAGCAGGAGCGGCGTGCCAGTTTCGAGGCCCAGGGTCAGCACTTCGAGAGCCGCTTTCACGGCACGCTGGTCTGGCTGCCGGATGCCGACAGTAGCGATGCAGCAGGACGGACACTGGTCGAGCGACCCGACGACGCCAAAGGGCGAGACTGGCATGCCAGCCTCTCCGGCTTCATTGCCGAAAGCGATCGCGTGCTCGACCTTCTGTCCAGCTTCATGCCGGAGGTGCGCCCTTTAAACGACGCCGAGACGCTGACGTATCTCCACGGCACCGTTTCCAGCCGTCGTCACCCCGTCATCGTGCCGGAGACGCCGATCTATCTCGATGCGCTGCTCGTTGACACGCCGCTGACCGGCGGGCTTGAGCCCAGGCTCGGCGATCTGCACCTGCGCACCCTAACCATTCTCGGTTTTCCGAACCTCAGTCGACCCGGCATTCTCGATGCGCTCAACCATCAGGATTTCGGATACCGCTGGGTCACGCGCTTCATTGCGCTCGACAAGACCGACGCGACTAAGGCGCTGACGAAGATCCGGCGGCAATGGTTCAACAAGCGCAAGTCGATCGCCGCGCTGCTGCGCGAGGTAGTGTACAACCAGCCAGCCCAGCTTCTCGACAGCGACGCCGATAACAAGGTGGTCGATGCCGACCTTGCGCTCCAGACGCTCGGCGGCGATCACGTTGCTTTCGGATATCTGACTACGACGATCACGGTGTCGGACACCGATCGCGCTCGCGCCGAGGACAAGGTTCGCGCGGTCGAGCGGATCGTCAACGGCCTCGGCTTCACATGCCTGCGCGAAGGCGTCAACGCGGTCGAAGCGTGGCTGTCATCGCTGCCCGGTCAGGCTTACGCGAACGTGCGCCAGCCGCTGATCCATACCCTCAATCTCGCCCACCTCATGCCACTGTCGTCGGTGTGGGCAGGACCTGCTGGCAACCGCCATCTCGACGGCCCGCCATTGCTCTATGCGCAGACCAGTGGATCAACCCCTTTTCGCCTGTCGACCCATATCGGCGATGTCGGTCATATGCTCGTCGTTGGTCCTACTGGTGCTGGCAAGTCGGTGCTGCTGGCCCTGATTGCATTGCAGTTCCGGCGCTATGCCGGCTCGCAACTCTATATCTTCGACAAGGGCTATTCGGCACGCGCGGCGGTGCTGGCGATGGGCGGCGCGCATCATGCGTTGGGTCTCGGCGCGGATAGCGGCGACACCTTGGCGTTCCAGCCGCTTCGCCGCATTGATGATCCCAACGAACGGAGCTGGGCGGCAGAATGGATAGCGGCGCTGCTGGCCCACGAAAAGGTTATTGTCACCCCCGAGGTGAAGGACGCTGTGTGGTCCGCACTTTGCAGCCTCGCATCGGCACCACCTCAGGAGCGCACGCTGACCGGACTGGCCATGCTACTCCAGTCCAATGCGCTGCGCATCGCGCTGACCGCCTATACGCTCGACGGCCCCTACGGGCGTCTTCTCGACGCGGCTGAACAGCATCTCGCCTTCGCGGACATCCAGTGCTTCGAGACCGAGGCGCTGATGGGACAGGCCGGGGTGGTCGCCCCGGTGCTGACCTATCTCTTCCACCGCCTCGAAGAACGCTTCGACGGTCGGCCAACGCTGCTCGTTCTCGACGAGGCCTGGATTTTTCTCGATCATCCGCTTTTCGCCGCGCGCATCCGCGAATGGCTGAAGACCCTGCGCAAGAAAAATGTCGCGGTGCTGTTCGCAACGCAGAGCCTCGCCGATATCGCCGACAGCAGCATTGCACCAGCGATCATCGAGAGCTGCCCGCAGCGCATCTTGCTGCCCAACGACCGCGCGATCGAGCCGCAATCGCGGGCCGCCTATGAACGTTTCGGACTCAATGACCGGCAAATCGAGCTGGTCAGCCGCGCGACCCCGAAGCGGCAATATTACCTTCAATCGGCGCGCGGCAATCGGTTGTTCGAGCTCGGCCTCGGGCCAATCGCGCTTGCGCTGTGCGGTGCGTCCGATCCCGTAACCCAGGCGCGCATCGACGCGCTGCTGGCGGAGCATGGTCCCGAGAATTTCGCGGCCCGCTTCCTTGAGCAAGCCGGTCTCGAATGGGCCGGCGATCTCCTCGCCGATTTTCCGAATTTCACGCCTACCCAAGAAGGAGAAGTGTAATGCGTATTGTCACCCGCAAAGTCCTGATCGCGTCCGCGCTCAGCATCGGAACCGCCGGTTCGCTGGCCATGGGGCTCGTCACTGCGAGCACCCCGGCACGCGCGCAAATCAGCGTATTCGACCCGACCAACTACAGCCAGAACCTGCTCACCGCGGCGCGCACGCTCACCCAGATCAACAATCAGATTCAGTCCCTCCAGAACGAGGCGACGATGTTGATCAATCAAGCGAAGAACCTCAGCCGGATCGACTTCCCGCAACTCCAGCAGCTCAACCAGAACTTGGCTGCGATCGACCGGCTGATGGGACAGGCGCAAGGGATCGATTTCAGGGTCGATGGCCTGGACCAGCAGTTCAGCCGGTTGTTTCCCAGGGACTTCAATCAGGCACTGACCACCAACAAACAGGTGGTCGCTGCCAAAGCGCGGCTCGATGCCGCAATGTCGGGCTTCCGGCAGGCGATGGGCGTGCAATCCCAAATCGTCACCAACGTGCAGGCTGATGCCGGGACGCTCAGCGAGATCGTTGCGAGGAGCCAGGGCGCGGAGGGCGGCTTGCAGGCCCAACAGGCCACGAACCAGCTACTGGCGCTCACCGCCAAGCAGCAGTTCCAGATCCAGAAGATGATGGCGGCGCAATACCGCGCCGAAGCGACCGAAGCCGCGCGCCGCGCGCAGGCCGAGGCCGAAGGGCGGGAACGTACCCGGAAGTTCCTGGGCACCGGTCAGGCCTACACGCGCGAATAGGCGCGGCGACGAGCTGAGGCGGCGCAGTCCAGCTCCCTGATCGCGCCGCCTCGTCGCGGAGTCCGTTTGCCTCGCCCCCGGGTGGCGGACTCCGCGACACCTCTTACTCAAGTCGAAAGCTGCCGAACCGTGCAAGATCTCAATGTCATCGACCGCTTCATGCAGGCCTTTATCCGCTATATCGACAGCGGATTCGGGCTGCTCGGTAATGACGTCGGATTTCTCACCGCGACGCTGATCGGGATCGACATCACGCTCGCCGGCCTGTTCTGGGCAATGGGTGGCGACGACAACGTCCTTGGCCGGTTCCTCAAGAAAATCCTCTACATCGGTGCGTTCGCGTTCATCCTGAACAGCTTCTCGACGCTTGCCGACATCATCTTCAAGTCGTTCGCCCAGGCCGGACTAACTGCTGGCGGCGGCACGCTGTCGGCTGACGACCTGCTTCGCCCCGGACAAGTTGCATCGACCGGCTTCAGCGCCGCCTGGCCCCTGCTTGAGCAGGCCTCGAGCATGATGGGCTTTATCAGCTTCTTCGAGAACTTCCTGACGATCATGGTCCTGCTGTTTGCCTGGGCGATCGTCATCCTCGCCTTCTTCATCCTTGCCGTGCAAATGTTCGTGACCATCATCGAGTTCAAGCTGACGAGCCTCGCTGGCTTCATCCTCGTGCCGTTCGCGCTGTGGAACCGAACCAGCTTCCTTGCCGAGCGCGTGCTTGGCAATGTGGTCAGCTCGGGCATCAAGGTGATGGTGCTCGCGGTCATCGTCGGCATCGGCTCGAACTTCTTCGCCGAGTTTACCACCTCGATGCAAGGACAAGAGCCCGATCTCGGTGCCGCGATGAGCCTCGCGCTCGGCGCGCTTTCGCTTTTCGGCCTCGGCATCTTCGGCCCCGGCATCGCTTCCGGTTTGGTAGCGGGCGCGCCGCAGCTGGGTGCAGGCGCTGCGCTCGGTACGGCCGCCGGCGCGGCGGGGGTGACCATGCTTGCCGGCGGTGCGACGATGGGCGCGGCCAGCGCGATCGGGGGCGGTGCGCTAGGCGCGGTCCGCGCCGGGACGTCGATGGGATCGGCTGCATCGACCGCTTACACGCTCGGGAAAGAGGCTGGCCCGGCACCGACGATGTCCGCCGGTCTTGGCGGTGTCGCCCGCGCGGCAGGCAACGCCGCCCGCGATCGCGCGTCGAGCGCGCTCAGGCTTGGCGAAGCCGCATCGAGCGGCCGCACGGCTGCCTGGAACGCGCTCAATCGGTCCGGCGCAGGTGAGCCTGCCTCCTCAGCGGCTGTCGGCGAAGGAGCGCCCAAATGGGCTCAATCGATGCGCGCGCAGCAAAACGCTCGTCATCACCGTCAGATCGCGCTGCACTCGATTCAGCAGGGCGATCGTGGCGGTGCCTCCGCTCACCCCGACATCAAGGAAAGGGACGACTGATGATCTTCAAGCGCGCCGTCCAGCGCTACGGACGGACACCCCAGCCCGAAACGCCATACCAACGTGCCAGTCAGCTTTGGGACGAGCGGATTGGCTCGGCCCGGGTTCAGGCCCGAAACTGGCGGCTGATGGCGTTCGGGACGTTGACGCTCACCTGCGCCATGTCTGCCGCACTCATCTGGCAGTCACTCCAGAGCAGGGTCACGCCCTATGTGGTCGAGGTCGATCGTCTTGGCGAGGCACGGGCGGTCACCGAGGCCGAGGCCGGATACAAGCCCACAGACCCACAGATCGCCTGGCATCTGGCGAAGTTCATCGAGAACGTTCGCGCTGTTTCGCTCGACCCGGTGCTGATGCGCCGCGACTGGCTATCGGCCTATGCCTTCGCGACCGAGCGCGGCGCGCGATCCCTCGACGACTATGCAAGGGCTGCGGACCCGTTCGCCCGGATCGGCGAGCGAACCGTGGCGGTGCAGGTGACTAGTGTCGTCCGTGCCTCGGAGCGATCGTTTCAGGTGAAATGGACCGAAACGCCCTACGAGCGCGGGAGTGCGGGGGGATCGTCGACCTGGACGGGAATTCTGACGATCGTGACCAAGCCACCCGTATCGGCGGACACGCTTCGCAAGAATCCGCTCGGCATCTACGTCGATGCGATCGACTGGAGTCGCGAAATCGAGCCGGCAACGGCCACCGCCCCGGCGCGCACGCCGCTGCCTCCGTCCTCAGACAACCAGCCGCTGGGCTCGCCGCTCGATCCCAACCTTGCCGCACAACCGACCCCCAATCCGGAGACACAGCCATGATCCGCTACCTTGCAGTGCCATCCCTGCTGGTGCTTGCCCTTCCGCCAGCAGCGCATGCGGCCGGGGCTTCACCATCTCAAAGTGGCCCGACGCAACGGACGGTCGCATCCGCCAATCGCCTTGCAACCATCGAGCCCGCTGCGAATGGTTTCCTGCATGCCGTTCAGGTCTATCCCTTTGCGGAAGGGGCAATCTATCGCGTGATGACCGCGCCCGGGCGGGTAACCGACATCGCGCTCCAGCCAGGCGAAACGCTCGTGGCGGTAGCCAGCGGCGACACGGCTCGCTGGGTTATCGGCGATACGACCAGCGGATCGGGCACCGCGAAGCGTACGCATGTGTTGGTCAAACCATTCAGCGCTGGGCTGTCGACCAACCTTGTGATCACCACAGACCGCCGCAGCTATCATATTGCGCTCACCAGCGTCGCGAAGGCGGCGATGGCTGCGCTCTCATGGACCTATCCGCAGGATGCGCTGATCGCCCTCAAACGCGCGGCCACGGCCGCCGAGGCAATGGCCCCGGTGGCCGCCGGCATCGAGGTAGAAACTCTTCATTTCAACTACGCCGTATCGGGCGATCGTCCCTCCTGGCGACCGCTACGCGCGTTCGACGATGGCAGGCAGACATTCATCGAGTTTCCCGCGTCGCTCGCTGTCGGGGAGGCTCCCCCGATCTTTCTGATGGACGCAAAGGGAGAGGCCCAGTTGGTCAACTATCGGGTGAAGGGCCGTTTCTACGTGGTCGATCGGATCTTCGATGCTGCGGAGCTTCGGCTCGGCACGAAGAATCAGCAAGTCGTCCGCATCAGCCGGCTGGCGGCTGGCGCCAAGACACGGAGGGGATCATGACCGACGGGAATGATCGGCCCGCGATTGATGTCCCGGCAGCGCCCGGCAAGGTTGATCCGGAAACACTGGCACTTCGCGCCCAGCCTGCGCGGGCGATCCGTTTCAAGCGCGGTGCCATCGTGGCGATCGCGGCGCTCGGCTCCGTCAGCCTTGTCGCAACCGTCTGGGTTGCGCTCAGGCCATCCAATCTGCAGCTCGTAGGCCAGACTGACGATCGGACAATTATTGCGAAGCCCCCTACCGACGCGCTCAGCGCACTTCCGGGCGGCTATGGCGACGTACCCAAGCTCGGACCGCCGCTGCCTGGTGATCTCGGCCGACCCATTCTCGAGCATCGGCGCGCAATGGGAATCGAGCCGGTGGCGGAAGAGGCAGCCCGGGCCGATCAGGCGGCAGCAACCGAACGTGAGCGGCGCGTTGCTGAAGTGAGGGCTGCGCGAGAATCCGGGTTGCTCGTGCAGTCGGGCAGCCGTCCAATCCCGACCGCTGAGGCTCAGGCAGCATTGCCTCTGGCACCGGTGGAAAGCGCCGATGCGCCGCGGCCTGTGGTCAACCCGGACCGCGATCCCAACGCCCAGCAGCGCAAGGTCGATTTTGTGGCCACGCGCGATTCCAGCGGCGACGTCAACGGTGATCGGCTGATCCCACCTGCATCACCAAATATGCTTTCCGCCGGCAGCGTGATCGCCGCGGGTCTGATCACCGGGCTTAGGTCAGATCTCCCCGGCCTTGTCACCGCCCAGGTCACCGAACGGGTCTATGACAGCGCAACCGGCTCCATCCTGCTCATTCCGCAGGGCGCTCGGCTGATCGGCAGCTATGATAGCGTCGTAGCGTACGGGCAGAAGCGCGCGCTGATCGTGTGGCAGCGGATCATATTGCCCGACGGCCGCTCGATCCGGCTCGATAATGTCCCCGCGACCGACCCGTCGGGCTATGCGGGACTAGCCGACAAGGTCGATTTCCACACTTGGACGCTGCTCAAGGGCGTCGCGATTTCAACGCTGTTGGGAGTTGGTGCCAACCTCTCCTTCTCCGGTGAGAGCGATCTCGTCCAAGCAATTCGGGAATCGACCCAGCAGAATGTCTCCCGCGCAGGAGACCAGATCACGTCGCGCAACCTGCAAGTTCAGCCGACCATCACAATCCGACCCGGCGCCCCTGTTCGGCTGGTCGTCCATCGCGACCTGATTCTCGCGCCCTGGCGCGGTTAGGAGACAAGGAGGCCAACCCTTAAGCTCACCAAGCTGCCTGATCGCACGCCGATCAAGCTCACCATCACCATCACGCCGGACCTGAACCAGTTGCTGACGGACTACGCGGAAGCCTATCGGGATGCCTATGGTCAGTCGGAGCAGGTGGCTGACCTGATCCCCTACATGCTCCGCTCCTTTCTTGAGAGCGATCGCGGTTTCAGCCGCGGGAAGGCGAAATCATGACTTCACCCTCCCTGCCAACGCGGAACCATGAGCATGGCGGTGTCGCGATCGAGCCATTGTCGGTGCGGATCGCGACAGCGGTCCAGATCACGGGGATCAGCCGGTCCCGCATTTATGAGCTTATCCAGTCCGGCGATCTTGAGACTGTGAAGGTCGGTCGGTCGACGCTCATACCCTATCGCAGCCTCAAGGAGCTCGTCGGCGGCTAGCCTATCGTCGACCGCCTCCGCTCCCGAAGATCGGACGAAAAATTGCTGCGCCGTCACGCAGCTGGTCAAGATGGTCCGACCAGTGCTGCATCATTCGGACTCGCTCCTCCCAATATTCTCCCCGCGTGTAAGCGCGGCGCACCGCGCTGCCGTCGAGGTGAGCGAGCTGCTTTTCAATCGCATCGGGGTTCCAGATGCCCATCTCGTTGAGCAGCGTTGCTGCCATTGCGCGAAAGCCGTGCGCGGTCATCTCCTGTTGACTGTAGCCAAGCCGGCGAAGCGCTGCGTTGATCGTGTTCTCCGACATCGGCTTGTCCGCCGACCTGAAGGACGGAAACAGGTATTTTCCATGCCCGGTGAGCGTATGTAGGTGATCGAGATGCGCCATGACCTGTCGGGACAGCGACACCCGATGCGGGCGGCGCATTTTCATTTTCTCCGCCGGGATCGACCAGATCGCATTCTGCGCGTCAATTTCGGCCCATTCGGCCTTGCGCAACTCTCCTGGCCGGACAAACAAGTACGGCGATAGCTGAAGTGCGACCGCGGTAATCTCGTGGCCAGTGTAGCCGTCGATCGCGCGCATCAGCGCACCAGCTTCCTTCGGTGTCGTGATGGCTGCAAGGTGCGTGACCTTGGGCGTGATGAGGGCACCGCGAAGGTCGGCCGCTACGTCGCGATCTGCTCGGGCGGTTGCGATGCCATAGCGAAGAACGCGGCTGAGTACGCTGCGCATCCGGCGGGCGCTCTCGTAGCGGCCCGTTGCCTCCACCTTGCGCAACACGGATAGAACGTCCTGTGCAACGACCTTTGAGATCGGCAGGTTGCCGATCGTGGGATAGGCCATGCCCAGCAGCCAGCGAATCTTCTCCAGCGTGACAGGCGCCCGACCTTCCCGTTCGATCTTGTCGAGCCATTCCTCGGCTACTGACTTGAACGTATTGTCGGCTGCGATCTTCTCCGCGATTCGGGCGTGTCTCCTTTCCGCGCACGGATCGAGTCCCGCGGCGATCTGCTCTTTCGCTTCGATCCGTCGCTGGCGTGCCGCTGCAATTCCCACCTCGGGCCAGGCGCCGAAATAGAGGGTCTTCTGCCGACCGAGGTGACGGTAATTCATGCGCCAGAGCTTCGCGCCGTTCGGCTGTACGAGAAGGTAAAGCCCCTCGGAGTCGGCTACCTTGTAGGCTTTGTCCCTGGGCTTAGCGTTGGTGATCTGGATGTGGTTCAGTGCCATGATGGTGCTAGCTCCAAAGGGCTCGCCGGCACCATCAAAAACACCATCATTTTGATGGTGCTGCCGATGGATTCGGGTGGATGAGCCCGGATTCCATTCGGCGATTTTCACTGAAAATATGCTGTAAAACCAGCTGCTTACTGGACCTTCCCGGACGTTGCCGGAAAGGCCTCTGGTGCCCAGAAGAGGACTCGAACCTCCACGACCTTGCGATCGCCAGCACCTGAAGCTGGTGCGTCTACCAATTCCGCCATCTGGGCACGGGGTAGGCGAGCGCCTCTACGGGGGCGTCCGGGGGCTGTCAACCGGCTTGCCCGGCAAATTCGCATGACGGTTCGATTTTTTCGCCGCCGTCGCTCAGCGCTGCTGACGAATTGCCGTGACCAGGATGCCCCCGGCCAGCGTCAATATCGCGAGCAGCAGCATGACAGGGCCGAAATCGCGCGGGGTCGACAGCGCCCAGGCGAGCGCGGGGCCGATCAGCGCGGGGAGGGTGTTGGTCAGATTGATGAGGCCCAGGTCGCGGCCCCTATTCTGCGCGCTGGGCAGGAGTTGCATGGCGAAACCGGAATGGATCGACAGGAACACCGATGACCCCAGCGCATAGAGCGCGAAGGCCGGCGCGGCGACCGACCAGTCGCGGGCGACAGCCAGACCGAGCAGACCGATCGCCGCCACCGCCGCAGCAGCGAGCAGGAACGGCTTGCGCCGCCCGATGCGGTCGGACCAGCGGCCCAGCAGCACAGCGACGGGCAGGGGAAGCAGATAGGCGATCGTCATCAGCTGGCCGATCGGGCCGACCTGCTTTGCGGCGGACAGGCCGGGATCGATGCTCACGAAATAATAGACGAGATAGAGCGACAGGACATTGCCGGCGATCTGAACCAGCAGCCGCGACACCCAGGCAATAGCCAGGTCGCGCCCCGCGAGACGCCGCGGCGCGTCCGGCGCAGGGTCCGCCGCCGCCCGCGCCGGCACGCGCAGCAGCGGAGCGACACAGAGCAACACCATTGCGTAGACGAAGGCGAGGCGGGCACCGTCGGTCGCAAAGCCGATGCCGATCATCACCGCTCCCACCGCCGACGCCAGCGGCGAACCGAGCGCGATCAGCCCGCCGGCCAGCCCCATCTGCGCGCCAGGCACCTCATCGGCCATGATGGCGAACAGCGGGGCAAGCAGCGCGTTGACCGCAACCTGGAACAGGATGACGGCGATCAGAATCGCGACCGGCGTCTGCGCCAGCGCGACGGTCGCAAATGATGCCGCGAGCAGAATTAGGCCCAGCGCCGCCCAGCGCCGTCGTCCGCCGCCGCGCGCGCGCGTGCGGTCGCTGGCCCAGCCGAATGCGATGTTGGCCAGGCTGGCGGCGATGGCACCGGCGATCACCGTCGCGGTGAACAGGCCGATGCGCGCCTCGCCCGCAATCTCAGCGATCTTGACCGGCAGCATCAGGCTGAGCAGCGGGAGAAACGCGATCACGCCCCCTGCATTGGCGAGCGCGACGAGCAGGATGAATCCCATCCCGCGCCGCGTCGCGCTCCCTGTCGCCTGATCGCCCGTCACCCGCTCCACCAGATCGGGCGCGTTGAAGGCCGCCCGTTTTTCGATGGCTAGGGCTTCATCGTCGCCGCGTCGAGCGTCGTGGTGAGCGTCATCGACCGATCCGTCGCATCGCGGGCGATGGCGACGCGATAGCTGCCCCCCGCGATCCGCCAGCCGGGCAGGCTGATGTCGTAATCGGCGAGGATGCGCGGCTCGGCCGTCAGCGTCACGCGGCGCGATTCGCCGGGGTTGAGCATCACGCGATGGAACCCGGCGAGGCGCATGGGCTTGCCCGACCCGTCACGGGTTACGTAGAGCTGAGGTACGTCCGCGCCGGCGCGATGGCCGGTGTTTGTCACGGTGAAGCTGACGGTCAGCGTCTTGCCCCCGCGCACCTGCGGCTGGGCATAGGCGAAGCTGGTGTAGCTGAGGCCATGGCCGAACGCGAACAGCGGCTTGTTGCCCTGCCGTTCGTACCAGCGATAGCCGACGTCGCTGCCCTCCTGATATTTGACCGGGAAGGTCTTGAGGCTGAAATCGCCGCCCGCCGCCGGGTTCGACGCGGCATCGCGCTCAAGGCCGGTGAGCAGGTCTAGGCCGACCGGGGTTGGACGCGGTGCCTGGGCCTCGCGCGCAGGGAAGGTGATCGGCAGGCGACCCGAGGGATTGACCTTTCCGGTCAGGATGTTCGCGATCGCCTCGCCGCCGCGCTGGCCGGGGTACCAGGCCTGGACCACGGCGGGGACCGCTTCGATCCACGGCATCGTCACCGGGCCGCCGGTGGTCAGCACGACCACGGTCTTTGGCTGCACGTTCGATACCGCGCCGATCAGCGCGTCCTGATGGTCGGGCAGGCGCAGATTGGGGACGTCATCCGCCTCGGTCGTCCATTGCGTGGCGAAGACGATGACGATGTCGGCCTTTGCCGCAGCCTCCAGCGTCGCATTCATGTTGCGGCCGTCGGTAAACTCGATCTGCGCACCGGGCGCGGCCTTGCGCAGCGCGGCGAGCGGGGAGGAGGCGTGGTACGTGATCCGCGCAAAGGATGCCGAGCCGCCATAGGCGAGCGGGATCTCGATCGGCGCGCCGCCGACCGAGCGGACCTGGCTCGATCCGCCGCCCGACAGGACGCCCACATCCGCGCCGCCGCCGATGATCAGGATCTTCTTCGCGCTCGCCGCCAGCGGCAGGATGCCGCCATCATTCTTGAGCAACACGATGCCCGCTTCGGCGGCGCGCCGCGCGACGTCGGCGTTGGCGACATAGTCGATCGGCTGGGCGGTGGCGGGGGCGGGGGTATCGAACGCGCCGGTCAGGATCAGGCCGGTCAGGTAGCGCGCGACCATGTCGTTCAGGCGCGCCATCGGCACTTCGCCCTTCTCGACCGCGGCTTTGAGCCGCGCGTCGAAGAACATCGCCTTGTCCAGCTCCTGCCCGGATTGCTGGTCGAGCCCGGCATTCGCCGCCTTGACGGTCGAGTGGACGCCACCCCAATCGCTCATCACCCAGCCGGGATAATTCCAGTCGCGCTTGAGCACGGTATTGAGCAGGAAGGAGTTTTCCGACGCCCAATGGCCATTGACCTTGTTGTACGCGGCCATCACCGATCCGGGCTTGCCCTTCTCGATCGCGATCTGGAACGCGAGCAGGTCGCTTTCGCGCAGTGCCGCCTCGTCGATCTGCGCGTCGAGGACCATGCGACCCGTTTCCTGCGCGTTGAGCGCGAAATGCTTGATCGTAGAGACGATGCGGTTCGACTGGACCCCCGCGATATGCGCACCGGCCAGTTCGCCGGCGAGCAGCGGGTCTTCGCCCAGATATTCGAAATTGCGCCCGCCCCATGGGTCGCGGGTCAGGTTGACGCCCCCCGCGAGCAGGACGTTGAAGCGCTTGGCGCGCGCCTCCGCCCCAATCATCGCGCCGCCCGCGCGGGCAATCTCGGGGTCAAAGCTGGCGGCGGTGGCGAGGCTGGAGGGCAGGGCGGTGGCGACATCGCCCTTGCGCTGCTCGACCTGGTTGGCGACGCCGAGCGAGGCATCGCTTTCGCGGACCAGCGGAATGCCGACGCGCGGCACGCCGTCGATGTGCCCCGCCGACGGGATCAGCTCTTCCTGCGTCTTGCCCCCGGCCATCGGCGGGAACAGGCCATGGACCAGCAGGATCTTTTCATCGAGCGTCAGCTTCGCGACGATGGCGTCGGCGCGGGCGCGTGCTTGTTTCGCCGATTGGGTAGTGGAGGCGACCGATTTCGGCGCCTGCTGCGCCACGCTGGCCCCGCTAGTGAGCGCGCCGATGGCGGCCGCGGACATGAGTGCGGCGATCATTTTCGACATCGAACTTCCTCTCCGGATCAGTGCGCCGAGCGTTCGCCGCCCTGCTGTCAACTCCCAGACAGCATAGATTGAGAACGTTCACAATAGCAGATTTGCGCGCTTTCAGCTTGTGCATGGCAGGATCGAGGGCGCTTGACAACGTTGTACAACGGGTTCAAGTGAACGTTCTCAACAGGCGAGCGCGAATGGCGCGCCGTAACGGGGAGGATTGGGAAATGCGTGACCTTAAGGCACGCGCGCTTTCGCGACTGGTAATCGGCGTTTCGACGCTGGCAATCGCGACCGCGCCGGCATTCGCACAAGATACTGACGCTGCTGCTCCGGCCGAGGAGGGCGAGGAAATCGTCGTCACCGGCATCCGCGCCAGCCTTCAGGCGGCGGTGGATATCAAGCGCGACGCGCAGGGTGTGGTCGACGCGATTTCTGCCGAGGATATCGGCAAATTCCCCGACACCAACCTCGCCGAATCGCTCCAGCGCATCACCGGAGTGTCGATCGACCGCCAGAATGGTGAGGGTTCGACCGTCACCGTCCGCGGCTTCGGTCCCGAATATAATCTGGTGACGCTGAACGGGCGCCAGATGCCGACATCGACCCTGGGCGACGGCGCCAGTGCGCCGGCTTCGCGCTCGTTCGATTTCGCGAACCTCGCCTCGGAAGGCATTTCGGGCGTCGAGGTCTACAAGACCGGCCGCGCGGCGGTCGCTTCGGGCGGCATCGGTTCGACCATCAACATCAAAACGCCGCGCCCGCTGGACCGTCCCGGCATGCGCGGATCGGTGTCGGTCAAGGGCGTGCTCGACACGTCGATCAACGGCGAGGACAAGGTCACGCCCGAAGTATCGGGCATCTTCAGCACGACATTCGGCGGTGAGGGGCAGTTCGGCATCCTCGTCTCGGGCATCTATCAGAAGCGCAATGCCAGCGTGAACACCGGATCGGTGGCGTTCGGCAACTCGTTCCTCGGTAACGAGAATGACTGGGGCACGCTTGGGCCGGAGGGGCCCAATGTGATCAACCGCCCGGGGCCCAACGATGTATACGAGATTCCGCAGGAAACCTCTTACTCGCTCACCGATATCGAGCGCGAACGCATCAACGGCCAGGTCGTGCTGCAGGTTCGTCCGACCGAATCGCTGACCGCCACGCTCGACTTCACCTATTCGCGCAACAAGGTGGAGGCCCGCACCAGCGGCGTCGGCGTCTGGTTCAACTTCGGCGACACCAGCACCGAATGGACTGACGGCCCGGCCGCCGGCCCGGTATTCTATACCGAGCGATTTGGCCCGGGTAAGGACCTGTCGTACAGCGGGTCGCTGACCGCAAACCAGTCGGAGAACAAGTCGTTCGGCGGCAATCTGCGCTGGGACGCGCCGGGCGGGGTCACCATCACGCTCGACGGCCACCATTCGACCGCGGAGTCGAAGCCGACGAACAAATACGGCACCAGCGTATCGGTGGGCTCGGCGATCTTCGGCGTCGCATCGCAGAC
Source organism: Sphingomonas sp. (assembly GCF_965227385.1). Classification (GTDB taxonomy): domain Bacteria; phylum Pseudomonadota; class Alphaproteobacteria; order Sphingomonadales; family Sphingomonadaceae; genus Sphingomonas. The sequence continues at coordinate 1,760,393 of NZ_OZ245750.1, forward strand.
GGTCAACTTTACTCACGACCTTCCGGTGCTGTCGGTTACGATGCAGCCCGGGATCGATCCGCTCAACGCGGCGCTGGTCAACGCCACCGGAAATTCGTTCCGCAACGCCTATTTCCGGGACGAGATCAATCAGGTCCAGCTGAGCGGCCGCTACGATCACGATGGCGGGTTCCTCGACTCGATCGACTTCGGCTTCTCGTTCGTCGAGAACAAGGTGCGTTCGGCCTATGGCTTTGTTCAGAACGACACTTGGACCGGCCTCGGGACGCCAGCTGACCTGCCCGACGATCTGTTCGAGCTCGTAACGCTGCCCGACAAGTTCAAGGGCGTCGACGGCGCGAATGCCGGGATGCTGCCGGCCTATCTCCGCTTCGATTTCGAGCGGATGGTGGGTATTCTGAACAGCAAGTTCGGCGTGTGCGGTGGCGATAACGACTGTCTCGCCCCGTACGAAGCGGATCGCCGTATCCAGGAAAAGACGATCTCGCCATTCGTGCAGGTCAACACCAGCTTCCCGGTCGGCGAGCGCGACGCGCATATCATCGCCGGCGTCCGGTACGACCAGACTACGGTGTCGTCGTCCGCGCTCACCCCGATCGCAACCGGGGTGGTGTGGCGCGCCGCCGGCGAGTTCAACGTCCTTTATCGGGAAGACGGTCAGGGTAATCTTGTCCGCGATTTCCAGACGACCAAGGGCAGCTACCAGAATTGGCTGCCGGCGATCGACTTCGACATCGAGCCGATCGACGGAGTCAAGCTGCGCGCGTCCTATAGCCACACCATCACGCGTGCGGACTATAACAGCTTGCAGGGCGGCCTGACGCTGAACCGTCAGTTTGGCATCACCGGCGGTGGCGGTCTTCAGGGCAACCCGAACCTGGTGCCGTTCCTGTCGCGCAACATCGACCTGTCGGCGGAGTGGTATTACGCTCCGGCAAGCTATGTGTCGGTCGGTTATTTCCGCAAGAAGGTGAAGAACTTCATCAACTCGCAGGAGATCGACCAGTCGGCGTTCGGTTTGCGCAATCCCGCGGATGGACCGCGCTTCCGTGCGGCGCAGGCAGCACTCGCTGATCCTGCCAACCCGAATGCACAGATCGATGTCGTCAGGATCCGTGACTACATCCTGCGCAACTTCCCTGGCCAGGGCACGGAAGTGACCGGCAGCTCGACCGTCCAGAATCCGGACGGCTCGTCGACGACCTATCTGAACGGCAACATCTTCGGACTTCCCGAGGACGGTCTGGTCAATTTCAAGATCGGTACCCCGTTCAACTCGGACCAGACGGCGACGCTCTATGGCTTCGAGTTCGCGGTTCAGCATGCTTTCTGGGACACCGGCTTCGGTGCGCAGCTCAACTACACGATCGTGCGTGGCGATGCCGAGTTCGACAATGCCGCCAACCCCAATATCGGCCAGTTCGCACTGGCGGGGCTGAGCGACAGCGCGAACGCGGTCCTCTACTACGACAAGGGCGGGCTGCAGGCGCGCGTCGCGTATAACTGGCGTGACAAGTTCTACGCCGGCGGCAACCCCAACCCGACCTATGTCGAAGCCTATGGCCAGTTCGATGCCAGCATGAGCTACGAGTTCATTCCCGGACTCACCGCTTTTGTCGAAGGCATCAACCTGACCGGCGAAGGGCGCCGCGGTCACCGCCGTAACGAGAACATGGTGACCTTCGCCCAGCCCGGCTTCGCCCGCTACATGGGCGGTGTCCGCTTCAACTTCTGACCTCCCCCCCCAAGGCCACCCTCGTTCATTCGAGGGTGGCCCTTTTTTCATCGGGGATGCACAAGTCGGGGCGTCACTGAAGCAAACGGAAAACACGGTGGAGCAGGAAACGGTCCGGATCGTCGTCGTCGGTGGGGGAACCGCCGGATGGCTATCGGCATGCCTGCTCGCCGCGCGCGTGCCCGGCGCATCCATTACCCTGGTCGAATCCCCCGATGTCGCGACGATCGGCGTGGGCGAGGGTACCTGGCCGACGATGCGTCGCACGCTGCAGGCGATCGGGCTTGACGAGGCGGAGTTCCTGCGCGCCTGCGATGCGTCGTTCAAACAGGGTTCGCGCTTTATCGGCTGGGCCAGCGGTGCGCCGGACGACAGCTATTACCACCCCTTCACCCCGCCGGTCGATCCGGACGCCCGCGCGCTGGTGCGTGGCTGGCACGATGCCGCCGGGGATCAGGCGTTCGCGCCCGCCGTGTCGGTTCAGCCGCGCATCTGCGACCTCGACCTCGCCCCGCGCCAGCGGGCGATGTCGGGCTATGCCGGTGCGCTCAACTATGCCTATCACCTCGACGCGGCGAAGCTTGCGGCGCTGCTGGCGCAGCATGGGGTGGAGAAGCTTGGCGTGCAGCATGTGCGCGCGCATGTCACCGGGGTCGATGCCGACACTGCGGGCGATCTGCGCGCGGTGCAGACGCGGGAGCAGGGGGCGATTGCGGGCGACCTGTTCATCGACTGCACCGGCCATGCCGCGCTGCTGATCGACCGGCATTTCGGCGTGCCGTTCGTCGATCGCGGCGACGTGCTGTTCAACGATCGCGCGCTGGCGGTGCAGGTGCCGGTCGATCCCGACAGCCCGATCCGGTCACAGACCGACGCGACCGCGCATGACGCGGGCTGGATCTGGGACATCGGCCTGCCCACCCGGCGCGGCGTGGGCTGCGTCTATTCCTCCGCCTTTATCGATGACGATGCTGCTGCGGGGGCGCTGGCGCGCTATCTCGGCCGCGATCCCGGCGATCTCGGCGCACGCGCACTGCGCTTCCGCTCCGGCCATCGTGCCGAGTTCTGGAAGCGCAATTGCGTCGCGATCGGGCTCTCGGCAGGCTTTCTCGAGCCGCTTGAGGCATCGGCGATCGTATTGATTGAATTGTCCATCAACGCGCTGATCGACGGCTTCCCCGCCGACCGCGCGGCGATGGACATTCAGGCGCGCCGCTTCAACGCGCTTTTCCGCTATCGCTGGGACCGCATCGTCGAGTTCCTCAAGCTCCATTATGTGCTCAGCCGCCGCGACCAGCCTTATTGGCGCGCACATCGCGACCCGGCCTCGATCCCGGATCGGCTGAGCGAGCTGCTTACGCTGTGGCGCCACCAGCCGCCGTCGATCGCCGATTTTCCGGCGGTGGACGAAATCTTTCCCGCCGCCAGCTACCAATATGTCCTCTATGGCATGGGCCATTCCGCGCCGCCGCCCGGCCCGGTCGCGGTCGATCCCGATGCGGCGATCCGCGCCATGGCCCAGACGGCGCAGCGCGGCCGTGCGCTCGCCGCCAGCCTTCCCACCAACCGCGCCTATCTTGACGCGTTGCGCACCGCCGCGCCACGCAGGGCGCTGGAGACCCTATGACCGACCATCAGCTGCTGACACCCGAAGCCCATGCCGATCTGCGCGTCCATCGCGATCGCGGCGCAAGCTATGGCGATGCGGTCATGTCGTGCGTGACCGTGCCCGATGAGTTTCGCCAGGTGCAGGCGCATTACCCGATTCTGTTCCGCCGCAATATCGAACGCGACGAGGTGGTGGCCGTGGCGCTGTTCGGGTTTGAGGAAGGCGAGAACCTGTTCCTTGCGGGGGATCGCTGGGACGCGGGCTATGTTCCGCTGGCGATCGACATCCAGCCTTTTCTGATCGGCGGCGCGCCCGAAAGCGACGCGGCGAAGCAGGTGTGCGTCGATCTTGCCAGCCCGCGCATCGCCGCCGGTGAAGGCGTGCGGGTGTTCGACGAATTTGGTCGCCCCAGCCCCTATCTCGAAACCGTCGCCGAGCAACTGGGCGCGCTCGATGCCGGGTGGCAGGGGGCTGCCAGCTTCTACGCCGCACTGCGCCGCCACGATTTGCTCGAACCGCTGACGTTCGAAATCACGCTGGACGATGGCTCCACCCATCGGCTGGTGGGTTTCCACGCCGTCAACGAAGACCGGCTGCGCGGCCTCGACGCCGCGGCGCTGGGCGACCTGCATGGCGAGGGGCATTTGATGCCGCTGTTCATGGCGGTCGCGTCGATCGGCAACATCGCGGCGCTGGTCGACCGCAAGAACCGGCAGATCGCCGATGGCTGAGGCCGATCCGGGCGCCCTGGCGGGCCTGGCGGCGGTGCCCGAGGTCGCGGTGGCCGATACCGCCGCGCTCGACGCACAGCTGCGCGCCGCCACCGCGCCGTTCGTGGTGCGCGGGCTTATGCGCGACTGGCCGCTGGTGCAGGCCGGGCTGGAATCGGGTCGCGCCGCGCGCGACTATCTGCTGCGCCGCCGCCGCGATACGCGTTTTACCGTTTCGGTTGGCCAGCCGGGTAGCGACGGGCGCCTGTTCTACGATGCGGCGATGGGCATGAACTTCGCGACGGTGCGTGCCAAGCTGCCGGAGATTTTCGCCAAGATCGACGAGACCGAGGGCGATCCCGCCGCGCCGCCAATCTATCTCGCCTCGATCGACGTGCATGACTTTTTCCAGGGGCTGCACGAGGCGAACCATGTCGATCTGGGTGATCGGCAATGCCTTGCCAGCATCTGGATCGGCACGCGCACGCGCATCGCGGCGCATAACGACATGCCGGCGAACCTCGCCTGCGTCGCCGCCGGGCGCCGCCGCTTCACGCTGTTTCCCCCCGAACAGTTCCGCAACCTCTATCTCGGCCCGCTCGACAACACGCCCGCCGGACGCGCGGTCAGCATGGTCGATTTTCGCAATCCCGACTTCGCCGCGCATCCGAAATTCCGCGAAGCGCTGGCGCATGCACAGGTGGTCGAGCTCGAGCCGGGCGACGCGCTGCACATCCCGTCGATGTGGTATCACCATGTCGAGGGGCTGGAGCCGTTCAACATCCTGCTGAACTATTGGTGGCGCGAAACGCCCGCATGGCTCGGCCAGCCGCAGGATGCGCTTAACCACGCGCTGCTTGCGATCCGCGATCTGCCGCCGGCGCAAAAAGCGCATTGGCGCGACCTGTTCGACCATTATGTGTTTTCCAATGACGAAGCCGTCACCGCGCATATCCCGGAAGGCGGGCGCAGCATCCTCGCGCCCCTGACGCCCGAAACCGCGTCGCGCATCCGTACCTTCCTGCTGCGGCAGCTCAGCCGATGAGGACTCCCATGATCAAGCGCATTGTCGTCGCCGGGGGCGGCACCGCCGGATGGATGGCCGCCGCCGCGCTGGCGCGCACCATGGGCCACACCGTCGCGGTCACTCTGGTGGAATCCGAGGCGATCGGAACGGTCGGCGTTGGCGAATCCACCATCCCCCCGCTCGTTACCTACAACCGCCTGCTCGGCATCAACGAGGCCGAGTTCATGCGCGCCACCCAGGCGACGTTCAAGCTGGGCATCCTGTTCGACAATTGGAAGCAGCCGGGCGACCGCTATTTCCACAGCTTCGGCTATACCGGAAAGGACCATTGGGCCGCGGGGTTCCAGCATTACTGGCTCGAAGGTCGCGCGCGCGGGCACACCCAGTCCTATGACCATTACTGCCTGGAGCTGGCCGCCGCGCTGCAGAGCAAGTTCGCGCAGCTGCCCGACAACAAGGTCAATTACGCCTATCAGCTCGATTCGGGCCTCTACGCCCGCTTCCTGCGCCAGATGGCCGAGGGGGACGGCGTCACCCGGATCGAGGGCAAGATCGCCCGCGTCGCGCTGGATGGCGAAAGCGGCGACATTGCCGCGCTGGAGCTGGACGGTGGCCGCCGGGTCGAGGGCGACCTGTTCCTCGACTGCACCGGCTTTCGCGCGCTGCTGATCGAAGGCGCGCTGCACGCCGGTTACGACGACTGGACCCACTGGTTGCCCTGCGACAGCGCGATCGCGTTGCAGACGCCCAATGTCCGCCCGCCGGTCCCCTATACCCGCGCGATGGCGCATGACGCCGGCTGGCAATGGCGCATCCCGCTGCAGCACCGCACCGGCAACGGCATCGTCTATTGCAGCCGCTATCTCGACCATGACGCCGCGCTCGAACGCCTGCTCGGCAATCTCGAGGGCGAGCCGCTGACCCCGCCTAACAAGATCCGCTTCCAGACCGGCGCGCGGCGCAAGCAATGGCACCGCAACTGCGTCGCGATCGGCCTGTCGGGCGGGTTCATGGAGCCGCTCGAATCCACCTCGATCCACCTGATCCAGCGCGCGATCCTGCGCCTGATCCGGATGATGCCGCAGGGCGCGATCAGCCCGCGCGACATCGCCGAGTTCAACGACCAGCAGTTCCAGGACATGGAACAGATCCGCGACTTCCTGATCCTGCACTACAAGGTCACCGACCGCCGCGACTCGCCCTTCTGGCGGCAATGCGCCGCGATGGAGGTGCCGGACAGCCTCGCGCAGAAGATCGAACTGTTCCGCGACACCGCCCGGGTCTTCCGCCGCAACGAGGAGCTGTTCGCGGAGAATAGCTGGGTGCAGGTGATGCTGGGGCAGGGGATCGAACCCCAGTCATGGCACCCGGTCTCGGGCAAGCTGACCGACGATGAGCTCGACCGCCTGCTCGGCATGATCCGCCAGGACGTCAGCCGCACGGTCGCGGGTCTGCCCGCCCATGCCGATTATGTCGCGCGCTATTGCGGTGCGGCCGAACCGCAGGCAGCCTGATCCACGCATGGCACGACGCAAGCAGGCAGTCACGATCAAGCATGTCGCAGCGGACGCCGGGGTCTCGCTGCAGACGGTAAGCCGCGTCATCAACAAGGAGCCGAATGTCCGGCCCGAAATGATGGCGCGGGTGCGGGAATCGATCGCCAAGCTCGGCTATGTCCCGTCGATCGCGGCGCAGCGGATGAGCGGGTCGCGCTCCTACCTGATCATGGCGCTCAACGACCGCGAGCGGACGATCCAGGGGTGGAAGTCGCGCGAGGGCACCGACTGGGTCGATCAGATGCTGCTCGGCGGGATGCTCACCTGCGCCGAACATGGCTACCGCCTGATCGTCGAGCTGGTCGACACGCATAGCGACCATATCGAGCGCGAGCTGTCCGCCGCGATCGCCGCGCTCCAGCCCGACGGCGTGCTGCTGACTCCGCCGCACTCGGCCAATGCGGAGATCATCGCGCTGCTCGACGCGGCGGGGATCGATCTGGCGCGGATCGGCTCGCTGGCGCCGGGGCCGGGGTTCCGGTTGACCATGGGCGACGATCTGGCGGCGGCGATGGCGACGCGGCACCTGGTCGAACTGGGTCACACGCGGATCGGCTTCATCGCCGGGTCCCTCGAATATGAACTCAGCGGCTGGCGCGTCGATGGCTGGCGCGCGGCGATGGACGAGGCAGGGCTGTCGACTGAAGGCATGCTGGCGCAAGGCGATTTCAGCATCGAATCCGGCCGTGACTGCGCGCCGCAGCTGATCGACGCCGGGGCGACCGCGATCATCGCCAGCAACGACCAGATGGCGCTGGCGACGCTGGAGGTGGCGCGCGCCCGCGGCCTGTCGGTGCCGCACGACCTCTCGGTGGTCAGCTTCGACGACACCCCGGTGGTGCGCTTCTCACACCCGCCGCTGACCGCGGTCGAACAGCCGATCGCCGCGGTCACCGCACGCGCGGTCGAGCTGATCATCGGCGCGCGCGCCTGCCGCGCGGCGCACGACACGCCTGTCGTCGTAACCCCTTCGCTGACCGTGCGTGAGTCCACCGCGCCGCCGCGATCGTAACGCAACCGATCCAAAGCTGGGGCGATCTCGCCCCATTCCCGACGCATCTCCGTTCGTCGAGATAAGCACCACCGCCCTAAGCTGCAGCCGCAGCAATTGGGTCCGCAACGGATGGGATCATCGCCCCGAAGCGTGCATGTTCCGCTAATGTTCCCGAACCGCATGGCGCGGTGGGAGGAGCGGGTGAACGTTGCCAACTCCCTGTTCTACGGGGACAATCTCGATGTGATGCGGGCGCATTTCCCGGACGGTTGCGTCGATCTCGTCTATCTCGACCCGCCGTTCAACTCGAACGCCAGCTACAATATCCTGTTCCGCTCACCGACCGGCAGCGACGCCGACGCACAGGTTCAGGCGTTCGAGGACAGCTGGCACTGGAACGACGCGGCGGAGGATGCCTTCGATCAGGTGATGCAGAGCGGGCACAGCAAGGCGTTCGACCTGCTTGCCGCCTTCCGCAGCGCGCTCGGCACCAACGACATGATGGCCTATCTCGCGATGATGGCGATCCGCCTGATCGAACTGCACCGCGTGCTCAAGGCGGAGGGCAGCCTCTATCTCCACTGCGACCCGACCGCGAGCCATTACCTCAAACTGTTGCTCGACGCGGTGTTCGGCGCCGAGCGCTTCCGCAACGAGATTACGTGGAAGCGCACCGCGGCGCATAGCGATGGCGGGCGCTATGGGCGCAACACCGACACGATCCTGTTCTATTCAAAGGGCGCGAAGCCGCGCTGGAACCCGCTCTTCACCCCCTATGAAGCCGAGTACGCCGCGCGCTCCCGCAACCGCGATCCTGACGGGCGGCTGTGGATGGACGACAATCTGACCGCCAAGGGTCTGTCGGGCGGCGGCTACAGCTACGCGTACAAGGGTGTGACCTCTTACTGGCGCATGCCGGTCGAGACGATGGAGCGGCTGGACCGGGAGGGGCGACTGCACTTTACCCGCACCGGCGGCATCCGGCTCAAACGCTATCTCGACGAAGCGCGCGGATCGCCGGTGCAGGCGCTGTGGACCGACATCCCCGCGCTCAATTCGCAGGCGCAGGAGCGGCTGGGTTACCCGACGCAAAAGCCGATCGCGCTGCTCGAGCGGATCATCGCCGCATCGTCCGACCCCGGCGATCTGGTGCTCGATCCGTTCTGCGGCTGCGGCACCGCGGTGCATGCGGCGGAAAAGCTCGGGCGGCGCTGGGCCGGGATCGACGTCACCCACCTCGCGATCGGCCTGATTGAAAAGCGGATGCGCGCCGCCTTTCCCGGCGTAGCGTTGCGGGTCGAGGGGACGCCGCGCGACTGCGCCGCCGCTGCCGATCTCGCCCGGCGCGACCCCTATCAGTTCCAATGGTGGGCGGTGGCGATGATCGACGCGGTGCCGTTTGGCGGGCGGCGCAAGGGCGCGGATGGCGGGATCGACGGCATCATCTATTTCCGCCCCGAACGCCGCCAGACCGCGCGGGCGCTGGTGTCGGTCAAGAGCGGCGAGCGCGTCGGCGTCGGCGTGGTGCGCGACCTCCACTCCGCAATGGAGCGCGAACGCGCCCCGATCGGCGTGATCCTCACCCGCTCGCCCCCCTCCGCCCCGATGCTGCGCGAAGCGGCGGCGTTGGGGCGATTCCATAGCGAGGCGACCGGGCGGAGCTATGCGCGGATGCAGATCCTGACGGTCGAGGAGCTGTTCCGGGGGCGGCGACCGGACATTCCGCTGGTGGACCACGCCGCAGCGTTCCGCACGGCGCCGAGGGAGCGGGCGGGCGGGGAGCAGGCGGTCTTGATTTAGGGGGGCGGCAACAGGTCTTCGGTGGGTACTGGCTCCCGCTCCAGGGCATCCACCAGAACCATAGCGGAGGTGCTGTGTTCTTATCGTTTGCCCAATATGCGTAGTCGCCTTCGCCCCGTCGCACGTCTCGCAGCCCAGTGAGAAGGTCGTCTATGCGCTCGCTCCCGACGCGGAGCAAAAGGCGGTCATCTTCCTCGACCAATCTCAGATCCGGAAAGAGCGGATCGTAAACTAGCGTGAGTGGCCCAAGCGCTTCCTTCGTCGGCTCTCCAAAATTTGGAACTCCCCAGATCGGCTGTGTAGGTTTGGTGATCGCAATTGTTCGCCGTCTAGTCTCGGCGACGCGTCGCATCGCCTCGACGAGCTGGGTCAAGCTGTCGCAGGCCTCGTCTTCAGCCGTAAAGTGCCAGCCCTGACGCTTCGTGAGGTGTTGGGGGTATCGCCACAGGTAGACACGCCCAGTCTGTTTCCATGCGTTTACCGGGTCGCTCATATAACCACACTAGGGGAGAGCGGCGAACGTCCGCAATGGCGCGCGCTAATTGGTCACTAAGCGTATCGACGCCGCAATACGCAGATCGCCGAGACACTTGTCGTTACGCACTAAGCCGTCACCCCCGCGAACGCGGGGGCCCATCTCCCGGACTATCCTCGGATCGCAACGGCGCAATGTGCCGACCCTATAGGAGATGGCCCCCCGCTTTCGCGGGGGTGGCGAAAGGGCTTAGTCGCGGCGTAACCACCACACATTGCCCATCCGCCCCACTCCCCATACACCCGTCCCCAATGCCCGAAGACCTCACCCCCATCCCTGCCGCGACGCTCGTCGTGTTCCGCCAGCGGAGCGACGGCCCGCCCGAGCTGCTGATGCTCGAACGCTCGGCGGCAATGCGCTTTGCGGGTGGGGCGGTGGTGTTTCCCGGCGGCAGAGTTGACGCGGGCGACCGCGCCTTTGCCGCGACGCTCGACGGCGACCCCGACGACCTCGCCGCGCGGGTGGCGGCGGTGCGCGAAACCATCGAGGAGGCGGGGGTCGCGATCGGCGTCGACCTGCCCGACCTGCCCGCCGCGCGGCGCGCGCTCTATGACGGCATGCCGTTCGCGGAGGTGATCGCGGGAGCCAGGTTCGATCCCGCCGCGCTCGTTTCCTTCGCCCGCTGGATGCCGCATCGGGGTGTCGCGCATCGCATCTTCGACACGCGCTTCTACCTCGCCCGCTGGCCCGAGGGCGCGCCCGATCCGGCGGTGGACGGCAATGAGAATAGCCTGCTGTTCTGGTCGAGCGCGCGCGACACGCTCGCCGCCGCCGACGCGGGCCGGGTGCGGATGATCTTTCCGACGCGCCGCAACCTTGAGCGGCTGGCGCTGTTCAACAGCTTCGACGATGCGGTCGCCGATGCGCGGGCGCATCCGATCGAGACCATCACCCCCTGGATCGAGGTGCGCGACGGCGTGGACCATCTCTGCATTCCCGAAGGGCTGGGCTATCCGGTCACCGCGCAACCGCTGGGCGCCGCGCTGCGGGCATGAAGGCGCTGCGCACCTCTGTCGGCGCGATCGTCATCGCGGCGTTGCTGCTGACGCTGGCGCTGCTCGTCTATGCGATGCTGCGCAACCGGCCCCAGGATCTGCCCTGGACCAAGCTCGACCTGTCGCAGCCGGTCGGCATGTTCACCGGGCGTAAGCTGACCGCGCTGACCGACGATTTCCCCGCCTGCCGCGCTGCGCTCGATAAGGCCGGGATCCGTTACACCGCGCTCCCCGCGCGGACGGAGGGTGAGGGCTGCGGCTATACCGACGCGGTGCGCTTTACGAAGGGGGGCGCGCGCCGCATCGGATTTGCGCCCGCCGATCTCGGCGTATCCTGCCCGGTCGCGGCGGGGCTGACGGTGTGGGAATGGGAAGTCGTCCAGCCCGCAGCCCAGCGCATCTTCGGCCAGCGCGTCGCCGAGATCGAGCATTTCGGCAGCTACAATTGCCGCCGCATGTATAATCGCGAGGGCGCCAGCTGGAGCGAGCACGCCACCGCCGACGCCGTCGATATCGCCGCCTTCCGGCTGGCCGACGGCACGCGCATCACCCTGATCGGAGACTGGGCAGGGGAGGGGAAGAAGGCGCAATTCCTACGCGCGGTGCGCGACGGCGGGTGCGACCTGTTCGCGACCGTGCTGTCCCCGGACTATAACGAAGCCCATCGCGACCATTTCCATTTCGATCAGGCCGAGCGCGGTGCGATGGGGTGGCGGGCCTGCCGCTAGGGCAAGCCCGCTCGATATCTCAATTCGGCAGCGCCCCCGCCTCAACCTTCTCCACCCATTGCGGGTAAAAGGCTGGCTGGCGGTTCGACCAGCCCGATGCGGTCGCCGCCGCTTCGCTGATCGACTGGAGCAGCTTGCGGCGCAGGTCCGGGTGCAGATGCGGCAGCGCGGCCGCTCCGCAAAAGGCGGCGGGGAGCCACGGGCGCACTTCCGCACTGATCAACCGCTCATAGAGGAAGCGATAGGCCGAAAAGCTGGTCAGCCGTCCCTGCGACAGGTCGAAAGCGGTGACGGTGATCAGCGGTGCGAGGAACGGTTCCATCGCATCGAGACCGGTATCGTCGGGGATCAGCGCGCGAATCTCGGGAAGGCGGTCATAGATATGCGCCTGGGCACGGATGCTGGCCGCTTCGACCACGTCGCGCGACCAGCGCTCCAGTGCGTCGTCGCGGTCGAGGCCGATGTCGAGCGCGCGGCGGATATAGCGCTGCGTCGCTGCGGCAAACCCCGCAAATTCCTTCATCTCGGCCAGGGTCATGGCCCCTTCGGCCGGCTTGCTCCGTGCACTCATCTCCTACACTCCCACCCCACTCAATTGCCCACTCCGCGATCATGCTCCCCGCATGGTTAACGCCGCGATAATGCTGCGTCGTCGCGCGTTAAGCATGTCATCACAGCATCCGTTGCAACGCAACATGGCTGCGGCGAACCGAGTTAGCCACTGTTGAAACGATCGCGCGGTGCGGCTTTGGCGCAACAAAATGCTCCGCCTCCGTAACATCGCGACCGATCGCATTGTGGTTGATCGGCTCCTTCACATTAGGCCGGATTGGACGGGACTGGTCACGCGCAGGGCGAATTCGGGGGGGCTAGGTATTCACCCTGATGCATCTGCTGCGTCGCAACACGGGCTGTTCCGCAAGTCATCGCCCCGACGAAACGATTCATCGGATATACAGGTTCGGGGGGTGGTCAGCCCGCGACCGCCCTGCCAATCCCCATCCTAAGAAATCGGGGAAGGGGTTTTCCACCATGTTTCAGACGCTGAAAGCGCGTTTCGCGCTGATGGCCGCGCTTTGCCTGGCGACGATCGCCACGCCGGCCCAGGCCCAGTTCTGGCAGTGCGCCCCCTATGCCCGCATGATCTCCGGCGTCGAAATCTATGGCAATGCTCACACCTGGTGGGCGCAGGCGGAGGGCCGCTATGCCCGTGGCGACGCCCCGGTCGAAGGCGCGGTGATGTCGTTCGCTCCGACCCAGAAGATGCGCCTCGGCCATGTCGCGATGGTGTCGAAGGTGTTGAGCGACCGCCAGGTGTTGCTCACCCACGCCAACTGGTCGCGTCGCGGCGGCGTCGAGAAGGACGTGATTGCAGTCGACGTGTCGGAAGCGGGCGACTGGAGCCGCGTGAAGGTATGGTTCGCGTCGAACAACGGCCTCGGCACCTCGACCTATCCGGTCAACGGCTTCATCTACGCCAAGGGCGCACCGCGCAACGACGCAACGCCCTTCACCGGAGAGACCGTCGCGCAGATCGACCTCTCGCTGTTCGGGATCGAAACCTCGCTCCAGAAATAAGCGTCAGGCTGGCCGGAAATTCAGCGCCAGCCCGTTGATGCAATGCCGCTTGCCGGTCGGCGGCGGCCCGTCATCGAACACATGGCCCAGATGGCCGCCACAGCGGCGACAGATCACCTCGGTCCGCGCCATCCCCAGCGAGAAATCGGACCTGGTCCGCACCGCATTGTTCAGCGGCTGCCAGAAGCTCGGCCAGCCGGTGCCGCTCTCGAACTTGGTTTTCGACGCATAGAGCGGCAGCCCGCACCCGGCGCAGGCATAGATGCCGGCGCGCTTTTCCTTGTTGAGCGGGCTGGTCCAGGGACGCTCGGTGCCTTCCTGGCGCAGGATGCGATATTGCGCCGGGGTCAGCCGCTTGCGCCATTCGGCATCGGTCAGCGTGAACTCGAACTTCTGCGCCGCCGCCTCGCTCGTATCCGAACTGCACCCGACGATCATCGCCGTACCCACGACCCCGATGAATTGACGACGATGAACGCGCATCCTGCTTCTCCTCAGCCATAGATACGGTGCGGACCGCGAAATGGTTTCACCGCGTCGCCCGGCGCGCCCGGAACCAACGCCGTCTCCCGGCTTTCATGCACCGGCGGGGGCAGATGCGGGTGACACATGGCATTTCAACAACTTGACCCACCAATCCCGGTCCAGGTCATTGACAAGGGCAAGGGCTATGCCTTCGCCGTCATCGACTATGGGCCGGAGCATAATTTGATCTGGGTCACCGCGCTCGACGAAAGTGGCGAGATCTGGTGCGCGCCCAACCCGCTGGTGCGGATGCAGGGCAATTGGACACTGGGCCGCAAGCGCCCCGCCGCCAGTCACTCCGCATCCGACGCGTGCGTCAGTAGCGGCTAAGCTCCACCGGCATCGCCTTGTAGCCATGGACGAAGCACGCCGCGACCCGCTCGGGCTCCGCGACGACGTTCGGGCGCAGCCGCCGCTTCGCCATTTCCTCCATCAGCACGCCGATCTGCAACTCCGCCAGCCGCGCACCGACGCAGCGGTGGATGCCATGGCCGAACGCCAGATGCCGCCGCGCATTGGCGCGGTCGACGATGATCTCGTCCGGCCGCTCGAACACGCTTTCGTCGCGATTGGCCGACAGATACCATAGCACCAGCTTGTCGCCCGCCTTGATCTGCTGCCCCATCAGCTCGGCGTCGGCAGTCGCGGTGCGCCGCATATGCGCCAGTGGCGTCTGCCAGCGGATGATCTCCTGCGTCGCATTGGCGATCAGCGACGGATCGGCCTCCAGCTTCGCGCGCTGGTCGGGGAATTGCTCCAGCGCCCAGGCATAGGCGCTCATCGAATTGCGCGTCGTATCGTTGCCACCGACGATCAGCAGGATCAGGTTCCCGAGGAACTCGAACTGATCCATCTCCTTCATCGCGTCGGAATGGATCATCATCGAGATCAGATCGGGCGTCGGCTCCTTGCCGACCTTGCTGTTCCACAGCGCGCCGAACTCCGCCGCACATTGGAACAGGATCTCGCGCCGCTGCTCCTTCTTCACTGGATCCTTGGCGATTTCGATATCCCCGGCCCAATCGGACCAATAGGTCAGCTTGCGCCGCTCCTCCCACGGAAAGTCGAACAACAGCGCCAGCATCTGCGTCGTCAGCTCGATCGACACGCGGTCGACCCAATCGAACGTCTCGCCGATCGGCAGGCCATCGAGGATTTCGGCGGTGCGCTGGCGGATGTCGCCGGTCATGCGCAGCATCTCGCTGGGCGTGAAGGCGGGGGCGACGGTGCGGCGCTGGCCGGTATGCTTGGGCCGGTCCATCGCGATGAACATCGGCATCCGGATGTCTTCGGGCATCAGGTCGGCCACGACGATCCCGCCCGCTTCGGACGAATAGAGTTCGGGCAGCGATTCGACCTCGACGATCGGCTTGTAGGTCGAGATCGACCAATAGGGCCCGAACCCGCTCTCCTCGCACTTGTACACCGGCGCCTCGGCGCGCAGCTGGCGGAACGGTTCGTGCCAGGTGTCGTCGCGGTAGAGTTCCGCCCGGGTGACGTCGAGCGGATCGACGGTGGGCACGGTTTCGGGCGCAAGGGTGGCCATGGCGATACTCTCCCGGATTCTGTCTTTCCGGGAGAGTGAATTAACTTACAGGAATGTCAATAGTGGGGTTCTGCCAAATTCTCCCCCGCCAGGGGAGGATCATTCAGGCCGCCGCCACCTTCTTGCGCCGGATCTTCGGGCTCCCCGATTGCAGCACCCCGCGCCGGAACAGCCGCGCCGCGATCGTCACGGTGATGATCACCCACAGGGCCTGCCAGGCCAGCGCCGCGACATGCCGCCACAATTCGGGCGAGTTGGCCGCGCGCGCCGCCATCGCAAAGGGCGAGCTGAACGGGAACAGCTCCGCCGCAGTTGCGACCCAGCTATCCGGGCTCGCTGCCGCAGCCGACGCAACGCCGAACATCGCGACCTGAAAGATCGTGATCGGCAGCGACATCATCTGCAGCTCGCGCTGCGTCGCCGCCTGCGCACCCAGCCCCAGGAAGACCGCGCCCAGCAGCATGTACGCCATCACGAAATAGGCGAGGAACAACAGGCCATAGGGGACGAGCCCGACCGCCGGGCCGATATCCGAAAGCCCGGCGGCGAGGCGCGGCGGCATCACGCTGGCGGCATTGGCGCCGAGGTTGATCACCACCGTTCCCCAGAACAGCAGGAACAGCAACGCCACGCCGAACATGCCAAGCAGCTTGCCGAAGAACACGCTTTCCAGCGGCACGGCGGCGGCGAGGATCTCGATCACCTTGTTCGACCGCTCCTCCGCCATCGTGCCGACCACTTGCCCCGCCAGCATCAGCGAGACGATGAACAGCGCGAACACGGTGAAGAACGCCGCCTGACCCTGCCCGCTCGATGACGTCGTGGTCCGCGAAATGACGGTCTTGGTCGCTTCGCTCAGCGGCGCGTCGGTGCCGGCGCGCTCGGCGCGCAGCACCTGGTTCGCCAGTTCGGCGAGATATTCGGCCGATCGCGGGGCGGCTTCGACATGCAGAATCTGCGGCCGCTCGAGCGGACCGTACAGAACCGCATAGGTATCGATCCCCTTGCGATCGATCAGCGCCTTGGCCTGCGCGCGCGGATTGGCGCTGGGCGCTTCGACGATCAGGTCGGCGGGCTGGCTGGCGAGCGAAAACATGCGGCGCAACTGCTTGTCCATCGCGACCACGGTGCGCGCCTGTTCGCCGCCGGCGATGAACACGATGCGCGATTTCGAATCGCTGCTCATCGCCATCTTCTGAGCACCCAGCCCACCCACCGTGGCGAATCCCAGCATCAAGAGCGGCGCGAGCAGGAACAGCAGGAAGGTGGGGGTGAACACCGTCGCCACGAAATCGCGGCGCGCGATCGTCATTGTCTGGCGCACCAGTCGGGAAAAGCCGTTCATGCCGCTGCTGCCTCTTCCAGTGCCTGGGCGCCGACGATCTTGACGAACACGTCGTGCAGCGACGGTCGTTCGATCGACAGGCCCGAAATGCCGTATCCCGCGTCGATCAGCCGCACCAGCAACGCCTCGATCCCCTCGTCGGGAAGGGTGAAGCGCCAGCCGCCGTCGTTGTCGGAAATCGCGTCGGCTGGAAGCAGCGCAGCGATGCCCGCGTCGGACTTGTGCGGCACATAATGCGCCTTGTGCGGCAATGTCCCGCGCGCATCGGCCATGCTGCCCTCGAACCGCACCTTGCCGCCAGCGATGATCGTCAGCCGGTCGCACAGCCGCTCGGCATGCGCCATCACATGCGTGGAAAACAGGATCGTCGCGCCGCGATCGCGCTCGGCTAGGATCAGCTTTTCCAGCCGCTCCTGATTGACCGGGTCGAGGCCCGAAAAGGGTTCGTCGAGCACCAGCAAATCGGGTTGATGCACCACCGATCCCAACAGCTGGACCAGCTGCGCCATGCCCTTGGACAATTTGCGGATCTTCTGGTCAGTGGCATGGCCCAGCCCCGCCGCCTCCATCAGTTCCACCGCGCGCTTGCGCCCGATCTTCCAGTCCAGCCCGCGCAGCGCGCCCATGAACGCAATCGCATGCGTCGCCTTCATGCTCGGATACAGGCCGCGTTCTTCGGGCAGGTAACCGACCCGGTCGCTCATCTCGCGCGGGCGGTCGCTGCCCAGCATGGTGCGCTCGCCCTCATCGGGTTCGATGATGCCGAGCAGCATGCGCAGCGTCGTGGTCTTGCCCGCGCCGTTGGGGCCGAGCACGCCATAGATCATGCCCTTGGGCACCGCGATATCGACGCCATCGACGACGCGGCGATCGCCGAAGCGTTTGACGAGGCCTTGGGCGGTGACCGCCAATTCGTGATGCAACTGGAATCCCCTCGCTTGGCTTACCGTGGTAGCGGGGGGTGATGCATGAGCGCAAGGCACTGGAGGATCGGATTCGCGAAAAGGCGGCGGAGCTGGGCTTTGCCGCTTGCGGATACGCTTCGGCGGATGCGGCGCCTTTGGCAGGCAAGCGGCTGCGCGAGTGGCTCGAACAGGGCCGTCATGGCGACATGATCTGGATGGAGGAGCGCGCGCACCACCGCGAAAGCCCCGCCGGGCTGTGGCCGGAGGTGCGCAGCGTGATCGCGCTCGGCATGAGCTACGCCCCGGCGCTCGACCCACTCGCACTGGCGGGGGAGGGGGACCGGGGACGCATCTCGGTCTACGCGCAGGGCGCGGACTATCACGACGTCGTGAAGAAGGCGCTGAAAGCACTCGGCCGCTGGCTGGCGCAGGAGGCCGGCTGCGATCTCAAGGTATTCGTCGACACCGCCCCGGTGATGGAAAAGCCACTGGCCGAAGCCGCCGGCCTCGGCTGGCAGGGCAAGCACACCAATCTCGTCAGCCGCAGCCATGGCAGCTGGCTGTTCCTCGGCGCGATCTACACCACGCTCGATCTGGCACCTGACGCCCCCGGCCGCGACCGCTGCGGATCGTGCGACGCGTGCCAGCGCGCCTGCCCGACCGACGCCTTCCCCGCGCCCTACACGCTCGATGCGCGGCGCTGCATCTCCTACCTGACGATCGAGCATAAGGGGCCGATCCCGGAAGAGTTTCGCGCAGGCATCGGCAACCGAATCTATGGCTGTGACGATTGCCTCGCGGTGTGTCCGTGGAACAAGTTCGCGGCCGCCGCCGCGCGCAACATCGCCTTCGCCCCGCGCGCCGAACTAACCGCGCCCGAACTCGCCGATCTGCTCGCGCTCGACGATGTCGGATTCCGCGAAGTCTTCTCCGGCTCCCCGATCAAGCGCATCGGGCGCGACCGCATGGTCCGAAACTGCCTGATCGCGGCGGGCAATAGCGGCGATCCGGCGCTGCGCCCCGCGGTCGCGGCACTGGTGACCGACCCCGATCCGGTGGTAAGCGAAGCGGCAGGCTGGGCGCTCAGGAAGCTCGGCGGATAAGGGAAGTTGCGATGCGCGCGTTTCAACTGGTGCTGATCGCACTGTGGCTGGTGCTGGCGGGCTATACCGGCGTGGTGATCGCGCGGCACGGGCTCGACCTGCTGCCCATCTTCTTCGGCGACATGGCAAAGCTTGGCTGGCCGGGGCAATTCAACCTTGATTTCCTGTGCTTTCTCGTCCTGTCGGCGCTGTGGACCGCATGGCGCAGCGGCTTTTCGGCAGGCGGCCTCGCACTCGCGCTGGTCGCCTTTTTCGGCGGCGCCGGCTTCCTGCTCCCCTATCTGCTGTGGCTGACGATCAGCACCCGCGGCGACATGCGCCGTGTGTTGCTGGGCGTGCGCGCTTAAAGCCCCTCCCGCGTGCGGGAGGGGTTGGGGAGGGTCTTCTTCTTAAGCCAGGACTACCGCCCCGTCCGGCTCGCCCGGATCGCCGCCGCGCAGCTGGCCTGATCGATCGGCGACCCGTCGCGCTGGCGCGTCTCGGCAAAGGTGACCACCGGATCGCCGCGCCCGGACTTGGGCGGGTAGAGATAGGCGTCGAGCACACAGGTGCCGTTGCCGAATTGCAACTTGCGCGCGCTGCCTTCGGTCACGTCGAGCAGCGGGCGACCGAACTGCGCGGTCAATGCACTGGCGCTCGCCCCGATCACGCTGGTCAGCGCGGCCATGCCCGGTTGCGGCACCGGCACCGGCCCGGCGCGGCCGGGCGGCGGGATGACGCCCCCGCCACCACAGGCGGACAGCAGGACTATGGCGGACAGTGCCGCAATCACTCTCACTTGGTTTTTCTCCGGTGGAACATATGCGTCGCCATCGCCGCGCCGACGATCGGCGCGATCAGGTTGGCGAACGGGATGAAGAACAATCCGGTTCCCGCCGCCCCGGTGGCAAATCGCGCCAGCCGCGTGCTCGCCCGCCAGCGCGGCAGGTCCTGCGCGGGCATGTGCCGCACCGCGACCATGTCGCCAAGGTCACGGCCGAGCAGCCAGCTGTTGACCACGAAAAAGGCGATGGCCGTGCCGACACCGGTGACCAGCAGGACCAGATAGAGCGGCGAGAGGATCAGGTTGACCAGCAACGCCCGCCCGGCGGAGCGCAGGCCCATCGCCGCGGAGCGGGCAAAGCTCAGGTCACGCGCGGTGGCAAAGCGGTCGGGATAATGTTTCGCCTCGACCGCGTGCACAACCTCGTCCGCGAACACCCCGATCACCGCGATGGCGATGACGCGGAACAACAGCCATGCGCCCAGCAGCGCGACCAGGATGGCGGTCGCCGCAGCGAGGCTCGCGACGCTCTGGCTGGCGGCGAAATAGCGCGCGACGAGCTGCTCCGTGCCGAACCACAGCCCCGCGCCCAAGGCGGCGAAGATCGCCAGCGTCACCAGCATCGACTTTGCGAACACCGCGAAGATGCGTTTGTCGAACAACTGGCCGATCGAAAGAAGCAGCGCCTGAAGCATCGGGACATCGTTGCGGGGCGATGTCCGCCAAGTCAACGCAGTTGCGCCGGGCCGGATGGCGCTATAGGCGCGCGGAATATACTTCCCGGAGACACAAGTGACCACACCCACCCACGACGTCGTCGCGATCGGCAACGCCATTGTCGACATTCTGGCCCAGGCCGAAGACGCCTTCATCGAAGAAATCGGCGTCGCCAAGGGCTCGATGCAGCTCATGTTCTCGC
Organism: Sphingomonas sp.; assembly: GCF_965227385.1. Taxonomy (GTDB): domain Bacteria; phylum Pseudomonadota; class Alphaproteobacteria; order Sphingomonadales; family Sphingomonadaceae; genus Sphingomonas. The sequence goes on from NZ_OZ245750.1 coordinate 1,780,766, forward strand.
CCGAGGAAGCCGACGCGCTCTATGCCAAGATGGGCCCGGGCCGTGAAGTTTCGGGCGGTTCGGCGGCGAACACCGTCGCCGGCATGGCCGCACTCGGCAGCCGCACCGCCTTTATCGGCCAGGTCGCCGACGATCAGCTGGGTCAGGTGTTCGGCCACGACCTGCGCGCTGCCGGCGTTGATTTCGGCACCGCGGTCCGCCCGGGCCAGCCGACCACCGCGCGCTGCCTGATCTTCGTGACGCCGGATGGTCAGCGCACGATGAACACCTTCCTCGGCGCGTCGCAGTTCCTGCCCGAAGCCGCGCTCGACCGCGACCTGATCGCGGGCGGCGCGATTCTGTATCTCGAAGGCTATCTGTGGGATCCGGAAGAACCGCGTCAGGCGATGCGCGCCGCGATCGATATCGCGCGTGGTGCCGGCCGCAAGGTCGCCTTCACCCTGTCGGACGTGTTCTGCATCAGCCGCCACGGCGACGATTTCCGCGCGCTGATCGCGGAGGGCTTGGTCGACATCCTGTTCGCCAACGAGAATGAGCTGCTTGCGCTCGCGCAGCTCGAGGATTTCGACGCGGCGGTTGAGAAGGTCGCGGCGCAGGTCCCGACCCTTGTCGTCACCCGCAGCGAAAAGGGCGCGATTGCGGTCCAGAACGGCGCCCGCGTGGCCGTCGCGGCCGAGCCGATCGAGCGGGTGGTCGACACCACCGGCGCAGGCGACCTCTTCGCCGCCGGCTTCCTGTACGGCCAGGCACAGGGCTGGGACGTCGAGACGTCGCTCAAGCTTGGCGCGGCCTGCGCGGCGGAGATCATCTCCCACTATGGCGCGCGGCCCGAGGCGGACCTCAAGGAAATCGCCGCCAAGTTCGGCTAATCTTCTTTCCCCCTCCCGCGACGGCGGGAGGGGCTGGAAACAAAAAAAGGGCCGGGGGAAACCCCGGCCCTTTCTGTTTCGGGCAGTCGCCCCGGCGCTTAGTGCGTGCCGGGGGTGTGCGGTTCGATTTCCGTCACCGCCTCGACCTCGTGGCTCTCCACGATGCCCTTGCCCAGATGGCTGCGGCTGCGGCTGTAGAGGAAGTAGATCACCAGACCGACGGCCGCCCAGACCGGCAGCACCAGCATGGCTTCCAGCGGCAGGTTGAGGAACAGGAAGATCGTTCCCGCGATCGTCGCCGGTCCGATCAGCCACAGCATCGGCGTCTTGAACTTGCGCGGCGTGTCGGCTGCGGTCTTGCGCAGGATCATCACCGCGATGGCGACCATCATGAACGCATAGAGCGTGCCGGCATTGGCGATGTCGGCCAGCTTGCCGACTGGCAGGAACGCCGCGGCAACCGCGACCGCACCGCCCGTGATGGCGGTGATGATGTGCGGGGTCTTCCACTTGGGGTGCACCTTGCTCCACGATTCGGGGAGCAGGCCGTCGCGGCTCATCACGAACGCCACGCGGGTCTGACCGAACAGCAGGATCAGGATGACCGACGGCAGCGCCACGAAGGCGGCGATGCCCAGCATGTTGCCCACGCCCGACCAGCCGATCTGACGCAGCACATGCGCCAGCGCCTCGTTCGAGCAGACCAACGGCAGCGCATCGGCGGCATAGGTGGCGCACTGGCGCGCCAGTTCCTCCGAACCGGCGGGGAAGGGGACACCGTTTGGACCCACGATCGGCTGACCGCCGACGGTGCCAATCGCGCCTGCGGCGACAAGAATGTAAAACACGGTGCAGAACAGCAGCGAGCCGATCAGGCCGATCGGCACGTTGCGCTGCGGGTTCTTGGTCTCTTCAGCTGCGGTCGAGACCGCGTCGAAGCCGACATAGGCGAAGAAGATCGTCGCCGCCGCGCCCACCGCGCCCAGGCCCGATCCGAAGCCGCCGAACACGCCTGCCGGCAGGAACGGGTTGAACTTGTCGGTCGAGAAATACTCGCTCGGCAGGGTCAGGACGATGAAGGCGGTCAGCGCGGTCACCTTGATCGCAACCAGGATGGCGTTCACGCGCGCGCTCTCGGTCGTGCCGATCATCAGCAGCCAGGTGACGAGCAGCGCAATCACAACGGCGGGAAGGTTGATGAAGCCCCCTTCAACGCCGCCAAGCGCCAGCGGTGCGCCGGAGAGGAAGGCGGGCAGCTGTACGCCCAGGAACTCGTTCAATATCGTTCCTGTGAAATAGCCGGACCACCCGACCGACACGGCGCTGGCCGCGACCGCATATTCAAGGACCAGTGCCCAGCCGACGGTCCAGGCGAGCACCTCGCCCATCGTCGCATAGGTATAGGTATAGGCGGAACCCGCGACCGGGATCATCGCCGCGATTTCGGCATAGCAGAGCGCCGCGACGATGCAGATCAGCCCGGCGATGGCAAAGGCCAGCATCAGGCCGGGACCGGCCTTTTGCGCACCCGCTGCGGTCAGCACGAAAATGCCCGTGCCGATGACGCAACCAATGCCGAACAGGGTAAGCTGGAACCATCCGAGCGAGCGATGGAGTGATTTCTTCTCCGCCGTCGCCAGGATCGCGCCGAGTGGCTTAACGCGACCAAATATCATGATGAAGGTTTCCCCCTTGGCGACGCCGGAGTGACCGGTTGCCGCTGATACGAAAGCCGCGTGAGCCTAGCCGCAATTCACTTGCGTGCAATCCCCGAATTGCGGCTTTGTTACAGATGTTACGTCGCGGTCCTCAACCGATCGCGTCGCCCCGCGCCAGCATCGCGTCGACCGTCGCCTTATCGACCAGCATCGGCCCGAGCTTGCGCCCTGCAAACAGGTGGACGTGCAGATGCCCCACCGTCTGGTGCGCGTCGGCCCCGGCATTGGCGAGCAGGCGAAAGCCCGGCGCGACGAGCCCCGCATCGCGCGCCACCTTACCGACGGCGCGGACGAAGCCCGCAATCTCTGCATCGCTCGCCCGCGCGCTGAAATCGTCCCAGCTGACATAGGCGCCCTTGGGGATCACCAGGATATGCGTCGGCGCGACCGGGGCGATGTCGGGAAAGGCGAGGGCGTACTCGTCCTCATAGATGCGCCTGGCCGGAATCTCTCCGCGCAGGATCTTCGCGAAGATGTTGTTGTCGTCATAAGGCTGGGTCGCGTCCACGGCCATCTCAACTCTCCTTGCGGCTCGCCTTTTCCTCGATCCCCGACACGCCTTCGCGCCGCGCCAGTTCGGCGCGGACATCGTCGAGGCTGAGGTCCATGTCGGCGAGCAGGACGAGCAGATGGAAGATCAGGTCCGCCGCTTCGCCGGTCAGCCCGGCGCGGTCGCCCTGCACTGCGGCGATGGCGGCCTCGACCGCTTCCTCGCCCAGCTTCTGCGCGATCTTGGCGCGGCCCTTGGCGGTCAGCTTGGCGACATAGGAGGACGCCGGATCACCCGAACGGCGTTCGCGGATCACGGTTTCGAGCGTGGCGAGGATATCGTCGGCCATGGCTGCGCAGTCGGTCAGCGCGGCGGCCGTGTCAATCCTGGGAACCGCCCTCGCGGCGCGCGCGGGCGCGGCGCCGCATCGCGCGCTGGGCCAGCCACAGCCCGCCCGCAGCCATCGCGGCGAGCGCGAGGTCCGACAATTCGGGCATCGTCCGGCGGGTGATCGCGCCGCCATGCGCGGCGAATGCGGGGGCGGCGGTCAGCAGGATCAGGGGCAGGGCGCGGATCATGGTTCGACCATAATCCGCGACCCCTGCCAAAAAGTTGAGGCGCGATTTCACCGGGCCGGTGCCGCATCGGCGAATGATCAATCCTCGCGCTTGCGACGGCGCATGATCGCAGCGCCCGCAATGCCGAGGGCAAACAGACCGATCGCTGCGGGCTCGGGGATCGAGGTGGGGCTGCCGCCAGACGATCCGGTGCCGCCGCCCGAAGACGAACCCGGCGGGGTCGAGCTGCTGGGTGGCGCGTCATAGGCGAGCGCCGGTGCGGCGGCGATGGCGGCGGCGAGCGCGGCAATGCGAAGGCTGGTGCGTATCATGGGATTCTCCCGTTCCCGGTGGTTTGCGGGGAAGGGAGCAAGAAGCCTGCCAGTGGTACGGAATGCGCGGGAGCGGCGGGGCTGGAAGGTTAACGCTGCGTGTGCGCAACCGGTAACTGTCAAGTTAACCGACGGTGCGGACCGGAATTCCCGCGCCCGCCAGCGCGGCATGCGCGTCGGCGATGCTCGCCTGCCCGAAATGGAAGATCGATGCGGCGAGGACGGCGCTGGCACGCCCCTCGACAATCCCGGCGACCAGGTCGGCAAGCCCGCCGACGCCGCCCGATGCGACCACCGGCACGCGCACCTGGTCGGCGATGGTGCGGATCAGCGCGAGGTCATAGCCATCGCGCGTCCCGTCGCGGTCCATCGATGTGACGAGCAGCTCGCCCGCACCAAGCCGCGCGAGGTTGAGCGCATGCTCGACCGCGTCGATCCCGGTCGGCTTGCGCCCGCCATGGGTGAAGACTTCCCACCGGCCCGGCTCCACTTGACGCGCATCGACCGAGGCGACCACGCACTGGCTGCCCATCTTCTCCGCGATGTCGGCGACCAGCTCGGGCCGCGCGACCGCCGCGCTGTTGACCGCGACCTTGTCCGCGCCGGCGAGCAGCAGCGCGCGGGCATCCTCGACGCTGCGCACGCCGCCGCCCACGGTCAGCGGCATGAAACACACTTCGGCGGTACGGCGCACGACGTCGAGGATCGTGCCGCGCGCCTCGTGGCTGGCGGTAATGTCGAGGAAGCACAATTCGTCCGCCCCGGCGGCGTCATAGGCGCGCGCCTGCTCGACCGGATCGCCGGCATCGACCAGATCGACGAAGTTCACGCCCTTGACGACGCGGCCCCCGGCGACGTCGAGGCAGGGAATGACGCGCGCGCGAACGGTCATGCGGCCGCCCTGATCGCCTCGGCCAGGTCGAGCCGCCCGTCATACAGCGCCCGCCCGGTGATCACGCCCTCGATGCCGGGCTTGCCGACCAGCGCATGGATGTCCTCGATCCCCGCAACGCCGCCGCTGGCGATCACCGGGATCGATACCTCTGCCGCCAGCGCCACCGTCGCCTCGACATTGCAGCCCTTGAGCAGCCCGTCGCGGCCGACATCGGTGAACAGCAGTGCCGCGACCCCGGCATCTTCGAAGCGATGGCCGAGTTCGGCAATCGACACGGTCGACACATCCGCCCAGCCCTTGGTCGCGACGAAGCCGTCGCGCGCATCCACCGCCACGACCACGCGGCCCGGATGCGCCTTGGCGCTCTCGCGCACGAAATCGGGGTCCTCCAGCGCCGCAGTGCCGATCACCACGCGGGTCACGCCCAGATCGAGCCAGCGCTCGACCGACGCACGGTTGCGGATGCCGCCGCCCAGCTGAACCTTGCCCGGAAAGCGATCGACGATCGCCGCGACCGCGACGCCGTTGATCGACTCACCGGCAAAGGCTGCGTCCAGATCGACGACGTGCAGCCACTCGGCCCCGGCCTGCGCGAACAGTCCAGCCTGCGCGGCAGGGTCGTCGCCATAGACGGTGGCGCGCGCCATATCGCCTTCGGCAAGACGGACGACCTGCCCGGATTTGAGGTCGATGGCAGGGAAAACGATCACGGCTTCCATCCTAGAAAACGCTGGAGGAACGCCAGCCCGTAACGCTGGCTCTTTTCGGGGTGAAACTGCACCCCAAGGATATTGTCGCGGCCGATCGCGGCGGTGACGGGGCCGCCATGGTCGGTGATCGCCAGCACGCCGCTGCCCGAATAGGCAAAGCTGTGCAGGAAATAGGCTTCGCCCGGCTCGATCAGCGCATGCGGCGATAGCGGGGTCACGTCGTTCCAGCCCATATGCGGGACATGGACGTCCCCGGCCGGCAGTTCGCGCACCACACCGTCCATCCAGCCCAGGCCATCATGGCTGCCATGTTCCTCGCCGCGCGTCGCCAGCAGCTGCATGCCGACGCACACGCCCAGGAATGGCGCGCCCTGTTCGAGCACGCGGCGCTCCATCGCGTCGACCATGCCCGGGATCGCGCGCAGCCCCGCCGCACACGCCCCGAACGCGCCGACGCCGGGCAAGACGATACGGTCGGCCTGCGCCACCACCTCGGGATCGGCGGTAACCGCGACGTCAACCGCCCCGGCGGCTTTCAGCGCATTGTGGACCGAATGAAGATTGCCCGCGCCGTAATCGATCAGCGCGATGGTCATGACAGCAACGGCGCCAGTGCGTCGGCGGCGAAGCTCGCCGCCATCTCGGTCACGACCGCGGTCGCGACGCCGGAGGTCACGAACGGGTCGGTCGCGGCAAAGGCCTCCACCTCGGCGCGGTGGCCGCGGCACAGGATGATGCCGCCGGTGCGCGGCACCTGACGCCCCGCGATCAGCAGCAGTCCTTCCTCGAATCCTGCTTCCAGCCAGGCGACATGCGCCGCCATCTGCGCATCGACCGCTTCGATCGGCGCGACATAGGTCAGGGTGATGACACAGACCGGCGCAGCGGACAGTCGGGCCATGGCCTAGAGCGTCCCCTTGGTGCTCGGGATCGTGTCCGCCTTGCGCGGGTCGATCTCCACCGCCTCACGCAGCGCGCGGGCAAGGCCCTTGAACGCGGCTTCGGCGATATGGTGGTTGTTGCTGCCGTACAGCGTTTCGACATGCAGCGTCAGCCCGGCGGTCTGGGCGAAGCTGTGGAACCAGTGTTCGAACATCTCGGTGTCCATCTCGCCCAGCCGCTTCTGGCTGAACTGCGTCTTCCACACCAGGAAGGGACGCCCCGAAATGTCGAGCGCGACGCGGGTCAGCGTCTCGTCCATCGGGCTCAGCGCATCGGCGTAGCGGCGGATGCCGCGCTTGTCGCCCAGCGCCTTGGCCACCGCCTCGCCGATCGCAAGGCCGGTGTCCTCGACCGTGTGATGCTGGTCGATATGCAGGTCGCCGACCGTCTTGACGTCGAGGTCGATCAGCGAATGGCGCGACAGCTGCTCGAGCATATGGTCGAAAAAGCCGATCCCGGTGGAGATCGTGTAGCTGCCGGTGCCATCGAGATTCACGGTCACATCGACCGAAGTCTCGCTGGTCTTGCGGCTGATCGTGGCGGTACGCATGGCCGTCCCCATAGCGGTTGCACGGGCGCGTGCAATCATCGCTGCACTTTCGCGAGTGGCAACAAATCTTGACCGCTCCGCTGGCGTCGCTAGGTCAGGGCATATGACCGGCAATGTACCCGATAGTTTGATTCCCTATGACGAGATCGTGCAGGAGGCCCTGCGCGCGGTCGTCGGCCGGGTGCTGGATCAGGTCGCCGCGACCGGTGCGCTGCCCGGCGCGCACCATTTCTACATCACGTTCAAGACGCGCGCGCCCGGCGTGGACATCCCCGACCGGCTGATCGAACGCTTCCCGGACGAGATGACGATCGTCCTCCAGCATCGCTTCTGGGACCTCAAGGTCGACGACCACCGCTTCTCGGTCGGTCTCAGCTTCAACCAGATCCCGTCGATCCTGACGATCCCGTTCGCCGCGATCACCGGCTTCCACGACCCCGCGGTCAATTTCGAACTGCGCTTTCAGGCCGCCGAGGACCCCGACGGTCCCGAACCGCATGACGAGGCGGAAAACGACGAACCCCCTGTCGCGACCCCGGTCGAGGATGGGTCGAACGTCGTCGCAGTGGACTTCAAGCGCAAAAAATAGGGCTTGCGTTTGCAGCCTTGCATCCCAGCTTGGTCGGGGATGAAGGAGGCTGCATGACCGATACCCGCACCGAAACCGACTCGATCGGCGCCATCGCGGTACCCGCCTCCGCCTATTGGGGCGCGCAGACCCAGCGGAGCATCGAGAATTTCCCGTTCGGCCCGACCGAGCGCATGCCGATCGGCATCGTGCGGGCGCAGGCGGTCGTCAAACAGGCGGCGGCGCGGGTGAACGCCAGGCACGGCCTGGCGCCGGAGATCGTCGCGGCAATCGAGGATGCGGCGGGCGCGATCGTCGCGGGGCAGCTCGACGACCAGTTCCCGCTGGTGATCTGGCAGACCGGCAGCGGCACCCAGACCAACATGAACGTCAATGAGGTGATCGCCGGCTATGCCAATGAACGGCTGTCCGGGACGCGCGGCGGCAAGGCACCGGTCCATCCCAACGACCATGTGAACATGAGCCAGTCGTCCAATGACAGCTTCCCCACCGCCCTGCACGTCGCGGCGGTGCTGGCGACGCGCGACGCGCTGCTGCCCGCGCTCGACCGGCTGACCGCTGCGCTGATCGCCAAGGTCGAGGCGTGGGAGCGTATCGTCAAGATCGGCCGCACCCACACGCAGGACGCGACCCCGCTGACGCTGGGGCAGGAGTTTTCGGGCTACGCCGCGCAGCTGATCAGTTGCAAAGCGCGGATCGAGGGGGCGCTGAACGGCAATCTGCGCAAGCTCGCCATCGGCGGCACTGCGGTCGGCACCGGCCTCAACGCGCCTGAAAACTGGGCCGAGGACATGGCCGCCGCCATCTCCGACATCACCGGCGCGTCGTTCGAAAGCGCGCCCAACAAGTTCGAACAGCTTGCGGCCAAGGACGGCCTCGTCTTCTTCTCCGGCGCGCTCAATACGCTCGCGGTGGCGTTGACCAAGATCGCCAACGATATCCGCTTCCTCGGCTCCGGTCCGCGTTCGGGCCTGGGTGAATTGTCGCTCCCGGCGAACGAGCCGGGCAGCTCGATCATGCCGGGCAAGGTCAATCCCACCCAGTGCGAATCGCTGACAATGGTCGCGGCGCAGGTGATCGGCAATCACCAGGCGGTGACCGTCGGGGGGATGCAGGGGCATTTCGAGCTCAACGTGTTCATGCCGCTGATCGGCGCGAACGTGCTGCGCTCGATCCATCTGCTCAGTGTCGGGATGGAGAGCTTCGCCGAGCGCTGTGTCGATGGCATGACCGCGAACGAGGATCGCATTGCAGAACTGGTCGAGCGTTCGCTGATGCTCGTCACCGCGCTCGCGCCCGAAATCGGCTACGACAATGCCGCCAAGATTGCCAAGACCGCGCATGAGCAGGGGACAACGCTAAGGGAGGCCGGGCTCGCACTCGGTCTGGTCGATGCCGCGACGTTCGACCGGCTGGTCCGCCCCGAAACGATGGTCTGACTCCTCGGCGCGGAACCCGATGCGGTTTCGCGCTTTTCCTCCCCTGAACGCGGAGGCTTGGTTAATGGACGGATCGATCATCGGCGCGCTGCTGGGCGGCGTTGCAGTGGCGTTTGCGGGCGCGGCCTTCTGGATGGGTCTGCGCGGCGTGGGAGAGGTGTTCGACCTCGCCACCGGTAACAAGGAGTTTGGACGATGATCGGCGATCTGGTGGCGGGCTATATCGGCAAGCGCATCGATGAGAGCGATGGGGAGGGCGGAACGCTCGGCACCATCGCCGGCATCGCGGCGTGGCGCGTCGGCAAGACCGTTGTGCCTGCCGCAATCGTGATCGGCGCTGCAGCGTTCGGATATCGCTACCTGCGCCGTCGCATGCGGACTGCGGCATGATTCGCACCATCTTTGCCGCGCTGCTGGGTCGGGCAATCGATCGCCGCGACGGGCGCGGCGGGATGAAGGGCGCGATCATCGGTGCAGTCGGTCAGCGCGCACTGACGCGCATGGGCCCGTTCGGCTGGGTGATCGGTGGGTTGATCCTGCTGTGGTCGCTGATGACGGGTCGCCGTCGCCGCTATTAACCGCCTCCCAGCCTTGACGTAGCCACCCCGCCCGCGCCAATGGCGCGCATGGCGCATCGCGATTCCAAATATGAGTTCGACCGCAGGGGCGTGCTGTTCGTCCTGTCTTCTCCCTCGGGCGCGGGCAAGTCGACCATCGCACGCAAGCTGCTCGAACGGGAGCCCGGCATGGGCGTCTCGGTTTCCGCGACCACCCGCCCGATCCGCGCAGGCGAGGAAGATGGCCGCGAATATCACTTCCTCACCACCGACGAGTTCAAGGCGCGCGCCGCGCGGCACGAGTTCCTCGAATGGGCGCACGTCTTCAACTATCGCTACGGCACCCCGCGCGAACCGGTGAAGCGGATGCTTGCCGCCGGGCAGGACGTGCTGTTCGACGTCGACTGGCAGGGCGCGCAGCAGCTGTTCCAGCTCGAGGGCGGCGACGTCGTCCGCATCTTCATCGTGCCCCCCTCGCTGACCGAGCTCGAAAAGCGCCTGCGCGCGCGGGCGACCGACAGCGAGGAGGTGATCCAGTATCGCATGAAGCGCGCCGAGCGCGAGCTGAGCCACTGGGACGGCTATGACTATGTCGTCGTCAACGACGATCTCGATGCGTGCTTCGAGAAGGTCCACACGATCCTCAAGGCCGAGCGCGAGAAGCGCTCGCGCAAGCCCGGCCTGATCGGCTTTATCCGCGAACGGGCGGAGGAAGCGATCGACATGGGCCTAGCCACGCGCTGAACTTTCCTGTCCTCAGATTGTTACGGCTGCACTAAACTGCGGCGAAACACTGGGGAGAGCGCAAATGCCACGAGTCTTGCTGGGCGGCCTGCTAGGCGGGGTCGCGATGTGGATCGTCGGATTCATCTTCTGGGGCACGCCACTGTCGATGCTGGCGACCAGCAATGCGGGTGACAGCGCCAGCGTCGCCATCCAGTCTGTCCTGGCCCAGCATCTCGGTCCGAACGGAAGCGGCGCGTATCCGATCCCTTGGCCCGGCACGCCGCTCGGCACCCAGGCCTATGGCGAGGGGCCTACCGCACTCGTCCTCTTCAACACCAACGGCTTCGCGCTGCCCGATACCGCCGCTCTGGTTGGCGGGCTGATCCTTGGCATCCTGTGCGCGCTGCTGCTGGCGGTTGCGCTGGCGCGGCTGACCACCGGCATGGGCTTTGCCCAGCGGCTGACCGCCGTCGGCCTGTTTGCCGTCGCCTTCACCGCGTACAGCCAGCTGGGACAGCCGGTGTTCAACCATGCCCCCTGGGGTTATTTCATCTATCTGTGGATCAGCGAAGTCGCCGGCTGGCTCGCCGCCGGGGCGGTGATCGCGTGGCTGCTGCCAAAGCCTGCCGCCCCGGGAGTGTAAGGTTCAAGCCGGGCGCGGAGCAATGGCGGCGCCACGCGCGTCGCCATCCTCGCCGCGCAGCGCGTCCAGTTCACCGCTCGCCCGCGCGCGCTTGCCATAGACCGCTTCGAACAGCGGGCCGGCCATCATCGTCGTGACGATGGCCATCAGCACCATCATCGAAAACAGCGTCGGCCCGATAATCCCTTTTTGCAGGCCGATGTTGATGATGATCAGCTCCATCAGCCCGCGCGAGTTCATCAGCGCGCCGATGCCGAGCGCGGTGCGATTGTCCTCGCCCGACAGCCGCGCCGCCGCCCAGCATGCGCCGAGCTTCGCCAGGATCGACACCGCCAGGATGCCCAGCGCGATGGCGAGCAGGGGCAGGCTGTTGACCATGTCCATCCGGGTGTTGAGCCCCGAATAGGTGAAGAACATCGGCAGCAGCATGACCACCGCCAGCGGCTCGACCTTGCGCTTCAGCTCCTCGACGAACAGCCCGCGCGGCATGCATACGCCCAGCAGGAAGCCTCCGAACACGGCGTGAATGCCGATCGCGTCCATCACGAAGGCCGACAGGCAGAACAGGATCAGCGTGATCGCAAGGACCAGGTTGCTCATCTCGCCCCGCGCCTCGACCGCACGGCCCAGTGGCGCGAGCAGGCGCTTGCCGAGCAGCAGCATGAAGATGGCATAGCTGACGCCGCCGACAATCGCGATGACGGCGACGCCCGGCCCGGAGCCAAAGGTGGCGAGCACAATCGCGAGCACGCACCACGACACGGCATCGTCAAACGCCCCTGCGGTCAGCGAAAGCGTGCCGAGCGAAGTCCTGGCTAGGCCGCGTTCGTTGATGATCCGGGCCAGCATCGGGAACGCGGTCAGCGCAATGCACGCCCCCATGAACAGCGTCGCGTTCCACTGGCTGATCCCTTCGGAAAACAAGCCGGGGACGTCGAGCAGCAGCGGTGTGATGAGCGCGGCCATCACGAACGGCGTGGCGATGCCGGCAACCGATACGGTGGCCGCGCTCTTCGCCTTGGTCTTGAAATGGTCGAGATGCAGCGTGCAGCCGACCAGGAACATGTACAGCCCGACGCCGAACTGCGCGCCGACATACAGGACGTTCTTGGTCTCCTTGGGAAAGATCGCTCCCTGCAGCTCGGGGAAGAACAGACCGAACAGCGACGGGCCGAGCACGACGCCCGCGATCATCTCGCCTACCACCTGTGGCTGGCCGAGGAATTTTTGCCCCAGCCATCCCACGACGCGCGCGGCCAGGATGATCAGCGCGAGCTGCAGGAAGAAATGAATGCTGTGGTCGTTCGGGGTGAAGCTTGCGGCGGCACTCACCGCCGGGCCATGGGCGCCCATGACGTCGCCCAACGCACGCAACGTGTCGCCAAACAGTTCCTCGAACACCCGGCCATCCCCCTTTGGCGCGACCCATGGCGGGCCTTTTGCGATGATATCGCTATCATCCTACTCATTTAGAGCAAATGCAGAAATTTGACTGCTGCGGCATACTCGGCGCGACGGGCGTCGCGTGCCTTGCGGGCCAGTTTGTCTTCGCCCCAATGCTCGACCTGCCAATCCTCGTCCAGGTTCGCGGCGGACCAGATATCCTCGGGGTCGGCGGCACGTTCGACCAGCGCAAGCGCGGCGACCAGCGATCCGGTGACGGTAACAATCGGCGACAGCCCGGCCAGCTCAAACGGCGACCGCGCGGCAACGGCGTCGGCCAGCGCGGTGACGGATTCGGCGGGCTGGGCAACATGCACGATGCCGGTGGTCGGGATCAGCGCCGCGCCATAGCGCTCCCGCGCCCAGCCGAGCAGCGGGTCCCAGCTCGCCGCCTGCCGCAGCTGCAGCTCCAGCGGATGGTCGGCGCGGTAGCAGAGCAGGTCGCTCTCGCCATATTTGGCAAGGCCAGTGGCGAAGGCAGCCGGATCGGGCGCGATCCGGTCGATCGCCGCATTGGCCAGGCCCGTGAGCGGCATCGCGCGCGGATCGATCGTCTCGCCGACACCGCGCCACTCGTCGGCCACCGCCTCGGCCAGCGCAGGATTGGGCAGCGTCAGCGGCGCGCGGCCCGGCGTGCGCACCGGCTTGCCGTCCAGATGCACGTCATGCCCACCATCGGCCGCGACCAGCGCGACCTCCTTCCAGAACCGTCGCATGGTTTCAGTCCGTCGGCGGAGTGCGCCAGCGCCGGGCAAGCGCGCGCGGCACGACCGCGATGCAGTACAGGCCTGATAACAGGATCGCGGCGCCCAGCAGGCGCATCGGCATATCCTCGGCGCGGCCCATGATGATCAGGCCGAACACTGCACCGGCGACCGCGACCATCTGCGCGAACACCATCGCGAAATAGCGGTTGCGGGCCTGATCTTCGGTCATAACGCCTCCAACAGTGCCGGCAGGTCGCGAGCGTGCGTGGTCACGTGATGCGCCCCGGCGGCGTGCAATTCATGCGCCTCGTGATAGCCCCACGCAACCCCGACCGCGTGGGTGCCTGCATTGACCGCCATCGCGATGTCATAGCTGGTATCGCCGATCATCGCGGTGCGCAGCGGATCGCCGCCGGCCTCGGCAATCGCGGCGTGCAGCATCGCCGGATGCGGCTTGGATGGATGCCGGTCGGCGGTCTGCAGCGTCACGAACCGGTCGGTCAGGCCATGATGCTCCAGGATCAGCGCCAGCCCGCGATCCGACTTGCCGGTCGCAACGCCGAGCAGCCACCCGGCGTCGCGCAGCGCGTCGATCGCTTCGGCCACGCCGTCGAACAACGGTTCGGGATCGAGCGCCGCGTCCATCCGCATCGCGTGGAATGCGCTCTTGTACGCCTCTGCCATGGCAACGTGCATCGCCGGATCGGCATGCGGCAGCAGCTGCGCGATCGCGGGGACGAGGCTCAGCCCCACGATCCGGCGGATATCCTCGCGCATCGGCGGCTCCAACCGGTGCGCGACAAAACACGCCTCCATCGCGCGACAGATATTGGCCTGCGAATCGACCAGCGTGCCGTCGCAGTCGAACACGGCGAGGCGGGTCATGGCTTCTTCGTCGGCTTCCGCGCGGGTTTCTTCTTCGCCGTCGTGTCGCGGCGCCCCTGGCGCTCGCCGCGGCGTTCCTTGCGATAGGTCTTGGCATGCGCCTTGGCCTTCGCCTTTTCCTGCTCCTTGGTGAACGGCACCTTCTCGTCAGGCGGCAGATTGTCGCCGTCCTCGAGGTTGAAGCCCAGCTGGACCAACGTCTCGGCGAAATGCGTCGGCAGGTCAGCCTTTACGTCCAGCTTGCCGCCATCGGGATGGTCGATGCGGATGCGGCGCGAATGCAGGTGCATCTTGCGGCTGATGCTGCCCGACAGGAACGCTTCGGCCATGCCATATTTGCCATCGCCGACGATCGGATGGCCGATCGCTGCCATATGCACGCGCAGCTGATGCGTGCGCCCGGTATGCGGCTGCAGCTCGACCCAGGCGGCGCGGTTGCCGGCGCGGTCGATCACGCGATAGCGGGTGCGCGCGGGCTGGCCCTCCTTCTCGTCGACCTGCATCTTCTCGCCGCCGGTGCCCGGCTGCTTGCCCAGCGGCAGGTCGATATAGCCGTCCTCGATGCTCGGCACGCCGACGACGATCGCCCAATAGGTCTTGCGCGCCGTCCGCCCCGAAAAGCTCTTCGAGAAATACGCCGCCGCGCGCGCCGTCCGCGCCAGCACCAGCGCGCCCGACGTATCCTTGTCGAGCCGGTGGACCAGCTTGGGCCGCACATCGAGCTCGTAATAGAGCCCGTCGAGCAGCTGATCGACATGATCGTGCGTCTTCGTCCCACCCTGCGTCGCAAGGCCGGGCGGCTTGTTGATCACCATCGCCTGCGCATCGCGATGGATCACCATGCTTTCGGCGAACTCCATCTGTTCGGGCGAGAGTTGCGGGCGCGCCTTTTTCGGCTTTGCCGTGCTCGCGGTCACCGTTTCGGCCGGGGGCACGCGGATTACCTGTCCCGCCTGGATGCGATCGCCCGGCGTCGCGCGCGCGCCATCGACCCGCAGCTGCCCCGTCCGCGCCCAGCGCGACACGATGTTGAAGCTGGTGTCGGGCAGATGCCGCTTGAACCAGCGATCCAGCCGGATGCCGTCATCGTCGAGCGCGACGGTGAACTGGCGGACATTCTCGGTGCTCATGCCGCCACCATCCGGCTGACCTGCAGCCCCGCGAACAGCGCGCCGATCGAGAGTGCGACCGATGCGAGGATATAGAGCAGCGCGGTCACCAGCGCGCCGCGCTCGATCATCAGCACGGTCTCGAGCGAAAAGGCCGAAAAGGTGGTGAAGCCGCCAAGCACGCCGACGCCGAGCAGGTAGCGCAGCGCCTCGTCCCCGCTCGCCCGCGTCGCGAGCCAGCCCGCAAGCAACCCCATGGCAAGCCCGCCGAAGACGTTGACCGCCAGCGTGCCGATCGGGAACCCCGGCCCCCAAATTCCAAGCGCGGCGCGCCCGACCAGATGCCGCGCGCCGGCGCCGACCGCGCCGCCCAGCATGACGAGAAACAGATGATGCATATCGCCGCCCTAGCGCGGAAACCGCTCCGGGTCGATTCCCGAGGACTGCCACTCATCCTCCCCCTGGCGGGAAGGATTGGCAAGGTCCGCCAGCTACCGTTCCGGGACAGTCCAATAGTAGATCGTCCGGCCGTCGATCGTTTCCTCTTTCTCCGGCTCCCAGTCACCCATGCGGAAGGCGTGGCTGACGATCCGCGTTCCCGGCTTCAATTCGGCGAGCAGTTTCGGGCGCAGTTTCTCGTTCAGCGTGTCGAGCAGGTAGAGGGTGACGACGGTCGCGTCGCTGAAATCGCTGGTGAACAGGTCCGCCTGTCTGAAAGTCACTTCCCCGGTGACCCCCGCCGCCCTGGCGTTGGCGTTCGCCTCCTTGATCCGTGCGGGATCGATGTCGATGCCGACCGCGCGCACCTGCTTCCGCTTCGCCGCGGCGATCGGGATGCGTCCGTCACCCGAGCCCAGGTCATAGAGGACATCGCCGTCGCGCAACGCCACCATGTCCAGCATCGCCTCGACCACGGCGGGTGGGGTGGGGACATAGATTACGTCGGGGGTCTGGCCGCTCGCGACGGAAACCGGTGCAGGTGGTGGTGTGACCGCGCTTCCGGCGACCAGACTGGCGGCGGCAAGGATCAACAGCTTCATGGCGCAAGCTCCTCTTGAGGGGTAACGACCAACAGCATCAAGGCGCCGACAGCCAGCACGGCAACGCCGGCGAGCGCCCCCCATCCGGTATAGGCGAGGCTCGACCATAGCAGATACGCGGTCGTGGCGCAGAAGACCCCGGGCAGGACCGGATAAAGCGGTACGCGAAACGGACGGGGCGTGTGCGGTTCGGTCCGGCGCAGCACGAACAGCGAGAGGCCGGCGAGCAGCAGGAACAGCCAGAACACCGGCGCGGTATATTCGACCGCAACCCGGAACCCGTCGCGCGCAAACCCGCCCAGCGCGACCAGCAGCAGCGCGATTCCGCCCTGCGCGATCAGCCCGTTGCCCGGCGTGTCGCGGCGTTCATCCCAGCGGCCGAGCCAGCGCAGCGGCCGCACCCGCTGTCCCAGCGCACAGGCGGTGCGGCCGCCGACGATTGCTGTGCCATTGGCGCTGGTCAGCGCTGCCACCGCCACCGCCGCGCTGATCGCCGCCGCGCCGGCCGGGCCGAACGCGCGGCGCATGACCTCCGCCGCCACGGCGTCATTGCCGGCCATTCCTGCAAGACCGAGGCCGTTGAGCAGGGCAAGGTTGACCAGAACATAGAGCGCGGTGACCAACGCCAGCGCCGCGCACAGGATCGCGGCAATGCGGCGCGGCGGGTCCTTCATCTCGGCCGAGACATAGACGGCCTCGCTCCACCCGCCATAGGAGAGGAGCACGAACACCATCACCAATCCCAGCGCGCCGCCGCCGGGTGCCGCGGGAACGGCGTCCGGGGGCGCGATCGAGAACCCGGCGACGATGATCGCGACCAGTCCGATCACCTCGGTCAGCGTCAACCAGCGCTGCGCCTGCGTTCCCCAGCGCACGCCGAGCCAGTTGATCGCGCTCACCGCGACCACCGCGATCCCCGCCCAGATCGCAGGGCCGATTGGGCCGAGCGGCAGCAGGATCTGAAGATAATCGCCGACGATGAACGCGAGCAGCGCCAGCGATCCGGTCTGGATCACCGCCAGCCGCGCCCAGGCGTAGAGGAACGCGATCCGCTGTCCGAATGCGCGCCCGATATAGTGATAGTCGCCGCCCATATGCGGCCACGCCGCCGCCATCTCGGCATAGCAGAGCGCGCCGATGATCGACAGCACACCCCCCGCCACCCAGGCGAGGATCATCGTGGTGGCGTCGCCCGCCACGCCCGCGACCAGCGCCGGGGTGCGGAAGATGCCAGCGCCGATCACGATGCCGACGGTCAGCGCGAACACGTCGACTGCGCGGAGCGTGCGGCGCGGGGCGGCGGCGGGGGTCACGAGATCGGCATCGGGCAGGTCTCCGGAGAGAAGCGGGCTGTCGATTGCGGATGCAACGGACCGCCGAAAGGCAAGGTTCCTTATGCGATCAGTTTGACCAGTGCTTCAATATAGGCCGCAAACGCCTTGCGCCCGGCCGGCGTCATGCGCACGCGGGTCAGCGGCTTGCGGCCCGAAAACCCCTTGTCGATCGCGATATATCCGGCCGCTTCCAGCTTGCGCAGATGTACCGACAAATTGCCCTGCGTCGCCTGGAGCATCGTCCTCAACGCGTTGAAATCGGCAATTTCGGTATCGGCAAGATAGGCCATGATGCCAAGCCGCATGCGGGCATGGATCATTTCATCGATCTGAGCGATGTCAAAAGGCTTCATCGCAACCCTCCCTTGACCGGCACATCTGATCACCCCCTTGCAGAAAACAAGTTTGCAGTACAAACCTGTTTGCGGACATTCCCTCGGGCGCCGCACAGCTTGCTTGCAATGTTGGATTTCCTCTGCTTGCCTCCACGAATGGCTATTTTCGACATCACTCAGCGACGCGCCCACCGCTCCGCCCATGTCCCCGTATACGGGATCAAAACTGTAAGTTTGGCTGTCCGCAGCGTAATCGCCGGGGCTGCTCTTGCCGCTGCGCTGGCCGCCGGACCGGCAGTCGCCGGACTGCAGGACGACTTCCGCGCTTTGCTCGACGATCATTTCAACTGGGTGCTCAAGGAGAATCCCGGTTTTGCCCGTTCGGTCGGCGTCGATATCGATCCGATCGCGGTCGGCGATGTCAGCCTCGCGGCCGACGATCGGCGCGCTGCGGCGGAGGCGGTGTTCCTCAAGCGGCTCGATGCCATCCCCGATGCCGGGCTGACCCCGGCGCAGCGCACCGACAAGGCGATCCTGCGGCGGTTGCTGGCGGAGAGCATCGAAGGGAACAGCTTCGGTCAACGCACGATCCTGTTCACCAGCTATTCCAACCCGTGGCAGGGCGCGGCGGGGCAGGGGGAGCGCACGGCCTTCCGGCGCAAGGCCGATTATGGCCATTATCTCGACAGGCTGGCGAAATTCCCCGAAACCAACGACACGCTGATCGCGATCACTGCTCAGGCGGTGAAGGGCGGCTATGTCCAGCCTTGCGTCAGCCTGGTCGGGTTCGAACAGACGATCACCGGCGTGATCCAGCAGGATGCGACCAAGTCGCGCTTCTACGCGCCGTTCAACCGCAAGAAGCCGGTCGATGCGACCGACGGCGAATGGGCCGCTCTTCAGGCGCGCGCGGCGAAGACCGTCACTGAGGTAATCAACCCGGCCTATGCCAAGGCGGCGGCGTTCTACCGCACCAGCTATGCCCCCAAATGCGCCAAGGCGGTCGGCGTGTCGGCGCAGCCCGATGGCGCGCGCTACTACGCCTTCCGCATCCGCCAGCTCACCACCACCGACCTGTCCGCCGAGCAGATCCACAAGATCGGGCTGGACGAGGTCGCCCGCATCCGCGCCGAAATGGAGGCGGTGGCGAAGAAGGCGGGCTTCGCGACGCGCGAGGCGTTCGTGCAGGAGCTGCGCACCAACCCCAAATATTACGCCAAGACGCCCGAGGAGCTGATGGCCGCCGCCGCGGTGCAGGCCAAGGACATCGACGGCAAGATGCCGGGATTTTTCAGCCGCATGGCGCGGCTGCCCTATGGCCTCAAGCGCATTCCGGCGGAGACGGCGGAGGGGACGACCACCGCCTATTACGGCCCGGGCAATCCCGAGCTGGGGCTGGCCGGCCATTATTACGTCAACACCTCGAAGCTCGACCAGCGGCCGCTGTACGAGCTGCCCGCGCTGACCGCGCATGAGGCGGTACCGGGGCATCACCACCAGATCGCGTTGCAGCAGGAGCTGGAGACGTCGAAATTCCGCCGCTACCTCGCCAATTTCACTGCGTTTACGGAAGGGTGGGGCCTCTATTCCGAGCGGATCGGGATCGAGATGGGGATTTACGACACCCCCGAAAAGGAAATGGGGCGGCTGTCCTACGAGATGTGGCGCGCGTGCCGTCTGGTGGTCGACACCGGCATCCATGCCAAGGGCTGGACCAAGGAACAGGCGGTCCAGTTCATGCTCGACAACACCGCGCTGTCGGCGGCGAATATCGATGCCGAGGTGAACCGCTATATCAGCTGGCCGGGGCAGGCGCTGGGCTACAAGCTGGGCGAGATCAAGATCCGCGAACTGCGCGCGCGGGCGGAGAAGGCGCTGGGGGTCGAGTTCGACGTCAAGCGCTTCCACGACGCGGTGCTGGAGCAAGGCGCGGTGCCGCTGGACGTGCTGGACGCGCAGATCGATGCGTTCATTGCGGCGGAAAAGGCGCGGGTCGGCAAGGCGGGGTGAAGGTCCGGCAAACGCTTCCTTAACCCTGGCCTGTCATCCCTTTGCCCCAAATCCCGCAGCCTGTGCGGGGATGCGGAGCGTGATGATGAGCCGTCGGGCCAATGGTTTTGCCGTCCTGCTGATGCCACTGGCACTCGCCGCCTGTGGCGGGGGCGAGGCGGGGAATGTCGATGCGCTCGATAACGAGATTGGCGGCAACTCGACCGATCCGGCGCTGATGGGCGCGCTGCAGGACCAGATCATGGTCGACCCGCAGCTGGCCCAGCAATCGAACAAGGATGCGATCCGCCCGCCGGGCCAGCCCTATTCGGCGCCGATCCCGTCGGACACCGTCGCCGCCGCCAAGGCGGCGATGCCGGCCGAAGGCGAGCTGCTCAAGGCTCCGGCTCCGGTCGAGGGCAAGTGCGACGCCTGCGACGCGCAGGACAAGTCGGTGACGCTGGGCGGTCTTGCAGCGGGGCAGAAGGACCGCCGCACCGCCGACTGCGCCGCAAAGTTGAGCTACTCGGCCGGCTGGGCCGCGCGCCTGCCCGCCGACATGCCGCTGCATCCGCAGGCCCGCGTAACCGAAGCAGCGGGGGCCGAGGGCGGCCAGTGCGGCCTGCGCGTCGTCAGCTTCTCCACGCCCCAGCCGCTGCAGACGATGATCGACTGGTACTACACCCGCGCCGTCCGTGGCGGCTATTCGGCCGAGCATCAGCTGAAGGACGGCCAGCATGTGCTGGGCGGGACGCGCGCGAAGGACGATTCGGCCTATGTCGTATTCCTGTCGGCGCGCGGCGACGGCGGGACGGAGATCGACCTGATTGCGAACAGGGGTAACTAGAGCGTAATCTCGTAAGAGCGGTCTGCCGGGACACGACCCCATTGCGGCCATTTGCTCGCGCAGCTTACAGTCCAGCGATGCCATCAAAGCTAGTGCAGTACAGGGGGCCCTTGACGTCTAGCCAAGCGGCTGAGGGTATTGCACTCGCGCGGACCAACGCCGCACGGCTGATCGCCGATGCAGAGCTATTGCTTCAAAGCGACCGTCATGCCTCCGCCAGCGCCCTCGCAATCCTAGCTATAGAGGAGCTTGGCAAAGTTCAGGTTATCAAGACCATCGCGCTACAAAGAGACGAAGCTGGCCTGAAACAGTGCTGGAAGGATTATCGAAACCACAGAGCTAAGAATGTGCAGTGGATAATTCCGAAACTTGCCGCTGAAGGTGCAAGGACCCTGGTGCAGATGCGGGCGGCAGCGGATCCGAGTGCGGAGCACACCGCGATGCTGGACACCGTGAAGCAACTCGCTTTCTACACGGATTGCTTCACTGCTTCTGCCCGTTGGAGCGAGCCGACCGATGCCGTCGACCCCAACTTCGCGGACGCCATTCTCTCGGTTGCGCACATGCTCAATCGAGAATGTGAAACGACGGTGCGAGAGTTGGAGCTTTGGACCACAATTGTCGGGCCGCACTACAACAAATCAACTATGGTCGACGCCTTGCTGAAGTTTCAAAAGCAGGCATATGCGGAAGGCCTGAGCACGACGACGCCGGAAGCGATGGAGGCTTTCGTTAAGGGGAAGCCAATTGACGAGCGCGAGTAGCCAACGGCAACTATCTCACCGATAGTCGGCCATTCAGCCATTCTTCGATAGCGGTCGTTCGTGCTCGAGTGACCTAAGCCGCCTCAAGCAACCGTCCGGCCTGCGCCCGCGCCTCGTCCGTAACCTGCGCGCCGGACAGCATTCGCGCAATTTCCTCCCGCCGCTCGTCTTCGCTGAGCTGGCGCACGCCGGTGCGGGTGACGAGGCCGTCGTGGCTTTTCGCGATCAGCAGGTGCGCCGCGCCGCGGGCTGCGACCTGTGGGCTGTGGGTGACGACGAGCAATTGTGCGCCGGTCGAGAGGCGCGCGAGGCGTTCGCCGATCGCGCTCGCCACCGCGCCACCGACGCCGCGGTCGATTTCGTCGAAGATCAGCGTGCGTGCGCCGCCTTCCTCGGCCAGCGCCACCTTGAGCGCGAGGATGAAGCGCGACAGCTCGCCGCCTGAGGCGATCTTGATGAGGGGCGCGAAGGGGGCGCCGGGGTTGGTCGAAACTTCGAACTCCACCCGGTCGCGGCCCGATGCCGACCATTGGTCGCGCGGCAGCGGTTCGACGGTGGTGCGGAAGCGGGCAGCGTCGAGCTTGAGCGGGGCAAGCTCGGCGGCGACCGCCGCGTCGAGGCGCGCGGCTGCGGCGGTGCGGGTTGCCGAGAGCGTTTCCGCCGCCGCGACATAGGCTGTTTCGGCTGCGGCGAAATCGGCGGTGAGGCGGGCGATCAGACCTTCACCGCCTTCGATCCGTTCGAGCCGGGTCGCGAGCGTTTCGGTCAGTTCGGCAAGGTCGTCGGGCTGGACGCGGTGCTTGCGAGCGAGGCCGCGCAGTTCGAACAGCCGCGCCTCATCCGCCTCCAGCGCGGCGGGGTCGAAGGCGAGCGCCTCGGCGGCTGTGTCGATCCCTTCCTGTGCCGTGCCGGCTTCGACGAGCGCCCGGTCGAGCGCGGCAAGGGCTTCGGTGAGGGCGGAGTGATCCTCGGCGATCCGCTCCAGGATGCGCGCCGCCTGACGCAGCCGGGTGAGCGCGCCGTCCGACCCGTCGATCAGTTCGGCAATCGCCTGAAGTTCGCCCGCGATCTTTTCGCCGCGTTGCATCGTCGCGCGGCGCTCGGCCAGCACGGCTTCCTCGCCGGGCTCGGGGGCGAGCTTGGTCAGTTCGGCGACGGCATGTTCGAGCCATTCGCGGTCGCGCGCGGCGCTTTCCTGTTCGGCATGGGCGGTGGCGAGGGCGTCTTCGGCATCGCGCAGCGCGCGATGGGCAGATGCAACGGCGGCGGTGTCGGCGCGCGCGAAGCTGTCGAGCAAGCCGCGGTGGCCGCGCGGGTTGAG
Source organism: Sphingomonas sp. (assembly GCF_965227385.1). GTDB lineage: Bacteria > Pseudomonadota > Alphaproteobacteria > Sphingomonadales > Sphingomonadaceae > Sphingomonas. The sequence goes on from NZ_OZ245750.1 coordinate 1,803,557, forward strand.
CAGGCCGCGATCGTCATGCTGGCCGTGGATCTCGACCAGCAGCGCGCCGAGTTCGCGCAGCAATCCCGCTGAGGCGGGCTGATCGTTGACATAGGCGCGGCTCCCGCCATCGGCCTTGACCAGGCGGCGGATCGTCAGCGGTTCGGACGGGTCGTGGTCGAGCCCGCTCTCGCCGAGCAGCGCGGCGATCGGGGCGGGGTCGGCGGGTTCGAAGCTCGCGGTCACCACCGCCTGCGCCGCGCCCTGTCGCACCAGCCCGCTATCGGCGCGTGCGCCGAGCGCGAGGCCGAGCGAGTCGAGCAGGATCGACTTGCCCGCGCCGGTCTCGCCGGTGAGCACGCCAAGGCCTGCGCCGAAATCGAGGTCGAGTGCCTCGATCAACACCACGTCGCGAATGGAAAGCGCGGTCAACATGCGCCCGCATTACCCCTTTTTGTTCCGCGGTGGGAGAGGGGAAGTGTGAGTTCGAGAACGGAACCGGCCCGCTCCCCCACACCGCCACCCGTAGGATGCTGCCGTTGGGTGACCGGGTGGGGGAGCGGGCAGATGCCGCACCGTGCGTTGGCGCACGGCATCAAACAAAGCTCAATTGGTTTCGGTCGAAGCGGGCTTCGGCGTTTCGTCGCGTGCCGGCGGCGTGGCGGGAGTGACGAGCGCTGGCACCGGAACCGGCTCGCCATGCTTCTGCACCAGTTCGTACGCGCGGCTGTACCATTCGGTGCCGGGATAGTTGGCGCCAAGCACGGCCGCCGCCTTCTTCGCTTCGTCCTTCACGCCAAGCGCCAGATAGCTCTCGGTCAGGCGCATCAGCGCTTCGGGAGTGTGGGTAGTGGTTTGATACTGGTCGATCACGGTACGGAAACGGATCACCGCAGCGAGCCACTGGCCGCGCACCTGATAGTAACGCCCGACCTCCATCTCCTTGCCCGCAAGATGGTCGCGGACCAGGTCGATCTTGAGCCGCGCATCGGCGGCGTAGCGGGTGTTGGGATAGCGGCGGTTGAGTTCGCCCAATGCGTCGAGCGCCTGCTGTGTGATCTTTTGATCGCGGGTCACGTCGCTGATCTGCTCGTAATAGCTGAGCGCGATCAGATAATAGGCATAAGGCGCGTCGCGGTTGCCCGGATGCACCGCGAGGAAGCGCTGCGCCGACTGGATCGACTGGGTGTAGTTTTTGTCGAGATAATAGGAGAACGCACCCATCAGCTGCGCGCGGCGCGCCCAGACCGAATAGGGGTGCTGGCGCTCCACCTCGTCGAACAGGGCGGCGGCGAGCTTGTACTGGCCGCGGTCGAGCCGGTCCTTGGCCGTGCTGTACAACGTGCCCACGTCGCGTGCGACATAGGGCAGATCGGCACGCTTGCCGCCGCCACCGGCGCAGCCGGCGAGCGGAAGGGCGATGGCAACTGCGACGAGCGCGAGCGAGCGGGTGGAAAGCATACGCATCGCGTCGGTTCTTAGCCGAGCGTTGCGGCCCTGCGAAATGTTTTTTCGGGGTGCTTGCGGCGAACGGGATCGACCGTCAGAATCCGGGCGTTGATGCGAGACGCTGATATTCTCATTCAGGAAGAACCGATGCCCGCGCAACTGCTCGCCATGCACCGCGTTGAAAAGCCCTGGGGCAGCCACCGGCTATGGCCGGGCTTTGCCGATCCGGCGCCCGATGGCGAGCCGGTGGGCGAGGTGTGGTTTCAGTCGCCGGGCGATGCCGCACCCGATCTGCTCATCAAATATCTGTTCACCAGCGAAAAGCTGTCGGTGCAGGTGCATCCCGACGATGCAGCGGCGCAGGCGCGAGGGTTGCCGCGCGGCAAGGATGAATGCTGGCTGATCCTCGATGCCGAGCCCGAATCGACGATCGCGATCGGGCCGGGTGAGCCGATTGACGCCAAAACGCTGCGGGCGGCCGCGCAGGACGGGTCGATCGTCGATCTGCTCGACTGGAAGCCGGTGCGCGCGGGCGATTTCTTTTACGCGCCGTCGGGAACGGTGCACGCGATCGGCGCGGGAATCACGCTGATCGAGGTGCAACAGAATAGCGAGACCACGTATCGCCTCTACGATTACGGGCGCCCGCGCGAACTGCATCTGGACGACGGGGTCGATGTCGCGGTGCTGGACCCTTGGTTGCCGCCGGAAAGTCCGGGGGTCGTGGAGCATGGTCGCACGATCCTGGTCGAAGGGCCGAAATTCGTGCTTGAGCGGTGGATCGGTGGCGACCGGATGATCCGGCTGCCGCACGGCGCGACCGGCTGGCTCGTTCCGGTACGGGGCAGCGGTGAAGTCGACGGCGTGGCGTGGCGGGCGGGCGACTGCGTGAGCGTGAGCGGGAGCGCGGTGCTGACCGCGTCGAGCGACGCCGACCTGCTTTTTGCATATCCCGGCGACACCCGCATCTGAAGCTGGCCGTGGCATGAACGCGGGGTAGTTTTGCGTTCACGCAACCTCCTGATCGTCCGGGCCGTTTAGCCCGGTGTTGAAGATGCAGGAGAAGTTGCATGCGTACCCCTTTGATCGCTGCCATCATGGCATCGGTGGCCCTGAGCCCAGTACCGGCCATGGCCCAGCAGACCCCGCGCGAATCGAATCGCGAATATCGCGAGGAAGTGCGCGATGCGCAGCGTGACTATCGTCGCGACATGCGCCGTGCCGATACGCCGGCAGAGCGCCGCGCGGCCCAGCGTGAATATCAGCGCGAAGTGCGCGATGCGCGTCGGGACCGTCGCGAAGACCGTCGCGATTGGCGGCAGTATCGCAACTATGACTGGAACCGCCCCGCGCGTGGCCAGCGGGCCTATTATGCCGACGATTATTACCGCGACGGCCGCTATTATCGCGAACGCCGCCTGACGCGGCAGGACCGCATCTATCGCGGGCGTGACGGGCGTTACTATTGCCGCCGCAACGACGGCACGACCGGCCTGATCGTTGGCGGCATCGCCGGCGGCTTCCTAGGCAACGCGCTTTCGAACGGGCGGTCGAACGTGCTCGGCACGCTGCTGGGTGCAGCCGGTGGCGCGGCGCTGGGCGCATCGATCGATCGCGGCAACGTGCGCTGCCGCTAAGCCAAATGATGGAGCGCCCCGGCCCTAGAGGTCGGGGCGGGTCCGTCAGATCAGATGAGACCGCCGGTCAGGAACAGGCGCAGCCCGCTGATCACAAGCACGACAATGTTGAGGTTCCGTCCGGCCGTACCGCTAGACAGCAGGCCGAAGACGAGGCCGACGACTGCGATCGGAAACGCGATCCAGTTTACCAGCGGCAACAGCGGGATGGGCAGAATGCCGATCAATGCAATGAGCAGCGCAACGGCACCGGTGACGAGCGAGAGAAGGTTCAGCATGACGGTAAGATGGCTCCTTCAAGGTGTTTTGGCAAGATAGAACACTAGGCCTGCGTTAACGAATCTGAACGGACCTGTCGCCGGTGCGACACGCCGCGACACAATAACGACATTCTCGCCAAATCGCTGCGACACCCGCTGCCCATAACGAGCACAGCCGCCGATGCGGCCACGAATTTGAAGAGGAGACATTCGATGAAGAAGTTCGCACTGATGATTGCCGGTATCGGCATCGCCGCCGCTACCGTTCCCGCCGCAACCGCGCAGGCCGGATGGCAGAACATCAACCAGCGCCAGACGCAGCTCGATCAGCGGATCGACCAGGGCGTGCGCACCGGCCAGCTGAACCGGAACGAGGCGGCGCGTCTGCGCGCAGAGTTCCGCGGCATTGCGGACCTTGAAATCCGCTATCGCCGCTCGGCACCGGGCCTGACCATGGCCGAGCGCCGTGACCTTGACCGCCGCTTCGACGCGCTGTCGCGCAAGATCCGCGCGGAGCGCCAGGACAATCAGGGCGCCGGTAATGGCTGGTGGAACATCAACCAGCGTCAGGCGCAGCTTGACCGTCGGATCGACCAGGGCGTGCGCAGCGGCCAGCTGACCCGCGCCGAGGCGGTTCGCCTGCGGGCCGAGTTCCGCGGGATCGTGGCGCTGGAGGCGCGCTATCGCCGGACCGCTCCGGGCCTGACGGTCGCCGAGCGGGCCGATCTCGACCGGCGCTTCGACGTGCTGGCGCGCAAGATCCGCTGGGAGCGTCGCGACTGGCAGAATCGTCGCTAAGCCCGAGCAGTAACCTGTAACGACGATGGCCTCCGCACCCCGGTGCGGGGGCCGTTTCGCGTCAGCGGATCGGCTTGCCGCTGTCCTTCCAGCGGTCGAGCACCTGCGAGTCGGCGGGTTCGGCGTAGCGTGGCAGCGGGTCGCCGCTCTCCGCTTCGGAACGGCGCGGGGCGGGGCGTTCGGTGCGGGGCATCGGCACTGCGGGGGCCGGACGGAGCAAGGGATTGCCCGGGCGCTGGATGGCGCCGACCGCCGCGACGGGAGTCGGCTGCGGCGCGGGCTTGGCGGTATCCGGGGCTGGGACGGCTGCGACCTGAGCCTTCGGGCCCGGCACCGGCTCCCCACCGCGATAGCGTTGCGTGAAGGCAGCACCGGTGCCCCAATAGCCCTTCCAGCGATGGAAGAAATGCGCGCCGAACACGCCGGTCATCACCAGTGAGGTATTCCAGCGCGGGGTGACGGCGTGCGTGTGGTAATGCGTTGCCATGCCGACCGGCGCGAACACCTCGCCCGCCAGCGCCGCCGATGCGACGCGCGCGGCGCGGTCCCAATATTGGCGCGACGGCTTGCGCGCCATCGACCCGTCGCAGGCAAAGCTGAACTGGCAACCGGCGCGTTCCGACCCCTGATAGACCACGCCGCAAATGGTGGCGGGGAAGGTCGGGTGGCGCGCGCGGTTGAGGATCACCTGTGCCACCGCGCGCTGGCCGTCATCGGGCTCGGTGGCGGCCTCGTAATAGATGGCGGTGGTCAGGCATTGCAGCGCGTGCGCCTTGTCCTGCGCCGATCCGCGCAGCTCGAACGGCGGGGCGGGGCGGATGGTCGGGTCGATCACCGCGCCGTCGGGAACGGGCGCGTCGGGCAGCTCGACCGTGCCGGTCGCGCCCGGGGCCGAGGGGACGGCGGCATCGTCATCGGCAAGTTGGTAAAAGGCCGCGCCGGGAAAGTGATCGTCGGCTTCATAGCCGGTCGGCTCCGGCCCGGCGCGCTGCGCGCCCTGTTCCGACGCGTGCAGCACGGTCAGCCCGGCATGCGCGGAAAAGCCGGCACCGATCAGCGACGCGATCAGCGCCGCCGCAAGGCCCCTCAGCTGTATCCGTGTCATCCGCCGCAGCATGCTCGTCCCGCCGGGAGAATCCCGAGCCTGCGCCATAGCGTGGCGGAGGTTTAAATTCTGCTGCCGATTCCGGCGCGTCCCGGGGTGAAACGATTGATAGTTAAAGTAATTTAAGGGATCAGTCGTTGATGCGGAAAGTCACCGAGAAGGTGAAGCTCAACCCTGCACTCGGCCGCCCATCAAGGGTGAGCGGTGCCACGACGCCGGAAAGGGCGGAGCGCATCGCGGCAGAAACCAGGTGGAACTGATCCTGTGGGCCAAGGCCGCCGTCTGGACGCACGAGCGGGTCGGGCAGATAGGGCGTCATGCTTTCGCAGTGCAGCCGTCCTTCGCCAATCACGGTGCATCGAAGATCGACCTGACCCTGAGCGAAGGTGCGCAAGGCCTGTAGCGGATATGCGATCATTCGGGGTTTGACCGCAAACACGATGTCGGAGCGTAACGCCTCACCGCGCGACGGCGGCGTTACGAGCAGATCGGTGGACGCAACCGCTTCATCGACAAAGAACGTCGTGAACTGTTCGCTCACGGGTTCGACTGACGCGTGAAGCAGCATCACGCGCAGCCACGCGGTGCGCCGCCAGCGGTCGTCGGCAGTCATTTCGGGCGCGGCGGCCTCTGTCCGCGCGAGCTCGGCGAAGCGCTTGGGATCGGTGACCGGACGCTCCCGCGCCGTAATGCATTTCGGCGGCACCCATCGATAGGGGCGGCGCAGGACCTGCGCCGCGCTGCACTGGAACCGAAAGCGACGCGGTTCCGATGGCAGGTCGGCGGCGATCCGGCGCGCGGTGTCGTGCCGGACCATCGCCTCCCGCCAGCCCGCCGGCGGTGCGGCCACCGGGGGAGCGGCGGCCTGGCCGGCAACGCCGAGCAGGACCGCCGCGCCGATCACTTCAACGTCGCATTGTCGAGGTTGAGCGCGCTTGCCGGGATCACCTCCAGCTGGGGGTAGGTCTTGCGCAGTTCATCGACGAACGTCTTGGCGTCGCCGACCACGACGATGCTGGCGCTGGCGGGATCGAGCACGCGCTTTGCCGCCGCCTGCACTGCTGCCGGATCGACGCTCTGGATCGACGGGATGTAGCTTTGCAGCGTGCCGAGCGCGACGCCGTCAGCGACATAATCGGCGAGTGCGCCGGCGATGCCGTCGGTGCGTTCGATGCGGCGGCCGAAGCTGCCGATCAGCACCGCCTTGCGCGAATCGAGTTCGGCGGCGGGGACCGGGGCGGCACCGAGCTTGGCCATCTCCTCCGCGATCAGCTTGACCACCTCCGGCGCGGAGGGGTTCTTGGTCTGGGTCGAGGCGGTGACGATGCCGGGCTGGCGGCGGGCGTCGACGCTGCTGCCCGCGCCATAGGCAAGGCCGCGCTTGATGCGGATTTCGCGGTTGAGGCGCGAGGTGAAGCCGACGCCGAGCGTGGCATTGGCGACCTGTGCCGCGTAGAAATCCTTGTCGGTGCGCGCGATGCCCGGACGCGCCACGACGACGCCGGCCTGACCCGCCTCGGGCAGATCGACGACGATGACGCGCGGCTTGGGCGCTGCGGTGACCGGTGCGGCAACGTAGGTGACGTTGCCGGGCTTCCAGTCGCCGAACAGCTTTTGCGCTAGCGCGGTTGCATCCTTGGCAGCGATGTCGCCGACCACAACCAGCGCCGACTGGTCAGGGCTCCAGGCGCGGGCATAGGCGCTGGCCACGTCATCGCGGGTGATGCGCGGTAGCGAGGTGGGGGTGCCCGACAGCATGTTGCCATAGGCGCGGTTACCGAACACCGCGCGGCTGGCGGCGATGCCGGCGAGCGCGGCGGGATCCTTGAGCTGGACCGACACGCCATCGACCGTCTGCTTGCGCGCGCGGTCGAGTTCTTCCTGCGCGAACGCCGGGTTGCGCGCGACATCGGCGAGGACGGTGAGCGCGGGTTCGACCTGATCAGCCTTGACCGTGACGGTGGCGAAGGCGGCGTCCCAGTCGGCCCCGGCACCGATCGATCCGCCGAGCGATTCGATCTGCTGCGCGATCTGTTCGGCCGAGCGGGTGGTCGTGCCCTTTGTCAGCAGCGCTGCGGCAAGCGACGCGGTGCCGGCCTTGCCCGCCGGGTCGCGCGTGCCGCCTGCGGGCGAGACGACGGTGGCTGTGACGATCGGCAGGTCACGCTTTTCCACCACGATCAGGCGCATGCCGTTGGCGAGCTTGCTTTCCGACGCCGTCGGGATGGTCGGCGAGACCGGCGCGCCGGGGGCGGGGACCGCGATGCGCGTCTCCGGGCTGGCCTGAGTGTGGATCACGATGTCCTTGGGCGCGACCAGAGCTGCGACCTGGACCGTGTCGGCGATACCGACGCTGTCGCCCTTCGCACCCGGCGCTTCGGGCAGGTAGGTCAGCGCGGCGGACTGGTTGTCGCCGAGATATTGGCGCGCGACGCGCTGGACATCGGCGGCTGTGACGCGGGCGATCGCGGCGAGCTGCTGGTCCGCCGCCTTGGGATCGCGGCTGACGATGATCGATGCGGCGAGGGTCGATGCCTTGCCTTCCGCCGTTTCGCGGCTCTTGAGCGCGCTGGTCAGGATCTCGTTCTTCGCCTCGGCCAGTTCGGCGGCGCTGACCGGCTTGTCGCGCAGTTCGGCAATTTCGCGGCGCATCGCCGCCTCGCCGGCGTCAGCCGCCTTTCCACCGGCGAGGATCGCGTACATCGCATAGGCGCCGGTCGACTGGCGCGTGTCGAGGAACGTGCCGGCCTGGGCTGCCAGCTGATCGCGATAGACGAGGTTGCGGTAGAGGCGCGAATTTGCGCCGCCCGACAGAATGCCGTCGAGCACCGTCAGCGCAGGCAGATCGGGATGATTGTCGGGCGGCAGCTGATAGCTGAGCAACACGGCCGGCAGCGGGGTGTTGGCTTCATAGACCGTCTTGCGCACCGCAGTCGTGCGCGGCGGTTCGGCGACGGTGACGCGTGGGATCGGGCGGTCGGGCTTCGCGATCGGGGCGAAATATTTGTCTACCCATTTGTCCAGCTGGGCCGGATCGAAATTGCCTGCGACGACCAGCACGGCATTATCGGGGCGGTAATAGGTGGCGTGGAAGGCGCGGATGTCGCCGATCGTCGCGGCGTCGAGATCCTCGATGCTGCCGATGCCGGGGCGGCATAGGGGTGCACCGAATAGCTGATGTTCGGGAAGTAGATGTAAAAGAGCTTGCCATAGGGCGAAGCGAGCACGCGGCTGCGCAGCTCTTCCTTCACCACGTCGCGCTCGGAGGCGAACACCTTCTCATCCACCACGAGGCTCGCCATGCGGTCGGCTTCGGCGAACAGCAGGCGTTCGAGGTGGTTGGCGGGGACCACTTCGAAATAATTGGTATAGTCCGAGTTGGTCGAGGCATTGTTGTAGCCGCCGACATCCTCGGTCAGCCGGTCCATCTGTTCATCGACCAGATTCTTCGTGCCCTTGAACATCAGATGTTCGAACATGTGGGCAAAGCCCGACTTGCCCGCGGGGTCGTCCTTGCTGCCGACATCATACCACACCTGGACCGACACGTTGGCGGTGCTGGTGTCGCGGACCGCATAGACTTTGAGTCCGTTGGGCAACGTCCGCTCGGTAAAGTTGAGCGGGGCGACGGCGATTTGCGGCTGCGTGGCGGGGGCAGCGGCGGGAGCCGCCTGCTGCGCCTGTGCGGCGAAGGGGAGGAGGGCGGCGCTGAGATACAGCGCGGTGCGGGTCAGGCGCATTCGGGTCTCCTGGTTTTTGGACTTCAAACTCCCCTCCCGCTTGCGGGAGGGGCAGGGGGAGGGCCTGTCTCAAACCGGATCGGGGAGGACAGGCCCTCCCCTAACCCCTCCCGCGAGCGGGAGGGGGATATGAAGGTCAGTCTTTCTTGCGGCTGCGCGCAGCGTAGATCACCGCGGCGGCGAGGGCGGCGGAGCCGATACCGATGCCGATCTTGGCCAGCGGCCATTTCTTCGCATCACCGGGCTGCGGAGTGCCTTCCGCGCGCTCGGCAATCTCGCGCGCCTGGCGGGCGGCAGCGGTGATCTCGTTGGCGGTTTCGTCGGTCTTGTCGGTCACTGGATACTCCTTGGTGGCACAGGAGTAGGACAGCGGCGGAGCGGGTGCAATCAGTCGCGACCGCCATAATATGCTGCGCGGAAATCGTTCGCGAAGGCGGTCAGCTGGCCTTCCGCAATCGCGGCGCGCAGGTCGGCCATCAGCCGCTGATAGAACCACAGATTATGCTCGGTCATCAGCATCGCGCCCAGAATCTCGCCCGAGCGGACGAGGTGGTGGAGATAGGCCTTGCTCCACCCGGCGACCGGCGATTCGGGGTCGAGCGGGGTCTGATCCTCGGCAAACTTCGCGTTGCGGATGTTGATCGGGCCGTTGCGCGTGAACGCCTGGCCGGTGCGGCCCGAGCGGGTCGGGAGGACGCAGTCGAACATGTCGATCCCGCGCTCGACCGCGCCGACAATGTCGTCGGGCTTGCCGACACCCATCAGGTAGCGCGGTTTGGTCGCGTCGAGCTGGCCGGGCGCATAGTCGAGGCAGCCGAACATCGCCTCCTGCCCCTCACCGACGGCGAGGCCGCCCACGGCATAGCCGTCGAAACCGATGTCGAGCAGCGCGTCGGCGCTGGCCTTGCGCAGCCCTTCGTCGAGTGCGCCCTGCTGGATGCCGAACAGCGCATTGTTGGCGGCATGCGCGCCGCCCGCGTCGAACGCGTCGCGCGACCGCTTCGCCCAGCGCATCGAGCGCTCCATCGCGGCCGCCTGAACCTCGCGGGTCGAGGTGGTCGGGACCAGTTCGTCGAATGCCATCACGATGTTGGAGCCCAGCAGCCGCTGAATCTCCATCGAGCGTTCGGGGCTGAGCATGTGGCGCGTGCCGTCGAGGTGCGACTTGAAGACGATGCCCTCTTCGCTGCGCTTGGTCAGCTCGGAGAGGCTCATCACCTGATAGCCGCCGCTGTCGGTCAGGATCGGGCGGTCCCAGCCCATGAAGCCGTGCAGGCCGCCGAGCCGGTCGATCCGCTCGGCACTGGGGCGGAGCATGAGGTGATAGGTGTTGCCGAGGATGATGTCGGCGCCCGACGCGCGCACATCCTGCGGCTTCATCGCCTTGACCGTGGCGGCGGTGCCGACCGGCATGAAGGCGGGGGTGCGGATTTCGCCGCGCTGCATGTGAATCGTGCCGGTGCGCGCCTTGCCGTCGGTGGCGTGGATGGTGAAGGTGAAACGGGACATAGCAGTCCGATGCTGCGTTGAGGGGATAATGGCAAGCGAAGCTGACGATGCATTGCGCGAATCCGCGCGCCACCGCGGCCTGAAGCTGGTCAAATCGCGGCGGCGCAAGCCGGGCGGCGATTTCGGCAAGTTCGGGTTGACTGACGCGGCGGGCAAGACGCTGTTCGGCTTCGGCGCGGATGGGCTGACCGCGAGCGCGGAGGACATCCAGACCTACCTCCGCGGCGCGATGCGCAGCGACTGGCAGGAGGCGGCGAAGGGATTGCCCAAGCGCAAGGCCCCGCCGCCGCCCGAGCCAGCGCCCAGGCCGCGCCTGCGCAAGCTGAAGCTCGACAATCTGTTCGCGCGTCTACCCTCGGCGAAGCGTGGCGAGGTGTTCACCGATCTGCTCGCGCGGCCCAAGGTGCGGATCGAGCGGATCGTGTCGCTGGGGCAGGCGACGCCGGAAGATGCGCCGATGGTGCAGGACGCGGACGAGTGGGTCATCCTGCTGCAGGGCAGCGCGGCGATCCGGTTCAAGGATAGCGCCGAGACACCGCTGGCACCGGGCGATCATTTGCTGATCCCCGGCGGCACGCGGCATTGGGTGACGCGGACCGACCCGGACGGGCCGACCCTATGGCTGGCGGTCCACCTTGGCTGAGGCGGCGACATAGGCGACGACATCGGCGGGCGTCGCGAAGGCGAGGTCTGGGTTGAGGTGCGCGAACGCCTCGGGTTCGGCATAACCCCACAGCACTGCGGCGGCGCGAATACCGACTTCGCGGGCAGAATCGATGTCGCGGGTCTCGTCGCCGAGCGAAATGATCTGCTCGGGCGGAATGCCGCTTTGGCGCAGGACCGAGCGGAACTTGGGCGCCTTGCCGAACAGCGACGCGCCGCATGCCCACCAGCTGAACCGCGCGGCATTTTCGGGGCCGAGCACCGCGCGGGCATTCGCCTCACTGTTCGATGTGACGAGTGCGAGCGGGATGCCCATCGCCTCGATCGCGGCCAGCATGTCGGTGACGCCGGCGAACAGATGCACCTTGTCGGTGTTGAGCCCGAACAGCTTGCGGACATAGCGGGCGATGAAGGGCAGCTTCCAGCGTGGGATGCGCAGATGGCTGATAACGTCGCGCGACGTCATCTTGCGCAGCGGCTCGACCTCTTCGGGCAGGACGGGGCGGAACCCGTAGCGGTCGGATAGGTGATCCATCACCGACAGGAACCAGCTGCCGCTGTCGGACAGGGTGCCGTCGAAATCGAAAATGACCAGTCGCAGCGGCTGGGTCGCGTCAGTCATGCGCGGCACCGTGCCCGCCTTGGAGATGGCAGGGGTCGCCGTCGCCGATCTCGATCTGCAGCGTGATGTGGTGGATGCCATGTTCATGCTCCAGCCGGTGCTGGACATCGTGCAGGAAGGCATCGCCGGGATGGCCGTCCGGCATCTGCAGGTGCGCGGTCAGCGCGACCTGGGTCGTGCTCATCGGCCAGATGTGCAGGTCGTGCACGCGCGCGACGCCGGGTAGCGTCGCCAGCGTCTCCTCCACCTGCTCGGCATCGATGCCCGGCGGGACGGCGTGCAGCGCCATCACCACCGAGTCGCGCAACAGGCCCCAGGTGCTCCACAGGATCACGACGACGATCAGCAGACTGAGCGCAGGGTCGATCCAGGCTTTGCCGGTGAACAGGATCAACGCGCCGCCGACGACAACGGCAGCGGATACGGCGGCATCGGCCGTCATGTGGAGATAGGCGCCGCGGATGTTGAGATCATGCTTGCTGCCGCGCATGAACAGCAGGGCGGTGGCGGTGTTGATGACGATGCCGATGCCCGCGACGATCATCACCGTGGCACCGGGGACGGGGGCGGGGGAGCCGAGCCGCTGGACTGCCTCCAGCGCGATCGCCCCCACCGCGAACAGCAACAGCACGGCATTGGCGAGCGCGCCGAGGATAGTCGAGCTGCTCAGCCCATAGGTGAACCGGCGCGATGCCGGGCGCTTGGCGAGCGAGGCGCCGCCCCAGGCGATCAGCAGGCCGAGAACGTCGGAGAGATTGTGCCCGGCATCGGCCAGCAGCGCCATCGATCCGGTGGCGATGCCCGCCAGCCCCTCGACCAGCACGAAGCCGAGGTTGAGCACGGTCCCGATCGCGAAGGCCCGGCCGAAATCGACAGGCGCATGGCTATGCCCATGGCCCGAATGGCTATGCCCGGCGGGGCCGTGATGATGGTGAGAGCCGTGCATCGCGCCAACCTTAGCCGCAGTGCGGCAGGAGATGCTAGGACATCGGTTCAGCGGTCGCGCCGGCGACGGTCGGGCTGCTGGCCGGGCGTCGGCATCGCGCGAACCGTCAGCAACTCGCTGCGGCGGAGCGATCCGTCCTTGTCGGTGTCGAAGCGGGTGAAGAACAGGTCGAAGCGCGCCTGAAGCTCGGGCAGGGTGATGCGATTGTCGCCATCGCCATCGACCTCGAACGGGCTGGGCAGCGCGTTGCGGTTGCCCAGCCACCGCTCCGACCAGTCGCCGAACGCGATATAGCCGAGCGCGGGCTGGCCCTTGGCACTGAGCTCGAAGCTGCGGCGCACTCCTGCGTCAAACTCGGCGCGGGTGATGATGCCGTCCTGATCGCTGTCGAACGTCGCGATCGCCATCGCCACCGGCTCGGCGATCATCAGTGGGATCGGGGCGGGGGCGGCACCCGGCTGGGGCGGCGTCGCCGGTGCGGGCGCGGTCTGGGACGCAGCGAGCAGGGCGAGGGCGGCGATCATAAGCGTGTCTCCGGCAGCAACAGGCTCGAATCGCCATAGCTGTAGAAGCGATAGCCGGTGGCGATGGCATGCGCATAGGCAGCCTGCATCCGATCCAGCCCCATCAGTGCCGATACCAGCATGAACAGGGTCGAGCGCGGCAGGTGGAAGTTGGTGATCAGGCCGTCGATGCCGCGGAAGCGGTAACCGGGGGTGATGAAGATCGACGTGTCGCCTTCGAACGGGCGGATGACATTGTCTTCGCCCGCCGCGCTTTCGATCAGGCGCAGGCTGGTGGTGCCGACGGCGATGACGCGGCCCCCGGCGGAACGGACGGCGTTGAGGCGGTCGGCGGTGGCGGCGTCGATGCGGCCCCATTCGGCGTGCATCTTGTGGTCGTCGGTATCGTCGGCCTTGACCGGCAGGAAGGTGCCTGCGCCGACATGCAGCGTCAGCGTGGTGTGCCCGATCCCGGCGGCGTCGAGCGCGGCCATCAGGCCCGGGGTGAAGTGCAGCGCCGCGGTCGGCGCGGCCACGGCGCCGGGTTCGTTGGCGAACATCGTCTGGTAATCTTCGGCGTCGCGCGCGTCGGTAGGGCGCTTCGCTGCGATATAGGGCGGCAGCGGCATGCGTCCGGCGCGCTCAAGCAGCAGCTCGACCGGTTCGTCGCCGGGGAAGAACAGGGTGAAGCTGCCATCGTTGTGCCGCGCCTCGGCAGTCGCGGTCACGCCGTTGCCGAAATCGATGGTGTCGCCGACCTTCAGCCGCTTTGCGTTGCGAATGAAGGCGACCCAGTGACGCGGCCCTTCGCGCTTGTGCAGTGTTGCGCCGATTTTCGCCTCGCCCCGCGTGCCTTCGAGCTGGGCGGGGATGACGCGGGTGTCGTTGAACACCAGCATGTCCCCGGCGCGGAGCAGGGCGGGGAGGTCGGCGACGCTGCGGTCTTCGGTCGCTTGCCCGTCGAGCACCAGCAGACGCGCCGAGTCGCGGGGACTTGCCGGGCGCAGCGCGATCCGCTCGGGCGGCAGGTCGAAATCGAACAGGTCGACGTTCATTCGATACTTCTCATTCCTCCCCTGCGGTGCAGGGGAGGAATTGCCGTCACTTGCCTGGGCCTGCGGGCAGCGCAGCCGGTTCGGTCACCGGGGTTGCCGGCGCGGCTGCATATGGGGGGGGATTGTCGGCGGCGATATAGGCGCGGACGACGCGGGCGGGGTTCGCCGGCGGCTCGCCGCGCGGGATCGCGTCGACATATTGCATGCCGTCGAGCACGCGGCCGAACACGGTGTATTTCTGGTCGAGCTGAAGGCGCGGGCTCAGCATGATGAAGAACTGGCTGTTCGCGCTATTCTCATCCTCCGCACGCGCCGCGGCGACCGCGCCGCGGACATGGGGGAGGTAGTTAAACTCCTTGGGCAGGTCGGGGAGGTCGCTGCCGCCGGTGCCATCGCCCTTGGGATCGCCGCCCTGCGCCATGAAGCCGTCGATCACGCGGTGGAAGATGAGGCCGTCATAGAATTTGCGGCGGGTCAGTTCCTTGATCCGCTCGACCGCCTTGGGCGCGACATCGGGGCGCAGCCAGATGGTGACGCGACCGCCGGTCGACAGGTCGAGAATCCACAGATTCTCCTTGTCCGTCGTCGCGGGCGGTGCGGCGCGCCCGGTCGGGGCGGGGACATATTGGGCCGCGGCCGGCATCGCGAACAGCGACGTCAGCAGGGCAAGAAACAGGGCAACAAGACGCATCGACATCCCCACCGGACTTACAAAACTGGAGCGGCTTAGAGCAAATCGCCGCTTGCGGCAAAGTGAATGCGGCGGGCGTCGAAACCGGTAATCACGACCGCACCGAAAGCTGACAACGTTACGGGCAACGCGCTTTATTCTGTCAGCTTTCGGCCATGGAGGCACAGCGTTCGGCGATCGTGATTCGAGGCTATGCCGGTTGGGGGTTTGTAGGAAAGCGGATTTTTCCGGCTCGTCTCTATCTTCCCCCTTGCGAGGGAGGATCTTGAGGCATCAGCTGCCCTTGCGACCGATTTTATCCACGCGGGCGACCACTTCGTCGCGGACGGTGGGGGGAACGAACTTGCCGATCTCGCCGCCGAACAGGGCGATTTCCTTGACCAGGCGGCTGGCGATCGGCTGGAGCGAGACATCGGCCATCAGGAAGACGGTTTCGATGCGGCCGTTGAGCTGCTGGTTCATCCCCGCCATCTGATATTCATATTCGAAATCCGCGACGGCGCGCAGGCCGCGCACGATCATGCTCGCGCCCTCACGCTCGGCAAAGTCCATCAGTAGCGAATCGAAGCTGACGACGTGAATCTCGCCGTCGAGGTCCGCGACCTCGCGCCGGACCATGTCCATCCGCTCCTCGACCGTGAACATCGGGTTCTTCGACGGGTTGGTGGTCACGCCGATGACAAGGCGGTCGACCAGCTTCGCGCCGCGCCGGATGATGTCCATATGGCCGAGCGTGATCGGATCGAAGGTGCCGGGATAGACGCCGGTGCGGGTGGTCATAACGCTACCTCGTCATGCCAGTGAAAACTGGCTTCTTGTGCCGCAGGCGCGGCGTATGTGGCGGAAGACCCCAGCTTTCGCTGGGGTGACGGCTTGATATGTTGTCACCGATCCCGCTCGAGCACGAAGCGGGCGATGGCGCGCAGGAGGTCGGCTTCGGGGCCGTAGCTGTGGAGATGTTCGATCGCCTGATCGACCAGCAGCCGGGCCTGTTCGCGGGCGCGGTCGATGCCAAGCAGCGAGAGGAAGGTTTCCTTGCCCGCGGCCTCGTCCTTGCGCAGCTGCTTGCCGACCGCGTCCTGATCGCCCTCGACGTCGAGGATGTCGTCGGCGATCTGGAAGGCGAGGCCGATGTCGCGGGCATAGCCGCGCAGGCCGGTGCGGCCCTCCGGAGGCAAGCGGCCGAGGATCGCGCCGGCCTCAACCGAGCAGGCGATCAGCGCGCCGGTCTTGAGCGCCTGGCAGCGGGTGACGGTGGCGAGGTCGAAGCTGGTGTGCTCCGCGACCAGATCCATCATCTGACCGCCCGCCATGCCCGAGGGGCCGGATGCCTGCGCGAGATCGGCGATCAGCTCGGCGCGGACGAACGGGTCGGCATGGGTGGCGGGATCCGCGAGGATTTCGAAGGCGAGCGCGTGGAGGCAGTCGCCGGCGAGGATCGCGGTCGCCTCATCGAATGCCTTGTGCACCGTCGGCTTTCCGCGGCGCATATCGTCATTGTCCATCGCGGGCAAATCGTCATGGATCAGCGAATAGACATGGATCGCCTCGATCGCCGTCGCGACGCGCGCGGTGCAGCGGCGGTCGACCGCGAACAGCTGCGCCGTCGCGAAGGTGAGCAGCGGGCGCAGCCGCTTGCCGCCGCCGATCGCGGCGTGGCGCATCGCTTCATAAAGCTTTGCGCGCGGGTCGGCGGGGACGGCAAGGAACTGGTCGAACTGACGGTCGATCTCGGCGGCGACATCGCGCAGCGCGGTTTCGAGGGTCTGGCTGGCGTCGGCCACGTCCGCGCTCATCCTGCGGCGAAGGGAGTGGTGCCGGTGACGTTGCCGCTGGCGTCGGCGCGCACCTGTTCGATCCGCGCCTGCGCCGCGTCGAGGCGGGCCTGACACTGGCGGCGCAGCGCGTCGCCGCGCTCGTACAGGGTGATCGCCTGGTCGAGCGGCACATCGCCGGTTTCGAGCTGTCCGACGATCCGCTCGAGTTCGCGAAGGGCGTCTTCAAAGGACAGGGCGGCGATGTCGATCGGGTCGGTCATGGCGATGCTATGCGATGGCGGCGGAACCAATTCAACCTCCCGCGATTGGCGGAGCGTTCCCATATAGCCTGCAAAGGAGTGCGCGCATGTTTACCAGCATCAATCCGGCGACGGGCGAACCGGGCGAGAGCTTCGAGGAACTGGACGGCGATGGCGTCGAGGCAGCGCTGGTGCGTGCGGACGCGGCATTTGCGTCGTGGCGGGTGAGTCCGGTCGCGCAGCGCGTGGCGTTGCTGAACGCGATTGCGGACCGGTTCGAGGCTGGGAAGCAACACCTTGCCGAGACTGCGACGCGGGAGATGGGCAAGACGCTGGCGTCGGCGGTGGCCGAGGTGGAGAAATGCGTTTCGGGCTTCCGCTATTATGCCGAGCATGGGCCGGCGTTTCTGAAGGGCGAGGAGATCGCGCTGCCGAACGGGCGGGTGGTGACGCACTGGCTGCCGCTCGGACCGATCCTCGCGATCATGCCGTGGAATTTTCCGTACTGGCAGGTGGTGCGCTGGCTGGCGCCGACGATACTGGCGGGCAATGTCGGGCTGTTGAAGCATGCGTCGCTGACCCAGGGCGTGGCCGCGTTGATCCAGCAGATGGTGCAGGCGGCGGGCGCGCCGGACGGGCTGTTCCAGAATCTTCCGATCAAGTCGGACAAGGTGTCGCGGATCATCGCCGACAAGCGCGTGGTCGCGGTGACGCTGACCGGGAGCGAGGGGGCGGGGGCCAAGGTCGCGGAGGCGGCGGGGCGGGCGCTCAAGAAGGTGGTGCTGGAACTGGGCGGGTCGGACCCGTTCATCGTCATGCCCTCCGCCGATCTGGACGCGGCGGTGAAGACGGCGGTGAAGGCGCGCATCCAGAATGCCGGGCAAAGCTGTATCTGCGCCAAGCGGATGATCGTGCATGCCGATGTGTACGACGCCTTTGCCGAGAAGTTTGTCGCGGCGATGGAGGCAGTGAAGATTGGCGATCCGATGGAGGACGGGGTCGACATGGGGCCGCTGTCAAGCGTCGAGCAGCGCGACACGGTGCTGAAGCAGCTGGAGCATGCGGTTGCGGCGGGCGCGACGCTGCATGGCGGCGAGAAGATCGACCGTGATGGCGCATGGATGCGTGCGGGCGTGCTGACCGATGTCGATCCCGAGGCGGACTTTGCGAAGGAGGAGATTTTCGGGCCGGTCGCGATGCTGTTCCGGGCGGAGTCGCTGGATGACGCGATCGCGCTGGCGAACGACGTGCCCTATGGCCTCGGGTCGAGCGTGTGGACGAACGATGCCGACGAGCAGGCGCGGCTGGTGCGCGATATCGCGGCGGGGATGACCGCGGTGAACCAGATGCTGGCGTCGGTGCCGGGCGCACCGTTCGGTGGGGTGAAGCTGTCGGGGCACGGCCGCGAGCTGGGGCCGTGGGGGCTGCATGAGTTTATGAACTTGAAGGCTGAGATGCGGGGGGATTGAGGGGAGATCGGCCCCGAAAGTCCCCCCGGCACGCGTGACGGCTAACCATTCGATGGGGTCAAGCCCCTTCCCTGAAGGGGAGGGGCTCAGGACGCCCCCCCTCCGCCGCGATTTCCAGTAGCAGATCCTTGCGGCTCAGCTTGCCGATCATCGTCTTGGGCAGTTTTTTCCGCACCACCACCGCATCAACGCGCTCGTGCTTGCCGACTTGCGGGTTGAGCCACGCGCGCAGGTCGTCGCCGGTCACTTGCTCCGCGTCTTCGTTCAGCGCGACATAGGCGCGGGGGACTTCGCCCATGCGGGGGTCGGGCATGCCGACGACCAGCGCCTCCTTGATCGCGGGGTGATGGTAGAGGACTTCCTCGACATGTTTGGGGAAGACCTTGAACCCGCCGACCGAGATCATGTCCTTGAGGCGATCGACGATCTTGATGAAGCCGTCTTCGTCGATCTGGCCGACATCGCCGGTGCGCAGCCAGCGGGTGCCGTTCGCGTCGTGGCAGAAGGTGGTGTTGTCGGTTTCGGGACGGTCCCAGTATCCGGCCATGATCTGGGGGCCGGCGAGGACGATTTCGCCCGGCTCGCCCTGCGGCGCGTCGCGTGAGGGATCTTCCTTGTCGACCAGGCGCACGCGGGTGGCGACGATCGGCTGGCCGATGGTGCCGGACTTGCCTTCGCCGCGATAGGGGTTGGCGGAGACGACGCCCGAGCTTTCGGACAGACCGTAGCCCTCGATCAGCGTCGCGCCGGTTTCGGCCTCGAAGCGCTTTTTCAGCTCGGCGGGCAGGGGGGCGCCGCCGGAAATGCAATATTTGAGGCTCGACCAGTCGGTGGACTTGGCGTGCGGGTGGTCGATCAGCGCCTGGAACATCGTCGGCACGCCGGGGAGCGCGGTCGGCTTGGTGCGGTTGATCGCCGCCAGCGCCTGTGCCGCGTCGAAGCGGGGGAGCATCACGATCTCGCCGCCGGTCAGGATGGTGCGGTTGAGCACGCAGGTGTTGGCGAAGACGTGGAAGAAGGGGAGGACGCCGAGCACGCGGTCGAGGCTGGAGCCGAGATCGGGGTCGAGCTTTGCCACCTGTCGCGCATTGGCGGACAGATTCTGGTGGGTCAGCATCGCGCCCTTGGGCACGCCGGTGGTGCCGCCGGTGTACTGGATCAGCGCGAGATGGGTTTGGGGATCGATCTGCGGCGCGACGCACGCGCCATCATTGGCGATCAGCTGCGAGAAGGCGGTGATGCGCGGGTCGTTGGGCTTCTCCGCCACTTCGGCGCGCTTGAACAGGCGGTAGAGGATCGACTTGGTCGGCGGCAGCGCCCCGGCGACCGATCCGACGATCAGGCGCTCGAGGCCGCTCTTGTCCAGCACCTTGAGCGCGGTGGGGAGCAGGGCGGTGGCGCTGAGCGTGAACAGCAGGCGGGTGCCGCTGTCGGCGACCTGCGCGGCGAGTTCATCGACGCTGTAGAGCGGCGAGAAATTGACCACCGTCGCGCCGAGCTTGAGGATGCCGTAATAGGCAGCGACATAATGGGGGACGTTGGGCAGGAACAGGCCGATGCGGTCGCCCGGGCCATAGCCAAGCGCCTTGAGCCCACAGGCAACGCGGTTCGCGCCGTCGAGCGTTTCGGCAAAGCTGTAATGACGGCCGAGAAAGTCGAGCAGCGGGGCATTGCCCTTGCGCCGCGCCGATTCCTCGAACGCATCGACCATGGAGAGCGGGGGCAGGGCCTGGTCCCACGGACCAGGGTGACGGTAATTGGTGCGCCAGGCGTGCTCGGGATCGCTCATTTACACGAGTGTAAGCAAGCGCATCGGAAACGCAAGCTAGCGCAGCGTGCGCTCGGTCCAGGTGTAGAGAACCGAGACGGCGAGGATGCCGGTATCGACCGCGGCCTGAAACTTGCGCGGGGTCTTGTCGGTGAGCTCGTGCGTCAGGATCTCGAACTCGGCAGTCGGATGCACGGTCGCGGCCGTGACGAGCAGCGCAGCGGCGCTGGCGGCCAGAACGATCCTGCGCTTGTTGATCTGGTCCATCATGCCCTCCTGATGGGCGCGCCTTAGGGCAGAAACGGGCTGAACGAAAGCTGAATTGCCGGTCAGGCGGCGATCGCGGTCCGGGCGCGGTCGCGGCCGGCGGACTTGGCGTCGAACAAGGCCTCATCCGCCGCGCGGTAGAGCGATTTCCAGTCGCGCTCGGTGGTGATCGACCCATGCGCGCCGCCGATGCTGGCGGTGACGCGCAGGTCAAAGGGCATGCGCGTCGCGCGCAGCCGGGCAAGCAGCGTGTCGGGATCGACCGGCTGATCGGCGTGGCACAGCAGCGCGAATTCCTCGCCGCCGATGCGGGCGATCAGCGCGGTTTCGGGGGCGAGCATGCGCAGCGTGCGGGCGACCGTGCGCAGCACCTCGTCGCCGCCGTCATGGCCGATCGTGTCGTTGACCGCCTTGAACCGGTCGAGGTCGAGGATCAGCAGCGTCTGCTGCCCGTCGCGCCCGATCGCATTGCCAAGAAAGGCACGGCGGTTGAGCAGGCCGGTGAGCGGGTCGAGATCGGCGAGACGGCGCGCAACCGTCTCGGCGGCGAGCGCGGCGTCGCGCTCGCTGCTGAGCAGGCGGATGCGGTAGGTGATGGCAATCGACGACAGCAATGCCTCGGCCGCCATCGAGAGCAGGGTCGAGTTGTCGAGCCAGAAGCTCCACGGCACCACCCCCAGCGCATTGAGCACGCGCAGACAGCCGGCCACGATCGGGGCACCCCAGGCGATGCCGAACAGCCACAGGAAATTGGAGCGGTGATGCCATGCCGACAGCAGAATCGCGAGGACCGGCAGCATCATCGCGGCAAAGACCGCGTTGTAGACGGTATTGAGCAGGTTCGGCGCAAGCGGGGCGAAGAGCGCGAAGACGGTCCCGGATGACAGCAGCGCGATCATGTTGAAGCGCACGAACATGCGCATCCGCGGCCCGAACACATGCTCCTCGAAAAAGGTGCGCGCGAACCACAGCAGCGATGTCGCCGTCATCGTCAGCAACAGATAGTTGAATCGCAGGCGCGTGGTATTGGCAATATCCGGGAACAGCCAGGCAAAGGCGCCCGACGAGGTGAAGGCATAGGCCAGCAGCGCCGAAACCATCGCCGCATAGACGAGCTGGAAACGGTAGCGCAGGGTTGCCCACAGCGCGAGATTGTAGGTCAGCAATGCAATGCACAGACCGCCGAACGCGGCGTACAGCGCGGCCATGAACAGGTTCGCGCGATCGCTTTCGGTCTGGGTCGCGACGCGCAGATTGCGCACCACGCCGTGGAAGTTGCTGGCGCCCTCAACCTTCCACAACAGCCGGTCGACCGGCGCGCGCAGCCGGGGCAGCGGATATTCGACGATGGCGCCCAGTTGAATCCGCTTGCTCAGGCCGACCGGCGTGTCGGAAATGGTTTCGATCCGCCCGCCCTGGTAGAGCACGTGCAGGGTAACCTGTCCCTGCCACAGGCTGAGCATGCGCGCGTTGAGCGGGCGGCGCGAGCGCGAGCGTTCGCCAATGGGCTCGGAGATCACCCAGAAATCGCCGCTGCCGAATGCCTTTTGAGGGGTCGCGCAATCGAACCCGGCAAGATCGCGGGCGATGGCGCGCGGATCGTCACCGGGCGCGGCGCGGCGGATACAGGTGGCGAGCGGGCGGCCGGTGGTGCCGGCGCTCCAGCCAGGTGGACGCGCCTGCGCCGGAATCGTGAGGAACGCGGCCAGCGCGACCGCGAGTCCCAGCAGCGTGACGAGCCCCCTTGTCATATCGTGCAACTAAACCGCCGAAACCGAAGAAGCAGTTAACATCCTGCACTGTTCCAACCCGTCCGGCCGGATGCGGGGCGGCACAAGTGCATGCAAAGCCTGTCCGATGGCGGGACGGGGGCGCGGCGATGGCTGGTTAACGCGGCATACGCATTCCGGTAATCTGCGCGCAGCGAGGGTTGCGATGACACCGATACACCTGATCGCCGCCATGGCGGCTGCATTGAGCCTGACCGGCCCGGCGATGGCGGGTGCGCGTTCCGAGACGCGCCGGATCGCGGTTCCGGCCGCCGGGCTGGACCTGTCGACCGAGGCCGGGATCGACATCCTGGCGGCGCGGATCGACCATGCGGTGAAGCGTATCTGCGGGCGCGACCGCAGATGCGCGGACGGGGCGTGGCAAAGCACCGAGTGGCAGGTCGACCGGCTGATCCGGGAGGCGCGGACATGGCGGCGGCTGGCGGACGAACGCGCGGCACAGCTGCGGGGGTGTCGGGAGCGGTGCGCGCCGCCGGTGGCGTGGAGTGCGCCGGTGGTGCCGGTGGGGGTTACGGTGGTGGTGGTGCGGGATTAGCGCAACGCGCCAGGGACTCTGAGGCCAGCATTGTGCGCGGCGGCCATCGACGCGGACAGCGGTTGCGGCACGGCGCGATTGCATCGCGGCGTTCCCCCCGGTAAGGGGCCGCTATTCGCAAGGACCCGGTGAAATTCCGGGTGGCTATTCCGGCCGCCGATCCGCCGGACAACAACACGCACCGCTTGTTCCGCGCCATATGCGCCATGTGCCCTGTTGTGGAATTCAGATGACATTCGATTTTTCTGCTTATCGTCGCCAGTGGTTTACTGACGGCGCCGCTGCCCGCCGCGACATCATGGCGGGCATCGTCGTGGCGCTTGCGCTGATCCCCGAGGCAATCGGCTTTTCGATCATCGCCGGGGTCGATCCGCGCGTTGGCCTGTATGCATCCGTCGCGATTGCGATGGTGATTGCATTGATTGGCGGACGACCCGGCATGATTTCGGCCGCGACTGCCGCCGTTGCCGTGCTGGTCGTTCCGCTCGTGCGCGATCATGGCGTGGAGTATCTGTTCGCCGCGACGATCCTGATGGGGCTGATCCAGATTGCCGCGGGGCTGTTACGGCTCGATCTGGTGATGCAGTTCGTGTCGCGTTCGGTCATCACCGGGTTCGTCAATGCGCTCGCCATCCTGATCTTTCTCGCGCAGCTGCCGCAACTCATCAACGTCGGCTGGGAGACCTATGCAATGGTCGCGGCGGGCCTGGCGATCATCTACGGCCTTCCCCGGCTGACCAAGGCGATCCCCTCGCCGCTGTGCGCCATCCTGATCCTGAGCGGTGTCAGCATCGCGTTCGGATTGCCGGTCAATACGGTCAGCGACATGGGTAGACTTCCAGAAGGCCTGCCCAGCTTCGCGCTGCCACAGGTTCCGCTGACGCTCGAAACGCTGCGGATCATTCTTCCCTATTCGGTGACGATGGCGGCGGTCGGTCTGCTCGAATCGCTGCTCACCGCACAGATTGTCGACGACATGACCGATACCGACAGCGACAAGCGACAGGAATGTGCCGGACAGGGCGGGTCGAACATCGTGGCCGCATTCTTCGGTGGGATGGGCGGTTGCGCGATGATCGGGCAATCGGTGATCAACGTGACATCGGGCGGGCGCGGGCGGCTGTCGACGTTCGTCGCCGGAGCGTTTCTTCTATTCCTGCTCGCGGTGCTTGGCCCCTATGTCGGACGCCTCCCCATGCCCGCGCTGGTCGCGGTGATGATCATGGTGTCGATCGGGACGTTCAGCTGGAACTCGATCCCCAATTTGCGCCGTCACCCGCTGCCATCGTCGATCGTGATGCTGACGACGGTGGTGGTGGTCGTGGCGACGCATGATTTGTCGCTTGGCGTGCTGGCGGGGGTGCTGCTCTCCGGCATCTTCTTCGCGAGCAAGGTGCAGCGCATGTTCTCCGTCGAGCGCGCGCAATCTGCCGATGGGACGGAAGCGGTCTATCGGGTGAACGGCGAGATCTTCTTTGCCTCCGTCGACCGCTTCACGCGGGCATTTCAGTCGGAGGACAGCGCCGCGCGCGTGACAATCGACGTCTCCGGCGCGCATTTCTGGGACATTTCGGGGGTGGGTGCGCTGGACAAGATCGTGGCGCGGCTGCGCGCAGCGGGTCGGGACGTCGGGGTCATCGGATATAATCGGGCGAGCGCGGACATCGTCGATCGCTTCGCGCTCCACGACAAAACCGGGGTCGAGATGGGGCTGGCGCCCCACTGACCCGAAGCGAACGCGATTGGGGGCATTAGAATGCTGGTTGTCCCCTAAAGCAAAACCGCCCCGGCTTTCACCGGGGCGGTTTCGTGGTTCGCGTTGCCGCGACGGCTTACTTCGCCTTGGCCGGGGCCTTTTTGCCGCCCTTCTTCGATCCCTTCGGTGCCGCCGGGGTGATCGCGAAGGTCAGCGCATTGTCCTTCAGCTTCACCTCGACCTCGCCGCCATGGACGAGCTTGCCGAACAGCAGTTCCTCGGCCAGCGGCTGCTTGATCTTTTCCTGGATCAGGCGGCCCATCGGGCGGGCGCCGTAGAGCTTGTCGTAACCGCGTTCGGTGAGCCACGCCTTTGCCTCATCGTCGAGGCTGATATGGACGTTGCGGTCGGCGAGCTGGAGTTCGAGCTGGAGGATGAACTTCTCCACCACGCGCTCGACCACCTTGGTCGGGAGATAGTCGAACGGCACGATCGCATCGAGACGGTTGCGGAATTCGGGGGTGAAGAGCTTCTTCACCGCGTCTTCCTGAACATCGTCGCGGCTGATTTCGCCAAAACCGATGCTCTCCCGCGCCATGTCGGACGCGCCGGCATTGGTCGTCATGATCAGGATGACGTTGCGGAAATCGACCGTCTTGCCGTGATGGTCGGTCAGCTTGCCGTTGTCCATCACCTGCAGCAGGATGTTGAACAGGTCCGGGTGCGCCTTTTCGATTTCGTCGAGCAGCAGCACGCAATGCGGGTTCTGATCGATCGCGTCGGTGAGCAGGCCGCCCTGATCATAGCCGACATAGCCCGGAGGCGCGCCGATCAGGCGACTGACCGAGTGGCGCTCCATATATTCGGACATGTCGAAGCGCTGCAGCGGGATGCCGAGCAGTTCGGCGAGCTGCTTGGTCACTTCGGTCTTGCCGACGCCGGTCGGGCCGCTGAACAGATAGTTGCCGATCGGCTTTTCCGGATCGCGCAGACCAGCGCGGCTGAGCTTGATCGCCGACGACAGCACCTCGATCGCCTTGTCCTGACCGAACACGACGCGCTTGAGGTCGGTTTCGATGTTCGCCAGCACCTTGGTATCGTCGCTCGACACGGTTTTCGGCGGGATGCGCGCCATGGTCGCGATGACCATTTCGATCTCCTTGGGGGTGATCGTCTTCTTGCGCTTGGACGGGGGCACCAGCATCTGCATCGCGCCGACCTCGTCGATCACGTCGATCGCCTTGTCTGGCAGCTTGCGGTCGTTGATGTAGCGCGAGCTCAGCTCCACCGCCGACTTGATCGCGTCGGGGGTGTATTTGACGTTGTGGTGATCCTCGAACGCCGAGCGCAGGCCGGCGAGGATCTTGATCGTATCCTCGATCGTCGGTTCGTTGACGTCGATCTTCTGGAACCGGCGCAGCAGGGCGCGGTCCTTTTCGAAGTGGTTGCGGAATTCCTTGTAGGTGGTCGAACCGATGCAGCGGATCGAACCGCCCGACAGCGCGGGCTTGAGCAGGTTCGACGCGTCCATCGCGCCGCCGCTGGTGGCGCCAGCGCCGATCACGGTGTGAATCTCGTCGATAAACAGCACCGCATGGGGCAGCTTTTCCAGCTCCGACACGACCTGCTTCAGCCGCTCCTCGAAATCGCCGCGATAGCGGGTGCCGGCGAGCAGCGCGCCCATGTCGAGCGAATAGATCACCGCTTCCTTGAGCACTTCGGGGACGTCGCCCTCGATGATCTTGCGCGCCAGGCCTTCCGCGATCGCGGTCTTGCCCACGCCGGGATCGCCGACATAGAGCGGGTTGTTCTTGCTGCGGCGGCACAGGATCTG
The DNA here is from genome assembly GCF_965227385.1 of Sphingomonas sp. Lineage (GTDB taxonomy): Bacteria > Pseudomonadota > Alphaproteobacteria > Sphingomonadales > Sphingomonadaceae > Sphingomonas. Next base: position 1,829,890 of record NZ_OZ245750.1, read on the forward strand.
AACCGTGCGGTCGACTTCGGGGCCGCGACCGATCAGCGGATCGATCTTGCCGGTCTTGGCCTTTTCATTGAGGTTGACGGTGAACTGCTTGAGCGCGCTCTCGCCCTTCTTGCCGTCGCTCTTCTGCGCCTTGTCCTCTTCCGCGCCCTTGGGCGGGGCGGATTCGACCGGGGTCGAACCCTTGCCGACGCCGTGGCTGATATAGCTGACCGCGTCGAGGCGGCTCATGTCCTGCTGCTGCAGGAAATAGACGGCATAGCTCTCACGCTCGCTGAACAGCGCGACGAGGACGTTGGCGCCGGTCACTTCGTCGCGGCCCGACGACTGGACGTGCAGGATCGCGCGCTGGACGACGCGCTGGAATCCGCTGGTCGGCGAGGGATCGGTCTGCTGATCGACGCGCAGCGCCTGAAGCTCGGTATCGAGATAATGGGCGACGGTGGTCTTCAGCTCAGCCAGGTCCACCCCGCACGCACCCATCACCTTGGACGCATGTTCGTCGTCCACCAGCGCCAGCAGCAGATGTTCGAGCGTCGCATATTCGTGGCGACGCGAGCTGGCGGCTTCCAGCGCGCGGTGAAGGGTGGATTCGAGGGCGGAAGCGAAACTAGGCATTCGGCTTTACTCCAGTCGGGCCGAAGAAGAGAGACACGCGGCCCGTGCATCCCCTATGTCGGGAGTGTTGCACCGTGCATCAAGCGCCGCACCTGTCCCCAAGACTCTTATAGCGTGACGCCCGGGGATCGGTGCTCCACTCATCGCTTGAATAAGGCATCCGCGCTTGCGCGATGGTTAACGGCGCGTTGAATGATCGTACGGCAGCGCGCGATTTCGGTTTCGAGCAGCGCGATCCGCGCCTCTAGCTCCGACACCGAAAACGGGTCGAGATCCTGACGCGCCAGCAGGGCGGCGGGATCGTCGGTGCGGCGGGGAAGATCGTCTTCCATACCCGAAAGGTCGGACGGCATCCGGGCGATGTCAAGCCGATGCGGCGCTATTTTGCCGCCGGGCGATGCGACAGCCGCCAGTTGATCTGGACCGCCTGTCCGAACACGGGCGAGAAGCCGCGCAGCTCCGCCTGGGCGGTGGCGCCGAAGTCGCGGCTGCGCCCGATCCGCGCGAGGATGCCGGATTGCGCCGCGCGCGACAGGGTGCGCGCGCGGTCGTCGGCGCTCATTTGCGCCAGGTAAATGGCGGACTCGATCGTGTCGGGATGCTCCGGGCCGAGCGCAGCGCGCTGGATCGACCAGCCGCGCGCAATAAGCGACTGCATCTCGGCCAGCGTGCCGGGGCGCAGCTGGCGGGCAAGCGACAGCGCGAGCGCGATCAGCGAGTCCGCGAAATTGACATTGTCTGGCCCCCAGGTCCGTTCGCCCTGCGCAACGATTTCGCGGAATGCTCCCTCCGCCTCTCCATGGCGGCCCAGCGCAGCATAGACATGAGCGAGCTGCGCCAGTGCGTTCAGTGTGTCCGGGTGCCCCGCGCCAAGCTGGTCGCGGTACAGCGCGACCAACCTCCGCCGCTCCGCTTCCTGCTCGGCCAGCGAAAGGGTGTCGGCAAGATAGCCGCGGAAGGGCGCGGTGCGCAGATGGTCCGGGCCATACGCGGCGATGGCCATCGCCAACGCCTTGCGGAACAGCGGGCGGGCCTCGTCGACCTTGCCCTGCGCTTCCAGCACGACGCCGAGATTGCCGTAGGAGCGCGCCAGCGAGGGGTCGTCGGGTCCGAGCTGCGCGCTCTTGAACCGCAGCACCGCGCGGTCGATCTGCTCGGCGCGTTGATAATCCCCCATCGCGGCAAAGTTGCGTGCAGCGTTGTTGAGCGCGGTTATCAGGCTTTCGCCCTGATCGCCCGTCTGCTCCCACAGGGTGACCGCCGTCAGATAGCGTTGCGCGGCGTCGGTAAAGCGCCCTGCATCGTTGAGGACGGCAGCCAGATCGCCTTCAGCCTGCGCGCGCTCGACAATGCGGGCCGGGTGACGGGTGGCCAAGGTGTCGGCGACATGGGTCAGGAGCGTTACCGCCTCGCTGATGTGCCCGCCTTCGTTGAGGGTGACGCCGAGGACGCGGCTGGCGTCGAGCGCGGCGACCGATTCGGCACCGCCCTGTGCCGTGCGGATGGCGACCGCCCGGCGCATCAGCGTTACAGCCTCGCCATGTTTTCCCAGATCGGTCAGTGTCGTCGCAAGGTTGCGGCAGATCAGCGCGACATTGTCGCTCGGCTCAGGCCATAGCCGTTCGGCGATGGCGAGCGCGCGACGCGCCGGCGCTTCCGCTTCGAGCGGCGTGCCCGAATGGTTCAGTCCACCAGCGAGATTGACCAGCGCATAATATTCGCGCGCGGTGCCGGGGGCATATCGGGCCGCCGCGGCGGCGGCGAGGCGGGCGGCGCGCAGCTGGAGCGGGCGATCCTCGCGGCGCTGACCGACCGACGCGAGCCAGGTCAGCAGGTCGATGCAGCTGGCGGCGGACGGATCGGAATCTAGGCATGCATTGGCGGCCGGCTCGATCAGCGCTTGCGCCCGTGCGAAATCGCGCGCGTTGATCGCGGCCTCGAACCCGTCGGGCAGGGGGCGTTGTTCGGATTGCGCGGCCAGCGCTGCCGGGGCGGTAGCGAGCGCGAGCAGGGCGAGGAGCGAGCGGGTCGTGGGATGCATGGTCGGAGCGTTCCGCGCTCCCGATCCGCTGTCAACCGACGAAGGCGGTCGCGCTTTGTGTAGGACCGCGCTTGACGCGACGCCCCGTCGCGTCGATTCAGGCGCAGTTCTTGGGGGGATATGCATGACTGGCCTGCCAGACCGGATGATCGCGATCGACCCGACCGAGCCGGGCGGGCCGGAGGTGTTGGTGCCGGTCGAACGGCCGGTGCCGGTGCCGCGCGCGGACGAGGTGCTGATCCGCGTCGCCGCTGCCGGGGTCAACCGGCCCGATGTGCTCCAGCGCATGGGCGGCTATCCGCCGCCGCCCGGGGTGACGAGCATCCCGGGGCTGGAGGTTGCGGGCGAAGTGGTGGCGGTCGGCGCCGACCTGCCGCCCGAGCTGATCGGCCAGCCGATGTGCGCGCTGATCGCCGGGGGCGGTTACGCCCAATATGCGGTCGCGCCGCTGGGCCAGTGCCTGTCGGTGCCCGAGAGCCTGTCGATGGTCGCGGCGGCGGCGATCCCCGAAACGCTGTTCACCGTATGGACGAACCTGTTCGAGCGCGGTTACGCCAGCGAGGGCGATGTCGCGCTGGTCCATGGCGGGACCAGCGGGATCGGTACGATGGCGATCAGCCTGTGCAATCTGTTCGGGATCACGGTGATCGTGACGGCTGGGAGCGACGACAAGGTCGCCGCGTGCCTGGCACATGGCGCTGATCATGCGATCAACTACAAGGCCGAGGATTTCGTGGCGCGGGTCAAGGATTTGACGGAGGGGCGCGGGGTCAATGTCGTGCTCGACATGGTCGGCGGGGATTATGTCGCGCGCAACATGAAGTGCATGGCCGATGACGGGCGGCATGTGTCGATCGCGGTGCAGGGCGGGGCGATGGCCACCGTGCCGGTGTTCGAGATCATGCGCCGCCGCCTGACGCTGACCGGATCGACGCTGCGCGCGCGCGACACCGCGTTCAAGACGTTGGTCGCGGACGAGCTTTCGCGGTCGGTATGGCCGTTCGTGGCCGACGGGCGGCTGAAGCCGGTGATCGACCGCACCTATCCATTGGCGCAGGCGGCCGAGGCGCATGCCCGGATGGAAAGCGGCGCGCATATGGGGAAGATCGTCCTGACCATCGGGGACTGAAACAGCAGGGGGAGCGATGCGCGATTTCGTGGGGGCGGTGCTGGTCTTTGCGTTGCTGGGGATCCTGTTGTTTTCCGACCGCGGCTGGGTGCTGAGCGATCAGCGGCGGACGGTGGCGCATGTCGCCGATATTCCCAAGGGCGTGCCGGCGTTGAGCGAACTGCCCGGTTGGGTGTTCCATGGCGGGGTCCATGTCCCGGTCGAACATGGCAAGGTCGCGCAGCTGATGCTGAGCGCGACCGCCGGGCAGACGCTGTTCGCCCCCAAGTACGAGGACACGCAGATCTGGCCGGCGCTGGGCGTCGGCGTGCGCGAATGGACGTTCCTGGGGATGCCGTTCGCCTATTTTACCGAGCTTGGTCCGGTGCTCTATACCAAAAGCCCGCGCGAGACGGTGATGGCGCCGCTGGGCGATCGCGGCGCGGAGCTGCTGCGCAAGGAACTGGGCCGCGATCCGATGGAGGGGTTCTTCTACCCCTTCTGGGGGCATCTGTGGGGCTGGCTGTTCGTCGCCGGCGTCGCTTTATGGGGCTGGCTGTATCGTCGCGGCGTGCTGCGGCGCCGGGCGGAGGAAGGCTGGATCTGATGGAGACCGGGCGATGTCGCTGATCCTGCACGAATATGCCCCGTCGGGGAATTGCTACAAGATCCGGCTGACGGCGGCGCTGACGGGCACGGCGGTCGCGCGGCGCAGCTACGACATCATGGCCGGGGAGACGCGGACCGCGGAATTTCTGGCCAAGGTCAATGCCAATGGGCGGATCCCGGTGCTGCAGGATGGCGACCGGTTTCTGCCCGAGAGCAATGCGGCGTGCTTTTACCTCGCCAATGGCAGTGCGCTGATCCCCGCCGACCCGTTCGACCGGGCGGACATGCTGCGCTGGATGTTCTGGGAGCAATATAATCACGAGCCGAACATCGCGACGGTGCGGTTCTGGATGGGGTGGGTCGGGGAGGGCAATCTGGACGATCTTCAGCGCGCCCTGCTTCCGGGGAAGCGCGCGGCGGGCGTGGCGGCGCTGAAGCTGATGGACGAACATCTGGCGGCACGCGACTGGTTCGTGGGCGATGCACCGAGCCTCGCCGACATCTGCCTCTATGCCTACACCCATGTCGCCGAGGAGGGCGGGTTCGCGCTGGCGCCGTTCGCGGCGGTGCGCGCGTGGATCGCGCGGGTTGAGGGGCTGCCCGGTTATGTGCCGATCACCGCATGACATTTGCGTGACGCGGCAACGATTCGAGCTGTAACAATCCATCGCCATAGGCGGGCCGGGCAAGGGCATTGCACGGGGCGCAGACATGGCCACGATCACTCGACTTCCGTTCGACACCAATGTCGCGGACTTCGCCGACTTCACCGCCGCCGAACCGGCGATCCCGGAAAAGACCGTGACCGAGCGGCGGCAGTATCGCACGATCTGGATCAGCGACATTCATCTCGGCACGCGTGGTTGCAATGCCGGGATGCTGATCGACTTTCTGGATCATGTCGACAGCGACACGATCTATCTGGTCGGCGACATCATCGACGGGTGGCAGCTCAAGAAGAAATTCTACTGGCCCGCGGCGCATAACGACATCGTGTGGCGCATCCTGAAGCGCGCCAAACGCGGCGCGCGGGTGATCTACATCCCCGGCAATCACGACGAGATTTTCCGCCAGTTCAGCGGCCTGTCGTTCGGCGGGGTCGAGATCAAGCGCCAGGCGATCCACCAGACCGCCGATGGCCGCCGCCTGCTGGTGCTGCACGGCGACGAGTTCGACGCGATCACGCTGAGCCACCGCTGGCTCGCGCATGTCGGCGATGCTGCTTACACGGCAGTCATGGCGCTCAACCGCTGGTGCAACAAGTACCGCAGCTGGCGCGGGCTGCCCTACTGGTCACTGAGCAAGCACGCCAAGCAGAAGGTCAAGAACGCGGTCGAATTCATCTGCGGATTCGAGGAAATCGTCGCGAAAGAGGCGGGGGCGCGCGGCGTGGACGGCGTGATCGCGGGGCATATTCACACCGCCGAAATGCGCACGATCGATGGGATCGAATATTATAATGACGGCGACTGGGTGGAGGGTTGCACCGCTCTGGTCGAGCACTACGATGGCCGGATGGAAATTCTCCATTGGGCCGATGAGATCGCTGCGCGTGACCTCGGCCCGGAACGGGTCGAGGAGCGCGTAGCGGCTTGAGCGACGACGAGATGCGGATCGCAATCGTAACTGACGCCTGGGAGCCCCAGGTGAATGGTGTCGTGCGCACGCTCCAGTCGGTGCGGCGCGTGCTTGAGGGGCAGGGGCACAAGGTCAAGGTGATCTCGCCCGACCTGTTCTATTCGGTGCCGTGCCCGACCTATCCCGAGATTCGCCTCGCGATGGTGCGCAGCCGGACGATCGGCGATCTGCTCGACGAGTTTTCGCCGCATGCGGTGCATCTTGCGACCGAGGGGCCGGTGTGCGTCGCGGCGCGGCGCTGGTGCCTGCGGCATGATTTCCCGTTCACTACCGCCTATCACACGCAATTTCCCGATTATGTCGAGGCGCGCTCTGGCGTGCCGGCGGAATGGGTCTGGCGCTATATCCGCTGGTTCCATGCGCCGGCCCAGTCGATCCTCGCCTCGACCGCGTCGATCCGGCAGGCGCTGGTCGATCATGGGCTGACCCAGGTGCGGCATTGGGGGCGCGGGGTGGACCTGGCCAATTTCCACCCGGGCGTGGTGCCGCATCCGGCGATGGCGGAACTGCCCGGGCCGGTGCAGCTCTATGTCGGGCGGGTCGCGGTAGAGAAGAATCTGGAGGCGTTCCTCGCGTCTTCGCATCCGGGGACCAAGGTTGTCGTCGGCGACGGCCCGGCGCGCGCCACGCTGGAGGCCAAGTACCCCGATGCAAAGTTCATGGGGTCGATGTTCGGCGCCGAGCTGGCGCAGGCCTATCGCGCGGCGGATGTGTTCGTGTTTCCCAGCAAGACCGACACGTTCGGGCTGGTGATGATCGAGGCGTTGGCATGCGGGACGCCGGTCGCGGCCTATCCGGTGACCGGGCCGGTCGACATCCTGACCGACGAATCCGGGGCAACGGCCGAAGATCTGGACACGGCAATCGCCGCGGCGTTGACGCGCGACCGGGATGCGTGCGCGGCCTATGGCCGCAGCTTCACCTGGGAAGCGAGTGCGGCGCAGTTTCTGGCGGCGCTGGTGCCGATCATCGAGGAAGCGCGGGCGGCGTAAATCCTAATCCTCCCCCGCAAGGGGGAGGTGGCGTCGCAGGCGACGGAAGGGGAGGGCGGCTGCGTCCCTGACTTCGTGCGGACCGCTTCCTCCCTTCCGTCATCGCTCCGCGATGCCACCTCCCCTTGGCGGGGGGGGGTTAAGAATGCGCGCTCCATCCCGCATTGACCTGATATAAAGATATCTTTATATCTATATACCTATGAACACGGCTCTCGAATCCTTCCGCGCGCTCGCGGATTCGACGCGGTTGCGCATCCTCGCGCTGCTGCGACTGATGGAGCTGTCAGTGGGTGAGCTGGCGCAGGTGCTGGGGCAGAGCCAGCCGCGCGTAAGCCGCCATGTGAAGATCCTGTGCGACGCGGGCTTGGCCGAGCGGCGCAAGGAAGGCAGCTGGGTGTTCGTCGCGCTGGGCGAGGCGAAGCGGACCGGCCCGATCCTGGCGGCGATGGATGCGTGGCGCGGCGCCGATGAGGATCACTGGGCGGTGGCGGACAGTGCGCGGCTTGCCGCGGTGCGCGCCGATCGCGCGGCCGCGGCGGCCGAGTGGTTCGAGGCGCATGCCGGGGAATGGGACGCGATCCGGTCGCTGCACGTGGCGGAAGAACAGGTCGAGGCGGCGATGGTCGCAGCGCTGGGCGAGGCGCGGATCGCGCGGCTGATCGATATCGGCACCGGCACCGGGCGGATGCTCGAGCTGTTCGCGCCGCATGCCGACAGCGCATTGGGCATCGACCGCTCGTCGGAAATGCTGCGACTGGCGCGGGCGAAGCTGTCCGAACAGGGCGTCGTCAATGCCGAGCTGCGCCAGGCGGACCTGTACGCGCTGCCAATGAGCGATGGTGAGGCGGATGCCGCGATCCTGCACCATGTGCTGCACTTCGCGCAGCAGCCGGGGGCCGCGATCGGCGAAGCGGCGCGGGTGCTGAACGGCGGCGGGCGCCTGCTGATCGTCGATTTCGCGCCGCATGACCGCGAGGAATTGCGCACGCGCGAGGGGCATGTGCGCCTGGGCTTTTCGGACGATCAGATGCTCGGCTGGTTCGGCAAGGCGGGGCTGGCGCCGGTCCAGACCCAGACGCTGGAGGGCGGCGCGCTGACCGTGAAATTATGGCTGGGCCGCAAGGCGGGGCAGCCGGGTGAACAACTGCCAGTGAATGAGGTGAAGGCAGCATGAGTATCGATCGGGATCCGTCCGCACCGCCGCTGTTCGCGGATGTTGCCGGCGACATCGACGTCAGCTTCGAATTTTTTCCGCCCAAGACCGAGGCGATGGAAAAGACGCTGTGGGAATCGGTCGAGACGCTGAGCCCGTTCGATCCGCGTTTCGTGTCGGTGACCTATGGCGCGGGCGGGACGACGCGGGAGCGGACGCACAACACCGTCGCCCGGATCGCGCGCGAAACGCCGATCGCGGTCGCCGCGCACCTGACCTGCGTCGATGCGACCAAGGCCGAGATCGACGCGGTGGCTGAGGAATATTGGGCGGCGGGCGTGCGCCACATCGTCGCGCTGCGTGGCGATCCGCCGCGCGCGGGTGAGAAATATGCGACGCACCCGGGCGGGTACGAGAATGCCGCCGATCTCGTCGCTGGCCTGCGCAAGCTGCATCCGTTCGAGATTTCGGTGGCGGCCTATCCCGAATGCCACCCGGATTCGCCCGATGCGGCGCATGACCTGGACAACCTCAAGCGCAAGATCGATGCGGGCGCGAACCGCGCGATCACGCAGTTCTTCTTCGAGGCCGATACCTTTCTGCGCTTCCGCGATGCGGCGGCGGCGGCGGGGATCGATGCCGAGATCGTGCCGGGGATCATGCCGGTGATGAGCTTTGCCGCGGTCCAGAAGATGTCGGCGATGTGCGGGACGGCGGTGCCGGGCTGGATGGAGCGGCTGTTCGAGGGGCTGGACGACCGCCCGGCGGCGCGCCAGCTCGTATCCGCCACGCTGGCGGCGGAATTGTGCCGCAACCTCTATGCGGGCGGCGTGCGGCAGTTCCACTTCTACACGCTCAACCGGGCGGAGCTGAGCTACGCGATCTGCCATTTGCTCGGGGTGCGCCCGCGCGGCGCGGCGGCGAGCGTCGCGGCGTGAACTTCCCCTCCCGCTTGCGGGAGGGGTTAGGGGAGGGCCTGTCGGAGGCCAGACCTTCCCGTGATTGAACAGGCCCTCCCCCGGCCCCTCCCGCAAGCGGGAGGGGAGAGAGAAAAGACATGACACCACGCGAAAAACTGCTGGCCGAAGCCGCCAAGCGCATCCTGATCACCGATGGTGCATTCGGCACCGAGATCCAGAACTGGAAGCTGGACGAGGCCGCCTATGCCGGCAATCTCGGCCTCAGCCACGACCAGAAGGGCAATAACGACATCCTCGCCCTGACAATGCCGGAAGTACCCGCCAGCATTCACCGCGCCTATTTCGAGGCGGGGGCGGATATTGCCGAGACCAACACCTTCTCCGCCAACCGGATCAGCCAGGCCGATTATGGCGCCGAGCATCTGGTGCGCGAAATCAACGTCGAGAGCGCCAAGCTGGCGCGGTCGATCGCGGACGAGTTCGAGGGCAAGGACGGGCGCCCCCGCTTCGTCGCCGGGGCGCTCGGCCCGACCAACAAGACGCTGTCGCTGTCGCCCGACGTCAACGATCCGGGCTATCGCGAGATCGATTTCGACACGCTGAAGGACGTGTATCGCGAACAGATCGACGCGCTGGTCGAAGGTGGGGTGGACTTCATCCTGATCGAGACGGTGTTCGATACGCTCAACGCCAAAGCCGGCGTGATGGCGGCGATCGAGGCGGGTGAGGCGCTGGGCCGCGACCTGCCGATCATGATGTCGATGACGCTGACCGACCTGTCGGGCCGCAACCTGTCGGGCCATACGGTCGAAGCGTTCTGGGCCGCGATCCGGCACGCCAAGCCGGTGACGATCGGGCTCAACTGCTCGTTCGGCGCGGAGCAGCTGCGCCCGCATGTCGCGACGCTGTCCAAGCTCTGCGACACGCTGATCATGGTCTATCCCAATGCCGGCCTGCCCAACGAACTGGGCGCGTATGACGAGGCACCGCACACCACGGCGGGGCTGGTCAAGGAATGGGCCGATCAGGCGCAGGTCAACATTCTGGGCGGCTGCTGCGGATCGACCCCGGCGCATATCAAGGCGATTGCCGACGCGGTGAAGGACCTGCCCCCGCGCGCGATCCCGACGCCGCCGGTGCGGACGCAGCTTGCCGGGCTGGAGCCGTTCGTGATGGCGGCGTAATTCCCCTCCCGCTTGCGGGAGGGGCTAGGGGAGGGCCTGTCCTCCTCTGCGCCGCCCGAGACTGACACGCCCTCCCCCGACCCCTCCCGCAAGCGGGAGGGGGGAAAAAGAAGAACCAATGACCGCGACCACCACCTCCACCGCCTTCGTCAATATCGGCGAGCGCACCAACGTCACCGGCTCTGCCAAGTTCAAGAAGCTGATCATGGCCGGCGACTATACCGCCGCGGTCGAGGTCGCGCGGCAGCAGGTCGAGAATGGCGCGCAGGTGATCGACGTCAACATGGACGAAGGCCTGCTCGACGCGCATGAGGCGATGACGACCTTCCTCAAGCTGATCGCCGCCGAGCCGGACATCGCGCGCGTGCCGGTGATGATCGACAGCTCCAAATGGGACGTGATCGAGGCGGGGCTGAAATGCGTGTCCGGCAAGCCGATCGTCAATTCGATCAGCATGAAGGAAGGCGTGCCGCAGTTTCTGGAGCACGCCCGCAAATGCATGAACTATGGCGCTGCGGTCGTGGTGATGGCGTTCGACGAGGTCGGCCAGGCCGATACCCAGGCGCGCAAGGTCGAGATTTGCGAGCGGGCGTACAAGGAGCTGATGGCGATCGGCTTCCCGCCCGAGGACATCATCTTCGACGCCAACGTGTTCGCGGTCGCGACGGGCATCGAGGAGCACAATAACTACGGCGTCGACTTCATCGAGGCGGTGAAGGAGATCAAGGCGCGTTGCCCGCATGTCCATTTTTCGGGCGGGCTGTCGAACCTCAGCTTCTCGTTCCGCGGCAACGAGCCGGTGCGCCGCGCGATGCACAGCGTGTTCCTGTATCACGCGATCCCCGCCGGGCTCGACATGGCGATCGTCAATGCCGGACAGCTCGACATCTATGACCAGATCGAGCCGGAACTGCGCACTGCGTGCGAGGACGTGATCCTCAACCGCGATCCGGAGGCGGGCGACCGGCTCGTCGCGCTGGCCGAGAAGTATCGCGGCACCGATGTGGTGGCGGAGAAGCAGGCGGCGGAGTGGCGCGGCTGGGCCGTCGAGAAGCGGCTGGAACATGCGCTGGTCAAGGGCATCGACCAATATGTCGTCGAGGATACCGAAGAGTGCCGCCAGAAGGCCGACAAGCCGATCGAGGTGATCGAAGGCCCGCTGATGGACGGGATGAACGTCGTCGGCGACCTGTTCGGCAGCGGCAAGATGTTCCTGCCACAGGTGGTGAAGAGCGCGCGCGTGATGAAGAAGGCGGTCGCGCACCTCCTCCCCTATATCGAGGCATCGAAGGAGCCGGGCGCGAAGGGCAAGGGCAAGGTCATCATGGCGACCGTCAAGGGCGACGTGCATGACATCGGCAAGAACATCGTCGGCGTCGTCCTGCAGTGCAACGGGTTCGAGGTGGTGGACCTTGGCGTGATGGTCCCGTGGTCGACGATCCTGCAGGCGGCGAACGAGAATGACGCCGACATGATCGGCCTGTCTGGCCTGATCACCCCCTCGCTCGACGAGATGGTGACGGTCGCCGAGGAGATGAAGCGCTCCGGCATGACCATGCCGTTGCTGATCGGCGGGGCGACGACGTCGAAGGTGCATACCGCGCTAAAGATCGCGCCGGCCTATGACGGGCCGGTGGTGCATGTGCTCGACGCCAGCCGCGCAGTGGGCGTCGCCACCACGCTCGTCTCCGACACGATCCGCGACGATTATGTCGCCAAGGTCGCCGACGAATATGAGGCCGTTCGCATCGCCCGCGCCAACAAGGGGCAGAGCGACCTCGTGCCGCTGGCGGTGGCGCGCGACAATGCGTTCGAGGCGGATATGAGCCTGAAGCCCGGCCGCCCGCGCATGCCCGGCGTCCACAGCTTCCCCGATTGGGACCTCAGGGACCTGCGCAACTATATCGACTGGACCCCATTCTTCCGCGCGTGGGAGCTGGCGGGCAATTACCCGGCGATCCTGGAGGACAAGGTGGTCGGCGAAAGCGCGACCAGCCTGTTCGCCGATGCACAGAAGATGCTCGACAAGATCATCGCGGAACGCTGGCTGACCGCGCGCGGCGTGGCCGGACTGTGGCCGTGCCGCCGCCAGAGCGACGACATCATCGTCCATGTCGAGGACGAAAAGCATGTCACGCTGCCGATGCTGCGCCAGCAGATCCAGAAGCGCGAAGGGCGGGCGAATATGTGCCTGGCCGACTTCATCGACCGGCAGGGCGACTGGATCGGGGGCTTTGCGGTTTCGATCCACGGCATCGAGCCCCATCTGGCGCGGTTCAAGGCAGCGATCGACGATTATTCGGACATCCTGCTCAAGGCACTGGCCGACCGTCTGGCCGAGGCGTTCGCCGAGCGGCTGCACCATTTCGTGCGCACGGCGCTGTGGGGCTATGCCGAGGGCGAGCAGCTGACCAACGAGGCGATGATCAAGGAACAGTATCGCGGCATCCGCCCGGCGCCGGGCTATCCCGCCTGTCCCGAGCACAGCCTCAAGCCGATCCTGTTCGAGATGCTCGACGCGCACAAGAATACGGGCGTGTCGCTGACCGAAAGCTTTGCAATGCTGCCGACCGCAGCGGTCAGCGGCTTTTACTTCGGTCACCCGCAAGCCGAGTATTTCGGCGTTGCGCGCGTCGGACGCGACCAGCTCGAGGATTATGCGGCGCGGCGCGGGATCAGCGTCGAACTGGCGGAGCGCTATCTGCGGCCGAACCTGGACTGATCAACCGATCAGCAGGTGGATCGCGATGCAGGTGGCGACGCCGACGATCACGTTCATCGGAATGCCGATCTTGACGAAGTCCGAGAAGCGATAGTCTGCGGCGGCATAGACCATCGTGTTGGTCTGATAGCCGATCGGCGTGGCGAAGCTGGCCGAGGCGGCGAACATGACCGCGACGATCAGCGCGGTGGGATCGTTGCCGGTCGCCTGCGCGAGGCCGATCGCGACCGGGGTCATGATGACGGCGACGGCGTTGTTGGTCACCGCCTCGGTCAGGATCGAGGTCAGGAAATACAGCACCAGGATCAGCATCAGCGGCGATAGCGTGCCGAGCCAGGGGGAGGCGGTATCGACGATCAGACCGACGGTGCCGATTCGGTCGAGCGCCGCGCCGATGCCAAGCATGGCGAGGATCAGCACCAGCACGCTGCCGTCGATCGAATTCCACGCCTCTTCCGGGTCGATGCAGCCAGTGACCAGCACGATCCCGACGCCGAGGATGGCGAGCGTCAGGATCGGCGCGACGCCCAGCGCCGCAAGCAGCACGACCCCGGCGAGGGTGAGCACCGCAATCGGCGCGCGACGGCGACGGAACGCGCGCACCGCGCTGGTGTCGCCGACGATCAGATTGGGGTTTTCCCGCAGCGCCGCCGCGCCATTGGCATCGGCGGCGACCAGCAGGCTGTCGGCAGCGCGCAGCCGTACGCTGCCCAGGAAAGGCCCGGGCAAATGACGCGCACGGCCGATGCCGAGGATCCGGGCAGGGAGGTTCGACAGGAACGGGATCTCGCGCAGATGCCGACCCAGCGTCGGGTGCGACGGGGCGATCGTCACGCCGATCAGCCGCACATCCTCGGCCCGCGCATCCTCCGACAGGCGGATCGGCTGGCCGACATTCTGAAGCCCGACGCGCACGTCGCTGCGCCGCGCCAGTCCGTCCAGTTCGTTCGCCGAGGCGGAGACGACCAGTCGGTCCTCGCCGGATATCACCAGGTGTGGTGCCGGATCGCGCAGCAGGTCGTTGCCGCGCCGAACCCCGATCAGCCGCACCGCGTCGCGCTTGAGGAAGCCGAGCTCGGAGATCATAGGCGGACGGTCGGCTAGCTCGCCGATCAGCTGCAGGTCGGTGAGATAGGTGAGGTGGTGCTGGTCGGCGCTGTCGTCGTCATCGCGGGCGGGCAGCAGGCGCGGGCCGAGGACCAGCAACGTCGCGACCCCCGCCGCCATGGTACACAGCCCGACCAGCGTGATGTCGAAAATGCCGAAGCCGGGCTGCCCCTGCGCCCGTGCGACGCCATCGACGAGCAGGTTGGTCGAGGTGCCGACGAGCGTCAGCGTGCCGCCCAGGATGCTGAGATAGGACAGCGGGATCAGCAGGCGGGTGGCGGGGATCTGCACCGCCTTCGCCAGGCGTTTGACGATCGGGATCAGCACGATCACCACCGGCGTATTGTTGATGAAGGCCGGGGCGGTGGCAGCGCCGACGAACATTTCGGCGACAGTGCGGCGCGGCGCAACGGCCGCGCGACGGACGAGCATGCTCGCCACCGCTTCGATCGCGCCGGTGCGGATCAGCGCGCTCGACAGCACGAAGAAAGCGGCAATCGTGATCGGAGCCGGGTTGGCGAACGACGCGCCGATCATGTCGGGCGTCAGCCAGCCAAAGGCGATCGCGGCGGCGGTGCCGAACACCGTAATTGTCACTGGGGGAAAGCGCTCGGTCGCAAAGGCGATGAACAGCGCGATGATGAAGGCAAGGCCCAGCAGGGGTTGGTGCGACGCAAGCGCTGCGCCGATCGCGTCGATCATGCTCGTAACCTAGCGGTCCGCCGCCCGCGATACTACCCTGTGCCTCTGGTCAGGCGGCAGGAAAGCTGCCGCGCGTACGGTTGGCAAAGGCGACCAGGCTGAGCATCACCGGCACCTCGACCAGCACGCCGACGACGGTGGCGAGCGCCGCGCCGCTCGACAGGCCGAACAGGCCGATCGCGACCGCCACCGCCAGCTCGAAGAAGTTCGACGTACCGATCAGCGCGCACGGGGCGGCGATATTGTGCGGGACGCGCCACGCCTTGGCCGCGGCATAGGCGATAGCGAAGATGGCATAGGACTGGATCAGGATCGGCACCGCGATCAGCGCGATCAGCAGCGGGTTGGCGACGATCGTTTCCGCCTGAAACGCGAACAGCAGCGCCACGGTGGCGAGCAGGCCGATGATCGACCATGGCTTCAGATGCGCGGTGAAGGCGTCGACTGCGCCGGCATCTCCGCCATGCGCAGCGACCACCCGGCTTCGGGTGATGGCCCCGGCCACCAGCGGGATCACGACATACAGCGCGACCGACAGCAGCAGCGTCTGCCACGGCACGACGATATCGGTGACGCCGAGCAGCAGCGCGACGATCGGGGCAAAGGCGATAATCATGACAAGGTCGTTCACTGACACCTGCACCAGCGTATAGGCCGGGTCCCCCCTGGTCATCTGTGCCCAGACGAATACCATCGCGGTGCAGGGCGCGGCACCGAGCAGGATCAGTCCGGCGATATATTGCTGACCCAGGTCGCGCGGGATCAGGTCGGCATAGATAAAATCGAAGAACAGGATGGCGAGCGCGGCCATGGTGAAGGGCTTGATCAGCCAGTTGACGACCAGCGTGATCACCAGCCCCTTGGGCTTGCGCCCGACATCGCGGATGCTGGCGAAATCAACCCCGACCATCATCGGATAGATCATCGCCCATACCAGCACCGCGACGACCAGATTGACCGAGGCGACTTCCAGCCCCGCCAGCGCCATGGTGACGCCGGGCGCGATCAGGCCGAGCGCGAGGCCGGCGAGGATCGCCAGCGCGACCCAGAGCGAAAGCCAGCGCTCGAACAGGCCGAGCGGGGAGGATTTGTCGGTCATGATGGTCCTGTCAGGAAAGTCGGTTGCCGGTGGCGTCGACGACGCGTTCGCCTTCCTCCTTGATGAAGGCGCCGCGCTGGGCGGTGGGGAGCAGGTCGAGCACCGCTTCGGACGGACGGCACAGGGCAACGCCGAGCGGGGAGACGAGCACCGGGCGGTTGATCAGCACCGGATGCGCCAGCATCGCGTCGAGCAGCGCATCGTCGGACAGCGTCGCGTCGTCGAGGCCGAGTTCAGCATAGGGCGTTCCCTTCTCGCGCAGCCAGTCGCGTGGCGTCGCGCGTGCGCGGGCGAGCAGATCGACCAGCAGCGCGCGGCTGGGCGGGGTCTTCAGATACTCCACCACATGCGGCTCGATCCCGGCATTGCGGATCATCGCCAGCGCATTGCGCGACGTGCCGCAATCGGGGTTGTGGTAGATGACGATGTCGACCGGTGCCATTGCGCGATCCCTCAGCAGCAGGCGGATTTCGGAACCAACGCGATCTGCGGCGCGCAACAGGCATCGGCGCGCGCATTGTCCGACAGCGCCGACAGGGCAGGGGAGTCGCCGTACACCGTCGCTTCGCCCTCGGTCAGGAACGCTTCCCACACCACGCCATCGGGATCGGCGATCCAGCTCTTTTCGCTCTTGGCGTAGCAACAGGTGGTCGCGCCTTCCTCCAGCACTGGACGGTCGGCGGCCTTGAGGCGGCCATAGACTTCGACCAGTTCGTCGCCATCCTCGACCTGAATGCCGAGATGTTCGATGCCGGTCGCAGCGTGGTTGCCCGCCGAGATCGCGAAGTTGACGCGCGGGTCCTCCAGCATCCACTTGGCATAATCGGGCTTGGTCACGCTGGGTGCCGCCCCGAACAGGGTGGAATAGAAGGCGATCGAGCGATTGAGATCGGTGACGCCGACATGGACATGCATACGCTTCATGCGGTCTTCCTTTCGGACGGTTCCGCTGCGGTCGCGCACCCCGCGCCGCCGCAGCAATTCTCCATGAGGTAGCCGAGCAGCCCGTTCATCGCGGCATAGTCGGCGGCGTAGATCAACGATCGCCCTTGCCGCGTCTGGCTGACCAGCCCGGCGCGGTTGAGATGGGCGAGATGGAAGGAAAGCGACGAGGCGGGGACGCCCAGTTCTTCGGCGATCGCCCCGGCGGGTAGGCCGTCCGGTCCGGCCTGAACCAGCAGGCGGAACAGCGCGAGGCGATGTTCCTGTGCCAGTGCGGACAGGGCGGTTACGGCGGTGCTGTCGTTCTTTATTTCCATGATCGTGGAAATATCGAGTTGATCGGCTAGCCGCAAGCTATATTTCGATGATCGTGGAAGCATCGAAGTGTCACTGGAAATCGCGCCTGACTCTCCGCGAAAATCGGGCTACGCTTGCGCAAACGACCGGAGAGCATGCCATGGCCAAGTTCCCGAAGATCGACAGCCCCTGTCCCTACAAGGCCGACCTGGCCGCGATCATGGGCGGCGATTTCTGTCGCATGTGCAAGCGCGAGGTGTTCGACCTGTCCGGCTGGAGCGACGGCGAGCGCGTGGCGTTCCTGAAGGGGTGCGAGACCGAGGTGTGCGTGCGCTATACGCTGCCCGTGCGGCCGGCGCTGGCGGCTGCTGCGCTGGCGGCGGCGGTGGTCGGGCTGCCGGCGGCGGCGCAGGATGTGGCCCCGACGCCGATTGAGGTCGCGACCCCGGACGAGGATTATGACATGATCATCGTCGGTGGGATCAAGGATCCCAAGGCGGTGGCGATGGTCGACGATCCGGCCGATGCGACTCTGCCCGAACTCCCGGTCGTCTATGACGACGCGCCGCAGCCGGTTACGGTGAAGCCCGCGTCCTGACCTCTGCCAGCGATTGCCAGTCGAGCAGGCTGGCGAACTGACCCGCCGCGGCGATCGAGCGCGCATCGCCATCGCCGATGGTCAGCGCGATATGCGTGGCGTCGAACCCATCGAGTGACATGTCGAAGCTGCGCCAGGCGCCGTCGACATAAGCGAGCGTCCAGCTGTGCGGCATGAACACGTTGCTGACCCCGTGATAGCGTTCGCGCGAATAGACGAGGCCGCTGGCGACGCGGGTCGGAATGCCCGCCGCGCGCCCGAGTGCCGCGAGCACCACTGCATCCTCGGTGCAATCTCCCGCCCCCGATGCCAGCGCATCGGCGGCGCTGCGATGGCCGGTGAAGTCGATTTTGTGCATGGCCGTGCGGGCGCGGACCGCCAGCTCCTCCATCGTGCGCGCTTTCGACAGCTGGCGGCGGATCACCGGGCGGGCGAGCGCAATGACGCGGGGATGGTCGTGTTGCAGCCAGGCGGTGGCGCGGCGCGCATCGGCAAGGGTCGCCGGATCGCCGGGCAGGCCGAGGCCGCAGCTTGTGCAGATATCGAGCGTCACGCCGGTCGCATCAAGGGTCACGCGCTGTTCGCCGGTCGCTGGCGGGGCAAAGGCGATGCCGTCGATAAAGCCGAAACGGTAGCGGATATGGCCCTGCGCGGCGGCCGGGCCGATCCGCACCGGCGACTTGGCAATGACGTTGCGCAACAGGCGATAGGGCGGGTGCGGGCGCAGCGCAGTGTCGCGGTCGGCGGGGCGGGTGGTGACCGCTACACCGAACATCGGCTGGATCGCCGCGACGATGCGCCCCGATGCGTCGAGATCGAGCCGCACGATGCCGCGCAGCTCCGTGCCCTCATAGCGTTTGCGCAGCACCGTCAGCGTGCCGGGGCGCTGGGTCGGCGCGCGTTCGATCGTCACGCGCTCGACCAGCCCGGCGGCGGAATTGAGGTTGAGAAAGGCGAGCGGGGCGTCCCCGGTCCAGCCGCGCATCAGCCCCTCGCCATTGTCGAAACGTGTGCCGGTGGGCAGCGCGACGCGGGTGACGTGGCGACCGCTCTCGCTCTGGCGCGTGATGGTCGCGCTGGCCCCTGCGATCCGGGTTTCGGTGCGGCTGATGGTGCGGCCGTCGCGCGACTCGGTCACAATCAGTAGCGGGCGGCCCGATCGGTCGAAGCTGGTCGTGGTCGTATCGGTCAGCGTGGTGCTCGGTCGCTCGCCATCGGCCAGCCGGAGTTCGCGCAGTTCGACCGTCTCGCGACCCTCGGGCAGCGCGCGGCTGGCGGTGCTGGCATGGCCCAGCACCGCGCCGGCATCGTCGGCGATGACATACCAGCCCTGCGGAGCAGGATCCGCCTGACGCGCGCCGGGCAGTGCTGCGATGGCGAGGATGAGAAGCGGCAGGCGGCGCAGCATCCGGTGATGCTAAGCCCCCCGCGCGCGTGGCGCTAGGGGCCGCTCAACCTTCCCCGCCGCCCGACAGATCCTGGTAGAACATCAACGCATTGCCGTCGGGGTCGTAGAAGGTGAGCAGGCGCACCATGCCCGGAATCTCGTTGATCGGGCCGTCCTGCCGCACCCCCGCAGCATCCAGCGCCGCCTTGGCCGCGTCGAGATCGGTGACGCCGAAGGTCAGCGTCGCGCCGCCGGGGCCGCCCGCGCTTTCGACCTGAGACAGGCCGACGCTGACGCGCGCGACCGACGAGGTCAACTCGCACCATGCGATCTCGTCCATCCGGTACATCAGCGTCATGCCGAGCACATTCTCGTACCAGGGAATCGACCGGTCGAGGCTGGTGACGCTGAGCGCACAGGTCAGTCCGCCGTCGTAGCTGATCGCGGTGGTGGTTGCCTCAACAGTTGCTTCGCTTGCCATATCGTCCTCCCGACTCTATGGTTCCATTTGTATAGTAGATTGTGATTTGGTCAAGCGCGTGGATGATCCGGTTCTGACAAGTGCGGTGCTGCAGCGGCTGGCAGCGGGGCGGTGGACGATCCCCGTGCTGGCGCTGCTCAGCCGCGAACAGGGATCGCGCTTCGCGGTGATTGAGCGGCGCTTTGCGCTGTCACGCAACAGCCTGACGCGGACGCTGGCCACTCTGCGCGAACAGGGCTGGGTCATGCCCAATCCCGGCCATGGCCACCCGCTGCGCCCCGAATATGTGCTGACCGACAGCGGCCGCGCGATCGGCGCGGCGTGCGAGCGGATCGAGGATGCGCGCGTGCGGCTGGGGCTGGAGGCACCCGAGCTGTCGCGCTGGACGCTGCCGGTGGCGGGCGCGCTGGGCGATGACTGGACCCGCTTCAACGCGCTCCAGTCGCGGCTGGCACCGGTCACGCCGCGCGCACTGTCGCTGACGCTGCAAGCGATGATCGGGCAGGATCTGGTGACGCGGCGGCTGGAGGACCGGTTTCCGCCGGTGGCGCTCTATGGCCTTACCGGGCGGGGGACGGAACTGGCGGAGGCAGTGGCGGGGTGATCAGCCCGCCGTGCCATGCCCCTGCGCCAGATACTCCTCCGACTGCATCTCCATCAGGCGGCTCACCGTCCGCTCGAACTCGAACTTGCCGTCGCCCTCGGCGTAGAGGTCGATCGGGGCGGCGTCGGCCATTGCCAGCAGCTTGACCTTATGCTCGTACAACGCGTCGATCAGCGTGACGAAGCGTGCGGCTTCGTTGCGGTTTTCCGGGCCTAGCCGCGGGATGCCGACGATGATGACGGTGTGATAGCGGCGCGCGATGGCAAGATAGTCGGACGCGCCGCGTGCCTCTTCGCACAGTCGCTTGAACGAGAAGACCGCAACGCCCTTCAGCGCCTTGGGCACGTGCAGCGTGCGACCCTGTACCGACAGGTCCTCGCTCGGCACATGTGCGCGATCCTCGACCGGGTAATCGGTCAGGCGGAAGAAGGCGGCGGATAGGGTAGCGGTGTTGGCGGGGCTGTTCGGCACCAGCCACGTATCCATCGTGCCGAGCCGGTCGCGGCGATAATCGGTCGGGCCGTTCAAGGGCAGGACGTCGAGTTTGTCCCTGAGCAGCGCGATGAAGGGCAGGAAGCTGTCGCGCTGCAACCCGTCCTTGTACAGGTCGTCGGGCGGGCGGTTCGATGTCGCCACCACCGTCAGACCCTCGGCCATCATCGCGGTGAACAGGCGCGAGAGGATCATCGCGTCGGCGGTGTTGTTGATCACCATCTCGTCGAATGCGAGCAGGCGGAGGTTTTCGGCGAGCGCCTTGGCGACCGGCGGAATCGGGTCGCCCGCCTCCTTCTTGCGTTCCTCGGCGATGCGCGCGTGCACCTCGATCATGAACTCGTGGAAATGGACGCGGCGCTTGCGCTCGATGCGGACACAGCCGAAGAACAGGTCCATCAGCATCGATTTGCCGCGCCCGACGCCGCCCCACATGTACAGGCCACGGGGAGCCTCCGGCGCGCGCCGGGCGAGGCGCCACAAGACGCTGCCCTTGCGCGGTCCCTGTTCAAGTTCGTGGGCGAGATGGGCAAGGCGGCGCGCGGCGGCGGCCTGATCCGGGTCGGCGCGCAGTTCGCCGGCGGCGACCAGCGCCTGATAGCGTTCGAGCACGCCGGTCATGACACCGGCGAGGATTTGCGGACCGTGCCGGAGAAGCTGGCGAGGACATTGTCCTCCTGCCGCACCAGTCCGCGCATGAACAGCATCCGCCCGGTTTCGCGCAGCAGCTCGACCTCGGCCACGATCGGTTCGCCGATGCGGCTGGTACCGATGAACTGCGCCGACAGGTCGAGCGTCACTGCGCCGCCTGCCGACAGCACGCCAAAGCTGCGCGCGGCGGCGAACAGCGCGACGTCCATGAAGCCGAGCAGCGCGCCGCCATGGGTCGAATCGCGCAGGTTCGAATGTTCGCGCCCCGGCACCATCCGCACCAGCGCCTTGCCACCCTCGACCCGCGTCAGGATCGGGCCGAGAAAGGCGTTGAACCGCGTCGGATCGCGCAGCTCCCAGCGCTTCCATCCCGGATGGTCGGGATCGTCCACATAGACGAAATGCGTGTCGGCCTGCGACAAGTCAGGGGGGTGCCGACGCGGATCAGACGACCCGCTCGGCTTCCATCTTCTTGATCTCGGCAATCGCCTTGGCGGGGCTCAGGCCCTTGGGGCAGACATTAGCGCAATTCATGATCGTGTGGCAGCGATAGAGGCGGAACGGATCCTCCAGCTCGTCGAGCCGCTCACCGGTCGCCTCGTCGCGGCTGTCGGCCAGCCAGCGATACGCCTGAAGCAGGATCGCCGGCCCCAGGAACCGGTCGCTGTTCCACCAATAGCTGGGGCAGCTGGTCGAGCAGCAGGCGCACAGAATGCATTCATAGAGGCCGTCGAGCTTGGCGCGGTCTTCCGGCGACTGCAGTCGCTCCTTGCCCGACGGCGGCGGGGTGACGGTCTGCACCCACGGCTTGATCGATGCGTACTGCGCGTAGAAATGCGTGAAGTCGGGGACCAGGTCCTTGATCACGTCCATCGCGGGCAGCGGGGTGATCTTGATGTCGCCCTTGATATCCTCGATCGCGGTGGTGCAGGCGAGGCCGTTCTTGCCGTCCATGTTCATCGAGCACGATCCGCAAATCCCTTCGCGGCACGAACGGCGGAAGGTAAGCGAGGGGTCGATCTCGGACTTGATCTTGATCAGCGCGTCCAGGACCATCGGCCCGCACTCGTCGAGGTCGATGGTGAAGCTGTCGTAGCGCGGATTCTTCCCCGAATCCGGGTCATAGCGATAGATGGTGAAGGTTTTTTTCCGCGATGCTCCCGCCGGCGCCGGATGCGCCTTGCCCTTCGTGATCTTGCTGTTCTTCGGCAGGACGAAATCGGCCATCGGGAACCTCTTAAACTACACCGCAAACGGGGCGACGACGCAGTCGCTCCCGCCCAGATTGCAGGCCAGATACATAACCGCTGCCCGCGCTGCAAACATAAGGTGACCCGTGTCTGAACTCAATTGGAGCGCAGGCAAGATTGTGCGCGCGCGGCACCCATGTGGGAGAGGGAAATCTCCCTCCCACACATGGTGCCGGCCGGTCAGGCTGCCGACGGGTCGGCGGTGCGGCCGCTCCAGTCGAGATTGCGGGTGAGATACATCACCGCCGCCAGCGCTGCGAACAGCAGCAGCGATCCGATCAGCAGCGAATAGGCTTCGAGGCTGAGCAGGATGTAGAGCACGCCATAGAGCGCCACGAGCAGGCCGGCGATGAACCCGGCACGGCGGCCGCTGCCCAGCACCGCGGCGCTGTAGGCGGTCAGCAGCGCGATCACGCCGCCCGCCGCGACCAGATAGGCGGGGGCAAAACCGATCACCTCGGCAAAGGCGAGCAGCAGGACGAAGAACAACACCAGCCCCGCGCCGACCAGCAGATACTCCACCGCCGACACGCGCACGCCTGCGACGACATCGAACAGCAGGAACGCCATGAAGGTGAAGCCGATGAACAGGAAGCCGTATTTCACGCTGCGATTGACCTGCGCGTAGAGATCGACCGGCTGGATCAGTCCGACCTGCGCTGTGGCCGATGGGGCGGGGAGGGCGGCGCGCGTGTCATAGGCCACTTGCGGCTCGCGGGAGTCGGCGGACGAGTCGCTCGTGGTCACCAATGTCGTGCCGAGCGCGAGGTTCGAGATGCGATAGGTCGCGCTGAACCCGCTGGCCGTATTGCTGTGCTGTTCGGGCAGGAAACCGCCGGTGTAGCTCGGATGCTGCCACGGCGAGGTGACGGTCCAGCGGGTCGCGCCGGCACGCGGGGCAAGCGCGACAACCGAATGGCCGCGCAGGGCATAGGCAAATTTGGCGGTGACCGTCCGCTCGCGCAGGGCGGACGCGTCGACATTGGCGAAGAAACCCGATCCGCCGGTGGCCGCGACGCCGTTGCCCGGCTGCGCGGGGGCGGACTGGCCATCGATGGTGATGCGGTTCGCTGGCTTCAGCCCGCGCGGATCGGCGACGCCGAAGCGCAGTTCGGCCTTGTCATATTCGAGGCTGGCGAGATCGACGATGCGCGCGGCGTCGGGTGGCAGGCGGAAGGACGCGCTGCCCGAAATGTCGGCATCGTAGACCACCGACTCGTAGATCGATCGCGTGCGCCGGTCGGGCTTGATCCGCGTATCCATGTCGAGCGTTGCCGGGGCGATAAACAGCTGTCGGCGCTGCACGCTGGTGCGGGTCACCGACTTGCCATTTTCCTGCACCGTCTCCGTCACGGGCAGGGAATAGGGGATGACGAGCAGCGGTCCGGCCAGGGTCTGCGGGCCGCCCCATCCCTCGGCGATGCTGCTGCGTGCGGTCTCCGACTGGTTCTGCCGGTCGTAGACGAGCAGATAGACTGCGAAGAGCGGAATGGTCAGGACCGCGCCGACGAGCAGCGCAAGCAGCAGTTTCATTCCCGGCGAGCGGTTGGGTGCGGATAGGTCCATGAGCGACTCCTGTCAGTGAAGTCGCCGACCTAACGCGCCGCAGCCCGGCCGCCATGAGCGATGGGTGAGGCTTTTCTGAGGGCGTCAGATCACGTCGAGGACGAGGCCCAGGTCACGCGCTTCCTCTGCTTCCAGATACAGGTTCGACGGCGCTTTCCTGCACAGATCCTCGAACGCCAGCTTCGATCCGGCCACGATGTCGCGGAACCCCTCCTCCTCGATGCGGATCGATTCCTCGATCTCGTGCAGCTTGGCCTGCAGGATCGGAACCAGCGTCTTGAGCGGACCTTCGAGGTGGATGTCGGCGGTGAGCTTGCGCTCGTGGATCATCAGCCGCGTGCCTTGGGTCAGGAAGCGCTTGTCGACCGGGAAATGCGCCATGAACGTCGCGCCCGCCGAATAGACCGCGACCTTGCCCAGGAACAGGATCTCGCGCCCGGTGAACTCGCGCAGCAGCCGGACTTCGTCGCCCATCAGCCGCGCGACTTCCGGATCGCCGCCGAGCGTCGAAATCGCGATGACCAGCGTGCCTTCGGTCGGCGCATTGGCGAGCTGGTCGCGAAAACTCTGGTACATCGCATGGTCGACCGGACCGGACAGGCAGATGTGCGGCGTCGCAAGCAGCGGATAGCGCGTGCTGTAGGGGGCGGGCGCAGCCGGCGCGGGGGGCGCGTCGGGGGCTGGGGCGGGGATGTCGAATGTCTGGGTCATCGCCCGCGCAACCATCGGCCGGGGACTAGGTTCCAGAGGCCGCCGCCGCAACGCATCGCGCACGCCGATCACGACCAGCGCAACACCGGCTGCGATCAGCGCCAGGAAGGCAAGGGGGATGAGCGTTTCCACGCGGCCTCAACCCGCCAGCGGGCAAAAGGATCAGCGTCACGGACCCTGCAGGCTGTCGACCGACGGCCGGCCCACGGGCTGGGTTGCGACCTTGGGCATCCGCGCCTCCAGCGGCTTCAGCCATGCCCGTACCTCGACCCCGATGCTCTGCTGCGGCAGCGAGGGCTTGAGCTCGCCTCGCGACTCCCATGCGGCGATCTCGGCCAGGGCGGCGGTCACCGCCGCGTCCAGCGGCTGGGGCTTGCGCAGCGCACGATTGACCAGCGCGTCGCCGAAAAAGGTCCAGTCATTCTCCGCCGCGCAGCCGAACGACGAGCGGTCGGACGCCGCAGCGCTGATCACGGCGCTGTGCGGCCCGGACAGGGACGGAACGAACACGCCCGAATAGCAGGCGCTGATGATCAGCAGGCGACGCTCGATCCCGTGCGCGCGCAGCAGCGCGGCAAGGCGCCGGGGCGACATCGCGCCGAAACCCTCATTGCCGTCGTTATAGACGACCCCGAACGGCGCGCCGTGGCTGGTGGCATAGAGGATCAGCACATCCTCCTGCTCGTCCATCACCTCCGCAATGCGGGCGAGCGCCGCTTCGAAATTTGCGGGCGATCCCATCGGGAGCGGTGAGGGCGCCTTGCCGTCGCTGCCGCCGAGCGTGATCGTGCGCCCGACCGCGTCGTAGCGCCGCGCGAGCACCTTGCCCGCCTCCCGCGCCTCGCGCCCGAAGACGGGGTCGCTGTCGAGCGCGATCGACAGGACATAGGCATCGACCACCCCCTTGCGCTGGGGGAGCACGGCGCCAAGCGCGCGGCTCAGGCGGCGATGCTCGGCGAGGGCGTAGCTGGCGGGCCGATCCCGCTCGATCTGGGTGCCACCATCGGCCTGTTGCACCACCTCCTCCGGCGTCGAGCGCGTCAGGGCGGGCGGCGGGGGCGCGGTGTGCTTGGGCGGAGTATAGGGCTGTTGCTGAGCAGACGCGGCGACGATAACGCAAGATGCCGCCCCAAGCGCAGCGCGGAGCAGAACGGCGCGGTTGCCCGGTACCGGGCTCACAATCCGTCCAGTCGCAACAAGTCCGCCAGCGTGACGCGCTTAACATAGAGCGGCAGGGGCTGACCGTCGCCATGATCGACCACCCGATGGAGCGTCATGCCGATCCGCTTGCACCATTCTTCGCCCTTGCCGCGCGCGGCGGTGGCGATGAGTTCGACCGATCTGTCCGGATGGTGCAGATATTCTTCGATGATAAATCGGCGCAGGCCGTACATCAGGGCCATGCCGCGCCGCGCCCCCCGTCTGGTGTCGGCCTCCATCACCGCAACGCCAGGGACGATGACATATTCCGCCTCACGATTCTGGGCGGTGGGCAAAAGCTGTTCAGCGGTCAGATCTTCCTCGATCAACGTGCCCGCCTTGATGGCCTCCGCGGCCTCGCGCGTGATCGGCCAGCAGGATGCAAAGCCCACCATCTGCGCCTGATCCTTGCTGTACAGTCCGATCGATCGGCGCTGGTTGCGCTCAAACATCCGATAGACTTCGTCATTCGGCGGCGTCGCACCTTGAAAAATGGCGGGAACGATCCGCTCTTGAATGTCGCGGAGCAGCGCCAGGCTG
Organism: Sphingomonas sp.; assembly: GCF_965227385.1. GTDB lineage: Bacteria > Pseudomonadota > Alphaproteobacteria > Sphingomonadales > Sphingomonadaceae > Sphingomonas. Next base: position 1,856,502 of record NZ_OZ245750.1, read on the forward strand.
TCGATCGGCAGGATTACCAGCTCCTCGCCGTGAGCCGGTGGCGGCATCGACAGGCCGTACCGCCCGATCTCGCGCGCATAAAACGCGATATAGCCGAGCAGAAACACCAGCACGAGGGCGGCAAGGATCGCATAGACGACCAGCTTGCCAAGGCCCATATTCTCGACCAGCAGGTCGGTCCCCGCGTCCCACAGCTTCGCGACCAGGAACGCGAAGACCGAAACCAGCACAACTGCGACGATCGCACCCGATTCGCGCCGGTGCGTCAGAAATCTATAGCACTTCTTGACCAAAGCGATCGGCGCCATGCAGCCCCCTGCGATATCCGGACGCAGGATTGCATGACCGCGCTAGTGCATCAATATACCCGCTTCTTCGGCTTGATATACTCGACCTCGTCGGTGAGCGTGTAGTCGTGGACCGGGCGATAATCGATCGCCACACCGCCGCCTTTGCCGCCCCAGCCTTCGAAGCTCGCCACGGTGTGCTTCATCCAGGTCGCGTCGTCGCGATCCGGGAAGTCCTCGTGCATGTGGGCGCCGCGCGATTCCTTGCGGTTGTCGGCGCTGCGGATGGTGACGACGGCCTGGCTGATCAGATTGTCCAGCTCCAGCGTCTCGATCAGGTCCGTGTTCCAGATCAGCGAACGGTCGGTGACGCCGACATCGTTCATGCTCTGATAGATCGCGTCCATCTTGGTGACGCCTTCGGCCAGCAGCGCGGTGTCGCGGAACACCGCGGCGTGGCGCTGCATCGTGCGCTGCATCTCGGCGCGGATCTTCGCGGTCGGGGTGCCGCCCTTGGCATTGCGGAAATGGTCGAGGCGCGTCAGCGACAGCTCCTCCGACCCCTTGGGGAGCGGGTTGTGCGGCGTGTTGGGCTTGAGCAGCTCCTTGAGCCGCAGGCCGGTCGCCCGGCCGAACACGACCAGATCGATCAGGCTGTTCGAACCCAGGCGGTTGGCACCGTGCACCGACACGCACGCCGCTTCGCCGACCGCAAACAGGCCGGGGACGACCGCGTCGGGGTTGCCGTCGCGCAGCTGCACCACTTCGCCATGATAGTTGGTCGGCACGCCACCCATATTGTAGTGGACGGTCGGGACCACCGGCAGCGGCTTCTTGGTCAGGTCGACGCCGGCAAAGATCTTGCCCGTCTCGGTAATGCCCGGCAGCCGCTGGGCGAGGACATCGGCCGGCACATGGTCGAGGTGAAGGAAGATATGATCCTTCTCCTTGCCGACGCCGCGACCTTCGCGGATTTCCATCGCCATCGAACGCGCGACGACGTCGCGGCTGGCAAGGTCCTTGGCCGAGGGGGCGTAGCGCTCCATGAAGCGCTCGCCCTCGGAATTGGTCAGGTAGCCGCCCTCGCCGCGCGCACCCTCGGTGATCAGCACGCCCGCGCCATAGATACCGGTGGGGTGGAACTGGACGAACTCCATGTCCTGCAGCGCGATGCCCGCGCGCAGGGCCATGCCGTTGCCGTCGCCGGTGCAGGTGTGCGCGCTGGTCGCCGACTGGTACACGCGCCCGCCACCGCCGGTGGCCAGGACCACGGCGTGCGACCGGAAGCGGTGGATGCTGCCATCCTCCATGCACATAGCGATCACGCCACGGCACGCACCATTTTCCATGATCAGGTCGAGCGCGAAATATTCGATGAAGAAGTCCGCGTCATATTTCAGCGACTGCTGGTACAACGCGTGCAGCATCGCGTGGCCAGTGCGGTCGGCCGCAGCGCAGGTGCGCTGCACCGGGGGGCCTTCGCCCATATTCTGCATATGGCCGCCGAACGGGCGCTGGTAGATCGTCCCGTCGTCGTTGCGGCTGAACGGCACGCCGGCATGTTCCAGCTCGATCACCGCCGCCGGTGCTTCGCGCACCATATATTCGATCGCGTCCTGGTCGCCCAGCCAGTCCGATCCCTTGACGGTATCGAACATGTGCCAGGTCCAGTGATCGGGCGAATTGTTGCCGAGCGAGGCGGCGATGCCGCCCTGTGCCGCGACGGTGTGCGACCGGGTCGGAAACACCTTGGTGATGCACGCGGTCTTGAGGCCCGCCTCGGCGCAGCCCATGGTCGCGCGCAGGCCCGAACCGCCCGCGCCGACGACGACGGCGTCATAGCTATGGTCGATGATCTTGTAGGCGGCGGACATCAGGCGGGTGCTCCGGTGGCAACGGTGGTGAAGGCGATCTTGAGGATCGAGAAGATCGCGAACGTCCCGGCGGCAAGAGTGAAATAGTTGAGCAGCGTCAGCAGCACGATGCGCGTTTCATCATGCTGATAATCTTCGATCACCACCTGCAGGCCGAGACGGAAGTGATAGAAGACGCTGACGACCAGCAGGATCATCGGCACGGCGGCAATCGGTGCCGACAGCCACGCCTGCACCGTTTCATAGCCCATGTCGGGCAGGCGGATCAGGCTGACGATCAGCCAGAGCATCAGCAGCAGGTTCGACCCCGCGGTGATGCGTTGGTGCAGCCAGTGATGCGTGCCTTCATGCGCCGATCCGAGGCCGCGCACGCGACCGATGCTGGTTCCGGTGCCCATTACTTCTTCTCCACCGCGATCGGGGTTTCGGTCTTTGGTGCCTTGGCCAGTTCGCCATAGACGATCCAGCCCCACAGCGCGGCGGTCAGCGCGACCGATACGACCATGGTCAACACCGCGAAGCTCTTGTTCGTTTTCAGCTCATAACCGGCGCCGGCATCCAGGAAGAAGTGGCGGATGCCGGTCATCATGTGCTGAAAAAAGCTGAGCGTCAGCCCGACGCCCAGAATGTAGCCGATGGCGTTCGGCGCGCCGCTTTCGACCGTCAGGCAGTCGAGGAACTTGGCATAGCTCTCCGGCCCCGATGCCAGCGCACACAGCCACCACAGGAACACGCCGACCCCGACCGTCGCCATGCCGCTGCCCGTCACGCGGTGCAGGATCGAAACGAGCATGTGCGGACCCCATTTCCACACCTGCAGGTGCGGAGAGAGCGGGCGGTTGATATTGCGGGCCTTGGCCACGGCGTGTCCCCTATGATTTGCGCCTCCAAATAGCCGCCGCCGCCGCCGATGCAAGAAGCTACAGCCCGAATGGGCTTCCGGTCGCAAATCATCTGTCCCTAACTCACCCTTAACCACTTTGCTTGTAGCGATATGAGTAAGGTCCGGAGCGAAGTGCGTCCGGGACATTGGGGGATTGTTTCCGTGGCTGGAGCGCGAGCGAATACCGACATGCCCGCAAGCGGAGCGATGAGCGCGCGGATCGACATTGCAGAACGACTGCGGATCTTCGATTTCGACGGATCGTTGGATCGGCTGAGTCGCGATGTGTGGGAATTGCTCGAAGCCGACATCCGCTCGGTCTCGGAGGCCTATTGGCAGCAATGGCTGCGCTGCTTTGCCGATGAGCGCGACTGGGCGCCCGACGATACGCAGAAGATGATCGACGTTGGCATCGTCTTCCTGCGCAACCGCTTCCTCGACACGCGGGGCCGCGCCTGGATCGAATCGATCGAGCGGTCGGTAGCCGCTGCCTATGGTGCCGATGTCGCTCCGACGGCGCTGCTGTCGATGATCAACGCCAGCGATCGCGCGGCGCTCGACGTGCTGGTGCATCGCGTGGAACCGGGCGATGCGCGCCTGTCCACGCTGATCGACACGCTGATGCGTCTGTCCGCGCTGGAAAGCGACATCACGGTCGAACTCTACAATCTCTACCGCGAATATAGTGCCCAGGTGGCGCGCGACCGGCTTGCGGGCCAGTTCCGCGACTCGATCGGCACCACGGTCGAGCGGGCGTCGAGCGAGGGCGAATCGCTGCGCGCGCAGGCGAACCATACCTCGTCGGCCGCACGCGGCATGCTGGGCAAGGCGAGCGAGGTCGCTGCCGCCGCCGAGCAATCCGCGCTGGCAATGCGCGAGGCGGCGCATACTGCGGCCGGCCTCATCCGCGCGATCGAGGATGCGCGGACCGAGGTCGAGGTCGCGGCCGATGTCGCGACGCGCGCATCGGCGCAGGCCGGTGAAGCGGTGGCGATGAGCGAGATGTTGTCCGACCACGCCAAGTCGATTGAATCGATCCTGGGCCTGATCCGCGACATTGCCGGCCAGACCAACCTGCTGGCCCTTAATGCCACGATCGAGGCTGCCCGGGCGGGGGATGCCGGCCGCGGTTTTGCGGTCGTCGCGCAGGAGGTGAAGAGCCTCGCCAACCAGACCGCCCGTGCAACCGACGATATCGCCGGCAAGATCGCCGCGATCCAGTCGGCGACGCGCGGCACGGTCGAAACCAACGCTTCGATCCGCAACACGGTTCAGGAAGTCCAGGCCAGCGCCGACCGCATTCGCGGGGCGATGGAAGTGCAGGCGCAGACGGTGACCGCGATCACCGCAGCGGTCGACGAAACCGCGCTGGCGGCGGATTCGATGTCCGCGACGATCGGGGCAATCCGCGAGGAAACCGAAAGCGTCGCCAGCGATATCGAGCGGGTCGGGGCCGGTTTTGCCGCACTCGACGCCGAACTCGGCACACTCAAGAACAGCGCGGGCGAATTCGTCGCAAAAGTCGCTGCATGATGGAGGGGATCAATGGCCGGAGCCAAGGAGCTCGGGCAATGGAGCGGCGACGACCGCCCGATTGCCGAGCGAATTCGCGACTATGACTGGGACGGCGCGATCGCCAGCGGATGCGCGCGCATCGCTGAACTGATCGGCGACGATTTCGATACGATCGCGCGCGCCTTCTGGACGCATTATCTGACGCTTCCAGGCACCGAGCATGTTCGCGGCTATTTCGTTGGCGAACGGCTGGAGAAGCAGATCGCGGTCAGCACGCGCTACACCCGCGTCAAATATGCACAGCCCTTCGATCGCGAATGGGTCGAAATGGCGGCGAAACACGCCGACGATACCCATCGCGCGCGCATTCCGCTGCGAGCCTTGCTGTCAGCTTTCGCATTTGCCCATGCTCGCACCTTCGAGGTGTTGAGCGACCGCCTGCCCGACGATGTCGCGACCTTCCGCCAGTTGAGCGATGTTGCGACACGCATGTCGATGCTGGAGGCGGACTTCATGGCCTCGCGCCTCGGCGTGCGCGACGCGGAACTCGCCCGCAGCGCGCGGCAGAACCAGTCGGATCGCTTCCGCGCCGACATTGCGGGTACGATTGAAATGACCGGCTCGCTCGGCGCGCGCGTGCGCGATCAGGCGCGCGGCGCGGCCAATGCGGCACGCGGCATGCAGGGCAAGACCAATGAGGTCGCCGCCGCCGCCGAGCAATCGGCGCTGGCGATGCGCGAGGCGGCATCGACCGCCGCCGGCCTCATCCGCGCGATCGAGGACGTGCGCAAGCAGGTCGAGGGCGCGAGCGACGTCGCGCAGCGCGCCAGCGCGCATGCGAGCGAGGCGGTGCTGATGAGCGCGACGCTGGCCGGGCATGCGCAGTCGATCGAATCGATCCTGGGCCTGATCCGCGAGATTGCCGGGCAAACCAATTTGCTGGCGCTGAACGCGACGATCGAGGCGGCGCGCGCGGGCGATGCGGGACGCGGTTTCGCGGTGGTGGCACAGGAAGTAAAGAGCCTCGCCAGCCAGACCGCGCGCGCGACCGACGACATCGCGGCCAAGATCGCCGCGATCCAGTCGGCAACCGACCAAACGGTCGCGACCAGCACCACCATCCGCGCCACGGTGAGCGAGGTTCAGGCGAGCGCCGACCGCATCCGCGACGCGATGGCGATGCAGGCGCAGACGGTGACCGCGATCACGGCGGCGGTGGACGAAACCGCGCTGGCGGCGGATTCGATGTCCGATACGATCGGCGCGATCCGTGAGGACAGCCACGCCGTGGCTGGCGAGATCGACTCGCTGGAGCATGCATTCGGCGAAATCGACGCGCGACTGGGCCAGCTCAGCGATGCGGCGACCAGCTTTTCGGCGAGCGTGGCGGCCTGACCTTCTTCATTCCCCTCCCGCTTGCGGGAGTGGCTAGGGGAGGGCCTGTCCACACGGACAACAGCTTGTTGTGAAAGGCCCTCTCCCCGACCCCTCCTGCAAGCCGAAGGGGAGAGTCGAGGGGGTGACGGACCGCCAAGTTCCGACTAACCGGGGCGCCATGACAACCCATATCCTGGTTACCGGTGCCAGCCGCGGTATCGGCGCCGCGATCCTCTCCAGCTTCGACGGCCGCGACGTGCGCGCGGTTGGGCAGGGGACGGCGAGCGGCATTCCCGCCGACTTCACCGACCCCGCCGCACCCGCCGCCTTGTGGCAGGCCGCGCTCGACCAGCTCGACGGGCGGATCGACGTGCTGGTCAACAATGCCGGGATCTTCGAGGCGGCGCCGATCGACCTCGACGATGATGCCTGGCTCGCCGCGTGGGAGCGAACGATGCAGGTCAATCTGACCGCCTCGGCCCAGCTCAGCCGCTTTGCGGTCAGGCATTGGCAGCAGCGTGGCGCAGGCGGTCGCCTGGTCAACATCGCCAGCCGCGCGGCCTATCGCGGCGATTCGCCGGCGCACTGGCACTATGCCGCGTCCAAGGCGGGGATGATCGGCATGACCAAGAGCATCGCGCGCGGCTATGCCAAGGAGGGCATCCTCGCCTTCGCCATCTGCCCCGGCTTCACCATGACCGGCATGGCCGAGGATTATCTGGCCAGCCGTGGCGGCGACAAATTGCTCGCCGACATCCCGCTCGGCCGCGTTGCCATGCCCGAAGAGGTCGCGACCATGGCCCGCTTCTGCGCGCTCGAGGCACCCGCATCGATGACCGGCGCGGTGCTCGACGTGAACGGTGCGAGCTACGTGCGATGACCAGCTGGAAACTGACCCTGCCCTGCACGCGCGACGAGGCGGAGGCGATCGATTTCGAGGGAGCGGAGCTGCTCGGCATCGACCCCGCGCCGGTGCTGCTGACCAGCGAGACCATTCCCGACGATCCGCTCGCCTGGCAGCTCGAGGCCTATTTCGAGGCGAAGCCGGGCAAGGCCGACATCGCGGCGGTCCGAACATTGGTACCGAGCGCGAAGAAGGCCAAGGAAATGGTCGAACAGCTGCCCGATGAGGATTGGGTGACGCTGAGCCAGCAGGGAATCGCGCCGGTCCATGCCGGGCGCTTCTATGTTCATACGTCGACCAACCGGGGCGAGGTGCCTGAGGGCGCCAAGACGTTCCAGATCGAGGCGAGCCGCGCCTTCGGCACGGGCACGCATGAGACCACCGCCGGCTGCCTGCGCACGCTCGACGCGATGCGCGCGCGCGGCGAGCGCGTCGATAATCTGATCGACATCGGCACCGGCACCGGGCTGCTCGCCTTTGCCGCGATGCATTTGTGGCCGCGCGCCTATGCCACCGCGTCGGACATCGATCCGGTGTCGGTCGAGGTGACGGCGGAAAATGCCGCGATCAACGGCGTGCCGCTCGGCGTGATGCAGGGCCAGCTCGCGCTCGCCGCAGCGGCGGGGCTTGAGCATCCGCTGCTTACCGGCCGCGCGCCCTATGACCTCGTCATCGCCAACGTGCTGGCCGGCCCGCTGATCGAACTCGCGCCGAGCATCAGCGCGGTGCTGGCCGAGGGCGGAACGCTGATCCTGGCCGGCTTGCTGGAGACGCAGGCGGAGCGGGTCGCAGGTGCCTATCGCCGCCACGGCCTGCGGCTGGCGGGCAAGACCCCGATGGGCGACTGGCCGACCCTGCGGCTGCGCAAACGCACGCGCTATGGCTGGGGTCGCACCACGCGACCGGGCCCGGACGGGCAGGGGCTGGCACCTGGGTTCGGGAGCTGGTGACGGCGTCAGGACTTGCGAATGTTCACCTCGCCATAGGTGAGGAAGGCGAGCGCCTTGCCCACCGGGCCGCGATACGCGCCGTTCGCACCGGCGAGATGGGCTGCCAGCGCCGTGAACCGCCAGCAGTCCGCCTCGGTCGTTTCGATCTTGCGTGTCGTCAGCGCTTCCAGCCCCTGAGCCTCGCCGAACGTGCGCACCAGCTTGGCATGTTCGCGAAGGGAATCGGGGGCGGAGGGGTGATCCCAACCCCATAGGAATGTGCTGTCCGTGGTCAGGAACGTACCGATGAACTGCACCGGCGCGGTGATGACCCAACCCTTGGGGTTGCGGAACTCGATCTGCCCGGCGTCCAGATCGACCGACCAGGACGCCTTGTCGGCTTGCCACAAGCCAACATGGGCGTCGGTCTGGGCCTGAAGTCCCTTGGTGGCGGTTTCGAAGACGGCATCGATCTCTGCGTCGCTCATCTTCTTGGGATAGCTTCGCCCTTCCGCGCGAGCGAATGACGGGCGCGACAGCATCAGCGCACCCGCCGCCGCCAGCATCATCCGACGGCTTAGATCAGCCATCCCGCCCCCGCGCATAGTCCTGCGTCCCCAGCGTGATCACGCGGTCGCCCGGTTCGATCGCGGCGATGGCGATGTCGGGCTGGGCCAGGATCTCTTCGTAGAGCGGGGCGAAGTCCGTCTCCACCGTCACCCGCAGCAGCTCGTCGAAGCTGGGGATGACGAAGTAATTCTGCTGGAAATCGTCGATGCGATACTCGGTCCGCATCACGCGCTTCAGGTCGAAGCCGATCCGGTTGGGGCTGTCACTGTCGAGCGCGTAGCGGCTCTCGCCATGGCTGGACACGATCCCCGCGCCATAGATGCGCAGAGCGTCATCCTCCTCGATCAGCCCGAATTCGACCGTGTACCAGTAGAGTCGCGAGAGCTGCTTGAGCGCGCCATGCTCCAGCGCGCGCAGACCGCCGCGGCCATAGGCCTCCATATAATCGGCGAACACCGGGTCGGCGAGCAGCGGGACATGGCCGAACACGTCGTGGAAGACGTCGGGCTCCTGCAGATAATCCAGCTGGTCGGCGCGGCGGATGAAATTGCCCGCGACGAAGCGGCGATTGGCCATATGGTCGAAGAACACGTCGTCGGGGACAAGGCCGGGGACCGCGACCACCTGCCACCCCGTCGCCTTCATCAGTCGCTCGGACAGATCTTCGAAATTCGGAATGCCGCTTTCGGACAGCTTGAGCAGGTCGAGCCCGCGCAGAAATGCCTTGGACGCGCGACCGGGCAACAGCTTGATCTGGCGCTCATACAGCGTGTCCCACACGGCATGTTCTTCGGCCGTAAAGGCGTTCCAATTCTGCGGGATTGTCCAGTCGGCGCCCGCGCCTTCCGGGGGACGCTCCAAAACATGGGTTTCACTCATCATGCCCGCAGCATAGCATGGAGACGCGACGTGCGGAACCGAGGGGTTTTCCGGAGACTTGTCGCCGCGAGGAGACAGCGATGCCCGTGAATGTCGAAGCCAAGGCGCCCCCCGCATCGGCCCTGCTCGCCGAATGGCCGCGTGCCGCGCTGTCGCTGGGGTCGCTGCCGTTCGCGTGGAAGGAGTTGCTGGCGGAGCCGCGCGGCGACGGGCGGCCCGTCATGACGCTGCCCGGGCTGGTCAACAGCGACCTGAGCAACATCGTCATGCGCCGCTACCTCGATGCGCTTGGCTATCGCGCTTACCCCTGGGCGCTGGGTCGCAATTTCGGTGCGCGCGCAATCGGGGCGGAGGGCGAGCGCCTGTTCGACCGGATCGCTCAGGTGCATGACGAGACCGGGGAGAAGGTGACGTTGGTCGGCGTGTCGCTGGGTGGCATCATGGCGCGCATCGCTGCGCATCGCCGGCCCGAGTTGGTGCGCGAAGTGATTACGGTCAGCTCGCCCTTTGCCGGGCTGCCCACCGCGACCAATGTCTGGCGCGTGTTCGAACTGGCGAGTGGTCAGCGCGCCGACGATCCCGCCGTGCGCGCGATGCTGGAGGAGGCGGCGACGCCGCTGCCGGTCCCGGCGACCGCGATCTGGAGCGCCAGCGACGGGCTGGTCAACGGCGCGATCTGTCACGAACCGGACTGTGAGACCGCGCGGTCGATCGAGGTCGATTCAAGCCATTTGTGGGTGCAGATGAAACCGCAAGTGCTGCGCGCCATCGCGCAGACACTGGGGCGGAGCGCCTAGCGACCGCGCATCAATCGCAGTCGTCGGGATCCTTGCGGCACTTTTCGTCCTGCTTCTTGCGCTCGCGGCCTTCCTTGGCCTCCTTTTCGCGCATCTTGCGGCCATAGTTGCGGTCGGCTTCGTCCTGGCTGGTGGTGGCCCAGTCGGCGGCTTTGCCCGCGACCTTTACCGGCGCGGTGACGACGTCGAGCGCGGTCTTGGCGATGCAGCCGCCCGACAACAGCGGCAGCGTGACGACGGCGATAATCAGTCCCTTGCGCATCGCGCAGTCCCTCAACGGGCGTTCAGCGGGAATGCCGATCGCGCGCCTGCGCCCCCAGATAAGGGTAATCGGTAAATAAACCATCCACGCCTGCGGCCAGGAATCGGCCAATTTCCGCGGTCATGTCACCATGTCCGGCGGGGTTGATCCCCTTGCGCAGGCCGGAGGGGAGGAAGTAATTTTCGGCGCGGAAGGTCCAGGGATGGACCTTCAGCCCCGTCGCATGCGCATCGGCGACCAGCGATGAGACGGTGCCGTCGCCCGCAACTACCATGTCCTTTTGCGGTCCGATCCCGGCGGCATAGACGGCGATTGCCTTCAGCCCCTCGGGCGTCGCCATCGCCGTGTAGCTCGGCTGTGCACCGTCCGCCGGGCCGCCTTCGCTCGCCATCAGCTGGATCAGCGGAACCCGCGTCAGCTGCTTCAAGGCCTTGAGATTGTCGACCTCGAACGACTGGATGAATACCGGCGCGTCGGCGCGGTCCCAGCCGGCGGCCCTGAGCTCCGCGACCAGCGCCGCCTCCAGCGGCAGGCCGATGCTGGCGAAGTAGCTGGGATGCTTGGTCTCGGGATAGATGCCGATGGTGCGCCCGGTCCTGGCCGATGCCGCCTTGGCCAGCGCGATGATCTCGCGCAGCGTCGGCACCTCGAACTGCCCGTCGAACTTGCTGTTGCCCCGGCGCAGCAGCGGCAGGCGTTCCTTCGCGCGCAAGGTCTTGAGCTCGGCGAGCGTGAAATCTTCGGTGAACCAGCCGGTATGCTTGATGCCGTCGATGACCTTGGTCGCCTTGCGATCGGCGAACTCCTTGCGGCTCGAAACGTCGGTCGTGCCGCTGATGTCATTCTCGTGCCGCGCGACCAGCTGGCCGTCCCTGGTCATCACCAGATCGGGTTCGATAAAGTCCGCGCCCTGCTCGATCGCCAGTTGGTAGGCCGCGAGCGTATGCTCGGGCCGCTCGCCGCTGGCGCCGCGATGCGCGATGATGATCGGCTTGGACGAAATGACGGCCTCCTTGGCGAGCGCGGGCGTCGCGATCATGGCCAGCATCAGCGCCGCTCGCAACATTCCCGTCATCGTCTTATCTCCACCCGACCATTCCGGCGGCTAGGTGATTCGGATGACAATTTGGAGGCACCATGGCCGATAACGACAGCGTGATCGCCGCCGCGCGCGGATGGGCCGGGGCGCGGATGGCGCTGGCGACCGTGGTGTCGACCTGGGGTTCGGCCCCGCGTCCGCGCGGCAGTCATCTGCTCGTACATGAAGACGGGCGGTTCGAGGGGTCGGTGTCGGGCGGGTGCGTCGAGGCGGATATCATGGCGCTCGCGGCCGAGGTGATCGCGGGCGCGCAGTTTGCGCTGCGCCGCTACGGCGTGGCCGATGCGGCGGCGTGGGAAGTCGGCCTGCCGTGCGGCGGCGAGATCGAGGTGATGGTCCAGCCGGTCTCGGCGGAGGGCTTCGACCCGGCGCTGTTCGATGCCATCGCGGCGGCGCGGGACGAGGGGAGGGCGCAGGAAGTGGCGACCGACCTGGTGACCGGACGCAGCAGCGCAGAGCCGCTGCCCGGCGCCTTCATCAACCGCTACGAGCCGCCGCGCCGCCTGCTGATCGTCGGCGCGGTGCAGATCGCGCAGGTGCTGGCGGGACTTGCCCGCGAACTCGGCATCGCAACCGTGGTGATCGATCCGCGCGGTCGCTTCCTGACACCCGAGCGCTTTCCGGGCGTGACGTTAGACGATCGCTGGCCCGACGAAGCGGTGGAGGGGCTGCGCCCCGATGGCGCGACCGCGGTGGTGACGCTGAGCCATGATCCCAAGATCGACGATCCGGCGCTGATCGCGGCGCTGAACTGCGGGGCGGGCTATGTCGCGGCGCTCGGCTCGCGCAAAAGCCACGCGGCGCGGCGCGAGCGGCTGGCGGCGGCGGGGCTGCTTCCCGCGCAGATCGACCGGGTCGAGGGTCCGGCGGGCATCGCGATCGGCGCGGTCGGTCCGGCGGAGATCGCGCTCTCGATCGCGGCGGGCATGGTGCGGGCGCTGCATGATCCGCGCTGAACGTGCCGCGCTCGTGCTGCTCGCCGCCGGACGCTCGCGCCGGTTCGGGGCGGCGGACAAGCTGACCATTCCCTATCTCGGCCGTCCGCTCGGGCTGCATGTCGTGGTGGCGCTGGAGGCGGTGCCGTTCGCCGCGCGGATCGGCGTGGTGGCGGAAACCGCGCTCGACCTGACCAGCTGTGGCTATGATGTGGTGGTCAACAACGATCCGGCGGCGGGCCTAGGCCGATCGCTGCGGCTGGGGGTGGAGGCGGCGATGCGCAGCGACCCCGATGCGGTGGTGATCGCGCTTGCCGACATGCCGCGCGTGACCGCGACACAGATCTACCGGCTGCTCGACGGCGCCGATGGCGACGCCGCGATCATGGCATCCAGCGACGGCGTGGTCCCGCGCCCGCCCGCGCTGTTCGGCCGCGCGCATATTCCCGACCTGCTCGCCGCGCAGGGTGACATGGGTGCGCGCGATCTGGTGCGGCGGGGGCATCACATCGTCGTGCCCCCCGCCGAACTGGTCGATGTCGATACGCCGGAGGAGCTGGATCGGCTGATCCGTGGGTGATCAGGCGCTCGCCATCGCGCTCGGCCTGATCTCGGCCTTCAGCCTCGCGCTCACCAATCTGGTGGTGAAGCGCGGGGATGATATTCTCGTCGCACGGGCGCTGCTCTCCTCCAGCGCAGCGATCGTGATCGCGCCGTTCGCGCTGATCGTGCCGCTGCCCGATGCCGCGACATGGCAAGCGCTCGCCTGGGCGGTGCCCGCGCATTTCGCCTATCAGATCTGCCTCGTCCGCGCGATGCAGCGCGGCGATCTGAGCCTCGTCTTCCCGATCATGCGCGGGGCCGCGCCGCTGCTGACCGCCGGCTTCGCCGTGCTCGTACTGCACGAGCAGCTGCCCCTGATCGGTTGGGTCGGGCTGGTCGTGGCGACCGGCGCGGTGATCGTCTTCGCTTTGCCCGCGCGCGGCGTGTCGCTCGCGGCCCATCCGGACAAGGTGGCGCTCGGCTGGGCCTTTGCCACCGCGATCGGGGTCGCGCTCTACAATATGGCGGATGCGCGCGGTGTGCGCGTCGCGCCAAGCCCCTTCACCTATATCGTGTGGCTGTTCATGCTCGACAGCGTGTGCATCACCACCACCGCGCTGCTGCTCCGCCGCCCCGAATTGGGGCGTGCGGTCAAGGCAACGTGGAAGCACGGCGTCGCGGCGGGCGCGCTGTCGAGCGTCTCGTTCGGCTCGGCACTCTATGCCTTCTCGCTGATGGAGGTGGCAAAGGTATCGGCCCTGCGTGAAACCGCAGTGGTATGGGCGGCGCTGATGGGCGCATGGATGCTGGGCGAAGGCTTTGGCGGCCGCCGCATCGCTGCGGCGGTCGTGCTCGCCTTCGGCCTGATCCTGCTCCAGTTCAGCTAAAGATTACTCATGCCGCAGGGCGTCGATCGGGTTCAGGCTCGCCGCACGTCGCGCCGGGAAGTAGCCGAACACCACCCCGATTCCCGCCGCGATGGCAAAGGCGACGATGTTGATCTGAAGGTCGAACGTCCACGGGACCTGCATGATCGGCGTCAGGATCGCGACGGCAATCTGCGCCACCAACAGTCCGATCACCCCGCCCAGCATCGACAGTACGATCGCCTCGACCAGGAATTGCATCAGCACCTCGCGCGCGACAGCGCCGATCGCCAGGCGGATGCCGATTTCGCGCGTGCGTTCGGTGACACTGACCAGCATGATGTTCATGATGCCGATCCCGCCGACGATCAGGCTGATCGCCGCGACCGTGGCGACGATGCTGGTCAGCAGCTGCGTCGTCCCGGTCAGCGTGGCGCTGATCTGCGCCGTGTCAAAGATGTTGAAATTGTCCTGCTCCCCCGCCTCGATCCCGCGCCGCTCGCGCAACAGGTCGCTCAGCGATGCCTGTACGGCGGCGGAATCATAGGCGCTATCCACCCCGACCAGCATCACGCGGATGTCGCGGTTGCCCGAGAAGCGGCGCTGCACCGTCTTGATCGGCATGAGGATGACATCGTCCTGATCGCCGCCGAACCCCGCCTGCCCGCGGGTCGACAGCGTCCCGATCACGTCGCACGACACGTCGTTGACGCGGATGCGCCGCCCGATCGCCTCGCCGCCGCGAAACAGGTTCTGGCGCACGGTATTGCCGATGATGCACACCGCCTTGCCCGCCGCTTCCTCTGCGGGAGAGAAGGTACGCCCGCCGGTCAGCGGCCAGGGCTGGACCTCGAAATAGGCGTTGCCGGTGCCGTTGATCGTGGTCGACCAGTTGGCGCCGTTGTAGATCGCGGTGCCGGTCGCCTGCGCCTGAGGCGCGACCGCAGTGACCCCGGCAATCTGCTCGCGGATCGCTTCGACATCCTGCTCTTCAAAGTCGGGCGGACGCGGGCCGCCGCCGCCACGGCCAAAGCCCTGGCCGGGGCGGACCTGGAGGATATTGGTGCCGAGGCTGGCGATCTGCTGCTGCACCGCCGCGGTCGTCGCATTGCCGAGCGTGACCATCGCCACCACCGCCGCCACGCCGATGATGATGCCGAGCGTCGTCAGGAACGAGCGCAGCTTGTGCCGCAGGATCGACCGGATCGCGAGGGTAAAGGTGGTGCCGAGCATCAGGCGGGAACCCCCGCGCGCATGCCGGTATCGATCCGTTCCACCAGTCCGTCCTTGAAATGCACGATGGTGCGCGCAAACGCGGCCATGTCGGGCTCATGGGTCACCATCAGCACGGTGATGCCGCTGTCCTGGTTGAGGCTGGTGAGCAATTGCATGATCTCCACCGACCGTTCCGAATCGAGATTGCCGGTCGGTTCGTCGGCGAGCAGCACGTCGGGGCTGGTGACGATCGCGCGGGCGATCGCGACGCGCTGCTGCTGGCCGCCGGACAGTTCGGCGGGGGTATGGTCCCACCATTGGTCCAGCCCGACTTTTTCCAGCGCCGCCATTCCCAGCCGGTGCCGCGTCTTCTTGTCCTCGCCGCGATAGAGCAGGGGCAGCTCGACATTTTCCAGCGCGCTGGTGCGGCTGAGCAGGTTGAACCCCTGAAACACGAAGCCGAGATAGCGGCGGCGCAGCAATGCGCGCTGGTCGCGGTCGAGCGTCTCGACATGGACATCCTTGAACAGGAATTCGCCGCGTGTCGGCACGTCGAGACAGCCTAGGATGTTCATCGTGGTCGACTTGCCCGACCCCGACGGCCCCATCACGGCGACGAAATCGCCCTGTTCGATGTCGAGGTCGACGCCCTTCAGCGCCTGGAACGCGGTCGGTCCCTCACCATAGGTCTTGGTGACGCCGCGCAGGCGGATGATCGGATCAGCCACCCGCGCCGCCTCCACCGCGCCGCTGCCCGCCGCCCGACCCGCCGCCGGAACGCTTGCCGCTGCCCGAGCTCTCGCCGGCAAACTGGCCGGTAATGACCTCCATGCCCGGCTTCAGATCGCCCGACTGCACTTCGGTCACCTGGCCGTTGGTGTCGCCGGTCGTCACCTCGATCGCACGCGGCTGGCCATCCTCGCCCTTGACGTACACGGTCTGCTTGGCGCCACGCTGCATCGTCGCGGCCTTCTCATTGTCGCCGCCCCGACGCCGGCGGCTGGGCACGAGCGCGCCGGAGATGCCGCCGCCCTTCGTTGCTTCCTCGCCGCCCGCGCTGGGGGTGAAGCGGAGCGCAGCATTGGGAACGAGCAGCACATTGTCCTTTTGCAGCGTCACGATCTCCGCCGTCGCGGTCATGCCCGGGCGCAGTTTCTGCTCCGGATTGGCGACCGACAGCGTTGCGGCATAGGAAACGACCTGGGCCGTCGTGGTGCTGGTTGTCGTGGTCGTCTGCGCCGACAGGTTGGAGCCGACATCGACGCGCTGGATCACGGCGGGAAAGGTTTCGCCGGGGAAGGCGTCGACGGTGAAGCTCGCCTTCTGACCCTGCTTGACCTGGCCGACATCGGCCTCGTCGATCGCCACTTCCAGCTCCATCGCGCTCAGATCTTCGGCGATCACGAACAGGGTCGGGGTGTTGAACGATGCCGCGACCGTCTGGCCCGGCTCGACCTGCCGCGCGAGCACCACGCCGTTGACCGGGGAGCGGATGATCGCCTTGTTCCGCTGCGTCACTGCCGAACGCAGCGCTGCTTGCTGCGACGTCACCTGCGCCTGGCTCGCGCGCACTGTCGCTACCGCGCGCGCCACGGCGGCGCGGGCATTGTCGAGCTCGGTCTTGGCCGGCACGCGCCCGCCCGACAGGCGGCTCACTTCCTCGAACCGGGCGAGCTGGCTCTGCGCTTCGGTCAGCGTCGCCTGATTCTGGGCGACCGTCGCCTGTGCCGCCGCGACCGAGGCGCGTGCCTGGGTGATCGCATCGTCGAGCCGTTCGGGATCGATCAGCGCGAGCGGCTGCCCCGCCGTCACCCGGTCGTTGACATCGACCAGCACGCGATTGACCAGACCCGACAGTTCGGATCCGACCTGCACCTGATTGGTCGGCGCGAGCTTGCCCGTCGCCGAAACCGTGACGGTCAGCGATCCCTTCTCGACCGCGCGCGTGGCATAGCCCGCTTCCTCGGTCCCGCCGAACATCTTCCACGCGCCGAACAGGACCGCGACGACCACCAACGCCAGCGTGATCCATTTGGCATGGCGCTGCCACGCCGGGGTCGTCTTGCCGCCCAGAAACTCGTCGATCTTCGGATTTGCAGCGTCGGCCATCAATTGGTTCCGGTTCCAGAAACAGGGGGAGGGGCGGTGACGGTGTCGGGCGTCGGCGCAGACGCGGCGTCCCAGCCGCCGCCGAGCGCGAGGTACAGCTGGATCAGGGCGCTCGCCTTGTCCGACCGCGCCTGATTGAGGCCGTTACGCGCCGAGACCAGCGACGCCTCGGCCTGGCTCAGCGTCAGGAAATCGGCGAGACCGGCGCGGTAGGAGCTGCGCGACAGGATCGCGCTGTTGTTCGCCGCATCCAGCGCGATGGCGAATTCGCGCTCGCGGGCCTGTGCGGTCTGCAACGCGACCACCGCATTCTCGACCTCTTCGATGCCGATCAGCACGGTCTGCTTGTAGGCGTAGAAGGCACCGTCCGCCGCCGCCTGCGCCGACCGCACCTGCGCGCGGGTGCGGCCCGCGTCGAAGATCGTCTGCGCGATACTGGCGAACACGCGGCCGGTGATGACATCGAACAGGCTGCCGATGGTGCCCGCTCCGGCATCGATGCTGCCGCCGAGCGATAGCTGCGGGTAAAGCTGTGCCTCCGACACGCCGATCTGCGCGACGGCGGCGGCGAGGTTGCGTTCGGCCAGCCGCACATCGGGCCGCTGGCGCAGCGTATCGGCGGGGATGCCGACCGCAATCCGCTCCGGTCCCTGCGGGATCGGGCGTACCGCCTCCATCTGCGCCTTGAGCGCGCCGGGCGCCTGTCCGGTCAGCACGCCGAGGCGCGAGACGGCGCTGTTATAGCTTGCCTCGATCGACGGGATCGACGCGGCGGTCTGCGCGCGATTGGCGCGCGCCTGTTCCTGATCGAGCGAGGAGACGAGGCCCGCCTGCACGCGAAAGCCCGCAATCTCGAGATTGTCGTCCTGAATGGTCAGGCTCTCGCGCGCATTGGCGAGCTGCGCCTGCGCCGCACGGGCGAGGATATAGTTGCGCGCGATCTCGCCCTGGATCGACACCAGCGTCGCGGCATAGCTGTAGCCCGATGCCTCGAGCTGCGCGCGGCTCGCCTCGACCCCGCGCCGCACGCCGCCGAACAGGTCGACCTGATAATTGACGTCGCCGCCGAGCGAGAAGCTGGTGTTGCCGCCCTGTGAGACGCTGGTGACGGTGCCGTCGGGCAGGGTGACCTGCGTGCTCTGCCCCCGGATCGGTTCGCTGCGCGACGCGCTGCCCCCGGCACTGACCGACGGAAGCAGCGACGCGCGCGACTGGACCAGCGCCTCGCGCGCCTGCCGCAACCGGGTCACCGCCTGCGCAACGTCGAGATTCTGGCCCGCCGCCTGCTCGACCAATGTGGTCAGGATGGGATCGTCGAACGCGGTCCACCAGCGTTGCAGGTCGGCCTGTGCCTGCTGGTCCGCCGCGACCGAAAAGGCGGGGGGAACGCCGAGCTGGGCAGCGGTGCTCGGTCGATAATCGGGCCCCGCCGCACAGCCGGCAAGCGGCAGCGCGGCGATGCCGAGGATAAGGAAGGGGCGAACCGTCATGCCCCGAAAATGGGCAGCGCCCCTCGGCACGTCCACCAAAAGAGTGTCGCAAATTGTAAGCATCCGCGTTGGAACACGCGCGAAACGAATTGGTTGCGCGGCGATTTCGCGCGTTTTCTTTTTCCCGACTTGGTCATCGCCTTGACCTGTGAGCCGGTGCGGACAAGACACCCATCATGTCCGTTAAACTGGTCCAAGCCGACATCACGAAAGTTGACGTCGACGCCATTGTGAACGCTGCAAACAGTTCGCTGCTGGGCGGCGGCGGCGTCGATGGCGCTATCCATCGCGCCGCCGGGCCGGGGTTGCTGGACGAGTGTCGCAAGCTGTATTCACTGGGTGGCTGCAAGACGGGCGATGCGAAGATCACCGGCGGCTATCGCCTTCCCGCGCGCTATATTATCCACACCGTCGGTCCGGTCTGGCAGGGCGGGGATAAGCGAGAGCCAGAACTGCTGGCCAGCTGTTATCGCCGATGTTTCGAGATTGCCGGCGCGCGCGGGATCGAAAGCATCGCTTTTCCTGCAATCAGCTGCGGTGTTTATCGCTATCCTATCGATCAGGCGGCGATGATCGCGGTACGCGAATGCCACGCTGCAATTGAGGCGCGACCGAGTTTGCGCGTTACGCTCGTTGCATTTGGAGCCGATATTCGACAGGCGATTGAGGCAGCGTTAGCTTAGCCACCGCCAGATGCCGGCCGGCATGTTCGCCAGCGGCAGGTGTGCCCAGGTCGCGCCAAGCCACAATATCGTCCCGCCCACGGTAGCGATCGTGCCAGGCCATGCCGCTGCCCCTTGCGCGCGGCCGCGAGCGATCGCGACGAACGGCCAATAGCTCGTCACATCCTGCCAGCGCGGCCAGAAATCGGGCTGGAGCCGCCGCTTCTTCACGTCCTGCAGCGCCGCGCCGCCCAGCGCGAGCAGGCCGATGCTGCCCGCCAGCACGATCTGCGCCGGTTGCGGGAAGACCAGGATATGCGCGAGCGCCCACAGGCCAAAGCTCCACATCATCGGATGGCGGGTGATCGCGAACACCCCGCGCGGGCGCGGCACGGCCTTGGGTTTGGGCGTAGGGTCGGGCAGGGCCGGGTTGCCGATCAGCGACCCGACGAACAGCACCGAGGCGAGGAACATGATCGCGCTCGCCACCGCCCACAGCCCGTCGCCGACCGCCCATAGCGGCGCTGAATCCGGCATCCGTCCATAGACATGCGCCATCCAGCCCAGTGTGGCGAAGGCGACCAGCGAGTAAATCCCAAGAAAAAGCCGCTCGCCGACAGCGTCGACCAGCGGCTTTCGCAAGGGGTGGGACAGAAGGAAATGGGTCCCCAGAAACGCCGCACAGGCCGCGATCAACAGTCCCATTTCCCCCTCCCGATGGTCAGACGATCAGCGCGTCTCGTCCTTGAGATGGATGCCCGGCGCCTGCGGCTCGGCCAGTTCCGCCGTCCCCGCAAGATCGTCGTCCTTCAGCGTGTCGAGATGCATCAGTTTCTTGATCAGCGGCGAGATCAGCACGACCGCGACGCCAAAGCCGATCGCGACCCAGCCGACGGTCGTATAGACGTCGAGCACGACCGCCTTGTTCGCGCCTTCGCCCGCTGCCGCTTCCGAACCCGTCGCCGCCGCGATCAGGCCGGCGGCGAAGTTGCCGGTGGCCGATGCGAAGAACCAGGTGCCCATGATCAGGCTCGCCATGTGCGCCGGGGCCAGTCGGTTCATCGCGCTGAGGCCGACCGGCGACAGGCACAGCTCACCGGTGGTGTGCAGCAGGTAAATCAGGAAGATGAAGATGACCGGGGTCAGATTCTCCATGCCCGCCGCCTGCGAACCCCAGACGAGGACGAGGAAGCCCAGGCCCAGCTGAAGCATCGCCAGACCGAACTTGGCCGGGGTCGACGGCTCAAGCCCGCGCCGGCCAAGGAAGGTCCACGCCGCCGCGAACAGCGGAGCCAGCAGCACGATGTAGATCGCGTTGATCGACTGGAACATCGACGCCGGAACGCCCGCACGGTCCACATAGCGATCGGTAAACAGGTTGAGCGACGAACCGGCCTGTTCGAACAACGCCCAGAACAGGATCGAGCCAAGGATCAGGAACATCGCGGCGAAGATGCGGTCGCGCGCCTCGCGGTCGAGCTTCACCACCGCGGTGAACAGGACATAGCCGACGAGCAGTGCGCCCGCGACCATCAGCAGCCAGCCGATCACCGCCTGATACTGGATCAGCTGCCAGATGCCGACCACGGCGACGACGCCGATCAGGTAGAGCAGCCATTCGAGCTGGATGCCGACGACGGACTTCTTGAGCGCCGCGGGGTCAGGCGCCTCGCCCTTGCCCATCAACAGCGGCTTGCCGATCACGAACAAGATCAGGCCCAGCAGCATGCCGACGCCCGCCGCGCCGAAGCCATAGCTCCAGCCATAGGTCTGGCCAAGATAGCCGCAAAGCAGCGAACCGAGCGCCGCGCCGAGGTTAATGCCCATGTAGAAGATGGTGTAGGCGCCATCGCGGCGCACATCGGTACGCGGATAGAGCTGGCCGACGATCACCGAAATGTTCGCCTTCAGGAATCCCGAGCCGACGATGATGAAGCTCAACGCCAGCCAGAAGATGTTGAGCGCCCCGCTGTCGGTGCCGCCATCACCCTCGAATCCCATCAGGAAATGGCCGAAGGTCAGCAGCACCGCGCCATACAGCACCGCCTTGCGCTGGCCCAGGTAACGGTCGGCGAGATAGCCGCCGAGCACCGGGGTGATGTAGACCAGCGCGGTATAGGCGCCGTAGATGACGCCCGACTTCTCGTCCGAAAACAGCCAGTGCTGGGTCAGGTAGAAGATCAGCAGCGCGCGCATGCCGTAGTAGGAAAAGCGCTCCCACATTTCGGCGAAGAACAGGATGAACAGGCCGAGCGGGTGGCCCAAAAAGGTTCGCTCACCGCCCGGTGCGGCTGCTGGTGTGTGCGCCATCGGCACGAAACTCCCTGACATTTTTGGCCTCTTGGGGCCGGATCGCGCGGAGACTAGCGGCAAACACCCACATGTGAAGCCTGATTGTCACACTGGTAACCAGACCATGCGCCGGCAGATTTGCGAACCGTTCGCAAAAGTGCTTGGCGCGGCGGGCTTGACTGGCTAACGGGCGGATATGGACTTCAACGACACCAGCACCCCATTGTCGCTGCTGCGCACCCGCCGATCGGGCAAGGCGCGCGACCTGATTGCCCCCGGCCCG
Organism: Sphingomonas sp.; assembly: GCF_965227385.1. Lineage (GTDB taxonomy): Bacteria > Pseudomonadota > Alphaproteobacteria > Sphingomonadales > Sphingomonadaceae > Sphingomonas. The sequence continues at coordinate 1,878,273 of NZ_OZ245750.1, forward strand.
GATGCGGCTCAGCTGCAGGACATTCTCGGGATCGCCGCGCGCACGCCGGATCATGGCAAGCTTGCCCCGTGGCGCTTCGTGGTGGTGCCGGTGCAGGCGCGCAACGCCTTTGCCGCGCGGCTGGTCGATGCCTATCGCGCCGAGCGGCCGACGGCCTCCGCCCTCGAACTTCAGACGATGGAGCAGTTCGCGCAGCAAGCGCCCACGCTCGTCGTCGTGCTGCATTCGCCCAAGGTCGGCAGCAAGATCCCGCTGTGGGAGCAGGAGCTGTCGGTCGGCGCGGCGACGATGAACCTGCTTCACGCGGCGCACGCGCATGGTTTCGCGGGAAGCTGGCTGACCGGCTGGCCGGCGTTCAGCGACGCCGTGCGGGACATGTTCGGCGCCGCGCCGGAACGGATTGCGGGATTCGTCTATATCGGCACCCAGTCCAAGCCGTTGGAGGAGAGACCCCGGCCCGATTTCGACGCGGTCGTGTCGAACTGGGCAGGTTGAGCGTCTGACGGTTTCAGTAGAAACCGCATTGGGGGTGGAACTTTAACGCCCCGTGCTGTATTAAGTCACCATGACAGCGCTCGAACATGACGACAGCCCGGTTTACCTGAAGCTGCGTGCGACGATTGCGACGGCGATCCTCCGCGGTGAATATCGGGCGGGGGACCAGCTGCCATCGGTGCGCGCGCTCGCCGCCGAACATGGCGCCAACCCGCTGACGGTGGCCAAGGCGTATCAGAGCTTCCAGGACGACGGCTATGTCGAGGTGCGCCGCGGCGTCGGCATGTTCGTCCTGCCCGGTGCGGTCGAACGGCTGAAACTCGCCGAGCGCGACCGCTTCCTCACCGGATATTGGCCCAAGGTGCGCGACCACATCGCGCTGCTCGGCCTCAGCGCCCACGAACTACTGGACCGCGAGATCGCCTGACCCTCTCTCTGGTCACCCCGGCCTTGTGCCGGGGTCCACGGGGCCACTACTCCAGCGAAAGAGGCTCTAGCACCGCGCTTGCCGCCCGGTGGACCCCGGCACAAAGCCGGGGTGACGAATCGGCTTACGCCGCAAACGTCTCCGCATTGACGGCGTAAAGCGCCTCCGCGCTCGCCATCGCCGCAGCCTTCAGCCCCATTGCTTCCGGCACGATCTGCGCGACATAGAAGCGCGCCGCCGCAGCCTTCATCGCCAGGAACGCAGGGTCGCCCTGCGCTCCGGCGGCAATCCGCCCCTGCGCTTCCATCAGCCAGCCGCACACGGCGATGGCGACCATGGTGAGGAAGGGGTAGCTGCCCGCAAGTCGGTCATCCATCTCGCTCGCCAGCATGTGCTGCGTCACCTCCGCGCAGGCATCGATCAGCGCGATCAGCCCGGCATCCCGTGCGTCGGCCTTCATCCGCGCGAGCAGCGCCGTCAGCGTCGCGCCGCCGTCCATGTTGAGCTTGCGCCCGACCAGATCGGCGGCCTGGATGCCGTTGGTGCCTTCATAGATCGGGGTGATGCGCGCGTCGCGGAAATGCTGGGCGGCGCCGGTCTCCTCGATATAGCCCATGCCGCCATGGACCTGGATGCCGATGCTGGTCACTTCGCATCCGATATCGGTGCCATGCGCCTTGGCGAGCGGGGTGAGCAGCTCGAGCAGCGCGCGCGCCGTTGCGTCGCCGGCATTGGCGCGGTCGACCTGCGCTGCCGCGAGATAAACGAGTGCGCGCGCGGCCATCGTCTGCGCCTTCATCCGCATCAGCATGCGGCGGACATCGGGGAATTCGACGATCGTCGCGGGCTTGCCCTCCCGCACGCCCTGCACGCGCTCGCGGGCATAGGCGACGGCGCGCTGGGTCGCGCGCTCGGCGACCTGCACGCCCTGCAGGCCGACGTTGAGCCGCGCATTGTTCATCATCGTGAACATCGCGCGCATGCCGCCCATTTCCGGGCCGATCAGCTCGCCGATGCAATCGCCATTGTCGCCGAAGCTGAGGACACAGGTGGGGGAAGCGTGCAGCCCCATCTTGTGCTCGATCGACACCACGCGGACATCGTTGAATTCGCCCGGCGTGCCATCGGCGTTCAGCCGGTACTTCGGCACCAGGAACAGCGAAATTCCCTTGGTTCCCGCCGGGGCCCCCGGCGTGCGCGCCAGCACCAGATGGACGATATTGTCGGCCAGATCATGATCGCCGAAGCTGATATAGATCTTGGTCCCGCTGATGCTCCACTTGCCGTCCGCGCGCGGCTCGGCCTTGGTCTTGAGGGCGCCGACGTCGGATCCGGCCTGCGGTTCGGTCAGGTTCATCGTGCCGGTCCACGCGCCGGTCGCCAGCTTGGGGAGATACGCGGCCTGCTGCTCGGGCGTACCATGGTGCATCAGCGACTCGATCGCGCCGACGGTCAGAGTCGGGCACAGCGCAAAGCCCATATTCGCGCTGCCCAGCGTCTCCAGCACCGCGGTCGACAGCGCAAAGGGCAGGCCCTGTCCGCCATAGGCTTCGGGCGATCCGATCGTGCCCCAGCCGCCCTCGACATAGGCCTGGTATGCCGCGCGATAGCCGTCGGGCATGGTCACGCCCTCGGGCGACCATTTCGCGCCGACGGTGTCGCCTGCGCGGTCGAGCGGCGCCCATTCGCCCGCGGCGAACGTACCTGCGCCCTCCAGCACCGCGTCTAGGATGTCGGACTCGACGCCCAGATCCGCGATTTGGGCGACATGCTCCAGCACGAAACGCTGTTCGGCGATGGCGGGGGTGAAGCTCATTTCGTCCTCTCTCTTGCGGCGCTTTTCCCTGCGCTATAGCCATCGGAAATGACCGCGCCAAATCCCCGCATCTTACCCTACGGCGAGGCTGCCATTGCCGAGGCCGCCGCGATCATTGCAGCGGGCGGATGCGTCGCGACTCCGACCGAGACCGTCTATGGCCTCGCTGCCGACGCCACCAATGCCGACGCGGTGGCGGGCATCTATGCGGCCAAGGGGCGGCCGAGCTTCAACCCGCTGATCGTCCATGTCGCCGACCGTCGCGCGGCTGAGGCGATCGCGATGTTCGACCGCGATGCGCGCGCGCTCGCCGATGCCTTCTGGCCCGGCCCGTTGACCCTGGTGCTGCCGCTGCGCCCGGATGCGCCGATTGCCGGGCTGGTCACAGCCGGGCTGGCCACCGTCGCGATCCGGGTGCCGCAGCATCGCGCGATGCAGGCGCTGCTGGCGGCAACTGGCAAGCCGCTTGCCGCGCCGTCGGCAAATGCCAGCGGGAGCATCAGCCCGACCCGCGGCGGCCATGTCGCGGCGTCGCTGGCGGACCGCGTTCCGCTGATCATCGACGATGGCGCCACCAGCGGCGGGATCGAATCGACCATCGTCGCGGTCGGCCCGCAACCGCGCCTGCTGCGCCCCGGTCCGGTGTCGGCTGAGGCGATCGAGCGCGAGATCGGGCGCTGGTTGGCGGAGGCAGGGGAGGCGATCGAAGCGCCGGGCCAACTCGCCAGCCATTACGCCCCGCGCAAGCCACTGCGGCTGAACGCGACCGAGGCGCGAGAGGGCGAGTGGCTGATCGGCTTCGGTGCGGTCGGCGGGGACGACTCGCTGTCGGCTACCGGCGATCTGACCGAGGCCGCCGCCCGCCTGTTCGACGCACTCCACCGCGCGGATGCCAGCGACCGAGCGGCCATCGCAGTCGCTGCGGTACCGGACGACGGCATCGGCCTCGCCATCAACGACCGCCTGAAGCGGGCAGCCACCCGCTAAACGTTCGTCGCCCCGGGCTTGGCCCGGGGCAGCGCTATTTCTGCTATGCGAAGTGAATAGGCAGCCCAGCCCCGGGTCAAGCCCGGGGCGACGATGGGGTTACGCCCCCGCTTTGGCCTTCAACCGCTCGGCAAAGCTCTTGCGCAGCTTGTTGAGCTTGGGCGGGATGACACCCAGACAATATGGGTTCCGCTGGCCTTCGCCTTCCCAGTAATTCTGGTGATAGTCCTCGGCCGGCCACCAGGTGTCGGCATGTTCGATCGTGGTGACGATCGGCGCGGGCCATTCGCTGGCGTTGCGTTTGATCCCCGCGCGCGCCGCCGCTTCCTGTTCGGGCGACTGCGGGAAGATCGCGGAGCGATATTGCGTGCCGACATCGCCGCCCTGACGGTTCAGCGTCGTCGGATCATGCGTCGCGAAGAAGATGTCGAGCAGATCGTCATAGCGGATCTGCGTCGGGTCGAACGTGACCTTCAGCGCCTCGGCATGGCCGGTATCGCCGCCGCACACCGCCTTGTACGTCGGGTTGTCGACATGCCCGCCGATATAGCCGCTTTCGACCGTCTCGACGCCGATCAGGTCCTTGAACACCGCTTCCACACACCAGAAGCACCCACCCGCGAGAATTGCGGTTTCGGTAGTCATGCGCTTCAACTCCTTGCTACGGGAGCCAAGATAGGATTGAGCGCGACGCGCAACTAGGGGCAAGACGAACATGCGTGACGGCACGGTGATGGTGACGGGCGGGGCGGGCTATATCGGCAGCCATGCGGTGCTCGCGCTGCTCGACGCGGGCTGGCGCGTCGTCGTTCTGGACAATTTGGTCACGGGTTTCGACTGGGCGGTCGATCCGCGTGCAGCGTTGATCGTCGCCAATATCGCCGATGAGGACAAGGTCCGCGCCGCGATCCGCGACCACGGGATCACTGCGATCATGCACTTCGCCGGGTCGGTGGTGGTGCCGGAATCGGTCAGCGACCCGCTCAAATATTACCGCAACAACACCGCCGCCAGCCGCAGCCTGATCGAGAGCGCGGTGGCCGAGGGCGTGAAGCATTTCATCTTCTCCTCCACCGCCGCAACCTACGGAATTCCTGAGATTGTTCCTGTGCGGGAAGACGCGACGAAGCAGCCGATCAACCCCTATGGCATGTCCAAGCTGATGACCGAGATCATGCTGAAGGACGTCGCCGCCGCGCACCCGATCAACTATTGCGCGCTACGCTATTTCAACGTCGCCGGCGCCGACCCACAGGGTCGCAGCGGCCAGAGCACGGCGGGTGCCACGCACCTGATCAAGGTCGCGGTCGAGGCGGCGACCGGCAAGCGCGACGGGGTTTCGGTGTTCGGGACAGACTTTGCGACGCCCGACGGCACCGGGGTGCGCGACTATATCCATGTCAGCGATCTCGCCGCAGCGCATGTCCATGCGCTCGACCTGCTGATCGCCGATCCCAAGGCGAGCCACACGCTCAACGCCGGCTATGGCCGCGGCTATTCGGTGCTCGAAGTGCTCGACGCGGTCGATCGCGTGACCAATGTGACGATCGACCGCCGGCTTGAGGGCCGCCGCGCGGGCGATCCCGACGAACTTGTGTCGGACAATCGCGCGATCCTGGCCGCGCTGCCGTGGCGGCCGCAATATGACGACCTTGAGCGCATCGTTCGCGATGCCCTCGCCTGGGAACGCAAACTGGCAGAGAGGCAAGTGCAATGATCGAGCTATTCCTGTCCGCCTTCGCGATGCTGTTCGTGGTGATCGACCCGCCGGGCTGCGCGCCGATCTATGCCGGATTGACCAAGGGCGCGCGTCCGTCCCAGCAGCGGGCGATGGCGGTACGTGCAGTGATGATCGCCACCGCGATCCTGCTGGTGTTCGCGCTGGTTGGCGAAGCGTTGCTGCGCACGCTCGGTATCAGCCTCAGCGCGTTCCGGATCGCGGGCGGGATCATGCTGTTCATCATCGCGCTCGAGATGGTGTTCGAAAAGCGCCAGGAACGCCGCGAGGACCGCGCCGAAAAGGTGATGCAGACGCCCGAGGTCGAGGATGTATCGGTCTTCCCGATGGCGATGCCGATGATCGCGGGGCCGGGGTCGATCGCGACGATCATGCTGCTCGTCTCGCGCGCCGACGGGCCGGGGCAGACCGCCGCGGTGTTCGGCGCGCTGGCGCTGGTGCTTGCGCTGACGCTGGCTGCGCTACTCGCCGCGGGGCCGCTGATGCGGGTGCTCGGCGCGAAGATCGAATCGGTCATCACCCGGTTGCTTGGCGTGCTGCTCGCCGCACTGGCGATCCAGTTCGTTGTCGACGGGTTGAAGCAGAGTTTCGCGCTCTGACCCGGTCTGCATCGCCCGGGGGCATACCCGGGGCGATACAGGCGGCATTACCGTTCGTACCGGATCCGCCACAGCCGATATGGAGCGCCCTTGGGCAGCGTCACCGGCTCCAGCCACTCCGGAACCTTGCCCTTGGCAAGCTGCCCGTAGAATCCGTCCTTTTCCCGGGCGCGGTAGACGGTGGTTTCGGCCATGTTCGGGCAGACCAGCAGATATTGCGCGCCATAACGCCGCGCGATGCCGCGAAACGCGTCGGGCTTGCCGGTAAAGGCGTGGTGCACGTCGAGGATCGCGCGCTCGTTGCGGTGATAGGGGCCGGCGATCCCCTTGTGCCGAGTCATGACGATCAGGCGCGGTCCCAGATCGACATGGGTGAACAGTGTCGTGGGCGGCAGCGTGCGGTCTAGCATCCGCATCGCGGCGCCGCTGGCACAGCGGTTGTTGGCGCGGCTCACCGTGCTGCGATATTTCGACGGCGGATCGCTGACCGGCAGATATTTGACCACCAGCCCGGCGAACAGGCCCGATACCAGCAGGAACGCCACGACCGATCCAAAGACCCGCACCAGCATCAACCGGTGCCCCAGGAACCAGGGCAGGATCGTCCAGACGAGCCAAACAACGCCCGGCACCGCCAGCAGCTGCGCCGCCGGTCCCGCGCGCACCTGCCACAGCAGCATCGCCCCGGCAAAGGCCGTGAACAGCCCGATTGCGACCCAGGCGACCAGCTGGTCGGCGGTCCGGGCGCGCCACGCGGCGAACCCGGCGCCGATGATCCCGATCACCGGCAGCACGGCCATCGGAAAGGCCATGCCAAAGCTGTGCTTGTAGATCGGCCGCGCTTCGCGGACATTGTTGAGCCACGTGTTGGCCAGCTCGTCCGACACGCCTTCGGGGCGCTGGAGGCATTGCGGGAACAGACCGGCAAAGCCGCCGACGACGATCCCCCCCGCCGCTGCCGCCACGCCCAGCCTGACGAGGCGATTGGCGGGGTTGAGCAGGCTCAGCACAACCCCCAGCGCGCCCGCGACCACCATCACCGACAGCCAAACCGGCGTCAGCGCGTCGCACCGCATCGCGTAATTGGCGTTGGATGCGAACAGCGCGAAGCCCGCGCTGCTTCCGCCCGCAAGGCTGAGGCCATAGGCGCGCATGCGCGGCATTTCGTCGCGGTCCCATACCCAGCGCAGTGCGACGATCGCCCCCGCCATCGCACAAAAGGGCAGCAACTCCAGCCCGATCGTCAGCGATCCTGCGCTGGCGAGGCCGACGGTCAGTCCGCCGCGCGTCCGTTGCGGGTCGGCGATGCCCATCACCGCCAGCGCGAGAAAGGCGAGCTGCCAGCCATGATGATCGATGCGCAGCGGCACGAACTGCGCCATCGTCGCAGTGCAGCCCATCAGGATCAGGACAGCGAGCGGCCAGGCGGCGGGCGCGACCAGCCGCCGCACCGCCGCGCCCATCGCCAGCATCGTCACGGCCAGGGGGAAGAGCGGCGCGATCCCCACGGCCAGCCGCTCGGCCATCGCGGTGCCGGTGAAAGGCTGGAATAACAGGATCAGCGCAGCGATCGGCAGGTCGACGAGGCGTGACCAGTGGATGTCGAGGCCGCCCGGCGGGCTGAGCCGATATTGGCGCAGGTCGTACCAGTCCTGCCCGGCGAGCAGGCCACGTACCTGCATCAGCCGCATATTGTCGTCGGTATCGCTCAGCGCGAGCGCGTTGACCGGACCCCAGCGGTACCAGAGATACCAGATGGCGATCGCCGCCCATGCGAGCAGCGTCCAACGCACCCAGCGCGTCCGCAATTCTCGATCGAGGTCGAACCCCGCGAATCGCATCGAACTCAAAACCGCTTCCCCTTCTGCAGCGCGAGCATTAGGGCGGCGCGCGACTTCAGGGCAAGGCGGCGTGGCTTCACTCAATCATCGACTGGACGATTTGCGGCGGAGCGGCGTGCTCGGCCAGCTCGTGCGCTTCGGCATCGCGGGTGGCATTTCCACGCTGATCTATTCGGCCGTCTATCTGCCGCTGACCTTTTGGGTGTTCGCGCGGGAAGACGCGGTGTTTGCCGTGCCATTCGCGTTCGGCGTAGCGGTCACCGCAGGCTATTTCCTGCACAGCCGCTGGAGCTTCAAGGGGCATGGAACGCGCGATCCGGGCCCACGGCAAAAGCTGCAGTTTGTCGCTGTGCAGGGGTCGGGTGTGGCGCTGAACGCCGTCATCACCTGGCTCGGCACCGCCGTGCTCGGATATCCCGGCTGGTTACCGCTGCTGCCCGCAGTCGGCCTCGCGACAATTTTTACCTTCATCCTCAACCGTTGGCTGGTATTCCGCTGATATGGACCGCATCGTTTACGACCGCATGGCCGAGCATGATTCCACCCATTGGTGGTATGTGGCGCGCCGCGATATCCTCGCCGATTACATCGCACGCTATGTTCAGCCGCCAAAGGACGCACGGATCCTTGAGATCGGCTGCGGCACCGGCCACAACCTCCCCATGCTCGGCGCATTCGGCACGGTCGACGCGATCGAGATCGACGAGGCCGCCCGCACCGTCGCCAGCGCGCGGCTGGGCAAGGACGTCGGCAGTGCGCCCTTGCCCGAACTGACCGGGGTGGCCGAGGGGCAATATGACCTGATCGCCGTGCTCGACGTGGTCGAGCATGTCGAGGACGATGTCGCCGCGCTCGCTGGCATGGCCAAGCGGCTGAAGCCCGGCGGCAAGATCCTGATCACCGTCCCCGCGCATCAATGGATGTGGAGCGCGCACGACGTGGTGAACCATCATATGCGCCGCTATTCCAAGGCGTCGCTCACCGCTGCACTGGACAAGGCCGGCCTCAAATGGCGCAAGCTGCGCTGGTTCAACTCGCTGCTGTTCCCGGCCGCCGTCGCGGCGCGAGTCGCGGGCAAGCTGACCGGCAAGGACGACAGCGACGATTCGCCGCCGCCGGGGCCGCTCAACTGGGCGTTCGAAAAGATTTTCGGGCTGGAGCGCCACCTGCTCGGCCGCGTGCCGATGCCGCCGGGCCTGTCGATCATCGTGCTGGCCGAGCCGAAGGTGTGAGTTCGATCAGCCACCAGTCGGGCGGAGCGTTCAACCGCATTGGCAAGGCTCCCGATCCGACACCCCCGGTGACGATGACCGTGCGGCCTGGATCCTCGATCCGACCGCAACGATAGCGCTGATCGTAAAGCGTTCGGCCCCGCGCGGTGCGGACGATCGGACCGATCCAGGGCAGCACTCCCTGTCCGCAATGTGTATGCCCGGCGAGCAGCAGCGGAAATTCCGCCGGCAGGTCTGGCGCAATGTCGGGCGAATGGGTGAAAGCGATCGGGATGCCTCCGACAGCCTTTGCGCGCGCTGCGGCAACCGGAATCGAATCGTGGCTGGAGAAACGGTCGCCGATCCCCGTGATGGCCAGCGGCCCGCGGCGCACCGCGTCATTCTCGAGCGTGAGTACGCCCGCCCCGGCGAGTTCGGCGCGGATCGTATCGGGTGCGGTCCAGTGATCGTGATTGCCCAGCACCGCGAACACGCCCCAGCGCGCGCGTAGCCCGGCCAGGTGGCGGAGGTCGCGCGCCCGCTCGACCGCACCGTCGGGTGTGTCGCCGATAATGAAGTCCCCAGCAAGCAGGACAATGTCGGGCCGCGCGGCATTGACCTGCGCGACAACCGCATCAAGCCGCGCGGGCGGCATGCCGATATTGCCGACATGGATGTCCGACAGCAGCGCGATCCGGATCGGCGCGGTGCCGACGGGCAGCTGCGGGAGGCTGACCGCTCCTTGGCGCAAGATCGGTACGGCGGTCGCGTTGCGCAGGCCGAATAGGGCGAGCCCGACCACAACGCACAGCACCAGCACGATTGCGGTCCGTGCGATGCGCGCGCGGGGAATCAAAGCCTCAATTCGCCTCGGCGACCGCCAGCAGCGCCGCGTCGATCATCGGCGTTCCCGACGCATCCCCCGGCACATCATTGGCGTAGGCCGCAAAGGTCAGCAGTTTCCCGCTCCTGCCCAGCATATAGCCCGCGAGCGCGTTGGTGGCGTTGATCGACCCGGTCTTGGCGAAGACCCGCCCCTCCAGCGCCGTCCCCTTGAACCGGCGCGCCAGCGTGCCATCGACGCCGCCCACGGGGAGAGTCTCGCGCCATGCCGTGCCCCAGGGCTGGCGCGCGATCCAGTCGAGCAGCGTCACCATGCCGCGCGGCGCGATGCGGTTATAGGTCGACATGCCCGAGCCGTCGGAAAAGTCGAACGCGGTGCGCGGCACCCCGGCGGCGGCGAACATCGCGGCGACCCGTCGCTGCCCGTCCGCAACCGACCCGGTTCCTTCGACCAGGCCGGTGCGACGCAGCAGCAGTTCGGCGTGCAGATTCTGGCTGACCTTGTTGATCGTGCGCACGTCCTCCGCCAGCGGGGGAGGGGTCAGGGCGGCGAGCCACACCCGGTCGGGTAACCGGGGCGGGGGGGCGGTACGCGTTGCCGGATCGTCGGTCGCCGGATCGAGCGTGCGGTACCGCGACGTGATCGTTCCGCTGACCTTCACTCCGCGTTCGCGCAACAATGCTGCCAGCCGCCACGCCGCATAATGCGCGGGGTCATCGATGCCGAAACGGATCGTCCGGGACGGCGCATCGGCGGCGATGGTGCCGGTGAGGCGGATGGTGCGGTCGAACGGAAGTCGGTCGAACGCGATATCGGTCTTGCCACCAGCCGCGACGGTCACAACGCGATTGTCGATCGTGACATAGCCGAGATGGTCCATCTTCGGCGTCGCGCCCGCGATGCCCGGCGTCACCGTGGCAACCAGTTCGTTATAGTCGAGGCTGAGCGCGGAATTGGCGGTACCCGAGCGCGACGGGATGTTGTTCCAGCTCATCCCCGAACTCCAGCGTTCGTCGGGGAACAGGGTTGCGTCGCCGGTGATGTTGCGAACCCGCCGGATGCCGGCGGCGATGGCGTTGGCGAGCTGGCTCAGGCAATTGGTGACGCAGTCGGCCGCGCTGGACAGACGGGCATCGCCGCGCCCGGCGAGAATCAGGTCCTTGCCCTCGATCCGCACCGCGGCACCGCCCTTTGTGTCGGGCGCGGTGATTGCGTCAGGCATTGTCCACCACGCGGCAGCGGTGGTCACGATCTTGGTGTTCGATGCCGGGATGAAGCGTTCATCGGGGCGGATCGCGACGATCTCACGGCCCGCACCGTCGCTCACCACCAGGCCGAACCGGCTGCCGGTCGGAGCCTTGGCGAACTCCGCCTCGACCCGCTCGCGCACGGCCGGTGCATCCTGCGCCAGAACCGGTGCGGCCAGCGCAAGCGCGACGAGGGCGAGGATCGCCCTCACAGCAGCGTAGGCGGCTCGGACTTGCGCTTGGCGGGCTTGGCCGAGGCCGGAGCAGGCTCGTCCAGCTCCGCGCGCGGTGGCGCGAAGGGAGAAACGGTGACCTCGCCCGAATCCTGGAAGCGATAGCCCAGCGAGGCATGGCCCTTCACCGGGCCCGCGACATCGGCGACCAGGTAGAGCGGCCGCCGCTTCGATTCCACATAGAGGCGGCCCAGATACTCGCCGATCATGCCGAGCACGAACATCTGCACCGCGCCAAGGAACACGACGACCAGCATGGTCGAGGTCCAGCCCTGCACCGCATTGCCGAACAGCCAACCCACCACGATGTAGAGGAACAGCAGCACCGACAGGCCGGTGAGCGCGAGGCCGACATGGCTGGCGAAGCGCAGCGGCGCGGTCGAGAAGCCGGTCACCGCGTCGAGCGCGAAGCGGACCATTTTGGCGAGCGGATATTTGGTCTCGCCGGCGTGGCGCTCATGCCGGTCATAGACGAACGGCACCTGGCGGAAGCCGACCCAGGCGACCATGCCGCGGATGAAGCGCGCCTGTTCGGGCAGCGACAGGAATGCGTCGAGCGCGCGGCGGCTCATCAGGCGGAAATCGCCAGTGTCGAGCGGGATCGGCGTATCGGTGATCCGGTCGAGCATGCGATAGAACAGCGCGGCGGTCGCCTTTTTGAAGAACGTCTCGCCATCGCGCTTGCGGCGTACGGCATAGACAACGTCCGCACCCTGTTCGCGCATCGTCGCGCGCATGTCGGTCAACAGCTCCGGCGGGTCCTGAAGATCGGCGTCGATCACCAGGATCTCGTCGCCCGCGCACAGGTCGAGCCCGGCGGTCAGCGCGAGCTGATGCCCGTGATTGCGGGACAGATTGACCGCGACCAGATGCGGGTCGCTGGCCGACAGCCGCTGCATGACGGACCAGCTGCCGTCGCGCGATCCGTCATTGACCAGCACGATCTCATAATCGTCGCCAACCGCCGCGCGCGCCGCCGCCGACACGCGGGCGTGCAGCAGCTCAAGACAGCCTTCTTCATTGTAGCACGGCACGACGACCGAGAGCTTTGGACGTTGCATGGCGCGGTCTTAGCGCGCCGCAGGCGCCTCGTCATGCGCGATTTAACCACCGACACGCCGACGCGCCCGCACCGAACCGGTGCGCGGACACCTAGACCCGCTCGGCCGAACTGACTGCGTCAGCCGCGCGCAGTGCCGAGATCAGCTTCATCAGATGTGCAGCGTCGCGCACTTCCAGGTCGATCATGTTGGTATGGAAGGTCGTGTCGCGCGTGTCGAAGCGGATGTTGAGGATGTTCGCCTTGTGCTGGCCAAGCAGGGTCGCGACCATGCCCAGCGCACCGGGTTCGTTCTTGAGCGTCACGGCGATGCGCGCCGTCCCGCCTTCCGCCTTGTCGCCCCAGCCGATATCGACCCAGTCCTGGTCTTCGACCGCATCGAGCCTGGGGCAGCTGATCTGGTGGATCTCGATCGGCGCATCGGGGTGGCGCACCCCAACGATTCGGTCGCCGGGAACCGGGTGGCAACAGGCGGCAAGGGTGAAGGCAACACCGGGGGTCAGCCCCTTGATCGAGATCGGCACGCGCTGAACGGGCATCAGTGCGGCCTCGTCTTCGGTCGATCCGGGCATCAGCGCTTCCATCACCTGTGCGTCGGTGACCTTTTGCCGCGCGATCGCCTCCATCAGCGCATCGGCATCCTCCAGCTTCAGGCGCGTCAGCGCGGCGCCCAAGGCTTCCTCGCCGATCGGGACGGGCAGGCGGCCGACAATCTCGTCATAGAGCTTGCGGCCCAGCGCGATCGTCTCGTCGCGTTCCTTGTGGCGCAGATGGCGGCGGATCGCCGCGCGTGCCTTGCCCGTGATCGCGAAATTGAGCCAGTTATCCTGCGGCCGCTGCGCCTTGGATCGTAGGATCGCGACCTGATCGCCCTGCGCGATTTCGGTGCGCAGCGGGACGACGCGGCCGTTGATCTTTGCCCCCACCGCCTGATCGCCCAGGTCGGTGTGCACCGCATAGGCGAAGTCGATCGGGGTCGCGCCCTTCGGCAGCTGGATCAGCTCGCCCTTGGGCGTGAAGGCGAAGATGCGATCCTGATACATCGCCATCTTGGTATGTTCGAGCAGTTCCTCGGGGCTTTCAGCCTGTTCGAGGATGTCGACAAGGTCGCGAATCCAGCTGACCTGCGTGTCGGGGCGCACCGCATTCTGCTTGTACGACCAGTGCGCGGCGAGGCCGTGTTCGGCTTGGCTGTGCATTTCACGCGTCCGGATCTGGATTTCGACGCGGGTGTCGCCGGCATGGATGATGCTGGTGTGCAGCGAGCGATAGCCGTTGCGCTTGGGCGTCGAGATATAGTCCTTGAACCGCCCCGGCACCATCGGCCAGCGACGGTGGATGATGCCGAGCGCGCGGTAACATTCCTCTTCGGTCTCGACGATCGCGCGGAATGCCATGATGTCGGACAGTTGTTCGAAGCTGACATGCCTCTCCGACATCTTCTTCCAGATCGAATAGGGGTGCTTCTCGCGCCCCGAAATCTCCGCCTCGACCCCGCCGCGCGACAGCAGCAATTTTAGGCCTGACCCGATCTTGGCGATGCGGTCCTCGCCCTCGACCGTCAGCGCCGCGAGCCGCTTGGTGATCGATTCATGCGCTTCCGGCTCGAGCTGCTGGAAGGCGAGCGTCTGCATCTCCTTCATGAACTCGTACATGCCGATCCGCTCGGCGAGCGGGGCATAGATGTCCATCGTCTCGCGCGCGATCCGCCGCCGCTTCTCCGGCTTCGCGATATGGTGCAGCGTGCGCATGTTGTGCAGCCGGTCGGCCAGCTTGACCAGCAGCACGCGGATATCGTCCGACATGGCGAGCAGGAATTTGCGCAGATTCTCGGCCGCACGCTCGCTCTCGGTCTGCGCCTCGATCTTGCTCAGCTTCGTCACGCCATCGACCAGGCGTGCGACGCTCGGCCCGAATTTGGCGAGGATTTCCTCGGGCGTCGCGACGGTATCCTCGATCGTGTCGTGCAGGATCGCGGTGGCGATCGTCTCGTCGTCCAGGTGCAGATCGGTCAAAATGCCCGCCACCTCGATCGGGTGGCTGAAATAGGGGTCGCCGCTCGCGCGCTTCTGACTGCCATGCGCGTGCATCGAAAAGACATAGGCGCGGTTCAGCAGCGCCTCATTGGCTTCGGGGTCGTAGGACAGGACCCGGTCGACGAGTTCATATTGACGCAGCACGGGCGTGAATGTGGGGTGGGATGCTGCTGCTTTGCAACAGGATTCACGCAAAACGGGCACCGGCGCTGGCCGATGCCCGTTCAGTGTTGCGTGTAAGTAACGCGAGCGTGGCTTACTTGGCGCGTGCGTTGCAGGCTGCCAGTGCCTCCGCGTCGAAGCTGGTGCCTCCCACCGTGAAGGTCGACAGAGCACCGATGCGCTGCACGACGCGCTCGCACATTACCTTGTCGCTCATCGTCGATTTTGGCGCGGCGCAGCTGCCGTCCTTGCACTTCCAGACGGTGGTCTGGGTGATGAAGCTGGCCTTCTTCGGTGCTTCGGTCGGGGTGGCGGTGTAGTGGCCCGACTGGGCCAACGCGGGGGTGGCAGCGCCGGCGAGGCAGAGCGCGGCAGCGGCGATCGGGGCGAAGCGGATCATGATACTCTCCCTGGGGTGCACTGCAACAAAGGTTGCGAATCGCTACTTACTCGCCTAGATTTTAAGTTGCAACGAGAAACTGTTGCTGCACCGCAAGGAACTTATCGCGTTGTGTGGCGGTGAAATTAGGGTAGATTTGCCGGTCATGGGTCATACTGGACTGCGAGAGCCGCTACGACAGCTCGCCACCAATTGCAGCCTTCCGGCGGCGCTGGAGGCCATGGGAGAGCGCTGGTCATTCCTGATCCTGCGCGCCGCGTTCAACGGCCTCTACCATTTCGAGGAGTTCCAATCGGAACTCGGCATCGCCCGCAACATCCTGGCCAACCGGCTCGCGCGGCTGGTCGATCATGGAATTCTCGCGCGACAGACCTGCGACGATGATCGCCGCAAGGTCGAATATCGTCTGACCGAAAAGGGCTTTGCCCTGCTCCCGACCATGGTTGCACTGCGGCAATGGGGCGAGCGGTGGGAGACCTGCATGCCCGCGACCCCGGTGCTGGTCGACGCACGCGACCATCGCCGGATCGCGCCGGTGCAGGTGCGCAGCCATGACGGGCGAGTCCTCGGCAAGCACGATCTGCTGTGGTCGCTGCCGGAGGATGTGGTGGGCGAGGGGCCGGCCGAGGCCGCCGAGTAATCAGCCCGACGCGAGTTCGCTGCGGTTGCGGCCGCGCGACTTGGCGCGATATAGCGCGGCATCGGCGATACGGAACACCTCGTCGGACGACAGGGTCGGCCGGACCGGTGCGATGCCCGCGCTGACAGTGATGGTGAATGTCGCGCCGCCGGCATGAATGCGCGCGTCCTGGAGCGAGTTGCGCACCCGCTCGCATGCCGCCATCGCGGCGGCGGTCGACAGGCCGGGGAACAGCACCGCAAATTCCTCGCCGCCTAGTCGCCCGATCACGTCCTCCACCCGCAGATTGGCGCGCAGCACATCGGCGAAATGGAGCAGGGCGGCGTCTCCCGCATCATGACCATGCCCGTCATTGACCTGCTTGAAATGGTCGAGGTCGAATAGGGCCAGCGTCGCAGGCCGGTCAGGGGTATCGGTGCGGAACCGGTCGATCCGGTCCTGAAATGCACGGCGGTTGAGGACGCCGGTCATCGGATCGGTGTTGGCCTGACGCAGCAGGTCGGCTTCGCGGGCCTTGCGGTGACTGACTTCGCGAATCACCGTGACCACGCTCAGCACCGCCTGGTCCGCATCGCGCACCGCGCGGGCGGTGGTTTCGAACCAGCGAATGCCGCCGGTGGCGGTATGGACGCGAAATTCAAACCGATGGACCGTCTCCGGCTCGGCCACGACCCGGCGATAGGCTTCGCGCACCCGCTCACGATCGACTTCGTGGACCATTGCGGCGGGGTTCTTGCCGATCATCGACTCGGGCGCGTGCCCCGTCACCTCACGTATCGAGGGGGAGGCGAATTGCACCGCACCCTGCGGGTCCAGCGTCAGCACGACGTCCGACACATGGTTGGCCATCAGCCGATAGCGCGCCTCGCTCACCGCGACCGACGCGGCGAGACGCTGGTTGTGCGCGATCATCGTCGCGAACGGAACCGCGATCAGGAACAGGACGGAAAGATAGAACTGGAAGAATTGCAGCCGGAACGCCTCGTCCCCGTCGATCATCTGCAGCGGCCCGATCCCCGCCACCATGAAGGCCGCGCCGATCAGCGCAATCGCGAACACGCCCAGCGTGGCGCCCGCGACCCGAAACGCCATGGTTGCGGCGATCAGCGGCAGGATCGGAACGAACAGCAACGGCAGGCGCGTCTGTGCGAAGCACAGGCTGGTTACCGCGATCAGCAGCAGCGCGATGCCGGTAAAGCGGGGCAGCGCCGCCGGCCCCGCAGACTGGTCGCGATAAGTGGTTCCGGCCAGCACGAGCAGCGCGATCGGCGTGCCGATCAGCATGCCTAGCCCATGGCCGATGCCCCAGCTCATCCACACCACCCACGGGTCCGCCCCCGAATACAGGGCGAGCGCCGCAGCCGGGATGACCCCGGTGACGAGCGGTGCGATCACCCCGGCGGTTGCGACGAACACCGCCAGCGGGCGAAGCGACAGGAACAGGCGCGCGTCGATGTTGAACCGGCGCAGCAGCGCCCAGGCGATCAGCGCCTCCGCAATATTGGCGACGCCGAACACGGGAGCGAGCGCGGTATAGGGTGACAGCGCGACCGACGCAGCGACCGACGCGGCGAAACAACTCGCCACATGCAGCGGGCGCTCGGTCGCGGGTCGTGTCAGCAGCGTCGCGACCAGCACGGCGTTTGCGATCCACAACAACGCGACATTGCCGCTCAGAATGGTGAATGCGATCGCCGCCGCCGCGCACAGGAAATACACGATCGCCACCGCGACGACGACCAACAAATCGGTTCGAAACAGGCTGCTGCGGCGCATGGCCGGACGCTAGTCCGCGCCGGTTAACAGCGCGTTTCCCCCGATGCCGGTTGATCGCGTATCGCCACCGCCTCAGCCGGTCGGCAGCATCCGCGCGCGGACTGCAGCGGGGATCGGTGCGGACCGTCCGGCATCCAGGTCGACATTGACATGGACCAGTTCGATCATCGTGTGCAGCGCACCGGTATCGGCATGGGCCAGTTCGATCAGGCTGGTGACGCTCGACGTTCCGATGCGCCCCGTGCGGACATGCGCGTCGAACACATCGTCATAGCGGAACGGGGCCTTGTAATCGACCGTGGCGCGGGCGACGTGAAATTCCATCGTGCGCCATTCGGGCAACTCGGCCAGCGCCAGCCAGCGCCAATATTCGCTCAGCGCGACATCGGCATATTCCAGATACCGGGAGTTGAACACGACCTTCTGGCCGTCAATCTCGGCATAGCGGACGCGCAGCCGATGGGAGAAGGTAAATCCGGGTCGGGTCATGCGGTAGCCGTGACGCAACCCGGGCCCGAATTCAATCATCCGCCCGCTGTGGCGCCACATGATCCGACGGCGAAACGGCCACGGGCCGGGTTCGGCTTTTGCCGGTGATCGTTGTGGCCGGTCATGAAAAGGGGCGCTCCGGACGGGGCGCCCCTTTTGGGTTCAGGCCGATTTCGCGCCGGTGTTGACGCCCATAGATTGCAGATAGCGTTTCACGTTGCGCGCGGCCTGCCGCAGCCGCTGTTCATTCTCGACCATCGCGATGCGCACGAACCCCTCGCCATTTTCGCCATAGCCGACGCCCGGTGCGACCGCGACCTTGGCATGGGTGAGCAACTGCTTGGAGAATTCAAGGCTGCCGAGATGCGCCAGCGCCGGCGGGAGCGGGGCCCAGGCGAACATCGATGCGGGCGGGGGCGGGATGTCCCAGCCGGCACGCCCAAAGCTCTCGACCAGCACGTCGCGGCGCTTGTGATACAGCACGCGATTCTTCTCGACGATGTCCTGCGGCCCGTTGAGCGCTGCGCAGGCCGCGGCCTGGATCGGCGTGAAGGCACCGTAATCGAGGTACGATTTCACCCGCGTCATTGCCGCGATCAATTGCTTGTTGCCGACCGCAAAGCCCATGCGCCACCCGGCCATCGAATAGGTCTTGCTGAGCGAGGTGAATTCGATCGCGACGTCCTTCGCACCCGGCACTTGCAGGATCGAAACCGTCGGCTTGCCGTCGAAATACAGCTCCGAATAGGCAAGGTCGGACAGGATCCAAACCTTGTTCTCCTTCGCCCAGGCAACCAGCCGCTCGTAGAAAGCCAGGTCGACCGTCTCCGCCGTCGGGTTCGACGGATAGTTGACGACCAGAATGCTCGGGCGCGGCACGGTGAAGGCGATCGCGCGCTCGAGGCTTTCGAAATAGGCGTCGTCGGGGGTCGTCGGCACCGCGCGGATCGTCGCGCCAGCCAGGATGAAGCCAAAGGTGTGGATCGGATAGCTGGGGTTCGGCGCGAGCACGACATCGCCCGGCGCGGTGATCGCGGTCGCGAGGCTGGCCAGCCCCTCCTTCGACCCCATCGTCACCACGACTTCGGTATCCGGATCGATATCGACGCCGAAGCGGCGGCCGTAATAATTGGCCTGGGCGCGACGCAGGCCGGGAATGCCCTTGGACTGGGAATAGCCGTGCGCATCGGGCTTGCGCGCGACTTCGATCAGCTTTTCAATGACATGGTCCGGCGGGGGCAGGTCGGGATTGCCCATGCCCAGGTCGATAATGTCCTCTCCCGCCGCGCGCGCCGCTGCCCGCATCGCATTGACTTCGGCGATGACATAAGGGGGCAGGCGCTTCATGCGGTAGAATTCTTCGGACATCGTACTGGGTTCCGGCTCCTCGGGGTGGTCGCGCAACGCGCGATGCCTCGTTATACAGGGGGCGGGGCGGCAAGCCAGAGGAGAGGCGCGTGGCGACGGCAAAGAAAAAGACGACGACCGCAAAGACAAAGCCTGACGCCGCCACAACCGCCGCAAAGCCCAAGGCGAAGCGCGCGGCAAAGCCAAAGCCCGATCCCAAGCCCGCCGCTGATGCCGCAGCCGAAACCAAGCCCGCGCTGGAAGATCTCCAGCACTGGACCTGGGTATTCGGGCGCGCACAGCAGATGATGATGGAACAGGGGCTGGATATCGCCGGACAGATGCCGACGACGCCGCAGCTTCCCATGATGCCGCCGCTCGATCCTGCCGCCGCGGTGCGTGCAGGTGCGGAATTCTGGGCCGACACGATGACGCTGTGGCAGCGATTCCTGGACCCCGCTGCGGCACCGAAGTTCGAGGAAACACCCGAACAGGCGCGCGATAAGCGCTTCAAGGCACCGCAATGGCGCGAACAGCCGGTGTTCGACTTCATCCGCCAAAGCTACCTCACGTTGTCGAGCCATCTGCTCAAGGGCGTCGACCAGATCGAGGGGCTGACCCCGAAGCAGAAGGAGCAGCTGCGCTTCGCGACGCAGGGTTTCATCGACGCGATGAGCCCGAGCAACTTCCCCGCGACCAACCCGCTGGTGGTCGAACGGACGATCGAGACCAAGGGCGAAAACCTGCTCAAGGGCCTCGCGCACATGCTCAACGACCTGTCCAAGGGGCAGATGACCCAGACCGTCGAGGGCGCGTTCGCGGTGGGCGAGAATATCGCAACCACGCCGGGCCGGGTGGTCAAGCGCACCCCGCTCTATGAGCTGATCCAATACTCGCCGACCACCGACACGGTGTTCGAAACGCCGCTGGTGATCTTCCCGCCCTGGATCAACCGCTTCTACATCCTCGACCTGACGCCCGAGAAGAGCTTCATCCGCTGGGCGGTGGAGCAGGGGCTGACCGTGTTCGTCGTGTCGTGGAAATCGGCGGACGCGAGCATGGCCGATGTCGTGTGGGACGACTATGTCGAGCGCGGGCAGATCGACGCGATTAACACGATCCGCGACTTGCTCGGCGTCGAGAGCGTTCACACGATCGGCTATTGCGTTGCCGGGACCACGCTTGCTGCAACGCTGGCGGTGCTCGCCGCGCGGGGCGAGGCGGCGAAAGTCAAGAGCGCGACGTTCTTCACCGCGCAGGTAGATTTCAGCGAGGCGGGCGACCTCAACGTCTTTGTCGACGACGAACAATTGGCGCTGATCCAGTCGCTGGCCAGCGAGGGGTTTCTCGACGGGCGCTACATGGCCGCGACCTTCAACCTGCTGCGCGGGCGCGACCTGATCTGGAACTATGTCACCAGCAACTACCTGCTGGGCGAGGATTATACCCCGTTCGACCTGCTCCACTGGAATTCGGACGTCACCAACCTGCCGGCCAAATGGCACGCTAGCTATCTGTCCGACCTGTATCGCGACAATCTGCTGGTGCAGCCGGGTGCGCTGGCGATCGGGGGGACGCCGATTGACCTGCGCCGGGTGACCACACCCGCTTATGTCCAGGCGGGGCGCGAGGATCATATCGCCCCGCCGCGTAGCGTGTGGAAGCTGACCGGGCATCTCGCCGGGCCGATCCGTTTCGTCCTGGCCGGATCAGGGCATATTGCGGGCGTGGTCAATCCGCCTGCTTCGGGCAAATATCAGTATTGGATCAACGAGGCGGGCGCCGCAAATCTCGACGATTTTGTTGCAGGTGCAGTTGAGACCAAGGGCAGCTGGTGGCCTGACTGGATCAGGTGGATCGAGGCACTGGATGGCAACCGCGTGCCGGCCAAAAATGCCAGAGTTCCCAAGCCAGATGAGGAACTTGGCGCAGCGCCTGGGCGTTACGTTCGAACCCGCTGAATTTTTTGTGCACTGCACAATAAGCCTCTTGAAACACGGCCGTCATCGACGTATATGCTGCATTGCAATAATCGCAGCGAGGACGTCGATATGGCCAGCAAGGGTCCGCGTACCGGGGCGAAAAAGCCGGTAGCCAAGGCACCAGTCGCCAAGGCGGCGCCGAAAGTTGCCGCTGCGACCGCTTCGGTGGTGGAAGAAAAGCCTGAACCCGTCGAGACGGTGGCTGCTCCGGTCGAACCGGTAGTTGAAGCCGTGGCCGAACCAGTCGTCGAAACCGCCGGAGTCGTCGAAGCAGCCGCGCCGGCGGTCGAGACTGTCGCGGAAGCCGTCGAGGCGGTCGCCGCACCTGTAACCGAGATTATCGAGAATACCGCTCCGCAGATGGCGGACACCGCAAGCAAGGGAATCTATACCATGGAAGCCATTGAAAAGAGCCAGGCGATGTTCGCCGAACTGAACGACAAGGCGAAGGCCGCTGTCGAAAAGAACACCAAGCTGGTCGGCGAAATGACCGACCTGGCCAAGGGCAACGTCGAAGCGCTGGTCGAGAGCGGCAAGATCGCGGCCAAGGGCTTCGAGACCATGGGTCAGGACGCCGCCGAATATAGCCGCAAGCAGTTCGAGCAGGCGACCGCCACGATGAAGAGCCTGGCCGCCGTCAAGTCGCCGGCTGATTTCTTCAAGCTGCAGAGCGACTATGTCCGCAGCGCGTTCGACTCGATGGTCGCCGAGACCTCGAAGAACACCGAAGCGTTCATCAAGCTGGCCGGCGACGCTGCACAGCCCGTCTCGAACCGCGTTGCGGTCGCGATGGAAAAGATCAAGACCGCGGCCTGAACCGGCCAAGCGTCCTGATCGGACGAATTCGGGGCGGTCGCCATGCGCGGCCGCCCCTTTTTCTGTTCGGCGGAAATGAAATGCGGCTCCGCGCTGCTGCCCCCTTGCCCTCGACTCACCGCTGCCATATTTTCGCAGGTCTCATGACAGCGCTGCGCACCACGACCCCGATGGCTCCGATTACGATGGGCGATCCCGACCACGACGATGACGAAGGGACCGCGACCGGTGTCGTCACCCGCACGCGCGCCAAGACCAAGAAGCCGACGCCCTATCGCGTGCTGATGCTCAACGACGACTATACCCCAATGGAGTTCGTCGTGCTGGTGCTCCAGCGCTTCTTCAAGATGGACATGGAAGAGGCGACCCGCGTGATGCTGCAGGTGCACCAACGCGGCGTCGGCGTCTGTGGCGTGTTCAGCTACGAAGTCGCGGAGACCAAGGTCGCGCAGGTGATGGATTTCGCCCGGCAAAACCAGCACCCGCTGCAGTGCACGCTGGAAAAGGCGTAACCCTCCCCACATCGCTCCGGCCTTGAGCCGGGGCTGGGCTGCCGTTCACGTCGGATGGACAAGATGAAGCCCTGTCCCGGGTCAAGCCCGGGACGACGGATAAAGCGTCAGTAGTCCCGCCCGCGATAGCGGTGGTCCACCCCCTCGACCGGCGTGCCGCCGATGAACGCGACCCACACTCCGGCGGGTTGCCACACCGACTCCAACTCTGCCCGCGCTGCGGTTTCGCCGATCGCATCGCGGCGATAGCGATAGAGAAACGCCGACACGCGCGCATTGACGATGCAGTGGACATGCACCGTCCGCCCCGCCGCCTCGGCCTCGCCCATCGCGGCGGCGAACGCGGCATAATCGCCCTCGGTGGGCGCGGCGAAATCGACCGGGATATAGGTGTAGCGCATCCCCAGCGCCGCGACGCTGGCCGCTTCGTCGGGCAGGGCCTTTACATGCTCATGCGGGCCAAGGTTGATGACCTCGCCGATGCCAAGCGCGGCGATTTCGGCCAGTTGCGCCTCGGACGGTTGGCCCGAACTGCTCAGAGCCGGGCTCAGGCGGCGCCAGTTGATGATGGCGGGTTCGGTCATGCGGTCAGCCTAGCACCCGACGCGGCGCTAGACGACCGATTCACTGCGGCTCGGGCAGCCAGCTGAGGTCCAGCCCCTCATAGCGGTTCACATAATTTGCCGCGCGCGCCATCGCCGCTTCGTCGATCAGCGTGACCCGGCCTGATTCGCGCCCGATCATCCCTTCTTCCTCCAGCTGGCGCAGCATGCGGTTGACATGGACCGACGTCAGGCCGGTCGCGTCGCCAATCTCTTCCTGCGTCAGGCCCAGGTTGAACGCCTTGTCGATCGTCTTGTCGGTCCCGCGCAGCCGGTTGCGCATTTCGAGCAGCAGCGCGGCGACGCGCGCCTTGGCGGAGGTCCGCCCCAGCGCTGCGAGCCGATCGGTCAGCGCCACGCGCTCGATCTGGCACAGCACCAGGATCAGCGACGAGAGGCGCGGATGCTGCACCGTCAGCGCGCTGAACGCCTGGCGGTCGAACGGGCAAACGACGCAATCCGACAGCGCGCACAGGGTTTCGGGCGATTCGCGATAAACGATACTGGAAATGCCCAGCACGTCGCCGGGGAAATGAAAACGCAGGATCTGGCGGCTGCCATCGTCGAGCAGGACGTAGCTCATCACCAGTCCCTTGCGGAGGATGTACAATTCATCCGCCGGCTCATTCTCGCGCAGCAGGATCGCACCGCGCCGAATATGGCGCTGACGTTCCTCCAGCCGTTCGAGCGCGGCCCGCTCTCCCGGTACGAGCGTGACCAGCTCGCCCAGGATCTCCGCGAAACAACTCCCTGACACTCTGTACCTTCCCCCAACTTCCTCCTGCAAAGCATCGCGGGAAAATCAGCGCATTAAAGTCGATCAAGCCGCGTAACGGTCTGCCGCACTTGCGCGCGCCCTTTCTCGCTATAGAAGCCGCTCAATGGACCGTATTCTCATCCGCGGCGGAAACCGCCTATCCGGTAATATTGCTATATCCGGCGCGAAGAACGCCGCGTTGACGCTCATGCCGTGCGCGCTGTTAACCGACGAGCCGCTGACGCTGCGCAATCTGCCGCGTCTGGCCGACGCCGACAGCTTCGGGCATCTGCTCAACGAACTGGGCGCCTCGACCGCGATCGAGGGTACACGGCCGAGCGATTTCGGTCGCGTGCTCACCGTCCGTGCCTCGCGCCTGACCTCGACCGTCGCACCCTATGACATCGTGCGGAAGATGCGCGCATCGATCCTGGTGCTCGGCCCATTGCTGGGACGCGAGGGTGTGGCGACCGTGTCGCTGCCCGGCGGCTGCGCGATCGGCAACCGCCCGATCGACCTTCACTTGAAGGCGCTCGAGGCGATGGGGGCGGAGATCGAACTGGCCGCCGGCTATGTAAAGGCGACTGCACCGGGCGGGCGGTTGCCCGGCGGCAACTTCCGCTTTCCCGTGGTGTCGGTCGGCGCGACCGAAAACGCGCTGATGGCGGCAGCGACTGCACGCGGCACCACCGTGCTCGACAATGCCGCGCGTGAGCCGGAGATCGTCGATCTGTGCAACCTGCTGGTCGCGATGGGCGCGTCGATCCACGGCATCGGCACCGAAACGCTGACGATCGAAGGACGCGACCGGCTGCATGGTGCGACCTATAGCGTAATGCCGGACCGGATAGAGGCGGGCAGCTATGCCTGCGCCGCGGCGATCACCGGCGGCGACGTCGTGCTGGAAGGGGCCAAGGCCGAAGACATGCGCGCGACGCTCGACGCGCTGATCGAGGCCGGCGTGACGATCGAGGAAAAGGCGAACGGCATCCGCGTCGCCGCCGATGGCCCGCTCAAGCCGGTTACCCTGTCGACCGCACCCTATCCGGGTTTCGCCACCGACATGCAGGCGCAGTTCATGGCGATGCTGTGCAAGGCGGATGGCGCCAGCGTGCTGACCGAAACGATCTTCGAGAACCGCTACATGCACGTGCCCGAACTCGCGCGCATGGGCGCGGACATCACTGTCAGCGGGCGCACGGCGGTGGTGCGTGGCGTCGATCGCATGGTCGGCGCGCCGGTGATGGCGACCGACCTGCGCGCATCGATGAGCCTGATCCTCGCCGGCCTGGTCGCCGAGGGCGAGACCCAGGTCAGCCGCATCTATCACCTCGACCGCGGTTACGAGCGGCTGGAGGAAAAGCTGCAGGGCGTCGGGGCGGACATCGAACGCGTCGGTGACGGCTGACGCGCAGCCTGTTACCTGACCGGCGAACGACTCGCCGGGAGAATGACATGCGCCTGATCGTTGGACTGCTCGCCGGGCTCTCGCTCGCGGGCTGCGCCTCGCAGCGTGCCGCGACGCCTGCTGCACCGGTCAGCGTGCGGATCATCGCGTTCAACGATTTCCACGGCGCGCTCGAAACCCCGGCACGGCCGATCGACGTGCAGGCGGCGGACGGCAAGACGGTGAAGGTGCCCGCCGGCGGCGCCGCCTATTTCGCATCAGCGGTCAAGGCGCTCAAGGCGGGCAACCCCAACAATGTCGTCGTCGCGGCGGGCGACCTCACCAGCGCCAGCCCGCTCGTCTCGTCGCTGTTCCTCGACGAACCGACAGTCAAGGCGCTGAGCATGGCCGGCCTTGAGTATAACGCCGCCGGCAACCACGAATTCGATCGCGGGACGAAGGAATTGCTGCGCCTCCAGCAGGGCGGGTGCGACAAGAACGCGATCGCGCAGCCGTGCCAGCTCGAACCCTTCAAGGGCGCGTCCTACACCTATCTGGCCGGGAACACGCTCGATGCATCGGGCAAGAGCCTGATGCCCGCGACCGGGCTCAAGACGTTCGGTACGGGGCGCAGCAAGGTGACGATCGGCTTTATCGGCCTGACGACGCGGATGACCGGCACCTATGTCGATCCGGCGGGGATCGTCGGCTATCGTTTCGCCGATGAGGCGGAGACCGCGAACAAGCTCATCCCGCAGCTGAAGGCGCAGGGCGCCGACGCGATCGTGATGATGGTGCATGAGGGCGGCTACCCCGCGCGGACCGACCAGCCGAACCAGTGCGAGGGGCTCTCGGGGCCGATCCTCGACATCATGGAGCGGCTCGATCCGGGCGTGGACGTGATCGTATCGGGCCACACCCACCGCGCTTATGTTTGCGATTATTCCGCGACCAACCCGGCCAAGCCGATGCTGCTGACCAGCGCGGGCAACAACGGCGTCATGCTGACCGCAATCGATCTGACCTTTGACCCTATGACAAAGAAGGTGTCAGAGCGCTCGGCCAGCCAGCGGATCGTACAGGGCGATGGCGCGGTCAGCGCGGGCGGGCCGGTCAAGGCCAACCCGGCATTCCCGACCTATCCCGCCGACCCGGCGGTCGCGGCGCATGTCGCGCGCTACGCGGCCGCCGCCGCCCCGCTCGCCCGCCGTCCGGTTGGGAAGGCGTCGGCACCGATCCTGCGCAACGAGGATAGCGAGATGCTCGAATCGCCGCTCGGGCTGCTGATCGCCGATGCGCAGCTCGCCGCGACGCGCAAGGACGGGGCACAGATCGCACTGATGAACCCCGGCGGGGTGCGTGCCTCGATCACGCCGGCTGCGGACGGGACGGTGACATTCGGCGACCTCTTCACCACCCAGCCGTTCGGCAATAACCTGCAGGTTCGCGAGTATAGCGGGGCGCAGCTGCTGGCGGTGCTCGAACAGCAATTCACCAATGAAGACGGTCCCAAGCTGTTGTTCCCCTCGGGCCTGACCTACAGCTATGACCGGTCAAAGCCGGAGGGGCAGCGGATCATCGCGCCGCTGGTGCAGGGCACGTCGCTCGACCCGACCGCGACCTATCGCGTGGCGATGAACGGGTTTCTTGCTGGCGGCGGCGACAGCTTCACCACGCTCAAGGTCGGGCGCATCGTCGCGGGCGGAATGCTTGACCTCGACGCGCTCGAGGCGTGGTTCGCGCGCGGGCAGGTGGTGACCCCGCCCGCGCTGGGCCGGGTCAAGAATGTGGGGCCGAACTAGCCGATGTCGGTTAAGCCCGCACCACCTTCGCAATCGCGTCGAGCAGGCCGTTGACGAACCCCTTCTCGCGCCGGTCGTAAAACGCATCGGTGACGTCGAGATATTCGCTGATCGCCGCGCCCACCGGCACGTCCTTGCGCGCGAGCAGTTCATAGGTCCCCGCGCGCAGGATCTGTCGCATCGGGCGGTCGAGTCGGTCAAAGCTCCAGTCCACCGACAGCTTCGACGCGATCAGCGCGTCGATCTCGTCGCGGCGCGCGTCGACGCCCTTGACGATATCGTCGAAGAAGGTCGGATCGGCGTCGATATACTCCTCGTCCTCGATCGTCGCGCCCAGCCGGTGCTGGTGAAACTCGGTCAGCAGCTGGGGCAGGGGAGTCTTCTCCATTTCCTGCTGGTACAGCGCCTGCACGGCGGCAAGCCGCGCAGCGGCGCGGGCTTTGGATCGGGTCTTGGCAGATGGGCTAGGCATAGATCAAATTCCGTTCGGGCCACGCGGCGCGCGGCCCTCTATATGAAGGTCTGTAGGGACCACGACCGCCCTTCGGCAAGGTCGCGAATATTATAGGCGAAGCGCCACCGACTTGGCATGCGCCGGCAGCCCTTCGGCCTCGGCCAGCGCCACCGCCGCCGGACCAATCGCCGCCAGCCCGGCTGCATCGAGCGCGAGGAAGCTGGTGCGCTTCATGAAGTCGAGCACCGAAAGGCCGCTGGCGAACCGCGCACGGCGGCCCGTGGGCAGGACGTGGTTGGGGCCGGCGACATAATCGCCGATCGCTTCGGGCGTCATCCGGCCGAGGAATACGGAACCGGCATGGCGCACCCGCGCGAACAGCGCATCGGGATCGTCCACCGCCAGCTCGAGATGCTCGGGCGCAAGCTTGTTGACCAGCGGGATCGCCTCGTCGAGCGTCGCGGTCAGGATGATCGCGCCATTGGCGTCCCAGCTTTGCCGCGCGACTTTGCGCGTCGACAGGTCGCCGATCTGGCGGTCGACCGCCTCGGCTACCTTGCCCGCCAGCACCGCGTCATCGGTCAGCAGGATCGACTGGCTGGTCGGATCATGCTCGGACTGGCTGAGCAGGTCCGCGGCGATCCATTCTGGGTCGTTCTTGCCGTCCGCGACGACGACGATCTCGCTCGGCCCCGCGACCATGTCGATGCCGACCACGCCGTACAGCTGGCGCTTCGCCTCCGCGACCCAGGCATTGCCGGGGCCGGTGATGACGTCGACCGCCGCAATCCGCCCGGTGCCATAGGCGAGCGCTGCAATCGCCTGCGCCCCGCCGACGCGCCAGATCTCGTCAACGCCAGCGATATGCGCGGCGGCGAGGACGAGCGGGTTGATCTCGCCATCCGGGGTCGGCGTGACCATCACGACGCGATCGACCCCCGCAACCTTGGCCGGAATCGCGTTCATCAGCACCGAACTGGGATAGGCCGCGCGGCCACCGGGGACATAGACCCCCGCCGCCTCGACCGCGCCCCAGCGCGCGCCGGTCCGCACGCCAGCCGCGTCGATGGTATCGCTGTCGGCCGGCTTCTGCTTTTCGTGATAGGCGCTGATCCGCGTGGCGGCGAGTTCCAGCGCGGCGCGCAGATCGGGGGCGAGCGCCTCATAGGCGGCGATGCAGTCGCTCTTCTCGATCCGCCAACCGGTTTCGTTGAGGTCATGGCGATCGAACTTGCGGGTAAAGGCGTGCAGCGCCGCGTCGCCCTCGTCGCGCACGGATGCGACGATGGTGCGCACGTCGCGTGCGACATCGGCATCGGCCTCCCGCCGCGCATCGACCAGCTCGCGGAACGCCTGGGTAAAGCCCGGCTCGGATGTGGACAGGCGGATCATGCGGCAGCCTCGCTTTCCACTGCGCGCCGGAAGGCATCGACCAGCGGGACTATTTCAGGGCGCGTCTTGAACGCGGCGCGGTTGGCGATCAGGCGGCTCGACACCTCCATGATCGTCTCGACCTCGACCAGCCCGTTTTCCTTGAGCGTCCGACCCGATGACACCAGATCGACGATGCGCGGCGCCAGATCGAGCAGCGGGGCCAGCTCCATCGCGCCATTGAGCTTGATGCACTCGGCCTGCACGCCGCGCGCCTCGAAATGCTTCCGCGTCAGATGCGGGTATTTGGTCGCGACGCGGACATGGCTCCACCCGCGCGGATCGTCGGTCGCGGCGAGCGCGGCCGGCTCGGCCACCGACAGGCGGCAATGCCCGATGCCCAGGTCGACCGGCGCATACAGCTCCGAATAGGCGAATTCGGCGAGCACGTCCGACCCGACGATGCCCAACTGCGCCGCGCCATGCGCGACGAACGTCGCGACGTCGAAAGCGCGCACCCGGATCAGGTCGATATCGGGGCGATTGGTCTTGAAGCGCAGTGCGCGGCTGCCCTCGTCCGAAAACGCCGCTTCGGGCACGATTCCGGCATGCGCGAGCAGGGGCAGCGCCTCTTCGAGGATGCGGCCCTTGGGTACGGCAAGGATGATCGGATCGGTGCTGGTGTCGGTCATGGGTTGCGCGCCTTTACTTGGGGGGGCGTTGCGGCGCAACAAGAGGGTACGGAGGACCATATGGCCGACTGGATGACGCTGGAGGATGTGCGGACCGCGTTCGCCAATCAGGTGGACTATTGCCGCGCGAACGACGCGGCCCTGACCGCCAGCGTGGTGCAGGCGATCCTCGACGGGATCGACGGACCGGGGGCGTTCCGCGCAAGGCTGCGCGACTGGCCGGGCAAGCCGATGGTCGACGCGCTGCCGCTGCGCGCGGCCGGCGGACTGCATGCGCTGCACCTGACCGGCGCGGCGCCGTCGCTGGCGCCGCTCTATGCGGGAGAGGCGGTGGATGCCGGACCGCTAATCAACGCCGCGATCGACGCGCACGACGCGGCCCTGCTCCCCTGGCTCGACGGCCCGCCGCAGACGAACGAGGCGGCGCGGTCGAGCAACTATGCCGCGGCAATGCTGTGGCTGGCGGCGCGGGGCCTGCCGGGACGGTTCGAGTGTATCGAAATCGGGTCGAGCGCGGGCATCAACCTTATGATGGACCGCTACCGCTACGACCTTGGCGGGGTCGCGGTCGGCCCGGCCGACGCGGCGATACGCATCGCCCCCGAGTGGCGCGGCCCGCCACCGCCCGAGGCTGAGGTCGAGATCGAGTCGCTACGCGGCTGCGACGTCGCACCGATCGACCTGACCGACCCTGAGGCATTGCTGCGGCTGCGCGCCTATGCCTGGCCCGAGCATCGCGTACGCGCGCAGCGGCTGGAGATCGCGGCGGCGGAAGCAGCCCGACGCGCGCCGGATCTGGTCGAGGCCGATGCGACGGCGTTTGTCGTCGAGGCGCTCGCCCGGCCACAGGCGACGGGGACGACCCGCGTGCTGATGCACTCGATTGTTTGGCAGTATCTCGGAGCCGAGCGACAGGCGGCGATCACTGCCGCGATGGAGGCAGCGGGCGCGAAGGCGACGCCCCAACGCCCGCTGGCCTGGATCGCGGTCGAGGCGAACCGGCAAACCTTCCGCCACGAACTGACCGTGCGGATGTGGCCGGGGGGCGGGGAGCCGCAGCCGCTGGCCGCAGCGCATCCCCATGGCGCGTGGGTGGAGTGGATGGGCTGACCAAACCCCATCGGTCACCCCGGACTTGTTCCGGGGTCCACCGGGCAGCAGGCGCGAAGCAAGCGGCTCAAGCGACGCGCTGGAGCATGAGTGGACCCCGGCACAAGGCCGGGGTGACGAGCTTGTTTTAAGCGACGAACTTGCAAACGCCGTCTGTCGAGAAACGACCTCATTGCCGCCATTCAGTCACCCTGTCACGCTGGCATTAACGAGCATAGAAGGGCGCGATGCGAATACCCATACGCAACAAGGGCGAAAGCCCCCTTACCCTGTTCTTAGAACTGCAGTGCGACCAGTTTGAAGTTCCGGTCGGCGGTGAGGCGATTGTTCGGCTCGCTGACGGCCGTCCACACTCGATTGATGTTGCTCGCGATTGGGTGACGATCTGGGACGAGGAGGGTGACGCATCGGTAGAGGTCATCTTGGAAGGCGACAAGCGCGTTGACGACGCACTCATGCTCGCCCGGATCTGGCTCTATAAAATGGGCGCAGAAGCTGACGCTTTGCTTCTCGACGACACAGTGGAAAGCCTGGAGCCGGCCATCGGTTATCTCGCTGCGCGAGACCGTGTATTTCAGGCCTTCTATACGGGCTTTGCGGGCCACGATGTGCCATCCGCGAACGACGAAACGGTTGTCGCGTGTTGGCGGGTTGGAGCGACTGCGGCCAGGCTGAATGACGCGGCTCGCAAGGCGCTGACCTTCCCCGAGTTAAACGAGGCGCCTTTCGACACCGACACGGCTCGGACGGCTTTCAACCGAGCTTTGGGCAAGGGCAGCTAACCACTCACAGTCGGACAAACACTTCGCAAATGCGGCCGCATCCAACCTTAGAACCTACGCGCCCGCCTCGCCCTTCCCAGTCTTCCCCATCAACCACGCAAACAACCGCGGAATTGGCGCATTGCGCTCCATCCACTCGCTATACGCCCGATATTCCGGGTCTTCGCCGAGATGCTTCTCCTCAGTCTTGGCGCGGACATAATAGATCAGGCTGACCAGTCCGAGCAGTAGGCTCGCGCGCGCCGCGTCGGCCAGGCTCCCGGTGGTGACCAGCAACGGGCAGGTCGCGATCCACCAGAACAGGTTCTTCGACAGATAGGCCGGGTGCCGCGTGAACGCGTACGGACCATGGGTGATGATCCCGCGATGCGTGAGGTTCGAGAAGCGAAATCCGAACGCCATCGTCGCCCAGGCATAGATCGCGGTCAGCGCCACCAGCACCGCTCCGACGATCCAGAGCAGCACGTCATGCCCCGCCAGCCAGTGGGTCCAGTCCGACGTGCCGGGATGATAGTCGAGCGGCCCGCCATTGCCCATCAGAATGAACGGCGGATAGCAGATCAGCGCCACCGCCCATGCCCCCGCATAGGGGTTGGCGGTGCGGATATGGCTGTCGAGCGGGCGGAAGGTGAGGATATAGCCGACCGTCGCGAACGCCACGTCGAGCATGAACATGCCGGTGATCAACCAATTGGCCAGCGCGATCGGGTTGGTCAGGATGCCGCTCGCATCCGCGCGCACGAACGCGCCGAACCCCGGCGGTACGATGGCGAGCATGAAGGCGAGGAAGAACGCCTTCACCGCCCAGCTGCGCAGATGATTGTGGATCGCGGCCTCGTCCACCGGCTCCTTCGACCCGATCAGCCATGCGCCCATCATGAATGCGCCGTCCTTGGGCCTTTCCAGATACCGGTCGATCCACAGCACATAGGGGATCGACAGGATGAACAGCGCGGGGGCCGCCATCTGGAAACACCACATGGCAAAGGCGAAATTGCCCTCCCAGTAAAAGCGGCACACCGCATAGATGCCGGCGATCCCGCCCCAGGTCAGCCACAGCCCGGCGAGCTTGGTGATCGAAATGTCGCGCGATTCGCTGAGCGGGCGCGGATCGCTCCATTTGACCCCGGTCGTCGGGTTGCGATGCACCTTGTCGACGAACACCGCCCACAGCACCATCGGGATGCCACCCGCGGCGAGGTTCACCAACGCCGCGAAGGGACCGTCCAGGCCATAGGTCCGCGCAATGGTCAGCCAGATCGCCATGCCGACCAGACCGGCAAGGCCGCATCCGGTGCTGACGGCGGATTTGGGCCGCGGATCGGCCTTGACGCTGCGGGCAAGGGCGGGGTCGTGATACATGGCGCATCGTCTAGCGCGAAAATGGTAAGCAAGCCGTGAAGCCTGTTTGCGCCAAGCCTTTACCTCCCCGCGTTGGACTGGTTAGGGTAACAAAATAACCCGGCCCCTCCCGAAAGGTTCGTTCATGCGTCGCGCCATCGCGCTCACCGCCCTGTTGCTCGCCACTTCCGCTGCCACCGCCCAGAACAGCACCCCTCAGCCGCTGCCGTTCGACAATCGTATCCCGGTCGCCAAGGACATTGCCTATCCCGGCACGATGACGGTCAAGGTCGATGCGACCGATGTGCAGCAGGCGATCTATCGCGTGAAGCAGGTGATCCCGGTTGCCGACGCCGGGCCGATGGTGCTGATGATGCCTGCCTGGCTTCCCGGCAAGCACGCCGCGCGCGGCGAGATCGAGAAGCTGGCGGGGCTGAAGATCAGCGCCAATGGCAAGCCGGTCGCCTGGACCCGCGACACGGTCGACGTCTGGGCCTTCCACCTCGACGTGCCGGCCGGCGCGAAGCAGCTGGATATCGAGTTCCAGTTCCTCGGCGCGACCGACAAGGATCAGGGCCGCGTGTCGATCGCACCGACCATGCTCAACCTGCAGTTCGAACAGGTAAGCCTCTATCCCGCCGGCTATTTCACACGCCGTATCCCGGTATCGGCAACCGTGACCTATCCTCAGGGCTGGACCGCCGTGTCGGGCCTGCCCGCGACCAAGCAGGGCGAATCCTATGTCTACGAAACCACCGACTATGAAACGCTGATCGACTCGCCGGTGTTCGCCGGGAAACATTATCGCGAGTTCAAGCTGTCGGATCGCGTCGACCTCAACGTCTTTGCCGACGAGCCGGAGGAGCTCGACGCCAAGCCCGAGCAGGTCGAAGCGCATAAGAAGCTGGTCGAACAGTCGGTGAAGCTGTTCGGCGCGCAGCATTACGACCGCTACGAGTTCCTGCTGTCGATCAGCGACGAGATGGGCGGCATCGGCCTGGAGCATCACCGCAGCTCCGAAAACGGCGTCGGCCCCGGCTATTTCACCAAGTGGAGCGAGGGGCCGGGCTCGCGCAACCTGCTCCCCCATGAATTCGTCCACAGCTGGAACGGCAAGTTCCGCCGCGGTGCCGATGCCTGGACCCCCGACTTCCGCACGCCGATGCGCGATTCGATGCTGTGGGTCTATGAAGGACAGACTCAATTCTGGGGCTATGTCCTCCAGGCGCGCTCCGGCATCGTGTCGAAGGCGGATACGCTCGACATGCTCGCCAGCATCGCCGCCAGCCTCGACAACCGCCCGGCACGCCAATGGCGCCCGCTGGTCGACACCACCAACGATCCGATCATCTCCGCCCGCCGGCCGAAGGGCTGGGTGAGCTGGCAGCGGTCGGAAGATTATTACAATGAAGGACTGCTGATCTGGCTTGAGGCCGACGCCAAGCTGCGTGAGCTGTCGCGCGGCAAGAAGTCGATGGACGATTTCGCGCGCGCCTTTTTCGGAATGCGCGACGGCGACTGGGGCGTTCTGACCTATGACCTCGCCGAGGTCGTAGCGACGCTGAACACCATCCAGCCCTATGACTGGGCCGGATTCCTCAAGGCGCGCGTCTATAATGTCGCGCCCAAGGCGCCGCTCGCGGGCTTTACGGAAAATGGCTACCGGCTGATCTACACCGACGAGCCCACCGCAGCGTTCAAGAACGCCGAGAAGCGTGCCAGCCGCGCCGACTTCAGCTATTCGCTGGGCCTTGCCGTGGGCAAGGGCGGGGCGATCGGCAGCGTCACCTGGGATTCGCCCGCGTTCAACGCTGGGCTCGACCTGGGCGATACGATCGTCGCTGTCGCGGGCCGGGAATATAGCGACGACCGGCTGAAGGCTGCGATCGTCGAGGCCAAGGCCAGCAAGACCCCGATCAAGCTGATGATCAAGAGCGGTACGCGCTACCGCGAAACGACCATCGACTATACCGGCGGCCTGCGCTATCCGCGCCTCGAAAAAATCGGCACCGGAGAGGGTGGCCTGGACAGGTTGTTGCAGGCCCGCTGACGCGGGCAAGGCATCGGCCGAACCAGAAATAAGGAAGACCAATGCGTATCGACAAAATCCCTGTCGGCGACAACGCGCCGCACAGCCTCAACGTCATCATCGAAGTGCCGACCGGCGGTGAGCCGGTGAAGTATGAGTTCGACAAGGAATCGGGCGCGCTGTTCGTCGACCGCATCCTGCACACGCCGATGCGCTATCCGGCGAATTACGGCTTCGTGCCGCACACGCTGTCGCCCGATGGCGATCCGCTCGACGCGCTGGTGATCTCGCGCTCGCCCTTCATCCCGGGCTGCGTCGTGCGTGCGCGCCCGATCGGCGTGCTCAAGCTGGAAGACGAAGCCGGCGGCGACGAAAAGCTGATCTGCGTCCCCGTCGACACCACCTTCCCTTATTATTCGGACGTGGGTGAGCGGCAGGACCTGCCCTCGATCGTGCTTCAGCAGATCGAGCATTTCTTCAAACACTATAAGGACCTGGAGTCCGAAAAATGGGTCCGCATCGGCCAGTGGGGCGATGCCGAGGAAGCCAAGCGGATCGTGGTCGAAGCGATCGAAGCAGCCAAGCAGGCCAAGGCTGCGGCCGAAGCCGCCTGACCTGCTTCTAGTATCGAAGGTCGCAAGGCCCCGGATGCACGCGCATCCGGGGCCTTGTTCGTTCAGAATGTGCCGCCTGCCGGGCGGACGATGATCTCGCTGACATCGACCCCGTCGGGCTGGGCGATGGCGTAGCGGATGGCGCGGGCGATCGCGTCGGGCGTCAGCGACTGCTGCCGCCACTGCTTCAACCCGTCTGCGACCTCCGGCACGGTGATGTCATCGCCCAGCTCGGTCGCGACGACGCCGGGCGAGATGATCGTGGTGCGGATATCGTGATGCTCCATCCGCAGCCCTTCGGTGATTGCCCAGACCGCATATTTGGTGCCGCAATAGACCGCCGCCGTCGGGGCGACCGTGTGCGCGGCCACCGAAGCGACATTGACGACATGCCCGCCGCCCTGCGCGGTGAAGCGCGGCAGCACTGCAGCGATGCCGTTGAGTACGCCGTGAACGTTGACGTCGATCATCCGCTTCCACTCGTCGCGCTTCAGCGCGTCGAGGCGGGAGAGCGGCATCACGCCGGCATTGTTGACCAGCACGTCGACGCGGCCGAACCGCGCCTCCGCCGCCGCGACGAACGCGTCGAAGCTGCCGCCATCGGCGACGTCGAGCTGGTGCCATGCGACGTTATCGCCGAGTTCGTCGGCCAGCGCGGCGAGCCGGTCGGTACGGCGCGCGCCGATGAACAGGCGGGCTCCGGCAGCGGCGAGTTCGCGAACGGCAGCCTCGCCGATTCCGCTCGATGCGCCGGTGACGAGGATGGTCTTGTCGATGGTTCCGGTGGTCATGGATCGGTTCCTTTCCGCTTGAGTTGGTGTAGCGGAAATCGCCCCGATCCCCGCCGGAGCGGTAGAGCGATTGCCCGAAGAACTTGCACGATTCTCCAAATCTGTCTGCCGCGACTTGCGATCGAATTCCCCATGCGCGACATTCGGCGGCATGGAGCGTGTTACCCAACTCGCGGCGATGATCGCCCGCCACACGTACGAACCCGGCATGTTTGCGTCTGCGGTGCCGCGGGTGTCGTTGATCCGGGGCCATGCGCCGACCGACCCGACGCCGGCTGTGTATGAGGCGTCGCTTTGCCTGATCGCCCAGGGGTCGAAGCGCATTTCGGTCGGGGGCGACAGCCTGATCTACGATGCGGCCAATTATCTCGTGGTCTCGGTCGATCTGCCGCTGGTCGGACATGTGCTGGAGGCGAGTCCCGAGCGACCCTATTTCTGCTGTGCGATCGGGCTCGACATGACGGCGCTGGCGGATCTGGTGGTGGCGCAGGGCGGACCGGGCGCGCCGACCGGTATGCCGGCACTGGCGGTATGCCCCAGCGATCCGGGGCTGGTCGACGCCGCATGCCGACTCGTCGCGCTGCTGGACACACCGGGCGATATCGCGATGCTCGCCCCGCTGATCGAACGCGAGATCCTCTACCGCCTGCTCGCTGGCCCGCACGGCCCGATGCTGCGGCACATCGCAGCGGGCGACAGCCATTTGCGGCAGGTCAGCCGCGCGATTCAGACGATCCGCAGCAGCTTCGACAAGCAATTGCGCATCCGCGACATCGCCGACGCGGCGGGCATGAGCGAATCCTCGCTCCATGCGCATTTCAAGGCGATGACCCGGATGACCCCGATCGAATATCAGAAACAGCTGCGGCTGCAGGAAGCGCGGCGCCTGATGCTGGCGGAGGGGGCGAGCGCGGGCAGCGCGGGTTTTGCGGTCGGTTATGACAGCCCGTCGCAGTTCAGCCGCGAATATCGCCGCCTGTTCGGTGCGCCGCCGCGGCGCGATATTGCGCAGATGCAGCGCGCGTGACGCGCGTCAGCCGCGCTTCTTCTTGACTGGCGCGCGCCGGCTCGCCTCCAGCGCGAGAGCCGCCCAGCGCTGCATGGCCTCGGGATCATCATAGACGTCGTCCGGCGCACGGCGATAGTTCATCGACACGGTCTCGCCATCCTTGCCGGTGAAGGTAAAGGGCGGACAGCCCGCCTCGTCCCATAGCGGCGCGCTCACCTTGTCGCTCTTGAAGTAGATCGACTCCTCATCGACCACGGCGAAGACAAGCCCGTCGCAATAGAGCACCGCCGCCCCCATCATCGGGCGGTGCGTGATGGTGCCAAGCGGCTCCAGCGCCTCACTGGCCCAGTCGATCAGCCCTGGGTCAAACGCCATGGGCCAGCGCCGCCAGCGCCTCGTCCTGCATCCGCCACCGTTCCCAGCCATCGACATGCGCCGCGCCGATGGTCCGGTAAAAGCCCTTGCCCAGCTCGTTCCAGTCGAGGACGTTCCACTCCAGCCGCGCCCCGCCGCGCTCGATGACCAGCGCCGCGAGCCGCGACAGCAGCGCCCGGCCCAGCCCCGCGCCGCGCGCATGCGGCTCGACGAACAGATCCTCCAGCCAGATGCCGGGCTTGCCCTCGAAGGTCGAAAAGGTCTGGAAGTACAGCGCAAACCCGGCGGGCTCGCCATCGACCTCGCCGATCAGCACCTCGGCTGCGGGGCGCGGCCCGAACAGATGACGGTGCAGCGTGGCATCGTCGAAGCGCACTTCATGGGCGAGCTTTTCATACTCGGCGAGCTTGCGGATGAATGCTGCAACCAGCGCGAAATCCTGCGCCTCGGCCTGACGGATCGTGATCAAATCTGTGCCTCCGTATCGGCGACCGGCGCATGGTCGCGCCGCCGCGCTGCGATGATGCAACCGCCGACGATCAACGCCGCCCCGGCCACGGTGAACAGCGAAACGCCTTCGTCGAACACCACCCATCCCCACAGGGTCGCCCACAGGAAGCCGGTATATTCGGTCGGCGCAAGATAATTGGCCTCGGCTCGGGCATAGGCCCAGCTCAGCAGGAACAGCGACATCGTCGCCAGCACCGCCGCCAGCACAATCGCTGGCACATGCTCGACCGCCGGCAGCTCCAGCAGCCACGGCGCGGCGACCAGGAACACGACGAAGATGTACAGCGACTGGTAGAAGGCAACCTCAAGCGCCCCGGCGACGAGCGACTGTTGCCGCATCAGGATGATGTTCCAGGCATAGGCGACCGCGGACACGAGGATCGCGATCGCCCCCCAGAACGCCTCGCGCCCCAATTGCGCCTGCGCCTGTCCGAACAGGATCAGCACGACCCCGGCAAAGGCCAGCGCGGTGGCGATGATGGTGACGCGGGTGATGCGCTCCTTGAGCAGCCATGCGGCCAGGAACAGCGCGATGATCGGCGCGATGAACGCCAGCGCGATCGCCTGCGCCATCGGCACCCGGCCCAGCCCCCAGAAGAACAGGAACGTCATCACCGCCGACACCGCCGCGCGCAGAACATGCAGCCGCATCGCCGCACGGCTGGGCCGCTTGGGGCGCGACAGGACATAGGGCACGCCACTCGCCACGATCCCCGCCATCATCCGCCAGGTCAGCGCGTTATAGGCACCCAGTGCCAGCACCAGCCCCTTCATCACCGCATCCATTGACGAGAAAATGGCGATGCCAAGCGATGCGACGGCAAAGGCGAAGAGGGGCGAGGCAGGGCGCATGGCGGGCGCCCTAGAGGATTTAGGCGCGCAACGGAATCAGATGAATGTCAGGTGTGCTCGTCGGGTGCGCCGTGGACGATGTCGGGAATGTAAACCGCGTCACCGTCGATCAGATATCACGCCGCCGCTACCGCCGCCGCCTCATTCGCCGCCTCGATCTCCGCAGCCTTGGCCTCGACCAGCTTGACGATATGTTCGAGCATGTCGGCGTCCTCGACCGTGTGGTCGGTGACTCCGGCCAGATAGACCATGTGCTTGCCGTTGCCGCCGCCGGTCAGGCCGATATCGGTCTCCCGCGCTTCGCCCGGGCCGTTGACGACGCAGCCGAGTACGCTGAGCGACAGCGGGGTGCGGATATGCTGGAGCCGTTCCTCCAGCGTCTGCACCGTGCGGATGACGTCGAACCCCTGGCGCGCGCAGCTGGGGCAGCTGACCACGCGGACGCCGCGGTTGCGGATGCCAAGCGCCTTCAAAATCTCGAACCCGACGCGGACTTCCTCTTCCGGCTCGGCCGACAGCGACACGCGGATCGTGTCGCCGATCCCGAACCACAGCAGCGACCCGATGCCGATCGCGCTCTTCACCGTCCCGCCGACGAACCCGCCCGCTTCGGTGATGCCCAGGTGCAGCGGGCAATCGACCGCTTCGGCGAGCTGCTGATAGGCGGCGGTGGCGAGGAACAGGTCGCTGGCCTTCACCGCGACCTTAAACTCGTGAAAATCGCGGTCCTGCAACAGCTTGATATGGTCGAGCGCGCTCTCGACCAGCGCCTCGGGGCAGGGCTCGCCGTATTTTTCGAGCAGATCCTTTTCGAGGCTGCCCGCGTTCACGCCGATGCGGATCGCGCAGCCATTGGCCTTGGCCGCATTGACGACTTCGTTGACGCGATCGGCCGATCCGATGTTGCCGGGATTGATGCGCAGGCACGCCGCGCCCGCGTCGGCGGCTTCCAGCGCGCGCTTGTAGTGGAAGTGGATGTCGGCGACGATCGGCACGCGCGCGGCGCGCACGATCTGCTTGAGCGCAGCCGTGCTTTCGACATCGGGACAGGACACGCGGATGATGTCCGCGCCGGCATCCTCGCACCGGCGAATCTGGTTGAGCGTCGCGACCGGATCGGACGTCGGGGTATTGGTCATCGTCTGTACGGTGACCGGGGCATCGCCGCCGACGGGGACGTTGCCAACCATGATCTGACGGCTGTGGCGGCGCGTGATATCGCGCCAGGGACGCACGGACATGGAAGTTCCTCTAGGTTCGCCGCGCCTATAGCCTATCGCCGGGCGGCGAGAAAGGCGGCGACGCGGTCAACCGCATTCTGGCGCAGGTCCATCCAGAACAGCGGGATGTCGAGTGCGGCAAAGCTGCCATCCGGCCCGGCCAGTGCGGCATAGGCACCGCCCGGGTCGGACACCCGCAGCACGCCATCACGGTCGCACCGCGCGGTCACTAGTCCCGCATCGGGCGGCCGCAGCGCCTCTGGAAACTCCGCACCGTTGCGCATCCACGCCCCGCGATGCGCGCTGCGGGGCGCAGGTTCGGGGCCGGTCGTCCAGCTGATCGGATTGGAGCACAGGATCGGCGGGCGGTAGCGCAGCCGCCGACTGTCCTCCGTACGGCTGACCCAGCTGACGACGCAGCCGAAGTCGCTCGCGCTGCTGCACGCCGCAATGCCGCGTCGCGCCGTCAGCCAGTCGCGCGTTACCGGCGTGCCGACCAGATAGGCGGCGACCATCCGCCCCGCGACTGGCTGGCCGTCGATTGCCCGTTCGATCAGCAGCTGCGCGATCCGCGCCCCCTCGCCATGCCCGGCGAGGATGAAGGGCCGGTCACCGACGCGGGTGCGAAAGGCGGCAAAGGCGCGCGCGACATCGGAATAAGCGAGCTCCAGGGCGGCGGGATCGTCTCCCGCCGGGTTCATCTGGCGATAGCGCGGCGCGTAGATCGCGCAGCATCCGTTGAACGCGCTCGCCTGATTGCGGATCGTCGTCTGCCCGACATCGCCATTGAACCAGACGTCGCGCGTGTCGGCGTTCCACACCGCACGGCGCAGCGCGACGGGCGAATGGATGAAGAAGACATCGACCGGTGCCCGCAATTGCGGCGGCTCCTCCACACCCTGCGGCGTCGTGTCGCCATCGTCGCGGATCCACGGTAGTGATGCCCAATTGGCGGGGCCGTCATAGTCGGGCGCGGGCGGCACACTGGCGGCATCGAAGCGCCCGGCGGGCGGCGTATCGGCGGTGATCGCCCGCTGCGCCTGCGCCGGCGCAAACGCCGCACCGATCGCCAGCGCCATGCCGAATAATGTCGTCCGCCGCATCGACGCTCCCGCTAACCAATTGGTGAGGCTCGACCGCCTATAGCGCGGCGGGTGAGTGAAGCGAACCATGGACTGACGCATACCGGGCGGCATTACGGCCTCGACTGGCTGCGCATTGCCGCGTTCGCGCTGCTGATCGTCTATCACATCGCCATGGTGTTCTCGCCGTGGCCCTGGGTGATCCATACCGATTACAATTTCGCGTGGTTGATCGCGCCGATGGCGCTGCTGACGCCGTGGCGGCTGCCGCTGCTGTTCGCGGTGTCGGGCTTCGCCTCCTGGCACCTGTTCGCCAAGTCGCGCGATCCGCGCGCGTTCCTGCACGCGCGCAACCTGCGCCTGCTGATCCCGCTCGCCTTCGGCATGGCGGTGCTGATCCCGGTCGAAATGTGGGTGCGGGTGGTCGAGGCCGGCTATCCGCACGGCTATCTGCGCTTCTGGACCGGTGATTACTGGCGCATCGGCGCGTTTTGGGGCCGCAGCTTCCCCAGCTGGGAGCATCTCTGGTTCGTCGTCTATCTGTGGGCCTATACGGTCGTCCTCGCGCTGATCCTGTGGCGCGGTCGCGGCATGCTCGACCTGGTGATCGATCGCGTCGTGCCATGGATGGCGCAGGGGTGGCGGCTGGTATGGGTGCCCGCCGGGCTGCTCGTCGTCGCGCGGCTAGGGCTGCAATTCGTCGTCGCGGATGAACAGGGCTTGCTGCGCGACTGGGCCGGGCACGCCAATTACTTCCCGCTGTTCCTGTTCGGCTTCGTGCTCGCCGCATCGCCCGTCCTGTGGCCGACATTGCGCCGGGTGTGGGGCGGCGCGCTGGCGCTGGCTGCGGTCAGCGGGATCGCCGTGCTGTTGGTCGAGACGAGCTATCCCGGCAACGCCGTGCCGCCGCATTGGGTCATGGCGCTCGCGCGCACGGGTCAGGTGGCCATGGGCTGGGCGATGACCCTGGTGCTGATCCAGTTCGCCGACCGCTTGTGGAACCGCGACCATCGCTGGCGCAAGACAGCGGCTGAGGCGGTGTTTCCCTTCTATCTGGTCCATCAGCCCGCGATCGTTCTGATCGCCTGGTACACCTTGCCGCTTCGGCTCTCGGCGGCGGTGCAGTTCCTTGTCGTGCTTGGCGGTACGGCGCTGGTCTGCACGCTCACCTATTTGATCGGGCGTGAGATCGGCTGGCTGCGCCCCTTGATCGGCCTAGGTCCCCGTCAGCGCGCCGCGCCCGCCAAAATCTCGCCGCA
Organism: Sphingomonas sp.; assembly: GCF_965227385.1. Classification (GTDB taxonomy): domain Bacteria; phylum Pseudomonadota; class Alphaproteobacteria; order Sphingomonadales; family Sphingomonadaceae; genus Sphingomonas. The sequence continues at coordinate 1,920,970 of NZ_OZ245750.1, forward strand.
AGCCGCCTGACAAGCGCCGTCACCGCCGCTATGGCGCGCGGGTGGAACGGCATTATGGCATGGACTGGCTGCGGATCGGGGCGTTCGGCCTGCTGATCCTCTACCATATCGGCATGGTCTTCGTGCCATGGGGCTATCATGTGAAGACCGCCGAGCCCGCGGCATGGGTCAGCGTACCGATGCTGTTCACCAATCCGTGGCGGTTGACCCTGTTGTTCGTGGTGTCGGGCTATGCCAGCCGCGCGCTGTGGCTGAAGTCGCAAGGGGCGGGTCGCTTCGTTGCGGATCGCAGCTGGCGGCTGATCCTGCCGTTGCTGTTCGGTATTGCCGTGATCGTGCCCCCACAGGCGTGGGTCGAGCTGCGCACGCAATGGCGCTATCCGTTCGACTATTGGACCTTCTGGAGCCAGCATTACTGGTATTTCGGCGACTTTGGCCCGATCGTCCTGCCGACCTGGAACCATTTGTGGTTCGTCGGCTATCTCTATCTCTACACGCTCGGCCTGGTGCTGATCGCCAGCCTGCCCGGCGGCGCGACGGCGCAGCGGTGGTTCGACCGGATGTTTTCCGGCACCCGCGTGCTGTTGCTGCCCGCCGCCTGGCTGCTGATGACGCAGGTGGTGGTGTTCCAGCGCTGGAGCGACAGCCATGACGTGATCAACGACGGCGTCGCGCACCTGGCTTACTTCCCGGCCTTCCTGTTCGGCTTTGCGCTGGCGGGGTCGAAGCCGGTGATGGGATGGATCGCGCGGCTGTGGAAGCCCGCGCTGGCGATCGGCCTGGCCGGATACGCCGTCACCGCCGCGATCGACATCGCCTATCCGGGACGGACGCCGTGGCTGCCTGAGCGCACGATGCTCGCCGCGCGTTACATTCAGGCGTGGATGATGATCGCCGCGCTGATCGGGATTGCCGAAGTCTATCTTAACCGCGACCACCGGCTGCGCTCGATGCTGACCGAAGCGGTGTTCCCCTTCTACCTGATCCACCAGACGATCATCGTCGTGGCCATGTACTGGCTGCTCAAGCTTGCGCTGCCCGCCGCGGTCGAGTTCGTGGCGCTGGTGCCGGTGACCGCGCTGGGCTGCTGGCTGTTCTACCGCTTTGGGCGCGAAGTGCCGTGGCTGCGACCGTTGATCGGCCTGCGCTACGCCCCGCGCGTCGCCACGCCGCCGAAACTGACCCCGGAGGCCGTATGAACCGCCTTCCCCTTCTGATCGGAGCCTTGCTGATGTCCGCCCCCGCTACTGCCCAGACGCAACCCGACTGGACGCTCGTCATCCATGGCGGCGCGGGCGTGCTCGAACGCGACAAGATGACGCCGGAGCGTGAAGCGGCGGCGCGCAAGGGGCTGGACGCGGCGCTGGAGGCGGGATCGAAGGTGCTCGCCAGCGGCGGCAGCGCGCTCGACGCGGTCGAGGCGGCGGTCAACGTGCTGGAGGATGATCCGCACTTCAACGCCGGGCGCGGCGCGGTCTTCACCTATGAAGGCACCAACGAACTCGACGCGGCGATCATGGACGGCGCGGACCGCAAGGCAGGCGCGGTCGCGGGGGTCACGCGCACGAAGAACCCGATCACCCTCGCGCGCAAGGTGATGGAGGACAGCCCGCACGTCATGCTCGCGGGCAAGGGCGCGGACGTGTTCAGCGCGGAGATGGGGCTGGAGCAGGTCGGCCCCGATTGGTTCGCGACCGACGAACGCCGCCAGCAGCTCGAGAAGATGAAGGCGCAGAAGACCAGCTGGTTCGACGTTGACATGAAGTACGGTACGGTCGGCGCGGTGGCGCGCGACAAGGCCGGCAACGTCGCCGCCGCCACCTCGACCGGCGGCGTCACCGGCAAGCGCTGGGGCCGCGTCGGCGATTCGCCGCTAATCGGTGCCGGCACCTATGCCGACAACCGCGCCTGTGCCGTCTCGGCGACTGGGGCAGGGGAGTTCTTCATCCGCGAGGGCGTCGCCCACGAAATCTGCGCCCGCGTGCGCTTCAAGGGCGAAAGCTTGAAGGCCGCCGCCGACGCGGTCATGGCTGAAACCCGCGCGCTCGGCGGAACTGGCGGCGTCATCGTCACCGGCCCGACCGGCGAGATGGCGTGGAGCTTCAACACGCCCGGCATGTATCGCGGCAAGGTGTCGGCGGGCGGTGCAAAGACCGTCGCGGTCTATGGCGACGAACAGTAAGGACAGCGGCATGATTCGCTCCCTCATCGCGCTCTTCGCGCTCGCCGCCAGCTTCGCCGCTACCCCCGCGCTCGCTTATTGGGAGTTCGGGCACCAGACCGTGGCGACGATCGCCTACAAGAATGTGAAGCCCGAAACGCGCCGCGCGATCGATCGCCTGTTGCGTCAGCAGAACCTGCTCGAAACCCCGACCTGCCCGGCCAAGACACTGGAAGAGGCCAGCGTGTGGGCCGACTGCATCAAGCCGCTGGGGCAGCGGTTCAGCTATGCCTATAACTGGCACTATCAGAATGTGAACATCTGCAAGCCGTTCACGCTCAAGGGCAATTGCCCCGATGGCAATTGCGTTTCGGCGCAGATCGAACGCGGCGTGAAGCTGTTGCAGGACAAGGATGTGCCGGTCCGCGAAAAGGTAATGGCGCTGGCCTTCCTCACCCACTTCGTCGGCGACCTGCACCAGCCGCTGCACGCGGGTGACAAGGGCGACCTTGGCGGCAACCGCGCGCGGACCGATTACGGCATCTACGGCCCGGAGCGGCTGAACCTGCACAGCATCACCGATGGCTGGCTGGCCGAGCGCGCGATCACCTCGCCGCCGCCGGTGATTCAGGTCTATTCGGCCGAGGAACGCGCGAAGGAAAGCGCCGGTACGGTCGAGGACTGGAGCCGCGAAAACTGGCAGGCATCGCACATGGCGTATGAAGCCGCGTTCGACGGCGACCCCTGCCGTGCCGACCTGCCGGCACGCGGCAAGCTCGACGCCGCCGATATCGAAAAGCTGGTCCCGATGATGCAGGCCCAGATCAAGCGCGGCGGCCTGCGCCTCGCCCGCCTGCTCGACGAGGCCTTTGGCCCGCCGCCGCCCGCGCAGCCAAAGCGGTAAGAAAAATCCTCCCCCGCCAGGGGGAGGGGCAAGGATCTACCCCTTCGCGTAACTCTCCAGGAACCCGCAGCGCTGGCACCGCGATGTGGTGATCTCGACATAGGTCTTGGGCAGTTTCAGCCCGAACCACCCGTTCACCGCCGCTCTGCGATACCATCGGCCCAGGCCCGGCATGTTGCTGCGCTCATGGGGCACATAGCCTTCGGCCATCGGTCCCTGGCATTTGGGGCAGCTGTTGGAGCGCATGATCGGATTTCCTTGTCAGAGCGCGGCGATGCCGGTGACGAGCATCAGCAGCGATGCGGCGAAGAGCCAGATCAGGTGCGAGCGGCGGGCGAACATCACGATCAGCATCATTCGTCTCCTTGTTTCGGCGGCCGCCCGCGCTTGGCGCGCACCGGATCCGCCAGTTTTACGCCGCGCCGCGCCAGTGCTTCGCGCAGCAGGCATTCGACCTGGGCATTGACGCTGCGCAGGTCGGTCGCCGCGCTCCGTTCGATCGCCGCATAGAGCGCGGGGTCGAGGCGGAGCGGGAACGCTTTCTTGGGTGGGGCGGCCATGCGCCTTCCGCTCCCGTTACTGGTACAGCGACCCGGCGTTCACCACCGGCTGTGTGTCGCGTTCGGAGCAGAGCACGACCATCAGGTTCGACACCATCGCCGCGCGACGCTCATCGTCCAGCTCGACGACATTCTTCTCGCTGAGCTGCTCCAGCGCCATCTCGACCATGCCGACTGCGCCCTCGACCAAAGTCTTGCGCGCGGCAACCACCGCCTCGGCCTGTTGCCGGCGCAGCATCGCCTGGGCGATCTCCTGCGCGTAGGCGAGGTGGGTCAGGCGGCACTCGTCGATGTGCACGCCCGCGGCCAGCACGCGCTCCTGCAGTTCGACGCGCAGTTCCTCGCTGACATGCTCGGCATTGCCGCGCAGCGTCATCTCCTCATGCGTGAAGTCGTCATAGGGGTAGCGCGACCCGATCGCGCGCACTGCGCTTTCGATCTGGATGTGCACGAACTCGCGATAGTCATCGACGTCGAACAGCGCCTGCGCGGTGTCGGCGACGCGCCATACCACGTTCGACGCGATCTCGATCGGATTGCCGCGCAGGTCGTTCACCTTCAGCCGTTCCGACGTGATGTTGTGGATGCGGACGGAGACCTTCTTCTTGATCATCCACGGCCAGGTCCAGCGCAGCCCGGTCGTCCGATCGGTGCCCTTGTAATCACCGAACAACAGGACCGCCGCCGCCTGATTGGGCTGCAGCAGGTAGAATCCTGGCGCGACGAAGGCGAGGACCAGCACGCCCAGCACCAGCCCGAACGGCGCCCATGCCGCCTCGCCAATCTGTGGCGCGGACGCGATGATCCCGATCAATGCGGCAAGTGCGACCAGCAGCATGGCATAGCCGCTGGCGGTGCTGGCGGGCCGCTCGGCACTGGAGCGAAGCGCGCGCGAATCGAATTCGGACATGATTGCCTCCCGTAAATTATGATATCATATTTATATCGAATCCTGGGGCGCGCAAGCGGAATCGGATTGCCCCCGCCAGTCGCACCGGCGGGGGCCGCCCGGTCACTTCGCGCCGGCCTCCCATGCCAGCCAGCAGATCGCGAGGAAGGGCAGGGCGACGGCCGCGGCCACGAACAATTGGCGCGCGATACTCAGCCGGAACTGCTCGGGATGGTCCGCCTCGACTCGGCGGATCGCGGCGGCATGGATCGGATCGCCCTTCAGCATCCCGCGGTCGATCGCCGGGCCGGATTTGATGAAGGCGATCAGCTCCGCGCGCTCGCTTGGCTCGAGCGCGGGGTAGCGGTTTAGGAGCCCCGCGATACGGTCGCGCAGGCTGGTGTCGGTCATGGTCTCGTTCATGCTGAATTCCCGTTGCGGCGCACGCGCACGCGCACGCCAGCCGCCCGCAGGCGGCGTGTGTGATCGATCAGGTGTCGGGGTTCAGACGAAGAGCGGCGGTGCGCGGGCGCGGTAGCGCGATGTCGGCGATCGTACCGGGACAGCATCCGAACGTGGCGCGACTGGGCGAAGGTGCGGCGCGGAGTAGGGCGGAACGACGGCGGCATGATGCAGCGGCAGCGGCGGATCGCCATCGGCGCGATCCTGTGCCTTCAGCGCGCGCTGCGTCGCCGTCTTGATGAGCGACGCGGGGTCGCGAAACTGGGCGTGAACCGGGACCGGTGCGTTCAGTGCCGCTGCGCGCAGCGCGGCGCTGTCGAGCTGCGGCAGCCCCGGTGTCGCGGCAATCGCATTGAACGCCAGCAACAGCCCCGCCAGCCACAGCCACAACAGGCGCGGCGCGCGTGTTGGCGCGGGGCTGGATGGAGGCTCAGGCGTCATGGGTATGGGCGATATAGGCACTGCGGCGGAAATTGCCCGCCCATAAAAAAGGGGCGCGACCATCGCCGCGCCCCTTCACCGATACGGGTTGAACCGATCAGTTGATGACGATGGTCACCGCACGACGGTTCTGCGCCCAGCTCGCTTCGTCCGAGCCCAGCGCGATCGGGCGTTCCTTGCCATAGCTGATCGTGGTGATCCGCGCGGGCGAAACGCCGCGAGCGGCCAGATAGTTCTTCGCCGCATTGGCGCGACGGTCGCCCAGCGCCAGATTGTATTCGCGCGTGCCGCGCTCGTCGGCATGGCCCTCCAGCGTGATCCGCGTGTTCGGATATTGCGTGAGCCACTGCGCCTGGCTGTCCAGGATCTGCCGAGCGCGCGCATCGATGTCGTACTGGTCGAAATCGAAATTGATCGTGTCGCTGACGACATTCTGGCGGAAATGCTCGGGAGTACCCGGCTGGGCGGCGCCACCGCCACCTGGCCCGGGGCCAGGGCCGGGATCGACCGGGCCGCCGGGGCCCGGCGGCAAGGTTTCGGGCCGCTTTTTCTGGCAGCCGACAACGGCAACGGCCATCGTCGCAACGATCAGGGCGGTCTTGAGCTTCGCCATTGGCTTATTCTCCCTTTGGCTTTCGTGAATTTCGATACCCCTGCGTAACGGACAGGGTGCGGGTGAGTTCCCGCGACGTCAACCACTTTACGGTCGTAGCGGTCCCCATGACGGATCGGAACCGTCCAATTGGGTCGGAATCCGTCGCGATGTGCTCCCGGTCAAATCGACCGACCAAATGTCGGACTTGCCCGATGGTCCCTGCGCCCCGCGCGAAAACAGCAGCACGCGGCCATTGGGCGACCAGCTCGGTCCCTCATCGCCCCAAGCGTCGGTCAGCAATTTCTCGCCGCCGCCGGACGGGTTCATCACCCCGATGCGGAATCCGCCACCCATGCGGGTGAATGCGATCAGGTCGCCGCGCGGGCTCCACGCCGGCGTCGCGTAACGTCCGCCGCCAAAGCTGATCCGCTGTTGGTTCGATCCATCGGCATTCATTACATAAAGCTGCTGGCTGCCCGACCGATCGCTTTCGAATACGATCTTGCTGCCATCGGGCGAATAGCTGCCGCCGGTGTCGATCCCCGGCGCGGTGGTCAGCCGCTGCGGCGTGCCGCCGCTCGCCGCGATGCGATAGACATCGGCATTGCCCGCCACCGACATGGTGAACAGGATCCACCGGCCGTCCGGCGAAAACCGCGGCGCAAAGGCCAGGCTGACATTGGTCACCAACAGCCGCTGCGTACCGTTCGACAGGTCATAGACATAGAGCGACGGCTTGTCGTTCTGGTAGCTCATATAGGCGATGCGCCGCTCGTCCGGCGAGAAGCGCGGGGTCAGCACGATCGACTGGCCATTGGTCAGGAAACGGTGGTTCGCGCCGTCCTGATCCATGATCGCCAGTCGCTTGATGCGGCGGTTCTTCGGCCCGGTCTCGCTGACATAGATCACCCGGCTGTCGAAATACGGCCCCTCGCCGGTCAGCCGGGTATAGATCGCGTCGGAGCATTTATGCGCCGCGCGCCGCCAGTCGGCCGGGCGCACGACAAACCCCTCGCGCGCCAGCTCGGAGCCCAGCGCAACGTCATAGAGATAGCAGCCGACGGTCAGATTGCCGTCGCCATTCGCCCGGACAAATCCCTGCACCAGCGCCTGCGCGGTGGCGCCGCGCCAGTAACCAAAGTCCGGCGCGCTCACCTCGCTCACCGGAATCGCGCGTACGCCCGTAGGGCCGAGCGGCTTGAACAGCCCTGAATTGCGCAGATTGTCGGCGATGATCTGCGACACCTGCCGCCCCAGCACATCGGTGCTGCCCGCCGGCGTGCTGACGACCTGCTGCGTCGGCATCGGCGGGATGATGATGGTCAGGTCCTGCGTGCTCTCATCGGTTACGTCGATGGTCGGCAGCTCCTGGCTCTCGGCGGCCGGCGCTGCGGGCGGGGTGGCCGGCTGTTGCTGAGCCAGCGCGGGAGCCGCCAAGATCAACGCCGCCGATGCGGCGAACAGGGTGCGCAACTTCATTTACAGTCTCCTGTCGAAGGACAGTCGGAAGGCTTTCCAGCCGTCATAATATTCCTCGGGCAACCCTTCAAAGGGCGCCGCAAGCCGGATCGCGGCCAGCGCGCGCTCCTTGTGCAGCTCCTGCTGCGGGCGGTTGCTGTCCGTCTGGCCGGTCTGCTGGACGACGCGCGGTTGCCCCGCCAGCGATCCGTCGCGGTTCAGCCTCACCTCGACAATCGTCGCGAGCAGGTTGACATCGGCCCCGGTTGGCGCCCGCCAATGCGGCTTCACCTGTCGCCGGATCAGGCCGAACACCGACGAGCGGACCTCAGCGCCCATCTGGACCGCCTGCGGAGTCGTCGCCTTGCCCTTGCTCTGCTGATCGGTCAGCCCGTCGGTGATCCCGGTCAGCCGGCCGGTCGGGCGCACCGCCTGGCGCGCGCTCTTCGGCTGCGCCTTGGACTGCGCCGCGTTGGTCTGGGCCTGGGTCCGGCTGTCCGGGCGCGGCGGGGTGGGCGCCTTTTTCGGCTCGGCCTTGGGCTGCGGCTTGGGGGCGGGGGCGGGGGCCGATTTGGGCGGGGTCGGATCGGCGCGCGCGATCGGCTGCGGATCGGGCTGGGGCGCAGGCGGGGGCGTGTCGGGCTCGACCGGGCCGGGCACTTCGGCGAGCTTCTCGGCCGGCGCCTCGCGGTTGATCACCGGCGCCTCGCTCTTCAGCCCGACTTCGTCGGTGATCGAAATCTCGATCGGCGTCGCTTCCAGCTTGACCGGATTGGGGGTGGCGAGGAACCCGACCGACAGGATGCCGAACAGCGCGACATGGCCGATCACGGCCACGCCGATCCCGGCACCCTCCCTGCGGTCGATCGCCACCGCCATCAGCCGCCGTCCGCCGGCGTGGTGACCAGCGACACCTTGTTCAGGCCCACGCGGTTGAGCTCGCCCATCACCCGCATGACCTTGCCATAGTCGAGGCGCATGTCGGCGCGCAGATAGATTTGCGGCTTGTCCTCACCCGCATTGGCGGCAATCTCCTCCAGCATCGGGGCGAGCGCGGTTTCGCTCAGCTCCTGATTGTCGAGGTAGATCACGCCCTTTTCGTCGATCGAGATCTGGACCGGCTTCTGCTCCTGATCCAGCGGCTTGGCGCGGCTTTCGGGCAGGTTCACCTGCACCCCCGCGGTCATCAGCGGCGCGGTGACCATGAAGATGATCAACAGCACCAGCATCACGTCGACCAGCGGCGTGACGTTGATGTCCGCCATCGGCGCGCGCCGCCCCTTGCCGCGCGAGGAGGGGAGCTTGGCCCCCATCAGAGCACCGGCTTGCCGCCCGCCGGCGCGCTGTCGAGCTGGCGGCTGAGCGTCGCGTGGAAGCCGTCAGCGAAGCGGTTCAGCCGCGCTTCAACCCGGTCGATGCCATGGCTGAAGCGGTTATAGGCGATCACCGCCGGAATTGCCGCGAACAGGCCGATCGCGGTCGCGAACAGCGCCTCGGCGATGCCCGGCGCGACGATGGCGAGCGAGGTGTTCTGCTCGGTCGCGATCGCGGTAAAGCTGCGCATGATGCCCCACACCGTGCCGAACAGGCCGACGAACGGCGCGACCGATCCGACCGTGGCCAGGATGTTGAGCCGATCGGACAGCCGGTCGATCTCCAGCGCGACTGCCGCGCCCATCGTCGTCGCCAGCCGCTCACGCGTACCCTCCTTGTCCAGGCCACGCCCGCCGGTGGAGCGCCGCCATTCGGTCACGCCCGCGGCAAACACGCGCGCGGTCGGATGATCCTCGTCGCCATGCAGGCGGTGGAAGGCGTCGATATCGTCGGTCTTGCGATAATCGCCCTCGAACCGGTCGGCGGCCTTGCGCACCTTGGCGATGCGGCCGCGCAGCGACAGGATGATGCCCCAGGTCCAGATGCTGGCCAGCAACAGGCCGATCATCACCGCCTTCACCACCCAGTCGGCCTGAAGGAACAGACCGATGGGGGACATCGAATCGGCGTTGAGATTTACGAACCAGTCCATGTGTCGCTCAGTTTCCCTTCCAGACCAGCGGCACGAACGCTTCGACCCACTCCGGCGGTTGCCGCCGCGCGCGCCCCATCGGGGTCACGAACGCCGCTTCCACATCCGCCTGGGTCAGCAATTCCCCGTTCCGCATGACTCGTTGCTGAATATTCACCGCCGCCGCACGCACGCGCAGAACCCGGCTGACGACCACCAACGCATCGTCGAGCCGTGCGGGTGCGACATAGCGGATGGCGATGTCGCGCACGACGTAAACCCCTTCGCCCGCTTCATGCGCCGCCCGCTGATCGATCCCGGCACAGCGCAGCATATCCGATCGCGCGCGTTCCATGAACCGCAGGTAATTGGCGTGATACACCACCCCCGACAGGTCCGTGTCCTCAAAATAGACACGTACCGGAAAGACATGCTCGACGCCGTCGAAACGGCCCGACGCGGGGGAAAGGTCGAATTCGCTCACCGCATTGCCCATAGCGGCGGGGGGAATCCAAGTTCAACTGTCATGGGCAGGATGGGGCGCACGCGCGATGAACGGGGCGGGGGCGGCGGGGTTCCGCGGGTCAGGCTTTGGCCATCTCCAGTACTACGTCCCATTCCGCCGCGCTGACCTTGCCCACCGACAGCCGCGAATATTTGACCAGTTCCATCGCTTCCAGCCGCGGCTCGGCCTTGACCTGCTTGAGCGTCACGGGGTTGGGCAGCGGTTCGACCGGCTTCATCTCGACCGAAACCCAATGCTTCCCCTCGCCATCGGGCTTGGCCTCGCGGCTCACTTCCATGATGCCGACGATCTCCAGCCCGATATTGCTGTGGTAAAAGAATGCGCGGTCGCCGACCTTCATCGCCCGCAGGTTGCCCGCAGCGGTGTGATTGCGCACGCCGTCCCATTCGGTGCTGCCGTCGCGCACCAGATCGTCCCAGCTGAACACATCGGGTTCGGATTTCATCAGCCACAGGGCCATCGCGGAGTCTCCTTTTGCGGCCCCCATCGCGTCCCTCCACCCAAACCGCAAGTGCCAGCTAAACGCCAAGTGAACGCACGATTCCGCGCCCATTCAGTTCGACTCGTCCAGACAGGCATCCAGACGGACCTCAAATGCGTTGAGACGTCGGAATGTGCAGATGCACGAGGAGGAAGCCATGAAGACGATGATCACCAAGGCGGTGCTCGGTCTCACCCTCGGCGCCACCGCGCTCACCGCGGCCGCGCCGGCAGAGGCCCAGCGCTATCGCCACCGCGACCGCGACAATACCGGTACCGCCATTGCAGCCGGTATCGCCGGTGTCGTGATCGGTGCGGCAATCGCCAGCTCGAGCCGCGACCGTTATTATGACCGCGGCTATCGCGGCTATGACCGCTATGACGGCTACTACCGCCAGCGCGGCTATTACCCGCGGGAGAGCTATTATTATCGCGATTACGAACGGCGCGGCTGGCGCGGCTGCACCATTCGCCGCGTCTACGACCCCTATCTGGGCCGTCGCGTGAAGGTGCGTTACTGCCGCTGAGCGGCGGGATCTCAGGGCGGCGCGAAACTCCGGTTTCGCGCCGCTTTTGTTTGCGTGCATTTCGGGTTAGAGGCGCGCGCCATGAGCGACACTCCCCCCGACCGGCTCTCGGTCAATCCGAAGAGCCCCTATTTCGACCAGACGCTGCTCCAGCGCGGCATCGGCATCCGTTTCAAGGGCGTGGAGCGCCGCGATGTCGAGGAATATTGCATCTCCGAAAGCTGGATCCGCGTCCAGGTAGGCAAGACCATGGACCGCAAGGGCAATCCGCTGACGATCAAGCTCGCCGGCCCGGTCGAGGCGTGGTTCGAGAGCACGCCCGAAGGCGAAGCCGATCCCGAGGCCGAAGCCTGAAATATCGCGTCACCCCGGCCTTGTGCCGGGGTCCGTGGCTCCCCGCGTCCAACGCTTGAGCCTCTTGTTCTGCGCTCGCCTCCCGGCGGACCCCGGCACAAAGCCGGGGGAACCATCGCTGTTCAGCGGAGCACCCCCCGCGCCGCTTCTTCCACCGCGCGCATCGCCGCGCGGAACGGGAAAGGCCCATGGCTGATCCGCGCAACGCCCGCCGCAGCCACCGCCGCCGCGTCCGGCGCCCCCGGAAACGCCATGAAATTCACCGGCAGCGGCGAGTCGCGGCAGACCCGCGCCAACAGGTCGAGATCGGCCAGCCCCGGCACAAAGAACCCGCTCGCCCCTGCCGCCGCATAGGCGTGCGCGCGCACGATGGCGGCGTCCGCTTTGGCCGCGTCATGCGTTTCGGGCGCCGCCTGCAGGAAGATGTCGGTGCGCGCGTTGATAAAAAAGTCCGGCCCGGTCGTCGCGCGGATCGCGGCGATGCGCGCCGCCTGCACGTCGGGCGCGTGCATCCCGCGCCCGCCGATCACCTGATCCTCGAAATTGCATCCGATCGCCCCGGTCGCCGCGAGCAACGCGACGTTGGACGCCACCGCACCGGGATCGACCGCATATCCGCCCTCGAAATCGATGGAAACGGGCAGGTCGACCGCCCCGACGATCCGACGCGCATTGCCCAGCGCCAGATCCAGCGGCAGCGTCTCGGCATCGGAATAGCCGTTCGTGGCAGCGACGGACGCGCTGCCCGTGGCGATCGCCTTCGCGCCCGCCGCAGCCACCGCCAGCGCCGATCCGGCGTCCCACACATTGACCAGCCTCAGCGGCGCACCCGGCACGTGCAACGCGGCGAACTCTTCAAATCGGCTCATGACCGCTCCCTTTCGTCCCGCCCTAGATAGGGCTGGAACGAAAGTGGAACAATCCGATTTTTCCGATCAGACGGTCAGTGAACGAACCGCGCCACCACGTCGCGATAGCTGCGGCTCACTTTCACCTGCGATCCCGAATCGAGGATCAGGAAGCATTCGCCATTGGTATGCGGCTTGACCTGCTTGACCTGATCGAGATTGACGATGGTCGAACGGTGCACGCGCTGGAACCGGCGTGGGTCGAGCCGCTTTTCCAGATCCTTCATCGTTTCGCGCAGGACCAGCGTATTGTCCGCGGTCTTGATGCACATATAATCGCCAGCGGCCTCGACCACCTCGATCGTGTCGACGTCGACGCGGAAAATCTGCCCGCGATCCTTGATGTTGATCAGCTTCTCGTAGCGGCTCGCCGACACGTCGCCATCGCTTGCGGCGAGTTCCTCGGCCGCCTCGGGCGCGACTTCGGCAAGCACTTCCTTGAGCTTCTCGACTTCTTCGACGCCGCGCTTCTCGGTCAGCCGCTGGCGCACGCGCTCCAGCGTGTCGGCCAGGCGCCCTTCGTCGACCGGCTTCATCAGATAATCCATCGCATTCGCCTCGAACGCGCGGATGGCATGGTCGCTATAGGCGGTGACGAACACGAACAGCGGCGGCTCGATCTCCATCAGCCCCTGCACGACCGAAAATCCGTCGAATCCGGGCATCTGGATGTCGAGGAAGACCAGATCGGGCTTGTGCGTCTTGATCGACCGGATGGCCTCACGGCCATTCTGGCATTTGTCGATGATCTCGACATCGTCATGCGCCTGCAATCGCAGTTCTAGGCCCTGAATGGCCAGGGGTTCGTCATCGACCAGGATGGTGCGGATCGTCATATCTCTCTCTACTCAAAAATTCGTCGTTCCGATGCCCCCGGCCCGACGCCCACAACCCCTGCCTTTAATCTCCCAACCAATGATTACGGTCCGGTTCCGGTCAAGCTGCTTCCTTGGCCTGCTCCTCGAACTGGAACGGAATTTCGATCTCAACGCGGAAACCGCCTCCCGGGTCCGAATGTGCCGAAAAGCGGTGTTCCGCGCCGAATGCCTGCGCCAGTCGTTCACGGATATTGGTAAGCCCAACCCCGGTTGAAAGGCTTGGCCGGTTCTTGCTCTCGATCAATCCCGGACCGGTGTCCGATACGGTGATCTGCACCCGTTCGCCGTTGAGCCGAGCGGAAACACGGATTTCGGCTCCTTCCTCCTGCGGCGTCACGGCATATTTGATCGCATTCTCGACCAGCGGCTGGAGCAGCAGCGACGGCAGGCGCGCCTTGGCGGTGCGCGGGTCGATATCGAATTCGGGCTTCAACCGCGAATCGAACCGCATCTTCTCGATCTCGAGATACAGTTTGAGCGTCTCCACCTCCTGCGCCAGCGTGACATGCGCCGTCGGCTCGTTGGCCAGCGTGTAGCGCAGGAAATTGGCGAGCCGCGCGAGCATCGCATTGGCCCGGTCGGTCTGCTTCAACAGCACCAGGGTCGAAATCGAATTGAGCGTGTTGAACAGGAAATGCGGGTTGAGCTGATAGCGCAGCATCGCCAGTTGCGCCGAGCTTGCCTGGCTTTCCAGCACCTGCATGCGGTCGATCTGGTCCTCGACGATCAGATAGAAGTTGATCCCGAAATACAGCGCCGACCACCCCGCCAGCACGGTGAAGTTGAGGAACAGGCTGCCCAGGATCAGCGGCAGCTCGATTCCCGGGTCGCCGCGCATTACCGACACGGTAAAGGCGTTGAGCACGGCATAGACCAATGTCGCCGCCGCCAGTGTCGCGATCGACGCGAGCACGCCCGTGATCCGCGGGAACCGCCGATAATAGCCGTACAGCGCCGACAGCAGCAGCGTGAGGCAATATCCGACGATCGCCTCGATCGTGACGCGGATCAGATCCTCGAAACTGAACGTCCGGTTCGAGAAGTTGGACACCGCGCGTAGCAGCAGATAGCCGCCCCAGCCCGCGCCCTGCAGCATCCAGAAGGCGCGGCTCTTCTGTTCGAAAAAGGGGCGGGAGAAGATGGTCGGCTTGGTCATCGCGTTCGCGGCTCTCTACATCGCGGCTCGCCCGGTGGGAAGAATATGCGGAACGTGACCGTCACGATATCGTTGCAACAGCGGCTATAGTGCACGCTGTGCCCCGTGTCGGGGCAGCCCATGATCAGGAGACATGCCGATGACCACCCGCACCGCCACCGCCCGCTACACCGGTTTCGGCAAGGAGGGGAAGGGCGCGATCACCACCCAGTCCGGCGTGCTGACCGATCAATTCTACGGCTTCAACACGCGCTTCGAGGAAGAGCCGGGCACCAATCCCGAGGAACTGATCGCTGCGGCGCACGCCGGCTGCTTCACCATGGCATTGAGCTTCGCGCTGGCCAAGGCTGGGTTCAGCGAAGGCACGCTCGAGACCAAGGCTGCGGTCAAGCTGGAGCCGAAGGATGGCGGTTTCACCATCACCCGCTCAGACCTGACGCTGGAAGCCACCGTCCCCGGCATCGACCCCGACCAGTTCGCCGACCTTGCCGACGAAGCGAAGAAGAACTGCCCGGTGTCGAAACTGATGACCGCCGAAGTCAGCCTGGCGCACAAGCTGAACTGATTTACCATCGTCACCCCGGCCTTGTGCCGGGGTTCACTGAGTGGCGTGCGCGAAGCAAGAGGCTCTAGCGCCGCGCGTGCGTCTCGGTGGCCCCCGGCGCGAGTTCGGGGGGACGACTTTTTTCGTTTCAGCGCTCGCTCAGATAATAGCGATCCGTCGCCGTCAGATCATCCGCCAGCTCATACACGATCGGCTGTCCGGTCGGGATTTCCAGCGACGCGATGTCCGCATCCGAAATCCCCGACAGATGCTTCACCAGCGCACGCAGCGAATTGCCGTGCGCTGCAATCAGCACGCGCTTGCCCGCGCGCAAATCCGGCGCAATCCGCTCTTCCCAATAGGGCAGGACGCGCGCGATCGTGTCTTTCAGGCTCTCGGTCTGCGGGATCGGGATTCCCTTGTAGCGCAGGTCCTTGGCGAGGTCCCACGGCGAACCCTCCTCGGGCAGCGGGGGCGGAATGTCGAAGCTGCGGCGCCAGATCTTGACCTGGTCGTCGCCGTGCAGCGCCGCGGTCTCCGCCTTGTCGAGCCCGGTCAGCCCGCCATAATGGCGCTCGTTCAGCTTCCAGCTCTTCTCGGTCGGCAACCACAGCCGCCCCATCGCCTCCAGCGCCAGGTTGAGCGTCTTGATCGCCCGGCTCTGAAAGCTGGTATAGGTCATGTCGAAGTCGAGACCCTTGTCGCGCATCAGCTCGCCCGCGGCCCAGGCTTCCTTCACGCCCTGCTCGGTCAGGTCGACGTCCCACCATCCGGTGAAGCGGTTTTCCAGATTCCAGGACGACTGGCCGTGGCGGATCAGGACGAGCGTGGGCATGGGACCTCCTTGCAGGACTTTGCCCGCGTCCTTAGCGGATAGGGACGACAGGGCAACGGAGGATGGCCATGGCAATCGAAAGACAGACCATCATCTATGACGGCCCCGGCGGCCCGTTCGAGGGCGTCGCCGCGTTCGACAGCACTGCGCCCGGCGCGCGTGCCGGCGTGCTGATCGTCCCGAATGTGCTGGGCGAAAAGGAACAGGATCGCGTCACTGCCGAGCGGATCGCGGCGCTCGGCTATGTGGGGTTCGTCGCCGACCTCTACGGACAGGGCAAGCGCACCACCCGCGAATCACCCGATCCGGCGATGTATATGAACGCGCTCAACGCCGATCGGCCGCTGCTCCGCGACCGGCTGTTCGCCAGCCTTGCCGCGCTGCATGCATTGCCGCAGGTCGATGCGACCAGCACCGCCGCCATCGGCTATTGCTTCGGCGGCAAGTCGGTCATCGACCTCGCCCGTGCCGGGGGTGACGTGCGCGGGGTCGTCGCCTTCCACGGCATCTTCGACCCGCCCGGCTATGAGTACCCGACCCCGATCAAGCCAAAGCTGCTGATCTGCCACGGCTGGGATGACCCGCTCGCCCCGCCTGACGCAGTGACTGCGCTCGCCGCCGAACTGACCGCAGCCGGGGCGGATTGGCAGATACATGGATATGGCGGGGCAGGGCACGCGTTCACCGACGCTAGCCTCACCGGCTCGACCCGCCCCGGCTTCGGCTACGACGCCAACGCCGACCGCCGCAGCTGGGCCGCGATGACCACGTTCCTGGCGGAACTGTTCGCCTGACAAATTCCTCCCCCAGCTTGCTGGGGGAGGGGGACCGCCGCCGAAGGCGGCGGTGGAGGGGCGGCCGCGCAGACGGGCGTGAACAGTTCGGCAAAATTCCGCCCTCTGTGCGGGCGGCTTGCTTTGCAAGCCGGCTCCGCTGCTGCGATATGCCCCCGGCATATCGCTGATCGCAGCTACGCCCCCTCCGTCAGCTTCGCTGCCACCTCCCGTGCGGGGCAGGGGAGGAATGAACTCTTCAGGCCGACGGCGTCTTGGGCTTCGCAGCACGCGGCGCACGCGGCTTGGCGGGAGCCTTGGCCGCAGCCGGAGCCTTCGCCGCGACAGGCTTCTTGGCAGCAGCCGGCTTTTTCGCGGCAGCCGGTTTCTTTGGCGCAGCGGGCTTTTTCGCTGCCGCTGGCGCAGCCTCCGCGACCGGGGCCGCTGGAGCCTCGGGCGCCTTCTCCCCCGTCAGCTTCGCCGTGATCTTCTCCGCGGCTCGCGCCGCAATCAGCGTGGCGAGCGAGGACGCCGTCTTTGCGAAGTCATCCATCCCCGAGTTCTTCGGCGCATCGGTCGGGGCAGGGGCGGGGGCGGTAGCCGCCTTCGCATCCGCCGCCTTCTTGCGCACATTACCCGCGAGCGCGACGAGTCCAGCCGCGACGATATCGGCGACCAGCGGGTGCTTGGTCAGCTCGAGCAGCTTGGCGCCCTGCTCGCGCAATTCCTTGGGCAGTTCGATCCCGGCGACGGTCTTGGGCAGCTTGGGTGCCTTGCTCGTCTTCGGTGCCTTGGCAGCCTTGCTCTTCTTCGCTTTCGCTCCGTCCTTCGCCTTGGCCATTGTCACGCCTCCTTGGTGTGTCATTCGACTGACACACCCGGAGGCGTGCCGTCAATCCGCGAATACCCGTTCGAAAATGGTATCGACCGACTTGAAATGATAGTCGAGGTCGAACTTCTCCTCGATCTGCTTCGGCGACAGCGCGGCGGTGACTTCGGGGTCGGCTTTGAGCAGCTCGAGCAGCGACAGCTCCCCGTCGCTCTCCCACACCTTCATCGCGTTGCGCTGGACGAGGCGATAGCTGTCCTCGCGGCTCACCCCCGCCTGGGTCAGCGCCAGCAGCACGCGCTGCGAGTGGACGAGGCCCCCCATGCGATCGAGATTTTTCTGCATCCGCGCGGGGTAGACCAGCAGCTTGTCGATCACCCCGGTCAGCCGCGCGAGCGCGAAGTCGAGCGTGATCGTCGCGTCCGGCCCGATATAGCGTTCGACCGACGAATGGCTGATGTCGCGCTCATGCCACAGCGCGACATTCTCCATCGCCGGGATCACCGCGCTGCGGACCATGCGGGCAAGCCCGGTGAGGTTTTCGGTGAGCACCGGGTTGCGCTTGTGCGGCATCGCCGAGCTGCCCTTCTGCCCCGGCGAGAAATATTCCTCCGCCTCCAGCACCTCGGTGCGCTGAAGGTGGCGCACTTCGACCGCGAGCCGCTCGATCGAGCTGGCGATCACGCCCAGGGTCGCAAAGAACATCGCATGCCGGTCGCGCGGGATGACCTGCGTCGACACCGGCTCGACCGCGAGGCCGAGCTTGTCGGCAACATGCTGCTCGACGCGCGGATCGATATTGGCAAAGGTGCCGACCGCGCCCGAAATCGCGCAGGTCGCAATGTCCGCGCGCGCCGCGATCAGGCGGGTCTTGCAGCGCTTGAACTCGGCATAGGCCTCGGCGAGCTTCAGCCCGAACGTCACCGGCTCGGCATGAATGCCATGGCTGCGCCCGATCGTCGGGGTCAGCTTGTGCTCATAGGCGCGGCGCTTGAGCACCGCGAGCAGCTGGTCGAGCTCGTCGAGCAGGATGTCCGCCGCGCGCGTCAGCTGCACCGCCAGGCAGGTGTCGAGCACGTCGCTCGACGTCATTCCCTGATGCATGAAGCGCGCTTCATCGCCGACATTCTCCGCGACCCAGGTCAGGAACGCGATCACGTCATGCTTGGTCACCGCCTCGATCGCGTCGATCGCGGCAACGTCGATTGTCGGGTTGGTCGCCCACCAGTCCCACAGCGCCTTCGCCGCCGATTCGGGCACCACGCCCAGTTCGCCCAGCTTCTCGGTCGCGTGCGCCTCGATCTCGAACCAGATGCCGAAGCGGGTTTCGGGCGACCAGATCGCGGTCATGGCGGGACGGGAATAGCGGGGGACCATAGACAAGCCTTTCTTGGGACGCGGCGCCCCTAGCAAAGCCCCGGCGATGCGGCAAACGGTGCAGGACGCAAGTGTTCCACTCGGTTCGTCGCAATCGAGGCACAGTATTGGCACGAGTCGGGGCGCAGCATCGACTAGTCGATCGCCTTGAAATAATCTTGTGGAACGTGACAAATATGCAACGCGTTATCCCGTCACATGAACCGCAAATAAACACGCGGCGTCATCAGATTTGTTAGATGACAATACTGGAGAATGACATGTTGAAATCTATCCTTCTTGCCAGTGCCGTTGCAATTTCGGCGCCTGCTTTCGCTCAGGACATGCCGCAGCAACAGACCCCGCCGCCGCAGGAGCAGCCGGCTCCGACCGAATCCACCGAACCGGTCCCGCAGGACGCCCCGGCACCCGCGCCGCAGCCTGAAGGCGATCCGATGCCGGAGGCAACGCCGACGCCAGCCCCGACTCCGACCCCGACTCCCTCGCCAACTCCGGAGCCGCAGGCAGCGGAGCAGCAGGCTCAGGCAACCCAGCCCGCATCGTCGGCGCAGAAGCCCGCAAATGCGGACCAGATTGCGCAGATCATCGATCAGGGGTTTCCGACCTATGACGGCGACAAGGACGGCAATCTGACCGGTGAAGAGTTCGGCCGCTGGATGGTCGCGCTGCGCTCGGCCACCGAACCCGCCTTCACCGGCGAATCGGCTGCCGACAAGGAATGGCTCGGCCGCGCAATGGCTGCTGCTGACGCAGACAAGTCGGGTACCGTGAGCAATCCCGAACTCAAGACCTTCCTCGCCCCCGCCGCCGCGGCGTCGTAATCAGGTCTCCCCGGATGAGCGGACCGCATCCCGCTCATCCACCGGCCGCCGGAGTTCGCTCCGGCGGCCGTTTTCATATGCTGGGATTTGTTAATCTCCGTGATGCAAGTTCACGAAATGGTCGAATATCAGTCAGCTGGTAGGCGAGGCCGGCGGCGCGGAGGTCGCCCGACGCACTTTGCGCCGAAAGAAAGTTTCGCGGCCACTCTGATCGCCATGTCGCTTATGGTCGGCGCGGTAACGTTCTTCGCCGCCCCGCAACTCGAACTGATTTGGGCTTCATGGACACGCCCGCCTGAAGAAATCGCCGCGATCGAGCGCAGTCGCTATTTCGCCGGGTGTGACGATGCCCGGGCGGCCGGGGCAGCCCCGGTCTACCGTGGAACGCCGGGATATCGTTCCGAAATGGACGGCGATGGCGACGGCATCGCCTGCGAACCTCACTACTGAGTCTGCTACATCAATCCCTGGGCGCGCAGGCTGACATGTCCGCCGGTGCCGATGACGATATGGTCGTGCACTGCAATCCCCAGCCGCTTGCCCGCCTCGACGATATTGCGGGTCAGTTCGATGTCTGCCCGGCTCGGGCTGGGGTCGCCGCTCGGATGGTTGTGCACCAGGATGATCGCGGTTGAGCCGAGGTCGATTGCGCGGCGGATCACTTCGCGGACGTAGACCGGCGCCTCGTCCACCGACCCTTCCTGCATCAATTCGTCGCGGATCAGCATGTTGCGGCTGTTCAGATGCAGCACGCGCACGCGCTCGATCACGTGATGCGCCATGTCTGCGCGCAGGTAATCGAGCAAAGCCTGCCAGTTCGACAGGATCGGGCGTGCCGCCACCTCGCCCCTTAACAGGCGCAGCGCCGCGGCATGGGCGATCTTGATCGCGGCGGCGGAGGTGTCGCCCATTCCCGGCACGCGCGCAATCGCCTCCGAGTCCGCCGTCAGCAGCCCCGCGATCCCTCCGAACTGGTGGAGCAGGGCCTTGGCCAGCGGCTTGGTATCCCGCCGCGGAATCGCGAGCGTCAGCAGATATTCGACCAGCTCATGGTCCATCAGCCCGTCGGCATCGGCCAGCAACCGCGTCCGCAGCCGCGCGCGATGCCCGGTCCCATCGGTAATCGCCTCGCCGCCGTCCCTCATCGGGCGAGCCTAGCGGCAGAGTGCGGCCAGCGAAAGAGCGAGACGGTTGCAACAATGTTGCACCGCGGTTGACTCGGGATGCCCCCCTTTCTAAAGCGCGCGTGCCTTGGCGGGCTCGCCGCTCGGCCCATGCGTTTCGCCCTGGTATCTGACTGGCGGAGGAAGCGAAATGACCGATAACGAGCCCGGACTGGACCCCCTCAAGGAGGATGACCGCATCACTTCGCTCAATGAGCGGCTGGCGCGGGCGAAATCCGAAGAGGCGGATCGGCGGGGCGAGGGGCAGCAGGCCGGCGATCGTGATTATCGCATGGGCAACCGCGTCCTCGCCGAGCTGATCGGAGGAATGGTCGGGGGGGCGCTGATCGGGTGGGTGCTCGATCGGTTCCTGGGAACCTCGCCATGGCTCCTGCTCACGCTGCTTGCCCTTGGCATCGTCAGCGCGTTCAGGAACATCATCAGGATTTCGAACCAGCGCTCGAAGTGACTTTCGGGCGCTTGCGTTACATGGGAAACGGGCGTGGCTGAAGAAGCAGGCAAGATCGATCCGATGCACCAGTTCGAGGTGACGTCGATTGCCGACATGTTCACCATCGGCGGGCAGCAGATCGCCTTCACCAACAGCGCGCTGTGGATGGCGATCGCCGCCGTCGCGCTGTGGATCTTCATGCTGGGCGGCATGAAGCGGGACGTGATTCCGGGCCGCTGGCAGATGGCGGTCGAGGGTTTCACCGGCTTCATCGACAATCTGCTGAAGGCGAATATCGGTCATGAGGGGCGCAAGTTCCTGCCGTACGTCTTCTCGCTGTTCATGTTCATCCTGTTCGCCAACGTGATCGGCCTGCTGCCGTTCGGCGCGATCCCGGGCGTGCATCCGTTCACCGCGACCAGCCACTTCACCGTGACGGGCGTGCTGGCGATCCTGTCCTTCTCGATCGTCCTCGTCGTCGGCTTCGCGAAGCACGGCCTGCGTTTCTTCTCGTTGTTCGTGCCCAAGGGTACGCCGATCCCCGTGCTGATCCTCGTGGCGCCGATCGAGTTCGTCTCGTTCATGGTTCGCCCGTTCAGCCTGGCGCTGCGACTGTTCGTCGCGATGACCGCGGGCCATATCCTGCTCAAGGTGCTGGCCGGTTTCATCATCAATTCGGCCAATGCCGGCGCGGGCTGGGGCCTGCTGGTCGGCGTGCCCAGCTTCGCGCTGATGCTCGGCGTATCGGCCCTCGAGATCCTGGTCGCCGGCGTCCAGGCCTATGTGTTCGCGCTGCTCACGTCGCTGTACATCAATGACGCGGTGCATCTGCACGATCATCACTGAGTTTTTTCCCACCAAGACCTGATTTTCTAAGGAGTGATTTCAATGGAAGCAGAAGCATTCAAGCTGCTCGGCGCCGGTCTCGCGGCGATCGGTGCTGGCCTCGCGGCGCTGGGCGTGGGTAACGTCTTCGCAGCGTTCCTCCAGGGCGCACTGCGCAATCCGGGTGCGGCTGCCAGCCAGCAGGGCAACATGTTCATCGGCTTCGCGGCTGCCGAGCTTCTCGGCCTGCTCGCGTTCGTCGTGGCGGTCCTGCTGATCTTCGTCGCCTGAAGTCTCTCCCGCCCTGCGCGTTGGTGCGCGGGGCGGACTTGAGGACGGACCGCGAGAGGACGGACCAATGCCCCAGATCGAACAAGTCGCAGCGACCTATGCGTCGCAGATCTTCTGGCTGCTGCTGACCTTCGGGCTCACCTTCGTGATCGTCGGCCTGGGCATTCTGCCCAAGGTGTCGGGCACGATGGATGCGCGCGACAAGTCGGTGGCGGACGACCTCGCGGCTGCGGAAGCGGCACGCGCGGCGGCCGATCAGGCCGAAGAGACCTGGCGCGCTCAGGAAAATGCGGCGCGTGAAGCTGCCCGCAAGCGTCTGGCCGAGGCCCGCGCCGCCGGTCAGGCGGAAAGCGACGCCGCACTCGTGGCCGCCAATGCCGAGATCGAGGGTCGCGTCGCCGCGGCCGAAGCCCGGATCGCGGAGACCAGCGCCGCCGCAGCGGGTGAAATCGAATCGGTCGCCACCGATGCCGCGCGTGATATCGTTGCGCGTCTGTCGGGCGTGACCGTCACCCCGGCCGAAGCGGCGCAGGCAGTGAAGGCAGCACTCCATGGCTGAGGCAGCACAAGTGACCGCGAGCACGGCGACCGATCCAGTCGCACAGAACCTGAGCGAAGCGAGCAAGGGCGAAGGCATGGGCGTCCCCCACGCCGGAACCGAGGCTGCGGGTGAGACGTACCACGCGGCGCCGGCGGTGCTCGGCATCGACGCGACCATGTGGGTCGGTCTGGCGATGCTGGCGCTGATCCTGATCGTCGTGTGGAAGAAGGTGCCGTCGGCCATCGGTGGCATGCTCGACAAGCAGATCGCGGCGATCCGCACCCGGCTGGACGAAGCCAATCAGCTGCGCGCCGAAGCCGAAGCGCTGCGCGAGGAATATGCGCGCAAGCTTGCCAATGTCGAGCAGGAGGCCGCCGCCATGGTCGCCCATGCCGACGAGGAGGCACAGGCGCTGCTGGTCAAGGCCAAGGCCGACGCCGAGGATCTGATCCGCCGCCGCACCAGGATGGCGGAGGACAAGATTGCGGCTGCCGAGCGCGCCGCACTCGATCAGGTCCGCGCCACGGCTGCCGAAGCCGCGACCAAGGCCGCCGGTGCGATCATCGCGCAGAAGCACGATGCGGGCGCCGACAAGGCACTGGTCGACCAGACGATCGCGGGCCTCTCGCGCCTCAACTGAGCGGCAGGTTCCGGACAAGAAAAGGGGCGTCGGTCGCAGGACCGGCGCCCCTTTTCTGTCTTAAGCCACTTCGCTGAAGGGGAGGGGCTGCAGACCGCACGAGCAAATCCGAGCGCATGCCCCCGAAGCCAATCGCTCTCCCACGCGTTGCCTCGCCATGCCCGACGACAGCCCCTCCCGCTCCGAACTTGCCGAAGACCGCACCGACCTGGCCGAGGATCGCACGCTGCTCGCCAATGAGCGGACCTTCAGCGGGTGGGCGCGCACCGCGCTCGCGACCATCGGCATTGGCCTCGGCTTTCACGTCCTGTTCGGCGCGCTCGAACCGGACTGGTTGCCAAAAGCCATCGCGTCTGTGTTCATCGCGCTGGGCGTCGCGATCATCTGGATGGCCGAGCGGCGGGCGTGCGCGATCCAGAGCCGCCTGTCGGCGCACAAGATCCACACGCTGCGGTCGCTCAACCTTCGGCTGATCGCGTGGGTCTATACGCTCGGCGCACTCGCGCTGACGGTCGCGCTGTGGCTCATCAACGGCGATGCTATTTCCTGAGCAGATCCAGCACCGCCACCGTCATCGCCGTCGTCCCCAGCGTCACCGCCGGCTTCGCCTCGACCTTGAAGAAGGGCGAATGGTGCGCGGGCAGCGTCTTCTCGCCGCGCTTGGCCGCGTCCAGTTCGGCCTGCGGCGTCCCGCCGACCACGAAATAGGCGCCCGGCACGCCCAGTTTCTGCTCGATGAAATAGGCGAAATCCTCCGCCCCCATGCTCTCGCGCGGTTCGGTCTTCAGGGTGTCCTTGCCGAATGCCTTGGTGAACGCCCCGCGCACCCGCGTGGTCAGCGCCGGATCGTTGAGCGTCACCGGGGTCGATTCAAAGCCGACCCGCACCTGTGGCAGCTTGTCCTCGGGCAGGCCGTTCATCCGCCCGACATTGGTCGCGATCCGCTTGATCCCGTCGAGCAGCTTCTTGCGCGTCTCCTCGTCATCCGACCGCACGGTCAGCTGCAGCTCGGCCTTGTCGCTGATGATGTTGTGCTTGAACCCCGAATGGAACGACCCGACCGTGACCACGCCGGGCTTGAGCGGCGCGATTTCGCGGCTCACCAGCGTCTGCAGCGCCATCACGATCTGCGACCCCATCACGATCGGGTCCTTGCCCATATGCGGCGCGGCGCCATGCGTGCCCACGCCAAAGATGGTGATGTCGACGCTGTCGGACGAGGATGAACTGATCCCCGGCTCCAGCCCGATCTTGCCGGTCGGAAAACCCGATGTGACGTGGAACGCGACCGCATAATCGGGCTTGGGGAAGCGGGTGTAGAGCCCGTCCTCCATCATCTTGCGCGCGCCGCCGATCCGCTCCTCGGCCGGCTGCACGACGAACACGACCGTGCCCTTCCACCGGTTCTTGAGCTTCGCCAGCTGCCGCGCGGTGCCGATCATCGACGTGATGTGCACGTCATGCCCGCACGCATGCATCACCGGCTTCACCACGCCGTCGATATCCTCCTGCGTTACACTCGACGCATAGGGCAGGCCGCTATCCTCCTTCAGCGGCAACCCGTCCATATCGGCGCGCAGCAGGATGGTGGGCCCATCGCCATTCTTCATCACGCCCACCACGCCGGTCCCGCCAACCCCCTCGGTTACCTCGATCCCGCCGACCGCACGCAGCTCCTTCGCCATGATCGCAGCGGTGCGGCTCTCCTTGTACGACAGCTCGGGATTCTTGTGGAAATCGACGAACAGCGCCTCCAGATGCGCCGAATAATCCGCCTCCACCGCCGGCGCGAAGTCCGGCTCGGCCAGCACTGGCGTGGCAAGAAGGCTGGAGGCGAACAGGGCGGTGAGCAGGCGCATGATGGTTCCCCCGGACGTAAGGCGTGTAGGCTAGCCCGGCGCGTGAGGGGGTGGAAGGGGGCAAAAGCGCTGATATGCTCGCCGAGTCTTTCCGCGGAGGGATCGGATGAAGTCGGTGTGGCTTGGCGTTGTTGCAGCGTTTCTGGCAGTCCCTGCTCTGGCACAGACTCCCGCGCCCGTTGCGGAGGCGCGCGATTACGCTGCGCTGCTGCGGCAGGACGCGACCGCGTTTCGCGATGCCATTCTCGATTCGCACCCCGGCCCGATCGATCGCGAAAATCCCGGCTTCAACGCGCTGCTGGAGCGCAATTACCGGCTCGCCATGGCGCGCGCCAAGCCCGGCATCGGCTATCGCGACTATTATTGGGCGATGACCGAATTCGGCAACGCGTTCGACGACGGTCATCTCGGCGTGACGCCGATCGACCGCAGCTATCGCCATCCCTGGGACTATCGCTGGCCCGGCTTCGTCGTCGCGCTGCGCGACGGGGTGTGGTCAGTGGTGCATAGCGAAGGGGAGGGGCGTCCCGCGGTCGGCGCGCGGCTGATCGGTTGCGATGGCAAGGGCGTGGAGGCGTTCGCCGCCGACCGGCTCGGCCCGCTCACCGGACGCTGGTCGCTCACCGCCACGCGGGTGCGCAATGCGCCGCGCCTGTTCCTGCGCTCCGACAATGTCTGGCGCGCGCCCGCCCGCCACTGCACCTTCGCCGATGCGGGCAAGCGCCGCGCTTATCGCCTGAACTGGACCCCGATCACCGCCGAACGGCGCGGCCAGCTGATCACCGAAGCGGTCGGCACTCGCTTCACCACCGGCATCGGCATGAGCAAGCTGCCCGATGGCAGCGTGTGGATCGACATGGGCAGTTTCGAAAGCGATCCGCAGAGCGAGGACGGCACCCGGCTGACCGAACTGGTCCGCGCGATTGAGGCGCAATCGACCGAACTCGCCGCCGCCCCGCGCCTTGTCTTTGACCTGCGCGGCAATAATGGCGGATCGTCCGAATGGATCGCGCGCAGCGCCCGCGCCCTGTGGGGCAAACCATGGTTCGACGCCAAGACGTGGAGCGAGTCTGCCGCCGACTACCGCATTTCCGAGGGGAACATCGCCAATTTCGCCGACTTTGCGGCCAAGCTCGATCCCAAGGACAATCCCGAACTCCACCGCCTGGTCACCCTGCTGGTCACCGGAATGAAGGGCGCGCAGGCCCGGGGCGAACCCTTCTGGCGCTTCACCGATCCCGCCGCGTCCGGCGCCGTCCGTCCGCCGCTCCCCGCCGGGCCGGACCCGGTCACGGCGCGCGTCTTTGTCCTCACCGATTTCGGCTGTGCCTCCGCCTGCCTCGACGCGGTCGATATCCTCACCGATCTCGGCGCGACGCATGTCGGGCAGGAGACCGACGCCGACACGCTCTACATGGAGATTCGCGGGTTCGAACTGCCCGGCGGTATCATGCGCGCGTGGCTGCCGACCAAAGTCTATCGCGGGCGTCAGCGCGGGTCGAACGTCCCCGCCACGCCGCGGCATCGCTGGACCGGCGCGCTGTCCGACACACCGGGCATCCGCACGTGGATCGCATCGCTTCCGGCTGGCTGAATCGGCGGGGACTCCCTACATCCCCCCGGTGACCAGCGACCCCAATTCCCCCAACCGTTTCAACGAAGACTCCGCCACCTATGCCGTGCGCGGGTCGGAGACGCCCGACCTCGACGCCGGGGTCGCCGCGATCCGCAACGTGCTGGCCACGCTGCCCGTCCGCCCCGGCGTCTATCGCATGCAGGATGCGCGCGGCGATGTGCTCTATGTCGGCAAGGCGCGCGCGCTCAAGAACCGCGTCGCCAACTACACGCAGCCGGCCAAGCTCTCCAACCGCCTGCGCCGCATGATCGCCCAGACGCGGTCGATGACCGTGGTGACGACCAATAACGAGGCCGAGGCACTCCTCCTCGAAGCCCAACTGATCAAGCGCTTCCGCCCGCCCTACAACGTGCTGCTGCGCGACGATAAGTCGTTCCCCTACATCCTCCTGCGCAAGGACCACGACTTCCCCCGCGTCCAGATGCACCGCGGCGCCCGCCGCGCGCAGGGCGATTATTTCGGCCCATTCGCCGGCGCCGGTCAGGTGCGCAAGACATTGAACGCGCTCCAGAAACTCTTCCTCCTGCGCAGCTGCACCGACAGCTTCTTCAACACCCGCGACCGCCCGTGCCTGCTCTACCAGATCCGCCGCTGCTCGGCCCCGTGTGTCGATCGCATCGACAAGGCGGGCTATGCCGAGCTGGTCGCGGATTCCCGCGACTTCCTGATGGGCAAGTCGACCAAGGTTCAGGCGAAACTCGGCGAGCAGATGCAGGCCGCGGCCGAAAATCTCGACTTCGAACTCGCCGCAATCCTGCGCGACCGGCTCAAGGCGCTGACGTTCATTCAGGGCAGCCAGGCGATCAACGCCGAGGGGATCGGCGACGCCGACATCTTCGCCATGGCCGCCAAACAGGGCCAGATCGGCATCCAGGCCTTCTTCATCCGCGGCGGCCAGAATTGGGGCCACCGCGCCTTCTTCCCCGCGCACACCGCCGACGTGCCGGAGGATGAGGTGTTCACCCAGTTCCTCATGCAATTCTATGAGGAAGTGCCCCCGCCGCGCACCATCTTCGTCGACCGCAACCTCGACGACCTGAAGCTCCTCTCCGAAGCGCTCGCCGAGCGCGCCGGGCGCAAGGTCGCGATCGGCATGCCGCAACGCGGCACCCGCCGCCGCCTGCTCGATCAGGCCAAGCGCAACGCGATCGAGGCGCTCGACCGCCGCATGGCCGAATCGACGACTCAGGCAAAGATACTGCGCGACATCGCCGACCTGTTCGGCCTGCCCGAACCGCCCGACCGCATCGAAGTCTATGACAACAGCCATATTCAGGGCGCCCACGCCGTCGGCGCGATGATCGTCGCCGGTCCCGAAGGCTTCCGCACTGGCCAGTATCGCAAGTTCAACATCAAGAGCGCCGCCACCAACGACGATTTCGCGATGATGCGCGAAGTCTTCACCCGCCGCTTCGCCCGCGCGCAGGAGGAAGACCCCGACCGGGATAGGGGCGTATGGCCCGACCTCGTCCTGATCGACGGCGGCAAGGGCCAGCTCAGCGCCGCCCGCGCCGTGCTGGAGGAGCTGGGGATCGAAGATGTGTGCATGGTCGGCGTCGCCAAAGGCCCGCACCACGGCCGCGAAGGGCGCGAAGTCTTTCACCTGTTGGACGGCAGCGAACGCATTCTCCCGACCAACGCCCCCGCATTGTTCCACATCCAGAAGCTCCGCGACGAAGTCCACCGCTTCGCCATCGGCGCGCACCGCGCCAAGCGCGCCAAGGCGATCGGCGCCAGCCCCCTCGACGACGTCCCCGGCATCGGCCCGGCGCGCAAGAAAGCGCTGCTGATGCACTTCGGCACGGCCAAGGCAGTGCGGGGGGCGAGTTTGGAGGATCTACAGAAGGCGCCGGGGGTGAGCGCGGCGGTGGCGCAGCAGGTGTATGACTTCTACCATTCGCGGTGACGTTGGGTGGTGAATGGATAAATGGCCGCTATCGGGGCAGCGGGGTGGCGTCGGCTACTCGGTGGACAGCCGACGTTTATTCCACGTCGCTATATTCGGCTACGAGCGTCGCTCGCTCGTCCGGCTTGAAAAAGTCAGCTTGATAACAATAGACGGGCGATCCACCTAAGTTTGCCAGCCTAAGGCGGAGTTCAATGCAGAGCATGCCCTGACCTTGATTCCGCGTCGGAATAAACATCGAGCGGGGCTGATAGGCCTCGCGCACTATTTGCTCATTTTGGCGTGACTTCTGAGACCAGCGGCGCACGGCGTCGTCAATCTGGGGTTTCAGTTCGGCGAGTTCTGCCTCATCGACAGCAGCGCTCTGCGGTTCTTCTGCAAAGCTCGCCCGTTTGTCCGCATGTGCGGCTGAACCGAGAGAGCCGCGACCCGCTAGCAGACCGACCCCAAATGCAACTACGACAATACCAAAAATGGCTAGCAGGCGAACAGGCGTGATCATCATCACGGTTGTACCTCTGCCAGATATATGTCCGCAACGGGGGCGTTTGCGGAATGGCCGCATTTTTGAAGCCACTCCCTAATCCGGCCAATCCTCAAACGCCCGCACCACCGCCAGCCGCTCCTCCTCCGTCGTCAGCGCAGCCCGCGCCCGCGCCTTGGCGTCCTCCGCCGCATGCTGCGCCGCCGCCGCCCAGTCGGGTGCAATCGCGCCCAGCGCCGCCAGCACCGACTGCAGCTTTATCGCCACCTCGACCATCGCCGCGCCGTCGCGCCCGATCGGGCGAAACGCATCGACCACCAGCTTCTCGATCTCCAGCGCCGGGAACACCACGCGCTCGTCCGCCGGCTGGCCCGTCACCCGCGCCATCCTGTCGAACACCCGCAACTGCGCGCCCAGCACCGCAATCGCCGTCCCCGGATCATTGACCGCCGGCGACAGCGCCCGCGACGCAATCTCCGACAGCACGATCAGGCCAAAGCGCGGGTCATGGTCGAAACTGCGGTCGCGCTGCACCGTAATCGCCTCGGCAATGCGCGCATCCACGCCTACATCGCCGCCGACCACCCACGCCACCACCCGGCCGGGATCGACAAAGCTCCCCGGCAGCACCGCCAGCTGCACCGTCCCGCCGCAATCCGCCATCGCCTCGCCCAGCTTGGCGACATCGATATTGGTGACATAGCCGATCCGCCCGCCACAGCGCACCGCGCGCGCCCCGTCCGGCAGCGGCGGCACCGCCAGCCCGGCGATGCGCGGGCGATGCGGCATCCGCTCCGCCGCCGCGATCCCCGCACGCTCGACCCGCTTGATCGTGTCATGCACCCGCCCGAGCAGCGCGATATGCTGGATCCAGCGGAGCAGCGTGACGACGATCACCCCGATCAGCGCGATCGTGCCCGCGAACAGCAGCACGCGGCCCTGCTCGCCATAGAATCCGGTCGACAGCGCGATGATGCCCACGATCGCGAACAGGAACGCGCCCAGAAAGGTCGACAGCGCGTTCTGCGACGTGGAATCCTCGACCAGCAACGCCACGGCGCGCGGCGTCACATTCGACGTCGCCGCGCCATAGGCCGACACCATCGCCGTCAGCGAAAAGGTGGTGACCGCCAGCATGCTCGACGCGATGATGCCCAGGATATTGTCGACCGCATCCGCGCCGATCTTTGCCCCCAGCGTATAGGGGACCAGTGGCGCAACCAGCGGCGCCAGCAACGCCAGCACCACCGCCGCCAGCGAAAACGCCGCCGCACGAAACCACAGCCGCCGCGACACCACGCGCCATACCCACGCCCAGCGACTCATCGCGTGGACCGAACCGGATTCGTAACGATCATGGGGCGACCAACCCGCCGGGACGGGGGAGGTTCCGGGGGAGGGCAGGCAGGCGACGACGATATGGCTTTAGGCGGGCGCGCCCATTACCGACCGTCGGCTTCCAGCCAATCCGCCATGATCACGCCCTTATGCCCGTCCGGCGCGAGCGTGGCGCGCAGCGCTTCCAGCAGCGGCGGCAACCCCTGGGTGAAGGCATAGGGCGGATTGACGATGAACAGGCCCGCGCCGTTATAGATGCCGGGCTGGTCGGCATCATAAAGCCAGTGCTCAACGACCAGGAATTTCGGGATGCGCAGGTTCCGCAGCTTGTTCTTCCACTGCTGATGCGTCACGCGGTCCTTCAGCGGAAACCAGATGACCGTCACGCCATGCGCCCATTTGCGGTGCGCTGCGGCCAGGGTGGCGGTGATCCGGGCGCGCTCGTCGGTCTGCTCATAGGGCGGATCGACCACCACCACGCCGCGCGCCGTCCGCGTCGGCAGCATCGCCAGCCACAGCTCATAGGCATCGCGCTCATGCAAGGCCGCAGGCGACCCGCGCATCACGCGGCGCAGCGCATACGCGTCCTCGGGATGCTTTTCGTTGACGATCAGCGCATCTTGCGGCCGCAACAGCTGCGCCAGCACCTGCGGGGATCCGGGATAGAGTTGCGGCTCCTCCCCGACATTCACAACCCGCACGGCAGCGCGATAATCGTCCAGCAACGGGTTCGCACCGGCAAACACCCGAACCACCCCCTGTGCGGCCTCGCCGGTCCGCTGCGCCTGTTCGCCACCCAGGTCATAAATCCCGCACCCGGCATGGGTGTCGATCAGGGTCAGCGCACCCTCCTTCAGCTGCAATGCCCGGACCAGCGCGATCAGCAGGCTGTGCTTCACGACATCGGCGCTGTTGCCGGCATGGAAGGAATGGCGATAGTTCATTGAAAACCCAAAACCCTGCCGTTCGGCCTCTGGGCCGATGGCAAACCGTGCCTAGACGTTCGGCTAGTCCTTGCAAGACCGGTCATGCTAGGGCGGGTGACATGTCGAAGTCTCAAAGCAAAGGTGGTGCCGTCCAGGTCGATGGCATCCTCTACGATTGGCACCTGCAACGCGAACCGCACCTGTCCGATGACGAAGGGTGGCGGGGCATGACGATCTGCCTGCAACAGCGCGATGCCCGGCGCGAGGCGCTGGTGGAATTTCCCCCGCCCAAGCGGTTGATGAAGGGGTTGCCGCCCGGTCGCCTCCAGCTCGACGACGCGACGATCTCGCGCTGCGTCCGCGCCGCGCTGGCGGCGGGATGGGAACCGACGACGCGGGGAAAACCGGTGACGTTCATGGTCGATGCCGACGGGAATTGAGGTGGCTGGCGCGGCGACGTGAAGGCTCCACCGTTACGGAAGGCAGCGTCACCTCCGGGGGCTGTCCTACAAGCCGCCAAATCACTACACTCCCGCCATGCCCAGCGCCCCGCCATCCCCGCACGCCCTTGCCGCGCGGAAGTGTCAGGCGGCTGCCTCACATACGGCGTTTTTTGTCAGAATTGTCAGTATAGTGAACGCGGGCGTTCACCAATCCCGCCGACATTTTGCGATTTCTTCACCCAAGCTCGCTAGGCCGCAGCCATGCCCACGCGCGTTTTCCTGACGGTCGATACCGAATTGATGTGGCGGCACCACGCCGCCGGGCTGCCGCTGGCGGAGATTGCGGAGCGGTCGCTGGAGCCGGCCGGGGTCGGCATCGGCTATCAGCTGCGCCGCTTTGCGGAGCATGGGCTCAAGGCAACCTTCTTCGTCGATCCGATGCCGGCGGTGGCGCATGGCCTCGATCCGATCCGCCGCGTGGTCGCGGCGATCCTGGAGGCGGGGCAGGAGGTTCAGCTGCACCTCCACCCCAATTGGGCCGCCGCGCGTGACGAGGATCGCAGCGCCGCCGCCTCGTTCGAACTGATCGATTTTACCTTCTCCGAACAGCGCGACCTGATCGCCGCCGCGTCCGACCTGCTCGTCGCCGCCGGGGCACCGCGCCCGATTGCCTTCCGCTCGGGCAGCTACAGCGCCAGCGACGACACGCTCGCCGCATTGGCCGAACTCGGCATCCGCTACGACAGCAGCCATAATGGCTCCGAACATCCCTGGCCCAGCGCGATCGGCCTCGCCCCGCGTCAGATCGCCCCGGTCGAACATCGCGGCGTGATCGAAGTGCCGGTGACGCTGATTGAGGATGTCCGCGGCCATCTGCGCCATTTCCAGATTTGTGCGCTGTCGACTGCCGAGATGCGCGACGCGCTCGACCATGCGGTGGCGGCGGGCCATGCGGCAGTGACCATCGTCAGCCATGGCTTTGAGCTGGCCAACCGCGCCGGCACCCGCCCCAATGCGGTGCATGTCGCCCGCTTCGACGCGCTGTGTGCGATGCTGGCCGAGCGGCGCGGGGGGATGGAGACGGTGCATTTCGCCGGCCTCAGCCATTTGCCGCTGGGTCAGGACGACGCTCCGCTCGGCCCCAGTCTGATCCGCACCCGCATGCGTCAGGCGCAACAGCTCTGGTCGAACCTCGTGTCGGAACGCGCCGCATGACCGCGACCGCGCGTCCCACCCCGCTCAATTTCCGCATCGGTGCGCGCACCCTGATGGCGGTGCAGCGCGACATGGTCCGCGTGCCGCTCAGCCTCGACGAAGCGCGCGAAGGCCGGTTGCCGGTGCTGCCCCCGCTGCCGCGCGATGCGCATGGCTATGTCGTGACCTCGCTGCCGGAGGATCGGCTGGAGGCGATGGTCTATGCCTCGGGCAAGATGATCGGCTTCGTCCGTCAGAAATATACGCGCTATTATGCCGATCTGACCGGCGGGTTCGACGCCTATATGGTGGGGCTGTCGGGCAATGCCCGGCAGGGGGCCAAGCGCAAGGCGAAGAAGATCGCACAGGTCTCAGGCGGCGATCTCGACATTCGAAGCTATCGCTCTCCGACGGAGCTGGAGGCGTTCCACGACATCGCCCGCCGCATCGCGCTGCGCACCTATCAGGAAAAGCTGATGGGGGAGGGGCTTCCGGCGTCTCCCGAGTTCATCCGGGGGATGCTGACCGCGGCGGCGGCGGATAACGCCCGCGCGTGGCTGCTGTTCATCGCCGGAGAGCCCGCCGCCTATCTCTACTGCCCCGCGCATGGCGAGACATTGGTCTATGAATATGTCGGCCACGATCCCGCCTTCAACGACCTGTCCCCCGGCGCGGTGTTGCAAGTGGAAGCGTTCCGCGACCTGTTTGATGAGGGCAAGTTTGCCCGGTTCGATTTCACCGAAGGCGACGGCCAGCATAAGCGCCAATACGCAACTGGCGGCGTCCCCTGTGTGGATCTGCTGCTGCTGCGCCCGAGCCTCACGAACCGCGTGACGACGGCGGCACTCGGCGGGTTCAACAAGACGGTGGCCGGCGGCAAGGCATTGGTGGACGCGGTGGGGCTGGAGAAGCTGTCCAAGAAGCTGCGCCGGGGATAAGGGCAGGGCATGCATCTGCGTGCTCCCGCCATCATCGTCGCGATCCGCCCCCATGGCGAAAGCGGCGCGATCGTCCGGGCGCTGACCGCCGACGCAGGGTTGCTGGCCGGCTATGTCCGTGGCGGAAGGTCGCGACAGCACCGCCCGGTCCTCCAGCCGGGCAATGTGATCCTCGGCGACTGGCGCGCCAGGACCGAGGATCAGCTGCCAGCGCTGGTGGCGGAACTGGTGCACAGCCGCGCGCCGCTGTTCCGCGAGCCTTTGCCCGCCGCAGCGATCGACTGGGCCACCGCGCTGACCGCTGCAGCGCTGCCCGAAGGCCAGCCCTATCCACCGCTGCATTCGGCGCTGGAGGGGCTGCTCGACGCCATCGAAGCCGCCCCGGCGGCACGGGGCTGGGCAGTGGCGATGGTCCGCTACGAATTGTTGTTGCTGGCCCTGCTCGGGTTCGGATTAGACCTCGACCAGTGCGCCGCCACCGGAGCGACCGAGGATCTGGCGTTCGTCAGCCCCAAAAGCGGCATGGCCGTCAGTGCTGCCGCAGCCACCGGCTATGAGGCCCGGCTGTTCCGCTTGCCCCCCTTCCTCCGCCAGGGTGGGGCGGCGGAGTGGGACGACATCCTCGACGGCCTGCGCCTCACCGGCCACTTCCTCGACCGCGACCTGCTCCACGGCAAGGCAGCGGAGATCCTCGCCGCCCGCTCCCGCCTGGTCGACCGCATCAACAGGGCAGTTGCGTGACGCGGCGCAGCGCGGCAAGGGGTCTGCACCCTGAGCAGGTGGAGTAACCATGCCGTTGATCGCAATCCTTCCCGGCGACGGGATCGGCCCCGAAGTTACCGCGCAGGCGCGCCGCGTCCTCGACGCACTCGATCTCGGCCTGACGTTCGAGGAAGCCCCGGTCGGCGGCGCGGCCTATTTCGACAGCGGCCATCCGCTGCCGTCTGCGACGCTCGATCTGGCGAAACGCGTCGACGCGATCCTGTTCGGCGCAGTCGGCGATCCGCGTTGTGACGCGTTGGAGCGGCATCTGCGCCCCGAACAGGCGATCCTCGGCCTGCGCAAGGAACTCGGCCTGTTCGCCAATCTGCGCCCTGCCACGCTGTTCCCAGGCCTCGAGGATGCGTCCGCGCTCCGCCCCGAAGTCGCCGGCGCGATCGACATGGTGATCGTCCGCGAACTCAACGGCGACGTCTATTTCGGCGAGAAGGGGATGCGCACCACCGCATCGGGCCGCCGCGAAGGCTATGACGTCATGTCCTATAATGAGGATGAGGTGGTCCGGATCGCCAAGGTCGGCTTCGAAACCGCGCGCGCCCGCCGTGGCAAGCTCTGCTCGGTCGACAAGGCCAATGTGCTCGAAACCTCGCAATTGTGGCGCGACGTGGTGATCGAGGTCGCCGCCGACTATCCCGACATCGCGCTCAGCCACATGTACGTCGACAACGCCGCGATGCAGCTGGTGCGCAACCCCGGCCAGTTCGACGTGATCGTCACCGGCAATCTGTTCGGCGACATCCTGTCGGATCAGGCGAGCATGTGCGCGGGTTCGATCGGCATGCTCCCCTCCGCGTCGCTCGATGGCAGCGGCAAGGGGCTGTACGAACCGATCCATGGCAGCGCGCCCGACATTGCGGGGCAGGGCAAGGCCAATCCCTGCGCGACGATCCTGTCGGCGGCAATGCTGCTGCGCTACTCGCTCGGCATGGCGGAAGCGGCGGACCGGATCGAAGCGGCGGTGACTGCGGCACTGACCGGCGGCGCGCGCACCGCGGATCTGAGCGGTGCGCTGTCGACGCAGGCCATGGGCGATGCGGTGGTGCAGGCGCTGGCGTGAGCGCGGGCCTCGAACTGGCGGTCGTCGTCCCGACCTTCAACGAATCGCGCAACGTGCCGTTGATGGTCGCGGCGCTGGATGCGGCGCTGGCGGGCCGACGCTGGGAAGTGATCTTCGTCGACGACAACAGCCCCGATGGCACCGCCGACGTGGCGCGCACGATCGGCCGCAGCGACCCGCGCGTGCGGGTGGTACAGCGGATCGGACGGCGCGGCCTGTCATCGGCGACGATCGAGGGCATGTGCGCCACCGCCGCCCCGTTCGTCGCGGTGATCGACGGTGACATGCAGCATGACGAGACGCTGTTGCCCAAAATGCTCGATACGCTTCTGGCCGACGAGAGCGTCGACGTCGCCATCGGATCGCGCTTCGTCGAGGGCGGCGGCACAGGCGAATGGGACCGCGACCGCGTCGCCAAATCCGAACTCGCAACCCGCATCTCGCGCAAGGTGATCAAGGCCGATCTCAGCGACCCGATGAGCGGCTTCTTCATGATCCGCAGCGATGTGGTGCGCGGCATCATCCCGCATCTGTCGGCGATCGGGTTCAAGATCCTGCTCGACATCCTCACCGCCAGCCCGCGCGCGTTGAAGTTCGTCGAACTCCCCTATGTGTTCCGCACGCGCCAGATCGGCGAGAGCAAACTCGACCATGTCGTCGCGATGGAGTTCCTGATCGCGCTGTACGATCGCATGTTCGGGCGGGTGGTGCCGGTCCGCTTCGTCATGTTCTCCGCAATCGGCGCGCTCGGCGCTGGCGTGCATTTCGCTGCGCTTTGGCTGTTCTTCCGCCTGTTCGGGTACAGCTTCCTAACCGGCACGATCGTCGCGACTCTGATCGCGATGACGTTCAATTTCTTCCTCAACAATGCGCTGACCTACCGCGATGCGCGGCTGAAGGGGTGGCGGCCGCTGCTGGACGGTTGGGTCGGTTTCTGCATCGTCTGCTCGGTCGGTGCGGTGGCGAATATCGGCGTCGCCGCGTTCCTGCACGACGTTCAGCAAGCGCAATGGGCGCCCAGCGCGCTGGCCGGGATCGCGGTAGCGGCGGTGTGGAATTTCGCGCTGTCGTCGCGCTTCGTGTGGGGGCGATACTGAAGCTGCCTTATTGGTGCTGCGATTGGCGGTGAAGCTGGCCCGATGATCCGCCCGCGTTCGCTGCTCGTCTCGCTCGCACTCGCACTGGCGAGTATCCCGCTCCCTGCCGCCGCGCAGGAGGCCGCACCCGACTCCGTCGAAGAGGTGGTGGTCACCGCCCGCACCTCCGGCGCGCCGATGTGGACGGTCCGGACCGAGGCGGGGGTCGTATTGCTCGTCGGCGAAATCCGCAACGTTCCCAAGGCGACGCCCTGGTACCCCGACCGGCTCGAACGCGCCGCCGGGGGCGCGCAACGGATCATCCTCGGCACCAAGGCAAAGGTGTCGCCGGGTGACATCCTGCGGCTGATCTTTGCGGGCGGGAAGCTCACGAAATTGCCCGACGAGCGGGTTGCTGCGGACTATCTCGATGCGACGCGACTGGCGCGGTTGCGCGCGCTCGAAGCGCGTTACGAGCAGGATTACAGCCGGCGCAACTTCCTGATCACGTCGTTCGACCTGCTCTCGCGGCGGCTGGCATTCAGCAAGGATACCGGCGACGATGCGACCGATGTCGTCCGCAAGGCCGCCCGGCGCGGCGACATGGCCACCCGCCCGGTCGGTGAGGTGCGCGGAGAGGATATCATCGACAATCTCTTCGCCGCCGCGCCGGAAACGCATCTGCCCTGTCTCGACGCGGCGATGGCCGCCGCGGAGATCGGTCCGCAGATCGTGACCGCGCGGGGCAGGGCGTGGACCAGCTTCGATGTGCCGGGGTTGATGGCGAACCCGCTCGAGACTGCGCTCGGACGCTGCTGGCCCTGGACCGACAACCAGCTCGGCACGGAACTGCGCGGGCAGTGGGTGGCCGCACTCGACGAGGCGGTCAAGCAGCCCGGCGTGACGCTGGCCGTCGTGCCGATCCGGGTGCTGGCCGAAGCGGGCGGCGTGCTCGACCAGCTCAAGGCGCGCGACCTGGACATCAGCGGTCCACGCTGGCGCTAGGCTATATCGACGTCCATTCCCCTCCCTTTCCGGGAAAGGGGTAATGCGCTGAATATTGATACGCGCTAAGCCCAGCTGGGCAGCCACATCCAGCCGGTGAAGGCGCGCGTGTGGGGCAAATCCTGCGCTGCGATGATCGGGTAGAAATAGGCGAATAGCCCGACGGCGGGTACCAGCAGCCACTCGTCACGCCGCTTCAGCGCGTCGCGCCAATGGTGCATCGCGACTGCCAGCACCACACACAGGATGATGCTCGGGAGATAATAATAATAGAAGAACCCCAGCGACTTGGGGATTACCGCCCATACCCCGAGGGAGAAGGTCCACAGGATCGCGGCTGCGAGTGGCACGCCCGCGCGCTGCTTCACCCCGGCCCACCAGCAGGCGGCAACCGCGATCAGGCCGGTCCACAGGACCGCCGGATTGCCGATCAGCAGCACGCCGCGCATCGCGCCCTGATCGGGCTCATAGAAATACCAGATCGGGCGCAGCATCAGCGGCCAGCTCCACCAGCTCGACTGGTAATTATGCGGCGCCAGCACCTGCGTCTGCAGCGCCAGCATCTCGAACTGGAACGGGATCAGCCGCGCCAGCGTCATCGGATCGGTGCGGTAGAAAAAGGCGGGGGCAAAGGTCGCGAGATAGGTGGCGATACTGACCACGCCCATGACAGCGAGTGCGGGCAACCAGTGGATGCCGCCGAAGCGCCTGGAGTCACGGTGCCGCAACCACAGAAACGCGACGCCCGCCAGTGCGACATAGGGGATGGCCGCCCACTTCACGCCCACCGCCGCGCCGAACAACACCGCACAGGTCAGCCAATAGCCCCATGCCGACCGTGATTCGGCGCGCATGGCGGCGAGAAAGGCGACACCGGCCCAAACCAGAAACCCGCCCATGAACACGTCCAGCATCCCGATTCGCGCCTGCACGAAGACCAGTTGCCCCAGCATCGCAAAGATCGCGGCAAACAGGGCGGGGCGGGGCGCGCGGGTCAGCAGCAGCGTAAAGGCATAGACCCCCGCGATCGTCGCGCTGCCGAACAGCGTCGAGAAGATCCGCCACCCCAGCGCATTGTCCCCGATTAGGTGAATGCCCAGCGCGATCAGCGCCTTGCCCAGCATCGGATGCTCTGGATTGGTGATGTGCGAGAAGTCGAGCAACACCCGCGCCGCGGTGACATAATGCACTTCGTCGAACAGCAGGATGCTGGGACGTTCGACGCCGATCGTGAAGAGACATTGGGCAACGACCGCGAGAAGCAGGCCGAGCAGGACGGGGCGCTGTTCGAGACGGTCGAGCATCGCGGTGTGAATAGCTGAGCTTGATGCGTGCGTCACCCGTTGCGCTTGCGCGCCCGCGCTATCCGCTTCTAGAGGGGGAGCATGAAGCGCCGCACCGGACAAGACCGCGAGATTACCCGCAACTGGAAGCCCGCAACGCTCGCGGTGCGCGGCGGGACCGCGCGCAGCGAATGGGGAGAGACGAGCGAAGCGCTCTTCCTCACCTCGGGCTATGCCTATGACTGTGCCGGGGACGCCGCCGCGCGCTTCGCCGGCGAGCAGCAGGGCATGACCTATTCGCGCCTGCAAAACCCGACGGTCGAGATGCTCGAACAGCGTATCGCGCTGCTCGAGGGGGCCGAGGCGTGTCGTGCGACCGCATCGGGCATGGCCGCGATGACGGCGGCGCTGCTGTGCCAGCTGTCGGCGGGTGACCATCTGGTCGGCGGGCGCGCTGCCTTCGGATCGTGCCGCTGGCTCACCGATACGCTGATGCCGCGCTTCGGGATCGAAACGACGGTCGTCGACGCGCGCGATCCGCAGCAGTTCGTCGACGCGATCCGCCCGAATACCAAGGTATTCTTCTTCGAAACCCCGGCCAACCCGACGATGGACATCGTCGACCTGAAGGCCGTGTGCGACATCGCGCGCGAACGCGGGATCACGACCGTGGTCGACAACGCCTTCGCGACTCCGGCGCTGCAGCGGCCGATGGATTTCGGCGCGGATATCGTCGCCTATAGCGCGACCAAGATGATGGATGGGCAGGGCCGTGTGCTCGCTGGCGCGATCTGCGGGACCGAGGAGTTCATCACCAACACACTGCTGCCCTTCCACCGCAATACCGGCCCGACGCTTAGCGCGTTCAATGCCTGGGTGGTGCTCAAGGGGCTGGAGACGCTCGACCTGCGCATCCGCCGCCAGAGCGAGAATGCGATGAAGGTCGCCCGCTTCCTCGAAGGCCGCGTGCCCTTGGTCAACTATCCCGGCCTGCCCAGCCATTCGCAGCACAATCTGGCGATGAGTCAGATGGCGGCGGTCGGCCCGATCTTCTCGTTCGAGGTCGATGGCGGGCGGAGCCAGGCGCATGGATTGCTCGACGCGCTCGGCCTCATCGACATTTCGAACAATATCGGCGATTCCCGGTCGCTGATGACGCACCCCGCCTCCACCACGCATAGCGGCGTCGCCGAAGAGCAGCGGCTGCTGATGGGCGTGCGCGAAGGGATGCTGCGACTCAATGTCGGTCTGGAAGACCCGGACGACCTGATCGCCGATCTCGATCAGGCCTTGAGAGCGGTCGGGCTGTGAAGGCGCTGTTCGGCCAGGAAGCGGTCACGCGCGACATCACGGTGCGCGTGTCGGTCAGCTACCTGCTCGAACAATCGGAGCCGGGCCGGGGTCGCTGGTTCTGGGCCTATCATATCCGCATCGAAAACGGGTCGTACCAGCCGGTGCAGCTGCTCTCGCGCCGCTGGACAATCACCGACGGACGCGGTGGCCAGCATATGGTCGAGGGGGAGGGCGTGGTCGGCGAACAGCCGATGATCGCGCCGGGCGCCAGCTATGATTACGTATCCGGCTGTCCGCTCACCACGCCGACCGGCTGGATGGAAGGCAGCTATTTGATGGTCGGCGCGGACGGACACACATTCGACGTAGCGATCCCCCGCTTCGCGCTGCGTGCGCCGGCGGTGGCGGAGTAATCGATGAAGCGTACCCATCTTCCCATGAACGGCCTGCGCGTGCTCGACGCGGCGGCGCGGCACCTGTCCTTCACCCGCGCGGCGGACGAGCTGGCGGTGACGCCGGCGGCGGTGGGGCAACAGATCCGTGCGCTTGAGGACACGTTGGGCGTGGTCCTGTTCCGCCGCACCACCAAGGGGCTGGAACTGACCCCCGAGGCGGAGGCCGGGCTGGACGCGTTGCGCGCCGGTTTCCTCCAGTTCGAAGAAGCGGTGCGCGCGATGCAGGCGGGGCAGTCGTCCAAGTCGCTGACGATAGCAGCGCCGCGCGACCTCACCGAAAAATGGCTGATGCCACGCCTCGCCGAAATCGCGCGTGAGGATTCCGAACTGCGCTTCGTGCTGATCGCGGCGGACGAGGCGATCGACTTTACCGAAGCCAATCTCGATCTCGCCATCCGATGGGGCGAAGGCCCGGGCGAGCATGAGGGCGAGGCGCTGGAAAGCGACGGCATGGTCACCGTCGCCAAGCCTGGCGGACGCGGCGAAACCCCGATCGGCTGGCCCGGCTGCGTCGCGGAAGACGGCACGGCGCTGGTCAAGGTGGGCGATGCCGGCCTCGCGCTCGATGCCGCCGCCGAAGGGCTCGGTCGCGCGACCGTGCCCGAACTGCTCGCCCGCGCCGACATCGCCGCCGGGCGCGTCGCGGTGGTGGGCGACCCGATCCCCTCGCGCCTCGGCTACTGGCTGGTCGCACCGCTGCCGCAATGGCGGCAAAAGAAGGTAAAAGCGCTGGTCGAGGCGCTGGCGGAGACGTGAGCCCGCTTCCCGTGCTCGAGACCGCGCGGCTCCGGTTGCGGGGGATCGTCCCCGATGATGCCGAGGCGATGTTCCCGGTGTTGTCGGACGCCGCGCTGATGCGCTGGTGGTCCAGCGCACCCCATCGCGATGTTTCCGAGACCCGCGCTTACCTGACCTATACACCTGACACCGACGGCATGCGCAGCTGGGCGATCACGCTTGGCGAGGCCGCCCCGGCGATCGGCTGGGTGACGGTGATACGGCGACGCCCCGGGGTGAACGAAATCGGCTATATTCTGGCGCGCGATCATTGGCGCGGCGGAATCGCGCGCGAGGCCGTAGCGCGGGTGCTCGACCTCCTCTTCCACCATGAAGAGCAGCGCCGCGTGTTTGCAGATGTCGACCCGGACAATGCCGCCTCGCGCGGCCTGCTCGAACGGCTGGGGTTCAAGCTCGAGGGCTATCTGCGCGCCGAATGGGAAACCCATATCGGCGTGCGCGACACGACGCTCTACGGCCTGCTGCGCGACGAGTGGGCTGCTCAGCGCGTCGCCACCTGACGCATCAGCCGCTGCATCAGGCTCATGAACGTCAGCGTTTCGACTGCGGCGTCCGGTCGCGACCATCCCCCGGTGACCGCATACCATTGGCCAGCCCTGGTCCGGACCAGCCAGCTGCCATAGATGACGCCGGTTTCCGACCCGCCCTTGAACCCCGCATAGGCGAAGTCGGCATCGCCGGGCGTTTGCGGATTCACCGCCATGATGGCCAGCGCCTCGGCTCCGCCGCGGGTGCGCAGCCAGTCGAGCAGCGCCGCCTGGTCGCGGGGCGACGCGAACCATTCGACATCCAGCGCCAGCGGCTTTGGGCCGAACATCGCCGCGTCCGGCCTGGTCGCCGCCAGTCGCCCGGCATTGTCGCGCAACAGCTTGCGGCGACCGTCCGGCCCCGCCGCCTTCCACGCCACCGCCAGATCGGCATTGCCCGGCGATTTCAGCTGGAACGCCTCGATCGTGCTCAGCACGGGCAGGGTGGCCCCGGGATCGGACGCTCCGGCGCGTGCGACCATCGCATCGACGGCGTCGCGACCCAACGCGCGCAGCAGCGTGTCGGTCGCCGTATTGTCGCTGATCGAGATCATCAGCGTGGCCAGGCTGTGCAGCGTCACGGGTGCGCCGGTCGGCCAGTTCTGCGTGATGCCGGAGGGAAGCGATCGCGTGTCGAGGGTGACCACGTCGCTCCATTTGCGCCTGCCCGCCTGCACCTGTCTTGCGGCTTCGGCCAGCACCCACAGTTTGAAGGCAGAACCGA
Source organism: Sphingomonas sp. (assembly GCF_965227385.1). Taxonomy (GTDB): domain Bacteria; phylum Pseudomonadota; class Alphaproteobacteria; order Sphingomonadales; family Sphingomonadaceae; genus Sphingomonas. The sequence continues at coordinate 1,964,086 of NZ_OZ245750.1, forward strand.
GCGGCATCGCCGCATCGCCACGATATTCGGCGACCGGCGTCCGGCTGTCACCCAGGCGATAGATGCCGTACGCTGCAGTTCCCGGCAGCGCGCGGAACTCCGCCTCGATCTGCGCCAATCCGTCGCCGCGCGGTTCGACCTGACTGATCAGCAGCCCGGTGACGGCGTGCGGCGGGGCAGGATCCACGATGATCTGGATTGTCGCCACCGACTTTTCGAACCCGACCCGAACCACCGCCTGATGCGGTGTGCGCGGGGCGACGCGTTCGATACCGACGGCCTTGCCATGTTGCGCGCGGAGTTGCGCGCCAAGCGCGTCGAACTGCGCCTTCGGCACCTGCGCCTTGAAGCTGGCGTCGAAGGTGCCTTCGAAATCACCGGTGCCGTTGATCAGCGCGGGGAGCGCGTCGATCCGGCGGGTGAGCTCCGGTGCGGCCTGAACCGGTGTGGCTTGAGCGGAAGCAGGAGCGGACGGGGCGGCCGTCTGCGCTTGCGCCGTGATCGGCAGGGTCAACAGGGCGAGGGCGAATATTAGGGTGCGCATGGGCCGTCCTTTCAGGCTTGGAGCGGGTGGTTGTCGGAAGAAGGGGGGGCGAGCGCGGCGAGCTGGGCGTCGAGCGTGCGGGCGGCGTTGCGGTTGAGCCGCAGCACGCCGTACAGCACGCCGGATGCGATCGCCGTCGCCAGCGCTGCGACAGCCAGTGCTGGCCCCCATCCGGTGCTTGCTGCGGTCACGCGGGTCACGGCGGCAAGGAACAGGATCATGCCGGGCAGCATCGGACCGATATACCAGCGACCGACACTGGCCAGTACATCCCGCTGCGCCGTCAGCAGCGCGCGCAGGTGGCTCAGGGCGTCCCGGTCCAGCGCCGCCGGATCGTCGACCGGGCGACGCGTCCACAGGTTGCGCATGACCAGCAGCAGCCCGGCGATTTGCACCAGACAGGCAGTGCGCACGCCCCAGTCAGGACTGGCCAGTCCCATCCAGCCAAAGACGCCAGCGGCCAGGGCACCGGCGGCATATTCGGTCGCGTCACGCCTCCATACGCGACGGCGAAGCACGCGCGCGCGTTCGGTCAGCTCGGCAGGCGAGGGCGCGCGCGCATCTTTGTGCTGGGCGGTCCACAGGGTGACGATGGGATCGCTCATCGCGGGTCTCCCGATGCGAAATGGCGGGTGAGCATCGTGCGGATGCGATGCAGCTTCACCGCGACATGGTTGGCGGACAGACCGGTAATCTCACCGATCGCCGCCGCCTCGAGCCCTTCGAGGTGGAGCAGCATGACGCTGCGATCCGGCTGGCGCAGCGCGGCGATCAGCGCATGGATGCGGGACAGCAGCTGCACGGTTCCTGCTGCGCCCTCGGGATCGTCGGCGGCGGGCAGGTCGGCAATGTCTTCGAGCGCCACCCCCTTGGCCGACCGTGCGCCGCGCGCGGCATGGCTGGCGGCGACATTATGCGCGACGCGATAGACGAAGGTGGACAGGGCGCTGCGCCCAGCAAAGCCCGCCAGGCTCCGCCATATCGCCAGATGGATATCCTGCTCCAGATCGCGGGCGCGGTCGGGGTTGCGTTCGACCGCATGGGCCAGTCGCGCAATGGCCGGCGCGTGTGCCGCGATCGCCTCTTGATACAGCCGCTCCTGCACGGCGGCCGGAGCAGCATCGGTATCGGCATCGATCGGGGCGGTCATCGCGTCCATGCCCCTTTAGTCGCCTGAGGCAGCGCGATCTTACAGCGCCGCCGAAAATAAATCAGGCGTCGATCGCTTCCTCGTCCAGCCGCGCCGCGTTTTCCTGGATGAAGGCAAAACGGTGCGCCGGGTTGGTGCCCATCAGCCGATCAACCAGATCCTTGACGCCCGCGCGCTCCTCATATTCCTGGGGCAGGGTGATGCGGATCAGGCTGCGCGTCGCCGGGTCCATCGTCGTTTCGCGCAGCTGGCCCGGGTTCATCTCGCCCAGCCCCTTGAAGCGCGACACTTCGACCTTGCGGCCCTTGAAGGGCCCCGCCTCGATCTCGGCGCGGTGCGCATCGTCGCGGGCGTACAGGCTCTTGGCACCGGCGGTGAGGCGATAGAGCGGCGGCTGCGCGAGATACAGATGCCCGCGCCGGACGATGTCGGGCATTTCCTGGAAGAAGAAGGTCATCAGCAGCGTGGCGATATGCGCGCCGTCGACATCGGCGTCGGTCATGATGACGATGCGTTCGTAGCGCAGATTGTCCGGCTGGCAGTCCTTGCGCGTGCCGCAGCCAAGCGCCTGGATCAGGTCCGCGATCTCGCTGTTCGCGCCGATCTTGGCGCTGGTGGCAGACGCAACGTTCAGAATCTTGCCACGGATAGGCAGGATCGCCTGCGTCTTGCGGTCGCGCGCCTGTTTGGCGCTGCCGCCCGCCGAGTCACCTTCGACGATGAACAATTCGGTCCCGGCAGGGTCGTCGGCGGAACAGTCGGTGAGCTTTCCGGGCAGGCGCAGCTTGCGGCCGCTGGTTGCAGTCTTGCGCTTGACCTCGCGTTCCTGCTTGCGGCGCAGGCGATCGTCCATCCGCTCGAGCACATAGCCGAGCAGCGCCTTGCCGCGCTCCATCTTGTCGGTGAGGAAATGGTCGAAATGATCGCGCACCGCCTTTTCGACCAGGCCGGTTGCCTCGGGCGAGGTCAGCCGGTCCTTGGTCTGCGACTGGAATTGCGGGTCGCGGATGAACACCGACAGCATCAGTTCGGACCCGACCATGATGTCGTCGGCGGTGATGTCCTTGGCCTTTTTCTGGCCGACCAGCTCGCCGAACGCGCGGATGCCGCGCACCAGCGCCTGCCGCAGCCCCTGTTCGTGGCTGCCGCCATCGGGAGTGGGGATGGTGTTGCAATACCAGCTGTACGAACCGTCGCTCCACAGCGGCCAGGCGACCGCCCATTCGACGCTGCCCTGCGCTTCGCCGGGAAAGTCCTGCCGCCCCGCAAAGAACTCCGCCGTCGCGCCCTCGCGCGTGCCGAGCTGTTCCTTGAGGTGGTCGGCAAGGCCGCCGGGGAACTGGAACACCGCCTCTGCCGGGGTGTCGTCCGAAATCAGTTCGGGCGCGCATTTCCAGCGGATCTCGACCCCGGCGAACAGATACGCCTTGGACCGGGCGAGCTTGTAGAGGCGCGCCGGCTTGAAGTGCATCTCCCCGAAAATCTCGGTGTCGGGGGTAAAGGCGACGCTGGTGCCGCGGCGATTGGGCGCGGCGCCGACATGATCGATCGGGCCGAGCGTCACGCCCTGGTTGAACCGCTGGCGATAGAGCTGACGGTCGCGCGCGACCTCGACTACCATGTCGGTCGACAAGGCGTTGACCACGCTGCTGCCGACGCCATGCAGGCCGCCGGAAGTCGCATAGGCCTTGCCCGAAAACTTGCCGCCCGCATGCAGGGTCGAGAAGATCACCTCGAGCGCCGACTTGTCCGGGAATTTCGGGTGCGGATCGGTCGGAATGCCGCGGCCATTGTCGACAATGGTCAGCCGGTTGCCTGGCTCCAGCGTCACCTCGATCCGGCTGGCATGGCCCGCCACCGCCTCGTCCATCGCATTGTCGAGGATTTCGGCGGCGAGGTGGTGGAGCGCGCGTTCATCGGTACCGCCGATATACATGCCCGGGCGACGACGGACGGGCTCCAGCCCCTCCAGCACCTCGATAGAGCTGGCGTCGTAGCTGTTGGTGGGGGTGGCGGAACCGGACTGGAAAAGATCGGACGACATTTGTTCTGGCTAATCCCCCGCGACGGTCCCGGCAAGCGCGGGTGTTGCTGCGAAGCAACATGAAGGCGGAAATTCGGAACGGGGCGGGAAAGAACCGCGCCATGCCTCGTTAAGCCCCGGCAAGTTCAGTTGGAGTAACCTGTATATGCGTATACGTACCCTGATGGGGGCCGGTGTGGCCGCCCTGACCCTCGTTGCAGCCCCGGCCATGGCCCAGGACGGCGAGCCCGCTTTCGACGGCGTCTATGTCGGCGGCTCGTTCGGCTATACCGTCCAGAACAACGATGTAGGCGAGACGATCGAGTTCGACGCCGGCCGCAACGGCAGCTTCGGTGACACGATCGCGACGTCGACCGGTGCCGACGCGTTCTCGCCCGGCTTCTGCAACGGCGCGGCCACGTCGAGCGCCAACGTCGCCTGTCTCAACGACAAGGACGATATCGAATATTATGGCCGCATCGGCTTTGACAAGCAGATGGGCAAGTTCGTGCTCGGTGCCGTCGCCGAATTCGGCAAGACCGAGGCGCGCGACAGCGTCACCGCCTACAGCACGACCCCGGCCTTCTACACCATGACGCGCGAGCTCGACTGGAACGCGGCGCTGCGCCTGCGCGCCGGCATGGTCGCGGGCGAGAGCACGCTGTTCTACGCCACCGGCGGCGGCGCCTATGCAAAGCTCAACAACAGCTTCAGCAGCAGCAATGCCGCCAATAGCTTCGCCGTCATCGGCGACGACATGGCATGGGGCTGGCAGGCTGGCGGCGGTGTCGAGCAAAAGCTCGGCCGCAACTTCTCGATCGGCCTCGAATATCTCTACAGCCGCTATGACGATAGTGACTCGCGCGTTCAGGTCGGCACGGGCAGTGCGGGTGCGACCAATCCGTTCGTCCTCGCGGGCGGCGCGGACTTCCGTCGCAGCCAGGATTTCGACTTCCATTCGCTGCGCGCGACGGCGGCATTCCGCTTCTAAAGCGGCTTCCCGAGCGGGAGTCTGGGGCTGGCGGAGCAATCCGCCGGCCCCTTCTTTTTGTCACGCGACGTCGAGATTGCCCAGGAACGCGCGGGTTGAATCGTCGAGCGCGCGCGCCGTGCGGGACAAGGCGCCAGCGGCCGCTGCCACGCGGTCCGACAGATCTTCCGTTTCATTGGCCATCGCCGCCACTCCACGCACCCGCTCGGCCATGAAGGAGGCGCCGGTGGCGGCATCGCGCGCCGACCGGTCGATCGCGGTGGCCGTTTCGCGCTGGGCATCGACGGCAGCCCGTATTGCCTCGGCGGCCGTGGCAAGGTCGCCCACCATCGCCGTGATTTCGGACAGCGCATCCTGCGCCACCTCCGCCCCGCCATGCATCGAATCGGCAAGGTTGCGGATTTCGCCGGTCGCGCGCGCCGCCTCGCTGGCCAGCTGTTTCACTTCGTGCGCCACGACGGCGAAACCGCGCCCGGCCTCGCCCGCGCGCGATGCCTCGATCGTGGCGTTGAGCGCGAGCAGGTTGGTGCGCGTTGCGATCTCGTGGATCGACCCGGCAAAGCCGGTGATAGCCTGCGACCGCTGCGTCAGCGCGACCACGGCGCCGCGCCCGCCGTCCGATATGCTGCTGGCATCGTCGCTGCGCCGCGCCTGCTGATCCGCGCTCGCGGCGATCGCGGTGATTGATTTCGACAGGTCGTGGAGCCGGATTGCGAGCGTTTCCGCCGCGCTCGACGTCTGGCTCGCGCTGGCAGCGGTTTCCCCCGACTCCAGGCTGACGCGCCGCGCCACGCCGTTGAGCGATCCGGCGAGTTGGTCGAGCTCGCTCGCCGCGGTCCCGACCGTGGCAACGATGCCGCTCATCGATTGCTGGAAATGATCGGCCAGGCGGCGATGGTCGGCGCGGCGTTCGGCTTCTGCCTCGCGCCGCTGGGCCTCTGCTACATGCGCTATCGACTCACGCGCGGCGCGCTCGTGACGTTCGCGGCGCGCCGCCTCTGCCGCCTCGCGCATCGCCGTTTCGGCCTCGATCCGCCGTTGCTCGGCAATCGCCGCCGCCCGTTCGCTCTGCGCGCGCGCCTCGGCATTGCGGTCGAGCAGGGTGCGGATCGTGACGGTCAGGTACACCAGCACCGCCGCCTGCAGCACAACCGCAAGCGCATGAAATAGCACGCGGCCCAGATCGCCCGCGCCGCTGAACACCCAGGCGGGCGCGGCATATTGCAGGACCAGGTGATGGACCGCGATCAGCACTGATGCGAACAGGATCGCGCGCACGTCGCACAGCACCGTTAGCCCGGCGAGTGCGACGAAGAAATACATATGGCCGTCCATCTGCCAGCCATGACCGCTCAGCGCATAGACTATCAGCGCCGGCTGAACCGCGGCGAGCGAGGCGACGACCAGCCGCGCCTGGTCATCGGCGCGGCCTTGCCGGGCCATCACCGTCGGCAGCACATTTGCGAGAATTCCGGTCAGCGCGATCGGGAGCAGCCTGTCGCTGCCCGCGATCAGGCTGATCAGGATGACCGCCGCCGTGTTGACCCAGCTGGCGACGACCAGGACGCGAACGCCGCGCGCGCGCAGGCGGTTGATATCGCTCAGGATCATGCCGTCGTCTCCGCTCCGCACAGGCCGCGCGGCGCGGCGATCAGGATGACGCCGTGCCATGCGAGCGGTGTCAGGCGACGACGCACACCGGTCACGACAATGGTGTTCGACAGCGGGCCGCGCGCGGCCAGCGCGGCCCCTGCATCAAGCGCCGGGCCGACCAGTCGTCCGGCATCGCGCCCGTCGAGCGCGACCAGCATCATCGCCCCTTCGCGCGGTGGCCACAGCGCGAGGGCGGCGACGCCGATCAGGACAAGGCTGGCCTGAAGAATCGGTACGATGGAGCGGGGAAGGGTCGGGGCATGCATGACATGCCGGCCCTAACCAGCCGTGGGTTAAACGACCGTTTACCCAAATCGCGCTTTATCCGCGGAAGTTAACGGACGCGCGGACCGCCATAGGGCAGCGGCGGCGGCGGGCGACGGTCGCGGCGCGGCAGCTGCGCCTGATAGGCATGGCCGCAATGATCGACGCAATAGGGGAACCCGGGATTCACCTTCTCGCCGCAGAAATGGAAGTCCGGCTCGCCCGGATGGCCCAGCGGCCATTTGCAGATACGGTCGTTGAGATCGAGCAGCGTCGTCTTGCCCTCGATCTCCTTGCTCGGCTTGGCCGGGACCAGGCGGCGCGGCGGGGCCGGGGCGATCGGCGGGGCCTGTTCGCCGGGGTTCTGGCGAATGAAGCCGCCAGGGCCGACCGAACGCAGCACCGGGCCTTCCCGAACTACGGGTGCGGGCGCTTCGACCTCGTCCTCGTCTTCATCCTCGATCACTGGCGCGGGGGCGGGGGCAGGCGCTGCAACCGGGGCAGCGGCGCGCGGCGCGGGAGCGGCCGGCGCCGGCTTGGGTGCGGGCGGTGCGGCGGGGGCGGGAGCCGGGGCCGGCTTCGCCTCGGCTGCATTGGCCTTCACCGGCGACGGACGCGAGGCGAGGCCGAGGCGATGCGCCTTGCCGATCACGGCATTGCGGCTCACGCCACCCAGTTCCTCGGCAATCTGGGTCGCGGTCAGGCCGCTGTCCCACATCTTGCGCAGCGTCTCGATCCGTTCGTCGGTCCAGCTCATTTGTCGTCCCTAAAGAATCAATCCCGTTGCCGGGTGTGGCCGCAGCGATTAACCGGCCTTTGCATGACCGACCAGTCCCCGAAGCCCGAAAGCATGATCGCCGGCCCCGGCGTTCCGATCATCCGTAACGTGAACTGGGGCGGGCTGTGGACCCTCTATGTGAAGGAGGTGCGCCGTTTCTTCAAGGTGCAGCTCCAGACGGTTTGGGCGCCGGCGGTCACGACATTGCTGTTTCTGGTCGTATTCACCGTCGCGCTGGGTGGTGGCGGGCGGGTCGTGACGCTGGACGGCGTCGCAATTCCGTTCGCGAATTTCATCGCGCCCGGCCTGATCGTGATGGGGATGCTTCAGAACGCATTCGCCAATTCCAGCTTCTCGCTGCTGGTCGGAAAGATCCAGGGGACCATCGTCGATTATCTGATGCCGCCCTTGTCGACGGGCGAACTGCTGGCGGCGTTGTGCGGCGGGGCGGTCACGCGCGCCTTCTGCGTCGGCGCGGCGGTGTGGATGGCGATGGCGCTGTGGCCGGGCGTCAGCGTCACGCCGGCGCATCTGTGGGCGATCCTGTGGTTCGGTTTCCTGGGTTCGCTGTTCCTGGCGCTGATGGGGGTGCTCACCTCGATCTGGGCGGAAAAGTTCGACCATGCCGCCGCGGTCACCAATTTCGTGGTCGCGCCGCTCGCCTTGCTGTCGGGCACCTTCTACTCGGTCGATCGCCTGTCGCCGATGTTTCAGGCGATCAGCCACGCCAACCCATTCTTCTACATCATCTCCGGCTTTCGCTACGGCTTTCTGGGGGTCGCGGACTCGCCGATCCTGGTCGGCAGCGCAGTGATCCTGGGGATCGACATTCTGCTGGCGCTATTATGCTACGCGCTGCTGCGGGCTGGCTGGAAGATCAAGAGCTAATCCAGCGCACCCGCCAATTGGGCCATCTTGTTCAGCGCCGGCACGGTGAACCGGAATGCCGCGCCCTGCGGCTCGCGGCTCTCGGCCACCAGCGTTCCGCCATGCGCCTCCACGATCCGCTTCGAGATGTTGAGGCCGATCCCGAGCCCGCTTTCCCCCTTGGTCGACGAGAAACGCTGTCCCAGTCGCTCGGCGAACCCTTCGGGCAGGCCTGCGCCATTGTCGGCGACCTCGATTTCGACAAGATGTTCGCCGACGCTGCATGCCGTGATCCTGATCTGCGGTTCGCGTCCCGCCTGATCGCACGCTTCGAACGAGTTGCGCAGAAGGTTGACCAAGACCTGCTGGATCTGGATGCGATCGACATAGACCGCCGGCATGTCGCGCGCGATATCGACGATTACTCGACCGGTCAGTCGACGCGATCCGATCCGCACCAAATTGACCGCATCCTGCACCACGTCCTTCAGCGATTCGCGGCGCAGTTCGATTTCGCGGTTGGCGAGAAACGCGCGCAACCGGCTGATGATACCCCCGGCACGCAGCAGCTGCGCCGTGATCTCGGTCAGGAACCCGCGTACCTTGCCGGTGTCGCCGCCATGCTCCAGCACATGCGCGGCGGTTGAGGCATAGTTGGTTGCAGCGGTCAGCGGCTGATTGATCTCATGCGCGATATCGCCGGCCAGTTCGCCCATCGCATTCTGTCGCGACAAGTGCATCAGTTGAAAGTGCAGGCCATTGAGCTGGTCTTCCATCGCCATCCGCTCGGTCAGGTCGCGGACAAAGGCCACGCACACCCGCTCGCCTTCCTGCTCCGCGATGCCCAGACGCAGCTCGGCCGGAAACCGGACGCCGTCCGCGCGCGTCCCGGTGGTGAAATGGGCAGTGTTGGCGCCCGTGCCCCCACTTGCCACGTCCGGCAAGCTGATCGGCTCATCGAACAGCGTGGACAGCGATCGACCGCGCAGATCGTCGGGGTCGAGGCCCCAGAGCAACGGCGCGGAGCGGCTGAAGGTCCGGATTACCAGCTGGTCGCTGGTCACGATCAGCGCGTCCGGCGCGGTGTCGAGGATTGAACCAAGCCGCGCTTCCCCTGCGGCAAGCGCGCGGTTCTGGCGGTCGGCGCGGTTGATGACATGCGCCACCAGGACCGCCATCGCCAGCAGGTTGGACATCGCCATCGCATAGTGGAACTCGGCATCGGTCATGGCGACGACGTTCCGGAACCCCACCAGCGCCATCACCGGCAAGATCGCACTGACGATGATGATCGGATGAATGCGCTGCAGGATTTTCCAGGGTGATTTGGCAAACCGGTCCGACCTGCCGCCCGGGTCGGTGCTGAGCACCGTGGCGACGGCCAGGAGAAACACCGGGATGCCCGCCGTGGTGGAAACTCCGACGAACCGGGCATTGGCGTCGGTGTCGCTGACGGTGAAGGTCAACACCAGCAGTAGCGCAGCCAGTGCCGCGCTTGCCAGCGGCGCGGCCCAGTCCTGCCAGCGTTCTCGCGATGCTTGCGCGAGCAGCGCCAGGTTGAGCAGCAGCAGCACCGAGAGCGGCCCGAGCGGGGTCGCGCGGCGCCCATGCAGCCAGGATAATCCGCTCGCCCCGACGAGGCTGTCCAGCGGTTTGGCGAGGATGCCGAGAATGTGGTGCAGCAACAGCAGGGCGATGACCGCCATGACCCCGCGATACACGATACGGGCCGGCTTGGCGCGCCCCTCCATGAACACCAGGGCACCGATCGCCAGCGACAGGAACGTGGTGGCCGTCAGCGGGTGGATCGCGCTGCGCCTGTCGCCCAGCCCGCGCAGCAGCGGACTGTCGACGATCCATCCGACCAGCACCAGCGCCGGCATCACGGCTGCGGCAATCGCAATCCATCGCGAAACCCTGGTCGACCAGTCCCCGGACCGCATCGTCGCTGGCGGATGTGCCACTGCCCTCTCCCACACCGGAATGCCACCGAGCCCGATCGCCTGTCACGCTAGAGGCGCGCGGAGATAAAGTCATCCCGCGTTAAATACGGATGCATCCGGCGCGATATTGACGTTGGCGGGGCCGCAATCGTAGGGTCCGCGCCCGGGCGGTTCGCAGATGGGCCGCCCTTTTCTGTTTAGAAGGAGGCTGCCCGTGTCGATCACCCCGCTCATGCCCGTTTACCCGCGGTGCGGTGTGCGTCCGGTGCGCGGCGAAGGCTGCTACCTGATCGGCGAGCGCGGCGAGCGCTATCTCGATTTCGCCGCCGGGATCGCGGTCAACGCGCTGGGGCACAGCCATCCCGATTTCATCAGGAAGGTGCAGGATCAGGTCGCGACGCTGATGCACGTGTCCAACCTCTACGGCTCGCCGCAGGGTGAGGCGCTGGCCGCACGCATCGTCGATGCGAGCTTTGCCGATACGCTGTTCTTCACCAATTCGGGAGCCGAGGCGATCGAGTGCGCGATCAAGACCGCGCGCCGCTATCACTATGTCAACGGCAACCCGCAGCGGACCAAGATCATCACCTTCCACAATGCCTTTCATGGGCGGACAATGGGCGCGATCAGTGCGACCAATCAGGCGAAGATGCGCGACGGATTCGAACCGCTCCTCCCCGGTTTCGCCTACGCCCCCTTCAACGACCTCGAAGCCGCGCTCGCCCTGATCGACGACACCACCGCCGGCTTCATGGTCGAAACCGTGCAGGGCGAGGGCGGCATGACCGCGGGCAAGACCGAGTTCATTCAGGGCCTGCGCAAGGCATGCGACGAACACGGCCTGTTGCTGATCCTCGACGAAATCCAGTGCGGCTATGGCCGCACCGGCAAGATGTGGGCGTATGAGCATTACGGCATCGCGCCCGACATCATGACCGTCGCCAAGGGGATCGGGAACGGCTTCCCGCTCGGCGCGTGCCTCGCGACCGAGGACGCGGCGAAGGGCATGGTGTTCGGCACCCATGGCTCGACCTATGGCGGCAATCCGCTGGCGATGGCGGCGGGCATGGCGGTGCTCGACGTGATGCAGGAGCCCGGCTTCCTCGAGCACGTCACCGCGATGGGCGATCGGCTGCGCGCTGCGTTCGAACAGATGATCCCCAACCACGATCACCTGTTCGACGAAATTCGCGGCAAGGGCCTGATGCTCGGGGTCAAGCTGAAGGAACCGGCGGTCGCGCGCGACTTCGTGGCGCATCTGCGCGATCAGCACGGGCTGCTGACCGTCGCGGCTGGCGAGAATGTGTTCCGCGTCCTGCCGCCGCTGATCATCGATGACAGCCATGTCGCCGAGGCGGTCGAAAAGCTGAGCGCGGGCGCGCATAGCTACAAGATGCCGGAGGCGGCATAGCCAACTGCTCCCCCGGCACGCTGGGGGACGCAACCCTGGCCGTAGGGGGACGTATCAATGACCTACCGCAATTTCCTGTCGCTGAGTGACGCCGGTCCCGATGGCCTCGCGGCGATCCTGGCCGAGGCGATCGAGCGCAAGGCGGCGCGTGCGGGGCTGCCCAAGGGCGCGGTTGATGGCGACGCCCCGCTCGCCGGCCACACCCTTGCGATGGTGTTCGAGAAAAGCTCCACGCGCACCCGCGTTAGCTTCGAAATGGCGATCCGTCAGCTCGGTGGCAGCGCGATCGTGCTCGATGCCGCGACCAGCCAGCTTGGGCGCGGCGAGACCGTCGCCGACACCGCGCGCATCCTGTCCGGCTATTGCGACGCGATCATGGTGCGCACCGATGACCATGCCAAACTGCTGGAAATGGCCGAATATGCGACCGTCCCGGTGATCAACGGCCTGACCGACGACAGCCATCCGTGCCAGATCGTTGCCGACCTCCAGACCATCCTCGAGAGCGGCAAGGCGCTGCCCGGCCTCAAGGTCGCGTGGCTGGGCGATGGCAACAACGTCCTTTCCTCGATCGTCGAGGCGGCGGGGCTGATGCAGTTCGACGTCGTCGCCGCCTGTCCGCAGAGCTTTTCGCTGCCCGAGGCGGCGATGGCGCTGGGCAGGGGGCGCGCAACCTGCGTCAACGATCCGCACGAGGCGGTGGCCGGGGCCGACATCGTCGTCACCGACACTTGGATCTCGATGGGCCAGCTGCATGCTGAGGCCAAGCTCGCCGCGCTCGCCCCCTATCAGGTCGATGCCGCACTGATGGCCAAGGCCAAGCCCGACGCGAAATTCCTCCACTGCCTCCCCGCGCACCGCGGCGAGGAGGTGACGCCGGAGGTGATCGACGGTCCGCAATCGCTGATCTGGCCCGAGGCGGAAAACCGCCTGCACGGGCAAAAGGCGGTCCTGCGCTGGTGCTTCGGCCAGATCGGGTGAGTTGAACGTAGGCGGGGGCGCAACTATCTGCGCTCCGTCTCCTGGAACCCGGTAGCCCTGAGCTTGTCGAAGGGCAGTTCCTCCTTCCTTGCTCGGGCAAGGGGGAAGGACGGGCTTCGACAACCCCGGATCAGGCCGGGGCCCAACGGATGTTTTGCAATGACCACCGACCTCGACCGCACGCTCAACTTCACTATCCCGCAACGTCATGCGCGCGGGCGCATCGCGCGACTCGGCCCGGTGCTGGGCGAAATCCTCGCCGCGCATGCCTATCCACCGCCGATCGAGCGGCTGCTGGCCGAGGCGCTGACGCTGACCGCGCTGCTCGGCTCGACGCTCAAGGATGCGGGCGGCCAGCTCACGCTGCAGGCGCAGGCACAGGGCGGCATCGTCAGTCTGCTGGTGTGCGACTACCAGGCCGGGGAGCTGCGCGGCTATGTCCAGTACGATGCCGACCGGCTGGCGGAGCTTGGCGGCAATCCGTCGCTTTATGCGCTGTTCAATCAGGGCTACCTGGCGATGACCTTCGACCAGGCGACGACCGGCGAGCGCTATCAGGGCATCGTCCCGCTCGACGGCGGATCGCTGGCGGAGGCGGCGGAGAATTATTTCGACCAGTCGGAGCAGATCCCGACGCTGGTCCGGCTGGGCGTCGGCCATGACGCGGCGGGCAATTGCATCGGCGGCGGCCTGTTCCTTCAGCACCTTCCCGAAGGCGAGGAGGGCGGCGAGCGCCTGCATGCGCGTGAGGTTCATCCAGAATGGGAGCATGTCGAGGCGCTGGGCGGCACGCTGAGCGAGAGCGAGCTGGCCGATTCCGCGACCCCGCTCGAAACCCTGTTGTGGCGCCTGTTCAACGAGGATGAAGTGCGCGTCCGGTCGGGCGGCGCGCTGGTGCGTGGCTGTCGCTGCGACCCCGACTATATCGGATCGGTGCTGGCGAAATTTTCCGCAGAAGATCGCGTCGATATGGCCGAGGACGGCTTCATCACCGTTGACTGTGCGTTCTGCGCGAAGAAGTTTCCAATCGCGCTGGACAGCTTTACCTGACCGATTTCGTCAGCGAATTGACAGGTGAAACGTGGTAAAGGAGCGATGAAATGAAAATACTTCGCCCCCTCATGCTCGCGACTGCGCTGCTTGCTCCCCTCGCTGCGGGCAATGCCACTAGTCGCCCCGACAATGGCCTCACCGCGCTGGCGGGGATCGAGCGGGGTGAATGGACGCTGCGCGCGGCCGATGGCACCACCCGGTCGATCTGCATCGCCGATCCACAGGTGCTGCTCCAGCTGCAGCATCGCGGCGGGAGCTGCTCGCGTTTCGTGGTCGAGGATGGACCGTCCGGTGGCCGGGTCACCTATAGCTGCCCCGGCATCGGCAATGGCGCCACCCGCGTCGTCGTCGAAACGCCGCGTCTGATCCGGTTGGAAAGCCAGGGGGTCAGCCGCGGACTACCCTTCTCCTTTGAATATGAGGGGCGCCGCACGGGCGCCTGCCGCTGACGAGCGTGCCACGCTTTCTTGCCGCATTGCGGCAAAGACGGTAGCGCAGTTGAGATGAGCCAAGTCAGCTATGCCGTCGCCCTCGTGTCGGGCGGACTCGATTCCTATGTTTCCGCAGCATGCGCGCGGGCCGACGGGCATCGCCTGCTGGCGCTGTCGATTGACTATAACCAGCGCCATCATGTCGAGTTGGCGGCCGCGCGCCGGATTGCCGCTGTTCTGGGTGCAGAGCGACATATAGTCCTTCCACTCGACCTATCGTTGTTCGGCGGATCGGCGCTGACGGCCGACATCGCAGTGCCCAAGGACGGGGTCGGTGCGGATATTCCGGTCACCTATGTCCCGGCGCGTAACACGATCTTCTTGAGCCTCGCGCTCGGCTGGGCCGAGGCGATGGGCGCGCGCGATCTGTATCTTGGGGTCAACGCGCTGGACTATTCGGGATACCCCGATTGTCGCCCGGAGTTCATCGCCGGATTCGAACAGCTGGCCGAGCTTGCCACCAAGGCCGGGGTCGAGGGGCATCCGTTCCGTATCCGCGCACCGCTGGTGTCGATGACCAAGGCGGATATTGTGCGCAAGGGGATCGAACTGGGCCTCGACCTGGGGCTCAGCTGGTCATGCTACGACCCGGCACCGGGCGGGGTGCATTGCGGCCTGTGCGACAGCTGTCGTCTGCGCGCCAAGGGGTTCGAGGAGGCCGGCATTCCCGACCCAACCCGCTATGCGGTCGTGGCGTGAGGCGATCGACATGAGTTACGCGGTCAAGGAAATGTTCCTGACCCTGCAGGGGGAGGGGGTGAATGCCGGCGCGCGCGCGGTGTTTGTCCGCTTCGCAGGCTGCAATCTCTGGTCGGGACGCGAACAGGACCGCGCCACTGCGATCTGCAAATTCTGCGACACCCAATTTGTCGGGACCGATGGCTTGGGCGGCGGCAAGTTCGCCGACGCCGACCAACTGGCGGATGCCGTTGCGGGCTTCTGGGGCGCGGGGCAGGAGCGCCGTTTCGTCGTGCTCACCGGGGGCGAGCCGATGCTCCAGGTCGATGACGCGCTGGTCGATGCGCTGCACGCGCGCGGGTTCCGCATTGCGATCGAGAGCAACGGGACGCTGCCCGTGCATCCCGGCATCGATTGGATCTGCATCAGCCCCAAGGCGGGGAGCGAAGTGGTGCAGCGGCGCGGCGACGAGCTCAAGCTGGTCTGGCCGCAACCGGGCAGCGATGTCGCGGAGATCGAGCAATGGGACTTCGCCCATTTCCTGATCCAGCCGATGGACGATGCCGACGCCGCCGCCAATGTTCAGGCGGCGGTCGACTTCGCGCTCGCGCGGCCGCGCTGGCGCCTGACGCTTCAGGCGCACAAGACGCTGGGACTGCGCTGACCGGCCGAGTGCGGGACCCTAGCGCCGCCGCTTCTTCGAACCGGGTGCGCAGCGTGCGGGCACGTAACCGCCCTTGACCCAGCAATCCTCGTTCGCAAACTCGGGATAGACGATCAGCGCCTCTGGCGGCATCCGCATCGAAAATTGCTGTTCGCCCCAGCGGTTCAGGCTGTTGCGGATCATCGGAAGCCCCTCGGCTGCCAGGTCGCCGAACTTTCCGCGCGGAGTGAATACCGCTGCGTTCGAGATCCCGTCTGCGGTCTGGCAAAAGGTCAGCTGCGCGTGCACCGCCGAATAGCTCGAGTAGACACGCGTACCATATTGATCGAGCGCGGTCTGACCGGCCTTGGGCGCCTTGTTGGTGCGCATGAAATATTTGGTGAGTACGGCGTAGGAATCGTTCAGCTCGACCTTATGATCGCGCAGGATCGCATTGTAATTGGGCAGGGTCAGCAACGTCGGGCCGAACTGGCACTGAAGCGCGGCGACGTTGAGCGCCGCACGCAAGTTCCACACCATCGCCGCCCGCAGCTCCGCCGGCGTCGCACCGGGTAGCGGCTGAGCCAGCATCCCCGGCTCGACCCCCGTGATCCGCGGTGCGCCGACCTCGGGTGCCCTAAAATAGAATTGTGCGGACGCGGGCGTGGCCGCCAGCACTCCCGCACCCAGGACCGCCGAGAACATCACACGCAAACCGAACATCAACCAACCCTCTCGAACCCTGATCTGGCGCTGGGTTACGGAGTTTTCGCGCCGCGCCCAAGAGGTTTTTGGCACGGGTTCGTTGCGCATGCGGAAAGGGCCGCGCTCCACCGTGGGACAGATTTAACCACCGGGGCCATCCAGCACGAAAAAGGGCCGCCCGAATGCCGGACGGCCCTTCATCAACGCATTGCCGTGGGCGGCAGATTACATGCCGTTGCCCATGGTGTCGTTCGCCATCATGTCGCCGGCCATGCCGGTGTCGTTGCCGGTGGCGCCATCGACCATGGTCATGTTGTCGCTGGTGGTGCCGTCCAGAACCGGGTCGGTCGCGTTCACGTCCATGACCGTCGTGTTGTCGGTGGTGTTCTCAGTGGTACCACCGCACGCCGAAAGCAGCAGCGCGGCGCTGGCGATCATCGAACCGGCAACGGCCTTGGTGAAAACTGCACGCATAAGATTGGGCTCCCTAGATGATGGTGGGGGCGGAACACCGCTTAATCCCCTGACCGAGATAGACATTAAACGCTTCGCGACACGCCCTCAAGCCCCGCCATCAGGCGCGCGCGCACGCCCCACCCACGGAATTGAGAAAGGCCGGAAACACTAACGCCAAGGCTGCGTCGAAAGTTTCAGGGGAAATCGATTTTCCCAGCTGCGCCGCGCTCGTCACCGGGAATTCGGGCAGGCCGCAAGGCACGATTCCGCCGAAATCGGCCAGGTCGGGGTCCAGGTTCACGGCAAATCCGTGCATCGTCACCCAGCGCCGCACGCGCACGCCGATCGCGCCGATCTTGGCCTCGGTCCCGCCATCGCGGGTCCAGATGCCGATCCGCCCCTCCGCGCGAAACGCGTTGATGCCAAGCTCACCCAGTGCTGCGATCACCCAGCCTTCGACCGCGTGGACGTAGCAGCGCACGTCCTTGTTCCGGCGCGACAGGTCCAGCATGGCATAGCCGATCCGCTGTCCCGGCCCGTGATAGGTATAGCGCCCGCCGCGCCCGGTGGCGAACACCGGAAAGCGCGGATCGATCAGTTCGGCCGGATCTGCGCTGGTGCCGGCGGTATAGACGGGTGGATGTTCGAGCAGCCAGATCTGCTCGCGCGCTTCGCCCGCCTGGATCGCGGCGACGCGCGCCTCCATGTCCGCCAGCGCTTGCGGATAAGGCACGCGTTCTTCGGACACGCGCCATTCGATGCCTTCGATCAGTTCCATCCCCGCCAGATGCGACGCCACGCCGCCCGGCGCAAGCATGTGGCGTCACGCGCACGGATCAGCTAACGCTGCGCGGGAGGGGAGCTGTGCACATGGTCAGTATGGGTAGCGTCTGGGATCGAACTGCCGAGTTTCTGAGCGACAATCTCGGCACGTTGCTGCCGATCGCATTGCTGGCGATCTTTGTGCCGACTACGATTTCATCCAATCTGAGCGGGCTTCAGCCGACGGCGACGCCGGGGACCGCGATGCTGCTCGGCCTTGGCGTCTTCGTGCTTGCCCTGGTCAGCTTCTGGGGGCAGCTGGCGGTCACGGCTCTGGCGATCGACCCCGCCCTGGGGCGCCAGGCGAGCCAGGTGGCCACCCGCCGCTTCCCCGCCGCGTTGCTGCTGATGATCGTGATGGTTGTCGTCGGGGTCGTGCTGATGATTCCGGTCGGCATCCTGCTTGCAGTCGGCGGCGTGGACCTGACCCGGTTGCAGGGCAGCGCGATGCCGGACATTCCGCCCAGCGTTGCCCTGTGGGTATTGCTCTATTTCCTGGTGCTGCTGGTCGTCGGGTTTTGGGTCATGGCGCGGTTGGCGGTGGTCATTCCGTCTATCGTGGGCGACCGGCTGGCGATCGGGGCGATCGCGCGCTCGTGGCGGCTGACGCGCGGAGCGGCGCTCAAGATCGTCGGCGTGCTGATCCTCTATATGGTCGTCTCGATCGTCGCGAACCTTGCCGCGACCACCGCGTTCGGCGCGATCATGTATCTGGTCGCCGGGAACGGGGAGGACGGCATCTCGCTCGCCTCGGTGCTGACGACGATCGTCGGCGGGGCGGTTTCGACCGGCTTCACCGTGCTCGGCACCGCATTTCTGGCCAAGCTCTACATCGCGCTGCTCGCGCGGCACGAGGCGGCTGCAACGGCATGAAATTCTCGTTCCGCGGCGTTCTGGCGGATGCCGTGAAGCTATGGCGGACGGACCGCGAACTGATGTGGCCGATCGCCGGGGCGTTTCTGTTCCTGCCGCTGCTCGGCCTGTTTCTGCTTGCCGTGACCAGCGGGATCGAGCTTCCAGAGAATGGTGATCGCGCGCAGACGCGAGAGGTTATGAACGCATTTTTGCTGTCGAACCTGGGCTGGATGGCGCTGATCATTGCGGTCACCGAGTTCGGCGGTCTTGCGCTTCTGAGCCTGTATCTGCGTCGCGGCGAGACGGTGGGCGCCGTACTGCTCTCCAGCGTTCAGCGACTAATCCCGTTCTTTCTCATCGGCATCGTCGTGAACACGTTGGTTCAGCTCGGTACCTATCTTCTGATCGTTCCGGCGATCTATGTTTTCGGGCGCACCTGGATGATGGGCGTCGCCTTTGCAGCGGAACCGACGCGCGGGGCGTGGCAGGCGATGGTGCGCGGGTTCGAGTTGAGCGAGAAAAATGGCTGGAAGATCGGCTTTTTCGCGCTTGGTATCGCCGTGTTCATTGGCGCGAGCGCGCTGTCGATCGCGGTCGTCATCTTTGCCATCGCGGCGCCGCTGGTCGTCGGATCGCAGGGCGCCGCATCGCTTGTGTTCGTCCCGATCGCGCTGCTTGTGACGGCGTGCTGGGTGTTCTTCACTCTGGTGCGGATCGCGCTTTATCGCCGGCTGGGCGGGTCGATCAACGGGATGTGAGGAGCGGCGTCGCGGGGCAAATGCCCGGTGATGCGCGGATCGGGAAAGGTCTCGATCGCGCGCAGGAACGGCACGAAGCCGGATGCGCGGTAAAAGCCCAACGCCCTGGGATGGTCGAGCGTGCAGGTGTGAACCCACACCCGCGTCACATCGGGTCGCCATGCGCGCATCAGCGCATGCGCCATCAGCCAGCGGCCATGCCCCGCGCCGGTCAGTTCGGGAATCAGCCCGACAAACGACAGCTCGCAGGTCGCGGTCTCGCGGTAATCGAGTTCGAGCATCCCGACCTCGATCCCCTGCCGGTCGACCACCGCGAAAATCGCGATTCGCGGGTCATGGATGATCGCGCTCAGCCGCACATCGTCCATGATCAGGCGAGAGAACCACAGCCATGGCGAACCGACCCGCGCGAACAATTTCCGATACTTGTCCGGACTCGGCGCTTCCCAGCGCACCAGTTGCAGATGCGATTCGGGCATCGGGCGCGGCTTGGGCCGCTCGCGCATTTCCAGACTGGTGACGATCGTCGCCACCTCACCGGGCTTTACGGGAAGCAGGCCCATCTCAGCTCCAGGTGGCGAGCGGGGGGAGGCTCATCAGGATCGCGTCGATATTGCCGCCGGTCTTGAGGCCGAACAGCGTGCCGCGGTCATAGACCAGGTTGAACTCGGCATAGCGGCCGCGCCACTCCAGCTGCCGGGCCTTGTCGGCGTCGGTGAAGGGCGTTGTCATGCGCCGCCGTACCAGTGCGGGGAAGATGTCGAGGAAGGCGCGGCCGACATCCTGGGTAAATGCGAAATTGGCCTCCCATGCCGCAATGTCCTCACATTCGAGGTGATCGTAGAAGATGCCGCCGACCCCGCGATGGACATTGCGGTGGGGGATGTAGAAATAGTCGTCGGCCCATGACTTGAACCGGGGATAATGCGTCGGGTCATGGACATCACATGCCGCCTGCAAACGTGCATGGAAGTCCGCCGTGTCCTCATCATAGGGAATTGGGGGGTTCAAATCCGCGCCGCCGCCGAACCAGCGCTTCGTCGTCACCAGGAAGCGCGTGTTCATGTGCACCGCGGGCACATGCGGGTTGGCCATGTGCGCGACCAGGCTGATGCCGGTGGCGAAGAAACGGGGATCCTCGCCCGCGCCATGGATCGACTTGGCGAAATCGCCCTCGAATGTGCCGCCGACGGTCGAGACGTTCACCCCGACCTTTTCGAAGACCTTGCCCTTCATCACCCCGCGCACGCCGCCACCGCCCGGTTCGCCCGACGGATCGGTGCGGTCCCACGCGATGTATTCGAACACAGCGTCCGACCCGGCCTCACGCTCGATTGCCTCGAACTCGGCGCAGATCGAATCGCGCAATTGCTCGAACCACGCACGCGCGCGCTGCTGCTGGGGGTCGAGTTCGGTCATTGGGGATAGCCTTTGGTTTGCCGGAGCGCTTCGGACAGCGCGATGCCCGCCGAAACGGAGAGGTTCAAGGAGCGCATCGCCGGCTTCATCGGAATGCGCACGCGCAGGTCGGCGCGGTCATGGACAGGGTCGGGGACGCCCGCATCCTCCGATCCGAACAGCAAGATGTCGTCGGGCCGATAGGCTGACTCGTCGAAGCGCCCGGCTCCCTTGGTCGTGAACAGCACGATGCGGCTGGTGACGGTCGCAAGAAACGCATCCCAGTCGCGGTGCCGGATGACGCGGACATGGTCGATATAGTCCATGCCGGCGCGCGCGACGCGCTTGTCGTCCCATGCGAATCCCATCGGTTCGATCAGGTCGATCGGCGTATCGAAACACGCACCGATGCGCAGGACCGCACCGACATTTCCGGCAATACAGGGCTGAAACAGGGCAACACGCATCATGCTCCGATAGTGCAGAGCGTGTGCCCGTCACAACCCAGTCAAAAAGGCGGTTGGCAAAGCCGCCCCGCGCCGTCTATCAGGCCCGCCAGCCACCGGGGGCAATCCGGGGGTTTGGCGTGGCGTTCGCGCGCTGCGCTGTCCGGGACAGGGGCGTGAAAACGCCGGAAATTTGAAGTGCAAGGGCTGATGCATGGCAACGCTTGAAGAAGCTGTACCTCCGGGTGACGCGGGTGACGCGCCGGCCGATCCTCGCCGTCGCGACTATCTCGCGATCGGTGCGGTCGCCTGGGCTGGTGTCGGTGCGGGCGTAGTGGCGATCCCGCTCGTCAGCCAGATGAGCCCGTCGGCCGACGTGCTCGCGCTGTCGACCACCGAACTCGACGTGTCGGCGATCCAGCCGGGCCAGTCGGTCAAGTCGACCTTCCGCAAGCAGCCCCTGTTCGTGCGCAACCTGACGCCGAAGGAAATCGAGGAAGCGAACGCGACTCCGGTCAGCGACCTGCGCGATCCCCAGACGCTCGCCGAGCGTACCAAGGAAGGCAAGGCCAACTGGCTCGTGACGCTGGGCGTCTGCACCCATCTCGGCTGCGTGCCGCTGGGCGCGGGCGAGGGCGAGAACAAGGGCCCGTTCGGCGGCTATTTCTGCCCGTGCCACGGCTCGGCCTATGACACTGCCGGTCGCATCCGGTCCGGCCCGGCACCGACGAATCTCGTCGTTCCGGAATATGCATTCATTTCCGACACCGTAATCCGGGTCGGCTGAGGGGGCACCTGAAATGAGCTTTCCCTGGGCAAAGCAGTATGAGCCGAAGAACCCGCTGACCAAGTGGGTGGACGATCGCCTGCCGCTTCCGCGCTTCGTCTACAACGCGGTCGGCGCCGGCTATCCGGTCCCGCGCAATCTCAACTATTTCTGGAACTTCGGCGTCCTTGCCGGCATGTTCCTGGCGATCCAGATCGTCACCGGCGTCGTGCTGGCGATGCACTATGCCGCCAATGCAGGCATCGCGTTCGATAGCGTCGAGCATATCATGCGCGACGTGAATGCCGGCTGGTTCATCCGCTACGCGCACGCCAATGGCGCGTCGCTGTTCCTGCTGGTGGTCTATGTCCATATCGCCCGCGGCCTGTGGTACGGATCGTACAAGGCGCCGCGCGAGATGGTGTGGCTGCTCGGCGTGGTCATCTTCCTGCTGATGATGGCCACTGCGTTCATGGGCTATGTGCTTCCCTGGGGCCAGATGAGCTTCTGGGGCGCGCAGGTGATCACCGGCTTCTTCTCGGCGATCCCTGGCATCGGCGAGCCGATCCGCGTGTGGCTGCTGGGCGGCTTCGCACCGGATAACGCCGCGCTCAACCGCTTCTTCTCGCTCCACTACCTCCTGCCGTTCGTGATTGCCGGCGTGGTCATCCTCCACATCTGGGCGCTGCACATTCCGGGTTCGAACAACCCGACCGGCGTCGAGGTGAAGAGCGAGCAGGATACCGTCCCGTTCCACCCCTATTACACCGCCAAGGATGGCGTGGGCGTGGGCGTGGCGCTGCTGGTTTATTGCGCGCTGATCTTCTACGCGCCGAACCTGCTGGGTCACCCGGACAACTATATCCCGGCCAACCCGCTTTCGACCCCGGCGCACATCGTGCCCGAATGGTACTTCCTGCCCTTCTACGCCATTCTGAAGTCGTTCACCGTCGACTTCATCATGTCGGCGAAGCTGTGGGGCGTGCTGGCGATGTTCGGCTCGATCCTGCTGCTGTTCTTCCTGCCCTGGCTCGATTCGTCGCCGGTGCGCTCGGCCAACTATCGTCCGACCTACAAGTGGTTCCTGCTGGTGCTGCTGGTCGACGTGCTGGTGCTGGGCTATGTCGGCGGCGCGGCCCCGACCCCGGGCGTGATCCTGATCGGTCAGTTCGCGACGGCCTATTACTTCCTGCATTTCCTGGTGATCTTGCCGATCGTCTCGGCGATGGAGCGTCCGCGCCCGCTGCCGAACTCGATCACCGAGGCCGTGCTCGCCGGCAAGGGTGGCACCTCGCCGCTCCAGACCGCAGCTGCCGAATAAGAGGGGCATAGAAAATGGTTCGCATCGGCGGATTTTTGGTCGGGCTGGGGTTCGTCTTCGCCCTGTTCCTTGGGATCATCGACACCTTCTCGAACGGGCTGACCACGCCCAAGACGGTCGAGCAGGAATTCCACAAGCATGCCGAAGCGCCGGAGGGCGGCTTCAGCTTCACCGGCATGTTCGGTACCTATGACAAGCGCCAGCTGCAGCGCGGCATGCAGGTGTACAAGGAGGTTTGCGCCGCCTGTCACTCGCTGCGCCTGGTGTCGTTCCGCGACCTTGCCGCGCTCGGCTATAGCGAAGGTCAGATCAAGACCATCGCGAAGGGCTTCCAGGTGCCGTCGATCAACCCGGAAACGGGTGAGCCGGCGACCCGCGACGGCATGCCCGCCGACCGCTTCCCGTCGCCCTATGCCAATGAAGTCGCCGCGCGCGCCGCGAACAACAACGCGATTCCGCCGGACCTGTCGCTGATGGCGAAGGCGCGCCCGGACGGCAGCAACTATATCTACTCGCTGCTGACCGGCTATCAGGCGCAGCCGGCCGAGCTGCTCAAGAAGTATCCGGAGGCCAAGACGCCGGAGGGGCTGCACTACAACCCCTATTTCCACACGCTCAACATCGCGATGGCGCAGCCGCTGAAGGATGGTCAGGTGACCTATTCCGACGGCACCGCAGCCACGGCCAAGAATTATGCGGCCGACGTCGCGGCGTTCCTGACCTGGACCGCCGAACCGAAGATGGAAGCGCGCAAGAGCGCCGGTCTCGCCGTCCTGCTCTTTCTCGTCGTCTTCTGCTTCCTCGCCTATGGCGCGAAGAAGCAGATCTGGCGGAACGTGAAGGACTAAGGTCCGCCCGAACTTTTCTCCAACGGCCCGGGAAGCGATTCCCGGGCCGTTTTCTTGGGAGCGATGCCGTGACCCCCACCAACGACGATCTCGCCGCGCTGATCCGCACCATTCCGGACTTCCCCAAGCCCGGGATCATGTTCCGCGACATCACCACGCTGCTGCTCGACGCCGCTGGCTTTGCCCGCGCGGTGGAGCGGATCGTCGAGGCGGTGGACGGCCCGGTCGACCTGGTCGCGGGGATCGAAGCGCGCGGGTTCATCTTTGCAGCGCCCGTCGCGCTGGCGCTGGGGGCAGGGACGCTGCTGGTGCGCAAGGACGGCAAGCTGCCCGGCGCGACCGTGGCGGAGGATTATGCGCTGGAATATGGCACCGACCGCATCGCGATCCATGCCGATGCGGTGGCGCCCGGTGCGCGCGTGTTGCTGATCGACGATCTGATCGCGACCGGGGGGACGGCGCGTGCGGCGGTGCGGCTGTTGCGTAAGGTCGGCGCGGTGGTCACGCAGGCGGCGTTCATAATCGACCTGCCCGACCTGAGTGGCGCCGACGCGCTGCGCGCCGAGGGGATCGATGTGACCGCGCTGGTCGAATTTCCCGGGCATTGAGGTTCTAATTCCTCCCCTGAGCTTGTCTCAGGGGAGGGGGGCCGCCCGCGAAGCGGGTGGTGGAGGGGCGGCTGCGCAGACAGCGGTAAACATCGCGGCAAATCCCGCCCTCTTCGGCCAAGGGCTTGCTGCGCAAGCCGGCTCAGCAGCTGCGATATGGCCCCCGGCATATCGCTGATCGCAGCTGCGCCCCCTCCGTCATTGCTTCGCAGTGCCACCTTCCCTGCGGTGCAGGGGAGGATTCAGAAACGCCGACGTACGGAACCCCTGCCGCTTCTCCCCCGTTCTCAAGTGATTAGGGCGCGACGACGTGCCCAGGAGAAGCATCATGCTCAGTTTGCGTATCGTGAAGCTCGGCCTTGCCGGTGCTGCCGCGCTCGGCGTTGCCGCCTGTACCGACGGCTATGGCTATAGCGGCGTTTCGCTCGGCTATGGCGGCGGAGGCGGCAGCTATTATGCCGGCGATTATGGCGACCCCTATTGGGGTTGGTCGGGCGACTATTATTATCCCGGCACCGGCTATTACGTCTATGACCGCGACCGTCGCCCGGTGCGATGGACCGACAGCCAGCGCCGCTATTGGGAACAGCGCCGCCAGAACTGGCGCGGTGACCGGCGCGAGGTGCGCGAGAACTGGCGCGAGTTTGCGCAGGACCGCCGCCGTGACGACCGCGCCTATCGCCAGGATCGCCGTCAGGACCGCCGCGATTATCGCCAAGGCACCGTGACTCGACCTGAGTTCCGCGAGGAGCGGCGCGACGACCGCCGCGAATATCGGCGGGAGTATCGCGAGGACCGGCGCGAACTGCGGCGTGAGAACCGCCGCGACCGCCGCGATCGCCGCCCGCGTTAAGTCGTCGGCCGCCGCGCGACGATCGCGTTGGCGATGAAGCTCAGTACCGGCTCGTCATGCTGATTGAACACCAGCATGCGCGAGCGGGTGCGGCCCATTTCCGGGCGCTTTTCCGATTCGCGCTTTTCCAGCAACTCGGTTTCGCAGCGCAGCGTGTCGCCGGGGAAGACCGGCTTGATCCAGCGCAGTTCGTCGATTCCCGCCGCGCCGAGGCTGGCGGTCGGGCGGACCTTCATCTGCTCGACCAGCATCGCCATCGTCATCGCGGCGGTGTGCCAGCCGCTCGCAGCGAGCCGCCCGAAATGCGTCTTTGCCGCCGCCTCGTCTGAGATGTGAAAGGGCTGGGGGTCGTATTTCTGGGCGAACTCCAGCACCTCTTCACGCGTGACCGCATAGGAGCCGAAGCTCGCTTTGTCCCCGACCGTCAAGTCTTCGAAATAAATCATGCGATCAGTTTCGGACCGAAACTGGATTTTGGCAAGGGGGCAGATGCGCGCACCTGCCCCCCAACCGGTCAGTTGCCGAGCGAAAGCTTGGCGAACGCCGTGCCGCTGATCGGGCTCTTCCCATAATAGGGATCGAGCGCGTCCGGTTTGGCATAGGTCGCGACCGATCCGCCCAGCGCCAGCGTCACCGTGTCGGCCAGCGGGATGCGATAGGCATAGCCGCCCTCGAACCGTGCGACACGGAACGGCTGGTCGTGCAGCGGGTGGCTGTGGTCGGGAAACAGCTCGTCGTTGCGGACCAGTTCGGCGCGGCCGAAGAGGCTGTGACGCGCGTCGATGTCCCAGTTCGCCTCCGCCACCCAGGCGCTCAGCGTGTCGCCGGGGATTCGGTTCTTGGCTGACCAGGCGAGCGTTGCGGACAGGTCGCCGCGCGCATAGTGCACGCTGGCGGTCGTGCGGGCCTCGTCGTTGCCGCCGTGCAGCGCCTCGGGGCTTTCGAGCCGCCCATGGCTGACCTGCACCGCCCAATTGGGGGATGGGGTGAAGGTCGCGCGCAGGCTCCACGAATCGAGCTTGATCGGGTCAAAGCCCCAGCGCTCCTCGTCGGGCTCGCGGCCCTTGAACACCGACGCCTCAAGCTGGAACGGGCGCGTGCGCACACCCGCCGTCACCACGCCATAGGTGATGTGCGTCGAATCGAACCAGTGATGCGCGATCGGCGACATCGTCTGATAGCGCGCGGAACGGCGGTGCATGAAGGCGGGCGGGCCGAGCGCGGGCTCGCCGACCGGGCCACCATAGAGAAAGGCGGTGGCGCCGGGGGCGACATCGACCTCGACGCGCGCGGCAAGCTCCATGAACAAATCGTGCGGATGCTGGCGGTCGACCAACGCGCGGCCATTGGCGGTCTCGCCCGCCGCGAAGAGGTTCGGGTAGCCGCGCTTGCCCATCAGCGGGTCGAGGCTGAACATGCCGCGCAGCTCGATCCGCGCGGCATCGCCCAGCGAGCGGCTGGCGGTGACCATGCCCATGCTCTGTACAAAGGCCATGTCGTCGCCGCGCGGGCCACCCTGGCTCGTCACCGCGCCCCAGGCATAGCCATGCGCCATCAGCATCCAGTCACCCGCCATGGCGTGCAGCCCGCCATGC
This sequence comes from Sphingomonas sp., assembly GCF_965227385.1. GTDB lineage: Bacteria > Pseudomonadota > Alphaproteobacteria > Sphingomonadales > Sphingomonadaceae > Sphingomonas. The sequence continues at coordinate 1,990,987 of NZ_OZ245750.1, forward strand.
TGACCGCCCTCGGCGGCGGGGAGCAGGGCGGTGCCCGACGCGATCTGGGCATTGGGCTTGGGCGCGTCAGGCGCTGCGTGCGCGCCATGGTGCTCATGCTCCGCCTTGGCTGGGGCAGGGGCGGACATGTGGTGGTCGTGCTCTTGGGCAGCTGCCGCAACGGGCAGCGCCGTCGCCGCCAGCATGGCGGCGAGCGTCGTTCGATAGGTCATGATGCGTAACTCCGTGAATGATCGGGATGCGGGGTCATGCCCCGCAATCGATCACCCGCGCGGAGGGGGTGGCTCGGGCGTCAGCAGCGCGCCAGTCATCGTGCGGGTCGGGCCGATCGCATCGTGACGCGCACCGAACCCCAGCGGCGCAGCGACCGCGCTCACCTTCATCGTCGACGGTGCGATGCAGCCGACGCACAGGCTCTTGCCCATCGCCGGCGCCTTGTCGGGCTGCGGAGCGGGGGCGTCATGCTCCATCGGCATCGCCATCTCGGTCATGTCATGGCACGCCGGTGCCGCCGCCGCAGGGGCGGGGACGGTGCCAAGCACGAGTGCCAGCAGGATGAACAGCCGGAGGATCACGCCACGGCCCTTATCATTGCCGTCGCCCCCGCGCCACTCTACCTTGATGCGATGCCGCCCCCCGATCTCGCCGCCGGACTGCGCAAGCGCCTGATCGGCGTGATCCGCGCCACGTTCAACGATCAGGACAAGGGCGAAAAGCCGGTCACGCGCAGCGACAACGCCCTGTTCGCGCGCGACAGCGTCACCTGGCGCGTGCATGGCGACGTCACCACGATGATGGTCGGCGGCGTCGCGTCGCTGCTGCTGCAGATGCTGCACCCGGCGGTGCTGGCGGGGGTGTGGGACCATAGCGCGTTCCGCAAGGACATGCTCGGCCGCCTGCGCCGCACCGCGCGCTTCATCGCCGAGACGACCTATGCCGAACGCAGCATCGCCGAGGCATCGTTCGCCAGGGTATGCGAGGTGCATGAGCGCGTGGCGGGCACGCTGCCCGACGGCACGCCCTATCGCGCCGACGATCCCGAGCTGCTCGCCTGGGTGCATGTGACCGAGATGTGGAGCTTCCTCGCCGCGTGGCAGCGCTACGGCGTGCCGGTCAGTCGGGCGGAAGAGGACGTTTATTACGCCGAAACCGCGCGCGTGGCGCAGGCGCTGGGCGCCGACCCGATCCCGCGCAGCCGGTTCGAGGCAGAGGGGCTGATCACGGCCATGCGGCCCCATCTTTTGGTCGATGATCGCACCCGCGAGGTCGCACGATTCCTGCTGAACCAGCCCTCGCCGAGCCTGGCGATGGCCCCGGCACAGGCGGCGATCTTTGCCGCAGCGGTCGATCTGCTGCCCGACTGGGCGCGCGCGATGCACGGATTCCAGCGTCCCGTAGCCGCGCTACCGCTGGTGCGCGGATCGACGCTGGCGATCGCCAAGACGTTCCGCTGGGCGTTTCACTAGCGGAACCATTTTTCGGCGCTTAGGTTGTCGCGCCATGACCCACACCGCATCCGCCCCGAACAGCCGCGTGCGCGCCACCGCCGCGCTCGTCTTCGCACTCGCCCAGATCCTCGCCCCGCTGCTGCCCGCAATCGGCATCGGCAACCCGGTCGGCGAACAATCGGCGGACACGCAGACGCTGATCACGCCGGCGGGCTGGGCGTTCGCGATCTGGGGGCCGCTCTATTTCGGCACGCTGGTCTATGTCGTCTATCAGCTACTGCCGCGCCATCGCGACAGCGACCTGGTGCGCCGGATCGGCTGGCATTTCGCGCTCGCCGTGCTCGGCAACGCGCTGTGGGTGACTTATACCCAATTGTTCAGCCTCGGCTTTCCGTCGGTGCTGATCATCGTCTTCACGCTGGTCAACCTGCTGGCGATCCTGCGCATCTTCGCCAGCACCGCGACGTTCAGCCTGGGCGAACGGCTGGCGGTGGTCTTGCCGCTCAGCGCATTGGCGGGCTGGCTGACCGCCGCGACCATCGTCAACATCGCCGCAGCGCTCAACTTCCACGGCATCGCGCTGCCCGCGCCTGCGCCGCTGATCTCAGCGGCAATCCTGATCGTCGGCGGCGTGATCGTCGCGGCGGCTTTGGTCGGCACCGGCGGCAACCCGTGGTATCCGATCCCGTTCCTGTGGGCGCTGTTCGCGATCCATCAGAAAGCAGGGCAGGTGCATGACGAGATCGCCACCGCGACCATCGTCGCGGGACTGCTCGTCATCGCCACCCTGGTCGTGATGCTGGCCAGCGCAGAGCGCCGGAAACGCTATCTCGGCTGAGGCGCCCGATCAGACGTTGAAGCGGAACAGCATCACGTCGCCATCCTGGACGACATATTCCTTGCCTTCGGACCGCAGCTTGCCGTTGTCGCGCGCGCCGGTTTCGCCGTTAAACTTGACGTAATCGTCGAACGCGATCGTTTCGGCGCGGATGAAGCCGCGTTCGAAATCGGTGTGAATCTCGCCCGCCGCCTGCGGCGCCTTGGCCCCGACATGCGTTGTCCAGGCGCGCGCTTCCTTCGGCCCGACGGTGAAGAAGGTCAGCAGCTGCAGCAGCGAATAGCCTGCGCGGATCACGCGGGCGAGGCCGGTTTCGGTCAGCCCCAGCTCGGCCAGGAACTCGCCGCGCTCTTCGGCGGGCATGGTCGCGATCTCGGCCTCGATCGCGGCGGAGACGACCACGGCCTGCGCGCCCTCTGCCTTCGCCTTTTCGAACACGCGTGCCGAATAGTCGTTTCCGTCGGCTGCATGCTCTTCATTGACGTTGCAGACATAGAGCACCGGCTTGGCCGTGATCAGCTGCGCCTGCTTGAGGACGCGTTCCTCTTCGATGTCATTGGGTTCGACCAGCCGCGCCGGCATGCCCTCACGCAGCAGGTCGAGCGCGCGGCCCAGTACCGCGGCCGCGATCTTGGCTTCCTTGTCGCCCTGCGCCGCTTTCTTCTGCAGGTTCGGTACGCGCTTCTCGAGGCTTTCGAGGTCGGACAGCATCAGCTCGGTCTCGACCGTCTCGGCGTCCGCGATCGGATCGACCTTGTTGTCGACATGCTGGATATCGTCATTCTCGAAACAGCGCAGGACATGGACGATCGCGTCCACCTCACGGATGTTGCCGAGGAACTGGTTGCCCAACCCTTCGCCCTTGCTCGCGCCGCGCACGAGCCCTGCGATATCGACAAAGCCCAGCTGGGTTTCGATGATCTTGGCCGACCCGGCGATCTTGGCCAGCGCGTCCAGCCGGTCGTCGGGCACCGCGACATTGCCGACATTCGGCTCGATCGTGCAGAAGGGATAATTGGCCGCCTGCGCCGCCGCAGTCTGCGTCAGCGCGTTGAAAAGCGTCGATTTGCCGACGTTCGGCAGGCCGACAATGCCGCAGCGAAAGCCCATGGGTCTCTTGATCCTGTGATCCGGGAAAGGCGCGCAGATACGCCGGAGACAGGCAAAAGGCTAGACCATGAAAAGGCCCGCCGGTCTCGCGACCGGCGGGCCTTGTTGCTAGCACGGTCCGATCAACGGCAGCGTACGTTGCCGCGATCGATCTCCCGGCCCACGACCGCACCACCGGCACCGCCCAGGATCACGCCGAGCAGGTCGCCATTGCCGATCGCGCCGCCCAGAATGCCGCCCAGTGCGGCACCGACGACCAGCCCCGTGGTCCCGTCATTCCGGCGGCAATAGTAGCGGCCGTCGCGCCCGCGATAGACCTGATCCTGGCGGCCCAGGCGACGCTCGCGATAATTGCCCTGACGGTAGCTGCGCGACGCATCCCAGTTGCGGTCGCTCCCCCGCCAGCGATAGTCGCGGTCGCGATAGTCGCGTCGATCGTCCCAGCGCCGGTCGCGGCGCTCGTTATATTCACGGTCGCGCTGACGCTCGCGTTCTTCCCAGCTCTGCGCGTGGGCCGTGCTCGACAACAGCGGCGCCGCCGGAACCGCCAGCGTCATGGCGAGCAACGCGGTAATTGCCTTATTCATCATCAATCTCCCGATGGACGCGGTTGAACCGTGCCATCGGCGAAATGGTTCCGCGCGTGCGTCAGCGATAGTTGAAGCTGACGCTGATCCGCTCGCCCTTGCCGGTATGGGGTGTCACCTCATGCCGCAGCCAGCTTTCCCACAGGAAGATGCTGCCCGGCTGCGGTTGGGCATAGACGAAGGTCTGCAGGTCTTCCGGCGCGTCGGGACGGCGGGGCGGGGCGGCCATCAGCATGGGCAGGCGCGGATCTTCCAGCTTGAGCGCGCCCGCGCCCGGCGGCACGTCGATATAGATGGTGCCCGATACCACGCTGTGCGGGTGGATATGCCCCGAATGGGTGCCGCCGGGCTTGAGGATATTCACCCACAGGCTGTCGAGCCTGAGCTTGCGCGACAGGTCGAGCGCGCAGGCATCGGCAAAGCGCGCGACATGGCGGTTGAGGTGGCGCACCAGATCGGCAAAGCGCGGGTCGCGGTCGGGCAGATCGTCGAGCGACGCGTAGCTGGTATAGCCGCGATAGCCATGCTCCTTCGACCAGCGCTGGCCCGCGCGGTCATGGTACGCCAGGTCGCGGCAGGCATCGGCCAGTTCGGCTAGCAGCGCGGCGTCGTCGAGCTGCGTCTGCGAAAAGCGGGTGGCGAACAGCGTCTTGATCGTCATGCGACGCGCACAGCATGGACGCGGGGGCGACGCAAGCGCCCGCGTGGTTGACAGGGCGCGGCACGGCGTCAAAGTCGCGCGATCGACGAACAGGGGAGGACATCAAGTCCATGAAGACTTTCGCAATCCTCGCGCCGCTGGCGCTGGTCGCGCTCGCCGGATGTGGCGACAATGGCGCACAGGAAAAGGCGGCTGCCGAAGCCAAGGCCAAGGCCGAGGAGAAGCGCAAGGCCCGCGACCTGCAGGACAAGCTGGCGCTCAATGTGCGGTGCTATGCCGCGGTGAAGTGGCAGCAGCGCCTGCTCGACAGCCCGTTGCCCAAGAGCCTGGGGGGCGGCGCCGAGCCGTTCCTGAACTATTATCGCGGCATGATCGAAAAGACGCTGGGCGATCAGGTGATCCCCGCCGATCCGCCCAAGCCGGAGCTGTCCAAGGCCAATCTCAACACCTATCTCGACTGGGCGGTGAAGGACCAGATCGACACCAGCTTCACCAAGGGCGATCGCGGCCAGGCGCATGCGCAGGTAACCACGTGCCTGCAAAGCGGGGCGGAGTTCGGCGGGGTCGGGCCGATGGCGAAGCTTAACCCGGCGGAGCGGTTCGGCAAGGTGCAGCAGCTGCGCGGTCTGCTCGGCCAGCTGGGCAACTGACGCTGTTATTGGCCGATACGGCGAATCCCGTATCGGCGGTCTTCCGTTTCGTGGCCAGCCACGCTACCGCAGCAACCAGAGTGGCCGTGGCAACGCGGCCTGTTCATCCCGGGTAAAGGCGCCACACGCCTTCCAGACGGCCACGTTACAGGAGTCGCAGTATGATTCGCCGTTCCATCCTGATTGCCAGCACCGCAGTTGTTCTGGTCGTAGCCGGCTGCAGTGGCGGCGATGATGCCACGCCGACCCCGACTCCGACCGCGTCGTCCAGCGTGACGCCGACCCCGACGCCGACTGCGGCTCCGACCTACGCGTCGCTCCCGCTCACCGCTGCCACCGAGTTCTTCACCGTTAGCGCGGCGCTGAGCTACACCGGCGACGCGACGGCCGGCCCGGTTGCGCTGGGTGCGGCGGGCACCGACAGTTTCTCGAACCGCGTCCGCCTTGCGCTGCAGAACGTGACACCTGCGACGGATGCGCTGCCGGTCGTGGTGCGTGAAAGTACCGAGGAGGCTAGGTTTGGTACCGGCGATCTTCTGACGCCGCCCGCAGCTGGCGTACCCGAATATGTCTACCGTGAGAGCACTGCGCCGACCACGGCCGGGGCGTTCACCCAGCTCGAGCTGTACAACAACACGATCCGCGACCCGTCGACCCCAGACAGCGCGCCGGAAGGCTATCTGAAGACCTTCAAGCGCTCGAGCTACGCTGCATGGTGGCGGGGTGCGAGCACCGCCGGCGTGAAGCGCGTCACCTATGGCACCTTCGGCTATCCGACGATCCCGACCGACCTGCCGACCACGGGGACCGCCACCTACACGACGACCGTCGCGGGCCGTGCGGTGATCTCGCCTGCGGCGGGCGCCAGCTCGGTCGACAAGCTGACCGGAACGGCGACCGTTTCGGTCAATTATGCGACCGGTCTGGTGACCGTGACGATGGACCTCAGCCGCGTCACTTCGGGCGGCAACGTCGCCTATGGCACCTTCACCGGCACCGGCGCGATTCCGGTGGGCAGCACGCAGTTTACCGGCAGCTTCGGCCCGGGCAGCACGGTTGGTGGTACCTTCCAGGGTGTGGCCTATGGCTCGCAGGCGACCGAGCTCGGCATCAGCTTCGCGCTGAGCGGCACGGTGGTTGCGGGCGACAGCCGCGCGGTTGGCGTGGTCCTCGCCAAGAAGAACTGATCGAGCCTGATCCAACGAAAAGGCCGGGGAAACCCGGCCTTTTTTGTGTCCGCTCAAGACCGCTGCAGGCGCAGCGCGATATCGTTCATGAACCGCGCATCATCGCCTTTGGCCAGCCACTCCGCTTCCGCTGCGATCGCGCCGAGCAGGTCGGACAGATCCTCGATCTCCGCCTTTGCATAGTTGCCGAGGACATAGCCGGTGACGCGGTCCTTGTGCCCCGGATGGCCGATGCCGATCCGCATGCGGCGGAAGTCGGCGCCGATATGCGCGATCGCGCTGCGGATGCCATTCTGCCCCGCCGCGCCGCCGCCGCGCTTCACCTTGACCTGGAACGGGGCGAGGTCGAGCTCGTCATGGAACACGGTGACCGCCTCCGGCTCGAGCTTGTAGAAGTCGAGCGCGGCGCGGATCGCGCGGCCGCTTTCGTTCATATAGGTCGCGGGCTTGAGCAGCAGGATCTTGTCGCCGCCGATCCGCCCTTCCTGCAGCCAGCCCTGGAATTTCTTCGCGGGCGCGGAAAAGCCATGCACTTCGGCGATGGCGTCGGCCGCCATGAAGCCGACATTGTGCCGGTTCATCGCATAGTCGGGGCCGGGATTGCCGAGGCCAACCCAGAGCTGCATCGCATTACCTTTTCACAAACGAAGAGCGCCCCCGCACATGGGGTGCGGAGGCGCTCGTAATCGATCGGCACAAGCCGCGAAAGGCTTACTCGCCGTCCTTGGCCTCGCCCTCGGCAGCGTCGCCTTCAGCGGCGGGCGCTTCCTCGGTCTCGCCAGCGGCTTCTGCCTCAGCAGCCTCGGCCTGCTCGGAGACCAAAGCCGCCGGAGCCGCGATCGTCGCGATGGTGAAGTCGCGGTCTTCGATCGCGCTCGTCACGCCCTTGGGCAGGGTCACGGCCGAGATGTGCAGCGATTCGCCTAGGTCCAGACCCTTCACCGAAACGGTGATCTCGCTGGGGATCTCGGCCGCGTCACACACGACTTCGAGCTCGTGACGCACGATGTTGAGCACGCCGCCCTTGGTCAGGCCCGGCGACGCGTCTTCGTCGGCGAACACGACCGGCACCGACACGGTGACGGTGGCATGTTCGGAGATGCGCAGGAAATCGACATGGACCGGGCGTTCGGTCACGACGTCGAGCGACACGTCCTTCGGAAGCGTACGGATCGCCTTGCCGCCCAGACCTTCGATCATAACGACCGAGTTCATGAAGTGGCCGGTGTGCAGCGCCTTGTACAGCGCGCGCTCATCCAGGTGGATGCTCGTCGGTTCCTGATTGTTGCCGTAGATCACGGCGGGGACGCGGCCTTCACGACGCAGCGCCCGGGAGGCTCCCTTGCCAACCCGGTCGCGCGTCTCGGCCGACAGCGTAAGCGTGTCGCTCATATGTCGTTCCAATGCGCTAAAGTGATTCCAATTCCGCCCAGGCCTCCAGGGATGACCCTGACCGGAAGCGCGCGCCTATAGGCGAGGGGGGCGGGAAAGGCAAGCTGCGGTCAGTATACCACCCGCTCGACTTTCAATCCCCGCTCGCCCAGCAGCGCCTGCACGCTGCCCTTGCCGGCGAGATGCCCTGCGCCGACCGCGACGAACACCGTGCCGGGTTGGTGCATCCGCGCCGCGACCCAATCGGCGAAGCGCGCGTTGCGGCGGGTGATCAGTGCCTCGGCCACCTCCGGCGACGCCAGCGCGCCGCGGTTCATCTCCGCCCCGACGCTCTCGGCATCGCCCTTGGCCCAGGCGGCGACGAACTTGTCGAGCCGTGCCTTCGTCCCCGGCAGTGCCTTGACCGTTTCTTCGAGCATCGCACTCTGCGCCGCGCCGGACAGGCCGTCGAACAGCATCAACTGCCCGCGCGCCGACTCCAGCGCCTTGACCGGCTTGCCGGCGTCCTCCGCCGCCTCGGACAAGGTCGCCTCGACCCCGTCGCCGGCGTCATAGCCCGCCTGCTTCACCGCCAGCTGTGCCAGCGTCAGCGCCGCCAGCCACGGCTCCTGCTTGTCGATCGCGCCCGCCGGCATGCCCAGGTCACGCGCCGCTGCATCGACCTCCGGCGCGAACGGTGGCCCGCCGCGCGTGCCAAGTTGCGCGGTCAGCGCGGCGATCGCCTGCGGATCGGGCTTCGCGATCTCCAGCACCACCTCGTCGCTCGCGTCGAACGCCTCGCGCACGCCTTCGTCGAACCAGTGCATGCGGGGCTTGAGCACATGGACGGTGCCGAACAGATAGATGGTCGTGTCGCCATCCTTGACCACCCACAAAGCGGGGTCGGCATCCTCGCCGAAAAGCGAACAGCTTGAGAGCAGCAGGGCAGCGAGGGGGACGATCAGACGCTTCAACATTATCGCCCCTCCAAAGCCGCCCGCGCCGCCCGCGTCAACCGCAGTTGACCGCTCTTCGCCCTTTCGCCAAAGCCCGGCACCATGACCACGCCGCTCAGCTTCCAGGGCATGATCCTGCGCCTCCATGATTATTGGAGCCAGCGGGGCTGCCTGATCCTTCAGCCCTATGACATGCGCATGGGTGCCGGCACCTTCCACACTGCGACGACGCTGCGCGCGCTCGGGCCAGAGCCGTGGAACGCCGCGTTCGTCCAGCCATGCCGCCGCCCGACCGATGGCCGCTACGGCGAAAACCCCAACCGGCTGCAGCATTATTACCAGTATCAGGTGATCCTGAAGCCCAGCCCGCCCGACCTGCAGGAACTGTATCTCGGCAGCCTGACCGCGATCGGGATCGACCCGCTCAAGCACGATATCCGCTTCGTCGAGGACGACTGGGAATCGCCGACGCTCGGCGCTTGGGGTCTGGGCTGGGAAGTGTGGTGCGACGGGATGGAGGTGACGCAGTTCACCTATTTCCAGCAGATGGGCGGCTTCGACTGCAAGCCGGTGGCGGGTGAGCTGACCTACGGCCTCGAACGCCTCGCCATGTACATCCAGAACAAGGACAGCGTGTACGATCTGGCGTTCAACGACGCCGGCGTCACCTATGGCGACGTTTTCCTCGAGAACGAACGCCAGATGTCGAAGTATAATTTCGAGGTCGCCGACACCGACACGCTGTTCGAAGGCTTCCGCAAGGCGATGGCCGAGTGCGAGAATTGCCTGACCAACAACGTCCCGATCGCCGCCTATGAACAGGCGATCGAGGCGAGCCATCTGTTCAACCTGCTCCAGGCGCGCGGCGTCATCTCGGTCGCTGAACGTCAGGCCTATATCGGCCGCGTCCGCGATCTCGCGAAGGGCAGCTGCGAGGCGTATATCGAACATATGAAACCCGACTGGAGCGCCAAATATCCGGAGTGGTCGCTGTGACCGACTTCCTCCTCGAACTCCGCTCCGAAGAAATCCCCGCCCGCATGCAGGACAAGGCGCGCGAGGATCTCGTCCGCCTGTTCACCGCCGAGCTCGACAAGGCAGGCCTCAAGGCCGCGAGCCTCGTCACCTATGCGACGCCGCGCCGCCTGACGCTGATCGCGCGCGACCTGCCCGAGCAGACCGCGGCGGTGAACGAGGAGCTGAAAGGCCCGCCCGCCGACGCGCCCGATGCGGCGGTTGAGGGCTTCCTGCGCAAGGCCGGCCTGACCCGCGACGCGCTGGAAACCCGCGACGTCAAGGGCCGCGCGACCTTGTTCGCGGTGATCGACAAGCCCGGCCGCGCCACGGCGGACGTGCTGGCCGAAGCAATCCCGGCAATCGTCCGCGCCTTTCCCTGGCCCAAATCGATGCGCTGGGGCGAAGCGTCGCTGAGCACCGAAAGCCTGCGCTGGGTCCGCCCGCTGCAGGGCATCGTCGCGCTGCTCGGCGAGAGCGTTGTGGCGTGTGAGGTTGCGGGCGTAAAGTCCGGTGCCGTGACCGTCGGCCACCGCTTCCACCACCCCGACGCGATCACGATCACCAGCGCCGCGACCTATGTCGATCAGCTGCGCGACGCTTATGTCATCGTTGACCAGAATGAACGCCGCGCGACCATCGCGGTCGGCGCGAAGCTGGCAGCGAACAAGGCCGGGCTGACTCTGGTCGAGGACGAAGGGCTGCTGATCGAGAATGCGGGCCTCACCGAATGGCCGGTGCCGCTGCTCGGCCGCTTCGACGAAGCGTTTCTCGACGTCCCGCCCGAGGTGATCCAGCTGACGGCGCGCGTGAACCAGAAATATTTTGTCTGCACAAATGCCGACGGCAAGCTGGCCAACGCCTTCATCTGCACCGCGAACATCGAAGCGGCGGATGGCGGCGATCAGATCGTCGCGGGCAACCAGAAGGTGCTCGCTGCACGGCTGAGCGATGCGCGCTTCTTCTACGAAACCGATCTCAAGACGAAGCTGGATGACCTGCATCCGAAGCTCGAAAAGATCGTCTTCCACGAAAAGCTCGGCACCGTCGCCGACAAGGTCGATCGTGTGATGAAGCTAGCCGAGTGGCTGGCAAGTGAAGGCATCGTTCCAAATTGCGATCCTGTTCAGGCGCGTCGTGCGGCAGAGCTGTGCAAGGCGGACCTCGTCACCGGCATGGTCGGCGAATTCCCCGAGCTGCAGGGCCTGATGGGCGGCTATTACGCCGCCGCGCAGGGCGAAGACCCCGCCGTCGCTGCGGCGATCCGCGATCACTACAAGCCGGTCGGGCAGGGCGATGAAGTCCCGACCGCGCCGGTCACGGTGGCGGTGTCGCTGGCGGATAAGCTGGATAGCATTCTTGGATTTTTTGCAAATGGGTTCCCGCCCACTGGCTCACGCGATCCATTCGCTCTCCGTCGATCCGCTCTTGGTGCGCTGGCCCTAATAAGGGACAATGGGCTGCGGCTTGATCTCGATGAGGCGCTTTCCCAATTTGTCGGCAATTTCTTTGAAGCTATTCCCGATCCGTCTCGGCCCGAACAGGAGCATGTGTTCATCGATACCGATGAACTCAAGAAAGATCCAAACGCCCGGGTCATCACGGGAGTCGGCCGGACTTCGATTTATCGAGGCGACGCGCTTCTATTTTCAGTGCCGGGCCAATTTCTAACGATTGACGATCTTCACGCTCGCGGGGAGGGTGTTTGGGATGGCTTCGAAAAGCTTCTGGAGTTCATTCTTGAACGGGTTCGGGTGTTTCTTCGCTCGACATATGTACACGACGTCGTTGAAGCGGCGCTACCGCATCCTTCGGCGCGAGGTTCCGTTCAGCGTCTAGGGGATTATGATTTTGATCTCGTCCGCCTGCTCGCGCGCGTCCATGCGCTGCAGGCGTTCATGGCGACCGAGGACGGGGCAAACCTGCTCGCCGGCTACAAGCGCGCGGCGAATATCCTGAAGAAGGAAGGCGGCGTGCCCGAAGGGGCGGGTGCCAATCCGTCGCCCGAACCTGCCGAGGCGGCGCTGATCGCCGCGCTCGACACTGCCGAGCCCAAGGCTGCGGCTGCGGTCGAGGCGGAGGAGTTCGAAGGGGCGATGGCCGCGCTGGCGATGCTGCGTGGGCCGATCGATGCATTCTTCGCGGATGTGACGGTCAACGACGCCGACAAGGACAAGCGCGCGGCGCGGCTGGCATTGCTGGCGCGGATGCGCGACGCCGTCCACCGCGTGGCGGATTTCGGAAAGATCGAGGGGTAGCGGCAAGATAATCTTACCCCGCAAGGGGAAAGGTGGCGCCGAAGGCGGCTGAGGGGGAGGGCGGCGGTCCTGTCGCTTCTTGCCTAACTGCGGCCCCCCTCCGTCAGGCTGCGCCTGCCACCTCCCCCTAGCGGGAGTGGATTGAAAGCCGCCCCCCGCGCAGAATTTCACACGCCTGTAGCATTTCTTCCCCCTGACAACGGGGGACAAGCCCTTCCCCCTTGTTCGCACCTGCGGTACGCGCGGCCCAAGTCACGGAAGGGGTTCGAATGACTCGCAATGTGTACCGCTTCGGCGGGGATGTTTCCGACGGCGGCCAGGGGGACAAGAACCTGCTCGGCGGCAAGGGCGCGAACCTTGACGGGATGGCGTCGATCGGCCTTCCGGTGCCGCCCGGCTTCACCATTTCGACCCCGGTCTGCGCGCTCTATTACGAGAATGGCGAAAGCTTCCCCGACAGCCTGAAGGCCGAGGTCGCAACCGGCGTCGCGCATATCGAGGGGGTGACGGGCAAGCGTTTCGGCGATGCGGCGGATCCGCTGCTCGTCTCGGTCCGCTCGGGCGCGCGCGTGTCGATGCCGGGGATGATGGACACGGTCCTCAACCTCGGTCTCAACGACGCCACCGTGGTTGGGCTGGCGGACACGAGCGGCGACGCGCGCTTTGCGTGGGACAGCTATCGCCGCTTCATCCAGATGTATTCCGACGTCGTGCTCGAACTCGACCATGGCCGGTTCGAGGAAGCACTGGAGATCGCCAAGGAGGATCGCGGCTACAGCCTCGATACCGAGATGACCGCCGCCGATTGGCAGACGCTGGTCGAGGAATATAAGGCGCTGGTGCAGGAGCTGTGGGGCAAGCCGTTCCCGCAGGACGTGCATGACCAGCTCTGGGGCGCGATCGGCGCCGTGTTCGGGTCGTGGCAGTCGGAGCGCGCGAAGGTCTATCGCCGCCTCAACGACATTCCCGGCGACTGGGGCACGGCGGTCAATGTCCAGGCGATGGTGTTCGGCAATATGGGCGACACCAGCGCCACCGGCGTCGCCTTTACCCGCGACCCCGCGACCGGCGAGAACGCCTATTACGGCGAGTTCCTGATCAACGCGCAGGGCGAGGATGTCGTCGCCGGCATCCGCACCCCGCAATATCTGACGCGGGCGGCGCGTGAGCGGGCAGGGGCCAAGCCGCTGTCGATGGAAGAGGCGATGCCGGAGGCCTATGCCGAACTGGCGCGCGTGTTCGATCAGCTCGAGCGCCACTACCGCGACATGCAGGACATCGAGTTCACGGTCGAGCGCGGCAAATTGTGGATGCTCCAGACCCGCTCGGGCAAGCGCACTGCCAAGGCGGCGCTCAAGATCGCGGTCGATATGGCCAATGAAGGGCTGATCACCCGCGACGAGGCGATCCTGCGCGTCGATCCCTCGGCACTCGACCAGCTGCTTCACCCGACGCTCGATCCCAGCGCGCCGCGCGACGTGCTGACCAAGGGGCTTCCCGCCTCGCCGGGTGCGGCGTCGGGCATCGCGGTGTTCGACAGCGACACCGCCGAAAAGCGCGCTGCGGCGGGCGACGCAGTGATCCTGGTGCGCGTGGAGACCAGCCCCGAGGACATTCACGGCATGCACGCGGCCAAGGGCATCCTGACCGCGCGTGGCGGCATGACCAGCCATGCGGCGGTGGTCGCGCGCGGCATGGGCCGTCCCTGCGTCTCCGGCGCGGGCACGTTGTCGATCAAGGCGTCGGAAGGCGTGATGCGCATCGGCACGCGCGAAGTGCGCGAGGGCGAAGTGCTGACGATCGACGGCACCACCGGCGAAGTGATGCTGGGCGCCGTCCCAACGATCCAGCCCGAACTGGCCGGCGATTTCGGCACGCTGATGGTATGGGCAGATGAAGTCCGCCGCCTGAAGGTCCGCACGAACGCCGAAACCCCGCTCGATTGCCGCACCGCGCGCGAGTTCGGTGCGGAGGGCATCGGCCTGTGCCGGACGGAGCATATGTTCTTCGACGCCGCCCGCATTACCGCCGTCCGCCAGATGATCCTGGCGAGCGACGAGGCCGGCCGCCGCGCCGCGCTCGACAAGCTGCTGCCCGAACAGCGCGCCGATTTCATCGAGATTTTCGAGGTGATGGCGGGCCTGCCCTGCACGATCCGCCTGCTCGATCCGCCGCTGCACGAATTCCTGCCGCACGCGGAATCGGAGTTCGAGGAGGTGGCCAAGGCCGCCGGGCTCGACGTCGAAACGCTGCGCCGCCGCGCGGCGGAGCTGCACGAATTCAACCCGATGCTGGGCCATCGCGGCTGCCGCCTCGGCGTGACCTATCCCGAAATCTACGAAATGCAGGCACGCGCGATCTTCGAGGCGGCGTGCGCCGTCGCGGAGAAGTCGGGCGCGGCACCGGTGCCGGAGGTGATGATCCCGCTGGTCGGCACCAAGCGCGAGCTGGAGCTGATGAAGGCGGTGGTCGATCGCGCTGCGCAGGCGGTGTTCGCGCAGCAGGGGCGGACAATCGAATACCTTGTCGGAACGATGATCGAACTGCCGCGCGCAGCATTGCGCGCCGGGGAGATTGCGGAGGCGGGGGCGTTCTTCAGCTTCGGCACGAACGACCTCACGCAAACGACGCTGGGCGTCAGTCGGGACGATGCCGGGCGGTTCCTCACGACCTATGTGGAGAAGGGAATCTATGCCCGCGACCCGTTCGTCAGCCTGGATGTTGAGGGCGTGGGCGAGCTGATCAGCATCGCGGCCGAACGTGGCCGCGCGACGCGGCCCGACATCAAGCTCGGCATCTGTGGCGAGCATGGCGGTGACCCGGCTTCGATCGCCTTTTGCGAACAGACGGGCCTCGATTACGTCTCTGCCTCCCCCTATCGCGTGCCGATCGCGCGGCTGGCGGCGGCGCAGGCCGCCTTACGTTCACGTTAATCAGAACGATCTGTTCCGATTATTTTCGTACCTGCCGTCCGGAGAATATTTCGCCAGTCTAAGGATAGCATCGACGCTTCCGTCGGTGCCGTCCTGACACCCCCAGACGCATCGGATGGGAAGCCTCTAACCAATAGAGAGGTCCGCCAGATGCTGAATGACATGTTGGGTCCCCGGCTCGCCTTTATCGGCTTTGATGAGGCGCAACGGGCGACGCTGCAGGAACTGGGCCGTGAACTGGAGCCTCTGGTCGCGGCGGCGCATAAACGGCTGTACGACAAAATCGCCGACACTCCAGCGCTCCGCCATCACTTCCGCGATGCGCAGCATATGAGCGCGGCGCGCAACCTGCAGGACCAGCATTGGAAACGGCTGTGGAGCGGGCGGTTCGACCAGGATTATCTCGAAAGCGTCCGCCGCGTGGGCAAGGTCCATGCGAAGATCGGCCTCGAACCGCAATGGTATGTCGGGTCCTACGCGATCGTCGTCGACCAGCTGATCCACGACTATCTGGGATCGCAACCGCAGGGCTGGCTGAGCCGCGGCAAGGGCACGCGCGCGGACCAGATCGCGGTGCTGCTGAAGGCGGTGATGCTCGATATGGAGCTGGCCGTCACCGTCTATTTCGAGGAGGCCCAGGCCGAACGCGACCGCGCGGCAGAGGAAACCCGCAAGCGCGAGGCGGCGCTCAACACGCTGCTCGAATCGATTTCGCGCACCAGCGGTGCCGTCCTGACCGGGGCGAACGAGATTGTGGCGGCGTCGGATGATCTTGCCCGGCGGACCGAGGCGACCGCTGCGAGCCTGGAAGAGACCAACGCCTCGGTGCTGCAGATGGATGCGCGGCTGCGCGCCACTGCTGCGGCGGCCGGGGAGACGGTTGCGCGCGCGGACGGCGCGATGAGCGCGGTGACTGCGGGGCGCAGCGTGGCCGAGGATGCGGTCGCGGCGATGGGCCGGGTCAGCGAATCCGCCAAGGGTATCGACGACGTGATCGAGGGTCTCGACAAGATCGCGTTCCAGACCCGCGTGCTTGCCATGAACGCCGCCGTCGAAGCCGGTCGCGCGGGCGAGGCGGGGCGCGGCTTCGCGGTCGTCGCCGACCTTGTCTCCGCGCTCGCCATGCGCGCCGAGGAGGAGGCGAAGCGCGCCTGCGACCAGCTCACCGTGACTCAGGCGGAAGTGACGCATGCGGTCGAGGCGGTACGCCAGGTCGACGGCGCGCTGACGGGCATTTCGGAGAATGTCTCCAACGTTCACGAACTGCTCGACACCATCGCCAGCGAGAATGCCGAGCAATCGGCTGCCATCGGCGAGATCACCAGCGCGATCGCCGCGATGGACCAGACCGCGCAGCAGAATGCGGCGATGGTCGAGGAAACCTCCGCCGCCGCGCGCAACCTGATGCGGGAGATCACGACGCTGAGCGAGCAGGCCAATGGCAGCATGGGCAGCGTCGCGTCCGCCCCAGCACCCGCGCCGATGCGGCTGGCCTATGGCTGACCGCGCAGCTAGACTAGCGGGATGACGACGTGCATCGACTTGCGGCCGACCCGCCCTGACGGCCCGTGCAGGGCACCCCGGGGCTTTGCGTCTGCCGCCAGTAGCGCAGCATGAGCGGCGTCACGCCGGCGCTGATGCTGATCGGTGCGATCGCTGCGGCGCAAATGTCTCCCGTCGAACGCCTCAACGCCGATCTGCTCGCTGCGCGCACGGCGACGAGCGTGCTGGAGGCGCGTTGCGCGTCGCTCGCCCTGGCCGATCCGCCGCGCGTGCGGGCCGAGGTCGAGCGCGGGCGCGCGCCTGCCAGCGCATCGCCCGCGCGCACGCGGCTGAAGGTCGGCAAGGGCGAGGTTCTGGGCTATCGCCGGGTGCGGCTGATGTGCGGGGATCACCTGTTGTCGGAAGCGACCAACTGGTACGTCGCCAGCCGCCTGACGCCGGAGATGAACGCAGCGCTGGACAGCAGCGACGTGCCGTTTGGTCGCGTCATCCTGCCGCTGTCGCCACGCCGCGAAACCTATGCGACGTGGACGGTCAAGGCCGGTCGCACGCCTGCTGGCGGCGTCGTGATCCGCCACCGCGCCATCGTGCTCGACCAAGCCGGGCGTCCGCTCGCCGCTGTGGTCGAGCATTACCAGCGGGTGCTGCTCGGCACCCGCTGATGCGAGACTGGATCAATGGTGCGGCGCAGTGTCTGCCCGGACATGCGGGGGCAGCCATGCGTTGCCGGCCTGCGGTTCGCTCACGCTTCCTGCTGGCTCGCCCTGATCATGCGTTCCCGGCGCAGCTGGATCCGTTCCGCCCGCAGCTGTCGGCGCTGGGCCCTCTGTCGCTGGAAAGGTGGCCACGGGCGAAGCCGGGGCGACCTCCTCCTGCACGGGTGCAGGCGCAGGAGTTGCATCGACCGGCTGCGCCTCGACCGTGCCCATCGGCAGCGGGGGCGGGGGCGGACCTTCGGGGATCCAGCTGGTTTCGGGCTGCGGCGCGGGCGCCGGCGCGGGCTCGGCGGCGGCCTTTTGCTCGGCGGCTTCCTGCGCGCGTTCGATCAGCGTCGGCGCTGCTGCAGCGGCTGCGGCGGTGGCGACGACCGGCGTCGCCGATGGTGCGGGCCGCGAGTCGCGCAGTTGGCGCTCAAGGTCGCGGATGCGCGTTTGGGCGTTCGATAATTCCGTTTCATCGCGGTCGCGTGCGCTGGCATAGTTCAGCTCCGCTTCCTCGAGCTGGCGTTTCCATTTCTTGCCGCCTGAACTGCTGGCCAGGCCAAAGAGCCAGCCGGCGATCAGCGTAAAGCCAATCGCCGCCCATTCCGTGGGCGTGGTGAACAACATGGTCGCGTCTCCCCATTTCGCGTTCGAAACAGGTTAACCAAAGCGGAAGCCGAGCGCCACCCGCGGAATCGCAATGGAAACAGCACGGTGCAGCCGCCGAAACTGCATAGTGCCGCGCCGGCCGAACACGCCGTTATCCGGTCAGCAACGCGTCCTTGATCGAGCAGGCGGCCGGGCCGAGGATCACGACAAACAGCACCGGGAGGATGAACAGGATCAGTGGCACGGTCATGATCGCGGGCAGGCGCGCCGCCTTTTCCTCGGCGCGCATCATGCGTTCGTTGCGGAACTCCGCCGACAGCACGCGCAGCGCTGAGGCGAGGGGGGTGCCGTATTTCTCGGTCTGGATCATCGTCGTGACGACGCCCCGGATCGAATCGAGATCGATGCGCGTCGCCAGATTTTCAAAGGCCTGACGACGGTCGGTGAGGAAGCCGAGCTCGATCGCGGTGAGGGAGAATTCCTCGCCCAGCTCGGGATAGGCCTTGCCGAGTTCCTTGGCGACGCGGCCGAATGCCGCATCGACGGTGAGTCCCGCTTCGGCACAGATAACGAGCAGGTCGAGCGCGTCGGGAATGCCCTTGCGAATCGCGCTGGACCGCTTCTGGATCTTGTTCTTGAGATAGATATCCGGCGCCTTGTAGCTCAGAATCGCGCTGCCGGCGACGAGGCCGTAGGCCTTGAGCGGGGTCCAGTCGGAAAACATTTCGGTGCCGTAGACGAGGAACACCATCGTCCCGCCGATCACGATCGGCAGGACCAGGCGGCCGAAAATGACGGCGACGGCATAATCCTTGGACCGGATACCGGCCTGCATCAGCTTGATCTGTGCGGTCTTGACCTGCGAATCCTGCAGCACCTTGAGCGAGGACAGGAAGTCGCGGATGCGATCGGTCGTCGCGTTCTTCTGCACCAGCTTGGCGCGGCGCTTGCTGGTCGACGCGGTGATGCCGGCCTTGAGCTGTTCGCGGCGTTCGTTGAGCGCCCTGACGCGCTTCGCCATCGGATCGCGTACCGACACAGCGGCATAGATGGCGAGCAGCACGCTGAACGCGGCGATGCCGGCCAGGATGGTTGCGACGTAGAAGACGTCGACGCCGAGCAGTGTGGGACCGGTGGGATTGGTCATCATCGCATCAAATCTCGAAATTGATCATCTTGGCCATGATAAAGGCCCCGATGCCCATCCAGATGATCCCGCCGCCACCCGCGACCATCAGCCGCGGATCGATGAAGAAGCCCTGCATATAGGTGTCGTTGATCATCCAGATCATGCCGAACACGATGAAGGGCAGGGCGCCGATTATGTACGCCGATGCCTTTGATTCCGACGACATCGCCTTGATCTTGAGCTTCATCTGGCCACGCTTGCGGAGCACTTCGGCCAGGTTTGCGAGCGTTTCGGCCAGGTTGCCGCCGGTCTCGCGCTGGATGGCGATGGTGATGCAGAAGAACTGGAATTCGGGCGTGCCGAGCCGGTCGGCGGTCTCCTGCAGCGCCTGGTCGAGCGTGCGGCCGATCTTCATCTTGTCGGTGATGGAGCGGAATTCCTCACCGACCGGACCGTCGACTTCGGACCCGACCACGCCCATCGTCTCGGTGATCGGCAGGCCCGAGCGCAGGCCGCGCACGAGCAGTTCGATCGCGTCCGGGAACTTGGCGTTGAACTTGGCGATACGGTGCGAAATCAGAAAGCCGACGACCATGTGCGGGAGACCGCCGCCGACGACCACGCCGACGAGCAGCGCGAGCAGCACGGGAAGGCCCTGAACCATCAGCGCCGCCGCAATGACGACGACGATGCCGAGCGACGCCATCCCGTACTGGCCCACGGTCCAGCTCTTGCCGGTCTTGGCCAGCCGCTTGCCCAGTTCGGCCGGATTGGGGAGGAACCGTGCGGCGGCATTGTCCATGCGGCTGGCGCGATGGGTCGAAATCCGGCGCAGCTGCGCCTCGACCGCTCCCGCGCCGACCACGCCGGCATGGCGGTCGCGCAGCGAGGTCAGGCGGCGCGCGCCGGCATTCTTGGCCGACGGACCGGAAAAGGCGAGGATGAGCAGCGCCAGCACCATGAAGGTGCCGCCCGCCAGCATCATCATCGGGAGCAATTCCACCCTATCACGCCTCCGAAACAGGGCACCGGCCGCAGCCGGTGCGCATTATGCCTTCGCCTTCCGGGCGAGCTTGATCGAACTGGTCAGCTTGCCGAGCAGCGAGCTGCCGGTGCCGCCCTTTGCCTTCGCCTTGTCGCTGCGGCCTTCCTCGCCCGCGTCGGTGATCGCGATCACGCGGGTGGAGATGTCGGCCAGCGGGGCGAGCGCCTTGACGTTCTTCCCGGCCTCCGCCAGCGGCTTGCCGAGCTTGGCCGCCTGCACCGCGGTCTTGGTGTCGAGCGGGATCACATAGTCGATCTTGCGCTCGATCGACCCTTCGAAGTCCTTGCGACTGATTTCCAGCGCGCCGGTCGGGACGCGATTGGCAACGATGATCAGCTGCGTATGCGGTGCGTTCGACTTGAACCAGCTGATGATGCGGATCGCGTCGCGCGCGGCGGCGAGCGTCAGCTCGGTCACCAGCACCGCCACCTGCACGTCGGAGATGAGGTGCGGGTAGTTCACCAGCATCGAACGCGGCAGGTCGACCACGGTGCATTCGAAGGCGCTGCGGATTTCTTCCTGCAGCTGGAAGAAGGCCGCGCCGTCGGTCATCACCGGCGAGTTGATCGGAGCCTCGGCCGACAGGACCGACAGCTTGTCCGACGCCTTGACCATCGCGCGTTCGATGAACAGCCCGTCGATACGACTGGGGTTCTCGATCGCGTCGGTGAGGCCGCGACCGGGTTCCAGGTCAAGCGCCAGAGCGCCCGTGCCGAAATGAACGTCGAGGTCGAGCAGGGCGGTCGAACGTCCGCTCTTCTCGCTCATCAGCCAGGCGAGCGAGGTCGCCAGCGTCGAAGCACCGACGCCGCCACGCGTGCCGATCACGGCGACCGCACAATGCGGGCGATCCGAGGCGGCATCGACATGCTTGGGCGCATTCAGCATCGCCTGGGCGTGCACGAACGCTTCGCGCATCACGTCGGGATTGAGCGGCTTGAGCAGATAGTCCTGGATGCCCGACGCGACGAGATCGCGATACAGGCGGACATCGTTGACCTGGCCTGACGCAATCACGACCGTACCCGGCTCGCACACTTCGGCCAGCGCGTTGATATCGTTCAGCGGATCGCCGCTTTCGGACAGGTCGACGAACAGGATGTTGGGGCTGGCCGATACCGACAGGGTCTGCACGGCGTTGCGCAGGCCGCCTTTGTGAACCTTGTCGGGGTTCCAGCCCTGTTCAATCGCGATCGGACGGATCGCCTCGGCGGTCGTCTCGTCGCACACGAACGCGACGAACGGCTCGCGATGGGCGGCGCGCTGGGGGTTGAAGGGCGCGTTCACTGGCCGCCTCCGCCGGTGCCTTCGGACTTGACGGTCGTGCCGCCGGTGCCGGTCGGTGCCGCCTCGCGCAGCGCCTTGATCGACTTGCTGATCTGCGCCGGGTCCGCGGTGGGGGAGCCGGGCTCGCCGCGCACCAGATCCTCGGGCCGGGCGATCATCGATGCGAGGTTGCCGTTGACCGCGCAGCCATAGCCCGAACTGGTCTTGCCCGCGAAGCTGCCTTCGCCGGTATCGCGGCGATCGGGGCATCCCGGCACGCTCGCCTTCATCCGGCTGACGATCACGCGAACCATGCCCGGCTGTACCGCGCCCGTGGTAACCGGGGCAGGGCCGGACAGCAGCACGCCATAGCGCGCCGCTTCGCTCGCCACCTGCCGGGCTGCACCGGTGTTGCCGGGGTCGTCAACATAGACGCGGTCGCCATAGCCCAGCCGCAGCGATGCGAGCCAGCCGGCGACCCGTGCCTGTTCGCCCGATGCCAGATAGCTGCCATCGGTGGCTGCATCGAACACATAATCGGTGCGGGCGACGACCGGCTGGTTCGCCGATTCGAGGCCGGCAGTGCTGCCTGCGCCGCATGCGGACAACAGGCTGGCGGCAGCGGTCAGAAAGAGGATCGTATTACGCTTCGACATGGTCGTTCCTCGCCGCGATCAGTTGAATCCGAAGCCGGGTGCGGGGGCCGCACCACGCTTGCGCTTGTCTTTGCCGTCGCCCTTGGGCGCAGGCTGCTGCGCCGGGGTGGCGAGCGGCTGCACCGGTTCAGGACGCGGTTGGGGACCCGGCTGGACAGGAGACGTCGCGCCGAGCGCGGGCTCCGCGCCCACCGGCGGCACCATCTGTGGCGTCGGACGTTTGGCTGGGGTCGATCCGCCAAGGCGGCCG
This sequence comes from Sphingomonas sp., assembly GCF_965227385.1. Taxonomy (GTDB): domain Bacteria; phylum Pseudomonadota; class Alphaproteobacteria; order Sphingomonadales; family Sphingomonadaceae; genus Sphingomonas. The sequence continues at coordinate 2,013,159 of NZ_OZ245750.1, forward strand.
AGCAGCACGCGCTCGGCATCATCCGGCGCGCGATAGCCATCGGTCGGCAGCGCGATCTGATTCCCGTCGACCGGCTTCACCAGATAGGGGGTGATGACGATGACCAGTTCGGTCTCGTTGCGCTTGAACCCGTTCGAGCGGAACAGCGCGCCGAGCACCGGCAGATTTCCCAGCCCCGGGGTCTGGTCGATCAGATTGTCGTGCGAATTCTGGAGCAGGCCGGCGATCATCAGGCTTTGACCCGAACCCAGTTCGACCGTCGTTTCGGCGCGACGGGTGGTCAGCGCCGGGATCTGCACCCCGCCGATCGTCACCGACCCCGCGGCCGAGAGCTGCGAGACTTCGGGACGGACGCGCAGCGAGATGCGGCCATCGGCCAGCACCGTGGGCGTGTACGCCAGGCTGACGCCATATTGCTTGTATTCGACCGATACCGCGCCGAGCCCCTGGCTTACGGGAATCGGGATTTCGCCGCCGGCCAGGAACGAGCCCGTCTCACCCGACAGCGCGGTCAGGTTCGGATTGGCCAGCGTCGACACCTGTCCGTTGGTTTCACCAAGGTCGAGCGCGCCGAGGATATCCAGACCGAACAGCCGTCCGAGCCCGCCGATCGTCGTGCGCCCCGCACCCGGAGTGATCGCAGTGCCTGGCTTTTGGACGAGCGCGCCGGTGATCGGATCGGTCGTATAGCCCGTTACGGTGCCACCGACGCCGAGTGGAAGGCGGGGATCGGTGGTCCAGCTGGTCGCCGGCGAACGCCCGCTGCCGATGCCGAACTTGAACCCGCCCGACCCGTCGAGCGTGGTGAAGTTGCTGCCGATATTCTTGGCGAAGCTGCGGCTGACCTCCGAAATGCGGACCTGCAAATTGACCTGCAGCGGGGTCGCGGTCTTGAGGCGCGACAGCACCTTGGTCTCTTCGCCGACAAATGCTTGCGCCAGCCGTTCGGCTTCGGCGGCATCCTGCGGCGCAGCGACGGTCCCGGTGAGCAACACGAAGCCGTTCATTGTCGTCGCGGTGATGTCCGATTCCGGCATCGCCGTTTCCAGCATGCCCTGGACGCTGTCGAAATTATTGCCGACGCGGACGGTCGACGAGTAGATCACCTTGCCCGCCTTGGTCGTGGCATAGACGGTCGTCTCACCCGCCTTCTTGCCGAATACCCAGAGCTGGGTTGGCGAGCGGACCTGAACGTCGGCGACGCCCGGGTCGGCGACGAAGATGTCGGACATCGGCGCGTTGAGCGTCACCAGACGACCGCGGCCGGTCGCGATCTGGACCGTTTCGCGCGGTGCGGCATGGACGGTCTGTGCCAGCACCGGTGCCGGCAACGTTGCGGCCGGCATCGCCAGCACGGCCACCGCCGCGAGCGCTCCGCCCAGCTTGTTCCCCCTCACACGCATCTCAATTCTTCCCCCCAACCGGGACGACCGTGACCGAATTGCCCCGTGAAATCTTGACCACCGGTCCCTGACCCGCTGCTGCGGCGCCCGGATAGGCGCCGCCTGCCGGAGGCGCGCCGGGCCCGACCATGTCCCGGTCGTCGTCGCGCGCCTTGCCGGGCACGGTGCTGCGCTGGAAACGCGAGACATCGGCACCGGTCGAGAAGGTCGACCCGCCCTCGGCGGGGCGCGACGCGACGCGGGCGATCATCGCCTTTTCCGCCTTGGGATCATTGCCTTCGGGCATCGTGATCTCGCCCGAGGCGATGGCCTGTTCCAGCTCGCTGCCATTGTCCGCGATCGAGCGCAGCGACAGCGACAGCGTGCCGAGCGTCTGCGCGACCGCGATCTTTTCCGCGATACGCGGCGTCGCCTCGACCGTGACGGTCGAATAGGTGGCGACGACGGTCTTGCCCTGATCGTCCTGCTGCTTGTCGGTACGCTGGTCGGTGGCGAGCACGCGCAGATTGCGCAGTACCGTTTCCGACGCCTTGAGCGGCGGGCCGTCGCCGCCGCCGGGGACGGTCTGGGTCAGGATAAGGTCGACCCGGTCGCCCGGGAAGATGAAGCCGGCAACGGCGGCCTGCGCCGACACCGGCACGGTCACCGCGCGCATGCCCGGTGCGAGTGCGGCGGCAAGGAAACCGCGGTCGCCCGGCTTGACCACCGCGCCCTGCGTCAGCGGCTGGCCGGCGGGAATCGCAAAGCGGACGACGGTGCCCTGAAGCTTGCCGAGGTCGGTATCTTCTTTCTTGAAATAGGCGCCCTCGACCAGATCCTTGGGCCAGGCGACGAACTTGATCGAATCGGGGCCGAGGATGGTGCCGACAGGCAGCGCCTTGGTCGCCACCAGCACTTCGACGGCATCGACCGGCGCGGGCTGGCCCGGAACGGGCGCAGCGCCGGCAACCGGCGCGGGCGATCCCGTCATCAGGCTGCGCGCCATGAACGCGGTGATCGCCGCGACGATCAGCGCGCCGACCAGCAATATGATCTTCCGTCCATCCATGACGTCTCAGGCCTTTTCAATGTCCGACCGGGTTGCACCGGCGTTAAGCATCACCAGAAGGGGTTAAAAATCGGTTCGCGAAGTGTGAGCAGCGCCGCGATGGCGATGGCGATGCCGTAGGGAATCTCAGGCTGTTCGCTGCGCCGACGGACCCATTTTTCGATCAGCATCACCAGAGTGAGCGCACCGCCGACCAGCGACATGATCACGATCAGGCTGATGAGCTTGTCGAACGGGAACCACAGCGCGAGCGCGGCGATCATCTTGACGTCGCCGCCGCCCATCATGCCGAACTGAAACGCGGCGGCGAACAGTGCGAACACGCCAAGCGCAATGCCCAGCTGGATCGCCATCTCGGGCCAGGGGTTGAGCCCCATCGCGAACCACCACGGCAGCGCCAGCAGCGCGATCGCGGCATTCTTCCAGTTGGAGATTTCGCGGATGCGCGCGTCCTCGATACCGGCCGAAACCAGGATCAGGACCAGCAGGCCCAGCAGAATTACAGGCGCAAATTCCCCCATCTGAATGGAAGTTCTAGACGCGAGGGCTTTCCAAACCGTAACCAGCGCCCATGACCGTTTCCCAGATCGATCGCCGCGCTATTCCCGCCGGCGCCAGCGTCACCAACTGGACCGCCCGCGACGGATGGGTGCTGCGCTGTTTCGCCTGGCCCGCCAGCGGCGCGCCGCGCGGATCGATCCTGTTCCAGGGCGGGCGCGGCGATGTGTTCGAGAAATATCTGGAGAGCTTTGCGCACTGGCAGGAGCGTGGCTGGACGATCACATCGTTCGACTGGCGCGGGCAGGGGGGATCGGGGCGGCTGACCGACGCCGGCAATTGCGGGCATATCGAGGATTTCGCGCAGTACATCGCCGATTTTCGCGACTTCGTGGGCGAATGGATGGCCGCGACGCCGGGGCCGCATATCATCATGGGCCATTCGATGGGCGGGCATCTGGTGCTGCGCGGGCTGGTCGAAGGGGTGGCGCGACCTGACGCTGCGGTGCTGATCGCGCCGATGCTGGGGTTGAAGGGACCGTTCGGCGCGGCGCTGGGTGAGCGGCTGGCGCGATTGCTCGGCGGCGTTGGCAATTCGGCGCGTCCGGCGTGGAAGTCGAACGAGCGGCCTTACACCACCGATACACGCGAATCGCTGCTGACCCATGACACCGATCGCTATCAGGACGAGATTTTCTGGCAGCAGGCCAATCCCGGCAACGTCACCGGCCCGCCCAGCTGGAAATGGGTGATCGAGGCGTTCCGCTCGACGCGCGAGCTGCGCACCAACCCCGCGCTCAAGCGGATGGATGTGCCGGTGCTGGCGCTGATCGCCGAGCATGACGGGCTGGTCGATGCCAGGGCGGCGTTGGCGCAGGTCGCCAAACTGCCCGACGCGCGGGTGGTGCGTTTCGGCAAGGAAAGCGCGCACGAGATCCTGCGCGAGGCGGACAAGGTGCGGAACCGCGCGATCGGTGAGATCGACCTGTTCCTGGAAGCGCGGGCGCGACGCGGATGAAGCATTATGATGTCGCGGTGGTCGGGGCGGGGATCGCCGGCGCGAGTCTTGCCGCCGAAATCGCGCCGCACGCCAGCGTCCTGATCCTCGAAGGCGAGGCGCAGCCCGGCTATCACGCGACCGGGCGGTCGGCGGCATTCTGGTCCGAAACCTATGGCGGGCCGAACATCCAGCCGCTGGTGACGGCGTCGGGCGACTTCCTGCACCATCCGCCGGAGCGGATTGGGTCGCAGAGCTTCCTCTCTCCGCGTGGCGAGTTGTTCATCGCGCGGCGCGCGGATCGCCATGTGCTCGACGGATTTGTCGCGGCCTTTGCCGAGGCGGGGGTGGTGCTCGACGATGTCGATCCGGCACAATATTGCCCCGGCATCCTGCCCGAATGGACCGAGGCGCTGTACGATGTCGGCTGTTGCGACATCGACGTTGCCGCGTTGCATGGCGCCTATCTGGCGGCAGCGCGGCGCGACGGGGCGGAACTGGTGTGCGACGCCGCCGTCGTCGCGCTGTCGCGCGACGGCCATTGGCGGATCGAGACGCGCGCCGGGGTGTTCGCGGCCGATGTCATCGTCAACGCCGCCGGGGCCTGGGCCGAGCCGGTCGGGCTGCTGGCCGGGGCGCCGCCGACGGGGATCGCGCCGCTGCGCCGCACGATGGTGCAGCTGCGCGTCGATCCGCCCGCATCGATGAGCCTGCCGCTGGTCCGCGACGCGCATGAGCGGTTCTACTTCAAGCCCGAGTCGGGCGGACGCATCTGGCTGTCGCCGCATGACGAGATTCCGACCGCCCCGTGCGATGCCGCGCCCGAGGAGATCGATGTCGCGATAGCGATCGACAAGCTCGCCAGCGCGGTCGACTGGCGGGTCGAAGCGCTTGAGCGGCGCTGGGCGGGGCTGCGCACCTTCGCGCCCGACCGCAAGCCGGTCTATGGGTTCGACCCCGCCGTGCCCGGCCTGTTCTGGTGCGCAGGGCAGGGCGGCTTCGGCATCCAGACCGCGCCCGCCGCGTCGAAGCTGGCGGCGGCGATGCTGCTGGGCAGCGCGCCCGACCCGATGGTCGCGCATCTCGACCCCGAACGCTACTCGATCCAGCGGTTTCGCGGCTGAAACGCTGGACGGGCGGCGCGGCTTTGCTATCGTTGGCCTGTCGCAACGAGGGAGCAGATGATGGCCCACAAGTTCGTGATCGAGCAGAACAAAGCCGGCGAATATGTCGCCAAGTTCAAGTATAACAACGAAATCATCTTCTGGACCGAGGGCTATTCGAGCAAGGCGTCGGCGAAGAACGCGATCGAATCGATTCTGAAAAACGGCCCGGGCGCGCCGGTCGAAGAGAGGTGAGGCGCGGCGGCGCGTTGCGTTTGCGGACGCGGGGTGTTGCGTGTGTTCACTTGGCCTCCGTCTGCTGTGACGTGCGGAGGATTATAACCAAATAGGTTCTTGTAGGAAAGCGGGTAGCGGTTTTTGGCTGTTTGCCGGGTGTTTTTGCACGGGCAGCGGATGGCGTGGAGCATCCGCGCGGGCGATTGCGGGCGCGTGCCGCGAAACAGGTGATGCGACGATGTCGGCGAACTTCGCGTCATCGAACACCGGAGGGGTGTCGCGTTTGCGGAGGGGAATGTCGAATATTTGCACCGGCGGTGGCGCCGATCGGGCAATATCGGTCGTAAAGTCCCTGCCTGACGCCGGGGACTGTCAAATGGAGGACTGCTGACGCCCCCGTAGCAGCCATAGGTCTTCGAGATCGGTGTCGATTATAGCTGCCGTCGGCTTACGGGGCACAGGCTAATTCAATCATCGACTGCGCGCAGTTCGCGCGCCATGCGCATCAAACGATCGAGCCGAGGCAAAGTTAGAAAATCGGGGCCAAAGCGCCGGTCAATTTCGCTGCATGTCGCTGGAATGCTGCGCATGAGGCTGTGAAGTTTGTCAACGTAATGCGGATCAACCTCACCCGAAGCAGACAGTGCTGAAAGCCCAGCCAAATCTGGGAAGTTCATGATGGGCACGAGGCTTATAGAAGCTGGCATATCAGACCATTTTCTTGCGCCGGTTTCGCCAACCTCGCTGCGAAGAGCGAAACCCACACTGCCCGACAATACGCGATCGGCGGATCGCCCGCCGATCTTGCGAACTGATTGCGGCTGGACCAGTTTGAGGACCTCATGATCGATGAAATAGAGGCACTCGAGACGATTGAAGTCATCGCGAAAGCGCGCGACGCCTTCCATCCGTAGCTGGACGCCGAGTTGAATGATCTGATCCTGTCGCATGATCACAGGCTAGGGAAATGAGTGGCGGCGAACCACCATTTTCAACGGAGACCGACCGTCCGAAAGCCACCCATTTGCAGGCGCATGCGACCCTCTAATCCGTCATCCTGAACTTGGTTCAGGATCAACCTCCCGCAAGCGACGGAGCAGCGTGTGGAAGGGTGGATGCTGAAACAAGTTCAGCATGACGGGGTGGGCGCGGTGGCTTCCCACCAAAACTGCCGCCCGCCCTAACTCCGCAGCGCCGCGTCGCTCGCCAGCTGATCCGCGCGTTCGTTGTCGGGGTGGCCGGCATGGCCCTTGACCCATTGCCATTCGATGCGGTGGGGTTTGGCGGCATCGAGGAGTTCGATCCACAGGTCGCTGTTCTTGACCGGCTTCTTGTCCGCGGTGCGCCAGCCGTTGCGCTGCCAGCCTTTGATCCATTTGGTCAGGCCGTCCATGACATAGCGGCTGTCGGTCGACAGCTTGACGCGGCATGGCTTGTTGAGCGCCTTCAGCCCCTGGATCGCCGCCATCAGCTCCATGCGGTTGTTGGTGGTGTGCGCCTCACCGCCCGACAATTCCTTCTCGACCGTCCCCGCGCGCAACAGCACGCCCCAGCCGCCGCGCCCGGGATTGCCCTTGCACGCGCCGTCGGTGGCGATTTCGACGAGGGGGAGTTCGGTCATTTTGCAAAGGGATCCATCAGGTGAGCATCGCCCGCGACATGGGTGAGGGCGGGGTCAAACGTGCGATAAAAGTCGTAGCGCTTTAGGTAGGCGAGCGGATCCTTTCGGGTGACCATCGCGCCCGCAGGCGTATTCAGCCAGTCCCACGCACGGCTCAACAGAAAGCGGAGTGCCGCACCCTGCGCCAGAACTGGCAGGGCGGCCCGTTCGGCATCGCTCAATGCAATCGTGCGGTCGTAACCATCGATAAGCGCTTTGCCGACTGCTGGCATGAACTCCGTGCCGGATGCGTCGAATGACCATGCGCCATGCATGACCGCCAGATCATAGGCGCGGATATCGGTGCTCGCGAAATAGAAGTCGATCAGACCCGTGACCTCGTCGCCCAGCATCAGCACATTGTCGGGAAACAAATCCGCATGAATGGCGCTGGTAGGCAAATTTTCAGGCCAGCGCGACAGCACGCTTTCCAGCGCCTCGCTTACGCGATCGTAGAGACCCGGCTCGATCTGGTCGAGGTCGCGTCCGCAGCGCTCGAATAGGGCTGCCCAAGTCTGGGCGCCCATCGAATTCACCCGGTCCAAGGGGAAATCCTCGACTGCGCGGTGCATTTGCCCGAGGGCGCTGCCGGCTGCGTATGCCTGGGCCGGAGTGGGGTGGGACACCGACACACCCGACAGGAACTTGATCAGGCACGCCGGGCGGCCTTCGAGTGTCTGGATCGCCACGCCGTCGCGGTCGGGAATCGCGGGCGGCACGTTCAGCCCCTTGGCATCGAGATGCGCGAGCAGGTTCATGAAATAGGGGAGGTCGCCCGCATCGACCCGCTTTTCGTAGAGCGTCAGGATGAAGCGGGCTTTGGTGGTGTCGATCAGGTAATTGCTGTTCTCGACCCCCTCGGCGATGCCCTTGGCCGAGACGAGCTCGCCCACGTCATAGCGGGCGAGAAACGCGGCGAGCGATTCGGCCGGGACCTGTGTGTAGACTGCCACCATTCCTCCGTTCGCGCTGAGCCTGTCGAAGCGCCGAAGCACGCCGGTAGGGGAAAGTGCCGCCCTTCGACAAGCTCAGGGCAAACGGATGTTGGACTAAGCCGCCTCGAGCCCCTTGGGCAGCTTGAAGGTGATCGTTTCCTGCGCGGTTTCGACCATGCGTTCGGTCACGTCGTAGCGGGTGGCGATGCGGTCGATCACTTCGCGCACCAGCACTTCGGGAGCCGAAGCGCCGGCGGTGATGCCGAGCGTGCCGATGCCCGCCAGCCAGTCGAATTCGAGGTCGTCGGCGCGCTGGATCAGCTTGGACGTCGTCCCCTCGCGCTCGGCCACTTCGGCAAGGCGAAGCGAGTTGGACGAGTTGGGCGCGCCGATTACCAGCACCAGGTCGCACGACCCGGCGATCGCGCGCACTGCCGCTTGCCGGTTCGACGTGGCGTAGCAGATGTCGTCGGCCTTGGGCGCGACGATATCGGGGAAGCGCCGCTGCAGGATCGCCAGGATCGACGCGGTGTCGTCGACCGACAGCGTCGTCTGGGTGAGGAAGGCGAGGTTGTCCGGCTCGCTCGGCGCGACCGCCTCGGCATCCGCCTCGGTTTCGATCAGGGTCATTGCGCCGTCGGGGACCTGGCCGAAGGTGCCGATCACTTCCGGATGCCCTGCATGGCCGATGAACAGGATGTGGCGACCGGCGGCGACCAGCCGTTCGGCCTGGCGATGCACCTTGGACACCAGCGGGCAGGTGGCGTCGAAATAGGACAGGCCGCGATTCTGCGCGGCGGCGGGGACCGATTTGGGGACGCCATGCGCGGAGAAGACGACATGGACGCCGTCGGGCACCTGATCGAGTTCGTCGACGAAGACCGCACCCTTCGCCTTCAGCGTGTCCACGACATATTTGTTGTGGACGATCTCGTGGCGGACATAGACCGGCGCGCCGTGCAGTTCGATCGCGCGTTCGACGATCTGGATGGCGCGGTCGACTCCGGCGCAAAAGCCGCGCGGGGCGGCGATGAGGAGGTCGAGAACGGGTTTCGGGCTGTCGGTCATCGCGGCTGCCTTACGCGATCCGTGCGCGGCGGGAAAGGCGCGGGATGGCCGTTGCGGGAAGGCAAAGCGCTGCCTATGGTGCGCGCCGCCGGGCCGGGTCCGCCAGCGATGGGGGTGGCAGGCATGTCTTGTTCGGGAAAGGTGCCCCAGTTGAACGTTCGCAAACTCGCGCTTGCCGCATCGATTCCGCTGGCGCTTGCCGCATGCGCCCGTGAGGGCGATATTTCCGAAGGTGGCATCACCGCGGTACGATCTGCCTGCCCGCGCGTCGGCGTTCCGGCCGGGACCGGCGACATCACTTTGTTCAACCCCGCCGACAGCACGGCGGCGAGCGCGATCGACGTGACCGCGACGATGACCAACGTCACGTCCAATTGCGACGATAGCGGCGAGATGATCCGCAGCGACATCGCGTTCGAGGTACAGGCCAGCCGCCGCTCGACCGAGGGCGCGCGCGAGGTGACCCTGCCCTATTTCGTGACCGTGGTGCAGGGCGGCACGTCGGTCGTGTCGAAGCGCGTGGCGCAAGTGACGCTGCGATTCGAACCGGGGCAGGCGCGTGCGCAGGCGAGCGGGACCGCCAACGCCTATGTCGCGCGCGCCGCCGCGACGCTGCCTGATGATATCCGCCGCCAGATCCTGGCAAAGCGCAAGGCGGGCGACGAAACCGCGGCGCTCGATCCGCTGGCGCGCCCCGAAGTGCGTCAGGCCGTGCTGCGCGCGACGTTCGAGGCGCTGGTCGGCTTCCAGCTCACCGACGCCCAGCTGAAGTATAACGCAACGCGCTAGTTTGCCCGCCGCTTGCGCGGCGCGCGGCACCGGCCCGCGCCGGGGCGGCGCTTGTGGAAAACTTCGCGATTGACTCGAACGGTGCGGCGCAGCATTCCCGGTGCGTCGGCATCGGGCAACCGGTGAAGGCACGCGCGGGAGAGTTTGCGGGTCTCCGGACCCGGAACGCCGAAGGAGCAACCGCCCCGGAATCTCTCAGGCACCAGGGACCGCGCGGGCCACGACACTCTGGAAAGCGCTCGCTCCGTCAGGGGTGAGCCACCGAAGGGGTAAGTCCCGGACAGGCTCCGGGATCAAAGCTCTCAGGTTCCCGTGACAGAGGGGGCGACGGATGAATGGCCGCGTTGTGCGGCATTCCGTCGTCAATTCTGGAGCACGCGCGTGACCGACAGCCCTGATACCGTAGCGGGCGAGCCCGATTTCGTCGAAGAACTGATGCTGCTGCCGCTCGATGCGTGGCATCGCGCGCGCGGCGGGCGGATGGTGCCGTTCGCGGGCTATGAGATGCCCGTCCAGTATGAAGGCATCATGGCCGAGCATTTGTGGGTGCGCGAATCGGCCGGGCTGTTCGACGTGTCGCATATGGGCCAGCTGCTGCTGTCGGGCGAAGGGCTCGACGCCGAGCTGGAGAAGCTGATTCCCGCCGATGTCGCGGGCGTCGCGGTGGGGCAGCAGAAATATTCGCTGCTGCTGGCCGAGAATGGCGGCATTCTCGATGACCTGATGTTCAGCCGCTGGCCGGGTGGCATCTATATGGTCGTCAACGGCGCGTGCAAATGGGACGACATCGCCCATCTGCGCGAGCATCTGCCGGACGATATCGAGATCAATCATATGGACGAGCATGCGCTGCTGGCGCTGCAGGGTCCCAAGGCGTTCGACGCGCTGAGCCGCCATGTAACGGGCGAGTATCCGCTCGATGCCTTGGTCTTCATGAAGGGCGGCAAGTTCGAGATCGGCGGCGTACCGGCTTATATCAGCCGTTCGGGCTATACCGGCGAGGACGGGTTCGAAATCTCGATCCCCGCGGATCAGGCCGCCAAGGTCGCCGACCTGCTGTGCGGTGAGCCGGAGGTGAAGCCGATCGGCCTTGGCGCGCGCGATTCGCTGCGGCTCGAGGCCGATCTGCCGCTCTATGGCCATGACCTCGACCCCGAGACGACGCCGATCATGGCGGCGCTGAACTTTGCGGTCGCGAGCAAGCGTCGGCGCGCGGAAGCGAACTTCCCGGGTGCCGAGCGCATCCTGCACGAGCGCGAGAACGACGCGATCCAGCGCCGTGTCGGCCTGATCGTCGAGGGGCGCCAGCCGGTGCGCGAGGGTGCGCTGGTGCTGGACGATGCCGGCAACGAAGTCGGCCGCGTCACCAGCGGCGGCTTCGCCCCGACCGTGCAGAAGCCGATCGCGATGGCCTATGTGCCGACCGCGATGGCCGAAGTCGGCACGCGCGTGACGCTGAGCCAGCGCGGCAAGATCCATCATGGCGAAGTGGTGCAGATGCCCTTCGTCCCCCACCGCTATGTCCGACAGGGAGCCTGAACATGAGCCGTTACTTCACCGAAGATCATGAATGGATCGAACTCGACGGCGAAATCGCGACCGTCGGCATCACCGACTATGCGCAGAGCCAGCTGGGCGACATCGTGTTCGTCGAGGTGCCCGAGGAAGGCAAGGAAGTCGCCAAGGGCGATGACGCCGCGGTGGTCGAGAGCGTCAAGGCGGCGAGCGACGTCTATGCCCCGGTCAGCGGCACGGTGCTCGAGGGCAATCCGGCACTGGAGGACAGCCCCGCGCTGGTAAACGAAGACCCCGAAGGCGATGGCTGGTTCTTCAAGATGACGCTGAGCGACACCAGCGAGCTCGACGGGCTGATGAACGAAAGCGCGTACGCGGACTTCGTGAGCAAGCTTTAAGTCCCCCTCCCGCTTGCGGGAGGGGTTAGGGGAGGGCGTGTCCATGGCCTCACGCGCTCCGCTCTAGACGATCTGACAGGCCCTCCCCCGACCCCTCCCGCAAGCGGGAGGGGAGAAGGAAGATTGATGCGCTACCTTCCCCTTACCCCGTCCGATCGGCAGGCGATGCTCGCCGCGGTCAATGCCGCGACGATCGATGATCTGTTCGCCGATGTTCCCGAAAGCGCGCGCCTCAGCGGGCCTGTTGCGGGGCTGCCGATGCATGCCAGCGAGCTGGCGGTTGAGCGGCACATGTCGAAACTGGCGGCGAAAAACCTGTCGGCGGGAAGTGCGCCGTTCTTTCTCGGCTGTGGCGCCTACAAGCATCACGTCCCGGCCAGCGTCGATCACATCATCCAGCGCGGCGAGTTTCTGACCGCCTACACGCCCTATCAGCCGGAAATCGCGCAGGGCACGTTGCAGGTGATGTTCGAGTTCCAGACGCAGGTCGCGCGCCTGCTGGGTACCGATGTCGCCAATGCGTCGATGTATGATGGATCGACCGCGTGCTGGGAGGCGATCGGCATGGCGCGGCGCATCACCAAGCGCGCCAAGGCGATCCTGTCGGGCGGGCTGCACCCGCATTATGTCTCGGTCGCCAATACGATGGCCAAATACACCGGCGACACGCTGGTGACCGCGGTGCCGGAGCTGACTGCCGAGCCGGATACGGCCAAGCTGATCGACCTGATCGACGACGACACCTCGTGCGTCGTGGTGCAGTATCCCGACATTCTCGGTCGCATTTCCGACCTGTCGGCGCTGGCGGCGGCGTGTCAGGCGAAGAAGGCGCTGCTGGTCGCGGTGGTGACCGAGCCGGTGGCGTTGGGCGCGATCAAGTCGCCGGGCGAGATGGGCGCGGACATCGTCGTGGGCGAAGGCCAGTCGATCGGCGTCGGGCTGCAGTTCGGCGGACCCTATGTCGGGCTGTTCGGGTGCAAGGAAAAGTACGTCCGCCAGATGCCCGGTCGCCTGACCGGCGAGACGGTGGATGCGGAAGGCAAGCGCGGCTTCGTGTTGACGCTGTCGACGCGCGAGCAGCATATCCGGCGCGAGAAGGCGACGTCGAATATCTGCACCAGCTCGGTGCTGTGCGCGCTGGCGTGGTCGGTGCACATGACGTTGCTGGGCGAAAAGGGGCTGCGGCAGCTCGCGGCGCTCAACCATGCCGGCGCGAGCGCGGCGGCGGATCGGCTGGCGCAGGTTCCGGGCGTCGAGCTGGTGACCCCGACCTTCTTCAACGAGTTCACGCTGAAGCTGCCCAAGGAAGCACGCCCCGTCGTGCGCGCACTTGCCGACAAGGGCATCCTCGCCGGCGTGTCGCTGGGTCGCCTCTGTCCGGGCGAGGGGGCGTTGGAGAACGGCCTGGTCGTCGCGGTCACCGAAACCACCACGGCGGAGGATGTCGAAACCCTTGCCGCCGCTCTCCAGGAGGTGCTGGCATGAGCACGATCAACCAGAGCGGCTGGCGTCCGCAGATGAACGCGGTCGAGGGTGAGGCGGCAGCGACCTTTACCGGCAACCGCGCGCTGATGCTGGAAGAGGCGCTGATCTTCGAGATCGGATCGCTCGACACCACCGGCGTCGATTTCGCCGAAGCGCCCAAGGCGGCGTCGCGGCTGGGTGGGCTGGAGCGGCACCGCGACATCGGCCTTCCGGGTCTGAGCGAGCCGGAGGCGGTGCGCCATTACACCCGCCTGTCGCGCCAGAATTACGGGATCGACCTCGGATTCTTCCCGCTGGGCAGCTGCACGATGAAGCATAATCCGCGCCTCAACGAGCGGATGGCGCGGCTGCCCGGCTTTGCCGACATTCACCCGCTGCAGCCGGTCGACACGGTGCAGGGCGCGCTCGAGGTGATCGATCAGCTGGCGCACTGGCTGGTCACGCTGACCGGCATGAAGGCGGTCGCGATGTCGCCCAAGGCGGGCGCGCATGGCGAGCTGTGCGGTATCCTGGCGATCAAGGCGGCGCTGGAAGCGCGGGGCGAGGATCGCCGCGTGGTGCTGGTCCCCGAAAGCGCACACGGCACCAACCCGGCGACGGCGGCGTTCGCGGGCTTTACGGTCGAGGATATTCCGGCAACCCCGGACGGGCGCGTCGATGTCGCGGCGCTGACCGCGCGGCTGGGACCGGACGTGGCGGGGGTGATGATCACCAACCCCAATACCTGCGGCCTGTTCGAGCGCGACCTCAAGACGATCAGCGACGCGGTCCATGCCGCCGGCGGATACGTCTATTGCGACGGCGCGAACTTCAACGCGATTGTCGGCAAGGTGCGCCCCGGCGACCTTGGCGTCGATGCGATGCACATCAACCTGCACAAGACCTTTTCCACCCCGCATGGCGGTGGTGGGCCGGGTTCGGGGCCGGTGGTGCTGTCGGAGGCGCTGGCGCCGTTCGCGCCGCTGCCGTTCGTCGAGCAGCAGGATGGCCGCTTCGTGCTGGTCGAAGAGGAGACCGCGGGCGAGCATCACGGCTCCAGCTTTGGCCGCATGGTTTCGTTCCACGGCCAGATGGGCATGTTCACCCGCGCGCTGACCTATATCCTGTCGCACGGCGCGGACGGGCTGAAGCAGGTTGCCGAGGACAGCGTCCTCAACGCCAACTATGTCCTCCGCAGCCTGGAGGACATGCTCGACGCGCCCTTCGCTGCCAGCGGGCCGTGCATGCATGAGGCGATCTTCAGCGACCGTGGGCTGGCCGAAGGCTTCTCGACGCTCGACATCGCCAAGGGGCTGATCGACGAGGGCTTCCACCCGATGACGGTCTATTTCCCGCTGGTCGTCCATGGCGCGATGCTGGTCGAGCCGACCGAGACCGAGAGCAAGGCGGCGCTGGACCAGTTCATCGGTGCCTTCCGCTCGGTCGCGCAGCGGGCCAAGGCGGGCGACGCCGCGCTCAAATCCGCGCCGCACTTCGCGCCGCGCCGCCGGCTCGACGAGACGCTGGCCGCGCGCAAGCCGGTGCTGGTGTGGAAGGAGCCGGCCCAGGCCCAGGCCGCCGAATAACGCATTTCGTCTGTTTAACCGGGCCGGGTTTCGATCTAGTCCGGCTCCCAGGCGGGCGGTGGCTTCGGCCGCCGCCCGTTTGCTTTTGGGGAGGCGATGATGCGCGGCGCACTGGCTCTGATCGTGGCGATGATGATGACGGCACCGGCGATGGCGGGGCAGGACCCGCGCATCCCGCAGGCCGAGCAGGACGCGGACCGGATCGAAGCGCAGCGGATGTATGACGCCCAGCGGCAGCGCGATCAGGCCGAAGCGGATCGCGTCGCCCGCATCACGCTGGAGCGCAAGACCGACTACGAACTCTATCTCGCGCGGCAAAAGGCCGAGCATGAGGCCAAGATGGCAGCGTGGCGCGCCGATGTGGCGCGGCGCGAGGCAGAAGCCGCGCGGGCGCGCGGCGAGTGGGAGGCACAGGTTGCGCGGTGCAAGGCGGGCGACCGCTCCGCCTGCGCCCCCAAAAAATGAGCGACCCTACGCCGTGGATCGTCGCGGAGGACAGCGGCGCGGTGCGCAAGCATGCGCCCGCCACGCTGCGCAACCGCGAGGCGATCGCGGCGGAATTGGCGACGCTGTTGCCGGCGCGCGGCACGGTGCTGGAGGTCGCGAGCGGGAGCGGGGAGCACGCCGCGTTCTTCGCTGAGCGTTTCCCAGACCTGATCTTCGTGCCCAGCGATCCCGACGCGGCGGCGCGGGCGTCGATCGCGTCGTGGTGCGCAGGGTTTGCCAATGTCGCGCCGCCGCTGGCGATCGATGCGGCGGCGGGGGAGTGGCCGATTGCGGCCGCCGATGCGGTGCTGTGCATCAACATGGTGCATATCAGCCCGTGGGCGGCGACGGTCGGGCTGTTCCGCGCGTGCGCCGCGCTGTTGCCGTCGGGCGGGCCGCTGATCCTCTACGGCCCCTATCGCGAGGCGGGGGTGGAGACGGCGGGGTCGAACCTGGCGTTCGATGAATCGCTCAAGGCGCGCAATCCGGAATGGGGTTTGCGCGATGTGGCGGAGTTGGACCGGCTCGCGGCGGAGCACGGCTTCGCACGCACCGGGCGGGTGGCGATGCCGGCGAATAATCTGATGCTGGTGTATCGCGGCGGTGGTGGCGCGTAGGGTGGCGGTGCGGGTCGCAGCGGCGGCTTAGCGTGGGTTCGGTCCGTTACCTGCCTTTCGGCTAACGACCCCATTGCGGTCATCATCCGATGAAGTCACAATCGGCAACATCCAGTGGCGAGGTGAGCATCCGCGGAATGGGCAAGATCATTGAAGGCGTGACTCTTGCCATCTTCGGCTTTGCGCTTTTAGCAGCCTTTGGGTTTGGCGTCTCTTGGGTGGGCAATCCGCTGGCGCTGGTAGGGTCAGCTGGGATTGTAGAGACGGCGATGGTTTGCATCTTGCTCGCCACGCCGCTGCTGTTGGCTTGCGCGTGTATGTTCGGCCTCGTCCAGCTTCTCAAAGGCAAGGCGCCCTAACTATACGGTTTGGGGCGCATAACGAACGGCAGCTAGCCACCCATTTGCAGCCATTACCGAACAGACCTCGAAATCCTGAAAACAGACGCCGCAACACCCCCGCGCCAGCGCGCCCTTCAGTCTTCGTCCACATCCGCAACCGCCTCGACCGGACCCGCGCGCCGCGCCAGGCCCAGGCGTTGTTCGCGCCATGCGATGTAGAGGCCGCTGGCGACGATGATCGGGGCGCCGATCCAGGTCCATTGGCTGGGCAGCACGCCGAACAGCACATAGCCATAAAGCGTCGCCCAGATCAGGCTGGAATAGTCCATCGGCACCACGGCCGAAACCGGGGCGAAGCGCAGCGCGGCGGTGAGCGCGAGCTGGCCCGCGCCGCCGATCAGCCCGATGCCGATCAGGATCGCGAAGGTCTGCCAGTCGTGCATCTGCGCAAAGAAGGGGTAGGCGATCGCGAGCGGCGGCACCGATAGCGTCGAGAACCAGAAGACGGTGGTCGCCGGCCGCTCGGTCTTGGCCATCTGGCGTAGCTGGATCGCGATCAGCGCGACGAAGAAGGCGGCGGTCAGCCCGACCAGCGCGCCGGCGAGCGGGATATGCCCGTCGCCGGGCTGCGCGACCAGCACGACGCCGACAAAGCCCGCGATCACCGCCGCCCAGCGCCGCCAGCCGGTCTTTTCGTGCAGCACCAATGCTCCAAGGATCGTGGCGAAGATCGGCGCGGTGAAGGAGAAGGTCGTCGCCTCGGCCAGCGGGAGCAGCAGCACCGCGCCGAAATTGAACACCATGCCGGTCAGCCCGATCACGGTGCGGTTCACATGCAGCCCGAAGTGCTGCGTGCGGATCGATCGCATTCCCGGGCCCGCGGCGATCCAGGCGAGGATGAAGGGGATCGCGAACAGCTGACGAAACAACATGATCTCGGCGAGGTTGGCGCCGCCCCGCTCCGCCAGCTTGATCAGCGCGCCCATGGTCGAGAGCATCAGGATGGCGAGCAGACGCAGGCCCAGGCCGGTAAGGACGCGATCACGATGCACCTGCGAACGCCTAAGCGGGGGTGCGGCATGGGGCAACCCGCGAAGGGGCGTGACGGGCCGGATTTCCCGCGCTAATCGCGCAGCCATGATCAAACGCGCACTCAATGTCACCCGCGAAGCGGATTTCGCCGCCTGGTATCAGGCCGTCATCACCGAAGCCGATATGGCGGAGGAGAGCGGCGTGCGCGGGTGCATGGTCATCCGGCCATGGGGCTATGGCATCTGGGAGCGTATCCAGCGGCTGCTCGACGATCGCATCAAGGCGACGGGGCATGAGAATTGCTATTTCCCGCTGTTCATCCCGCTGTCCTACTTCGAGAAAGAGGCCGAGCATGTCGACGGCTTCGCGAAGGAGATGGCGGTCGTCACGCATCACCGGCTGATCCAGAAGGACGGGCGGCTGGTGCCCGATCCCGAGGCGAAGCTGGAGGAGCCGCTGGTCGTGCGCCCGACGTCCGAAACGGTGATCGGCGCGGCGATGGCGCGCTGGGTCCAGTCGTGGCGCGACCTGCCCGTGTTGATCAACCAATGGGCCAATGTCGTGCGCTGGGAAATGCGCACCCGCATGTTCCTGCGCACCGCCGAATTCCTGTGGCAGGAGGGGCATACCGCCCACGCCACGGTC
Source organism: Sphingomonas sp. (assembly GCF_965227385.1). GTDB lineage: Bacteria > Pseudomonadota > Alphaproteobacteria > Sphingomonadales > Sphingomonadaceae > Sphingomonas. The sequence continues at coordinate 2,030,981 of NZ_OZ245750.1, forward strand.
GACGAGGCGCGCGAAGAGACGATGAAGATGCTGGAGGTGTATCGCGAGTTCGCCGAAACCTGCCTCGCGATGCCGGTCGTCGCGGGCGAGAAGCCGGAGAATGAACGCTTCCCCGGCGCGGTCGCGACCTACAGCATCGAGGCGATGATGCAGGACGGCAAGGCGCTGCAGGCGGGCACCTCGCACTTCCTCGGCACCACCTTCTCCAGCGCGCAGGGCATCAAGTACCAGAATGCGGAAGGCGTGCAGGAACTGGCGCAGACGACCAGCTGGGGCGTGTCGACGCGCATGATCGGCGGCGTGATCATGGTGCATGGCGACGATGACGGGCTGCGCGTGCCGCCGCGCATCGCGCCGTGGCAGATCGTGATCGTGCCGATGCTGCGCGACACGGACGAGGACGCCGCGCTGATCGACTATTGCAAGGGGCTGCAGGCCGAGCTCGCCAAGGCGTTGGCGCTGGGCGAGCCGGTGCGCGCGTTGCTCGACCTCAAGGCGGTCAAGGCCGCGACCAAGCGCTGGGGCTGGGTCAAGAAGGGCGCGCCGATGGTGATCGAGGTCGGGGGACGCGACATGGCGGGGGGCAATGTATCGGTGATCCGCCGCGACCGGCTGTATCGCGAAGACGGCAAGCTCGACAGCGCGGTGGTGGCGAAGGATGATTTCGTCGCGGGTGCGGCGGCGCTGCTAGAAGAGATCCAGGCCGGGCTGCACGCCGACGCGCGCGCTCGGCTGGATGCGAACATCGTGCGCGGGGTCGAGAGCTTCGACGCGCTCAAGGCGCATTTCGAAGGGTCGGGGAAATATCCGGGCTGGGTCGAGGTGCAGTGGAGCAAGCCCGAGGGCGCAGAGCTGGACGCGGTGGTCGAACGGATCAAGGCGCTCAAGCTGACCTTCCGCAACGTGCCGCTCGATGCTGCGCCGGCAGAAGGTGCCTGCATCTTCACCGGCAAGCCGGCGGTGGAACGCATCCTGGTCGCGCGGGCCTATTGAGCCAGAAATGACTGCCCCCGCCGAAGCGGGGGCAGTTGAAGCTTACTCGGCGCCGGTGCCGGGCTCGGTCGTCTTCGGCATCTTGCCGTCCTCGATCCGGCCTTCGTTGCGCAGATCGCGCCCTTCCTGAGCGGCCTGCTTGCCCTCGGGCGAGTCGCGATGCTCGTTCAGCTCTTCCTTTACGAAGCCTGCGGCTTCCTTCAGCTTTCCTTCGACGCTCATACTGGCCTCCTTGAGTTCAGGTTGCCGGGGTTAAGCGCTCGAACCCGCGAAAAGGTCCATGTCAGGGGAGGCGGCGGTCGCGCGTGACCGGCCGGGTGGTGAAGTGAAGTTCGGGGGCCAGTCTCGACAGCGCATGTTCGGCCAGCGCGCGGGCGGTGGTGATCTTGCCGCCGAACACCGACAGGATCGGCGCAGCGCTTGTGTCGAAGTCGAGATGATAGTCGCGCGTCACCGTTCGCGCCTCGTCCGCGCCATTGTCGTAGAGCGCGCGGATGCCGGACCAGCTGCCGGTCACGTCGGCAGCGGTGATCTGGCGCCGGAAATAGCGGTTCGCAGCGGCGCAGAGATAGGCGATCTCACCGGCATCAATGCCCGCGTCGCCGGGGTGATCCACGGGGACATCGGTGGTGCCGATCATCGTCTCCCCCCGCCACGGTGCGGCAAAGACGACGCGGCGGTCGGGCTGTTGCAGGATATAGGCATGGTCGCCCTCCCACAGCGCCGGGACAATGATGTGGCTGCCCTTGACCAGCCGCAGGCCGCTGGTCGTGGCGACACCGAGCGTGTCCAGCAGGTCGCGCACCCATGGCCCGGCGGCGTTGACGATCGCGCGGGCGTCGATCGTGCGCCCGTCGGAGAGTGTCACCGTCCAGCGGTCTGCATCCCGCTGTGCTCCCGTCACCGCTACCCCGGTGATGATCTCCGCCCCATTCCCCGCAGCATCCTGTGCATTGGCGCGGACCAGTGCCGCATCGTCGACCTGCGCGTCCCAGTAAAGAAAGCCGCTGGTCCCTGAGGTCAGCGGGGCAAGGCGCGGGTCGTCGCGACGTAGCGCGCGCGACCGCGGGAGCGAGGAGCCAAGGCCGAGCAGGTCGTAGAGATAGAGCCCCGCGCGCACCATCCAGCGCGGGCGCACAGCATGGGCATGCGGCAGGACGAACGCCATCGGGCGGATCAGCTGCGGCGCGGTCGCCAGCATCCGCTCCCGCTCGACCAGCGCCTCACGCACCAGCCGGAATTCATAGGTCTCCAGATAGCGCAGGCCGCCATGGATCAATTTGCTTGACGCGGATGAGGTGTGTGCGGCGAGGCTGTCGCGCTCGACCAGCACGACCCGGAGCCCCAGCAACGCCGCCTCGCGCGCGATCGCGCAGCCATTGATGCCGCCGCCGATGATGAGCAGATCACAGGACACCGCCGCACCCTATGCGGCGACGCGCCGGAAAGCGACCCGCCTATTCGACGTCGAAAAACTCGACGATGCCCGAGGCGAGGTGATATTCCGCGCCGACGATCTTCAGCTTGCCCGCGCGGCGCGGTGCGGCGATCAGGCGCTGGCTGGGCGCGCGCAGGTCATGCACGACCTGATGCACATTTTCGCGGATCGAATTTTCGACCAGATCGCCGGGGCTGTTGTGCGCGGTATGCACCGCCGGGACGATCGGTTCGACCATATGGCCGAGGCTGCCGGGCAGCTTGGCGTCCTTGTCCACCACCTCGATCGCGGCCTTGACCGCGCCGCACGCCGAATGGCCGAGTACCACGATCAACGGCACGCCGAGATGGACGACCGAATATTCGATGCTGCCCATCGCCTGGGCATTGGCGACGGTGCTCCCTGCATTGCGCACGACGAACAGCTGACCCACGCCGGTCTCGAAAATCTGTTCGGGCGCGGCGCGGCTGTCGGAGCAGCAGACGATCGTCGCGAATGGACGCTGCCCGGCAAGGAAGGCGCGACGCTGGCCGTCGTTCAGGCCATAATTGAACGCACGGCCCATGGTGAAGGCCTGATTGCCCTTCTTGAGCGTCGCCAGGGCGGTTTCCGGGGTAATTGTCGACGCAGCATGTCCACTCTCGGACGCGATCAGCGGGCGGGTGGCAAGCGCAGCACCGCCGGCGGCGACAGCGGCGAACAAATGGCGGCGATTGAGGCGCATCGGCGGGGCTCCCGGAGCGGAAAGGGACTGGTCCGATTGTAGAAGCGCCGCGCCTGTGCAGGTCGCAGCGGACGGGTATTTTCTGCGGCGCATTTGGTTTTGCAGCGGCGAAGAGCTATGTTGGCGGCCAATGGCAAAACAGAAAAACGCAAAGTCGAAGCCCGTTCCGGGCCTGCCGACCCGCCAACAGATCATCGATTTCATCACTTCGTCGGAGCAAGCCGCAGGAAAGCGCGAGATCGCGCGCGCCTTTGGCCTGTCCGCGCAGGAAAAGATCGCGCTCAAGGCGCTGCTCAAGGACATGAGCGACGAGGGGCTGATCGACGTCGCCCCCGGCCGCGCCTTTCACAAGATGGGCGGCGTGCCCAAGGTGACGGTGCTGCGCATCGTCGAGGCCGATGGCGACACGGTCTGGGCGGTGCCCGAACGTTGGGAGGCGGAGGGCATTCCGGTGCCCCGCCTGCGTGTGCGCGAGAAGCGCGGGCCGGGCGGCGCGCTGGGTGTCGGCGACCGCATCCTTGCGCGCACCGAAGAGGCCGGGAAGGGCCTGATCGCCCACCCGATGAAGAAGCTCGCCAAGGGCGACGGCGCGGTGCTGGGCGTCGTGCATGAAGAGGGCGGGCGGCTCTATCTGCAGGGCCTCGACAAGAAGGAGCGCACCAGCCCCGTCATCTCCGACCGCAACGGCGCCGAGCCGGGCGATTTGGTGATGGCCGAAGTGACGGGGAAGGGGCCGCGCCTGTTCGCCAAGGTCACCGAAATCCTGGGTGACCCGTTCGCGCCGCGCAGCTTTTCGCTGATCGCGATCCACAAGCATGAAATCCCGCACATCTTCTCGGAGGAATTGCTCGCCGAGGCGGAGCGGGTGGCGAAGCAGCCATTGGGCGAGGGGCGCGAGGATCTGCGCGACCTGCCGATCGTCGCGATCGACCCGGCCGATGCGCGCGACCATGACGATGCGGTGTGGGCGACGCCCGACGACGATCCCGCGAACACGGGTGGGTGGAAGGCGATCGTCGCGATTGCCGATGTGAGCTTTTACGTCCGCCCCGGATCGCTGCTCGACCGCGAGGCGCGCAAGCGGGGGAACAGCGTCTATTTCCCTGACCGCGTCGTGCCGATGCTGCCGGAGGTGTTGTCGGCAGATGTGTGCTCGCTGAAGGAGGGCGTCGATCGCGCGGCGCTGGCGTGCCACATGCGCATTGGCGCGGATGGCGAGATCAGGGACTGGCGCTTCAGCCGCGCGGTGGTGAAGCTGGCGGCGAACATCGCCTATGAGGACGCCCAGGCGGCGATCGATGCGCATGTCTCCCCTCCCGCAGAGCGGGAGGGGCCGGGGGAGGGCCTTTCCAATCAGACGGCTCTCTCGGCGGACATGCCCTCCCCTAACCCCTCCCGCGAGCGGGAGGGGGACTTGTTACCGATCCTCCAACCCCTGTGGGATTGCTGGGCCGCGCTCAACAAGGCGCGGACGAAGCGTGAGCCGCTCGACCTCGACCTGCCCGAGCGGCGGATCGTGCTCGACGAAAAGGGCCGCATTCTGTCGGTCGCGCCGCGCGAGCGGCTGGACGCGCACAAGCTGATCGAGGATTACATGATCGCCGCCAACGTCGCGGCGGCCAAGGCGCTGGAGAAGAAAAAGGCGCCGGTCATGTACCGCATCCATGAGCCGCCGAGCCGCGAAAAGCTGGTCGCGCTCAAGGAGTATTTGAAGACGCTCGATGTCGAATTTGCGCTGGGGCAGGTGATCCGGCCCAAGACGTTCAACCATGTCATCGCGCGGACCAAGGAGGCGGATTTCCACGCCGAGGTGATGACGCAGGTGCTGCGGACGCAGACCCAGGCCTATTACGGCCCGCAAAATGCCGGACATTTCGGGCTGGCGCTGGGCAGCTATGCGCACTTCACCTCGCCGATCCGCCGCTATGCCGACCTTGTCGTCCACCGCGCGCTGACCGAGGCGTTCAAGCTGGGGCCGGGCGGCGAGTTGCCGGCGGACAAGGACATGGAGCGGACCGGCGAGCTGATCAGCAAGCTCGAGCGCCGTGCGATGGAGGCGGAGCGCGATACGATCGACCGCTATGTCGCCGCCTATCTGGCCAGCCATGTCGGCGAGGTGCTGGATGCGCGGATCACCGGGGTGCAGTCGTTCGGGTTCTTTGCGACGGTCGATGGCATCGGGGGCGACGGGCTGGTTCCGGCGCGCGATCTGGGGCGTGAATATTTCCGCTATGACGAGGCCGGGCAGCGGCTGGTGGGCGAGGATACTGGCGCTGAGTTCGCGCTGGGGCAGCGGTTGCAGCTCAAGCTGGTCGAAGCGAACCCGGTATCGGGCGCGCTGCGCTTCGAACTGCCCGACGGCAAGGGCAGCGGATCAGGCCCGCGTCCGGACGGCGAGCGGCGCAAGTCCGGCCCGCCGCGTCCGCTGAAGCGGCGCGGGCGTCCAGCGAACATCAAGCATCAGGGGCGCAAGCGCTAAAAATGTTGGTCATCCCGGACTTGTTCCGGGGTCCACTGTGCGGCAAGCGCAGCGCATGCGGCTCAAGGTTTGAGCTCGCGTCGCGGTGGACCCCGGCACGAGGCCGGGGTGACGAAGGGGGTTTGGCATGGCCGTCGTCGAATCGGTGCCGATCACGAAGTTCGCGCGCGGGCGCCGGCGCATCGTCGATCATTTCTGCGCCGAGCACGCGATCACGCCGCTCAGCACCATCCTCTATACCCCGCCTGCCGAGCTCAAGCCGGTGTTCGACAAGCTGATCGCGCAACGTGTGATCCGGCGCGAGGGGCAGGGCTATTACTGGCTCGACCTGCGCGCGCACGATGCGGTGATCGCGCACCACCGCCGCAAGCGCGCCCCGGTGCTGATCGCGGTATCGGTCGCGCTCGCGCTGGTGCTGACGACGTTCTTCTACGTCGGCTAGGGCTTCACCACGAACTTCAGCCCGGCATTCGCCTCCAGTCGCGCCTTCAGCGGCTGCGCCATCAGCGCGCCCGGCGTCCACACCCCGCCTTCACCCGCGACATCGCGGATCAGGCAGAGTGCGGCCTCGGCGATCATCTTGCTGGTTGAGCCATAGCCGGGATCGCGGTCGCCGGTGACGGTGCAGGTCAGCGACTCCCCGGTCGGCATCTCCGCGATGAAGTCGATTTCGTAGAAGCCCGCCTCGCGCTCTTCCTTTGACGGGCCTTCGCCGGGAGCGGGGCCCTTGTCGGCATTCATCGGGTTCATCTTGGCGATCGCCTCGGCCGCAGCCTTGCCGATGTCGCCAAGGCCCGGGGCGACCATCATCTCGTCATAACGGAAGTCGGTGCCATAGGGGTGGCCGGCGAGAAAGTTGGTGCGATGGACATTCTTGGTGTTGATCACCGCCATCACGAACGGGGCGACCCAGCCGCCGGCCGCCGCGTCATATTCGGGCATCACCCCCTTGGGCTGGTCCGGGCCGGTGAAGCCGGGCGTAAGCGCGAAGGGATCGAGCAGAACCTTGAACACCGCCGGGTTCTTCGCCGCCGCCGCCGCCGTCGCCTTCCCGCTGGCGAAGGTGCCGCCGGAGAAGGTGCCCTGCATCTTGCGCACGCGGCCCTTCACGCGCGGGGCGGGGCGGCCCCATTTGGCGATCGCCGCCTGCTCGGCGGTCCACACGCCCAGGTCGAAGGGGATCGAATCGAACCCGCACGACAGCACGATGCGCGCGCCGCTCGCCTTCGCCGCATCCTGATGCCGCGCGATCACGTCGTGCATCCAGTTGGGCTCGCCGCACAGGTCGACATAGGCGGTGCCGGTCTCGACGCACGCCGCGACCAGATCATTGCCATAGAGCTGATACGGCCCGACCGTGGTCAGCACGACGGTCGCCCGCGCGGTCAAGGCGCGCAGTGCGGCGGGATCGTCGGCATTGGCGGTGAGCAGCGGGGTGTCCGCGGGCGCGCCGATCTCGTCGCGGACCCGTTCGAGCTTAGTTAGCGAGCGGCCGGCCATTGTCCATTTGAGCGAACCATCATTGTAACGCTGCGCCAGATATTCGGCGACGAGGCGACCGGTGAAGCCGGTCGCGCCATAAACGATGAGATCGAATTCGCGGGTCATGCCATCCTCTCAAGCTTTTGCCCGAGCGTACCGCACTTTCCAAAAATTGAAAGGCCGGGTCAGTGCCCGCGTCGCGCCCGCGCGTGGGTTTCCGCCAGCGACAGCAGCACGTCCAGATCCTCGCGACTGATGTCGAAACTGTCGGGCAGCTCCGCGAGCGCCCGGTCGATATCGTCGAGGTGCAGCCCGCTTGCCACTGGGGGCATCGCCACAGGCGCCGCGCGATGCGGGTAGCTGTGCGTCGACAGCCGGTGGAACACCATCGCCAGCATCACCAGCGCGACCGAATTGAGCGCGACCGGAGCAAGGGCGAAGGAATAGCCCGCCGCATGCACGCTCTCGCCTCCGATCACGGCGGTGAGCGCAGCGGCGCCACCCGGCGGGTGCAGGCACCGGCACAGCGACATCGCCAGGATGGCCAGCCCGACGGCAAGTCCCGCGGCGATCATCGGATCGGGGATGTGCCGATAGACCGCGATCCCGACCAGTGCCGAAAGGGTGTTCCCGCCCACCACCGGCCAGGGCTGCGCCAAGGGGCTGGCAGGCACGGCAAAGATCAGCACCGCCGACGCCCCCATCGGCGCGACGATCAATGGCAGGTCCGCTGCGGTCAGCTCCAGCCCTGCGCCGATCGCCATGGTCAGCGCGAGACAGATCGTCGCTCCGATACAGGCAATGACCCGGTCGAGCGGCCGTGCACCGGCGAGAATCGGCTGGAACAGGCGAAAGCGCATGCCGCGCTCTACCGTCCGACCCGCGCACAGGCGAGCAGGGGAATTCTGCGTCGGGCAAAGGTCCATCTATCCGTGGCCTTGAAACCGCGCGCTCGCTTTCCGACTATCGGCGCTTCAACGGAGAATCGCACACCATGCCGCTCAACGGCGCATCCGATCTTGGCCAGTTTCGTGTCCAGCGCCATTTCGCCGAGCATCGCGCGATCTCGCCTGGTACCGCGATCGAATATGCGCCAGGTCCGGTCGAGCGCGCCGCGTTCGATCGATTGCGCGCGACCGGCGTGATCCGCGAAGCGCATCCGGCACATTACTGGTTCGACCTCGACCGCATGGGTCGCGAGCGCGAATCGACGCGTAATCCGAAGCTAAAGGTTGCGCTCGCGCTCGGTGCGGTGCTCGCCTTCGCTGCCTGGTATCTCTCGCGCTACTAGAGCCCGACTAGGCTCTAGACCGTTTCGCTGAATTGCAGGCTGGCGAGCCGGGCATAGAGGCCGCCCTTCGCGACCAGTTCGCCATGCGTGCCGGTCTCAACGATGCGCCCCTCATCCATCACGATGATGCGCTGCGCCGCACGCACGGTGGCGAGGCGGTGGGCGATGACCAAAGTCGTGCGCCCCTGCATCAGCCGCTCGAGCGCATCCTGCACCAGCCGCTCGCTTTCCGCATCGAGCGCGCTGGTCGCTTCGTCGAGCAGCAGGATCGGCGCATCGCGCAGCAGCGCTCGGGCGATGGCGATGCGCTGGCGCTGCCCGCCCGACAGCCGCGCGCCGTCTTCGCCAAGGAAGGTGTCAAGCCCTTGTGGCAGTTCGCGCAGAAACTCGGCGGCATTGGCGGCCTCGGCGGCCTGCCAGATCTGCTCCTCGGTCGCGTCCCAGCGGCCATAGCGCAGATTGTCGCGGGCGCTGGCGGCAAAGATCACCGTCTCCTGCGGCACCATCGCCATGCGCGCGCGCACCTGCGCCGGATCGGCCTTGGGCAGCGGCACGCCATCGACGCGCACTTCGCCCGCCTCGGGGTCGTAGAAGCGCTGGACCAGCTGGAACAAGGTCGACTTGCCCGCGCCTGACGGCCCGACCACCGCCACCGTCTCGCCCGGCGCGACCGACAGGGTGAAGTCGTTCAGCGCCGAAACCTCGGGCCGCGTCGGGTAGCGGAAGGTGACGTGATCGAACGCGATCGCACCCTGCGCCGGCTCGGGCAGCGCCACCGGATTGGCGGGGGCAGCGATCTCCGGCTCCTCCGACAACAGCTCGGCCAGCCGCGCGGCGGCGCCCGATGCGCGCAACAGATCGCCATAGACTTCGGTCAGCGCGCCGAACGCACCGGTCACCAGGCCGGCGGTGATGACGAAGGCGGTGATCGACCCGCCCGAAATCCGCCCCTGCGCGACGCCATAGACCGCGTCCCACATGATGAGGGTAATCGCGGTGAACAGCGCGAAGATGACCAGCGCGGTCATCAGCGCGCGGGTCGCGAACCGCTTGCGCGCGGTCGAGAAGCCGCGATCGACCGCGTCCTGGAACCGCGCACTCTCCCGATCTTCCTGCCCGAATGCCTGCACGATCCGCATCGCGCCGAGCGTTTCCGACGCGATCGAGCCGATGTCGGCGACACGATCCTGACTGGTGCGCGAAAAGCGGCGCACGCGCCCGCCCAGCCACATGATCGGCAGCACGATCACCGGAATCCCGACCAGAAGATAGGCGGCGATTTTCGGCGCCAGCACGAACAGGTACAGCGTGCCGCCGATCGCGATCAGCAGGTTGCGCAGCGCGACCGAGACGGTGGTACCGACGATCTGCTCCACCACGGCGGTATCTGCGGTGAGGCGGCTGGCGATTTCCGACGGGCGGTTCTCCTCGAACCAGCGCGGGGGCAGGCGCAGCAGGTTGCGATGCACCGCCGCCCGCATGTCCGCCACGGTGCGCTCGCCCAGCCACGACACGAAATAGAAGCGCATCGCGGTGGCAAAGGCGAGCACCACCACGACCAGCAACAGCCCCTGGAAATAGCCGCCGATCTGCGCCGGATCGGAAGTCGGGCCGAAGCCCTTGTCCACCACTTCCTTGAACGTGCGGGGGATCCACAGCGTCGCACCGGCGGCCAGCAGCAGCGCGACGATCGCCAGCGTCAGCTGGAGCGGATAGCGGCGCGTATAGCCCCACACGATCGTCAGGCTCGACAGCTTGCGCTGCGGCGGGGCGGGGGCAGGGGCGGGGGGCGGTGTGGGCTGGGCCATGCCGCCGCCTAACGCGAAGCGGGATGCAAGGGAACAGGCTTCACGGATCGAAAATCCGGTACGCCGCGTTTGCACTGCAGCATGAGCGCGCTATAAAGTCTGTGAGACCGTTGTCATTGCCCCGCCCGGGGCGGGGATGTTGATTGCCGATGCTGTATAACGCCTACGAACTTCAGCGCTCGATGCTGGCCGGCGCGAGTGCGCTGGCGAATTTCAGCGCGGGCCTGCTCAACAATCCGGCCAATCCCTTTGCCTATTTCGGCGGCGGCCCGATCCTCGCCTCCGCTCTGGAAGTGTTCGCGCATGCTTCGGCACCGCGCGGCAAGCCCGAATTTGGGCTGGATTTCACGGAGATCGACGGCAAGCGGGTCGAGGTCCGTGAGGAAATCGTGCTGCGCAAACCGTTCGGCCAGCTCAAGCGCTTCGTGCGCGAGGGCGTCGCGGGCGGTCCCAAGCTGCTGATCGTCGCGCCGATGAGCGGCCATTTCGCGACGCTGCTGCGCGGCACGGTGCAGCGGATGCTGCCGGTTGCCGATGTCTACATCACCGACTGGCGCGACGCGCGGCAGGTGCCGCTTAGCGATGGGCGGTTCGATCTCGATGACTATGTCGATTATGTCATAGAATTTCTCGCCACGATCGGCGCGGAGGGCGATGCTCGCCCGCATGTGCTCGCCGTCTGCCAGCCCTCGGTGCCGGTCTATGCCGCTGTCGCGCTGATGAACGCCGACAAGCATCCCAACACGCCGCGCACGCTGACCATGATGGGCGGCCCGATCGACACGCGTGAGGCACCGACCGCCGTCAACACGCTCGCGACCGAACGTCCGCACAGCTGGTTCAGTCAGAATGTGATCGCAACCGTGCCTGGAACCTACCCGGGCGCGGGGCGCACCGTCTATCCGGGCTTCCTCCAGCTCGCCGGGTTCATGACGATGAACCTGGGCAACCACATGAATTCCCACTGGGAAATGTTCAAGCATCTGGTCAAGGGCGATGATGAGAGCGCCGAGGCGACGATGCGTTTCTACGACGAATATCGCTCGGTGTGCGACATGACGTCGGAATTCTACCTCCAGACGATCGATGTCGTGTTCCAGTCGCACGCGCTGCCCAAGGGCGAGATGATGCACCGCGGCCGCCGCGTCGATCCGGCCGCGATTACCGACACTGCGATCCTCGCGATCGAGGGTGAGAAGGACGATATCTCGGGCCTTGGCCAGACCAAGGCCGCGCTGACCATTGCGACCAACTTGCCGGCCAAGATGAAGAAATACCACATGGCCCCGGATGTCGGCCATTACGGCATCTTCAACGGCAGCAAATGGCGCAACCGCATCGCCCCGGTGCTGGAAGAGTGGATCGCGACGCACAGCTGAGCGGGCCGCGCCCGCGTCAGTCGTAGCCCAGCATCAGGAACTCGTAGACCACGAACGCGATCAGCGCCCAAAGCGCGATCACGATGGCGATGCCCCAGCGGCTCACCGGGCGCTCGGCGGCCCGCTCCGCCGTCGCGCGGTGCTCCGCCATTAGCACGGCGGGAACCAGCTTTTCGAACAGCCACACGCCTGCCGGGATCAGGATTGCGTCATCGACCAGCCCCAGCACCGGGATGAAGTCGGGGATCAGGTCGATCGGCGACAGCGCATAGGCGGCGACCAGCAGGCCGACCAGCTTGGCAAACACCGGCGTGCGCGGATCGCGCACCGCGAGCCACACGGCATGCGCCTCAACCCGGATGCGATGCGTGAAGGACTGTCGGTTCGCCATCCGCCTGCGATGTGCCACCACCTGCGCGGCGTCAAGCGCGGCCAAGTTTTGCGTGGCATCCAACCCACAGGAAAAAAGCCGGCGGATCGCTCCGCCGGCTTTTCGATTTCAGTCGGGGGAGCCGTTAGAGAACCTCGAACAGCCCCGCCGCGCCCATGCCGCCGCCGACGCACATCGTCACGACGACGTACTTGGCACCTCGGCGCTTGCCCTCGATCAGTGCGTGGCCGGTGCAGCGTGCGCCGGTCATGCCATAGGGGTGGCCGATCGAGATCGACCCGCCATTGACGTTGAGCAGCTCGTCCGGGATGCCGAGCTTGTCGCGGCAGTACAGCACCTGTACCGCGAACGCCTCATTCAGCTCCCACAGGCCGATATCGTCCATCTTGAGGTTGAAGCGGTCGAGCAGTGCGGGGATCGCATAGACCGGGCCGATGCCCATCTCGTCGGGCTTGGTGCCGGCGACCGCCATGCCGACATAGCGGCCGAGCGGGGTCAGGCCGCGCTTTTCGGCGACCTTTTCCTCCATCAGCACGCTGGCCGAAGAGCCGTCCGACAGCTGCGAGGCGTTGCCCGCGGTGACGGTGCCGTTCGGGACGACCGGCTGGAGCGACTGAAGCCCCTCCAGCGTGGTCTCGGGGCGATTGCCCTCGTCCTTGGTCAGCGTCACTTCCTTTTGCGAGACTTCCTTCGTCTCCTTGTTGACGATGTTCATCGTCGCGGTGACGGGGATGATCTCGTCGTCGAACTTGCCGGCGGCCTGGGCGGCGGCGGTGCGCTGCTGCGACTTGAAGCCATATTCGTCCTGCGCCTCGCGGCTGACGCCATAGCGCGCGGCGACCACTTCGGCGGTCTGCAGCATCGGCATGTATACGTCATTGTGCATCGCCAGCAGTTCGGGATCCATCGCGACGCGCATCTGCGGCGTCTGGACCAGGCTGATGCTCTCCACGCCCCCGCCGATGGTGATGTCCATGTTGTCGACCACGATCTGCTTGGCGGCGGTGGCGATCGCCATCAGGCCGCTGGCGCACTGGCGGTCGACCGACATGCCCGACACGCTGGTGGGCAAGCCCGCACGCAGCAACGCCTGACGCGCGATATTGCCAGCCTGATGTCCCTGCTGCAGCGCAGCGCCCAGGATCACGTCCTGCACCTCGGCGCCATCGATACCGGCGCGCGCGACCGCGGCCTCGATCGACTTGGCGGCAAGCGTCTGGGACGGAAGCGCGTTGAACGCACCGCGATAGGCGCGGCCGATCGGGGTGCGGGCAGTGGAAACGATAACGGCAGAACGCATGCGGACAGTCCCTTCGGTTTATTGTCTATACAAAAAGCTGGCTGATCCATTCGGCGATCAAGGCAGGCTTGTCCTGCCCCTCGATCTCGATGGTGAATTCGACGGTCTGCTGCCACTGGCCGGGACGCTTCTCGACCAGTTCGAGCGTCTTGAACCGCCCGCGCACCCGGCTGCCCGACCGTACCGGCGTCAGGAACCGGACCTTGTTGCCCCCATAATTGACGCCCATTTTCAGCCCCTCGATCCGGGGCTGGGGCGTTTTCTGGCTGAGCAGCGGCATCAGCGACAGGGTCAGAAACCCGTGCGCGATCGTGCCGCCGAACGGGGTCATCGCGGCCTTGGCCGGATCGACATGGATGAACTGATGATCGCCGGTCGCATCGGCGAACTTGTCGATCATCTCCTGCGACACGGTCACCCAGTCCGACACGCGTTCGTCGCCCGCCTGCGCCGCAAGCTGCTGGATGGTGACGCGGTCCTGCGTGTCGGTATCGGCCATGACAAACCCCTGCGGCAAGCTCTCCCCCGCATCTAAGGCGAAGCGGGGCGCGGGGCAAGTGGGGCCTACTGGAAATGCGAAACGATCGCCTTCCGTAAGGGAAGATGGGGCCGGATCGCCAAACCCGATCTTCTAAAACCATGAGGGGAGCGCCGAATCAGCGCTCTCCCGCGTCCTTGTCCACCCGCATGACCGGCTGCACCTCGGGATAGGGCAGGATCAGCTTGCCGCTCGGGTCCGCAGTGTAGGTGGTCTGGGTCGGATAGGGGATCGAGATGCCTTCTGCGGCAAAGCGGCGCAGGATGCCAATAATGACCTTGTCCCGCACCTTGTGCGCGGTCGGCCAGTCGTCGCCCGGGATGTCGAACCATAGGTTGAAGTCGACCGAACTTGCGCCGAGCCCTTCGTAGCTGGCCCGCGCCACGTTGCCGCCTGCCTCTTCGACGATGCCCGTCAGGATTTCGGGGAGAGCCTCAAGCTGCTCCGGCGGGGTCTCATAGGCGACACCCACCGGCAGCTTGATGCGGATATGGTCGCGATTGGAGATGTTCTGGATCTCCTTGTCGAGCAACTGCTTGTTGGCGATGATCCGCACTTCGCCATCGAACGATCGCACACGGGTGGACTTGAGGCCGATCTGTTCAACCACGCCGGTGGTCTGGTCGTAGGTCACCTTATCACCACGTCGGAACGGCTTGTCGAAGATAATCGCGAGCGCGGCGAACAGGTCGGCAAAGATGCCCTGCGCCGCCAGACCGATCGCGATGCCGCCGACGCCCAGACCGGCGACCAGACCGGTCACGTTGACGCCGAGATTGTCGAGCACCACCACCAAGGCGATCGCGAAAAGCGCGACGGTGACGAGCAGGCGGATCAGGCCCAGCGCGGACAACAGCGCCTCGCCGTGATAATTTTCGGCCTCGGTCTTCTTCTCGATCGCGCCCAGAATGATCTCGCGCGCCCAGATCGCCCCCTGAAACACCGCCGCGACGGTGAACAGGAAATTGATCGTCCGCGCGACCATCTCCGGCGGCATGGCATAGCCCGACACCAGTTTGGCCGAGGTCATGATGATGAAGAAATTGCCGGTGCGCGATACTGCGCGCCCGATGATCGTGCCCCAGCCAGCCGGGCCGACCGAGCGATCGCACAGCTTCATCCCCCAGCGGCGCAATCCATGCAGCAGGAAGAAAATTCCGGCGGCAATCCCCGCCGCGATCAAGATTTGGAGCCAGTGGGTTTGCACCCACAGGCTTGAATCGGTGAAGAAGGCGCGCGTTTGTACCTCAAGCGCTTCGCTGGAGTTGGCGGCGGCCTGTTCGGCGGCGGCGGCGGTATTGGAAACGGTCATGTAGATCCTTCAGGCAGCCTGGGCTGTGATCCCGTCACGCTCGAGAAAGGCGATGAGCCCGCGTTCCGCGCGTGACAGGTAGCGCGTGGTGCGCGGGAGCGCGAGAGTCTCGCGAAACGCGGCCTGCGCATCGCGGTCCTTGGCGAGTTCGATCAGATTGGGGTGGACATAGGATTTGCGGGCGATGCTCGGCGTATTGCCCAGCGCAGCGGTCACCGGCTCCAGCAGCGTCTTCAGTCCCACGTGGCCGGGCGCGGTCGCCAGCGTCTCGAACGCGATCACGCTCGCGCCCCAGGTGCGGAAATGCTTGGCGGTGAAATCATCGCCCATCGCGTCGCGGATATAGGCGTTGACGTCGCTCGACGTCACGGGATGCGCCTCGCCCGCATCGTCGAGCCAGCCGAACAGATGCTGGCCCGGCAGATCCTGGCATTTCCTGACGAAGCCGATCAGGCTGCCGTCGGTGATGCGCAGCACGCGAATGCGGCCCGACTTGGCGCGATATTGCAGCTTGAGGCTCCGGCCCTCCAGCTTGGCGTGGCGGCGGCGCAGCGTGGTCGCGCCGAAACTCTTGTTCGCCTTGGCATAGCCCTCATTCCCGACACGGATATGGCCAAGGTCGAGCAGCCGCACCACCGCCGCTACCGCGCGGTCACGGCTCAGCGCGCGCTTGCGCAGGTCGGTTTCGATCTTCGCGCGCAGGCGCGACAGGCGATGGCCAAAACTGGCGCAGCGGTCGTACTTCGCCGCTTCCTGCGCGGCGCGGAAATCGGGGTGGTAGCGATATTGCTTGCGCCCGCGCGCATCGATCCCGGTCGCTTGCAGATGCCCGTCGGCATGCGGACAATACCAGGCGTCGGTATAGGCCGGGGGCAGGGCGATCGCGTTCAGCCGGTCGATCTCGTCGCGATCGGTGATGCGGTTGCCATCCGCATCCCAATAGCCCCAGCCGCCGCGCACCGCCTTTCGCGTGATGCCGGGTTGCCGATCGTCGCAATAGCGCAGCGCGCCGCTCATTTCGCCCTCGTCATGGCGGATCAATGCGCATCCCGCCGCATCGTTCCGGAACCCGCGCGCAACTGACCTGTTGAGGGGGCAACCCCCACGAGGAGAATGAATATGGCCGAGCTTTCCCAGGCACGCGTGCTGATGATCGCAACCGACGGATTCGAACAATCCGAACTGATGAAGCCGCGTCAGGCGCTGATCGACGCGGGCGTTCAGGTGACGCTGGCGTCGCTGAAGCTGGACCCGATTACCGGCGAAAGCGGCGGTGAAAAGGGTGAGAGCATCACCCCCGACACGCTGGTCAGCGATGTCGACAGCGAGGATTTCGACGCGCTGGTGCTGCCCGGCGGCGTTCACAATCCCGACACGCTGCGCATGGACGACACCACTATCGGGCTGATCCAGGAGTTCTTCGACGACGGCAAAACCGTCGCCGCGATCTGCCACGCACCCTGGCTGCTGATCGAGGCCGACATCGTCGACGGCAAGCGCGCGACGAGCTGGCCCAGCCTGCGCACCGATCTGGAAAATGCCGGCGCGACGGTGGTGGATGAAGAGGTCGTGGTCGATGAGAACCTGATCACCAGCCGCAATCCCGACGACATCCCTGCCTTTATCGACGCAATCAAGACCGCGTTGACCAAGGAAACGGCCGACGCCTGACCCATCCGAGCCCCTCCCGCACGCGGGAGGGGCTTTTTAACATTCCGGGCGCATATCCTCCGGCAAACCGCCGGAGCTTCCCCATGCGCCTGTTCACGCTCGCCGCCGCATTGTTCGCCACCACCGCCCCCGCGCTACCACAGGGGCAGGAGGCGCCGTTCACCATCGCGGAAACCGGCCAGTCCTTCTCCAGCCTCCAGGAAGCGGTCACCGCGATCGGCGAGCGCCGCGGCACGATCCGCATTGCACCGGGCCGCTATGGCGAATGCGCGGTGCAGGAGGCGGGCGACATCACCTATGTCGCGCAGGTGCCAGGCAAGGCGGTGTTCGATCGCGCAATCTGTGAGGGCAAGGCGACCTTGGTCCTGCGCGGCCGGGCCGCGAAGGTCGACGGCATCGTGTTCATGCGCACGCTGGTGGAGGACGGCAACGGCGCCGGCATCCGGCTCGAAACCGGCAATCTCTTTGTCACCAACGCAATGTTCATCGACGGCCAGTGCGGCATCCTCACCGCCAGCGACCCGCGCGGATCGATCACCATCGAGCGCTCGACCTTCGCTGGCCTGGGCAAGGACCCGACCGGCAATGGCGCGCACGCCATCTATGTCGGCAATTACGGCAGCCTGCGCGTGTTCGAATCCCGCTTCGAGCGCGGGACGGGCGGCCATTATGTGAAGGTCCGCGCGCCGCGCGTGGAAATCCTCAACTCCAGCTTCGATGACAGCCTGGGTCGCAACACCAATTACGCGATCGACCTGTCCAACGGCGCATCGGGCCGGATCGCGGGTAATGCGTTCGAACAGGGACCGGCCAAGGACAATTACGGCACGATCATCGCCGTCGCGCCGGAAGGGGCAAAGCACAGCTCTGCAGGGCTGGTGATCGAGGGAAACAAGGCGTGGCTGTCGCCGGGCTTCAAGGAGTCGACGACCTTTGTCGGGAACTGGTCGCGCGACGCGGTGACGGTGCGCAATAACGTTCTGGCCGATCGGATCGCGGTGATGGCGCGGCGCTAAGGTTACCCTCGACAGACGATCCGGAACGCCGGATCCTTGGCGGGATTTGCGATCTTCTGGCGCGGGCGCTTGCCGACCGGGAATGCGCGCTCGCGCACGACACGGCCGCGCGCCAGCAGGCGCTGTCCGCGCAATTCGGTGATCCCGGCGGCGCAATCCATCGCGACCGTGCCGATGATCGTCCCCTCCACGCCAAGTGACGTGGTGCGGGTGCGGAACACGCGCCATTTGCCCTCGCGCTTGATCCCCGCCGTGTCGATCGACAGCGATGCGTTGGCGGCGCCGGGGACCTGTTTCCACGTTTGCGCGGCGGCGGGAAGGGCGAGGGCGATCAGGCCGAGCATAAGCGTGACGCGGATCATTCGAGCGGCTTTCCGTTGCAGACGAAGTCGATGAGCTTGCGCATGAACGGATGGTCGGGATCCGCCGGTTCGCGATTTTCAGGTGCGACGTCGGTCGTCTTGCCCGATTTCACGTCGGTAAGCCGAATGATCATCGCCTGGCGCTTCGCACACGACACCGAGAGATCGATATAGACGTCGCTGGTCGCCGGCGTTTCTGCGGTGTCGAGCAGGCGGATGACCTTCCCTCCGCCCGCGTCCTTGACGCTGGTCGGATCGACAAACACCGGCCCCTGGCCCTTTTCCTGGAACCGGATCCATGGCGCCCCCGGCTCACGGTCGAGGCACAGCCCGGCCGCGAACAACGGGAGCGCCATGCAGATCATGCCGCCAGCTTCCGCAGGACGTACTGCAGGATGCCGCCGTTGAGGAAATATTCCAGCTCGTTGACCGTATCGATGCGGCAACGGGTCAGGAAGGTTTCGGTGGTGCCATCGGCGCGGGTCAGCTTGACCTCGACATCCTGACGCGGGCGCAGGGCCGATACGCCGGTGATGGTGAAGGTCTCGTCGCCCTTGAGGCCGAGCGTTTCGCGGGTCACGCCCTCTGCGAACTGGAGCGGGAGGACGCCCATGCCGACCAGGTTGGAGCGGTGGATACGCTCGAAGCTTTCGACAATAACTGCCCGGACGCCAAGGAGATTTGTGCCCTTCGCCGCCCAGTCGCGCGACGATCCGGTGCCATATTCCTTGCCGCCGATGACGACCAGGGGGGTGCCGTCGGCCTTGTGGCGCATTGCCGCGTCGTAGATCGGCATGACTTCGCCGTGATAGTGGGTCATGCCGCCTTCGACGCCGTCAAGCATCTGGTTCTTGATGCGGATATTGGCGAAGGTGCCGCGCATCATGACTTCGTGATGGCCGCGGCGGGCGCCGTAGCTGTTGAAGTCGGCCTTGCTAACCTGATGTTCTTGCAGCCATTTTCCGGCCGGGCTGTCCGCCTTGATCGAGCCGGCGGGGGAGATGTGATCGGTGGTGATCGAATCGCCAAAGATCGCCAGTGGCTTGGCTTCGATGATGTCGGTCACCGGCTTCGGGCCCATCGTAAGCCCCTCGAAATACGGGGGATTTGCGACGTAGGTCGATCCGGCGCGCCAGCTGTACGTGTCGGATCCGGTGACGTCGATTGCCTGCCAGCGCGCGTCGCCGGAAAAAACGGTCGAATAGCGGCTAACGAACATGTCGCGGGTTAGCGCGCCATCCATCACCGACTGGACTTCCGCGGTCGAGGGCCAGATGTCCTTCAAGTAGACGGGACCGTCCGTCCCCTCGCCGATGGGCGTGGTGATGAAGTCCTGAACCACCGTGCCCTTGAGCGCATAGGCGACCACGAGCGGGGGCGAGGCGAGGAAGTTGGCGCGCACGTCGGGCGACACGCGGCCTTCGAAGTTGCGGTTGCCCGACAGGACCGACGCGGCGACGATGTCGTTGCCGTTGATCGCGGCGCTGATCGGCTCGGCCAGCGGGCCGCTATTGCCGATGCAGGTGGTGCAGCCATAGCCGACCAGGTTGAAGCCGACCTGGTTCAGATAATCCTGCAGCCCGGCCTTGATCAGATAGTCGGTCACGACCTGCGACCCCGGGGCGAGCGAGGTCTTGACCCACGGCTTGGGGCTCAGGCCCTTTTCGACCGCCTTCTTGGCGACGAGGCCGGCGGCGATCAGCACGCTGGGGTTCGAGGTGTTGGTGCAGCTGGTGATCGCGGCGATCACGACGTCGCCGTCGCCGATGTCATGGTCGCGGCCTTCGACCGGCACGCGGACGGCCTCGTCCTTCTTGTAGACCGAGGTCAGGTCGGCGTTGAACACGTCATCGACGCTGCCCAGCAGCACCTTGTCCTGCGGACGCTTCGGACCGGCGAGCGAGGGCTGGACGCTGCCCAGATCGAGTTCGAGCACGTCGGTGAACACCGGCTCTGCATTCGGATCGAGCCAGAAGCCCTGTGCCTTGGCATAGGCCTCGACCAGCGCGACATTCTCTTCCGAGCGACCGGTCAGGCGCATGTAATCGAGCGTCTTGTCGTCGATGCCGAAGAAGCCGCAGGTCGCGCCATATTCGGGCGCCATGTTGGCGAGCGTCGCGCGGTCGGCCAGCGACAGCGAGGCGAGGCCCGGGCCGAAATATTCGACGAAGCGGCCGACCACGCCGCGCGCGCGCAGCATCTGGGTGCAGGTCAGCACCAGATCGGTCGCGGTGATGCCCTCGGCCAGTTCGCCGGTAAACTTGAAGCCGACGACTTCGGGGATCAGCATCGACACCGGCTGTCCGAGCATCGCGGCCTCCGCCTCGATCCCGCCGACGCCCCAGCCGAGCACGCCCAGGCCGTTGATCATCGTGGTGTGGCTGTCGGTGCCGACGCAGGTATCCGGATAGGCGACCAGATCGCCCTCCGGCGTGGTCGAGGACCACACCGCCTGCGCGATATTTTCGAGGTTCACCTGATGGCAGATGCCGGTGCCGGGGGGTACGACCTTGAAGTTGTCGAGGCTCTTGCTGCCCCACTTCAGAAAGTCATAACGCTCCATGTTGCGCTGATATTCCAGCTCGACGTTATCCTCGAACGCCTGGGGCGTGCCGAATTCGTCGACCATGACCGAGTGGTCGATGACGAGGTGGACGGGCACCTGAGGATTGATCTTCGACGCATCGGCGCCGAGCGCGTTCATCGCGTCGCGCATCGCGGCGAGGTCGACCACGCAGGGAACGCCGGTGAAATCCTGCATCAGCACGCGCGCGGGGCGATACTGGATCTCACGCTCCGGCGCGCGCGGGTTGTTCTGCCAGTCGACGATCGCCTGGGCATCCTCCGTGCTGACGGTCACGCCGTCTTCGAAGCGGAGCATGTTTTCCAGCAGCACCTTCATGCTGAACGGCAGACGGCTGACATCGCCCAGCTTCTCGGCCGCCTTGGCAAAGCTGAAATAGGTGTAGCTCTTGCCACCCACGGTAAGCGTGTCGCGCGTCCCGAGGCTGTCCTGACCGATGGCTGTCATGTGCGGGTCCCTTTCCCTGTCGTGTTGACGCCGGGCGTCACGGGGAGGCGGCAAATGCCGCGCGAGCGCGCCGGTGTGCGAATGCGAAGATTCGCGTGGCCGATAGCAGGCAGGGGGCGTGGGGGGAAGGGGAGGGGGTGTGGGGAGAGGGGTGGGGATTTTGTTGGGGGGCAAGTCGATAAATGACCACACGTCTCGTCTCCCCACTCAGTCGCTCGGAAAATGAAGGGAAGGGGTAGCTTCCATTCATGCCTCGGGCCCTAGCGCACGTGCACTTCCACTAAATCTCGGCTGGCGGCGAGGTATTGTCAGATGCGTTGATAAGTGACTAGTTTTTGGGAGGGGAGGCCGATTTGAAACCACCGACAAACGCATGGCCGAATTCCGAGGTTGCTCGCGGCGTCCTATTTTTTGCGCAGCACATGCGTGAAATGCTAACGCAATCATCCTTCGAAAGTTTTCGCGTCTCAACGCTCGACCTTATGTCCCGCCTTACCGAGTTGCTCGACACTCTTCAGGCCGTAGAAGAAACGCGTTTACCGATGGCGACGATTGAGCCCGTACTCGCCGAGGTTCTGGCGTCGCTTAAGAGTGATCCCGTTGCTCGTACGGTGGTGCAAAACGAGATTGAGATACTAGCGGGCTATAAGAGGCCGAGCGATCTCAAGAAGCCGGAGGCTGCGTCTCTATTCGGTCTGGGCGCGCTGCTGATCAAGCGCGTTGGGAGTGATTACGGTCACAAGCTCGAATCGGCCATTCTCGAATGCTATGGCGATAAGCAGCGTCGAAATCGCCTCCGCCAGTCCTGCTCTGCCTACTGCAGCTACCTAGTAAACATCGGCTACAGTAAGAAACATCTCGTTGAAATAATTGATCAACGTTTCTTCTCTGAAGACATAGGAAAAATAGAAAAGCGGACATTGCAGCGATTTTTTACCAGTTTATCCAAGGTGGATCGGCAATTTCGGATCTGGGTCGCGGCCCCTGCCACTACTGCAAACTTTATCAGTAAGCTTGGCCTTGAGGGGTTCGACGTTCATACCCACCGCAACTTGCCCGCGGATGTTCGCGCGGCGTTCGGCGCTAAACCCGGATTCGCCCCCGTCAAGCGGTACATTTCGCGCTGTATTGAGGCTAAGGATCGATATTCCGCTGTGGGAAGGCTTAGTCAGTCGCTGGCCTCTATCGACTCATTTGTTATCCTCGGGCGCGAAAGTATCGATCTGACATGGGATGACCAAGCGTACGTCCGGACACCACGGGCAACTCAGGGTGAGTTCCTCTCTGGCGATGTATTTTCGCTTCAGGGGCCGACCCGGCCGGTAAAGGGGGGGGCGGCACGCATCGTACGTTCGCAGGCACGGCGCGCAATGAGTAACTTTGACGAACCGTCGACTGAACGGTTGCTGAGTGCAGTAAATACGGCGGCGCTGGCGAGGACCTCGCCCAATCTTGAAAACCACCTGATCTCACTCTGGTCAGCGATTGAAGTGCTGCTTAGCAACCCTCCTGCAGGTGTGCCGAGAATCATACACTATGTTGATCTACTGGCGCCCTGCATCTGCAGCAAATATGTACGGCGCTACATCGTCGCAATTTATGACGCGATTCATGCCTCTTACACGGCGCCCTTCACTCGATTGATTCGCGGGCTGGCCTTGCCAGTTGAGGTCGATGAGTACACCCGATTTACTCACATCGCGTTCGATCCAGCGTTCAAGGGTGAGCAGACGGCACTGCTAGCAATGCTCTCTGGCAATCCGCTTGCGCTGCACCGGCTTTGGAAGCTCGAAAACAACTTCGGAAGGCCGTCCGCGTATAGCTCCGCTCTTTTAAGCCATGAAGAGCGGGTGCGATGGCAGCTCCACCGCATTTATCGAACGCGTAATCAGTTAGTTCATTCTGGATCGGTCCCAGTATATCTCGAGCCTCTGGTCCTAAATATGCTTGAATATTTTCGATCGACAATAGGACCGGTAATAGGGCGGGCGAGTAAGGAGGAAAATTTGGCCGATATCGATCAGATGGTCTCCGAAATCGGCGTTGATTTTCAAATTGTAAAGCGGCGGGTCGCGAGTTATGGAAAGCCTGAATTTGATGTATCGGATTATCCATTTTTTTACCGTTAGTATTATACTTAGAATGTTAAATTATTCTAAAGGAGATTGGTGCCGCTGCCAAATCAAGATGTCCTCGTGGATTCGAATCAAATAATATGTCTTATGGTAATACGTATTCTAAGCATCGTTTAATATTAAATATGCGGCCTTCTATCCACAGGAATTTGTTATAAACGTTTCCGTATTGTGCAAACTTCTATAAGCAAGCGATGTTGATCACCAGTCACGCCCGTTCCCAAAATGTTCTTTCCTACAAGCCCCGTCGCGTATAACTGGTTCCCCCTCAACGTGACGGACGGGGTGGGGGATGATCAAGCAACCGTATATGCGCTGGACGCAGGATACCGAGACGGCGTTTCTGCTGGCGCTCAAGGCGACGGGGACGGTGCGGGCGGCGGCGGATGCGGTCGGGCGGTGTGTCGGGTCGGCCTATAAACGGCGGCAGCGGCGGCCGGAGTTTCGCGAACGCTGGGACGCGATGGTTGCCGAGTGGCAGGCGCAGTGGATCGAGCAGCGCGGGACCAAGGTCGCGGAGACTGCGCCGCGCGAACGCTGGGACGGGTGGTCGGACGTGCGGCGGCGGGCGTTTCTGCGCGCGCTGGCCGAGACGGGCGCGATTGCCGAAGCGGCGCAGCGGGTGGGGATGTCGCGCAGTGCGGTGACGCGGCTGAAGGCGCGCTCACCCGAATTTGCGGCGGCGTGCGATGCGGCGCTGGCGCGGGCGCTGCCGTGCCTGGAGCAGGTGGCGTGGGAGCGCGCGGTCGAGGGCTGGGACGAGCCGATCGTCCATGGCGGCAAGGTGACGGGGACGCGGCGACGCTATTCTGAGACGCTGCTGCGCACGCTGCTGGTCCGCGAACAGGCGGCGCGGCAGGCGGAGCGGGTGGTGGCGGCGAAGGCGCGGACGGTGCCGGACTATGCTGCGCCGGATGAGACCGATGCGGCGTTGCTGAAGGCGCTGGACCGGATCGCGCAGGGGCGGCGGCGTGAGGCGGTGGTGCGGGCGGATGCGTGGCAGAACTATGAGCGCGCGGTGATCGCGGGGGAGCGGCCGGGGCTGGTGCCGTGAGGGCCTGGCCTTGATCCTCCCCCTGGCGGGGGAGGATCAGGCGCGTGACCGGATCAGAATGTGTCCCAGGGATCGCCACCCGCGACGGCCCGCCGGGGGGGGGCGGGGCTGGCGCGGCGGTACGCGGCGTCTTGCGGGCCGGTTGACGCGCTGGGGCTGCAGGGCGCGGGCGGAGGCGGAGGTTTGTTCGACCATCGCGGCATTCTGTTGCGTCGACTGGTCCATCGCGGTGACGGCGACGCTGATCTTGCGGATCGCGGTCGCCTGTGCCTCGTTCGCGCGGGCCATGTCGGCGAGGAGGACGTGGACTTCGCCGACATCGCCCGAGATGTGGGCGAAGGCGGAGTCGACGTTGCGGACCATGTCGACGGCGGTGCCGATATCGGTTTGGGTCGCAGTCAATTGTTCGCGGGCGCGGCCGGCCTCTTCCTCGGCGCGCATCGCGAGGGCGGAGACCAGGTCGGCGATTCGAGGCTGGCGCGCATGCGGCCCACGCAATCCTGATAGGCGGTACAGGCGATCGGACCGGTCAGATCGCCGGCCGCCAGCGCCTCCATGCAGACGACGGTGTTCACATAGGGGTCGCAGATCGAGCGGCGGAACTTCAGGCCGAGGATGGTGCCGATGGCTGCGGTGACCGCGCCGGTTGCGGCCATGATCCAGTCGCCACGGACCAGGCCGATCAGGCTGGTCAGCAGCATCAGGCCGATGAGGCTTCCGAAGGCGACGAGCATCTTTTGCCGGATGGGCGCGACCGCTTTAGGCCAGCGCATCAAGATTGGAGCGCTTTCGCTTGTTCTACCAGCATTTCGGACCGTTATTGCGGGACGGCGGCAGCGGCGGTCGCTGCTGGGGGGATAAATTCGCCGTTTCCTGCGCGTACCGCATCGCCTAACGCTCTCCGCATGACCTTTACCGCGAAAATCCTGCTGCTGGGCTCCGGGGAACTGGGGCGTGAGTTCGTCATTTCGGCCAAGCGGCTGGGGGCGCAGGTGATTGCGTGCGACAGCTATGCGGGCGCGCCGGCGATGCAGGTGGCGGACGGGTGCGAGGTGTTCTCGATGCTCGAAGGCGATGCGCTGCGCGCCGCGATCGATCGGCACGCACCCGACCTGGTGGTGCCGGAGATCGAGGCGATCCGGACGGAGGTGCTGGCCGAAGTCGAGGCTGCGGGGGTGACGGTGGTGCCGTCGGCGCGCGCGACGATGATGACGATGAACCGCGACGCGATCCGCGAGGTGGCGGCGGTGGAGCTGGGGCTGCGCACGTCGCGCTATCGCTATGCCGAGAGCCTGGAGGAGGTGCTGGCGGGCGCCGCGCACACGGGGCTGCCGTGCGTGATCAAGCCGGTCATGTCCTCATCGGGCAAGGGGCAGACGACGGTGCGCGAGGCGCACGCGCTGGAGGCGGCGTGGGACTATGCCGTGGCGAACATGCGCGGCGACCGGCGACGGGTGATCGTCGAGGAGTTCGTCGATTTCGATTACGAGATCACGCTGCTGACCGTGCGGACGCGCGAGGGCGTCGTCTTCTGTCCGCCGATCGGGCACCGGCAGGAGCGGGGCGACTATCAGGAGAGCTGGCAGCCGGCGGCGATGACTCCCGGCGCGATCGCGGCGGCGCAGGAGATGGCGCGCAAGGTGGTCGACGATCTGGGCGGCTATGGGCTGTTCGGGGTCGAGTTCTTCGTGAAGGGGGAGGAGGTGATCTTCTCCGAACTGTCGCCGCGGCCGCACGACACCGGGATGGTGACGCTAATCTCGCAGAATCTGACCGAGTTCGACCTGCATGCGCGCGCGGTGATGGGGCTGCCGGTGCCGGAGGTGGTGCTGCGCGGGGCGGCGGCTTCGGCGGTCATCCTGGCGGACCGGGACAGCGAAGCGCCGGGCTATGACGGACTGGCCGACGCGTTGGCCGTTCCGGGCGGCGAGGTCGATGTGCGCATCTTTGCCAAGCCGACGACGCGGCCATACCGCCGGATGGGGGTGGCGCTGGCACTGGCGGAGGACATCGATGCCGCGCGGCGCGTAGCGGTAGAGGCAGCGGGCAAGGTGCGGATCGTCTATTGGTGAAGTAGAGGTTGTCGCCGAATTCTAATTGATCTCATGGTTAGTCCGCGCGAACCATGATCTTACCATAACGGAGCATATTCGGATCGACTTATTCGCGTCAGCTATCCGATACGTAAGTAAGCAGCTAGTCTTTCCTTCAAACTGACCTATTCTACCCCTGAGAATCGAAAAGGGGGTCGCGATGAGGGGCTATCGTTACAGCCTTGCAGGGGTCGTCTTTATGTCTCTGGCATTGGCTGGATGCATCACGGCCCCTCAATATGAGGCGCCAGCCCGGGTCAAATGGGCGGACGAGGCCGGTTCGGTCACCGTATCGCCGATATCCGTGACACGCTGGGAAGATGTCGCGGCCAGCCTTCAGCCGAAGTTCAAGATGGACAGCGATGTCGCGCTGGCGGCGTCGATTCCGATGACGCAAACGCTCGACCAACGGTTTTCCGACATTCTTGCCGCCAGTCTTCAGGCCGCGCTGCCAACGGCGACCGCGAGCCGTAGTGTGACCACCACGACGGATCCTGAAACCGGCGAGACCACTACCAGCATCGATGCCACGCG
This sequence comes from Sphingomonas sp., assembly GCF_965227385.1. GTDB lineage: Bacteria > Pseudomonadota > Alphaproteobacteria > Sphingomonadales > Sphingomonadaceae > Sphingomonas. The sequence goes on from NZ_OZ245750.1 coordinate 2,058,012, forward strand.
CACGCGCCGCAGTGGCGATCCCGCAAATGCTCCCGCCGCCGCCGCAGTGCCGGCCACAACCGCAGCGGCGCTGGCAGCACTAGCCGCCGATAAGCCGGGTCGCGATCCGATGCTGCGCTATCTGGCGGCGACGGCCCTGTTGCAGGAAGTCACGCTGCTCAACCGCTATGTCACCGACAAGATTCAAACGCCCGGCGACCAGGCGTTTCTGGTCAGGCTTCAGCTGGCGGTCCTGCCGAACCGTCGCGGCATGCCGTATGACGTGCTGACCGACGTCACCCTGCACGCGGACGATGTGCAGGCACATGCCGGGCTGGCACCTAAAGGGACGGCGGCGTCGGGCTGCAAGGGCTCGTATGACTCATTGAGCATCGTACCGATGGTCGTTACCGACAATCTGGAAGGGCTGCAGGCGTCGCGTTCGTCCGACGTCGCGCGGCAGATCGGGATTGCGTTGCTGGGCACGGTTCAGGGCATTGGGGCCAGTGGTTCCTTTGGCCGAACAACCAACTTGTTACGCGCCACCCAGGGCAATGAAACCAACAGCCTGCTCACGATCGCCAAGCTGGCCGACGATACCGTTCGGGTCCGGCTGGGTGCGGTCCAAAGCCCGACCTACCAATATGCGACCTTGCCGCGCACGCATAACATCTCGCTGCTCGTGATCTATCGCCCGTGCAAGGACGCGGCGGGGAAGTTCGAAACTGCGCAGCAAAGAACGATCACCGCGATCACCCGGACTACGTTTCGCGATGCGATGTCGGGTGCGGCACTGCCATACGAAGATGCGTCAAATCGGCTGTATCGTCAGATGGGTGAGCTGCGCGCCAAATACCCAGGGCGGTTCAGCTATCTTGAATTCGCCAGGCTTTACCAATGGGCGAACCAGCAGGACCGCAAGAGGTTCTTCGACTATATCGACCGGAAGGCGCTGCGCACCCAGGGCTGTGGCGGTGGCATTGGCGACACGCTGATTGGCGTAAAGCGATATCCGGATGATCCCAAACTTCTGGACATGCCGGACGACAGCAATCTGGTCGATTTGACAGAAAACTTGGATGGCGATGCGGTCAATGAGACGGTAGATCCGCCGCTGTCTGCCGAGTGCCGGGAACTGTCCCTCGCACGGTATCGCATGATCGCCGCTGCGCTGTGGACCGATCTGCTCAGTGTCAGGCCTGTCGGCGAGTTTGCGTATACACGCATCCCGCTGGCGCTGCGCACGACGAACCGGACATTACCAGTCGATCAGACGGCGCTGGTGACCTACTCACAATCGGAAACCAGCGTCACGCTCAGTCAGGCTCAGGATCTGATCGGCTTGCAACGGCTGCGTGCGACGTTGCTCGACGGTACCAACAATCGCAGTATCGCGGCGACCGAGACAACGATCGCCGCCGATGGTGCCTCGGTGTCGGCAAAATTTCCCCCGCTGAAGCGGTTCGGAGACGTCGCCAAAAGCGGTTACAGCGTCGAGTTGTCGGTCGAGGACTACGGGACCGATGACCCGTGCAATCGCAACCCGCCGCCGGCTCCCGCAACCGCTTGCAGGAAAACCTATTCGGCTGTCGTGTTCGATGGCGCGCCGACAACGACTTCGCCCTATTCGGTGAGCGCAACCGCCAGCGGGATCGTGGCGGACGGCAACGGCAAGGGCCGGTTGAACGTCAGCATTGCACAGAAGGGGACCGACCCGATCTCGCCGAAGCTTTTCCTGCGTATCGAGGGGGCGGAGCTTTCAAAGATCGACGTGTTGCGCGGCGCGAGCGTCGAGGTGAAGTCGGACGGATGGAGGATCACCGGAAGCGGCGAGCTGACCTTGTGGATGGAGAATCTCATTCCGAACCAGGTCGTTACAATCTCGCTGGAGGACAACGGTACCGCGGTTCCGAATGCGGTCAAAAAGACCGTGCTCAGTGCCGCGCCCGTAAAGCGGGATTAGGACGCGGCTCTGCCGAAGATCCAGCTTGGCCTAGTAGCGCAGCGCGTGCGGTTTATGCGGTGCGCCGGGTTGGAAGAGTGCTGCGAGCAGCGTGGCGGGGAGCCAGATGGGGAGGCGATCCTGGATTGTCTGTTCGCTACTGCCTCTGACGGCCCCGGCCTGCGCCGGGCCCACGGGTCAGGCGAGCAGCTTTTCCTTCGCGATCTTGTCCTTCCACACCAAGGGCGCGAGCTGGTGGACGTTGTTGCCCTCGGCATCCACCGCGACGGTGACCGGGAAGTCCTGCACCTCGAATTCGTAGATCGCTTCCATGCCGAGGTCTTCGAAACCGACGACCTTGCTGCCCTTGATGGCGCGGGCGACGAGGTAGGCGGCGCCGCCGACGGCCATGAGGTAGGCGCTCTGGTGATCGCGGATCGCTTCGGTGGCGGCGGGGCCGCGTTCGGCCTTGCCGACCATCGCGAGCAGGCCTTGCTCCAGCATCATGCGGGTGAATTTGTCCATGCGCGTCGCCGTGGTGGGGCCGGCGGGGCCGACCACTTCCTCACCCACCGGATCGACCGGGCCGACATAATAGATGACGCGGCCCTTGAACTCGACCGGGAGTTCCTGGCCCGCCGCGAGCATATCGGCGATGCGCTTGTGCGCGGCGTCGCGGCCGGTGAGCATCTTGCCGTTCAAGAGCAGGCGGTCGCCCTGTTTCCAGCTCTGCACGACCTCGGGCGTCAGCGTGTCGAGGTCGACGCGGATCGCGGCCTTGTCCGGCGTCCAGTTGACGTTGGGCCATTCGTCGAGCTTGGGGGCTTCGAGATAGGCCGGGCCGGAGCCATCAAGCGTGAAATGCGCGTGGCGGGTGGCGGCGCAGTTGGGGATCATCGCGACCGGCTTGCCGGCGGCGTGGCAGGGGGCATCCATGATCTTGACGTCGAGGATCGTGGCGAGGCCGCCGAGACCCTGTGCGCCGATGCCGAGCGCGTTGACCTTGTCGAAAATCTCGATGCGCAGCGCCTCGAGGTCGTTCTGGGGCCCGCGCTGCTTGAGGCTGGCCATGTCGATCTGCTCCATCAGCGCCTTCTTGGCGAGCAGGACGCAATGTTCGGCGGTGCCGCCGATGCCGATGCCGAGCATGCCGGGCGGGCACCAGCCGGCGCCCATCTGGGGCAGCATTTCGAGCACCCAGTCAACGATCGAGTCGCTGGGGTTCATCATCTTGAACTTCGACTTGTTCTCGCTCCCGCCGCCCTTGGCCGCGACGTCGACATGGACCTTGTCGCCCGCGACCAGCTCGACATGCAGAACGCAGGGGGTGTTGTCGCGGGTATTGCGACGCGTGAAGGCCGGGTCGGCGAGGACCGAGGCGCGCAGCTTGTTTTCGGGGTTGAGATAGGCGCGGCGCACGCCCTCATCGACCACGTCCTGAAGGCTGCGCGAGGTGTCGTCGAGCTGGCAGTTCATGCCCCATTTGACGAAGACGTTGACGATGCCGGTGTCCTGGCAGATCGGGCGATGCCCTTCCGCGCACATGCGGCTGTTGGTCAGGATCTGCGCGATCGCATCCTTGGCGGCGGGGGACTGTTCGGCCTCATACGCCACGCCCAAAGCGCGGATATAGTCCATCGGGTGATAGTAGCTGATGAACTGAAGCGCGTCGGCGACGCTGTCGATAAGGTCGTCGGTCTTGATCGTAACCATTGCCTGTCCCTGTCCACTTTTGTCCGCTCCTTTAGCGGATGACAGGCGGGTTTCCAGCCGCTAACCGCGCTCCCGTGTTCCGGGGGCTGATCCTTTCGCATCGTTGGTGGGCCGCGGCGCTGATCGCGCTGGCGCTGGCGATGAAACTTGCCGTGCCGGCGGGGTTCATGCCGGTCGAGCGCGCTGGCACGATCGTCGTGATGGTCTGCACCGGCATGGGCCAGCAGCAGGTCGAAATCGACGTGCCGGGCATGCCGGTCAAGGAGGATGGCGCGACGCGGGCCGCGGGACAGCCCTGCGCCTTTGCCGGGCTGGGCATCGACATGATGCCGGGGGTGGACCCGGTGCTGCTGGCCGGAGCGCTGGCGTTCATTCTGGCGCTCGGCTTTGCTGGCGTCGCGGTGGTGCGCGTCGAGCGGGTGCGGCAGCTGTGGCCGCCATTGCGCGGGCCGCCGCTGATTTCCTGATCCCTTCGTAACCTTACACGAACCAGCGCGCGGGACAGTGATCCTGCGCGCCGATCAGGAATACCCATATCATGAACACTCAGTTTGCGGCCGCGCTGCTTGCGGCCACTTGCCTTGCGACTCCCGCTCTTGCCGATGACAGCGATCAGGTGCCGGTGATCATCGTCACCGCCAAGGCCAACCCCGAAGACCCGCCCATCGTCGCCGAGGCGCGTGAGCGGCTGGCGCGGACGCCGGGGTCGGTGTCGGTGGTGGCGGCCGAAGCCCATGAGGACCGGTTTGCGGTCGGGACGCCCGACATCCTGCGCGACGTGCCGGGTGTGCTGGCACAGAAGCGCTATGGCGAGGAGGGGCGGTTGTCGATCCGGGGATCGGGGCTGGACCAGAGTTTCCACCAGCGCGGCGTGCTGCTGGCGCAGGATGGCGTGCCGTTCGCCGATGCCGACGGTTTTTCGGACTTTCAGAAGATCGACCCGCTGGGGGCGCGCTTTGTCGAGGTCTATAAGGGCGGCAACGCGCTGCGCTTTGGTGGCGCACAGCTGGGTGGGGCGATCAATTTCGTGACGCCTAACGGGAAGACCGCGCAGTCGCCGGTGCTGGTGCGGGTTGAAGCCGGGAGCGACGACAGCGTGCGCGGCGTCGCGCAGGTCGCGGGCAAATCGGGGGCGTTCGATTTCTACGCCGGGGTCAATGCGTTTCACACCGACGGCTATCGCGTGCAGGGTTATCAGGATCAGATCCGCGGGACGCTCAATCTGGGCTGGTCGTTCGGTGACGATAATGAGGTGCGGGCGATCCTCTACGCCGCCGACATTTATCAGGGGGTGCCGGGGACGGTGACGCTGGACCAGGCGCTGTCCAACCCGCGCGCGCCGGGGACGACGGCGGTGTTGCAGAACCAGCGGCGCAACCAGGGCGTGTTTCGCGGAACGCTCCAGACGCGGCTGCGGCTGACGGACAGCCTGGTGTTCGAGGGCGGGGTCTATGCGACGCAGACCGATCTGTATCACCCGGTCGGCATCTTCATCGTGCAGGACACCGATACGCAGGGCGCGTTCGGGCGGTTTGACTGGAAGGGCGAGCTGGGCGGCATGAAGGCCGACCTGTTCTTTGGCGCATTCTATCGCGAGGGCGGGACCGAGCAGGATCTGTTCGTCAATGCGGCGAGCGCACAGGGACCGCGGATCGGCGATGCGCGGCAGGTCGCCAATGCGATCGACCTGTTCGCCGAGGGGCGGCTGTTCGTGACCGAGGGGCTGGCGCTGGTCGGCGGGGCGAGCTGGGGCCATGCCGGGCGCGATTATCTGAACCGGCTCAACGGGCGCACCGCCGAGCAGGAGTATGAGTGGTTCGCGCCGCGCGTCGGGCTGCTTTACGAGACTGGCGACGCGCAGGTGTATGCGAACTTCACCCGCTCGGTCGAGCCGCCGCATTTCGGGGCGCTGGCGCAGACGAACCTGCTGGGGTCGGTGTTCGTGCCGCTCGACCCGCAGCGCGCCTGGACGGCGGAGATCGGGACGCGCGGGCGCAGTGGCGCGGTCGCGTGGGACGTCACTGCCTATCGGGCGTGGGTGAAGGGAGAGCTGCTGAGCTTCTCCACCTCGCCGACCATTCCCTCGACCATCTTCAACGCCGACAGGACGGTGCATCAGGGGATCGAGGCGAGCCTGGACTGGTGGATCCTGGATGGGTCGGAGGGCAAGCTGCGGCTGCGCCAGACCTATGCCTGGTCGGATTTCCGGTTCGACAACGATCCGGTCTATCGCGACAACCGCCTGCCGATCGCGCCGGTGCACAGCTATCGCGCCTCGCTGCGCTACGAGGGCGGGAGCGGGCTGTTCGTCGAGCCCAACCTCGACTGGCGGCCGCAATCGACCTGGGCGGATTATCGCAACACGTTGAAGGTGCCGGGCTATGCGCTGTTGGGCATCGGGGCGGGGTTCGAGCTGGGCGGGGTGACGTTGTTCGCCGATGCCCGGAACCTGACCGACAAGCGCTATGTGTCGGATCAGTCGGCGGCGATCACTGCGACTGCGGCGAGCGCGATCTTCCACCCCGGTGAGGGGCGGACGGTGATGTTCGGGCTGCGGACGCGGTTCTAACCTGCGGGCGACGGGGCGGCGGGGCAACCGCCGTCCCTCACTCCACTCACGCTGCCCACACCCAGAATGATCTTGGCTCGGCGGGAGAAGGTGAGGGCTTGCCAGCGGCCGGCATTGCCGGTGGCGGTGCGGCTGCGCAGATAGGTGAGGTGGAGCAGTTCATATTGCTCGTCGTCGATCTGGCCGGCGTCGATCAGGCAGGTCCATTGCGCGACGTTCCAGGCATAGTCGCGGCTGACGCCGTCCTGATCGACCGCTTCGCTCAGCCCCTGATACCAGGCGAGCATCGCTTTCAGCCGCTGCGGGCGCTGGTCGGGGGTGAGGTCGGCGAGCTTGCGGCGCAGGCGGGCGGCGTCTTCGTCGTTGGGCAGTGTCTTTTGCTGGACGCGGGTGTCGATCGCCCATTTGACCTTGCGCGGGGTGATCGGGCCGGTGGGCCAGAGGCGAAAGAGTTCGGCGCGGACTTCGAGCAGCAGGGCGACATAGGTGTCGGTCTGGACCTGAAGCATCGCGTCATGGTCGAAGATCGCGGTGAGTTCGGCGATGGCGACGGGGTTGAGCTTACCGTCCGGGCCGTGCGCCGCGAGGATGCCGTCGCGGCATTTCTGGCGGACTGGGGTTTTGAGACAGTCTTTCGAGAAGAACAGCTTGCCGTAGGTTGGCGCGAGATCCTTCAGGGTTCGCTTGAAGCGGCGGCGGCTGTGGAAGCTGTCGCGCCAGGCGGTGAGGACGGGTTGCAGGCTGCCGGTGCCGTAATTCCATTGCGACATGCCGACCGAGACCAGCATCGAATCGAAATTGCCGACCGGCATCGCCCAGCAGCCCATGGTTTCGGGGATCGATGTTTCGCGCATCCGGGCGAAGATCGCGGTGCGGTCGAGGCCGATCTGGGCGAGCTGGGTTGCGGCCTGCGGGTCGATGCGGATGTGTGGGGTGTCGGCGACTTCGCGGCAGGGGGGACGGTCTTGGGCTGCGGCGGGGAGGGCGGCGGTGAGCGCTGCGAGGATGGCCCAGAGTTTCATTTTGGCTTCCCCTCTTGTCGCCCCGGGCTTGACCCGGGGCTGGGCTGTCTTGCTGGCGGTTAGAACAGAAGAAGCCTTGGCCCGGGTCAAGCCCGGGCAGACGAAAGAGGCGGCGAGGGGTTACAGCACGTAGCGGCTGAGGTCGGTGTTGCGGGCGATGCTTGCCAGTTGCGAATCGACATAGGCGGCGTCGACCACCAGTTCGGTCCCGCTGCGGTCCTCGGCGTCGAAGCTGACTTCTTCGAGCAGCTTTTCCATTACCGTCTGGAGGCGGCGGGCGCCGATGTTTTCGACTTCGCCATTCACCTCCGCCGCGATGCGGGCGACGGCGCGGATGCCGTCGTCGGTGAAGCGCACATCGACGCCTTCGGTGCCGATCAGCGCGCGGTACTGTTCGGGCAAAGATGCCTTGGTGTCGGAGAGGATCGCGACGAAATCATCCTCGGTCAGGCCCTTGAGCTCGACGCGGATCGGCAAGCGGCCCTGCAGTTCGGGGAGCAGGTCGCTGGGCTTGGCGACGTGGAACGCGCCGGACGCGATGAACAGGATGTGGTCGGTCTTCATCGGGCCGTATTTTGTGGCGACCGTGGTCCCCTCGATCAGCGGGAGCAGATCGCGCTGGACGCCCTCGCGGCTGACGCTGCCGCCGCGCACGTCGCTGACCGCGATCTTGTCGATTTCGTCGAGGAAGACGATGCCGTTGGCTTCGGCGTCGGCGAGCGCGACGCGGGCGACGTCGTCCTGATCGAGGCGCTTGTCGGCCTCTTCCTCGACCAGCTTGGCCCAGGCGGCGTGGACGTTCATCTTGCGGCGCTTGAGCTGGGGGCCGCCAAGGCCCTTCATCATTTCGCCCAGATTGATCATCTGCGGCCCCGCGCCGGGGATGTCGAACGGCATGCCGCCCGAGGCTTCGACCTCGATCTCGATCTCGGTATTGTCGAGATGGCCTTCGTTGAGGCGCGCGCGGAAGGCTTCGCGGGTGGCTTGCGAGCTGTCTTTGCCGGTCAGTGCGTCGAGCAGGCGGGTCATCGCCGCAGCCTCGGCCTTGTCCTTAACCGCAGCGCGGCGGCGTTCCTTCTCCAGCCGGATCGCTTCCTCGACCAAGTCGCGGGCGATCTGTTCGACGTCGCGGCCGACATAGCCGACTTCGGTGAATTTGGTCGCCTCGACCTTCACGAACGGAGCGTCGGCGAGCTTGGCGAGGCGGCGGCTGATCTCGGTCTTGCCGCAGCCGGTCGGGCCGATCATCAGGATGTTCTTGGGCGTCACTTCGTCGCGCAGATCGGCCTTGAGCTGCTGGCGGCGCCAGCGGTTGCGCAGCGCGACGGCGACTGCGCGCTTGGCGTCGCGCTGGCCGATGATATGCGCGTCGAGCGCGGCGACAATGGCTTTGGGGGTAAGGCTGTCGGTCATGTCTGGGTCAGATTCTCTGGTTCGGTGCGGTCAGTTCAAGTTCGGCGGCGGGCGCTGCGGCGAGCCATGCTTCGGCCTCGGCCATGGCCATGAAGATGCGCAGGCGCGGATGACTCTGGGTGCGTTCGGCCTGCAGCTTGTTGAGGCGGCTGCCGACGACCGACGCGGCGCGACCGGTGGTGAGCGCGAGCCCGCCCTCGGCGATCTGCGGCAGTAAGTCGGCGACGTCGTTTGCCTGGACCGGAAAGTCGCGCGAGTCGACAAGGATGTCATAATCCCGTCGGAACGTGCGCACCTCGCCTGCCTTGGCACCGGCCGCGGCGGCGAAGGCGTGAACCGTCTCCACCGTCCAGAAACCGTGGATCACGGCAACGATGCGGTTGCGCCGAGCGTCGTAGTCGATCTGGAAGTTCATGCCGTGGCGTCGAGGCTTTCGACGGTCAGCCGATCATTGGTATAGACGCACAGCTCGGCGGCGATGGCCATGGCCTTGCGGCACATCGTTTCGGCGTCGGGCTCGTAATCGTTGAGGGCGCGCGCGGCGGCGAGGGCGAAGTTGCCGCCCGATCCGATCGCGGCGATCCCGGCTTCGGGCTCGAGCACGTCGCCGTTTCCGGTGACGATCAGCGTCGTCGCCTTGTCCGCGACGATCAGCATCGCTTCGAGGTTGCGGAGATATTTGTCGGTGCGCCAGTCCTTGGCCAGTTCCACCGCGGCGCGGAGCAGCTGGCCCTGATGGCGCTCGAGCTTGCTTTCCAGCCGTTCGAACAGGGTGAAGGCGTCGGCGGTGGCGCCGGCGAACCCGGCGATGACACTGCCGTCACCCAGCGGGCGCACCTTGCGGGCATTGGGTTTCATCACGGTCGAACCCTGCGAGACCTGGCCGTCGCCGGCGATGACCACGCGGCCGCCCTTGCGCACGGAGAGGATCGTTGTGCCGTGCCACTGTATCTTGTCGCTCATGCGCCGGGATATGGGGAGGGGGTCTTGGACTTGCCAAGACCCCCGGCGCAAACTGACGAAGTTACGCGGAACGACCGCGATTCTGTCAGCTTCTATTTCTCCACGCCCTTTATCTTCCCCCACTGGCGCGCGGCGGTGTAGCCGAGATAGCCGGTGCCGAAGAGCGCGTAGAGCGATTCCGGGATGCCGGTGAGATAGGCGTTCATGGCGGCGGCGATCCCCTTGGCCATGTCGGGCTGGACCGCGCCGATCAGGCCCATCGGGATCGCCCAGAGCAGCAGTGCGTACATGACGTAGAGGAAGCTGGGGCGGGCGCGGCTGGTCCAGGGGTCGGAGGATTGCGCCTCGGCGACGATGGCGGAGAGCTGGGTGCGGACCGCCTCCATCTCCTGCGTGCCTTGCAGCTTGAGCAGTTCGAGCTTGGCGGCGTCGCGCGCCTTGGGGTCGGGGATGATCTTGTCGATCAGGCCGGCGATGGGGCCGATCAGGCTGGCAATGACACTCATGATGGATCTCCTGACAATGCTGACGAAATTGCAGGCTTACGAACCGATCCGGTTCGCGAGCCAGCCATAGAGAAAGGCTTCGTTGGCGGGGCGGCTTTCGGCGAGCGCGATGTAGCGTTCGCCCTGCAGCGCCTCGACCGCTTTCAGCAGCACGCGTTCGCCGGGCGGGCCGCGCGTGTCGAGGAAGGCGGCGAGTGCGGCGAGGGTGACCGGGCCGATCTTCCCGTCGACGCCCATGTCGGGATAGTCGCGGCCGTTGCGGTTGAGGCCGTTGAGCGCGCGTTGCAGGAAGCGCGCGGCGACGGCGGGGCCCATGTTGACGCCGGTATCGAACAGCTCTGCCGCCAGCGCTGGCGCGCGTTCGGCGACCTGGTCGAGGCGCGGGCGGAGCCAGTAGAGGCGGCGGTAGATGGCGGCGGCTTCGCTGCGCGGAAAGACGCGCATGTCGCCGGAATAGCCGTGCGCGCGGGCGACGCGTTCGGTGACGCCCCAGCGGGTTGCGCCGCCGCGATCGGCGGGGTGGTCGCTATAGCCGCCCTCGCGGACGATCACGTCGTCGATCAGTTGGTCGATGGTCATGATTTGTTCCTCCTTCCCGACTCGCGATAACCTATATGGTTCGTTGTAGGAAAGGGGTGTTTGTCGTTCCGGGCTTGGGCCGGGACCGAGCTGCTTCGGCCGGCGAGAAGAACAGCCCTGCCCCGGGTCGAGCCCGGGGCGACGAAGGGGGTGTGGTGCGTGCTGGGCGTGACGGCGGCGGCGGGAGGCGTTAGGGCAGGCCATGGCCAAGACACGACCCGATCAGCTGCTCGTCGAACGCGGACTCGCGGAGAGCCGCACGCGGGCGCAGGCGTTGATTCTGGCGGGGCTGGTGTTCAGCGGCGACAAGCGCGTGGACAAGCCGGGGCAGGCGATCGCGCCCGATGCGCCGCTGACGGTCAAGGGCCGCGACCATCCGTGGGTGTCGCGCGGCGGGGTGAAGCTGGCGCATGCGCTGGATCATTTCGCGATCGATCCGAGCGGCATGGTGGCGATCGATGTGGGGTCGTCGACCGGCGGCTTTACCGATGTGTTGCTGAGCCGGGGCGCGGTTCGGGTCTATGCGGTGGACAGCGGGACGAACCAGCTGGCGTGGAAGCTGCGCCAGGATGAGCGCGTGGTGGTGCATGAGCAGACCAGCGCGCGGGTGCTGACGCCGACGCATATCCCGGAGCCGATCGACATCGTGGTGTGCGATGCGAGCTTCATTTCGCTGGCCAAGGTGCTGGAGCGGCCGTTCGCGTTCGTGCGCGAGGGGGCGTGGGTGGTCGCGCTGATCAAGCCGCAGTTCGAGGCGGGACGCGGCGAGGTCGGCAAGGGCGGCGTGGTGCGCGATGCCGCCGTGCATGAACGGGTGTGCGCGGAGGTGGTCGGCTGGCTGGAGGGGCTGGGGTGGAGCGTCGCGGGAGTGACGACGAGCCCGATCACCGGGCCGGAGGGGAATGTCGAATTTCTAGTCGCCGCGCGCGCCGGGGCGGCGGGGGAGATGGCGACTGGCGCCTGATGCCGCAGGTTCGTCGTCCCGGTCTTGAGCCGGGACTGGGCTGCCTGTGGCGAGCGCGAGAATAGCCGGGGCCGGCGACGAGGGCGATTTGCGAAATCCTGTTTTGGGTACGTGCAAACCCCTATGACGATTCTGTGACTCGACAGCGCCGGGGACGAAGCGCAGCATGAGTCTTCCTGTGGGGAGGATGTCATGCGGATGTCGCTAATTGATACCGCTACCGAACTGTTTCGCGAGACGCCGGCTGAGGCGTTGGCGCCTGAGCCGGCGGTCCGGTGGTGCGCCTATGTCGAGGCGATCGGGGCGTGCGCGGTGCTGGTGATGGTGGGGCTGGTGCTGGCCTGAGGCTTTATCCTCCCCCTGGCGAGGGAGGATTAGCGTGTCATTAGAGCAGCTTCGCACGTTCGGCTGCGCGCACCGCGGTGCGGCCGACCGGCGGGGGCTTGGCGGGATCGGGCCAGGATGGCGCGGTGGTCCAGCCGAGATGGGGGAGGCTGACGCTGCGCTTGCCGGACAGGTCTGTGCGCGCGACGATCAGGCCCTTTTCCTCGATATGCGCCATCATGCGCTTGGCGCGGCCCATCGAGCTGGTGCCGTAGAGCGCGGCGATCCGCGCGTCCGAGGGGCAGGGTTCACCGGCGCGCGCCGCCTTGGCGATGCCGAGGAAGGGGGCAAGCATCTCCTCGGGCAAGGAGGCCGCGAGGGTGAGCGCGTCGTCCCAGCCGGTGCGATCGGTGATGCCGGCGCGGGCGAGCGCGAGCGCGCTGCGGAACGCGGGCAGGTCGAGCCCCGCATCGACGCCGCGCATTTTGCAGCGCACGCCATAATCCTGAAAGATCGTGGCGAGCGGCGCGCGGCTGTCTTCGGCACCGATTTCGGCGAGGATCGCGCGGCGGATATCTTCCTGCTCGCCTTCCTCCAGCACCGGCATGTCGGGGACCGGGGCGGGCGCGGGGATGGCGACGGCGCGCATCAGGTCGGCCATCGGCACCGGCGCTGGCGGCGGCGGGGGTGGCAGCTCGTCCTCGGTCGGCGGGGCGAAGAGCATGTCGCGCATGTCTTCGGTCGGGGCGGTCGGGAGCGGGGTGAGCTTGGGGCTCACCGCCTTTGATCCGGTTTGCACCGCGCCGATCCGCACGCTGATCGGGCGACGGGTGATCGCCGGGCCGAGCGCGAGGAACTCGCCGCGCGCGAGGTCGCGGATCGTGTCGGCCTGACGCCGGTCCATGCCGAGCAGGTCGGCGGCGCGGGACATGTCGATGTCGAGAAAGGTGCGGCCCATCAGGAAGTTCGACGCTTCGGCGGCGACATTCTTGGCGAGCTTGGCGAGGCGCTGGGTGGCGATGACGCCGGCGAGGCCGCGCTTGCGGCCGCGGCACATGAGGTTGGTCATCGCGGCGAGCGAGGTGCGGCGGGCTTCCTCGGTCACTTCGCCGGCGGCGGCGGGGGCGAAGAGCTGGGCTTCGTCGACGACGGTGAGGACCGGATACCAATGTTCGCGCGGGGCGTCGAACAGCGCCGAGAGGAAGGCGGCGGCGGCGCGCATCTGGCCGTCGATCTCGAGTCCCTCAAGGTTGAGGACCACCGACGCGCGGTGTTCGCGGACGCGGAGCGCAAGGCGGGCGAGTTCGGTGAGGCTGTATTCGGCGGCGTCGACCGCAATATGGCCGAAGGCTTCGGAGAGGCTGACGAAATCGCCCTCCGGGTCGACCACGACCTGCTGCACGTAAGCGGCGCTGCCTTCGAGCAGGCGGCGCAAAAGGTGCGACTTGCCCGAGCCCGAATTGCCCTGAACGAGCAGACGGGTGGCGAGCAACTCCTCCAGATCGACGGCAACCGGGTTGCCGCCGCTGTCGAGTCCCATGTCGATACGGGCGGTCATCGCTGGGGGCTTTGGCGTATGCCGGGGGGTGGGGGCAAGGGGGTTGCGGTGCAATTCCTCCTCGGAACGGGGAGCTGGCAGCGCGTAGCGCCGACGGAGGGGGCCCGAGGCAACGGAATCGCTTGCCGTGAGCCCCCTCCACCATGCTGCGCATGGTCCCCCTCCCCGTTCCGGGGAGGATTTTACGTCTTCAGCCGCTCGGCCAGGGAGGCGAGGATATCGGCCTCCGTCGCAGCCTTTGCCGTCACGTTTGCCTCGACCGACTGGCGGGATTTGGTGGGGGTGTCGTAGCTGTGCGTCGCGCCTTCGAACATGCGCAGGGCGATGTCGTGGCCGTTGCCCTTGCTGCGCGCGACGAAGGTTTCGCAGAGCTTGGGCGAGACCTCTTCATCCGCCGTGCCCATGAAGACGCGGACGGGGTGGTAGGGTTTGTAGCCGTCCTTGTCGAAGCGCTTCTTGAGGCCGCAGCCGGGGTAGAGCGCGACGCCGGCGGCGAAGCCGATCTTGCGCATGTCGCCGGGCTTGTCGTCGGCCATCGCGGCGAGCGTGGCGCTGGCGCCGTTGGACCAGCCGAGCAGGGCGACGCGGTTGGGCACGATATCGGGGCGCGACTGGAGGTAGCGGAGCGCGCCATAGGCGTGGAGCGGGCGGAAATTGACTTCGTCCACTTCGGGTGGGCGATCGGCATAGGTGCCGGCGGCAAAGCCGGTGGGGTGGCCGACCGCGCCGAAGTCATCGACCATCAGCGCGAGATAGCCGTTCTCGGCCAGCAATTTGCCCCATGCCTTGTGGCGTGAGGCGAGGGTGGTGGCGTCGTACTTGCCCTTCGCCAGCGACGAATAGGCGCCGCCGCGACCGTGCATCATCACCACCGCCGGTGCCTTGGCGGGGGCGTTGGCGGGCTTGAACAGGTAGCCCTTGACCTGCGTCTTGCCGTCCCGGCTGAGGAACTGGACTTCCTCGACCTGCACCTGCTGGGCGGCGACGGGGGCGGCGATGATCAGGGCGATGGGGGCTACAGACAAACGCATCCTATTTCCTCGCTGGCAAAGTGATGGTTTTCGCGACGCCGTCGCGGCGGGGATCGGCGCCGCCGTCGACCTTGCCGTTGCGGATCATGACGCCGTGCAGGCCCGAATCCTCGCCGGTGCCGCCGCGCACCGTGACGCCGCGTTCGGCCATGGCGGCGCGGAGGTCGGGGCTGAACTTGTCCGCCTCGCCATTGAAGCTGCCGCCGCGTGCGACGAGGTTGGGGAGCGCGATGGCGTCGGCGACGGGGAGTTTCCAGTCGATTATGCCGACCAAAGCCTTGGACACGTAACCCAGGATCGCGTTGCCGCCGGGCGATCCGATCGCGCCGGCCAGGCTGCGGTCGGGGTTCAGGATGACCGTGGGCACCATCGACGAGCGCGGGCGCTTGCCGGGGGCTATCACGTTCGGGCCGGTCGGTACGAACGAGAAATCGGTCATCTGGTTGTTGAGGAAGAAGCCGTCGACCATGCGCCCGGTGCCGAAGAAGCTTTCAACCGTGGTGGTCATCGACACCGCGTTGCCGTCACCGTCGATGACGATGAAGTGCGAGGTTCCGGCGACTTCTTTGGTGGCGTCGATGCGCGCGGCGATGGCGCCGGGGGGCGTGCCGGCGCTGGGTGCGGGACCGGCGCGGTCGCCGATCAGCGCGGCGCGGCTGGCGACATAGGTGGGGTCGAGCATGCCCTTGACCGGGACCGTCGCGACATCGCCGACATAGGCGTCGCGGTCGGCGTACATCAGTCGGCTGGCCTCGGCGTACTTCACCCAAGCGACGGGGTCCTTGGGGCCGCGCGATGCGATGTCGGTGCGCTCGATCATCGCCATCAGCTGCAACAGGCCGACGCCCGAGGAGGGCGGGGGCGGGGCGCAGAGGATGTAGCTGCGGTAGGGGTTGCACAGGCCTTCGCGCACGACCGGCTTGTAGGCGGCGAGATCCGCCTCGGTCATGGAGCTGGCGAGATCGCCTTCGCGAACGCGGGCGACGATGCGGCGGGCGGTTTCGCCCCGGTACATCGCGTCCGGCCCTTGCGCGGCGAGGCGGCGGAGGAAGGCGGCGTAGGCGGGGTTGCGCAGCGTGTCGCCCGCCTTGATCTTGCTGCCATCGGCGTTGCGGAAATAGGCGAGCGAGTCCGGGGTGTTCGCCTGCGGGCCGCCGGAATTGACGAAGCGGCCGAGCCGAGCGGTCACGGTGAAGCCGTTGGCGGCGGTCTGCTCCGCATCGGTGAACAGCTCGCGCCATTTGAGCTTGCCATGCTGGCCCTGCGCCAGTGCCATCATGCGCACGACGCCGGGGACGCCGGTGGCGCGTCCCGACAGGACGGCGGTGCGGAAGGACAGCGGCTTGCCGTCTGGGCCCATCAGCATGTCGGGGGTGGCACCCGCCGGGGCGGTTTCGCGGCCGTCATAGACGGTGACGGCTTTGGACTTCGCGTCGTAGCGGACCATGAATGCGCCGCCGCCAAGACCGCTGCTCTGCGGCTCGACCAGGCTGAGCATCGCCTGCACCGCGACCGCGGCGTCGACCGCGCTGCCGCCCTTGCGCAGGACATTCAGGCCAGCCTCGACCGCGAGCGGGTGGGCGGCGGCGACGAAGGCCTGGCGCTCGGGCGCGGCGACGGGCGCGGGGGCGGCGGTCTCGACCGCACCGCGCGGGGCGCAGGCGGTGAGGCCCGCCGCGGCCAGCGCGAGCAGGAAATGGGCGCGGGTCAGCTTCATGGTTCGATGGCCTTTGCGCCAGGGCGGCGGGGGTCGGCGGCGCCGAGGAAGAGATTGTCGGTGATCATGATCGAGTGCGCGCTTCCCATGGTTTCGTCCGAAGTGATGCGATGCCCCTTTGCCTTGAGCGCCGCAACCGTGTCAGGGTTGAAGCCGGGTTCAACGCGCAACGACGCATTGTTGCCCTGATAGATGCGCGGGCGGTGGGTCGCCTCATCGACGTTCAGGCCATAGTCGATCGCGTTGACGACCACCTGAACCACCGTGGTCGGGATCGTGCTGCCGCCCGGCGTGCCGGTGACGAGCCAGGGCTTGTCGCCCTTGAAGATGATCGTCGGCATCATCGTGGACAGCATGCGCTTGCCCGGCGCCATCGCGTTGAGCGGGGGCGGGGTGCCGGTGCGCTGTGCCTCCCACGCCTGTTCATGGCTGAAATTGTTCATCTGGTTGTTGAGCAGGATGCCGGTGCGCGCGATCATCACGCCCGAGCCGAAGTCCGAGCCGAGCGTGGTGGTGAGCGAAACGGCATTGCCATCGGCATCCGCGACCGAAAGGTGGGTGGTCGACGGGCTTTCGAACTTGAGCGGATCGCCGACCGGAGCGTCGGCACCGGGGATCACCCTGTCGGTCGAGATCAGCTTTGCGCGTTCGGCGGCATAGGCCTTTGACGTGAAGCCCTTGACCGGGGCGGTGACGAAGGCCGGGTCGCCGAGCACGCGGTAGCGGTCGGCATAAGCGAGCTTCATCGTTTCGGCGAGGAGGTGGAGCGAGGCGGCGCTGCCTTGCCCTGCGGCTTTCAGGTCGAACTGCTCGAGGATGTTGAGGATGTTGAGCAGGGTCGCGCCGCCCGCGCTGGCCGGGGGCGGGGTGTAGACGGTATAGCCGCGATAGCTGCCGACCAGCGGGTCGCGCTCGACCGGCTTGTAGGCGGCGAGGTCCTCCAGCGTGATCAGGCCGCCATTGGCCTTCATGTCCGCGACGATGCGGCGGGCGATTTCGCCGGTGTAGAAGGCCTTGGCGCCGCCCTTCTGGATCTCGCCCAGCGTCCAGGCGAGGTCGGGCTGTTTCAGCACATCGTCCTTGGCATAGAGGCTGCCATCGGGCTTGTAGAAGGTTGCCTTGCCCGAGACGCTGTTGCTCAGGCGCTCACGGCCCCAGCCGAAGACGAAGGCTTCGTCGGCGGTGAGCTTGACGCCGTCGCGGGCGAGGCGGAGCGCGGGTTCGACGACCTTGGCCCAGGGGAGCTTGCCCCATTTGCGGTGCGCGTGCTCGAGACCGGCGACGCTGCCCGGGACCGAGGGGGCGAGATAACCATAGGAGGCGATGCCGCGTTCCTTGCCCTTGTTATCGACGAACATTGCGGCGGTCGCGGCGCGCGGGGCGATGCCGCGGAAATCGATCACGCGGACCTGTTTCGACCTGGCGTCATAGACGGTGATGAAGCCATCGCCGCCGACATTGCCTGCGCGTGGCAGGGTTACGGCGAGCGCGAAGGCAACTGCGACCGCCGCGTCCACCGCGTTGCCGCCGTCGCGCAATATCTGCGCGCCGACGCTGCTCGCCATCTCGTTCTGGCTGACCACCATCCCGCGCGTGCCGACGACCGGCGAGTGGATCGAGGGATATTCGAGGAGGTGGCGGCTCTGCGCGGCGACCGGGACGGGCAGCGCGAGCGCGAAGGTGGCGAGGGCGAGGGTGAGGTTACGCAGGAACATGGGCGGGGTCCGTTTCATCGATTCTTGGCCTTGAGTAATCGGCCTCAAACATCGTCTTTCGAATTGTAGCGATCCACGTCCATCTCGCCCTCCCAGCGGGCGACCGCGGTCGCGATCGAGAGGTCGGAGGTGACGTTGGGGATGGTGCGGATCATGTCGAGGATGCGGTCGAAGGGAAGGATGAAGCCGACGACGATCGCGGTCTGCTCCGGCGTGATGCCGATCGCGTGGAGCACGGCGGCGAGCACGAACAGCGAGCCCGACGGGACCGGGGCGACGCCCATGGCGACGATGGTCGTGGTCGCGGCGATGACCAGATAATCGGCGAGCTGCAGGTCGACGCCGAATGCCTGTGCCGAAAACAGCGTAAGCATCGCGACATACATCGCCGCGCCGTCCATGCCGATCGTTGCGCCCAGCGGAAGCACGGTCGATGCGACGGGGGGCGAAACGCCAAGGTTACGCTCGGCAACGCGGATCGCGACCGGGAGGGTGGCGCTGCTGGACGAGGTCGAGAAGCCGACCATGATCGCATCGGCAATGCCGCGGAAGAAGGGGAGCGGCGACAGCCACGCCATCAGCCGCACGACGATCAGGCCGTGGATCAGCAGCGTGACGATCGCCGAGCCGACGACGACGCACAGGCCAAGCTTGAGCACCGCGATGAAGCTGGACGGGCCGGTGGTGCCCATGACGACCGCGATGAGGGCAAACACGCCGAACGGAGCGGTTTCCATCACGAAGCCGACGATGCGGAGCATGACTTCGGAACCGGCGTTGAGCAGCTGGCGCACTGGCTCCGCGCCCTTGCCCGCCGCGATCACGCCCGCGCCGACGAGGATCGCGAAGAAGATCACCGCGAGCGTCTTGCCCTCTGCCATCGCGCCGATCGGATTGTCGGGGATGATTTCCATGAACATCTGCGCGGTGTCGGGCGGGGTGCCCATCGCCTTGGGAATCGCGCCGGCAAAGCTCGCGCCGAGGCCGGGGGCGATCAGCGTGGCGACGATCAGGCCGGTGGTGACCGCGAGTGCGGTGGTGAAGACATACATCGCCAGCGTCTTGACGCCGATGCTGCCGAGCCGCTTCGGGTCGGCGAGCGCGGCGACGCCCGAGGCGATCGTGAGGAACACCAGTGGCACGACCAGCATGCGGATCAGGCGGACGAAGGCGGTGCCGATCCAGCCGATCGACGTCGCGCCCTCACCCCAGGCGAGACCCACCGCTGCGCCGAGGACCAGCGCGGCGAGAATGCGCTTCCACAGCGCGACGCCGAACCACCAGGCAAAGGCGCGCTTGATCGGGCCGCGGCGTTCGGCGGGATCGAACAGGGTCGTGTCGGTCATGCGGGGCAGGTCCATTCGGTTTGGCGCGGTTTGGGCAGCGGGCGGCCGGCGAGGGTGCCGGTGAGCTGGCCCTTGTCCACCGCGAGGCGGCCGTTGACCAGCACGTAGCGGACGCCGGTGCTGGGGAGGTCGGGCCGGTCATAGGTGGCGCGTTCGGCGTAGGTGGCGGGATCGAGGATCGCGATGTCGGCGAACTTGCCGGGGGCGAGGACGCCGCGATCGGGCAGGCCCAGAATCTGCGCGGTCTGGGCCGAGGAGCGCTGGACGAAGCGTTCGGGCGTCATCAGCTTTGCCTGACGCACGAACATGCGCCAGCCGCGCGCGAAGCTGCCCATGCGGCGGGGGTGGCCGCTGGTGGCGTCGGAGCTGCCGACGACCCAGCTCTGGCGCGCAAAGGCGTCGATGTCGCGCTGCGTCATGTTGAAGCTGGCGATGCTGGTGCCGGGATCGGCGATCAGGATGCGCGCGGCGGCGTCGAGCGGGTCGCGCTTCCATTGCGTGGCGAGCGCATCGAGCCGCTGGCCCTTATGCGGGCCGCTGACCATCAGGATCGCGTGCGCGCCGCCGCGGATGCGCAGTTGTTCGGCCATCTCCTTGCGGAGTTGCGGTTCGAGCGCCTTGAGGTTGGCGACCATCGCGGGTGCGCCGCCATCCTGCGCGCGGCGGGGCACGAGCGCGGCGGCGAGCGAGGTGCTGGAGGCTTCCCACGGATATTGGTCGGCGGTGATGGCGACGCCGGATTTCTGCGCGGTGGCGATATGGGCAATGACCTTGGGGGCCATGCCCTGAACATCCGCGCCGAGCGCCTTGATATGCGCGATGTGCAGCGGGAGCCTGCCGTCGCGGGCGATGGCGATGGCTTCGTCGATCGCGGGGATCAGGCCGATGCTCGCGCTGCCCTCGTCGCGCAGATGGGTTTCGTAGATGCCGTTGAAGCGGCCCGCGACGCTGGCGAGCGCGGCGACTTCGCCGGTCTTTGCGAAGCTTTGCGGGGCGTAATAGAGCCCGGCGGATAGGCCGAGCGCGCCGTCGCACATGGCGCGGGCGACGTGAGCCTGCATCTGTTCGAGTTCGGCGGAGGTCGGCGCGCGATCGCGGTTGCCGACGACTTGCAGCCGGATCGTGCCGAAGCCGGTGAAGCTGGCGACATTGGGACCGGTGGGGTTGGCGGAGAGGCGCGCGAACAGGCCCGCGATGTCCGCCTCGCCGCCGCCGTCATTGCCGATGGCGATGCTGGTGACGCCCTGCAGCAGGTGGTTGGCGAGCTGACGCCGCATCGCATCGGGCGCGCGGGCGTCGGGGCCGCTGTGCGTGTGGGGGTCGATGAAGCCGGGGGTGACGGTGAGGCCCCGGGCGTCGAGGGTGCGCCGCGCGGTGACCCCATGCGGACGCTGGCCGATATAGAGGATGCGGTCGCCGTCCACGCCGATCTCCGCCACCCGCGCCGGGGTGCCGGTGCCGTCGATGACCTGGCCATTGGTGATGACCAGATCGATCGTGCGGGGTGCGGGGACCCGGTCCTGACCTGCCCCAAGGGGCAGGAGCAGGAGCGGGGCCGCCATGACGCGGACGGCTGTTCGCATCAGAACCGCTTGCTGATCGAGAAATAGATCTGGCGGCCGCGGTTGCTGTAGAGGTCGCCGATATAGCCGTTGCTGTTATCGGCGATCGGGGCGAGCGTGTTGAACAGGTTGCGCGCGCCCACGCGCAGGCGGAGATTGTCCATCGGACCGCCATCCACCTCATATTGTGCGTACAGGCTGTGCGTCATGTAGTCGTCAACGCGGAAGCGGGTGCCGTCCGCGAGCGAGGCCGAGGTATCGTCCACCGCGCCGACATAGCCGCCATAATAGCCGATGCCGAAGCCGTCATAGCGCCAGGTGACGCTGGCCGAGGCGCGCCATTTCGGACGACCGTTCTGCTCGATCAGATCCTGCGCGCCGGCAATGATGATCGACGAATCGATCGTCCCCGCCGCCTGTGCGTCGACCAGCGCCTGCGCCGCCGGACCGGGCACCTGATAGAATTCGAGCAGGCGTGCGGCGTTCACGCGGACGCTGAAGTCGCCGATGCCGGTGTCCTTGACCTGGTAATAGACGCCAAGGTCATAGCCGCGCACCGAACGCGGCGAGAGGTTGGTGTAGTTGTCGATCACCTGGACGATGCGCCCGACCGGGGCGATTCCGGTGCCGGCGACCGCGTCGATGTCCGCCTGGGTCGGCGCGACACGCTGGACGTTCGGGTTGGACGACCCCTGCAGGCGCAGCAGGTAGTCGAGGATCAGCGCGTTGCCGTCGCCGAACAGGCCGATCACGTTCTTTTGCCGGATTTCCCAGTAATCGGCGGTGAAGGTCAGGCGTCCGGCCTTGCCCATGTTGAGCTGGAAGGTGCCGCCGACCGAGAGGTTGTCGGATTCCTCCGGCTTCAGATCCTGGCTGCCCGACCGGTTGCTGACCACGCCCTGGCTGCGCGAGCACGCGTCGAAATTGGCGATCGCGCCCGAGCGCAGGTCCGCCTCGCAGCGGATCCAGTCGGTGCGGGTGTTCGAACGCTGGATGCCGTTTTCGAACAGCTGTGGCAGGTTGGGCGCGCGGAAGCCCTGCGACCAGCTGCCGCGCAGCTGGAGGTTGGCAAAGGGGTACCAGGATGCCGCAACCTTCGGCTTCGCGACGGTGCTGAACCCCTGATAGGATTCGACGCGGCCGGCGAGCTGGAGGTCGAGCGAGCGGATCAGCGGCACGTTCATGTCGGGCGCGACCAGAGGCACCGCGAATTCGAGGAAGCCCGAGAAGGTGTCGCGCGATCCGCCGCTGTCCGGGGTCGGGCTGGCGCCCATTGTGTCGCTGCCGTTCGAGCTGCCGTCGAGCGCGACGAACCGGATCGTGCCGTCGAGCCGGTCGTCGCGGTCGTCGGCAAATGTTTCGTGGCGGAACTCGACGCCCGCCGCCATGCCGACGCGGCCGCCGGGCAGGGTGAACAGGTCGTTCTTGCTGATCTTGAAATCGCCCATCGCCAGTTCGGTCGTGCTGACACGGCCGATATCGACCATGAAGCCATCGATGACGCTTTGCGGGTTGGGCGTGCTGTCATAGCGACCCGGGTTGAGCGGATCGCCGCCGTTGAACGGGTTGTACGCGCTCGCGTCGAGGCGGCTGAGGGCTTCCTGGAACTTGGTCAGGCTGACCGTGCGCATGCTGTCGGCGGTGCGCGCGCGCGAATAGAGTGCGGCGCTGTCGAAGTCGAAGCCGAGCACTTCGCCGCGGAACCCGGCGAGGAAGCGGGTGGTGTCGTTGCGGACATTCACCACCAGCGGGCCGGCATCGACCGGGCGATAGTCGATCAGCTCGATCGGCACGCCGGAGGCGGCGACGCCGCTGAGGCCGGGGATGCGGAACGCGCTGCCGGTCGGACCGAACGGATTGTAGTAGCCGTTGGCCGGAATGATCAGCCGCTGGCTGGCGAGCGCGGTGTCCTGCTCGCGCTGCGACTGAAAATCGGCGCGATACCATCCCGCCTCGGCGAAGAATTCGAGGCCGCCGTCGAATTCATGGTTGAAGAAACCGAACAGGTTGATGCGGTCGTTGCGCCCCTGAATGGTGCGGACATCGTTGATGTCGTATTTCAGATTATTGTCGGAGGTCAGGGTCGACAGCGAGCTGTTGTCGAAGCAGGTCCCGGCATAGCCGCTGGCGACGATGCACCCGTCATTGGTGTTCGGCTGAATGTGGAAGATGCCGCTGCTGGTCAGCGAGGTGCCGTTGACCGACGCGGTTGTGGTGGAGGCAACGAAGCTGTTGGTCAGCCGCTGGAACTCGCCCCAGATGCTGTCGACCGAGGTGTTGTCGAAATCGCTGTCGCCCGCGAACGGCGTACCCGCAACCAGCGGACGCAGATCGGCCGATTGCGAATTGCGGCGTTCGCGCGCGTAGAGCGGGTCGCGATGGTTATACGAGCCGAACACCGAGATGTTCGACTTGCCACCGTTGAAGCGGTGGCCGAATTCAAACGCGAACTCCGCCTCGACCTGGCCGGAATCTTCGGTGAAGCCGATTTCGGCGGTGGTGCGCAGGCCGCGGAAATTGTCCTTGAGCACGGTGTTGATCACGCCTGCGACCGCGTCCGAGCCGTAGATGGCGGCGGCGCCGTCGAGCAGCACTTCGACCCGACGCACGCCGAGCACGGGGATGGTGTTGGTGTTGACGCTCTGCACCGGCACGAGGTTCTCGCTCTGCGTGCCGGGGTGGAGGACCATGCGTCGGCCGTTGAGCAGGACCAGCGTGTTGCCGGTGCCGAGCGCGCGCAGGTTGATCGATGCGGTGTCGCCGCGCGCGTCGTTGATGCCGCCCGCGTCGCGGCTTTCGTTGAAGGCGACGTCGCCGGCCTGGGGGATCGAGCGGAACAGATCATCGCCGCTGGTCGCCGCAGTGGCGGCGATGTCATCTTCGTTCAGCACGGTGACGGGCAGCGCGCCGGCGACGTCCGCGCCCTTGATCTGCGAACCGATGACGACGACTTCCTCGGTCGAATCCTCCTGGACATCGGCGGCGGTCTGCGGCGCGTCGGCGGGCGATTCCTGGGCCATGGCGGCGGTGGCGGAGGCGAGCAGCGAGATACTCCCCAACAGGCTGGCGATCCGGTTCGTGGTCTTCATGGTCGTGTCTTCCCTGTTTCCTGTTGTCATGTGCCTTGGCGTCTGGTGCGCCTTCAGCTCCCCTCTGCGATGAGTTCTGCGACGCGTTCTGCGCTGCCGGCGGCGTAGGTCCAGCCTAGCGCGCCATGCCCGGTCGCCGCGATCACGCCCGGCGCGATGGTCCGGGTGATCGGAAGCGAGTTCGGGGTCATCGGTCGCAGGCCGGCCCAGCTCGTTTCGATTTGGTCATAATCGGCGGCGTGAGGCAATGCCGCGCGCGCACTGTCGACCAGTACGCGCAGCCGCGCCGGTTCGACGCGCGTGTCGCGCTTGCCCAGCTCGGCCAGGCCGGCGATGCGCATGCGATTGCCGATGCGCGCGAAGACGACGCGATTGGCAACGTCGGTGATGCTCGCGCTCGGCGCGGCGGGGCCGGGAGGCAGGGTGATCGAATAGCCCTTCATCGGCTGAATGGGCAGGCGCACGCCGAGCTGACGGGCGAGCGCGACCGATCCGGTCCCGGCGGCGAGGATGATGCGGTCCGCCCCGACCCGTGCGCCATCGCTGGTGACGATCGCGGGCCCCGCGCCATTGGCGATGATCCGGGCGACGCCGGTTCCCATCATCGAGCTGCCCCCCGCGCGCAGCAGCGCGTCGTGCGCACTGACGCAGAAGCGGTGGGGGTCGCCGACCTCTTCGTCGCGGGTGTGCAGCGCGCCGACCATCGCCTCACGGATCGGGGCGAGCATCGGTTCGGCAGCCACCGCACCATCGGGGTCGAGGATCGACTGGCTGATGCCATGCGCGGCCTTGAGCGCGGCCATGTCCTGCGCTGCGGCGAAGGAGGCTTCGCTGCGGTAGATGTGGATCTTGCCCGGCGCGCCATGGCCGAAGTCGAGCGCGTGGCGCGCGGCAAGCCCGGCCAGCGCGCTGCGCGAGCGGGCGGCAAGGTCGAGGCCGGCTATCGTGTTGTCGCGGAAGCGCGTCGCGGTGCCATTGCGCAGAAAGGCGATCGCCCAGGCGATGAAGTCAGGATCGAGCCTGAGATGGAAGCGCAGCGCACGGTCGAGGCCCAGCAGCACGCGCGGGATCTGCGCCAGTGTCGACGGGCTCGCCAGTGCATCGGTATAGCCATAGCTGAGCTGGGCGCCGTTGGCGAAGGAGGTGCCGAGGCCGGGACCGGCCGCGGAATCGATCACCGTGACGCGGTGGCCGCGCTCGGCGAGGGTCAGCGCCGTCGCCATGCCGACCACGCCTGCGCCCAGCACGATAACCTCGCGCGGGACGGTCATGCCGCCAGCTCCGGGTTCCGGTTGATCAGAATGCGTCTCCCCCAACCCGCAGCAGCTGGACGGACATTCCAACCGCGCGGTGAAAAGCGACATTAAAGTTCAAGACGCCGACGAAAAGCGCGCAATCGCTGCTTTAGGTATAGACTGCGTTTATGGCTTGGCGCGGTTTTCCTCGAGTACCTGCTGGAAGGTGCGCAAGAAGGCGCGGGCCGCGCGCGACGGCTGGCGCTCCTCCAGCGTGACCCAGGAAATGGTGAAGCGCAGCGGCGGGTTGGTAGGCAGCCACGTAAAGCCCGGTGCGCGCCAGGCGCGGGCGGTGAATTCGTCGATCACCGTGACGCCGCGCTCGAGCTGGGCAAGGCGGGCGGCGATGAAGAAGGTTTGCACCGACACGGTTTCGCGAAAGGCGATGCCGCGCGCGCGGGCGGCTTCGGTCAGCACCGCCCCGATCGGCCCGGCGGCGGCGACGCCGATGACGTCGCGGTCGGCGAGCTGTTCGAGCGGGAAGCGCTCGCCCGGATCGGGGAACATGCCCTCGGGGTACTGAACGACGAGTTCGCCCTCCGCCATCGCCGCACGTGCCAGCCGGGGGTGAGGCGGGGGCGTGTAGGCGATGGCGAGATCCAGCTCGCGCTCGATCAGCGAACGGAGCAGGTCGTCATGGTGATGCGTATGCACCTCGAACGTCACGCGCGGCCAGTCGCGCCGGAACTGCGCCATCGCCAGGGGCACCATGTCGAGCGCGAGGCTGGGGACGATGCCCAGCCGGACATGCCCGCCGCCGGAGTGCGACAGGTTGCGCGCGGTCTGCTGCAACGTGCCGAGCCGGTCGAACAGGTCTCCGGCCTCCCGCATCAGCGCATGCGCCTCGTCGGTCGGGATCAGGCGGCCGCGCGACAGCTGAAACAGGCGCAGGCCAAGGCTGTCCTCGGCATGGTGCAGCGTTTTCGAAACCGAGGGTTGCGACACGCCGAGCGCGCGCGCCGCGGCGCTGATCGACCCGTGCTGATAGACGGCGTGGACGATCTCCAGCTGGCGCAGACGCATCAGGCGGGGTCAGACATAATGGGGTTCAGGGTGCTCGTGCAGCGCCTCGTAATGGACCAGCACCGGTTCGGGACCGAGCGGCACCGGGCGGCCATCGCGGAACGCCCATTCGCCGCGGTCGCAATCCTCAGCGCGGACATAGCCGTTGATGTAGAAGCGGCGCTGGTGATCGGCGGTGTTGCGGCCCGATCCATGGACCAGATAGGGGCTCCACATCGCGACATCGCCGGGCTCCAGCTCCAGATCGATAACGCTGGCGGGGTCGATTCCGGCGGTGCGCAGCGCGTCGTCGGTCATCTCGTTGCCCAGCACTTCGGTCGATGTGTCGAGCGCGAGCGGACCGCTGCGGTGGCTGTCGGGGATCATCCGCATCGCGCCGCTGGCGCGGGTATGCGGATCGATGGCGAGGCCGGTCTGGATGTAGGAATCGCCCAGATTGCGATAGGCTGCGTCGGGCTTGCGGAAGCGCGAATCCTGATGCCAGGCGAAGTCGCCCTTCGATCCCGGCGCCTTCCAGTGGAGCTGGTTGATGATCTGTTTGATTTTGCCGCCGATCAGCGGAGAGAGCAGGTCGACCCAGCGCGGGTCGAGCCGGACGGAATCCAGCACCGCATTGTGATAGGACGGCCATTGCACCATCGGCACGAGCGGGGTGCCGGTGTCGTCGGGACGGACATTGTAGAACAGGTTGCCGTGCCGGAAGCTGCGGCCATGCGCCACGCCCTCCGCATGTACGGCATCGACGGCGGCGGCGATGTCCGCAACCTCTGCCGGTGAAAAGACGCCACGAACAACGGCATAACCGTGTTCGCGATACTGGGCGACGTGATCCATAGCGGCCTCCGCACACGCGTTACGCGTGCGAGGCTTTCACTGGATCGGGAGTGCGTCAACCCTGTGACGGCACGCGTCACTCGGTTGCGGCGGTCGGTTCTGCGCCGGCATCGGTGGCGTTGGCGTCAAGCATGTCGGCGGCGGCATTGAGCTGCGCAGCCTCATCGGGCGATACGCCGGTCGTGTCGTCGGCGCCGTTGCAGGCGTCGAGCAGGATGAGTGGCAGCAGGATGATGGCGCGCATGGTTCCCCCCGGAGATGCGCGGGGCCGTCAGTGCGACGGCCCCGGCGACAAATCAGTTGTTCTTGTCGAGTTCGTCCTCGGCCGCATCGGCGGCGTTGCCGGCGCGGTCGGCGCCTTCCTCGATCGCTGCACCCGCGCGGTCTGCCGCGTTTTCGGCGGTGCTGAGCGCGCCATCGGTCGCGGCCTCGACGTCGTCAGCCGCCTCGCTCATCGTCGCGTTCGCGTCGGCGCCGATCGCCTCTGCAGCCTCGGCGGTTTCGTTCTGCGCCTTGTCGCTGCATGCGGCGAGACCGAGCGCGGCAACGGCGGCGAGCGGGAGAAGGGCCTTTTTCATCTGATATCCTCTCTGAAACGGAGTCTGTTCGGGGCACGACGCCTGAACCGAAACTAGGTTCCGTTTCGGATCAGGGCAATCCGGGGGCAAACCCCTTGCCTATATCGGTCCTTTTGCCTAGATCGAGCCTGTGGTCGGCCGCCCGTGGAGGGCGGCCCTTATTGTTTCTGGAGACTTTGACGTGGCTCAGCCGCTCATGCCGCATGCGACCGCTTCCTGGCTGGTCGACAATACCGCGCTCAGCTTCGAGCAGATCGCCGATTTTTGCGGCCTGCACATCCTGGAGGTGCAGGCGATCGCGGACGATACCGCATCGACCAAGCTGACCGGTCGCGATCCGGTGCGCGCGCACGAGCTGACGATGGAGGAAATCGAGAAGGGTCAGGCCGATCCCGATTACCGCCTGAAGATGAGCAAGGGGCCCGAGCAGGTGCGTCGGACCAAGGGCCCGCGCTACACCCCGGTCAGCAAGCGCCAGGACAAGCCCGACGGCATCGCCTGGATCATCCGCAACCATCCGGAGATTTCGGACGGCGCGATCGGCAAGCTGATCGGTACCACCCGTACCACCATCGCCGCGATCCGCGATCGTTCGCACTGGAACATCGCCAATATCGTGCCCAAGGACCCGGTCACGCTGGGCCTGACCAGCCAGCGCGAGCTGGACGCTGCGGTCGCCAAGGCGGCGAAGGCGGCTGGGATCGAGGCGCCGGTCGACACCCGTCTGGAGGGCGACCGCGAGGCGCTGCTCGAGCAGCTGCGCGCCGAGCGCGAGGCGGCGTCGCGCGAGTCGACGACGGGCGTCGAGCTGGATCGGGATACGCTGTTCAAGAGCTGATCGCCCCCATTTTCGGTTTTCCGGTATCGTGACGGCGCGCGGACTCGACAAGCGGGTCCCGCGCCGTCACTGTTTCCGGTATGGCTGAACCGGCGATCTCTCCCGATATCTCGCTGACCCAGGACGAAAGCTTTGTAGCGACCAGTCATCGCGGGCTGACCTATCCTCTGGGCGAGCGCACCCCTGCGGTGGGAGAGGCGATAGCGGTCGCGCGCGGCGTGCATTGGGTACGCATTCCGATGGACGGACCGCTCGACCATATCAATTGCTGGCTGGTCGCCGATGGCGATGCGACGACGATCGTCGATACGGGCCTGAACGTCGATCCGTCGGTCGAAGCGTGGCGCGCGCTGTTCGCGGTTGAGCCGCTGGCATCCGCGCCGCCGCATCGCGTGATCTGTACCCATTTCCATCCCGATCATATCGGCCTTGCCGGATGGCTGGGGCGCAAGTTCGATGCGCCGATCTGGATGACGCGCGGCGAGTGGCTGATGGGGCGGCTGCTGACCGCCGATGTGCGCGACGCGGTGCCGGACGAGCAGATCGCCTTCTGGCGCGCGGCGGGATGGGACGACGAGCAGGTCGCGGCGGCGAGCGCGAAGGGCTTCGGCCAGTTTCGTCGCATGGTCGCGCAGATGCCGCTGGGCTATCGCCGGATCGTCGATGGCGAGGAGCTTGCGATCGGCGATGCGACGTGGCGCGTGGTGGTGGGATCGGGGCATTGCCCGGAACATGCGTGTTTGTGGAACGCGGGCGACGGCGTGCTGATCGCGGGGGATCAGGTGCTGCCACGCATCAGCTCCAATGTCTCGCTGGGCGTGAGCGAGCCCGAGGCCGATCCACTGGGCGAATGGCTGGCGTCGATCGAGAAGCTGTTGCAGCTGCCCGACGACCTGCTGGTGCTCCCGGCGCATGGCGCGCCGTTCACAGGACTGCATGTCCGGCTGGCGGCGTTGCGTGACGAGCATCGCAAGCGGCTGGATATCCTCGCCGAGCATCTGGTCGAGCCGCGCCGCGCGGTCGACTGCTTCGG
This sequence comes from Sphingomonas sp., assembly GCF_965227385.1. GTDB lineage: Bacteria > Pseudomonadota > Alphaproteobacteria > Sphingomonadales > Sphingomonadaceae > Sphingomonas. Next base: position 2,087,605 of record NZ_OZ245750.1, read on the forward strand.
GCGGATGTTCCGCCGGACGATCACCGGCGACATGCTGGGCCTCGCGACCGGAGAGACGCTGGCGCATCTGCGGCGGCTGGAGGTCGAAGGACGGGCGGTGCGCGAGGTGCGCGACGGCGCGTGGTGGTATCGCGGGGTAGGTTAGGTTAGCGTCGCCGCGCCGGGAAGCGAATCTGGAGAGCGATGCGATGTGCGATGATCTGACCAACGCCGACAATGAGCAGCTGATCAAGGGCATCAGCCGGCGCGAATTCGGCGCGGCGGCGGGCGCTGCGGGACTGATGGCGCTGCTGCCGACTCCGGCCAATGCCATGGGCATCCAGTCGACGGACGTCACGTTCAAGACCCCGGACGGAACCGCCGATGGATTTTATGCCGCGCCGAACAAGGGCAGGCACCCGGCGGTGCTGGTGTGGCCCGACGTGATGGGCCTGCGCCCCGCATTCCGCCAAATGGGCGAGCGGCTGGCGCAATCGGGCTTTGCGGTGCTCACGATCAACCCCTTTTACCGGTCGGTGAAGGGACGCTTCCTGCAGCCGGGCGAAAGCTATGCGACGCCGAGCGTGCGCGAGAAGATCGGGCCGTGGCGCGCGCTGCTCACCCCCGATGCGGTCGTGCGCGATGCGACTGCGGCGGTGGCGTGGCTCGACGGGCAACGTGCGGTGGACAAGAAGCGCGGGGTCGGCACCACCGGATACTGCATGGGCGGGCCGTTCACGATGCGCACCGCCGCGGCGCTGCCCGACCGGGTGAAGGCCGGCGGGTCGTTCCATGGCGGGGGCCTGGCCACCGACAAGCCGGACAGCCCCCACCTGCTGGTGCCAAAGATGAAGGCGCGCTTCCTGTTTGCGGTCGCCGAGAATGACGACAAGCACAATCCGGACGAGAAGGAGCTGGTGCGCAAGGCGTTTGCCGATGCGGGGCTGGCCGCAGAGATCGAGGTGTACCCGGCGAACCATGGCTGGTGCCCGCCCGACAGCCAGGTTTACGATCAGGTGCAGGCGGAAAAGGCGTGGGCGCGGTTGCTGGAGACGTTCAAGGGGCTGTGAGTTGGTCATCCTCCCCCTGGCGGGAGGATGACTTAGCGCTTGACCCGCGCTGCGATCTCGTTCCTATTTCGTTCTTATTGGACCCGGAGGGAAGACGATGACGCTGACGCTCTATACCAACCCGATGTCGCGCGGACGGATCGCGCGCTGGGCGCTTGAGGAGGCGGGTGCAGAGTATGACACGGTGGTCATCGACTACGGCCCGCGCGCGCCTGAATTTCTGGCCGTAAACCCGATGGGGAAGGTGCCGACCATCGTGCATGACGGCGTGGTGGTGACCGAATGCGCGGCGATCTGCGCCTATCTGGCGGATGTGTTTCCGGCGGCGAAGCTGGCACCGCCGGTCGATGCGCGGGGGGCCTATTATCGCTGGCTGTTCTTTGCGGCGGGGCCGCTGGAGCAGGCGGTGACCAGCCGGTCGATGGGATGGGACGTCGGCAATGATCCGCAGAAGCAGGGGATGCTCGGCTTTGGCGATTTCGACCGGACGATCGACGCGCTGGACACGGCGGTGCGCGCGGCGGGTGACGGCTGGCTGGCCGCGGATCACTTCACGGCGGCGGACCTGTATGTCGGCGCGCATCTGAGCTGGGGGACGCAGTTCGGGACGATCCCGAAGCGCGATTCGTTCGTGGCGTTTGTCGAACGGGTGCAGGCGCGCGAGGCGGCGCAGCGGGCCAATGCGCTCGACGATGCGCTGATGCCGGCACCGGCGGAGGGGTGAGAGTGGCTTGACGCTCCCCCGCCGGGGGGAGGGTTATGGGGTCACGCCACCACGCGCGATCCCAGCCTTGCCGCGAGATATTCGAGATTGGCGATGCGGCGCCACACCGCGCTGTCGTTGATCGAGACCGGGTTGAAGAAGCGGCGCATCGCAGGGAAATCGAGGTCGATCACCCGGCTCATGTAATCGGGGGTGAGCGTGCCGCCATGCTCGTCGCCCATCGCGCCGAGGCGGCGGCGCAGCGCATAGGTATGGCGGCGCAGCCAGACCGGGCGGATGCGGGTCAGCCATTCGGTCCGGCGATGCGCGAGATTGGGCGGCCCCGTAAAATCATGGCCATAGGCCGAAGGCTGGGCTGCAAGCACCGGGTCGATCGCGTTCAACAACGCCGCCTCGAACCGCCCGGCATATTTGAGCGGCATCGGCAGCGTCATCGCCTCTGCCACCACGCGATGGTCGAGGAACGGCATGAGGTACGGGCTGAACCGCGCCTCCAGGCTGATTTCGCGCCCGAACAGCGCGCGGCAGCGGATGCGGGGGTAGATCTGCTCGACCCGGTTGCGCGCAAGCTTGCCGGTCGCGTCGGGAGGGGCGAGCGATGCGGCTATCTTGTCCGCGATCGCGTCGATGAACCCGCGCGGATCGAAGCCCGCGGTGGCGTCGGCCGGGGTGAAGCGGGCGAAGAAGGTCTGTGCGATGTCGTGCGCGGTGAAGCGACGGTCGGGCAGGTAGAAGAAGTTGCGGTAGATCTCGCCGCACCCGCCCGACACGGCGAGCGCGCCATCGGCATGGCGGGCAAGCTGTGCCGCGCCGTTGGTGCCATTGTCGAAAATGTTGCCGAAGGTCGGCAAGCCGTCGAACTGACGGAAATTGCGCTCGACCAGTTCGGCAAAGGCGTCGGGCGGGACGACGCCATCTTCCTTGTCGAGCCATTCGATCGGGAAGCCGAGTTCAGCGCCGATATGCCGGGCGATGACGACATCCTCGTCGCCCGGGACGCCATAGACATAGACATGCGGGTCGCAGCCTTGCGCGCGCAACGCGGCGAGGACGAGGCGCGAATCGAGCCCGCCCGACAGCGGCGCGCGGACATTGCCGCCGAGCGCATCGACATGCGCGCCGACGATGGCGAGCAGCCGGTCGCGGTGGCGCGCGATGCGGTCGGGCAGCGTGTCGGCGCTCGGGGCAGCCGGCAGGGGCTTGGCGACGCCATGCCGGACGGTGCCGGTCGCGGTCAGCTCGACGACGGCGTTGGGCGAGAGAGTCTTGAGCTGGTCGAACACCGTGTCGTTGCCGACCGGCATGACATTGAAGACCAGCTCATACACGCCCTGCGCGTCAAAGCTGAGGCGCGGGAGCGCGCGGGCGGCGGCAAGGAAGGTGGTGGCGAAGACGCGGTCGTCGCCATCGTGGAACAGCTGAAAGGCCGAGAAATAGTCGCCGAACAGGAAGCTGCGGCCCCCGCGCCGGACGAGCGCGACGAACTGGCCGCCGAGCCGGTCCCAATCGAGCGCCAACGGGTCCATTTCGCGCAACGCGGCGAGCGCGGGTTCGCCCATCTTGCCGTCCGCCACCAGCGTTCCAGCGACCGCGACGAGATCGTCGCCGCGCTGGAGCAGCGATGTGGGTCCGGCGATGATGTGGGCGACGTGGAGCAGGGTCCAGCCGGGCAGGGCAAGCTCGGTGGGTTCGGGATAGCCTTGCTCGCCCAGCACTGCACGCGCCTCCGCCAGCGCGGATGCTGCGAAGCGCGGATTATCGTTCCGGACAAGAAACAGGCTGGCCATGGTCGCGTCCTAACCGATCATGCCGCCGCCGGCGCGGGCGAAGTGCGCTTCCGGCCCATCGGGCGGATGCCTTCCTCCGCCCGTTTGCGCGCGAGATAGGTGTCGAGGCCGATCTGGGCGCCGACCAGCATGTAGACGAACGGGTTGAGCGCGATGCCGACGAACAGCGACCCGAACAGATAGATGATGTGCCCATGCTGAAGCGCGGTGGCGAGCGGGGCGATCCACGCCTTGTCGGGTGAGGTATCGCGATAGCGGCGGCGCAGCACCTCCATCCGCAAAATACCACCGAGATGGATCATCAGCCACAGGATGAAGCCGGGCCAGCCCTGTTCGCCCAGCATCTCGAAAAAGGCCGAGTGATAGGCGCGCGACTTGTCGATTTCGGGCGTGCGCACCACGGTGCGGCTGGCGCCTTCGCCGACAATTTCGATCTTGTCGTATTTGATCTCGTTCTGGCGATAGGCTTCGAACCCGCCGCCCATCGGGTGGGTCTTCACATACTCCCAGGTCCATTTCCAAACCTCGATCCGGGTCGAGGCGCTGGCGTCGGACTGGTAGGTCTGAATCGTGCCCATCCGCTCGGTAAAGCTGGCGGGGAGGAATGGGACCGAGGCGATAGCGAGGAAGCCCGCTCCCGCGACATAGAGGATGCGCCGCTTGACGTCGCGCAGCATCAGCACCGCGAGCAGGCCGATGCACAACAGGCCGGTGCGCGCCTGCGTCCCCACCGGCATCAACAGGCAGGCGAAAATCAGGGCATAGCCGAACGTCTTTACGCGCCAGTCGGGCGGGAAAATCGTGCCATATTTGGTGAACCACAGGATCAGCGGGATGAGGCAGATCGACACCGCGGAAATGATGCTGCCTTCGAACAGGCCGGAGTTGTTGTCGACGATCAGCTTGAGCTGGCCATAGCCGCCGCCGCCGAGCGCGGTCTTGACCCCGCCGGCAATGATGATCGTCGCGACCGAAAGCAGCATGAACAGCAGCAGCGCCTCGATCCGCAGCCGCGTGCGCAGGGTGAGGGGGAGGAAGATCGCAAAGGCCAGCGCCTTCCACACCCAGTCCCATTTATACACCGCGTCGATCGGGAAATCGGCGTTGATCGTGGTGAAATAGCACCAGCCGAGCAGGGCCAGCATCAGTCCCTGGCGTGGGGCGACGCGCACGTCGCGCTTGTCGTCCATCGCGAGCCAGGACAGCACCGCGAACCCCACCGCCATCGCCGAAATCGGAAATGCGTTGAGCAGGAAATAGCTCATCCGCTGCGGCGAGACGATGTCGATATAGACATAGGCAAGCACGAACAGGAACGGCCGGCGCAGGCCGAGCGCGAAGATGGCTCCCAGAAATGCGATGAAGGCGAGATCACGCACCGGGGCGTTTCCAGCCACGCTTGGGCGGCGGCGGCTTGCCGTCCAGGCTGTCGTCATCGACTGCCGGGCTGTTCACCAGACGCCAGGCGACGACGAGCAGCAGCCCGTGAGTCAGCGCGAGAACCAGCGTGTCGATCATCGTGGGAGCGGGGATAACCAACTCCGGTTGACGGGCCGTTAAGTGATCGCGTGGCAGAGGGACGGCATGCGGATCCTGCACGTCCTTGATCATTCGCTGCCGCTGCACAGCGGTTATACCTTTCGCACGCGCGCGATTTTGAAGGCGCAGATGGAGCGCGGCTGGACCGTCGCGGGGGTGACCGGACCGCGTTATCATACGGGGGATTCACCGTTCGAGACGCTGGACGGGATCGACTTCCACCGCACGAAACAGATGCGGCGATTGCCGCCGGTCGTCGGCGAGCTGGCGGAGATTGCATCGTTCGCACGGCGGATCGGGGAAGTGGTCGAGCGGTTCCGGCCCGATATCCTCCACGCGCACTCGCCGGTGATCGACCCGCTCGCGGCGATGCGTGCGGCGAAGCGCTACGGCTTGCCGCTGCTGTATGAAATCCGCGCTTTCTGGGAAGATGCAGCGGTCGGCAACGGCACCGGGACCGAGGGGTCGGCGAAATATCGCGCGATCCGGGGGCTGGAGACCTGGGCCGCGCAGCGCGTCGATGCGGTCGCGGTGATCTGCGAGGGGCTGAAGCGCGATCTGATCGCGCGCGGGATCGATGCGGGTAAGATCATGGTGTCGCCCAATGGCGTCGACCTGCACCTGTTCGGCGATCCGGTACCGCGCGACGCGGCGCTGGCGGCGCAGCTTGGGCTGGAGGGGGCCGATACGATCGGGTTCATCGGCAGCTTCTACGACTATGAGGGGCTGGACGATCTGATCGCGGCGATGCCGGCATTGCTGGCGCAGCGGCCCAGGGCGCGGCTGGTGATGGTCGGCGGCGGGCCGATGGAACAGGCGTTGCGCGCGCAGGCGGCAGCGTCGAGCGCGGCGCATGCGATCCACTTCGTCGGACGCGTGCCGCACGAGCAGGTCGAGCGCTATTATTCGCTGATCGACCTGCTGGTGTACCCCCGCAAGCACATGCGGCTGACCGATCTGGTGACGCCGCTCAAACCGATCGAGGCGATGGCGCAGCACAGGCTGGTCGCGGCGTCCGATGTCGGCGGCCATCGCGAGCTGATCCGTCATGGGGATACCGGGACGTTGTTCCCACCGGACGACCCGGCGGCGCTGGCGGATGCGGTGGCGGGGGTGTTTGCCGATCGCTCCGGCTGGGACGCACAGAAAGAGCGGGCGCGGCGCTGGGTCGAGACCGAGCGTAACTGGTCGTCAAACATTTCACGCTACGAACCTGTTTACCAAAAATTGATCGACGCCCGATCACGGGAATCCAAATGGTTGCGTACGCCCTCGTTCAACGTCTGACCCCCAATGTGGCGCTTGCGCTCGCCGGTGGCGCGGGCGCCTGCGCGGTGCTGGCCAGCCTGGTGCTGCCCGGCGCGCTGCTGGAGGACATGGTACTCGCCAGCGGGATCGCCGCGTTCGTGCCTGCGGCCGAGCCGCCGCTGGGTACGACGGCGCGGTTGTGCATCGGGCTGTTCACTGGCGGGCTGATTGCGCTGATCGCGTGGATGGGCATGTCGGCGCTGATCGCATGGATCGATTCGCGCGTGGCTGACGCGGCGGAGGGCGAGCCGCGCCCGACCGTGCGGCGCGCCGATGCGCATCCCGACGCGCGACCGCGCGTACCGCTGCGCGCCAGCGACCTGGAGATGCCGGAATATCGCCCTGTGTCGGCGGTGGGACCGGACGCGGAGCCGAGCGTCGCCGATATTCTGGACCTTTCCGACGCCGCGCTGCCGGACGAGCCGGCGATCGCGATGGGACCGCCGTCCGAGGGGCGACCGATCCACGCGCCGCTGCCGGAAGTTCAGGAACTGCCCGCCGATCTCGACCAGCCGCTGGCAGCGTTCGACCCCTATGCCATTCCGGCGGTGCCGATGGTTCCGCCGCCGCCGGTCCGTCCGCTGCGCCGCCGCGCCGCGCGCGCGCCGATCTATGATGTGAGCGAGCGGTTCGAGACGTTCGAACTGACCCCTGCGGTGCGCGCCACGCCCGAGTCCGTCGTGCCGCCCGAACCCTTGCCGGAGATGGCGCCGCCGATCGCGGCGCCCCAGACCGAGGCAAGCGTGCAGGCATTGCTCGAGCGACTGGAAAAGGGCCTGGGCAAGTTCGCGCCGCCTCCGCCCGAACCTGCCCCCGACCCCAGGCGCAAGCTGGAGGACACGCTGTCCGAACTGCGCCGGATGGCGATGCGGGCCTAGCGATCGTCTGATCCTCTCCCTCCGTTGCCTTCGGCGCCACTCCCCCCGGACGGGGGAGGATTGAGTTAGCGCTCTTCCACCGTCAGCACGCCGATCCCCATCTCGACGCGATCGCCAATGCGGGTGTGCGACTCCACCGTCAGGTCCGCCACCAAATGCCCGCGCAGCGCAAACTCCGCGTCGGGCAGGTCGGCGATCCAGGCGTCGATTGCGCGGGAGGGCGCAGCGGCTAGGAGCAGCTCGTGGCGCGCCCCGGCAAAGGTGGCGCTGGCCCAGCGGGTCCAGCCGGCCGAGACGATCGTCAGGTCGATCCCTTGCTGAATGGCGTGGCGGAGCAGGGCGCGTTCGAGCAGCACGCCGGCATCGGGGCCGCGGCTCATCGCGCATCTCCCCGGGGGACCACGGCCGGCGGTCGCGCCAGTTGCGCCTCGATCCGCGCGCGCAGTTCCGGGCCGGGATCGCGGCCGTTGCGCAGATCGTCCACCAACCGCGGATCGTTGACCGCCAGCCGCCCGAATTTGGTGCGCGGCATGCCGGTTTGCCGCAAATATCGTTCGATCTTTCCCAGAATCGCCATCGCCCTTCCTCACGCTACGGGGCCGCTCCCCGACTCGTGTGTTCATTAAATGTTCTCATTTCCAACTTGTCTAGGAAAAATCCTGCGTATATGGATGGGATCATGGATTCACAGGATCAGCGGCAGGCATTGGCGTCGGCGGCGGTGGCACGGGGGGCATCGCTGGCGGAGCTGTCGCGGCTGATCGGGCGCAACGCGGCCTATCTGCAGCAGTTTGTGACGCGGGGCAGTCCGCGGCTGCTGGCGGAGGGGGACCGGCGACGGCTGGCGCGCTATCTTGGCCTCAGCGATTCAGCGCTGGGTGGGCCGGCGGTCGAAGGGCTGGTGGCGGTTGCGCGGGTTGATGCCGGGGCGGCGGCCGGGCGCGGCCGGGTGGTGGAGAGCGAGCGGGTGAGTCCGCTGCTGCTCGACCCGGCATTGCTGCGACGGCTGGGTGTGCGCGCGGACATGGCATCGACCATTCGTGTCGAGGGCGCGTCGATGGAGCCGACCCTGTGCGACGGCGACGAGATCCTGGTCGACGGCGCGCGGCGGGTGCCGGGGCCGCGCGCGGCGATCCATGTGTTTCGCCGCGATGGACTGTTGGCGGTCAAGCGGCTGCGGTTGATGGGCGGCGAGATCGAACTGGTCAGCGACAATCCCGACTATGGGCGCGAGATCGTGCCGCTGCACGCAATCGATGTCGTCGGCCGCGTGGTGTGGATGCACCGCGCGCTGGTGTGATCGCTCAACGACTGCCGCGCACGCGATCGATCAGTGCGACGATGATGAGCAGCGCGATACCGATGCCGAGCCCGGCAAGGAAACCGATCGAGGGTTGTCCCTGGCGCACGCCGACCACCGTGCCGGCGATCAGCGACAGGGCGAGAAGCGCGCCGCCGGCGATCGGCGCGGGTTTGGATGAGCGGTTCATGCTCGCGCCATGCCATGTCTCGTGCCGGGACGCCACTGTCCCGTCACGGCACGTGCGGCACGCCCGAAACCCCTATGGTTTCCAGCGATTTACCCTTGCAACCCGCAGGGCGGCGCGACTTTGTGCGAGCTGGCACGCGCGGTGCGTGTGGGCGCGCGAGACTGCGCAAGGAACTTCGATGTCGCCCATCCCCTATCTCGCCGACCGCGCCCATGTCACCGACGCCGCCGACCTGATCCGGTCATTTGGCGACGATGCCGGGCTGGAAGCGGCGGCGCGCGCGGACAGGTTCCGCGACCTGGGCAACCACATCAATTTCTGCCGCTGGCGCCAGATCGAGCGGCTGATCGTGCTGATGAGCGTCAACCGCGCGGTCGGTACCGTCCATTGAGATAATGGTTCCCCGTATCGTGATGTGACGCAACCGGCGCACCACAACCGCGTTATGCGCGGATGGGGGCCAGATGACGTTACCGCAGATCCTGTCGATAGCCGTGCTCGTGGGCATGATGGCGCTCTTTCTGTGGGGGCGCTTCCGCTATGACGTGGTCGCGGTCATGGCGCTGCTCGCCGCCGTGGCAGCCGGCATTGTCGCGCCGGACAAGGCATTTAGCGGCTTCTCTGACGACATCGTGATCATCGTCGGATCGGCGCTGGTGCTGTCGGGCGCGGTGCAGCGATCGGGCGTGATCGAGCAGCTGATGCGCCTATTGCAGAAGCGGGTGACGCGGGTGCGATCGCAGCTGTTGTTGCTGTCCGCCAGCGTCGGGCTGGGTTCGGCGCTGGTCAAGAATATCGGCGCGCTGGCGATGCTGATGCCTGCCGCGTTTCAGATGGCGAAGAAATCGAACAGCTCGCCCAGCGTGTTCCTGATGCCGATGGCATTCGCGTCGCTGCTCGGCGGGCTGATCACGCTGATCGGCACGTCGCCCAACATCATCGTCAGCCGGGTGCGCGAGGAGATGACTGGCCAGCCGTTCGGCATGTTCGATTACGCGCCGGTCGGGCTGGGACTGACCCTGGTCGGGCTGATCTTCCTGCGTTTTGGCTATCGCCTGTTGCCAATGGATCGTCGCGCCGCGCCGACCATGGGCGAAGCGCTCGACATCAACGACTATGCGACCGAGGCCAAGATCGTCGCCCAATCGGCGGCGAAGGATGAGCGCGTGTCGGCATTCCTGGAACGGCACGACCATGAGGTCGCGATCACCATGTTCCTGCGCAACGGCGTGCGCGCGACGCCGTGGCCCGACATGCTGCTGCGCGAGGGCGATATCCTGATTCTGGGCGGCACGCCGGATAGCCTGGAACGGGCGATCGCGCGCGACCGGCTCGATTTCGTCGGCACCAGCGAAGCCCCGGAATCGGGCGAAGGCGATGAGATCGGGGTGATCGAGGCGGTGGTGGGTCCCGGGTCGCCGCTGGTCGGCGGAACGGCGGGATCGCTGATGCTGCGCCAGCGCTATGGCATCAACCTGATCGCGGTGTCGCGGCGGGGGGAGCGGATCGTGCGGCGCATGCCCAATGTCGTGTTCCGCGCCGGCGATGTGGTCGTGCTGCAGGGGCCGCTGGGCGCGCTCCCGGGGACGCTGACCGAACTCGGCGCGCTGCCGCTGGCCGAGCGCGAGCTGCGGCTGGGCAGCGTGCGCAAGGGGCTGTTGCCGATCGCGGTGCTGGCGGTGGCGATGGCGGCGACTGCAACGGGCGCGGTGCCGGTGACCATCGCCTTCTTTGCGGCGGCGGCGGTGGTGGTGCTGCTGGGCGCGCTCCCGCTGCGTGAAGCATATGACCATGTCGAATGGCCGATCCTGATCATGCTCGGCGCGCTGATCCCGGTCAGCGACACGCTGCGCAGTACCGGAGTGACGGAGATTATCGGCACGTGGCTGTCGGCGACGGCGTCGGGCCTGCCACCCTGGGGCGCGGTGGCGCTGATCATGGCGGCGGCGATGGCGGTGACGCCGTTTCTCAACAACGCCGCGACGGTGCTGGTGATGGCGCCGATCGCCGCCACGTTCGCGGGCGATCTGGGGCTGAGGCCCGAGGCGTTCCTGATGGCGACGGCGGTTGGCGCGGGATGCGATTTCCTGACCCCGATCGGGCATCAGTGCAACACGCTGGTGATGGGGCCGGGCGGGTATCGGTTCAGCGATTATGCGCGGCTGGGGGCGCCCTTGTCGCTGATCGTGCTGGTCGTCGGTACGCCGCTGATCCTGTGGTTCTGGCCGGTCGGCTAGTTGCAGGCGGTGGTCTGCGTTCCTAGCTGTCCGTTGAACCAAGAAGAGGAGAGATCATGCGTACCCCCGAAGCCGTTGCCGGCATGCTGTGCCCCGTGTGCAAGGTGGGCCTCCATATGAGCGACCGGCAGGGGATCGAGATCGATTATTGCCCGCAATGTCGAGGCATCTGGCTGGACCGCGGCGAGTTGGACAAGATCATCGAGCGTAGCGGCGTAGCCGAAGCCCCGGCCGCTCCGCAGGCGCCGCAACCCCCCATGCCGCCCCCGCCGCCGATGCCGCCGCAGGGCAGCCCGTGGCAGCAGCCGGGCGGCGGCTATGCCCAGCCGGGCTATGGCGGCGGATATGGCCATCAGGGTCACGATCCGCGCTATTACAAGCACAAGCGCAAGAAGAGCTTTCTGGAAGAGCTGTTCGACTGAGCCAATTCCTCCCCCAGCTCGCTGGGGGAGGGGAACCGCTGCCGCAGGGGGTGGTGGGGCGGCTGCGTAGACAGCCGTGAACAGCTCGGCAAATTCCGCCGTCTGACGACGGCGGCCCCTCCGTCAGCGCTGCGCGCTGGCACCTCCCCTGCGGAGCAGGGGAGGAACGTTAAGTCACGCCAGCGCGCCGACCATCGCTTTCACCTCCATGAACTCCGCGAGGCCATATTTGCCGTGCTCGCGGCCATTGCCGCTCTGCTTGTAGCCGCCAAAGGGCAGGTCGGGGTTGGGCTGGCCGCCATTGATATAGACCATGCCGGCGCGCAGGCGCGGGGCGACGCGCTTGACCGCTTCGGGGCTGCCGAACACCACCGCCGACAGGCCATAATCGGTGTCGTTGGCGATCCGGACGGCGTCTTCCTCGCTGTCATAGGGGATGATCGTGACGACGGGTCCGAAGATTTCCTCGCGCGCGATCATCATGTCGTTGCGCACGCCCGAAAACAACGTCGGCTTGACGAAATAACCGGTGTCGATGCCGTCGGGACGGCCCGGGCCGCCGGTCTCCAGCGTCGCGCCTTCCTCCAGCCCCTTGCGGATCAGGCCCTGGATTTTCTCCCACTGGGTCTTGTTTACGACCGGGCCGATATGGCGTCCCTCGTCGGCGGGATTGCCGCAGGTCGTCGCCTTCATCACCTCGGCGGCGGCAGCGGCGGCTTCCTTTTCGAGCGCGGCGGGGACGAGCAGGCGGGCGGGGGCGATGCAGCTCTGGCCCGAGTTGAGCAGGACGCTGAACAGCGTTCCCTTGACCGCCGCCGCGACATCCGCGCCCTCCAGCATCAGCGAGGGCGACTTGCCGCCCAGTTCCTGATGCACGCGCTTGACCGTGTCGGCGGCGTTCTTGGCGACCGCGACGCCGGCGCGGGTCGATCCGGTGAAGCTCACCATGTCGACGCCCTTGTGCTTGCTGAGCGCGGTGCCGACGCCGGGGCCGTCGCCATTGACGAGGTTGAACACGCCCGCCGGAACCCCGGCCGCATCCATCACCTCGGCAAAGATCGCGGCGCAGCTCGGCGCTTCCTCGCTAGGCTTGAGGATCATGGTGCAGCCGGCGGCGAGCGCGGGGGCGACCTTGGACACGATCTGGTTGAGCGGCCAGTTCCACGGCGTGATCATCGCGACGACGCCGATCGGCTCATGGACGACCAGGCTGTTGCCGACCGTTTCCTCGAACTCGAACTCCTTGAGCGCGCGGGCGGCGGACATCAAATGGCCGATGCCGGAGCCGACCTGCGCGGTCTTGGCGAGGCTGAGCGGCGCGCCCATCTCGGCGCTGATCGCCTGCGCCATGTCGTCCATGCGCGCCTTGTATTCCGCGATGACGCGCTCAATCAGCGCAAGGCGATCCTCGACGCTGGTGCGGGAAAAGGTTTCGAAGGCAGCGCGCGCAGCCGCGACCGCCTTGTCGACATCGGCCTGAGACCCCAAAGTGATTTCTGTGGTGGCAGATTCGGTAGCTGGATCAATGACTTGATGGATCGTTCCGCCCTCGCTTTCGATCCATTGGCCGCCGATATAGTGTTTGAGGTAGCTGCGCATCCTGGTCTCCGAAAAATTTGAGGTTCGGGTATGGAGGCTTATGTGGCGAGCGGGGGCACGGGTTGCAACCTGAAACTGGAGATGAGGCGATGGCGCGGCAGGCAGTGATCCGGACGACTGGCGGACCGGAAGTGATCGAATGGGTCGAGGTTGACCTGCCGCCGCCGGGTTCCGGCGAGGTGCGCATGCGGCACGAAGCGGTGGGGCTGAACTTCATCGACACCTATCATCGCTCGGGCCTGTATCCGGTGCCGCTGCCCAGCGGCCTTGGCAGCGAGGCGGCGGGCGTGGTCGAGGCGCTGGGCGAGGGCGTGACGGCGTTCGCGGTCGGCGATCGCGTGACGACCTATGGACCCGCACTCGGCGCCTATGCCAGCGCGCGCAACGTCGTGGCGGACGCACTGTTGCCGATCCCCGATGGCATCGGGTTCGACGTGGCGGCGGCGGTGACGCTCAAGGGGTGCACCGCCGAATATCTGATCGAACGCTGCGCGCGGGTGCAGCCGGGGCAGATGGTGCTGGTCCACGCCGCTGCGGGCGCAACCGGGCAGCTGATCGTGCAGTGGCTCAAGCATATCGGCGCAACCGTGATCGGCACGGTCGGATCGGCGGAGAAGGCGGAGCGTGCACGGACGATCGGCGCGGATCATGTGATCGAATATAAGCACGAGGATATCGCCGCTCGGGTGCGCCAGATTACCGGGGGCGAAGGCGTGCCGGTGGTGCTGGACGGGGTCGGCGGATCAACCTGGGAGGCTTCGCTCAAGTCCACCGCGCGGCGGGGCATGATCGTCAGCTTCGGCAATGCCGGTGGGCCGGTCACGGGGGTCAATCTGGGGACACTGAGCCAGCATGGCTCGCTGTTCGTGACGCGGCCGACGCTGTATCACTATTATGCGACGCACGAGGAGCGTGCGGCGGGCGTGGCGCGGGTGTTCGATCTGGTCGCGCGTGGCGTGCTGGAGGTCGAGATCGGGCGGCGCTACAAGCTGGAGGAGGCGGCGGAAGCGCATCGCGCCATCGCCGCCGGAGAGACGATAGGCGCGACGTTGCTGATCCCGTGAGCGTCAGCCTTCGCCGGGATAGGGCTTGGCCTTGAGCAGCCCGGCGAGGTGCGCGGCGTTGCCGGCGACCATCGCGGCGGTTTCCTTGACCTTCTTCGGCGTCTTGTCGAGGTCCTGAAAATCGGTTGAGCCCATCGCTTCGCCGACCCAGTAGCAGGCGGCGACCGCGGGGACGGTGTAGCCGACATCGTTCAGCGCCTGGAACAGCTGGGCCGAGCTGAAATGCGCGCCGTCCTCATTGCCGACGATCGCGGCAACCGCGACCTTGGAATAGCTCGGCATGCGCCCCTGATCGTCGGTTTCGGAGATGAATGCGTCCATTCGCTCGAGCACGCGCTTGGCGATGCTGGAGATCTGGCCCATCCAGATCGGGCCGCCAAAGATCAGGATATCGGCGGCGAGGATCTTTTCGCGCAGCGCGGGCCAGGCGTCGCCATCACCCTCGTCCGAAGACACGCCGGGCTTGATGTCCAGCGCGGCGACGCGGACGGTTTTGGTGATGGTGACGTCATGCTTGGCGAAGGCGTCGGCGAGGACCGCGATCATCGCATCGGTGGAGGAGCGCTCGGACTCATCGGCCTTGAGCGTGCAGTTTAGGGCTAGGGCGTTCAGCATCCCCGCACGACGCGCGGGGATACCGAAGCGTTCCGTCAATTGCGCTTTTCGCGGCTCAGCCGGGTGATGAAGGCGGCGCTGCGCAGCGCCTGAAGCGGGATCGATTTGAGGTCGACCCACTCGCCCTCGGCATGCGCATTGCCGCCAGCGACGCCGAGGCCGGCGAGCGTGTCGACGTCCGCGGCGACGAACGCGCTGTCGGCGGCGCCGCGGCGGGCGGGGTCCATCTCGGCCATTTCGGGGAGCTTGAGGTCGCGATTGACCGCGTTGAGTCTGGCCAGCAGCGCGCGGTTGCCGTCGGTCGGGGCCATCGGCGGATAGCCTTCCTGAAAGTCGAGGCTGGCGGTGGTTCCGGGCAGGTTCCTGGCCACGATCGCCTGCATCGCGGCGCGAGTCCTGGCCTCCTGTTCCGGCGTCAGCGCGCGCAGGTCGCCGCGTGCGACGGCTTCGGCGGCGACGATGTTGGTCTTTCCGCCCGCGCTGACCTGATAGTTGTTGTCGGCGAGGGTTGCGGGGGTGCCCGCCGCCATCACGCCGACGTTGAAGGTCAGATTCTGCTCGGGCAGCGTGCGGCGGAATTCGTCGAGGATGCGCGCCAGTTCATAGGCCGCGCCATAGCCGAGCGAGGCACCGAACACGCCGCTGCTATGCCCAGTCTTGCCAGTGGTGCGCAGCGTCCAGTTGGTCGAGCTGCGCCGCGCGACCGTGCCGGTGTCCTTGCCATCCTCGCGCGCGAGATTTTCGTATTCCAGCGCGACATCCGCCCATTTGCCGGCGGCGATCAGGTCGCGGCGCGCGATGGCGAGCGGGGCGCCGGTGCGCTCTTCGTCGCCGGTCAGCACGATCTTGATGTCCGCATGTTTAAGCGTTCCCGCCGCCTGCATCGCGCGCATCGCGGCGATGATGACAACGATCCCGCCCTTGTCGTCGCCGATGCCGGGGCCGGTCGCGCGGTCGCCATCGCGGACGAATTTCTGAAAGGGGCTTTCAGGTTCGAACACAGTGTCGAGATGCGCGATCAGCAGGATGCGCTTGCCCTTGCCATTGCCTTTGTGCGTCGCGACCAGATGGCCGGCGCGGCCGGTTTCCTTCATTTCGATCCATTCGACCGCAAAGCCCAAAGGCTCCAGCTCAGCGCGCACCATCGCGCCGACCTTGGTCACGCCATCGATGTTGAGCGAGCCGGAGTTCTGGTTGACCAGCTTCTCCAGCAGCGCGACGTGCCGGTCGGTTTCGGCCGTGATGGTCGCCGCCATCTTGTTCTCGGCGGGGGTCTGTGCGGCGACCGGAGCGGCAACCAGCAGGGCGAGTGGGGCGAGAGCGCGGAACATGAGCCGGTTAAAGCCGCTGGAGCCGCGCGCGGCAAGAGCAGGCGATGGGTTCAGTTTGGATGTGATCACATCCAAAAGGGATGCCGCACCCAAGTCGCCGCGCTAGACCAGGCGTGGGGGTGCCGATGTTTCGATGGTTTGGACCGAAGCTGCCGATCGACCGCGACGAGTTCGAATGGCTGCTCGCCGTGTTCGCCTGGCTGATCCAGACGGTCGATCGCGATCAGGCGTATCGCGACGCGGTGCTGATCCTGCCGACGCGCGACTTCTTCCCGCCCAGCGCGGCGCAGGGGCACGACCGGGCGATCGAGCTGTTCGAACAGGTGCGGGCGCATGCGGGCATGGCGGAGTGGGAGTGCGTACTGGTGCCGGGCGAGGAAGAGCGCGAGACACGGATCGCGCCGGGCCATGCGCTCAAGCATGACTATAGCCCGCCGGGCGGCACCTTCGGCCATGACGGCAATCGCGTCGTCATCACCTACAACCCATCGGCACTGGCGCGACCGGCCGACCTGGTCGCGACGTTTGCGCACGAGTTGTCGCATTACCTGATCCACGCCGACGGCAGCATGCCGCCGGGCGGCGCGGCGCTGGAGGAACATGCCACCGACGTCGCCGCGGTATTCCTGGGCTTTGGCGTGTTCATGGCCAATGGCGCGAAGAATTTCGCACAGTTTCAGACCGGCGAGGAACAGGGCTGGGAAATGCGGCGGCAGGGTTATCTGAGCGAGGAGGCGCTGACGGCGGCGCTGGCGATCTTCGTGCGCATGGCGGGTGTCGAGGCGGCGGATGCCGAAGCCGAGTTGAAAGACTATCTGCGCGGGGTGTTTCGCAAGACGCTGGCAGTGATCGATCACGATTATCCCGCACTGCGTAGCACGCTGGAAACGGCGGGCCTGGGCGACTGGAGCGACTGACCGGCCGGGGTCGGTCGAACGTGGTATTCGAATGGGCGGTATGGAATTCCAACGGGGCGGGCAGTTGCAGGGATGCGAACATGTCGCGGCACAACGCGCCGCCGGTGGTTACCGGCGGTCGACGTTGCGCCGCGCCATGTCCTGTCCGTGAAATTTACTGGATGCCCAGCGCCGCCTTGATGTCCGCCCAGGCGACATATTTGAAGTTCTGGGCCTTGGGCGGGTTGTAGCCGTCCTGCGCCACGAACAGCCCGCCGGGATAGGTGGGACCGAAGTCGCCGGGAGCGAAGTCGATCCCGTCGGTCTCTTCCGTCGCGCCAATGGTGCTGCCCGCGGCGATCCGGAAGCGACCGACATAGGAGTCGTCGGACAGGCGATAGACGGTGTAGGCGTGGTCGCCCTGGCTGCTGACGATCACGTAACCGCCACTGCCGGTGCCTTCGGGCGCAAGCGTCACGCCCTCGACATCGATCACCAGCTTCTGCCCATCGGCCGGCGCGATCAGCGTGCCGGCGACGGGGCCGTCGGCGCGGGCATCGAAGCGCCACAGGCCGACATTTTCCTCACCGACATAGAGGCGCTGGGTGCGCGCGTCGGCAGCGCAGCCTTCGGACTGGGTGGCGAGCTTCATCGTGCGGACGATCGTGCCGGTCGGGGCGGCGCCCGACAGGTCGAGCGCGACCTGACGGATCGTGCCGTCCTTGATCACGTTGAACGCATGCAGCGTGTCGCCGACCGCCATAAGGCACAGACCATAGGCCTCACCCGCGCCGACCGGCACGATGCCGAGCGGGGTCAGCCGGGCAGTCGCGGGGTCGAGGCGGAACAGCGCGAGCTTGGCATTCTTGCGATCGTTGCGGTCGCTCGCCGCCACGATGATGCCGAGCGGCCCCATGTCCTTGAGGTCGACATTGTTGACCTGGCCCGCGTCGATGAAGAACCGGTCCTTGCCGGTCAGGTCATAGACGTGCAGCCCAGCCTTCTTGTCGGTGCCGACAATCAGGCTCGCCGCAGGGTCTGCCGGGTTGCGCCAGATCGCGGGATCGTCCGCCGCATCGGCGTTGGTCGTGCCGACCGCATCGGTCTCACCGCGCGCCTGAACGCTGGCGGCGGGGGTGGTGGGGACCACCGGGACAGGACGCCCGGTGGTCGCACAGCCTGCTGCCACGAGCGGCAGCAGGGCGAGGGTGAGGGTCCGCTTCATCATCAGAACGCCAGACGTGCCATGACCTGGAAGACCGGCCCAGCGGTTTCGCTCTCGAGTTCATATTCGTCGAAGTCGCGCGCCTGCTGCTCTTCGAAAGTGTTGAACTTGTTGAACACTTCCCTCTTCGCGCCGTTCAGCAGGTTCGACCCCACCGCGCGGATCGTGAACGCCTTGCCGAACCGCTTTTCCACGAACACTTCAAGGTCGGCGCCATAGGTGGTGCGAACCTCTTCCGCGACGATGCGATCGTATGCCGCGCCCTGCTTGCGATAGGTGGCGCCAAATGCGGCGCCGAAGCTGGGGATGTCCTGGATGAAGCCGAAATTGTAGACGATGTTCGACTGGCCGTTGAAGCGGCGCTTGCCCAGCTCGTCGGTGATCTCGCTGTCGAGCAGCGACAGGTTGCCGAAGACGCCGGTGTCGGGCAGGCCGAGGAAGCCGAGGCTGGTCGACAGGTCGAATTCGACGCCATAGACCTTGCCGTCGCCGGTGTTGCGCGGCTGGTAGACCCAGGTGATTTCGTCGTCGGTCGGATCGGCAGGGTCGCCGAGGTCGGTGGCCGAGCCATAGGCCCGCGTGTTGAAGATTTCGACCAGATCGGCGACGTCGCGATAGAAGAGGTTGATGCCGATCACGCCGGTGCGACCCAGGCGGTGCTCATAGCCAAGGTCCACGCCCCACGCCTTTTCAGGCCTGAGCAGCGGGTTGCCCTGAAGGTCATTGTCACCCAGCTCTTCCTCGAGCGTCACCGGGCTGATGTAGTCGAAGCGCGGGCGACGGACCGTGCGCGCGCCCGAGATGGTCATACGGCCATCGCCCAGTTGGATCTTGGCCGACGCGCTGGGCAGCAGATGCGCATAGTCGGTGTCGATGTTGAGGCCGCCCGGCGTCCGGTCGTCGATCGAGACATTGGTGGTCTCGTACCGGACGCCGACTTCCCAGGTGATCACGCCGTTCTTGCCCTCGACCAGGGCGAATGCATCCTTGCGCTCTTCCTTGATCGTGCTCAGCCCGCCCGTGATCGGCGCGAAGCCGACAAAGCCGGCCGGGAACTGGTCGGGCGTGTTCGACGCCGTGTTCCACACGCGCGTTCCGGCGGGCAGGTTGAAGCGCTGGCGCATGGCTTCCTGAATGTCGGTGTCGCGGTCCTTGCTCTGGTAGAAGGCGCCGAACACGACCTCGATGCCCTTGCTCGCGTCGACGGCGTGCTCCAGGCCGGCCGAAAATTCCTTGTCGACGATATGGGTGTCGAACCGGTCGCCGGTGAAGCGCGGGCTGGACCGGTTGAACTCGATCTCGTTCTCGGTTTCCCACTGGTCGTCGATGAACTCGGCATAGCCGAGCTTGAGCTTGGTTTTGCCGGCCGCCCAGCGCTGGGTCAGCTTGCCGTTGATGCTGAAGTTGCGCTGATCGATATTGTTGATGTTCGAATTGTCGACGAGCAGGCCGGGAACGGTCGGGTTCGCGCCCGGGACCGGGCCGTAGACTCCGTTTGCGGCATTATATTCGAAGCTGCGCTCGGTCTCGATCCGGTCGGTGCGGACCCAGAAGCCCGACAGTTCGAAGTCAGTGCTCTCGCCGCGGATGTCGTAGCTGGCGTTGATCGTATAGTCGGTGCCGTCGCGGACGTCCGATTGATCCTCACGGTTCTGGAAGACGCCGCCGGGCTTGTCGAAGCGGACGCTGTATTTCTTCTTCGGATTGTAGCGACCCTGGATGTTGCCGCCGATCAGCAGGCGACCCGGGCCGACCTGACCGCCGAACACCGCGCCGAAGCTCGGCTTGACCTTGCCATCGTCGAAGGCCAGCGCGCCGGCGCGCAGATAGCCGCCGTCGAGCTGATAGCCGTCACGCAGCACGATGTTGAGCGTGCCGGCAACCGCGTCGCCGGTGCGACGGGCGGAGGAGGAGCGGACGATCTCGACCTGCTTGACCAGCTCGGCCGGGATACGGTCGAGGAAGAAGCTGCGGTCGGCGTTGGTGCCGGGCACCTTTTCGCCGTTGATCAGGATCTGGGTATAGCCCGGGTCGAGGCCGCGCAGGCGCGCGCCGTCGCTCTCGATCACGTCCGACAGGAAGGTGACGCTGGGAACGCGCTTGAGCGCGTCGCCGGCGGTCAGCGGCTCGAAGCGCTGGAAGAAGTCCTGGTCGTAGACCAGCTCGGGCTCGGCGCCTTCGGTGCGGTAGCGATAGGCGATGGTGCCCTTCACCACGATTTCCTGCGCCGTTTCGATGCTGTCGGCGGCGGGGGCGTCTTGCGCGACCGCAGGCGCCGCGGTGGCGAGCGCGATCGTGGCGATGCTGGCACCAGCCAGCGCATTCAGAATCAGTTTCATTGCGTCCCCCGATGATGAGTCGAGGGGGCGCTTAGGTGTGATGCGTGTCAGTTCGGCGCGATTTGGGTGTCAAAACGGTTGCGCAACGATGACTCTTTAGTGACGTTGCCCTGGTGGCACGGTTGGCATGTGGCGGATTTGTGCCATCGCTACTCCCATCGCGGCATCTTCAATACCGCCGCTAACCGGTCGATCCGGAACGCCGGTCGCCGCCGCCGTTGCCGCCTCAACCTGTTGCATCGCCTGGGCAATGGACTGCGCGGTAACGTCGGCCATCGGGTTGACTGCGAGGCCCGGGATCGCGGTCGCAAGCTGCGCATCGATCGCGGCGAGCGCGTCAGTGACGGGCGGGCTTGGTGGTTTGGGAGCTGACATGTTTCTCCTCCAGTGGGGCCGGTGGGGTTGCGATCCGGCCTGCAAGCACATCATGCCTGAAACGATCGGCATCCGAAACGATACTTAAGGGGCGTCGGGCGGATCATGCGAAAACGCCCGGGCCTTTCGACCCGGGCGTCTCGCTGTCCGGCACCGCCTCCCCCGAAGCGGCGACGAAGGTTCGGCGCTTAGGCCGAATAGTACATGTCGTATTCAACCGGCGACGGCGTCATTTCCCAGCGGGCGACGTCAGCGCGCTTCAGTTCGATATAGGCTTCGATCTGGTCCTTGCTGAACACGTCGCCCTTGAGCAGGAAGTCCATGTCCGCCTCGAGGCTGTCGAGCGCTTCGCGCAGCGAGCCGCACACGGTCGGGACCTGGCTCAGCTCTTCCGGCGGCAGGTCGTAGAGGTTCTTGTCCATCGGGTCGCCCGGATGGATCTTGTTCTGGATGCCGTCGAGGCCGGCCATCAGCAGCGCCGCATAGCAGAGATACGGGTTGGCCAGCGCGTCCGGGAAGCGGAATTCGACGCGCTTCGCCTTGCTGCCCGCGCCATAGGGGATGCGGCACGATGCCGAACGGTTGCGGCTCGAATAGGCGAGCAACACCGGGGCTTCGTAGCCCGGTACCAGCCGCTTGTAGCTGTTGGTGGTCGGGTTGGTGAAGGCGTTGAGCGCCTTGGCATGCTTGATCACGCCGCCGATGAAGTAGAGGCACATGTCGGACAGGCCGGCATAGCCATTGCCCGCGAACAGCGGCGTGCCCTTGTCCCAGATCGAGATGTGGGTGTGCATGCCCGAGCCGTTATCTTCCTTGATCGGCTTGGGCATGAAGGTCGCGGTCTTGCCATAGGCATGGGCGACCTGATGCACGACATATTTGTAGATCTGCATGCGGTCGGCGGTCTGGACCAGCGTACCGAAGGTCAGACCCAGCTCATGCTGCGCCGCGGCGACTTCATGGTGATGCTTGTCGCAGGGCAGGCCCATTTCGAGCATGGTCGAGACCATCTCGCCACGGATGTCGACCGCGCTGTCGACCGGCGCGACCGGGAAGTAACCACCCTTGGCGCGCGGACGGTGGGCGAGGTTGCCGCTTTCATATTCCTTGCCCGAGTTGCCGGGCAGTTCGATGTCGTCGATCGCGTAATAGCTGGTCGAATAGCTGTTTTCGAAGCGGACGTCGTCGAACATGAAGAATTCGGCTTCCGGGCCGACATAGACGGTGTCGCCGATGCCGAGCGACTGGAGATACGCCTCCGAACGCTTCGCGGTCGAGCGCGGGTCACGGGCGTAGAGCTCACCGGTCGAGGGCTCGACGATGTCGCACACCAGGATCAGCATCGGGGTGGCCGAGAACGGATCGGTCCAGACCGCGTCCAGATCGGGCTTCAGGATCATGTCGGATTCGTTGATCGCCTTCCAGCCCTCGATCGACGAACCGTCGAACATCAGGCCGTCGGTCAGCTCATCTTCGCCCAGCACGCTGGCGACCATGGTGAGGTGCTGCCACTTGCCCTTGGGGTCGGTGAAACGCAGGTCGATCCATTCGATCTCCTGATCCTTGACCATCTTCAGAATGTCGGCGGCGGTGTTAGCCATTGGAACCAAGCCCTTTCTGTTTTTGTCCTGCACTGCCCCGGGGAGCGCCCGGGGCGGAGAATCATATTGCGCTGCGGTGCAGCTTCGTGAAATTTTTGCAGTGCGTCAATTCTACGCGCTGCGGTCGTCCTTATTCGAGTTTCGGTACCCTTAAACCGAGGTCATTTTCGCCCAGCCATGAGACCGGCGGCCGGACTTCAGGCGTCCCATCGGCGACATAGCGAAGCCGGTGTTCGGCACCGCCGATCGCCAGCAACAGCGCCTGCATACTGTCGATCCCGACCGCGTAATCCCGCTTCGTTTCGCCGTCCGGAAATTCAATCGTGTAGAAGCATCGCCATGGCGGGTCTGTTGGGTCGGCATCATAGCGCGGATCGGGATATGGCGCGGGTTGGTGAAACGAAACGACCACCGCTCCGTCATCGCGGTCGAAGGTGCGTCCGGCGATGACGGGGCCAACATCAGATCGCATTCTCGTCGCGCTCGCCGGTGCGGATGCGCAATGCGGTTTCGATCGCGGTGACGAAGATCTTGCCGTCGCCGATGCGGCCGGTTTGCGCGGCATTGGCGATCGCCTCGACCACGCGCTCGGCAAGCGCGTCCTCGACCACCACTTCCAGCTTCACCTTGGGCAGGAAGTCGACGACATATTCCGCGCCGCGATACAGCTCGGTATGCCCTTTCTGGCGGCCAAAGCCCTTGGCTTCGGTCACGGTGATGCCCGACACGCCCACTTCGTGAAGCGCCTCCTTCACCTCATCCAGCTTGAACGGCTTGATGATGGCCTCGATCTTTTTCACGGTTTCATCCCTCTGTGACGCCGGCGCGAATCCCGATCGGTCCAATTCCGCAGCCAGGGTGACGGCGGAATGGTCCACGATCAAGCGGAACGCCCCTGTCGCGCGACGTTGCATGGGGCGTGCCAGTTTCGCGATCCGCGAAATTCCGTGGAAGGGCCCGGGCGCGGGTTAACAACTGCCTAACAAATGGGCAGCGCGGCCGATCGGTTGCGCGATTGCGGTGCAGCCTTGCGCGACCGACGGGCGGGTGTAATGTCTGCCTATCACACCAGTTCCAAGGATTTCCCCATGCGCGTTTCGCTTCTTCTCGCCGCCCTGCTTGCCGGCGTCTCCGCCGTGCCCGCCACCGCGCAGCAGCAACCGGCCCCGGCCGCGCAACCGGGCGAGGGGGCCGAGGATGCGAAGCTGCAGGCCCTGTTTCATGCGAGCGACGAGGCGTCGCTGAAGCGCAATCCGCTGATGGCGCTGTTCCGCGGCGACATGCGTTATGCCGACCGGCTCGGCGATTATTATACCGACGCTTTCATCGCGGCGGAGAAGGCGGCGAACGCGGCCGACCTGGCGGCGCTGCGCACGATCGACCGCTCCAAGCTGACGGAGGTCAACCGCGTCGCATATGACGTGTTCGAGGCCGACCAGCTGCGCGCGAAAAAGGGGTTCGACGACAAGATCCTGGCGGTGACCAAATATCTGCCGATGGACCATTTTACCGGCTTTCAGGCATTTTATCCCGACTTCGCATCGGGACAGGGCGCGGCGCCGTTCAAGACGCTGGCCGATTACGAGAACAACCTGAAGCGCAACGCTCAATATGCCGCGACCTATGACCGGGTTATCGGCCTGTTCCGTGCGGGCATGAAGCGCGGGATCGTCCAGCCCAAGCTGGTCGTCACCAACATGGTCGGGCAGTTCGACAATCTGATCGCGCAGGGTGTGGAGGAGTCGGTCTTTTATGCCCCGGTCAAGAAATTCCCCGAGGAGATTTCGGAGGCCGATCAGGCGCGGCTGAAGGCGGCCTATGCCGCGCAGGTGCGTGACGTGATCCTGCCGGCGCACAAGAAGATCCGCGACTTCCTGGCCAACGAATATCTGCCCGTCGCGCGCGACAGCGTCGGCACATCGGCGTTGCCGGGCGGTGCGGCGGTCTATGCCTATGCGATCGAGAGCAACACGACGCTGCCGCTGACCGCCGACTATGTCCACAATCTGGGGCTGTCGGAGGTCAAGCGCATCCTTGCGGAGATGGAGGCGCAAAAGGCGAAGGTCGGGTTCAAGGGGACGCTGCCCGAATTCTTCACCCACCTGCGCACCGACAAGCGGTTCCAGCCGGAAAGCGCCGACGCGCTGCGCGCCGGGTTCGAGGCAATCGGCAAGCGGGTGGACGCGCGGATCAGCGAGCAGTTCGCGCTGGTGCCCAAGACCCCGCTGGAGATCCGACCGGTCCCGGCCTATCGCGAGAAGACCGATGCGGCGGGCAGCTATTCGTCGGGAACGCCCGACGGGTCGCGGCCGGGCGTGTTCTACTTCAACGCCTATGACCTGCCGACGCGCTACACCTGGGGCATGGAGACGCTGTACCTGCACGAAGGCGCGCCGGGGCATCATTTCCAGATCAGCCTGGCGCAGGAGAATGCGGCGCTGCCCGCGTTCATGCGCTTTGGCGGCAATACCGCCTATGTCGAGGGCTGGGCGCTCTATGCCGAAACGCTGCACGACGAGCTGGGCGTCGCGGTCGAGCCGTATCAGCGCATGGGCGGCCTGAACGACGAGATGCTGCGCGCGATGCGGCTGGTGGTCGATAGCGGGCTGCACGCCAAGGGGTGGAGCCGGGAGAAGGCGATCGACTATATGGTCACCAACTCGCCGATGTCGCAGACCGACGCGGTGGCCGAGGTCGAGCGTTACATCGCGATGCCGGGCCAGGCGCTGGCATACAAGATCGGCCAGCTGACGATCCTGAAGGCCAAGGCAAAGGCAAAGGCGACACTGGGCGCGAAGTTCGATCCGCGCGGCTTCCATGCCGCGGTGCTGGACACCGGCGCGCTGCCGATGCCGGTGCTGGAGAAGAAGATCGCCGATTGGGCGGCGGGGGTGAAGTAGGGGGCGATCCCCACAGGATCGTCACCCCGGCCGTCGTGCCGGGGGCTATTCTGCCTCACATCCTGCGATCGAGCCCCTTGCCTTGCGCTCAGCATCCCGGTGCACGCCGGCACGCGGACGGGGTGACGAAGTACGTTAGCGGCTCGCCTTCCACGCCGCCTCGACCATCAGCCGTGCGGCTTCGGTGCGTTTGCGAGCCAGCGCGAGGTCGTTGAGATTGGCGCGTGCCGCGTCGCCGGTGAAGCGCGCGGAGGTGCGGGCTGCCAGTGCGATGCGGGCGGGGGTGAGCGCGGCGCCGGCGCGGCCGGAACGGAGCAGCGCGCGGGCGAAGGGTTCGGCGACATCGAGCAGTTGCGGGCTGTCGGTTCCGTAGATGCGGGACGCGGCGGCGATACGGTCGGCGAACAGCCGTATGCCTTCGTCCTTGCCCTGCAGCGTCAGGTTTGTGGCGAGCGCGCGCAACGCTTCGGTGCGGTATTCACCCTCCCATGGGATCATGTCGTTGCCCTCGATCTTTGCCAGCAGCAGGCGGCGGATCGGTTCGGCGTGCGCGGCACGGCCCTGACGTTCGAGCAGATGGGCGAGGCGGGCGCGGGTGAAGACATTGGGGTCGTCGAACATCGCGGCAATGTTCATCTTGTCGTCGCTGTCGCCCAGCGCCAGCGCCTCGCGCGCATGCGCCTCGGCCTCGGCGAGCGCACCGGATGCCTCGAGCGCATCGGCGCGGGCGAGCAGGTAAAACATGCGCCGCCATTCGTTGACGTCCTTTGCGGCGCGGACGCGGGCGATGCCGTCGGCGGTGAAGGCGAGCGCGTCGGCAACCAGCCCGCGCGCGAGCAGGGTGCGGGTGATCCCGGCGAACGCCTCACGCGAGTCATCGCCCTCGAAATTGTCGTAGCGCAACGAGAGCGCCCAGATGCGGCGGTAGAGGAGTTCGGCCTCGGCCATGCGGTTCTGGGCCTCGACCGCGCCGGCAAGTTCGATGACGTAGCCGAGCGCGCCGTTCGATTCCGGCCCCCAGCGCTTTTCGGCACTGGCGAGCAGGCTGGCGAGGATCGGCTCGGCCCTGGCCGGGTCGCCGGTTTCGACATAGAGGTTGGCGAGGACCGATCCGGCATTTTGCAGCGCGAGGTCGTCGAATTTGAGCAGGCGGAGATACACCGGGTAGACGCGCTCATAGATCGCGATGGTCGCGGCATTGCCGCTGCCGGTCTGGCCGGCGACCTCGATCAGCCGGTCGGCGGCGCGGCGGGACAGGGGCGCGCCGGGCGTGTCGCCCACGACCTGTTGCACCGCGCGGATCCCCGCATCGACTTCGCCCATCGCGAACATCAAGGCGAGTTCGGCGTCGGCGGGCGGGGTGCCGGGCTTGCGCGCCTTGACAAAAGCGGCGCGGGCACCGGCAAAGTCCCCGGCGGTGCGCAGGATCTGGCCCTGCACCCGGTAGAGATCGCGCACCGCATCGGGCGCGCGGGCGGCGGGGCGGTCGAATGCGGCAATGGCGAAGGCGACGAGGCGCGCGGCGCGGGGCTTGTCCTGCCCACCCCAGTTTTGAACGCTGACCGCGCGCTGCGCCATGTCCTTGGCGAAGGCGGTTTCGAACGCGGGATAGGCGGCGGCGACGAAGGGAGCGAGGAAGGCGCGGGCGCGCGCTTCCTCTCCGGCGAGGACGAGGCCGTAGGTCATGAAGAAGATGTCGTCGATATCGTCGGTAGCGACCGGGCCGGTCTCACTGGTCCGTTCCGCCGCGCCCTTCATGCGATAGGCGGCGGTGAGCCAGGCCCAGCGCGCGAAGGTCGCGAAGTCGCGCGCCTTCATCGCCGCGGTGCGGGCATCGAGCCAGCGCGAATAGACGTCGAACTGGGTCTGGTCCTGCAATTTGGCAACGTCATCGGCGGGGCCGGCGAGGGCGAGCGCTTCGCGGACCAGCGGCGCGGCGTCGGCACGGCGGCCGACGATAAGGTGTTCGGCTGCCTGGATCAGCAGAGTGTCGGCGCGGGCCTGAGCATCGGGCTGGAGGGCGGGAAGCTGCGCGGGGGACGGGGCGGGCGCGTCCTGCGCGAGCGCGGGTGCGGCGAGCAGCAGGCCGATGGCCAGGACGGTGATACGCATGCGATCCTCCCGCGCGGCGTTGTGGCAGCGCGGGGCAGGGGCGGCAACGGTCGAAATCTGGCAAGTGTTGGAAATCGGGCGAGATCGTGAGCAATCCATCCTCCCCCTTGCGGGGGAGGATTACATACGGATCAAATCGCCATTCCCGCCGCCCAGCCGCTCGACCAGGCCCATTGGAAGTTATAGCCGCCGAGCCAGCCGGTGACGTCGACCGCTTCGCCGATCGCGTAGAGGCCGGGGGCGGTGCGGGCTTCCATCGTTTGCGAGGAGAGGTCGGCGGTGCTGATGCCGCCGATCGTGACCTCGGCCTTGGCATAGCCTTCGGTGCCGTTGGGGTGGAAGGTCCAGGCGGCGAGGGTGCGCTCGGCTTCGACGAGGCGCTTGTCGGCGATGTTGTGGAGTTCGGTGTCGAGGCCAAGCTGGTCGGCGAGCGTGTCGGCGAGGCGGTTGGGGAGGGCGTCGCCGAGTAGCTTGCGCAGCGTGGTTCGGGGGGCGGCGCGCTTGGCTTGCGTCAGCCAGCCGGGGGCGCGGTCGGGGAGGAAGTCGATTTCTACCGGCTGGCCGTGCCGCCAATAGGAGCTGATCTGAAGGATCGCGGGGCCGGACAGGCCGCGATGGGTGAAGAGCGCGGCTTCGCGGAAGGTGGTTTTTCCGGCGCGCGCGGCGACCGGGGCGGCGACGCCGGAGAGTTCGCGGAACAGCACCTCGTCGCCGCCGAGCGTGAGCGGGACGAGCGCAGGGCGGGGTTCGACCACCTTGAGGCCGAACTTGCGTGCGAGGTCATAGGCGAAGCCGGTCGCGCCCATTTTGGGGATCGACGGTCCGCCGGTGGCGATGACGAGCGCGGGGGCGGTGGCGGTGCGGTCGCCCCAGCTCACCGTGTAGCGGCCATCGGCGTGGCTCACGTCGCGGGTGGCGTGGCCGAGGGCGATTTCGACGCCGCCCTTCTCGCATTCGTCGAGCAGCATTGCGACGATCTGCTTGGCACTGCCGTCGCAGAACAGCTGGCCGAGCGTCTTTTCGTGCCAGGCGATGCCGTGCCGATCGACCAGTTCGATGAAATCGTGCTGAGTGTAGCGGCGCAGCGCGGACTTGGCGAAATGCGGGTTGGCGGAGAGGTAGCGGTCAGGCGCGATGCCCAGATTGGTGAAATTGCACCGCCCGCCGCCGGAGATCAGGATTTTCTTCCCCACCTGATCGGCATGGTCGATCAGCAGCACGCGCCGCCCGCGCCGGCCCGCGGTGAACGCGCACATCAGGCCGGCTGCGCCTGCGCCGAGGATGATGATGTCGTAGGAGGTGAGGGTGGACAGGGCGGCGCTTTCCAACATTGGTTACCACGGCCCTTCGACGACGCTTGCGGCGGCGACAACAAAAAACATGCCGGGGTCCACCGGGCGGCAGGCGCGAAGCGAGAGGCTCAAGCGCCGGATGTGCGGCACAGTGGACCCCGGCACAAGGCCGGGGTGACGATTGGAGCTTTGGAGAGCGGAAGCGCTAGCGCAGCTTCGCGATCGTCAGGCCGTCCTGCTTGGCGCGGTCCTTGACCGATTCCTCGCTGCGGGTCAGCGCCTTGGCGATTGCCTTGAGCGCCATGCCCTTCTTCGCGAGCGTGTGCAGCTTCTGGATCTCGTCCTGCCGCCAGGGTTGGCGGTGGCGCTCAAACTTCCCCTCGGCCATGTCAGGCGTAGGGCGGGTTGTGGCGGCCGGTGGGCGACTGGGTGAAGATTTCGCAACCGTCCTCGGTAATGCCGATCGAATGTTCGAACTGTGCCGAGAGCGAGCGGTCGCGCGTGACCGCCGTCCAGCCATCGTCGAGCAGCTTCACGTCCGGCCGGCCGATGTTGATCATCGGTTCGATGGTGAAGAACATGCCGGGCTTGAGCTCCGGCCCGGTGCCGGGGCGGCCGACATGGACGACTTCGGGCGCGTCATGGAACACGCGGCCCAGGCCGTGGCCGCAGAAATCGCGGACGACGCCATAACGGTGCTTTTCGGCATGGCGCTGGATGGCGTGGCCGATATCGCCCATCGTATTGCCGGGCTTGGCCATTTCGATCCCGATCATCAGGCATTCATAGGTGACGTCGACCAGACGCTTGGCCTTCAACGGCACGTCGCCGACCAGGTACATGCGGCTGGTATCGCCGTGCCAGCCGTCGAGCAAAGGCGTCACGTCGATATTGACGATGTCGCCGTCCTTGAGCGCCTTTGGCCCCGGGATGCCATGGCAGACGACATGGTTGATGCTGATGCAGCAGCTGTGCGTATAGCCGCGATAGCCGAGCGTCGCGGGGACCGCGCCGCCGACGAGCATCCGCTGACGTACGAAATCGTCGAGCTCCGCAGTGGTCACGCCGGGTACGACATGCGGCACCAGCGCGTCGAGGATCTCGGCAGCGAGCTTGCCCGCGGCGCGCATCCCGGCAAAGCCATCGGGACCGTAAAGTTTGATCGCCCCGTCGCGGGCGAAGTTGGTGTCGGCGGTTACGGCAACATATTCAGTCATGCGCGCCATATAGGGCCTAAAGGGTAACTTTGCGAGGCTGGAAGCACGCGCTATGGCGGGATTATGAGCGAGCGCATCTGGACCGCCGGGCTGGTCATCATCGGGGACGAGATCCTGTCGGGTCGCACCCAGGACAAGAATGTCGCGCAGATCGCGATCTGGCTGAACGTGCAGGGCATCCGCCTGTCGGAAGTGCGCGTGGTGCCCGACGTGCAGGAGCGGATCGTCGCGGCGGTCGATGCGATCCGCACCGGCTATGACTATTGCTTCACCACCGGCGGGATCGGGCCGACGCATGACGACATCACGGTCGATGCGATCGCCGCGGCGCTGGGCGTGCCGGTGGTCGTCCACCCGGAGGCGCGCGCGACGCTGGAACGCTATTACGAGACGCGCGGCGGGCTGACCGAGGCGCGGCTTCGGATGGCGCGGGTGCCGGAAGGGGCGGACCTGATCCCCAACCGCATGTCGGGTGCGCCGGGCATCCGGGCCGGCAATATCTTCATCATGGCGGGCGTGCCGCACATTACCGCGGGCATGCTCGACGCGCTGACCGGTACGCTGGAGGGCGGCAAGCCGGTGGTGAGCGGAACGATCGGCTGCTGGGTCGCCGAGAGCGAGGTCGCCGACATCCTGCGCGCGACCGAGAAGGCGCATGCAGGCGTTGCGATCGGCAGCTATCCGTTTTTCCGCGAGGGGCGGGTGGGCGCGAATTTCGTTGTCCGCGCAACCGATGATGCGGTGGTCGCGGCGTGCCTGGCCGACCTGACCGCGCAGCTGGAAGCGACGGGGCGCGATGTGACGCAGGGCGGGATCTGACGCCGGAGCCAGCGTAGCGGCACTGAAAGCGACTGATCGACCTTCGTTGCGGCTGTGATACAGACATCGGATGCGATGCATTCTTGTTCTCGCCATGCTGAGCAGCATCGCCATGCCGGCGGTAGCGGGTCAAGCGCTCGCGCTGACGGATGGGGAGGAGCGGCGCCTCGACGCATTCCGGGCGGAGAAGACGGCACGTCGACTTGCTGCGCAAAAGGCTGCCAAGGAGGCCGATTTTCGCACCGCTCAGCGGATCTGGGAGGAGATCGCCGCCGACTGTGAAGCCGCGCTGGCGGATGTGAAGCCGTGCAGCGAGTTTTATGGCGCTCTGATGGCCGCTGCCAGCCGGACGGGCGACACGGTCATGGAGCGCTATGCCGAATCCAAATGGCGCGTCGGCGTGTTCGTGGCGAGCGCTCCGGTCCCCGCGACAGCGAAGGAAGCCGAACGGCGGGTCGGCCTGCGGGACAAGACCCTCGATATAGCCGCGGCGGAGACGGTGCTCCGGCAGGCCATCGCCCGGTCCGCTGGGACTGATCCCGCCGTGCACGGGGAGCAGAGCGATTTCCATTTGGCGCTGGTGCGAATTTATCTGGCGCGGCGTGACATGGCGAAGGTGGCGACCCACGCCGTCCAAGCCGCCGAGATGGCCGAACGGGCGGATACGCTGATGGCGGCGATCAAACCTGGCGAGGTGCGGCAAAGCGACGATTCACGCTGGTTCTGGTCCCGCAGGATCTCCGCGCAATTGGCCGATGAGTTCGAGAGAGCGGGGCAACATGCAGCGGCGGGAACCGTATTCCGCGCGTTGTTGGCCTATGAACCCGAACGCAGTCGCTGGCTCGTGCTGGGCCGGCTTGCCCGCGTGATCCATCTGCAGGGACGCGCGGCTGAGGCGGCGAGTCTGTCGTTGCAGGCACTCGCTCAGCAGCGGCGCTATCATGTCGCGACCCATCCCGGCCTGATCGCGACCTATGGCCATGTTGCCCGCGACTATGCGGGACTGCCCGACGGTGCGGCGACGTCGCGCACGCTGTTGCGGCTGCAAGACCAGGCGTTGCGCGCACGCATTGCGGCTTATGCGAGTTTCGACGCCGCCGCGCAGCGCGAACTGGCGCGCGCCGGGCGCGATTACCGGTTCGGGGTCGCGATCAACTGGCACCTGGCGCACCGCTGACGTGCGTGCCGCACCTCCGCACGGCGGATGAGGAGCGAACTTTAGCAACCCGTCGCTGATCTTCGGCCAGCGCCCCTTGCCCTCGCGCGCTGTACTGATAGGCTAATACAGCTGACGAGTCAGAGGGGATCGCCATGACAGTGAAACGATGGATGACCGCGCTTGCGCTGGCCGGGACGGTGCTGCCACTCGGGCTCGCCGCGACGCCTGCCGCAGCGCAGACCGCGCCGGCCAGGCTGCAGGTCGAGATGCAGTATTTCACGCTCGACAATGGGCTGCGCGTCGTGCTGGCCAAGGACACGCTGAGCCCGACGGTCACCGTCGGCGTCTATTACGGCATCGGGTTCCGGATCGAGCCGCGCGAGCGCACGGGCTTTGCGCATCTGTTCGAACATCTGCTGTTCCAGGGATCGAAGAACGCGCCGAAGGGCGTGCATATCAGCACGATCAGCAATGCCGGCGGCATCCTCAATGGATCGACCCGCTACGACTTCACCAACTATTTCGAGGTGGTGCCGTCCAACGCGCTGGAGCGGATGCTGTGGCTCGAGGCGGATCGCATGTCCGCGCCGGTGATCAACGACGAGGTGCTGAAGAACCAGCAGGGCGTCGTGGGGAACGAGGTCAAGGTCAACGTCCTCAACCAGCCCTACAGCACCTGGCCGTGGATCGACCTGCCGATGCTGGCCAATACCAACTGGTACAACAGCCACAATTTCTACGGCGAGCTGAAGGAGATCGAGGCGGCGACGGTCGCGGACGCCAAGCAGTTCTTCGACAGCTTCTACAAGCCGTCCAACGCCGTGCTCGTGGTCGCAGGCGACATCGATTATGCCGCGACGAAGGCGATGGTCGAGAAATATTATGGCTGGATGCCCAAGGCGCCGCCGGTCAAGCTGCCCGACATCAGCGAGCCGCGCCAGACGGCGGAGAAGTTCCGCGCGCGCACCGACGCTCTGGCGCCGAAACCCGGATGGGCAGCAGGCTATCATGTCCCTGCGCGCGGCACGCCCGAATGGTTCGCGATGGGCCTGATCGACCAGATGCTGGTCAAGGGCAATGACAGCCGCCTGTACCGCAAGCTGGTCGCCGAGACGGGCATTGCGGGCGAGGTTGGCGGCGGGATCAATTTCCCGCTGGGCAACATGTTCAACTATCAGGGGCCGATGTTGTGGAGTTTCAACTTCACGCATGATGCGAACCGCAGCCGCGACGAGATCAAGGCGGCGGTCGATGCGGTGATCGAGGAGCTTCGCACGAAACCCGTGACTGCGGAGGAGCTGGCGCGGGCGCGGACCAAGATGCGCTCGTCGCTCTATTCGACGATCGACGGCACCGGGCGGATCGGCCTCATCGACCTGCTCGCCGTCTATGCGCTGTTCGACAATGATCCGAACAAGGTCAACACGCTGGAGGACGGGTTCGCCAAGGTGACGCCCGAGCTGATCCGGAAGACGGCGCAGGAATATCTGCGCCCGACCAACCGGTCGATCTATGTCATCGATCCCGGTGCGGCCCAGCCCGCGCCCGCCGCTCAGCAAGGAGGCAAGTGAGATGCGCCGCATGATCGCCAGCCTGACGGCTGCCGCCCTGCTCGCCGCGCCGATGGGCGTTGCCGCGCAGGAGCTTCCCTCGACCCCGCCGCCGATCCCCGCGCCCAAGCCGTTCAAGGTGCCGGCAAGCGAGACCTATGTCCTGGCCAACGGGATGAAGGTGACGCTGATCCCCTATGGCGTCGTACCCAAGGCGGTGGTGTCGCTGCAGACCTATACCGGGTCGATCAACGGAGGGTCGGACACCTGGCTCGCCGGGCTGACGCTCGACATGATGCGGGAGGGCGCAGGGGGCATGACCGCAGCGCAGATCGCGCAAAAGGCCGCCGAGATGGGCGGCGGGATCGGGACCGGTGCGGGTGCGACTTCCTCCAGCGTGTCGATCAACGTGCTGTCGGAGCGGATCACGGACGCGATCGGACTGGTCGCCGATGTCGCGCAGCGGCCGAGCTTTCCCGAGGCGGAGCTGGCGCGGGTCAAGGCAAACTGGAACCGCCGCCTTGCGATCGCGCTGACTCAGCCGGGGACGCTGGCCAATGCGGCGGTGACGCGCGCTTATTATGGCACCGACCACCCCTATGGCCGGGTGCTGCCGACCCCGGCGCAGTTCAACGCCTATGACGCCGCCAAGCTGAAGGCGTGGCATGCCGCGAATTTCGGGGCGAAGCGCTCGCACCTCTATATCGCCGGGCGCTTTGACGCGGCGGCGGTGAAGGCGGCGGTGGAGAAGGCATTCGGCGGCTGGGCTGCGGGGCCGGAGCGGGCGCTGATCCCGGTCAACCCCAAGCAGGGTCCGCAGGTGCTGCTGGTCGACCGGCCGGGCGCGCCGCAATCGACGATCAACCTGGTCTTCCCCGCGCCCGACGCGGGCACGCCGGGCGATATTCCGACGCGGGTGATGAATGCGCTGCTCGGCGGATCGTTCAGCTCGCGCATTACGCGCAATATCCGCGAGAATAAGGGGTACACCTATTCGCCGGGATCGAGCGTGGCGCTGTTGCCGACCAATGCGCTGTGGACGTTCAACGCCGATGTCACGACGGCTGCGACCGGCCCGTCTCTGACCGAGGTATTCAAGGAAATCCGCGCGCTGCAGACGACTCCGCCGGGCGACGAGGAAGCGAACGGGATGCGCCAATATATGGCCGGGCTGTTCGCGATCCAGAACTCGACCCCGGGCGCGCTGGTCAACACGCTGGCGACGCGCGATGCCCTCGGCCTGCCGCGCGAGTGGCTGGACAATTATGTCCCGGCGACGCTGGGCGTCAGCAATGCGCAGATCAGCGAAGCGGCAAAGCGGTTGCCACTCGACAAGATGACGCTGGTTGTCGTGGGTGACCTCAAGGTCGTCACGCCGCAGCTTCAGGCTTTGCCGGAACTAAAGGGTATCGAATTCAAGACGGTGACCGTTCCCTGAACAAATGTTCATGTTCTTCGTCAACTAGTCACGGGGGCGGCGCAAGTCGTCCCCGAATGTTTTGCAGTAAAGTCGAATCATCGACTGGCCGATGGGCGATAACAACTCGCCGCAAATTTGAGCCGTGGCTGCGACGAATCGCGGGTTCCACTTGTTGACCCCCCGTTATGACCCACACAGCACATCATGCGCGACCCGCGCTTCGCCGAGCAGTGGCGCTGCTTTTCGCCGCCGCCGCTCTCCCCGCAACCGCGCTGGCACAGGACACGGTGACGCCGCCGACCGTGCTGGCTCCGACCACGTCGGCTCCGGCTCCGCAACCGGTCACGCCGCCGCCGGTTCAGGTGCCGACGGCGCAGACGGCCCCCTCCGGCGCATCCAGTGTGCCCGTCGCCCCCGGCGTGCTCGAACAGGCTCGCCAGGAGGATCGCGAGCGGGCGGCGGCACGCCAGGCCGAAGCGCGTCAGGCCCGTACGACCCGCGCGGTCGAAGCGCCGCAGCGTGCCGCACCGGCAGCCGAACCGGTTGCTGCAGCGCCAGCCGCTGCACCCGAGACCAGCCCCGCTCCTGCGGAGCCGGTCGCGCAGGAGGTGCCGCCAGCGGTCGACCCTGTCTCTGAAGCCGTGCCTACGCCGGT
Organism: Sphingomonas sp.; assembly: GCF_965227385.1. GTDB lineage: Bacteria > Pseudomonadota > Alphaproteobacteria > Sphingomonadales > Sphingomonadaceae > Sphingomonas. Next base: position 2,123,208 of record NZ_OZ245750.1, read on the forward strand.
CGAGACCGCGCCCAGCGAGGGCGGGACAATGTGGCTGATCCTCGCCGCACTGGGGGGGGTTGCCGCCCTGATCGCCGGCGCGATGCTGCTGCGCCGCCGCCGTGCGGACGAACCCTATATCGCGGAGGAAGTCGCGGTAGCCGCACCGGTCGAGCCGGTGCGTGAAACAGTCGCTGAACGTCCCATGCCCAATCGCGTGGTCGAGCGTCCGGCCGCCGATCCTGTCGCCGCCGCTCCGGCATTTATCGCACCGCGTCATGAGCCCGAACTGGGCGAGCGGATCGCACCTCTGGCCAAGCCAATCACACCCAAGCGGGATGTGGAAAAGCCCGCACTGGAGAATGTCGCGCTGAGCGAGGCGGATCCCGCGGATGTTGCCGCGATGCTGGGCGGGGCCAAGCCGGCTGGCGCGCGTCCGCAGCTGGAACTGGCGATTCGCCCGATCCGGGCCGGGATGAGCCGCCGCGGGGCGTCGGTCGGATTCGAGCTGACCGTCGCCAATGCCGGCGGCGCGCCGGCCGAGGACGTGCGGATCGGCGCATTCATGCTGGGCGAGCACAGCGCCCAGCAGAGCGACATCGAGCGTATGCTGACCAACCCGCCGCAGGACTCGCGCGTCGATGCCGAAACGATTGCGCCGGGCGACGGCACGATGCTGGAAGCCATGCTGACCATGCCGCGCGAAAAGGTCGACGCGATCGCCGGTGATGACGATGGCTTTACCCCGGTGCTCGTCGCCGATGCCCGCTATCGCCTGCCGGACGGGCGCGAAGGGCGCACGGCCGCAGCCTTCCGCATCGGCCGCGTCAATGGCGGTACGCAGCTGGAGCCGATCGCGATCCAGGACGATCCGTCCATGTATGCCGATATCGAGGCCGAACTGGTCGGCGTTCCGGCCAAGCTGTAATGTCGGACCACTGTATCCGCCCTGGTTTGCGCCGGGGCGGGTAGCTTTTCAGGCGGGCCTGCGCATTTTTTGATGCGCGGGCCCGCCTTCTCCATGCTAGGCGCGGGCCGTGACTGCGACGACCCTCCGCGCGACCACCGCGCTGACCATGATCCTGGTGCTGATGAGCCCGGCTGTTGCCCAGGATGCGCAACGGCCGACGGTGATCACGCCGCCGATCGGCAATTTCGATATCAACCCAAATCCGACGCCGCGTGCGACGCCGACGCCGACGCCCGCGCCACAGCCAACGGTGACGCCGGTGCCGATCCCGCCGCGCGCGACGCCGTCCCCGCGCCCGACTGCTAGCCAGCCAGCCGCGCGTCCTACATCGCAAGCACCGGGCCAGCCGACGCCACAGCCCAGTCCGACCCGGTTCGGGCCATCCGACTTCACGCCGGTGGCAACGCCGCAGGCCGGCGCGGCTCCGGAAGAGGCCAGCCCGACTTCGGTGACGGAGCCACGCAGCGACACGCTGCCTGTCTGGCTATGGCCAGCGCTGGCGGCGGCTGCGGCGCTGGTTGTGGGACTTGGTGCCGGTCTGGCGATCGCGGGGCGCCGCCGCCGTCGTCGCGATGAGGACGCGGAGGCCGAGATCGCCGAGACGCCGGTGATCGCGTCGCCGCCCACGCCTGGCCCGCCCGCGCGCGCCGGTGTGGCCAAGTCGCCCGTGCCGCCACGCCCGGCCGCCCCGGTTCCCGCTGCGCCACGGCCCGCCGCCGGAGCGGTTGCGCCGGTGCCGCCGCCCCCCGGACCGCTGGTGACCGAGATCCGTCCGCTGCGGGCCGCGATCCGCGACAATATGGTGCGCATCGATTTCGAGCTCTACATCCAGAATCGCGGGGCCGAGACCGCCGACAATGTGCGCGCGGTGCTCGGCCTGTTTGCGGCCAATCCCGATCAGGACGCCCAGATCGCCGGCTTCCACGCCGCGGCGCGCATGGCACCTGGGTCGGAGCCGTTCAGCATCGCGCCGGGCGGCATCCACATGCTCAAGGGGCAGGTGACCCAGGCGGGTGAGCAGATGCGCGTGGTCAATGTCCAGGGCAAGCCGATGTTCGTGCCGATCCTACCGGTAGCGCTCAAATGGTATTCCGGCCTGTCGATCCGCACGCTGCGCGACAGCTTCATGATCGGAACGGTTCCGGCGCAGGGCAGCGACCGGCTGGGACCGCTATGGGTCGAGCGCGCCGCCGAGGGGTTCGGACGGCTGGCGGCGAAGCGGTACGTGCCGAAGGACGCGGGCTAGCGGGGGGTGCTGCGTCAACCTAACGCTGTCGGACCTTGGCCCGCATCGTGGGGTCGGCGTCCTGGGCCGCTTCGCAGCCTTCCAGCAGCTGAATCGTCGCCTTCCGGTCGTTCGCGGCGTCCATCCTGTCGGCGACCGCCAGCGCCTCTGCATTGATTTCGGCAAGCCAGACCGAACCGCCATGATGATCGGCGAGAGCGGAAAAGCGCCGCATCATCTGCTCGGCGACCGGGGGCTGGGAGATCTGCTTGGCGGTTTTCGCGGCAATCCCGAAAATCACCATGCAGTGGATCGGGTTGGCGCTGTCGAACGTGGTGGTGTCGACCGTGCTGCAACCCGTCTGGAGCAGCACGGCACTCGTCGCGCAGAGCAGGGCTCGGGTCATGGGTCGCTCCTCTCCGCATCGCGATGCGCGCAGGACGTAAATCTTTCGTTATCAAGCGGATGAAGCGTTCCGGGTGGTCGAAACGCGAAGGGTTTGCGGGGCCGAGGGGCGGACGGACCCTAACGCAGGACCAGCACCAGCAGGACGATGATCGCCGCACTGGCGATTAGCAGGACCGCCATCATCCGGCTGAGATTGCCGAGGCCGCGCCATGAGACCGCTTCATCGAGCAGCGGACTGTCCGGCGTGATCGTCGCGGGATCGACGCCGGTTTCGTGGGTCAGGGCGGCGGCGAACCGATCCCATGTGTCGGGGGCATTCGCGACCTCGGCGGAGAGTCCGTTCCGCAGCGAGCGGAACACGTCGCCCGCCGTCTGCCAGGTCGGCGCGTCGGCATAATCGAGCGTGACGCCGAACGTCGCCTCGACCTCATCGATCGCCGCGATCTCGTCGCCGTCACCCCAAAGACCGACGCTGACGGGCTGATCTTCTTCCATGGGCGCGCATCGCTAACAGCCTGCAGGCGTTCCGCCAACGAAAAGGGGCGGCCCGTTGCCGGACCGCCCCCTTCACAAGCTGCTGGTGCAGCCGCGAGATTACTTGATCTCGACGGTCGCGCCGGCTTCTTCGAGCTGCTTCTTGAGCTTCTCGGCTTCGTCCTTCGACACGCCTTCCTTGACGGCCTTCGGCGCGCCCTCGACGAGAGCCTTCGCTTCGGTCAGGCCGAGGTTGGTGATGGCGCGGACTTCCTTGATGACGTTGATCTTCTTGCCACCGTCGCCGGTGAGGATCACGTCGAACTCGGTCTGCTCTTCAGCGGCCGGAGCGGCACCGCCAGCAGCGCCGCCAGCAGCGGCAACCGCGACAGGAGCAGCGGCGCTGACGCCCCACTTCTCTTCGAGGAGCTTCGACAGCTCAGCGGCTTCGAGGACGGTCAGTTCCGACAGCTGGTCAACAAGAGCGTTCAGGTCAGCCATTTGATATTCCCTTCAAAAATTCAGATTGGTTCGAAAAATCGCAAATGAACGTCGGCTCAGGCCGCGTCCTTCTCCGCATAGGCATTGAACACGCGGGCGAGCTGCGCCGCGGGTGCCTGGGTGATCGACGCGAGCTTGGCTGCCGGTGCCTGAAGCAGGCCGACAATCTTGCCGCGCAGTTCGTCGAGCGAAGGCAGCGATGCGAGCGCCTTCACGCCTTCCGCGTCGAGCAGCATGCTTCCCATTGCGCCGCCGACGATCTCGAGCTTGTCGTTCGTCTTGGCGAAATCCGACACCACCTTGGCGGCGGCGACCGGATCGGTCGAATAGGAAAGCGCCGTCGGACCCGTCAGCAGGTCCGCGAGCACCGCATAATCGGTGCCCTCGATCGCGATCTTGGCAAGGCGGTTCTTTGCGACCTTGTAGCTCGCGCCGGCTTCACGCGCCTTGTTACGGAGGTCCGTCGACTGCTTGACGGTCATCCCGAGGTTGCGGGTGACGACCACCACTGCGACCTCGTTGAAGGTGCTGTTCAGCTCGGCAACGGCCTGGGTCTTCTGAGAACGATCCATGCCTGTCTCCTCACTATGCCCCGGCCAGGGCCGGAGCGGTTACGCCAGAAACCGGGCGGCTGCCCGATTCCCATTGTCCGTGGGGGCATGATCGTCAGGGCCGGAAGGGTCCGGCGGGCTGACCCGGACGCTCCGCGATGCGAAGGCGACCGGTGTAAATCTCTGTCCCCGTCTTGGTGGGAGATTAAGTGTGGCCAGATGCCGCACACCCACTGTCTCGGACGGAACGCGCTGCGGTTGTCCCGCGACGCGAAGGCGCGCTCATAGCGGGTGGGGGGCAGGAGTCAAGGGTGGGGACCGCCCGCGTAGCGTGCGGTGGAGGGGCGGCTGCGCAGACAGCCGTGAACAGCTCGGCAAAACTCCGCCCTCTGTGAGGGCGGCCCCTCCGTCGCCTTCGGCGCCACCTCCCCTGTGGGGCAGGGGAGGAATTAGAGTGGCTTACTCCGCCGGGGCGGTCTGGTTGCCCGCGCTGTCGCCGCGCTGGACGCGAGCGGTCATGCCGACGGCTTCGGCGTCGTCCTGAATCTGCTCTTCGTCGGGCTGGGCCGGTTCGGCGACCGGGGCCGGGGCGGCCATGTTGTCGATCGCCATCGGCGCAGGCTCCGCCAGATTTTCTTCGGGTAGATCCTCGGTCAGCTCCATCGCGTTGACTTCGTTCTCGACCGGCGCGGTTTCCTCCGACGCACCCGAACAGGCGGCGAGCGCCGCGGCGGCGGCGAGGGCGGTGGCGAGCTTGAGCGTGTTGCGCGTGTTCATGTCTGTCTCCCGGTGTGGCTCAGCGCGCGGACTGGGCCTGGGTGGCCGAGCGCGCCTCGATCTTGGATGCAAGCGTCTTGTCCCAGTTATAGGGATCGCCGCGGAAATTCATCGCCCCGTTCGCGCTGCCATAGGCGGTCCAGTAGAGCAGGTAGACCGCGACCTGCTTTTGCAGCGGGACGCGCGTCGTCTTGCCCTCGGCAACGGTCTCCGCAACCTTTTCCGGCGTCCAGACGGGATCGCCGGCCATCAGCAGGTTGGCAAGGTCGGCCGGGCGTTCGAGGCGGATACAGCCATGGCTGGCAAGCCGGTCGAAGCGCGAGAAGGTGCCCTTGCTCGGCGTATCGTGCAGATAGACCGCGAAGGGGTTGTTGAAGTCGAACTTGAACTTGCCGAGTGCCGAGTGCGACGGCTGTTGCTGCAGACGGCGGTTGGCGCCGGTGCCGATCACCTTGAACCCGTTGCGTGCGAGATAGGCCGATCCCTTGGGGAACAGCTCGCGCGCGGCAATGCCGGCGGGGACGTTCCAGGGCGGGTTGATGACGACCGAATGGATGTTGGACACCAGCATCGGCGTCTCGCCGCCGCCGGGCTTGCCGGTCACGCCGCGCATCGACATCACCGGCCGGTCGCCTTCGAACACCGCGACGCTGGCCGAGGCGATGTTGACCTGAACTCGGTCGGTCGGCATCGACTTGGGCATCCAGCGCCAGCGTTCCATGTTCGCCATGATCTGACGCAGCCGCCCCTCGACCGGCACGTTGAGTGCGGCAAGCGTTCCGCTCGACACGGTACCGGTGGGGTTGAGGCCGTAGCGGCGCTGCGCGCGGATCACGGCTTCCTTCAGCTCGGCATCGAAGCTGTTGCCGAGGCGGGCGACGCCGTCATCCTCGACCGCGAGCCGGGCGCGCAGCGCGGCGACGCGCGGGCCGGTGGAGCCGACCGTCATGTCGGGGCCGGCGGGGATCGCGCTCCAGCCGCCCGCCGCCTCGATCAGGCGATAGCGGGCGAGGCCGGCGCGCAGCGTCTCATAGCCCTCGTACGGCGGGGCGAGGTCGGCAAACCATGGCGCCAGCCGGTTGTCGGCAAGCGCGCGGGTGAGGCCGGGAATCGGGTCCCACGCCGCCGGGCGCAGCGCCCAATCCTCCTGAAAGTCGGCGGTGTCGAGCCGACCGATATGGATCGCGCGGGCATAATCGAGGGCGGCGCGGACCAGTCCTGCGTCATCGGCGGGGAGCACTTCGGCCGCCTGGGTCGAATAGCGCAGGCCATGGGCGATCCGGCCCTGCACGATGATGCGGCGCAGCTGTTCCGCCTGCGCCGGGGTGACCGCGGGCAGGGGCAGCGCGACCGGAGTCGGCTGGGCCTGAACCGGCGCGGCGGTCGGAGATGCGCTGGGCGTCGGCGACGGCGCGGCCGTCTGGGCCAGCGCTGCGGTCGCCGTCGAGAGTGCCAGAGAGGCCACGATCAGACGCGGCCCGGTTGGTGCGAACATCGAAAACTGCTTCCTTTTGACCGGTGCGGGCGATGATAAGGGCGACGTCGGCGGTTGTCACCCGCCGACGCGCCGGTTCACGCGCCCGATGTCAGACCGATGCGTTCAACTTGGTCCCGGCAACGCCGATGACGATCAGCGCCATGAACCCGGCCTGTACCAGCGACACCTTGTCGCCGAACAGGATCACGCCGCCGATGATGACCCCGACCGCGCCGAGCCCGGTCCAGATGGCATAGGCGGTGCCCGCCGGGATGTCGCGCATCGCCAGCGCGAGCAGCGCCATGTTGAGGAAGCTGAGCACGATCGGCACGATCGCAGATTGCCAGGTGCCGGCGGTCGCGGCCCATTTGAGGCTCAATGCCCAGATGATTTCGGTGAACACGGCAATGCCGAGGATGATCCACGCCATGCGGAAGTCTCCATGCGTGCGGGCTCGGGATAAGCGGGCGCGCAGGCCGGAAACCCGTAAGAGGCGGCGCGCCGTACCGGGCAGGCCGGTGTTGCGACCGCCTCCATACCCCCGGAAGGGTGGGGGTCAAGTCCGGGCGAGGCGCACCAGCACTTCGTCGAGCGCCGAAAGGAACCGCGAGCGGTCCTGCTTCCCGAACGGGGCGGGGCCGCCGATCTGGTCGCCCCCGGCGCGCAGATCGGCCATGATCGCGCGGGTGGCGATGGCGGCGCCGATCGAGCTGGTGGTGAACGGCTTGCCGGTGGGGGCGATAACGGTGGCGCCCGCCTTGAGGCAGCGGTCGGCGAGCAGGATGTCAGCGGTGATCACCACCGTCTTTGGTCCGGCACGCTCGGCGATCCAATCGTCCGCCGCGTCGAACCCGTCCGAGACGATGCTGCGCGTGATCAGCGGGTGATCCGGGATGCGGATGAAGCTGTTGGCGACGATCGTCACCGGCACGTCGCGCCGCCACGCGACCTTGTAGATCTCGTCCTTGACCGGGCAGGCGTCGGCGTCGACCAGGATGTCGATGGGGGCGGTCATGCCATTTTCTCTTCAGCGTCACCCCGGCCCTGTGCCGGGGGCCACTGTACCGAACATCCCAACGGGTGCGGCATGTACCCCGCGTCAGCCGCGAACGACAGGGCGGGCTGAGCAGTAGACCCCGGCACAGGGCCGGGGTTACGAGCGTATGCGGCAATCACTTCTTCGGCGGTTTGCCGCGATGGGGCTTGGGCGAGCGCGGCGGCTGGCCTGCGCCCGGACCACCCGCAGGACGCGCGCGGTGCATTGGGCGGCTGTGGTTGCGCGGCTTGCCGTGACGCGGTTCGTGGTCGCCACGCGTGCCGGGCGGGGGCGGGCCGTCGGCCTGCTCGATCAACACATCCTCGTCCGGCCCCGCCGATTTGGCCACTTCGCGCGCGAAGCGGTCGGCAATGGCGCTGGGCACCTGGAAGCGGGTTTCGCCGGCACCGATGCGAATCGCGCCGATCTCGCTCTTGGTCACGTGGCCGCGACGGCAGATCAGCGGCAGGATCCAGCGCGGATCGGCATTCTGGCGGCGGCCGACATTCATGCTGAACCAGACCGTATCGTCAAAGCCTGGACGATGGACCGGCCCGCGCTGATCGGACGGGCCACGATCGATCAGTTCCTCGGGCGCGGGCATCGATGCGCGGTGTGCGCGGACCAGGGCGGCGGCGATATCCTCCGCCGTCATCTTTTCCATCAGCTCGGCGGCGAGGGCGCGATCATCCTCGTCCGGCTCGACCGGGGCGGTGATCTTTTCGATCAGCCGGTCGCGGTCCTTGGCCTTGATGTCCTCGACGCTGGGAACCGGCAGCCACTCGGCATTGATCTTCGCCTGCTTCAGCGTCATTTCGACGCGGCGGCGGCGCGGATAGGGGACGATGAGCACGGCGGTGCCCTTCTTCCCAGCGCGCCCGGTGCGGCCCGATCGGTGCTGAAGCGCCTCGGCGTCGCGCGGCAGCTCGACATGGATCACCAGGCTGAGCGTGGGCAGGTCGATCCCGCGCGCAGCGACGTCGGTGGCGACGCAGACGCGCGCGCGGCGGTCGCGCAGTGCCTGCAGCGCATGGTTGCGTTCCGACTGGCTGTGCTCGCCCGACAGCGCCACGGCGGAAAAGCCGCGCTCGACCAGATTGGCGTGGAGATGGCGGACATTGTCCCGGGTCGCGCAGAACAGCATCGCCGTCTCAGCCTCGTGGAAGCGCAGCAGGTTGATCACGGCATGTTCGATGTCGGACGGCGCGACGGTGATCGCCTGATAGGCAATGTCGCCATGGCCGCGATCCTCGCCCACGGTCGAAATGCGCAGCGCGTCGCGCTGGTAGCGCCTGGCGAGCGCGACGATCGGCTTTGCAAGCGTGGCGGAGAACAGGAAGGTGCGGCGCTCGGTCGGGGTCGCGTCGAGCAGCGCCTCCAGCTCCTCGCGAAAGCCCATGTCGAGCATTTCGTCGGCTTCATCGAGCACCGCGACCTTGAGCGCGGACAGGTCGAGCGCGCCGCGCTCGAGATGGTCGCGCAACCGGCCCGGCGTGCCGACGACGATATGCGTGCCGTGCGACAGCGCGCGCCGCTCACGCGAGGCGTCCATGCCGCCGACACAGGTCGCGACCCGCGCGCCCGCCGCGGCATAGAGCCAGCCCAGTTCCTTGGCGACCTGAAGCGCCAGTTCGCGCGTCGGGGCAATGACGAGCGCCAGCGGCAGGCGCGGCGCGGGAAGCGCGCCGTCATCCAGCAGGTCTTCGGCCATGGCCAGACCAAAGGCGACGGTCTTGCCCGACCCGGTCTGGGCCGAGACGAGCAGGTCGCGGCCGCGCGCGTCGTCCTGCGTCACCTGGGCCTGAACGGGGGTCAGCGCTTCGTAACCGCGCTGGGTCAGCGCCTCGGCGAGGCGGGTGGGGAGGTGTGAAAAGGGCATCAAGCTCACAAATATGCCGCGCGCCCCGCGGGCAGCGCGTCGGAATCGAATTTGTCGCGGGGATTTGCGCGCCCCTTAGCGCATTCTTGCAGCTTTGGCGAGGGGGTGGCCCGGGAACGAAAAAACCCCGGGGTTGCCCCCGGGGTCCTTCGTGTTTCGCAGCGTTGCGAAGATCAGATCGCCGACACCTGGGCGACGTCGACCTTCACGCCCGGGCCCATCGAGGACGAGACTGCGACCTTGCGCAGATACTTGCCCTTGGCGCCCGACGGCTTTGCCTTGATCACCGCATCGACCAGCGCGTCGAAGTTCGAGCGCAGGTCGGCGGCCGAGAACGACGCCTTGCCGATGCCCGAATGGATGATACCGGCCTTTTCGACGCGATATTCGACCTGGCCGCCCTTGGCAGCCTTGACCGCTTCGGCGACGTTCATGGTGACGGTGCCGAGCTTCGGGTTCGGCATCAGGCCCTTCGGACCCAGCACCTTGCCGAGGCGGCCGACCAGACCCATCATGTCCGGGGTCGCGATGCAGCGATCGAACTCGATCTTGCCGCCCTGCACGATCTCGAGCAGGTCTTCGGCACCGACGACGTCCGCACCCGCTTCGCGCGCTTCGTCCGCCTTCGCGCCCTTGGCGAACACGCCGACGCGAACGGTCTTGCCGGTGCCAGCCGGGAGCGTGACGACGCCACGGACCATCTGGTCGGCGTGACGCGGATCGACGCCCAGGTTCAGCGCGACTTCGATCGTCTCGTCGAACTTGGCGGTCGCGTTCTTCTGTGCCAGCGCGATGGCTTCATCGACGCCGTACAGCTTTTCGCGGTCGACGGTGCCAGCGAGGGCCTTCTGCTTCTTGGTCTGCTTAGCCATGGGTTCAGCCCTCCACCACTTCGAGGCCCATCGCGCGGGCAGAGCCTTCGATGATGCGCGTTGCGGCATCGAGATCGTTGGCGTTGAGATCCTTCATCTTCGCGGTCGCGATATCGGCGAGCTGCGCGCGCGTGATCTTGCCGGCCGAGATCTTGCCCGGCTCCTTCGAGCCCGACTTGAGGTTTGCGGCCTTCTTGATGAGGTAGGTTGCCGGCGGCTGCTTCGTTTCGAAGCTGAAGCTGCGGTCAGCGTAAACGGTGATGACGGTGGGGAGGGGGGTGCCCTTTTCCATCTCGCCGGTCGCCGCGTTGAACGCCTTGCAGAACTCCATGATGTTGACGCCGCGCTGACCCAGCGCCGGACCGATCGGCGGCGAGGGGTTGGCGGAGCCCGCAGGCACCTGGAGCTTGATATAGCCCGTGATTTTCTTTGCCATGTGTCTCACTCTGTCGCTGGACGGGGGCAAGCCCACGCCCGGTTCAAGTTTAGCGGTCCAAGCGCCCCGGACTTGCGATCCGGTGCTCCCGCAATTCCAACGGTATCCGGTGGAAGCGCGCGCCCTTAACGGCGAAGCGGGAAAAAGGCAAGCGCGTGCTTTTCCGCTTGCAATGTTGGAATGCGTGTGTTCTATATATGTTCTATTCGGGTTTTGGTCGCAAGCGGCTCTTGTGCGATTCCCAAAGCGTCGCTAAAGCGCGGCACCGCACAGGGGTGTAGCTCAGCTGGTTAGAGCGTCGGTCTCCAAAACCGAAGGCCCTCGGTTCGAATCCGAGCTCCCCTGCCACTTTCCCGGGCGCGCCCCGGTTCCCTTGCAGAGGTATCGCCCCGCATGTTCCGCGCGCTCTATGACTGGACGCTGAGGCTGGCCGGTCATCGCCACGCCGACCGCTATCTGGCGACCGTCAGCTTTGCCGAATCGAGCTTTTTCCCGATACCGCCTGACGTCATGCTGGTGCCGATGGTGCTGGCGCGGCGGGATCAGGCGTATCGGATTGCGACGATCTGCACGATTGCGTCGGTGCTGGGCGGGCTGTTCGGGTACGCCATCGGCTATTTTCTGACCGGGTTCGCGCATCAGGTGCTGGAGTTTTTCCGGCATGGCGCATTCGAGGGTTTCACCGCCGCCTATCAGAAATGGGGCGCGGCGCTGATCCTGGTAAAGGGGCTGACCCCGATCCCGTTCAAGCTGGTGACGATCGCCAGCGGCCTGTCGCACTATCCGCTGGGCCTGTTCATCCTGCTGTGCACGATCACGCGTGGGGCGCGCTTCTTCCTCGTCGCGTTCCTGCTCAAGAAATATGGCGAGCCGGTGCAGAAGGTGATCGAGGAGCGGCTTAACCTGATCGGCTGGCTGGTGCTCGCCGCGCTGATCGGCGGCTTTGCGGTGGTGGCGCTGGTATGAGCGCGGAGGCGACCCGGGCGCTGATCGAGCGCTATTACGCCGCGTTCAATGCCGGCGACAGCGAAGCGATGCTCGAGTGCCTGACCGAAGATGTCGCGCATGACATCAACCAGGGCGGGCGGCAGAGCGGGAAGGCGGCGTTCCGCGATTTCCTGGCCCATATGGACCGGTGCTACCGCGAGCGGCTGACCGATATCGTGGTGATGACGGCGCCGGATGGTGCGCGTGCGGCGGCGGAGTTTGTTGTCCATGGCGAGTATCTGACGAGCGACGAAGGGCTGCCCCCCGCGACCGGCCAGACCTATGTCCTGCCGGCAGGGGCGTTCTTCGAAGTCCGCGACGGCGCGATCGCCCGCGTCTCGGTATACTACAACCTTGCCGACTGGATCGCCCAGGTAGGCGGATGAGCATCAGCGTCCGCACGCTCGATCCCGGCGAGGTGCAGGAGCGCATCGCCGATCTGGCGCGGTTGCGGATCGCGGTGTTTCGCGAATGGCCGTACCTCTACGATGGCGATGCGGGGTATGAGAGCGGGTATCTCGCCAGCTTTGCCGCCGCGCCGCATGCGGTGCTGGTCGCGGCGTTCGATGGCGATGACATTATCGGCATGGCGACCGCGTCGCCGCTGAGCGCGCAGGGCGCTGCGGTGCTGGAGCCGGTGGCGGCGCATGGGTTCGACGTTCCCACGACCTTTTACTTCGGCGAATCGGTGCTGTTGCCGCAGTGGCGCGGGCGGGGGATTGGCCATGCGTTTTTCGACCAGCGCGAGGCGGGGGCGCGGCGGGCGGGGGCGGCCCACGCCACCTTCTGTTCGGTGATCCGGCCCGACGACCATCCGATGCGGCCGCCGGGCGCGCGCAGCCATGCGGCGTTCTGGACCGCGCGCGGCTATCGCGAAGTGCCGGGGCTGGTCTGCACGATGCACTGGGCGGACCTGGGCGAGGCGGGCGAGACGCCGCACCGGCTGCAATTCTGGAGCCGCGCGCTGTGACCGCCTTCATCCTTGCCGCTGCGGCCTATCCGGTCGAGCAGCTTGCCGATTGGGATGGCTATGCGGCCAAGATCGCGCGCTGGGTCGCGGAGGCGGCGGACGGCGGCGCCAGACTCGCGCTGTTCCCGGAATATGCCGGGATGGAGCTGACCGCGCTCGATCCCGCGAGCGTCGATGACCTGCACGGGTCGATCGCGGCACTGGGCGGGCTGGTGGAGCGGGTCGATGCGCTGCACGCCGAATTGGCGGTGCGGCATGGCATCCATATCTGCGCCGGGAGCCTGCCGGTGCGGGAGGGCGACGGGGTGTTCCGCAACAATGCGCGGCTGTTCGCGCCGAGCGGCAAGATGGGCACGCAGCGCAAGATCGTGATGACGCGGTTCGAGCGCGAGGAATGGAATATCGGCGGCGGCGCGCCGCTGACCGTGTTCGACACCGATCTGGGGCGGATCGGGATCGCGATCTGTTACGATGTCGAATTCCCGTTGCTGGTCCGCGCGCAGGCGGAGGCGGGAGCGACCCTGATCCTCGCGCCATCGGCGACCGACAGCCTGCACGGATATCACCGCGTGCGCGTGGGGGCGCAGGCACGGGCGCTGGAGAACCAATGCTATGTCGCGCAGGCGCCGGTGGTGGGGGAGGCCGAATGGACCCCCTCGCTCGGCACCAGCCATGGCGCGGCGGGGATCTATGGCCCGCCCGATCTGGGCTTTCCCGCCGATGGCGTGGTGGCGATGGGCGCGATCGATGCGCCGGGATGGGTGTTCGGGGAGATCGACCCGGCCAAGGTCGCGCGGGTGCGGCGCGAGGGGGCGGTGTTCAACTATCGCCATTGGGGGGAGCAGGGCGCGCGGGTGACGCTGCCCGTGGTGGAGATTGTGGATTTGCGGTGAGGGGGAGGATTGAAAAGGGCCGCGTCCCAAGCCCCTTGCCCCCCTGTCGCACAGTCGCTAGATAGCGTCCCCAATCCGACAGCGTGATGGGGTTCGCCGGGTTCCTTCCTCAAGGAGCCGGGCGGAGAAACCTGTCCCGATGCCGGGCAATTTATTCGTGAGGCAGAACGTGGCGAAGACGAGTCCGCTGGAATTCATGCGCCAGGTGCAGGCCGAGACCAAGAAGGTCGTGTGGCCCACCCGCAAGGAAACGATCATGACCGCGGTCATGGTGTTCATCATGGCGACGCTGCTCGGCCTCTTCTTCTTCGGCGTCGACCGTCTGTTCGGCGCGATCGTGAACTTCCTCCTCAGCCTCGCGGGCTGAGCGGCCAGATAACGGGAAACATTCCATGGCGGCGCGCTGGTACATCATTCACGCCTATTCGGGCTTCGAGAACAAGGTTCGGGACCAGATCCTGGCCGATGCGACGCGGCTGGGCCTCGACGCGCTGGTCGAATCGGTCGAAGTGCCGGTCGAGACCGTCACCGAAGTGCGGCGCGGCAAGAAGATCCAGTCGGAGCGGAAGTTCTTCCCCGGCTATGTCCTCGCCAAGCTGAGCATGAACGACGACGTCTATCACCTGGTCAAGAATACGCCGAAGGTGACGGGTTTCCTTGGTTCGTCGGGCAAGCCCCAGCCGATCAGCGAGGCCGAAGCGGCGCGCATCCTGAACACCAAGGAAGAAGCCGCCGCGGCGCCCAAGCAGCAGGTCAAGGTCGATTACGAGATCGGCGACGCGGTCAAGGTGCTGGAAGGCCCGTTCGCGAGCTTCAACGGCGTGGTCGAGGAACTGGATTTCGACAAGTCGAAGGTCAAGGTGTCGGTGTCGATCTTTGGCCGTGCGACGCCGGTCGAGCTGGACTTCGATCAGGTGGAGCGGTCGAAGTAAGGCTTCGATACAGGTTTGGTTACGGGAAAGCCGGGGTGAGAGCCCCGGCTTTTTTGTTTGAGCGTCAAACGCTTGCATCGGGTGCGTGCAACCTTATTGTGTGTCACATGAGTGACACACGCCTGTCGCGCGGATTTGCGCTCGATCTTGCCGCTATCGGACTGCTTGCGGGTGCCGCAGTGCATCTGGCTGCGTGGTTGATGGGCGCGGGGTGGATGGCCGCATTGGGGGCGCCACCGTCGATTGTCGCTTCCGCGGCGGCGGGAAGTTGGCCCGCGTTGCTCGGCACGCTCGCGATCGCGACGTTGCTCGTCGGCATCGCGCTGTCGTGCTTCCTGGTGGCTCGCCGGATGGGCAGGTTGCTTGGCCTTCGGATCGCACTCGGGATCTTCGCTGTCATCTTTCTTGCGCGAGGATTGCTGGTCGTTCCCTTCCTCTGCGCCGGTCAGCGAGAATGGCACACGCCGGCCGGTAAGATCGTCGTCACAGGAGAGTGGTTTGCGACGGGATCGCTTGTCGTTCTCGTGATCGGGCTTCTGATCTGTCTGGGGCTTTATCAGACACGATCAAAAGCGCGCTCGCTGGACATCGGTTCGGCGCTTCCCCGCTGAATCCTGGCGCGTCATCAATCAGATATCCGTGACGGACCACCTGCCTGCTTGGGAACGTGCCGCGTCACCCCTTCCCCTTCCGCCACCCCTTGACCTGATCGAGTGCCGGTAGCGTCGGGCACGGCTCCTCAAACGGGCTCTCGCTGGCCGCCGCCGTCGCGGAGCGGCGGGCGGCTTCGGCGACGTCGAAGGCGTCGCGGGCGCGTTGCAGGCGGGCTTCGTACATGGCGGACAGGCGGTAGCTGTGCGCTTCGCGGCTTTCTCCGCGGCGACGCTTGATGTGCGGGGGTTCTTCCTGAAGGCGGACGCTCTGGTGGTGGAGGCGCAGCAGCATCAGCGCCTCGTCCGCCGTCATGCTGGGGATCGCCGGGGGATCATTGTGGCGCCAAGCGTCGTCGCGATAGCTGGAGGCGAGGGCGGCTTCCATCAGCGCCATTTCGACGCGCTCATAGCCGGTTTCGAGCGCGAGCTGCATTTCGCGGGCGAAGGCGGGGCTCTGGCGGCGGCGGGCGTAGAAGGCGGAGTGGCTGAAGCCGGCGGCTGCGGCGGAGAGGCGGACGTTCGCGGTGGCGCTGAGCGCGGAGAGGAACGCCTGTTCGGCGGCGCGGTCGAGCGCGCGGGCAGGGAGGGTGCGCAGCTGCATCCGGCCCGACGCGGTGCGGACCGCGCGGGGCTCGCTGGTGTCGGGCTGGTCGGTCGTTGGGTCGCTTTCGTTGAGGCGCGCATGCGCGATGACGAGCGCGGCGTCCCATTCGGCGGCGAAGGCGGCGTCGCGGGAGCGGCGCTTGGTCATGGTCGAGCGGTGGAAGCCGAGGCTGCGCGCCGCCTCCCGCGCATTGCCGGTGCGGCGGAGCGCGGCGAGGAAGGCGGCGTTCTCCTTGGCCTGACGCCGATTGAAGGGGCGGGTTCCGGTCACCGGTGAGTGTTCCGAAACCAAATCCAACATTGCAAGGGGGCGTGGGGGTTGGCGCAATTCCCTCCCTTTCAGGGAGGGGAGGTTGGATCACGCCACGCGCATGGCATCTTGCTGGCTGTCGCGGGTGGCGAGGATGCGGGCTTCGGTGACGGGGAGGGGGCGGCCGAAATAATAGCCCTGGACCTTGGTGCAGCCGAGCGCCTGGATCAGGCGGTGCTCGTCCTCGGTCTCCACGCCTTCCGCCGTGGTGGCCATGCCGAGGCTCTGCGCCAGCGCGACGACGGCGCGGATGATCGCGACCGCCTCTTTCTGGCCCTTTGACGCGCCCTGCACGAAGCTGCGGTCGATCTTGATCGAGCTGAAGCGGGTGCGCGAGAGGTAGCCGAGCGAGGAATAGCCGGTGCCGAAATCGTCGAGGCTGAGGCGCACGCCCATGTCGAGGATCGCCTCCAGCGTCTGCACCGCGGCGGTGCCTTCGCGCATGAACACGCTTTCGGTGACTTCGAGTTCGAGGCGGCTGGGGTGGAGGCCGCTGTCCGTGAGCGCGCGGCCGACGAACGCGGCGAAGCTGGCATTGTGCAGCTGTTCGGGGCTGACATTGACCGCCACGCGGATCGGGTCGTCCCACTTGGCCGCCTCGATACAGGCGGCGCGCAGCACCCATTCGCCGATCGGGGCGATCAGGCGCGCCTCTTCGGCAAGGGGCACGAATTTGGCGGGAGAGATCGGGCCGAGTTCGGGGTGGGTCCAGCGCAGCAGCGCCTCGAACCCCATCAGCGCGCCGGTGCCGGCCTGGACCACCGGCTGATAGAGCAGGTGAAACTGGTCGTTTTCAAGCGCGGCGCGCAGCGCGATTTCGAGGACGCGACGCTCCTCCGCCTCGACATGCAGCTGCGGCTCATAGGCGTGGAGCTGGCCACCACCGGCGTCCTTGGACCGGTAGAGCGCGAGATCGGCCGAGCGGATCAGCATCTCCGCCGTGCGCCCGTCGCGCGGGCCGAAGGCAAGGCCGACGCTGGCGCCGATATAAAGGGTGTGATTGTCCACGTCATAGGGCGCGGAGAGCACGTCGATGATGGTGCGG
This sequence comes from Sphingomonas sp., assembly GCF_965227385.1. GTDB lineage: Bacteria > Pseudomonadota > Alphaproteobacteria > Sphingomonadales > Sphingomonadaceae > Sphingomonas. Next base: position 2,140,186 of record NZ_OZ245750.1, read on the forward strand.
GCGAGCCGTTCGACCGCTGCGCTGTCATTGGCGTCGCGCACGACCACCGCGAACTCGTCGCCGCCCAGCCGCCCGATCATTTCATTGACGGTCATCAACTGCTTGAGGCGTTCGGAAACCCGCATCAGCAGCCGGTCGCCGACCGGGTGGCCGAGCGTGTCGTTGACCGCCTTGAACCGGTCGAGGTCGATCATCATGAAGGCGCAGCGCGCGCTCCACTTGTCGGCTTCGGCCATGGCGGTGGCGAGCGCTTCGTTGATCAGCAGGCGGTTGGGCAGGCCGGTGAGCGTGTCGTAGCGCGCCATCTGGCTGATCTTGTTCGCGGATTCGCGTGCTTCGGTGACGTCGGAGCCGACCCCGCGAAAGCCGAGAAAGCTGCCGTCTTCGTTGAAGCGGGGCGAGCCCGTGAGTTCCCACCAGCGCTCTTCGCCGTCGACCATGACGGGAAGGAGGATGTCGCGGAATGGTTCGCGCTTCTTGAGCGAATCGGCGAGGTCGCGCAGCCCCTGTGCGAAATTGCCGCTTTCCCAGGCGGATCCGGCGAGCACTTGAAGGAAGGGCATGCCGTTGATCGCCTTGGGATCGACCCCGATGGAGACGGCGAAGCGCGGATTGGCGCGGCACACGCGCCGCTGGGCGTCGGTTTCCCACAGCCAGTCGGAGCCGTGATCCTCGAACTCGCGCAGCAGCAGGCTGACCGTTTCGTCGCGTTCGGAAAGCGCGATTTCATTGGCGCGGATCACCACCAGCGCCTTACCGCGCGCGAAACAGGCGATGACCAGCAGCGCCGTGAAGAGCAGCGCGGCGGCGCCCAGCGCGGGCGACTGGGTAAGGGCGAGCGCAGTGGCATTGGCAGTGCCGAGCACGACGAGGAAGCAGATCGTGGCGAGCGGGAGTGCGGCCATGGCGACCGACGAGGCGACCATCAGGATCGACAGCACGATCCACATGCCATTGGCCGCTTGGGCATCATCGTACGCACCGAACAGCAGCGGCGCGATCGACCAGACTGCACCGAGTGCGATCCCGTCGAGCATGGTGTCGCGCACGTCGCGCAGCGTCGCGGTACGTTCGGTGCGGTGGCGCACGGCGAGGCGGCGGAAGGCGACGGCGGTGCCGACGGCAGCGACCAGCGCGCCCCAGCTGGCAAGCTGCCACAGCGGCGCCAGGCTGGCGTAATTGAGGAAGATCAGCGTCGCGCCAAGCACGTTGGCGGCGAGCATGAACAACGCCAGCTGGCTACCCGCGTTCATCTGAGCCGCACGGATCGGTCCCCAGTCGGTGGTATCCGCCGGGTCATAGAGTCCGAGCAGCGCGCGGACATCGATCCGCGGGCGCGCGAACTGGGAGGTGGTCTGGCTCGTCACGCGCGCAGATTTAGCGGGGTGAGGTTAGCGATCGGTTAGAGACGGAAGGCGAGAAGGAAATATTTCCGGCGGCCCGCGGGCAGTCGCCCCTCAAACCCTCCCCCTGGCGGGGGAGGATTGGTGGAGAAAGCGACGCCTTAGGCAGCGATGCTGTAGGGCTTGATCTCGCCGTTCAGATACTGGTTGCGCGCCTTGGCACGGCTGAGCTTGCCCGAGCTGGTGCGCGGGAGCGTACGCGGCGGGATCAGTTCGATGACGCAGTTCATGCCGGTGACCGCGCGGACGCGCTCACGGATTTCCTCGCGCAGCTTCTGGCGCTCTTCATCGTCGCTGGTGCGGCACTGGACCAGCACGGCGGGGGTTTCCTCGCCACCGGGCGTGGTGATTGCGAAGGCCGCGACGTCGCCCTGCTTGAAGGCGGGGAGCTGTTCGACCGCCCACTCGATGTCCTGCGGCCAGTGGTTGCGGCCGTTGACGATGATCATGTCCTTGGCCCGACCCACGATGTAGATATAGCCTTCGGACAGATAGCCCATGTCGCCGGTGTCGAGCCAACCGTCCTTCATGCAGGCTTCGGTCGATTCGGGATCGCGGAAATAGCCGACCATGACGCTGGGGCCACGGCACCACACCTTGCCGATCGCGCGGTCGGGCAGCGGAGTGCCGTCCTCCTCGCGGATCTCGATCTCCATGTCCTTGACCGCCTTGCCGCAGTTGACGATCGCACGGAAGCGCTGGGGGCGATCCCCACCGTTCACGCCGCCCGACAGCTGGGTTTCCTCGACCAGTTCGACCAGAATGCCCTCACCCGGGGGCATGATCGACACGGCGAGCGTCGCTTCGGCAAGGCCGTAGCTGGGCAGGAAGGCACTGGCCTTGAACCCGGCATCGGCGAAGGCATCGACGAAGTTCTGCATCACGTCGGGACGGATCATGTCCGCGCCATTGCCCGCGACGCGCCAGCGGCTGAGGTCGAAGCGTTCCGACGCCTTGGTCTGGCTCGACATGCGGCGCGCGCAGATGTCATAGCCGAAGGTCGGCGAATAGGAGAGGGTCGTGCCCTGGTTGCGGGAGATGAGGTCGAGCCAGGCGAGCGGGCGCCGGGCGAAATCCTCGGTCTTCAGATAATCGGTCGAGACCTGATTGGCGACGACCGAGAGGAAGCAGCCGACCAGCCCCATGTCGTGATACCAGGGCAGCCACGAGATGCAGCGGTCGCTGTCTTCCAGCTTCATGCCATGGCTGTGCGCCGAGAGATTGTTGAGCAGCGCATGGTGGGTGATCGCCACACCATGCGGGAAGCGGGTCGAGCCGCTGCTGTACTGAAGATAGGCGATGTCGTCGGTGCTCGCCTTGGGCAGCTCCACCTCGGGGGCTTCGCGGGTGGCGAAGCTTTCCCAGTCGATCCCCTCGACGCCCTTGAGGCGCGCGGCTTCGCCGGCCATCGCCGACAGTTCGGCGGGGTAGAACAGCATCGACGGATCGCAGCTGTCGAGCTGGACCGACAACTGGTCGATATAATGCTGGCTGCCGCCGAAGCTGGTCGGCAGCGGCAGTGGCACCGGCCAAGCGCCGGCATAGATTACGCCGAAGAAGAGCGCGGCGAAATCGGTGCCGGTTTCGGCGATCAGCGCGATCCGGTCCTGTGGCTTCACGCCCGCGGCGATCAAGCGGCGCGCCTGTGCCAGCGCGTCTTCGCGCATTTCGCGGAACGGGTAGGGCCGTGTCAGCGTCCCGCGCGCGTCGTGAAAGTTCAGCCCGCGGCTGCCCTGCGCGGCATAGTCCAGCGCATCGCCGAGCGTTTCAAACTCCGCCAGCCGGCGGGGAAGGGTGCAGTCGGTCGGCGTCGGCTGCAGCGTTGCGCCCTTCACTTCGACCTGATCCTTGACGTCCAAAGCCATATCCTAATTTCCGTGCCCCTGATCGTGTCAGGCCACCCGCCCGTCATCGACGATAGGCCCCACATCAGAAATGCGGGCGGCTCTGCTACGCACTGGCGTTCAAATTCGGTTGTCAGTGTGGCACAAACAAGGCGCATGCGCCCCACTCGCCGCCCTGTACCGCCATTGGACCGCGCCGCGCTGGACCGGTTGGCGCTGCGCTATGTCGAACGGTTCGCCACGACGCGGGGTAAACTGGCCGCTTATCTGACCCGCAAGATCCGCGAGCGCGGCTATGACGGAACGCCGCCCGACCCTGCGGAAATCGCGGAACGCTTTGCCGAGCTGGGCTATGTCAACGACCGCCTCTATGCCGAGAGCAAGGCAGCGGCGATGGCGCGACGCGGGCTGGGTGCGCGCCGTGTCGGGGATGCGCTGCGCCATGCCGGTGTGCAGAGCGAAGATGCCGAAGCGGTCGCCCCCCAGGTCGAAGCCAGGGCGGGGCAAAGCGCCATCGACTTTGCCCGGCGCAAGCGAATCGGTCCCTTTGCCGCCGAACCAGCCGATCGCGAGCGGATCACCAAGCAGGTGGCGGCGATGGTGCGCGCGGGCCATGCTCCGGCACTGGCGTGGCAGATCGCCCGCATGAGCCCCGGGGACGATCCGGATTTCCTGACCGACGAACATTAACCACAAAGGATTCGCACCTTCCCGAAATGCTGTGTTAACGTCGGCGGTCAGGGGGAAATAGTGTAATGCGAGCCGACCTGCAGCGCGTCCCGATTCTGGAAGGGGAGCCGGAAAATCCGGCGGTGACCCCCGTGTTTGCCGAGGACCCCGCAGATGAGACCCATTGGGGCACCGTCAAATGGTTCGACGTCACGCGCGGCTTTGGGTTCATCGTCGCCGATGATGCCGATGCGGGCGACATCCTGATCCATTTTTCGGTCCTGCAGCCGCATGGTCGCCGCAGCCTTCCCGAAGGCGCGCGGGTCGAATGTTCGGTGGTGCAGCGCGACCGCGGCCTGCAGGCGCGCGAAATCCTGCAGCTCGACCTGACCGACGCGGTAGAGCCGGTACGGATGCGTTCGGGGGCGGGCGACCGGATCGACCGGATCAAGCTGATCGAACAGGCCGGGCCGTTCGAGCCGGTGACCGTCAAATGGTTCAACCGCCTCAAGGGCTATGGCTTTCTGGTGCGCGATGGCGAAACCGCCGATATATTCGTGCATATGGAAACCCTGCGCCGAGCGGAGATTTATGACGTCGAACCCGATCAGTCGCTGCGCGCCCGCATTGTCGAGGGCGAAAAAGGGCCGCTCGCGGTCGTGGTGGAGCCGGCTTGACCGCGCAGTGATGCTCGCGCTCGGCGCGGCGCTGCTGCTGCCCGGTTGTACGGCACAGGATGGCGACGCGGCGACGCAGGCGGCGGCAAAGACCGCGATCGTGACAGTCGAAACGGGGACGAATCACCATGTGTTCAAGGTCGATGTCGCGCGCACGCCGGAGGAGCAGAAACAGGGCCTGATGTTCCGCACCGGCATCCCCGCCGATGGCGGCATGTTGTTCGCGCCCTATCCGCCCGAGGGCGGCGCGCCGCGTGAGGCGAGCTTCTGGATGAAGGATACGCCGAGACCGCTCGACATCATCTTCATCCGCGCCGACGGCACGATCGCGACGATCGCCGAGAATACGGTGCCGTTTTCGGAAGATCCGGTGCGGTCGGGCGAGCCGGTCGCGGCGGTGCTGGAAATCAATGGCGGCCGCGCGGCGGAGCTGGGGATTTCCCCGGGGGACAAGGTGCGGTGGTAACGATGGTGCGTGCAAACGGCGTTGCCCAGCCGCGTCGGGCGGCGTAAAGCGCGGGCCATGGGAATCTTCGCGAACATCTTCACCTGGTGGAACGGCTCCACCTTCGGCACCTGGGTCGGGCTGCGCGGCAAGGATCAGGTTGGCGAGGACGCGCTCGGCAATCTGTATTTTCAGGGCGGGGCCGACATGCATGGCCGCCCGCGGCGCTGGGTGATCTACAAGGGGTCGAATGATTCGAGCCGGGTGCCGCCCGAGTGGTTCAGCTGGCTGCACCATCAGATCGACGATGTGCCCGATCGCGCGCTGCCGCCGGTGCGCCAATGGGAGCAGCCCGCGGTGCCGAACATGACCGGCAGCGCTCTGGCCTATCGCCCGCCGGGTGCGCTCGAAAAGGGTGGCCAGCGCGTCGGTGCGACGGGCGATTACGAAGCCTGGACCCCCGGCGCCTGATGCGCCGGAGCCGGATGGCTGCGCTGCTGCTGGCGCCGGTCGCGCTTGCGGCATGCGGGGGCAAGCCGGTCGAGAACAAGGGCGATGCCGCCGACACGGTCGAGGTGCAGCCCAAGGCGGCCAGCGCCGGTGCCGGGGCAGAGATCGTGGCAGTCGATGCCGGGCCGACCGCGTCGGTGACCGGCGTGACGCCGATGGCCGAGCGGGTGGCGGTGCTGGGGCTGCTCAACAAGCGCAACGGCGTAGCGCGTGAGCTGACGCTCAAGCCCGGACAGGCGATGCGCGCGGGCGATGTCGTCGTGCGGTTGCGCGCGTGCGAAAAGACCGCGCCGTGGGAAACGGACCAGCTGACCGGCGCGTTCGCTCAGGTCGATGTCCGCGGGACCGACGGCAAGGTCGCGCGCGTCTTTTCCGGATGGCTGTACAAGGAGCGGCCGGCGCTCAATGTCGTGCAGCACCCGATCTACGACGTCTGGGTCAAGAGCTGTGCGATGACCTTCCCCGATACCGGAGGCGAGGTGGTGGGCGGTAGCGCGGCGGGTGCGCCGAAGCGGTCGAGCGCGCCAAAATCGCCGGAAACCGGAGAGGCGGCACCCGCTCCGGCGGCAAGCCCGGCAGCGCCTTCGCCGAGCGAGTCCGACAGCAACGAGAGATAATCCTCGCGCGGGATCTCCACTGCGCCCAATGAGGCGAGGTGTTCGGTCATGAACTGGCAGTCGAGCAGGGTGAAGCCCCCGACGCGCAGCCGCGCCACCAGCGCCGCAATCGCCACCTTTGACGCATCGCGTGCGCGGCTGACCATGCTTTCGCCGAAAAATGCGCGGCCGAGCGCAAGGCCGTAGAGCCCGCCGACCAGCCGGTCGTCGTCCCAGCATTCGATCGAATGGGCAAAGCCAAGCCGGTGCAGGGCGACGAAGACGCGCTCGATCGCGGGGTTGATCCAGGTGTCGGGTCGGTCGGGCGCGCTTTCGGCGCAAAGCGCGATCACCGCTTCGAACGCAGTGTCGGCGGTGATACGGAACCGGTCGGTGGCGAGCGTCTTGCGCAGCGAGCGGGACAGATGAAAGCCATCGAGCGGGAGGATCGCGCGCTGGCGCGGCTCGACCCAGAAGACGCTGGGATCGTCGCGATGTTCCGACATCGGGAACACGCCCATCGCATAGGCGCGCAGCACCAGATCGGGGTCGAGATCGCTGGCGCGGGCGGTTTGCCGCGTCATTTGGTCCCTTTGCGCGGCGTGGCGAGGCGCTTTTCGACCGCCTGCCACAGTGCGTCCACGGCGCGCGTGCCGGGGCTGCGCGGGGCAAAGGCGCCGAGCGGGGCGCGGCGCACGGCCATCGCCTCGATCAGGCTGGCCATCGGGATGACCGGCCAGTCTGGATTGCGCTCCAGTGCCTCGGCATGGAGGCGGCGGCGGCGGTCGACCATCGAATGGACCGGCATCAGCGGCACCTTGGCCTTGCCACCAAGATGGCGCTCGACCTCTGCCAATGCCCGTTCGGACAGCGGGGAGGGGATGACCGGGACGATGATGAGGTCGGCGGCGCGCATCACCTGTTCGCTGGTTTCGGTCAGCCCGGGCGGGCAGTCGAGCAGGACGCGGTCATAATCGCCGGACAGCTGGCCCAGCAATTTGGCCAGGCGCTTTTTCTTGTCGAGCTCATGAAACAACAGGTCGAGACCGCGGAGCGAGGCGTCGGCACCGAGCAGATCGAGCCGTTCGATGCCCGTCGCATGGATCAGCCGGGCCGGCTCGACATCCTTGCTGAACACCGATTGCGCCGTCGCCTTGCCGTGACCGCCGCCGAGCAGGAAGGTCGAGGCGGCCTGCGGGTCGAGGTCCCACAACAGGGTGCGGCGGGCAGAGCGGGTGGCGGCACACCAGGCCAGGTTCACCGCCAGCGAGGTTTTGCCGACGCCGCCCTTCAGACTGTACACCGCGATCGTCGCCACGCCCTGCTTCCTCCCGCCATGAACTGCGCCATCATCCTTGTTCCGGACGGAGATAACAAGATGACGACAGGCGTTGTCAGTGGAGGTGACGCAATTTGTCGGGGTTGCGCGTGATGTAGATGGCGACGATCCGGTCGCCATCGATCTCGAGCGCGGTCGTCTGAATCTCGCCGTCCGCCTCCATCGTGACAAATCCGGGCAGGCCATTGACGAAGCCGGCGCGGACGAGGTGTGAGCCATATTTGCGGAAGAGCACCGCGAGCGACTTGTGGAGCTTCATCACATGCCTGAAGCTCCGCACCAGCCGTACGGCAGCCGCGCGCTTGCCGCCGCCATCGGAATGGATGCTGACATCGTCGGCGAGCATGGCACCGAGCGCGGTCAGGTCGCCGGTGCGGCTGGCGGCGAAAAAGGCGTTGGCGATCTCCAGTCCGCGTTGCTGCTCGACGTGGAAGCGCGGGCGGGCGGCGCGGACATGGTCGCGTGCGCGCGCCGCGAGCTGACGACAGGCAGCGGGGTCGCGGTCCAGCGTCGCCGCCACGTCCTCGAACGACGCGCCGAACACGTCATGGAGGAGGAAGGCGGCGCGTTCGAGCGGGGAAAGCCGTTCGAGCGCGAGCATCAGCGGCAGGGTGACGTCCTCGTCCGGGGCCTCCTCCACCACCGGGTCGGGGAGCCAGGGGCCGATATAGGTTTCGCGCTGATGGCGGGCGGATCTGAGCCGGTCGAGGCACAGCCGGGTCACGGTGCGGCGCAGAAACGCCTCGGGCTCGCGCACGGCGGTGCGATCGGTGCGCATCCAGCGGATGAAGGCGTCCTGCACCGCATCCTCGGCATCGGCGACCGAGCCGAGCATGCGATAGGCGACGCGGATCAGTCTGGGGCGCAGCGGATCGAAGGTGTCCGCCGCGCCCGGTTGATCGATCGGCGTCACGCCGCCGCCTGCGCCGCGGCGGGTTCGATCCACAGATCGAAGGCGACGGCCAGGCGGTTCCACCCGGTGATGATGTTGATCATCAGCGTCAGCTTCACCTGCTCCTCCTCGCTGAATTCGGCGGTCAGCGCGTCATATGCTTCGCGATGGGTGTGGCCTTCGGAGAGGCGCGTCAAGGCATCGGTCCAGGCGAGGGCGGCGCGTTCGCGGGGGGTGTAGCAAGGTGCTTCGCGCCAGGCGGCGAGGAGGTGGAGGCGCTGTTCGCTCTCGCCCTTTGCGCGCGCTTCGGCGGTGTGCATGTTGAGGCAATTGGCGCACTGGTTGATCTGCGACGCGCGAATCTTGACCAGTTCGATCAGCGCGGGCTCAAGGCTGGCGTTGATCGCGGCAGAGGCGGCGAACCAGGGCTTCATCACGCCGGGGGCTGCGGCGAAGGGGTCGAGTTTGGCAGTCATGGTCATGCTCCGTACTGGGTTGCACGGACATGACGCGGCGGGTGCGGCGGATGTGACATGGCGCACAAAAAAAGAGCCGACTTTCGCCGGCTCTTTGGGTGAACTGAATGGGTCGACGTTCAGCCCTTGCAGGTGAGCGTGCCCTTGCCCGGGATTTCGACCGTGGCCGATTCCGGGGTGCCGGTCAGCTTCCAGCCACCCTCGGCAGTGAAGGGCTGGCCCGCTTCCGGTGCGGTCAGGCGGGTCTTGGTACCGCCCTTTTCGGTGGCGACGGTGACCAGCTTGTCCTGGTTGAAGAATTCGACGAACACGAGCGCATTGCCAGGCTGGCAGCGCATCGAAACGGTCGCCTTGATCGACGGCGGCAGCTCGACCGGCGCAGCGTTGGCGAGCTGCGATTCCATTGGATCGGGCGCGCGTTCGCTGATCACTTCGGGTTCTTGATTGCAGGCGGAGAGCGCGAGCAGCGCGACCGCGGCGGCGGGGAGGAGACGCATGTTCATAGCGGAACTTTCCTTTGCGCACGCAACATCGGGGGTCAAGATATAACGGATAACAGACGCTCAACGCATATTGCGTCGCATCGTTACAATATCATGTGTCATTCGTGGAATTCGTCCAGATCCGGGATCCTGCCAAAGGCGATCTTGGTCCCGACCCGATCCGCCCGGCTGCCGTCCATCGGCCCGACCGAAACGGCGTGGCGGCCGAACTTTTCGTTGATCCGGTCCATCGCCTTGCTGAGTGACAACGTGCGGGTTTCGCGGGCGAGTGGATCGTCGGGGTCGAGCGCGCCGAACAGCGATTCCTGCGCGGCGCCGACGGGTGCGATTTCGGACAGGGTCACACCGATCATGCGGATCGCGAAGCCGCCGGGGCGGGTGCGGCCGGCGGCGGCGAGGCGGGGGAAGATCGCGTCGAGCGCGGCGAGGATCGCGAAGCTGTCCTGCGTCGCGGGCAGCTTCATCGAGGTGCGCCAGACCGATTTGTCGTCCTCGAACTTCGCATGGAGCACCAGCAGGCGGCTGACATAGTCCTTGCGGCGGAGCCGGGCGGCGCATTTGAGGGCAAGGCGGCGGGCGGTGAGGCGGACGGGTTCGAGACCGCGTTTGCGGGGCGACAAGACGTGGCTGTGGCCGATGGTGCGGTTCTGCGTCGGCTTTTCGGGCAGGTCGAAGCCGTGGAGCAGATACCACAGCCGGTCGCCATTGACCCCGCCCCAGGCCGACCCCGCATCGCGCGGGCGGCGTTCGCACAGCTGGCCGATGTCGTTGATGCCCTGTTGCGCCAACCGTTTCTCCGTCTTCGCGCCGATCCCCGCAATGTCGCGCAGCTTCAGCGAGAACAGGCGGTCGGGCAGCATTTCCTGCGTCAACACGGTCAGGCCGTCGGGCTTTTCCATGTCGCTGGCGAGCTTGGCCAGCAGGCGGTTGGGGGCGATGCCAACCGAACTGGTCAGGCATTCGCCGACATTGGCGATGATCCCCGCCTTGATCCGCCGTGCCAGCGCCATGGCCTGATCGGGGCTTTTTTCATTGTCGAGCAGGCGGCAGGCGACTTCGTCGATCGAGCAGACCGCGGTGACCGGGATGTGCCGCCAGATTTCGGCGACGATCGCCTCATGGAACTCGACATATTTCGCGTGGCTGCCGGGGACGACGACGAGGTCGCGGCACAGACGCTTGGCCTCCCATACCGGGGTGCCGGTGCGGATGCCGTATCTCTTGGCCTGGACCGATGCAGCGATGGCGACGGTGGTGTCGCTGTCGACCGGGGCGACGATGATCGGCTTTCCCCGAAGGTCGGGGTTCAACTGCTGCTCGACCGCCGCAAAATAGCTGTTGAGGTCCAGGTACAGCCAGCGCAGCGGCCGGGGCGGGAAATCGAGGAATGCCGGGTCGGCCATCGCCGGAACAATAGCGGAACACACGGCGAGAGTCACGGGTCTGCGCGCGGCCGATGCCCGATATCCGTCGCAGGAAAGGCTGGTGAAAGGGCGGTGTTGTCATTCGCGGGTGGCAGGTGCGCCGGGAGGGGGCGACATGAAGATGGGCGACGCCGAAATGCCGGCGCGGCTGGCCCGGCCTAATCAGCAGCGCGCCGGACTGGCGGTGTGGCGGCAAGAATGGCGCGCAGTGCAAGCCACGCGGGGAGCTTTGCGGCAATGCCGATGGTGTGCAGCGGGCTGGAGGAGGGCAGGGCCAGGACGGTCCAGCGCTGCGCCGCAGCGCCGAGCTGGCGCAGGCCGAGGCGGTGGGCGGTGGCGCCGTTGAACGCGATGGCGGCGAGATCGGGCAGGCTGGCGGCGAGGGTGGCGAGGTCGTTGGCCTCCACATCGGCGATGGCGGCGTCGCTGCTGCCCGTGCGGGTCGCGCTGCCGACGGCGTCCCACAGGCCGATGCGGGCTTCGAGAAGGGCGGCGAGGCGGGCTTCGTAGGGGAGGGTGGGGAGGTCGGCGCGGTCGATCACGGCGGCGATCAGGCGCCAGAACTGGTTCTGCGGGTGGGCGTAATATTGCCGTGCGGCGAGGCTGCGCTCACCGGGCAGGCTGCCGCAGATCAGCACGCGGGTGCGGGCGTCGGTGACGGGCGGGAAACTGGCCTTGCGCGGCGGACTTGATTGCATGGGAGGGCCGGCATAGCATCGCGCCATGGCCCGCGCGATCACCCGCTATGCCGATTTCTGGCCTTATTATCTGCGCGAGCATGGCAAGCCGCAGACGCGGGCGCTGCATTATGCCGGGACGGCACTGACCTTTGTCGCGCTGGCGGCGGGGATTGCGTGGAATGCGTGGTGGTTCATCGCCGTTCCGCTGGCGGGCTATGGCTTTGCCTGGGGCGCGCATTTCGGGGTGGAGAAGAATCGCCCGGCGACCTTTACCTATCCGCTCTGGTCGCTGGCGAGCGATTATCGCATGTTCTTTCTGTGGCTGACCGGGCGGCTAGGGCCGCATCTCAAGCAGGCTGGTGTAGCCGCATAGTTTCGCTTGCTTGCGGCGCCGCGGGGGCAGTGCCTATGTTCCAGCCATGAAAGTTGCACAGGATACCATCGCGCTGATCGGAAACACCCCGCTCGTCCGGCTGAAAGGGCCGAGCGAGGCCGCCGGGTGCGACATTTTCGGCAAGTGCGAATTCGCTAACCCCGGCGCAAGCGTGAAGGATCGCGCGGCGCTGTTCATCGTCGAGGATGCCGAGGCGCGCGGGCTGATCCAGCCGGGCGGGACGATTGTCGAGGGGACGGCGGGGAATACCGGGATCGGCCTGGCGCTGGTCGCCAATGCTAAGGGGTACAAGACGATCATAGTCATGCCCGAGACGCAGAGCCGCGAGAAGATGGACACGCTGCGCGCGCTGGGCGCGGAGCTGGTGCTGGTGCCGGCTGCGCCCTACTCCAACCCCGGCCATTTCGTGCACACGTCGCGGCGCATCGCCGAGGAGACGCCGAACGCGATCTGGGCGAACCAGTTCGACAATATCGCCAATCGCCGCGCGCATATCGTCGGCACGGCGGAGGAGATCTGGGCCCAGATGGAAGGGCGGATCGACGGCTTTACCTGTGCTGCGGGGACCGGGGGCACGATTGCCGGCGTCGGCCTGGGCCTGAAGGAGAAGGACGAGAAGGTCCGCATCGCACTGAGCGATCCGCATGGCGCGGCGCTGTACAATTATTACGCGCATGGCGAGCTGAAGGCTGAAGGGTCGTCGGTGGCCGAAGGGATCGGGCAGGGGCGGATCACCGCGAACCTGGAAGGCGCGCCGATCGATACGCAGTTCCGCATCGGGGACGATGAGGGGATGGAGTGGGTGCGCCGGTTGCTCGCCGAGGAGGGGCTGTGCCTGGGGCTGTCGTCGGGGATCAATGTCGCGGGCGCGGTGGCGCTGGGGCGCGAACTGGGACCGGGCGCGCGGGTCGTGACGATCCTGTGCGACACGGGATTCCGTTATCTTTCAACGCTGTACAACCCGGAATGGCTGCGACTCAAGGGGTTGCAGGTACCCGAGTGGCTCGATCGCGGTTGAATCAAGGTACAAAACGGGGTTCGACAATCGGCTGTTAAGGCGTTACTTTTATGCCACAGCTTATGAAGTCGATGCCCAGCGATCCTCAATCCAGCATGCAGCGGGTCCGCGTCGGACTGACCGGACTTGCCACCGTGCTGCTGCTGATCGGGGTGGCGAGCGCGATCTTTTCCTCGGCGCGCGATGAAGCGCCGGTGGTGGCCGAGGGCGCGCCCAAGCCCGAAGTGGTCGCCAACATGACCGAGGGCATGGTGACCAACAGTGCGGCTGAGCCCAAGGACGAGCCGATCGCCGAGCTCGGCATCGCGCCGCGCATCGAAGAATCCCCCGCGCCCGACCTCACCCCAGCCCCCGTCGCCGGGGAATGAGCGCCGCCCACCTGCGTCTTCGCGCCGTGCCGCGGGAATTCCTGGGAATTGCCGCCACCGGCCGCCTGTCCTGCCGAAAGGCTGGAACCTTGCGCCATGATGTCCCACCGCCACCGTGGAACATAAGGTGTTCACTTAACGAATGAAGTGAAAACAGCGGTAACCCAAGGCATAAAGTGGGGCAAATTCCCGCGAAATCCCGAGTTCAGGCATTGAAAACCCGGACCGCTTGCGATAGGCCAGCGGTTAACAGGGTAACCTTTATCGTCGGCCATCATGGGTCCGGGGCGTGCGATGGCGCGCCGCGACAGGCGGAAAGGCGTGCCCGGGAGGCAAGGGGCAAGGGTGGCACGCAGCGGCTACAGAGGGGTCGGCTTACAGCTGGTGGACGACAAGGGTCGTGTCGCCATCCCCTCTGCCCTGCGCGCGACGCTGGAGAAGAACAGCGGCCACCCGACCGACAGCAAGGAAGCCCGCGTCGCGATCCTGTCGCCCCACGAAACCGACAAGTGCCTGGTCGCCTATGACGAGCCCTATTTCGATGTGGTGATGGAGCGGCTCGACGCGCGTGCGACCGAGTTTGCGGGTGATCGCGGCCAGGCCGACGCCAATATCTGGCGCGACGGCGTGGGGGCGAGCGAGAATATCGCGTTCGATCCGTCAGGCCGCTTCGTGCTGCCCGGCATGCTGGGGCACCTCGCCGGGATTCCCAAGGGCAGCTACGCGTTCTTCATGGGCGTCGGCGCGATGATCGAGGTGTGGAACCCGCGCACCCTGCTCGACCATCCGACCATCTCCGAGCAGATCAAGGCGGCGTGCCGTTACTGCCTGGAAGAGAAGGGGGTGACGCTGTGACCGCGCCCTTCGCCCATGACGATGTTAACCAGGATCGTCCACATATCCCGGTCATGCTGGCCGAAGTGCTCGCCGCGCTAGCGATCCAGCCGGGCGAGCGGCACGTCGATGGGACATTCGGTGCCGGTGGCTACACGCGCGCGTTCCTCGAGCGGGGTGCCGAGGTGGCCGCCTTCGATCGCGATCCAGACGCGATCGAAGGCGGTCAAGCACTTGTGGATGCGAGCGAAAATCGTCTGGTCCTGATCCAGTCGCCCTTTTCCGCGATGGACCGGGAGCTCGATGCACGCGGCCTGTCGCCGGTCGATGGCGTGACGCTGGATATCGGCGTGTCGTCGATGCAGCTCGACCAGGCGGACCGGGGGTTCAGCTTTCAGGCGGACGGTCCGCTCGACATGCGGATGAGCCAGTCGGGCATGACCGCGGCCGAATTGGTTAACGAAATCAGTGAGTCCGATTTAACCACGATACTGAGAAATTACGGGGAAGAAAAACAGGCCCGACGTGTGGCACAAGCGATCGTGAAGGCACGGCCTCTCGCGCGCACGGGGGACCTGGCCAATGTGGTGCGGCGGGCCCTTGGGTACCGACCGCATGAGAAGAAGGACCCGGCCACCCGGACCTTCCAGGCGATCCGGATACACCTCAACCGCGAGCTCGACGAGCTTGAGGAAGCGCTGGTCGCGTCCGAGCGGGCGTTGAAGCCCGGCGGGCGGCTGGCGGTGGTGACGTTCCACAGCCTGGAGGACCGGATGGTCAAGAAATTCCTGCGCGAACGCAGCGGGAGCGAGCCGACGGGATCGCGGCATCGCCCGATGGTCGCGGCGGAACAGGCGCCGAGCTTCGAACCGCCCGCAAAGGCGATCCGGGCCGGCGAGGATGAGATTGCGGTGAACCCGCGTGCCCGGTCGGCGACATTGCGTGTCGCGCGGCGCACGGCGGCACCGGCGTGGCGTTGAGGAGGCGGTGATGGCGATCAAGGCGTTGAGCGGCTTTGGATGGTTTCTGACCGGCGTGATCGTTGCGCCGGCCTGTTACCTGGTGTCGTCGCAGGTTGCGGCGGAGCGGTCGAAGGTCGAGGCGGTCGAGCGCGCCATCGCCAAGGCGCACAAGGACATCCGCGGCCTCGAAACCGAATTCGACACGCGCGCCAACCTTGCCCAGCTCGAGCGGTGGAATGGCGACGTGATGCGCTACACCGCGCCGACGCCGCGCCAGTTCCTGGCGAGCGATACCGAGCTGGCGGCGCTGCGCCCGATGGAGGGTGACGGCACCGCCGAGCGCTATGCCGCGATGGTCGTGCCGCAGGGCCTGCCCGAGGTGGTGAGCGGTCCCGCGGTGGCGAGTGATGCGGTTGCGGCGGTCAAGCCGGTGATGGAGAAAGCGGCGGTCGAGAAGTCCGTGGTCGTGAAGACGCCGACGGCTCCGGTCGCGGTGGCGGCTGCGACGGTGACGAAGCCAAAGCGGGTGGGTGCCCCTGTGCCGGTGGTGGCGAAAAATGCGGCGGTGGCATCGCTGGACAGCAAGCTGCTGAAGGACTCGAGCTTTGGCGACCTGATGCAGGGCGTCCGCGCAGAGGCGCGTAAATTGCGGTGACGGTCCTGGTCGCCCCAGCACCGCGGATCCGCGCCCGGGACGGCAGCCGCGCGTCGCCGATCGCGATCGCGCATGTGCGGCTGATGATCCTGACCTTGCTGTTCGCGGCCGCATTCGCGGTGATCGTCGGGCGGCTGGCGCTGCTGGCGGTGTTTGCCGAGCCGCAACGCGCGCCCAGCGTCAATGCGATGCTGGTCCCGCTGCGCGGTGACCTGGTCGATCGCAACGGCGCGCCGCTGGCGCGGACGATCGATGCCTGGTCGATCGGGGTGCGGCCCGACCGGGTGATCGGTAACAAGGCAGAGCTGGCCCAGATGCTGGCCGCGACGCTGCCGGGCAAGAGCGCCGGGGACTATGCCAGGCTGCTCAACAGCGGTGCGAAGTTCACCTATCTGAAGCGGCGCGCGGTGCCCGAACTGGTCGCCGCCGTCCATGCGCTGGGCGAACCGGGGATCGAGTTCGCGCGTGAGCCCCAGCGGCTGTATCCGCAGGCCACGCTGGCGGCCCATGCGCTGGGTTTTGTCGATTTCAACGGCAAGGGCGTGAGCGGGATGGAGCATATCCTGGACCGCCAGCTGACCGACCCGGCGCAGCGCGGGAAGCCGGTTGCGCTGTCGATCGACCTGCGTGCGCAGGCGGCGCTGGACAGCGAGCTGGGCACGGCGATGGCGAGTTTCCAGGCGCAGGGCGCGGCCGGCGTCATTCTGGACGTCGCGACGGGCGAGGTGGTGGCGATGACGTCGCTGCCGACGTTCAACCCCAATAACGTCAAGGGCTCGAACCCCGAGCATTTCCGCAACAATGTGACGCAGAGCGTGTACGAGCTGGGGTCCACCTTCAAGCCGCTGACCATGGCGTTCGCGATCGAAAGCGGCGTCGCGCCGTCGATGGCGAAGCGGTACGATGCGACCGAGCCGCTCAAGGTCGGCGGGTTCCGGATCCGGGACGACCATGCGCAGAAGCGCTGGCTGAACATTCCCGAGACGCTGATCCATTCGTCCAACATCGCCACCGCGCGGATTGCCGACGAGCTGGGCAAGGACCGGATGGAGGCGATGTTCCGTGGCCTGGGCTTCGACACCAAGGCGCCGATCGAGCTGGGCGGCGTCGCCGGGCCGCTGTGGCCGAAATACTGGGCGCGCACCACGGTGATGACCACGGCCTATGGCCATGGCATCGCGGTCACGCCGCTGCATCTGGCCAGCGCCTATGCCGCAATGGTCAATGGCGGGGTGTGGCGTCCGGCGACGCTGCGCAAGGTCGAGCCGGGCAAGGTCCCGACGGGGCGGCGGATCATTTCCGAGGCGACCAGCGCGCGGATGCGCCAGCTGATGCGCCTGATCGTGACGCACGGCACCGGTAGCAAGGCGGATGCGCCGGGCTATCGCGTCGGGGGCAAGACCGGCACCGCCGAAGTGCCCGGACGCGGTGGATATCAGCGCAACAAGAACGTCTCGACCTTCGCAGCGGCTTTCCCGATGGACGCACCGCGCTATGTGGTGCTGGTGATGCTCGATTCGCCGATCGGTAATGCGCAGTCTGCGGGCCAGTCCACCGCCGGGTGGACCGCGGCCCCCGTCGTCAACCGCGTGGTGATGCGCACCGGCGCGATGCTGGGTGTCGTCCCGGACGAGCGGCGCGATGTCGACGTGTCCGACCTCACCCCGCTGCTGTGGAAGGCGGAGGCCAAGGGCAAGCCTGCCGCCGTCGCCGCGCTGGGCGCGGGGGTGGACGAGTGAAGCTCGCCGAACTGACCGGCGGGGACGAGCGGGACATCGTCACCGGTTTCGCCATCGACCATCGCAAGATCGCGCCGGGCAGCGTGTTCGGCGCGTTTCGCGGCGCCCGCTTCAATGGCGAGGATTATATTGCCGAGGCGGTGGCGCGCGGGGCGATTGCCGTCGTCGCGCGGCCCGAGGTGAACGTCGAGGGTGCGGCGCATATCGCGAGCGATCACCCGCGCACCGAATTTGCGCGGATCGCGGCGCGCTTCTTCGCGCCGTTCCCCGAGACGTCGGTGGCGGTCACCGGGACCAACGGCAAGACGTCGACGGTCGAAATGGTGCGGCAATTGTGGCTGATGGCCGGGCATCATGCGGCATCGATCGGCACGCTGGGCGTCACCACGGCGGGCGAGATGGTGTCGACCGGGCTGACCACGCCCGATGTCGTGACCTTCCTGTCCAACGTCGCGGGGCTGGCGCGCGAGGGCGTGACGCATCTGGCATTCGAGGCATCGAGCCATGGCCTGTCGCAATATCGCACCGAGGGGCTGCCGGTGCGTGCGGCGGCGTTCACCAACCTGAGCCGCGATCATCTCGACTATCACAAGGACATGGCGGATTATCTGACCGCCAAGCTGCGGCTGTTCGCCGATGTGCTCGATCCCGACGGCACGGCGGTGGTGTGGGCCGACGATCCGCACAGCGAGCGGGTGATCGACATTGCGCGGATGCGCGGCAACCGCATCATCACCGTGGGCGAGCATGGCGACACGATCCGGCTGGTATCGCGCGCGCCGACCCTGCTCGACCAGAAGCTGGAGATCGCATTCGGGGGCGAGACCCATCGCGTCGGCCTGCCGCTGATCGGGGGCTATCAGGCGGCGAACGCGCTGGTCGCGGCGGGGCTGGTGATCGCGACCGGGGGCGATCCGGCGCAGACCTTGGCCAATCTGGCGCGGCTGCAGCCGGTGCGCGGGCGGCTGGAGCGCGCGGCGATCAGCAGGACCGGGGCGCCGGTTTATGTCGACTATGCGCATACGCCCGATGCGATCGAGGCGGCGATCGCGGCGCTGAAGCCGCATGCGGCGGGGCGGCTGATCCTGGTGTTCGGCGCGGGCGGCGACCGTGACCCGGGCAAGCGCGAGCCGATGGGGCAGGCGGCGGTCGCGGGTGCCGACCTGGTGTTCGTCACCGACGACAATCCGCGCGGCGAGGATGCGAGCGAAATCCGGCGCGCGGTGATGAAGGGCTGTCCCGCGGCGATCGAGATCGGCGACCGGCGCGCGGCGATCGAGGCGGCGATTGCAGCGGCGGGATCGGAGGATATCGTGCTGATCGCCGGCAAGGGACATGAGCAGGGGCAGATCGTGGGGGATATGGTGCTGCCGTTCGACGATGTGAGCGTCGCGCGCGAGGCGGCGGCGTGAGGTCGCTGTGGACCTCCGCCGAAATCGCATCCGCGACGGGCGGGACGGCTTCGGCGGAGTTCGACGTCGATGCGGTTGCGTTCGACAGCCGTGAGGTCGGGCCGGGGGCGCTGTTCTTTGCGCTGACCGGCGAGATAACCGATGGGCACAAGTTTCTCGATCAGGCCTTTGCCAGCGGCGCGGCGGGGGCGGTGGTGTCGCGGGCGACGGCGCATCCGCATGTCCTGACCAGCGACACGATGGCGGCGCTGGAGGATCTGGCGCGGGCCAGCCGGGCGCGGATGGGCGGGGTGGTGATCGGCGTGACCGGATCCGTCGGCAAGACCGGGACCAAGGAGGCGCTGTTCGAATGCCTCGACCGGCCCGAGCCGGGGCAGGCGCACCGATCGGTCAAAAGCTACAACAACCACACCGGCGTGCCACTTAGCCTGGCGCGGATGCCGCGCGATACGCGGTTTGGTGTGTTGGAGATGGGGATGAACCATGCCGGCGAGCTGGCGGCGCTGACCCGGATCGTGCGGCCGCATATCGCCATCGTCACCACCATCGCACCGGCGCACACCGAATTCTTCGACAGCGTCGAGGCAATCGCCGATGCGAAGGGCGAGATTTTCCAGGGGCTGGAGCCGGGTGGTACGGCGATCGTCCCGTTCGACAGCCCTTATCGCGACCGGTTGATCGCGGCGGCACAGCCGCATGCGGCGCGGATCGTGACGTTCGGCCTCGGCAAGGGCGCCGATGTGCGCGCGGTCGAGGTGGTGCATGGCCAACCGGGCGGGACGTTCGTCACCGCGCAGATCGGCGCGGACAAGACGCTGAGCTTTACCCTGTCGCAGCCGGGTGATCACTGGGTCGCCAATGCGATGGCGGTGCTGGCGGCGGTGGACGCGGCGCGCGGCGATCTGGAGCAGGCGGGACTGGCGCTGGCCGAGATGGGCGGGATCGCCGGGCGCGGGGCGCGGTTCGGTGCGAAGGTCGGTGACGGCGAAGCGCTGGTGATCGACGAAAGCTATAACGCCAACCCGGCATCGATGCGCGCGACGCTGGCGGTGCTGGCCGCGACCCCGGCGACGCGGCGGATCGCGGTGCTGGGCGAAATGCGCGAGTTGGGCGAGCAGTCCGGTGACTTCCACGCCGAACTATCCGAGCCAGTTCTGGCGGCAGGCGTTGAAGCGGTGCTTCTTGTCGGTGAGGGGATGACGCCGCTTGCCGCAGCGCTTGAGGGGCGGGTCGAATTGGTCCATGTGCCCGACGCCGCTGCGGCGCGCGCGTCGCTGGAGGCGATGCTGCGCGCCGGGGACGCGGTGCTCATCAAGGGTTCGAACGGGGTCGGGCTGTCGCGGGTCGTCGCGGCGCTGGCGGGAAGGGGCTAATGCTGTACGAACTGGCCGAATGGCTTGGCTTTCCGGGGCTGCTCAACCTGTTCCGCTACCTCTCGTTCCGCACCGGGGCGGCGGTCGCGACCGCGCTGTTCATCGGCCTGATCCTGGGACCGCGCTTCATCGGCTGGCTGCGTGTCCGCCAAGGCAAGGGACAGCCGATCCGCGCCGACGGGCCGCAGAGCCACCTGGCCAAGCGCGGTACGCCGACGATGGGTGGCCTGATGATCCTGACCAGCCTGACGCTGGCGCTGTTGCTATGGATGGACCTGTCCAACCCATATATCTGGGCGTGCATCTTCGTGACGCTCGGCTTCGGGATGATCGGGTTCCTCGACGACTATGACAAGGTGCGCAAGGCGAGCACTGCGGGCGTTTCGGGCAAGGTCCGGCTGCTGGGCGAATTCGCGATCGCCGGCGTCGCGGCGTGGGTGATCACGCTGCAGAACGGGACGATGCTGTATGTGCCGTTCTTCAGCCAGTTCAGCGTCGATCTGGGCTATTTCTACATCGTCTTTGCCGCGTTCACGATCGTGGCGTTCGGCAACGCGGTCAACCTGACCGACGGGCTGGACGGGCTGGCCACCATGCCGGTGATCATCGCGAGCATGGCGTTCATGCTGATCGCCTATGTCGTGGGCAACAAGGTGTTCGCGACCTATCTTGGCATCCCGCATGTCGCGGGGGCGGGCGATCTGGCGATCTTCTGCGGTGCGATCGTCGGCGCGGGCCTTGCGTTTCTGTGGTTCAATGCGCCGCCGGCGGCGGTGTTCATGGGCGATACCGGGTCGCTGGCGCTGGGCGGCGCTTTGGGTGCGATTGCCGTCACCACGCATCATGAACTGGTGCTGGGGATCATCGGCGGTCTGTTCGTGGTCGAGGCGCTGAGCGTCATCATCCAGGTGTTCTGGTACAAGCGCACCGGCAAGCGCGTGTTTCGCATGGCGCCGATCCACCATCATTTCGAGCAGCTTGGCTGGAGCGAGCCGACGGTCGTGATCCGCTTCTGGATCATCGCCTTCGTCCTCGCGCTCGCGGGGCTGGCGACGCTGAAGCTGCGGTGATCGTTTCCGCCGCCTGGCGCGGGAAACGCTTTGCGGTACTCGGGCTGGCGCGGTCGGGGGCGGCGAGCGTGCGTGCGCTTGTGGCCGGCGGGGCGCAGGTTGTCGCGTGGGATAGTGACGCGGCCAAGCGCGATCCGCGTGAGAGCTGGCAGCCCGGATTTGAGACGGCGGATATTCGGTTAGCCGATCTGCTGGAAGCCGATCTCACTGGGTTCGCTGGCGTAGTGGTATCGCCCGGCGTTCCCCTCAACACCCATCCGATCGCCGCCAAGGCGCGCGATGCGGGCGTGCCGATCATCGGCGATATCGAGTTGTTTGCGCAGGCGCGGGGCGAGCTTCCGGCGCACAAGGTGATCGGGATTACCGGGACCAACGGCAAGTCGACCACGACCGCGTTGATCCACCATATCCTCGAGAGCGCGGGCATTCCGGCGCGGCTGGGCGGGAATATCGGGTTGCCGATCCTGGGGCAGGAGCCGCTGCCGGAGGGCGGGGTCTATGTGCTCGAACTGTCGAGCTATCAGATCGACCTGACCCGGAGCCTCGATTGCGAGGTCGCGGTGCTGCTCAACATCACGCCGGACCATCTCGACCGCTATGACGGGTTCGATGCCTATGCGGCGTCAAAGGCGCGGCTGTTTGCGATGCAGTCCAGGGGGCATGCCGCGATTATCGGCATCGGGGACGAGGCGTCGCAGGGCGTGGCGAAGCAGGTCGCGCGATCGGGGCGGGCCGAGGACCTGACCAAGATCGCGCCCGGTTTCTGCATGGATCAGTCGCGCTGGCCCGCGCTGCAGGGGCCGCACAATGCGCAGAACGCGCTTGCCGCGATCGCCGCGTGCGAGGCGCTGGGGGTGGATCAGGCGAGCATCGATCGTGGCCTTGAGAGCTTTCCCGGCCTGCCGCACCGGATGGAGCGGGTCGCGACGCGGAACGGCGTGCTGTTCGTCAATGACAGCAAGGCGACCAATGCGGAATCGACCGCCCCGGCGCTCGCGGCCTATCCGCGGATCCACTGGATTTTGGGCGGCAAGGCCAAGACTGCGGACCTGGACGCCTGCCGTTCGGGTTTCCCCCATATTGTCCGCGCCTACACCATCGGCGAAGCGACGGAGATGTTTGCGGAAATCCTGATGGACGAGATGCCGGTCGAACGCTCGGGCACACTGGCTGAGGCGGTGCGCGCGGCTGCCGCCAATGCAGTGGCGGGGGAGACGGTGTTGCTATCCCCGGCGTGCGCGTCGTTCGACCAGTTCCGCGATTATGAGGATCGCGGCGACCAGTTCCGCGCGGCGGTGGAGGCTTTGGCATGAGTGACGTCATTCGCGCGACCACCAAGCGCAAGCCGCTGCGCGAGCGGTTCGAGGACCAGCTGAGCCGGGGCAGCAAGACGCCGCTGGGCCTGTGGTTCTGGGAGATCGACCGCATCCTGCTGCTGCTCGCGTTCCTGCTGATCGGGATCGGTCTGGTCGCGGTGGCGGCGGCGTCGCCGGCGTCGGCCGAACGCTATTCGGATACGACCAAGCAGTTCGCGTCGATGCATTATTTCTGGCGACAGGCGCTGTGGATCGGCCTGTCGATCCCGGTGCTGCTGGTCGTGTCGATGCTGCCGGTCGGGCTGGCGCGGCGCGGCGCGATTTTGGGCACGGCGATCTGCGTGCTGCTGGTCGGCCTTGCCGCCTTCTTCGGCGCCGAGGTCAATGGCGCGCGGCGCTGGATCGGGGTGGGCGTCGCGTCGTTCCAGCCATCGGAGTTTCTGAAGCCGCTCTATATCGTCACCACCGCCTGGCTGTTGTCGCTGCGCGCCAAGGATCCGAGCCTGCCGGTGATCCCGGTGACCGGTGTGCTGACCGCAGTGATTGCGGCCTTGCTGATGAAGCAGCCCGATTTCGGGCAGACGATGATCTTTGCCGCCGTGTGGGTCGTGCTGCTGATGCTGGCCGGGATTTCGACGCGCGCAATCGGGTTCCTGGGCGGCGCGGGCGTGGCGGGGGTGGTCGCGGCCTATCTCTTCTACGACACCGCGCGCACGCGCATCGACAGCTTCCTGTTCCCCGACCCCGAAAAGGCGCAGGCGGAGCATTACCAGACCGACATGGCGCATGCGGTGCTGACCGGCGGCGGCGCGACCGGCACCGGCCCTGGCGGCGGGACGGTCAAGTTCAAGCTGCCCGAGGCGCATACCGACTATATCTTTTCGGTCGTGGGTGAGGAGTTCGGGTTGATCGCGTGCATCGTCATCGCGCTGATCTACCTCGCCATCGTGGTGCGCGTGCTGATCAAGCTGCTGGACGAGGAGGACTCGTTCCGGTTGCTCGCGGCGGCGGGGCTGGCGGCCCAATTCGGGATTCAGGCGGTGATCAACATGGCGGTCAATACCGGCCTTGCCCCCTCCAAGGGGATGACCTTGCCCTTCATTTCCTATGGCGGATCGTCGATGGTGGCATTGTCGATCGGAATGGGACTGCTGCTCGCTTTCACGAGGCGGAACCCGTATCTGAAGCGCTCAAGCTATACGGTTCGAGGAAGCAATAAATGACTTCGGGACGGCAATACGTCCTCGCCGCCGGGGGCACCGGCGGACATATGGTTCCCGCTGCGGCACTGGCGGCGGAGCTGATGCGGCGCGGGCACAAGGTTGCGCTGATTTCCGACGAGCGCGGGGTACGCTTCCCCGATCTGTTCGACGGGATCGAGACGCATGTCGTTCCGGCATCGCGCTTTGCCGGTGGGCCGATCGGGTGGCTGAAGGCGCTGCGCACCATGGCCAAGGGGCGGGCGCAGGCGCGCAAGCTGTATCGCCAGCTGCGTCCGGCGGCGGTGGTGGCGTTCGGCGGCTATGCGTCGATGCCCGCGCTGTCGGCGGCATTCGCGGCGAAGGTGCCGACGGTGATCCATGAGCAGAATGCCGTGCTGGGCCGGGTCAACCGGCTGGTCGCGGGCAAGGTGGGGGCGATCGCCACCAGCTATGCTGAGGTGGCGCGGCTGAAGCCTGCTTATGCCAACAAGACCCATCTGACCGGCAATCCGGTGCGGGAGGCGGTGCTGGAGCTGCGGCTGCGGCCCTATCCGCCGCTGGAGGAGGATGGGATTTTCCGGGTGCTGGTGACCGGGGGAAGCCAGGGCGCGTCGGTGCTGAGCCAGGTGGTGCCCGATGGCCTCGCGCTGCTGCCCGTCCATTTTCGCCGCCGGTTGCAGGTGACGCATCAGGCGCGGGTCGAGGATATCGACGAGGTGCGCCGCAAATATGCCGAGCATGGCATTCCGGCGGAGATTGCGACGTACCTGCCCGACCTGCCCGAGCGGCTGGCCTGGGCGCATATCGTCATCGCACGGGCGGGGGCGTCGACCATTGCCGAGCTGACTGCCGCCGGGCGTCCGGCGATCCTGGTGCCGCTGCCGAGCGCGACCGACGATCACCAGACGGCGAATGCGCGCGAGATCAGCGCTGCCGGTGGCGCGCGGACGATCCCGCAGCGGGCGTTCAGCGCGCAGGAACTGGCCAAGCAGATCCAGAAGCTGGGGCTTGACCCCGAGGGGCTGGCGCATGCCGCGGCATGCGCGCGCAGCGTCGGGCGGCCCGATGCGGTGCGCGACTTGGCCGATCTGGTGGAATCGATCGACGCCGACTGGGCGTCGGCAGGAATGGGACATGCCGAGCCGGTGAAGATCGCGCAGGGCGGGGAGGCGTTTGCGTGAAGGGTGTCGCCAAGGATATCGGCACGATCCATTTCGTCGGCATCGGCGGGATCGGCATGTCGGGCATTGCCGAGGTGATGCATAACCTGGGTTACAAGGTGCAGGGCAGCGACAGTGCCGAGGGGTATGTCGTCGAAGGGCTGCGCAAGCGTGGGATCGCGATCACCATCGGGCAGAGCGCGGACAATCTGGGCGATGCGGCGGTGGTCGTGACATCGACCGCGATCAAGCGCGACAACCCGGAGGTGCAGGCCGCCTATGCCGCGCGCATTCCGGTGGTGCGGCGCGCGGAGATGCTGGCGGAACTGATGCGGCTCAAGTCCACCGTTGCGGTGGCGGGGACGCATGGCAAGACGACGACGACGAGCATGATCGCGGCGCTGCTGGATGCGGGCGGGATCGACCCGACCGTGATCAATGGCGGCATCATCAACCAATATGGCTCCAACGCGCGGCTGGGCGACAGCGAGTGGATGGTGGTCGAGGCCGATGAGAGCGACGGCAGCTTCCTGCGCCTCGACGGCACGATCGCTGTCGTGACCAATATCGATCCCGAGCATCTCGATCACTATGGCAGCTTCGAGCGGGCCAAGGACGCCTATGTCGAGTTTGTCGAGAATGTGCCCTTCTATGGCGCGGCGTTGCTGTGCCTCGACCATCCCGAGGTGCAGGCGATCATTCCAAGGGTTCGTGATCGCCGGATCGTGACCTATGGCTTTGCCGCCAGCGCGGACGTGCGCGGCGTCAATGTCGTGCCCTATCCGGGCGGCAACAAGTTCGAGGCGATCATTCGCCATCGCGACGGGACGACGCGGTCGATCGAGGGGATCGACCTGCCGATGCCCGGGCGGCACAATGTCCAGAACGCGCTCGCCGCGATCGGCGTCGCGCTGGAAATGGGCATCGACGATGCGACCATCCAGAACGGCTTTGCCAAGTTCGGCGGCGTCAAGCGGCGCTTTACCAAGGTCGGCGAGATCGCGTTCGAGGGGCAGCTGCCGGCGATCGTAATCGACGATTATGGCCATCACCCGGTCGAGATCCGCGCGGTGCTGTCGGCGGCGCGGGAGAGCGCGCAGGGGCGGGTGATCGCGGTGGTGCAGCCGCACCGCTACTCGCGGCTCGGCAATCTGATGGATGACTTTGCGCAGGCGTTCAACGACGCCGACATGGTGCTGGTGACCCCGGTCTATGCGGCGGGTGAAGCGCCGGTCGACGGCGTGAGCGGCGAGGCGCTGGTCGAGCGGACGCTGGCACGCGGGCATCGGCTGGCGGAGAGTGTTGCCGATGCCGATGCGCTGGCGGCGCGGATCGCGGAAGTTGCGCTGCCGGGCGATCTGATCGTGTGCCTGGGCGCGGGCGACATCACCAAATGGGCGGCGGGGCTGGCCGAAGCGGTCGATGCCAAGCGGAGCGTAGCGGCATGAGCGACTGGTTCACCCTCGCCACGGATATGCAGCGCGAAATCCTGCGCGCGCAACAGGCGCAGATGGATGCGGCGCAGACGATGCTCGACGCGGGCAAGGATGTCGCGAAGCTGCAGGAGGCGGGGGTGAAGGCCGCCGAGGCGAACCTGTCCTACTGGAAGCAATGGGCGAAATTCTGGGGGATGAAGTGAGCGCAACGCTTCTCCCCACGGTGCGGGGGAAGCTGACCCCCGACGCGCCGCTGGCCCCGCTCGTGTGGTTCAAGAGCGGCGGGACGGCGGAGTGGCTGTTCGAGCCTGCCGATGTCGATGATCTGTGCGAGTTTCTGGCGCAGCTCGACCCGGCGGTGCCGGTGATGGCGTTGGGGCTGGGGTCGAACCTGATCGTGCGCGATGGCGGGGTGCCGGGCGTGGTGGTGCGGTTGGGCAAGGCGTTTGCGAAGGTACAGGCCGAGGGTCAGACACTGACTTGTGGCGGCGGGGCGAGCGGGATTCTGGTGTCGTCCACTGCGCGGGATGCGGGGATTGCGTGCGTCGAGTTTCTGCGGTCGATCCCCGGTACCGTGGGCGGGTTCGTGCGGATGAATGGCGGCGCTTACGGGCGCGAGACCAAGGATATTCTGGCCGACTGCGAAGTGGTGTTGCGGTCGGGCGAGAAGCGCACGCTGCCGGTCGATGCGCTGGGCTATACCTATCGCCACTCCGAACTGCCCGAGGGGGCGATCGTGGTGAGTGCAAACTTTCGGGGTGAGCCGGGTGCGCCTGCCGCGATCCAGGCCGAGATGGACCGCATCGCCGCCGCCCGTGAGGCGTCGCAGCCGCTGCGCAGCAAGACGGGTGGGTCGACCTTCAAGAACCCCGAGGGTGACAAGGCGTGGCGGTTGGTCGATGCGGCGGGCTGTCGCGGGTTGAAGCGCGGCGGGGCGCAGGTGAGCGAGAAGCACACCAACTTCCTGATCAACACCGGTGACGCGACGAGTGCGGATATCGAAGGGCTGGGCGATGAGGTCCGCGCGCGGGTCAAGGCCGCGAGCGGGGTTGAACTCGAGTGGGAAATTCAGCGTGTCGGCTTGTTCGCCGACGACGCCAACCAGGAACGTGGCGAAGTGAGTGACAATGTGAAGCCCCTCCACGTTGCAGTCCTGATGGGTGGCTGGTCGGCCGAGCGGCCGGTGTCGCTGATGTCGGGCGCGGGGATTGCCGAGGCGCTGGAGTCGCTTGGCCATACCGTCACGCGGATCGACATGGATCGCGACGTTGCGGCGAAGCTGGCGGCGGCGAAGCCCGATGTCGTGTTCAACGCGCTGCACGGCACGCCCGGCGAGGACGGGACGGTGCAGGGAATGCTCGACCTGATGGGGCTGCGCTACACGCACTCCGGCATGGTTACGTCGGTGATCGCGATCGACAAGGTGCTGACCAAACAGGCGCTGGTGCCGCATGGCATTCCGATGCCGGGCGGGCAGATCGTGTCGACCGCGTCGCTGTACGAGGCCGATCCGATGCCGCGCCCCTATGTGCTGAAGCCCGTCAATGAGGGGTCGTCGGTGGGCGTGGCGATCGTCACGGCCGAGGGCAATTACGGAAACCCGATCTCGGCGCAGGCGAAGGGCCCGTGGCAGGAGTTCGATAAACTGCTTGCCGAGCCGTTCATCCGGGGGCGTGAGCTGACCACGGCGGTGCTGGGCGACAAGGCACTGCTGGTGACGGAGCTCAAGCCCAAGAGCGGGTTTTACGACTTCGACGCCAAATATACCGACGGCATGACCGACCATATCTGTCCGGCAGAGATTCCGGACGAGATTACCGAGGCGTGCAAGAAGATCGCGCTCGAGGCGCATCGGCTGCTCGGGTGCAAGGGCGCGTCGCGGTCGGACTTCCGCTGGGATGACACCCAG
Organism: Sphingomonas sp.; assembly: GCF_965227385.1. GTDB lineage: Bacteria > Pseudomonadota > Alphaproteobacteria > Sphingomonadales > Sphingomonadaceae > Sphingomonas. Next base: position 2,168,492 of record NZ_OZ245750.1, read on the forward strand.
GGGCTGGACGGGCTGTTCCTGCTGGAGGTCAATACCCAGCCGGGGATGACGCCGCTGAGCCTGGTGCCGGAACAGGCCAAGGCGCTGGGGATGAGCTATCCGCAGCTGGTGCAGGCGATCGTCGATGAGGCGATGAAGGACGGGGCCGGATGAGCCGCAAGCCCGCCACCAAGCGCCCCACGGTCAAGCCCAAGCGCCGCGCGCAATCGAAGCGCAAGCAGCCGCATCTGCTCGACCGGATGGTCGCGGCGATGCCGGTGAGCGAGGCAACGCTGCACCGGATCATTGCGTGGAGCATCACCGGCATCGCGGTCGCGTCCCTGATCGGCGTGGCGACGCTGTTCGGCGTGCCGGGCGCGGTCGGGACGGCGTTGGCCGAGGGCGTGGGGCAGGCGGGCTTTCGCGTGCAGCAGGTCGAGGTGACCGGGATCAAGCGCGCCGACAAGATGACGGTCTATAACTACGCGCTGGACGAAAAGAGCCGCGCGATGCCGCTGGTCGATCTGGACGAGGTGCGTGGGCGGTTGATGACGATCGGCTGGGTCGCAGATGCGCGCGTGTCGCGTCGCCTGCCCGATACGCTGGTGGTCGACATCGTCGAGCGCAAGGCGGCGGCGGTGTGGCAGCATCAGGGGCAACTCATGCTGATCGATGCCGAGGGCGTGCTGCTGGAGCCGGTGTCGGCGGACGCGATGCCGGACCTGCCGCTGGTGATCGGCGATGGCGCCTATGCGCAGCAGCCGGCCTATCAGCGGTTGCTGGCGGCGGCGCCCGCGCTGCGCCCGCTGGTCAAGGCCGCGACATGGATCGGCAATCGCCGCTGGGACTTGAGCTTCAATACCGGCGAGCGGCTGGCGCTACCCGAAGGGGAAGATGCGGCGGCCAAGGCGTTGGTCAAGTTCGCCGAGCTGGACGGGGCGGATCGGTTGCTGGGGCGCGGCTATCTGCGCTTCGACCTGCGCGATCCGACGCGGCTGGTGGTGCGAATGCCAGGGCAGGTAGTGCGCAAAGAGATTGAATCGGCGGCAGAAACTGCCAGTGTGAATGTGCAGGGGGAATAAGACATGGCCAAGACCGCGCCCGAAGGACTGATTACCGCACTCGATATCGGATCGTCGAAGGTGTCGGCGCTGATCGCGCAGAAGGGCGATGGCGGCGAACTGGTCGTGCTCGGCACCGGTCAGCGCGAGAGCCGGGGCGTGCAGCGCGGCTATATCGCCGACATGGCCGCGACCGAAGTCGCGGTGCGCGAGGCCGTCGAGCAGGCCGAGCGGATCGCGGGCACGAACATCGAGGATGTGTGGGTCAGCTTCTCGGCGGGCGGGCTGGAGTCGAATATCCTGCGGCTTGAGGTCGATCTGGGCGGGCATCGCGTCGAACAGTCGGACATCGACGACCTGCTCCGCGCGGGGCGTGAGGCGATCAATCCGGGCGGGCGGATGGTGCTGCATGCGCAGCCGACGCGCTACACGCTCGACGGGCTGGCGGGGGTCAAGCAACCGCGCGGGCTGCATGCCGAGCGGCTGGGCGTGGACATCCATGTCGTGTCGACCGAGGGTGCGCCGGTGCGCAACCTGGACCTGTGCGTCCGTTCGGCGCATCTGGAGGTGCGCTCGATCATCGCCGCGCCGGTCGCGACGGGGCTGGCCTGCCTGTCCGAGGAAGAGCGCGAGCTGGGTGTGGCGCTGGTCGAGATCGGCGCGGGCGTGACCAATGTATCGGTGTACAAGGACGGCGTGCTGACCGGCCTCTCGTCGATCCAGCAAGGGTCGGCGGACATCACCGACGATATCGCGAGCGCATTCGGAACGCGGCGCGGGCAGGCCGAGCGGATGAAGTGCTTCTATGGCAGCGCCAACATGACGCCGCGCGACAATCACGACATGATCGACATCGCACCGGCGAGCCTGGAGGAAGAGGGCGATGGCGCGCGGATCACGCGGGCGCAGCTGATCGCGGTGATCCGCCTGCGGCTCGACCGGCTGATGGCGGAGATCGCCAAGGAACTGACGCGGCTCAATTTCGAGGATCCGGTCGGGCGGCAGATCGTGCTGACCGGCGGCGGGGCGGAGCTGAAAGGCGTGGCGGATTATGCGCAGCAGGCGCTGGGCCGGTCGGTCCGCGTCGGGCGTCCGCGCGGCCTGTCGGCGCTGCCCGAGGCGCATGCCGGGCCGGCGTTCGCGACGCTGGCGGGGCTGGCGACGTTTGCGGCGGCCGATCCCGTCGACCTGCGCACGCTGGAGCCGTCGCGCGGGCAGTTGGTGGTGCGGAGCAACCCGAAAGCCATGATCCAGCGGATGATGGCGGCGTTTCGGGCCAATTATTGACATTTCCTGTGGGCGACGGCGGATATCGCTGGAATGGCCCCCGGCGATGGTGCAGAAACAGGGTTACAAACAGGTGTCGCTTGGGGTGCGCGCCTGAGGAGACACAAAGAAGATGAGCATCGACTTCCTTCCGCCCGACCTGGATGAACTGACGCCGCGCATCACGGTGATCGGCGTCGGCGGCGCGGGCGGCAACGCGATCGCGAACATGATCCGCGCCGAAGTGCAGGGCGTCGAGTTCCTGGTCGCCAATACCGACGCGCAGGCGCTGAAGCAGTCGAGCGCGGGTCAGCGCATCCAGCTGGGTGCGAAGATCACGCAAGGGCTGGGCGCGGGCAGCCGGCCGGAGATCGGTCGCGCCGCCGCCGAAGAAACGATCGAAATGGTGCAGGAAGCGCTGAAGGGCGCGCATATGTGCTTCATCGCAGCCGGCATGGGCGGCGGCACCGGCACCGGTGCGGCGCCGGTCATCGCCAAGGCGGCGCGCGACATGGGCATCCTGACCGTCGGCGTGGTGACCAAGCCATTCGCGTTCGAGGGCAAGAAGCGCGCGATGTCGGCGGAAGCGGGCATCGAGGAACTGCAGAAGTTCGTCGATACGCTGATCGTCATCCCCAACCAGAACCTGTTCCTGGTCGCCAACGCCAACACGACGTTCAAGGAAGCGTTCGAGATGGCGGACGAGGTGCTGCAGCAGGGCGTGCGCGGCATCACCGACCTGATGGTCATGCCGGGCCTGATCAACCTCGACTTTGCCGACGTCCGTGCCGTGATGAGCGAGATGGGCAAGGCGATGATGGGCACCGGCGAGTCGAGCGGCGACAACCGCGCGATCGAGGCGGCGCAGCAGGCGATCGCCAACCCGCTGCTCGACGGCGTGTCGCTGGATGGTGCGAAGGGCGTCATCGTGTCGATCACCGGCGGCGAGGATATGCGCCTGCTCGAAGTGGACGAGGCCGCGAACCATATCCGCGAGCTGGTCGACGACAATGCCAACATCATCTGGGGTTCGGCGTTCAACCCCGACCTGGAAGGCAAGATCCGCGTGTCGGTCGTCGCGACCGGTATCGAGGCCGATGCGTCGGCCAAGCCGGCCGCTCCGGCTGCCGCCGAGGCCAGCCGCAGCTTCTCGTTCGGCACCGTGCGTCGCCCGCTCGGCGCAGCCGCCCCGGCCGCGGAAGCCCCGGCAACCGTTGCTCCGGAGCCGCAGCCCGAGCCTGTAGCGCAGGTCGCACCGGAGCCGGAAGCACCCGCGCCGGCGCCGGCCGCAACGGATGAGGATGAATTCACGCTGGAAGCGCCGACCGCGCTGCCCGCCGACGAAGCGGACGAGCTGGTGCTCGGGTCCGACGCGGTCGTCCCGGAAGCCCCCGCCGCGCAGGAGCCGCCGCGCGAGCCGACGATCCGCCGTCGCTGGCTGACCGGTGGCGATGACGAGGAAGTTTCGGTGCCCGCACCGGCCCCTGCCGAAGCGCCCAAGGCCAAGACCGGCGGCACGCTGTTCGAGCGCATGGCCGCGGCGCGCAACGGATCGAAGGACGACGACGACAAGGATCCGCTGGACATCCCGCGCTTCCTCAACCGTCAGAACAACCAGTAATCGAACGGGGCTCCGCGCGTGCCGCGTGCGGAGCCCCGGCGTCCCGTCGTGGTTACGCCCCGGCCTGTCCCCGGCGGATCGCACTGACAGCTGATGTTCAGCCCCTGGATGATGTAGCCTGCGGACTCCCATGAAAAGCGCAGCCCGATCCATCCGCCTTTCCCTGCTGCAGAGCGTCGCGCTCGTGCTCGCGGTTCCGGCGGTTGCGCCGCATGCGGTCGCGCAGGAAGTGGCACCACCGCCGACGCCCAATGCCGACCGGCTGGCGGAGCAGATGCGCATCCTTGCCACCGACCCGCGCAACGTGCCCGCGTTGCTGGCGGCTGGGGAGCTGAGCGCACGGCTGAACGATCCAGCGGCGGCGGCGGGGTTCTTTGCCCGTGCGCAGGCGCTGGCACCCGGCAATCCGCGCGTCGCGGCGGGTCAGGCGATGGTGATGGTGCGGGCGGAACGGCCGGGCGAGGCGCTGCGGCTGTTCGCGCTGGCCGAGCGCGGTGGCGTGGCGATGGCGCCCTATGCCTCGGATCGCGGTCTGGCCTATGACCTGATCGGCGCACAGGCGCATGCCGAGCGCGAGCATCGCATTGCGATGGCACAGGGAGCCGATGACGAAACGGCGCGCCGCTTTGCCTATTCGCTGGGGATCAGCGGACGCACGGATGAGGCGATGAAGGTGCTCGATCCGCTGCTCCGCCGCAGCGACCGCGCGGCGTGGCGCGCGCGCGCCTTCATTCTGGCGATGAATGGCGATGCTGCCGGGGCCGACCGGATCGCGGCGAGCATGATGGGCGGCGTGGGCACGGCATTGTCGCCGTTCTTCCGGCGCCTGCCTACTCTTAGCCCCGCCGACAAGGCGTTTGCGGTGCATTTCGGCGAGCTGCGCCGTACCCCTTCGCGCATCGCCGATGCGCAGGTCGCGCCGCCCTTGCCCGCGATTGCGCCGGTCCAGATGGCCGCCGCGCCGCCCCCGCCTGCGCAACCGCGCGGGCGGTCGTCCGCTTCACCGTCGGCAGCGGCAAGCCCTGAGCGCCGGATGAGCGCGCGCGAGCGGCGGGCGCAGGAAGCGGCTGCCGCGCGCCAGGCGGCGGCTGATGCCGAAGCAAAGCGGATCGCCGATGCGCGCGCGGCGCAGGAGGCGGAGGCGCAACGGCGCGCCGAGGCCGCACGGCTTGCCGAGCAGCAGCGGCTGGAAATGGAACGCGTCGCAGAGGCGCAGCGCCAGGCCGAAGCCCGGCGGCTGGCCGATGCGGAGCGTGCGGCCCAGGCGCAGCGTGAGGCGGATGCCCGCGCCGCGCAGGAGCGCGCAACGCGGGAGGCCGAGGCGCGACGCTCGGCCGAAGCGGCGACGGCATCCGCTGCCGCTCCACCGCCGCCAGCTGCGCCGGTCGAGGTCGCCCGCGCTCCGGTCACGGTCGTCACGCCGCAGCCGGCCCCGCGGCAACCAACGCCGCGCGTGGGGAGCGAGGACAATGTCATCGCGCGGATCATGGCGGGGATCACCATTCCCGCGTCCGAACTGGGCGTCGATCCGCTGCCTGGGCGGGCTCCCGAGCCGGAGCCGGTTGCTGCGACGGCTGCTGCACCTGCGCCGGTTGTCGAGGCGGCCAAGCCGAGGCCCGAGCCGGTGGCCAAGGCGGCTGTAGCCACAAAGCCGGACGCCAGGGCCAAGCCCGGCACTGCCGCCAAGGTGGAGGCCAAGGCGAAACCGAAGATCGACCCGGCCAAGGCGGAGCCGGCGCGGCATTGGGTTCAGGTCGCCGGCGGAGCGGATGTCAAGGCGCTGCCCAAGGCGTGGAAGGCGGCGATCGCCGACGCGCCGGCCGAATTCCGCGGCAAACAAGCATGGACGACCCCGCTGCGCTTTACCAACCGGTTGCTCGCCGGGCCGTTCAAGACGGCGGCGGCCGCACAGGAGTTTGTCAACGCGATCCGCAAGAAGGGCGTCGAGTCCTTTGCGTGGACCAGCGAGGCCGGACAGAAGATCGAGAAGCTCGACGTCAAATGATCTATGCGGCGGCGATGCCGATTCGCCTGAATGTCGCCCGATGACCCTAGCCCCGTACGCCAGCGATCCCGCGTGCAGTCGCGGGCGGCTCCACGACGAAGGACAGGGCACCGCACGCGGGCCGCGCGATGCGTTTCAGCGCGACCGCGACCGCATCGTGCATTCGATCAGCTTTCGCCGGCTGCGCCACAAGACGCAGGTGTTCATGGCGCCCGATGGCGACCATTTCCGGGTCCGGCTGACCCACAGCCTGGAGGTGGCGCAGATCGGGCGGACCGTCGCGCGCACGCTTGGGCTGAACGAGGATCTGACCGAGGCCTTGTGCCTTGCACATGATATCGGCCACCCGCCGTTCGGCCATGCCGGGGAGCGGGCGCTGGAGGAAGCGCTGAACGGGCAGGGCGGGTTCGACCACAATGGCAACACGCTGCGTGCGCTGATGGTGGTCGACTGCCCCTATCCGGGGTGGGACGGGCTGAACCTGAGCTGGGAGACGCTGGAGGGGCTGGCCAAGCATAACGGGCCGGTGACCGCGCCCGGCTGGGCGCTGGCGGCGGCGGATGCGGCATTTCCGCTGGAGCTTACCCAGCATAGTTCGCTGGAGGCGCAGGTCGCGGCGATTGCCGACGACATCGCCTATGACAATCACGATATCGATGACGGGCTGCGCGCAGGGCTGCTGACGCTCGATCAGCTGCTGGACGTGCCGCTGGTCGCGCGCGGGTGGGATGCGGTGCGGGCGCGGTTCCCGGACGGTTCGCCCAAGCGCCTGATGCGCGAGCTGGTGCGGGCGCAGATCGGGGTGATGGTCAACGACCTGCTCGACGAGACGCGGCGGCGGATTGCCGAGGCTGGAATCGAGACGGCGGCCGATGTGCGCGCGGCCGGGCGGGCGCTATGCGGCTTTTCCGACGCGATGCGCGAGGAGGAGCGGGCGCTCAAGCGTTTCATGTACGCCAACCTCTATCACCATCCGCACCAGCTGGCAGCGGCGGAGATGGCGCATGGAGTGATCGCGGGGCTCTATGCGGCCTATGCCACCGACCCGGCACTGATGCCCGAGGCGTGGCGCGCGACGCTGCCCGAAGGCGAGCCGTGGCGGAGCCGTCATATCGCCGATTTCATCGCGGGGATGACCGACCGCTACGCGATCTCGCGGTATCGCGAGGTGGTCGGGGCGATCGAGTTGCCGGAAGGGTTTTGACGCGAAATGGGAGGACGTCGCCGTCCTCCCCCTTCCGTCGCCGCTGGCGATACCTCCCCCTTGCGGGGGAGGCTTTGCGTTTCGCTTAGCGCGCAGCCGTCTGAACGGCGGGGGCGAGCGGCTTGGCGATGCGGAACGACACCGGGGTACCGCCCACGCGGCCGGTGACCTGCTTGCCGCGGACGACCAGCGTGTAGGACGAACCGCCGGGAAATGCCTTGCCCTCGAGCACGGTGGCGTCGCCATCCTGCTTGCTGGTGTAGACATAGGTGACGCCGTCACGCTTGAAGCTGCGCTCGCTGGCATAGGCGGCGACCGGCAGGCTGAGGAGGACGGCGGCGCTGATGAAGGTCTTGATCACGATCTTTCTCCCTTGAAGATTTGAAGGGCCAGATCGGCATCCAATATTGTTCTGTTCTTGCGCCCATTGATATGCTGCGCCGCAACAATGCCAAGCGCGAAGGATGCAAGTGCGATTGCGCTGGACGCATCGAGGGCAGAGCGAGTGATTTGTGCGACAAATTGTGCTGCTGGCACAGATTTGCGACAAAGCGGGTGTAGCGTTCGATGGTCACTCTTCGGGATATTGCCCATGTCGGACGCGAGCATTGCCCTCAACCGTTTCGGATTAGGCGGAAGGGCGGATGCGTCCGCACCGGCTGATCCGCGCCGCGCGCTGATCGACCAGATGGCGCGGTTCGATGCGCGGCCCGGCGCCATCGCGGCGCTGCCCGGTACGCCGGTGATTGCCGCCGCAGTTGCCGACTATCTGGAAGAGCTGCGCATGGTGCAGCGCGCGTTGCGACAAGAGCGCCGCGCGGGCGATGCGATGCCCGAGGGCGAGGCGGCCGACCCGGCGCGACAGGTGCGTCAGGCCAATCGGCAGCAGGGGCGCGACTTCTACATGACCGCGGCCGGCGCTCGCGCGCAGGCAGCGGTGGCCAGCGACACGCCCTTCGTCGAGCGATTGGTACATTTCTGGTCGAACCATTTTGCCGTTTCGGCGGACAAGCAGACCATGGTTGGCCTGGCCGGCGCGTTCGAGTTCGATGCGATTCGGCCGCATGTGCTGGGCAGCTTTCGCGACATGCTGCACGCGGTGGAGCGGCATCCGGCGATGCTGCTCTATCTGGATCAGGCGCAGTCGGTCGGGCCGGGCAGCGTTGCGGGGCAGGCGGCCGCGCGGCGCGGCGGGCCGCAGCGGGTGGGCCTCAACGAGAATCTGGCGCGCGAGATATTGGAGCTGCACACGCTGGGCGTACGCACCGGCTATACGCAGGCGGACGTGACCGAATTTGCCCGCGCGATGACCGGTTGGAGCGTTGCGAGAATCACGCGCGGTCCGGCGGCGCGCTTTGCCGGGCTGGAGGGCAAGCCGGGGAGTTTCGTCTTTGCCGGGCGCATCCATGAACCGGGGACGCGCACGATCCTCGGCAAAAGCTATACCCAGCAGGGTGAGCGGCAGGCGGCGGCGGTGCTCGACGACCTGGCCGTGCATCCGGCGACGGCGAAGCATATCGCGGTGAAGCTGGCGCGGCATTTTGCGGGGGACGAACCGCCAGCCTCGCTGGTCGGCAAGCTGGAGGCGGCATTCCTGAAATCCGGGGGCGACTTGCCGACGCTGTATCGCGTGCTGATCGAGGCGCCAGAGGCCTGGGTGGCGCAGCCGGTCAAGTTTCGCACGCCGTGGGAATGGTCGATTGCCGCGATGCGTGCGCTCGGCACGCGCCAGATTCCAGGTGAGGCGGTGCTGGGGCTGATGAACCAGCTCGGCCAGCCGGTGTGGCGGCCGGGATCGCCCGCCGGGTTCGACGATATCGCGGCGAGCTGGGCCGGGCCGGACGCAGTAATGCGGCGGGTCGAGGCGGCCGAGCGGATGGCGGCGCGCACCCGCGACACGATCGATGCCCGCGCGCGGGCGGCGGTGCTGTTCCCCGGCGCGCTCAGCGCCACAACGAGCCAGTCGATTGCACGCGCCGAAAGCGCGTCACAGGGCGTCGCGCTGATGCTCGTCGCCCCCGAATTCATGCGGAGATAATGTGATGATCAACCGCCGCAATCTTGTTCTGACCGGCGCTGCGGGTGCGCTGTCGCTGGGCTTTGCGCCCCGCCTTGCCTTTGCGCAGGCTGCGAGCGACCGCCGGTTCGTGTTCATCATTCAGCGCGGTGCTGCCGATGGGCTCGGTACGCTCGCGCCGGTGGGCGATCCGGCCTTTGCCGCGCAGCGCGGGGTGCTGGCGCAGGATTTCGCCGACGCGACCAAGCTGGACGCGATGTTCGCGCTGCACCCGAACCTGAAGAATGTGGCGCAGATGTATGCGGCGAAGGAGGCGCTGTTCGTCCACGCGGTCGCATCGCCCTATCGCGACCGATCGCATTTCGATGCGCAGAATGTGCTCGAGACCGGTGGCGCGGCGGCCTATCAGCTCAAGGACGGTTGGATGAACCGCCTGCTCTCCGTGCTGCCGAATGACGAGCGCAAGGGCATCGCGATTGCCGCGACGATCCCGATGGCGCTGCGCGGCAAGGTGGAAGTGGCGTCCTATGCGCCATCGGTCCTGCCGGATGCGTCGGACGACCTGCTCGGGCGGGTCGCGATGCTGTATGCGCAGGATCCGCAGCTGCACGCGATCTGGGAACAGGCGACGGCGACGCGGACGCTGACCGGCGATCTGGCGGCGAACAACGGGCGCAATGCGGCGGCGACGGGTTCACTCGCTGCGCGGCTGCTGGCGGCGGACAATGGCGCGCGGATCGCGATGATCGAGACCGGCGGCTGGGACACGCATGCCGGGCAGCGCGGACGGCTGGGTGCGCAGTTGAACGGCCTCGACCAGATGATCGCGGCGTTGAAGACTGGCCTCGGGCCGCTGTGGGGCAAGACGATGGTGCTGGTTGCGACCGAATTCGGGCGGACGGTGAAGGTCAACGGCACGCAGGGCACGGACCATGGTACCGGATCGGTCGCCTGGCTGCTGGGCGGCGCGGTCAAGGGAGGGCGCGTCGTCGCCGACTGGCCGGGGCTGAGCGATGCGGCGTTGTATGAAGGGCGCGACCTGCGCCCGACGGCTGGGCTCGACGCGGTGATCGGCAGCGCGGCTGCGGCGCATTTCGGGGTCGATCCTGCGCGCGCAATGCCGGCGCTGTTCCCCGGGCAAAAGAGCGCGCGGGCGATGGACGGGTTGGTACGGGTTTGACGCTTCAGTCCGGCTTGCGCGCCATACCCACCAGCGCGGTGGAGGTGATCCCCTCCGGCGGCAGGTCGGCGGCGAGGGCGGCGGCTTCTTCGGCAAAGGCGGTGCGCTGGGCTTCGTCGAGCAGTTGCCACACTGGCGACCACCCATAGGCAAGCTTGGCGTGGTCGCGGAACCAGTCGACCGGCGGAGCGGGCCAAGCATAGCTGACCGAATGGACGGCTACGGGCTGTAGCCCCGCCTCAACAAAGGCCGCGTCGAGCAATTCGGGTGCGTTGAACAGCCGCGCCATCGGCAACGGCACCGGCTGGTCGGGGAACAGCCGCTGGGCGGCTTGCGCGAAGAGCTGAGCGGGACCGGCGCCGCCCGCATTTTCCCATACCGACACGACAGCAAGGCCATCAGGGCGGAGCACGCGCGCCATTTCGGCGAAGCCTGCGGCTGGCTCGGGGAACATGAACACGCCGAAGATCGAGAAGGCGGCGTCAAAGTGATCGCTGGGGAAGTCGAGACTTTGGCCGTCCATCACCAGTGCCCGCTGGCCGGGCGTGACCTCGGCAGCGCGGGCCTGAGCGATCTCGACCATGCCGGGCGAGAAGTCGATGCCGACCGCGTCTGCACCGTCGCGTAGCGCCGCCACCAGCAATGCACCGGCCCCGGTGGCCACATCTAGGACGCGCGCGCCTTTGGGCAGCGCGGCAAGCTCCCACGCGGCCTGCGCATAGCGGCCCGTCATCCGGTCAGCCTCGGCGGCATAGTTGGTGGAGACCGAATCCCAGTGAGCGGGATCGTGGATTGCGGGAGCATTGCCGGACATGATGTTTCCATAATGATATAATGTTACATTTGTCAACAGCTTGCGTACCGCGCCATTTGATCGCACCGACCATGATATGGCCTATGTCACGCTTTTTCTGCTCGCCTTCGGGGTCAATCTGTTGCCCGCATTCGGGCCGCCGACCTGGTCGATCATCGTGCTGTATGGGATCAATGGCGATCAGGCGCTCTGGGCTCTGGTGCTGATCGGGGCGGTGGGCGCGGCGCTCGGGCGGCTGATGCTGGCGGTCGGGGCGCGGCATTTCGGGAAATGGCTGCCGCAACGGATGCAGCGCAATATCGCGGCGGCGCGCGTCGCGGTGGAGCGGCGCAAGCATAATGTGCTGATCCTGCTGGCGCTGTTCGTCATCTCGCCGCTGCCGTCGGCGCAATTGTTCATGGCGGTGGGGCTGGCGCGCGTGCCGCTGCTCGGCTTTACCGCCGCCTTCTTTACCGGGCGGCTGTTTACCTACGCCTTTTACGGCTGGACCGCGCGCAAGGTGCGGGAGAGCGACATCGGCGAAGTGATGTTTGCCAATCTGACAAGTCCCTGGGGGATCGCGTTGCAGGTGGCGATGCTGGGCGTGCTGGTGGCGCTGGTGAGCATCGATTGGTCACGGTGGCTGAACGTCGATCGCGACAACGCGCCCAAGGAGTGAAGCGCACGCGCTTGGGCCGAAACGAAATCTTTCAAGCGCTTGCCTTTCCGCAGCGCAGCAAAGCGCCTATCTCCTACCCATGGCCCGGTCCGATCCGCCCCCAGCGCCCGAGCGCCTCGACCGCGCCGGGCTGGTGCAAGGGCTGGGGGCCTATGGCATCTGGGGCGTGCTGCCGCTGTTCTTCTTCGCGCTGAAGGGCGTCGGCGCGGGCGAGGTCGTCGCGGGGCGGGTGCTCTGGTCGCTCGGGCTGCTCGCGATCGTCATTCTGGCGCTGGGGCGAACGTCGGCGATCATTGCTGCGCTGCGCAATCGCCGCGCGATGCTGTTGCTGAGCGCAAGTGCGGCGCTGATTTCGGTGAACTGGCTGGTCTATATCTGGGCGGTGCATCACGGCCATGTGCTTGAGGGGAGCCTCGGCTATTTCCTCAACCCGCTGGTCAATGTGCTGCTGGGCGTCGTGCTGCTGCGCGAAAAGCTCGGGCGGGCGCAGACGGTGGCGGTGGCGCTGGCGGGACTTGGGGTCGCTGTGCTGGCGCTGGGCGCGGGGCAGGGGATCTGGATCAGCCTGACTTTGGCCTTTTCGTTCGGCTTTTACGGGCTGGTGCGCAAGGTTGCGCCGGTCGGTGCGCTGGAAGGGCTGACGCTGGAGACCGCGATCCTCTCGCCGTTTGGCTTGGCCTATCTCTACTGGCTGTCGACGCATGGCGGGCTGGAGTTCGGCAACGAAACGCTGGCGACGACGCTGCTGGTGCTGTCGGGCGTGGTGACTGCGGTGCCGTTGCTGTTGTTCGCTGGAGCGGCGCGGCGGCTGCCCTATTCGACGCTGGGGCTGCTGCAGTACCTCGCCCCGACGATGCAGTTCGTGCTGGCGATCACCTATTTCGGGGAGCGGGTGACTACCGCGCACCTTATCTGTTTCGCGCTGATCTGGACGGGCCTGGCGATCTATGCCGCCGACGGACTGCTGGCCGCGCGCCGCCGCCGCGTCACCGCGTGACGAACGCCCCCGGGTGCGCTAGAGCGCCCGGCTTCGGAAAACCATTGGACCCGCACATGACGCTCTACACCCGTTTTGCCGCCCATCTCGACGCCGCGCTGGATGCCCTGGTCGCATCCGGCGATCTGCCGGCGGGGCTGGAGCGACGCGCGGTGACAGTGGAGCCGCCGCGCGACGTGACGCATGGCGACCTGGCGACCAACGCCGCAATGGTGCTGGCCAAGCCGGCGGGCACCAACCCGCGCGCGCTGGCTGAGAAGATCGCGGCCGAGCTGGAAAAGCTGGACGAGGTGTCGGCGGTGTCGGTCGCCGGGCCGGGCTTCATCAATATGAGCCTGACCGATGCGACGTGGCGCGGTGAGCTGGCCGCGATCACGCAGGCGGGCGAGGCCTATGGCCGGTCGCAGGGCGGCGCGGGCGTGACGGTGAATATCGAATATGTCTCCGCCAACCCGACCGGCCCCATGCATATGGGCCATTGCCGCGGCGCGGTGGTGGGCGATGCGCTCGCCAGCCTGCTCGAAGCGGTCGGGCATAAGGTGATCCGCGAATATTATGTCAACGACGCGGGCGGGCAGGTCGATGTCCTCGCGCGGTCGGCGCATATCCGGTACCGCGAGGCGCTGGGTGAGAATGTCGGCGACATTCCCGAAGGCCTGTATCCGGGCGAGTATCTGAAGCCGGTGGGCGAGCGGCTGGCGCGCGAGCATGGCGATGCGTTTATCGGCAAGGGCGAGAGCGCGTGGCTGGCGCTGTTCCGCAAGGAAGCGGTCGCCGACATGCTCGTCATGATCCGCAACGACCTCGCCTTGCTCGGCATCCATCACGACCTGTTTTCGTCCGAGGCGGAACTGCAGGCGGCGGGCAAGCCGGAAGAGGCCGAGGCGTGGCTGCGTGCCAACGACCTGGTCTATGACGGCGTGCTCGAAGCGCCCAAGGGTGAGACGCCCGAGGATTGGGAGCCTGTCGAGCTGCCGCTGTTCCGTTCGACCGAATTCGGCGACGATCAGGATCGCCCGATCAAGAAGTCGAACGGCGCCTGGACCTATTTCGGCGCGGACATGGCGTACCACTTCCAGAAGGCGCAATCGGCCGACCAGCTGATCGACATCTGGGGTGCGGACCATGCCGGGACGGTCAAGCGGATCACCGCCGCCGTCGCCGCGCTGACCGGGGGCAAGACGCGGTTCGACGTCAAGCTCGTCCAGATGGTGCGCCTGCTGCGCGCGGGCGAGCCGGTGAAGATGTCCAAGCGTTCGGGCAATTTCGTCACGCTGGCGGATGTAGTGCAGGAGGTGGGCAAGGACGTGGTCCGCTTCACCATGCTGACCCGCAAGGCCGATGCGCAGATGGATTTCGACTTCGCCAAGGTGGTCGAGGCGTCGAAGGACAATCCGGTTTTCTATGTCCAATATGCCCATGCGCGGGTGGCATCGCTGCACCGCAGGGCGGTGGACGCCGGGCTGGATGTGTCGGGCGCGGCCGATCTGTCCCTGCTTGATACACGCGAATTGGGGCTGGTGAAGCTTGCCGCACAGTATCCCCGCGTGGTCGAAGGCGCGGCCGCAGCGCGTGAGCCGCATCGAATCGCCTTTTATCTCTATGACTTGGCGGCTGAGCTGCATTCGCTGTGGAATCTTGGCAATGACGATCCGGCGCGGCGCTTCCTGCTGACCGACCAGCCCGAGCTGACCCGCGCACGGCTTTTCCTGGCCGACGCAATCGGGCAGGTTATTCGTAACGGCCTCAACATCATGGGGGTCGAAGCGGTTCAGGAGCTGAGCTGAATGAACGCGGGCGAGGAGTATAATGACGACCGGCTGCCCTGGTTGGAGACGGTCGAGGATGAGTATCGCGAAGGGCCGTCGGTCCTGCGCATCATCCTGCTGGTGCTGGTGGGGCTGGCGATCATTGCGGCGGCAGCCTTTGGCTGGTGGTGGTATCAGCGCACGGTGACGGGCGAAGGCACCGGCGCGCTGATCAACGCGCAGGAGGGCGAATACAAGGTCAAGCCGGACGAGCCGGGCGGCATGAAGGTCGAGGGCGAGGGCGACACCGTCTTCGCCGCGAGCGAGGGGGCGACCACCAACGGGTCGGTCGATGTCTCGGCGGTGCCGGAGACTCCGGTCGACGGCAAGGCTGCGCCCAAGGCGAGCCCGACCCCGGTCAAGGGCGCTAGCCGCGTCGTGGCGCCGATCCCGACCGGATCGGTTCCCAAGGCCGCCGCGCCGGCCCAGGCCGCGCCGGGGCCGTCGGCGGGCAGTGCCACAATCCAGCTCGGATCCTTTCCGAGCGAAGCAGAAGCCAATGCCGCCTGGGCGCGACTGTCCAAGCGCTTTTCCTACCTTGCGCCGCTCGGCAAGGGGATCGCCAAGGCGGATGTGAACGGCAAGACCTTCTATCGCCTGCGCGTCAATGCGGGCAGCAACGGGCAGGCGCGCGAGTTGTGCGGCAAGCTGAAGGCTGCGGGCGAGGCATGTTTCCTCGCGGCGGGGTGACGCAGCCCGTCGCGCTGCGCTTGTCGAAGCGCCGTTCTTCTCCCTAGAAGAGCAGCACTGCCCTTCGACATGCTTGGGGCGAACGGAGGTTTGTTCTGAAGCCCGTGATTTTCGGCCTGTCCGGCCCTGTCCTTACCGCCGACGAAGCTGCGTTCTTCCGCGACGCGGATCCGCTCGGTTACATCCTGTTCGGGCGCAACTGCGTCGATAGGGCGCAGATGCGCGCGCTGACCGACAGCTTGCGCGATCTGTCGGGTCGCGACGATCTGCCGATCCTGATCGATCAGGAGGGCGGACGCGTCGCGCGGATGCAGCCGCCCGAATGGCCAGCCTTTCCCGCCGGTCCCGCCTTCGATGCGCTGTACGAGGTCGCGCCGTCGTCGGCGATCGAGGCGGCGCGGGCCAATGGCCAGGCGCTGGCGCTGATGCTGGCCGAGGTCGGGGTCAATGTGAACTGTGCGCCGCTGCTCGACGTGCGCATGCCCGAGACGACCCCGGCGGTGGGCGGGCGGACTTTCGGGAGTGATCCGATGCGCGTGGCCGCGCTCGGCCGCGCGATGCTCGACGGGATGGCGAAGGGCGGCGTGGTCGGCGTGGTCAAGCATATGCCCGGCCATGGCCGCGGCGTGGTCGACAGCCATTACGAGCTGCCGGTGGTCGATGCCGACGATGCCGCGTTGGAGCGCGATATCGAACCGTTCCGCACGCTCAGGGACGCGCCGATGGGGATGACCTGCCATGTCGTGTTCAAGGCGTGGGATGCGGACCATCCCGCGACGCTGTCGCCGACCGTGATCCGCGACGTGATCCGCGGGCGGATCGGATTCGACGGCCTGCTGATGACCGACGATATCGACATGAAGGCGCTGAGCGGCACGGCGGGCGAGAAGGCGGCGCAGGCGATTGCGGCGGGATGCGATGTCGCGCTCGATTGCTGGGCGCGGATGGGCGAGATGGAGGAGATTGTCGGGCGCCTGAGCGATGCGCCGCCGGTGACGCTAGCGCGGCTGGAGCGGGCGATGGCGCGCGCGCGGCCCGAGCCGGGCGCGATCGACGACCTGATTGCCAAGCGGGAGGCGTTGCTGGCGCTGGCATGACCGATCCCGCGCCCCTCACCATCGACATCGACGGCTGGGAAGGGCCGCTTGACCTGTTGCTGGCGCTGGCGCGGAGCCAGAAGGTCGATTTGCGCCAGCTGTCGATCCTGCAGCTGGTCGACCAGTATCTGACCTATGTGAACGAGGCGCGCGAGCTGAAGCTGGAGCTGGCTGCGGACTATCTCGTGATGGCGGCGTGGCTGGCCTATCTCAAATCGGCACTGCTGCTGCCGCGCGATCCGGAGATCGAGCCGAGTCCGGAAGAGATGGCACTGCGGCTACAATTGCGGCTGGAGCGGTTGAGTGCGATGCGCGAGGCGGGGGCGCGACTGGTGGCGCGCGACCGGCTGGGGCGCGACGTGTTCACGCGCGGCGCGCCGGAGGGGCTGAAGACCGTGCGCAAATCGCGCTGGCAGGCCGAGATTTATGACCTGATCGCCGCTTACGGCCAGATCAGCGCACGCACGCGGCCGGTGATGCACATCGTCGCGGTGCGGCCGGTGATGACGCTGGAGGATGCGATCCACCGCGTCTCCGAACTGATCGGGCAGCGGATCGAGTGGAGCACGATCGAGAGCTTCCTGCCCGAGGATGCCAGCGGTTCGTACCGCAAGTCGGCGCTGGCCAGTTCGTTCGTCGCGGCGCTGGAACTGGCCAAGCAGGGGCGGGTCGAGATCCGCCAGAAGTCCGCCTTTGCGCCGCTGTATCTGCGCGGGATCGAGGCATGACGCCGCCCGATGAAACGATGCGTGCGGTGGAGGCGGTGCTGTTCGCGGCGGAGCAACCGCTGACGCTGACCGATCTGCGCGCCTATATCGGGGACGAGGCGGATATCGCGGGCGCGCTGGTGGCGCTGACCGAGCATTATGCCGGGCGCGGGATCGAACTGGTCGAGCGCGGCGGGCGCTGGCATTTCCAGACCGCGCCGGACCTCGCCAATTTCCTGCGCCGCGATCGCGAGGACAGCCGCAAACTCTCCCGCGCGGGGATCGAGACGCTGGCGATCATCGCCTATCACGAGCAGGTCACGCGCGCCGAGATCGAGGCGATTCGCGGCGTGCAGATCAGCAAGGGCACGCTCGACGTGCTGATGGAGGCGGGGTGGATCCGCCCGGCGGGGCGGCGCGAAGTGCCGGGACGGCCGCTGATGTACGCGACGACGCCCGAATTTCTCAGCCATTTCGGGCTGGCGAGCCGCCGCGACCTGCCCGGGATCGACGATTTGCGCGCCGCCGGGCTGCTCGATCCGGTCGGTCTGGCGTTCGAGGCTGCACATTCGGAGTGCGCAGACCCGGAAGCGGTGGAAACTGCCGACGAAGACGACTAGATAGCCGGGGAATCAACGGAGAGTTCCGATGGGTAGCATGAGTCTGGTTCACTGGCTGATCGTCGGTGTTCTCGTAATCCTTCTGTTCGGCGGCAGCCGCTTCTCGAACATGATGGGAGACGTCGCCAAGGGCATCAAGCAGTTCAAGAAGGGCATGGCGGAGGACGACGACGCGGCTCCCAAGCCCGCCGAGATCGAAGCCAAGCGCGTAAGCGACCCGCAGCCGCACGTCCCGAACACCGCGACCGAAGCGCGTCCTGCGCAGGACGAGCGCTGATTTTTCCGCCGCGGCCCGACGCCGCGGCCTTGCTGGCCGGCTGATCGATGCTCGATTTCAACGCACCCGAATTTCTGGTGGTGGGCATTGTCGCCCTGCTGGTGATTGGGCCGAAGGATTTGCCCAAAGCGATGCGCTTTGTCGGCCACTGGGTCGGAAAGGCGCGCCGCGTCGCGAGCCAGTTCCGCAGCGGATTCGACAATATGGTCCGCGAGGCCGAGCTGGCCGAGATGGAAAAGAAATGGGCGGAGGAGAATGCGCGGATCATGCGCGAGCATCCGCCCGAGAAAATGCTCCCCGCGCCGGTCTATGATCCCAACCCGCACGGCGCCGCACCGGCAAACCCGGCAGGTCCGGACGAGGATGCGCCACCCGTGATGACCGAGGCTCCGGCGCTGCTGGACGATCCGGCCGACACGGTGCCGGATGCCGCGACCGAGCCGACGCGCAAGCCGCGCGCGCCCCGCAGGAAGAAGGCGGAGTCGTGAACGACACCGACGAACTCGCCAACACCGAAGCGCCCCTGCTCGACCATCTGATCGAGCTGCGTCGGCGGCTGCTCTATTGCGTGGTGGCGCTGGTGGTGACCTTTGCCGCCTGCTTCTACTTCGCGCGGCCGATTTTCGGATTTCTGGTGCACCCGCTCGCTGCGGCGGGGCAGGATCGGCTGATCTTCACGCAGATTTTCGAAGCGTTCCTGGTCCAGATCAAGGTGGGCTTCTTCGGTGCGCTGATGCTGTCCTTTCCGATCATCGCCAACCAGTTGTGGCAGTTTGTCGCGCCCGGCCTGTACCGCAAGGAAAAGCGCGCGCTGCTGCCGTTCCTGCTGGCAACCCCGGTCCTGTTCTGTTCGGGCGCGGCGATGGCCTATTATTTCGCGATTCCGGTCGCGCTCAACTTCCTGCTCGGGCTGGAGGGCGACCTGGGTGGCGGGGTGAAGCAGGAGGCGCTTCCGGCCGTCGGCAACTATCTCGATTTCGTGATGCAGTTCATCTTCGCGTTCGGCATCTCGTTCCTGCTGCCGGTGCTGCTGATGCTGCTCGAGCGGGCGGGGATCGTTACCTACGAGCAGCTGAAAAGCGCGTGGCGCTATGCGGTGGTCGCTGCGTTCGCCATTGCGGCGGTGTTGACCCCGCCGGATATCGGGTCACAGCTGTTGCTGGCCGGGCCTTTGTGCGGCCTGTATTTCCTGTCGCTGATCGCCATCAAGATTACGCGCCGGAGCCGCGAAAAGGAAGCGGCGGCCGAAGCCGCCGCTGAAGGGTAAGAAGAGCTCAGGCTTATTTGGCGTCTTCGGCGGTCTTGGCGACGGTATCGCCAGCCGACTCGACGTCGCGGCCCAGACCTTCGACCGTGTTGCAGGCCGACAGTGCAAGGCCACCCGCCAACATCGCAATCGTCAGAATCTTACGCATCACGCTTCTCCGTTTCCACAGTTGTGCGAGGGCGAAATGCCCGGCACGCGACATCGTTCCGCGCGTGATCTTAACGGCTTAGGTGATGTCGCTGAGACGAATAAGGCCCGGAAGCGTCACCGGGGGGGGGGGAGGGGTTGACGCTTCCGGGCCTGTGTCGTGGATAGCGAGAGCGGGGGGGCAAAAGGTCACTATCCGAAGTAAAAAACACGCAACCCGAACCGGGGTTCCAACAGCCTACAATTTTTTTTCGGTTTTTCGTTGGGCGCGTCGGTTATCTGCGCGCCCGTGGAAACCATGAGGAACGCGCGGTCAGGTCCGGCCGGTGATCGCGATCGCGAGTTCGAAGGCGCCGATCAACGGATCGTGATGCAATTGCGACCGTAGCTGCCGCACCAGCCCGCCGATGACGCGGCCGTATCGATGCTCATGCAATGCCGCAAATTCCGGTGAGTCGGTCAGCGCCGGCGAACTGATGCGCAGCACCGTGCTGTCGGGCTTTGCCGGGTCGCTCTGGGTCGAAATGTTGATCTGCGCGCCGGGCGACGCGAGCATCGCGAGCTCGACGATCTCGGTGATCAGGAACGAAATCGCGACCGCCGCATCCTGCGATACCAGCAGCGGTTCGATATTGAGCATGATCCCCACCGCGTTGCGCTCAGGCGCGGTCGCGCGGATATTCGATGCAAGCTCGCCGATCACTGCGCGAATCTCGATGCCGCGCGTATCCTCGAAGCCGGCATAATGGTGGCGATGGACGACCGCGAGCGCATCGACGCGGCGCTGGATCGAGGCATAAGCCTCTAGCGCGCCCGGCTCGGCAGCGACGCGGGCATGGAAATTGATCAGGCTGGCGATGACCTGCAGGTTGTTCTTGACCCGGTGGTGCACTTCGCGCGTCAATTTGGTCTGGCGTGACAGGCCTTCGGCAAGATCGCGTTCGTGCAACTGGACGGTCTGGCTCAGCTCCCGGAAGGTGTCGCCGAGGGCGCGGATCTCCTGGGCCGGGATATCGCTGCCCGCGATGGGATCTATCACCTCGCCCGGTTGATACGCGCCGACCGTGGTGCGCAAGCGACGCAATGGACGGATCAGCAGCCGGTCGACCACAAACCACGCGATCGTGGCGGCGAGGAACCACATCAGAAACGGTGACAAGGCCGCGATGATCGCCGAGGACGTGACCGGTGCGCTCGGCACCGTCATCTGCAGCTGCAAATCCTCGATATCCAGATCGACGGTCTGTCGTTCGGTCCGCGCGAGCAGCGTCTGCGCGCTGAGCTCGCGCAGGACCAGCGAACGATCGGCGCTGATCAGTTCCATCCCGTAATCGCCCGCCATGCCCGTGGGTGCGGCCGACTTGGCGAGGAAATCGGTCGGGAAGAACGCCCGGGCAATGTGTCCTGCCGGCCCGGTAACTTCGATCTGTGCGCCGGTTCCGGGCAGCAAGCGGATCGGAGAGGGCGCGTCGGATGCAGCCGGCGACAGGGCCGACGGAATGGGTTGGCCGCAGATGAGCCGCATCGACGGGTCGAGCACCACATAGCGGATGCCCTGCGCGGCTTGCGGCTCGAACAGGCCCGCCAGACGTCCGCAATTGGGCGCCTGGTCCGGACCACTGGGGAGGGCGCCGCGCACCTCGCGCAGCTCCCAAGCGAGCTCGCCGCGCAGCGAGCGCGCAGCTTCGCTCATGGCAACCCGCAGGCGCGCGCGAACCTCTTGGTCCGCGATGCGGGTGGTTTGCAGCGACGCAAGAAATGCGACGAGCGCCAGCGGCAGGAGTGCCGCGCTCAGGATCAGAAAGACCTTGGCACCGGTCGGCATTCGGGCGATGGCAACCATGGGGCCAGCGCCGCCCTGGCGCTTCAACTCATCCACCGCCATGCACGCTCAATTCAGTCGAGCTTGCGCAGCAGGTCGAGCAGGTCGTCGGGAATATCCTCACCCGCGGCATCCTGATAAACGCGCCGCAGCGCATCGCCGATATTGCGATCGGATTGCGGCGCCGCGCCGCCCATTTGCGGCGGCTGGTCCGCGCCGTTTGACGGCGTCGCCTTGTTTTTGTCGTCGGCCGGAAACACCTCGTCCCCCTGATTGCCCGGGATACGGGCGGATGCACAATATTTTCGACGGCTGCAAGCCATCACCCATCCGACGCAGGGTCGAACAGCGGGGATGAAACCAATCCGAAGCTCGTTTGTTCCACAGGCGATGCGAAATCCGGGGAGGGGCTTCCTTTGGATCAGCATATGCCTTGTAATGCACTGATACCGTAGCCAAACAGCCGGTATTGCCGAAGGAGAATATGTTCCCATGTCGCTAGGACAGCAGCTCGCGCCTCATCTGCCTTTTCTGCGCCGTTATGGTCGCGCGCTTACCGGCAGCCAGACCGAGGGCGATCGTTATGTGCGCGCCACGCTCGAGGCGATCGTCGCAGCGCCCGAAGAATTTCCGCGCACCGTCGATCCGCGGCTGGGGCTGTACCGTACCTTCCAGGCGATCTGGAGCTCGACCCATCCCGATGCAGACCGCGATCCGGGCGATGTCGGCAGCCCGACCGAGAATGAGGCTATTGCCCGTGCGCGCCTTGCCCGGCTCGCACCGCGTTCGCGTCAGGCGTTGCTGCTGACGGCGATGGAAGGTTTTACGAGCGAGGATACGGCCTATCTGCTGGATGAATCGGCCGATGCGGTCGAGGATTTGGTGTCGCATGCGCTCTCGGAGATCGAGCGCCAGACGCGTGCGCGCGTCCTGATTATCGAGGACGAGCCGCTGATCGCGATGGACCTGGAAACGATCGTCCGCGATCAGGGCCATGACGTGACCGGCGTGGCGGTGACGCGCGACGAGGCAGTCGCACTCGCGATGGAGGATCGCCCCGGCCTGGTGCTGGCCGATATCCAGCTGGCGGACGACAGTTCGGGCATCGACGCGGTGAAGGATATCCTGGCGCAGTTCGATGTGCCGGTAATCTTCATCACCGCCTTCCCGGAGCGGCTGCTGACCGGTGAGCGGCCCGAGCCGACCTTCCTGATCACCAAGCCGTTTCAGCGGTCGACGGTGAAGGCGGCGATCAGCCAGGCGCTGTTTTTCGACCAGGCGACCGTCCCGGCGACCTGAAAGTTCCATTTCTTACGGACCTAAAACGGTTCTGGGGGGTTGTGCGGTCATGGCTGACCAAAACGACCCCCTGCATATCGAAACCGACCGCGTCCGTGCTGGGGCCACCCCGCACATGACGCGGTATATCCTGGCGATCTCGCTGACACTGATCATCGTGATCTTTGCGATTTTCCTGCTGATATGAACGATCTGCTTGGTGGATGCGCGCGGCGCGTCTATCTACTGTGGTGCGGCAGAATGCTGCGCAAGACGAACGGATTTTGATGAGCGACACCGACGAATACGCGCCAGTGGAGCATGTTGCGCTCTCTGACCCCGAGTTCAAAAAGCAGCTCGCGGTTGTGATCCCGCATCTGCGTGCATTCGGGCGCTCGCTTTCGGGCAGTCGCGACCTGGCCGACGATCTTGTGCAGGAGACGTTGATGAAGGCATGGGCCGCGCGCAAGCGGTTCCAAGCCGGAACGAACATGCGCGCATGGACCTTCATCATCCTGCGCAACCTGTATCTGAGCCAGATGCGCCGCGCGCGGTTCAAGGGCGAATGGGACGATTTGGTTGCCGACCGCATTCTCGCCGCGCCCGCCAGTCAGGACCGCCATGTCGAGCTGGCCGACATGCAGCGGGCACTGCTGCATCTTCCCCAGCCCCAGCGTGAGGCGCTGATCCTAGTCGGCGCGGGCGGCTTTGCTTATGAGGAAGCAGCCGAGATTTGCGGCGTGGCTGTCGGAACGATCAAGAGCCGCGTCGCGCGTGGCCGCGTCGCGCTGGAGACGCTGATGAGCGGTGGCGATCTGCCGTCACGCGCGGACAGCGTCAGCGACGGGCGCAGCGCGCTGGACACGATCATGGATCAAGTCGACGTACTCAGCCGCGAATGAGGGAACCGGCGGGTGGGTCAACCGTGGTCGTTGTGCCCGGTTCCTCGATTGACCGCGCTCAGCCGGCCCAGCAGTTCCTGCATATCCGAAGGCAGGTCCCGGTCGTCCAAATAGGTCTCACGAAGAACGAAGCCGATCGGGTCGGTCGCGCGTGGCGCTTCCACCCAATAGCCGCTATCGCGTTGCCCGGAAGGCGATCGAGGTGCTTTGGAACCCATGCGATACAGAACGTCTCTTTTGCAAATTTGTTGCTTGACAGATCAGAAACTGTCTGATCGCCAGCCGAAACGATAATTGTATGGCTGGATCTGACCCTGCGATTGCCCACGCAATCGCACGTGCTGCGGGTAATGCGCCCTTCCTGGCTCATCTGATCGAGCGTGAGCAGGCACTGATCGGCGACATCGTAAATGCGGTACGCGATCCTTTTTCCGCGGCGCGGATCGACGATCCAGCCATGCCGCTGTCCCGTCGATTGCGGATCGAGCGGCGGCGACTGGCGCTGGCGGCAGCGATCGGTGATCTGTCGGGGCAGCTCGATTTCGCCACGGTGACCCGCGCATTGTCGGATTTTGCGGACTATGCGCTGGATGCCGCGATCGGCGGAGCCATCGTCGAGCGGGTACCGGGGGCGGAGCCGCGCGGGCTCGCCGCGATTGCGCTTGGCAAGCAGGGGAGCCATGAGCTCAACTACTCGTCCGACATCGACCCGATCCTGATCTTCGACGCTGCCACGCTGCCACATCGCGAGCGCGATGCGGTCGAGGAGGCGGCGGTGCGGATCGGGCGGCGCGTGGTCGAGATTTTGCAGGCGCGCGATGCCGATGGCTATGTGCTGCGCATCGACCTGCGGCTGCGCCCCTCGCCCGAGGTGACGCCGATCGTGCTCCCGGCCGAGGCGGCGATCAGCTATTATGAATCGCAGGCGCTGCCCTGGGAACGGGCGGCCTTCATCCGCGCGCGGGCGGCGGCGGGGGATCGCACGCTGGGGCAGGGGTTCCTCGACACGATCCGTCCGTTCGTATGGCGGCGCGCGCTCGATTACGGCACGATCCGCGAGATTCGCGGCATTTCGCGCCGCATTCGCGATCACCATGCGCAGGGCCAGGCATTCGGGCCGGGGTTCGACCTGAAGCGCGGGCGCGGGGGCATCCGCGAGGTCGAGTTTTTCGCGCAGATCCACCAGCTGATCCATGGCGGGCGCGATCCGGCTTTGCGCGCGCCGGCGACGCTCGATGCGCTGGCGGCGCTGGCCGCGGCGGGGCGGATCGACGCGGATGCGGCAGCGCAGCTGCGCGACGCCTATATCCTGTTCCGCACGATCGAGCATCGCGTGCAGATGATCGACGACCGTCAGACCCATGCGCTGCCACATGGCGAGGCGCTGGACGCGGTAGCGCGGCTGCACGGACTCGACCGCGGCGGCGACCTGCTCGACCTGCTGCGCCCGCATGTCGAGGCGGTGGGACGCATCTATGACGCGCTCGACAGCGACGATGGCGGACAGGGTGCGACCGGGGCGGCGGTGGCCGAGGCGGGACTGGCCGAGGCCGGATTTGCCGATCCCGCAAGCGCGACCCGGCTGATCGAAGGATGGCGCAGCGGGCGCTATGGCGCATTGCGCAGTGCCCCGGCGCAGGCGGCGATGGAGGCGGCCTTGCCCCCGCTGATCGCCGCGATCGGCCAGTCGCCCGACCCGGGTGCAGCGCTGGCGCGGCTCGACACGATCCTGTCGCGGCTGCCGACCGCGCTCAACCTGTTCCATTTGCTGGAGGCGCGGCCGACACTGGCCCGGCTGCTCGGCACGATCCTGAGCCACGCGCCGACGCTGGCCGATGCCCTGGCACGCCGGGTCGAGCTGCTCGACGGGCTGATCGACGCGAGCGCGCTGGCACCGGTGGGGTCGGTGGCGGAGCTGGCGCGGGATATGGCGCGGCGCGAGGCGGGGGACGATTACCAGCGATTGCTGGACCATGTCCGCCAGATCGTCGGCGAGAAGCGCTTTGCCCTGGGCGCACAGATCGTGGCAGGGGCAAGCGACCCGCTCGACGTGTCGGCGGGCTATGCGCGCGTGGCGGAAGCTGCACTGGCGGTGCTGGCCGAGGCGACCGTCGCGGAATTCGCGGGGCGGCACGGGAAGGTGCCGGGCAGCGAACTAGTGATCCTTGCACTCGGCCGGTTCGGCGGCGGGGCGCTGACCCATGCCAGCGACCTCGACCTCATCTTCCTGTTCACCGGCGATCACCTTGCCGAATCCGATGGCGAAAAGCCGCTGGGCGCGGTGACCTATTATAACCGCCTTGCCCAACGCGTGATTGCGGCGCTGTCGGTCGCGACGGCGGCGGGTGCGCTGTACGAGGTCGATACGCGGCTGCGCCCGTCGGGTGCGCAGGGGCCGCTCGTGGTCTCGCTCGACGGCTTTGCCCGCTATCAGCGCGAGGAAGCGTGGACCTGGGAGCATATGGCGCTGACCCGGGCGCGCACGGTGTTCGGATCGGCAGCTGGGCGCGGGGCGGTGGCGGGGGTAATCGCCGACGTGCTTGCAGGTAATCGGCCACAGCGGGATATTGCGGCGGAGGCGGCGAAGATGCGCGCCGACATGGCTGCGCACAAGCCGCCACAAGGGCCGCTCGACGCAAAGCTGTTGCCGGGCGGTCTGGTTGACCTGGAATTTTCGGTCCACACGCTTCAGCTGGTGCACCGCACGGCGTTCATGCCGGGACTGCGGGAAGCCGCGGATGTATTGTCCGCCGCAGGGCTGCTGTCGCCCGGGATCGGCGCCGCGCATGACTTCCTCACGCGCCTGCTGGTGACGATGCGGCTCGTGGCGCCGGATGCCCAGCCTCCGGGTGCAGCGACCCGTACAATGGTGGCCCACGCGGTCGGCGCGGCGGAATGGAATGATGTGGTTGCGTTGCTCGACCGGCACCGGCAGGAGGTCGCCGGGGCCTGGGCCATGGCGGCGCAAGCGCAAGGGAGCGGATGATGCGTATCGAGGAAGGCGACAAGATTCCGCCGGTCGAGCTGATCGATCTCGACGGCAACGGCTTTCGGCTGGACGGGATGATCGGGGCGCCGCTAGTGCTTTATTTCTACCCCAAGGACGACACGGCAGGTTGCACCCGCGAGGCGCAGGATTTCAGCGCGTTCAAAAGCCAGTTCGACGCGCGGGGGGTGCGGCTGCTCGGCGTATCGCGCGACAACACGATCAAGCACCAGAAGTTCGTCACCAAATATGATCTGACCGTCCCGCTGGCGACCGACCCGGATGGGAAGGCGCTGGAAGCGTTCGGGTC
This sequence comes from Sphingomonas sp., assembly GCF_965227385.1. Classification (GTDB taxonomy): domain Bacteria; phylum Pseudomonadota; class Alphaproteobacteria; order Sphingomonadales; family Sphingomonadaceae; genus Sphingomonas. Next base: position 2,195,205 of record NZ_OZ245750.1, read on the forward strand.
GTGGGTCGAAAAATCCATGTACGGCAAGAAATATATGGGCATCGACCGCTCGACGTTCCTGTTCGACGCCGATGGGACGCTGGTGCGGGCGTGGCGCAAGGTGCGCGTGCCCGGCCATGTGATCGAAGTGCTGGAAGCGGCGAAGGAGCTGGGTTCGGCGTGACCCGGACGGTGGCCGGGGCGGCGCGGGCGGTGCTCGCCGCCGCCGATCCGCTGGCAAAGGTCGCCGCGGCACGACAGGCGGCGCGCGACTGGCGGCTCGGGCGGCTCGACTTCGCGTTCGACGTGGCGATGCCCGACGAACCGGCGCGCCCCGATGCGCCCGAATTGTTGCCGCCCAACCGCATGCCCAAGCGCGGCAAGGGCGGATCGGAGCGCGGCCGCGTCGCGCTGATTCACGCGCTGGCCCATATCGAGTTCGTCGCGATCGACCTGGCGTTCGACCTTGTTGGACGGTTCGGCGCGCAGTTTCCGCGCGCCTTCACCGACGACTGGATGAAGGTCGGCGCGGATGAGGCAATGCATTTTGCGCTGCTCGACCGGCGATTGAAGCAGCTGGGCAGCCATTATGGCGCGATGCCCGCCCATGCCGGCCTGTGGGAGGCGGCTGTCGCGACTTCGGGCGACGCTGCCGCCCGCCTGGCGGTGGTGCCGATGGTGCTGGAGGCGCGCGGGCTGGATGTGACGCCGGCGACGATCGAGCGGTTCGCAGCGGTTGGCGACGATGCCACGGCCGCAATTCTCAGGCGGATTTTCCGCGACGAGATCGTGCACGTCGCGGCCGGCACGCGCTGGTTCGAATCGCTCTGTGCGGCGCGGCGAATCGATTCGCGTGTGGAATGGCGCGCGCTGCTGGATCGTTATTTTCGCGGAACGGTTAAGCCTCCGTTCAACGACTCGGCGCGCGAGACAGCCGGTCTGACGCGCGACTATTACGAAAGCCTTGCCGTACCCGGTGGGATCAGTCTCTAACCCAATCCGTCGGATGCGGAGGGGCTGCTTCCTGACGCGATTGCTTAACGAAGGCGTGTGCCACCTGAATTGGCGCGTGTCTGTGGTTGCCGGGGACTCATGGTCAGCACTACACTCAACGCGAATTTGGTAACGCGGTTCCGCGATCTGTTCACGACCCGTGATTTCATCTTTCATGACGGCCGCGACCTGAAGCGGTTCAGCGTGGCGGGACGGACCCAGGCGATCCTCGCCGGCGTCGCTGCCATCACCGTCACTTTCTCTGCCTATGGCGTGTCGCAGGCCGCGTTCGGCGCGATCATGGCGACCGGCGTCGCCGGCACCGCAGCGACGCCCGAAGCGCGGATGGAAAAGATGCGCGCCGAGATGACCCGGCTTGAGGCTGATGTCGCTGCCATCAAGGAAGCCGCCAAGGTCCAGGCCGCGCGCGTGGAACAGCGCCAGAAGATCATTGCCGGCGTGCTGAGCGGCAAGGGTTCGCCCGCCGATGTCGGCATGCCGATCGAGAATGTGTCGGTCGATGCCGATAGCGCGATGGCGCGCGAGGTGCTCGCCCCGCTCCGCCAGGTCGAGGCGCGTCAGACGCAGCTGGCGGCAAAGGCGCACCGCACCGCGCAAATCCGCCTCCACCTGACCCAGCAGCAGCTGCGCAAGATGGGTATCCAGCCCGAGCGCTTCGTCGGCGGCGGCATGGGCGGTCCGTATGAAGCGGCACCCGAGGGTACAGCCGCAGCGGGCGAGGCGAGTGCCGACGCGCAGTTCCGCTCGCTGTTCCAGACCTGGCAGAAGCTCGACGTGCTCGAACAGTCGGTGATTGCGATCCCGTCGCTCCAGCCGGTCGAAAATATGCGCCTGACCAGCAGCTTCGGCGTCCGCTCCGATCCGTTCCATGGCACGGCGGCGATGCATGCGGGCATCGACATTCCGGGGCCGGTCGGCACGCCGATCTATGCCACTGCGGACGGCGTGACGGGCCGTACCGGTCGCTTTGGCGGTTATGGCAACCTCATCACGATCGACCATGGCAAGGGCATCGAGACCCGCTATGGCCATCTGTCCAAAATCCTCGTCGCGCCGAACACCCGGGTGCGTCGCGGCCAGTTGATCGGCCTGATGGGGTCGACCGGCCGGTCGACCGGCAGCCATCTTCACTATGAAGTCCGTGTCGACGGCAAGGCGCTGAACCCGATGCCGTTCATGCAGAACGCCAGCGTGATCGAGCAGGTCGAGCAGAGCGCCGCACGGCTGCAGCTGACCGCGGTCGGCGGTAACTGATCCAGACGAAATAACAGGAGAGGGACGGGGCCGCACCGGGACAACCGGGCGGCCCTTTTGCGTTTGGCTTGCGGCCATCGTGTGGGACGCCTATCTGCTGGGCATGGCAACCGCGCTTTCCGAAGAGATCGGCCTTACCCCCGCTGCTGCCGCGCGTGTCGCGGCGATTGCAGCCAAGCAGGGCAAGCCCGCCGTGCTGCGCCTCTCGGTCGAGGGCGGGGGATGTTCAGGCTTTCAGTACAAGTTCGAGCTGGCCGATGCGCCCGCCGATGACGATGCGATCGCGCGGACCGATGGCGTGACGCTGCTGGTCGATTCGATCAGCCTCGATCTGGTGCGCGGGGCGAGCGTGGATTTCGTCGAATCGCTCGGCGGTGCGGCATTCCGCGTGACCAATCCCAATGCTGCATCGGGCTGCGGCTGCGGCACCAGCTTCGCCGTCTGACCGCGCCTTGAAAATCGTCAGCTACAATGTGAACGGGATCAAGGCGCGACTGCCGCGCCTGGTCGAATATCTGACCGAGCAGCAGCCCGATGTGGTCTGCCTGCAGGAGCTGAAGTCGGCGGACGAGGGCTTTCCGGAGGCAGATATCCGTGCCGCGGGCTATGGCGCTGTGTGGCACGGGCAGAAGGGGTTCAACGGCGTCGCCATCCTCGCCAAGGGCGCGGATCCGGTCGAGCGCAAGCGCGGCTTGGCGGGCGAGCCCGAGGACGAGCATAGCCGCTATATCGAGGCGGAGGTGAACGGCGTGGTGATCGCGTCGATCTACCTGCCCAATGGCAACCCGGTGCCGGGGCCGAAGTTCGATTACAAGCTGCGCTGGATCGATCGGCTGTCGGCGCACGCGCGCGACCTGCTGACCGAAGAGCGGCCGGTCGTGCTGGCGGGCGATTACAACGTCATTCCCAATGACGATGACGTCTATTCGGTCAGGGCAATGGCCGATGACGCATTGATGCAGCCGGACTCGCGGCAGGGGTATCGCGCGCTGCTGGCGCAGGGCTGGACCGACGCGCTGCGCACACGCTTTCCGGCGGGGCGGGTGTGGACCTTCTGGGACTATCAGGCGGGTGCATGGCAGCGCGATGCAGGTTTCCGCATTGACCATCTCTTGCTCAGCCCGATGGCCGCGGATCGCTTTGGCGATGCTGGCGTCGACAAGGACTATCGCGGTCGCGAGAAGGCGAGCGATCATGCGCCGACCTGGGTGAAATTGCGCAGCTAGCGCCGGGTTGATGTCCGCTTTGGCGCAATCGCCGCGCTGAACAATGGTGAATTTTCCTGATCTTCGGTGAATATTTTCCCGATCGTTGCTCTTGCAACGAGCTAAACCATTGTTTTTGCAGAATTCGAGTGTTTGGCATGACTAATGCACTAACACAGCTGCGGGTAGAGCAGAGCAACCAGCCGGCCCGCAAGCCCCAAGCAATTCCCGAGGAGACTTTATCATGCGCAAGTTCATCACCGCCGCGGCAGCCAGCCTGATCATTGCCAGCGCCGCCCCCGCGATGGCCCGTGACACCGCTCCGTCGGCGTCGGCTCAACCGGACGACGCAGCCGCCGTGCAGGCGGATACCAAGCGCTATTGCGTCGTGACGAAGACCACCGGTTCGCGCCTGGCGAAAAAGACCTGCAAGACCCGCGCGGACTGGATCGCCCAGGAGAATTTCGATCCCCTCGCCCCCGAACGGTAACGAGGGCGCGGCCCGCGGCGCCCCCTATCGCCGCGGGCCGCAATTACCGATCGCCGTCAGCCAAGTTCCTTCGCGTAGATCTGGTAAACCCGGTTCACCCGGCTCTCGATCGTCTCGGCGATGGCGTTCATCCCCTGATTATCGTCAAGCACCCAGCCGATTTCACCACGCGACGCACCGAAATCGGCGACCGCATCGCGCCGGATATATTCGATCATCATGAAAGCCAGCTGGCTCGCCATGCGTGATCCCTGCAGCTTCTTGAGCACGCCCATCAGGGGAACACGCATCGTGCGCGCCTTGCCGCGGTGCAGCCACCACAGCAGCTTGGCCCAGCCGAGCGGGAACAGGTTGCCGTCGAGCGGCGCGATCGCTTCGTTGAGGTCGGGCAGGGTGATCATGAACGCGACCGCCTCGCCATCCAGTTCGGCGATGCGGATCAGCTTTTCGAACACGATCGGCTTCAGCTTCTTGCCGACATCGTCGATCTCCGGCTGGGTCAGCGGCACGAAGCCCCAATTGTCCGACCAGGCATCGTTGAGGATACCAAGGATGATCGCGGCCTCTTCCGCGAAGCGCGACTTGTCGACGGTACGGATGCGGATGCGATCGTTCTTTTCGCCCAGCGCGATGATGCGTTGGACCAACGGCGGAAACGCATGTGTGATGTCCAGCTCATAGGTTTTGAGCTGCTTGACCGGGGCAAAGCCCGCATCCTCGATATAAGTGCGATAGGCCGGCTTGTGATGGCCCATCATCACGGTCGGGGCGTGATCATGGCCCTGGATGAGCAGACCCGGCTCTTCCCAGATCGACAGCGAGACGGGGCCGATCACGCGGTTCCTCCCCTTTTTGCGCAGCCAGTCCTGTGCAGTGTTGATCAGCGCGCGCGCGACCGTGGCATCCTCCGCCTCGAACAGGCCAAAAAAGCCGGTGCCGGGGCCGAAGCCCTGTTCCGCCGGCATTTCCAGCGCCAACCGGTCGATATGCGCGGCAATTCGTCCCACCGGGCGGCCATCGCGTTCGGCCAGGAACAACTGCGCCTCGGCGTGGCTGAACCAGCCATTTTTCCTCGGATCGATCGCGCCCGCGACCTCGCTGCGCAGCGGCGGCACCCAATTGGGGTCGCCGCGGTTGAGGCGATAGGCGAGTTCGATGAAATCGCGCTTGTCCGCCTTGCTGGTAACCGGACGGATGGCGAGGGGGGCGTTGGCCACGAATTGGCACCTTTCGTTGATGTCGGTCAAAGCAGTCACGCCAAGCAGGCGACAAGTCAACCGCACGCGATTGAGTTGGTGGCACGGCGCCGGCCCAGCTCGGCTGGACTGCAAACGGGAGACTGTTGAAATGCCACGCAATAGCCACGATCTGCTGGCAATGCCTTACGCTATGAACACCCTCGCCCTTGATGCGGCCGTGCCGGACCGCGCGGCTGACGCGCCCGCCGCGCCGGCGAAGATCCGCCTGTCGGGCATGGCCGATGACAAGGCGATGCTGCGCGCGGCGGCCGAACTGACACGCGACCTGCAGACGCCCAGCCCGCGGATTTACTGGACCGATTTCCTGGGCTCGGCAGCAATTGGCTATGCCGCGCTGGCCGGGGCGATCCTTGCCCCGTCACTGGGCTGGGCTCTCGCAAGTGCGGTGCTGGCGGTGCTCGCGCTCTATCGCGCAAGCCTGTTCATCCATGAGATTACGCACCTCAAGCATTCGCTGCTGCCCGGTTTCCGGGTGGGGTGGAACCTGCTGCTCGGCATCCCGATGATGCTGCCGAGCTTCATGTACGAGGGCATTCACACGATCCACCATACGCGCACGCGCTATGGCACGGTCGAGGATCCCGAATATCTGCCGCTGGCGCTGATGAAGCCGTGGACGCTGCCGGTGTTCCTGCTGGTCTCGACGTTGATGCCGGTCGGCCTCTTGCTGCGCTTTGGTGTGCTGGGTCCGCTGTCGCTGCTGTCGAAGAAGCTGCGCCGCATCGTTGTCGGCCGTTATTCGGGCCTGCAGATCAACCCGAAGTTCGAGCGCAAGTCGCCCGAAGGCGAATTTGCGAAACAGTGGCGCTGGCAGGAAATCGGCGCGAGCGTGGTTGCGGTGACGCTGATCGCCACGGTTGCGACCGGCGTGCTGCCGCTCAAGGCGTTTCTGACCTATATGCTCGTGATCTCGGGCGTCGCGGTGCTCAACCAGGTTCGCACGCTGGTTGCGCATCTGTGGGAGAATGAGGGCGAGCCGCTGACGGTGACCGCGCAGTATCTAGACAGCGTCAACGTGCCGGGCGGGTTCCTGCCCTATCTGTGGGCGCCGGTTGGCCTGCGCTTCCACGCGCTGCATCACCTGTTGCCGAGCCTGCCCTATCATTCGCTGGGCGAGGCGCATCGGCGGCTGTCGGAGGCGCTGGGGGCCGACTCGACCTATCAGGGCGCCAACTACCCGACACTGCGTGGACTGATGGCGCGGCTGGCGGCGAGCACGATGAAGGTGCGGGCGGGCTGACGGCCGCTGCGAGCGTGATCGGATTGGGGCGGCGGGCGAATGCCTTGCCGCCCTTTCTCGTCTGTCCGGGCTCGACCCGGGCCGGGGCTACTTCCTCATTCGACCAAGGCAGCACGGCCCCGGGTCAAGCCCGGGGCGACGTTGGAGGGGGAAGTCCCGCTATTCCTCGCTCTTGAGCAGCACCGCTTCGCCGATCATCGCGAACAGCAGGAACGGTGCCCAGGCGGCGAGGAAGGGCGGGTAGGCGCCCAAATTGCCCATCGCCAGCGCGAAATTGTCGGCGACGAAATAGAGGAAGCCGAGGCCCATTCCCATTACCGCGCGCACGAACAGCTTGCCCGAGCGCGCGATGCCGAAAGCGGCGACGGCTGCGAGCAGCGGCATCAGCACGGCGGACAGCGGGCCGGACAATTTGTGCCACAGCGCGCCCTCCAGTGCCTTGGTCGGGCGACCGGCGGCGCGCAGGTCGTCGATCGCTTCGGCTAGCGCGCCGAACGACATGCTTTCGGCAACGACGTTGGACAGGGTAAACTGGTCGGGGCGGACGCCCTGCGCGACCACGACGCTGCCCAGCGGGGTCAGCTTGCCGGTCGCGACGTCGAACCGCTCGGCCCCGGTGACGCGCCAGCCATCGCCTTCGCGCCGCCCGGTCTTGGCGCGCACGAGCGATTTCAGCGCCGCGCCGTCACGCTCATAGACGGTGATGCCGCCCAGGATCGCCGCGTCGCCGCGACCCTTGATCTGCTGGGCATGGACCAGATGGCTGCCGTCGCGCACCCAAACGTTCGAGCGGTCGCCGCGATCGATCGGCAAGGGGCCATATTCGACCTTCTTCCACGCCGCCAGCGTCGTGCTGGCGCGCGAGACAATGCGGTCATTGAAGGTAAAGGAGATGATGGCGACACCCAGCCCCGCGATCATCAGCGGCGCCAGGACCTGATGCGCCGAGAGGCCCGACGCCTTGAGCGCAATAATCTCGCTGTTCTGGTTCATCGTGGTGAAGGTGATGATCGTGCCCAGCAACACCGAGAAGGGCAGGAAGGTCGCAATGATCTGAGGCACGCGCAGGCTGACATATTGCCACACTTGCGCATCGCCATTGCCGGGATAGGCTAGGATCCGCCCGGATTCGCTGAGCAGGTCGAGCGTCTGAAGGATCAGCACCAGCCCGATCAGGAAGGCAAAGGTATTGATGAGGAACGATCGCGCCATATAGAGCGACACGGTCCGCGACGGGAAGAAATCGGTGAGCGCGTGGATCATGCCGCCGCCTTCCGCTTGCGCCGGCCAGGCAGATATTTGGCCACCGATTTCCACGCCTTGGCGAAGAATTTCTCGAGCGCGCCGATCGGTTGTCCGCCCGGGACGAAGGCTAGGGTGTAGTACATCCAGAACACCAGTCCGGCGAAGATCAGGAACGGGCCCCACAGAGCGATCAGCGGGTCGATCCGCCCCAGGCTCCCGATCGATTGGGCGTATTCGTTGATCTTATGATAGGTGACGATCATCACGATCGACAGGAAAACGCCGAGCGCCGATGTCGATCGCTTGGGCGGTACCCCCAGGGCCAGCGCGAGGAAGGGCAGCAGCAGCATCGTCGCGACCTCGACCACCCGGAAGTGGAAGGTCGATCGGCTGGCATCGCGCTCCTGCTCGCTCGCCTGCGGATCGCTCCCGATCTGGGCGAGCTGGGGCAGGGTGAGCTCCAGCTTGTTCTCGCCACGCTGGCGAAACTGTTCGAACTTGGGCAGGTCGATCGGCAGGTCATGCGCGTCGAAGGTCAGCACGCGCGGCACGTCGAACTTGGGCGACTGGTGGATCAGCGTACCCTTGGTCAGGCGAAAGATGATGACGTCGGGATCGTCGGTGCGCAGGAACTGGCCCTTTTCCGCAGTGGCGGACACGATGTCGCCGCCGGGCGCACGCGCGCTGACGAAGATGCCGGAAAGATCGCGGCCTTCATTCTTGCTCTCCTCGATCCGCAGCGTCATGCGATCGCCGAGATTGGTGAACTCCCCGACCTTGATCGACGCGCCGAGCGCGCCGGTACGCAATTCGAACCGCAGACCTTCGTAATTGTAGCGGGCATAGGGCTGGATATAGCCGACGATCGCGAGGTTCAGCGCGGCGAGTGCGATGGCGTACATGAACGGCACGCGCAGCATGCGCCCATAGCTCATCCCCACCGCGCGCAACACGTCGAGCTCCGACGTGGTGGCAAGGCGGCGGAAGGCGAGCAGGATGCCGAGCATCAGCCCGATCGGGATGCCGAGACCCAGATACTCGGGCAGCAGATTGGCGAGCATCTGCCACACTACGCTGACCGGCCCGCCCTCGCTCGCGACGAAGTCGAACAGGCGCAGCATCCGGTCGAGCACCAGCAGCATTGCCGAGATCAGCAGCGTGGAGATCAGCGGGACCGCGATCAGGCGCGCCATGTACCGGTCGAGTGCGGTCATCGAATTGGGTTCGCGCCTTCAAACTGATTACATGTCGGCCGCGCCGACGGGAATAGGCCTGCTATATCGAAGGTTGCAGGTAAATCTAGCCTGTGGCCGCGTCGGTATGCTCTTGGAACGCGATCGCGTCCGCCAGCGCCTGTTCCAGACCGGCAAGGGTAAAGGGTTTGCGCAGCACCGGCCGGGCCGCGAAGCGATCCTCGTCACCCTCGCCGGCATAGCCGGTGACATAGAGGATGGCGACCGACCGCAGCTGCGGTTCGAGCGCCGTGACCATTTCCGGCCCGGTCTGGCCTGGCATCAGCACATCGGTCATCACCAGATCGAGCGCACGCAGGCCCGCGACGATGCGCGGCGCGGCCAGCGGATCACTGCACGCGACCGGGCGGTGGCCCAGTTCCTCCAGCGCGGCCAGCGTGGCGATGAGGACGCGCGAGTCGTCCTCGACCACCAGAATGTCGAGTGCGCGGTGGGGCCCAGGCCGTGGTCCCACCCGTTCGACGACCGGAGCTGTGCGCGTTGCGGTCGCATGGCAGGGCAGGAGCATGGTCACCGTGGTACCGACGCCCACGGTCGATTCGATCCGCACCTCGCCCCCGGACTGCCGGACAAAGCCGAAAATCTGGCTGAGGCCGAGGCCGGTTCCCTTGCCGACCGGTTTGGTAGTGAAGAACGGTTCGAACACCCGGTCCATCACTTCGCGGGTCATGCCCGTGCCGGAATCCGTCACCGAAATGCGGACATAATCGCCCGGAGCACATTCACCGGCATCGTCGCCATCGAGCGCGACATGGCCCGATGCGATGATCAGCGTACCGCGCCCGTCCATCGCATCGCGCGCGTTCACCGCAAGGTTGAGCAGCGCATTTTCGAGCTGGACGCGATCGGCCCAGACGCACCATTCGGTCCCCTCGCTGCGCGTTTCGATGACGATCCCCTCGCCCAGCGTGCGGTCGAGCAGCACCGACATGCCCTCGATCAGCTCGGTCGGTTCGATCGCTTCGGGAGCGAGCGCTTCGGAGCGGGCGAATCCGAGCAGCTGGCGGGTCAGCGCCGCGGCGCGGCTCGCGCCCTCGCCGGCATTGTCGATATGCCGCAGCGCTTCATCGGCATCAGGGGGCAGATTGCGTTTCGCCAATTCCAGCCCGCCAAGGACGACGGCAAGCATGTTGTTGAAATCATGCGCAATCCCGCCTGTCAGCTGACCGACTGCCTCCATCTTCTGGACTTGGCGCAGCTTGTCCTCGGCGGCCGCGCGTTCGCGCGCTTCGGCCTGAAGCCCGGCGGTTGCAGCGGCGACCGCGGCTTCCATCTCGACCGAGCGCGCGCGCTGGACCTCGGCTTCGGCGGCTGCGGCGGCACGGTCCCGGATTGCGCGGACATTGAGCCACGCCAGGATGATTGCGCCGAAAGCGAGCAGGACGCCAAAGATCGCGAGCTTGTTGGTTTCCTGCACCGCGTTTGCGGCAGTCGCCCGCGCTTGTCCCGCGCGTGCACTGAGCTGCGTTCGTTCGGCGGCGAAAATGGCGCCGGATTCGCGGGTCAGCACCGCCAGATGGGGCGACCGGCGCGCCTCGTTGAAAAAGGCATAGGCCGCCGCGTTGCGTCCGAAATTGGTATTCTGAGCGACCTGTGCCAGTTCGGCGCCGCGCGCGACGAAGGCGCTTCGCAACCGCGCGGCGCGCGCACGCTGCTCACGATCGCCCCGGATCCGGCGTTCGAGCAGGCCGAGCTGGCCATCGGCGCGACGCCACTGTTCGATATAGTCGCGTCCCATCCGCCGCTCGCCCGCCACGACATAGCGGCCCAGCGTTGCCTCTGCGCTTGCCATGGTGGCGGAGAAGCTCTGGACAAGGACCATCGCTTCATAGCTGTCGGATTGAAGGTCCAGGGCGATTTCGCGCTGGCGATGGGCGTCGTATTGATTGCCGACCAGCGCGGCGAGCACGCCGATGCCCAGAGCTCCGACCACGATCATCAGCCCGGCGCGCCAGTCCAGTTCGGACAGGCGGCGGGTCAGGGTCGTGAGGCGGTTCTCACTCATGCGACGATGTCCAGGCGGTCGCCGTGGCCGGCACCGGCGGTCAGGCGATGACGCCGACCGCCTGGCCCGCCGCCTTGAACATGCCCAGGATGCGCTGGATCTGTTCGGGCGTATGCTCCGCGCACAGCGAACAGCGCAGCAGGAATGTGCCGGCAGGGGTCGCGGGGGGACGGGCAAGGTTCACGTACAGCCCGTTTTCCAGCAGCGTCTGCCACATCGCCGCGCCCTGAACCTGATCGGTCAGGATCACCGCGATGATCGCGCTGTCGGCCTGTTCAGTCCCGAGCTTGAAGCCCATTTCCTTGAGGCCCGCGTGCAGCGTGCGGGCATTGTCCCACAGCTGCTCACGCTTCCTGGTCGCGGTCATCAGCTTGCGGATCGACGTCGCGGCGGTAGCGACGACGCTGGGCGGAAGCGACGCGGTGAAGATATAGGGACGGCAGGTGAGGCGGATCGCCTCGAACTTCGGGTGGTTCGAGACGCAGAAGCCGCCGACAGTGCCGACCGACTTGCTGAACGTGCCGACGATGAAATCGACATCGCCCTCACACCCCAGTGCCTCGTAAACGCCGCGGCCATTGGGGCCGTAAAAGCCCATCGAATGCGCTTCGTCGGACAGCACCATCGCGCCGTGCTTCTTGGCGACGGCGACCATTTCCTTGAGCGGGGCGATGTCGCCGAGCATCGAATAGACGCCCTCGAGCACCACCAGCTTGCCCGCTTCGGCGGGGAGGCGGCCAAGGCGCTTGTCGAGATCCTCGACGCTGTTGTGGCGGAAGCGGACGATTTCGGCGACGCCCTGCTTGCAGCCATCATAGATCGAGGCGTGGCTGTCGGCGTCGAGGATGATGTAGTCGCCCTTGCCGGCGAGCGTCGAGATCATGCCGAGATTGGCCATGTACCCGGTCGAGAACACGATCGCGCCGGTGGTGCCGTAGAAGTCGCGCAGTGCCTGTTCGACCTCCATATGGTCGCGGAACGTGCCGTTGAGCATGCGGCTGCCATTCGTGCCGCTGCCGAATTTCTCCAGCGCTTCCTTGCCCGCCGCGATCACGTCGGGATCGAAGGTCATGCCCATATAATTGTAGGTGCCGAGCAGGATCGTGTCCTTGCCCTTGATCACCGCTTCGGTCGGCGATTTCACCTGCTCCATCACCACCGCATAGGGATCGGTGAAGCCGGCATCGAGCAGCGCCTTGCGCTCCGCGATGATCGCGTCGAACTTGCTCATCAGATCGGGCTTGTCACCCGTCAGCGGAGCCGGAACGTCGGAGGTGGCAATGGCTTCGGTCACGTAGATTAGCCCTTCAGCTTCTGGACCGCGTCGACCAGCTGGCCGACCGTCTCGATCTCGGCCTGCATGTTCATGGTGATGATGATGTCGAACTCGTCCTCGATCGCCGCGACGAAATCCATCACCGTCAGGCTGTCCCATTCGAGATCGCCGGCGAAGGTGGTGGTTTCGGTCAGCGCGACGCCCTTCTTGTTGAAGGGTTCGATCTGGCCGGCGATGGTGGCAAAGGTGTCGTTACGGTCGCTCATGCGCGGTCCTTACTGGTGTGGGCTGGCACTGCCAAGCGATTGCGGCGGAATTGCGGGAAGAGCGGGGCGGCGCCTGACACCCCTTGGTGGGAAAACTGACGATTTTGAGCGGTTGTCATGCGAAGTGTCAGGCGGCCTGGCAGCGGTAATAGTGGGAGGGGGCGGGCCGGAACCATGAGGCGACCCAAGCAGCGAAAATCCAACATTTCAAGGGCGGGCGCGATCCCTAAAGCAATCGGTTCGACCGGTACCAGTCCGCCGTTTGAACCAGCCCGTCGCGCGTAGAGATTTGCGGGGTCCACAGGCTGGCAGGCGGGCGGTGGTGAGGGGTTGCCGTCCAGTCCGGATGGCTGAGATAGGCCGCACGATCGGGGGTGAGCTTGGCATTCGCCTCACGCAGGAAGCGGTCGGCGTGACCGACAAGGTGGAGCAGCGCGCGCGGGACGTGGAGCGGGATCGGCCGCTTGCCGACCGCGCCGCCGACCAGCCGGGCGAATTCGGCATGGCTGTAGCCGCCATCGACCCCGTCATCGCATTCGTAGATGTGGCGACCCGTGTCGGTTTCGGCCATCGCGACCAGCAGCCGGGCGAGGTCGTGGACATGGACCAACGAGACGCGGCCAGCCGGGGGCAGCACGACAAACCCGAACTTCGCCATCCGGAAGATGTCGCGCATCTCCAGGTCGCCGGGGCCATAGACGCCGGGCGGGCGGACCATCGTCCAGTCGAGGCCGGATTTGCGCACTTCGTCCTCGGCGCGCTCTTTCGATCGGCCATATTCGGACAGCTCCGGCTCGCGCGCCGAGAGCGACGAGACGTGGACGAAGCGACGCACGCCCATTGAGGCGGCGGCGGCGGCCATGCGCGCGGTGCCATGGACATTGCCATTGATGAAGCCGGCAGGGCTGAGCGCGTTCACCACCCCGGCGATATGAACCACCGCATCGGCACCGCTGGCGAGCCGGGCAAGCGCATCCTCGCTGTCGAGATTGCCGGCGATCCAGGTGACGCCGTCGCGCGGTGCCTGATCGCGGCGGGTGAGCGCGCGGACGCGGTGGCCGCGGGCGAGCGCGTAGTCGACGGTCGCCTTACCGACGAAGCCGGTAGCACCGGTGAGGGCGAGGGTCAGGCTCACAGCAGCACCATGTGGTTGCGGTGGACCAAAGCCGCGCGGGGGGCGTAGCCGAGGATCTCGCCCTGATCCTCGCTGCGGGTGCCGAGGATCGCCTGCGCTTCGCCCGCATCATATTCGGCGAGGCCGCGCGCGATCGGGCCGTTGGGCCCTTCGATGGTCACGAGGTCGCCGCGGAAGAACATGCCCCGCACGCCCGTGGCGCCGATGGCAAGCAGGCTGCGTCCTTCGGTGAGCGCCGCGGCGGCGCCGGCGTCGATCGCGATGCTGCCCTTGGCGGTGAGGCGACCTGCGAGCCAGGCTTTCCGGGCGCGGGTGCGTTTTTCGGGGAGGAAGATGGTGTGGCGCGCGTCGGCGGACAGCGGGCGGTCGATCCGGCCGCTGGCGATGGCGAGGCTGACCCCGGCGCTGGCGGCGATCCGGGCCGCTTCGATCTTTGATACCATCCCGCCCGATCCCATGCCGGATGCGGAGCCGCGATCGGCCATCCCCTCGATCCGCGCGTCGATCTGGGTGACCTGCGCGATATGCTGCGCGCCGGGGAGGGCGGGGTTGCGGTCGTACAGGCCGTCGATGTCGCTGAGCAGCACGACGCCGTTTGCATCGGCGGCCTGCGCGACGCGGGCGGCGAGGCGGTCATTGTCGCCGAAGCGGATTTCGGCGGTGGCGACGCTGTCATTTTCGTTGATGATCGGGACCACGCCGAGGCTGAGCAGGCGGCCGAGCGTCGCAGCGGCGTTGAGGTAGCGGCGGCGATCCTCAAGATCGTCGAGCGTCACCAGCATCTGCGCGGCGGTGAGGCGGTTCGCCGCGAGGACTTCGGCCCAGACCTGGCTGAGCGCGATTTGCCCGGTGGCGGCGGCGGCCTGCGCATCCTCAAGGCTGGCGCGGCCGCCCTTGGGCAGGTTGAGGCGGCGGGCACCGAGCGCGATTGCGCCCGAGGAAACGACCGCAACCTGCTGCCCCGCCTGCACGCGTTCGGCGATGTCGGCGGCGATCCCCTCAAGCCACTCACGCCGCACACCGCCGTCCGGGTCGACGAGCAGCGCCGATCCGATCTTGACGACGAGGCGTGGGCAGGAGGCGGGCGGGAAGAGGTTCATCGCGCGCGGCATACAGGCGAGGCGGGCGATGTGGGAAGTGGGAAGTGCAGGCGCGACCGAAGCACGCGCCCATTGACCATCAGGCCCGTCCAGCCGACAGGCCCGACACATCCCGTACCGAACTTCCAGATTGAGCGACGATCGATATCCGAACGCTATCCCGGTTAGGGGCGCCACGTCACCGAATTGAAAAACCGATCCTTGGGCCAGCTCCGGTCCTTCTCGAAGTGTCGGACCGAAACCGTCAGCCACTTGTTGCCGACGTACATCGTGCGGGAAGTTTGAATCTGGTCGCCACCTGCGCCGAAGCCAGAATAAGCATAGACCAGCTCAATCCCGCGCATTCCAGGCAAAGGCATCTCAGACGGTTTGAGCGGGCGCTGGCTGATGAACCTTTTGCTGACCGCCGCGTCGCCACCATCCTTTGCTTGCGCGATATCTTCAGCAATCTTCTTATCGACATCGAACGGCGTGTCGCCAATCACAGCCTGGACGAAGTAGAAAGCGCTGAAGTCTCCGGCGGCGTCGCGACCCGTGTAGTTGAGTTGGATCACCCGGCTTCTGATCTCCTCATTCCGCACATCGACACGCTCAGCATCACCCGGAAGCTCAGCGGAGAGCGCCGTCGGCTGGGTGTAGCGCTGCCAGTTCTGCTGAACGGGGAGGGTCGCAGAAACGGCAATCGTCGCGAGGGTCCAGATCTGGTGTGACAAGGTCATACATCCCCCTTCAGGCTTGTTTATGCGCCGCTTTATCGATGCACATTAATCTCGACAACGGTCGCTTCCGGTCCAAAACGATCCAGCAGTCGTGCGAAAAGTGGCACGAGTCCCGGGCTAAAACCGCGTCTTCAGCCACGCATCGACGATGGGCGTCGCGGGATAGTCGGGCTGGCCCAGCTTACGATTGACCTCCGCATGGCCGATCAGCCCGCGACCCTCGATCCGCGTGACCTGGGCCGGGGTGCCGACTTTGCGGAGTGCCGCGCCCAGCGCTTCGGACTGACGCTTGCCGTCGTCGCGATCGACATGGAGGATCAGGAACGCAGGGGCGTTGGGGCCGTCGGCGTGGAGGGTGGGGGACAGCGCCTTTTGCCGTGCGGGGTCGCTGCCGAATGCTTGGACATAGGTGTCGTGCATGAACTTCCCGCCGTCGGCGATCTGCGCTGCGACGTCATAGGCCGCGCCGTCGAGCGGGATCACGCCGCGAATGTCGCTGAGTGCAAAGCCGGCGGCGCGGGCGTAGCGGGGGTCGGTGCCGACCAGGGCGACGAGGTGCGCGCCCGCGCTGTGGCCCATCAGCACCATGCGCGCGGGGTCGATGTTGAGCTTTCCCGCCTTGCCGCGCAGCCAGGCAAAGGCGGCGGCGACATCGGCGGCCTGATCCTCGACCTTCGCGGCGGGGACGAGGCGGTAGTTGACCGAGGCGACGGCATAGCCCTGTTCGAGGAAATGCGTCACCTTGGCCGTGCCGGTCGCGTTGCGCTTGTCGCCGCGCTTCCACCCGCCGCCATGGACGAAGATCACGATCGGGGCGGGCTTCGCCTTGTCCTTTGCCGCCCAGAAATCGAGTTTTTGCAGCGGGTCCGTGCCGAAGCTGTGCTCGACCATGCCAGGGGCGGGAGCCTCTGCGCCGCGGGCGGCGGCGCGCTCGGCCATGCGCTCGGCCAGCCGCTCGCGCAATCGCTGTGCATCCGCCACCGGAACCGCCACCAGCGCCAGCCCCGCAAAACCCAGGATCACTCGGATCATGTCCACCCTCCAGCTGCGTTCCCCAGACAAATGGCGGGTCGTTGCTGAACCGGAACTGTCCGGCTGTGGTTACTCGCCGCCGAAGGTGTAGCTGAGCGCGAGACCGACCGAAGGCTGGCTGCGCGACCCCGCCGTGCGGACATAGGGTGAGCGCCCGGCGTCGCCGACCAGATGATCGTAGCGGGCATAGGCGCTGAGCCCGATGCGCTTGCTGAGCTGGCGCAGATAGCCTGCGGCGAGCCCGACGCCCTCGATTCCGCCGTCGGGGCGGAACTGGGCCAAGCCCGATGCCGCGCTGTCCGCTGCGGTGATGCCATACCAGGCGCGGTGGTATCTGCCGTCGGCCAGGGTCACGCGCGGGCCGATCGAGACGAGCCATTTGTCGCCGTCGCGCGCGACGTAATCGGCGCTGACTTCCCCAACCAGACCGTCATGGCCGCTCACCGCCTGACGCGCTTCGGCGCGGACGCGGATGTTCTTGGCGAGATAGGTCTGGGCAAAGCCGCCGATTTCGAAGCTGAACCCGACTTCGTGGAGCGGGACGCCGATATCGGCAGCCTTGCGCTTGCCGCGAAAGCCAAGCGCGGGGCCGAATTCGACGCCGCCCGCGTCAACCACCGGGAAGCCGAAGCTTTCATCCGGCGCCTCGAATTCGAACGGGTCGTCGCCGCGTGCGCGCGAGATGTCGAAGAACGGGCCGAAGGACAGCTCCCGGGCGCCGGGCGTCTTGGGCGACAGCTGCGGCCCGAGATAGATGCGGGTGCGCAGCGGTTCGCGCGTCGGTTCCTCACCTTGCTCCTGCGCGGCGGCAGGCAGGGCGATGGCGATGAGGGCGAGCGGGACGAAACGATACAGCATGGCGCACAATCTAGGCGATTGCGGCACAAGCGCCAGTCAGTCGCGCGCGAAAATCTCGTCGTGCGGGATGGTCGGGTTCAGATCGGCGACCACTCCACCTCTTCCGCGCCGTCATCGTCTTCGCTGACGCGGGCGTGGTCGGGGCCGATCGCTTCGAGCAGCTTGTCGAGCGCCCAGTCGACGCCGATGCCCGCTGCGCCGGAGATCGCGATGACCTCGGCCCCGCTGGCCTCCTCCAGCTCGGCGGAGAGTGCGGCGATCAGCTCGTCGTCGAGCGTATCGATCTTGTTGAGCGCGACGATGATCTTCTTGTCGAGCAGGCCGGCGCCGTAGGCGTCGAGCTCGTCGCGGACGATGCGGTAGCTGGTGGCGACGTCCTCGTCGTTGGCGTCGACCAGGTGCAGCAGGACCTTGCACCGCTCGATATGGCCGAGGAAGCGGTCGCCGATGCCGGCACCTTCGGCCGCACCCTCGATCAGGCCGGGGATGTCGGCGATGACGAATTCATTGCCCTTGTGCCGCACCACGCCGAGCTGGGGACGGGTGGTGGTGAAGGCGTAGGCGCCGACCTTGGCCTGGGCATTGGTCACGGCGTTGATGAAGGTGGATTTGCCGGCATTGGGGAGGCCCACGAGCCCCGCGTCGGCGAGCAGCTTGAGCCGCAGCCACACGAACATCTCTTCGCCCGGCCAGCCGGTGCCGTGCTGGCGCGGAGTGCGATTGGTGCTGGTCTTGTAGCTGGCATTGCCGCGCCCGCCATCGCCACCCTTGAGGAACACGATGCGCTGACCCGGTTCGGTCAGGTCGGCGAGCAGGGTGCGCTCCTCGTCATCGGCCAGAATCTGGGTGCCGACGGGAAGCTTGATCACCAGATCCTCGCCGCCCGCACCCGTCTTGTTGCTGCCCGATCCGCCATGACCGCGTTCGGCGCGGAAATGCTGAGTGTAGCGAAAGTCGATCAGCGTGTTGAGGCCGGGCACCGCTTCGAAAATGATGTCGCCGCCCTTGCCGCCATCACCGCCGTCGGGGCCGCCATATTCGATATATTTCTCTCGGCGGAAGCCGACGGCGCCGCCGCCGCCCCAGCCGGATTTGATGTAGATTTTGGCCTGGTCGAGAAAATGCATGATTAAATGTCCTGACCCCACATCTTCTGGAAGCGGGGCGATCCGGTGAGTTGGCGCAGGGCGATTTCGCGCGCCGCGCCACGGGGGAGGTCGAGCGAGCGGGCCAGCTGTTCGCCGAGCAGCGCGTCGCCCATGGCCATGAGGACGAGCGCCAGCGTATCCTCGCGCAGCGCGACGCCCGACTCTTCGCCCTCGACCGCAGCGATCTGATCCACAAGGCCGTGGATGACTTCGAGGATCGGGTCGAGCGCGTCTTCATTGCCCGACAGGATCATCCAGCTGGCCAGCGCGCCTGCGCCCGATTTGTCGAACGCATCGAAGGCGAGATCGACCACTTCGCGCGGCTTGTCCTCGGTCGGCGCGGTGCCGTTGGCGCGAGCCTCATGGATCAGGCGGACGATGCGCGCGCAGACGGTTTCCGCGAGGCTGCGGGCGAGCGCGCGCTGCAACCCGGCGGCCGAGCCGAAATGGTGGAGCAGATTGGCATGGGTACGCCCGATCCGCGCGGCAACGGCCTTGAGCGTGACGGCCTGGGGGCCAGCCTCGATCAGGATCGCGCGTGCGGCCTCAAGCGCGGCGTCGCGTGATTCTTCGGGGCTGAGCCGACGGCGTTCGGAGATGGGTGTTATTGACATTCGTGTAAGTAAGCGCTAGTTCCTTGCCCAGAGCCTTGGAGCAAAATGATGTCGAACGCAAAGACTCCCGCCGATCTTACCATTACCCCGCGCGACCGCCGGTTCGGACGCGGGCAGCAGCAGGACCGGCTGTGGCTGGGTGGAGACATGGCCGCGACCGCATTTTATAATGCATTGTCGGTAACCTTTCCCAAGGGTGAAGCCTATTTCATCGAGAGCGTGAAGGCGTTCCGCGACGGCGTCGACGAGAAGCTGGCGCGCGAAATCAAGGCATTCACGGTGCAGGAGGTGGTGCACAGCCGCGAGCATGTCGCGTTCAACAAGCGCGTGCTGGATCATGGCTATGACATCAGCCGTCTGGAATCGCGCGTCGATCAGGTGCTGGAGATCGCACGGTCGCGGCCCAAGATCGTCCAGCTCGCCGCGACCATGGCGCTCGAACATTACACCGCGATCCTCGCGTCCGAGCTGATCAGGAATCCGAAGCATCTCGCCGGTGCGGACAAGGAGAATGCCGATCTGTGGCGCTGGCACGCGCTGGAGGAGATCGAGCATAAGGGCGTCGCCTACGACACCTATCTCCACGCGACGCGCGGCATGAGCCGGTGGAAGCGGTGGAAGATCAAGTCGTTGACGATGCTGTTGATCACGGTGACCTTCTGGAAGCACCGGATCGAGGGGACGCTGGACCTGATGGCGCAGGATGGCGTCACCGGGTGGCGCGCAAAGGCGATGGTGGCCAAATATCTGCTGGTGTCGCCCGGCATCGTCACGCGGATGATTCCGGCGTGGCTGAGCTACTTCATGCCCGGTTTCCACCCGTGGAATCACGACGACCGCGCACTCATCCAGAAAGCGGAAAGCGACTATGCGGCGGCCGTGATGCCGCGCGGAACCGTCGCCGCCTGAGCGCGTTCTGAATTACTGAACGGAAAATATCAGAAATTATCCGTTCCGGGGTTGAAACCGCTTTTCCGCCTCCCCAATTGCTGCAACGCAATAAGGGGAAATACAATATGCGTGTCCTGGCAGGCTTCGTGGCGCTGGCGGCTTTGAGTGCATGTGGTGGCGGACAGCCGACTGCTGCCCCGCCGCCGCCCGAGGTCATGGTGGCAGCGCCGCTTCAGCGCGAAGTGATGGATTGGGACGACTATACCGGCCGCTTCGTCGCGCCGGAGGATGTCGAGCTGCGCGCCCGCGTCAACGGTGTCATTACCGCGGTCCATTTCCGCGACGGCCAGGACGTCCGCAAGGGGCAGGCGCTCTTCACGATCGATCCGCGCCCGTATCGCGCGCAGCTGATGCAGGCGCAGGCGCAGATCGCCCGCGCACAGGCCGCGCTGAACAACGCCCGGCAGGTCACGGCGCGCAGCCGCGCGCTGGCGAGTGCCCAGGCGGTGAGCGCCGAGGAGCTGGAAGCCAATGTCGCCGCCGAGCGCAGCGCCGCCGCCGATCTGGCCGCGGGCCGCGCTGCCGCGTCGCAGGCGATGCTCAACCTCGGCTTCACCACCGTACGCGCTCCGTTCGGCGGGCGCGTTTCGGACCGCAAGGTCAGCATCGGCGATTTCGTCGCCGAGGGGCAGACCGTGCTGACCCGGGTCGTGTCGCTCAACCCGATCTGGTTCGAGTTCGAGGGCGCCGAAGCCTTTTACCTCAAGAATCTGCGTCAGGATCAGCGCGGCGAGCGCGGATCGTCGCGCACCACTGCCAATCCGGTGCAGATCCAGCTCGCCGACGAGAATGAGTATCGCTGGAACGGCCGCATGGCGTTCCTCGACAACGCGGTAGACCCTAATTCGGGTACGATCCGCGCGCATGCGGTGGTGCCCAACCCGACCGGATTCCTGACGCCCGGCATGTTCGGCCGCGCGCGCCTGCTCGGTTCGGGCAGCTATCGCGCGATGCTGGTGCCGGATGAAGCGATCGTCACCGACCAGACCCGGCGTCTGGTCTATGTCGTGAGCAAGGACAACAAGGCGACCCCGCGTGTCGTCGAGGTCGGCGCGAAGGCCGAAGGCTTGCGCATCGTCCGCGACGGTCTTGCGCCGACGGACCGCGTGATCCTGACCGGGGTCGGGCGGCTTCAGCCGGGCGCGCCAGTCACGCCCAAGGCAGGCAAGATCACGCCCGACGCGACCAAGCAGGCCGCACCCACGCGTCCCATCGATCCGCCGGCTTCGGGCCAGGCGACCGTCCAGTAAGGGGCGCGTTCCATGAAATTCCCCCATTTCTTCATCGACCGGCCGATCTTTGCGGCGGTGCTGTCGATCCTGATCGTGATCGTCGGCGCCATCGCCTATCCGTCGTTGCCGATCGCGCAATATCCCAACATCGCGCCGCCGACGGTCGTCGTGACCGCAGCCTACCCCGGCGCGAGCGCCGAAACTGTCGCCGAAACCGTTGCCGCACCGATCGAACAGGCGATCAACGGCGTCGACAACATGTTGTACATGACGTCGTCGTCGACCGGGAACGGCCAGACGCAGATCACGGTGGCGTTCAAGCAGGGCACCAATGTCGATCAGGCGCAGGTGCTGGTGCAGAACAAGGTCGCGACCGCCGAGCCGCGACTGCCAGAGGATGTGCGGCGCATCGGCGTGACGGTGAACAAGAGCTCGCCCGACTTCCTGATGGTCGCGTTCTTCACCTCGCCCGACAACAGCCTCGATATCCAGTATATCTCCAACTACGTCACGCTGCAGGTGCAGGATCGCATCGCGCGGATTCCGGGCGTGGGCCAGGCGCAGGCGTTCGGCGGACGCGACTATAACATGCGCGTGTGGATCGACCCCGGCCTTGCCGCTGCGCGCGACATGACCGTGGACGAAGTCGTGAACGCGATTCGTGGCCAGAACGTGCAGGTCGCCGCCGGCACCGTCGGCGCGCCGCCCTATGGCAATGCGAGTCCCGCGTTCGAGCTGGGCGTCCAGACCAAGGGACGGTTGACCACGCCGGACGAATTCGGCGCAATCGTGGTCAAGCGCGACACGACGGGTCGCCTGACGCATCTGCGCGATGTGGCGCGGGTCGAGCTGGGCGCGCAGGATTACAACTTCAACGGTTATCTGAACGACAAGCGCGCGGTCGGCGTCGGCATCTTCCAGCTGCCCGGCTCCAACGCGCTGGCGACCGCCGACGCGGTGAAGGCCGAACTTGACCGCCTGGCCAAGGATTTCCCGCCGGGGATGAAATATTCGATCGACTACAACCCGACCGAATATATCGCGGAGTCGATCACTGCGGTCGAACACACGTTGATCGAAGCACTGGTGCTGGTCGTGCTGGTGGTGCTCATCTTCCTGCAAAGCTGGCGCGCGGCGGTGGTGCCGATCGTGGCGATCCCGATCTCGCTGGTCGGCGCGTTCGCGGTGCTGCTGGCGTTCGGCTATTCGCTCAACACCCTGTCGCTATTCGGCCTGGTCCTCGCCATCGGTATCGTCGTCGACGACGCGATCGTCGTGGTCGAGAATGTCGAGCGGCTGATGGAAGAGGAGGGGCTGTCCCCCAAGGACGCGGCGCACAAGACGATGGACGAAGTGTCGGGCGCGATCATCGCGATCAGCCTGGTGCTGGTCGGCGTGTTCGTGCCGACGATGTTCATTCCGGGCATTTCGGGCGCCTTCTACCAGCAGTTCGCGATCACCATCGCTTCGGCGACGCTGATTTCCGCCTTCGTGTCGCTGACGCTGTCACCCGCGCTGTGCGCGCTGGTGCTCAAGCATAAGGGGCATCACAGCGAACCCGCACCGGGCTGGCGTGGTCTGCCCGCGCGGGCAGGGGCGGCGTTCAACCGCGGATTTAACCGGCTGTCGGAGAATTACGGCAAGCTGACCGCGCGACTGGTGCGCATGCTGATGGTTGTCGGCGTGGTCTATGTCGCGCTGATCCTCGTCGCCGGCTGGCGCTTTACGTCGACCCCGTCGGGCTTCATCCCGCCGCAGGATCAGGGTTATCTGATCGGCGCGGTCCAGTTGCCGCCGGGTTCGTCGCTGAACCGCACCGACGCGGTAGTGCAGCAGGCGATCGCCGAGGCGCGTAAGCTTCCCGGAGTCAAATATGTCGTGGGCTTTGCCGGCCTCGACGGAGCGAGCTTCTCGACCGCACCGAACACCGGCGTGCTGTTCTTCGGCCTGGCGCCGCATGCCGAGCGCGACGCGACCGCAGACGAGATTCAGGGTGCGCTTTATGGTGCGCTCGCACCGATCAAGGGTGGCGACATCCTCGTCATTCCGCCGCCCCCGGTTCCCGGGATCGGCACCGGTGGCGGGTTCAAGATGATGATCCAGGACCGCGAAGGGCTGGGCTATAACGCTCTCGCGCAGTCCGCCTTCGGCATGATGATGGGCGCGAACCAGCAGGAGAGCGTCGCGGGTGCCTTCACCCTGTTCAACACCGGCACACCGCGGCTGACCGCGGATGTCGATCGCGAGCGGGCGGAACGGATGGGCGTGCCGGTGTCGAACGTCTTCTCGACGCTGGGTGCTTATCTCGGCTCCTCCTATGTCAATGACTTCAACTATCTGGGTCGCACCTTCCGCGTGACGGCACAGGCCGACGCACCCTATCGCGACGATGCGACCGACATTCAGGGTCTCAAGACCCGGTCGGCGTCGGGCGAGATGGTGCCGATGAGTTCGGTGATGACGTTGAAGAACGACAGCGGGCCGTATCGCGTGGTGCGCCACAACCTCTATCCCGCGGCTGAATTGCAGGGCGATTCCAAGCCCGGCTACTCGACCGGTCAGACGCTCGATTCGATGGAGACACTCGCGGCGCAGACGCTGCCGCAGGGGATGAGCTTCGAATGGACCGAACTGGCGCTGGAGCAGAAATCGGCGGGAAATACCGGCGTCATCGCATTTGGCCTGGCGGTGGTGTTCGTCTTCCTGTTGCTCGCCGCGCTCTATGAGAGCCTGGTGCTGCCGCTGGCGGTGATCCTGATCGTGCCGATGTGCCTGCTTGCCGCGATCCTGGGCGTCAACGTGATGGGGATGGACAATAATATTCTGACGCAGATCGGCCTTGTGGTGCTGATCGGCTTGGCTGCGAAGAACGCGATCCTGATCGTCGAGTTCGCGCGCCAGAACGAGGATCAGGGCATGGACATGTTCGAAGCGGCGAAGCACGCAGCGCATCAGCGCATGCGTCCGATCGTGATGACGTCGATCGCCTTCATCCTCGGCGTGCTGCCGCTGGTGATCGCGAGCGGGGCGGCGGCGGAGCTGCGCCAGGCGCTGGGCGTCGCGGTGTTCTTCGGCATGATCGGCGTGACGATCTTCGGCCTGATCTTCACCCCGGCATTCTATGTCATCAGCCGCAAGTTCGGCATCTGGGCGAACGCACAGCGCGCGCGCCTGGGCCGCAAACCCCATGATCCCGTGACGGAGCCTGCAGCATGAAGCGCCTTTTCATCGTGAGCGCGAGCGCGGCGCTGCTCGCAGGCTGCTCGGTCGGCCCGACCTATCAGCGGCCGGAAACTCCGCCCGCGGCGGCGGCGGCATTCGTCGATCCCGGCATGACCAAGGTGTCGGCGGGCGCGGTCGAGGGCGAATGGTGGCGGCTGTTCAAGGATCCGGTGCTCGACCGGCTGGTGGTGGAGGCTCTGACCTACAACACCGACATCCGCCAGGCGTCGGCGAACCTGAAGCGCGCACGCGCAATCCTGTCGGAATCGCGCGGGGCGCGGTTGCCGGGGACGAGCGTGAGTGCGGGCTATACCCGGTCGCGCACCGGAGCGGAGAGCGCGCAGGGCGCGCTGCCTGCTGGCCTGGATGGGGTCGAGGGCGACTTCTTCCGGGTCGGGCTGGACGCATCCTATGAGGTCGACCTGTTCGGCCGGGTGAGCCGATCGATCGAGGCGGCGCGCGGCGATGTCGATGCGGCGCAGGCGGCGCTCGACGGCGCGCGCGTGGCGATCGCGGCGGAGACGGCGCGGACCTATGCAGCAGCGTGCGGCTTTGCCGCGCAGGCGGCGGTGGCGCGCGAGACGGTGCAGCTCCAGTCCCGCACGCTCGACCTGACCCAGCGGCTGTTCGACGCTGGGCGCGGCACGATCCGCGATGTCGACCAGGCGCGGGTGCTGGCCGAGAATGCCCGCGCGCAGGTGCCGGCGTTCGAGGCGGAGCGGCGCGCAGCGCTCTATGCGCTGGCGACGCTGACCGGCAAGCCGCCGGCGGAGCTGGACGGGCAGGCCGATGCCTGCGCCACGCCGCCGGGCGTGTCGGCGCTGATCCCCGTCGGCGATGGCCAGGCCTTGCTTGCCCGCCGCCCCGATGTGCGTCAGGCCGAGCGGCAGCTGGCGGCGGATACGGCGCGGGTGGGGGTGGCGACTGCCGCGCTCTACCCGTCGATCACGCTGGGCGGATCGGTGTCGCTGGGCGCGCAGAATATCGAGGATCTGGGCAAGAGCTCGTCGTTCAACTTTTCGCTCGGGCCGCTGCTCAGCTGGAACTTCCCCAACATCACTGCAGCGCGCGCGCGGGTTCGTCAGGCCGAGGCAGGGGCGGAGGGTTCGCTCGCGGCGTTCGACGGTACGGTGCTGACCGCGCTGCGCGAAGTCGAACAGGCGCTGGCGCGCTATTCGGGTGAGATCGAGCGCAACGTCGCGCTGCGCCGCGCCGATGCATCGGCGACCAACGCCGCGCGGATCGCGATCCTGCGGTTCGAGGCAGGGCGCGACAGCCTGCTCCAGCGCATCGACGCCGAACGCGAGCGGGCAGGGGCGCGTGCGGCGCTCGCCCAGTCGAATGCCGCGCTGGCTGAGGCGCAGGTCGCGCTGTTCAAGGCGCTCGGCGGCGGCTGGGAAACCGCGCCCGATGTGGTGCGGCGCGAGGCTGCGGCGGCTGACTGAGGTCCAGAGTTTCGGACGGAGCCGTGTTGCGTAACTGGCTCCGTCCGATCAATTGACGCCAGTGTTGCTCCCAAGCCCTTCCCCTTCAGGGGAAGGGTTGGGGTGGGACCATCTTCTTGGCGACCGGCCCCGGTGGGTCCGATGTCGGCATCCCCCAACCATTTCTGCGACCTTGGTCATCCCGGCCCTGTGTCGGGGCGACGAAGGAGATTGGGCGGCTTACGACCCCATGGCTGACATCAGCGGCGGCGGCTCGGAGCCGGTTCGCTGCGCAATGCTGTAGAAATCATAGCTGCCGGAACCGTGATGATTTTAGAGCGTGATTCTAGCAGATTGTACCCAGGGGCAAACAGCCGCAGGCAGGCGGCATGCGCTGTTTCGCGTAGGTCGTAGGCGGGCAACCGAATATGTCGAGGTTGTGTTGTGGCACGAGCATGATGAGCGACAGGGATGTAAATTCGGTAATGGAACCGGCCGTCAACGCCGGTTCTCAGGGCTGGTGCTACCGATGGTACGCCCAAGTCGCTGCCGTTGTCACTGAATGGCCCGAAGGCGACTAGCCCATTTCCATCGCGAGGCGGGCAGAAATCCGCATCTACGTACAGGCTGTCGATCTCCTCCGAGAGAGCCGTTAGGCTCGTGCCTGAAACCAGGCGGACTTCCAGAAATCGGCCGTAGCTGGAGGATGTTTCGTCAGAGAGGGGCACATCAGTCGCGACGCGCACGGACTCAACGGCGTATTCACCGAGATCCTGCCCGCATCCGGTAAGCAGGAGGAGCGCCGAAATAGCGGGAAACGGCGTCGCGACTTTCACGACTTATGCTTTAGCAGCCCAGGATCCGCTTTCCACCCAATGCCGCACATTTGTACCTCATTCGGGCGAATGTGTGCGGGTGAGGCATTCGCCGTTGTTCGCGCGCAGTCTCGATGAGACTTCACTGCCCCACACCAACCCCTCCCCTGAAGGGGAGGGGCTTTTTAGAACCTCACGCCGCCATTCGGTCGCACGGGTCGGTGCAGTCCGAGTCCGACAGGCGTTGTTCGAACTCGACCGTCACGTCCGCGCCGCCGCGACCCAGCGAGTGGCGCGGGATCGTGCGGCCGGTCGGGCGGAAGCCGAGCTTGCGCAGGACGCGGCCCGATGCCGGGTTGTCGGCGAAGTGGCTGGCGATGAGCGTGGGGACGCGGAGCGTGCGGGCGATATCGATTACCGCGCGGCCGGCCTCGGTCGCATAGCCGCGACCCCAGGCTTCGGGCGCGATCCAATAGCCGAGCTCCACACCGCCGTGCTCCATTCGGTCCAGCCCGATGCAGCCGACGATGCGGCTGGTGCCGCCATCCAGCGCGCAGATCAGGAAGACGGGCAGGTCGCTCGCCTTGCGCTCGATCATCAGAAATTCTTCGGCGTCGCTCACCGCATAGGGCCAGGGGGCGCGGCTGAGGTTGCGGACAACCTCGTGATGGCCGATCGCGCGCGCCAGTTCGGGTGCATCCTCGATCCAGCCGGGCCGCAGCATCAGCCGCTGTGTACGTGCGAACATCTTACTCTCCTCGCGGACCCGCCGATGCCCCGGCATGATGACCGGAGCGCGACAGTTGGGGTGGGGAGGGAGCAATAAAAAAGGGAGACCGGGGTGACCCGTCTCCCTTTTGCGGTCTCCAGATTTGGAGACCCGGGTCACCCTGGCGGGCAACCCGGATGGTCGCCCAGATTATTCGGCCGCAGCCGCAATCATTTCTACCGAGCAGAATTTGCGACCGAGCTTGCCGTCGTGGAATCGCACGCGGCCGTCGGTAAGCGCAAACAGGGTGTGGTCCTTGCCGATGCCGACATTGACGCCCGGATAATACTTGGTCCCGCGCTGACGCACGAGGATGTTGCCGGCAATGGCGACTTCGCCACCGAACTTCTTCACGCCGAGACGCTTGGACTGCGAGTCGCGACCGTTGCGCGAAGAGCCGCCTGCCTTCTTATGTGCCATTTCGGATTACTCCTTACGCTTCCGCGGCCGCCGGGGCATCGCCCTCGGTCGCCTTGGCCTTAGCGGCCTTCTTCTTGGTCTCCTGCGCACCGATGGCGGTGATCTTCAGGATGGTGTGGTTCTGGCGATGGCCGTTCTTGCGGCGATAATTGTGCCGACGGCGCTTCTTGAAGACGATGACCTTCTCGCCCTTTTGCTGGGCGACGATTTCGGCCGAAACGGTCAGGCCGTCGGTCGACTTCAGATCCGAACCTTCGCCAGCGAGCAGCACGTCACCCAGGGTGATCGTCGAACCGGCTTCACCGTCGAGCTTCTCGACGACGATCTTGTCTCCTGCGGCAACGCGATACTGCTTGCCGCCCGTGCGCACGATAGCGAACATGGGCCTCATCTCAATTTCAAAAGCATGTGCCCGCGCAGGACAAGCCCGGCGGGAGGAACGGCGCGGTTATGGGATTCGCCCGGGGAAGTCAACCTTGTTTGCGCCTTTGCCCGGGCATTGCCCGGAGTGCGGTGCCAGCCCGCTGCCCCGCCCGGCGACCCACTTCAGCGTATCTTTGACAGGCGGCCGGGTGGGGGAGCAGGCTGGCACCGCATCTGCGCCGTCAGGCGCATCAGAGTTAGTGCCGGTGCTCGCGCTTCAGCTGGTAGCGACCATCGCTGAGCTCATCGAACAGCCCGCCGATCGCGGGGTGGTCGACCGGCTCGTCGCTGTCGTCCGCGACCAGGTTCTGCTGGCTGACATAGGCGACATAGCTCGACTCGGCGTTTTCGGCGAGCAGGTGGTAAAAAGGCTGGTCCTTGCGCGGGCGCACATCCTCGGGGATCGCCTCATACCATTCGTCGGTGTTGGCAAAGACGGGATCGATGTCGAAGATCACCCCGCGGAAATCGAACAATCGGTGCCGGACCACTTCCCCCAGATTAAAGCGCGCATGCGCGACCGGAGGAATGGGGACGCCGGCAATCGCCAGATCGAGCGGGTCGGAGGCGCGAGTCATGCCTGTAATCTAATGCGCTTTACCGCCCTTACAAGAAGAGTGCGGCAAGGCGCTTGCATGCCCGCCAACCTTGGTCTAGAGGCGCCCGCTCGACCGGACGGAGCGGCATGCAAATGCCCTGCGGACCCCTCGCGGAGAGGTGGCAGAGTGGTCGATCGCGCCGCACTCGAAATGCGGTTTACGGGGAACCGTAACGTGGGTTCGAATCCCACCCTCTCCGCCACCATTTCCACACCCGGCGCCAACCACGGCATTGACGTTTTGGCGCGCTCCATCAACGTGCGATGCAGGGCCAGATGGGGGCGTTTACGTGGAAGCACCAGAAGACATTTTTAGCCGCTATCCGACCGTCCGCGGCAATGCGGCTGGCATGGCGCGACTATGCGCGGTGCTGCGGAAAAAGGGGCTATGCGACGACGCGCTCGCGCTGGGCATGGCCGCGATCCGGCATGCGCCCCACGACATGGTGATCCGGGACATCGTGCATCAGTCGCTGTCGACCGGCGTGCCCGCCTATCATTGGCGCATGCTGCGGGATGACCCGCGCAACGCGATTTACGCCCGGGCGATAGCGCGCCATGTCCGCGCTGGGATGACGGTTCTGGAAATCGGCACCGGTGCAGGATTGCTGGCCCTGATGGCAGCGCGCGCCGGCGCGCGGGTCGTTACCTGTGAGTCCAATCCGATGATCGCTGCCGCCGCGCGCGAGATTGTCCGGTCCAACGGATTGTCGGACCGGATCACCGTAATTGCAAAGCGGTCCGACACGCTCGAAATCGGCACCGATTTGCCGGAGCCTGCGGATCTGCTGGTTCACGAGATTTTTGGCGATACGCTGTTCAACGAAGGTGTGGTTGCCGCGTTAGCCGATGCCCGCCGACGCCTGGTCAGGCCCGATGCCGTCATCCTCCCGCGGAGCGCGGAGTTGCGCATTGCGCTCGTCGAGCGCGGCAGGGGGGCGGATATGCCGCTGGGAGCCGCGGAGGGGTTCGACCTCACGCCGTTCGATCTGCTGAAAAGTCCGCGTTTGATTTGGGCG
Source organism: Sphingomonas sp. (assembly GCF_965227385.1). Classification (GTDB taxonomy): domain Bacteria; phylum Pseudomonadota; class Alphaproteobacteria; order Sphingomonadales; family Sphingomonadaceae; genus Sphingomonas. The sequence continues at coordinate 2,225,170 of NZ_OZ245750.1, forward strand.
AGGCCGAACACGTCAGGCGTCCAGCAGCGCTCGGACGCCATTCCGATATTGGCAACGTCGTTTGACCAGGCAGATGTCCCGGACCATCGCAGCGAGACCGCCGTACTCACGACCCATGGCGGTCGGGTCGATGCGATTGCGCAGTGGATGCGGATCGATTTTGGCGCGGGCGACAGTCTCGAGAACGACCCCTTCGGCACCTATGTCTCGCACTGGAAGGCGTCGCTGTTCGATCTGGTGCAGCCGATCGACACCCGCGCGGGTGATCGGATGGAGGTGACCTGCCGCCAGGAAGGCACCACCACAAGGATGAATGCCGTCCCGTGCTGACCGTCGCGATCCAGGCCGAACGCCGTTACATTCGGCGCGCTGCCGAAAATCGTCCGGGGACGCCGTAAGCCACCGCGCATAAAGAACGGGCCGCGTCATCCCCCCGGATGACGCGGCCCGCTTTGCCCCACGCGACGAACGTGTATCAGGCGACGGCGCTGACTGCGCCAGCAGCTTCCTCGGGCTCGCGCAGCACATAGCCGCGGCCCCAGACGGTCTCGATATAATTCTCGCCCTCGCACGCCATGCTGAGCTTCTTGCGCAGCTTGCAGATGAAGACGTCGATGATCTTGAGCTCGGGCTCGTCCATCCCGCCATAAAGGTGGTTGAGGAACATTTCCTTGGTCAGCGTCGTGCCCTTGCGCAGCGAGAGCAGCTCCAGCATCGCATATTCCTTGCCGGTCAGGTGCACGCGGGCGCCATCGACCTCGACCGTCTTGGCGTCGAGGTTCACGGCGAGCTTGCCGGTGCGGATGACCGACTGGCTGTGGCCCTTGCTGCGGCGCACCACGGCGTGGATGCGGGCGATCAGCTCTTCGCGATGGAAGGGCTTGGTGACGTAGTCGTCGGCACCGAAGCCGAACGAGCGCACCTTGCTGTCCATTTCGTTGATGCCCGACAGGATCAGTACCGGGGTCTGGACACGCGCGACACGCACCTTCTTCAGCACGTCATAGCCGTGCATGTCGGGGAGGTTCAGGTCGAGCAGGATGATGTCGTAATCATACAGCTTCGCCAGATCGAGGCCTTCCTCGCCAAGATCCGTTGTGTAGACATTGAACCCTTCGGTCGCGAGCATCAGCTCGATGGCCTTGGCGGTCGTCGGCTCGTCTTCGATCAGCAGCACGCGCATCGGCTGATTTCCCCTGTGCCGGTTGCAGGCCCCCTGTGGCACACAACGCGACTGATTCATTAACCTAAGCTGGTATGAAGGCAAAAGGTTAATTTTGCCCTAACCGGCCTGACTCCACGAGTCGCGAGACCTTTGCGACGGGCCGCTGGACAGGGTCTCGCCGGGCGGACGGCAAAAATCATGTCAAGTCCATCGACGCGCGTTATAACCCATGGCTATAGGCGTCCCCCGTATTTTGCATTTGCTAACACTTGCCGTGCGTGATTAATTTCCCGGTTTCCGGCGAAGCCGACATAAAAGTGCGCGCGGGATCAACAAGGGGGTTGGGGTATGAAGTTCAAGACCGCATTATTCGCGACGGCATGCTGCATTGCCGGTCCGGCGTTCGCGCAGGATGTGCCGACGACACCTGCGCCGGAAGCGTCCGGCGAGCGAGAAGTGCTGATCACGGGCTCACGCATCAAGCAGGACCCGACCAGGAGCGCGCTGCCGCTGCAGATCATCTCGAACGAGGATCTCGCCCGCGAAGGCATCAACAGCCCCGAACAGTTGATTAACTTCCTCAGCACCAACGGCAACGGTGCCGACAATCTGGCGTCCAATGGCGACGTTACCAGCGGTGCGCAGCGCGGGACCAATGGCCTGTCCGCCGCCAACCTGCGCGGACAGGGTTCGGCCGCGACGCTGGTGCTGCTGAACGGCCGCCGCGTTGCTGCGCACGGTCTGACCGGTTCGGCGGTCGACGTGAACCAGATCCCGTTCGCCGCGATCGAGCGGGTCGAGATCCTGAAGGATGGCGCTTCGGCGATTTACGGCACCGACGCGATCGGCGGCGTGATCAACTTCATCACCAAGACGAATTTTCAGGGGATAACCCTGAACGGCTTCACCGACATCACCGAGGAGGGTGATGCACCGATTTATCGCGTTTCGGGGACCGTTGGCTATGGCGACCTGAAGGAGCAGGGGTTCAACGTCATGGCGGCCGTCAGCAAGAGCTGGAACGGCGTGCTTTATGGTCGCGACCGCGACTTCGTGAACGGCAACCAGCCCAATCGCGGCCTGTCGATCGATACGCGCGGAACGCCGATTGGGACCGCGTTCCCGATCAATCCGACTGCGGCGGGCGTCGGCATCACCCAGGGCGGCACGCTGTTGGGCAGCGCGGCCAGCACGGCAGCAGGCGGCGGCTTCTATCTGCCGGGCCTGACGTTCCCGGGTAGCACCCAGCGCGCCGATGGCGGCATCAACATCTTGGACCTCCCGGGTGGGGCAGGATGCGACTCGTTCGACGGCGGCATGGCGTATGACGAAGTGCTGTGGGCAGTACCGGGCGCGCGCTATGCCTGCGCATACGACACCGGCCGCGCCGCGGTGCTTCAGCAGCCGATCGACACGTTGACCTATTACGGTCGCGCGACGGTCGCGCTTGGTTCGCATCGCATCTCGGCGGAAGTTACGGGATCGAAGGCGAACTCGGCCAAGCGCTTCTCGGAAAACCAGTACACGTCGAACAATACCACGCTGCCGATCGCATTTCCGCTCAATTCGCTGACCGCGGCGACGTATAATGACGTCTATGACCGCATTGCAGCGGTGTTCCCGGCGATCGGTGCGCCGGGTGACCGCACGGTGGACGCAGTCGGCAATTATGGCAAACCGATCACCTTCCGCTATCGTTGCATCGATTGCGGTCGCCGCGATTACACGACCGAGACCAAGACGTTTCGCGCCGCGATCGGTGCCGAAGGTCCGATCGGCGCCGGGTTCGACTACCGGGTAGGCGCGTCCTATGCCCGCAGCGAAGCCGCGTCGGTGCTGGGCGGCGGCTATCATTACACGGGCGTTTACACGACGACGGTCGCCAATGCGGCCGGCAGCACGTCGGGCATTCCCGGTGCGGTCGTGGGCGGAGCAGATTCGCGCGCGCCGACCGCGCCCGGCGCCAGCGCACCGGGCATTGTCGGCCTGTTCAACAGCGGCATCCTCAATCCGTTCTCGCTGACCCAGTCGGCGGCCGCGATGGCGGCGCTGGATGCGGTTTCCGCGCGCGGGACCGCACTGTATTCGGGCAAATATGAGGTGAAGCAGGCCGATCTGTCGATCTCCGGTCCGCTCTTCCCGATCTGGGGCGGTGATGTGCAGATTGCGGCAGGTGTCGACTACCGCCGCGAAGAATACGGCTTCAACGGGTCGTCGGCGGCTGCGCTTGGCTCCCCGGCGATCTTCAACGCCGCGTTCGACAATGCCAACGCGCTGACTCCCAAGAGCCGGGATGTGAAGGCGGCCTATGCCGAAATCCTGCTTCCGATCCACGACATGTTCGAGGTGCGGGGCGCGGTGCGCATCGACGACTATACCGGCTTCGGATCGACCACCAATCCCAAGATATCGGCCAAGTTCCAGCCGTTCGACTGGCTGATGTTCCGCGGGTCGTTCAACACCGGTTTCCGGGTGCCGACCTTCAATCAGATCTTCAACGGCGTCACCATCTCGCCCAACCCCGGCAACTCGCGCTACGACCCCACGACCTGTTCGGCTGGACGCGTGGATTCGACGATCCCGGGTTGCGCCGCGATCACGCCCGAAACCGTTACGGGCGGCAATTTGAACCTCGGCCCGGAGACATCGGAGCAGTATAGCGGCGGTGTCGTGTTCCGTCCGATGGCGCGTTTCAGCGCGTCGGTCGATTTCTGGAGCATCGCCGTCGACAATACGATCGGATCGCTGACAATCGATCAGCTGCTGTTCAACCAGTCGCTGTTCCCCGATCGCGTGATCCGGGCCGGCGGCGCGGGAACGCCGATCACCACGCTGGACCTGCGCGCCGACAATATTGGTTCGCGGCGGACCCAGGGCCTGGAAGTCTCGCTGCGGGGCGGCACCGACTTGTTCGGCGGCGTGCTGACTGCCGGCCTCGATGGCACCCGTCTGCTCAAGAAGCGCGAACGGTTCCTGGCCACGTCGCCTTATGGTCCCAGCCTGATCGGCCGCTTCACCTATGCCGGCGACCTGGGCCTCAAGTGGAAGCACAATGCCTATATTACCTGGACCAACGAGGATCTGACCTTCAGCCTGTCGCAGATCTATCGCGACGGCTATACCAACAACGCGCTCCCCGCTTCGGCAACGCGACCCGACTATAACCCGACGGTCGACAGCTACACGCTGTACAATTTTGCTGCGACGGTGCGCGTGCAGAAGGGGTTCACGATGACGATGGGTGTTCGCAACATCTTCGACACCGACCCGCCCTTCGCGATCACCTATGACTCGAACACCGGTGCGGGCAGCTCGTGGGAGCCGCGCGTTGCGGACCCGCGTGGCCGTTCGTTCACCTTCTCGACCGAGGTGAAGTTCTGATACCGCACTAGGCTACCCAAGCACGGGGCCGGTCCGCAGCGATGCGGGCCGGCCCTTTGCGTTCACACGCGCGTGCAGAGGTTGCGGAAACGCTGCGACAGGAACTCGATCACCAGCTCGACCCGCGCCGGGCGCAGCGTGCTGGGCGGGGTGAGGAGGTGCAGCGCGACATTGGGCGGGGACCAGTCGGCGAGAATCTCGACCAGCCGCCCGTCTGCCAGTTCGCGGTCGATGATGAAGTCGGGCAGGCGGGCAATGCCAAGGCCCGCGAGCAGGGCCGGCATCATCGCGTCGCCATTGTCTGTGATCAGTGGACCGGCCGGGCGCACCGCTGCTTCCTCACCATCCGCCTTGCGGAACTGCCAGGCGCCGATCGCATTGGCGTAGATGAAACAGGCATGGTGGGCGAGCTCGGCGGGATGGTGCGGGGTGCCGTGCCGCTCAAGATAGGACGGGGCAGCGACCACGCGCGCCTTGATCGGCGCCAGCCGACGTGCCCGCAGCGAACTGTCCGGGAGATCGGCGATCCGCAAGGCAATGTCGAACCCGTCCGCGACGATGTCGACGCGGGCATCGGAGAGGCGCAAGTCGATCTGGATGCCGGGATGTTCGACAATCAGGTCGCCGATGGCTTCGGCGACGAAACGGATGCCGAAGGTGATCGGCGCCGCGATGCGGACCAGGCCCGACGGCGCCTTGGCCGAATCGATCGCGGCCTCTTCCGCCGCCTGCGCTTCGGCGAGGATGCGCCCGGCGCGCTCGGCCAGCGCCGTCCCGCTGTCGGTCAGGGTGAGGCGGCGCGAGGTGCGGTGGAACAGGGCGGTGCCAAGCTGTGCCTCCAATCGCGCAATCGCCTTGGAGACGGTCGCTTTGCTCACGCCGATTGCGCTGGCAGCGCCGCTGAACGAGCGGTGCTCCACCACGCACGCGAAGATTGCCCAGGCTTCGAAATCGGGAAGGCGCATGGTCGAAGTCCCCTGTTGAAGATATCCGTATAAACCTGAAACGATCCGTTTCAAACGTTTCCATTTACGCGCCGAACCTCCGAACTATCTTGGAGCTCAAGCAAGGAGGTTCCGATGATCGAGAAACGCTCGTTCGACAGCCTGGGCCATGCCGATCACGGGTGGCTCAACGCACGCCATCATTTCAGCTTCGCCAATTATTATGACCCGGCCCGCATGGGATGGGGCGCGATCCGCGTCTGGAACGACGATGAGATTGCCCCGAACAGCGGCTTTCCGCCGCATCCGCACAAGGACATGGAGATCATCACCTATGTCCGCACCGGCGCGATCACGCATCAGGACTCGATGGGCAATACCGGCAAGACCGGCGCCGGCGACGTCCAGGTGATGAGCGCGGGCACCGGAGTGCGGCACGCCGAGTATAACCTTGACTCCGAGACGACGACGCTGTTCCAGATCTGGATCATGCCGCGCGCTGGCGGCGGCGCGCCGAGCTGGGGCGCCAAGCCTTTTCCCAAGGGCGAACGCTCGGGCAAGTTCGTGACGCTCGCCAGCGGCTTTGCCGAGGATAGCGACGCGCTGCCGATCCGCGCCGATGCCCGGGTGCTGGGCGCGACGATCAAGGCCGGCGAAAGCGTGACGCACAGCGTGGGGCAGGGGCGGCATGCCTATCTGGTCCCTGCGGTGGGCAGGATCGAGATCGACGGCAAGCCCTTCGATGCCCGCGACGGCGCCGCGCTGAGCGGTGGCCAAACGGTGACCATCACCGCCATCGAGGACGCAGAGATCGTCCTGGTGGACTCGGAATAACGACCCCCCGGAGCGGTCCGCAGCCCCCCCTCCCAAGGCGGGCCGCTCCACCCCTTTCAGTTCAGTCAAGGAGACATGCCGTGACCAAGGTCCTGGTGCTTTATTACTCGTCCTATGGCCATATTGAAGCGATGGCCGAAGCGGTTGCCGAGGGCGCACGCTCGGCCGGTGCGACCGTGGACATTCGCCGCGTGCCGGAGACCGCGCCTGAGGCGGTGGTCAAGGCCGCCGGCTTCAAGGCCGACAGCGCGCATCCGCTGATCGACGGCCCCGACGCGCTCAAGGACTATGACGCGATCATCGTCGGTTCGCCGACCCGCTTCGGGCGCATGGCGAGCCAGATGGCGTCGTTCTGGGATACCGCCGGCGGTGTGTGGTATCAGGGTGCGCTGCACGGCAAGGTCGGCGGTGCGTTCACCTCCTCCGCGACCCAGCATGGCGGCAACGAGACGACGCTGTTCAGCATCATCACCAATCTGCTGCACTTCGGTCTGACGATTGTCGGCCTCGACTATGGTCATGCCGACCAGGGCAAGATCGACGAAGTCCTGGGCGGCGCACCCTATGGTGCTACGACCGTTGCGGGCGGCGATGGGAGCCGCATGCCGAGCGACATCGACCTGGCCGGCGCGCGCTATCAGGGCCGTCGCATTGCCGAGGTCGCGACCAAGCTGATTGTCTGACATGACGCGCGCCGTGCAGCCCGCATTGTTCGTGTCGCACGGTTCGCCGATGATCCTGTTCGAACCCAGCCCGGCGCGGGATTTCCTCGCCGGGCTGGCGTCGCATGTGGCGCGGCCCGACGCGATCCTGATGATCTCCGCTCATCACGACATGGCAGAGGCGGTGGTGACCTCGGGAACCGACCTGCCCACGATCCATGATTTCGGCGGCTTTCCGCAGAAACTGTTCGACCTGCGTTACCCTGCCAAGGGCGATCCCGCGCTGGCTGAAGCGGTGGCACAGTTGGTGGCGCAAGCCGGGCATCCCGTGGTTCTCGACTCCACGCGCGGGCTCGATCACGGCGCCTGGGTGCCGTTGATGCTGGGCTGGCCCGATGCCGATATTCCGGTGGTCCAGCTGTCGATCAGCAGTGCGCATCCGCCGCAATGGCATTACCGTGTCGGCCAGGCGATCGCCCCGCTGCGCGACCGCAACGTGCTGATCATCGGCTCGGGCAGCCTCACGCACAATCTGCGTGCGATCTTTGTCGAGGGGCGCAACCATGATGCGCCGGTACCCGATTGGGTGTCGGGGTTTGCGCAGTGGGTGAAGGAGCGGTTCGACGCCGGGGACACCGAGGCGGTGCTCCACGCGGTCGAGCGTAGCCCGCACGGTCGGGCGAACCATCCGACGGTGGACCATATCCTGCCGCTGTTCACCGCGATGGGGGCAGGGGGCGGGCCAGCGCAGCGGCTGCACCATAGTTACACCTATGGCGTGCTGGCGATGGACGCCTATCGCTTCGGCTAGAGGGCTGGCGTCATGCGCGTTGCGGTGGCAAGGCGCGGTCATGATCCAGGATCACGTTCTTTTCATCGATGGCGAGGCGATCATCATCGACAAGCCCGCCGGGCTTCCGGTCGATCCGCCGCGCGACGGGTCGATCAGCCTCGAAAACCATCTCGCCAATCTGACCTTTGGCTTCAAGCGCTGGCCGACGCCAGTGCATCGGCTCGATCGCGACACCAGCGGGTGCCTGTTGCTCGCGCGCAATCCCAAGGCGCATGCGCGGTTCCAGCAGGCGTTCGAGGCTGGGCAGGTGACCAAGCGCTACCTGGCGGTGATCGACGGGATTCCCGATGCGCCGTCAGGCATGATCGATCTGCCTTTGGTCAAGATTTCCAGCGCCGAGCGGGGCTGGCGCATGACCGGCAGCCCGAACGGCAAGGCGGCGCGGACGCGCTGGCGGATGTTGGCGCAGAAGGACGGGCGTGCCTTCATCGCCTTCTATCCCGAAACCGGGCGCACGCATCAGATCCGCGTTCATGCGGCCGAGGGGCTGGGCTTTCCGATCACCGGCGACCCGGTTTATGGTGTGGCGAACGGGCGCAAGATGATGCTCCACGCCGCGCAGCTGACCGTGCCGCGCCCCGGCAAGCCCGACATCCATGCCGAGGCACCGACCCCCGACACGTTCCGCGCGTTCGGCTTTGCGGGCGGGCAGCCCCAGGACGATCTGGGCGACGATGCCGGCTGAACTGCCCGAGGCGGCGATCGTCGAGGAAAAGTTCCTCGCCGCGTCGGGGCCGGGCGGGCAGAATGTCAACAAGGTGGCGACCGCAGTTCAGCTGCGCGTCAACGTATTTGCGCTGGGCCTGCCGCCCTATGCCTATGCCCGGCTCAAGGAATTGGCAGGCAGCCGGATGACGTCCGGCGGCGAGCTGGTGGTGACGGCGCGCAAGTTCCGGACCCAGGACGCCAACCGCGCCGATGCGCGGGCGCGGGTGATCGAGCTGATCGATAAGGCGCATGAGCAGCAGGCGCGGCGGGTCAAGACCAAGCCGAGCAGAGCGGCGAAGGCGCGGCGGGTCGATGAAAAGAAGGGCCGGTCGGCAGTCAAGGCAGGACGAGGCAAGGTGCAGATCGATTGATGCTTTGGCGCAACGATTTTTCGACCAATGCGTTGCCGCGCGATGATCCGATTGCCCCTGATCCTTCCGCTCGCCCTTGTCGCCGCCTGCTCGCAGGAGCCGGTGCTCGAGGATGTCACCCAGAATAATGCGCAGGCGATGGAGCCGATGGGCCGGCCCGATCCGGTCGCGTCCGCCCCGGCCCAGACCGCCGCAGGCACGATCCCTGCGGCCTATCACGGCAAGTGGAGCGCGAACGCGGCAGATTGCGGCAAAGAGGGCGACGTAACCCGGTTGACGATCGCGCCCCGCGAGCTGCGCTTCTATGAAAGCAGTGCCGCCGTTACGGCGGTCAGCAGCACCGACCAGTCGATCAGCGTGACCGCACGTTACACCGGCGAAGGTGAGACCTGGGAAGCGACGCGGACCTTGGCCCTGTCGGGCGACGGAAGCAGCCTGACGGTGGATGGCATGCCGCGGGCACGTTGCCCTTGAGGTCTCTGCCCTTGCATCGCGACGCGGCGCACGCCAACTGCGGCCTATGTACAGCTTCGACATCGCGGCCGGATCCAAGGCCGAACTCTATCGCGATCTTTCCGCCGCGCTCGACGCGCTGACGGCGGGGGAGCCTGACGCGATCGCCAACATGGCGAATGCCGCGTCGCTGATCGGCCAGTATCTGCCCGACCTCAACTGGGCGGGCTTTTACCGCAATGTCGGTGGCGAGCTGGTGCTCGGACCGTTTCAGGGGAAGGCGGCGTGTATCCGCATCCCGTTCGGCCGGGGCGTGTGCGGCGCGGCGGCGGCAACGCGTGAGACGCAGCTGGTCGAGGACGTCCACGCCTTTCCCGGCCACATCGCGTGCGACGCGGCGAGCAATGCCGAGCTGGTCGTACCGATCGTGCATGACGGCGAACTGATTGGCGTGCTCGACCTCGACAGCCCGGTTACCGGTCGCTTCGATGCCGAGGATGCGGCGGGGTGCGAGGCGTTGATGGCGCTGCTCGCCCCGAGAGTCGCGGGCTGAGCGCTGCCCCGCATTGGGACTTTCTTAACCATGGTGCGCGGTGGGATCGGCGCGCCTTCAGTGTTAAAACGCTGTAAAGAGGCGCGGTCCTTCTTCCCTGCTTGAATGGCTGCGCCTCGCCAGAACAGCGAGTGTGCCGATGCGTGTCCTGACCCTGACGACCTTGTCGATTGCCGCCATTGCGGTTGCGACCCCTGCACAGGCGCAGCGGGTGTGGCGCGATGGGCAGTGGGTCCAGCGCGACCGCGCGCCGGTGCGTTATCCCGAGCGGTCAGTTCCCGCAACGCGGATCGATCCGCCCCGCGCAACCCAGCGCGGTGGTCGCTGGGGCCCGATGGTCGGCGGGCGCTGGCATGCCGGGTCGCGCGCGCCAGGCGGGTGGAGCGCCTATCGCCGGCCGGTGCGCGGCTGGACGCTGCCAAGCTATTGGGTCGGTGGTGGCTTCTGGATCGACGACTGGTCGAGCTGGGGCCTGAACCGCCCGCCACATGGCTATGGCTGGCTGCGTTACTATGACGATGCCGTGCTCGCCGATCGCGATGGCCGGGTGTGGGATTCGGTCAGCGGAGTTGACTGGAATGGCGGCGGCGGGGGCGGTGGAGCTGCCACGGCCTATGCCGGCGGCGGCTACGCGTCGGCAGCAGCGGCTGGCGGCGGCGGTGGCGGCGGCTATGGCGCAGGCTACGCGGCTCCGGACTACGAGGATGACGGTTACGAGGATGAGCGCCCCGTGCAGCGATCGATCCCCGCACAGCCATACCCGGGGGGGTATGCTCCGCCGTCCTGCGCCAGCCCATGCGGCGCGCAGGGCGGCGGCTACGCGCGCGGCTATTATGGCGGCAGCGGCTATTACATGGCCGGGCCGACGGTGACGACGATCGTCATCCAGTCGGGCGCGACCACGACGACTACCGTGACCGAAGAGGTGATCGAGGAGGTCGAGGAGGTCCGCACCTACCGCACACCGGTGAAGACCGTGCGGCGCTATCCGAGCAAGACGGTGCGACGGTCGACCAAGGATTGCTGTCGGTAAGGACAACCTTCGTTTGCCTTGAGCTTGTCGAAGGGCGATCCCAAACAGATGTTTCGCTTGCGGCCCTTCGACAGGCTCAGGGCAAACGGATGTTGGGTCAGTTCCGCGGCGGCCTTGTCCCGAACGTAACGATGCTTTCGCTACCGTCCGAGGCGACCGCCGACACACCGATGAAGTGATCGTCGACCACCACGTCCTTCAGCACCGTCTCGGTTCGCCCGGCGACGCCGCGCACCTCTGACCAGTTCTGGGTGTCGTTGCGGCGCCAATATACCTTGTAGCCGCGCGCACCGGGCACGGCGTTCCAGCGTACCTTGGTATCCGCGCTCACTGCGCCGTCTAGGACGACCCCGGATGGCGCTGATGGCGCGTTGGCGAGGCGGCGGATCGTCGCGATGTTGAGCGCGGTGACCTTCGCCAGATAGGGGAAGTCCATCTTGTCGACCGTGTCGCCATAGACGCGGCCGCTTTCGGTGCGCAGGTCCTGATGCTGCTGGTCGTAATTCTCCGCCGCGACCGAGAAGCGAACGGCGGGGTAGCCGAGGCGCAGGAACGGCTCGTGATCGCCGCCGCGCCCGAAACGATCGGGGCGGCGGACGACGAACACGTCAAGCGCGTCCTTGTCCGACTCGCGCATCCCGTCGGCTACCTTGTCGATCGCCTTGGCGAGTGCGCGGCTGGGGCCGTCATCTTCGCCACCATCGCCGCGACGACCGATCTGGCCGGGCAGGTCTTCCGACGCGCGGATGCCTTCGGAAAAGACGCGCACGCGATCGGCGATGCGGACGCCGTTCTGGCCGACGGTATTGCCGACGATGTCGTTGTTGAGGACCGCGATCACCTCCCAGCCGCGCTCCTTCGCGGTCTCGGCGAGCAACGTACCGCCCCACAGACCCTGTTCCTCGCCCGACAGCAGCGCGTAGACGATCGTCGCCTTGTGCTTCGACTTGGACAGGATACGGGCCGCCTCGATCACCAGCGCGGTGCCGGAGGCGTCGTCATTCGCGCCGGGGGCGTCGCTGGTGGAGTCCATCACGTCGCTGACGCGCGAATCGATATGACCCTGGACGATCACCACGCGTTTGGGGTCTTCGCCCTGCTGAAAGCCGAGGACGTTGACGACCTCGACCCCGTTCGGCGCGCGCGGGCCGGTGAAGGTGCGGCCGATCCGCGCGACCTTGATGCAATCGCCGCACGCCGCGCCGATCCGGTCGAGCTCCTCCGCGCCCCATTTCCGCGCCGCGCCGATGCCGCGCACGGGATCGTCGGGGGAGGAGAGGGTGTGGCGCGTGCCGAAGCTGACCAGCTTTTCCACATCGGCCTTGAGCCGCTCGGGGCTCGGTGCGTCGACGGGCCTCTGCTGGGCGGCGGCGGGGGCTGCGATCAGCAGCGCGGGGAGGATCAGTGTTCGCATAGGGCCTCAGCTTAACCGGTCGATCGCCTCGCGGTCGAGGCTTCCCGGGATGATCATCAGCGGCACCGGCAGAACCGCCATGTCGCCGCTGGTGAAGTGGGTGACGATCGGGCCGGGCTTGCCGCCGACCGCTGCGCCGAGGACGAGCGCGGCAATGTCGGGATTGGCCTCGATCCGCTCGCGAATGATCTTGGGCCCATCGCCTTCGACCACGGTGATGCTGGGCTTGAGCCCCGATTCCTGGATCAGCGTGCCCGCCGCACCGGCGACCAAAGCTTCCGCGCGCTGTCGCCCCTCTTCCTCGATCGTCGCCATCACGCCGCCCCACTGGACGAAGTCGGGCCTGGGAATCAGCGCCAGAATCTCGACCCCGCCGCCGGTCTTGACCGCGCGGCGCGCGGCGAAGCGCAGCGCGATCTGTGCCTCGGGGCTTTCGTCGATCACGACCAGATAGGTACGCATGAAACCAGTTCCCCCTCCGTTGGTGACAGGTGGTGACGCGTCAGGGCGGGAAGCGCAAGGGGCGGGGTTGACCCGCGCCGTGCATCGCGCAAGGAGGGCGCGACACACCCACCACCCCACGACAGGATCCTCCCCACCCATGTCGATCGAAATCAAGATGCCCGCTTTGTCCCCGACGATGGAGGAGGGCACGCTCGCCAAATGGCTGGTCAAGGAAGGCGACACGGTCAAGGCCGGCGACCTGATGGCCGAGATTGAAACCGACAAGGCGACGATGGAGTTCGAAGCGGTCGATGAAGGCGTGATCGCCAAGATCGTCGTGGCCGAGGGCACCGACGGCGTGAAGGTCGGCACCGTGATCGCCGTGCTGGCGGGCGAGGGTGAGGACGCCGGTTCGGTATCCGCGCCGAAGGCTGAGTCCCCCAAGGCGGAAGCGCCCAAGGCCGAGGCTGCTCCGGCGCCCGTTGCTGCGCCTGCACCCGCTCCGGCTGCGGCCCCCAAGGCCGATGGCGATCGCATCAAGGCGAGCCCGCTGGCGCGCCGCATTGCCGCCGAAAAGGGTGTCGACCTGTCGGGTGTGCGTGGTTCCGGCCCCAACGGCCGCATCGTCAAGGCCGATGTCGCCGACGCCAAGCCCGGCGCTGCACCCGCGCCCAAGGCCGCCGAGGCACCCGCGGCAACTGCTGCATCGGCTCCGGCTGCTGCCCCGGCGTTGGTCTGGTATGACGAGAGCATCCCGCACGAGGTCGAGAAGCTCAGCAACATCCGCAAGACGATCGCGCGCCGCCTGACCGAGGCGAAGCAGACGATCCCGCACATCTATCTGACCGTCGACATCCAGCTCGACGCGCTGCTCAAGCTGCGCGGCCAGCTCAACAAGAGCCTGGAAGCGCGCGGCGTGAAGCTGTCGGTCAACGATATGCTGATCAAGGCGCTGGCCGTTGCGCTGACCCAGGTTCCCAAGTGCAACGTGACTTTCGCGGGCGACCAGCTGGTCAAGTATAGCCGCGCCGACATCTCGGTCGCGGTGTCGACGCCGACCGGCCTGATCACCCCAATCATCCGCGACGCGGCGAATATCGGCCTGGCGTCGATCTCGACCCAGATGAAGGCGCTGGCCGACCGTGCGAAGGAGGGCAAGCTCCAGCCGCACGAATATCAGGGCGGCACCGCCAGCATCTCGAACATGGGCATGTTCGGGATCAAGCAGTTCGACGCAGTGATCAACCCGCCTCAGGCGATGATCCTGGCGGTCGGCGCGGGCGAGAAGCGTCCGTACATCGTCGACGACGCGCTGGGCGTCGCCACCGTCATGTCCGCGACCGGCAGCTTCGATCACCGCGCGGTGGACGGGGCCGATGGCGCCGAGCTGATGAAGGTGTTCAAGGCGCTGGTCGAATCGCCGATGGGCCTGCTGGCCTGAGTCCGCCGCCATGCGTGTCCTGATCGAAGCATTGCACATCGCCGCGGGGATCGCGGTCGCGCTGCTGATCGGGGCGCTGGCGAGCTGGGCCTATCCGCTCGCGCGGGCAGATGTGTGGCTGGTCACGGGCATTGCGATCCTGTGCATCGTCGTGATGGGCGTCGGGCCGATGCGGCGCGCGATGTGGTTGCAGCGCAACCCGCAGGGCGGGGATGGCGGTGGCGATGCCTGACCGCGTTCCTCCCGCGATCGAACCCGCGATCCGCGTCAGCACCATGCCCGCCGACGCCAATGCCTATGGCGATATCTTCGGCGGCTGGCTGGTGGGACAGATGGACCTTGCCGCCGGCCTTGTCGCCGCGCGCCGCGCGAAGGGCCGCGCGGTCACGGTCGCGATGGACTCGATGCAGTTCCACGCGCCGGTGGCCATCGGTGACGAGGTGTCGGTTTATGCGCAGATCGTGAAGATCGGGCGCAGCTCGATGCTGATCGAGGTCGAAGCCTGGCGCCGCTGTCGCCACGGCGAAGAGCGCGAGCTGGTCACACAGGCTAACTTCACTTTTGTCGCGATCGGCGAAGATCGCAAACCGCGGCCGGTGGACGGTTAGTCCGCGCGGTCCCATTTCCTTTCAACCCTCTCTTCCCCAGGGGCAAAACCATGGCTGAATCCTATGACGTGATCGTGCTCGGCTCCGGACCTGGCGGCTATGTCGCCGCGATCCGCGCGAGCCAGCTCGGTCTCAAGATCGCGATCGTCGAGCGCGAGCTGCTCGGCGGCATCTGCCTCAACTGGGGGTGCATCCCGACCAAGGCGCTGCTGCGCTCGGCCGAGATCTTCCACTTCATGCAGCATGCCAAGGACTATGGTCTGGCGGCGGAGAAGATCAGCGCTGACCTCGACGCCGTGGTCAAGCGCTCGCGCGGGGTGGCCAAGCAGCTCAATCAGGGCGTCACGCACCTGATGAAGAAGAACAAAATCGCGGTGCACATGGGCACCGGCAAGCTGACGGGTAAGGGCAAGCTCAGCGTCACCGCAGCGGACGGCAAGGTGACCGAGCTGACGGCGAAGAACATCATCCTCGCCACCGGCGCGCGCGCCCGCGATCTGCCCAACCTGCCCGCCGACGGCGAGCGGGTGTGGACCTATCGCCACGCGATGACGCCCAAGGAAATGCCCAAGAAGCTGCTGGTCATCGGATCGGGCGCGATCGGGATCGAGTTCGCCAGCTTCTACAATGACATGGGCGCGGACGTGACGGTGGTCGAAATGCTCGACCGCATCGTGCCGGTCGAGGACAAGGACATCTCCGCGCATCTGGAGAAGGCGCTCAAGAAGCAGGGCATGACCATCATGACCAGCGCCAAGATCGACAAGATTGCAGCCGACAAGAGCGGCGTGAAGGCGACCATCACCGGCAAGGACGGCAAGGCGGTCGATGGCGACTTCAGCCATGTCATCGTCGCGATCGGCATCGTACCCAACACGGCGGACATCGGCCTCAAGGAACTGGGCGTCGAGGTCGACGATCGTGGTTTCCTGAAGACCGACGGCGCGTGCCGCACCAATGTCGATGGGCTGTGGGCGATCGGCGACATCACGGCGCCGCCCTGGCTGGCGCACAAGGCCAGCCATGAGGGCGTGATCGCTGCAGAGGCGATTGCGGGCAAGCATCCGCACGCGATGGACCCGCGCAACATCCCGGGCTGCACCTATTGCCACCCGCAGATCGCGAGCGTCGGCCTGACCGAAGCCAAGGCCAAGGAAGCCGGCTATGAGGTCAAGGTCGGCAACTTCCCCTTCATCGGCAACGGCAAGGCGATCGCGCTGGGCGAGCCGGACGGGTTCGTGAAGACGGTGTTCGACGCCAAGACCGGCGAGCTGCTCGGCGCGCACATGATCGGCGCGGAAGTGACCGAGATGATTCAGGGTTATACGATCGGCAAGACGCTGGAGACGACCGAGGCGGAGCTGATGGAAACCGTCTTCCCACACCCGACGATCAGCGAGTCGATGCATGAAAGCGTGCTGGCGGCGTACGGGCGGGTAATCCACGTCTGAGTACATGCCGGGCGATTGACCTTTGCCCCGTTCCCGGCGAGCGTGTCGCCAACGGGGCAAAGGAGCATCGCATGAAATTGGGCATGATCGGCGCGGCGCTGGCGCTGGCTTTGGCCAGTCCGGCGGCGGCGGAAACGGTGGTCGTTACCGCCGACCGGATGATCGACGTCGTCAGCGGCAAGGTGGTCGAGCATCCGGCGATCTTCATCACCGATGGCCGCATCACCAGCATCGCCGACGCGCGCACCGTGCGCTGGGGCAGCGACGTGCGGCATATCAACCTGAGCGGCAAGACGGTGCTGCCCGGGCTGATCGACATGCACGTCCATCTCGACAGCAACCCGCTCTATGGCGGCTATACCGGCCTTCAGTTCACCGACAGCTTCTGGGCGATCCAGGGGACGGCGAATGCGCGCGCGATGCTCAGGGCTGGCTTCACCACGATCCGCAATGTCGGGTCCGAGAATTATGCCGATGTCGGGTACAAGCAGGCGATCGAGGAAGGGCTGATCGCCGGACCGCGGATCGTGCCGGGGGCGCATTCGCTGGGTGCGACGGGCGGGCATTGCGACAGCACCTATCTGCCGCCGTCATTCAAGTCGAAGGGCGTCGCGGTCGGCGACGGGGCGCAGGAGCTGCGCCGGATCGTGCGCGAGCAGCGCAAATATGGCGCCGAGGTCATCAAGATCTGCGCGACGGGCGGCGTCTTTTCGCGGAACACCGAGCCGGGGCAGCAGCAGCTGTCGGAGGACGAGATGCGCGCGATCGCGGACGAGGCCCATCAATGGGGGCTGAAGGTCGCGGCGCACGCGCATGGCGCGGCGGGGATCAAGGCGGCGATCCGTGCCGGCATTGACACGATCGAACACGCCAGCCTGGTCGATGACGAGGGGATCCGGCTGGCCGCGGCGCGCAAGCAGCCGGTGTGGTTCTCGATGGATATCTACAACACCGAATATACCCAGGCCGAGGGCAAGAAGAACGGCGTGCTCGAGGATAATCTGCGCAAGGATCGCGAGATCGCGCAGATCCAGCGCGACAATTTCCGCAAGGCGCATGCGGCGGGCGTCAGGATGGTGTTCGGCAGCGACGCCGGGGTGATGCCGCACGGCACTGCCGCCGGGCAGTTCAAGATCATGGTCGATTACGGAATGACCCCGATCGAGGCAATCCGCGCCGCGACGCTCAACGCCGCCGAAGCACTGGGGCGGACCAAGGATGTCGGGGCGATCGAGGCGGGTCGCTATGGCGACCTGATCGCGGTCGAAGGCGATCCGCTGAAGGACGTGTCCGTGCTGACCCGCGTTACCGATGTGATCAAGGGTGGCGCGCGCGTCGCCGAATGACCGGTGAAATGCCGGGTCCGCGGCGGGAGTATTCGCGGACCCGGCGGCGACGCGCTCAGGCGGGAGCGAGCGCGTCGGCGGTGGCAGGAATCAGGTTGAGGCCAATCGGCCCTTCGCCCGAATAGGTCATGCTGCCCTCCAGCGCCGCACCGGTGCCGGTGACATTGACCGCGACGACGCCCTGCGTGTCGCGGCAACCGATCACCCAGGTGCCGCCCGGATGCCAGGGTGCGCTGTCGCCGCCCCATTGGTTGAGCACGCTATAGGTGTTCGCCATCGTCTGCGTGCCGCGGAAGCCGATCGGTCCTTCGCCCGAATAGGTCATCGTTCCGATCAGGGTCTTGCCATTGTCGGGACTGGTCACGTCGATTGCGGCCACCGGCTGGTCCGGGCGGCAGCCGAGGATCCACAGCCCGCCCTGATGCCATGGAGCGCTGTTGCCCCATTGGTTGGTCGTGTCGAACGCGGTGCCGTCCGACATCGCACCCGTGACCCCGATCGGGCCTTCTCCGGCATAGGTCATCGAGCCGGTCAGCGTCTGCCCGCCATCGGTTGAGCCGAGGTCAAACGCGACGGCATTCTGGCCATTGCGCGCGCCGAGCAGGAACAGTCCGGCGTCGTGCCACGGCGCGCTATCGCCGCCCCACTGGTTTTCGACCTGATAGCAATTGGTGGTGACCAGCGTCGCGCGGACGCCGATCGGGCCTTCGCCTTCATAGGTCATCGACCCGGTGAAGCTGCGCCCCCCATCGCCCGAGCTGATCGCCAGCGCGATCGGGTTCTGCCCGGCGCGGTTCCCGATGCTGAGCAAACCGCCATCGTGCCAGGGCGCGCTGTCGCCGCCCCATTGGTTCTGAATCGCATAGATCGTCACGCTGCTCTCTCCTGAACATCCGCCCGACACGGGCGCGCGCCAGGGCGGCCGGATCGGGGCAAAGTTGTGGCCGATACGCTGGGACCGATCGCCGGATTCGGCGATGATCGAGCTTAGCGCAGCGCAGGGTTGCGCGCTGGAGAGTGAGCGCCATTACGGATGCAGCTGCCGCAGCGAATCGCGTTCGCATGCAACAAGGGCGCGTCCCGCAAGGAACGCGCCCCGAAACTCCGGGCGCGGACGCATGCCCGCGCCGAAACGTTTGGGTCAGTTCGATCCCATGACCGACGCGACCGTAACCGGCGCGGCAATGCCCGGCTGTAGCGGTTCGGCGCGAACCGGCGCAGCTGTGATGGCGCTCATATGCTTGAGCCGCCCATCGATATGGCCGCCATTTTCGATCGTGATGTTCTCATATTCGACATCGCCGGTGATGCGCGCGGTGCGCTCGACGGTGAGCAGCTTGGCGCGGACCGTACCTTCGATCGCACCGGCGAGGCGCGCGCTTTCGGCGGTGACGCTGCCGAAAATCTGGCTGTCGGCGCCCTGCGCGAGCGTGCCGCAATCGACATCGCCCTCGACCCGCCCCTCGATATGCAGTTCGCTGGTCGCGCGGATGCTGCCGGTGATGACGATGTCCGGTCCGATCACCGAAAACATGCCGCGCTTCGACGTACCGTTGCTCGGCGCCGGCGGTGCGGGCGGCATCGATGGACGGTCATCACGCGAACGATTGCTGTTGAACATTGCTACTCCCCACTTCCCCGGAATCTGAGTCGCTGTTCAATATCATAGCGAAACCCGCCTCGCAGCACGGCTGGTCCCGGATTTCGTCCCGTTGGGGGATTATCATTTGCATTCGGAACTGCCAGCGGCCTCGCGGCGATCCAGGTTGCCGCGATCATGCAGGCGGCACCCAGCGCGACCATCGGTGCGCCAAGCCCGAGATAGCCGGTGATCGCGGCGAACGATCCGATCTGGACCAACGCGGCGAGAGCGAAGGCGGAACGGGTACCGCGCGCGATCGCGAACGCCAGAATCAGCATGTCGGCGAGCAGGAAATAGCGCTCATGCATGCGCGGCAGCAGCCCTGCGGTGAGCAATGCGGCGAGCGCGGCCATGCCGACTAGCCCGGCGGCATCGAAGCGGACGATCTGCATCTTGGCGACGAACCACGCGCTTGCGCCAAGCGCGGCGGCGAGCGCGAGGCCGAACAGGCGGGGGGCAAAGTCGGGCGCGATCATGCCGGCGAGCGACCAGATGTTTGGCGCGTTGCGCGCTATGTCGTTGCTGAACGTGCCCGCCTGCCGGAAATAGATCGTGGCGAGGTCGGCGGGCGGCCAGCCAGCGAGGAGGGCAGGGGCCATCAGCGCGAGCAGCGCGGCCGGAGCGGCGAGCCACTCGACCAACGGCACCCGTCGCTGGATCGCCAGGGCGAGAAAGAAAGGCGCGACCAGCACTGCCTGCGCCTTGAACGCGACCGCGACTCCGCACCAGGCGAACATCGCCACATGCCGCCGCTCGACCGCCATGGCGACTGCCATCAGGCAGGCGGCGACATAGATCGCGTCGCACTGGCCCATCAGCAGCGCGTTGAACGCGACCGAGGGGAGTGCGACGACCAGGGTCGCCCAATGCGCCCGCTGTGCCACGCCAAGCGCGCCAAGCAGGCGGTGCATCGCGAGAGCCAGCGCGACGGTCCCGGCGACCGAGAGCAGTTTGATCACGCTCATCGGATCAAGCCAGTTGGCCAGCGGGCTGATGAGCGCGAGCAGATAGAGGTAGCTCGGCATGTAGTTCGAGAAGGGACGCGCAAAGGCGTCGGCGATGCCGTCGGCGCGGATCGTCTCCAGCCAGGGGATGAGATAGGCGGTCATGTCCGGGGTGAAGAGCGGCCACAGCGCCCAGGCCTGCACCGCTGCGACGAGCGCGACCAGCAGGGGCGAGGGAGCGGGGAAACCCGGACGGACGGCGGCGGACGACATGGCATCGCGGATAGGGCGAGGCGCTGAAGATCGGGTTAAACGTGCCGCGGCAGGCGGTGGACAAGCCGCTGTCGTCGTTGCACACACCGCGCACCGATGCTGCGTTCGCTGTCCTCCGCCGCCCGCCTTCGCCTGCTTGCGCTGATCCTGGCCGTGGTCGCGCTAGGGCTGATCGCGCTGGGCGCGCGGTGCATGCTGCCGACGATGGTGAGCTGTTCCGCCACCACCATCTTTGGTGGCCCCAAGCTCGACGTCCCGTACAAGAGTACCCGGCGCGACGTGGTCGCGTTGATGCTGGAGATGGGGGAGGTGAAGGCGGGTGATACCGTCATCGACCTCGGCACCGGCGACGGGCGCATCCTGATCGCGGCTGCAAAGGAGCGTGGCGCGCAGGGGTTGGGCGTGGATCTCGATCCCGTGCTGATCCGCAAGGCCCGCGCGGCGGCGCGCAAGGCGGGGGTCGACGACAAGGTGCGATTCGAGGCGGCGGACCTGTTCAAGACCGACCTGAGCTCGGCCGATGTGGTCACCATGTATCTGCTGCCCGAAGTCAATCTGCGCCTGCGTCCCCAGCTGTTCGCGCAGCTGAAGCCGGGCACCCGCGTCGTCAGCCACGCATTCGACATGGGCGACTGGACGCCGGAGGCGAAACGGCAAGTCGGGGGCGCGACCGTATATATGTGGCGTATCCCCGAACGACCGACGGCGACCATCCAAACACCCCGTTGACCGGTCGGGGGCACGCGTATATAGGCCGCGCGCTCGCAGGGATTCCGTCCCGCGAGCTTTATTGAGCTGAACGTTGTTGGAGACGCCAGGGCCCGGAGGCCGCGCTAAGGCCGCCAGGGTCCTTTCGTATTTTCCGGTCACACGGCTCCAGCAAAGTAACCATTGGAAGGTGAAGGGCTTCATGCCGACGATCAACCAGCTGGTCCGCAAGGGCCGCGTTTTGCAGAAGACCAAGTCGAAGGTCCCTGCGATGGAGCAGAACCCGCAGAAGCGTGGCGTTTGCACCCGTGTCTATACCACGACCCCGAAGAAGCCGAACTCGGCGCTTCGCAAGGTGGCCAAGGTCCGTCTGACCAACAGCCGCGAGGTCATCTCGTACATCCCCGGCGAGGGGCATAACCTGCAGGAGCACTCGGTGGTGCTGATCCGTGGCGGCCGCGTTCGCGACCTTCCCGGCGTCCGCTATCACGTGCTGCGCGGCGTGCTCGACACCCAGGGTGTCAAGGATCGCAAGCAGAGCCGTTCGAAGTACGGCGCGAAGCGTCCGAAGTAAGCCAGAGTAAGCCCCGGACAGGTTCCGGAACCGGCTGAAGTTTTAGAAGGAAATTCAAGATGGCACGTCGTCGTCGTCCCGAAAAGCGGGAAATCCTGCCCGATCCCGTGTACGGGGATCAGGTTCTGTCGAAGTTCATGAACAGCGTGATGCTGGACGGCAAGAAGGCCGTCGCCGAAGGCATCGTCTATTCGGCGCTTCAGGTTGTCGAGCAGCGCGCAAAGAAGGACCCGCTGGGCGTTTTCCACGAAGCGCTGAACAACATCAAGCCGGGCATCGAAGTGCGCAGCCGCCGCGTCGGCGGTGCGACCTATCAGGTCCCGGTCGAGGTGCGCCCCGAGCGCGCTCAGGCGCTGGCGATCCGCTGGCTGATCAGCTCGGCGCGTAACCGCAGCGAGAACACCATGTCGGCGCGTCTGTCGGGCGAGCTGCTGGATGCCTCGAACAATCGCGGCAACGCGGTGAAGAAGCGCGAAGATACGCACCGCATGGCCGAAGCGAACCGCGCGTTCAGCCACTACCGCTGGTAAAGACGGCGTTGCCGGTCTTTTACCGGTAACATTCTTGCCTATATCCCGGGGAGTCGCTTCTGGCGGCTCCCCATACCCTTAAGGAACCACGATCATGGCCCGCAGCCATCCGCTCGATCGCTATCGCAATATCGGCATCATGGCGCACATCGACGCCGGCAAGACGACGACGACTGAGCGCATCCTCTATTACACCGGCAAGTCCTACAAGATCGGCGAAGTGCATGAAGGCACGGCGACGATGGACTGGATGGAGCAGGAGCAGGAGCGCGGGATCACGATCACGTCGGCTGCGACCACCTGCAAGTGGAAGGCCGAGGACGGCGCGGGCCCCGAGCATCTGATCAACATCATCGACACCCCTGGCCACGTCGACTTCACGATTGAAGTCGAGCGTTCGCTGCGCGTGCTCGACGGCGCGGTCGCGTGCTTCGACGGCGTTGCCGGCGTTGAGCCGCAGTCGGAAACCGTGTGGCGTCAGGCGGACAAGTACAAGGTTCCGCGGATGTGCTTCGTCAACAAGCTCGACCGCACCGGCGCCGATTTCTATTTCTGCGTCGACACCATCGTGGAGCGCCTGGGCGCGCGTCCGGCCGTCCTGTACCTGCCGATCGGCATGGAAGGTGGCTTCAAGGGTCTGGTCGACCTGGTCAACAACCGCGCGATCGTCTGGCTCGAAGAGTCGCTGGGCGCCAAGTTCGAATATCAGGACATCCCGGATGACCTTAAGGAAAAGGCCGCCAAGTATCGCAGCGAGCTGATCGAAATGGCGGTCGAGCAGGACGACGAGGCGATGGAAGCCTATCTGGAGGGCAACGAGCCCGACGTCGCGACGCTCAAGAAGCTGATCCGCAAGGGCACGCTCGAAATGGCGTTCGTGCCGATCCTGTGCGGCTCGGCGTTCAAGAACAAGGGTGTTCAGCCGCTGCTCGACGCAGTGGTCGACTACCTCCCGTCGCCGCTCGACATTCCGGACGTTCAGGGCGTGAAGCTCGACGGCGAGACCCCGGATTCGCGACCGGCGGACGACAATGCGCCGTTCTCGGGCCTGGCGTTCAAGATCATGAACGATCCGTTCGTCGGCTCGCTGACCTTCACCCGCATCTATTCGGGCACCCTGTCCAAGGGCAGCTACCTGAACTCGGTGAAGGACAAGAAGGAAAAGATCGGCCGTATGCTCCTCATGCACGCGAACTCGCGTGAGGACATCGACGAGGCGCGTGCAGGCGACATCGTCGCGATCGCGGGTCTGAAGGAAACGACGACCGGCGACACGCTGTGCGACGCGGCCAACCCGATCATTCTCGAGCGGATGGAATTCCCCGAGCCCGTGATCGAGCTGTCGGTGGAGCCGAAGACCAAGGCCGACCAGGAAAAGATGGGCCTCGCGCTCAACCGCCTGGCTGCCGAGGATCCCTCGTTCCGCGTTTCGACCGACCATGAGTCGGGCCAGACCATCATCAAGGGCATGGGCGAGCTCCATCTCGAGATCTTGGTCGACCGCATGAAGCGCGAGTTCAAGGTCGAGGCGAATGTCGGCGCGCCGCAGGTGGCGTATCGCGAATACCTCAAGAAGCCGGTCGACATCGACTACACCCACAAGAAGCAGTCGGGCGGTACCGGCCAGTTCGGCCGCGTTAAGGTCAAGCTGACCCCGGGTGAGCGCGGTTCGGGCTTCGTCTTCAAGGACGAGATCAAGGGCGGTAACATTCCAAAGGAATATATCCCGGCGATCGAAAAGGGCTTCCGCGAAACGGCGATGACCGGTTCGCTGGTCGGCTTCCCGATCATCGACTTCGAAGTGCTGCTGTATGACGGCGCGTATCACGACGTCGACTCGTCGGCGCTGGCGTTCGAAATCTGTGCCCGCGCCGCGATGCGCGAAGCGGCGCAGAAGTCGGGCATCACGCTGCTCGAGCCGATCATGAAGGTTGAGGTCGTGACCCCCGAGGACTATCTTGGCGACGTCATCGGCGACATCAACAGCCGTCGTGGCCAGATCCAGGGCACCGACAGCCGCGGCAATGCGCAGACCGTCGATGCTATGGTCCCGCTGGCCAACATGTTCGGTTACGTGAACCAGCTCCGCTCGTTCACGCAGGGACGCGCGCAGTACAGCATGCAGTTCTCGCATTACGACGAAGTGCCGCCGAACGTGGCCGAGGAAGTGAAGGCTAAGCTGGCGTAAGGCTGGCGTTGGACGAAATTGATCGCTATGGGGCCGCGTTCTCGTGAGTCCCATGGCGGTCCGGGAAATTGACTCAGAAGGTAGGAAATAATGGCGAAGGCAAAATTTGAGCGGACCAAACCGCACCTCAACATCGGCACCATCGGTCACGTCGATCACGGCAAGACCTCGCTGACCGCCGCGATCACCAAGGTTCTGGCAGAGAACGTCGCGGGCAACGCCGCGGTCGACTTCGCCAACATCGACAAGGCTCCGGAAGAGCGTGAGCGCGGCATCACCATCTCGACCGCGCACGTCGAGTATGAGACCGATACGCGCCACTATGCGCACGTCGACTGCCCCGGCCACGCCGACTATGTGAAGAACATGATCACCGGCGCGGCGCAGATGGACGGCGCGATCCTGGTCGTGTCGGCTACCGACGGCCCGATGCCGCAGACCAAGGAGCACATCCTGCTCGCCAAGCAGGTCGGCGTTCCGACCATGGTCGTCTTCCTCAACAAGGTCGACCTGGTCGACGACGAGGAAATCCTCGAGCTGGTCGAAATGGAAATCCGTGAAGAGCTCAGCAAGCGCGAGTTCGACGGCGACAACATTCCGATCATCCGTGGTTCGGCGACCTGCGCCCTGTCGGGTTCGGACGACAAGCTGGGCAAGGACGCGATCCTCGCGCTCATGGCCGCTGTCGACGAGTCGATCCCGCAGCCGGAGCGTCCGCTGGACAAGCCGTTCATGATGCCGATCGAAGACGTGTTCTCGATCTCGGGCCGCGGCACCGTGGTGACCGGCCGCGTCGAGACCGGCGTTGTGAAGGTTGGCGAGGAAGTCGAGATCGTCGGCATCCAGCCGACCGTCCGCAAGACCACCGTGACCGGCGTCGAAATGTTCCGCAAGCTGCTCGACCAGGGCCAGGCCGGTGACAACATCGGCGCGCTGATCCGCGGCGTTGCACGTGACGAAGTCGAGCGCGGCCAGGTTCTGGCCAAGCCGGGTTCGATCACCCCGCACACCGACTTCCAGTCGTCGGTGTACGTCCTGTCGAAGGACGAGGGTGGCCGTCACACGCCGTTCTTCGCGAACTATCGTCCGCAGTTCTACTTCCGCACCACCGACGTCACCGGCACCATCGAGCTGCCGGCCGGCACCGAGATGGTCATGCCGGGCGACGAAGTCGCTCTGGGCGTGAAGCTGATCGCGCCGATCGCAATGGACGTCGGCCAGCGCTTCACGATCCGCGAAGGCGGCCGCACCGTCGGTGCAGGCGTCGTCAGCGGCATCGACAAGTAATCGACGCCCGCAAGGGCTGAGAATGAAGAGCCCGGCTTCCCCCAGGGGAGGCCGGGCTTTTTGTCGGTTGAGCGGCGTATGATCGCTTAGACGAGGTGCTGATGGGGATGATCAAAGCCAGGCGTGAACATGTCGAGGCGCGGACTCGGGCGGTTATCCAGGCAATCATCACATCGACGCCATGGGCGGAGCATTTGGATGGTGTGACTGCGATTCCGTGGATGGATCGTCGCGAACTGTTTCGTTGGGTATTTGATGACCTAGAGGGGCTGGAAGGCGAGGAATGGCTTGGGATTCTAGAGACTGGTGTCATCGAGACGATGGGGTGGCTGGGCCGAGATTTCTGCGATGACCCAGCTACCATCGCCGCCATCATCTCGTTCGTAGGTCGCCATCCGGATATGACCATTGTTGAATAGCGACAGACGGCGAAAAATCCGGGTCCACCCCCTTGCCAACTCCCTGCTTCCGCTGTAGTGGCCCGCCTTCGTTTTAGCGTATGAACCAGCAAGAGGCGTGTTTCACGCGCCCCGCTCTTTCGCATTGGTAGGGACATGGACAACAATATCCGCATCCGCCTGAAGGCGTTCGACCACCGCGTGCTCGATCAGGCCGCAAGCGATATCGCCGACACCGCGCGCCGCACTGGCGCCATGATCCGTGGCCCGATCCCGCTCCCGACCCACATCGACAAGTTCACGGTCAACCGTGGCCCGCACATCGACAAGAAGTCGCGTGAGCAGTTCGAGACGCGCACCTACAAGCGTCTGCTCGACATCGTTCAGCCCACCGCCCAGACCGTCGACGCGCTGATGAAGCTCGACCTCGCCGCTGGCGTTGACGTGGAGATCAAGCTGGCCTAAAGGCCGCGCTCTCCCAACGAGATTCGCGATTCCACTGGAGTCGCGCAGGGCTGGCCGGATCGATCCCGATCCGATGAGCTGCCCGGAGCGAAAGCTCTAAACGACATAGGGATACCGCCGGACTTCGGTCCGGGTCTGCGTCCCCCGTCTTTCCTGCCTTCGGGTCGGAATTCAGCCCGGACGGGGGCTCGCATCGCATATTCGGGCTGAGGCACGCACCCTTCGGAATGGTCCGCGGGGTGCCTCTGTATTGAGGAGCAGTTGATCATGCGCACTGGCGTGATCGCGAAGAAACTGGGGATGACCCGCCTGTTCAAGGACGATGGCCGCCACGTGCCGGTTACCGTTCTGAGCCTCGAAGGCGTTCAGGTCGTCGCCCGTCGCGAAATGGACAAGGACGGCTACACCGCCGTGCAGCTGGGCGCTGGCAGCGCCAAGGCGAAGAATGTCGCCAAGCCGCAGCGCGGCCAGTTCGGCAAGGCCGAGGTGGAGCCCAAGGCAATCCTCGCGGAGTTCCGCGTGGATGCGGACGGTCTGCTTGACGTGGGCGCCGAGATTTCGGCCGACCATTATGTCGCAGGTCAGTTCGTCGACATCCAGGGTCGTACGCAGGGCAAGGGCTTTGCGGGCGGCATGAAGCGCTGGGGCTTCGGCGGTATGCGTGCAACGCACGGCGTGTCGATCAGCCACCGCGCACTGGGTTCGACCGGTAACCGCCAGGATCCGGGCAAGGTCTTCAAGAACAAGAAGATGGCCGGCCATATGGGCGACAAGAACCGCACGCAGCAGAATCTCGAAATCGTCGGCACCGACGTCGAGCGCGGCCTGATCTTCGTCAAGGGCTCGGTCCCTGGCTCGAAGGGTGGCTGGTTGTTCGTCAAGGATTCGGTGAAGGTCGCGCGTCACGCCGACGCGCCGTTCCCCGCCG
The DNA here is from genome assembly GCF_965227385.1 of Sphingomonas sp. GTDB lineage: Bacteria > Pseudomonadota > Alphaproteobacteria > Sphingomonadales > Sphingomonadaceae > Sphingomonas. The sequence continues at coordinate 2,252,768 of NZ_OZ245750.1, forward strand.
GCATCAAGACTGCTGCCAACAGCAACGACACCGCCGCAGCGGACACCCCGGCCGACACGGTCGAGGCGCCTGAGGCGACCGAAGGCCAGGAGGGCTGAACGTGAAGGTCAAGGTTCAAACCCTCGACGCCAAGGAATCCGGCGATATCGAGCTCAACGATGCCGTGTTCGGCATTGAGCCCCGCGCCGACATCCTGCACCGTGTCGTAACCTGGCAGCTGTGGAACCGCCGCGGCACCGCCCGTCCGACGCGCGAGCGTTCGGAAGTCTCGCGTACCGGCAAGAAGTTCGGTCGCCAGAAGGGCGGCGGCACGGCCCGTCACGGCGATCGTGCAGCCCCGATCTTCATCGGCGGCGGTAAGGCCCATGGCGCCCGTCTGCGCGACTTCAACATCTCGCTGAACAAGAAGGTTCGCGCGCTGGGTCTGAAGATGGCGCTGTCGAGCCATGCCAAGGCGGGCTCGCTGATCGTCCTCGACGGGTTCGAAGCGAGCAAGACTTCGGCGCTGAAGGATCAGTTCGCTGGTCTGAAGGTCGGCAAGAAGACGCTGGTGATCGACGCAGACGCCGGCAACGGCTTCCTCGCCGCCCGCAACCTGGCGGACGTCAACGTCCTGCCGGCGGTCGGCGCCAACGTCTATGACATCCTGAAGCACGACACGCTGGTCCTGACCCGCGCTGCCGTCGAAAAGCTGGAGGCGCGCTTCAATGGCTAAGAAGGAGCAGATCGACATCCGTCATTATGACGTGATCGTCGCGCCGCACATCACCGAGAAGTCGACGCTGGTTTCTGAAGCCAACGCCGTCGTCTTCAAGGTCGCGAACGATGCGACCAAGCCGCAGATCAAGGCGGCGGTCGAGGCGATCTTCGGCGTCGGTGTCACCGCGGTGAACACGATCGTCCAGAAGGGCAAGACGAAGCGCTGGAAGGGTAAGCCCTACACGCGCAGCGACATCAAGAAGGCGATCGTCACCCTCAAGGATGGTGACTCGATCGACGTGACGCAGGGGGTCAACTGACCATGGCGCTCAAGAATTACAACCCGACCTCGCCGGCGCGGCGCGGCCTGATCCTGGTGGACCGTTCGGGTCTGCACAAGGGCGGCCCCGTCAAGGCGCTGACCGAGGGCAAGCGCAAGACCGGTGGCCGCAACAACAAGGGCCATGTGACGTCGCGTGGCATCGCCGGCGGCCACAAGCAGCGCTACCGCATCATCGACTTCAAGCGTCGCAAGTGGGACGTCGAGGGCACCGTGGAGCGGATCGAGTATGATCCCAACCGCACCGCCTTCATTGCGCTGATCAACTATGGCACCGCCGAAACGCCGGACTATGCCTATATCATCGCTCCCCAGCGCCTTGGCGTTGGCGACAAGGTGATCGCAGGCAAGAAGACCGACGTGAAGCCGGGCAACGCCATGGAGCTGGGCCAGATGCCGGTCGGCACCATCGTCCACAATGTGGAGATGAAGCCGGGCAAGGGCGGTCAGATCGCACGTTCGGCCGGCACCTATGTGCAGGTCGTCGGTCGTGACCGCGGCATGGTGATCGTTCGCCTGAACTCGGGCGAGCAGCGCTACATCCGCTCGGACTGCATGGGTACCGTTGGCGCCGTGTCGAACCCCGACAATGGCAACACCAACCTCGCCAAGGCTGGCCGCAACCGCTGGAAGGGCATCCGCCCGCTGACCCGCGGTGTTGCCAAGAACCCGGTCGATCACCCGCACGGCGGTGGTGAAGGCCGGACCTCGGGCGGCCGTCATCCGGTCACCCCGTGGGGCAAGCCGACCAAGGGTGCGCGCACCCGTCACAACAAGGCGACGGATAAGTTCATCATCCGCAGCCGCCACGCGAAGAAGAAGGGCTAACCTATGGCTCGCTCCGTTTGGAAGGGTCCGTTCGTGGACCTTCACCTCCTGAAGAAGGCGGAAGTCGCTCAGGAGAATTCGGGCCGCGGTGGTCCGATCAAGACCTGGTCGCGTCGTTCGACCATCCTGCCGCAGTTCGTCGGCCTGACCTTCAGCGTCTACAACGGCCGCAAGTTCGTGCCGGTGTCGGTGAACGAGGACATGGTCGGCATGAAGCTCGGCGAGTTCGCCCCGACCCGGTATTTCCCGGGCCACGCGGCCGACAAGAAGGGTAAGCGCTAAGATGTCGAAGCCCAAGGCTCCCCGTCGCGTTGGCGACAATGAGGCGCTGTCGGTTGGCACGCAGATCCGGGGTTCGGCGCAGAAGCTGAACCTGGTCGCAGGGCTGATCCGCGGCAAGAAGGCCGGCGACGCGCTCAACATCCTCTCCTTCAGCACGAAGGCGATGGCGGTTGATGCGCGCAAGGTGCTGGCTTCGGCCATCGCCAATGCCGAAAACAACCACAACCTCGACGTCGACGCGCTCGTCGTCGCCGAGGCGTCGGTCGGCAAGTCGATCACCATGAAGCGGTTCCACACCCGTGGCCGCGGCAAGTCCACGCGCATCCTGAAGCCGTTCTCGCGCCTTCGGATCGTGGTGCGCGAAGTGCAGGAAGAGGCGTAACTCATGGGTCACAAGAGCAACCCGATCGGTCTGCGCCTGCAGATCAACCGCACCTGGGACAGCCGCTGGTTCGCCGAGGGTGCCGATTATGGTCGCCTGCTGCTCGAGGATCTGAAGATCCGCGAGTACATCATGAAGACGCTGCCGCAGGCGGCGATCTCCAAGGTGGTGATCGAGCGTCCCGCCAAGCTGTGCCGCGTCAGCATCTTCGCTGCGCGTCCCGGCGTGATCATCGGCAAGAAGGGCACGGACATCGAGAAGCTTCGCAAGAAGCTGGCGTCGATGACCAGCTCGGACGTGTCGCTGAACATCGTCGAGATCCGCAAGCCTGAAGTCGACGCCAAGCTCGTCGCGCAGGGCATCGCCGATCAGCTGGAGCGCCGCATCGCGTTCCGCCGCGCCATGAAGCGCGCCGTTCAGTCGGCGATGCGTCTGGGTGCGGAAGGCATCCGGATCAACTGTGGCGGCCGTCTGGGCGGCGCGGAAATCGCGCGTTCGGAATGGTATCGTGAAGGCCGCGTTCCGCTGCACACGCTGCGCGCGAACGTCGATCATGCCACCGCCGAAGCCCACACCGCTTATGGCGTGTGTGGTGTCAAAGTCTGGATCTTCAAAGGCGAGATCCTGGGCCATGATCCGATGGCGACCGATCGCCTGAACATGGAATCGCAGACGTCCGGCGTTCGCCCGGCGCGCGATGACCGTCGCTAAGGGTTAGAGACAATGTTGCAACCGAAGCGCACCAAGTTCCGCAAGGCCTTCAAGGGCCGGATCAAGGGTGAGACCAAGGGCGGCGCGACGCTGAATTTCGGGTCGTACGGCCTGAAGGCGCTGGAGCCGGAGCGGATCACCGCACGCCAGATCGAAGCGGCCCGCCGCGCGATCACGCGTCACATCAAGCGTCAGGGCCGCCTGTGGATCCGCGTGTTCCCGGACCTGCCCGTGTCGAGCAAGCCGGCCGAAGTCCGCATGGGCTCGGGCAAGGGCTCGCCTGAATATTGGGCAGCGCGCGTTGCGCCCGGCCGCATCCTGTTCGAGCTGGACGGCGTTCCCGGCCCGCTCGCGGCAGAAGCGTTCGAGCGTGCGGCGATGAAGCTGCCGATCAAGACCAAGGTCGTGGCCCGCCTCGGCGACACGTCGCACCTGGAGGGTTAAGAGATGACCAAGGCAACCGATCTGCGCGCCAAGAGCGACGATCAGCTGGGCGAAGAGCTGGGCAACCTGAAGCGCGAGGCATTCAACCTGCGTTTCCAGGCCGCGACCAGTCAGCTCGAGAAGCCGAGCCGCGTGAAGGAGGTCCGCAAGGACATCGCCCGCATCAAGACGCTGCAGAACGAGCGCTCGCGCTCGGCTGCGAAGTAAGAGGACACTGAACCATGCCGAAGCGCGTGCTGACCGGGCAGATCGTGTCCGACAAGGGCGACAAGACGGTGGTCGTGAACGTGGAGCGCAAGGTCAAGCACCCGCTCTACGGCAAGATCATCCGGCGCTCGAAGAAGTATCACGCCCATGACGAGGCGAACGAGTACAAGGCTGGCGAGACCGTGCGCATCGAAGAGACCGCGCCGATCAGCAAGCTGAAGACCTGGAAGGTGATCGAGCGGGTGAACACCCACGCGACCCCCGAGCGGGCCGACATCGCTTAAGGCCCCCAAGGGTCTCAAGAGTTCAACTGGAACCCCCGGGACGTGTCCCGGTAGGCCAAGAGAGAAGGAACCGGATCAATGATCCAGATGCAGTCCAATCTCGACGTCGCAGACAACAGCGGCGCGAAGCGGGTGCAGTGCATCAAGGTGCTGGGCGGGTCGAAGCGTCGCTTCGCCGGCGTCGGCGACGTCATCGTCGTCAGCATCAAGGAAGCACAGCCCCGCGGCAAGGTGAAGAAGGGTGACGTGCACCGTGCCGTCATCGTCCGCACCGCCAAGGACGTTCGCCGCGCCGATGGCTCGGTCATTCGCTTCGACGGCAATGCCGCCGTCCTGGTCAACAAGAACGAGGAGCCGATCGGCACCCGTATTTTTGGCCCGGTGGTCCGCGAGCTTCGCTCGAAGGGCTTCATGAAGATCATTTCGCTCGCCCCCGAGGTGCTGTGATGGCTGCTGCCAAGATCAAGAAGGGCGACCAGGTCATCGTCCTGTCCGGCAAGGACAAGGGCAAGACCGGTGAAGTCGTCAAGTCGATGCCGAAGGCCGACAAGGTCGTCGTGTCGGGCGTGAACATCGCCGTGCGTCACACCAAGCCGAGCCAGGGCGACCCGCAGGGTGGCCTGAAGCGCGCCGAGGCGCCGCTGCACGTGTCGAAGGTCGCGCATGTGACCAAGGACGGCAAAGCGACCCGCGTCCGTTTCGAAGAGCGTGACGGCAAGAAGGTCCGCGTTGCGGTCAAGACCGGGGATGTCATCTGATGGCTGATACTTATACCCCCCGCATGAAGTCGAAGTACGACGCGGAAATCGCCAAGGCGATGACCGACAAGTTCGGCTACAAGAATGCGATGGAAGTGCCGAAGATCTCGAAGATCGTGCTCAACATGGGCGTCGGCGAAGCGACCCAGGACAAGAAGAAGGTCGAGCAGGCAGCTTCCGAAATGGAGCTGATCGCTGGCCAGAAGCCTGTTGTGACCAAGGCCAAGAAGTCGATTGCGCAGTTCAAGCTGCGTGAAGGCATGGCGATCGGTTGCAAGGTAACGCTGCGTCGCGAGCGCATGTACGAGTTCCTGGACCGCTTCATCACCATCGCGCTGCCGCGCGTGCGTGACTTCCGCGGCCTTTCGGACAAGTCGTTCGACGGCCGTGGCAACTATGCCTGCGGCATCAAGGAACAGATCGTGTTCCCCGAGATCAACTATGACCGCATCGACAAGGTGCGCGGCATGGACGTGATCGTGACCACCACCGCCAAGACCGACGAAGAAGCCCGTGAGCTTCTCCGTCTCTTCGGTTTCCCGTTCCCCATCGAGGCGGACGGCGAAGCGAAGCAGGCAGCGTAAGGGAAAGAGAACTTAAGTCATGGCGAAACTGAGTTCCGTGCTCAAGAACGAGCGTCGCAAGAAGCTAGTGAAGAAATATGCCGGCCGCTATGCGAAGCTGAAGGCGATTGCGAACGATAAGTCGCTCGATGAGACCGAGCGTCTGATCGCGCGTCTGAAGATGGCCGAGGTGCCCCGCAACGGGAACCCGACCCGCATCCGCAACCGGTGCGAGCTGACCGGTCGTCCGCGCGGTTACTACCGCAAGTTCCGTCTCGCACGTGTCATGCTGCGCGATCTGGCCAACAAGGGCCTGATCCCGGGTGTCACGAAGTCGAGCTGGTAAGGATCACGAAGATGGCATTGACCGATCCTCTGGGTGATATGCTCACCCGCATCCGCAACGGCCAGCGCGCCCGCAAGGACTCTGTCCTGACGCCGGCAAGCAAGCTGCGTACGCGTGTCCTCGACGTGCTCCAGCGCGAGGGTTATATCCGTGGCTACAGCGAAGAGCAGATGGGCCCCGCGGCCGGCATCCGCATCGAGCTGAAGTATTTCGAGGGCCAGCCCGCGATCAAGTCGATCGCGCGCGTCTCGAAGCCTGGCCGCCGCGTCTATTCGGGTTCGAAGGAACTGCCGAAGGTGCGCAACGGCCTGGGCATCACCATCGTTTCGACGCCGCGTGGCGTTCTGTCGGACGCCGAAGCGCGCGAGCAGAATGTCGGTGGCGAAGTGCTTGCGGAGGTGTTCTGATGAGCCGCACCGGTAAGAAGCCGATCTCCGTCCCCGCCGGCGTCACCGCCAGCGTCGAAGGCGGCAAGATCAGCGTCAAGGGTCCGAAGGGCACCCTGACGATGCCGACCGCCGACGACATCTCGTACGAGGTGGGCGATGGCACGATCACGGTAAAGCCTGCGAACGACACCAAGCGCGCCAAGGCGTTCTGGGGCATGCAGCGTACGCTCGTCCAGAACCTGGTGACCGGCGTGACCGAGGGCTTCACCAAGAAGCTGCTCATCACCGGCGTCGGTTATCGTGCGAACGCACAGGGTCGCAAGCTGAAGCTGCAGCTGGGCTATTCGCATGACGTCGATCTTGACGTGCCGGAAGGTGTGGAGGTGAAGACCCCCGACCAGACGACCGTCGAAATCTCGGGCAACGACAAGCAGGCTGTTGGCCAGTTTGCCGCGGAAATCCGTCGCTGGCGTAAGCCTGAACCCTATAAGGGCAAGGGCATCAAGTACGACGGCGAGTTCATCTTCCGCAAGGAAGGGAAGAAGAAGTAATGAGCAAGGGTCTCTCTCTCTTCGAGAAGCGGCGTCGCCGCAACCGCACCGCGCTCCGCGCGCGTTCGGGCGGCCGTCCGCGGCTGTCGGTGCATCGCTCGGGCAAGCACATCTATGTGCAGGTAATCGACGACGCCCAGGGCAAGACCCTGGCCGCCGCCTCGACGCTGGACAAGGATGTCCGCGGCACGAACGGCGGCAACGTCGAAGCGGCCAAGGCAGTCGGTGCGCGCATCGCGGAAGTCGCGAAGCAGGCCGGCGTGACGCAGGTCGTGTTCGACCGTGGCGGTTTCCTGTTCCACGGACGCGTCAAGGCGCTGGCGGATGCCGCGCGTGAAGGCGGATTGGAGTTCTAAGATGGCTGACGAACAGAACCAGACGCCCGTCGAGGGCGCAGCAGCCGAAGCCGGCACCGAGAACCGCCGTGGCCGTGGCGGCCGTGGTGGCGACAATCGTGGTGGTGGGCGTGGCCGTGACGGCCGTGGCCGTCGCGACGATCGCACCCCGCGCGACGAGCAGGGCGAAGAGCTGATCGAAAAGCTGGTCCATATCAACCGCGTCAGCAAGACCGTGAAGGGCGGCAAGCGCTTCGGCTTTGCAGCTCTGGTCGTTGTCGGCGACGGCAAGGGCCGGGTCGGTTTCGGTCATGGCAAGGCGCGCGAAGTGCCGGAAGCCATCAGCAAGGCGACCGCCGCTGCCAAGAAGAAGATGGTCCGCGTGCCGCTGCGCGAAGGCCGGACGCTGCATCACGACGGCAAGGGCCATTTTGGCGCTGGCCAGGTGACCGTCCGCTCGGCGCCTGCCGGTACCGGCATCATCGCCGGCGGTCCGATGCGCGCCGTGTTCGAGAGCCTGGGCGTTGCCGACGTGGTGACCAAGTCGGTCGGCACTTCGAATCCCTACAACATGATCCGCGCGACCTTCGAGGCGCTGGGCGACCAGTATTCCCCGAAGGCAGTGGCCCAGCGTCGTGGCAAGAAGATTGCCGACCTGCTCGGCCGTGGCGGTTCGCAGACCGCCGAGGCTGATGCCGCGGCGATCGTGGAGTAAGCGACATGGCAACGATCAAGGTAAAGCAGGTCGGTTCGCCGATCCGTCGGACCAAGGACCAGCGCGCGACGCTGATCGGCCTGGGCCTCAACAAGATGCACCGGGTCAGCGAACTGGAGGACACTCCCGAAGTTCGCGGCATGATCCGCAAGCTGCCCCATCTGGTGGAGATCGTCGAGGCGTAAGCCCCGGCATCTTTTCCAGGTGACAAGATGAGGGGAGGGGGCTATCGGCCCCCTTTCCGATTTTCCCGACCCGTGCGGGAATTTTACCAGCGCGACTAAAGCGAAAGCGAGTGCACGATATGAATCTCAACGATATCCGCGATAATGATGGTGCCCGTAAGGGTCGGATGCGCGTCGGACGCGGCATCGGTTCGGGCAAGGGCAAGACCGCCGGCCGCGGCCAGAAGGGTGCGAAGGCACGTTCGGGCGTCGCGATCAACGGTTTCGAGGGCGGTCAGATGCCGCTCCACATGCGCATCCCTAAGCGCGGCTTCAACGTTCCCAATCCGAAGGATTACGCCGAGGTCAATCTGGGCATGATCCAGAAGTTGATCGATGCCGGCAAGCTGACCGCAACCGAGATCGACCACGACGCGCTCAAGGCCGTTGGCCTCGCCCGTGGTGGCAAGAACGGCGTGCGCCTGCTCGGCAAGGGCGAACTGACGGCGAAGCTGTCGTTCACCGTTTCCGGCGCGTCGAAGGGCGCGATCGAGGCGGTCGAGAAGGCGGGTGGCAGCGTCACCATCCCGACGATCGTCCCCGCTGCTGACAAGCATGCTGCCAAGCATCGCGTGAAGCAGAAGGAAATCGCCGCGAAGAAGGCCGGCAAGGCCTGACTTTAGCTGTGGACGGGGCGATGGATGTGCATTGCCCTGATCCGACAGTAACCTATATGGGCGGCGGGGGAGCGGCAAACGCTTCTCCGCCGCTTTGGTTTCCGGGATAGAATTTCAATGGCATCCGCAGCCGATTCAATGGCATCCGGCCTCAACCTGTCCAAGTTCGGACAGGCCACCGAACTCAAGAAGCGCCTGTGGTTCACGCTCGGTGCGTTGATCATCTTCCGGATGCTCAGCTTCGTGCCGCTGCCCGGCGTCGATCCGACGCAATTGGGCCTGCTGGCCGACCGCACCCAGGGCGGCGTGCTCGATTTCTTCAACACCTTCTCGGGCGGCGCGCTGGAGCGCATGTCGGTCATCGCGCTCGGCGTGATGCCCTATATCACCGCGTCGATCGTGGTTCAGCTCGCGACTTCGCTGTCGCCGCAGCTGGCGGCGATCAAGAAGGAAGGTGAGAGCGGGCGCAAGAAGCTCAACCAATATACCCGCTACGGCACGGTCGCGCTGACTGCGATCCAGGGCTATTTCATCGCCGTTGGCCTCGAGACGCTGGGCGCGAGCCAGGGGCTGGCCCCGGTCGTGGAGCCGGGCATGCTGTTCCGGATCGCGGCGGTCATTTCGCTCATCGGCGGCACCATGTTCCTGATGTGGCTGGGCGAGCAGATCACCAGCCGCGGTGTCGGCAACGGCATCTCGCTGATCATCATGGCGGGCATCGTCGCGCATCTGCCCACGACGCTGGTGCAGCTGTTCGAGGGCGGCCGTTCGGGGACGATGAACCCGGTCACGCTGTTCGCGATCCTGGGCGCGGTTGCCGGCCTTATCCTGTTCATCTGCTTCATGGAGCGCGCGCAGCGCCGGATCCTGATCCAGTACCCGAAGCGTCAGACGCAGCGTGGCGTGCAGAGCGAGCGCAGCCACCTTCCGCTCAAGATCAACACGGCGGGCGTGATCCCGCCGATCTTCGCCAGCTCGCTGTTGCTGATGCCGCTGACGATCAGCCAGTTTGCCGGCCAGGCGCAGAGCGGCGAGAGCTGGGGCGGTGACCTGATCATCACGCTCAACCAGTATCTGCAGCATGGCAGCCTGGTGTACATGCTGCTCTACGGCGCCGGCATCATCTTCTTCTCGTTCTTCTACACCGCGGTTGTGTTCAACCCGGAGGAGACGGCGGAGAATCTCAAGAAGTATGGCGGCTTCATCCCCGGCATCCGCCCGGGCAAGAACACCGAAGCCTATTTCGATTACGTCCTCACGCGCATCACCGTGATCGGTGCGGCGTACCTGACCGTCATCTGCCTGTTGCCGGAATATCTTGTGTCGGCGCTCGCGATCCCCTTCTATCTGGGCGGGACCAGCCTGCTCATCGTCGTTAACGTGACGATGGACACCGTCACGCAGATCCAGTCGCACCTGCTGGCGCACCAGTATGGCGATCTGATCAAGAAGGCGAAGCTGAAAGGCGGCCGCCTGCGTTAAGCAGGGGCATGGAAGGGGAAGCCAGTTGAACATCATCCTGTTGGGGCCTCCGGGCGCAGGCAAGGGGACCCAGGCGTCGCGTCTGGAAAGCGAACGCGGCATGGTGCAGCTGTCGACCGGCGACATGCTGCGCGCGGCGGTCAAGGCGGGCACGCCGGTCGGGCTGCAGGCGAAGGCGGTGATGGAGGCAGGTGAGCTCGTTTCAGACGCGATCGTCAGCGGCATCATCGGCGAGAGCCTGGACGCGCTGGGTAACAAGGGCGCGATCTTCGACGGCTATCCACGCACCGCAGCGCAGGCCGAGTCGCTGGACGGCCTGCTCGCCGAGCGCGGTCGCAGCCTCGACCATGTGATCGAGCTGGTCGTCGATGAAGACGCGCTGGTCGCGCGCATCACGGGCCGCTTCACCTGTGCCAATTGTGGCGCAGGCTATCACGACAGCTTCAAGCAGCCGGCGGTTGCGGGCGTGTGCGATGTATGCGGCGGGACCGAGTTCAAGCGGCGCCCGGACGATAATGAAGAGACCGTGCGTACGCGCATGGCCGAATACCGCGCCAAGACTGCACCGATCCTGCCGATCTATGAGGCCCGCGGGCTGGTGCAGCGGGTCGACGGCATGGCCGATATCGCCGAAGTGACCGCAGCGATCGAGGCGATCCTCGACAAGCGGAACTGAGCGGTCAGGCGCGACGGAACGTCGCCCGCGCTGATCCATTGATTGCGGAGCGCGCCGGGCGCGTTTCCGCGGCCTGGCGTCAACATTGAGGGTTCAGTGCACGACGCGACCGATCGGTCGCGTCCGGCGCGCTTGCCGAACGGATTGGAATTGAACATGCCATCATATCGCGAACCATCATTTCAGGATCGCACCGCGGCCGCCGCGCAGGCGAAGCAGAAGGCGCTTGAGCGGCTGCGCGCCAAGCCGGCGGCGGACCCGGCGGAGCTGGAGGCGCGGCGTGCGGCGCGGGAAGCGCGCGAGCAGGTGCTCGCAGCGGAGCGCGCGGCAAAGGCCGAAGCGCTGGCCGCTGCCAAGGCCGAGAAGCTGGCCCGAAAGCAGGCTGAGGCCGAGCAGAGGGCTGCGGAGCGGGCGGAGGCTGAGGCTGCTGCGGCACTCAAGGAAGCGCGGCTGCGGCCGCCGAGTGCGGCCGAGATGAAGGCGGCGCGGGATGCGCGCTATGCGGCGCGGAAAGCGCGGAAATAGCCCCAAAGAAAATGGGCCGCCATCCTTCCGGACGGCGGCCCTTTTTGCGTCGGTTCAGCGGCGCGCGCGGCGCTTGAACTGTTCGAGGCTGACGACGTTGGTCGGGCGCTCGATCGCGATACCCGAATAGAGAGTCGCCATCGGTTCGTCGGTGACGACATGCACGCTCTCTTCGCCGAACCCGTTGAACGCGGTGCGCATCGCCGAGCCATAGGCGCCGAGCATGCCCACTTCGATATAGTCCCCGGCCAGAATGTCCGCCGGCAGCTCGAACGGACCGGCCATGTGATCGAGATCGTCACAGGTCGGGCCATAGAAGCTGTATTCGGTCATCTCGGACGCTTCATCGGCATCGTCGCGCAGGACGCGGACCGGGAAACGCCATCCGACATGCGCCGCATCGAACAGCGCGCCATAGGCACCGTCGTTGATGTACAACTCGTCCCCGCGGCGCTTTTCGACACGGACGATCAGCGAGCTGTATTCGGCGCACAGCGCGCGGCCCGGCTCGCACCACAATTCAGCGCTGTACGAGATCGGCAGATTCTCGAACGCGTTGTGGATCACACCGAAATAGGTCTCGAGCGGAGGCGGTTCCATGCCGGGATAGCTGGACGGGAAGCCGCCGCCGACATCGACGATGTCGACCGTGACCGACGAGGCGACGATCGCCGCGCGGACGCGCTCCATCGCTTCGGCATAGGCGGTGGGGGTCATCGCCTGCGATCCGACATGGAAGCAGATGCCCAGAGCATCGGCCGCCTGACGGGTCGCGACCAGCAGGTCGGCGACATCCTCCGGCTCCGCACCGAACTTCGCCGCGAGGCTCAGCTTCGAATGATCGGACGACACGCGGATGCGAACGCACAGGTTCAAATCCTGCGCACCACGGGTGGCACGCACGATCTTTTCCAGTTCATCCATCGTGTCGAGGCTGAACGTGCGAACGCCGTGAACGAAATAGGCTTCCTCGATCGCTTCCTCGGCCTTGACCGGGTGCATGAAGCATAGGGTCGCCTTGGGCAGGGCGCGGCGCGCCATGCGCACCTCGCCGATCGACGCGACGTCGTAATGCGTCACACCGCTGTCCCAGAGGATCTGGAGCAATTCGGGGGAGGGGTTCGCCTTGACGGCATAGAGCACCGTTCCCGGAAACTTCTCGACAAAGAAGCGGGCGGCGCGCTTTGCGGCGTGCGGACGAACGAGCGTTACCGGCTCGACGGGACGAAGGGCTTTCGCTAGCCCGAGCGCGCTATGATGCTTGTGCAACTCAAGGGACCTCCAAGTGGCTTGCGCCGTACGGTTAAAGCTGCCTTGCGGTTGGAAGTCCCATGGGGCAGCGGAAGGGGGCATTTAGGGTCGGGGGTCCCCCCTGTAAAGTAGTTTTGGACCCATTTGAGCGTGGTGGGGTGAGATGTGACGATATTGCGACAGCCTACCCGGGCCGGCGTGCGGGACGCAGCGGCAAAGATTGCGGCGATCCTGCCGCCAACTCCCTTGTTCGTGGCGGAAATCCGCGGCGTGCCGGTGATGTTCAAGGCCGAATCGCTGCAGCCGATCGGCGCCTTCAAAATTCGCGGCGCGTGGCATAGGCTGACCGCGATCGACGCGGACGTCCGTGCCAAGGGTGTGGTCGGGTTTTCGTCGGGCAATCATGCGCAGGGCGTTGCCTGGGCGGCGAAGCGACTCGGCGTGCCGGCGGTGATCGTGATGCCGAGCGACGCCCCGGCGCTGAAGCGCGAGGCGACGCTGGCGCTGGGGGCGGAGGTGGTCAGCTATGACCGGATGACCGAGAATCGCGACAAGATCGCCGCCCACCTCGCCCATGCCCGTGGCGCCACGCTGGTCCCGCCGTTCGACGATCCGTGGGTGATCGAGGGGCAGGGGAGCCTGGGGATCGAGGTGCTGACGCAGACGGCGGAGATGAAGCTGCCCGATCCGGCGCAGGTCGTCCTGCCATGCGGCGGCGGTGGGCTGGCCGCCGGGGTTGCGCTGGCGCTGCCCGATGCACAGGTCACGGTGGTCGAGCCCGAGGGCTGGGACGATATGTGCCGCAGCCTGGAGGCGGGGTGGATCGAGCCGGTCGGCGACAACCCGCCGCCGACGGCCTGCGATTCGCTCCAGACTCTGCGCGTCTCCCCGCTGACGTTCGACGTGCTGTCGCGGCGCGGAGCTACGGGGGTGCGGGTGAGCGAGGCCGAGGTGCGGGCGGCACAGCGCTGGGCGGCGCGGCGGCTGCGTCTGGTGATCGAACCGGGCGGATCGGTGGCGCTGGCGGCGCTGCTGGCCGGCAAGGTTGAGGCGCGGCCCGACCTGCTGGTGGTGCTGAGCGGCGGCAATGCCGACCCGGCGGCCTATGCCCGGGTGCTGAGCGGGGACGATTGACGGCGGAGCGGGGGTGTCCGTACGAAGCTGACGAAAAATGCGGGGTTTCGGGCTGAGTGGCCGGGTTTGCGACCGGCTGACACCTGCGACGCGACTGTGACGCGACAGGTGGGCGACTTTGGGGCGACTGGTGCGCGACGGCGACGCGTCACCTGCGCGACGGGTGTCAGGCGCGGGGGTTTTGGGAAGGGATTGAGGCGGGTTGGGGTTCACCGATCAGTTTAGATCAGGGAATTTCCAACATTGGAAGGGGGCTGGTTGGCGGTTCAGTATTGTGTCCCCGGAAATCCCGTCCCGAAATTCTATTGGGAATACCGTCGCCGTAATTTCCCAGAACCGATCGATCGCGGCAATAGGATGCTCCCGGAATGCATCAGATACGACGCGTCCGCGGAATTCATCAGGTCATCTGTCCTGGGACTTGCTGATCGGCAGATCAGGCCGCCCATAGCGCCCTTGGATTGAGCGACGGGACCACGAATCGCGTTGCCTCCGTATCTCGCATCGGCTTCGCAATGAGGTAGCCCTGAATTTGGTCGCATCCATAGCTGCTGAGCGCTTCGAGTTGATCATTCCGCTCGACACCCTCTGCGATGACCCGAATTCCCAACCCATGCGCCAAGTCAATCAGGCTGCGGACAATCACTTGATCAGGGCCAAGGTTTCCCATCCTCGCCACGAATGAGCGGTCAATTTTCACGATGTCGAGGGGCAGGTCGCGAAGGTGCGAGAGCGACGCAAAGCCGGTGCCGAAGTCGTCAAAGGCAAGCTTAACGCCCAACTCGCGCAGTCTGGTGGCTGCTCTCCTGATCATCTTGGCACTACGATCTATGACCATGCTCTCGGTAATCTCGATGCATAGCTGTTGCGGCCGGATCCGCCCGGTGCCGACGGCGTCGGCAATCGCGTTGACAAAGGCCGGATCGCGAAAGTCGCCGAGCGTCGCGTTGACCGAGACGAAATCGATCTCATGTTCCGCAGCGTTCCAGCGTTCGATCTGCTCGATCACGCGGGAGAGCACGAACAAACCAATTTCCGCCGCAGTTCGTTCGTCCTCGAACACCGATGCGAACGCGCTCGGGCGTTCGACCACGCCATCGGTGCCTTGCCAGCGCAGCAATGCCTCAAAAGCCGGGATGCCCGGGGCGTCGAATGACAGGATGGGTTGGTAAACGACGAAGAGCCTGTCGTCGCTCAACGCCTGCTGGACTGCGATGTGCAGGCTCGCCCGCCGTTCCGCGGCTTCGCGATCTGCCTTGCGAAAGACGTGCGCGCGCCCGCGTCCGCCGTCTTTTGCCACGTACAGCGCAATATCCGCGTTCTTGAGCAAGTCGCTTTCGCTGGTTCCGTGTGCTGGGTAACGCGCCGCCCCCATGCTGGCGTTAATGCGCCAACCGAAGGTTTCCGACAGCGGGTGTGCGCGAACGGTTTGGACAAGGCGGGCCAATTTCCGGCTTAGCGCGCGCTCGTCCCGATGGTCCGAAAGGATGAGCGCAAATTCATCGCCACCGAGCCGGCCGATGACCTCGTCCGCGTCGATCGCGGCACGCAGATCCGCCGCAACTTCGGTCAGCAATCGGTCCCCAATGTCATGTCCCGCCGTATCATTGATGTCCTTGAAATGATCAAGATCGAGGATTGCGACGGCAAACGGCTCCGCTCGCGCCACCTTGGCCGCAAGCAGTTCGATGAGACGGCGTCGGTTCGGAAGGTTTGTCAGCGGATCGAGGTTGGCCTGGTTCCACAATTGCTGTTCCGCTTCCTTTAGCGGCGTAACGTCGAACCGGATCGCGGTGAATCCAGATCCGTCACCATTTGGGACAATGGTGGTATCGACCCAATATAGGCGACCGCACTTCGCACGATTGCAAATTACCCCGCGCCAAATGTTGTCGCTTAGAATTGTCCGGTATAGTTCGCTGAAGAAGGCGCGATCATGGAGACCGGAGTTGACGATGGCATGAGTCGACCCGATTAGCTCATCTTCTGAATAACCACTCAGATCGCAGAATTTTTGATTGACGGACGTAATCCGCCCATTTCGATCGGTGACTGCGACAATCGCGGCGGCGTCAAGTGCAGTTCGGCGGAATTCTGCAATCTGCTCGACAACTTGCAACATGTGTCGCCGCCCCGCAGAGGAGGGGGAAGCGACCGCACCGGGATAAAGCTTAGCGCACAGCTTGATCGGATCGGAGTATGGCATGACGAATGCTCGAAGTTGATGACATGCTTTAGCGCTGCGCCTGGTTACCGAAGGCTAAACTACTGTATTCATACAGGGGGGCGCTTGAAAACGGCGCATGCCGAGCGCGCAAGTCGGTGTTCAATGCGCTCGATCCCGCCCAGATGTGATTGCGCAGATGGTTGCTCCGGGGGTGGCCGGGCCTCCCGCGACTCTTACCCCCGCATCCGCCCATCCGGCGCCAGCTTCACCGTCCGCCCCTCCCGCGCCGAGGCATAGATCGCCTCGATCAGGCGGATGTCGCGCAGGCCCATCTCGCCGCCGGTCAGGATCGGCGTGTCGTCGCGAATGGCGTTTGCGAAGTGGTTGAGCTGGGCGGCGAACTGCGTGGTGGGGTCGCCGGGGGTGAAGTCACGGGCGTCGCGGCCTTCGATCCGCATCCGGTGCCCGGCATAGCCGGTGGCGGGGTCTATGATGAGGGTGCCGTCGGTACCGCGCACCTGCGCGAGATTGGCTCCGGCCGCGTCGTAGGACGTGGCGAGCTGGGCGACCGCGCCCGAGGGGAAGGTCAGCTGCGTCGCGACATGCGCGAAGATTTCGGCGAAGCGCGGGTCGCCCTTTGGCTGGAAGGTCGCGGCGCTGATGCTCTCGGGCATCTCGCCGCTGAGATAGAGGGCGGATTGCAGGCCGTAGATGCCGTAATCCTCGAGCGGGCCGCCGCCGGCGAGGGCGCGGTTGAAGCGCCAGTTTTGCGCCGGGGTGGTGGGGCCGGCGCGGTAGGACTGGTCGGTGCGGATCAGGCGGATGGTGCCGACTGCCTTCTCGCGCATCAGGCGCATCGCTTCGACATTGTACGGCTCGAAATGGCAGCGATAGGCGATCATCAGCTTGCGGTTGGCACGGCGGCCGGCGGCGATCATCGCTTCGCATTCGGTGCTGGATAGCGCCATCGGCTTTTCGCACAGCACATGCTTGCCCGCGGCAAACGCGCGGATCGTGAAGTCGGCGTGAAAGGCGGTGGGGAGGATGACGTAGACCGCCTGGATGCGGTCATCGGCGACGATCCTGTCGAAGTCTGCGTAGGAATAGCGCGCGTCGGTGGGCACGCCATAGGCGTCGCCGACCTGAGCCAGCTTGGCCGGGTTGCCGGAGACGAGCGCGGCGATGTGCATGCGCTCGGCATGATCGATGCGCGGCATGATCTGGTTGAGGGCATAGCCGCCCAGGCCGATGATCGCGATGCCGACGCTGTCGTCGCGCTTGCGGCGCGGTGGGGTTGCGGGAAGGCGGACGCCGCCCGGGAGGGGCTGACCCTTGAGCTGGGCGGCGGTGGATTGGACGGGCGACGTCGCGCTCGCGGTGGTGGTCAGCGTGGCGGCCAGGGCGCCGGTGGCTTCGATGAAGCTGCGTCGCGAGATGGTGTGGGGCATCGCCGTCCTCTCCGATGGTGTGTCGGCGGGGATGATAGCGTTACCACGGTGCAGTGGGCAATCGGGCAAGCCAATAATCCTCCCCCTGACGGGGGAGGATTGTGACGGTCAGCCGACGAAGGCGCGTTCGATGACGTAATGGCCGGGCTTGCTGTTGGAGCCTTCCTCGAAGCCCATGCCGTCGAGCATCGCCGAGAGATCCTTGATCATCTCCATGCTGCCGCACAGCATGATGCGGTCGGTTTCGGGGTCGAGGCGCTTTTCGCCCGCCATGTTGGGGCCCGTGAACAGCGCGCCGTTTTCGATCAGTGTGCCGATGCGCTGGTTTGTCGGGAACGGCTCACGCGTGACGGTGGGCAGGTAGCTGAACTGGACCAGCGCCTGATCCTGTACCAGCGGGTCGCCGGCGAGCTGTGCCTCCAGCTCCTCACGGAAGGCGAGGTCGCTGACGCGGCGGACCGAGTGGACCAGCTGGACCTGGTCGAACATCTCATAGACGTCGGGATCGCGCGCCAGGCTGAGGAACGGCGCGAGGCCGGTGCCGGTCGAGAGGAAGAACAGGCGCTTGCCGGGCAGCAGCGCGTCGGTGACGAGCGTGCCGGTCGGCTTGCGGCCGAGGAACAGCTGGTCGCCCGGCTGGATCAGCTGAAGCTTCGACGTCAGCGGGCCGTCGGGCACCTTGATCGAGAGGAATTCCAGTTCCTCGGCCCAGGCGGGGCTGGCGATCGAATAGGCGCGCAGCAGCGGGCGCGCTTCGCCGGGCAGGCCCAGCATCACGAATTCGCCCGAGCGGAACCGGAAGCTTTGCGGACGCGTGATGGTGAAGCTGAACAGATGCTCGTTCCAGTGACGGACGCTGAGCACGGTCTCCACGGTCAGCGCGGCGGACGGGGCGAGGGGGATGGCGTTACGGTCAGACATTGCGGGCTCGGCTAGATGCCAGCGGTGCGCGGCGCAACCTTTTCTGGCTAGGGCGGTGGAAGGCTAAACTTTCAGCAGCCCTTGGCAGGCGGCGTGTTGCGAGTCAATCGCATTAACCACGCGGCGACTCGACGGCTGCGGGAAAGCGCGGCAGGAGGGCAGCATGCGCCCCGAACTGTCGACCGCCGCCAACATGACCCTCTCGCTGCTGCTGATCGCGGCGGTGGTGCTGGTGTGGGGCGGGGTGACGATGATCCGCAAGGGTGACGGCGCGGGCGGCAACCGGACCAAGGGGTTGCTGATGATCGTGTGCGCGGTGGTGCTGGTCGGGAATGTGCTGATCTGGACGGTGTGACGATCACCCCTGCTGCGTGATGCGCAGCGCCCAGCGGTCATAGCCCAGTTCTTCGACGCGCGTGAGGAGCCGCTGGAGCAAAGCGGGATCGGGGTGGGGATCGCGGGCGAGGAGCCAGAGATAGCGACCCGACGGCTCGCCGACGATCGACCAGTCGTAATCGTCGCCATGGTCGAGCACCCAGTAATCGCCGGTGTAGAGCGGGCCGAAGAAGGAGACCTTGAGCTTGGCGTTGGTGCCCTCGTCGACGACGATCGCGGTGCCTTCGCTGACATCGCGTTCGGTTTCGCCGGCGCGGATGCCGCTGTTGACGATGCTGACCTTGCCGTTCGGTTCTAGGCCATAGTCGGCGGTGACCGAGTCCATGCCCTTCTGGAAGCGATTCTCGTGCCGGGCGAGTTCGTACCAGGTGCCGACGTAGCGGGTCAGGTCGACCGGCTTGGCGGGCTCCGGCGCCTTCGGGTTGATCACCGGCGGGCGCGTCGCGCGGGAGTAGAGAAACAGGCCGCCAATGGTGGCAGCGGCGACGCCGGCGGCGATCTTGATCGCGGTGGATTGCTTCATGGGGCGATCATGCTTCGGGCTATGGCCTGTAAGCAAGCAGGAAGAAGCAGAAGAAGACCCTCCCCAACCCCTCCCGCAAGCGGGAGGGGCCTGAGAAGGAGTTGGTGCCTCACCGGATCGGCGAATTGGGGTCGAGGCGCATGTCGAGATAACTGTCCACGCTGCGCATCAGCTGGTCCATTTCATGTTCGAAGAAATGGTTGGCGTGGGGAATCGTGTCGTGGTGGATGGTGATGTGCTTTTGCGTGCGCAGCTTGTCGACCAGCTTTTGCACCGCGTTGGGCGTCACCACTTCGTCGCCCTCACCCTGGATGATGATGCCCGAGCTGGGGCAGGGGGCGAGGAAGGTGAAGTCGTACATGTTGGCGGGCGGCGCGACCGAGATGAAGCCGCGGATTTCCGGGCGGCGCATCAGCAGCTGCATGCCGATCCAAGCCCCGAAGCTGACGCCGGCGATCCAGGTGGTCGAGGCTTCGGGGTGGAAGCTCTGCACCCAGTCGAGCGCGGACGCGGCGTCGCTCAGCTCGCCGATGCCGTTGTCGAACGTCCCCTGGCTCTTGCCGACGCCGCGAAAGTTGAAGCGCAGTGTCGCGAAGCCGCGGCGCTGGAACGTCTTGTACAGCTCCTGCACGATGCGGTTGTTCATCGTGCCGCCCGCATTGGGATGCGGATGCAGGATCATCGCGACCGGTGCGCGGGGGCGGGGGGCGGGGGCGAAACGCCCTTCGAGGCGGCCTTCGGGACCGGGGATGATGACTTCGGGCAAAGTGGACCTGCTCTATGATGGGCGCGCGGTAGCGCGGAAACGGGTGCAGGCTATATAGACTTCACGCCCCGACAAGCAATTGGAACGATTCTCCTGACCGACCGCATCTATCTGGACCATGCCGCGACCACGCCGATGCTGCCCGAGGCGCAGGCTGCGGTGACTGAAGGCATGGCGTATTGGGCCAATCCGTCCTCACCCCATGCCGAGGGGCGCGCGGCGCGCGCGGCGCTGGAAGGTGCGCGGCGCGCGGTGGCGGGCGCCTATGGCTGGCCGCATGAGCTGATCTTTACCAGTGGGGCGAGCGAGGCGCTGCACATCGCGCTGCGGCGGAGCATGGCGCGCACGACGCTGATCACGGCGGTCGAGCATGATGCGGTACTGCGGCTGGCGGAGGGCGCGCGGACGCTGCCGGTGGATACGAACGGCATCATCGACCGCGACGCGCTGAAGGCGGCGGTGGGGCCGGATACGGCGTTGTGCGTGCAATGGGCGAACAGTGAGACCGGGGTGCGCCAGCCGATTGCTGAGATCGCGGAGATCGTCCATGCGGCGGGCGGCACGTTGATCGTCGATGCGGCGCAGATGCCGGCCGGGGCCGATCCTGCGATCAAGCAGGCCGATCTGGTGGTCGTATCGGCGCACAAGCGTGGCGGGCCGCCGGGCGTGGGTGCGCTGCTGGTGCGGGACTTCGGCAAGCTGATCCCGACCGGGGGGCAGGAAAAGGGCTATCGCGCGGGGACGGAGAACCTGCCGGGCGCTTTGGGCTATGCCGCCGCGCTGGCGGTGCCGGAGGATTTGGGCGCGATGACGCGGCTGCGCGCGCGGCTGGAGGCGGCGTTGCCGGGTGTCGAGGTGGTCGGGGCGGCCAGTCCGCGCAGCCCGCTGATCGGTGCGTATCGCATGCCGGGCGTGTCGTCGGCGGCGCAGCTGATCCGGTTCGATCTGGCCGGGATTTCGGTGTCGGCGGGGAGCGCGTGCGCTTCGGGCAGCCTGCGGCCGAGCCATGTGCTGACCGCGATGGGATGGGACGAGCCGGCGCTGCGTGAGGTGGTGCGGGTGAGTTTGGGGCGGACGACGACCGAAGCAGAGGTCGATGCGTTCGCGGCACTGTGGCGCACGATCGCCGAAGAAGCGCGGGTGCGGGCGGCATGATCTATCTCGACTATCAGGCGACGACGCCGCTCGCGCCCGAGGCGCGCGATGCGATGCTGCCGTGGCTGGGCGACGACTTTGCCAATCCGCATTCGGCGCATGCGCCCGGGCGCAAGGCCAAGGCAGCGGTCGAGGTGGCGCGGGAACAGGTCGCGGGCCTGATGCCCGCTGGCGGGACGGTGAGTTTTACGAGCGGCGCGACCGAGGCGCTCAACTGGGCGATCAAGGGCACGACCGGCGGGATCGTGACGATCGCGACCGAACATGCCGCCGTGCTGGACACGGTGGCGGCGGAGGCGCGGCGCGGGCGCGCGGTGACGGTGCTGCCGGTCGGGCCGGAGGGGCTGGTCGACCTCAACGCCGCGCGCGACGCGATCGGGCCGGGGACCGGGCTGGTCGCGGCGATGCTGGTCAATAACGAGGTCGGGGTGATCCAGCCGGTCGATGCGCTGGCGGAGCTGGCCAGGGCGGCGGGCGCGCTGATGCTGACCGATGCCGTGCAGGGATTCGGTCGCGTCGCGATCCCGGATGGGGTCGATCTGGTCGCGGTGTCGGCGCACAAGATTCACGGGCCGAAGGGCGTCGGCGCGCTGTGGGTGCGCGACGGTGTAACGTTGGAGCCTTTGCTGCACGGTGGCGGGCAGGAGCCGGGCGGGCGGTCCGGGACGCTATCGCCGGCGTTGTGCGCGGGGTTTGGTGCGGCGGCGGCGCTGGCCAAGCAGCGGTTCGGCGCGGATCGCGCGCATGCGGCGCAGCTGTTCCGCGCGGGGTTTCAGGCGCTGGGCAGCGCAGGCTGGACGCTCAACGGGTCCAAGGATGAGCGCTATCCCGGCAATCTCAACCTGCACTATCCGGGGCTGGACGTCGCGCGGCTGATGTCCGAGCTGCGCGACATCGCGTTTTCGGCCGGGTCGGCCTGTGCCAGCGGATCGGGTCGACCGAGCCATGTGTTGCAGGCATTGGGCCTGAGCGAGGCCGAGGCGCGGTCGAGCATCCGGCTGGGCTTTGGTCGCTATACCACTGAGGAGGATCTGTTGGACGCCATCCAGCGCATCGACGCCGCCGCCCGCGCGCAGAGGATTGCGGCATGATCAAGGTGCGGTTCCTGACCCCCGATGGGGCGCTTGCCGTCGAAGCCGAGGCGGCAGCGGGCGACCGGCTGCTCGAGGTCGGCCAGGCGCGCGGCATGCCGCTGGAGGGGACGTGCGAGGGGCAGATGGCCTGCTCCACCTGTCACGTGATCGTCGCGGCGGAGGATTTCGCCCGGCTGCCGCAGGCGAGCGAGGAGGAAGAGGATATGCTCGACCTTGCCGTCGGGGCGACGCGGACCAGCCGCCTGTCGTGCCAGATCGTGCTGACGCCGGAGCTGGACGGGCTGACGGTCAGCCTGCCTTCAGAACATCGTGATATGCAGGGACGATGATGATGACGACTCGCCGCACCGTGATTGCGGGCGCCGCCGCGCTCGCCGCCGTTCCCGCGTTTGCGCAGAGGGTGGGGCCGTTCGACCGCATCCGCGCCGAGACTGGTGGGCGGCTGGGGGTTGCCGTCTATGACAGCGGCACCGGGCGGCGCTTTTCGGACGGGGCAGAGGCGCGTTTTGCGATGTGCTCGACCTTCAAGGTGCCGCTGGTCGCCGCTGTGCTGGCGCGCGTGGATCGCGGCGAGCTCGATCTGGCGCGCGAGATTCGGTTCGGTGAGGCGGACCTTCTCGACTATGCGCCGGTCGTGAAGGCGAACCTCGCCAAGGGGGCGCTGTCGATCGACGCGCTGTGCGAAGCGGCGGTGGTGATGAGCGACAACAGCGCCGCCAACCTGTTGTTCGGGCAGATTTCGGGACCGCGCGGTCTGACCAAGTTCATCCGCGACGCGGGCGACCGGCTGACCCGATCGGACCGCGACGAACCGTCGCTCAACAATGTCCGCAATGGCGAGGTGCGCGATACGACCACGCCCGAGGCGATGCTGTGGCTGATGAATCGGTTGCTGCTGGGCGATGTGTTGTCGCCAGCGTCGCGCGCGAAGCTCATCGGCTGGATGGAAGCGTCGCCGACCGGCAAGGACCGGTTGCGCGCCGGGCTGCCCAAGAGCTGGCGCGTCGGCGACAAGACCGGGACCAGCGGCGAAGGCTATTTCAACACGATCGCAATCGCGACCCCGCCGGGGCGCAAGCCGATCCTGATCGCCTGCTACCTCGATGCGCCGGGTCTGGATGCGGCCAAGGCGAATGCGGCGCATGCGAAGGTGGGGGAGCTGGTCGGGGCGTTGTTCGCCTGATCTTGCGTCCGGCAATCGTTTCCCCCATATGCGCCGCGGGAGTCGGGCGGACGATGCCGTCGCCAACCCGGTCAGGTCCGGAAGGAAGCAGCCGTAACGATTTTCGTGTCGGGTCGTCCCGGCTCCCACCTTCACTCCAGCGTTACACCGAGCCGCGCCGCCTCCAGCGCGTAGGCTTCGTGTACAATTTTCCACTGGACTTCGACGGTCTTCACGATTGCAACCATTTGCGCGACGACCTGAACCGCAGTGCGGCATTGGCCGGTTGCGTCGCCACGCTGTTGCGCGTCGCCCATCTTGGTCAGCGTTTCCAGCATCGCGGTCAGACCGTCCATACTTTTGCCGACGGACGCGGCGAATTTCGGGTCTTCGAGGAATTTGAGCCAGAATTCCGTCCGGCGCTGTTCGGTCCACACGCCCCGCTTGACCAGCTGTTGGCCTTTCCACTCCGACAGCAGCTCGGCATGTTTCAGCAGCGGATCCGCGAAATTCATGACCGCTTCCAGCTGTAGCGTCGGATCGGCCAGGATCGCATCGCGCTTGGCGGCAATGGCGCAGTCGGCTTCGACGGGGAGCACGGGGAAGATCGGAAGCCGCGGGCGTTCGGGGCGCTGGGTCAGTGCAGGCGCTGGGCCGAATGCTTCCTTATAGGCCAGTGCCTCGCCGGCGCGATCGGTGCAGTCGAGCCACACCCCTGCCCCAAACAGCGAGATCGAAAACTTGACCCCCGACTTGCCCGAAGGGTCGGACACGAACTCCACTGTTTCGCCGTCTGTCGTGCGCGCCCATCCCAGCGCGGCGACCGCATCGACGACCGCGGTATAGGCGGCACGTGCGGTGGCCTTGTCCGCATATTCGGCCACTGCGCCGACCCGGAAGATCGCCCGGCCCCACCGCGTGACGCCCGCATCATAGGTGGTATAAGGTGCGACCGGAGAGATGGGGTCGAAGGTAATCCGGTTACCCGCCGTGCTGCGCACGCGCCCGGCGAATTCGGTGCTGCCGAAACTCTCGCCGAACCCGCCGGCGGGGGTGCACTGGGCAGCTATGGTCGGTTCCTGTGCTGCGGCGATGTCGACCTGCAGCATCATCGCGGCGAACAACAGCAGCCAGCGCATTTTCAAATCCCCCGTCGTGTCCAGCCCCTTCTAGCTTCGACATCGCGCGCGTGCATGTCTAGATAGCTCCGCAATGTCCGACTCATTCCTTGGCCTCGACGAACCACCGCAGCCGCGCGACAGCGTGTATCGCGTGCTTGCGCGCAAATACCGGCCGCAGACTTTTGCCGAGCTGATCGGGCAGGATGCGATGGTGCAGACGCTGGGGAACGCGATCCGGCGCGACCGGCTGGCGCATGCGTTTTTGCTGACCGGGGTGCGCGGGGTCGGCAAGACGTCGACCGCGCGGCTGATCGCCAAGGCGCTCAACTGCATCGGCCCGGACGGGCAGGGCGGGCCGACGATCGATCCGTGCGGGGTGTGCGAGCCGTGCCGCGCGATTGCCGAAGGGCGGCATATCGACGTGATCGAGATGGATGCCGCCAGCCATACCGGCGTCGACGATGTGCGCGAGATCATCGATGCATCGCGCTATTCGGCGGTTTCGGCGCGGTACAAGATCTACATCATCGACGAAGTGCACATGCTGTCGAAGAACGCGTTCAACGCGCTTCTGAAGACGCTGGAAGAGCCGCCGGGGCATGTGAAATTCCTGTTCGCGACGACCGAGGTGCAGAAGGTGCCGGTGACGGTGCTGTCGCGGTGCCAGCGGTTCGACCTTCGGCGGATTCCGGCGGAAAAGCTCGCGGCGCATTTCGGCGAGGTGGTCGAGAAGGAAGGCGCGCAGGCAGAGCCCGAGGCGCTGGCGATGATCGCGCGCGCGGCGGAAGGATCGGCGCGCGACGGCCTCTCGATCCTCGACCAGGCGATTGCCCATGCCGGGATGGAGGGCGGGGCAGTCACGGCCGACGCAGTGCGCGACATGCTGGGCCTGTCCGACCGCAATGCGATCCGCGACTTGTTCGCTCTGGTGATCGCGGGCGATGCCGCGGGCGCGCTGGCGGCGCTGCGCGGGCAATATGATCTGGGCGTCGATCCGCAGGCGGTGCTGAAATCGCTGCTCGAGATGGTGCATCGCGTGACGCTGGCGAAGCTCGGCAATGCGGTGATCCCGGGACAGGCGACGGAGGAAAGCGCGGCGCTGGCCGAATGGGCGGGGAAGCTCGGCTTCCCGGCGCTCCACCGGCTGTGGCAGCTGCTGCTCAAGGGGCATGACGAGGTGATCCGCGCGGCGCTGCCGATCGAGGCGTGCGAAATGGCGCTGTTGCGCGTGATCCACGCATCGACCCTGCCCGATCCGGGCGAGCTGGCGCGCAAGATTGCCGAGGGGGCGCCGATGGGCGGCCCGGCTCCTGCCGCGACGCCATCGGCCCCCGCTGAAGCGCCCGCGCCGCGCAACATGGCCGAACTGGTCGAGCGACTGGCGGCGGCGCATGAGGAGCATCTTGCTGCGCGCGTGCGGAACCTTGTCCGCCCGATCCGGTTGGAAGAACCGGTGGTCGAGGTCAGCAGCCACGGGCTGCCCGCCGACCTGGTCCATGATTTCGAAAGCGTGCTGCGGCGCGTGCTGGGCAAGCGCTGGTCGCTGCGGGTCACCGATGCGCCGGGCCAGAAGACGTTGAACGAAGAGCGCGCGGAGCGCGAGGCGGCGGAGCGCGATGCCGTGCTGGCTTCGCCCGTGGTTGCCGCGGCGCTTGAAGCCTTTCCCGATGCCGAGCTGATCGGCTGGACCCGCGAAAACAGGAGGTTTGGGTGAAGAGTATCGAAGACATCATGGCGATGGCGCAGAACGTCCAGAACGAGCTGACCAAGGCGCAGGCCAACCTCGACGGGATCGAGGTCGAGGGCGCGTCGGGCGGCGGGCTGGTCAAGGTCAAGGCGAGCGCCAAGGGCCGGATCATCGGCGTCGATATCGACGAATCGCTGCTCGCGCCGTCGGAAAAGCAGATGCTGGAGGACCTGGTCGCGGCCGCGCTCAACGATGCACGGGCCAAGGCGGATGCGGCGGCGTCGGCGGAAATGTCGAAGCTTTCCAGCGGGATCCCTCTGCCCCCCGGATTCAAGCTGCCGTTCTGAAACACCTGAACATTTCACAACGGGAACAATGGCTTGGTCCGCCGCGTTGGCCCGCCAATGTTCCTGTTGGGAGATGAGACATGGCTGAAGAACGGATTGTCGAGCGGACCGACGGCGTGACCGCCGAACGCGTGACCGAGCGCAACGCAGGTGGCGGCACCACGGTGATTGAGCGGCGCGGTGGTGGGGGCGGGCTGATCCTTGGGATCATCGCACTGGTGATCGTCGTGGTTGGCGCCTTCTACTTCCTCGGCAATAATTCCGAGAGCCGCAAGGATGCGGCAATCACCGAGGCCGCGCAGGCCGTCGGCGATACGGCGGAAAAGGCCGGCGACGCGATCGACAAGGCGGTTCCTGCGGAGAAAAAATAAGACCTGCTCACCCTCCTATCGTGTAGGAGGGGCGTAGGGAGGGCATGTCGGGTCGACTGACGTTTTGCCACTTCGGCGATCCGTCATGCCCTCTCCCTAGCGTAAGCAGGCGTCGAGGCCCTCGCGCTGGACGACGCCGATCCGCGCCGCGATCGAGTTACCATAGCGGCGGGTGAAGCCCTTAGGGGCGGTGGCCGCCCGCTTCTTGGGCAGCGGTAAGACCGCGGCGATGCGCGCCGCTTCGGCGCGGGTCAGGTTCCCGGCGCCCTTCTTGAAATACCGACGCGCGCCCGCTTCGGCGCCATAGGTGCCGATGCCGGTTTCGGCGACGTTCAGGTAAACTTCCATGATGCGGCGCTTGCCCCAAATATTCTCGATCAGGACAGCGAACCACGCTTCCAGCGCCTTGCGGAAATAGCCGCCGCCCTGCCACAGGAAGACATTCTTTGCCGTCTGCTGGCTGATCGTCGACCCGCCGCGCAGCACTTTCCCGCCCTGGGCATTGCGCAGCATCGCGGCGGCGATCGAGTCATAATCGAAGCCAGAGTGGGAGCAGAAGCTGCTGTCCTCTGCCGCGATCGCGGCGCGCGCCATGTCCGCGTCGATGCGCGACAGCGGCACCCATTTCTTGGTCATGCCATGGCCGGTGAAAATGTCGCCCATCATCGTCAGCGTGAAGGGCGGGGGTACGAAGCGGTACAGCGTAACCATCGCCACCGAAACCAGCACGAACGCCAGTGCGCCCTTGAACAGCCAGCCGATCATGCGGCGGGCGATCGGCTTGCGCGGCTTTTTGGGTTTCACGGGCTGGATACCGATTCCGTCGAGATGGCCGAGATCGGGCAGGGGACGCGGACCGAGCGGCGGACCCGGGCGTGGTACACCCGGCGTCGAGCCGCCCGTATCACGATCGTCCTGCTGCACCCGTCCCGCGGCCGAACGCTCAGCCGACCGTCAGCAACCGGCGGTCGCCCGCCAGGCGCATCATCGCCTTTTGCAGCTTTTCGAACGCCCGAACCTCGATCTGGCGGACGCGTTCGCGGCTGACGCCATAGACCTGGCTCAGCTCTTCGAGCGTCTTGGGATCGTCGGTCAGGCGGCGTTCGGTGAGGATGTGCTTCTCACGCTCGTTGAGCTCGTCCATCGCCTCGATCAGCATGCCGTGGCGGACATCGGCCTCCTGCGCCTCGGCAACAACCTCGTCCTGCAGGGCGCTGTCGTCCTGCAGCCAGTCCTGCCACTGGCTTTCGCCATCCTCGCGCATCGGCACGTTGAGCGACGTGTCGCCGCCCATCGCCATGCGGCGGTTCATCGACGTGACCTCTTCCTCGGTCACGCCCAGATCCTTGGCGATCTTGGCCAGATCCTCGGGCTTAAGGTCGCCATCCTCGAACGCATCGAGCTTGGCCTTCATCCGGCGGAGGTTGAAGAACAGCTTCTTCTGCGCGGCGGTGGTGCCCATCTTGACGAGCGACCAGCTGCGCAGGATGAATTCCTGGATCGATGCGCGGATCCACCACATCGCGTAGGTGGCGAGGCGGAAGCCGCGATCGGGCTCGAACTTCTTCACGCCCTGCATCAGGCCGATATTGCCTTCGGAAATCAGCTCACTGACCGGGAGGCCGTAGCCGCGATAGCCCATCGCGATCTTCGCCACGAGGCGCAGATGCGAGGTGACCAGCTGCGCGGCCGCTTCGGGGTCGCCATGCTCCTGAAAGCGCTTCGCGAGCATATATTCCTGCTCGGGCGCGAGGATCGGAAACTTCTTGATCTCCGCCAGATAGCGGTTGAGGCTCGCCTCTCCGCCAAGTGCCGGGATCGTCGCCGGGACGTTGCTTCCGCTGGCCATGGTAACTCTACTCCCTTTGTCTGGGCTTCCCCCCTTCATAGGCGGGGACGCCGGTGGACCCTCATTGCGACGGGCCAAAATCTATACGTCGAGCTTATCCTTCAGTTCCTGCATGTCCGCAGGCATTTCGCTATCGAACGCCAAAGCGTTACTATGGATCGGATGGATGAACCCCAACCGGGCGGCGTGCAAGGCCTGGCGGTGGAAACCCAAGGTTTCCAGCACCTCCCGGTGTTCCTTCTTCGTTCTACCATAAACCGGGTCGCCGATCAACGGATGACCCAGCGACGCCATGTGCACGCGCACCTGATGCGTGCGCCCGGTTTCGAGCCGGCATTCGACCAGCGCCGCCTCGTACAGCGGCTTCACCAGCGTCCAGTGGGTGACCGCGCGCTTGCCACCCGGCTGGATGGCGATCTTCTTGCGGTTTTGCGGCGAGCGCGCAAGCGGCGCATCCACGGATCCGCCTGACAGTTTCGGTCGGCCCGAAACGATCGCCTGATAGCGGCGGTCGATCGAATGATCCTTGAACTGGCGGGCGAGGCCGACATGTGCGCGATCGGTCTTCGCCGCGACCATCAGGCCCGAGGTGTCCTTGTCGATGCGGTGGACGATGCCGGGTCGCGCGACCCCGCCGATGCCCGACAGGCTGCCCTGGCAATGGTGGAGCAGCGCGTTGACCAGCGTCCCGTCGAAATTGCCCGCTGCGGGGTGGACGACCAGCCCCGCCTGTTTGTCGATGACGATCAGATGCTCGTCCTCGAACACCACGTTGAGCGCGATGTCCTGCGCCTCGTTATGCGCGGGTTCGGGGTCGGGGACGTTGAGCGTGAACAGCGCGCCGCCGGGCGCCTTCTTCTTCGGGTCGCGGATCAGACCATCGGGGCCGGTGACGTTCCCGGTGGAGATCAGCGCCTTGATCCGCTCACGCGACAGCGTGGGGAGCGCATCCGCCAAAGCCCGGTCGAGCCGCCAGCCATCCGCTGCATCCGCGATCCGCGCTTCGAGTGTGGAAACCCCCCGGTTCATTGCGCTACGCAGATGGGCATGGGTTTGCGGATTTCAAGCTGTGTTATCGATGTAATTCAGCAGGCGGCAGCGGAAGCCGCGCCGCTGGAGGCGTGCGGGTTGCTGTTCGGTGCCGACAGGGTCGAGCGGGCGAGCGTGACGGACAATGTTGCGGACGATCCGGCGCGGCGGTTTGAGATCGATCCGGGCGCGCTGATCGCGGCGTTGAAGGCGGAGCGTGCGGGCGCGGAGCGGATGATCGGATACTGGCACTCACACCCCTCGGGCGACGCGACCCCGTCCGCGACCGATGCTGCGATGGCAGCGGCGGATGGGAAGATTTGGGTCATCGTCGCGGGGGACGCCGTGACAGCATGGCGCGCAGGGGCGAGCGGGCTGCATGGGCGGTTCGAGCGGGTGGACTTGGTCTGACCGGTCGAAGAAGCCCGGCCCCGGCGCAAGGCCGGGGCGACGGGGATCAATGTTGCGCGCCCTTCACCATCGCAGTCAGCTGCGCGAGTGTCGCGTCGAAGCGGCCGTCGGCCTCGGCATAGCGCAGCGGCTTTACGCGCTCGACCAGGATTTCCTGTGGCGTCGGCTCCTGCCCGAACAGGGCCATCACTTCGTCTGCGAAGTCGTCGAGCGGCTGATAGGCGGGACGCTCGCGCTGGCCCGGGGTGAGGTCAGTCTGCACCGCGGGCGGGGCAAGTTCGATCACTTCCACCGATCCCGCCAGCGCGTCGCGCAGCGAGAGCGTGTAGCTGTGGATCGCCGCCTTGGTCGCGCTGTAGGTTGCGGCGATGACCAACGGCACGAAGGCGAGGCCGGAGGTGACGTTGACGATTGCCGCGTCGTCCTGCGCCTTCAGATGATCGACCAGCGCGTTGGTCAGGCGGATCGGGCCGAGCAGGTTGGTGGTGATCGTCGCCTCGGCATCGCTCAGGTCGCGGCGCGCGGAAAGGCCCTCGTAGCGCATGATCCCGGCATTGTTGATCAGCACGTTGAGGTTCGGGTGCGCGGCAATGACCTCGGCGGCGAACGCCTCGATCGCTTCGGCGCTGTCGATGTCGAGCGTCATGGCGTGCATGTTTGCGCGACCGGCGATCGCGGCGTCGAGCGCGTCGCGGCGGCGGCCGGCGACGATCACGGTGTTGCCCGCATCGTGCAGGCGATGGGCGAGCGCTTCGCCGATCCCCGACCCGCCGCCGGTGATGAGGATGGTGTTGCCGGACTGTTTCATCTGCGTCTCCATGGAAGGTGGTGACGGGGATTTAGGGCAGCGCTATCGATACGAAAGAAGGCACCCGAAAGAATTATACTTACCAAAAAGAGAGTGTGGACGATGAGCGATGGCGATTGGCATGCGAGCGACCCGCGCGTCGATGCGCTAGTCTATGAACTGATCGGCGCGGTCGCCGACAAATGGACGATGCTGCTGCTCGAAACGCTCGATGAAGGCGGCGAGATGCGCTTCACCCAGATTTCGCGCGCGATCCCCGGGATCAGCCAGAAGATGCTGACGCAAACGCTGCGGCGGATGGAGCGCGACGGGCTGGTGACGCGCACGGTCCACGCGGTAGTGCCGCCGCGCGTGGACTATCGCCTGACACCGCTGGGCGAGAGCCTGGGCGAGGCGTTTTGCGGGGTGTGGCTGTGGGCGGAGGCGAATCTCGACGCCGTGTCGAAGGCGCGCGCGGGGTTTGACGGGCGATAATCCTCCCCCGCCCGGGGGAGGATCTGCCGGTGCTCAATCCCCCTTCGGTCCCAGATAGTCCGCGCCGTACACCGCCTTGCGGATGTCGGTGTGGAGCGTGCCGTCGAAGGGGAAGGTCTGGACGAAGAACACCACCGCCATGTTATTCGCTGGATCGACCCAGAACAGCGTGCTCGCCGCGCCGTCCCAGAAGAATTCGCCGACTGCGCCACGGTTGCGGTCGGGCGTGGCGGGGCGGGCGGTGCGGACGGCGAAGTTGACGCCGAAGCCGCCGTCGATCTTGCCCGGCAGCCATTCGCGTTCCTTGATCGCGGGATCGAGCATGTCGGTCGCCATCAGCCGGATCGTCGCGGGCTTGAGCAGGCGGGCGCCGTCCAGCTCGCCGCCGTTCAGCAACATCCGCGCAAAGCGCATGTAATCGTCGATCGGCGCGACGATGCCCGCGCCGCCCATCGTCAGTGGCACGCCGGGAAAGTTGCGCTCGCGCATCGCCGCCTCGGGCTGGCGGGTCATGCCGGTTGGCCCCTTCACATAGGTTGCGGCGAAGCGGGGGAGGCGGTCCATCGGCTGGTGCCAGCCGGCCTCGCGCATCTTGAGCGGGTCGAAAATGTGCTTCTGGACATAGTCGGTGAACTTCATGCCGCTGAGGCGCTCGACCAGCAGCGCCTGGACGTCGACCGACACGCTGTAATGCCATTCGGTGCCGGGTTCGGAGAGCAGGGGCACCTTGGCCAAGCGGCGGCCGAATTCGGCCAGCGTGTTCTGCGGGTTAAGCGGATCGGCGGCGGCGAACGCCTTGTGCGCCGCTGTCGGTCCGTCGCCATAGGCAAAGCCGGCGGTGTGGCGCAGCACGTCGCGGATGGTGATCGGGCGGCTGGCGGCGCGCCACAGCGGCTTGCCATCGGGGCCGGTGCCGTCCTGAACCTGCATATTCGCGAAATCGGGAAGGTAACGGGCGAGCGGATCGTCGAGGCGGAACTTGCCCTGTTCCCACAGCTGCATCAGCGCAACGCCGGTCACGGGCTTGGTCATCGAGTAGATTTGTACCAGCGTGTCGCGGACGAATGGGCGGTTCGCCTCACGATCGGCGACACCACGCGCGGCGAAATGCACCTCGCGCCCGTCCTTCCACACCAGGACCGAGCCGCCGACCGCGCGACCGTCCGCGATCATCTTCGCCAGCATCGCGTCGATCCGCTTGGTATCGAGCTTCACCGCGTCGGTGGCTGTCGCACGCGTCTGGGCGAGTGCCGGTGCCGCCGGGGCCGCAAGTGCAAGGGCGGTCAACGCTGTCATCATATGCCGCATTCATAATCTCCCGATCGAATTGCGGCGGACGCTAGCGGCGAATGGTCCGCTTGCGAAGAGGGTGCGCTTGCAGCGGCGGCGCGGCTGGGCCAAAGGAGGCGCATGAACATTTCGCCGACCGATTTTGCCAGCCTGCTCTGCTCGCGCCTGTGCCACGACCTGTTGAGCCCGGTGGGCGCGCTCAACAACGGCCTTGAGCTGCTCGCCGACGAGCATGATCCAGAGATGCGCGCGCGCTGCCTGGAACTGCTGGCGGAGAGCGCAAAGGCGAGCGCGAACAAGCTGAAATTCTTTCGCCTGGCGTTTGGCGCGGCGGGGGGCTTTGGCGATACCGTCGACACGCGTGAGGCGCAGGCGGCGATCGACGGGCTGTTCGGCGACAATCACCGCGTGTCGATCGGCTGGATGGTCGAGGATCCGGTGCTGCCCAAACAGGTGATCAAGGTGCTGCTCAACCTCGCGCTGATCGGCGGCGACGCGCTGGTGCGCGGCGGACAGCTGGATATCGGTGCCGAGGCGCGCGACGATATGGTCGAGATCGTGGTGCGCGCGCAGGGGCCGCGCATCGTGCTGGACGGCGAGCTGCGCGGCGCGCTGAGCGGCGACACTGGCGATTCGCCGGTGACCCCGCGCGCGGCGGCGGCGTATCTGGTGCACCAGTTGGTGACGCAGGGCGGCGGCGAGCTGCAGGTGTCGCCGCCCGACGCCGACGTGCTGCTGTTCGGGGCAGCGTTCAAGGTAGCCTGATGAGCGAAGTCCGCGTCGCGGCGCTGTACCAGTTTACCCGGTTCGACGATCCGGCGGCCATCAAGGGCCCGCTGCTCGACCTGTGCGTCGCGCAGGGGGTGAAAGGCACGCTGCTGCTGGCGCGTGAGGGGATCAACGGGACGATCGCGGGGAGCGATGCTGCGATCGACGCGGTGCTGGCGCATGTCCGTGCGCTGCCCGGCTGCGCCGCGATCGACGTCAAATTCTCGCACGCCGCCGCAATGCCGTTCCACCGGATGAAGGTGCGCCTCAAGCGCGAAATCGTGACGATGGGGCAGCCGGACATCGATCCGCTTGCCGGGGTGGGCCATTACGTCGCACCGGCCGAATGGAACGACCTGATCGCCGATCCCGACACGGTGCTGATCGACACCCGCAACGATTATGAGGTGGCCATCGGCACCTTTCGCGGGGCGATCGATCCGCGGACGCGCAGCTTCAGCGAGTTTCCCGACTGGTTCCGCGCCAAGCGCGCGGAGATCGAGGCGGAGGGGCGCACGCCCAAGATCGCGATGTTCTGCACCGGGGGCATCCGCTGCGAGAAATCCACCGCGTTCGCCAAAGCGGAAGGGGTGGAGCAGGTCTATCACCTCAAGGGCGGCATCCTCGCCTATCTGGAGCAGGTGCCGCAGGATCGCAGCCTGTGGGACGGCGAATGCTTTGTGTTCGACGAGCGGGTGGCGGTGAAGCACGGGCTTGAGGTCGGCGAGCATGTGTTGTGCCGCGCGTGCCGCATGCCAGTGAGCCCGGAGGCGCGGCAGTCGGCGGACTATGTCGAGGGGGTGAACTGCCCTGCCTGTATCGGCACCCGCACCGAGGAACAGCGCGCCAGTTATGCCGAGCGACACCGCCAGGCGCTGTTGGCGGCGCAGCGCGGCGAGGCGCATGTCGGGGCGGTGTTTCCGGAGCCTGACGCTGACTGACCCGATCCTCTACAGCTTTCGCCGCTGCCCCTATGCGATCCGGGCGCGGCTGGCACTGGCGGTGAGCGAAACGGCGGTCGAACATCGCGAGGTCAAGCTGCGCGACAAGCCGGCCGAAATGCTGGCCGCCTCGCCCAAGGGGACGGTGCCGGTGCTGGTGCTGCCCGATGGCAAGGTGATCGACGAGAGCCTCGACATCATGCGCTGGGCCCTGGCGCGCGACGATCCCGAAGACTGGCTGGCCGGCGAAGACCCGGCGCTGATCGCGGGGAATGACGGGGCATTCAAGCATCACCTCGACCGGTATAAATATACTGACCGCTATTCGGCGGACGGGGTCGATCACCGCGCGGCGGCGCTGGCGATCCTACACGGGCTTGAGGCGCGACTGGGTGAGCATGCGTATCTGCGCGGCGCGCGCTTTGGCCTGGCCGACGCGGCGATCCTGCCCTTCGTGCGCCAGTTCGCCGCGGTCGACCGCGACTGGTTCGCCGCGCAGGATCTGGCGCGGGTGCAACAGTGGCTGGAGGCGTTTCTCGGTTCCGCGCTGTTCGCGCGGGTGATGGTGGTGCGGAAGCCGTGGCCGCGTGGGGCTGCCGCCTGAGACTGTCGGCGTTTCGGGCGTGCGCCCGGGCAGCACTTTTCTCTGTCGATCCGAACAGGAAGCTTGGACAGGGCCCAGGGTCGCCGTGACTCCGGGAGTAAATTCATTACGGTATCAGAATGAGTGCATCGGACATTGTTTGCGGTAACCGTTTTTATTAACCGCCCGCGCCCATGCCGACGACCGAACCTGCACGCGCCGCCCTCCCCATGGACCTTGGCGACATCGGGGTCGCGCCCGGGGTGGCGTGCGGTGCGCTGCTTGCCGCTACGCGGCGTCAGTGCGAGATGGAGCTTGGCGACATCGCTCGCATCACGCGGTTTTCCGGACAGTTCATTGCCGCGATCGAAGAGGGCGATTACACCGAGTTCGCGGCACCGATCTATCTGCGCGGGGCAGTGCGCGGCTATGCCCGCGCCGTGGGCCTCGAGCCTGATGCGCTGATCAAGCTGCTGGATCGCGAGATCGCTGCACGACGGATCAGCTGGCGGCGGAGCGGCTGGCTGGCCTGAGCGCGGCCCGTTATCTCAATTCAGGCGCTGGGGGCGTGCTGCACGCGCGCCGCGCGTTGCCGCCAGGGGCGGGGGCGGCGCAGCACCTGGTCCAGCGCGGTGCAGCCAATGCCGCAGCGGTGCCGCTCGACCCGAGAGAACAACGTTGCCGTGCGCCCGGCGACCAGTTCCAGCGCCTCGACATATTCGGCGCTGGCGAGAAAACGGTCGGATGCCCGCACGCCATGGCCGCAGCGCTCGATCAGGTCCGCTTGCGCGGCATCCGACACGAGCCGGTAGACCGTCGAGCGCGAAATGCCGAGCAGCCGCGCCACATCCGCCATCGGCACGAACGCGCGTTCGGTAGCGTCCGGTACGGTATCGACCCGCGCGAACGGAGTTGTGCCCTGGGGCTGTTCATTGAGATGCGCGACGCTGGCCGAACAGACGAAATGGACCAGCAGCAATTCGGTGTAACGCAACCCGAAATGGTTCGACGTGCCCGCCATGATCAGGAACAGGTCGAGCGCAGCAAGGGCAAAACTGTTGTCGCAGGTCGCGATTTTCAGCGATGCCGTGTCGACGGCACCCAGCGCTTCCATCGTCGCAGCGGCACGGCGCAGCCTGCGGCCGAGGTCGACGCACCAGTCGGCCAGCGCGGGGGGCATCGATGCCGGCAGCGTCACACCGCTGGTGTCGCCGATCGCCAGCCAGCCCAGATCGGACATGCGCTGCACGTTGCGCCGCGCCGTTTCGAAGGGGAGGTCGAGTGACGCGGCGATGGCATTGATCGACGGGCCGCGCGCAACCGCGGGGGCTCGCATCCGGCGATCGATCAGGTCGCGCGTGACCGAAATCAGGATCGGAATGCAGACCATGCGCGCGCGGGCAAGCTGGGGCGGGAGTCGGTTGGCAAGATCGAGAGTGGCGGCAAACACCTCCTCGCTGAGGACACGCGTGACCAGCCGGCAATTGAGACGCATCCGGTCAAGTCGCGGCGCCATCGTCACCCCCTGTCCGTCAAGAGGCAGGCCCCCTGCCGACCCCTTGAAACGTGGATTCCAATTTTGAGTATAGGCAATTTGGCGGAGTGGGGATTCCGTGCAAATACGGGAGTACCGGGACGGTGCCGCATCACTACCGGTCATGGCGCGCCAGATACTTGGCGCGTCCGTCGCAGCGACATTCGGTCCGCGCGGCATGCGTCCTAACTGCCTGTTAACCGTGCCGGTGCCATGACCGCCGGGACGTGTGGGGGCGCCCGTGGACGATCTGTTACAGGAATTCATTGCCGAGACGCGGGAAACGCTGGAGGCGCTGTCGGGCGAGATCGTCGCCTGGGAGGCGTCGCCGCACGACCGTGAGCGGCTCGACGCCATTTTCCGCTTCGTTCACACGGTCAAGGGCAGCTGCGGCTTTCTCGATCTGCCCCGCCTTGCGCGCCTCAGCCATGCGGCCGAGGATGTGCTGGCGGACGTCCGCGCAGGTGAGCGGGTGCCGGATCGCGCACTGGTCAATGCCGTGCTAGGTGTGGTCGATCGGATCGGCGAGATTGTCGAAGCGATCGATGCGGGCGCGGCGCTGGACGATACCGGTGAGGATTTGCTGATTGCCGCGCTTGCGGGCGGCACCGCTGAAGTGGCGCAGCCGACCGCGCCCGTGGCGCAGCGCGCGCAGAGCCGCAGCGTGCGACTGAACGTCGACCTGCTCGACCGGATGATGAGCGGCATGTCCGACATGGTGCTCGCGCGGAACGAGCTGTCGCGCCGGTTGCGCAGCGCGGAAGTGGACCCGCAGGTCGAGGCAGCGCTGGAGCGGATGTCCGCCACCGTTGCCGATTTGCGCGACACGGTCACGCGCACGCGGATGCAGAAGATCGACGCGCTGTTCTCGGCATTGCCGCGCATGGTGCGCGATACCGCGGCGGGGCTGGGCAAATCGGTGCTGCTGCATGTCGAGGGTGCCGAAGTCGAGCTCGACCGCGAGATGATCGAGGTGCTGCGCGATCCGCTGGTCCATATCATCCGCAACTCGATCGATCACGGCATCGAGCACCCGACCGAGCGCCGCGCGGCGGGCAAGCGCGAAAACGGCCGCCTGACCGTGTCGGCGCGCCAGTCGGGCAACCAGATTGTCGTCGAAGTTTCCGACGACGGGCGCGGCATCGATGTCGAGCGGGTGATCCGCAAGCTGGCGGACAATGGCCGCGACGAGCGCGAACTGCGGTCGCTGGGCGAGCGCGCCAGGCTGGCGCTGATCTTCGAACCCGGCCTGTCGACCAAGGACGAAGTGACCGAG
The DNA here is from genome assembly GCF_965227385.1 of Sphingomonas sp. Taxonomy (GTDB): domain Bacteria; phylum Pseudomonadota; class Alphaproteobacteria; order Sphingomonadales; family Sphingomonadaceae; genus Sphingomonas. The sequence goes on from NZ_OZ245750.1 coordinate 2,290,632, forward strand.
ATTTCGGGGCGCGGCGTCGGCATGGACGTGGTGCGCGCCGCGATCGAACAGATTGGCGGGCGCGTCGAGCTGCACAACGATCCGGGCCGTGGCCTGCGCATCCTGATCCACGTTCCGCTGACGCTGTCGATCATCCCGACGATCGTCGTCGGCGCGGGCGGCCAGTCCTTTGCCATCCCGCGCCAGGCGATCGAGGAGATCGTCAGCGAGCGCAGCGACGCGATGCGGGTCGATCGCATCGGCAGCGCCTGGGTGGTGACGCTGCGCGACCGGCGGCTGCCGATGATCGTGCTGGCCGACCAGCTCGGCCTCACGCCCGTCGCGACCGGCAGCTATCCGATGGTCGCGATCGTCAGCATGGGCGAGGGCAGCTACGCGCTGCGCGTCGACGATGTGCTCGACAATGAGGAACTGGTGATCAAGCCTGCGGCGCCCGCGATCATGGCGACGGGCATCTATGCCGGGCAGACCCTGCCCGACAGCGGCAGTCCGATGCTGCTGCTCGATTGCGCAGGCCTGGCGCGCGATGCCGGGCTGCACTTCGAACGGGTGCGCGAGATCGAGGTCGAGGAGGAGGACGAGGCGGTCGACGACGGCGCGCTGGCCCTGGTGTTTGCCGATCTGGACGGTGCGCGACGCGCGGTGCCGCTGGAGGTCGTCGACCGGATCGAGAAGGTCGGCGCGGGCGCGATCCATCGCAGTGCGGGCCGCCTCCGGCTGACCATCGATGGCCGCATCGTGCCTGTCGCCGCGGTCGAAGGGGCCGATCCTGCCCGGACCGGGTCCATCCTGCGTCTGCGCGATGGGATCAGCGAGATCGCATATGCCATCGCCGAACCGGCAGATATCGTCGCGATGCCCGCGGAAATCGCGCCGGCAATGGCGCCCGGCCCCGTTGCCGGCGTCGCATTGATCGATGGCGAGCCGGTCGAACTGCTCGATCCGATGTGGCTGTTCGGCGAACATGGTGAGGCGGATGCGGACGGCGCGATCGCGCCGCTCTGCCTGTTGGGCGGCGGGGATACGGGGTGGCTCGGCACATTCATTCAACCGTTGCTGGAGGGCGCGGGCTACCGCGTCGTCAGCACATTGCCGCCGGGTGAGACGGCCCAGGTCGTGCTTACGCTGGACGCCGAGCCCGAAATTGGCGCAGCGGCACCGGTCGTGCGACTGCGCAGCCGCAAACGCGGCGGCAATGACGGAACCATCTATCGCTATGATCGCGCCGCGCTGCTCGGCGCGATTGCCGCAGCGGCGCAGGGAGGCATGCGATGAGCGAAGATCTGTTTCTGATCGCGCAGATCGCCGGGCAGTCGGTCGCGATCGATGCCAATCAGGTCGAATCGGTGGTCGACATCGGCAATATCGTCGCCGTGCCGCGGGCGCAGGGCCATGTCCGCGGGCTGGCGGCGCTGCGCAGCCGGGTGGTGACGGTCATCGACACGCGCGCGGCGCTGGGGCTGGAGCCGGGCGAGGGTACGGGCGGACGCGCGGTGATCACGCCGGTCGATGGCCATCATTATGCGATGCTGGTCGATGCGCTGGACGATGTCGCGCCATTCGTGCCGCAGCCGCTGTCCGCCGGGGTTCCCCTGTCAGGCATGTGGCAACAGGCCGGGCGCGGGCTGATCGAGCGCGACGGCGAGCCGATCCTGACCATCGACTTGGCGGCGCTGGTCCCGGGGCTGGTTGCGCCGACCACCTGACCCAGCATTAACGACCTACTTACGTATTTCTTCCATAAACGACCCTAGTGCCGCAGAACCGGGAAGCGTCTCGTATGAAAACCTGCCTCGTCGTCGATGACTCCAAGGTGATCCGAAAGGTCGCGCGACATATTCTCGAGACACTCAATTTCGAGGTGCGCGAGGCAGGCGACGGGCGCGAGGCGCTGGAGGCGTGCCTGGCGGCATCGCCCGACGTCGTGCTGCTCGACTGGAACATGCCGGTGATGAGCGGGATGGATTTCCTGCGCGCGCTGAAGGACAGCGGCATCGCCAACAAGCCGAAGGTCGTGTTCTGCACCACCGAGAATGGCATGGCCTATATCCGCGCCGCGATCGAGGCGGGTGCCGACGAATATGTGATGAAGCCGTTCGATCGCGAGACGCTGGAGAGCAAGCTCCAGATCGTCGGCGTCGTCGCCTGAGGTAAATTTCCATGTCGGGCAGCTCTTTGGCGGCCGGCATCCAGCCGGATCCGCGCGACGATGTCGTTCGCATCCTGATCGTCGATGATTCGGCCGTCGCCCGCGCGGTGCTGGCCCGGATGATCGAGGGGATGCGCGGCTTTGCCGTGGTCGGGGCGGTCAGCAACGTGCCGGGTGCGCTCGCCTTTCTGGCGTCGCACCGCGCCGATGTGATCCTGCTCGATCTTGAGATGCCCGGCGTCCACGGCCTGACCGGCCTGCCCGACCTGCAGGCGGCGGGGCAGGGGGCGAAGATCCTCGTCGTATCCTCCGCCGCCGAACGCGGTGCCGCGGCTGCGGTACAGGCGCTGGCGCTGGGTGCCGCCGACACGCTGGTCAAACCGGGCGTGGGCAGCTTTGCCGGCAAGTTCGCCGAGACGCTGGAAGAGCGGCTGACGCGCCTCACCGATCGCGCGGGTGACCTGGTCGGGCCGAGCCAGCAGCCGCGCGTCGTGCCGCAGGAGTTCGACATCGTCGCGGTGGGCGCATCGACCGGCGGCATCCACGCGCTGAGCCAGATGCTGCGTGCAATTCCGCCGAGTTTCGAAGTCCCGATGCTGGTGACCCAGCATCTGCCCGCGTCGTTCATGAGCTATTTCGCCGCCCAGCTTGCGGTGCTGGCCGGGCGTCCGTGCGAAGTGGCCGAGGATCATATGCGCGTGCGCCCCGGCCGGATGCTGGTCGCGCCGGGCCATGCCCATATCCGTTGCGTCCGCACCAGCGACGGGGTCGCAATCCGGCTGACCGACGAGCGCGTCGCCAGCGGATGCATGCCGTCGGTTGATCCGATGCTGCAGTCGGTGGCGGATGTCTACGGCAAGCGCGGGCTGGGCGTGATGCTGTCGGGGATGGGGCGGGACGGATCGATCGGTGCGCGCGACCTGATCCAGACGGGCGGTGCGATCCTGGCGCAGGATCGTGCCAGCTCGGTCGTATGGGGCATGCCCGGTGCGGTTGCGGCGAGCGCCAGCGCGGTTCTGCCCCCCGACGAGATCGGACGCATGGTCGCCAGCCAGCGGCGGCCGCGTTGATGAGTGCGGTCCAGCCCTTTGCTTCGTCCGGCGCGATCAACATCATCGGCGCACTGCTGGAACAGCGGACCGGCCAGCAGATCGCGGCCAACCGCGCATGGCGGATCGAGACCGCGCTCAAGACGGTGCTGCGCGACCATGGGCTGGACAGCGTCGATCAGCTGATTGCGCGGCTGACCGGTATGCCTTCCGGCCCGCTCGCCGATGCGGTGGTCGACGCGCTGCTCAATAACGAAACGTCCTTTTTTCGTGACACCGGTGTGCTCGAGCTGGTGGTCGAGGCGGCCGCCGCGCTGGCGACCGAGCAGCCGGGACGCCGGCTGCGCATCTGGTCCGCGGGCTGTTCGACCGGGCAGGAACCCTATTCGCTCGCGATGCTGTTCGAGGAAGCCTATGTCGCGCGCGGCTTGCCGTTCCCTGAGATCGTTGCGACCGACGTATCGGCGGCGACGGTCGACCGCGCCCGCGCGGGACGATTCTCGCAATTCGAAATCCAGCGCGGTTTGCCGATCCGGCGGATGATGACCTGGTTCAATCAGGACGGGACGGAATGGGTCGTGCGTCCCGAGCTCGCCCGCCGCATTCAGTTTCGCCGCCACAATCTGGCGCAGGACGCGGCCCCGCCGGGCAAGTTCGACCTGATCCTGTGTCGCAACGTACTGTTCTACTTCCCGCCGGCGATGCGCAGCCGCGCCTATCAGACGCTGCGCAGCGCGATCCGGGACGGCGGGGCGCTGTTGCTGGGCGCGGGAGAAACGGTGATCGGCCAGACCGAAGCATTTGCGCCCTGCAGCCGGATTCGCGGCCTGTATCGCGCCGATCGCGCGCAAGGCGTCCCGCGGGCGACCGCGTTCGGCTGACACCGGGTTCAACCGGCTTGCGTTTCGGCGCGTGTCGCCGCATCCCTGCCAGTCATGCAGGACCGGGCCGAGCTCAACATCATCGACACGCCGTCGCCCAATTTCGGCGAGCGGCTGTTACCGATCAGCATGATCGTGCTGCACTATACCGGCATGCGCAGCGCGGAGGAGGCGATTGAGCGGCTGCGCGATCCCGATTTCGGCGTCTCCAGCCATTATCTGGTGGCGGAGGACGGACAGGTCGTGCGCATGGTGCCGGAGGACAAGCGTGCCTGGCACGCGGGCGGATCGCATTGGCGCGGGGTAACCGACGTCAATTCGGCGTCGGTGGGGATCGAGATCGTTAATCCTGGCCATGAATATGGCTATCGCCCTTTCCCCGACGAACAGATCGATGCGGTGATCCGCCTCGTTGCCGATATCAAGGATCGCTATTCGATCACGCGCGGCAATGTCGTGGGACATTCGGACATCGCGCCGACCCGCAAGCAGGATCCGGGTGAGCTGTTCCCCTGGGGCAAGCTGGCGCGGTTGCGGCTGGCGCTCCCGCGTCCGACCAAGAATCTGATGGACCCTGGCTGGACCGACGCTGGCTTCCTGCTCGCGCTGGAACGCTTCGGCTACGATGTGCGCGATCCGCTGGCGGCGACGGTGGCGTTTCAGCGGCGTTTCCGGCCCGAACTGATCGACGGCACAATCGATGCCGAATGCCGCATGCTGCTGCTCGCGCTGCTGCTGCCCAAACCGCAAGGCGACGACTGATGTTTTCGCGCGTGCCCGAAGGGGCGCCGGTGCTGACCGCCGCCGCGACGCGCGCGGCGGAGGACCGCGCGATCGCCGCCGGGTCGAGCGTCGCCGAGTTGATGGAGCGCGCCGGGACGGGCGTCGCCGGGTGGGTCCACCGGCTTGCGGCGGGCAGCGAGGTGCTCATCCTGTGCGGGCCGGGAAACAATGGCGGCGATGGCTATGTCGCAGCGCGGGTGCTGGCGAGCCAGGGCGTGCCGGTGCGGGTGGCGGCGCTGGGCGAGCCGAAGACTGAGGCTGCGGCTGCGGCGCGGGCGGCGTGGAGCGGGGCGGTCGAGGCGTTTCCAAGGGCAGAGGGGCCGGATCACCCGGCGCCGGTCGTTGTCGATGCAGTGTTCGGCACAGGATTATCGCGCGCGATCGACCTGCCCGTGGCCCGCGCGATCGAAGCCGCAATTTATGCCGCGCGGCTGTCGATCGCGGTCGATCTGCCGAGCGGGGCTGAGGCTGACACCGGGGGTGACTTTGGCGGCCACTGGATCGCACCATTCAATGCGACGCTCGCTTTGGGCGCGCTCAAGCCGGCACATGTCCTCGATCCGGTCGCAGAACTGTGCGGGGCCGTTCGTCTGATCGACCTGGGGCTGGATGACCTGTCGGAGGCGGGCAATTCCGCGTGGACCTTTGAACAGCCATTTTTCGCCACGCCGCGTAGCTGGTGGCACAAATATGACCGCGGCATGGTGGCGGTGATATCCGGTCCGATGCATGGCGCCGCCGAACTTGCCGCACGCGCTGCCTATCGTGCGGGCGCGGGCTATGTGCTGCTGCTGACCGGCGGACTGCCGCACCCACCGCACGCAATCGTGCGTCAGCGGTGGAACGCGGCGACGCTCGGCGACAAGCGAATCGGCGCCGTGGTGATCGGACCGGGACTGGGCCGCGATGACCGAGCCCGCGAAAAGCTGGACGCGGCGTTGTCGAGCGACCGGCGGCTGGTCATCGATGGCGACGCGCTGCACTTGATCGACCCCGACCGGTTGCGCGCGCGCACCGCGCCAAGCGTGCTGACCCCGCATGGCGGCGAGTTCATCGCGCTGTTCGGTAAGGGCGCTGGCAGCAAGATCGAGCAAACGCGTGACGCAGCAGCGCGGTGCGGCGCAATTGTGGTACACAAGGGCGCGGACACGGTGATCGCCGATCCGGACGGCTCGGTGTGGATCGCGCCGCGTGGAAGCGGTTGGCTTTCGGTGGCAGGGACGGGCGACGTGCTGGCGGGCGCGATCGCCGCGATGCTCGCGCAATGGCCGGGCGAGCCGCTGCGCGCGGCTTGCGCGGGCGTCTGGCTGCACGGGCGGGCAGCGCGCATCCTCGACCGGTGTTTCCTCGCCGACGAACTGGCGGATGCGCTTCCGCACGCCTATGAGCGCGCACGATGAGTGATGACGAAATGATCGTGCGGGTCGCCGCGCGCGGGGATGGGGTGACGGCGGACGGGCGCCATGCCGCGCTGGCAGCGCCCGGAGACCGGCTGCGCGCCGATGGCAGCGTTGCGCGCGGACCGCGCCATGTCGAACCGCCGTGCCGGCATTTCCCCGAATGCGGCGGGTGCCAGCTCCAGCATCTCGATGACGATGCCTATGCTGAGTTCCTGACGATGCGCATCGCCGGGGCGCTGGCGCAGCACGGCCTGACCGCCGAGATCCGCGCGCCGATCCTTTCGCCGCCGCGCACCCGCCGCCGCGCGACGCTGCACGCCGAGCGGCGCGGGCGGCAGGTGCATCTGGGCTTTACCGAACAATCGAGCCACCGGCTGATCGACGTGCAGCAATGCGAAGTGCTCGATCCGTGGCTGTTTTCACTGCTTCAGCCGCTGCGTGGGCTGCTCGCGGCGCATCTGCCAGCGAGCCGCCGCGTCAATGTCCACCTCGCGCTGACCGATCAGGGGCCGGACGTGCTGGTCGAGGGGCTGGTGACCGACAGCCTCAAGGCGGTCGAGGCCGTCACCGCCTTCGCGATGCGCCACGCGCTGGGGCGGCTCAGCGTCGATGACGGGATGGGGCCGGAAGCGCGCTGGGAGCCCGATCCGGTGACGGTGACGTTTGGCGGCGTTGCGGTGCCGTTTCCGGCCGCGAGCTTCCTGCAGGCAACGCCAGAGGGTGAGGCCGCCTTGGTCGCGGCGGTGCGTGAGGCGGTAGGCGGCGCGAAGACGATCGCCGACCTGTTCGCAGGGCTCGGCACCTTCACCTTCGCGATGGACGCTAAGGCCAAGGTCTATGCTGGCGAGGGCGCGCGCGACGCGATCCTGTCGCTCAAGGCGGCGGCCGGGCGCGGGCTGCGGCAGGTGTTCGCCGAGCATCGCGACCTGTTCCGCCGCCCGCTGACCGCGAAGGAACTCGACCTGTTCGACGCCGTGATCCTCGATCCGCCGCGTGCTGGCGCAAAGGAACAGGCGGTCGAACTGGCGGCGAGCAAGGCGCCGGTGATCGCCTATGTCTCGTGCAATCCCGCGACCTTCGCGCGCGATGCCGAGGCGCTGGTCAAGGGCGGCTATCGCCTCGACTGGGTGCAGCCGGTGGGACAGTTCCGCTGGTCGACGCATGCGGAGCTTGCGGCGAAGTTCAGCCGCTAGGGATAATCCGCCTTTACGAAATACAGCCCGTCCGAAGGCGCGTTGAGGCCGAGGCGGGCGCGGTCCTTCGCCTCCAGCGCGGCGCGCAAATCGTCGGCGGTCCATTGGCCGCGCCCGACCATCGACAGGCATCCGACCATCGACCGCACCTGATGATGCAGGAACGAGCGGGCAGAGGCATGGATCGCGATCTCGTCGCCCATCCGCACCACATCCAGCCGGTCGAGCGACTTCAATGGGCTGGCCGATTGGCAATGGACCGAGCGGAAGGTGGTGAAGTCGTGCGTGCCGACCAGGATCTGCGCGGCCTCATGCATCGCATCGGCGTCCAGCGCGTGGGGAACACGCCACTTCAGCCCCTTGTCGAAGGTCAGCGGGGCGCGGCGGGTGACGATGCGATAGACATAATGGCGCGCGATGCAGGAAAAGCGCGCGTGCCAGTCGTCGGGCACAACCTCGCACGCCAGGATCGCGACCTGCACCTTGCGGAGGTGCGCATTGAGCGCCTCCATCAGCCGGAACGGGACAATGTCCTTATCGATCTCGGTGTGCGCGCGCATGCCCAGCGCATGGACCCCGGCATCGGTGCGTCCGGCGGCGTGGACCAGCGCATCCTCCCCGGTGATACCGTGCAGCGCATCCTCGATCGCGCCCTGCACGCTGGGGCCGTGATCCTGATATTGCCAGCCCATGAAGGGGCGGCCGTCATATTCGATGGTCAGCGCAAAGCGGGTCACAGCTGGGTGCCCGGCGGGATCGGGAAGCCGTTGAGCAGCTCGCGCGTGGTGACGATGCCGCGCCCGGCGCGCTGGACGCGGGTCGGGCAGATGGCGCCGCTCGCGCAGGCGATCGTCAGTTCTCCATCCAAGACGACGCCGCGAGCAGTGCTTTCGTCGGGATGGCGGACAGTAGCAGCCAGCACGCGGATGCGTTCGCCAGCATGTTCGAACCACGCGCCGGGCGGGTTGAAAGCTCGGATCTGACGTTCGACCGCTTCGGCAGGCTGGTCGAAGTTCAGGCGGGTTTCGGCCTTGTCGATCTTTGCGGCATAGGTGACGCCGTCCTCCGGCTGAGCGACCGCCGGATGCCCGTCGAAATCGCCCAGCACCTCCACCATCAGCCGCGCGCCCAGTTCCGCCAGCTCCGCGGTCAGCTCGCCCGCAGCCTTTCCGTCGATCGGCGTCCGCCCCTCCAGCCGCACCGGGCCGGTGTCGAGCCCCGCCTCCATCTGCATGATTCCGACGCCGGTCTCCGCATCGCCCGCCAGGATCGCGCGCTGAATCGGCGCCGCACCCCGCCAGCGGGGCAGCAGCGAGCCATGCACGTTGAGGCAGCCGAGGCGCGGGGCATCGAGCACGCTGAGCGGAAGGATCAGGCCATAGGCCGCAACCACCGCGACATCGGCGTTGAGCGCGGCAAAGGCTGCGACGGCATCGGGGTCCTTCTTGAACGACAGCGGCGTCCGCACTTCAATCCCGAGTTCCTCCGCGCGGGCATGGACGGGGGAGGGGGTCAGCGCCTTGCCGCGCCGTCCGCCGGGGCGCGGCGGCTGGCTGTACGCCGCGACGACGTCATGGCCTGCTTCGACCAGCGCATTGAGGGTCGGCACCGCGAAGTCGGGGGTGCCCATGAAGATGATCCGCATGGCTGCGCCTGTAGCCCCATTCGTCATCCCGGCGAAAGCCGGGATCTCAGGCGGCAAGCGCAACCGCGTGAGATCCCGGCTTTCGCCGGGATGACGGATTGCCTACATCGCATCCATGGCATCGCCCGAGATCGACACCCTCACCCAAGCCCTGTCGCGGCTCCCCGGCCTTGGCCCGCGATCGGCGCGGCGGGCGGTGTTGCATCTGCTCAAGAAGCGCGAGACTGCACTCGACCCGCTGCTGCGTGCGCTGGAGGCGGTGAGCGAACGGCTCGCGACCTGTTCGATCTGCGGCAATGTCGATACGTCGGACCCGTGCGCGGTGTGCGCCGACCCGCGCCGCGACACGCGGCAACTCTGCGTGGTCGAGGAAGTCGCCGACCTGTGGGCGCTGGAGCGCTCGCGCCTGTTTCCCGGCAAATTCCACGTGCTCGGCGGCAAATTGTCGGCGCTCGACGGGGTGCGGCCAGAGGATCTGGCGATCGACAGCCTCGTCACCCGCATCGCTGCGGGCGGAGTGGACGAGGTCGTGCTTGCGATGAACGCGACGCTCGAGGGCCAGACCACCGCGCATTACATCGCCGAGCGGCTGGAGGGCTATCCGGTGCGGCTGACCCAGCTCGCGCACGGCCTGCCGGTGGGCGGCGAGCTCGACTATCTCGATGAAGGCACGCTGGCCCAGGCGCTGCGCGCGCGCCGGCCGGTCGCCTGATCACACTGATCGGAAAACTGCGGCGCGCGCGTAATTGACCCCGCACCGGCCAACACCTAAATTGGCACGATGGCTATTCTCCCTATCGTCGAAGTTCCCGATCCGCGTCTCAAGACCGTCTCCACCCCCGTCGAGAAGGTCGACGACGAACTGCGCGCGCTGATCGCCGACATGTTCGACACCATGTACGATGCGCCCGGCATCGGTCTCGCCGCGATTCAGGTCGGCGTGCCGAAGCGCGTGATCGTGATGGACTTGCAGGAGGAGGAAGACGAGGAAGGCAAGCCGATCAAGGCTCCGCGCGTCTTCATCAACCCCGAAATCCTCGATCCTGCAGAGGATATGAACACATATACCGAGGGCTGCCTGTCGGTCCCCGACCAGTTCGCCGATGTCGACCGCCCCGCCACTTGCCGCGTGAAGTGGCTGGATGAGCACGGCAACGCGCATGACGAGCAGTTCACCGGCCTGCTCGCGACCTGCATCCAGCATGAGATGGACCATCTGGAGGGGATCGTGTTCCTCGACCACCTCTCGCGGTTGAAGCGCCAGATGCTGATGAAGAAGCTGGAGAAGGCGCGCCGCCTGGCGGCTTGATGAGTCTGGTTATCCGCTAAAACATCCGTCACCCCGGCCTTGTGCCGGGGTCCACTCATCCACCAGCGCGGCGCTTGAGCCTCTTGCTTCGCGCTTGCCGCCCAGTGGCCCCCGGACCAAGTTCGGGGTGACCAGCTTTGGTTAGGTCAGGCGCTCCACCCGCCGTTCGACAGCCCGGCAATCCGCGTCTTGGCCGCGCGATACTCCGCGTCCAATCGGTCGACGAAGGTCGCCACCGGCTGCACGGCCTTCACCGCGCCGATGCCCTGGCCCGAACCCCAGATGTCGCGCCACGCCTTGGCCTTGGAATTCCCGCCGGAACCGAAATTCATCTTGCTCGGATCGCTCTCGGGCAGATTGTCGGGGTCCAGCCCCGCGGCCTCGATCGACTGGCGCAGGTAGTTGCCGTGAACGCCGGTGAACAGATTTGTGTAGACAATATCGGACGCGCCGCCCGCGACGATGCCCTGCTTATAGTCCGCCTCGGCATTCGCCTCAGCCGTCGCGATGAAGGGCGATCCGATATAGGCCATGTCCGCGCCCATCGCCTGCGCGGCGAGGATGGCGCCGCCATTGGCGATCGACCCCGACAGTGCGATCGGGCCGTCGAACCACGCGCGCGTTTCCTGCACGAACGCGAACGGGCTCAGCTGCCCGGCATGGCCGCCCGCGCCGGTGCAGACGAGGATCAGGCCGTCCGCGCCCTTCTCGATCGCCTTGTGCGCGAAGCGATCGTTGATGACGTCGTGCAGCGCGATGCCGCCCCAGCTGTGCACCGCCTGATTGAGCTGCTCCTGAGCGCCCAGCGAGGTGATGACGATCGGTACCTGCCACTTGGCGCAGGTGGTCAGGTCGGCCTCAAGCCGGTCGTTGGAGCGGTGGACGATCTGGTTGACCGCATAGGGCGCGGCCGGGCGATCCGGGTTGTCGCGGTTCCACGCGGCCAGTTCCTCGGTAATCTGGTGCAGCCATTCGTCGAGCTGGCTCTGCGGCCGCGCGTTAAGCGCGGGGAACGAGCCGACGATACCGGCCTTGCACTGGGCAATGACCAGTTCGGGGCCGGAGACGATGAAGAGCGGCGACCCGATGACGGGCAGGCGCAGGCGATCGAAGAGAGCGGGCAGGGCCATACCCGTTTCATAGACGAACCGAATTGCGTGTCCAGATGCTTTACGTAAACGGCAAGGGGCGGCGTACCGGAAATTCTAAAGACAATGCGATCAGTCGATCCGCCGCAGCCCGCTGCGAAACCGCCGCTGTCGCTCGGCATAATTCTGCGCGGAGTAGAGCAATCCTGTACGCGTCGTCGCATCGATCTCGCGAATCGCGCGGGCGGGGCTGCCGACGATCAGGCTGCCGGGCGGGAACTCCTTGCCCTCGGTCACCAGCGCGCCGGCGCCGATCAGGCAATCGTCGCCGATCACCGCGCGGTTGAGGATGATCGCGCCCATGCCCACCAGCACTCGGTTGCCGATGGTGCAGCCGTGAAGGATGGCGTGATGGCCGATCGTGCAATCCTCTCCGACAGTCAGCGGGGCGCCTGGGTCGGAATGGAGCATCGCCCCTTCCTGCACATTGCTGCGCGCGCCCAGAATGATCGGCGTGTTGTCCGCCCGGATGACGGCCCCGAACCAGATACTCGCCCCCGCCGCCAGCCGCGCATCGCCGATCACGTCCGCGCTCGGTGCGATCCAGGCATCGGGGTCGATCGCGGGCCGGAGGTCTTCGAAAGCATAGATCGGCATGCAACTCTCCCGGTCGTCAGTAAAATCGGACGGAGGCGGAACGTCCGGCGTTTTCAACCGTATTGCATGTAACTCGGCCGTGCCGGGACGGATATGGGAGACATCGGATGATCAACCTAATTGTACTGCTGATCGTGGGCGGTGTGCTTGGCTGGCTGGCCAGCATCGTGATGCGTACCGACGCCCAACAGGGCATTTTCCTCAACATCGTGGTCGGCATCGTGGGCGCTCTGCTCGCCGGTCTGCTGATCACCCCGATGATCGGCGGCGCGTCGATCACGGACGGGTCGTTCAGCCCGATTTCGCTGCTGATCTCGTTCCTGGGCGCAGTCGTGCTGCTCGGGATCGTCAACCTGGTTCGTCGCGGCTCGGTCCGCTAACGGACGCTTCATTCTACCCTTCCCAAGCCCTTACGGGGTGACCGTCCGGTCGCCCCGTATTTTTATGCGGGGAAGGTAGGAAGACCCGGTACGGGGACACCGAACAGCAGCGCGATTCCCACTGCACCGCACAATGCCGCAAGGGTCGATGACATCGAAAACAGGCCCCAGCCGACAGCGGTCACCATCGCAGGGTTGGGCCGCGCCGCGCGGCGGTTCTGCTCGGCAGAAATGAGAACAAAGCCCGTCAACAGGCCGTAAATGAACACGGAAAACTCTAGCATACGAATCTGATCCCGCCCCCGGAAACAGATTCCATGCTATCGCGCATTGGTTAACGCTTCAACGCCGGCGGCTACGCATTTTGCACCGCATGATGCACGGGAGAGCGCATTTCTTGAAGGCTCCAGCTGCCAAACGATGGTGTCCGAGCGCCCCCCTGCACGCTCCGAAGGGGCAGGGCGGGCATCCATTGCATTGCTGCAACGCGCAACGGCGTTCCGGACGGCCCGCTCGAACGCCTCGAGCCGCGGAACCGTCCGTCAGGCAAACGACATGGCGGCCGCGACATGACAGTTCAGGCTTGCTCTTGGCGGCAAGCCATGGAAGCGAAGAACTGACCACTGCCCCGGGATTTCCAGCCAGATGACCAAGACTTTAGCGCGCGCACTACCCTTTTCGCGGACCCGGATCGGGCTCGGGACTGCATTGGGCGTAAGCGGCGCGCTGCTCTTCTTCCTGATCACCGGCGCACTCACCTATTCGAACATGCTCACGCTGCGGGCGGATACCGCCAAGGTCGTGCACACGCATGACGTGATCACCGAACTGGGCAGCTTGCTGTCCGCGACGCAGGATGCTGAGACCGGACAGCGCGGCTTCCTCCTCACCGGCAACACCCGCTATCTCGAGCCGTATCAGGACGCAATCGCGCGCGCCGACGCCAGCGTGAGCACGATCCAGTCGCTGACCAGCGACAATCCCGCGCAACAACTGGCGCTGCGTCGGCTCAAGCCGCGGCTCGCGGCGCGCTTTGCCGAACTGCGCGAGACGATCGAGATCCGCCGTGCACGCGGCGTTTCGGCCGCGCTCGATGTCGTCAATACCGACCGCGGCAAGGTACAGATGGATGCGGTGCGCGCGCAGATCGAAGCGATGCGGGCCGAAGAGCGGCGGCTGCGCGGTGCCCGGCTGCAGCAGATGGACAGCGCCTATGCGACCGCGACGCTCAGCGGCGTTCTTGCCGCAATCCTCGGCATCGGGCTCACGCTCGCGGTCGGCTTCCTGGTCCATCGCAGCACCGTCGCGCGGCAGCGTCAGGCGTGGCTGCAGGCCGGCGAAGTCGGACTTGGCCAGGCGATGCTGGGCGACAAGACCGTGCACCAGCTCAGCGAGAGCATTCTCGATTTCCTGACGCCCTATCTGGGCGCGCAGGCGAGTGTGCTGTTCAAGGGTGAATATGGCGCGTTCGAGCGGATGGCGACGCTTGGGGTGCCCGGCGATGCTACCGTGACCGACCGGTTCCGTCTGCGCGAAGGTATGCTCGGGCGAGTCGCGTCCGATGGCGCGGCGGTGGTACTGGACGATGTGCCGGAGGGGTATCTGACGCTCGGCTCGGGGCTTGGGCGCGACACGCCGCGCCACCTTGTCATCGCCCCGCTCAGCGCCGACGGCGCGACCAACGCGGTGCTCGAATTCGGCTTCCTGCACCCGGTGAGCGAAGGCGCGCTGGAACTGCTGGAGCGCATCGCCCAGCCCGCCGGCGTCGCGTTGCGCTCCGCCAAATATCGCAGCGAGCTGCAGGCGCTGCTCGACGAGACTCAGCGCCAATCCGAAGAGCTGCAGGTGCAGAGCGAGGAGCTGCGCGTCTCGAACGAGGAGCTGGAAGAGCAGGGGCGTGCGCTCAAGGAATCGGCCGTGCGGCTGGAGCAGCAGCAGGTCGAGCTGGAGCAGACGAACACCCAGCTGGAGGAACAGGCGCAGCTGCTCGAAGCGCAGCGCGACGATCTGGCGCGGACCAGCGCCGCGGTCGAGCTGAAGGCGCGCGAGCTCGAACAGGCAAGCCAGTACAAGTCCGACTTCCTGGCGAATATGAGCCATGAGCTGCGCACGCCGCTCAATTCGCTGCTGATCCTGTCGAAACTGCTCGGCGACAACCCCAATGGCAATCTGACGGACGAGCAGACGCAATATGCCCGCACGATTCAGGCGTCTGGCAATGACCTGCTGAACCTGATCAACGATATTCTCGACCTGTCGAAGATCGAGGCTGGGCATGTCGAGATCGATGCGCAGGCGCTGACGTTGGCACGCCTGACGGCCGATCTGCGGCAGATGTTCGATCCGATCGCGCGCGACCGCGGGCTGTCCTTCAACATCGATGTCGCGGGCGATGCGCCCGCCGCGATCGATACCGACCGCCAGCGGCTCGAACAGGTTCTGAAGAACCTGCTGTCCAACGCCTTCAAATTTACGGAAGCCGGCGGTGTTTCGCTCGCGATCGCGCCGGTGGGGGAGGATCGGCTGGCGCTGACCGTCACCGACACCGGCATCGGCATTTCGCCCGATCAGCATCAGGCGATCTTCGACGCGTTTCGACAGGCCGACGGCGCGATCAACCGCAGGTTCGGCGGTACCGGTCTTGGGCTGTCGATCTCGCGGGAACTGACGCGCCTGCTGGGCGGAACGATCTCGCTGAAGAGCGAACCGGGTGTCGGCAGCAGCTTCACCGTCACGATTCCGCTCGAATACGACCCCGCTCTGGTGGAAGGACGCGCGGAGCCGAGTGCGCCCGCCGCGCCCGCGTCCGCGCCCGCCATGGCTCCGCCGCGCCGGATGCCGCGGCTCGCACCGATCGAAGACGATCGCGACCGCCTTGAGGGCGCGCGTCGCGTGCTGCTGGTGGTGGAGGATGATCAGGTCTTTGCCGGGATCGTCCGAGACCTGTCGCGGGAAGCCGGGTTCCAGACGTTGGTCGCCGGCACCGCCGAAGAAGCACTCGACCTTGCGCGCCAGCACCGCCCGAGCGCGATCGTGCTGGATCTCGGCCTGCCCGACCAGTCGGGCCTGGCCGTGCTCGACCGGCTCAAGCGCGAGGACGCGACACGCCACATTCCGATCCATGTCGTATCGGCCAGCGATCAGACCCAGACCGCCTTCTCGCTCGGCGCGATGGGCTATCTGCTCAAGCCGGTAAAGCGTGAGGATCTGGCCCACGCGCTGGAGACGCTGGAGGCACAGCTGAGCCGCACCGTCCGTCGCGTGCTGATTGTGGAGGACGATCCCGTCCAGCGCGACGCGGTGGGCAAGCTGTTGGCCGGGCCCGAGGTGGACACCGTCGGGGCGGGCACCGCTGCCGAATGTCTCCAGCTCCTGCGCGAGCAGACGTTCGACTGCATGGTACTCGACCTCACGCTGCCCGACGCCTCGGGCTTCTCATTGCTCGAAACCCTGAGCGAGGACGAGGCGCACAGCTTCCCGCCGGTCATCGTCTATACCGGCCACGACCTGTCGCGCGAGGATGAGCAGAAGCTGCGCCGCTATTCGAGCTCGATCATCATCAAGGGCGCGAAATCGCCCGAACGTCTGCTCGACGAGGTGACCTTGTTCCTGCACCAGGTGGTGTCCGAACTGCCGCCCGAACAGCAGAAGATGATCCAGCAGGCGCGCCATCGCGATGCGTTGCTCGAGGGACGGCGAATCCTGATCGTCGAGGACGACGTCCGCAACGTCTATTCGCTGACCAACATCCTCGAACCGCGCGGGGCGAAGGTGACGATCGCGCGCAACGGTCAGGAAGCGCTCGACGCACTCGACAGCGCCGCCGGTACGCCCGATGCGATCGATCTGGTGCTGATGGACGTGATGATGCCGGTCATGGACGGGCTGGAGGCCACGCGGCGGATGCGGCTCGACCGGCGCTGGACGCGGCTGCCGGTGATCATGCTGACAGCCAAGGCGATGCCGGACGATCAGGCTAATTGCATTGCCGCCGGTGCCAATGACTATATGGCCAAGCCGCTCGACGTCGATAAACTGCTGTCCCTGGTGCGTGTATGGATGCCGCGTTGACCCGGGGATCGACCGAAGCGGTCGAGGACATCGAGATTCAATTGCTGCTGGAGGCGCTGTTCCGGCGCTATCATTACGACTTTCGGCACTATGCGCGGGCGTCGATCAAGCGTCGCTTGCGCCAGGCACGCGAGCAGCTTGGCTTTTCCGACTTCACGGCGATGCAACAGGCACTGCTGCACGGCGACGCGCTGGTCACGCGCCTGCTCGACTATCTGACCGTGCAGGTGAGCGAGATGTTTCGCGACCCGGGTTATTTCCGTGCGATCCGCGAACAGGTACTGCCGCATCTGCGTACCTATCCCTCGCTCAAGCTGTGGATCGCCGGATGCAGCCACGGCGAGGAACTCTATTCTTTCGCGATCCTGTTGCATGAGGAAGGCCTGCTCGACCGCACCTTGATCTATGCGACGGACATCAATCCGGCAGCGCTCGAAGCCGCGCAAAGCGGCGTCTATGCGCTGGATCGGCTGGCTGCGTTCACGCAGAACCATCAGCGCGCGGGCGGCAAGACCTCGCTGTCCGACTATTACACCACCGCCTATGGCCGCGCGGTGTTCGACAAGAAGCTCCGCGCGCAGGTGGTGTTTTCCGATCACAGCCTGGTGACCGACGCGGTGTTCGCCGAATGCCAGTTCGTGTCGTGCCGCAACGTCATGATCTATTTCGACCGCCCCTTGCAGGACCGCGCGGTCGGACTGTTCAAGGATTCGCTCTCCCGGCGCGGGTTTCTCGGGCTCGGTTCCAAGGAAACGCTGCGCTTCTCGGCCCATGCCGACGCGTTCAGCGACTTTGTGCGCGAAGAAAAAATCTACCAGCGGCGCGACGGATGAGCGGCGCGACCCCGCAGGCAGTGGTGATTGGCGCATCCGCGGGCGCGGTGCAGGCGTTGTCCACGATCCTGCCGCGTCTGCCGATCGATTATCCCGTTCCGGTGCTGATCGTCGTTCATGTCCCGGAGGGGCCCTCGGGTCTGCACACCCTGTTCGCGAGCAAGGGCGCGATTGCGTTTCGCGAGCCGGAGGACAAGGAGCCGATCGTGCCGGCGACCGTCTATCTGGCCCCGCCGGGCTATCACATGCTGGTCGAGCTAAACCGCAACATCGCGCTCTCCACCGACGAGCCGGTGCTGTTTTCGCGCCCGTCCATCGACGTGCTGTTCGAAAGCGCTGCCGATAGCTACGGTCCCGGGCTGACCGGCATCATCCTGACCGGCGCGAATGAAGACGGCGCGCGCGGGGCCGCCGCGATTCATCGCGCAGGCGGAACGGTGCTGGTAGAAGACCCCGCGACTGCTTATGCCCCGGCGATGCCGACGGCAGCACGCGCATACTGTCCGGCCGCGAAGTCCATGTCGCTCGACGCGATTGCCGATCATCTGCTTAACCTTGGAACATCATGAGCAACGCGTCCGAACCGATCCATTTTCTGCTCGTCGACGATCTCGAGGAGAATTTGCTCGCGCTCGAGGCGCTGCTGCGTCGCGATGGGCTTTCCTTCCTGCGCGCGCGCTCTGGGGAACAGGCGCTGGAGCTGTTGCTGCAGCATGAAGTCGCGCTCGCGCTGCTCGACGTGCAGATGCCGGGCATGGACGGGTTCGAACTGGCCGAATTCATGCGCGGCAATGTGCGGACCCGGCACGTGCCGATCATCTTCGTGACGGCCGGCAGTGCCGATGTTCAACGGCGTTTCCGTGGTTATGAGGCGGGGGCAGTCGACTTCATCCAGAAGCCCATCGAACCCGACATCCTGCGCGGGAAGGCCAATGTGTTTTTCGAACTCCATCAGCAACGCCGGGCGCTCTCCGACGCGGCCGAGCAGCTCGAGAGCGAGGTGCGGAAGCGGACTTCGGAGCTCGAGCATACGCTTGCACGCCTTCAGTCGGAGATCGTCGAGCGCGAGCGCGCCGAAGCCTCGCTTCGCCAAAGCCAGAAGATGGAGGCGGTAGGTCAGCTGACCGGCGGCATCGCGCATGATTTCAATAACATGCTGACGGGCATCATCGGGTCGCTCGATCTGGTGCGGCGCAAGATCGCGGCCGGGCGGGTCGACGAGATCGATCGCTATATCGACGCGGCCAGCACCTCGGCGAGCCGCGCCGCGTCGTTGACCCACCGTCTGCTGGCCTTTTCGCGTCGCCAGTCGCTCGACCCGCGCCCGCTCGACCTCAACGACCTGGTCCGGTCGATGTCGCCGCTGGTCGAACATGCGCTGCCCGAACAGATCGAGCTGGTGCTGGCCTATGGGACCGACCTGCCGCACGCGCTGGCCGACGCCAATCAGCTGGAAAACGCGGTCCTCAACCTCGCGCTCAACGCACGCGATGCCATGCCCGGTGGCGGGCGGCTGACGATCGAGACCAGCGTCGTCGATATCGATGCCGCACAGGGCGCTACGCGCGGGGGACTCCCGGTGGGCCGGTTCGTCATGGTGGCGGTGTCGGACACGGGCACCGGCATCCCCGCCGATGTGCTCGAAAAAGTGTTCGATCCGTTCTTCACCACCAAGCCGCAGGGACAGGGCACCGGCCTAGGCCTGTCGATGGTCTATGGCTTTGCCCAGCAGAGCGGGGGCGCGGTGCGGATCCACAGCCAACCGGACCTGGGGACGTCGGTGAAGCTGTACCTGCCCACGACCAGCGCACGCCCCGTGGTCTCGCCCGCCGCACCTGCCGTGTCCCCCCGTGGCGGTGGCCAGCGCGTGTTGATCGTGGAAGATGATCAGGCGGTGCGGATGCTGGTCTGCGAGGTGCTTCGGGAACTCGCCTATGAAGCGATCGAGATATCGGACCCGACGACCGCGCTGCCGCTGCTCGCGTCGGACGAGCGCATCGACCTGATGGTATCGGATATCGGGATGCCCGGAATCAACGGCCGTGACTTGGCCAACGCCGCGCGCCTCCATCGACCTGACCTGCCGATCCTGTTCATCACCGGCTATGCCGAACAGGCGACCCAGCGTGGGGAGTTTCTGGGTGAGAACATGTCGATGATCACCAAACCCTTCTCGCTCGAAACCCTGGCGGTGACCATCGGCGA
Organism: Sphingomonas sp.; assembly: GCF_965227385.1. Lineage (GTDB taxonomy): Bacteria > Pseudomonadota > Alphaproteobacteria > Sphingomonadales > Sphingomonadaceae > Sphingomonas. The sequence goes on from NZ_OZ245750.1 coordinate 2,310,275, forward strand.
GATGATCGGGGAAGCCCGCTGACCTGTCCGAGACGGGCGGGTCCGATCCGCCCGGTCTACTCCCCCTGCGCCATCGCCGGCGGTGGTTCGGTCAGCAGCCGCCACGGGGTCGGCAGGTAGTCGAGCGACATGTAGAAATAGAAGGCGCAGGACCCGTCAGTACGGAATGTCGCGCCCTTGACGATGCCGAATGCGGTCGTGCCGCTGAACACCGGGCCGCCACTGTCCCCCTGTTTGCAGGTGGGACCCGCTACCGCGACCCAGGTCGGCAGGCAATGGCCGCCGCACAATTCGCCCGCCGGTGCGAAGTCGAGCAACGTCACCTCCGCACAGCTATAGCCGGTGCTTTCGCCGCGATGGCACACGAAGTCGCCAGCACGTGTGCTCGTCTTGGCGCGCTGCGACTCGACCGGGCGGACGCGGGTGCGCGCGGTGTCGGTGAAGAACAGCGGGCGTGCCACCGTCGGGACGGTGTGGATCTGCACATCGTGATAGCCCCAGCCCCATTGCCCGACAAAGCCGAGCGGCGTCGCCTGGCGCGTCGGATCGATATAGGCGAGTTCGTCGAGACAGTGCGCCGCGGTGGTGATGCCGATGCGCGCGCCATCGCCGACCAGAAAGCCGCTGGTGCAGCGATAGCGCCTTCCGCTCGCCGGATCGGTGCCGTCGAGCCGCCCGCCGCCTTGCGGCCCGAGATTGCGGTCGACCAGATCGAGCATGCGGACCCGCACCGGAACTCCGGTCAGCGCGGTCAGCCCCGCGTCTAGCGCGGCGGCTCCCCCAGCGCGGTCGACCACCGACTGGGCGGCGATGACGACCAGTTCGCCGGTGCGGGGATCGATGCCCATCGACGGCGTCCCGCTGAGTGCGGCGCGGATCGCGGGCTGGTGATGGGTGAGCGCCCATAGCACACGCTCGCGACTGGCCTTGGCGCCGGTGCGGAACTGCACGGGGACCCGCGTGGGGCCGGCCGAGACCGCAGTCGGGGCCACCGGCCGCGCGCCGGTGAGATACACGATGTAGCGATAATCTGGACGATGCTGGACGGAGACGCCGGCGAGGCGGTCGCGATATCGCTCCGCGATGGCATCGATGGCTGGCACGCTATCTTGTTGCGCGATCAGTCGGCGCACTGCCTCCGCTGCGGGGACGCCATACGCGCGGACATATTCGGCGGCATCCTGCCCGAGTGCCTCGGCGCGTGTCTGTGCGGGTTGCGCGGTGGCGCGATGCGGAAGCGCGAACCAGGCGAGCAGCAGCAGGATGAAACTGGAGAGCGAGCGCATGGCACCGGTCTAACCAGCGCACCGCGCTGCGCCAAGGCCATGGCATTGCTTGCAGCACGTCCAACGCAATGTTAGCGGTCGGCAATCGATTGCAGGCGATGGGGCCAGCATTTGCTTGGGAGAGGGCCGTGAAGAGCAGGGCGTTGGTGCACGCTTGGGTGGCGCTGTGTGGCGTGGTTGCGATGATGCTGTCGCCGGCCGTGCGGGCGGAGGACCGCTGGATCAGCGCCTGGGGCACTGCGCAGCAGCTCGCCCCGATGCCGCCGCCGCGGATGCCGCCGCGCCCGGCGGGCGAAACCCGCCCCGCGCCGCCGCCCTCCGGCCCGTCACCGATCCTCCCGACACCGGAACGCCTGAACGACCAGACGGCGCGCATGGTGGTCCGCCCGACCGTCAAGGGTAGCGTGTGGCGGGTGCAATTCTCCAATGCGAGCGGTGGCGAACCGTTGCGGATCGGTCGTGCGGCGTTCGCGAAGAGCGCTGAAGCTGGAGCGATCCGGCCGGGAACCTCGCGGGCGCTCAGCTTTGCCGGGGAAGGGGCGGTGACGATCCAGCCGGGTGCGGTCGTATTCAGCGATCCCGTCGCGCTGGACGTTGCGGCACTCGAACTGCTCGCGGTCTCGATCCATCTTCCCGACGATGTCGCGGTCAACACGCTACACCCGCTGGGGCTTCGCACCACCTATGTCGTCAAGGGCGAGCGCACCGAGGACACGACGTTTGCAAATGCCGAAACCAATCGGTCCTATTTCTGGCTGAGCGGGCTGGCGGTGGAGGCGGATGCAAGCGCGGGCACGGTCGTAGCATTCGGGGATTCGATCACCGATGGTTTTGGTACCACGCCAGATGCCGGGCGGGCATGGCCGGAGCTGCTGGCGGAACGGCTGCAGGGGGACGCGCGCACGCGCCACCTGTCGGTCATCAACATGGGGATTTCGGGCAATCGCGTGCGACGCGACGGGGCGGGCCTGTCCGCGCTGGCCCGGTTCGATCGCGATGTGCTGGCGCGGCCAGGTGTGCGCTGGGTCATCCTGCTGGAGGGGATCAACGACATCAATTTCGCGGCGATCCCGGGCATGCCGGCAAGCGAGGCGGTGACGGCGGCGGACCTTATCGCCGCCTATTCCCAGTTCATCGATCGCGCGCATCTGCACGGCATCAAGGTCATGGGCGCGACGATCGCGCCGACCGAGGGAACGTGGCTGTACAGCGCCAAGACCGAGGCGCTGCGCCAGGCGGTGAACCAGTGGATCCGGTCGACCGGCAAGTTCGACGCGCTGGTCGATTTCGACGCGGTGCTGCGCGATCCGGCGCGTCCGACGCGGCTCAACCCGACCTATGATCCGGGCGACAACGTTCATCCCAACGATGCCGGCAATGCCGCGATGGCCCGCGCGATCGATATCGGTCGCCTCCGCCGCAACTAGGCTGCAACCGGGGCGGCTTGTTGCAAACGGGGCATTGCGACCCTATCCCCGGAGCGTGAGCGGGAGGCGGAATTTGGCGCGCAAGATCAAGACCATCTACGACCTCGCCGAACTGGCCGGCGTGTCGGCGGCGACGGTGTCGCGTGCGCTGGCAGGCAAGACGATGGTCAACTCCAAGACCTCCGAACGCATCCGCAAGCTTGCCGAAAAGCACGATTTCCGGCCCAGCGCGCTTGCCCGCAACCTGCGCACCAAGCAGCGCGGCGCGATCGGCGTGGTCGTGCCGCTGGGCCATGATCGCGGCCAGCATCTGTCGGACCCGTTCTTCATGACGCTGATCGGCTATCTCGCCGACGAGTTGAGCGAGCGCGGGTTCGACCTGGTGTTGTCGCGCGTCATTCCCAACCAGGACAATTGGCTGTCACGGCTGATCGATTCCGACCGCGTCGATGGATTCATCATTGTCGGCCAGTCGGATCAGTCGCAGGTGCTCGACCGGATCGCGGCGGAGTATCTGCCGCTGGTCGCCTGGGGCGGGTTCGTACAGGGGCAAATCCATTGTTCGGTCGGCACCGACAATTTCCTGGGCGGGCGGATGGCGACGCAGCATCTGATCGACCGTGGCTGTCGCAAGATCGCCTTTCTGGGCAACACCCAGGCGATCGAGCCGTCGCTGCGTCTGGAAGGGGCAAAGGCGGCGATCGCGGCGCGGGCGGACATCATCCTGGTCGACGCGCCGACCCATTTCGCGTCGGAAGTAAGCGGGTCGGACATCGACGCGTTTCTGTATCAATCCGAAATCCTGCCCGACGGTATCTTCGCCGCGTCCGACCTGATTGCGCTGACCGCGATCCAGGTGCTGGCGACACGCGGCCTGTCGGTCCCCGGCGATGTCCGGGTGGTCGGCTATGACGATCTGTATCTCGCCCGGACCGGCGCGCCGCCACTTACGACCGTGCGCCAGAACCTCGCCGCGGGCGCCGCGCATCTGGTCGATAGCCTGATGAAGCGGATCGCGGGCGAGGCGACCGGGTCGACGATCCTGACCCCCGAACTGATCGTCCGCGAATCGAGCTGAGCGCGTCAATCGGCCATCTACGACTTTGGTGGAGTTGACTTGCAATCGATTGCTAATAGGATGTTGGCATAACGGACCCGAGTCCAGGCGATAATTGGTTGGGAGAGTTGGATGCGCGCAAGGTTTTCCCTCGCCTGTGGAGCCGCGTTGCTCTGCGTTGCGATCGTGCCCGTTCCGGCGCTCGCGCAACAAGTGCCTCCGCCGGCCCAGCTGACCGCCGAGGATGAGGCAAAGCTCGCACCGATCGCGCCGGAACTGCGTGCGGGCGCACGCATGGCGATCGGCTTTTCAAAGATGATGGGCACGATCGACGAAGCGATGGTGCTCGCGTCGCGCAAGCGCGGCGGCGGGCCGCCAGTCCCGCCGCGCCACGCCGATATTCCGGTGCTGGAGAAGCTGATCCCCGGCCCGGCCGGCGCGCCGCAGGTCAAGCTGTTCGTGATCAATGCGAAGGCGGGGACGAGCCGTCCGGGTATCCTCCACACCCATGGTGGTGGCTACATACTCGGCACCGCGGCAACCGATGTGCGCCGCCTGCAGGAAATGGCGCGCGAGCTCGACGCGGTGATCGTCAGCGTTGAATATCGCCTGGCACCAGAAACGACCTTCGAAGGGTCGATCGAGGACAATTATGCCGGGCTGCGCTGGATGTACCAGAGCGCGGCCGAGCTCGGCCTCGATCGCAACCGGATCGCGGTGACCGGCGAGAGCGCGGGCGGCGGCCATGCTGCGCTGCTCGCGATCACCGCGCGCGACCGCGGCGAGATTCCGATTGCCTTCCAGGCGCTGGTCTATCCGATGCTCGACGATCGTACCGGTGGCGCGGTCAAGCTGCCCGGCCATATCGCCACGGTCGGGTGGAGCGCGGCGGAAAATCAATATGGCTGGAAGGCGTTTCTGGGCCAGGCCCCCGGTACGGACAAGGTCCCTGCGCGGGCCGTACCAGCGCGCACGCCCAGCCTGGCCGGGCTACCTCCCGCGTTCATCCAGGTGGGCGGCGTCGATCTCTTCGTCAGCGAGGATATCGACTATGCCCGGCGACTGAACGAGGCAGGGGTGCCGACCGAATTGCAGGTGATTCCAGGCGCCTATCACGGGTTCGACCAGCTCTCGGCAGACTCGCCGCAAGCGAAGCAGTTTACCCGCGCCAGGATTGAGGCGCTGCGCCGCGCCTTCGCGCGTCCGACCAAATAGCGGCGTCGGGCATCGCCCAGGGCCGGGCGATTCTTGACGGCAGTTTTTAGCCCATTTATGCAATCGATTGAAAAAAATAACCGGGGAGAGGAACATGAAGCATCTTTGCACGACAGTTGCGTCCATCGCGGTCGCAAGCGTTCTGGCAGCCGCGCCAGCCTTTGCGCAGAGCGACGCGGCAGGGCAGCAGGCCGATCGGCCGGCCGCATCCACCACCGAAGAAGTCGTCGTGACCGCGCAAAAAGGCGGCGCGCAGGCGCTGCAGGAAGTGCCGCTGGCGATCCAGGCGTTCGACGGCGAGGAGCTGAAGGAGCGCAATATCAGCACCATCGGCGACCTGGTGTCGAGCGTGCCGGGGGCGTTCGAAGGGTTCCGCCAGTCCAACGGCTCGCGCTTCTACAATCTGCGCGGCAGCGTGACTCAGAATGGCGACTCGCCGATCGGCTATTATCTCGACGATGCGCCGTTCATCGTCACCAATTTTGGCATCGCGCCGCCGGTCCGCTTCCTCGACATCGACCGGGTCGAAGTGCTGCGCGGACCGCAGGGCACGCTCTATGGGCAGGGCTCTTCAGGAGGCGTGTTCATCTTCCGCACGCGCGATCCCAATCTCAAGGATTTCGATTACGCGTTCGAGGCGGAGGCGTCGCAGACCCGCGGCGCTGACGGCCTCAACTACGGCGTTGCCGGCGCGGTCTCCGTGCCGATCGTCAAGGACGTGCTGGCGGTGCGCGTCAGTGGCGGCTTCTCACGCGATGCCGGCTGGGCCGACGCCTATTACGGCCCGTTCGACGGCACGCCCGACGAGACCGGGGTCAATGTCGCGAAGAATGACGACATCCGCGTCGTCGCCCTGTTCCGCCCGGCCGACAACGTCAACATCCGCGCGCAATATTGGAAGTTCCGCCCGCGTCAGGGCTTCACCGGCTTTACCGCATCGGTGAACCCGCCCTATTTCCAGAATACCGCGGGGCAAGACGGGTTCTCGAACGGCGACTTCACGTTGTACAGCCTGACCGCGACGGTCGATTTCGATGCGTTCACGATCACCAGCGCGACAAGTCAGCTCGACGGCGTGTTCGGGATCAACATCCCGCTCTCGCCCTCCGGGTCATTCTCCAGCCAGTTCCTGCCGAGCATGTTCGCGCAGGAACTGCGGTTGAACTCCAATGGCAGCGGGCCGTTCAAATGGCTGCTCGGCGCGTCGTATCAGGACGGGTCGGGGCCGCAGAAAAATGCGCTCACCCTGCCCGCCGCGGTGATCAATGCCGACAATGACACGCTGACCGAAAACTACGCCTTCTTCGGTGAGGTCAGCTACGAGCTGTTCGACGGCAAGCTCGTTCCGCTCGTCGGCCTGCGCCAATATCATGACGATCGCGCCTTTGCCGACGCGACCGAAACGCTGCCGACGACGAAGGACGTGACGACCTGGCGGGTCAACCTGTCTTATCTGCCGACCGATGACTTGACGATGTTCATTTCGGCGGCGACCGGCTTCCGTCCGGGTATCGTCCAGTCGCGGGTGCAGGTTCAGTCGGTGACTGGCGCGGGCGTGCCGACGGGCGTGACGCTCGAGCCCGAATCCTCGACCAACTATGAATTCGGCTTGAAGTGGCGCAGCGCCGACCGGTCGGTCAATGTCGGCCTCAACCTCTATCAGCTCGAATATACCAACCTGCAGACCTCGGTCACGGGGTCGATTGCCAACGTCAACGGCTTTGCCAATTTTGGCGACGCAAAAACGAAGGGCGTCGATCTCGAACTGCGCTGGAACACGCCGCTGAAGGGATTCAACCTGGGCTTTGTCGGCAACTTCAACGACAGCAAATATACCCGCGTGAATCCCATCGTGGCGGCGGCCCAGCCGCTGCTGCGTCCCGGCGCGCGGCTGACCAATACGCTGGCCAACAACTTCCGCGTCGACATGGGCTATAATGGCGACATCGCGAGCGGCGTGAACCTGTTCGGCAATCTGTCGCTCAGCCACAGCGGCGACCGGTTGCAGGGCAATGGCATCACCGCGCCCGCCTATAACGTCATGGCTCTGACCCTGGGCGTCCGTTACGGTGATTACGAACTGGCGTTGATCGGCAACAACCTGACCGACGAGCGGGGGCCGACCTTCGTCGGCACCAACGGCCCGTTGTCGGGATCGGGGCCGACCCCGCGCACGATCGGCCTTCGTTTCCGGGTCACGCCCTGACCGGAATCGGACATGCGGGAAGGGCGGGGGGCCATGCGCCTCCCGCCCTTTCCGTTCTCTCGGCGCGAACGATGATTGATTGGAGAGCGGGATGAACGATCAGGCGGGACAGAACGGCGCGGCGACGCTGCTCAAGGCACTGGTGTTCCTGATGTTCGCGATGTTCGCGATGACCACGGACTCGGTCGGCACGGTCATTCCCGAAGTGATCCGCGAGTTTCAGCTGGGCCTGACCGCTGGTGGGTCGTTCCAATATGCCACCATGGCGGGGATCGGCATCTCCGCGATCGCGCTCGGCTTCCTTGCCGACCGGATCGGGCGCAAGGCGACGATCCTGATCGGCCTGGTCCTGTTCGGGGTCAGTTCTGCGCTATTCGCGGCGGGGCATGATTTCCTGTTCTTCACTAGCCTGTTGTTCGTTTCCGGCATCGGCATCGGCATCTTCAAGTCCGGCGCGCTGGCGCTGATCGGCGACTTGTCGCGTTCGACTGGCGAACATGCGCGGACGATGAACCTGATCGAGGGATTCTTCGGCGTGGGCGCAATCATCGGGCCGGCGATCGTCGCCTATATGCTGACGCAGGGTGCGAGCTGGAAATGGGTGTACATCATCGCGGCGATGCTGTGCGCGCTGTTGGTGCTCGGGTCGGTCGTCGCGCGCTTTCCGCGGCCGATCATCACCCGCACCGAACCGGTCCGTGCGAGTGAAGCGATCCGCATGGCCGGCGATCCGCCCGCGCGCTTCTTCGGAACCGCGTTGATGCTCTATGTCGGGGCAGAGGCCGCGATCTATGTCTGGGCGCCGACCTATCTCGCCAATTATTCGGGGTCGTGGCTGTGGCTGGCGGCTTATGTCGTGTCGATCTTCTTCGTGCTGCGCGCGGCAGGGCGGTTCCTGGGGGTGTGGCTGCTCTCGCGGTTCGACTGGGCGAGCGTGATCCTGGTGTGCAGCGCGGCGATGGCAGCGCTGTTCTGGATCGCAGTGCTGGACGGGCGCGAGGTCGCGATCTTTGCGCTGCCTGCGACGGGGCTGTTCATGTCGGTGCTATATCCGACGATCAATTCGACCGGGATCAGCTGCTACGAAAAGGGGCGGCACGGGTCCATCGCCGGGTTGCTGCTGTTCTTCACCTGCGTCAGCGCGGTGCTGGCGCCGCTGGCGATGGGCGCGCTGGGCGAATGGCTGGCGGACAGCAGCTATGCGATCCTGCTCGGCGGCGTCTTTGCAACGCTACTGGCATTGCTGTGCGGCTGGAACAGATCGCGCGCGCCGTTCGCCGCGCTGCTCGCGCAGCGCGACGCCGACGATTACCGCGCTTAGCTCAGATGCCGGTCGAGCCAGGCAGCGAACAGAGCGGGCCATTGCCCGGCCGGCGTATCGGGACGTCCGACGCCGAAGCCGTGATTGCCCGCCTCGAACAGATGCAGCTCGACCGGGCGGTTCGCCGCCTGCAGGGCGCGCAGCATGATCATGCTGTTCTCGGCTGGCACCGCTTTGTCGTCGAGCGCGTGGACGAGGAAGACGGGCGGGGTCTGCGCGCTAACATGCTGCGCGGGCGAGCGTTTTGCGATCAGCTCCGCCGGGGGTGCGTTGCCGAGCAGGCGCATCGCGGACTCGGCATGGGTGACCGGCGCGGTGACGCTGATCACGGGATAGATCAGCGCCATTGCCGCAGGCCGGGCGTCGAGCGCGTCGGCGGCGTCGCGCGGCGCATAGACCGGCTCGGAAAAGCTGGTCGCCAGCGTCGCGCCGAGATGTCCCCCGGCCGAGAAGCCGATTGCCGCGACCTTGGCTGGGTCGAACCCGTAGCGTCCGGCATTGGCCCGGATCACGCGGATCGCGCGCTGCGCATCCTGCAGCGGCACATCCTCGCGCTTCGCCCAGCCTTCGTCGGGCAGGCGATAGGTGAGGACGAACACGGTGTATCCGCGCGCCGTCATCGCGCGGGCAACATCGACGCCTTCGTTGAGGATCGACACGAAGGTGTAGGCGCCGCCGGGGATCGACAGCAACGCGCGGCCGTTCGGCTTCTCCGGACGAAATACACGCAGCATCGGGGTTTCGATGTTGCGGACCATGATGTCTGGCCAGTCGGCGGGCACCGCGCGGGCGGTGTAGCCGCCGCCGGGGGTTCCGTTCGGCCAGAGCGGGATCTGTTCGGCATCGATCCACGCGCGCGGCATCGGCGGGAGCTTGGGGAATTGCGCCGCGCAGGCACTTCCAGCAGCAAGCGCCGCGAGGCCCGTGGCCCCGGCGATAAACCCGCGCCGTCCGATGGGTCCGATCTTAACCAACATGCATCCTCCCGTCCCGGACAGCACATTTGCGCTTCCGGCTGCGAGATAACAGCGTGTCGCGCCGCACGTTGCAAGTTGTATTCACAATCGATTGCGAAAGTCTTGCAAAGTCGGCAAGGAGGTCGCGTAGGCCCGAGGAAGGGAGAGCGAATTGATCCGGCGAGTTGATGCGTATTGCCGAAAGGGGCCGGCCGGATGCACCGCGGAGTTGCCCGCGTTTGTCGGAGCGGTTGCCCGATGAGCGCGATCGAACAGTCGCCAGCGATCGTCACGGCGGAGCAGCCGGCGACGGCGTCATGGACCCCAGCGCATATACGTGCCCTGGCCGACTTTTGCCACGACAGCGCGCCGCTAATCACGGATAGCGATGTGGCGCGCATCGCGCCCGATCTCGACATCTGGGACGCGTGGCCGGTGCAGGATGCGGATGGCAAGCCCTCCACGTTGCGCGATGGTCAGACCTTGTGGATGGCACTGGGGGCGCCGCGGTTCCCCGATCCCGATACGCGGCATGGCCATGCCCGCATCCACCTGATCCTGCGCGACGCCGCGGGCTGGCACCCGCTCGGCCCGGCCATGCCCGACGGTTTTGCGCCGGGCAGCCGCGAATGGTCCGGCTCCGCGCTGCTGGCGGCGGATCGTCGCACGCTGACCTTGTTCTTCACCGCCACCGGGCGGCGCGGCGAGGCAACGCTGACCTTCGAGCAGCGGCTGTTCCGCGCTGATGCGACCCTGGCGCATGAGGGCGGCTATCGCCTCACCGACTGGCGCGATCTGCGCGAATTCGTGGTCCGCGATCCCGCGCATTACATGGCGAGCGACGCGGGCAGTGGCGCGGTCGGCACGATCAAGGCATTCCGCGATCCCGCCTATTTCCGCGACCCGCGCGGCGGGCGGCACCATGTCTTTTTCGCTGCGTCGCTGGCCGGTTCCGATTCGGCCTTCAACGGCTGCGTCGGTTGGGCAACCGCGCGCGACGACACGCTAACCGACTGGGATATCCGCCCGCCGCTGGTCAGCGCGGATACGCTGAACAATGAACTGGAGCGGCCGCATGTCGTGATGCACGGCGGGCTCTATTATCTGTTCTGGTCGACCCAGCGGCATGTCTTCAACCCCGATGGCCCGACCGGCCCGGCCGGGCTTTACGGCATGGTCTCCGACCGGATCGATGGTGGCTGGCGTCCGCTCAATGGCACGGGGCTGGTGTTCGCAAACCCTGACGCCGCGCCGAAACAGGCCTATAGCTGGCTGGTATTGCCCGACCTTCAGGTGACCAGCTTCATCGACGCCTGGGGGAGCAACGGCAGCGACGCAAACGCCCGCCGTTTCGGCGCGACCTTTGCGCCGATGCTGCGTTTGCGGTTGCAGGGCGATGAGGCGGGGCTGGAGACGGACGGATGAACCGCTATGCGGGGATCGAGCTGGGCGGGACCAAGGCGATTGCCGTGCTGGCGCAGGGCGACGCGATCGTCGAGCGGCGCAGCATCCCGACCGGGGAGACGATCGCGACGCTAAGCGCGCTGCGCGCGATCCTTGATGGCTGGGCGACGACCGCGCCGCTGGCGGGGCTGGGTATCGCCAGCTTCGGTCCGATCCAACTCGGTCTGCGCGATCCGAAGTTCGGGCAAATCCTTGCAACGCCCAAGCCCGGTTGGACCGGCGCGCCGGTTTCGGCGCTGCTGAGCGAGGGGCTGGCATGTCCGATGGCGATCGACACCGACGTCAATGGCGCGGCGCTCGCCGAATATCGCTGGGGCGCGGCGCAGGGGTGCGACAGCCTGTGCTATCTGACGATCGGCACGGGGCTGGGCGGCGGGCTGCTGATCGGGGGCAAGCCCGTGCATGGCGCGATGCATCCGGAGATCGGCCATCTCCGGCTGCGGCGCGTGCCGGGTGACGCCTTTGCTGGCAACTGCCCATTTCATGGCGATTGCATCGAGGGGCTGGTGTCGGGGCCAGCGCTCGCCGCACGCTTCGGCATGGACCCGGCCAAGGCTCCCGATGACCACCCCATCTGGCACCATGTCGCTGCCGATATCGCAGAATTGTGCTGCGCTATCCTGCTGACGACGTCGGCGCGACGCATCCTGTTCGGCGGCAGCGTGGCGCTTTCACGCGCTTTCATCCTGCCCTGGGTGCGGGAGATCGTCGTGGCGCAGCTTGAGAGCTATCTGCCCTTCGTCACTAGCGAAGCGGTCGGCGAGATCATTCAGCCTGCGGGCCTTGGCACCGATGCTGGCCCGCTCGGCGCCATCGCATTGGCACAGGCCGCGTCGCGCTGAGGCGACGCGGCCCGTCGCCTCACTTCGCGTCGACCTTGTCGATCAGGTCGAGCAGTCCGTTGACGATCGCGCTCTCCGCGCAGCCCGGCTTCAGTCGCGACGACACCACTTCGAACGTGTTGTACGCAAACGCCGCGTCGTTCGGGATATAGCCCGACGGGGCCATGCCGTTGGTGATCGTCGTCATCATCGTGTGCTTGAACGGCGATTCGCGCTTGAAGCGCTGGGCGATGGTCGTGAACACCTCTGCGTCCACGCCGCCGATCACCGTGTCGCCGATCTTGAGCAGGCTCAGCCGGATGCTGATCGGGTCCGCATCCTCATAGGTGCCGGGATAGCCCGCGCGCCCCTTGTCCAGCCGCTTGCGGCCGGGGCAGGTCACGCTGGTCTGCGCGCCCTGAATAGTGGCCGCAGCGACCGGGCGCTCCAGGCTGGCGCGGCTGACGTGCAGCACTTCTTCGCCCAGCATCTGGCCCATCGATTTCACCATCTGCTTCTGCTGTTCCATCAGCATCGCGACGCGCGGATTGCTGCGGTCCATGCCGGTCCCGCCGGGGGGCATCGCGTTGCTGATATCCTCGCCGCGCTTTGCATAGTCCGCAGTGCGGATGGAACGCAGTTCATAGGTCTGGTTGAAATAGATCGGGTTCTGGTCGCCCGCCGCGCCGTTCCCATAGACCGCGACCGCGTCTCCGCCCAGCGATTGCTCGATATAGTTGGACGCGGCGCCCGGCAGGTCGGCGCTGACCAAGTCAAGATTGCCGGTCAGCACGGCATGAACGCCATAGTTGAAATAGACCGCGATCGGCGCGCCCTCCAGCGTCTCGAACCGCACCACCGCGACGGTCTTGTCCGACACGCCTTCGTAATTCGGCCCCTCCCACCAGCGGCGGTTGTCGGGGTCGATGATGTTGCGGTTGACGTTGATGTAGGAAACACCGGTGCTATAAGCCATGCGCGCGGGCTTTGCCGCCGCCGCCGCCTTGCGGATCGCGTCGAAAATCTGGGCCTCGTAGGCCGGGCCGCGCATCCACGGCGCGCTGTGCGTGTGGCTGGCGGTCAGCAGCAGCTGGCTGGTCGGGATATTGAGCTCGCGCTCGACCCGCGCGGCGACGTTCTGCCACGTCTCCGTCATGATCGCCCCGGCATCGACGGTGACCATCGCGGCGCGCGTCTTGCCGTCATCGAGCACGATCGCGCGGACGTTGAGCGGGTCGAGCACGCCGAGCATGGTCTTGGGCATCTCTGCCGGCTTGGGCGTGATATCGACCTTGGCTGCGCCCACCTTGAGCGTCTGGGCGGAGGCGGGGAGGGCGACGCAAATCAGGGTGGCGGCACAGGCCGCGCGAAGCTCAATCTTCATGGCAAGACATCCCGTTGGAGCCGAAGGCAGACAACGGCGGAACGGCACGCAGACGTGCTTTCAGCATGATCCCCTCCGCCTGACGATCGCGTTATGCAATCGATTGCTATCGACGTACTGCAGCGCCGCTGCGGTTGGCAACCGAAAAGCAGCGACTAGTTCGCGTCGTCGCGTTTCAGCGCATCGGCCACCAGCGGCGTGACCCGTCCGACGATCTTCTCCAGCCCCTGCGGATTGGGGTGGATGCGGTCGGGCAGCATCAGCGTCGGATCGGTCACCACCTGATCGAGGAAGAAGGGATACAGCACCGCATCATAGCGCTTCGCCAGATCGGCATAGATCGCGTTGAACGCGTCGGCATAGTCGCGCCCCATGTTCGGCGCGGCGATCATGCCGGTCAGCATGATCGGGATGCCGCGCTTCTTCAGCTCCTCGCAGATCGTGGTCAGGTTCGCGCGCGTCTCCGCCGGGTCGATGCCGCGCAGCATGTCGTTGCCGCCCAGATTGACCATGACCAGGTCCGGCTTGCGATCCAGCCCGTCGAGGGTGAATGCCAGGCGGCGCAGGCCCGCCGAGCTGGTGTCGCCCGAGACCCCGGCATTGCGCACGCTCGCGGCGATGCCGCGTGCTGCCAGAGCCTTTTCCAGCTGGGCCGGAAAGCTCTCCTGCGGCAACACGCCATAGCCGGCGTAGAGGCTGTCCCCGAATGCGACGACCAGCCGCCTATCGGCCTTCTCCGCCCCCGCACTGGCGACGGCCGATGGCGTCGACGGGGTGGCCAGCGACTGGTTCGCCGCATCATTTTCACCCGAACAGGCGCTCAGCCCTTGGAGGAGGAGCACCGCGCCCGCATATGGGGCAAGCTTTCTGATCAAGGACGTCATCTCCACCTATGTCGATCGAACCGGTGGCGGATATCGCAATCCGCGCGCGCAATGTCACCCTGACGCTTGGAACGCGCGAAGCGCCGACGGAAATTCTGAAGGGAATTGATGTCGAAATCGCGCGCGGGAGCAGCGTCGCGATCCTCGGACCATCGGGGTCGGGCAAGTCGTCGCTGATGGCGATCCTGTCGGGTCTGGAACAGGCGAGCGGCGGCAGCGTGAGCGTTGCGGGCATCGCCTATGACACGCTGGACGAGGACGGCTTGGCGCGCGCGCGGCGCGGACGGGTCGGGATCGTGCTGCAGGCATTTCACCTGTTGCCGACGATGACCGCGCTGGAGAATGTCGCGGTGCCGCTCGAGCTGGCGGGCGCGGACGATGCCTTTGCGCGCGCCGCGGCGGAGCTGGAGGCGGTTGGCCTCGGCCACCGTCTGACGCATTATCCGGTGCAGTTGTCGGGCGGCGAGCAGCAGCGCGTCGCCATCGCGCGCGCGGTGGCGGGGCGGCCCGAGATCATCTTTGCCGACGAACCGACCGGCAATCTCGACGGCACCACGAGCGGCGTGATCGTCGACCTGTTGTTCGACCGCCAGCGCGCGGCGGGGGCGACGCTGCTGATCATCACCCATGACCCGGCGCTTGCCAGCCGCTGTGACCGCGTGCTGACCATGCGCGACGGGCACATCGTTGCGGACAGCGCTGCATGAGGGCGCTCGGCTGGCGCGCGGCCTGGAACATCGCGCGGCGCGATCTGCATTCGGGCTTTCGCGGGCTGCGGCTGCTGCTCGTCTGCCTGTTCCTTGGCGTTGCGACGCTGGCGACGATCGGCAGCCTGACCGCGTCGATCACCGGTGAGATCTCGGCGCGGGGCCAGGTGCTGCTCGGCGGCGATGTCGAGGTGGGGATGACCCAGCGCCAGGCATCGGCGCAGGAGCGGGCGGCGCTGGCGCAGCTCGGCACGGTCAGCGACACGATCCGCACCCGCGCAATGGCGCGGCGCACGACGCCGATCGCGGGCGCCCCCGATGCGGTGCTGACCGAACTCAAGGGCGTCGATGCGCGCTATCCATTATACGGCAGCCTGACGCTGGAGCGGGGTCGCTATGCGCCGCTCGCGCCCGATGCGGCACTGATCGGCAAGTCGCTGTCGGAGCGGCTGTTGCTCAAGACCGGCGATCGGGTCCGCTATGGCGATGCGGAGTTCCGCATTGTGGGGCTGATCGCCGACGAATCCGACCGGGTGGGGGAAGGCTTCACCCTCGGCCCGGTCGCGATCGTGTCGCTGGACGGGATGAAGCGCACCGGACTTCTCCAGCCGGGCGCGCTGTACGAGACCAAGTATCGCATCCGCCTGAACCCCGGTGTAGTGCCGGGGGAAGCGGTCGACCAGCTCAAGGCGCGGTTCCCGACCGCCGGCTTCGAATACAAGACCCGCGACCGCGCCGCGCCCGGCGCGGTGCGCTTCTTCGAGCGGATGGGACAATTCCTGTCGCTGATTGGCCTCGCTGCCTTGGTCATCGCCGGGATCGGGGTAAGCAACGGCGTCGCCTCCTATCTCGGGCAAAAGCGCGGCGGGATCGCGACCTTCAAGATCCTCGGCGCGACCTCGGCCGATATCAGCCGCATCTATCTGCTCCAGATCGCCGCGGCGTCGGCGCTGGCAGTGGGGGCGGGGCTGGTGGTCGGTGCGGTGTTGCCGATCGCGTTCGTCGCGCTGGCGGGTGACCTGTTGCCGGTGGCGCCGGGCTTTGCGGTCTATCCGCTGCCGCTGCTGACGAGCGCCGCCTATGGCCTGCTGATCGCCTTCGCTTTTGCCATGCCGCCGCTGGCGCGTGCGCGCACCCATCCCGCCGCTGCACAGCTGCGCAGTGGGGTTGAGGAGTCGCGTGGCATCGACCGCCGCAGCGTCGCGCTGGTCGCGTTGGCCGGCGCGCTAGTGGTGACGCTGGCGCTGGTGACGGCGCGCGAGCCGATCTTCGCCGCCGCCGTGCTCGGCGCGGTGGCGCTGGTGCTGCTGGTGCTGCTTGGCATCGGCGCGCTGATCCGTCGCGTGTCCGCCAGGCTTCCGCGCCCGCGCCGTCCGCTGCTGCGGCTGGCGCTCGCCAATCTCCACCGCCCCGGCGCGCAGACCGTGGCGCTGGTGATCGCACTCGGCCTGGCCCTCACGCTGTTCGTCACACTGGCGGCGATCCAGACCAGCCTCGATGCCGAGATCGAGCGCGCGGTGCCGCAACGCGCGCCCAGCCAGTTCGTGCTCGATATCCCCTCCGAATCCCGCGATGCCTTCTCCACATTGGTGAAACGTGAGGCGCCCGAGGCGAAGCTCAACATCGTCCCGTCGCTGCGCGGCACGATCACCGCCTTTGGCAATACCCGCGTCGCCGACCTCAAGACCCTGCCGGAAGGCGCCTGGTTCCTCCGCGGCGAGCGCGGCGTCACCTATTCCGACGTGCTGCCACAGGGCAGCGATCTGGTGGCCGGAGAGTGGTGGCCGAAGGATTATGCCGGCCCGCCGCTCGTCTCGCTCGACCGGGAGGCTGCCGCGATCCTCAACGTCGGGGTCGGCGACACCATGACCGTCAGCATCCTTGGTCGCGAGATCCAGGCGCGGATCGCGTCGTTGCGGCAGGTCAATTGGGACACGATGGGGTTCAACTACATCCTCGTCTTCTCGCCCAACACGCTCGCCGCCGCGCCGCACAGCCTGACCGCGACGATCGACATGGAACCGAAGAACGAGGGCAAGGTATCGCGCGCGCTGCTGGGCGCCTTCCCCTCGGCCTCGATCATCGCGGTGAGCGAGGTGGTGGGTCAGGTGCGCACGATCCTCGACCAGATGGCGACCGCGATCCTGCTCTCGGCATCGGTCACGATCCTGGCCGGCATCGCGGTGCTGGTCGGCGCGATCGCCGCGTCGCGACAGGCGCGCAGCTATGACAGCGTCATCCTCAAGACATTGGGCGCGACCCGGCGTCAGATTCTCGCGGCGCAGGCGCTCGAATATGCGCTGCTTGCGCTGACCCTCGCGGCGCTCGCGCTGGGGCTGGGCGGACTGGCGGCGTGGTATGTTATTGCCGGCGTGTTCGAGTTCGGCTGGGCGCCCGACTGGAGCATCGTCGCGGCGACGCTGGGCCTCGGCGCGTTGCTGACGCTCGGCATCGGGCTGCTCGGATCGCTGCCGGTGCTGTCGGTGCGACCCGCTCAGGCGCTGCGGAGGCTCTGAGCGGGTCGCCTCCCGCTCATCCCCGCTTGAGATAGCCGTGCATCGTCATCCAGCTGACAAAGGCGTCGAACCAGCCGGTGCTGGTCGTCTCCTTCGGATACATGCCAAAGCCATGACCGCCCTGTTCATAGAGGTGGAACTCGACCGGGCGCTTGGCGGTGCGCCATGCATTGACCAGGCCGTAATCGATGTTGCCGAACAGCGGATCGTCGGCCGCCAACGCGACGAACAACGGCGGCGCGTCGGCGGGGATCGTCATTGCCGCCAGCGGGCCATAGATATTGCCGATGAACGCGGGCTTGGCATCCATGCCTGCCACCGTCGTCGCCATGGTCAGCATCGCCCCGGCCGAAAAGCCGACCATGCCGATGCGGTTCGGATCGACCTTCCACTCCCCGGCACGCTTGCGCACCAGCGCGAAGGCGGCGCGCGCGTCGGTGATCTGCGGCGTCAGCCCGGCCAGTTGCGCATCGGGAGAGGGGCGGGCGGGGCGCGCGGCGCCGGAGAACATCTGGCGCATCGACGCCTCGAACCCGGCCATGTCCGCCGGCGTCTGGTTGAGGCGATATTTGAGGACGAAGGCGGCAACCCCGCGATCGGCCAGCGCGCGCGTCACGGCCCAGCCCTCATTCTCCACCGATAGCGTGCGGAAGCCGCCGCCCGGCGCGACGATCACCGCGGTGCCGGTCGCCTTGGCTGGATCGGGCAGGAAGGGGGTCAGCGTCGCTTCGGTCACGTTGCGCGCGAACACGCTCCCATATTGGCTGTGCCAGCTTTCCGGATTGGTGCCGCCGGGCAGCGGCCCGGTGCCAAGCGGAATCGCATTCGGCTGAGCCGGGATCGCGATCGGGGTCATCTGGTCGTTCTGCGCCAAGGCCGGCGTGCCGAGGAGCAGGGCGGCGGCAAGGGCGGATGCGCGAAAGAACATGGCGGTTCTCCTGAATGTCAGCGGGGTGGCGGGGCGGTCACGCCAGCATCGGTCTGGACGACGGGCAGCATCAGTCCGTTGGCGTCATAGCGCAGATGCTCGACGGTCACCGCGCGGCGGCCGAGCGCGCCCTGTTGATCGCCGATGCTGAGCGCAGCATTATGCAGGAACAGATACCAGTTGCCCCTGAACTGCGCGATGCCGGGATGGATGGTGAAGCTGTTCTTGCCCGATCCGGTCAGCTCGCCGCGATAGGTCCACGGCCCCTTCATCGACGGCGCGGTGGAGTAGGACACGCGCTCGTCGGTGTGCGTCTTGCGGTCGAGCGAGGCGTAGGTGAGGTAATAGAGATTGCCGCGCTTGTGCAGCCACGGCCCTTCTTCGAAATGCGGCGGGGTGATTTCGGTGATCTCGCCGTCGATCTCGATCATGTTGCGCTTGAGCTTGGCGATGTAGGCCTGACGATTGCCCCAGGCGATCCACGTCGTGCCATCGTCATCGGTAAAGACCGTCGGGTCGATATCCTCCCAGCTGTGCGTTCCCTTGGGCGTCATCTGGTTGGTGATGAGCGCGCTGCCCTTGGCATCGACGAACGGTCCGGTCGGCTTGTCCGATACTGCGACCCCGATCGCCTTGCCCGGATGTGTATCGTCATGTTCGACGGCAGTGTAGAACCAGAATTTGCCGTTCTTCTGGATTGCCTGCGATGCCCAGGCATCCTTCTTGGCCCATTTGAAATCGGCGACGTTCATGATCGGACCATGGTCGGTCCAGGTGCGCATGTCGGTGGTCGAATAGACCAGCCATTCGCGCATGTTGAACATCTCGTCCCCGCGCGCCTGATCATGCCCGACATAGAGGTAGAGCCTATCGCCGACGACGAGCGGCGCGGGGTCGGCGGTAAACTTGTCGCGGATGATCGGGTTCGACCCCGGCACAGGGGTGGCCTGGGTCAGCGCCAACGCGGCGGCTAGGATCGCGGCGCGGATCATGCGGCGGCTTCCTCCACCGGCTTTGATCCCCACAGCGCGTACCACAGCACATAAAGCTCACATGCTGCGGTCAGCAGGAACGACATCTGCAGCCCGAAGCTGTCGGCCAGCCAGCCCTGCACCGCGACCAGCGCGCCGCCGGCAATCGCCATGATCAGCAGGCCGGACGCTTCTTCGGTATAGCGGCCCAGCCCCTTGATCCCGAGGGTGAAGATCGTCGGGAACATGATCGAGTGGAACAGGCCGACCAGGATCAGCGACCACATCGCGATCGGCCCGTCGACGAACACCGTCACCAGCATCACGATGAACGCGCCGACGCTGAAACACGCCAGCAGCGTCTCCGCCTTAATCCAGCGCATCGCGATGGCGCCAACGAACCGTCCGACCATCATGCCCAGCCACATCAGCGTGAGGTAACGGCCGGCCTGCTCGGTCGTCAGATTGGCGATGCTGGGCTGAGCGACGAAGTTGACGAAGAGGTTCGCGACGCCGATCTCCGCGATCAGATAGATGAAGATCGCGGGTACACCCCAGACAAGGTTGCGGTGCCGCCACATCGGGTGCGTCACGAAGCGGGTCCAGGCAGAGCCCGTCTTCGCCACGCCGTCGCTGATCCGCGCGGTCGCCTTGCCCATCGCGGGCAGCGGGAAACGACCGATAACCAGAGCCAGGATCACCAACACCAGCGCGACGAGCCCATAAGGCAGGATCACCGACTGCGCGTCCGCCAGCCGCTCGGCCTGGGTCAGCACCCGGCCATGCTCGGCAGTGCCGCCAACCGAGCGTCCGAGGATGAGATAAGCGCCGAACAAGGGCGCCAGCACGGTGCCGAGCGAGTTGAACGCCTGTACCAGGTTGAGCCGCGCCGATGACGTCTCCCCCGGACCGATGACGGCGACATAGGGGTTGGCCGCGACCTGCAGTAGCGTGATCCCGCTGGCGATCACGAACAACATGGTCAGCGTGACGCCATAGGACGGGATGCTCGCCGCCAGCATCATACCGAGGGACCCGGCGGCCATGATCAGCAGCCCTGTGACCAGCGCCTTCTGATAGCCAATCCGCTCGATGAGTTTAGCCGAGGGGATCGACGCGATGAAATAGGCGATGAACCACACGCTCTCGATCAGCGTCGTCTCGGTATAGTTGAGGTCGAACACGCTGCGCAGATGCGGCAGCAGCGTGCCGTTGATGACGGTGATGAACCCCCACATGAAAAACAGGCTGGCGAGCAGGGTCAGCGCGGGGCGGTAGCTGCGCGGCGCCGCCCCATCGCTGTGCGGATTCGTCGCGCCGATCGGTGACACTGCCATGCAACCCCTCCATGTCCGGCAATTTGCTTGCCCGTTATTTTGTCGGAGTATAAGCAAGCGCGACACCGGTCAATCCGGGCAAGACAAACGGGGAGTCGGATGATGAGGGCAATGATGGTCGCGGCACTGCTCTGCGTAACTGCAACTACTGCTTATGCCGCGGACGCGGCGCGTAGCGACGCGGGCAAGCTGGCTGACGGCACGCCGATCGAGGCGGTGACGCTGAAAAACGCGCGCGGCGTGGCCGCCCGGATCCTGACCTATGGCGCGACGCTGCAGTCGCTGGTCGCGCCAGACCGGGCGGGTAAGCCGGCGGAAATCACGCTCGGTTTTGACGATGTCGCCGACTACGAGAAGAAGCCGAACTATTTCGGCGTGACTGTCGGTCGTTACGCCAACCGCATTGCCGGTGGGCGCTTCACGCTCGACGGACGCGCCTATCAGCTGACTCAGAATGACAAGGCCAATTCGTTGCATGGCGGGGTTCAGGGCTTCGACAAGCGCAACTGGCGGATCGTGTCGGTGTCGAGCGGACCAATCGCCCGGGTCGTCATGGCGCTCACCAGCCCGGACGGCGACCAAGGCTATCCCGGCACGCTGGAGGTCAAGGTCACGTATGCGCTGGACGACAAGGGCGACCTGACGATCCAGTTCGACGCGACGACCGACAAGCCGACCATCGTCAACATGACCAATCACGCGCTGTTCAACATGGCCGGGGACGGCGCGCCCGAGGGGACGTCGCGCCAGCTGCTGACCATCCCTGCGCGCGCCTACACGCCGGTCGACGCGGCGCTGATCCCGACCGGCGAAATGAAGCCCGTCGAGAGCGGGGTGTTCGATTTCCGCAAGCCCCGGTTGATCGCGGAGGGCTTGCGTGACGGGCGCGATCCGCAGATCGTCGCAGGGCGCGGTTATGACCATAACTGGGCGCTCGACAAGGGCCAGACCGCGACGCCACAGCTCGCTGCGCGGCTTGAGGATCCGGTGTCCGGCCGGGTGCTTGAGGTGCTGAGCACCGAACCCGGCCTGCAATTCTACAGCGGCAATTTCCTCGACGGCACCGTTGCGGGGCGCAGCGGGCGGATCTATCGCATGGGCGACGGCATCGCGCTGGAGCCGCAGAAATTCCCCGATGCGCCCAACAAGCCGGCGTTCGCATCGGCGCGGGTCGATCCGGGCAAGCCCTATCGCCACGTGATGATCTACCGCCTTTCCACCAACTGAGTATCAAATGACCACAGACAAGCCGCTGCGCTCGCGCGCCTGGTTCGATAACCCCGACAATATCGACATGACCGCGCTCTATCTGGAGCGGTACCTCAATTTCGGCCTCAGCCTGGACGAGCTGCGTTCGGGCAAGCCGATCATCGGCATCGCGCAGACCGGATCGGACCTCAGCCCGTGCAACCGCCACCATCTGGTGCTGGCCGAGCGGGTGCGGGAGGGCATCCGCGAGGCGGGCGGGATCGCGATCGAGTTTCCGGTCCATCCGATCCAGGAGACCGGAAAGCGCCCGACCGCCGGGCTCGACCGCAACCTTGCCTATCTCGCGCTGGTGGAGGTGCTCTACGGCTACCCGCTCGACGGCGTGGTGCTGACCATCGGGTGCGACAAGACGACGCCGGCATGCCTGATGGCGGCAGCGACAGTGAACATCCCCGCGATCGCGCTGTCGGTCGGGCCGATGCTCAATGGCTGGCACAAGGGCGAGCGGACGGGATCGGGGACGATCGTGTGGAAGGCGCGCGAGATGCTGGCGGCGGGCGAGATCGACGCGGACGAATTCATCCGCCTCGTCGCCTCGTCCGCGCCCTCGACCGGTTACTGCAACACGATGGGCACGGCGACGACGATGAACTCGCTCGCCGAGGCGCTGGGCATGTCTCTGCCCGGATCGGCGGCAATCCCGGCGCCCTATCGCGACCGGCAGGAGGTAGCGTACCGCACCGGCCTGCGCATCGTCGAGATGGTGGCGGAGGACATGAAGCCCTCCGACCTGCTGACGCGCGAGGCGTTCCACAATGCGATCCGGGTCAACACCGCGATCGGCGGATCGACCAATGCGCCGATCCACCTTGCCGCGATCGCGCGCCATATCGGGGTCGATCTGCCGATCGACGATTGGCAGGCCGTGGGTCGTGAGGTGCCGCTGCTGGTGAACCTCCAGCCGGCGGGCGAGTATCTGGGCGAGGATTATTACCGCGCGGGCGGTGTTCCGGCGGTGGTGGCGCAACTGATGCGGCACGGGCTGATCCATGAGGACGTGCTGACCGCCAATGGCCGCACCATCGGCGACAATTGCCGCGCCGCCACGATTGAGGACGAGCGGGTGATCCGCCCGTTCGACAACCCGATCCTGCATGATGCCGGCTTCCTGGTGCTGCGCGGAAACCTGTTCGATTCGGCGATCATGAAGACCAGCGTCATCTCCGACGAGTTCCGCGCGCGGTATCTGTCCAACCCCGACGATCCAGAGGCGTTTGAGGGACCGGTGGTGGTGTTCGACGGACCGGAGGATTATCACAAGCGGATCGACGATCCCGCGCTTGGCATTACGCCCGAGACGCTGCTGATCATGCGCGGGGCGGGGCCGATCGGCTATCCCGGCGCGGCCGAGGTCGTGAACATGCGGCCGCCCGATTACCTGATCACCGCCGGCATTCGCAGCCTGCCCTGCCTGGGCGATGGGCGGCAATCGGGGACGAGCGGCAGTCCGTCGATCCTCAACGCCTCTCCCGAAGCGGCGGCGCTGGGCGGGCTTGCCCTGCTGCGCAATGGCGACCGGGTGCGGGTGGACCTGAGAGCCGGGACCGCCAACATCCTGGTCCCTGATGCCGAACTGGCCGAACGCCGCCGCGCGCTCGAGGCCGCGGGCGGCTATCCCTATCCGGCGTCGCAGACCCCGTGGCAGGAAATCCAGCGCAGCCTGGTCGGCCAGATGGAGAGCGGCGCGATCCTGGAGGGCAGCGAAGCCTATCAGCGCATCGCCCAGACACGGGGGCTGCCCCGCGACAATCACTGACGCGACACGGTGGGAGGAGAGACGATGTTCAAGCACTTCATGCTGGCAGGGTCGCTCCTCGCCACCGCGACGCTGACGGCACCTGTCTTGGCGCAGCAGGCCGAGGCTCCGGTCACGGTGACGGTCCAGGCCGACAAGGCCGGTCCGAAGATCAACCGCCATATCTTCGGCCAGTTCGCCGAGCATCTCGGCACCGGAATCTATGGCGGCGTGTGGGTCGGGCCGGATTCGCCCATTCCCAACGTCCGCGGCATCCGCAGCGATGTGGTGGCGGCGCTGCGCGAAATCCGCGTGCCGAACGTGCGCTGGCCGGGCGGCTGCTTTGCCGACGAATATCACTGGCGCGACGGGATCGGCGATCCGGCCAAGCGGCGCGTCACTGTAAATTCCAACTGGGGCGGCGCGATCGAGAATAACGCGTTCGGCACGCACGAATTCTTCGATCTTCTGGAGCAGATCGGCGCGGAAGCGTTCGTGTCGATCAATGTCGGTTCGGGCAGCTACAAGGAGGCCGCCGACTGGGTCGCCTATATGACCGCCGACACGCGCAACACGGCGGGGCAGGAGCGCGCGGCGAACGGGCGGACCGAGCCGTGGAAGATCCGGTTCCTTGGCATCGGCAACGAAAGCTGGGGCTGTGGCGGCAATATGCGGCCCGAACATTATACCGACGAGCTGAAGCGCTACGCCCGCTTCGCGCGCAACTATCATCCGGCGCAACAGGCCTTTCCGAACCCCGCCAACCCCGCGGCACCCTTGCCCAATCCCGACCAGATGCTGCGCATCGCAGTCGGGCCGAGCGACAGCGACACCGCCTATACCGAAGGGGTGATGAAGGCGTGGAAGGGCCGCGACTGGAGCTGGAGCATCGAGGGGCTGTCGCTGCACAGCTACACCGTGGTGAAATGGCCGCCCGCCTATGACTCGGTCAATTTCGCCGAAAAGGAATATGCCGAGCTGATCCAGTCCACCCTGTTGATGGACGAACGGCTGCGGACTCATTCGGCGATCATGGACAAATATGATCCCGAGAAGAAGGTGCCGCTGATCGTCGACGAATGGGGCGTGTGGCTGGCCAAGCTGCCCGGCTCGCCCGAGGGCTTCCTGCAGCAGCAGAATTCGCTGCGCGACGGCATCATCGCCGCGCTTAACTTCAACATCTTCGCGCGCCATGCCGATCGCGTGCAGGGCGCGAACATCGCACAGATGGTCAATGTGCTTCAGGCGCTGATCCTGACCGATGGGCCGAAGATGGTGCTGACCCCGACCTATCACATCCACAAGATGTACCGGCCGTTCCAGGACTCGACGCTGGTGCCGGTGACGTTCGATGCGGGCCAGTATCGGGAAGGCGCGGTGACCCTGCCGCGCGTCGACGCGGTCGCGGTGCGCGCGAGCGACGGGAAATTGTGGCTGTCGCTGGTCAATCTCGATCCGGCCAAGCCTGCCGACATGCGGCTGGAGATCCCGGGCGTGAAGGCCAGGTCCGCTGCCGGCACGGTGCTGACGGCGGCGAAGGTCAACAGCATCAACAGCTTCGACGCCCCCGATGCGGTGAAGCCGCAGCCGATCGTCGGCCGGGTCACAGGCGGCGCGGTGAGCGTGCGCCTGCCGGCGAAGTCGGTGACGATGCTGGAGATCGTGGAGTAAAGCCGCATCCGTCGCTGCCGAAAGGAGGGGCGGGTGCGGTTGAAACTGACGAAGTTAATGGCAACGCGCGCGGTTCTGTCAGCTTCGGGTGGGTCCGTGCCGCGCATTGAAGGTGGGGGAGGGTGTCCGGACGGGGCATCGGACAGTTGAGATATGCCGGATCGGGGCTTGTAGGAAAGGGCAATTATTCACTGCACCCGTGTGATGGCGAACGGCGGAAATTGGGTGGGAAGCCAAACGACCGTTTTAAGCAAAACGGCTCGATAGCAGCCATCAAACGCGCGTGAACAGCACCCATGCCGACCGAACGGTGACCACCGTCGTTACCAGCGCTGCGAACGCGCAGGCAGCAAGCATAAGCTGAGCCGTTAAATGCCCCGGTCCATCGCTCAGACCAACAGCGAGCATGGAGTAGAAAGTCCCGAAGCTTGCGGCGAGCAGTAGAATGGAGCTCGCTACGAGCGTCACCATCGGATGCTTGCTAATCATAGCGCTCTATCAACTCGTCCGCTTTGAGGGACGCTACGATTATCGATAAGCGGCGGCAATGGGGTCGTCAGCGGACAGGCGGCATCCCTTGCTAGCACCAGCCAATCCCGCGGTGCCGCGATGTCGGTGATCCTGGCGGAGCGGGACCTGATCCTCCCCCTGGCGGGGGCGGATTAATGTGCCTCACTCCTCGAACGGTTCGGCCACGCAATGCCGCCCGCGCAGAAATGCGTCGGCGACGAGGCGAAAGGGTGCGGTGTCGAGGTCGCTCGCGCCAGACGCGATCAGCCGGGCGAACTGCGCGTAGAGTGCGGGATATTCGCGATCCTCGCCGGGGCGGGTGCCGTCGGGCAGGGTCAGCTCGGCCCCGCCGCGGGCGAGGCGCAGCGTACCGGCGTCGGTCTCGATCTCGATATCCCAGCTTTGCGGCCCGGTCTGGCGAAAGTCGAAATCCGCCGCGATCGGCGCACCGCAGCCGGTTTCCAGCGTGAGCCGCGCGGCGATGGGGGCGTGGCGGTTGCTCGGCACCTCCAGCTCCGCGTCGCGCAGCAGCAGGGTGCCGGGCAAGATCTCGGTCACGATCGACAGCGCGTTGATCCCCGGATCGAACACGCCGAGCCCGCCCGGCTGCCAGATCCACAGCTGACCTGGGTGCCACACGCGCACATCCTCACGCCAGGTGATCGTGCCGCGCGTGATGTTGCGCTCCGCGAGCCATGCACGCGCCTCCGCGACCCCGGCGGCACAGCGCGAGTGCCAGGCGGCGAACACCGTGACCTTGGCCTCGTCCGCCAGCGCCGCGAGCGCTGCGGCTTCGGTCAGGCTGGCTGCGGGCGGCTTTTCGAGCAGGACGTGCAGCCCGTTGCGCAGCGCGGTCGCGGCGACGCGGTGGCGCACCTGTGGCGGGGTGCAGATTGCGACCGCATCGACCGCGATGCCGCTGGCCAGCAGCGCGTCGATGCTCTCGAACCCCGGCACACCGCCCAGCGTCGCGCCGTCCGCGCTCGCGGTCGCAACGAGGGTAAAGCCCGGGTCGCCGGCAATCGCGGGCAGATGCTGGTCATGGGCGATCTTGCCCAGGCCGATCAGCGCAATGCGGATTGTCACAGCGCGCGCACCGTCACCGCGTCAGCCTCCGCGCGGGCCAGCGGGTTGCGCAGCGGGAGGGCGAACGGTGCGGCCTCGATCTCGAACACGTCCCCCGGCTGGGTCGCGATGCCGTCGCTGAACGACAGTGTTGCGGTGCCGAAGAAGTGGACATGCACATCGCCGGGACGCCTGAACGCGGCATATTTGAAGTGATGATGCTCCAGATTGGCGATGCTGTGCGACATATTGGCCTCGCCCGTCAGGAACGGCTTTTCCCACAGCACAGCGCCATCGCGCACGATGCGGCTGGACCCGCGCACATCGGCGGGCAGATCGCCGACCAGCAGCTCCGGCCCGAGCGCCGCCGGGCGCAGCTTGGAGTGCGCGAGCCACAGATAATTGTGCCGCTCAGTCATGTGATCGCTGAACTCGTTGGCGAGGCAGAAACCGATGCGGTGCGGCGTCCCGTCTGGCCCGATCAGGTAGATGCCGGCCAGCTCCGGCTCCTCGCCGCCATCCTGCGCGAAGGCGGGCATGGTCAGCGGCGCGCCGGTGCCGACCAGATGCGCGCCATCGCCCTTGTAGAACCATTCCGGCTGTTGCCCGACCGCACCGGGGGCGGGCTTGCCGCCCTCCAGCCCTTCGAGGAACATGCGCATCGAGTCGGTCAGCTTCTCGCCCGAAGCGGCGGCGCGGTGCATCTTGTCGCGCCCCTCAGCCGATCCGAGATGGGTGAGGCCGGTGCCGGTCACCACGATGTGCGCCGGGTCGAGATGGTCGATCGGCGCGAGCAATTCTCCCGCTGCCGCCGCAGCCGACAGATCGACCGCCTCGTCAAAGCCTGCATCTTCGGCCAGCGCGGCAAGGCCGATCCCGCGCGCGATCGCCGCAGCCGCCATCGTGCGAACGTCGCTGAACGCACGGACGAACCGCGCTTCGCCGTCGGCTGCGGCAATCACCCGGCGCGTGCCATCGGACGAGCGATGTTGAAGCAAACGAACCATCGAACCTCTCCCTTCCCATGCGAATTAGTCCGACATAATATAAAATGGAAGTTCGCATGTCGCATTGCGGGCGCGATTTTTGGCGCGTAGGCAATCGGGCCGTGAGAAGAGGCGAGAGGGTGAAGCAGGAATACCCGTCCGAACCCGGCGAACAGAAGCGCGAACGCAGCACTGGCCGCCGCCTGCGCGGGGCGGTCGCGCATTACCTCGGCCGCGCGATCGTCAGCGGTGAGATTGCGCCGGGCGAGCGGCTGACCGGCGAAGTTGCCAATGCCGAGGCTCTCGACGTCTCGCGCAGCGCCTATCGCGAGGCGATCCAGGTGCTCGCCGCCAAGGGGCTGGTCGAAAGCCGGACCAAGGCGGGGACGCGGGTCCAGCCGCGCAGCCGGTGGAATTTGCTCGACCCCGATATCGTCGCCTGGGCCTTTTCAGGCGAGCCCGATCCGGGCTTTGTCCGCGACCTGTTCGAGCTGCGCGCCATCGTCGAGCCGGCGGCGGCGCGGCTTGCGGCCCAGCGTCGCGACAAGGACGACATCGCCGCGCTCAAGGCCGGGCTGGTCGGCATGCGGCGGCACACGCTGGCGACCGAAGCGGGGCGCGACGCCGATCGCGCATTCCACGACGCGCTGATCACGCTGAGCGCGAGCATCGGCGCGGCGGTCAATTGGACCACGCGCTTCAAGCTGCGGACCAAGGCGCTGCCGCGCGACCCCGTGCCCGATCATGCGCGGGTCAGCGACGCGATCATCGCGGGTGATGCAGACGCCGCCGAGGCGGCGATGCGTGCGTTGGTCGATCTGGCGTTCGCCGATACGCGCGCGGTGCTCGCCGAGCCCTAGAACTCCTCGGTATCGATCTCTGCCTGGGTCGCCGCGGGGTAGCGCGGCCCGGCAATCGCGGTCGGCGCAAAGATGCGGTCGAGTTCGGCGAGCACGTCGCCGGGCAGTGGTTCGACGGGGGTTGCGAAATTCTCGGCAAGATGCGCGGGTGAGGTGGTGCCGGGGATGGCGACAACATGCTCGCCCTGCGCGAACACCGATTGCAGGCAGAGCTGCGCCGGGGTGATGCCGCGATCCGACGCGATCCGGCGTAGCTGCGCGAGCAGGTCGAGGTTGCGCGCGAAGTTCTCGGCGTTGAAACGCGGCATCATACGGCGAATGTCGCGCTCACCCAGCGCGTCCGGCGAAGCCAGCGCGCCGGCGAGGAAACCCCGCGCGACCGGGGAAAAGGCGACGAGGGTCGTGCCCAGCTCCGCGCACGCCGCAAGCACGCCGAGCTCGACGTTGCGCGACCACAGCGAATATTCATTCTGCACTGCCGCGATCGGGTGCACCGCATGCGCGCGGCGCAGCGTGGCGGCGGACACTTCGCTAAGGCCAATCGCGCCGATCTTCCCCGCCGCGACCAGCCGCGCGAGTTCGCCGACCGACTCTTCGATCGGCACCGACTTGTCCCAGCGGTGGAGATAGTAGAGGTCCACCCGGTCGGTGCGGAGCCGGGTCAGCGACTGGTCGATCGTCGCGCGCAATGTCTCGGGCCGCCCGTCGATCACGCGCTTTCCGTCCACGCCGGTCATCCCGCATTTCGACGCGAGGAAATACGCGTCGCGGCGATGGCCGATCGCTTCCCCGATCAGGGTCTCGTTCGCGCCGAAGCCGTATAGCGCGGCGGTGTCGAGATGGTCGTATCCCAGGTCGAGCGCCTGATTGAGCAACCGGATCGCATCCTCCCGCGCGGGCGGGGTGCCATAGGCATGGCTGAGCGACATGCAGCCGAGGCCGACCGGGTTGACGGTGGAGGATGCAAGGCGGCGCGTCATGGGTGTCTCCGATGCAGGGGTCGCGGCCTCACTGACCCGCCCAGCGCATGGTGGCAAGCCTCAGCGTCGCCGCCCGGCATAGTCGCTGACCGGCCCTTCGAGGAATGCGGCGATCTGGCGATCGACCGCGTCGCCGTCGCTCGCCTCGCGGTTGTAGTTGTCGAGATCGAGACTGAGCACCGGCACGCCCGCACGGCGCAGCGCGCGCAGCACGAACGGGTCGGCATCGCTCAGCGCCACCGCGCCATCGACCGCATGGCTCTGCGCCTCGCGGACATGCCAGGCCCCGGCCCAGGTCGGCATGCGCAGCTCGTCGCCCATCGTCACGAAGCGGGCCGCGAGCGCACGCAGCGGGTCCTGTCCGGGTGCGGTGCGGCGGATATAGCCATCGGCGGCGAGTGCGAGATACATCGACCAGACAAACACCGCGCCATGGCTATCTTCCCAGCGCTGGGTGAAGCCCATGTCGCTCCACATGCCGCGCCCGACCCACATCAGGCGCAGCTTCTCGTTGGCGCAGGCGGCTTCGCCGGCTTCGTGCCGCGCCTTCACCTCGTGGTAGAAGTCGCGCGCCGCGTCGCGTGCCCATGTCGTTCCGCGATGCCATTGCGGCACCATTGTCGCGGGCATGGTGTCGCTGATCGACACGGGGGCGGGGTGCGCGCCGGCGATCAGGTCGCGGGTACGGCGGTAATAATCCTCCTGCTCGTTCACCAGATCCATGATGTCGGCGAAACGGTCGGGGTCGAAGCGGCGGTCGGTACTTGCCTCGATCCGCGCGATCACCGCGCGCAGTTCGGCGGTCATCAGGTCGAGCCGTTCGGGCTCGATCGCGCTGTCCCAGTCGTCGTGCAGCCGGTCCCACCAGTCGATCGGAAAGTCGATGCGGCTTTCGATGCTGCGCTCGAACAGGAACGGCTCCGCGCCGGTCTCGCGCGCCCAGTGATCGAAGATGCGCGGCGTTGCGTCGGTGCCGAGCGGGGCCTGAACGAAGGCCGGGCGGGGCAGGCCGCCCCAGGGCGCCTGTTCGGGGTCCGCGTCGAACATCGCGGCGATGCCCTGCGCGCTATAGGCTTCGGCATCGCTGGGGTAGCCATGGTCGCGGAGCAGCTGGAAATAGCGCGGCGATTGCTGCTTGGCCGCGACGATCGATGCCCACCATTGGTTGACGACGAACGGCACGTCCATCGCGCGCAGGATTTCCTGCGGCGAGTTGGCGTTGACCACGGCGAGCGGCGCGCCGGCTGCGACCGCTTCGCGCACGCCCTTGAACCAGTCGCGTTGATACGCCCCGAAGCTGGCGATCGAGGTCAGCGACTTGCGGCTGCGGCGGCCGTCCTGTCCGCGCGGCGTGGGGCGGGGGGCGTCGGTTGCGGGGGCAGGGGGCGGAGAGGCGCCGATCCGCTCGACCGCGAAGCCGGCGGCTTCGAGCGTGCGCGCGAAATAGCCCGCGTCCCACGCCGCCGCTTCGTCGCCGACCGATTCGACGATCACCGCACGGGCGATGTCGAGCGCCTGCATGCGCGCGATCACGACAGCGGCGCGGTCCTCGGCAGTGACCAGCTTGCGCGGGACGAGGCGCATCGGGTCGGACAGGCCGTCGAGCGTCGCGGGGGTGTCGGCCCAGGCTGCAACGAGCGGATCGCCCCAGTCCTGATCGTCGGCGCGGGCATCGAGGCCCCGCGCGGCAAGGTCGCGGGCGCGGGCGGTGGAGAAGTGCGGGGAGCCGAGGACGAACACCGGCTCGCCGGCTGCATCGCCCGAAACCTGCCCGACGAGTTCCAGCCACTCCGCTGGCGGAAGGGCGTGCGCCGCACCAATCGCCGCGATCCGCCTCACCCCGGACAGGTGCCGCATCGCCGCCGGACGCGCACGCTCTTCGGCGGCACATGCGGCAAAGTGATCCGCATCCACTCCGCCGAGCCAATCGACGAGCTGGGCAATTCGCGCCGCATTATAGGCCCGGCTGGACTCGCGCGGTTGATGGCCGAGGTCGAGCATATGGATCGGGCGCTCGGCGATGTCGCCCGCGCGGATCAGGTCGCGCACCGTCGCGAACAGCTGCGGCAACTCGCTATCGGCATGGGTAAACAGCAGCGAGGTGCCGCTTGCGTCCCCGACAATCTGCTGCAGCAGCGACCGGCCCCGCTGCGACAGTGTGCCATCGCCCGCCAGCATATCGGCATCGGGCGTTGGGCCGGGACGGGGGACCATCCGCACCGGCGCGCGACCCATTGCGCGCAGCAGCGCATAGGGCGCGTCCTGCCCCAGCACGCGGATCACCCGATGTCCTTCGCTCAGCAGCCGCTCGGCCACCGCGCCGGGATCGTCGCATGCCGCGATCAGCTGTGCTGCTGCATTCTGCATCAGATCACGCCCCGTTCGCGCAATGCGGCAATCCGCTCGGCATCATAGCCCAGCGTCGTGGCGAGCACGCGGTCATTATGCTCGCCGACCTGGATCGGGGTCACGTCGTCAAAGCCGGTATCCGCGCCCGAAAACACGATCGGGATGCCGGCGGTGCGCAGATCGACCTGCGACCCGTAGCTCGGATGCGCGACCGGAACTGCTTCGTGCCGCGCAACCACGCGCGGGTCGTCCAGTGCATCCTCGGGGTGGCGAACGGGAGCGACGGGGACACCTTGCGCCTCCAGCACCGCAACCACATGCTCGACGCTGTGCTGGCGCGACCAGCCGTTGATCGTTTCCTCCAGCACCACAGCATTCGCAACGCGGCTGTCGCGGTTGGCGAAGCGCGGGTCGTCCGACAGCTCGGGCTGCCCCATTGCGCGGAACAGGCCTTGGGCCAGCTTCTCATGCACTGCAACGACCGCGACATAGCCATCGGCGCATTCGAACACTCCGAATGGCGAGAGCCGCTGGACGGTCAGTCCGGTACGCGCCTGCATCCCCGCCGCCGCCATCGCCGACCAGTTTTCGATCGCCACAAAGCTGGTCAGCGCGCCGAGCATCGACACGTCGATATGCTGGCCGACGCCGGTGCGGTGGCGCTGTTCGAGCGCCGAGAGGATGCCGATCACCGAGAACACGGGTGCGAGCATGTCGGCGATCGGGATACCGATACGCACCGGTGGTTCGCCCGGCCCGCCGCTGGCATACATCGCACCCGACAGCGCCTGGATGATGATGTCCATCGCCTTGCCCCCTTCCGGCGCGGTCGCGCCGAAGCCCGAGAGCGAGCAATAGATGATGCGCGGATTGGCGGCCTTTGCGGCTTCATATCCGACGCCCAGCCGGTCGGCGGTGCCGGCGGTGAAATTCTCGACCACGATGTCGGCGGTGCGGACGAGGTCGAGGAACACCTCCTTCGCCTCGGGCGATTTGAGGTTGAGCGAGACGCCGAGCTTGCCGCGCGCACGCGTGAGGTGGCTGATCGACACATCGTCGTCATGCTTGCGCTCGACGGTGATGCCGTCGCGGCCGACATAGGGGCTGTTGTCGCGCGCGAGATCGCCGCCCTTGGGGTCCTCGACCTTGATCACCTCGGCACCCAGCCCGGCGAGCAGCAGGGTCGCATAGGGTCCGGCAAGCGCGCGGGTCAGGTCGATGACGCGCAGCCCTTCGAGCGGGCGTTCGCGGGTGGCTTCGGTCACGGGAGTCGTCCTTCAAGTGCGGCGGCCTGCGCCGCGGTGTAGCCAAGGCTCGCCAGCACCTCCGCCGTATCGGCGCCCGCTGGGCGGGCGACGGCGGCGGGGCTGGCGGGGGTGTCGGAAAGGCGGATCGGACAGCCGGTGTGGCGCACCGTCCCGCCGCCGGGCGCGGGCAGATCGAGGATCATGCCGCGCGCGTGATTGTGCGGGTCCTCCATCGCCTGCGCGACGGTCAGGACCGGCGCGAACTGCGTGCCGGCCGCATCGAGGATGGCGAGCCATGCGTCGCGCGGCTTTGTCGCAATCACCTGGGCGATGCGGTCCTTCATCGCGGGCCAGTTGGCGCGGTCCATCTGCTTGTCGGCAAGGTCGGGCAGGCCGATCGTCTCGACGAAGATGCGCCAGTAGCGCGGCTCCATATCGGTCGTGACCAGCCACTCGCCATCGGCGCAGCGCCAGATGCCGCTATCGGCGCGGTGCATTCCCTTGGGCGGTGCCTTGGAGAGGTCCGGGTTGCGCGAGAGGATGTTGCCGATCAGCGCGAGCGAGGCGTCGGACATGGCGATGTCGACCTGCTGCCCCTTGCCCGTCGTCGCGCGTGCGATCACCGCAGCGAGGATGCCGATGACGGCGTTCGATCCGCTCAGCAGATCGGCGACCGGCACGCCGGGAAAGGCCGGGCGGTCGGGGTCTTCGCCCATCCGTGACAATGCCCCGGCAATGGCGAGCGCGACCGGATCATGGCCGGGCTTGCGCGCATAGGGGCCGGTCTGGCCGCACAAGGTGACCGAGCAGTAGATCAGACGCGGGTTCCGCGCCGCCATCTCCGGCCAGCCATACCCCATGCTCGCCATCACGCCGGGCCGGTAATCCTCGACCAATATGTCGGCCTGGTCGATCAGCTTCAGGATCGCCGCGCGGCCCTCATCGCTGCCGGGGTCGATCAGCACGCTCTTCTTGCCGCGCGCGAGAATGTCGTGCGCGCGCAGCCGGGCGTTTTCCGCGTCGGACAGCTTGTCCCAGCCGAACACCTTGCGCTGCTTCGCCAGCTCGCGCGGGTTCTCGATGCGGATCACCTCTGCGCCCAGATCGGCAAGCAGCCAGGTGCAATAGGGGCCGGGGAGGAACTTGCTGAAGTCGATGACCGTGAGGCCAGTGAGTGCGGTCATTGCCTGTCCTCCAGCGACGATACCCACAGCCTGCCGGGCAGCTTCACGCCGTCGACATTGCGCCACAGCCCGCGCGCGGCGAGGTGCTCGCTGGCGAGCGCGTCGGCGGGGGTGTCGATCCACGACAGGCCCAGCCCGTTGGCCTGCGACATCGCGCCCAGTTCGGCGCGGGTGTGGTTGAGGAAGAACGCCTCGACCACCGCCTCCCATTCGATCAGCGTCTCGCGCGGCATGTCGGCGACCAGGATCGCGTCCCAATCGACGTCGGCCAGCGGCCCGGCGGCGTCGCCCATCGCCTTGACCATGCCGCGCATCATCGGCTGGTTGTCGACCAGCGCCCAGGTGACGAAGCCATCGGCGCAGGGCCAGATCTGTCGCACGCCGGACTTGCCGCGGATCAGCAGATTGCCGGTGCGGTTGCCGACGCGCCCGGTCCATTGCCAGGTCAGCGGCTCGCGATAATTGGCAAGGACGGCGGACTGATAGGCGGACACCTCGACCAGCTGGCCCTTGCCCGTCGTCGCGCGGGCGTGGAGCGCGGTGAGTGCACCAATTACCGCTTGAATACCGGCGAGCGCATAGGCCTGTTCACCGGGCAGGGTCAGCGGCGCTCGGTCCGGGTCGCCGATGATCGTCATCAGGCCGGAGCGCGCCATCAGCGTCAGGTCGGTTTCCGGGCGCCCGTCATTGGGGCCGCCGGGCAGGAACGGCGCGACGACCACGTCGATCAGCTTCGGGTTGGCGGCGGCGAGCGCGCTATGGTCGCGGCCGGGATTGCGGAACAGGATATCGGCGGTGGCGAGCAGCGTTTCGGTGTCGCCGGTCCGCTTGCCATGGTCCCAGGCCGCTTCGCCCGGCTCGGCCCGCACGACGCGTGCGCCGAGTTCGGCGAGCATCCGCCCGGCGAGTTCGCCAAGACCGTCGGTCAGGTCGACGATGGTGAGGTGGGCGAGCATCATGCGAGTGCTCCCGCGTCGGTGAGGTCGCGGACTTCGGCCTCGCTCATGCCGAGCAAGTCGACGAACACCGCACGGTTATGCTCACCCAGATTGGGCGGCGGCCCGACCTGGATGGCGCTGTCGGAAAAGCGCAGCGGCGGGCCGGGAATCTCGGTCTCGCCTAGCTTGCTGTGCGTGACTGGCTGGTAATGGCCGCGTTCGATCAACTCGGGGTCGGTAAATACGTCGCGGCCGTCATTCACCGGCTCAGCCGGGATGCCGATCGCGGCGAGCCGGTCGGCAAGGACGCGCTTGTCCTGCCCGCGCGTCCACTTGGACAAAGCTGCGTCGAGCTCGTCCTCATGCGCCTTGCGCCCGGCGAGCGTGTCGAAGCGCGGATCGGTGATGCCTGCCGCCGCTGCCAGTACGGCCCATTCGGCATCGCTGCGAACCGCAATCGCGACCCACTGGTCCACGCCCCGCGCGGGATAGGCACCCTGCGGGGCGCGGTGGGGCGAGCGATTGCCGGGCTTCCCGCCGACTCCAGTTTGCTCCGTCATAAACCGGTCGGCCATGACGTGGATCAGCGGCTCGGTCTGGCTGATGTCGATCAGCTGACCCTCGCCGGTCTGGCGGCGATGCTCGAGCGCGGCGAGCGTCGCGACGGTGGCGAACATCGGTGCGACGACATCGCCATAGGCGAACGGTGCCATATGCGGATCGCGATCGGGCCAGCCCGAAAGCGCCGCCATGCCCGACAGTGCGCCGGCCGAATTGCCATAGCCGCGCATCGTGCCGAGCGGCCCCTTGCGCCCCGCGACGCTGACGCTGATCTGGATGATGTCGGGGTTGATCGCCCTCAGCGTGTCGAAGCTGAGGCCAATGCGATCCATATAGCCATGGCTGAAATTCTCGACGACGATATCGGCCCAGGCGACCAGCTTCTTCGCGACCTCGATGCCGCGCGGATCATTCAGGTTGATCGTCACCCCCAGCTTGCTGGTGTTGGTGATCGCGAAGAAGGTCGACGCATCGGGATCACGGCCGGGGGTCGCGAATGGAGGGGATAGCCGGCCAAGGTCGAGCCGCTTGCGCGATTCGATCTTGATCACCGTTGCGCCCATGTCAGCCAGATCCTTGGTCGCGCGCGGCCCCGCACCTACCCAGGAGAAATCGGCGACCCTGACGCCTTCGAGGGGGAGGTTGCTCATCGTCCCGCCACCTTCGCGTCGCACCGGATATCGCCGCCCGCGATCAACCGCTGCGCTTCCTCATAGATCGGCACCGCATCGATCCCGATCTTGCCCAGCCGCTGCGCCTGGATGCGCGCATCCTTGTTGTAGAGCGCGTCGAACGCGCGCTGTTCCCGCTCGGGGATGCTGGAGAAGGTGATCCCCTCCTTCTTCCCATAGTCGATCCCCGCCTGCTCGGCCTTGAGCAGCTGGCGGTTGAGCGCTTCCTCCCACACCTTGCGCCCTTCGGTCAGGATCGCCTGCAGGTCGGGCGGGAGCGCGCGCCAGGTCTTGTCCGACATCGCGCGCGCCGGATAGGCACCGCGACTGAAGCGGATCGTGGTGAAATGCTTCGCCACTTCGGCGAAATGCAGGCTGCGGATCGTGTCGGCGGGGGCGACGACGCCGTCGATCACGCCCTTGGCCAGCGCCGAATAGACCTCGCCCATCGGCATGTTGACCGGGTCCGCGCCCAGTTGCTTGAGGATATCGACCGCATCGCTCTGCGCGCGTAGACGCAGGCCCTTAAAGTCGGCGAGGCTGCGGATCGGGCGGTCGCGCGTCAGCACGCCGGGGAAATTCCCGCCCTGCACCGCGAGCACATGCAACCCGTGCAGCTCATTCTCGAAATGCGGGAAGCGGTCGGCCAGGCAGTCATACACCGCGACCTGATCGGTGATCGTGCGCACCCCGCCATAATAGGCCGCCTGCCCACGCAGCAGATGCGCACCGCCCTTGGAATAGATCGGCGTAATCAGGCCGATATCGGCAACGCCGTGGCGCACCTCCTCCATGCTCATGTCGGACGAGATCAGCGCGCCCGACCAATAGGGCTTGAACGCGATGCGCCCGCCGCTCTTCGCCTCGACCCACTTCATCCATTCCTGATCGGCGAGGCCGAACGGGTGGGTGGGGGTATAGGGGCTGGCATAGGTCAGCACATGCTCGGCGGTCGGCTGCGGCGCGACGCTGCATCCGGCGAGCGCGAGCGCGGCGAGGATCACTGGTAAACGCATCGGTCAGGCCCCCATCACGCTGGGCAGCCACAAGGTCACCACCGGGAAGGCGATGATCATGGCAAGGTGGAAGAAATCGGCGATCAGGAACGGCACGATCCCTCGGAAAATCTGCCCGAGCGGAATGTCCTTGCCGATCGCCTGGATGACATAGACGTTGAGGCCAAGCGGCGGGTGGACGAACCCGATCTCCATCGTGCGGACGAGGAAGATGCCGAACCAGATCGGGCTGTAGCCCAGCTCCAGCACGATCGGCAGGAAGATTGGCGTGGTCAGCAGCATCAGCGCCAGGCCATCGAGGAACGAGCCCAGCACCAGCAGCATTAGTGCGATGACGATGACCACGACGATCGGGCTTGCGTCGAGATCGCGCACGGTGGTCGACATCAGGTCGGCGATGCCGGTCACGCTGATGAAGGTCGCGAACAGGATCGCGCCGAAGATGATCAGGTAGATCATGCCGGTGGTCGACAGCGTCTTCGCAAAGCTGTCGGCGATCGCCTCCCGATTGAACGCGCCACGGACGCCCATCAGGATGAAGGCGACGATGACGCCGACCGACGCGGCCTCGGTCGGGGTGAACCACCCGATCATCAGCCCCCCGATGACGAACACGACCAGCACGATGATGTCGAGGATGCCGAGCAGCCCGCGCATCCGCTCGCGCCAGCCGACGCGTACCGACCGCGGCCCCAGCTCGGGCTTGAACCAGCACAGGACCGCGATGGCGATCATGTAGAACAGTGCCTGGCTGAACCCGGGAATGATCGCGGCGGTGAACAGCCGGCCGATCGAGACTTCGGCAATGATGCCGAACACGATCAGCGCGCCCGATGGCGGGATCAGTGCGCCGAGCGTGCCGCCAGCAGCGAGTGCCCCGGCGGCAAAACCGGGATTATAGCCCGCGCGCCGCATCTCCGGCAGCGCGGCGGAGCCGACCGTGGCGACAGTGGCGAGGCTGGATCCGCTGATCGCGCCGAACCCGGCGCACCCTGCGATCGATGCGAGGCCAAGGCCGCCACGACGATGCCCGACGAAGCGCGCGGCAACATCGAAGAAATCGCGGCTCGCCCCGGCGGCGAAGCACAGATGCGCCATCAGCAGGAACAGCGGGAGGACGCCCAATTCGTATTTGTTCGCGACCTCGAACACTACCACGCCCGCCTTGACCAAAGCGGCTTCGGGCGAGAGCATGACCATCAGGCCGACCACGCCGGTGAGCGCGAGGCTCACCCCGATCGGCACGCCGATGGTGAGCAGGCCGAGCAACGCGAGGATGCCGATCAGGCCGATCAGTTCAGGCGCCATGACCACCCTCCGGCGTTTCGCGCGAAAAAGCATGGCGAACGAACAGGATCGCGACGAACACCAGCGCCACGATCATCAACAGCCTGAACCAGCGTAATGGAATGTGCAGCAGCTCCGACCGCTCATGTCCGTTCCACAGGTCACCAAGCAGGATCAGCGATCCTGCCGCCAGCAGCAGCACGGCAACAGCGCCTAGCAGGTTCGCAACGCGCGCCAGCGTCGCGCGGCGGGCAGGGGAGAGGCGGTCGGTCAGGATATGCACGGCGGCATGGCCGCGCGAGAGGGTCACCGCAACCATCGACGATGCGGCGATGAACACGATCGCCGCTTGGACGATCTCGATCGCGCCGAGCAGCGCGAATCCGGTGTGGCGCCCCAGCACCGCGATCGAATCCGCCGCGGTCGCCAGCAACAGTCCGGCCGATCCGATATAGAATGCCGCCTTGCCCGCGATGCCCGTAACCGGGGCGGGGGGCGGCTCCTCATCATGCAGCGGCGCTGCGGCTTCGGTCACCGGGTCGGACACGCTATGCCTCTCCTGATTGACAGCCTCTCGCTGGGGCGGTCTAACTGAATGGTAGGATCAAAACCGTAGATATTTTCAACCATCTGTCAATCGCACGAACGGTGGATGGCGACAAGGGGACACATGTGACGCAATTGCGGTCGAAATCGCCGGACGACGCGGTTGAGGGCGGGCTGAAGCTCGGCCGGCTGGGCGATTATGTCGGCTTTCGCATGCGCCGCGTCCAGAACCAGCTGTCGGCCGATTTTGCGGCGGCGAGCGCGCATTACGGCATCCGCGCCGGTCTGTTCTCCTCGCTCGCGTTGATCGAGGCCAATCCCGGGCTGTCGCAGCAGCAATTGTCGAGCACCGTCGGCCTAGACAAATCGATCACGGTGCAGATCGTCGACGAACTCGAAAAGCGCGGCTGGGCCAAGCGCGAGCGCTCGACCGTCGACCGCCGCCGCCACGCACTGACGATCCTGCCCGAAGGCAAGAAGACGCTCGATGACCTGTTCAACATCATGAAGGGGGTCGAGGCCGAGGTACTGGCCCAGCTCAGCCCGGAAGAGCGCCCGATTTTCGACGCAGCGCTCGACCGGATGTACGCCGTCTTCCATCGCTAGGGCCGGACGTCCGGGGGCGGCACGACCCGCCCCCGGTGCCCCCTTTTACATGCGGAACCGCAGCGACGCGGCGAGTACACGGCCGATCGGGTTGGCCGCCGACGCATCGTAACCGCCACCGCCGTTCAGGCCCGGCGCGACGTTCACATAGGGCGGCTGCAGGTCGAACAGGTTGCGCACTTCCAGCCCCAGTTCGACCCCGCCCAGCAACGACGTCGCGCCCATCTCGCCCAGGTTCCAGCTCACCGCCAGGTCGATCGGGGTGTAGCTCTTGATCTTCTGGTTCGGGGTGATTGCGGTGTTGGTATAGCCACCGACATGGGTCGCGGTCAGCTGCACCCGCATCGGCTCATAATCCCACACCACGCTGCCGCGCGCCTTGAACTTAAGCGGGTTGTAGATGGTGTTGAGCCGGCTGCGGGGCGTTCCCGCGGGCGACACGGCCGTCTCGTAATGGAAGAGATAGGCGCCCGACGCGTTGAAGTTGAACGTCCCCGCGCTTTCGGTCGGCACCCGCCAGTTCACGACGAAGTCCATGCCGCGTGTCGTCGATTGGCCCAGATTGTTGTTCCGCCCGTCGACGAACAGCGTAACATTGTTGGGGTCGCCGCCGGGGAAGGTGCCGCGCGCCAGCGTCACGCCCTGTGACAGCAATTGCAGCACGCGGTCGCGCGCCGCCGTGCCGCGCAGGATGATGCCCGTCCCGGCAAATTCGGACTCGCGCGACAGGATGGCGAGATCAGCGAGATAGCTGTCGACCTGATTGATATACTTCACGTCCCAATAGGTTGCGCTGACACGCAAATTGGATGTGACGTCCCAGTCGGCGCCGACCGACCAAGTCGTCGCCTCTTCCGGCGCAAGGTTGGTGTTCGGCCCCGAATAGGCAAAGCCGGTCAGCGGCGCGCCGCCCGCCGGATTCTGGTAGCTCTGCCCGAACAGATTGTTGCTGTTGCCGTAAATCTGCGAGATCAGCGGCGCACGGAATGACGTGCCGTAGCTGCCGCGCAGTACCAGCCCGCGCACCGGCGACCAGTTGACGCCGAACTTGGGATTGGTGGTGTCGCCCACGTCCGAATATTTGTCGTAGCGGACCGCGGCGTTGATCTCGAGCCGCTCGAATCCGGGCGTGGCGTTGCCCGCGCCGAACACCGGCACCAGCAATTCGGCATAGGCGGAATCGACCCGGCGGGTGAAGCGGCGGAAGGTGACCGGCGTCCCCGCCGCGCCGCGCGCAGAACCCAGCCGCGTCTCGATCTCCTGACCTTCATAGCCGGCAGCGAGCTTCACGCTGCCACCCGGCAGATCGACGATCGACCCGTTGATCCGCGCTTCATAGCCGTTGAAGTCGTTCAGCGTCGGCGACAGCGTCAGGAAGTTGCTGATCGCTAACAGAGTGGCCGCGGACGTGCGGCCAAGGCCATAGGGGTCGAACGCCGTCGCCGGATTGCTGCTTGCCAGCGCCGCGTTCAGCGCGGTCGCGTTGAGCCCGCGCACCTGATCCGACTGGTCATTGCCGCGGCCGTAGGTGAACAGCCCTTCAAGCTCCCAGTCGCCGGGCAGCTTGAAGCGGACGCCCGGCGTCACCTGCCAGTTCTCGGCAAAACCGCGCGACACGTCGCGGGGCAGGTCGTTGTGGAAATTATAGTCGATCGTGTAGCTCGTGCCCGCGAAGCCGGTCGGGCGGACGAACCAGGCGTTGGTCTGCGGAACGGTCAGCGTTGAGCTGAAATAGGCCGGAAGCCGCTCATATTCGCGCTTGCTGTAAAAGCCGTCGGCGAACACCGTGAACCAGTCGGTGACCTCGAACGTGGCGGTGCCGTTGACCGAGTTATAGGTCTGTTTCGGGAACAAATCCTGCCCGATCAGATCGTCGCAGCTGTTGATCGTGCCCGCGACCAGGCTGCCGACATTGGCCGGGGTCAGCTGCCCCGGCATCGCATAGGACACGCCGCCAGCACGCAGTGTCCCGGGCGCGCAGCGCGTGACGCGATAGTCGTTGCCCCCGAACGCGCGCTGGTCGGAGCGGAAGAAGGAACGATCGTCGCCGCTCAGGTTCGACCGGCGCGAATGTTCATAAGCCAGCATTACCTGACCGCGATCCCACACCTTGCCGACCGCGACGCCGACCTGATATTCGTCGAAATCCGCGCCCCAGCCGCCACGCGCGGTCGCCTCGATCCCGTCGAGCGTGCGGCGCGGGATCAGGTTGACGACGCCGGCGATCGCGTCGGAACCGTAGATTGCTGATGCGCCGTCCGCGACCACTTCAACCCGCTCGAGGCCGAGTGTCGGGATGACCGACGGTTCGAACGCACGGCTGTTGTTCACCGCGCGATGCCCGTCGACCAGGATCAGCGTCGCATAGGGGCCGATGCCGCGCAGGTTGATCGTGTTGCCGTACGTGATGTTGCCGCTGCCGCCGCTTTGCGCGCGCGAATTCTCGCTGACGCCCAGGTCGAGGACCTGCGGGATCTGCTGGATCAGGCGATCGGTGCTGATCGCTCCGGCGGAGACGATGTCGTCACGGTCAACCGCGATCACGGTCGATCCGACCGGGGCGGCGCCGCGCAGGCGGCTGCCGGTGACGACGATCTCGTCGCTCTGCGGGGATCCGGATGACCCGGCTTCGGGGCCGGCGGGCGATGCGCCGCCATCTTGCGCCAGGGCAGGTGCCTGAATCGCGACCACCATCGCCAACGCGCTTCCGGCACAGCACAGCCGGCGTCCGAATCCACCCATAACAT
Source organism: Sphingomonas sp. (assembly GCF_965227385.1). Lineage (GTDB taxonomy): Bacteria > Pseudomonadota > Alphaproteobacteria > Sphingomonadales > Sphingomonadaceae > Sphingomonas. The sequence goes on from NZ_OZ245750.1 coordinate 2,352,983, forward strand.
CCTCCCACCATATCTCGGTCGTTATCGACTCGATTAGATATGATCATAAACAATCCGCAACGTCAACGTTATGTGCCTAGATCGATCGCTAGATTGACGAACTGACTGAAATCGTGCTCACGCTGATGCCATGGCAGGGGAACAGGAACAGGTCGGCGCGCTCGGGCCGCTGGTCGGCTATCATTTGCGGCGCGCCTTTGGTGCGTTCGCAGCGGATTTTTCGGCGGCGATGGAGGGAACCGGGATGCGCCAGGTGCTGGTCGGCATCCTGGCCGTGGTATCGGGCAATCCCGGGATCAACCAGGGCGCGGTCGGCCGGGTGCTGGGCATCAAGCGCGCCAACATGGTGTCGCTGATCAACGAACTGGTCGATCTGAAGCTGATTGCGCGCGTGGTGGATCCCAGCGACCGCCGCGCCTTTTCGCTGACCGTTACCGACGCCGGACGCGCGATGCTGACCGATTGTCTTGCGCGGATCGAGGCCCATGAGCGCGAGATGCTCGCCGGCCTGAGCGAGGCGGAGCGCGCAACGCTGCTCGACCTGCTCGGCCGCATTGAACGGCGCGATCCGGCCGCGGGTTAACGTCCGAACGCGTTGCGGCTTCTCGCCCCTTCCGCGAGCGGGAGGGGCATTAATCCGCCAGGATCAGCGCATCCAGCGCGACCACGCCGTCACCCTTGGGATAGACCACCACCGGGTTGAGATCGATTTCGCGGATCGACGGCGTGCCGGCCAGCACACGTCCCAGGCCCGCGATCAGCTTCGCCACCGCATCGATATCCAGCGCAGGCGACCCACGATAGCCATCGAGCAGCGCGCCCTGCTTGAGCGCGCGCAACTCCGCGACGATCGCATCATGCGTCAGGTCATGCGGCAGCAGCCGGACGTCATGCAGCAGTTCAGCGGTCACCCCGCCGAACCCGGCGAGGATGACCGGCCCCCATTCGGGGTCGTTGCGCGCGCCGATGATCAGCTCGACCCCGCGCTTGCCCATCGCCTCGACCTGCGCGCCGTCGAGCGCGATGCTTGTGTTATAGGCGGCGACGTTGCCGTACAGCCGCGCCCACGCCGCATCCAGCGCGGCATCGTCGGCGATGTTCAGGATCACGCCGCCCGCGTCGCTCTTGTGGCTGAGATCGGCCGACTGCGCCTTGATCGCGACCGGATAGCTGACGCGGGCAGCAATCGCCTTGGCCTCGTCCGCGCTCGCGGCAAAGCCGCCGGCGGGGAAGGGGATGCCGACCGGGGCGAGCAGCTGCTTCGCGCGATATTCGGGGATCACGCCCGACGGCAGGTCGAGCGCCACCGGCGCGCTGTCAGCCGTCGCGAAATCGCGCTCCGCCAGCTTGCCCAGATGCCGCAGCGCCCGGAACGCGCGGTCGGGCGAGGGGAAATAGGGCACGCCGATCGCGCGCAGTCCGGCGACATACTCGGCGGGCACCTCCGCACCGTCGTCGATTCCGGCGAAGATCACCGGCTTTTCCGGATTCAGTGCCGTCACCGCATCGATGATCGCCGGGAATTTGCGCGCGCAGGTCGCCGGGTCGGTCTGGATGATTCCGAACACCAGCGCCGCGAAGTTATCGTCCGCCAGCAGCGGGATCAGCGTGCGGCGATACAGGTCGGGATCGACCAGCGCCTGCGCGGTCAGGTCCATCGGGTTGGACACCGGGATGAAGTCGGGGATCGCTGCGCGCATCGCATCCGCCGTCGCGCCATCCATTGCGGGCAGGTCGAGCCCGATGCTCTCGGCCAGATCCAGCGTCAGCGCCTTGAACGCGCCGCTCTCGGTCAGCACCGCCGTGCCGCCGCGCCGCACCGGCTTGGCGCGTACCGCGAGTTCGGTAACATCGCCCAGTGCTTCCAGGCTATCGACCAGCACCACGCCCGCGCGCTCGACCTTGGCCTTCATCAGCTGCCAGTCGCCGGCCATTGCGCCGGTATGGGTCGCGGCACTCTCCCGCGCGGCGCTCGACGTGCCGGGGTGAAGCAACACGATATGCTTGCCCGCCGCGCGCGCCTTTTCGGCGAGCGTTAGGAAGCGGGCGGGCTTGCGGAATTGCTCGACGATCATCGCGATCGCCGGAGTCTCCGGATCGTCGATCAGATACTCGACATAATCCTCGACGCCGGACGCTGCCTCGTTCCCCGTCGATACGGACACGGTGATGCCCAGTCCCTTGCTCATCAACGTCGCGCCGAGCACGACAGCCATCGCGCCGGATTGGCTGACGATGCCGACCGCCGGCTTGTCGTTGAGGTCGAGCACCGGCGTCTCGACAAAAGTCAGCGGCACGCCCGCGCGGTAATTGACCATGCCAAGGCAGTTTGGCCCCTCGACCACCATGCCGTGTTCGTGCGCGATCCGCGCGACCTCGGCCTGCGCGGCCAGCCCTTCCTCGCCGCCTTCGGCAAAGCCCGCCGAAAAGATGATCGCCGCACCCACGCCGCGCGCTGCCAGGGCCTGAACCGCGTCCAGCACTGCCGGACCGGGGATCGCAAGCACCGCAGCATCCACACCCTGCGGCAATTGATCGATCGACTTGAGGCATGGGCGCCCGTCGATGTCGTCGCGCTTGGGATTGATCAGGTGGATATCGCCTGCATAGCCGTGCCGCTCAAGGTTCTTGAGCACGGAGTTACCCAGCGCACCGGGCGTGGGAGAGGCGCCCACGATCACGACCGAACGCGGGGAGAGCAGGCGGGAAAGGTCGGGCATCACTACGCTATCCTAATTCCTCCCCTGGAGCTTGTCTCAGGGGAGGGGGACCGCCCGCGAAGCGGGGGTGGAGGGGTCGCCGCGCAGACGGCGGGTTGGCGGGAGAGGTTCCCCGCCGACGGTGTCGGCGGCCCCTCCGTCATCGCTTGCGCGATGCCACCTCCCCCAGCAAGCTGGGGGAGGACTAGGATCAAGCCTTCACGCGGTCCTTGTCGTACGCGCCCAGGCCCGGCTTGTAGCTCTTCTCGTCGATGAACTGGCGAATGCCTTCCTTGCGGCCTTCATTGTCGTACGAGTTGGCGGCTTCCTGCGCGCGGATCAGATAATCCTCGGCCTCGTCATAGGTCATCACCCCGACGCGGCGCACCGCATCCTTGGTCGCCTTGAGCGCGACCGGGTTCTTGCCCAGCAGCACCTTGGCCACTTCGGTCACGCGGTCCTTGAGCGCGTCCAGCGGCAGCGCCTCGTTGACCAGGCCCCATTCGGCGGCGGTCTTGCCGTCGATGTTCTCGCCCATCATCGCGTGGTACATCGCCTTGCGGAACGGCAGAAGCTCGGTTGCGACCTTGGTCGCGCCGCCGCCGGGCAGGATGCCCCAGTTGATCTCCGACAGGCCGAACTTGGCTTCTTCCGCAGCAAAGGCCAGGTCGCACGCGAACAGCGGGCCATAGCCGCCGCCAAAGCACCAGCCATTGACCATCGCGATCGTCGGCTTCTGGTACCAGCGCAGGCGGCGCCACCAGCCATAGCTTTCGCGCTGCGCCTTGCGCGTGCCCTGCAGTCCCTGCGCCTCGGTCTCGCGGAAATATTCCTTGAGGTCCATGCCGGCGGTCCACGCCGGGCCTTCGCCCGACAGCACCAGCACGCCCACATCGTCGCGGAACTCGAGCGTGTCGAGCACTTCCATCATGTCGCGGTTCAGCGTCGGGCTCATCGCGTTGCGCTTGTCGGCGCGGTTGAACCGCACCCAGGCAATGCCGTTTTCGACATCATAGGCGACGACGCCGTTGGCACTCAGTTCCGTCATATCTTCTTCCCTGTTGGGCGCGGGGCGCGCCTATTCGACGATGTAGAAATCGATCACGACGTGATCGGGCATTCGGATGCCGCGTCCGACCAGCACCTTGCTGCGCAGCCATTGGTGCGCGCCGGGCGGTGGGTCGAAGCTGGCGGCGGAGCGGAAATAATAGCTGCCGGGATCGACCTTCTCGCCCCGCGCGATCCTGTCGGTCACTTCGGGGCTGGCGACGCGGACGCCGACATTGTGGATGCCGATCACGGCCCCGTCGGCAGCCTTGAGGAAGTAGCGCGCTTCGACCCTGGTCACCCCGCCGGCATGGATCGCCTGCCAGTCGCCACCGCCCGGCAGCACCGTGCCGGTGAGGCGCGGGCCGGTGATCGTCCCGCCGGTGATCGGGATGAAGCGCTTGCGCGCGCCGTCGATCTCACCCTGTTCGACCGGCGCCGCCACCTCGACCCGCGCCGAAAAGGCGTAGGTCAGGGTGGGGGCAGGGGCGGACTGGCCAGCAGCCAGTCCGATGCCCGCCACTGCCGCAAGAGCGAGGGAAGGGGAGAGCGCGCCCATCGGATCAGATCGGGTAATGGCCCGGTTCGGTCTCGATCGTGATCCAGCGCAGTTCGGTAAAGCTGTCGATGCCCGCGCGGCCGCCGAACTTGCCATAACCCGACGCCTTGACCCCGCCGAACGGCATCTGCGCCTCGTCGTGCACGGTCGGGCCGTTGACGTGGCAGATGCCCGACTTGATCTGCTTCGCGACCTTCAGGCCCCGCGCGGTGTCGCGGGTGAACACCGATGCCGACAGACCGTACTCGGTGTCGTTGGCCAGTTCGATCGCATGCGCCTCGTCGCGCGCGCGGATCACGCCGACGACAGGCCCAAAGCTCTCGTCGCGGAACAGCTTCATCTCCGGCGTCACCTTGTCGATGACATGCGCCGGCATCAGCACGCCATTGGCGTCGCCGCCATTGACCTGCACCGCGCCGTGCGACACCGCATCGGCGATCAGCGACTTGCAGTGATCGACGGTCTTCTGATCAACAACAGCGCCCAGCGGCGTCTTACCCTCGCGCGGGTCGCCGACCGCCATCGTCCCGACCTTGGCCGCGAACTTCTCGACGAACGCGTCGGCGACGCTGTCGACGACGATGATCCGCTCGGTCGACATGCAGATCTGGCCCTGGTTCATGAACGCGCCGAACGCGGCGGCCTTGACCGCCTCGTCCAGATCCGCGTCCTCCAGGATGACCAGCGGTGCCTTGCCGCCCAGTTCGAGCAGCACAGGCTTCAGATGCTCCGCCGCGCGCTTGGCGATGATCCGGCCGACCGCGGTCGATCCGGTGAAGTTGATGCGGCGAACATGCGGGTTGTCGATCAGCGCGCCGACGATCTCGCCTGCATCCTGCGGCGCGTTGGTGACGATGGTGACCGCCCCCTTGGGCAGCGCTTCGTCAAACGCTTCGGCGATCAGGCTGTGCGTGCGCGGGCATTGCTCGCTCGCCTTGAGCACCACCGTGTTGCCGCATGCCAGCGGCACCGCGACCGCGCGCACGCCCAGGATGATCGGCGCGTTCCACGGCGCGATGCCCAGCATCACGCCGACCGGTTCGCGCAGCGCCATCGCGATACAGCCGGGCTTATCCGACGGGATCACCTCGCCGCCGATCTGCGTCGTCAGCGCGGCGGCTTCCCGGACCATGCCGACCGCCAGCATCAGGTTGAAGCGCGCCCAACCCTCGGTCGCGCCAATCTCGCCCATCATCGCATCGACGAACTGATCGGCCTTGGCAGCAAGCGCATCGGCGGCCTTGCTCAGTGCGGCGCGGCGGGCATTGGGGCCGAGCGCGGACCAGGCCGGGAAGGCGGCGGCGGCGGCTGCGACGGCGGCATCGGCATCGGCGACGCTGAACGCTTTCGCCTCGGTCGCGACAGCGCCGGTGACCGGGTTCAGACGGGTAAAGGTAACGCCGGGAGCCGGCGGTGCAATGGTGGCCATGAACCTCTCCTTTATATTGTTATGCTATATAACCTAAAAATCGGCGGTGCAAGCGGGTAGATCGAGTATCTGGTATGCCGCAACGTCGGCCGAAAGGGTGAGTATGCGCTTGGCCAGAGCCGCGGCGGAGTCGGCATCGATTGGCCGTGCGGCATGGGCGGCGCAGTCGATGAATTTGGCGATCAGCGCCGCATCGTCCATCGGCCGCTCGGGATGTCCCGCCGCCTGCATCACGCGATGGGCAAGGGTGGTGCCATCGTCGAGCGTGACGGTCAGCGACCCGCTCGCCGCTTCGCCGCGGCCCCAGTCGGGATTGCGCCGCTCGACCACCCCGCTTGCCAATGCTCTGGTGGCAGGATCGGCGATCCGCGCCGCCGTGAAGCTGTCAAGCGTCACCGCCCCGTCGATCAGCGCGACCGCGACGGTATAGGGAATCGAGAATTTCGCCTCGATCGCGCGGGTCGGTTCGGCCTTCACCGGCTGCGGGCGGATCAGCATTTCCTGGATCGGCCCGGTCTCCGCCTCGATCCGCGCCACCCGCGCCGGATCGATCCGGTCGCGCAGCACCAGCGCCGCCTCGATATAGGGATGCGTCCCCCGACATGCGGGCCAGGGCTTGAAGCTCACCTGATCGCCCAGGAATCGTTCGCCCAGCCCGTCGAGCAGCGTGTCGTTTGGCGCGCCTCCGCCATAGATCGCGAAATATCCCGCGCGCCCCTCCAGCGGTTCGGCAAAGGCGGTCGCGCCTGCTTCGGCCAGCAACGCCGCCTCGACCGCCGCGCGCGCGACCAGCCCCTCGCGCACGCCCCGGATCGGCGAAGTCGCGTCATATTTGATTTCGCTCGGAAAACTGCCCTGCAACAGCGCAAGCCCCATCGCATGGCGCATGCCATCTGCATCCAGCCCAATGAACCGCGCACACGCCGCTGCAGTCGCAATCAGATTGACCAGCGGCGGCGGATACCAGCCGCCCTCCTCATAGGGTCGCGGCGCAGCGATCGACAGCCGACAGGCAAGATCGCTCCCCGCCGCCATCGCGACCAGAAACTCCCCAAACGCCCGCTCGGGCCGCGCATCGGCCAGCGCCAGCAGGGCAGGGACCAGCGCCGCATTTGGATGAGCCGGCCCGGCATCGAACGTGTCCCCGAAATCCAGCTGGTGCGCGAGCGCGCCATTGGCCAGTGCTGCCAATGACGGGGTGCTCGAGCCCGAAAATCCGATCAGCCGCGACGGGCCGGAAACCGCTTCGGCATGGCGGCGATAGGGCGCCGTATCCTCGCCAAGCCCGGTCGCGCCCAGCGTCACCCCGACCGCATCCAGCAGCGCCCGACGCGTCGCGTGCAGCGTCGCATCGGGCAGTGCATCCAGCGTCAGTTCCGCAAAATGCGCCGCTATGGTGGCTGAAATAGCTTTATCACAAAACATTCTATGCAAACGCTTTCATCGGCTTTATCGGAAACGCAAGCAAAAACGGGAGAGAGTGATGCGGACACGCGCGATTGCAGCTGTAACGATGCTGGCGCTGACGCTCCCGGGCGCGGCGCGACAGGATCAAGCCGCGCAAACGCTGCCCGGTGGGGCGCGCTGGGCGGCCGAGGTGCCCGCCAACTGGAACGGCACGCTGCTGCTCTACAGCCGCGGCTATTCCCCCAGCGCGGGCAACCCCGACCCTGCCCCCAAACAACACCGACGAGCACTGCTCGACGCAGGCTATGCCATTGCCGGGTCGGACTATGGCAGCGGCGGCTGGGCGCTCGAACAGGCCGTCCCCGCCCAGCGTGCGACCCTCGCCGCCTTCGCCGCGAAACATGGCAAGCCCAAGCGCGTCATCGCCTGGGGCAGCTCGATGGGCGGCCTCGTCAGCACCGCTTTGGCCGAGGCAAAGGGCAGCGGCATCGACGGCGCCGCGCCGATGTGCGCGTCGATCGGCGGGGCGCTCGGCATGATGAACATGGCGCTCGACGGCGCCTATGCCTTCCGCACGCTGATCGCCCCCGACGCAGGCATCCGCGTCACGGCAATCGATGACGACCGCGTCAACGGCAAGCGCGTCTCCGATGCCCTCGCCGAGGCCGCCAAGACCCCACAGGGCCGCGCCCGGATCGCACTCGCTGGCGTCCTTGCCGGCATCCCCAGCTGGACGAGCCGCGACAAGCCCCAGCCCGCCGCGAGCGACTATGCTGTGCAGGCCGATGAAATCGCCAAATCCTTCGTGATGGGCGTTTACCTCCCACGCACTGATCAGGAGGCGCGCGCCGGCGGGACGTTCAGCTGGAACACCGGCATCGACTATCGCACCCAGCTCGCCCGCTCGGGCCGCCGCGCAATGGTTGAAGCACTGTACCGTGACGCCGGGCTGAAGCTCGACGCCGATCTCGCCACGCTCAACGCGGGTCAGCGCATCGCCGCCGATCCCAAGGCGGTCGCCTATATGCGCGCTAACTACACCCCAAACGCCCGCCCGCTGGTGCCGCTGGTCGCGGTGCAGACGATCGGCGACGGACTGACCGCGCCCGCGATGCAGCGCGGCTATACCGAGGCGGCGCGTGGTGATGTGAAGAGCCTGTACGTCAACGCCGCGGGCCATTGCACCTTCGACACCGCAACGGTGCTCGCGACGATCCGCTATCTCGACACGCGGATCGCCACCGGCAAATGGCCGCAAACCCCCGCCACCTTCGTCCCGCACCAGCCCGCGCCGATGCTGCGCCCGTGCTGGCGCGGCGGGAAATGTCGCTGAACCAATCATCCTTCCCCTTGCGGGGGAGGATCGGCTGCCTTCTCAAATCCCCTTGCGCGCGATCTTCCACTTCGGGTCGCTGCACAGCCCGCAATCGGCACCCGTGAACAGCTTTCCCGCCGCGGCGTCCCCACGCAGCTGCCAGTTGAGCCACGCGACCGCAAAGCGCCCGACATCCCCGCCATTGTCCTCGCGGAACGTGCCGCCATGGCCGACATCGCCATTGATCAGTGCGACCGGGATATGCGTAATCCGGGCATAATCGTCGCTGCCATTGGGCCACGCCACATCGCCCTTGCCGCCGAGCACATAGAGCGTCGGGGTGTGCAGCGCGTTCAGCATCGCCTTGTCCACCGTCATGCCGCTGATCGACTGCTTGCCGTCGTTGAACACGCCGCTGTTGTGGACCAGCACGGTCTTGATGCGCTTGTCCGCGCCCGCCTGGATCGCCTGGAGCCCGCCGCAGCTATGTCCGGCCACAGCAACCTGCGCCGGATCGATCAGCCCCTTGTAGCGGCTGCCCTCCCGACCATTCTCGGCCAGCGCCCAGTCGAGCCCCTTGAGCACGTCCTGCGCCCGCGTCGCCGGCGGGGGAAGCTGACCAGTCGCGGGATCGACGCCGCGCGGGGCGGCGGCGGCGGGGCGGGGCAGGGCGCCGGGACCGCTGTAGATTCTGCCGGGCGCAATCACGAGATAGCCATAGGACGCGATCTGCGCGAGGTGATGCCGCGCGCTCGCGCCATCGGCGGCGCATCCGCCATTGCCCCAGATCACCACGCCCAGTTTCTTTCCGTTCAGCTTGGACAGGTCGGCCGGACGATAGACGGTGTGGTCGGGAATGCCGGGATCGGCTTCCTTGATCGCGGCATAGGGACCGGTGCCGATCGAATCCGCCCGCTTGGCATCCGCCGCGCGCATTTCCGCCATGCGACGCGCGGCCTCGAGGTCGGGCTGCGGCGCGGTCTGCGCCAGTGCCGTGCTGCCCAGCAGCGCCAGTCCAAGCGCCATCATCCCGATCCGCATCATCACTCTCCCGAGGTTGTTATGCGGGAAAACTAACTCGGCAAAGCCGCGATGCAAGCCCTTTCATGCGCTCTCGCGCGCAATCACCCTAAAGCCGACATCGATGCGCCGCTCGATCTCCTGACCCGCAGCGCGCGCGCGCAATACGCGCATCACTTCGCGCGCGATGCGGGCGCCGTCGACGTCCATCGACGTGATCGTCGGGCGCATATCCCCGGCCAGTCGCAAATTGCCGAATCCGGTGACGGCGAGCTGATCGGGCACCCTGATTCCCGCCGCCTGCGCCTCGACGATCAGGCCCTGTGCAATCCAGTCCGAACCGCACACTACCACGTCGGGCTGCTCGTCCAGGTCGCTCAGGCCGCGATAGGCAAGCCGCCCCTGGCCGAAATGACTGGGAACATTGACCTCGAGCCGGGTTGGCTCGGCCCCTCCATCATGCACCCAGCGCGTCGCGAAGCCGTCCGCGCGCCGCTCCGACCGGGTCGATCGCGGCACCACCAGATGCGGCCTGCGATAGCCGCGCTGGCGCAGGAATCGCGCCATCTCCTCGCCCGCGGCGCGGTGGGAAAATCCGACCGCCACGTCGATCGGATCGTCCGGCAGGCCCCAGGTCTCGATCACCGTGATCCCCGCTGATCGCAGCCGTTCGCGCAACTCGGCATCGGAGACAATCCCGGTCAGGATGATCGCATCTGCGCGCCGCCCCAATGCCATGTTGATCTCGCGCGTCAGCCGACGATTGTCCGCACCGGTCAGCGCCAGCATCACGCTGTTCCCGTCCGCCGACAGCTCGTCAATCATCGCCTCGACCGTGTCGTTGAAGATCGATTGTGCGATGTCGGGCACCAACGCGGCGATCAGGCGGCTGCGGCTGCCCGCCAGCGCAGTGGCCGCGAGATTCTGGACATAGCCCGTCTTTTCGATCGCCTCGCGGATGCGCGCGCCTGTCGCGGCGGCAACCACCTCGGGGCTGTTGAGATAGCGGGAGACCGTCGCTGCGGACACGCCCGCCATCGCCGCCACATCGTCCAGTCGAGGATTTCGTGCTGCCATGCCGACTTCCTACACCGTTGCGACGAAAAAATGCAAAAGCTGTTGCAAGCGCTTTCACCGTAGAATATCAGTATTGTTATGACGCATGACTTCGATCCGCTTCAGCCGGAGACGTTCGACAGCGCAAACGGAGAATATGCCGAGCTTCGCGCTCGGTGCCCCGTTGCGCACAGCGACACGTGGGGCGGCTTTTGGGCCTTGATGAAACACGCCGATGTCGCGGCCGCCGCGACCGATTGGCAGACCTTCATCACGTCGAAACAGAATGTCGTGCCCAAGGTCGCTTTTACCGGCCGCCGCCCGCCGCTTCACCTCGATCCACCCGAGCACACCCCCTATCGCCGCGCGATCGCGCCCCTGCTGACCGAGCGCAAGGTCGCGAGGCTGGAGCCGGTCGTGCGGCGAATTTGTCGCGACCTGCTCAATACCATGGTGGCAAAGGGCGGGGGCGATGTCGTCGCCGACTATTCTGCGCACATGCCGATCGCGGTGTTTGCGCACTGGATGAACCTCACGCCCGACGCCGTCGCCGAACTCACCCGCGTCGGCCAGCGCTACAATATCGCGGTCCAGTCCGCAGATGTGGACGCGACCAAGGAATCGAGCCTGCTGCTCTACGACATGGCGCGCGCCATCGTTGCCGACCGAAAGGCGAACCCGCTACCGGTCGATGAAGACGTGACCAGCGCCTTGCTCGCCACCCGCGCCGATGGTGAGCCGCTGCCCGAGGAGATGATCGTCGGCACGATTCGCCAGGTTCTCGTCGTCGGCATCATCGCGCCGAGCGTGATGATCGGGTCGATCGCTGTGCATCTCGGCCGCGACCAGGCGTTGCAGGCGAAGCTGCGCGCCGACCCCGCATTGGTCCCGGCGGCGGTCGAGGAGTTCCTGCGCCTCTACACGCCCTATCGCGGGTTCGCGCGCACCGCCGTGACCGATGTGACGATCCGTGGGCGCACCATTCCTGCAGGTGAGCCGATCGCGCTCGTCTACGCCTCGGCCAACCGCGACGAAGAGGTGTTCGAGGACGCCGACCAGTTCCGCATCGATCGCCCGAACATGAAGGATTCGCTGGCGTTCGGGCGCGGCACGCACTCGTGCGTCGGCGCTGCGCTGGCGACGCTGGAACTCAACGTCGCGGTCGAGGAGCTGCTTGCCGCCGCGCCGGGCTTCACTTTGGCCGGAGAGCCAAAGCCGACCCGCTTCCCCGAAATCGGCGCGCTCAGCGTGCCGATCGCGTTCGGGCAAGCGGCATGACGCACGTCTTCCTCGCGGCGGGCGACCTCGCCCCAGATCGCGACGATTATGACGAGAGCTATGTGGCGACGCGCGATGTGCTGCACGCGGCCGACATCGCCTTCGCCCAGCTTGAAACGAGCTTTGCGGAGACGGGCGTCCGCCTGCCCCAGGCGCGCCATGCCGTCCTCGCCCGGCCCGACGGTGCCGATGCGCTCGCCCGCGCCGGATTCGACGTCATCTCGATGGCCGGCAACCATGTGCTCGACTGGGGCAATGACGCGTTCTTCGAGACCAAAGCGAACCTGGAGCGGGTCGGCCTGAAAGTCGTCGGCGCGGGCGCGAACATCGCCGAGGCCCGCAAGCCCGTGAAGATCACGCTGGGCGACGGCACGCGCGTCGCGATCCTCGCTTACTGCACCATCCTCCCGCACAGCTATTGGGCGGAGGAACGCCGCCCCGGTTGCGCCCCGATGCGCGCGCACACGCTCTACGAACAGATCGAGCACGACCAGCCGGGCACGCCCGCGCGCATCCACACCTTCCCGCACCGCGAGGATCTCGCGGCGCTCGAGGCGGATGTCCGCGCCGCCAAGGCCGACGCCGATCTCGTCTTCGTTTCGCTCCACTGGGGCATCCACTTCGTTCGCGCGAGCATCGCCGACTATCAGCGCGACGTGGCGCGCGCTGCAGTCGCGGCCGGGGCCGACGCGATCCTCGGTGGCCATCCGCACATCCTCAAGGGCTGCGAAGTGATCGACGGCGCGCCGGTCTTCTATTCGCTGTGCAACTTCGCGACCGACCTGCGCATGGACCCCGTTCATGCCGCGTCGAAAAGCTTCAACGAAATCCGCGTCCTGGCCGAGGAGTGGGAGCCGGATTTCGACAGCCTGTACAATTTCCCCAAGGCATCGCGCATGTCGCTGGTCGCGCGCTTCGAGATCGCGAACGGACGCATCGTCCGATCGGGCTTCCTGCCGCTGTACATCGACCGCGACGCGATCCCGCGCTTCGTCGAAGCGGGCAGCGAACGCCATGTCGAAATCGTCGATTACATGGCGGCCGTGACCGCCGAAGCAGGGCTCAACGCCCGCTATCGTGTGGAGAGTGAAATGGTCGTCCTGGAAGCCGCGGCATGAGCGACGGCAAACCTGCAACCGCGTCGGGCTTTCCTCTGGAAGGCTATGTCTTCCTCTATCTCATCGCCTATCTGCCCAATGTCATCATCACCAAGCTGGTGACGAGCACGGTGCACCCCGGCCTTGGTCGGCCGCTGACCGGTCTTGAAACGCTGCCCGCGTCGCTGATCATCTCGACCGTGTTGACCTATCTCTTCATCTGGTGGTCGGGCTGGCACAAGGACGCCCATGGCGTGATGTTCCTCGGTCGCCGCATCCCCGTGCCGACTAAATACACGATGTATTCGGGGCTCGGCACCGCGCTGGTGCTGTTCACCGTACCTTTGTCCTTTACCTTCGAAGGGGTCAGCATCCCGTTCATTCAGCTGCTGATGCGCGGCGACATCCTGATCATTGCGCCGATCGTCGACCTGATCTTCGGCCGCCGCGTGCGCTGGTGGAGCTGGACCGCGCTGGTGATGGTGCTGATCGCAATGGTGATCACGCTCAAGGACCGCGGCGGGCTGTACCTTCCGCCGCTCGCGATCCTGACGGTGGTGCTCTACACGATTGGCTACTTCGTCCGCCTGATCGTGATGACCAAGGTTTCGAAGAGCGGCGACCCCGCCAGCGTCCGGCAATATTTCGTCGAGGAGAAGGTGTTCGCGCTGCCGCTGTCGGTCGCGATCCTCGCAGCGATCTCGGCGTCGGGCATCGGCAGCCAGTCGGGCGCGCTCGGCTGGGGCTTCATCTCGGTCTGGACCGATCCGGTGATCTGGCCGCTGCTCGGGATCGGTGTCACGCTCACCATCGTCTCGGTCTTCGCGATCATCATCCTGCTCGATCCGCGCGAGAACGCCTATTGCGTCCCGCTCGAGCGCGCGGCGAGCCTGGTCGCCGGGGTCGGCGGCGCGCTGATCCTGGCCTGGGTCTGGGGTTTGCCGCATCCGCGCCCGGCCGAGCTGGTCGGCGCCGGCATCCTGATCGCCGCCATCGTGCTGCTTTCGCTCGCCCCGCGCTTTGCCGACCGGCCCGCCCGCTCGGCGCGCGCGGAAACCACCTGACACATCGCTTTCGTCGACCCGCAGAGACAGGCGGGCTGAACATAAGGAGGGGAATGAAATGACCAACACCATTTGTCGCCCGTCGACCCTGTTGGGGCGCAGCGCATTGGGCGCGCTCGCGCTCGCCATCGCCACTCCGGCGCTTGCGCAGGAAGAGGCGCCGACCACCGGCGCGCAGGCCGCCGAACAGGACATCGTCGTCACCGGCAGCCGCATCCGTGGCATCGATCCGGTCGGCTCTGCCGTGATCGCGATCGATTCCGATCAGATCATGGAAGAGCCGGTCACCTCGACCAACGACATCCTGCGCCGGGTCCCGCAGGTCGTGTCGCTCGGCGCCAACCGCGCGGGCGGCAATGCCCAGAACGGCGCGGCCAATGCGACGCGCGGCGCGGGCATCAACCTGCGCGGCCTGTCCACCAACGCAACGCTGCTGCTTTATGACGGCAAGCGCCTTCCGCCACAGGGTACGCAGGGCCAGTTTACCGATCCCTCCGCTATCCCCTCGATCGCGCTCGGGCGGATCGAGGTCGTCGCCGACGGCACCTCCGCCGTCTATGGCTCGGACGCGGTCGCCGGCGTGGTCAACCTGATCCTGCGCAAGGATTTCTCGGGCATCGAGGTGCGCGGTCGCTACGGCATCACCGAAGCGGATTACTACGAGGCGCAGGCCGCGGTGTTGCTCGGGCACAAATGGGACAGCGGTTGGATCATGGCGGCCGGCGAGTACGCCAAGAACAACGATCTGCTCGGCTCCGAACTCGATTTCTACACCTCCGACAACCGCAGCCGGGGCGGGCGTGACCTACGCGGCACCAACTGCGCGCCCGGCACGATCGTCGCGGGCGGCGTCAACTATGCGATTCCCGCAGGGGGCGTGACACCGGCCACGGCTGGCAGCCTCGTCGCCAACACCCGCAACCTCTGCGAATTCCGCGACATCGCGCAGGTCATCCCCGATCAGGAGCGCTGGAGCGGCGTCGCGGCGCTGAGCCAGGACATCACCGACGGCATCCGCATCTTCGCCGACGGCTTCTACTCGCGGCGCAGCGGCACGCTGTTGTTCAATCCCACGGCGAACGCGACCGTCCCCAGCACCAATCCGTTCTTTGTCTCGCCCGTCCCGGGCGCGACCTCGGTGACGGTGCAGACCACCTTTCTCGGCGCGACCGGCGCGCTGCCCAATGACTATTGGGCCAGCACGTGGAACGTGTCGGGCGGGGTCGAGGCCGACCTGTTCGGGGACTTCCAGGGAACGGTCTATTATGCGCAGGGCCGCTCGGAGGAAGTCGCCGACCGCCGCCGTTCGGGCATCAACGCCGCGGCACTCAACGCCGCGCTCGCCGACACCAACCCGGCGACTGCGCTCAACGTGTTCGGCGGGACGAACAACCCCGCGACGCTGGCGCGGATCACCGACAATTACTTCGTGATCGAGGGTAAGACCCGGCTCGAAGTCGTGAACGCCCAGCTCGACGGATCGCTGTTCGCCATCCCCGGCGGCAATGTCCGCATCGCGCTCGGTGCCGAGCATCGCGTCGAATATACCTATACGTCGCTGCTCACTGGCCAGTCTGCAAGCCAAGTGCGCACCGCCAGCGACGGCAGCCGCAACGTCGACGCGGTGTTCGCCGAACTGTTCGTGCCGATCGTCGGCGCCGACAATGCTGCGCCGGGCCTTGAACGCCTCAACCTCAGCCTCGCGCTGCGGCATGAGAATTACAGCGACTTCGGCAGCACCACCAACCCCAAGATCGGCCTGACCTATTCGCCCTGGACCGGACTGGTGCTCAAGGGCACCTATGGCACCTCGTTCCGTGCGCCGACCTTTACCGAAGTGTCGACCGTCGGCGGCGGCGCCGGCCTGTACTTCGACACGCTGCCGGGTCCCAGCGGCAACCAGATCGGCATCGGCATCGCCGGCGGCAATCCGGGGCTGAAGCCCGAACAGGCGACCACCTGGTCGTTCGGTATCGATATCACGCCGCCGGAAATTCCCGGTTTCACCGCGTCGGTGAATTATTTCCGCATCGATTACACCGACCAGATTCAGGCGCTGCGCGGCACGCCCGGCCTGCTCACCAATCCGATCTACAGCCAGTTCGTGCAGTTCAACCCGACCGCGGCGCAGATTTCCGCGCTGGTCAATTCGGGCCTGCCGATCAATCAGGCGATCAACCAGTCGCTGGTGACCTTCATCGCCGCTGGCCGTCGCCAGAATCTCGGCACCTCGCTGTTCCGCGGGCTCGATTTCACCGCCGCCTATCGCTGGAACTGGGGCGGGGTGGAGCTCGATGCCGGGATTCAGGGCACCTATATCCTCGACTATCTGTTCGAAGCGGTGCCGGGCGCGGGGCTGGTCAATGTGCTCGACACGATCGGCTTCACGCAGAAGTTCCGCACGCAAGCGGACATCGGCGCCAAGGTTGGCGCGTTCAAGTCGCGGCTGACCTGGAACCACCTCAACGGCTACACCAACACCACCTCGACCGTGGTGCGCGATGTCAGCAACTACGACACGTTCGACCTGCTGGTCGGCTATGACTTCACCGACCGGATCAACCTGTCGCTCGATGTGCGCAACCTGTTCGACGAGGATCCGCCCTTCGTCGACACGACCAACGGCTTCGACCCGCAGGCGTCGAACCCGATCCCGCGCATGTTCGCGATCACGGCGAACGTGAAGTTCTGATGCCGGCGCTGCTCGCCGCAGCCCTTGCCGGGTGCGCGTCCCTCTCGGGCGCGCACCCGGGCGGGGTGACCGTAACCGCGGCGACAGCGATCACCCCCGCGCCCAGCTGGACGCCGCAGACCACCAGCTTCTATCGCGGCGGTCCGGTCAGCGTCCCGCTGTGCCGGGTCGAGGGCGTGATCGAGGGGAATATCGGCTTCGAACTCTGGCTTCCCGCGACCTGGAACGGCCGCCTGCTCGGCGCTGGCGTCGGCGGCGACGCGGGGGTCTACAACTACACGGACATGAGCCGCCGCGTGGGCGAAGGCTTTGCCACCGTCACCACGGACAGCGGGCATAAGGTGACCCGGGCGCGCTGGATGGCCGATCCCAAGGCGCGCGTCGATTACGAACATCGCGCGATCCACCTGACCGCCGTCGTGGCCAAGGCGCTCGCCGCCAAATTCTACGGCCGCACGGTGGACAAGAGCTATTTCACCGGCTGTTCGGGCGGCGGGCGTCAGGCGCTCAAGCAAATGCAGAACTACCCCGGCGACTATGACGGGGTCATCGCCGGCGCACCGGGGCCGTATATGCCGCTGCAATCGGTGCGGATGCTGTGGTTCGCGCTGCAGCAAAAATGGACCCCCGCCGGCGCGCTGAGCGATGCCGACTGGGCGCTGTACGAAAGCAAGGCAACCGCCGCGTGCGATGCGCAGGATGGCGTCACGGACGGCATCATTTCCAACCCGCTGGCCTGCAAATTCCGCACAGCGACCCTGCTGTGCAAGCCCGGCCAGACCGAGGGCTGCCTGACCGCGCCCAAGCTCAGGATGCTCGACCTGATCCGCGCGCCGATGCGCGACGAGGCGGGCAGGGCGATGGACGGCGGGCTGTTCCCAGGCGTCCGCACGCGTCCCGGCCCGCCCTCGCCGCTGCTGCGCGCCATGTGGGCGGACGGCGTTTATGACGACGCCAACTGGAACGAAGACAGCTTCCAGCGCAGCCGCGACCTGCTCGCCGCCAACCGCCGCATGCCCGAGCTGCGCGCGGACAAGGTCGCGATTGCGCCCTTCATCCGGGCGGGCGGCAAGGCGATCCTCTATCAGGGCTGGGCCGACCCCTCGACCAACGCCGGCCCGACGATCGACTATTACGCCGCACTCGCCCGCGCCAATGGCGGGCTGGCAAAGCTGGACGACCATGTCCGCCTGTTCATGGCCCCCGGCATGTACCATTGCGCGCGCGGCCCCGGCGCCGACCAGTTCGGTGCCTCGGGGCAGACGAGCTGGCCCGGCGACCCGTCGCGCGACGTGCTGTGGTCGCTGATCCACTGGGTCGAACAGGGGCAAGCACCGGCTCGTCTGACCGCGACCAAGCTACAGGAGGGCAGGGAGACGTTCACCCGAACCCTCTGCCCCTATCCCCAGGCGGCGCGCTGGGACGGGAAGGGGCCCGCCGACGCCGCGTCCTCCTATCGCTGCGTGATCGATCCGGCGCTCGTCAAATATATGGGCCGCAAGACGCTGGTCGGTTCCTAAACTACACCCGCGCTGCTAGCCATCCGCGCGACGTAGCGGAGGACCCCATGGCAGCGGTTACGGTCGACCCGGACAAGGTTCGCGAATTTGCCGACGCGGCGCGCTTCTATGCCTGGCTGAGCGAAAACCACGCCGTCGCCGACGAACTGTGGATCAAGATCCACAAGGTGAGCTCCGGCCTGCCCTCGATCACACCGAAAGAGGCGATCGACGTCGTGCTGTGCTGGGGCTGGATCGATGCCATCCGCAAGAGCTTCGACGCGCACAGCTATCTTCAGCGCTACACCCCGCGCACCGCGAAGAGCATCTGGAGCCAGGTCAATGTCGAGAATATCGATCGGCTGATCGCGGAGGGCCGGATGACCCCGAACGGGCTCAAGCAGGTCGAGGCGGCAAAGGCGGACGGGCGCTGGGATCGTGCCTATGGCGCGGGCAAGAAGATGAAGATCGCCGATGACTTTCAGGCGGCGATCGATGCCGAGCCGCTGGCCAAGGCGATGCTGGCCAGGCTGACCGAGCAGAACCGCTTCGCGCTTGCCTTTCGCGTGCACAATATGAAGACCGAAGCGGGGCGGGCAAAGCAGATCGCAACGTTCGTGGACATGCTCAAGCGCGGCGAAACGATCTATCCGCAGCGCGACCGCTAGCCGTCCGGCACGATCCGCACATCCACCCGCCGCGCCTGCGGCCAGCGCAGCCCGTCGAACGCCTCCGCCGCATACGGCCCCGGCAACGCCTTCACGATCCGGATCCGATCCGGCGCGATGCCGCGCAGGATCAGCGCGCGCCGCACCACCTCTGCGCGGGTCCGCGCCAGTGCCTTGTCCTCGACGATCCGCCGCCCCGACACCGTCTCCGGCACGGTCTGCGCCACGCCTGCAATCTCGATCCGCGCCGGCTGCACATCCAGCGCATAGTTGATCGTCGCGTCGAGATAATAGTCGCTCAGCTGATAGGTGATGAAGCTGCTGGAAAAGCCGAACGGGATCGTAAACCGGCCCTCGGCGAACGGCTGGGCGGGCTTCTTGCGCGCCTCATAAAGCGGGCGAACGTTGCGGGCGGGCAGGGCGAAGCGCCGTCCCTGATAGCCCTCGGCGCGGATCAGATGGCGGGTGCAGGGTTCCTCCAGCACCGACACCGTCGCCGGTTCGATCACCGTTCCGCCGCACGGATCGCCGCCATCCTTGGCGACGAACCCCTCGACCAGGATCGCGTGGTTCCAGTCGGGCTTGGTGGGCGCGGCGGTGACGTCGTAGCGGATGCCGGTTGCCGGATCGCTCGCCAGCCAGCACCCCGATTTCCGCCCGTTATCGGTATCGCGATAGACCGGGCAGGCGATGAACCGCACTGCCTTCTGCGCATCCTGCGCCCCGGTCAGCAGGACCGCGCCCAACAGCAACACCGTCTTCACAGCGCGCGCATCATGTTTTCGAGGTCGCGCTTCTCCTGCTCGGTATAGCCGATGTTATAGCGCCGCTCGTAATAGTCGATCACCCCGCGCAGATCCTTCGCGCTGCCGTTGGAGAAATAGGGCGCGCGCGCCGACAGGCCGCGCATCGTCTGAAGCGTGATCCGCCCGACATCGGCGCATTTGCCCGTGGTCAGCGCAAAGCCCGGATCGCTGGTCAGGATCGTGCGCCCATAATGCGGATGCGGCTTGCCGGTGCAGGTCACGCGGAACAGCGGCAGATGCGGGGCAGGGTCCGCAAACGGCTGGTTGGTCGTGCCCAGATCGACCTGACCCGGCGCGACATCCATGCCCATATAACTCATGTTGTGACAGAAGACGCAGCTGTTGCGCACCGGGTTGCCGAAGCCGATCGGCGAGTTGATGCCCGCCGTGTCGGTGATCAGGAAGGTCTTGTCGCGAAACACCCGCGCGCCGCGCGCGACGGACTCGCGGAATGCGATGACTTCAGGCGATAGCTTCGCCTTCGCCGCCGCGGGCATCTTCTCCCACGCCTCGAACTCGCTCCACACCGGAATGCCGCCGTCGCTGCCCAGCCGTCCGGCCTGCGACACCTGCAGTGTTTTGGTTCCGCCCATCGATCCGTCGCCGTCGAGCGCACCGCCCTTCACGTCGAATTGCTGCGCAGCATAGATGCGCCGCTCGAAGTCGAGGATGCGGGCAATGTCGCCCTTGTCGAGATTCTTGAGAAAGCCGAGATGCGCCCCCGCCGCGTCGCGCATCTGCGCCTCCAGCGTCGGCACGCGGCCATCGGCCATCAGGTTCCCGCTGACCGGCTTGCCCGTCTCCGGATCGACCGGCAGCGGCATCCCCGCCTTAGGATCATAGGCGAAGCCCATCGCCTCGATATATTTGAAGTTCGCCACCGGGCGCGGGCGGCGGAACACCGACACCATGCCCGCGCCCTTCAGGCCGTATTTGGGATCGAGGTTACACGTCGACGGATCGCGCACGACCTCGATCGTGAAGTCCGGCTTCACATCCTTGGGCGGCCATGGCCGGGCGATACGGATCAGGCCATGGTCGATCAGCAGTGAATGCGACGCGCGCTCGCCCTGCGGCAGGCTGGGGCAGTTCGACCCGTCCGACGCCGCGAATAACGGGTCCTTCGCGCCGCGCCGCGTCCATTGCCGAGCCGCCGACGCCGCTGAGAGGCTCATCGCGTCCGCAGGCTGGTGACAGGTAACGCACGCCCGCCCGTTCGGCCCGATCGCGGTGAAGAAGGGATGATCCTTCGTCTCCATCGGCCCATTGTCGAGCAACAGCCGCAGCGTGCCATTGGCATTGCGATAGTCGAGGCTGGCCGGGAACACGCGCCCCTCGTTCGGGTCCCACCACGGATCCTTTTTGTCCTGCGCGAACGCAACCGCCGCAGCAAAGGCGATCGTAGCAGCGCCAAGGACGAGGCCGCGGATCACGCCTTGCCCTCCCGCGCATTGCCGAGGCGGCTGAGCGGCAGGATCAGAAGCGCGCCCAGTAGCATCAGCCCCGCCAGCACATAGACCGGAACGGTGATCTTCCCTGTCGACGCGACGATCCACCCGATGACGATCGGCATCACCGTGCTGCTGGCATTGCCGCACAGGTTGATCGTGGCGATGGCCCCCGGATTGCGCGCACCGACGAACTTGGTGGGGATCGTCCAGAATACCGACTGCGCGCCGCCCAGTCCGAACCCGCCGATGACCAAAGCCGCCAGCGCCAGCGGTCCGTTATGCGTGAACTGCGCCGCCACCCCGAACGCCGCCGCCGCGCCCAGCATCGGCCAGGCAAGGTGCTTGTACCGCTCGCCGCTGCGGTCCGAATGGCGCGCATTCCACACCATCCCCGCGCCGATCGCGACCCAGGGGAGGGCGGCGAGGATGCCGACTTCCAGCGGATCGTTGCGCCCCAGCGTCTTGATCGCGATCGGCAGCCAGAAGATGATCGCGTTGGCTCCGGTGATCAGCACGAACCACACCCCCGCCGACACCCAGAGTATGGGGTCCTTCAACGCATCGGACAGCTTGGCGCTGGGCGCCCGCGCGTCGGTTGCTTCGGCGGCGATCGTGTCCTCGATCCGCGCACGTTCGTCGTCGGACAACCACTGCGCTTGCGCCGGGCGATCGACGAACCAGAAGATCGCGACGATCCCCGCAATCACTGTTGCCAGCCCCTCGACCAGGAACATCATCCGCCACGACGCGATGCTGCCGGTGTCCATCGCCATCAGCGCCCCGCACAATGGCCCGCCAAAGATCACCGAAATCGGGATCGCCAGCATCGTCCCGGCAATCGCCCGCGCGCGATATTGCTGCGGCAGCCATTGGCTCACATACCACACCACGCCCGGCGCAAAGCCGCTTTCGAACAGCCCGAGCAGGAAGCGCAGCACATAGAAGTGCAGCGGGGTCTGAATCGCCGCCATCGCGGTCGCGACCGCGCCCCAACCGATCACGCTCCCCGCAATCCACCAACGCGGCCCGATCCGCCGCAGCACCGCCGCGCTCGGCAGCTGGAACAGCAGATAACCGACGAAGAAGATGCCCACGCCAAAGCCATAGGCCTTTGGGTCCAGCCCCAGATCCGGGTTCATCTCGATCGCCGCGAAGCTCACATTCACGCGGTCGAGCGAACTCAGGATGATGAGAAAGGTCAGCGGCGCAACGACGCGCGCCATCACCTTGCGATAGGTGGTCGGTTCCAAGCCTCTCTCCTTTGCAAAAAGGCTATGCGATAAAGCATTTTTGTGTCAACGAGATTGTCGACAATCTGCTGAGGTGAGGATGATGGCGCCGCGCTGGACCGCCAACGAATATGACCCCCATGCGCCTGAGGCATTCGACACGCCGCATCAGGTGTTCGCCGATCTGCGCGCCCGATGCCCGGTCGCGCACAGCGACGCATTCGGCGGCTTCTGGATCGCCACGCGCCATGCGGACATCAAGGCGATCCTCGACGACCCCGCCGAGTTCACGACGACTGTCCGCAACGTCGTCCCGGGCGCGTCCGCCACCGGCCGCCGCCCGCCGCTGCACCTCGACCCGCCCGAGCATACGCCATACCGCCGCGCGATCGACCGCGCACTCGGCGCCTCGCGCCTCGCCGCGATCGAGCCGGTGATCGAACGCCATGTCGCGATGCTGCTCGACTCCTACATCGCGGCGGGCGGCGGCGATTTCGTCGAGGGGTTCGGCAGCCCGCTCCCCGCCTTGCTCTTCGCCGACTGGTTCCAGCTCAGCCCCGACCAGACCGACCTGTTGTGGCGCACCGCAAAGGATTTCGTGAAGGCGTGGGAGGCGTTCGATGTCGCCGCCGTGTCGAAGGCGAGCGAGATCCTCTACGACCTCGCCCGTGACCTCATCGCCACCCGCCGCGCCGCGCCGCTCGATCCCGAATTCGATCCGGTCAGCAGCCTGCTCGCCGCGACCGACGCTGAAGGCAATCCGCTCCCGCACGAAATGCTGGTCGGCTGCGTCCGCCAGATCCTCGTCGTCGGCCTCGTCGCGCCGCCGGTCTTCCTCGGTAGCGTCGCGGTCCATCTCGCGCGCCACCCCGACCTCGCCGACCGGCTGCGCGCCGCGCCCGACAGGATCGACGCGGCGGTCGAGGAATTCCTGCGCCTCTACACCCCCTATCGCGGCTTCGCGCGCACCACGCGCAACGGCGTCGAGCTCCGTGGCCGCCGCATCGAACCGGGCGAGCCGATCGCGCTCGCCTATGCCTCGGCCAACCGCGACGAAGCGGTGTTCGAGGCGCCGGACGAATTCCGCCTCGACCGCGCCAATGTTCGCGACCACCTCGCCTTCGGCCGCGGCCCGCATCGCTGCGCCGGCATGGCGATGGCGCGGATGGAATTCCGCATCGCGTTACGCGAACTCCTCGCCCGCACGCGCAGCATCGAACTCGCGGGCGACGTGCGGATGAGCGGCATGCCCGAAGTCGGCCCGGTCTATGTTCCGCTCACGATAGCGGGCGCATAAACCGACAAGAAAAACCCCTCTCCCTTTCGGGGGAGGGGCAAAGGTTTGGGGGAGTCCCGCAAGGTTGGCCTCTCCAGGGGGAGAGGCCGTCCAAGATCAGAAACTGAACCGCACCGTCGCGTAAATCTCGCGCGGCGCCGCCGGGATCGCGACATATTCGCCGGTCGGCGGCAGCGTGCCCTTGTAATAGGCATGGTCGGTCTTGGTCAGGTTGGTACCCTCGACCGACAGCTCGATGCCGGGCAGGAAGCTCGGCTTGAACGCGATCCGCGCCCCCAGCAGCGTATAGGCATCCTGGAACGACGTCGCATCGGCGGGGGTCAGGAACTGCGACCCCTTGTGGCTCAGATCGCCGCGCAGCGTCAGCTCACCCGCGCCGGTCTCGAAGCCATAGGAGATGCCGGCGTTGATCGACCAGTCGGGGATCTGCGGCACACGGTCGCCCAGCTTGAACCCGCTGGAGATCGCCGACGCCGCCAGCGTGTCGAACTTCGCATCGACATAGCCGACGCCCAGATTGAGATCGAGCCCGCGCGTCGGCCGCGCCGCGATCTCCAGCTCGAACCCCTTGATGTCCGAACCGCCCGCATTGCGCGTGGTGCGGATATTGGCGTTGGTCACCGGATCGACCGACTGCACCGTCAGCTGGATGTCGCGATACTCGGAATAGAACCCCGCAACGTTGAACGTCAGCCGGTTGTTGAGCCAGCTCGTCTTCGCGCCGATCTCATAGCTGGTGAGCTTTTCGGGGTCGTAACGCGGGGTCGGGGTCGATGCGACCGTCGACGCGCCGAAACCGCCGGATTTGAAGCCCTTCGACCAGCTGGCGTAGAGCAGCATGTCGGTGTTCGGCTTGTACTCCAGCGCCACGCGCGGGGTGAAGCTTTCCCACTCCGCCACGGCGCTCGACAGCGGAACTACGGTGGTGCCGTTCTGCGGCCGCACGACCGACGTCGCATATTCCTTGCGATCCTTGTTATAGCGCGCGCCCAGCGTGACACCGAACTGGTCGGTCAGCTTCAGCGTCTCCTGCGTGAACAGCGCGTAGCTGGTCGCCTTCATGTAGAAGGTGGTGAAGGTGTTGCCGACATCCGCCGCGGTCGTGGGCTGCCCCGCCGCGATCAGCGCCTCATAGATACCCTCGAACGACCGGGTAAAGACGGTGGAATCGCCTTCCTCGCGGAACGCATAGGCGCCGATCAGGAAATTGAGCTTGCCGTCCATGGCGGTGCCGCCCAGCTGCAGCTCCTGGCTCAGCTGATCCTGGTTCATCGTCGTGCGCGACTGCTGGAGCGGGTAGGGGGTCTGGTCGCCATCCACCTCGATCGTCGCGTCGATCGACCGCCAGGCGCTGATCGATTTCAGATAGACCGTGTCGCTGAGGTCGATGTTCAGCACCGCCGAAAGGCCGCCGATATCGGCATCGTCCTGCTGCGCCTGCAGCGAATAGACATTGTACGGGTCGGGCGATTCCCACCGCGCGTCATAGATCGACCCGCTGGGCAAGCCGAGCCGCGGATTCCAATAGGGCGCGGCGAACTGGTTGAACCGCGCGATCTTCGCGACCGTTGCGCCAGCCGGCACGAAGTCGATCAGATAGCCCGAGGGCGGGTTCTGCCGCTGCCGTGTATAGTCGCCCGCGACCTTCAGCGTCACCGCCTCGCCCAGCTGCGCCTTGAGCGCGCCGCGCACGATGAAGCGGTTCTCGCTGGCATAATGCTGCCCGTCGAGGATGCGCGTGCCATAGCCCTCGCTGGTGAGGTAGGAGGCGGAGAGGTTAAGCCCCAGAACATCCTCGACCAGCGGCGTGTTGATCAGCGCCGAAACGTCGGCGCGCTTGTAGCTGCCCGCGCGCGCCTTGACGATGCCCGTCGCCTCGCCCGACAGGCGCGGGTCTGTGGTGATGACGTTGATCGCGCCGCCGATCGTGTTGCGGCCATAGAGCGTGCCCTGCGGCCCCTTCAGCACTTCGACCCGCTCGATATCCTCAAGGCTCAGCAACCCGCCCATCGAGCGCGCGATATACACGTCGTCGACATACAGGCCGATGCCGGGATCGGTCGGGAACTGGAAGTCGCCGGTGCCGACGCCGCGGATATAGCCCGCGAACGCCGAACCGCCGCCCGCCGGACGGTTGGTCGGGTGCAGCTCAAGGTTCGGCGCGAAATTGGAAATATCGCCGAGATTGTCGATCCCGCGATCGGTCAGCGAGTCCGCCGACAGCGCGGTCACCGACAGCGGCGCATCCTGCAGCCGCTCGGCACGGCGCTGTGCGGTGATGACGATCTCACCGACGCCAACTTCCTCATCCTGCGGTGCAGGGGCGGTCTGCGAGCGTGCGGGCGATGCGGCCAGCAAGGCGGCGATCGATGCAGTGGCGGCAAGCGCGACGGTCGGACGAAAGCGCATTTTGGATCCTCCCCGGGACAAATGTCGGGGGTCGGCGCCCCCTTGTGGTCCAATGGTTATGGATCAATACAAATATTGTCAACAATCTCGTCAGCAAAGCGCGAGCGGCGCCCAGACCGCTCCCGCCGCATCCCCATACCATCGTCACCCCGGCCTCGCGCCGGGGTCCAGCGGAAGGCAGGCGCGGGACAAGAGGCGCGATCGCTCCGCGCGCGGCCAAGTGGACCCCGAAACACGTCCGGGTGACGAAGGAGGGGCGTGGGCAACAGCGAACGTGAAGCCGCGCCTATTGCGGCAGCACATCCTCCATCTCGATCACCGCCGCCAGCGCGTCCTCGACATGCTTGCGCATCAGCCGCTCGGCCTCAGGCGCATCGCCACGGACGATCGCGTCGGTGATCTGGCGGTGGTCGCTGTTCGCGTCGTCGATCCGGTGCGGCTTGAAGAATGCGGAGAACAGCAGGCGGTGGAGCGGCAGCCGCAGTCGCTCGACAAACCCGCGGACATAGTCGTTGTCCGCGCCGTCGAGGATCAGCGCGTGCCAGGCATCGTTGGCGCGCACGAACGCGGGGTGGTCGCCGGTATTCTCCACCGCGTTCAGTTGCTCCTGCAACTCGACCAGCTGCGCCTTGCGCTCGGGATCGTCGGCCAGCGCGAAGTCATGCGCCGCCAGCCCCTCCAGCACCATGCGCGCGCGATAGATCTGACGGATTTCATCACGGCCAAAGCGGCGCACCGACGCGCCGCGAAACTCCTCGATGACGATGAGTCCTTCGCTCTCAAGCCGCTGCAGCGCCTCGCGCACGCGGCTGCGGGTCGCGCCGGTCTCGCGGATGATGTCCGCCTCGACCAGCCTTTGCCCCTGCACCGCGCGCCCGGTGCGGATGCGCTCGCGCAGCCAGGCGGCGACCTCGGCGGCGGAAAGGATGCGGTCGGGTTCGTCGGCCATGCCGCGACCCTCGCCGGGGCGCGGGGCGGCTGTCAACCGGCCGCGCCCTCGACCGGCTGTTTCCACCCGCGCATCGCCAGCAGCGCGAGCGCCGCGATGATCGATCCGATGCTCATCAGGATCGCTACGGTCGGCAGGCCATAGCCAGCTGCAAACAGGAATCCGGCCAAGGCAGGGGCCAGCGCCGATCCGCCGCGCCCAACGCCGATGACAAAGCCGGTCGCCGACGCGCGAACCCCGGTCGGGAACGACTGGGCGATCAGCGCGTACAGGCCGACAACACCAGCATTGGTGGCAAAGCCCGCGGCGGCCGCGACCATCGACAGCCCAGCCAAATCGCTCTGTCCCTGCCCGAACAGGATGATGAGCGCGGTCGACAGCAGCATCGCGACGATGGTGAGCGCGAGCAGCCGGATCTTGCCGGTCAGCAAGCCCAGGATCAGCGAGCCCGTAGCTCCGCCAATGCTGGCCCACACCAGCACCCCGGCCGCCTCGGGCGGCGGGAAGCCCATGTCGACAACGATCTTCGGTATCCACTTCAGGATGAAGTAGAAGGTCATGATGTGCGCCAGATAGGCGATCGTCAGCAGGATCGTCGGGCGGATCAGGCTGGGTGAGAACAGATTGACCAGCGGCGCCTTGCGCGACGTCACCACATCCGGCTCGGGCAGCGCGTCGATCGGCGGGTGGCCCATGCGGGCAAGGTTGGCGTTGATCCGATCCAGCGCGTTAGGCGGGCGCTTGTGCATCAGGAACGCAACCGATTCCGGCGCGCGCCACAGCACCAGTGGTACGAACAGGATCGAACATGCCGCACCAAACACGAACACCGCGCGCCAGTCGTACATCGACAGCAGCACTGCCGAGATCGACCCGCCGATGATCGTACCGACCGGATAGCCGGCCGCCATCAGGACCACCGCAAGCGACCGGTGCTTGGCATTCGCCGCTTCCGCTACCGCCGCGTTGGTCGCCGCCAGCATGCCGCCGATGCCAAGGCCGGTCAGCACGCGCCACAGCATCAACGTGTAGACGTCGTGCGCGGTCGCCGCGCCGAGCATGCCGACGGTCATGATGCACAGGCACGACAGGATCGTCGCGCGCCGCCCGATCCGGTCGGCAATGCCGCCCAAAAACAGCGACCCGATCGCCATGCCGACCAGTTCCATCGACAGGACGATGCCCAGCTGCGCGCGGTCGATGCCCCAATCGGCAGCGATGCCGGGGGAAGCGAAGCTGATCGACAACACGTCGAATCCGTCGAGCGCGTTCAGCCCGACCATCGTCGCGACCACGCCCCATTGGAACCGGGACATCGGTGCGCGGTCGATCACCGCGCGCGGATCGGTAGCCATTTCCCCTCCATCGGCCGATGCTCGGCCATTGTTATATCGGCAAACAAGTCAGCGATAGATGCGTGCGAGCAATTCCTCAAGCATTCCGAGTTCGGCAGCGCCGAACCGCGCCTTCAACCAGTCTTCGTGTGCGGCGATGGCGGCCTTGGCCTGTGTCAGCAATGCCTCGCCCTCGCCTGTCAGCCGGAACGCGATGCGGCGGCCATCGGTGCGCGACGGGCTGCGCGACACCAGCCCGCGCTTCTCCAGCCCGTGTACCAGCGCCATCGTCGTTGCGCGATCCATGTCGAGCGCCTGCGCCAGGTCCGCCTGCGCCAGATCGGGGTGGTCCCCGGTCAGCCACAGCACCGAGACCTGTTTCTGTGTCAGCCCCAGGTCGGCGAAATGCTCGACGAAATGCCGCTGCACCGCGCCATGCGCGCGCCGCAGCCTCAATCCCAGAATATCGTCCAGATCGCCACGGCCGATCGTCACGCCTGCTCCGCCTCCATCAGCTTGCGGATGATCGTCCGCGCCCGAACGCTGCCCTGATCGATCGAATAGCCGCGCAGCTTCATGTCCGGGTTGGCCGCGATGCTGCGCTGCTGCGCTTCCAGCACTTCGACATCCTCGTCGAACACCTGGCCCTGCTGCGCCTTGAACCGTGCGGTAAAGCCGGCATCGTCGATGTCGAAGTTCCTCGCCATGCCCCAGAAATAGTGAGTCGTCGTCTCGGTCTCGGGA
Source organism: Sphingomonas sp. (assembly GCF_965227385.1). Taxonomy (GTDB): domain Bacteria; phylum Pseudomonadota; class Alphaproteobacteria; order Sphingomonadales; family Sphingomonadaceae; genus Sphingomonas. The sequence continues at coordinate 2,382,032 of NZ_OZ245750.1, forward strand.
GTCATGGCATCGACGACGAAGCCGCGCACCCCCGAATTGTGATCGTCGATCGTATCCCCGGCATCGGCCGGCGACACGCCGACATCGATCAGCACCGAAGAGGGCGGCAGGAAGTGGCACACCTGCCAGCGATCGACCGGCCCGGCCGAGCGCAGCGCGTCGCGCCAGAAGGGTGGCGGCTCGATCCCCGGCATCCAGCGGCGGACGAACACTTCCTCGCCCTTCACCACGGTCTCGATCGGTGCCTCGGTAATCTCATGCTGCCCGATCGACCCCTGGTGCACCCAGGTCTCGTGGCTCAGGTCCATGAGGTTGTCGATCACCAGGCGGTAGTCGCAACTGATATGATTATACCCGCCATCGAAGGTCCAGCCCGGCGCGCTGCATGGCCAGAAATCCGGGATCGTCGCCGGATCGGCCTTCGCCGCCTCGCCGATCCACACCCACACGAAGCGGTGCTTCTCCACCACCGGATACAGCGTCGCGCATACGGCCTTGGGTACCGCCTCCGACTTGATCGGCATTTCGCTGGCACAGCCATCCGGCTCGATCAGCAGCCCGTGATAGCGGCACCGGATCGAATCCCCCTCCTTGAACCCCATCGACAGCGGCAACAGCCGGTGCGGGCACGCGTCGCGCATCGCCACCACGCTGCGGTCCAGCTTGCGGTAGAGCATCACCGGTTCGCCACAGATGGTGCGCGCGATCGGCGTGCGGTCCACCTCCGAATCCCATGCGGCGACATACCAGCGGTTGGTGATCCAGGTCATTGCCTCGCTCCTCATCCTGTCCTATCGGTCATTGCAGCATTTTGTATGTAACACTTACAAATATCGCAAGGAGAATCAGGATGTCCAAACCCCCGTTCCGCGCCGATCATGTCGGCAGCTTCCTCCGCCCCAAGGCGCTGATCGACGCCCGCGCAGCGTTCAAGGACGGCAGCATCGACGCCGCCGCCCTGCGCGCTGTTGAGGACGAGGCGATTCGCGGCGTGGTGAAGTTCCAGGAGGATTTGGGGCTTCAGGGCATCACCGACGGCGAATTCCGCCGCACCTATTTCCACACCGATTTCCTGCTGCAGCTCGATGGTGTCGAGGAAGCCGGCGGTACCGCGGTCCATTTCCACCAGCATGGCGGCAAGGAACTGTCCTACGCCCCGCCGGTCATGAAGATCACGGGCAAGATCGAACATGCCCGCGACATCCAGCGCGCTGACTATGAGTTCCTCGCCAGCTGCACCAGCCGCACGCCCAAGGTGACGATCCCGTCGCCGACGATGCTGCACTTCCGCGGAGGCCGCGATGCGATCGACGCCTCCGCCTATCCCGACCTAGAGGACTTCTACACCGACCTCGCCGCCGCCTATCGCGCGGAGATCGCCAGTCTCGCCGACGCCGGCTGCCGTTACCTGCAGCTCGACGACACCAACCTCGCCTATCTGTGCGACGAAACCCAGCGCGAGAATGCCCGCAAGCGCGGCATGGACCCGGACGAGCTTCCGCGCCTCTACGCCCGCATCATCAACGATTCGATCCGCGACAAGCCCGACGACATGGTCGTGTGCGTCCATCTCTGCCGCGGCAATTTCCGTTCCAGCTGGGCGGCCGAGGGCGGTTACGAACCCGTCGCCGAAGTGCTGTTCAACGAACTCAACATCGACGGCTATTTCCTCGAATATGACGATCCCCGCTCGGGCGACTTCGCCCCGCTGCGCTTCGTGCCGAAGGGCAAGACCGTCGTGCTCGGCCTCGTCACCACCAAGCTCGGCGAGCTGGAGTCGAAGGACGACGTCAAGCGCCGCATCGAAGAAGCCGCGCAATTCGCCCCGCTCGACCAGCTCGCACTGTCGCCGCAGTGCGGCTTCTCCTCGACCGTCCACGGCAACGACATCGAGGTCGAGCAGCAGGCGGCAAAAATGCGCCTGGTGATCGACGTGGCAAAGGACGTCTGGGGCTGACAGCCAAACTCCTCCCCTGAGCTTGCTCAGGGGAGGGGGACCGCCCGCGTAGCGGGTGGTAGAGGGGCCGCCCCTCGCAAATGGCGGAGTTTTGCCAAGCTGCCCACGGCCGTTTACGCGGCCGCCCCTCCGTCAGCGCTGAGCGCTGCCACCTCCCCTGCGGCGCAGGGGAGGAATTGGGCTAGTCCAGCGTGCGACTCCCCCAAACCCGCAGCCCCAAAGCCACCATCACCAACACCCCGATCAACCCCAGCTCCACCGCCGCCGATGGCGCCAGCCGCACCGCCAGCGTCGAGATCAACGCCGCGCCCCCCATCTGCATCGTCCCGAACAGACCGGTCGCCGCGCTCGCCCGCTCGCGCTGCTGCTCGATCGCCTCGGCCAGCAGGGCAGGGCCGGTCAGCCCCGCACCGAACGCGATCAGGCTCATCGCCACGAACAGCCCCGCCAGATGCGCCCCCGTCGCCGCGACGATCAAGATCACGACCGCGCCGCTGCCTAGCGCGACCGACCCGGCCGGCTTCAACCCGCGCGGCCAGCGGCGCAGCACCACCGGCACGCACAATGTCCCGCCGATGATCGCGCACGCCACCGCCGAGTAGAACAACCCCGCCTGCGCCGGCGTCGCCCCCGCCGCGTCGAGCACGAACGGCGACGCCGCCAGAAAGGTGAAGAACGCTCCGCTGATCAACGCGTTGGACAACGCGAGCGGCAGATAGCCGCGCTGGCGCAGCACCTGCCAATAGGTCGTCGCAATCCGCCGCGCATCAACCGGCGCACGGTCGCCCGCCCGCGTTTCCGGCAGCATCCGCAACGCCAGCGCTCCGCCGACCAGCGTCAGCCCCGCAAGGATCCAGAACAGCGCGCGCCACCCGCCCACGCTCGTCACCGCGCCGCCCAGCGCCGGGGCGAGGGCGGGGGAGATCAACGTCACGCTGGTCAGGATCGCGAGCGGCGCTGCGGCCTTGCCGACCGGCGCGGTATCGGTCGCCATCGCGCGCCCGGCAATCAGCGACGATGACGCCCCGGCGGCCTGCACCGCGCGCCCGGCCAGCATCATCGCCAGATCGCCCGCCAGCGCGCAGCACAATGTCCCGATCAGAAAGACGATCAGTCCGCCAAGCAATACAGGCCGCCGGCCATAATGATCCGCAACCGGCGCCCAGCCCAGCTGCCCCAGTGCCAACCCGATCAGATACAAGGAGATCACCAGCTGTCCGCCAGCGGGCGTCGCGCCGATCCCATCGACCAATTGCGGCAGGGCAGGAACGATGATCTGGATCGCGAGTGAACCCAGCGCGATGATCCCGCCGAGCAGGACCAGCCGCCCCTTCGTCGCCTCGGCGCGCGCCGCCGCGATGGTCAGGCTTCCTCGGGCCAGTACAGCCGCATCGGATTGGCGACGAGCAGCTTGTGCTGCAATTCCGCCGTCGGCGCGATTTCGGGGATCACATCCACCAGCGCCCCGTCATCGGGCAGCACGCTTTCCATGTTCGGATGCGGCCAGTCGGTGCCCCACAGCACCCGATCGGAATAGCCCTCGACCAGCGGGCCCACCGCCTTCACGAAATCGGCATAAGGCGGACCGGCGGGATCGAGCCGGTCGGGGCAGGTGACCTTGGTCCAGATGTCGTCACGACTGTCGAGCAGCGCACGGAACGCGGTCATGTCCGCGCCATCGGGTCCCTGCCGCACATCGGGCCGGCCCATATGGTCGATGACGATCGGAACCGGAATCGCGGCGAGGAACGGCTTCATCTCCTCAAGGATATCCGCCTCGAAATAGACCACGACATGCCAGTTCAGCCGCGCGATCCGCTGCGCCACGTCGAGGAACTTGTCCTTCGGCGCATCGTCGACCAGCCGCTTCAAGAAGTTGAACCGCACCCCGCGAATGCCGCCCGCATGCAGCGCGTCCAGCTCGGCATCGCTGATCGCCGGATCGACCACCGCCACCCCGCGACACGTGCCACCCGACACCGCGATGCCGTTCAGCGTCGCGGCATTGTCGGTCCCGTGACAGCTCGCCTGTACGATCACGTTGCGCGCAAAGCCCAGCCGCTCGCGCAGCGCGAACAGCGCGTCGGGCCCGGCATCCTGCGGCAGATACTTCGCCTTGGGGCTGAACGGGAACTGCGCCTGCGGCCCGAACACATGGCAATGCGCGTCAACCGCGCCCGGCGGCGGGGTAAAGTGCGGCTTGGACGGCTCCAGCGTCCAGCTGCGGATGCGCCCGTCCTGATCTGTGCTCACCGCCAAACTCCCATATTTCCGTCATGCTGAACTTGTTTCAGCATCCACCACGCCACACGCGGCTCAGCTAATGGCGGCAGATTGGACGCTGAAAGACCGCCAGCATGACCGACGGTGTTGCAGCCCCTGCGCCACATCACCCGAACACCATCCCATCCATCAGTTTCCGCGCGGTCCGCAGCATCCCGGCCTCGACCGGCGCGCCGGCCTCATCCAGCTTCACCACGCACTCGGTAACCCCGGTCGGATGCTCGACCCCCAGGGTCAGCGACTGCCCCTCGGGCACCACCGCCAGTGCAGCCGCAGGCGATCCCTCGATCAGACACGCCGTCGCCACGCTCACTGCACCCAGCACCCCGATCGACGCATGAACCCGATGCGGGATCAGCGACCGCACGGCAATCGCGCCGCCATCGCGCGGCGCAGCAACCAGCATCATCTTGGGCACCGATTTCCCGGCCACATCGCCGAGATTCATCAGCGGCCCGGCCTTCAGCCGGATCGCCTCGACCTTCGCCTTCATCGCATCATCGGCGTCGAGCGTGTCGCGATCCTCGTACCCGGTGATGCCGACATCGCTCGCCGCGATCACCACGCAGGGCATGCCATTGTCGATCAGCGTGACCTTGACGCCATCGATCTCGTCCACGCCATTGCCGGTCGGCAGCAGCGCGCCGCAGCTCGATCCGGCAGTATCGCGAAAGGCGAGCGGGATGGGGGCCGCAGTCCCCGGCACGCCGCTGATGCTGGCGTCACCGTCATAGCGGACCTCGCCGCCCGGCGTCTGGACCGTCGCCACCGCGACCTGCCCGGTATTCTCCATGAAGATCGCAACCCGCGTCTCGCCATCCTGCGCCGCGACCAGCCCGCGCTCGATCGCAAATGGCCCGATTCCGGCGAGGATGTTCCCGCAATTCTGCGCGTCGGTCACGATCGCCTGATCGACGAACACCTGCAGGAACAGATAATCGACATCGACCCCGTCGCGCGCCGACTTGCGCACCACCGCGACCTTGCTCGTCAGCGGATCCGCGCCACCCATGCCATCGATCTGGCGGGGATCGGGCGAGCCCATCACCCGCAGCAGAAACGCATCGCGCGCGCCGGTGTCGGCGGGCAGGTCGTCGGCAAGGAAATACCCGCCCTTCGACGTCCCGCCCCGCATCCACATACAGCGGACGCCCTCACTCATATTTCAGGCCCATCTCAGCGAGGCGCGGTCGCATGTCATAGATGTCGAGGCCCAGCTCGCCCGCCGCCAGCCGCACCCGCTTGGCTTCCTCGGCAGCCTCACGCTTGCGCGCCGCCTCCAGCACGGTGACGGCATCGCCACGCTTGACCACGCACACGCCATCATCGTCGGCAACGATCACATCGCCCGGCTCGATCGCGGCACCTGCGCACACGATCGGCACGTTGACCGACCCCAGCGTGTTCTTGACCGTCCCTTGCGCGAACACCGCCTTGGACCAGACCGGAAAGCCCATCTGCGTCAGGTCGCGCACGTCGCGCACGCCCGCGTCGATCACCAGCCCCCGGCACCCGCGCGCCATTGCGCTGGTCGCCAGAAGGTCTCCGAAATAACCATCGACGCACGGGCTGGTGGGCGCGAGGACAAGGATGTCGCCCTCCTTCAGCTGTTCGATCGCGACATGCACCATCCAGTTGTCGCCCGGCGGCGACGAGATAGTCACGGCGTTCCCTGCAATCCGCGCCCCGGCATAGATCGGGCGCATATAATGGGCGAGCAGCCCGATCCGTCCCTGCGCCTCATGCACCGTCGCGACGCCGGCTTTGGCGAGGCCATCGACGATGTCCATCGGGGTCCGCTGGATGTTTTGAACGACGCGTGCACTCATTGTCTTCTCCGGTGCGCAATTGTCGAACCCGAATTCGGGCCGATGCAGCGTTATGGCACGATGTGTTGCCCTTTTTGGACGAACGCACGGTTCGGGCCGCGACTTTGTTCGCCTTCCATGGCTGTCGATCTCCAACATACCATAATATGAATTCCGTTTATGTAATAAGATTTTCGGATATGTTGGCGGCATGATCCGTCCGTTTGACCTCAATCTCCGCCATCTGCGTGCGTTGGGCCAGGTGATCGCGCAGGGTAGCCTCAACCGCGCGGCGGAGGCGGCGGGATTGTCGCAACCGGCACTGACGCAGGGGTTGGCCAAGCTTGAGAAGCAGCTGGGCGTCACCCTGTTCGACCGGCATTCGGACGGCGTGACGCAAAGCCCGGCCGGGACAGCGCTGGCGGAGCGGGTGGAGCGCGCATTCGACCAGCTCGCCGCCGCGACCCGGCGCTCGGCGCGTGGCGGAACGCGCGGGTTTGCGCGGCCCGAGCTGCTGATGACCGCGACCCAGCTGGATGCGTTTCTCCACTTCGCCGATGCGCAGGGCTTTGCCGGCGCCGCGGCGGCGAGCGGCATGTCGCAGCCTGCGGTGCATCGCTCGGTCCGCGAGTTGGAACAGGTCTGTGCCACCCCGCTGGCCGAGCGGCGGGGGCGGGGGATGGCGCTGACGCCCGCAGGCCGCACGCTGGCGCGCGGGGTCCGCCTTGCCGCCGGTGAGCTCGCCGCCGGGATCGCCGAAGCACGCGGCGATGAGGGGGAGGGCGGGCGCATCGCGATCGGCGCGATGCCGCTCAGCCGCGCGCTGCTGCTCCCCCACAGCCTTGCTCAATTCCTGCGCGAAGAACCACGTACGGTGGTCGATGTGATCGAAGGGTCGTGGCGCGAGCTGGTCGATCCGCTGCTCGACGGGATCATCGACATCATGGTCGGCGCGTTGCGCGACGATTGCCCGCCAGGCGTTGAGCAGGTGCCGCTGTTCACCGATCGCCTCGCGATCTTCGGGCGGCGCGGGCATCCGCTGGCACAGGGTGCGGTCGATCTCGACACGCTTGCCGCGCAATCCTGGGTCGTCGGCCCGGTCGGCACGCCCTTGCGCGCACATTGGGAGGCCCTGTTCGCGGGCCGCGCGCTGCCTTCGGTCCCGATCGAGTGCGGGTCGGTGATGGTGATCCGCGGACTGCTGGTGCAGAGCGACCTGTTGACCCTGCTCTCGCCCGACCAGGTCGCGCTGGAGGTCGGGGCGGGGATGCTCGAGCGTATCGGCCCCCAGCTCCCCGGCGCGGTCCGCACGATCGGCATCAGCACCCGCGCCAACTGGCGCCCCACCGCGAGCCAGGCACGCTTCATCGACCTGCTGAACCGGGCCTCGAAAGAGACCAGACTTCAGAAAAACGGATAGCGACCAAAGCAATCCGATTGGAACATGTCGCGCGTAAACGCTTCATGGCGACATGATCGATCGGACATCCTTGGTGGGATTTGGCGAAGCAGGGCAAGCCTTCGCCCAACCCGGCGCCGCGGCGTTCGACATCGCCACCGAGAATGGCGAAACACGTCCACTCAAGATCGCCGAATATGAACGCGCTCAAGTGCGCTGGTCGGCAACCCCCGCAGGTGCGTTGGCGCATGCGGAATTGGTCCTGAGCCTCGTCACCGCCGATCAGGCACTTCCCGCCGCGCAGCGCTGTGCGCCCTTACTGAAATCCAGTGCGCTGTGGTTCGACATGAACAGCGTCGCGCCCGGCACAAAGCGCGAAGCCGCTCAAGCGATTGAGGCGGCGGGTGCGCGCTATGTCGACGTAGCGGTGATGGCCCCGGTGCTGCCCGCGCGGTTCGGAGTGCCCCTGCTGGTCGCCGGGCCGCACGCAGACGCCGCCGCAGAAGCACTGCGCGCTTATGGGTTCACCAAGGTGTCGATCGCTGGCCCAAAGGTCGGTGACGCGTCCTCGATCAAGATGATCCGGTCGGTGATGGTCAAGGGGCTGGAGGCGCTGACCGCCGAATGTGTCCTGGCGGCGGAGCGGGCGGGGGTGCGTGATGCGGTGCTCGCCTCGCTGGACGCGAGCTGGAAGGAACAGGGCTGGGCGGAGCGCGTCGACTATAATCTCGATCGCATGCTTGCGCACGGCACGCGCCGCGCCGCCGAGATGGAGGAGGTCGCCAAGACGCTGAGCGATCTGGGCGTCGATCCGGCGATGACGCGCGGCACGATCCAGCGGCAGCGTGAGGTGGGTGCACTCGATTTGACGCCGCCCAATGGACTGACGGCGAAACTCGCCGCGATTGAAGCAAGGGAAGAGGACCAAGCCGCGTGATCATCGACTGCCACGGCCACTACACCGTCCTGCCCAAGGCGCATGACGCCTGGCGCGAGGAGCAGAAGGCCGCGTTCAAGGCCGGGACGCCGTGCCCGCCCTATCCCGAGATCAGCGACGACGAGATCCGCGAGACGATCGAGGCGAACCAGCTGCGCCTGATCAAGGAGCGCGGCGCGGACCTGACCATCTTCTCGCCCCGCGCTTCGGCGATGGCACCGCATGTCGGAGACGAAGCCGTCGCGATCGAATGGGCGCGGCGCTGCAACGACCTGATCGCGCGCGTCGTCGGGCTGTTCCCCGAGACGTTCGTCGGTGTGTGCATGCTACCGCAATCGCCCAAGGCGGACATGAGCGCCAGTATCGCCGAGCTGGAGCGGTGCGTGAGCGAACTTGGCTTCATCGGCTGCAACCTCAACCCCGATCCGGGCGGCGGGCATTTCACCCATCCGCCGCTGACCGACCGTTACTGGTACCCGTTCTACGAGAAGATGGTCGAGCTGGACGTCCCGGCGATGATCCATGTCTCGGGCAGCTGCAACCCGGCGATGCACGCGACCGGCGGCTACTATATCGCGGCCGACACGGTTGCCTTCATGCAGCTGCTGGAGGGCGACCTGTTCGCCGAATTCCCGACGCTCCGCTTCATCATCCCGCATGGCGGCGGCGCGGTGCCGTACCATTGGGGGCGCTATCGCGGGCTGGCGGACATGCTCAAGAAGCCGTCGCTCGACACGCACCTGATGAACAACATCTTCTTCGACACCTGTGTCTATCACCAGCCCGGCGTCGACCTGCTGGCGGATGTGATCGAGAACAAGAACATCCTGTTCGGGTCGGAAATGGTCGGTGCGGTGCGCGGGATCGACCCCACAACCGGGCATTATTTCGACGACACCAAACGCTATGTCGATGCGCTCGACATCAGCGACGCCGAGCGCGCCGCGATCTTTTCCGGCAACGCCCGCCGTGTCTTCCCCCGTCTCGACGCCAAGCTGAAGGAGCGCGGCCTGTGACCGACCATACCGACATCCACGCCTATCTCGCGGAGTTCGAGGACATCCCCGGCACGCGCGTGTTTACCGCCAAGCGCGCGCGCGCCGGTTACCATATGAACCAGTTCGCGATGAGCCTGATGAAGGCGGAGAACCGCGAGCGCTTCAAGGCGGACGAGCGTGCGTATCTCGATCAATGGCCGCTCTCCGAAGAGATGAAGCAGGCGTTGCTCGCACGCGACTACAACAAGTGCCTCGACCTGGGCGGCAACGTCTATTTTCTCTCGAAGCTCTTCTCGACCGACGGCATCGCCTTTGCCGAGGCGGTCAGCACGATGACCGACATGAGCTTCCCCGAATATCGCGAGATGATGATGCGCGGCGGGCGTTCGCCCGAAGGCGTCCGCTCGATCAAAGAAGGACGCTGAACATGGCACGGATTACCGCAGGCGTCGCGTCGAGCCATGTCCCGCTGCTGGGCGTGGCGGTCGATCAGGCCAAGGACCGCGACGATTATTTCGGTCCGATCTTCGCCGGCTATGACTGGACCCGCGAATGGGAAAAGGCCGAGAAGCCCGACGTCGTGATCCTGGTCTATAACGACCATGCGTCGGCGTTCGACATGAAGATCATCCCGACCTTCGCGATCGGTTGTGGCGAGCGGTACAAGCCCGCCGATGAGGGCTGGGGCCCGCGCAAGGTGCCCGATGTGGAGGGCCATCCCGACCTGGCCTGGCATATCGCGCAGAGCTTGGTCCTCGACGAATTCGACATGACGATCATCAACGAGATGGAGGTCGATCACGGCCTGACCGTCCCGCTGTCGATGATGTTCGGCACGCCCGATGCCTGGCCGTGCAAGGTCATCCCGCTGGCGGTCAATGTCGTCACCTATCCGCCGCCCTCGGGCAATCGCTGCTGGGCGCTGGGCGAAGCGATCGCGCGCGCGGTGGCGAGCTTCCCCGAGGATCTGAACGTGCAGGTGTGGGGCACCGGCGGCATGAGCCACCAGCTTCAGGGGCCGCGCGCCGGGCTGATCAATCCCGAATGGGACAACATGTTCCTCGACGGGCTGATCGGCGAGAGCGACCATCTGCGCCGCATCCCGCACATTGAATATCTGCGCGAGACCGGGTCCGAGGGGATCGAGATGGTCATGTGGCTGATCATGCGCGGCGCGCTGGGCAAGCGCACCGCCGCGCTGCACCGGCATTACCATGTGCCCTGTTCGAATACCGCGATCGGGCATCTGGTCCTGCGCCCCGACAATGGCGAGGGGCTGGATATGACGGGGAGTGGGTTCGCGGCCTGACCCGTCACCCCAGCGAACGCTGGGGTCTCGGGCGGCAGGCTCAAACCTCATGAGACCCCAGCGTTCGCCGGGGTGACGAATTAGACTGGAGCGAAACATGAAAATCGCACTCGCAGGCGCCGGGGCATTCGGCGAAAAGCATCTCGACGGGCTTCAGAAGATCGACGGGGTCGAGGTAATCTCGGTCGTCGGGCGGCGGCTCGAACCAACCCAGGCGGTGGCCGCGAAGTACGGCATTCCGCACGCGACCACCGAACTTGCGGAGGCGCTGGAGCAGCCGGGCCTCGACGCGGTGATCCTGTGTACGCCGACCCAGATGCACGCCGCCCAGGCGATCCAGTGCATGGAGGCGGGCAAGCATGTGCAGGTGGAAATCCCGCTGTGCGACAGCCTGGCCGATGGCGAAGCGGTGCTGGCCAAGGCACAGGAAACCGGCCTGACCGCGATGGTCGGCCATACCCGTCGCTTCAATCCCAGCCACCAATATCTGCACCGCAAGATCGCGGCGGGCGAGCTGAACGTTCAGCAGATGGACGTGCAGACCTATTTCTTCCGCCGCCAGAACATGAACGCAAAAGGTGAGGCGCGCAGCTGGACCGATCATCTGCTGTGGCACCATGCCGCGCACACGGTCGATCTGTTCGCCTATCAGGCGGGGCCGATCATTGCCGCCAACGCGATCGAGGGTCCGATCCATCCTGAGCTTGGCATCGCCATGGACATGTCGATCCAGCTCAAGGCGGAGAGCGGCGCGATCTGCACGCTCAGCCTGTCGTTCAACAATGACGGGCCGCTCGGCACCTTCTTCCGCTACATCTGCGACAACGGCACCTGGATCGCGCGCTATGACGATCTGGTGACCGGGCGCGAGGAGCCGGTCGACCTGTCCGGGGTCGCGGTGTCGAACAACGGCATCGAGCTGCAGGACCGCGAATTCATCGCCGCGATCCGCGAAGGGCGTGAGCCTAATTCCAGCGTTGCGCAGGTGCTGCCCTGCTACCGCGTGCTGCACCAGCTGGAGCAGCAGCTGAACGCCGCGCGCTGAACATCAACTGGCCGCGCGGATGCGGTCGTGGGGAAATGACATGAAGACCCAGGTTGCGATCATCGGGGCAGGGCCTTCGGGCCTGCTGCTCGGCCATCTGCTGCGTCAGGCGGGGGTGGATTGCGTCGTTATCGAGCGCGCGTCGCCCGATTATGTGCTCGGCCGGATTCGGGCGGGCGTGCTGGAGACGGTGACGACCGACCTGATGACACGGCTCGGCCTCGACGCGCGGATGAAGCGGGAGGGGCTGGTCGAGGCGGGGTTCAACCTTGCCACCGATGACCGACTTATCCGCATTGACATTGCCGCGCTGACCGGGCGCAACGTGATGGTCTATGGTCAGACCGAGCTGACCCGCGACCTGATGGACGCGGCGCCCGAGCGGGGGCTGGAGGTCGTCTATGACGCGGGCGATGTCGCGTTGCATGAGATCGAGGGCGATGCGCCGTTCGTTACCTATGTGAAGGATGGCGAGACGCACCGGATCGACTGCGCCTATATCGCCGGGTGCGACGGGTTCCATGGGCCATCGCGCAAGGCGATCCCGGCGAGCGCGGTGCGCGAGTTCGAGCGGGTCTATCCGTTCGGCTGGCTCGGCATCCTCGCTGACGTGCCGCCGTGCCATGATGAACTGATCTACGCCAATGGGCAGCGCGGCTTCGCACTTGCCTCGATGCGGTCGAAGACCCGCAGCCGCTATTATATCCAGGTGCCGTTGACCGACAGGGTCGAAGACTGGACCGAAGAGCGCTTGTGGGACGAACTCGCCGCGCGGTTCGATCCGATCAGCGAGCACAAGGTCACGCGCGGGCCAGCGCTGGAAATGTCGATCGCGCCGCTGCGGTCCTATGTGTTCGAGACGATGCGGCATGGCCGGCTGTTCCTCGCCGGGGACAGCGCGCATATCGTGCCGCCGACCGGAGCCAAGGGGTTGAATCTGGCCGCGTCGGATGTTGCCTATCTGTGTGACGCGCTGGTCGGCGCGGTGAAGCAGGGGGATGCCGCGGGGCTGGACGGCTATCAGGCGCGGGCGCTGGCGCGGATCTGGAAGGCGGAGCGGTTCAGCTGGTACCTGACCAAGCTGATGCACCGCTTCCCCGAGGATGGCGCGTTCGAGCATCGCATGCAGGAGGCCGAGCTGGATTATGTCGCCAGCTCGACCGCGATGCAGACGGCGATTGCGGAGAATTATGTGGGGCTGCCGCTCTAGGCCCCCGCAAGCTGGGGTCGGTTGGCGAGCAGGTGATCGACCACCGACGGGTCGGCCAGCGTCGACGTGTCGCCGAGGTTGCTGACGTCATTCTCGCCGATCTTGCGCAGGATGCGGCGCATGATCTTGCCCGATCGGGTCTTGGGTAGCGCCGGGGCGAACTGGATCACGTCGGGGGTGGCGATGGGACCGATTTCCTGGCGCACCCATTTGATCAGCTCGGCGCGCAGCGCGGCGTCGGGTTCGACCTCGGCATTGGTGGTGACGAAGGCGTAGATGCCCTGGCCCTTGATGTCGTGCGGCATGCCGACGACTGCGGCCTCGGCGACCTTGTGATGGGCGACGAGCGCGCTCTCGATCTCGGCGGTGCCCATGCGGTGGCCGGAGACGTTGATGACATCGTCGATGCGGCCGGTGATCCAGTAATAGCCGTCTTCGTCGCGGCGGCAGCCGTCGCCGGTGAAATAGCGGCCGGGGAAGGTGCTGAAATAGGTCTGGAAGAAGCGGTCATGGTCGCCCCAAACGGTGCGCATCTGGCCGGGCCAGCTGTCGGTGATGACCAGGCAGCCATCGCCCGCGCCCTCGATCAGCTTGCCGTCATTGTCGAGCAGAGCGGGCTGGACGCCGAAGAAGGGCTTTGTCGCCGAACCGGGCTTGAGCGCAGTCGCGCCGGGCAGGGGGGTGATCATCGCGCCGCCGGTCTCGGTCTGCCACCAGGTGTCGACGATCGGGCAGCGGCCCTCGCCGACCACGCGGTGATACCATTCCCATGCCTCGGGATTGATCGGCTCGCCGACGCTGCCGAGCAGGCGCAGGCTGCTGCGGCTGGTGCGCTTCACCCACTCATCGCCCTCGCGCATCAGCGCGCGCAGGGCGGTTGGGGCGGCGTAGAAGATCTCGACCTTGAACTTGTCGACCACCTGCCAGAAGCGGCTGTGGTCGGGGAAGTTGGGGACGCCTTCGAACATCACCGTGGTCGCGCCATTCATCAGCGGGCCGTAGACGACGTAGCTGTGCCCGGTGACCCAGCCCACATCGGCGGCGCACCAGTAAATCTGGCCGGGGCGGTAATCGAAGACGTACTCGTGCGTCATCGCCGTCCACACCGCATAGCCGCCGGTGGTGTGCAGCACGCCCTTGGGTTTGCCGGTGGAGCCGGAGGTATAGAGGATGAACAGCGGGTCTTCCGCGCCCATCGCCTCGGGCGCGCAGTCGGCGGACTGGCTGGCGGCTTCGGCCCAGTCGATATCGCGGCCTGCAACCGTCGGGACATCGGCGCCGGTGCGGCGGAGCATGATGACGCGCTCGACCCCGGGACAGCGGGCCAGCGCGGCATCGACATTGGCCTTGAGCGGGATGCGCTTGCCGCCGCGCAGCCCTTCGTCGGCGGTGAGGACGATGCGGCTGTCGCAATCCTGGATGCGCCCGGCGAGCGCGTCGGGGGAGAAGCCGGCGAACACGATCGAATGGATCGCGCCGATGCGTGCGCAGGCGAGCATCGCCACCGCCGCCTCGGGCACCATCGGGAGGTAGAGCGTCACCCGCTCGCCGCGCTTGACCCCCTGAGCTTTCAGCAGATTGGCGAAGCGGCAGACATCGGCATGGAGATCGCGATAGGTGATAACGCGGTGCGGCTCGTCCGGGCTGTCCGGTTCCCACAGGATCGCGGTTGCATCGCCGCGCTCGGCAAGGTGGCGGTCGAGTGCATTGGCGCTGATGTTGAGCGTGCCGTCACTGAACCAGGCGATGCCGAAATCGGCCTCTTCGAAGCTGGTTTCCTTGACCCGCGTGAATGGCGTGATCCAGTCGATCCGCTGCGCCGCCTCACGCCAGAAGCCCTCGGGATCTTCGACCGAGCGGCGGTACATCGCGTCATAGCCGTCCGCATTGACCAGCGCGCTTGCCGCCCATTGTTCGGGTACCGGGAAGATCGTCTGGGCCATGTCACTCTCCTGTCTACGCCGCGCGTTTGCTATCCGCGTTAGCGCATCGGGAGCGACAGGTCAGTCCGACTTTTGTCGTAGATTCGTGCTCAGTCGGCAGCTTCAGCCGCCTTTCGCGCAGGAAGCCAGCCATTGGCTCTGATCCAGCTGGCAAACAGCCGGGGCCAGGCCGCGACCGGTTCGCCGGGCTTGCCCAGCCCCCAGCTATGCCCGCCGCGCTGGAACAGGTGCATCTCCACCGGACGCTTCGCCGCATGCATCGCCGCCGCGAGCCGCAGGCTGTGCGCGACATCGGCGGTGGGGTCATCATAGGCATGGGCGAGGAAGATCGGCGGCGTCGTGGCGGTCACCTGTGCCTCGACCGAATAGGCGCCGCGCCAGTCGGGCAGCTTGCTGACATAGCGGGCCGTGCGCGTCGTATCGATCGGCGCGCGCATCGAAACCACGGGATAGATCAGCCCGGCGAAGTCCGGCACCGCGCTGGCCGTGTCCACCGCGTCGATCGCCGGGTAGAAATCATGCGCTCCGCGCGTCGCGAGCATGCCGGCAAGATGGCCGCCCGCGGAGAAGCCGATCACGCCGATCCGCTTGGGATCGATCCCCAACGTCTTCCAGTTGCCGCGCAGCAGCCGCATGGCGCGCTGCCCATCCTGAAACGGAACCTCCGAACTCCATCCGTCGCCGGGCAGGCGATAATAGAGGACGAAAGCGGTCACGCCGCGCTGCGCCAGCCATTGCGCAGTAGGCATGGCCGCGCTGCCGATCTGGATGCGGAAATAGCCGCCGCCGCCGATCACGAGTACAGCCGCGCCGTTCGGCTTTTTCGGCCGCACGACCACCATGCGCGGCACGGTGACGTTGGAGACCGATCCGGTCGCCGCGCCCTCGCTGCCGATCTTCTCGGGTCCGGAGACGGTGCCGCTCCCCGGCATCGGCCCGGGCCAGAGGTTGATCACTTCGCTCCGCGCCGAGGCCGGGGCCGCGACGCAGAGCAGCACAAGGGCAGCGAGCCAGCGCGTCATCATCACCTCAGAACCGCTTGCCGATCGATGCGTAGAGATAGCGGCCATAGGGGACGTAGAGCGACCCCAAATAGCCATCGGCGGTGATCGGCGGCTGGGTGTCGAACACGTTGCGCGCGCCGATGCGGAAGCGCGTGTCCTCCAGCGGGCCCTTGCGGATGCGATACTGGCCATAGAGGTTGAAGAATGCCTTGCCCTCGACCTTGTACGGGTTGCCGGCCGTGTCGAGGAAGTTGGTGTCATACACCGTGCCGATGTAATTGCCGAACGCACCGATCTGGAAGCCCTTGTGGCTCCAGGTGAGCGATCCCGTCACACGCCACTTGGGCCGTCCGCGCTCCTCGATCAGGTCGCTGGCGTCGGTCAGCGGGGTCGCGGCATTGATCTGGCCCGCCGCGCGTGCATCGAACAGCGCCTGCACCGCCGGCGGCGTTTCGCGCGAGAATTTGGTCAGGCGCGCGGCGTTCAGCGCGACATCGAACCGACCGATGTCGGTGCGGACATTGTAGAGCAGCGCGAGATCGACGCCCTGCACGGTCTGGGGCAGCAGGTTGACGAACTGGTCGTTGATCCGGGTCACCGCACCGACCGCTGCCAGGCCGGTCCCCGTGAACACCGGCGTGTCATCGGCGGTGGGCGCGGACCGAACCACGTTCGGGTTGCTCGATCCCTGAAGGCGCAGGAGATAGTCGAGCACCAGCGCATTCTGTGCGCCGAACTGGCCGACGATCCCGGTCTGCTGGATCGACCAGAAGTCGGCGGTCAGCGTCAGGCGGCCGAGACCGGCGGGAATGAACTTCGGCTCGATCACCGTGCCGACGGTCCAGTTGGTGCTTTCTTCCGGCCTCAGGTCGGGATTGCCGCTGATGAAGATCGAATAGCTGATGCCGCGGCTGCATGCGGAGAAATTGGCGATCCGCGCCGCACGCAGATCCGCCTCGCACCGATAGTAATCGGTGTTCGAATTGAGCCGCGAATAGGCGACGGTCTTGGTCTGCTCCAGGTTCGGCGCGCGGAAGCCCTGCGACCACGAACCGCGCAGGCGCAATCCATCGACGATGTCCCATGCCGCCGCGACCTTGGGCTTGGCCACCGATCCGAAGTCCGAATATTCCTCGACCCGACCCGCAATCTGCAGATCGAGGCGGTGGACCAGCGGCACGTCCATCTCGGGCGACACGAGCGGCACGGCGAGTTCGGCATAGGCCGACAGCACGGTGCGGCTCCCGAACACCGACGGGGTGGGGCTGACTGCGGCGACGTTGGACAGGTTGGTTTCGCCGGTCACCATGTCCCTGAAGGTGATCTGACCGTTGAGGTTGGGATCGCGGATGTCCTGCTGCGTCTCGCGCCGACCTTCGACACCGAATGCGATGCCGACGCCGCCGCCGGGCAGGTCGAAGAGGCTGGCGCTCGACAGTTTGAAATCGCCGAGCAGCAGGGTCGTCTTGGACTTGCGCACGAGGTTGAAGCTGATCGCGTCGATCGTCGCCTGGCTCGCGGGTGAGCAGTCGCCCAGCGACGGCGTCGCCGAGCAGCCGCCGCTGAACGGGTTGTACGCATCGGGGGTCGACAGGGCGAGGTTGCGCTGGAGCGCGGTCATGTCGATCGCGTTGGAGCTGTCGCGCGCCTGCGCCTCCGAATAGAGGATGCCGGTGTCGTAATCGAAGCTGCCGATCTTGCCGCGCGCGCCGAGCAGGAAACGCGATTGCCAGTTTTCGACATTCACCACCTGATTGCCCGCATCGACGAAGCGATAGGTGGTGAGGCGCACCGGGAGTCCGGCGGCGGGGACGTTGGTGAGCCCCGGGATGCGGTTGGTATTGGCCTGGCCATTGGCGAAGGTGACCGGGCCGAACGGGTTCCAGTAATTGCTCGCCGGAATGACGATCGCGTTGAGGTTGATCGTCGGCGGCTGAATCCGCTGGGTGTCGGCGAGGTAGTAGCCGAGTTCGGTGTAGAGCTCGACTGCGTCGCTGACCTCGTAGCGGCCGGTGAAGAAGGCGTTGTAGCGGTTGAACGCGGGCGTGACCGTCGTGCCGGGACGCGTATCGAACCGCTCGCTGCGCAGCGTCGTTGCGGTCGCGCGGGTGCCGGTGCCGTAGCAGACATTGCTGTTGATCGTGACCGCGCAGCCGGGGTTCAGCGACGACTGGGTGTGGAACGCGCCCGCCGATGAGGTCAGCGCCTGATTGCCCGGGCTGCGGCGGATCGTGCCGGGGCCGCCGACAACGGCGAGGTTCGCCCAAGGGCTCTGCGTCGCGCGGCCATCGGCACCCAGGTTGCCGGCATAGGCGGGATCATTGGCGAAGAACGAGAGGAGATTGTCGGTCGCGGTATAGGGCTGGTCCTCGGCCAGCTGCGCGGTGCGGCGGACATAATTGACGAACAGGGAGAAATTGCCGCGGCCACCGGCGAAATTATGCCCGATCAGCCCGGTCCCCTCGAACTCCTTGCGGTGCGTCCCCTCGGCATAGCCGTAGCGCAGGTCGAGCCGCGCGCCGTCGAAATCGCCCTGGGTCACGGTGTTGACCACGCCCGCCACCGCGTCCGCGCCATAGATCGCCGCCGCGCCATCGCGCAGGATCTCCAGCCGTTCGATCCCGGCGACGGGCAGTGCGTTGGAGTTGTAGCCGAGCACGGGCACGTTGCCGTCGCCGGCCTGACTGGTCGGGTGGCTGACCATGCGGCGGCCGTTGAGCAGCACCAGCGTGTTGCCGACGCCCAGATTGCGCAGGTTGATCGAATTGACGTCGCCGCGCGCGGCGTTGCTGGTCTGCGGATTATTGGCTTCGTTGAAGGTGACGTCGCCCGCCTGGGGAATCGATCGGATCAGATCGTCGCCCGACAGCGCGCCGGTCGCCTCGATCTGGTTACGGTCGACGACGCTCACCGGCAGGGCGGTGGTGATGTCCTTGCCCTTGATCTGGGTGCCGACGACGACGACCTCCTGCTCGGGTGCGGCCTCTTCGCCGGCGGGAGCGGCGGGCAGCGCGTCCTGGGCCTGGGCGGGCAGCGCGATCGCCAGTGCGGCGAGTGCGGTTCCGGTCGCGAGCGCGCGGAGGCTGGTGCGGTTGGTCATGGTCTTCTCTCCCTGTTCCCGGAAAGGCGGCTTCGACGTCCGCTCTTCCCCAATGTCCTTGATCAGTCCGGATCGGCTTCCGTCGCTGGTCGCGCCGGGCCCGTCGGCGCCGCACCCGACAGCGCGCGATCGAGCGCGTCCTTGTCGAGCGCATTGTCCCAACGCGCGACGACGACCGTCGCGACCGCATTGCCGATGAAATTGGTGAGGCTGCGGCACTCGCTCATGAAGCGGTCGATGCCCAGGATCAGCGCCATGCCAGCGACCGGCACCGAAGGCACGATCGACAGCGTCGCGGCCAGCGTGATGAAGCCAGCGCCCGTGACGCCCGCCGCCCCCTTGGACGAGATCATCGCGATCAGCAGCAGGGCAATCTGGTCGCCAAGCGTCAGGTCGACATTGCACGCCTGCGCGATGAACAGCGCCGCCAGCGTCATGTAGATGTTGGTGCCGTCGAGGTTGAACGAATAGCCGGTGGGGACGACCAGGCCGACGACCGACTTCTCGCAGCCCGCGCGCTCCATCTTGTCCATCAGGCTGGGCAGCGCGCTTTCGGACGAGGAGGTGCCCAGGACCAGCAGCAACTCGGCCTTGAGGTAGCGGATCAGCTTGAAGATCGAAAAACCGGCGAGCTTTGCGACGATCCCCAGCACCACCACGACGAAGATCAGCGAGGTGAGGTAAAAGGTCGCGACCAGTCCGGCCAGATTGGCGAGCGATTCGATGCCGTATTTGCCTATGGTAAAGGCCATCGCGCCGAACGCACCGATCGGCGCCGCGCGCATCAGGATCCCGACCAGCTTGAACACCACCAGCCCGACGCGCTCCAGCATGTCGCGCACCGGCGCGGCGGGCTCACCCACCATCGACAGCGAAATGCCGAACAGGATTGCAACCAGCAGAACCGGCAGCAGCTGATCCCCCGTCAATGCCGAAACCAGTGTCGTCGGGATGATCGCCATGAAGAATTCGACGATGCCGCTCTCATGCGCCTTGGCGACATAGCCCTCGACCGCTCCGGTATTGAGCGTGGCGGGATCGACGTTCATGCCCGCGCCGGGCTGAACCGTATTGGCGACGATCAGGCCGACGATCAGCGCCAGGGTCGAAAAGAACAGGAAATAGGCGAACGCCTTGCCGGCGACGCGGCCGACCGAGCGCAATTCCGTCATGCCCGCAATGCCGGTCACCAGCGTCAGGAAGATCACCGGGGCAATGATCATCTTGACCAGCTTGATGAATGCATCGCCGAGCGGTTTGAGCGCTTCGCCGACCCCCGGCCAGAAAAAGCCCAGCGCAATGCCGGCGGCGATCGCGACCAGCACCTGGACATAGAGCTGGGTCCACCAGCGTCCGGGCTTTGCGGGTTCTGCCGCATATTCGAGTGCAACCGCCATCAACCATCCCCTCTGCGCGCCTTGATTGGCGCGTCTGGCTATAGTTGGCGACACTATGTCCGGGACAGGGGGAATTGCGAACGTCCGCGATAAATCGTTTTATTTCAACGGATTGATCATAATCATACGGATGAAAGGTGTGCAAAATGTGCGATATTCCGCGCATTACATATCGCGAATGTGTGATATTCCGCGCGGATGGAGATCGGGACGACTCGACTGTCACGTCGGCTGGCACTGGTTGCGGCAATCGGCTTGGTGCTGCTGGCGGCGGTTGCATTGGGCGCGTCACGCTGGGCGCGCGGGCAGGCGGTGGCAGCGACCGATGCGGCAGGGGCGGAGCTGGCGCGCGCCAACGCCGGCCTGCTCACGAGCGAGCTGCAGAAATTCCGGCTGCTCCCGCTCGTCCTGACCGAATATCCCGACGTGCCGGCGCTCCTCGACAGCCCGTCCGCGGCCGTTGCGGCACGCGTGAATGCCCGGCTGGAGCTGCTCGCCGCACGCACCGATGCGGCGGCGATCTATGTCATCGACGCGCGGGGCAAGACCGTCGCGGCCAGCAACCACCGCCTGCCGACCAGCTTTGTCGGCCAGAATTACGGATTCCGGCCCTATTTTCGCGATGCGGTTCGCACCGGCAGCGCGGAGCTGTTCGCGCTGGGTACGGTCAGCGGCATACCCGGACTGTATCTTGCGCAGCGGATCGGCTCCGCTGCACGCCCGCTGGGGGTGATCGTGGTGAAGATCGAGTTCGAACGGGTGCAGGCGCAATGGGCCGCGCAACAGGGCACGACGATCGTCACGGATCGACATGGCGTCGTGATCGTGACCGGCCGTCCCGACTGGCGCTTCCGCACGCTCGCGCCACTCTCCGCCGCCAGTCGCCAGGCGATCCGGGCCACGCGACAATATGGCGATCTTCCGCTCGGCCCGCTCGGCCTGACCCTGGATGGCGCCGACGTGCGGGGGACCGGGGTCGACATTGCGGGCGACAGCCGGGTCGCGTCGGTCGCCACACCGCTGGCAGGGGCACGGTTGCACGTCCTGATGCCGCTGCGACCGGCGCTCGCCAGTGCCAATGCCAATGCGCGGCTGGTGACGCTTGCCGCGCTGGTGCTGATCGTCGGCGCGCTGCTGTTGCTGTGGCGCGCGCGCGAGCGGCAGCTGTTGCAAGCGACGGCACGGGCCGCGCTGGAAACCCAGGTCGCCGAACGAACTGCCGAGTTGCGCGAAACCAACCGCCAGCTCGAGGCCGAAAGCGCCGAACGCGCGCGCGCGGACCAGCGTTACCGGGCTGCCCGCGAAGAGCTGGCACAGGCAAGTCGCCTGGGCTCGCTGGGACAGATCACCGCCGGGGTGGCGCATGAGATCAATCAGCCGGTCGCGGCGATCCGCACCTTTTCCGACAATGCGCGCCAGCTGCTCGACCGCGGCGACACCGTGCGTGCCGCCGACAATCTTGGTCGCATCAGCGCGCTGACCGAGCGGATCGGCGCGATCACCGGCGAACTGCGCAGTTTTGCGCGAAAGCGGACGCCCGATATCGGCGCGGTCGAAATCGGATCCGCCATCGACTCCGTCGTGCTGCTGATCGGTGACCGCGTGCGTGCGGCGGGGGTCAGGCTGGACCGCGTCGGCGATCTGAACATCAGGGTCATCGCCGATCGCGTGCGGCTGGAGCAGATCCTCATCAATCTCGTCCAGAACGCACTCGATGTGCTCGCCGGGCGGCCGGACGCGCGCATCGTTATTGCGGTGGAGGGGGAGGGGGATCGCGCGCGCATCACCGTAAGCGATAATGGCCCGGGCGTCCCGCCGGACCTGCGCGACCAGCTGTTCACGCCGTTCGTTACCGGGCGGGAAGAGGGGCTGGGGCTCGGACTTGCGATCTCCCGCGACATTGCCCGTGATTTCGGCGGCGAGTTGGCGCTGGCCGACGGCCGGGAGGGCGCGCGGTTCGAACTCACGCTGTTGCGCGCATGATGGCCGAGGCGGATCAGATCGTCTTCTTCGTCGACGACGACGCGGCGTTGCGCGAGGCGAATGTGCAGACGCTCGACCTCGCCGGCCTGCCGGTGCGCGCCTTTGCTGACGCCGCGTCGCTGCTTGCCGCGATCGGCCCGGATTTCGACGGCGTCGTGGTCAGCGACATCCGCATGCCCGGCATGGACGGACTCCAGCTGTTCGCGCGGCTGCGTGCGCTGGATGCGGACATTCCGGTCATTCTGGTCACCGGACATGCCGACGTCCCGATGGCCGTCGGCGCGCTCCGCGACGGCGCATTCGACTTTCTCCCCAAACCCTTTTCCGCCGATCATCTGGTTGCAGCGGTCCGCCGCGCGCTGGCGCACCGCCGCCTGATCCTCGACAACCGCGCGCTTCGCGCTGCCGCCGCCAGCCCGGTCGACAGCCCGCTGATCGGCGATAGTCCGGCGATGGTGCGGCTGCGCGAGAGCGTCGCACAGGTCGCGCGCGCGGAGGTCGATGTGCTGATCGAGGGGGAGACGGGCACCGGCAAGGAACTGGTCGCGGCGATGCTCCACCGTGGCTCGCCCCGCGCCGCGCGCGCCTTCGTCGCGGTCAATTGCGCCGCGCTGCCCGATGCGCATGCCGAAATCGAGCTGTTCGGTCACGCCGCCGATGCCGTTCCGCACGGACGGTTCGAGCGGAGCGGTCGGATCGAGGCGTCGAGCCGGGGCACGCTGTTCCTCGACGATATCGACGGGATGCCGCTGGCGGTCCAGCCGCGCCTGCTGCGCGTTCTGGAAGAGCGCGAGGTGCTGCCGGTCGGAGCCGAGCGCCCGATCCCGCTCGATCTGCGTGTCGTCGCTTCGGCCAAGCGCGACCTGCTGGCGCTTGCCCAGCAGGGGGCGTTCCGCAGCGATCTGTATTTCCGGCTCAACGTAGTGCGCCTGTCGATCCCGCCGCTGCGCGAGCGGCGCTCCGACATTGCCCAGCTGTTCGCGGCGTTCGTTGCCGAAGCGGTGCGGCAGACCGGGCAGGGAGGGTTTCGTATGACGGACGCGGTCCGCCGCCATCTGCTCGACCATGAATGGCCCGGCAACGTCCGCGAGCTGCGCAATTTCGCGTTCAGCGCGGTGCTGAATCTGATCGACGGCGGCGGTCCGTCCTCGACGCACCAGACCCTGCCGGATCGCGTCGCCGCCTATGAGGCGATGCTGCTGCGGGAGGCGCTGGAGGCGACACGCGGCAATGTCGCCCGTGCGATCGATCTGCTGGGCGTCCCGCGGAAGACCTTTTACGACAAGATGGCGCGCGCCGGGCTGACAGCGGGAGCGTTCCGGCGGCGGGGCTAGTTGGGGTCGCTCTTGCGCTGAATGACCGGCTGGTCACGTCCGATAGCTGGCGCGGTGCGAACTGCTGCAAACCCGCCTGGCGCTGGACCAGCATCCGGCTGCGTGCGCTGCTTCCGAGCCGTGCTGCCAGTTGCATCAATGCGCAGGCGGCCACACCGGTCGATGTTGCGCAGTGGGAGGCAGGGTGGCGGGTCGGTGGCCGACACGGTCGGCGAATTGCTGCGTCAACGCGGCTTCCCATAAAACATGATGAACTGCAAAAATAGCAGGGCCGCCGGGGTCGATCAAACCGGAGCGGAGCAATCTGGTACGGGCGGGGGGACTTGAACCCCCACGGACCTTGCGGTCCAACGGATTTTAAGTCCGGTGCGTCTACCATTCCGCCACGCCCGCACGCGTTCCGTCTGGCGGGCCGAACCCTCCCGAACGCCAAACGCGCCCGCGGTCTATCGGTCCGTTGGCATGGTGCCAAGCAAATTGCCGCGTGCCGTCACACGTTGAGGCGCAGGCGCATTTCCTTGCCAGGCTTGAAATAGGGGACCCGCTTCGCGTCCACGTCGACCGATTCGCCGGTGCGCGGATTGCGGCCGGTGCGCGCGTCGCGTGCGCGGGTGGAGAAGGCACCGAAACCGCGCAGTTCGACGCGTCCATTCGCGACCAGGCGCGCGGTAATTTCTTCGAAGAAGATGTCGACGATCCGCTCGATCTCCCGCGCAGACAGGTCGGGATTGTCCGTCGCCAGCATCTGTACGAGTTCAGAGCGGATCATGTGCGTCCCCATGTTCGAGCTGCGGCGCCATGCCCACAGCAGCGACTATGTCAGACGTCTACGCGGCGCGCGGGGGCTGCGGCAACACAATCTTGCTCCCGGCAACCAAAATTTGAAATATATGACCGAACTCGTTGAAATCGCTGGAAAGGGGCGGACGCCGAAGCGCCCGCCCGCGGTCCAGTTACTTCTTCTCTTCGCGTGCCTTGAGGGCTTCGCCGAGAATGTCGCCCAGCGACGCGCCCGAATCGGACGAGCCATACTGCGCAACCGCCTGCTTCTCTTCGGCGATCTGCATCGCCTTGACCGAGAAAGTCGGCTTCTTCGAACGGTCGAGGCCGGTGACCATCGCGTCGAACTTCTGGCCGACCTGGAAGCGCTCCGGACGCTGCTCGTCGCGGTCGCGGCCAAGGTCGGTGCGCTTGATGAAGCCGGTGACGCCATCGTCGCCAACCTGCACTTCAAGGCCTGCGTCGCGGACTTCGAGAACGGTGACCGTGACGATCTCGTTCTTGTTGACGCGGGCGCCGGCACCAGCGGCCGGGCTCGGCACGCCGCCGCGCTCAAGCTGCTTCATGCCAAGGCTGATGCGCTCCTTGTCCGGCTCGATCGCCAGGACGACGGCCTTGACCATCTCGCCCTTGCGATGCAGCGCCAGCGCGTCCTCGCCCGAGATGCCCCAGGCGATGTCGGACATGTGGACCATGCCGTCGACGTCGTTGTCCAGACCGATGAACAGGCCGAATTCGGTGGCGTTCTTGACTTCGCCCTCGACTTCGGTGCCGACCGGATGGGCGGCCGCGAACGCTTCCCACGGATTCTGCTGAGCCTGCTTGAGGCCGAGCGAGATGCGGCGCTTTTCCTGATCGACCTCGAGCACGACGACATCGACTTCCTGCGAGGTCGACACGATCTTGCCCGGATGGACGTTCTTCTTGGTCCAGCTCATTTCCGACACGTGGACCAGGCCCTCGATGCCGGCTTCGAGCTCGACGAAGGCGCCATATTCGGTGATGTTGGTCACGCGGCCAGACAGCTTCGCGCCGACCGGATACTTGCTGCCTGCGCCATCCCACGGATCGCTCTCAAGCTGCTTCATGCCGAGCGAGATGCGCTGGGTGTCGCGGTTGATGCGGATGATCTGAACCTTGACGGTGTCGCCGATGTTCAGGACTTCCGACGGGTGGTTGACGCGCTTGTAGCTGAGGTCGGTGACGTGCAGCAGGCCGTCGATGCCGCCCAGGTCGACGAACGCACCGTAATCGGTGATGTTCTTGACGACGCCGTCGATCACCTGACCTTCGGCCAGGCTCAGGATCAGGCCCGAACGCTGCTCGGCGCGGTTCTCTTCCAGAACGGCGCGGCGCGAGACGACGATGTTGCCGCGCTTGCGGTCCATCTTCAGGATCTGGAACGGCTGCGGCAGGTCCATCAGCGGCTGGACGTCGCGGACCGGACGGATATCGACCTGCGAACCAGGCAGGAACGCCACGGCGCCCGACAGGTCGACGGTGAAGCCGCCCTTGACGCGGCCGAAGATGACGCCCTCGACGCGGTTGCCCTGGCTGAATTCGAGTTCCAACGTGTCCCATGCGGCTTCGCGGCGGGCGCGGTCGCGGCTGAGCATCGCTTCGCCGTTCGCATTCTCGACGCGGTCGACATAGACCTGGACTTCGTCGCCGACCTTCAGGTCAGCCTTCTGGCCCGGCGCCGCGAATTCGCGCAGCGGCACGCGGCCTTCGCTCTTGAGGCCAACGTCGATGACGGCGAGGTCGTTTTCGATGCCGGTGACGGTGCCGATGACGACGCGGCCTTCAAAGCTTTCTGCGCCGCCGAGCGTCTGGTCGAGAAGCGCGGCGAAATCGTCGCGCGTTGGGTTTGCCGTAGAGGCCATAAAGGGTTCAGTCCTAACTATCGTTTTTCCGGCCGGCTGGTTGGGTCCAGCGGTCTTTGAGGCCGAAACGCCGCGGCGGCCGAACGCCGGTCGCGGCATTCGTTGAACGGCCCGAACGAAGGGACAGACGCTCTTTCAGAAAAAGCGAAAACGGCGCTGGGGCATTACGCCTCGCGCTTCCCTCCACAAGCACCGCTCGCAGAACGGGCGCGCCATAGACGGGAACCGCCCGAAAGGCAAGGATGGCTCTGCTTACGCATTGTTTACCGCGCGCCGTCATGATGCCGCCCCAATACGACCTGTGGGGGAGAGGGTGTATGGTGGCCGTAACCGTGCCGGCTGGCGGCGTGCAGGGGCGCGTCGTTGCAGCGATGTCGGGGCAATATGAGATCGTCCGCGACGATCGCCTCGCGGTCATCCGCATCCGCTGCGTCGGGCTGAGGCTGGGCGAGGAGGTCGATCGCTACCTCGCGGTGCTCGAGCCGATCGTGGCCGACATGCGCGCCTGCCACGGCCGGGTTCGCGTGATCGCCGACCTGCGTAACGCGCCGATCCGCACGCAGGAGGCGGCGGACAAGATGCGCGCGGGCAATCTGCGCCTCTATCGCACCGGCGACCGGATCGCGCTGATCGTCGAGTCCAGCCTGCTCAAGATGCAGCTGCGCCGGACGCTGGTCGCGTATCAGAACATCTTCGTCTCGCCCAACGCCGCCGAAACCTGGGTGACCGCAGAGGTTTAAGGAGATGCCCGCCGCCCCCATGGGAGGGGGAGAGTGGGGACGGCGAGCAAACAGGTCGGTCCTCAGGCGCTCCAGGCCTGGAACGGTAGGTCGAGATCGTCGGCCACCGCCTTGAACGCGATCTTGCCCTGATAGACGTTTAGGCCGTTGGCGAGGTGCGGATCGGCGGCCATCGCCTTTTCCGCGCCGAGATTGGCAAGCTTCATCACGAAGGGCAGGGTCGCGTTGTTGAGCGCGAAGGTGCTGGTCCGCGCGACCGCGCCCGGCATGTTGGCGACGCAATAGTGAATCACGCCATCGACTTCATAGACCGGGTTCTCATGCGTCGTCGCATGGCTGGTCTCGAAGCAGCCGCCCTGATCGATCGCGATGTCGACCAGCACGCTGCCGCGTTTCATCGTCTTGAGCATCTCGCGCGTCACCAGCTTCGGCGCCGCCGCACCCGGCACCAGAACCGCGCCGATCACCAGATGCGCATTGGCCACCGCCGCCGCGATCGCCGCCTTGCTGGCATAAGCGGTCTTGATCTGACTGCCGAAATGCATGTCGAGTTCGGCGAGGCGGGTATTGTTGATGTCATAGATGGTGACATCGGCGCGCAGGCCCGTCGCCATCTGCGCCGCGTTGATGCCCGAAACGCCGCCGCCGAGGATCGCGACGCGCGCGGGCGCCACGCCCGGCACGCCGCCGAGCAGCACGCCGCGGCCGCCCTGTTCCTTTTCCAGATAATGCGCGCCGACCTGCACCGACATGCGTCCTGCGACCTCGCTCATCGGCTTGAGCAGGGGGAGCGAGCGATCGTTGGCGGTCACGGTTTCATAAGCAATGCACGTCGCGCCCGACTTCATCAGCCCTTCGGCCTGCGGCTTGTCGGCGGCGAGGTGGAGATAGGTGAACAGCGTGTGGCGCGGTTCGAGCAGCGCGATCTCGCTCGGCTGCGGCTCCTTCACCTTCACGATCATGTCGCTCTGGGCGAACACTTCAGCCGGAGTGCCGACGATGCGCGCGCCGGCGGCCACATAGTCTTGGTCGCTGAAATCGATGCCCATGCCCGCATTGGTCTGCACCACCACCTCATGCCCGGCAGCGGTCAGTTCGGCGACCAGCGGGGGTGTCAGTCCCACGCGATATTCGTGATTCTTGATTTCCTTGGGCACACCGACGCGCATGGACACTCTCCAGGAGAATTATGGTTCTGTTACACCTCTAGCGCAGGATGCGCCCGCGAATCCCTGCAAACTCATGCGCTGTTCAGCCGGCTGTCACACGATTATGCTGTCGTTGGCGCAAAAACTGGAAATCTGTGCGGAATGGATCGAATCGACGAGGCAATCCTGAAACTGCTGGCGCAAAATGCCCGCGCGCCGGTGAACCAGATCGCGGGTGAGGTGGGACTGTCCCCCTCTGCCTGCACGCGGCGGATTCAGGCACTTGAGGCGTCGGGGCATATCCAGGGCTATGCCGCGCGGCTCGGTCTGCGTCGGCTGGGGTATAGCGTAACGGCGTTCGTCGACATCACGCTCGGCACAGAGGTGGACGAGGATCTGGCCCGCTTCGAAGCTGCCGTTGGCCAGATCGACGGCATTGTCGAATGCGCGCTGGTATCGGGCGGCTATGATTACCGGCTCAAGGTGCTGTGCCGCGACCTCGACGACTATGAGCGGTTGCACCGCGAGAAAATGGGCCGGCTGCCCGGCGTGGTCAAGATCAGCTCCAGTTTTGTTCTACGTTCGGTGCCGACGCGGAGCGAGGCGGATGCGCTTTTCGTTAGACAGAATTAGTACGTTTTCCATTTTCATGATCGCGGTATCATAAGATATCGCCATGCGTTACATGAGCGAAAAAGTCTTCTGCGACGCGCTGTGAGTAAAGCTGCTCCCAGTATTTTTGGGAGAATAGCGTGCCTGAGCTTATCTTACTCGCCGCCATCGCGATTGCCATTATCGGATATGTGTTCAGCCGGCGATATACGGACCAGGCGGTCTATCGCCGCCGCCGCCGCCGCGAGAGAGCGGAGTATGATGCGGTCATGGCGAGTCGGCGGGAGGCCGAGGACTCCAGCCGCTTGCCGTGATGCTGGCGTGCCGTTGCTACCCCATGTTGCACGTGCTAACGGCCCGCGTTGTTTCAACGGACAGGCATTGGTCGCATGACCCCTCGCTCTCTCGCCACGGCACATAAGTTCCTCCCGTGAGCGAGCCCAACGGAAGCCCCGAGCCGGCTGCCGACTCGATCCCCGCCGACCAGCATCACACGCATGGCCGCGAGGCCGCGCTGTGGAAGCTTGCGGTTGGTGCGATCGGGATCGTGTTCGGCGACATTGGCACCAGCCCGCTCTATGCGTTCAAGGAAACCTTTGCGGGTCATCATCCCCTCGCGCTGGACCAGGAACATATCATGGGCGTCATCAGCCTGATGTTCTGGTCGATGATGGCGGTAGTGACGTTGAAATACGTGACCGTGATCATGCGGGCGGACAACAAGGGGGAGGGCGGAAGCCTCGCGCTGCTTGCGCTGATCAACCGGTCGAGCGGGCAGAAGAAGTGGACCGCCGGCATCGTCCTGCTCGGCGTGTTCGCCACCGCGCTCTTCTATGGCGATTCGATGATCACCCCGGCGGTGTCGGTGCTCTCGGCGGTCGAGGGGATCGCGGTTGCCGCTCCGGCCTTTTCGGGCTGGATCCTGCCGATCGCGGTCGGGATCCTGCTGGCGCTGTTCTCGATCCAGCGCACCGGCACCGCGCGCGTCGGCGCGATGTTCGGTCCGATCATGCTCGGCTATTTCGCGGTCATCGCGACGCTTGGTACGCTCAGCGTGATCAAGACGCCCGAAGTGCTGTGGGCGCTGCTGCCCAGCTATGCGGTGCATTTCTTCGTCATCGACGGCTTTGCCGCGTTCCTCGCGCTCGGGTCGGTCGTGCTGGCCGTGACCGGTGCCGAGGCGCTGTACGCCGATATGGGGCATTTCGGGCGCAAGCCGATCCGGGTGTCGTGGCTGTGGTTCGTGCTGCCCGCGCTGATGCTCAACTATATGGGGCAGGGCGCGTTGCTGATGCGCGATGCCAGCGCGCTGCAAAGCCCGTTCTACATGCTCGCGCCAGAATATCTGCGCCTGCCGCTGGTCGGCATCGCGACGATGGCGGCGATCATCGCGTCGCAGGCGGTGATCACCGGTGCCTTCTCGGTTACCCAGCAGGGCATCCAGCTCGGCTTCATCCCGCGTCTGCGCATCAGCCATACGAGCGCGGCGACGGCAGGGCAGATCTATATCCCGCTGATCAACTGGGCACTGATGATCGCGATCATCCTGCTCGTCCTGACCTTCCAGACCTCGTCCAACCTCACCGCTGCCTATGGCATCGCGGTGACGGGCGCGATGCTGATCGACAACTTCCTGATCGCGGTGGTGCTGTTCGGCCTGTGGAAGTGGAAGAAGCGCTATGCCGTGCCGCTGCTCGCGCTCTTCTTCGTGGTCGATCTCGCCTATTTCAGCGCCAATCTGACCAAGGTGCCCGATGGCGGCTGGTTCCCACTGCTGGCGGGGGTGCTGATCTTCACGCTGCTCACCACCTGGTCGAAGGGCCGCCGCCTGATGGTCGAGCGGATGCGCGAGAGCGCGATGCCGATCAAGGTGTTCATCCAGTCGGCCGCGACCTCGGCGACGCGGGTCAAGGGCACGGCGGTGTTCATGACCTCGACGCCGGAGGGCGTGCCGCACGCGCTGCTTCATAACCTCAAGCACAACAAGGTGCTGCACGAGCGGGTGATCCTGCTCACGGTCAAGATTGCAGACCAGCCCTATGTCGACGAAAAGGACCGCGTCACGCTCGACGATCTGGGGCAGGGGTTCCACCGCATGAAGATCTTCTACGGTTTCATGCAGGAAGCCGATGTCCCGGCGGCGCTGCAATCGTGCAGCACCTGTGGCGGCGCGTTCAACATGATGGACACGAGCTTCTTCCTGTCGCGTCAGACGCTGTTGCCGTCGGAGCACCCGGGCATGCGGATCTGGCGTGAGAAGCTGTTCGCGTGGATGCTGCGCAACGCCGAAAGCGCGATGGAGTTTTTCCGCCTGCCGACAAACCGCGTGGTCGAGCTGGGGAGCCAGGTGGAGATTTGAGGGCGGCGGCATCCTCGTCTGCAATCCTCCCCCGCAGGGGGCAGGAGTTCGTGTGACCCCGGCGCCCATCATTGTCTCCGCGCTGTTCGGGCGACAGGATCAGGCCGTGTTAGATGCGTTGCGGCGGGAGCATTTTCCGCCCGAGCGCAATGTGCTGCCCGCGCATCTGACCTTGTTCCATCATCTGCCGCCATCGGCGCTGGACGAGCTGAAGCACCGGTTGAACGCCGCCACGCGCGGCGTGCGGGCGCCGACGGCGCGTGCGGCGGGGCTGATGTCGCTGGGGCGGGGGGTGGCAGTGCGGATCGAATCGCCGGGACTGACCGCGATCCGCCGCGACCTGAGCGAGGCTTTTGCCGGGATGCTGACGCCGCAGGATGCCGGCGGCTGGCGCCCGCATGTCACCATTCAGAACAAGGTCGCGCCATCGCTCGCGAAGCTGTTGCTGAGCGCGCTGAGCCAGGATTTCCGGCCGCGCGAGGTCGAGATCGCCGGTCTCGCCGCCTCGTATTATCGCGGCGGACCATGGGAGCTGATCTCGCGGCACATGTTCGCTTGACCGGGCCGGAATCGCTGCCTATGTGCGCCGCTCTCGCTCGCGCCCAGAGGGATGCGAGCCGCCGTGGTAGGGCGGAGTAGCTCAGTTGGTTAGAGCACGGGAATCATAATCCTGGGGTCGGGGGTTCAAGTCCCTCCTCCGCTACCATTTCGCAGTCATCGATCTCGACGACATGGCGCCGCACCCGGCGGCATGGCCGGTCGGCGAGTTCGTCTGACCGGTGCCCGCCGCCTGTTGGATCGCAGTGACGGCTTCCCCGCAAACCCAGCGCATTGGTAATGCAGGCGAACAATTATCGGTCGCCGTTGCCCCAATATTGTTTGCTGTATTTATACAGTAGTATCGATAAATCCCCCTAGTTCCAGCGGCATGCCGCTGATCATTGCAAGTCAATGCTGCGACCGTGTGTCCGTCATTCCCTATATGAATCCAAAACATTGGGGACTTTCGCCGAATTTCTGCGGAGGGCTCCCCGCAACGATGTGTTCGGGTGAGGACAAACGATCATGGCTAAGACGGCATTCCTGTTGTTCGCTTCGTATCTGACACTCTCCAGCCCGGCACTTGCCGCGACGGACCCGCATGCGCCAAATGACAGTGCGACGGAGGCGGAGGGCGACGCGAAGGAAAAGCCTGCGCCCCAGACCACGGAAGTGTTCTCGACCGGCGTTGCCAAAGGCCGCGATCGGCTGGACAGCGCCACGTCGACTAGCGCGCTGCGTGGCAATGACGTCCAGAAGCTGGGGCCGCGCCCGCTGGGCGAAGTGTTGCGCAACATGGCGGGTCTGCGCGTCGCGACCAGCATCGGCGAAGGCAACAACAACTACACCGTGCGCGGCCTCCCGCTCGCCGCCGGCGGTTCCAAATACATGCAGATCCAGGAAGACGGTCTGCCGGTGCTGGAATTTGCCGACTTGTTCAACGTCGGCGCCGATGTGTACCTGCGCAACGACCTGAGCGTCGCGGCGATCGAATCGATCCGTGGCGGTTCGGCATCGACCTTTGCGTCCAATTCGCCCGGCGGCCTGATCAACGTGCTGTCGCGCACCGGCGATGTCGAAGGTGGGACGATCCAGCTGTCAACGGGCGTCAACTATGACGAGCAGCGCGTCGATTTCAGCTACGGCGCCAAGCTGGGCGAAAACACCCGCTTCCACATCGGCGGCTTCTACCGGTCGGGCGAAGGCCCGCGTGACATCGGCTTCGACGGCTGGAAAGGTGGTCAGATCAAGGCCAATATCACCCACCAGTTCACGGGCGGCTATGTCCGGCTGTACCTCAAATATCTCGACGACCGCTCGCCGACCTTTGCGCCCTATTTCGCCAACATCACCGGCACCAATGCCGACCCGACCATCCGCAGCTTCCCTGGCTTCGACCTGCGTCGGGGTTCGGTGCTGTCCTCCTATCTCGGTCCGGTCGTGACGCTGGACGAGAACAACCAGCCCGCCGCGCTGCCGATCGCCACCGGTCAGAGCGCGGAATCGCGGTCGATCGGGTTCGAGGGCCAGTTCGAGATTGCCGGTTGGACGATCACCGAACGCATGCGCTACTCGGTCAATCGCGGCGACTTCAGCCGCGCCTTCCCTAACAGCGCCAACACAGTGTCGGCCTTTGCCGTCGGGCAAGGGGGCGCGGGCGCGACCGCACGCTATGCCAGCGGACCACTCGCGGGCCAGGTGATCAGCCCCACCGCCAACATCAACGGCAACGGCCTGCTTTCGCTCTACTTCGTGTCGTTCGTCCGCGCCCGCTCGCTCGACAATTTCACCAACGACATTCGCGGGTCGAAGGTGTGGAACCTGTCCGGCGGCAAGCTGACCACGACGCTCGGCGCCTATTTCGCGACGCAGGATCTCAACACCACCTGGCTGCACACCGCGATGAACGTCGACGTCAACGGCGACAACGGCACCGCGATGGTCGACATCTTCAACGCAGGCGGCGCGCCGCAGACGCTGAATGGCTATTACGCCTTCGCCCGCGCGAGCAGCCTGTTCCGCCGCGCGTTCGATGTGAACTACAAGGTGTTCGCACCCTATGGCTCGGTGAACTTCCATGTCGGCAAGCTCGCTGTCGGCGGCAGCCTTCGCTATGACAAGGGCAAGGTGCGCGGATCGCTGGTCGGCGCCGACCTGAATAACGGCAGCGTCGGCCTGATCACCCAGGACATGAACCGGGACGGCCTGATCAACCCGGCCGAGACGCGCGTCGCCTTCCTGCCGTTTACTCAGCCGGGTGCGGTCAATTACGACTATGGCTATCTCAGCTACTCGGCCGGCGTGAACTATCGCGTCGCGGAGCCCTTCTCGGTCTTCGCCCGCTACAGCAAGGGCGCCCGCGCCAACGCCGACAAGGTGCTGTTCACCCCGCTGATCAACAACGCCACCGGCGACATCCGCAGCGAGCGCGACAAGCAGGACGACGTCAAGCAGCTGGAAGGCGGGTTCAAGTTCCGCAAAAACGGCTTCACGTTCAACGCTACCGCGTTCCGCGTCACTGCGGCGGACCACAACGTCCTCAACGGTGCTGCCAACCGCACCGACCGCACCTATCGCGCGACCGGCGTCGAGATGGAAGGCGGGATTCAGCGTGGCCCGTTCAGCCTGATGGCCGGCGCGACCTATACCAAGGCCAAGATCACGCAGGATTTGCTCGAACCCGGTCTGACCGGCAAGGTGCCGCGCCACCAGCCGGACTGGACGCTGACCGCCACTGGCTCCGCCGATCTGGGCCGGGCGACCGTGGGTGCGAGCGTCGTGACCATCACCAAGAGCTTCGCGCAGGACTCGAACCTGCTGGTGATGCCCGGCTTCACGACGGTCGACCTCTTCGCCCAGGTGAAGCTGCTCAAGGGCGGCAGCCTGGCGGTGAACGTCAACAATGCACTCGACCAGCTGGGGATCTTCGAGGTCAACCAGGCAAGCGTGCCCGCCAGCGGCATCGGTTTTGCCCGTGCCGCGAATGGCCGGACCATCTCGGGGTCGCTCCGCTTCGACTTCTGAGGGATTGCGCGCGGGGGACTGGTCGTCCGACCGGTCAGCCCCCCGCGTCGCGGATCGTTTCCATCGCGACGAACGTCGACGTGCTGGCGACGTGCGGCAGGCTGGAGATGCGCTCGCCCAGCACTTCGCGATAGCGGCGGATATCGGCGGTGCGCACCTTGAGCAGATAGTCGAAGCTGCTGGCGATCATGTGGCACTCCTCGACTTCGGGGATGCGCAGAACTGCCTGGCGGAATGCCTCGAGCGCGTTCTCGCGCGTGTCGGACAGCTTCACCTCGGTAAAGGCGATATGGTCGAGGCCGAGGCGGGCGGGGTCGACAATCGCGCGAAAGCCGCGGATCACGCCACTGGCGACCAGACGCTTCATCCGCACCTGACATGGCGTCTTTGACAGCCCGACACGGGCGGCGAGGTCGGTAATCGAGATGCGCCCGTCCACCCGCAGGATTTCCACGATTTTTCGGTCGAACGCGTCCAGATCGCTGTGGTCGAGCATATTCTGGCGCATTTGGACTGTCTCGGATTGCATTTGAAGGCAAAGTGATAAGCTGAAGGTGCTTCAAAAGTCCATCTGCCGCAACGGCATCTGATACCATGGCGCAATGACAAATCCCTTCGCCGAATTCGCCCCGCCCGTTCGCCCCGCTACCCCGTTGCGCGCCGCGATCACCGCAGCCTATCGTCGGCCGGAGCCCGAATGCCTCGCGCCGCTGATCGAAGCAGCGACGCTGCCGACGAATGTGCGCGAGGCGGCGAAGGCGACCGCGACCGGGCTGATCACGGCGCTGCGTGCCAAGCACAAGGGCACCGGGGTCGAGGGGCTGGTGCAGGAATATGCGCTGTCGAGCCAGGAGGGCGTGGCGCTGATGTGCCTCGCTGAAGCGCTGCTGCGCATCCCCGACGCCGCGACCCGCGACGCGCTGATCCGCGACAAGATTTCGGACGGCGACTGGAAGTCGCACATCGGCGACGGCCGTTCGCTGTTCGTCAATGCCGCGACCTGGGGTCTGGTGGTCACCGGCAAGCTGACCGGCAGCGTCAACGATGCCGGGCTGGCGGCGGCACTGACGCGCCTGATCGCGCGTGCGGGCGAGCCCGTGATCCGGCGCGGCGTCGACATGGCGATGCGCATGATGGGCGAGCAGTTCGTGACCGGCGAGACGATCGCCGAAGCGCTGAAGCGCGCCCGCCCGCTCGAGGCGCGCGGCTTCCAGTACAGCTATGACATGCTGGGCGAGGCGGCGACGACGATGGCCGATGCCGACCGCTATTACCGCGATTACGAGAATGCGGTGAACGCGATCGGCACCGCGTCGGCGGGACGCGGCGTGGTCGGTGGCCCCGGCATCTCGATCAAGCTGTCGGCGCTACACCCGCGCTATGCCCGCGCACAGGCGGGGCGGGTGATGGCCGAGCTGCTGCCGCGCGTGAAGGCGTTGGCGATGCTCGCCAAATCCTATGACATCGGCTTCAACATCGATGCCGAAGAAGCCGACCGGCTCGAACTCTCGCTCGACCTGCTCGAAAGCCTCGCGCTCGACCCCAATCTGGCCGGTTGGGATGGCCTTGGCTTCGTGGTCCAGGCCTATGGCAAGCGCTGCCCGTTCGTGATCGACTGGATCATCGACCTCGCCCAGCGCGCCGGGCGGCGGATCATGGTGCGGCTGGTCAAGGGCGCCTATTGGGACGCGGAGATCAAGCGCGCGCAGGTCGACGGGCTGCCCGACTTCCCGGTCTATACCCGCAAGGTCCATACCGATGTCGCATACATCGCCTGCGCACGGAAGCTGCTGGCAGCGAAGGCACATGTCTTCCCGCAATTCGCGACGCATAATGCGCAGTCGCTCGCGACGATCTATCAACTCGCCGGGCCGGACTTCGCCGTCGGCGATTACGAATTCCAGTGCCTGCACGGCATGGGTGAGCCGCTCTATGACGAGGTAGTCGGGAGCGACAAGCTCAACCGCCCGTGCCGAATCTACGCGCCTGTCGGGACGCACGAGACTTTGCTCGCCTATCTCGTCCGGCGCCTGCTCGAAAACGGCGCGAACTCCAGCTTCGTCAACCGTATCGCCAATCCCGAAGTGTCGATCGCCGAGCTGGTGACCGATCCGGTCGAGGTCGTGACCGCGATGGATGCGCCGGGAAGCAAGCACCCGATCATCGCGTTGCCCCGCGACCTGTATGGCGCGCGGGTCAATTCGGCGGGGATCGACCTGTCGGACGAGACCGCGCTGGCCGCGCTCGCCGACGCGCTGCGCGAGAGTGCGGAAATCGGCTGGCTCGCCCAGCCTGCCAGCGGTGAGGGCAAGTCGCGCCCGGTGGCGAACCCGGCCGATGCGCTCGACATCGTCGGAACCGTGGTCGAGATGAGCGAGCCGGCCGCGCTGCAGGCGGTCGAAACCGCGCAGTCGGTCGCGGCGGACTGGGGCGCCGTGCCGGTCGCCGATCGCGCCGCGTGCCTCGACCGCGCCGCGGACCTCGTGGAATCGCGCATGCAGCTGCTGATGGGGCTGATCATGCGCGAGGCGGGCAAGTCCGCGCCGAACGCGATTGCCGAAGTGCGCGAGGCGGTCGATTTCCTGCGTTACTATGCCCAGCAGGCGCGCGCGACGCTGGGTGCTGCCCATGCCCCGCTCGGCCCGGTGACGTGCATCAGCCCGTGGAACTTCCCGCTCGCGATCTTCATCGGTCAGGTCGCGGCTGCGCTGGTGACGGGCAACCCCGTCCTTGCCAAGCCGGCCGAGGAAACGCCGCTGATCGCCGCGCAGGGCATTGCGATCCTGCACGCGGCGGGTGTGCCGGCCGATGTGGTTCAACTGGTTCCCGGTGACGGCCAGATCGGCGCGGCGCTCGTCGGCGCGTCAGGCACGCAGGGGGTGATGTTCACTGGCTCGACCGAGGTCGCGCGGATCATCCAGCGACAGCTTGCCACCCGCCTTGCCAATGACGGCACGCCAATCCCGTTCATCGCGGAAACCGGCGGGCAGAATGCGATGATCGTCGACAGTTCGGCGCTCGCCGAACAGGTGGTCGCCGATGTCATCGCCTCCGCCTTCGACAGCGCGGGGCAGCGCTGCTCGGCGCTGCGCGTGCTGTGCCTGCAGGAGGATGTCGCCGACCGTATCCTGACGATGCTGCGCGGCGCGTTGCACGAGCTGTCGATCGGGCGCACCGACCGGCTGTCGACCGACATCGGCCCGGTGATCAGCGCCGAGGCACGGATCAACATCGACAGCCATATCGAGAACATGCGGCGGCTGGGTCGCCGCGTCGAACAGATCGAGCTGGCGGGCGAGACCGGGCAGGGGACGTTCGTGCCCCCGACGATCGTCGAGATCGACGCGCTGTCCGATCTGCAGCGCGAGGTGTTCGGTCCGGTGCTGCACGTCATGCGCTACCAGCGCCGCGATCTCGATCGCGTGATCGATGCGATCAACGCCACCGGCTATGGCCTGACCTTCGGCCTGCACACGCGGCTGGACGAGACGGTCGAGCATGTCACGCAACGGGTCGAGGCGGGCAACCTCTACATCAACCGCAACATCATCGGTGCGGTGGTCGGCGTGCAGCCGTTCGGCGGCCGTGGCCTGTCGGGCACCGGGCCGAAGGCGGGCGGGCCGCTCTATCTGGGGCGGCTGGTCAAGGCAGCGACCGTGCCGGCGGACCTTGCCTCGTCCGCGTCGGATCCGGCGCTGCGCGACTTTGCGCTGTGGCTGGGCGAGGGCGGCGATTGCGCGCGCGAGGCGGGCGAGGCGTCGCTGCTCGGCGCGCAGCTTGAGCTGCCGGGGCCGGTGGGCGAGACCAATGTGTACAGCATTCACCCGCGTGGGTGCGTGCTGCTGCTCCCGCAGACGCGTGCAGGGCTGGTCGAACAGTTGTGCGCGGTGCTGGCGACGGGCAACCGCGCGGTGATCGGCAATGCTACCCTACGCGCGGAGCTGGACGGAGCGCCCGAGCGCGTGCTGCAGCGGATCGATTGGGTGGCGGACTGGCGCGCGGCCGGACCCTATGGCGGCGCGCTGATCGAAGGGGATGCGGCGACGCGCCTCGCCGCGCTGGCCGACATCGCCGACCTGCCCGGCCCGATCGTGCTGGCACAGGCCGGGACGCCGCGGCTCGACTGGCTGGTGGAGGAAGTTTCGACCTCGATCAACACCACGGCGGCAGGCGGCAATGCCAGCCTGATGGCGATGGCCTGAACATGCGATCCTCCTTCTGGCGGGGGAGGATCGTTTAACGGGCCGAGGGCGGCTGAATCCGCATAATCGGCCGCCACGCGGGATCGTCCAGCACGGTCCCTGCGAAGAATTGCGCGCCTGCCTGGGTCAGGTGGACCCGGTCGACGGACAGGATGCGGCCCTTTGCATCGAACACCGGCAGCCCGCCATGACGGCGCTGCGTGATGCCGAGCAGGTCGACATAATGGTCGGGCGGGACCAGAGCGGCATAGGCCGCGTTGGCCGCGAGGGTTTCGGGCAGCAGCGCAGCGCGGACTTCGGGTCGCCGCGACGCGGGCACGTGCTTCCATTTGTTGAGGTTATAGCCGAAATGCTTGGGGCCGATCAGCAGCCATGCTTTGCCGGCCAGCATTGCGTCGCGGACCTCGGCAGCGGTCTTGCAGTCCAGCGGCGCGGACATCGACGCGACGAAGACCACTGCCTGCGCATCGGCGATCAGCTGGCGGCGAGCGCCTGCCGCGCGGTACAGCGAACAGAGATGGATTTCGGTGCGATAGACGATCTCGAACCCGTCGAAACGGCCACTCTCGACAAGCATGTTGACCATGTCGCGCGCCATGCTGTTGCCGACGACAAGCAAATTGGGGCGCGCCGGATCGTCAAACCGATCCTTCTCGAACCGGAAAGCCGAGCTGTTGTAGGCGGCATAATCGCCCGCGCCGAGGCCCATGCCCGGTACCCGCTGCGGTAGTCCGGAAGTGACCGACACAGTGAGGCCGGCGACACCGGTCAGTGCGGTGGCCACAAGCCCGAGTGTGAGAAACGGGCGCAGCGGCCATCTGCGCGCATCGCGAAATGGCTGTTCGATCCAGCGCCAGCTCGCATAGCCGATGGCCAGTGTGGCGAGCGTCAGGGCCGCCATCACCGCGGCGTCTGGCGGGGTGACCCGCATCGCCCGCGCAAAGGCGAACAGCGGCTGATGCCACAGATAGATGCTGTAGCTGGCCAGGCCGACCAGCACGAGCGGCCGCCAGCCGAGCATATGCCGTGCGAGCCCGCCGACCGCGCCGTAGCGCAGGATCAGCGCGGTCCCGGCGCACGGCAGTAGCGCGCGCCAGCCGGGATAGGGCGCGGCTGCGTCGATAAGGACCATCGCGGCGACGATCATCGCCAGCCCGGTGAGTGCGAGCGCGCGCGCCATCCGCTCGCGTGGGGGCGCAGGAGGCATGCGCCATGCCGTCAGCGCGCCGAGCAGCAATTCCCAAGCGCGGGTATGGATCAGATAGAAGGACGCATCCGGCTGGCGCGCGGACAGGGTGACGCTGAGCAGCAGGCTGATCGCGATGCCGCCTGCCAGCACCGGCGCAAATAATTGAGGCCGTCGCCGCAGGAGCAGCAGCGCCAGCAGCGGGTAGGCGATGTAGAATTGTTCCTCCACCCCCAGGCTCCAGGTGTGGAGCAGCGGTTTGAACGTCGCGGCGAGATCCCAATATCCGCTGGTGAGCGTCAGCAGGACATTGTTGGCGAAGAGCGACGTGGCAACCGCGCTCTGCCCCAGATTTTCATAATCGTCCGGAAGCAGCAGCCAGTAGCCGGCGATCAGGGACAGCGCGACCACGGGAATGAGGGCGGGCAGGATGCGGCGCGCGCGGCGCTCATAGAAATGGGCGAGTGAAAAACTGCCGTCCGCAACGCCATCGGTGACGATGCGGGAGATCAGGAAGCCGCTGATCACGAAGAACACATCAACGCCGACGAACCCGCCGGGCAGCGCGGCCAGCCCGGCATGGTGTAACACGACGCCCAGCACCGCCAGTGCGCGCAGCCCGTCAATGTCGTCCCTGCGCTGCATCGGTTTTCCGGTCGGGTTTATGTCGACCGCTCATGGCCCGGCACGATGGCGGCGTGCAAGCCCGGCTTCGCGCGGCACCAACCACTTTGTGTTGGCCATCGCCGCCGCCGCTGCTAGCCGGACTGCAAATACGGGAGCGAAACATGCAGTTCGATATCGTCATCGTGGGCGCAGGGCATGGCGGGGCACAGGCGGCGATCGCGCTGCGCCAGGCCAAGTTCGAGGGGACGATCGCGATGATCGGTGACGAACCCGAGCTGCCCTATGAGCGCCCGCCGCTGTCGAAAGAGTATTTTTCGGGGGAGAAGGCGTTCGAACGGATCATGATCCGCCCCGCGGCCTTCTGGGCCGAGCGCAATGTCGAGATGCTGCTGAACCGGCGTGTGGTTTCGGTCGATCCCGTCGCGCACAGCGTGACCACAGCCGATGGCGCGACGATCGGCTATGGCCAGCTGATCTGGGCCACCGGGGGCAGCCCGCGCCGGATCGGGTGCGCCGGCAATGACCTGATCGGCGTCCACACCGTCCGTACTCGCGCCGATGCCGACCGGATGCTCGCCGAGCTGGACGGTGTCGAACAGGCGGTGGTGATCGGCGGCGGCTATATCGGGCTGGAAGCGGCGGCGGTGCTCGCCAAGTTCGGCAAGAAGGTCGTGCTGCTCGAAGCGCTCGACCGGGTGCTGGCGCGCGTCGCGGGCGAGCCGCTATCGCGCTTCTATGAGGCCGAGCATCGCGCGCATGGCGTCGATGTGCGGCTGGGGGCGGCGGTCGAGTGTATCGAGGGTGATGGCCGGGTGACCGGTGTGCGGATGCAGGACGGCACGGTGATCCCGGCGCAAATGGTGATCGTCGGCATCGGCATCGTGCCCGCCGTCGAACCGCTGATCGCGGCGGGGGCAGAGGGCGGCAATGGCGTCGCGGTCGATCACCAGTGCCGCACCTCGCTGCCCGACATCTTCGCGATCGGCGACTGCGCGCTGCACGCCAACCGCTTCGCCGACGATATGCCGATCCGGCTCGAGTCGGTACAGAACGCCAATGATCAGGCGACGTTGGTGGCGAAGACGATCATGGGTCAGGAACTGGCCTATGACGCGGTGCCGTGGTTCTGGTCGAACCAGTACGACCTCAAGCTCCAGACCGTCGGCCTGTCGACCGGCCATGATCAGGCGATCCTGCGCGGCGATCCGGCGAACCGCAGCTTTTCGGTCCTGTACCTGAAGGAAGGGCGCGTGATCGCGCTCGACTGCGTCAACGCGACCAAGGATTATGTTCAGGGGCGCAAGCTGGTGTTGGAGCGGCTGTCGCCCGATCCGGCGGCACTCGCCGATGCCAGCGTGCCGCTCAAAGAGCTCGTCTGACGCGCCCTCAGGCATGCGCCAGCAGCGCAATGTTTGGGCATGATCGGTCAAGTCGAACCCCTGATGGTGCGATAGGTTCGCGTCGGTCATTCCAGGGAGCCGAGCATGCCCGTTCAAGATCTGTTGCGTCCGATCACCACGCGCGCCGCCTGGCGCGGGGATCGCCTGATTGGCAGTGACGAATGGATCTATCGCCTGTCGGACGAACAGGTGGCGGAGCTGGAAGAACTGGGGCGGCGCTTCGTCGAGCAAAGCCCGGACCTGCGCAGCGTGCAGGCCCAAGACTATCGCCTGATCGCGACCGCGGAGGCGGCGGCGGAGTGGCGGGAGACGGTCGATTTCGGGCGCGGTTTCGTGCTGGTGCGGGGCTTGCGGACCCATCTCTATTCCGACGCGCTGTCGGCGGCGATCTATTACATTCTCGGCCTGCACATGGGCGACCCGATCCGCCAGAATGAGCTCGGCGATCTGGTCGACCATGTCTATGCCACGTCTGAAAAGACGATGGACGATCCCACCGCCAAATCGTCCAAGGTCCGCGACCAGCTGGTTTATCATTCCGACAGTTCGGACATCGTCGCGCTGATGTGCCTGCGCCCGGCGCGCGAAGGGGGGCTGTCCTGCCTCGTCTCCGGGGCGGAGATCTATAACGAGATTCTGCGCCGCCGCCCCGACCTGGCGCCGCTGCTGCTGGAGCCGTTTCATTGGGACTGGCGGCGGCAGGATGCCGAATCCCCGGCGCTGACCTATACCTCGCCGATCATCTCGATGGTCGATGGCGTGTTCAGCATGTACGCCGGATCGCTCTACATCCTCACAGCGCAGGAATATCCCGGCGTCCCGCAACTCACTGCCGATCAGATCGAGGTGCTGCGCCTGTTCGACGAGATTACCTACGAGCCGGGCATGGCGATCGAGATGGATTTCCGTCCGGGCG
Source organism: Sphingomonas sp. (assembly GCF_965227385.1). Classification (GTDB taxonomy): domain Bacteria; phylum Pseudomonadota; class Alphaproteobacteria; order Sphingomonadales; family Sphingomonadaceae; genus Sphingomonas. Next base: position 2,425,156 of record NZ_OZ245750.1, read on the forward strand.
ACATCCAGTGGCTGTCCAACTATGCCGCGCTCCACGCCCGCACCGGCTTTACCGACTGGCCGGAGCCGCAGCGGCGGCGGCACCTGCTGCGGCTGTGGCTGAGCAGCAAGACCGACCGGCCGGTGGTGCCCGATTTCGGCAAGAACGGCGTGGTCCAGCACCGTGCCGCCCCGCGCGACGGTGCCGCCGAGCATCCCGATGCGCGGTTCGACATCGCAACCGCCGCCGTCCCGCGGCTGCTCTCATAAGTCAGGCGGAGAAAACACCGTCCGAAACCAGCCGGTCGAGCGGGGTCCGTCCGCTCGGCACTTCGCGTGCGCGCAGCCCTTCGGCCAAGGTCGCGGGATCGCCGATCCGCCCGATCGCAATCGCTGCCTCGATCCGAAAGTCTTCGGGCACCGCCATCGCCGCCCGCGCCGCATCGACGTCGAACCCGGTCATGCCATGGGCGAACAGTCCGCTGCGCACTGCCTGCAATGCCAGCATCGCCCAGGCGGCACCCGCGTCGAAGGAATGGCTGTAGGACTCCCCCTTCACCGCGCCGTCGGCGTCGCGCACGACCCGGTCGGACAGGATATAGACGAGCGCCGCCGCACCCGCCGCCCAGCCCCGATTGAACGGGATCAGCGTGGCGAGCAGCGCGTCCCATTGCGCCGTATCGCGCAACGCATAGACGAACCGCCAAGGCTGGATGTTATAGGCGGAGGGTGCCCAGCGCGCGGCTTCCAGCAGCGTCATCAGCGTTTCCGGTGCGATCGCACCGCCGTCGAATGCGCGCGGCGACCAGCGATCGGTGAACAGCGGGTCGATCGGGTAAGCGGGCGTGCGCGGATCGGCTGCGCTCATGCGAAATCTCCGTAACGGGTTCAGAACGGGCGGTCGCCGCTCACCGTGACGCGGTAGCCCGACCGGGTTTGCGGGAAATAGTCCCAGATCGCCGAATGCTGCACCGCGCGATTGTCCCAAAAGGCGATGGAGTGCGGGCGCCAGCGAAAGCGGCACTGGAATTCGGGGCGCTGGACATGGGCAGTGAGGAAGGACAGCAACGCCGCGCTTTCGTCCTTGGGGATGCCGTCGATCCGCGCCGTGAACTGCTTGTTGACGAAGACCGCCTTGCGCCCGCTGACCGGATGGGTGCGGATCACGGGGTGCGAGGACTGGTTGAACACGGTCCCCGGCGGCGCAATCGCGGCAAACACCCGCGCAGCATCATGCGTCGCAGTCAGCCCGTCGAGATAAGCCTTCATCCGTTCCGACAGCGCGTCATAGGCGAGGAACATGTTCGAAAACGCCGTGTCGCCCCCGGTTTCGGGCACGGTCACAAGATGCAGGATCGACCCCAAAGGCGGCTCTGGGTCGCAGGTCATGTCCGAATGCCAATCTTCCCCCGCGACATATTTCGAGTCGGCATCGGCATGGATGCGCGTCACCTCGGGATGCCCTTCCACCGCCCATGCGGCGGAGGCGGGCGCGACATGGATTTCGCCGAACACGCGCGCCAGCGCTTTGTGCGCGGCAAAGTCGATGGGCTGGTCGCGAAAGAACAGCACGAGATGGTCGGTCAGCGCCTGACGCAGCGCGGCGCCCACCTCCGGCTCTATCGGGCGGGTCAAGTCGATGCCGTGCAGCTCCGCGCCCATATGCGGGGTGAGCCGGTCGATGGTGAACGGCGCGCTCATGCCACTGGCTCCGCAACAAAGCCGGTGGTGAGCGACAGCGGCTCCCATCGGCGCATCTCGTTCTCCAGCATTTCGAAATGCTCGCGCGCGTGGCGCAGCGCGTCTTCGCCGAGGAACAGGTGGCGCGGCGGCTCCGGCGCATCGAGCGCGACCAGCATCGCCACCGCCGCCCGCGCCGGATCACCGGCCTCCTGGCCCCGGCCCGCCATCAGGCTGTGTTTCGACTGGCGCGCCGTCTTCTCATAATCGTCGATCACCGCCGCCGCCTCGATCAGCCCGCGCGCGGCAAACCCCGTGCGAAATCCGCCCGGCGCGACATTGGTGACGCGGATGCCGAGCGGCTCGACCTCCTGCGCCAGCGTCTGGCCGATGCACTCCAGCGCATATTTGCTCGCGCCATAGATGCCGGTCCCCCACCATGGGGCAAAGCCGCTGAGCGAGGTGATGGTGACGATGTGGCCAGCGCGGCGTGCACGCATCTCGGGCAGCACCGCCTGGATCATCGCCATCGCCCCGAACAGGTTGACGTCGAACAGCGCTCTCGCCTCGGCAATCGAGCTTTCCTCGATCGCGCCGACCATGCCGAAACCGGCATTGTTGACCAGCCGATCGATCGGTCCCAACCACGCCTCCGCCGTCGCGACCGCTTCGGGGATCGCATCATGATCGGCCAGGTCGAGCAACACGCCCAGCGCGCGGCCGGGGGCCAGCGCCTCGAACGCCTGCTTGTCCGCGACACGCCGGACCGTGCCGACCACCGCGTCACCGCGCGCCAGCGCCGCTTGCGCCAGTGCGTGTCCCAGCCCGCCGCTCACCCCCGTAATCAGCCAGTTGGTCATGCCGTTCCCCTGTTCATCGACCGAGGATAGGCGGGGCGCACCAGCCCGGCTTGGCGTCAGCACCCGGAATAGTTGGCGGCACGCGCATGGCGGTTGCGCGCGCTTGCGGCGACGCTGGCCATCGTCTTCAAGCGCGGGCACTGGTGGGAGAACGACGCTATGGACGTGCATATTCTGGGTTCGATCAACGTCGATACGATCCTGTCGGTCGACGCGCTGCCCACTGCCGGGGAAACGGTGCTGGCGGCACAGGTGACGCGGCTACCCGGCGGCAAGGGCGCGAACCAGGCCGTCGCCGCCGCCCGGATGGGCGCGCGCGTAACGATGACCGGAGCGGTTGGCGCGGACGCCGATGGTGACTGGATGCGCGCGGTGCTGAAAGGCGAAGAGGTCGATGTCCGGGGCATTGCCACGCTGGCTGGTGTGCCGACCGGCGCGGCGATGATCGCGGTCGATGCGGCAGGTGAAAACCAGATCATCGTCGCCCCGGGCGCTAATGCGTTGCTCGCGCCGGAGACCGCGCCAAAACCCGGCTTGATCTTGGCGCAGCTCGAAATCCCGCTCGACACGATCGCGTCGGCCTTTGCCGCATCGGCGGGGCCACGCCTGCTCAACGCCGCACCGTTCATCCCCGCCGCATGCGCGTTGTTCGCGCACACCGACCTCCTGATCGTCAACCAGCATGAGCTGGCCGGCTATGCTGACGTGCCTGCAATCTCCGGCCCGGCGGAGGCAATCGCGGCTGCGCGCGCGCTGCGTGCGCATCCACAGCAGCAGATCGTGGTGACGCTGGGCGGGCAGGGGGCGGTGGCGGTGTTCGGCGACGCCGCGATCCATGCCCCCGCGCTGTCGGTCACTCCGCGCGACACGGTGGGGGCGGGCGACTGTTTCTGTGGCGCGATGGCGGCGCTGATTGCCGAAGAGATGGACCTCGCCGCAGTGCTGCCCCTCGCCAATGCCGCCGCCGCGCTTTGCACCCAGACGGTCGGCGCGATCCCCGCAATGCCCGCGCGCGCGGCGGTGATGGCGGCGTTGGCAGGCTGAATCCGGCGCGGCCAACAGAATATGCGCTGCCGATCAAGAATGCCGCCCGGCCCCGGCTAGACTGGCCCCTCAATCGGAGGAGCCAGCTGAATGTCGGACCTGCCAACGCCCTATGCTTTCGACCTGCCTTCCGACACCGGGGGCAAGGATCTGGGCGTGTTCATGCCGATGGCCAATGGCGGCTGGATCCTGTCGAAAAACGCCCCGCCGCTCGACGGCTCCTACGCCTATAACCGTCAGGTCGCGGTGGCGGCCGGGGCGGCCGGGCTGGACTTCATCATGGCGATGGCGAAGTTCAAGGGTTATGGCGGCGAGATAAAGCACTGGGAAAGCACGCTGGACTCCGTGTTGCTGATGGCGGCGCTGGCCGAAGTCACCAGCAAGGTGAAGGTGTGGGCGACGATCCACACCATCCTGCAAAATCCCGGCGTTGCGGCAAAGATGATCGCGACGCTCGACCACATCAGCGGCGGTCGCGCGGGCCTGAACCTCGTCACCGGGTCCTATCGCGGCGAATTCGCGCAGTTCGGGGCATGGCCGGAAGGGGTCGATCACGACGGGCGTTACGACCTTGCCTATGAATGGATCGGTGCGATCAAGCGGTTGTGGACCGAAGAGTCGGTGACCATGGACGGTCGCTATTTCCGGCTCGAAGAGGCGACATCCTGGCCCAAACCGCTGCGCCGGCCCTTTACCGTCTGCGCCGGCACGTCGGGCAAGGGCATGCAGTTCACGGCGGACGAGATGGACGCGATCTTCCTGTCGGGCGGCGATCCGGTCGGGCTGGGCAACAGCAGCCGCGCGGCCAAGGAAACCGCCGCGAAACAGGGCCGCTACATGCGGACCTATTCGATGATGACCGTGGTGCTGGACGACAGCGATGCGGCGGCGCAGGCGACCGCCGATCATTTCCGCGCGGGCCTCGACGAAGCGGCGCTGCAGGGCATGCTGCGCGCCTATGGCTTTTTCGACACCGAACAGGGCGGCAAGGAAAATGCCTTTGTCGAAAAGGCGCGCTCGACCTTCATGGCACCCTATGTGCTCGGCTCGCCCGAGACGGTGACCGACAAGCTCACCGAACTGTTCGAGGTATCGGGCACCGACGGGTTGATGCTGATCTTCCCCGATTACCTCACCGGCATCCCGCGCTTTGCGCAGGAGGTGCTGCCGGTCTTGCGTGAGCGGTTCCCGACGCGGGTGATGGAAGCCGCGCATGGTTGAGACTGAAGCGCTGCCGCACGTCGCGGCGACCGATCTGTCGCCGATGCTGGAGCCCGATCGCACCGCGCTGGTCGTCGTCGATGTCCAGGTCGATTTCGCCGCTCCGCATGGTCTGCTGGGACGGGTGGGGGCCGACCTGTCGAGCGTTCCGCCCGCGATGGAACGGATCGCGGATCTGATCGCGGCGGCGCGCGCGCGCGGCGTCACCATCGCCTTCATGCGCGTCGTCACGCGGCCCGAAACGGACTCGGTCGCGCTAAAGACGCTGATGGCGCGCAAGGGGATGCCGGGGGGTGAGGCGATCTGTCGCGCCGATGATGGCGGCGCGGACTATTACGGGGTCCAGCCGGAGCCCGGCGATATCGAGATCGAGAAGCTGTTGTTCGACAGTTTCCACGGCACCGACTTTGACGAGCAGCTGCGCGCGCGCGGCATCGAAACACTGGTGATGACCGGGTTCAGCACCGATTGCTGTGTCGACCAGACGGCGCGTGCCGCCTTTCATCGCGGTTACCATGTGTTCGTCGTGTCCGACGCGACCGGTGCCTATGAAGATGGGCTGCACGCAAGCGCGCTCGATATCCTGTACAAGAATTGTGCGCTGCTTGTCCGCGCCGACGCCGTCGCGGCGGCATGGGCATGATCGCCGCCGATCTGCTGGTCACCCATAGCTGGGTTGTCACGATGGATGCCGACCGGCGCATCTTCCGCGACGGCGCGCTGGCGATCGCGGGCGACCGCATCGTCGCGGTAGGACCGTCTGATCTGGTGGAGCAGAGCGTCGTCGCGCGTGAGGTCATCGATGGCCGTGACCGGTTCGTGGTGACGCCCGGCATGGTGAACTGCCATGTCCACATCACCGGTGAGCCGATTACGCGCGGCAACGTCCCTGACGACGCCGACTGGGCGACCAATGTCTTTGAATGGCTGATCCCGACCTATCTGGCGCAGACGCCGGATCAGGAGCGGATCGCCGCGCAGCTTGCCGCGCTGGAGATGCTGCGCTCCGGCACCACCTGTTTCATTGAGGCGGGGACGATCCTCGATCTCGACACGGTGGTCGATGCGCTGCGTGCGACCGGCATTCGCGGTCGGGTCGGTCAATGGGTGCAGGACCGCGCCTTTGCCCCCGATGACGACCAGTCGGCGCTGACCCGACAGGCGGTCGCCACGATCGAGTCCGAGCTGGCGCGATACCCTGGCACCGACGACCCGCTGATCGCGGCATGGCCGTGCCTGGTGGGGCATAACACTGCTACCGACGATCTGTGGCGGGAGGCGACCGCGCTTGCCAAGGCGCATGGCGCGGGGATCAGCGCGCATATGAGCGCCGATCCGGCCGATCCCGATTTCTATCTGGCGACCACCGGCCGCCGCGCCATCGCGCATCTGTCCGACCTCGGCGTGCTCGGTCCGCATCTGTCGCTGACCCATGCGATCCATCTCGACGATGAAGAGGTGGCGCTGCTCGCGGCGAGCGGGACCAACATCACCCATTGCCCGATGACCGCGATGAAGGGTGCCTATGGCGCGACCGCAGTCGGAAAATTCCCCGAAATGGCCGCCGCTGGCGTCAATCTGCAGCTGGGCACCGACGGCAACAACAACGGCAACGCCGCCGACCTGATGCGCGCGATGTTCGTCACTGCGGGTCTGTTCAAGGATTCGCGCCGCGATGCGAGCCTGTTCTCGGCCTATCAGGTGCTGGAAATGGCGACAGTCAACGGGGCGAAAGGGGCGGGGATGGCCGACCGCATCGGATCGCTTGAGGTGGGCAAGAAGGCTGATTTCGTGTTCCACGATCGTAACCGCCCGGAGTGGCGACCTTTGCTCAATGCCGTCAATCAGCTCGTCTATTCCGCCGACGGGCGCGGAGTGCACAGCGTCTGGGTGGATGGGCGGCGGGTGATTGACAATTACCGGTCGACCCTGATCGATGAGGAGCGGCTGTTCGCGGAGGTCGAAATTGCCGCCGTCGATGTCCTTGCCCGCGCGGGCAGGCCGACGCCAAGCCTGTGGCCGGTGCTGTGAGCGGCGCGTCGCGTGAGCGGACCGGCGTGCTGATCGCCTGCACGCTCGGCAATGCGGTCAGCACGACCCCGGCGGTCCATGCCGTGTTCGGGCTGTTCCTGTTGCCCTTGTCCGCCGAGTTTGGCTGGCCCCGCGCGGCGATCTCGGTCGCGCTCGGTATCATGGCGGTGACCGGGGCAATCGCCTATCCGTTAATCGGGCGGATCGCCGACCGCCATGGCGCGCGGCGCGTCATCCTGCCCGGCCTTGCGCTCTACGGGCTTGCCGTGGCCGCGCTGTCGTTGACCAGTGCGTCGCTGGTTCAGTTTTACGCGGTGTTTCTGGCGGTCAGCCTGTTCGGCGCGATGGCGTCGACCCCGATCTACTCCAAGGTGATCGCCGAATGGTACGACGCCGGGCGCGGCACCGCGCTGGGGATCAGTGCGGGAGCGGGCAATGGCATGGGAGCAGTCCTGTTGCCGATCGTTGCCGCGGCGGTTGTTGCGCAGCAGGGCTGGCGATCGGGTTATCTTGCGTTGGGCGCGATCATCCTGCTGATCGGTCTGCCTGCGGTACTGACCCTGCTCCGCGACGCTCCGGCGCGGGAGGCTTCGGCGGGGCAGGACGGCATCGCGGTGGCCGGCATGACGCTGGGCGAAGCGGCGCGCTTGCCACGCTTCTGGATCATCCTGATCGCGATCGCATCGGGCGCTGGTTGCACCACCGCGATCTTCAGCCATGTCATCCCGATCCTCGCCGATCGCGGTTATGGAGTCGATGTCGGAACGGGGGTACTGAGCTGCTTCGCGCTGATGACCTCAGCGTGGCAGATCGCTTGCGGGCGGCTGCTCGACCGCTTCCCGACGCCGCGCATCGTCATCCCGATGGTGGCGATGGCGATCATCGGGCTGGCGCTGCTGCAGTTCGGCGAAGGCGTGTCGGTGCTGATCGCCGCCGGGCTGTTGCTCGGGATCGGCATGGGCGCGCAATATGGCGCGCTGCCCTATTACGTCGCACGCTATTTCGGGACGCCGGCTTTTGGCGCGATCATCGGCGTCATGTATTCGGCGATCATCGCGGCGCAGGGGATTACGCCGGTGCTGCTCGACCATGGGTTCGATGTAACGGGCAGCTATCGGCTGGCGGTGATTGTCTCGATCATTGCGCTCTCGGCAGGGATGGCGCTGTTGCTGCTGCTGCCCCGCTATGGGGCTGGCGCGCACAGCGCGGCCCCAGCGCTGGCGGCGCACGTCGGATGACCGGCACGCCCGCGCCGTTTGCCGACCCGGCCCACGCACCCTATGCCGTGAGCGCGGCGGAGCGCGACGCGATCGCCGCCGCGATCGACACTGACGAGTTGGTCCAGCTCGCGCTGGCGCTCGGCAATATCCCCGCCCCCTCGCGCAGCGAAGCCGCCGCCGCGCAATTCGTGTTCGACTGGATGCAGCGCGAAGGTTTTCGCCCGCGCAAGGTCGGCGCGACACCCGAGAGGCCGAACATCATCGGCGAGATCGGCGGCCATGGCACCGGTGCCAATTTGTTGCTGACCGCGCATCTCGACACCGAAAGCCCGAGCGGCATCACGCATCAGGACCGCTTCCGCTATCGCGAGGCGACGCTCGCCGATCCCGAATGGACGCAATGCTGGCTGGACGAAGACGGGCGACTGCGCGGCTATCCGATCTCCAACGATCGCGGGCCGATGTCCTGTTTCCTGATCGCGGCCAAGGCGCTGAACAAGGCGGGGATAACGCTGGCGGGCACGGCCTGGCTCACCGCATGTCCGGGCGAGATCGGGCCAGAGCCGATCGAGGAATATGAAGGCGTCGCCTATCTCGGCAAGGATATCGGCGCGCATTACCTGTTCCACCATGGCGGGGTTGCGCCCGACTATGCCATCGCGGCGGAGGGGACCGATTTCGGCATGACCTGGACCGGGTGCGGCTATGCGCTGTTCCGGGTGCGGATCTTTGGGCGTGGGGTGTTTACCCCGATCCTCGAAACGCCCGAGCATGCGGTCAACCACCCCAATCCGATCTATCGCCTCGGCCCGGTGATCGAAGCGCTGCACCGCTGGAGCCAGGCATGGGAAGCGGCATCGGTGCATGACGTTCGCGGCGGTCGGTCGGTCCCGCGCGTCCAGATCGCGTCGGTGCGCGGCGGCGCGCCGATGGATTTCGGCGCGGGGACCGAAGTGTGCGCCCTCTATCTCGATGTCGCGCTCGCCCCCCGGCAAAAGGCGGCAGACGCGATGCATGGCATCGTCGAAGCGATGCGCGCTGTCGACGTCGAGGGGTTCGATGTCGAGCCGGTGGTCGTCCGCCACGGGTTCGAGGCGGAGGACGCCGCCGTCGCCCCGCTCGCCGGCGCGGTCGATGCCGCCACCCGGCTCGCGCGGGGTGCCCCTGTCGAGCGGGCGCATCCGGTCTATTCCAGCATGTGGCGCGACCATAATGTGTTTAACATGCACTGCATCCCGGCGATTACGACCGGGATGCCGCGCTGGCGCCCGACGCCCGCCGACATGGCGTCGAGCGCGCTGATCTATGCGCTGACCATGTTGGCAATTTGTGGCCGCACGCTCGACCGTCCCGCCGCAGCATCCGCTATGTCTGTTTATGGAGAGGGCGCGGCGCCATTCGACACCTGATCCGAGAATGCGATTGACCGCGATCGGCGATCCTGACTAGCTTTGCCGCGAGGCCGACATGAGATTGGCCGGGCAAGGAGCAGGGGCCTGCAACCAGGGACCATTGTTCGTTGCGTTTCACTACCAACGCCTATCCCCGCGAACAGCGCCGCGACGCATGGCGCTTCGCATTGCAACGGCTTTCGATCACGCTCGAGCAGGTGCTCGACGATCCCTATGGCGAGCTCGTCCATTTTCGCAGCGGGCAGGGGATCGATTTCATCCGTTTGACCGGCACGGCCCAAGGCTGGGCGCTGGATTTCAGCGAAGAGCCGGGCGGGCTGTGGCTGACGTTGATGATGGACGGCAGCGCGCGGGTGACGACCGGAACCGGTGAGAGCGAGCTGGTCGACGGCGACCTGCTGGCCGCGCGGAGCGAATCCGTCGCACGGTTCGTCTCTTCCGGCGATAATCGCGTGCTGATCGTCCGCTTGCCCCCTGCGATCATAACCGCCCGACTCAAGGCGCCCTTGCCCGATCACCCCCGCAGGATTGCGGCGGAGGCAGGGGCGGGGCGAGTGTTTGCGGGGATGCTCCGTTCACTCGCCGACACCATCATGGACATGACGACCGATCATGCCAGGCCGGTGGAATTGGCGCTGCCGGAGTTTCTGTTGTCCGCGCTGCTGGACAATGCGCCGCCCAAGGCGATGGGCGGTGCCGCGGGCATGCGCGCGGGGCTGTTGGAGCGGATTTTCCAGACCATCGAGATGCGGTTGAGCGACCCCAATCTCAATTATCAGCAGATCGCCACCGAACACGGCATCTCGCCCCGCTATCTGCAAAAGCTGTTCGAATCGATCGACGACAGCTTCGGCCATTATGTGAAGGTCCGGCGGCTCGAGCGCTGCCGGCTCGACTTGCGCAGCCCGCTGCATGTCCAGAAGTCGATCTCCGACATTCTGTTTCAATGGGGCTTCAACGACAGCGCGTCGTTCAGCCGTGCGTTCCGCGAGCAATATGGCGTGTCGCCGCGCGAGTATCGCAAGGGCGTGGGCGATGCGCCGCCCGAGGATATGCCGCGTCGCGGACGCCCCCCGCGCAAGGACCGGACCTTGGTGCTGGCGGCGGATTCCGACGAAGCGGGTGCAGAGGTGGTCGCGCTGGCCGGGGACGATGCGCCGCCAGTGACCGAGCCCGTGCGGCACCATCACCTGCCAGCCAATCCGCAAACGGTGCATTGGGGCTATTTCAGTCGCGCGCTGAAACCCGTGCTGACGATCCGGTCGGGGGATTTCGTGTCGGTCGAAACCCTGACCCATCACGCCAATGACGATCCCGAGCGGATGGTGCAGGGCGACCCCGCCGCCGAAAGCGTGTTTCACTGGGACCATCATCACAAGGCAATCGACCGGCGCGGTGCCGGACCGATGGACGCGAGCGCGGTCGGGCGCGGGCCGGGCGAGGGGTTCGGCGTCCATATCTGCACCGGCCCAATCGCGATCCAGGGCGCGATGCCCGGCGATGTCGTCGAGGTTCGCATCCTCGACCTGAAGGCGCGGCAGAGCGGCAATCCGCGCTTTGCCGGCAAGGCGTTCGGCAGCAACGCCGCGACCTTCTGGGGCTTTCACTATAGCGACCTGCTGACCGAGCCGAAGCAACGCGAGGTCATCACCATTTACGAGGTCGAACATGGCGGCGCACGTCCGCCGAGCGCACATGCAGTATACAGCTTCCGCTGGACGCCGCAGACCGATCCGTCGGGCCGGGTCCATGTCCGCTACGACTATCCCGGCGTCCCGGTGAACCCCGCGACGATCGAGCGGAATTACGAAATCCTGCGCAATGTCGAAATTCCGATCCGCCCGCATTTCGGCGTGATCGCACTGGCGCCGGCGCATTCGGGGCTGGTCGATTCGGTGCCGCCGAACAGCTTTGGCGGCAACCTCGACAATTGGCGCACCGGGCCGGGATCGAGCGTGTTCCTGCCGGTTCAGGTCGCGGGTGGGCTGTTGTCGCTGGGCGATCCGCACGCCTCACAGGGCGATTCCGAACTGTGCGGCACGGCGATCGAATGTTCGATGAATGCGCTGATCCAGGTGGCGCTCCACCCGGCGAGCGAGCTGCGCGATCACCTGCGCGACCTCGACTATCCGTTGATCGAGACCGAGAGCGAATGGGTCATCATGGGCTTCAGCCACCCCGACTACCTCAAGGAACTGGGCGAGGACGCGCAGAGCGAGGTGTACAAGAAGAGCAGCATTGACGGGGCCATGCGCGATGCGTTTCGCAAGGCGCGCCGCTTTCTGATGACGACCAAGGGGCTGAGCGAGGACGAGGCGATCTCGCTCCTGTCGGTCGGCGTCGATTTCGGAGTGTCGCAGGTGGTGAACGGCAATTGGGGCGTGCATGCGATCATCCGCAAGGCCCTGTTTACCGCCTGATGTTCACCGTCTGATTGCCCTCAATAGGGCCGGTCGCCCTTGATCGTCACCCGGGTGCCTGATCGCGTATCGGGGAAATAGTCCCACACCGCAAAATGCTGGGTGCAGCGATTGTCCCAGAAGGCGACCGAATGCGGTTGCCAGCGGAAACGGACCTGGAAATTCGGGTCCTTCACATGATCCGCCAGGAAGCGCAGCACGGCGCTGCTTTCCGCCTTGGACAGGCCGTTGATCCGCGTCGTCTTGGATTCCGACACGAACAGGCATTTGCGCTTGGTCACCGGATGCGTCCGCACCACCGGGTGGGTGTTGCAGGGATAGGTCTTCTGGACGTCGGGAAACAGCTCGCGATAGATATGGTTCGAGTCATGCACGGCGGTCAGCGGGTCGAGAAACGCCCGCATCGCCGGGGACAGCGCGTCATAGGCGGCATACATGCTCGAAAACAGCGTATCGCCGCCGCTGTCGGGCAAAGTGTGCATGTACAGGATGCTGCCCATCGGCGGCTCATCATATTCGCTGAGGTCCGAATGCCAGTTGTCGCCGGCGATATAGGTGCTGTTGGCGTCGGCATGGATCGCCACGATTTCGGGATGGTCGGGCAGGCCCGCGACGCCACTGTGCAGGGCGAGCTCGCCGAAATAGCGGCCCAGCCGCTTGTGCTCCGCATGCGTGAAGTGCTGGTCGCGGAAGAAGATCACCTGATGCACCATCAGCGCATCGTGGATGGCGGCCACCATCGCCTGATCGAGCGGCTGGCTGAGGTCGACGCCGAAAATCTCCGCGCCGATCTGGCGGGTCATCGGCCGAATCTCAAGCAGTGCGTCGGACATGGTCGGGCTCCTCAATGGGGTCGTTCTGGCGGGCGAGGCGCGCCGCGATGATCGAACAGACGATCAGTTGCAGTTGGTGGAACAGCATCAGCGGCAGGATCACGACGCCGACCTGTGCGGCGGGAAACAGCGCTCCGGCCATCGGCACGCCGCTCGCCAGGCTCTTTTTCGACCCGCAGAACAGCAGCACGATGGCGTCCGGGCGCGGTAGTCCGGCAAGGCGTGCGGCAAGCCGGGTCAGCAGCAGCACTGCCGCCAGCAGCACGACGCAGATCGCCGCGATGGTGGCGAGATCGGCGAGCGACAGCCGCGTCCACAGCCCCCCCACCACGGCGGCACTGAACGCGGTGTAGACGACCAGCAAGATGACCCCGCGATCGACCCGCGTCACCAGCTGGCGATGGCGGTCGATCCACCCGCCGATCCACGGCCTGGCGAGATGGCCGAGGACGAAGGGCAGTAGCAATTGGGTGGCGATCGACGTCACCGCCTGGATGAAGAAGTCTCCGCCCGCCGCGTGTCCGCCGATCAGCCAGGCTGCCAGCAACGGGGTCAGCAGGATGCCGAGGATGTTCGACAGCGACGCGCTGCAGATCGCGGCTGGGACATTGCCCCCGGCGATGGCGGTAAAGGCGATCGATGACTGGACGGTCGAGGGCAGGATGGCGAGGTACAGCACCCCCATCGCCACCAGCGGATCGACCGTCCCGCCCAGCGTCGTGACGATGGCGAGGCCAAGCAGCGGAAACAGCGCGTAGGTTGCGCTCAGCACCAGCAGATGCAGTTTCCACGCGCCAATCCCGGCCAGGATCGCTTCCCGCGACAGTTTCGCTCCGTGCAGACAGAACAGCAGCGCGATCGCCACGTCGGTCACATGGTCGGCGGCGATGGCCGCGCCGCCGCGCACCGGCAACAGCGTCGCCACCGCCAGCACCGCCAGCAGGATCATCAGGAACGGATCGAGGCGCAACCGGGCCAGCATCGTCAGTCGCAATCGCTGGCCGTAGCGGACTTATTCGGGGTCACGCACGGTCCCCTTGCCGCCAAAGATGCGCCGGTCGATGCGGCAGTGAATCCCCTGCGTCCCATCCACCACCTGCGTCACGCCGAAATCGCTTGCCACGCTCATCAGCGAATAGGCGTCGGTGCGTGACAGCCCCTGATGTTCGGTCAGCAAATGGAGCATGTCGACCGATGCGCTCTTCATCGCCTGATCCAGATCCGCGCCGAAGCCATGGACGATCCAGCAATCGCTGGTCTCGAGCAGGGGCGAGGGGAAGCTGAAATCCTTGCGCAGCACGATCTGGAACAGCACGTCGAGCGAGGCTTCGATCGCGGTGCCGCTGATCTCGCCATCGCCCTGGCTGATATGGGGATCGCCGATCGAGAACAAGCCGCCGGCGACCTGGACCGGATAATACATGCGCGCGCCTGCACCGATCCGCCAATTGTCGATATTGCCGCCGTGCAGCCCGGGCGGGATGGTGCTGACCGGCTCGTTCACCGCCGGTGCCACGCCCGCCGTGCCAAGGTGCGGCCGCGCCGGAATGGTAATGCCAGGCAGCGCGGGCTGGCGGTCGCAGACCGGGCAGTTGGTGATCCGCCCCGGCACCACATATTTCTCTTCGACATCATAGGCATAGAGCGCGCTGGCGGTGTTGGAGCCCGGGTCGATGCGGTAAATGGTGACCCGCTCGGTCTCGCCGAATTCCTGATAGAGGTGTCCCCAATTGGCCTGTAGGTTCGATCCATAGTTGAACCGCGGCACCATCTCGAAATAGCGCACCTCAAGCATGTCGCCGGGCTCGGCGCCTTCGACGTAGATCGGGCCGGTCATGATATGGCATCCGGGCGCGCGCGTCGCGGGATCGATCTCGGCAAAGATGCGACGGATGTCGTCGTCGAACATCAGTTCCGGGTCGTCGCCGGCATGGTGGGTCACGGCCTGCGCCTGGATCAGGTCGCCGCTGCGCACGGTCAAGGCCGGCGCGATTTCGGGCGAGAAATAGCCCCAGTGAACCGTTTCCGGCGTGGCACGCAGCCGGTGCAGTGCGGTCGGCTGGATCGCATCGCGGATCGCGCCGTGCGGGATGATGAGGCCCATATCTTTCCCCCTGTGGACTGGAAATCTGGTCGCGGTCAGGCGCTGCCGATCACGATGCTCGTCATGCCGAGCGATTTATGATGAATGAAATCGGGGTCGAGCACGGCGGTCTCCCCCGGATGGCGTGCGCCGAGCACATAGAGCAGCGGCCAGAAATGGTCGGGATGCGGTACCGACAGTGCGGCGTCGGTGCCGAGCGACTGATAGTCGATCACCGCAGCCGGGCGGTCCTCGACCACGGCCTCCAGCATCGCTGCGTTGAACCGCGCCGCCCAGGGATAAGGCGCAGCATGGGGGTTGTCCCAGTCCATCGCGCTCAGATTATGGACGATATTGCCGGTGCCGATCACCAGCACGCCTTCGTCGCGCAGCGGGCGTAGCCGCTCGCCCACCTGCCAATGGTCAAGGGGCGACTTGGCGATGTCCATGCCGAGCTGAACCACCGGCACATCGGCATCTGGGAAACAGTGGCGCAGCACCGACCAGGTGCCGTGGTCGAGCCCCCAGTCGCGATCGATCCCGACCGGCATCGGCGCGAGCAACTGGGCGACGCGCTGGGCCAGCGCAGGATCGCCGCGCGCGGGATATTGGACGTCGAACAGCGCCTGGGGAAAGGAGGCGCCGAAATCGTGGATGGTGCGCGGCGCGACCATGCCGGTTACGGCGGTGCCCTGGGTCAGCCAATGGGCCGAGATGCACAGGATCGCGCGGGGGCGCTCTATCCGGTCGGCAATTGCCCGCCATGCGCGGGTGACGTGGTTGTGCTCCAGCGCGATCATCGGGCTGCCATGGCCGAAGAAGACGACGGGTAACCGGCTCATCGCGCCACCGCGTTTCTGTTCTGATCGATCATGGCTTCCCTCTTCGCCCCGCTGGCTGCGACCCGGCAAAATCTGGCGGGCAATTGTCGGACGGTCTTGTATCGCCGCGCACAAGTCCTTGTTTTTGCGCGGTGGCGCGATGCGCTATTCGCGCGTGAAATCCGCGGGAATCTGCGGATTTTCGCCGGCCTTGCCCCACAGCACGATCTCGTTGCCCCATGGGTCGGCAAAGGCGTGGTTATAGCCGTTGAACTCGGCCCAATAATGATTGCGCCACAG
The DNA here is from genome assembly GCF_965227385.1 of Sphingomonas sp. GTDB lineage: Bacteria > Pseudomonadota > Alphaproteobacteria > Sphingomonadales > Sphingomonadaceae > Sphingomonas. Next base: position 2,441,059 of record NZ_OZ245750.1, read on the forward strand.
GATCGTCGCGCCGCGGCTTTCGGCAGCGCCCAAAATCCGTTCGGCGCTGTCATCGTCGCCGATCAGGATCCAGATCCGCGCCTTGCGTCCCGCCGCGGCCAGTTCGCGCGGGGCAACGCCCGCCGGATCGGGGTGGGGTCGAGCATTGGCCGCGTCGAAGATGCCGAGGTGAAGATTGCCGATCTGGCTGTCGCTGCCGTCCTTGTGCTTGAAGAAGCCGCCTGGGACCATGCGGTGATAGATGCCGTGCGGGCGCGCGTCATTCTCCCACCCGAACACATCAGCGTAGAATGAAGCTGCGGCAGCGGGGTCGTCGCTGGCGAGATCGACGAAGATCAGGGTGTTGGTCATGCGGGTTTCTCCTCGAAACGGGCGCGGAACGGCAACGCGTCACGCGACGCGCCGTCCACGTTCATGGGGTTGGGCGGTAAGAGCGGGCATGCGCCCTTCGGGACGGATCAGGATGCGCGCTGGATCCGGCTGACGGGCGCTGCAGGTCCGCGCCGCCGGTCCCATTCGGCGCGATAGCGTTCGACCAGCCACAGGTTGAACTGGCGCTGGGCATCCTCCTGCCAGCTATAGCGGCCGCGCGGCGCGAAGCGGGAGTTCAGCCCCTGCTGCACCAGCAGGTCGACATGCAGGTCCTGCGCGACGATATGGCTGGTATACTCGTCATTCAGCCGTCGCTTTTCCTCAAAGTCGGGGGCCTCCATCGCCTCGGGCAGGTACAGGCTGCCAAAGGTCAGGCCGTGGGTGTTCGCCGAGCGGGCGTCCATGATGAGGTAGATGACGACATCGTTGAGCACTACCAGCGACAGCGACGGGGGCAGGTTGACGAACAACAGCCGGTTCTGCTCCTCCTCGCTCAGCGCGGGGAATACCGGGAACAGCGCCTTGCCGGTCGGGTTGAAACTGGCATTGGCGTGGGTCGATCCGTTGAGCCGGTAATAGCCGGCCGTCCCCTCCGGCACCGACGGAAAGCTGGCGAGCGAACTGGGGATGTAATCGTGCAGCCCCTTGTGCAGCCGGTTGGCATGATAGCCGTCATTGTTGTTCTCGAACTGAACCTTCCAGTTCCAGGCGAATTCATGCGCCGCCGGTTCGGGTCCGCGCAGTGATGCGAAGTCGTAATTGGCGACCACCGGCTCGATCCCCGCAAGGCGCGGCGCGAGCGAAGCTGCCTCCAGATCGAAATTGACGAAGATGAAGCCGTGCCAGGTTTCGACCTTGAGGCGCGGCAGGCTGTGCTGGCGCTTGTCGAAATTGCACGTGCGACCCATTGCCGGGGCGCCGATCAGCGTGCCGTCCAGGTCATAGGACCAGTGATGATAGGGACAGGTAAAGCCGCGCGCGTTGCCCTTGCCCTCCGCGACCAGCATCGCGCGGTGCTGGCAGACCGAGGACATGGCCTGGATCGCCCCCGCCCGGTCCATAGCGATGACCAGGGGTTCGTTGGCATGGGTGGTGGTGAAATAGTCGCCCGGCTGCGCCAACCACTCGACGCGCCCGACGCACAGCCATTCGCGGTAGAACAGCGCCTCTTTCTCGAACCGGTAGAATTCCTCGTCGGTGTAGCAGCCGGGGGGCAGGGTCTCTGCCTCGACCGTATCAAGGATCGAGGTGCCGAGGCTGTCGAAAAAGGGATCGGTCAGAATTGTCATGATGTGCGTCCGGTGACTGTGTCCCACATGCGCTATTCGGCGGGGACGAGAAGGGGGTCGTCGTCGCGCGACTGCGCGACATCGGGCTGGGGGAGGGGGCGCGGCGCACGCAGGAACAATGTGGTCGATGCGATGACGAGCGCGAGCAGCCCCGCAAACACCAGGAAGATGGGCGCAAAGCCGCCGGTGCGGTCGGCGACCCAGCCGGCGCTGAGCGGGCCGAGCACGGCCAGCGTCGTCGCCATCGTCGCCATCGCCGTCAGGTCGGCGGCCAGTGCCGCACCGAAATAGCGCAGGATTAGGACATGCGCGCTGAGCCAGGCAAGGCCCCAGCCGATCCCGAACAGCAGCGCGGCGAGGATCGCCAGCACCGGCGTCTGTGCCGTCGCCAGCAGGGTTATCGCACCGAACTGAAGCCCGAGGCCAAGGATCAGCAGCCAGCGCGCGTCATATTTCTCCGCCAACGCACCGGTCGCCCCCTTGGCCAGCGTGCCCGTCAGGGCCAGCAGGCTCATCGCCAGCGCACCCGCTGCAGCCGCACCCGCACCGCCGCCAATTCCGGCGACATGGCTGACGAGCACCGAATGGAGCGTAGTCACAACGGTCTGAACCACCAGCATCGCCGCCGCGATCAGCAGAAAGGCAGGGCTGCGCATGGCCTGGCGCACGGTCCAGGCGGATGCCTTGGACGGGGCGACCTGCCCGCTCGCGGCATGCTTGACCTGATCGGCGCTCTCCACCGTCACTGCGTCGCGCACCGCAACCAGAAACAGCAGGCCAAGCGCGATCGCCGCCATGCCCATCAGCGCCCAGTGCAGACGCCAGCTACCCGCCAGGCCGACAATCGCGCCGACGATCAGCGGACCGACCACGCCACCCAGCGATCCCGCCATGAAATAGACGCCGAGCAGCCGCGCCGAGCGTTCGGGCAGCCAGGTAGCGATCAGGAACACGCCGGGCGACGGTGCGATCAGCGAAAAGCCCGCACCCATCAGCGCGGTCGCGACAAAGAACAGACCGATACCCTGGACGACCGAGGCGAGCAGGAACCCGGCGGCGAGCACCATGGCACCGATGAACAGCGTCAGCCGCGATCCGACCAGCTTGATCAGGAACGGCGGCAAGGGACTGGCAAGGCCACAAGCGAGCCCGAGCAACGCGAAGCTGCTCCCGGCCGCCGCTTGCGACCAGCCGAGGTCCGCGACCATCGTGTAAAGGACATAGCCGAGCGAGGTGAAGGTGGTCGCGGTCACGAAGCCAAAGCCCAGCGACGCGGCGATCATGACCCATAGACTGCGTGGCATCGGCGCACTCCTTCGCTCGTGTCCCGCAGTCGGAATGAACCGGGGGTCGATTGAGGAGGAGACTAAGCAAATGGCGGAGCATGACTTGATCGCCCGCGCCCGAACAATTGATCCCGCCCCGGCGCGCCAAATCCGCACCGCTTTACGCCGCGCGCACAAAAAAGCCGGACGACGTGTCGCCACGCCGCCCGGCAGAAATCCCCATGCGTATCGAGGATCAGAACCGATAGCTGATCGTCCCCAGCACCTGGCGCGGGGCGATATAGGTGTCATAGGTCTGCGCGCTGCCATAAGGGTCGGAGAAGCGCGAGTTGACGCCGACCGTGTCGAACAGATTGGTGACGGTCAGGCTGAGCGCCAGATTGGTGCCCGCCGGTTCATATTGGGCAAAGAGATTGACCTGCGCATAATCGGGCGTGGTGTCGTAGATCGAGTTGTTGAACAGCCGATACTGATACTCGCCGCGGTAGATCAGCGTCGCCTTGGCCGTCAGCTCGCCCCCGGCGATCGTGTTGGAATAGCCAAGCGTGGCGCTGCCCTGAACCTTCGGAATCTTTGGCACATTGTTGCCATTGATGTTGGCGCGCGCCGCGTCGCGGGCGAGGGCGGCGGCGAAGAAATTGGCGAAAAACTCCCCGGTGCCGTAATAGCCGGCGGCATTCTGCGCGAGCACCGCAGCCGCAGGGTCCAGCGCCAGGAAGTCGGCGTTGAACTTGCCGCGCGTCAAGGAAACCGTGCCGTCCAGCGACCAGTGATCGTCCAACTGGAACCCGCCTTCGATCTCGAGCCCGTAGATTTCGGCACTCGGCGCATTGGCGACGCCCTCACCGAACAGGATCGCGTCCTCGTCGAGGAACTGAAGGTTTGAATAATCATAGTAGAAGGCGGACAGGTTGAGCCTGCCCTTGCCCCCGGCGAAGCTGTTCTTCGACCCCAGCTCGAACGAATTGACCGTTTCCGGCTGATAGGTCGGGCGGATGCCGTTGGCGAAGCCCAGCACCTGCGGCGCGGCACCCGCCGCCGATCCGTTCAGCCCGCCCGGCTTGAAGCCGCGCGTATAGCTGAAATAGACCATGTTGTTGGGGGTCAGCTTGTAATCGATCGCCGCCTTTCCGGTCCATTCGCTGGTGGTCAGTCCCGGCGTCGGCCGCGGCTGAAGATAGGCACCGGACGTGACCGCAGGACCGCTGCTGTTGGTGTCGGATACGCCCGAATATTCGTCGCGATTGTAGCGGAGCCCCGCGGTCAGCTTCAGCGCGTCGGTCAGCGCGTAGGACGCCTCGAAATAGCCGGCATAGGCCTCACGCGTGATCTCGGACAGCTCGGCATAGGTCACGAGCGGAACGAGCGGGCTGTTGTAAGGCGTCGTCGCCGGCAAGGCGGCGGCATAGGGATCGCCGGTGCTCGCGCGGTACTCGGCGATGTATTGCGCGTTCTTGGACCAGAGATACACGCCGCCGACGATCCAGCTGAACGGCCCGTCGCCGGCCGAGGCGAGGTTGACCTCCTGCGTCCAGCTCTTGGTATCCTGCTGCCACAAGGGCACGTGGTCGTAGCGTGCGCCCAGGCGCTCCGGGTTGCCGTTCAGGGCGGGTTTGTAGCCACCCAGCACATTGCGCTCGAACAGATTGCCGGTCAGGCCGTCACCGTCCCAGCTCTGACGGCTGCTCAGCTTCTGATAGCTGGTGATCGACTTGGCGACGGCGAAGCCCGCATCGAACCGGACGACCCCATAATAGAGTTCGGTGTCGATGATCGACCGCCCCGGATAATCCTGCGTCAGGACGCGCGGGTCGGGATTGGGATCGAGGATGTTCTTTTGCGCCGGGCCATGGGTGTCGGCCTCATACTGGATCGTCGTCAGCAGGATCGACAGATTGTCGGTTGGCTGCCAGATCCCGGCGAGTTTCCAGCCAATCTCATTCTGGTCGTCCAGGTCATATTCGCTGGTGCCCGGAACCCCGGTAGCAACGGCGTAGCCGTCGCGCTTCTGATACTGCACCGCGCCGCGGATCGCGAACGTACCGATCGGTACGTTGATCGCCGCGCTGCCCTGGGTCAGTCCGTAATTGCCGACCCCGACGCTGAGATCGCCGGTAAAGGCGCTGGTCGAGGGCTGGTTGGTGACGACGTTGATGGTGCCGCCAGTCGACCCCTGACCAAAAGTCGTGCCCTGCGGACCGCGCAGCACCTCTACCTGGGCGATGTCGATAAAGGCCGCGTTGGCGGCGATCGAGTTGAAGATATAGACCCCGTCGACATGGAACGACACACCCGGCTGGGTATTGGCGTTTTCAGGCGTTTCCGACCCCACGCCGCGGATCGAGATCAGGCGCTCTCCACCGCCGCTGCGCGCAACGACCAGCCCCGGGACGGTCCCGTTGAGGCCGGTGATTTCGGTGATGTTCGATTCCTTCAGCGTGTCAGCGGTGACAGCGGTGACCGACAGCGTCGCGTCCTGGAGGCTGGTGTCGCGTTTCGACGCGGTAATGACGATTTCGCCGGTCTGTTGATTATCGACCGGGTCCGTCGCGGTAGGATTTCCGGTAACGCCGGGCGCGGCGTCGCGCGCCGCCGCGATGCCAGGCGTCATTGCCAATGTCGATGCGGTCGCCACCAAAGCGAGCCGCCATGCCGTCACACCGAAGTTGCTAGAAGCGGTTTTCATCGCCATCCCCCAATCGTGTTGATCCTCCCGAGATGGGGCTCCCGTTGGTCCAGGATGCTCCCGACAGTGGCGGGATTGAGCCATCGGGCGGGCGCGGGGTCTTGTGCGCAAGCGAATAACTAGTTGACCCGAAACCGACATAAATCGGCGGCGCGCTACGCCTCAGCTGGTCGCGATCGTGCGTAGCATATTGAAATGTAAGTGAAACGAACGGGCGGGCAGGATTCGGCGGTTACTCAGGCGGCCGTCGCTGCACTGCGGCGCAGACTGGCAAAATCGAACAGTTGCTGCCCCACCAGCGCCAGTTGCGCGGCAATCGCCGGATCGCTGCACCCGCCATCCGCAAACTTACACTGGGTGGAATTGACCGTGACGCCCAGCGGTGCAGGCCAGCCGCGCAACGCGTGGACGATCGCGCGCAGCGTCGCGAGCGTGCTGCCGGTTGCCTGCCACCCATAGGCGGTGACGATCAGGCCGACCGGGAGCCCGTCGAGATAGGGCCGCGCGTCCCGCGCAGTTTCCTCCAGATAATCCAGCGCGTTCTTCACGATTCCCGATACGGACCCGTGATAGCCGGGGCTGGCGATCAGCACCGCATCGGCGCCGCGCACCGCTTCGACCAATGCGCGACCGATCGGATGGTCCGCCGCCGTCGGCGTCAGATAATGCGGCAGAGCGGCAAGTTCGGTTCCGCCGAACAATCGTGTCCGTGCTCCGGCTGCCTTCGCGGCGTTCAGCGCGAGTCTAAGGGCGGATTCGGTCGAAGAGGAACGCTGGGCAGTCCCGCCGATTCCCACGATGTTCAGCGGTCGCATCTCGAAACTCCGCTTCCCGCGGCGCTGGTCGCCGGCACGAAGGGAATTGGCAGCCCGTGTCCGATGGTCAAGCGCGCGGCGTGCCGATGCGTCCCAGCACAGAATTTCGGGCGATCAGCGCCAAGTTCCATCGCTTTGCGTCGCGCGATGGGGCGATGGAGGCCCGAGCCGGGCTTCCAAATCTACCGTTTTCTGCGGGTCTGAAATGTCTAACCGACCGAAAAGGCCCCACGGAAACCCGCGGCGTCCGGGCCTCAACGTCTAACCACTTTGGCGCGTCCGCGCGGGCGGTGGCCGCATGATTGCGCCAGAGCCAATCCGCCCGACCACGCTGCCCCTCGCCCAGCTGCGCGAAGCCGACAACCCGCGTCGGTACTTCGATCCGGCAAAGCACGCCGAGCTGGTCGCTTCGCTGAAGCTGAGGGGATTGCTCCAGCCCGTGCTGGTGCGTCCCATCGTTGACTCGGCCGAGTTTAAGATCGTCGCCGGCGGGCGGCGATATCGCGCGGCGCTGGAAGCTTTCGGGGCTGACGGCGAAATCCCGGTCATCGTGCGCGACCTCACCGATCAGGAGGCATTGGAGGCGGCGATCGACGAAAACGATGTCCGCGATGATGCATCGGAGACCGAACAGGCCGATGCCGCAGTGCGCGTTCTCGCGGCGTGTCAGGGCGACAAGGCGGAGGCCGCCGCGCGCCTCGGCTGGTCAGCCGCCAAGCTCGAACGACGGCTTGCTCTCGCCAACCTGTCGGCGACGGTGAAGACCGCTCTCGACGAGCGCCGGATCAAGGTCGGCCATGCCGAACTGCTGGCAGCAGTCCCTGGGGCCAAGCAGGACAAGGCGCTCGATACGATCCTGTCGGCGAACCTCGATGTCGGGAAGACGCGCGAGCTGCTGATGCGCGTGACGCAAGATCTCGCGAACGCGACCTTCGATAAGGCGGAATGCGCGGCCTGCCCGTTCAACTCCGCCGTCCAGGGCGCGCTGTTCGGTACCCATGTCGATGATGGCCATTGCACCAATGGCGGCTGTTTCCAGCTGAAGCTGGAGGCGGCGGATGCTGCCCGACGCGAGGAAGAGGAGCGCGCCGCCGCGGCGAAGGCGGCGGAAGCGCCGGTACCAGCGGAGGAGGCGGCACCAATCGAGCCGAATTCTGCCCCCGAGGCGGAAACGCTGGCTCCCGCCGATGCGATTGTGCCGGGTGGGCAACCGGCCCCGGCACCCACTCCGGCACCCACTCCGGCACCCGCTGCGCCGACCAAGCCCGCTCCGGCCGCAGCAGCCCCGAAGGTGGCCGTCACAGCGAAGTCTATCGCCGCGCGCTTCGCGGACGCTCGGGAAGCGGCATGGCGTAGCGCGGTCGCTCGGGCCCTTGCGGCCAACCCGGAACACGGACTGGTGACGGTTCTCACTGCCGCGATGTCGGGGACTCTATCGCAGATCAAACCCGAGACGCTGACGGCGCGCGCCGCCCTTCTCGTCGGCGAAGGCTTCGAGAAACGCGACTACAATGCAAAGCTGGCCGAGCTTCGCGAATTGCCGAGCAAGCGGGCTAGCGATGTGCTCGCGGCGATCGGTGCCGCCTATGCGAAGGACGTGCCCAGCTTCGAGATAGTCACGGTTCTCGCGGTCGAGTTCGACGTCGATCTCCGGGCCAGCTGGCAGGTCGACCAAGTGTTCCTGGAGCGCTGCACCAACGACGAGCTGAAATTCGTCGCACAGGAATGCGGCCTGGTCGCCCACATGGGCACGAAGCCCTTTGCGAACCTGCTCAAGGCAAAGCGCGACGCGATCATCGCAGGGATGCTGAATGCCACGGGCTTCGCCTGGGCGGGCCGCGTTCCCAGCGCGATGGCGCTCGACGGCAAGTACGGCCCTCCGCCGACCAGCGAGCCCTCTGCCTAAGCCGGACGCCGCGCCGAGCGCCTGATGCGCACCCAACTCCACCAAGACGAAGGACTGCCACCATGCTGATTGCCAGCCTGTTACCGCTGCTCTCCCGCTATTCCCTCGGGTTCGACCTCGCGGCCGGACCTGACGAGACTGTCACGCTGACCATCATTCCGAGGAAGGCCGAAGGGGCCAAGCACGCCCTTGGGACCGACGAAGCCCGTCCCATCTCGATCACCGCGAGCGCCGCCGAGATTGATGCCGAGCTCGCGCGCGGCGAGGAGGGCGCGCTGGGCCAGCTGATCGCGACCCGCAAGGCTCTCGCGGATCAGCTCGCGGAACAGCGCGCCTCCGCCGAAGCGGCAAAGACGAGCGCGGCCGCGAAGGCGAAGCCCGCACCCTCACCGGCCAAGAGCGCCGCGGCTGCGGCCCCGCCGCCCGCAAGCACTCCGCCCGCCGATGCGAAGCCGGGGGAACCGGCCAGCCTTTGGTGATCCCCAGCCCGCCGACCTTAACCCAATTCAGGAGCTTCCCATGCAGATCAATCAACTGGAGCGCGTGTATCGCTATGACGGGATCGACCTCCCGGTCCCGGCGCACATCGCCAACGATCCCCAGGCGCTGCGCGCTTATCACGCGCAGCTCTACCCCGCGATTCTCAACGCCGAGACGGTCGATGCCGGTGTCAGCAATGGCGTGCTGGTCACCGAATACCGTCGCGCGGTCGGCACCAAGGGCTGACCGTGGCGCGATCGACACGCCCGGCGATCGCGCCACCCCCGCGCAAAACGCTCCTCGAATGGATCGAAAACGATGATGGCGACACAGCAACTGCATCTGACCCCGTCTGCAGCGAGGCCGAGCAAGCCCTCCATGCGAGCGTTTGCCTCGCGCCCCCGCGCGGCGAGCCGCTCCAGCCGCCCCCCGGCCTCAGGCTTGCGCCTCTCGGGTGACCTTGCTGGGCGGGCGGCGAAGATCTCGCCGGATGTCCCGCGCGCCTTCGACGCACCGCTGGCACATCACCACCGGATTATCGGCCAGTGGCTTGCCTCGCGCGAGCCGGAGCGCCTGTTCACGCGCGCGGAGGCACGCAGGCACATCGAAGATGGGTTCCGCGCAGCAGTCATGGAGCTGCTCGCCCCATTGAAGCTGACGAACCTGCGGGTCGCGGTGCTGGTCGGTGACGACGAGATGCCGCCGGCGATCGCGGTGATCTGTGACGACATCGGTCAGCTTGAATTGGGCTGGATCGAAAAGAGCAATGTTCTGTCGGACACGCTGTTCGGATCGGTCGCTCCGGTCGGTTGGCGGGCCGCGGCGTATAAGGCGCTGGAGGACACGCTTGGGAGCGTCCTTTCCCTGTTCAACTATGTCGACCTCTTTGAAGAGTTCTCGATGTACCACTGGGAGGGGGCGGCGACCGACGACGAAGCCCGCGCCCATCTGGTCGATTGCTACGGCGTCGACCCGGAGGAAGTCGAGGAGATGTTGCCGTCGGCGATGAACGGCAAACGGCCGGACTTCATGACCGCTAAGCCAGGCGCTCTGAAGAAGATGCCCGCCCAGCTGCGCGCGAGGCTGGCCCGTTTGAAAAAGGCGTATGAAGCCCACCGGGCAACGAGAGATGCGTGGATCATCGAGTTCGATCGCGTGTGCCATTACCTTCCGCACATCGAGGAGGCGTCACACCTACCACCCCTGACCCTCGTCCCATTCGATCAGTTCGCGCGCGAGCTCGACGAGGTCGGCCGCAGTGGGATGGAAATGGGCTTCATGGACGTCGCGGGACTGGTCGAGCTTTCGGACGCGGACCGGATCGACCAGTGGTTCGCATCCTTCCGCCTCGGTCTCGACGTCCTCCACGCTGCGCAGGAGCTGATCGACTTCGACCCCACCAAGCCGGAGGCGCGGGCATGAAGCACTCGTGCGAATTCGAAGCGACACCGGGCGGGCTGGTGCTTAGCGGCGCCATCTTGCTCTACACGAATGGCATCACGCCAGGCGGCGCACCGCGCGCCGGGGCGACGGCGTTCGCGAGCATCCACAGCGTCGCGGAGGTGGATGGCGCGCCCGTGATCGCAGCTGGTGCCCCGCTGACGCGCGCGCACCTGCAAAAATGGGCAGAGGCGCTGGAGCGCAACGCGGTGCCGGAAATTCTCCCGGAGAACGTGCTGGTCGCGCACCCCGACATGCTGGTGTGGTGGATTCCGGCGCAGGTCCGCACGGCCTACTTCGCACTGTCGAATCCCCCGAAGGATTTGAAGCGTCTCACCGAGCGCACGGCGGTTCCCGTCCCATACCCCGCGCATCTCTTCGTCGCCACGCGATCTGGGCTCGGCGTCTATGCGCTGCCCGCGAGTGAACGGCCGAGGGCCGACACCCCGATCCTATGCTCTCCGGTGCTGAACGTCTTTGTCACGGGGCAACTCTGTTGGGGAAACATCGTGCGCCCGAAGACGCTCGACGTCGGATCCATGCAGGAGTTCGAGGATGCGGTGTTCGACTCCTGGTCGACGCATCCGAACCCCGCTCAGGAGCGGACCATCAAGGGGAAGGGCGGGTTGGTCAGGCTGTGGGACGATCTCGCAGCGCGCGGCGCTCGCCGCTTCCCGGTGTCCCGGCTGAGGCCATTCATTCCATCCAACGATCGCCAGCGCCCAGCTGATAAGAAGGCTGAGCCTCTGACGCTGCGCGACCTGATCGCAAGGAGTGCCAGAGCATGAAAATTCTCGCCGATGATCCAACCGCCGCAGCGATCCTGACTGCGGTGCCCTGCTATCCGGTTCCACAAGTCGGCCGGTCGCCGGCCATTGAGGAATTGCGCAGCGCGCCGGCGGGCGAGGGGGTAATTGTCGGGCGCGACGGGGTCATGCTGGTTGTGCGGCGGCCATGGCTCGAGGTCGATGCGCTGATGGCTCCGGCCTTTCCGGGCTATGTTCCGTATGGCAGCGTCGGGCGACCCAGGGCGATGCTTCGGTGCGGCTTGATCCCCGGCGGCCTGCTCGATCGCATCCTCGCCCACTTCATGACCGCGTTGCCCAACGAGGCCGCTGCATTCGTTCTTTGGAATGCAGTGTCTGGGGAATTCGAGGTCCACTTTCCTGACACGGTCGAGGCGACGCCATCACGGTTGGTCTATCGCCCCCCAGCGGTCGGCCCCGGCTGGTACGTCGTCTGCGACATCCATAGCCACGGTCGAGGGCGCGCGTTCTTCAGCTCCACCGACGATGCTGACGACGCGCATTCCACGAAGATCGCGCTGGTCGTCGGGCGGCTCGATGATCCCGAGGGCGCCGAGATCGCCTCCCGCCTCTGTGCCGGGGGGATGTTCCTTCCGATGCCCCGCAGCCCTTTTGCTGGAGAAGATCATGACGCATGACGCGCGAGCGCGCCACTACCTCCCCCCGATCTTCGAGAACCGGCCGATCAAGGTGTTGCTGGTCGGGTGCGGCGGGAACGGCGCGCAGATGCTGATGGGCCTCGCCAGCCTCGATGCGGCGCTGCGCGAAATCTCTTCACGATCGCTCAGGGTTACGGTGGTCGACGACGATATCGTCACGGTCGCCAATCTTGGTCGCCAGCCCTTCTATCGTTGCGATGTCGGAAACTCTAAAGCGCGCACGCTGGTCGAACGCATCAACATCGCGCACGGTCTCGACTGGAAGGCGGTGCACGGGCGGGCGCCGGACGCAGCCGGCGTCGATGGGGCCGACATCGTGATAACCTGCGTCGACACTGCGGCGGCGCGGCGCGCGCTTGGGGCAGCGATCGCCGAGAGCAACCGGTCTCCCTCCTACTGGCTGGACCTCGGCAATCGCGCGACCGATGGACAGTTTATCATCGGGACGCCGAAGCAGATCGCGCGGGACGCAATTCGCCTGCCCACGGTGCTGGAAGCATTTCCCGAGCTCGCAGACGAGACCATCGCTGAGGATGACGCGCCGTCCTGTTCGGTGGCGGAGGCGCTGGAGCGGCAATCCCTCTTCGTGAACCGCGTCGTTTCCAGCCACGCGCTTGCCCTACTCTACGAGCTGCTCGGGCGAGGATCGATCGGGAGTGCAGGCGGCTTCATCAATCTGGCGAGCGGGCAAGTCGTGCCGATCGCACTGCCAAAGGGCGACGCGCCCGCGGCATGAAACAGCGCATCTACGCCTGGGCCTGCCTCTGCGGGTTCCAGACCGACACCGAGGCGCTGGAGCCGGTGCCGAAGTGCCGGGACTGCAAAGCCGCCATGCACGCCTGGCTAAGCCGGCACAGCGCCCGGAGCGGCGTCACCGCCGCCGATATCGAAGGATTCACATTCAGATGAACGCACCGAACAACAACCGCCGGGTCGCCTATGATCGCGCCGAGGACGAATGGTATTGCGAGCCCGACTGGGCGGCGGACCTGCTCTTCCGGAGCGGGATGCTCCAGGACAGCTTGCCGGTCTGGGATCCGGCGGCGGGGCGGGGGGCGATCGTGCGCGCGGCGCAGCGCGCGGGCCATCATGCCTATGGGACCGACCTGGTGCAGAGGGGAGGGGCGGTAGGGACGCTCGACTTCTTCCGCGACGCGCCACGGCGGCCTGGGCCTGGGCGGCTCATCATCGCCAGCAACCCGCCCTTCAACGTCGCCTTGGAATGGGCGATCCGCGCGCTGCAGCTCGATCTTGGCCCTGTCGCGCTGATCGTGCAGCTGCGCTTCTTGGCAGGGCTGACCCGCGCGCACCTCTACGATGAGTTCCCGCCGGCGTTCGAGGCCGTGTTCTCCGATCGGCCGAGCATGCCGCCGGGCAGTAAGATCGAGGACCTGGGCGATGCCGCGTTCTCGGGTGGGACGATCGACTTCGCGTGCGTGGTCTGGAACAGCGATAGGACCGGGCCGACGATCAGCCGCAAGCTGTATCGGGAGGGAAGCTTCACCGCCGTGCGGGGGCGCTACGCCGCCGCGAAGAAGCGTGTCCGCGAATGGGCCGGGGGCGATGTCTGACGATCGCGCGGCGGCCGAGCTTCGGCACATCGTCATCGAGGCGGCGAAGGCCAGCCACAAGGAGGACGGGGACATGCCCTTCGTCCAACACCTGGAAATGCAGGCCCATGCGCTCTGCGGAGCCGGGTGGTGCTGGGAAACGCGCTGCACCCCGAGCGGGGGGTGGGCGATCGAGCTGGAGCGGGTGCGGGAGCACGCGGACGGCGGACAGAGGAGGCTGCTGTGATCTCGACCGGCGAAGGCTTCGTGATGCGCCACCACAGCGGGCGCTTCTTCGTGCAGCATTTCAACTGGCCGTGCATCGCTGGGACAGCGTGTCACGATCCCGACCGCCAGCCAGAGCTGAGCTATGCGCTCACCGCTAACGCGCTTGATGCCACGCTGATCTACAATCGCGAGTGGTGGCTGACCCGATGGCTGGACAACAATCCCGCCTGGCGCGCGACGATCGATCAGTTTGAGGTCGTACCCGGACCGGGCTGCGGTTGCTGCGGTGCGCGGGGCGGTACGATGTGGGCGGAGGGCGACCAGTTCCGGTGCACCAAGCACAAAGACCGGAATCCCTGCGCGATCGAAGGGTGTCGCTGCACGACTGATCGGGCCGGGCGGGAGATGCGCAGCGACCAGTTCCTCTGCCAGAAGCACTGGCGCCCGCTGACCACCGCCGAGGAGCGCCGCGTCTATTCGAGGATCTGGCGACAGGCGAAGGCGCGCGAACGAAAGTTCGGGGCCGGATATGCGTGGTCGATGCGGGAGGTTCGTCGACTCGAACGGATATGGCGTCGCATCGTGCTGAAGGCGCGCGCGCGGGCCGCTGGTGACCTCGACATGGACGAGATCAACAGGATGTTCGGCTGGGAGGAATGAGGGGCTTCGTGCTACCGACGACCGGAAAGGAGCGCGGGATGGGACGAATCGACTGGTTGCCGATCGAAGAATTGACCGACGAGCTCAAGGACGGCCGCAACCTGCTGATCTGGATCTTGGAGGACTTCTACATCGGCTCGGCCAATGTCGACCCCGACGATAGCTCAATCCGCTGGTGGCTTGATGGAGAGTCGGAGCCGATCTCGGATCAGCCGACGCATTTCGCCGAGTTGAACCGTCCGGATTGATCGAAGGGGAGAGGTCGATGAAGCCTTGGCCCACCTCAGACCAGGCACGCGCCAGACTGCGCGAACGCGCAAGGGAACGGGGCGAAAGCTTGGCCGCGCTGTCGCGGCTGATCGGTAAGCCGCCGCGCTACCTCGACACCTGGGTCCGTGATGGCCGGCCGGAATGGTTGGAGTCGACGGACCGGAAGCGCTTGGAGCGCTATCTCGGGCTGGGCGAAGCCGAGATCGGATGGCCCGACGACTCCTGACCGCTACTTCGGCCAGCTGTCGATCAGCAGCCGGCGCCGGGTCTCGCACTGCGCTATCGCGATGGCGCGTTCCCGCGCGGCGAGTTCCATATCGGCGGAGGTGGCAGAGCCGTCACTTTGCCGGGGGATTGGCGGGATCAGGCACGGCACCTTCGCCGCTTCCGGCGCGGGAGGCAGCTTCAAGGGCGCGGTCGTCTCTCTCGAGCAGCTGAACGCGCTCAGCGGAAAGGCAAGTAGTGCGGCCAGCAGGGGTTTGCGCATATTCCCTCACGGTATCTCGGCTGTGGACAATGACGGGCTCCATCGCGGTCACCCGCCTGGCGTGCCCGTCCAGGGCGGTGGCGTAGCGCTCGGCGTTCCGGGCGCGCTGCTCGGCCGCCTCGCGCTTGGTCTTCTCGATGAGGAGCTGGCGGTTGACCGCGAGCTTCTCCCAGTGGGCGCTGTCCCCCCAAGCGATCACGAGCAGGACGCCCATGATCGCGACGGAGACGCCCCAGCCGACCAGCTTCCAGTTCTTCAGCAGGAAGGTCATCGGACCGCCCTCCCGCATTTGGCTCGATCGACATTGCCGATGCGGTGCGCGATCCAGCCCCGGTGGAAGGCGCGGAGCTTGGGGTTGACCCGGACGAGCCGGTCGTATTCGCCGCGCTGAGCACCATCGAGGTGGGCGAGCATCGCAACGCAAAGCTGTGCGGCGCCACGCCGGTCCTGACAGCTCTTGTAGGCGGCGATCGTCGAAGGGCCGACCTTGCCGTCGGCAACAAGGCGGGTGCCGCACAAGGCGTTGGTGCCCTGCTGGAACCAGCGCGACGGTCGCGCCGGGCCCATGTTGACGGTGGTGTCGAACAGCTCCTCGGTCACCGCGGCATCCAAGCCGATCAGCGGCTCATAGCCGGGGTCGACCAGATAGCGCCGATAGTAGATGTTCTCGGCAACCTCGCGCGGAAGCGTCCGCATCGGCCCCCGGTACCCGTTCTGGACCGCCACCTTCTTGGTGATGCCCATGTTGGTCTCGCCGCCCGGGTCGCTGGGGTGGTTCACATACCCGCCCTCGACGGCGATGACCCCGGCGAGCATGGCGGCAACGATCGCGGCCAGCCCGGTTTTCTTGCCCGGCCGGGATGGCGCAGGCGGCGCAGGGTTCGCATTGAACCCGGTCATCTTGCCGCTCATTTCTTCTCTCCCTGCCTGTAGAGCCGGATGCCGACGATCAGGACCGTGATCAGCGGGCCGAGCGCGGGCGGCACCCAGCGGCGCAGCTCAGGCGGAAGGATGTTGATGACCTGGACCAGCGTCTCCGGGGCAGCGAGCAGGTAGGTGGCAATCAGACCGAACAGCGCGGCGAGGCGGATCGACCACCAGCGCCAGGCGGTATGCCAGTCATCGACGAGGCGCGCGCGGACGCGGCCCCAGAAGGTCTGAGGTTTCTCCATCGGTCAGTTCCTTTGAAGGGTGATGCGGGGGCGGTGCCCGCTTAGGTGCCGCTGAGCTTGGTCAGCATGGCGAGCATATCACCGGGGGTGCTGAGGTCGGGCGGGAATGCCGCTTCTAGGATGCGTTCGGCCCGAGCCAGTTCGGGGTTAGCGGGATCGGTGCGGCGCACCACCCCGGCAACGATCTCGAATGCGAGGCGGAGGGCGATCACCTCCCGCTCTCTCTTATCGTCCTTGGCTTCCAGCTCGGCCACACGGTTCTCAAGCCGAGCGTTCAATTCCTTTTCCTTCCGGTCGGCACGATTGATGATGAAGGCGAAGGCACCGCCGATCGCCCCGAGGACAGCAACGGCACCGCCAACGATGCCGCTGACATCCCATGCGGAAGGACCGCTCATTGCCCGACCCGATCGGACGTCCCGAACATCAGCGGTTCCGTTGCAGGCTGGTCGGTGATCAAGGCGTCATCTGCGTGGAGCATGGGCGTCACTCCTGGGCGCGAGTGAACGCGCGCGGCTGGCGGTTGCCGTCATTGTTCAGCACCATGTAGGCCTCAGACAGCATCGCCATGACGGGATCGCCCCCCGTTTTTTCAACCAAGCTCTCCGCGACCTGGACGAACAGTGCCCCGCCTTCGTGTGTGACAATCCCCGTGGCGAACTTCACATCCTCGTAATTCGGGGTGAGCGGGTCGTCGTCATCGCGCGGGATGAAGCCTTCGTACACCGCGCGAAACTGCTCGTCGCCGCTCTGATCGCGCTTGAGATCGGTCACTTCCATCGTCGTTCTCCATTTTAATCCGATCGCGTTATCAGTTGACTGCCTCAGGTCATCAGTTGGGATTGCAAAAGCACGCCGTCGGCGGTGCTGTAGGCGTGCGGAATCACGTCGTCTCGCACATGGGAAAAAGTCCCTCCCACGCTGGTGATTTGCGCGGTGAGGACCGCGGTGAAGTCCGGGCGCGTATTCAGTACGACGTCGCCGAAACCAACTGTGTCCCCGCGGTGCCCCAGCAGATAGTGAACGCGGCCGGGCGTCGACGCTAGAATGTAGAGCGTCATGTAATCGGCCCTGATCTGGCCCCGCCGCTGCTCGAAGTCGCGGTTGAGGAAATACATATCGGGGAGTGATCCGACCGCCTGTGCAGACCTAACGAAACGAACGTCCGCAGCCGCGCAGAGGGTCGACGTCCAGCCGCCACCGCTGATCCCGGTGATACGGAGACTGGCGCTGGGGTAGAGGTTCAGCATCGTATTGGCCGCGATGCTGTTCGGCCCGACCCATTCCATGAAGTTGTCGCGGTCGGTCTCATGCTCGGCCGGATCGCCGCTCGTGTAGTCGTTTCCGCCCGTGAAACCGGGGAGCGGGAAACAGACGACGATCGTCCCGACGTTCATGCACCGCTGAATGACTTGCGAACCAATGCCGTTCGATCCGATCGGCGCGTCGTGCCCTTCCCAGCTAAAGAGGATCTTCCCGTTCCACGTCGCCGTTGGAATGAATACACGCGGTCGGAGATCGTAACCGGGGATCGTCATCTTCGACACGCTGGCGACGCCGGTGAGCGAAGAGAGCGTTGGGATGGACATGATCGTCGAATCGGTTGCCAATGTGCCGAGCGCAGTCGGAAGCCCGGCACCGCCGGTTAGATCGTATAGCAGCTCGGCGCGGGCCGCAGCGACCTGGGCAGCGGTCGTGATTGGCGGATAGTTGGGAAGGGTGCCATATGCTCCGGCCTCAGTCCAAACCCGTCTAGCATTGCGCTGGTCGGTCGTCAGTATGACGTCGCCGCCAACGATGCGCGAGAAACCAACATCGGCAAATGTGCCCAAGTTTTCGGCGTTATTTGCCTGGCGAGCACCCCAGATCAGCTTTCGCCCCATCGGCCCCAGCACAGTCACTGCGGCGTGCGGAGCGACCTGAGAAGGATCAGAGTTATCGCAGAAAAGCGTCGCCGTCGCGGAGTTGCCCGGCTTGTGATACTCGAAAACGTGCGGGAGCTTGGAGATCGAACCGGTGACGCTGGGCACCGTTGGAGGCGTGCCGAATCGGCAAGCGACCGCCCCTTCCGAATTCAGGCAGATATAGCCGCCGTCGTTCTGGTTAACGTCGCTGGTTGCCGTCGCCTGAAAGGTCAAGACACCGCCTTGGTTCAGATGCGTGAACACCTGCAAATCGAAGAAAATGTTCAGGGTCGCGAGGTTGAGATCAAGGTCCGTCGCGGTCAGCAGGCACGACGTTGCACTCGACCGCTTGAGCTTCAAACCCCCATTAGAGATTTCCAGCGTATAGCCTCGGGCGTTGGATGGGGCGACGAAGTCGGCGGCGGCCCCCAAAGTTCCTTTGTTGGCGACGCGACAAACCGTTTGCCCGACCGTCGTGACAGGAATCGTGCCTGCCGTGTCCTGAAACAACGTGTCGAAGTCGTAGATATCGTAGTGTAGCTGATTGGTCCCCGGATCAAGCGGCGTCAGCGGGCTGAGTGTCCCCATAAGCTGCCAGCGGTCGGTTCCGATGTTCAGGATTGAGCCAGGCGCGTGGTCGGTCGCAAAGCCATACCCCTGCGGCTCGATAATTGCGTCTCCCACGTCATCCGGCGTCGGAATGACAGGTGCCCCGCCAATTTTGTTGATACTGAACTGCGTACCGGCGGCGAACGTTTCGACACTGCTCGAAGGCAATTTGAGCTTTGATACAGCTTGGGGTGCGGGCCCTGGTGCAACAACGTTGAGCAGCAGTTGTCTCCGCGTATCACCGGCCGTCAGAGTGCGTGAACCCATGATCCCTACAGGTGCGAGGACCCCGGATGCGATCGCTTCAGCTTCCTCTGCCCAAGCCTTTGCGCTCTTGGAGCCGGGGCCACCGGGTTCTGTGCCCTCTGCCCACGCAGCGGAATTTTCCGCCCATACCTTCGCGGATTTTGACCCAGGCCCTTCAGGTTCGCCGGCGCCCTCTGCCCAGTCTTGCGCCTTCAAAGCCGCATCCCGCACGCCGAGATCAACCGCATAGATGCGCTCCAGCCCGCTCGGAGTGCCGGTTTTGTAGCGGAACACGCCGGTATTCGGCACCGTAAGGCCCGAAATGGGATCGAGGTGGTTTCCGGTGTCGGTAGTTGGCACCTCGACCAGCTCGCCGTTGGCGAACGACATCGCGGCCGCCGCGGCATAGGTCGGCGCGCCGCGGCGCCCGGACGTGATGGTGCCGACAATCCCGGCCAGATCGACCACCTGAAGCTTTTCGATCCGCGGTGCCGAATAGTCGCCGTTGGCGGAGACGATCTCGACATCGTAGAGACCGTCGTTCGCGGCGAAGCCGAGCGCGCCGACGCTATCCGCGGTGAGCGGGTTGTCGATCGCGGCCCCCGCGGCATCAAACAGCGCAGCAGGTGTCGCCGTGCCAGTGAGGAGCACCGTCGCGCGCGCATAGGGAAGGACCGCCCCGGTGTCGGCCCGGGCGGCGTAGAACTGAACGAACTGCATGGAACCTCCGAGGGAGAAGGACGAAAGGGCTATTCGAACTCGCGCAGGCGCTGGGCCTGGTAGCCGCCACCGCTGGACCCACCGCCCGAAGGGGTCGAGCCGCCGCCAGTGGTGATGGTGAAGGTGATTTCAGACGAAAGGTTCAGGTGGGCCGGATTGGAGGTCCAGCCATCATAGGCCGCGATCCGGCCGTAGTAGGTGCCCGCGGGGAGGCCGAAGATCTGGACCGATGGGATGCCCGCTGAGACCACGCCTCCGGAGGTCGAAGGATCGAAGCCGGTGGTGTCGGAATAGAAGACGACATACCCGGCCACATCCGCATCGACAGAGACATCGCAGCTCCCAACCGCCGTGGTGGCACCGCCTGCGATCGCGGGCGCGGTCACCGCAGCGGGCGCGGCGTTGGTGACGTGCAGCCACTCCGACGGTGCCGCATCCCCGGCCGAGTTGGTGGCGACGCATTCGATCGCATAGGCGCGCTGGACACCATCCTGTGCCGCCAGCGATGCCGTGTAGGTGGCTGTCGGCGACGAACTGTTGATCTCGCGCACCAGCGTGGTCTCATCGGGCAGGAAGAAGCGGAATTTGTACGCGGTGGCCCGCTCGGCGGCATCGCAGACCACATTGAGCGTCGTGCCAGTCCAGGGTTGTGCCAGCCGCACATTGCCCGCCTTGTCCGGTCGCGCCGTCGCCGGTTCCAGCTCCACGGTGAACTCCGGTACATCTGCCAGCGATTCGAGCGCGCGTCCGAAGATGTTGAAGCTGGGCAGCTTGACCTGCACCGTCGCCCCGACGCTGAGCGCGCCATAGTCGAGCTTGAAGATCGCATCGTCGAGACGGACAAAGCGCGCACCGCTGCTGTGCGATGCCGGCACCGTTCCGTAGAGGCCGCGGCGGAGCGGGCTCAAGTCGTACTGGTGCGGACCGGTCAGGGTCGCGTCCTGGTATGAGATCAGCTCGTTGCCGACGAGGCTCAGCGTCGCTCCGGCATTCATCTCGGCGGCTGTGCCGCCGGCGATCGTCCCCAGGCTTTCCGCCAAATCGACCGAGAGCGTGTTGGTGTTGTCGGGATCTGCGGACAGCGCGAGGGCCGCGGTCAGCTCGCCATAGCGTGCCGGGGCTTCGATGACGCCCACCCTGCTGAAGGTGGTGCCATCGACGCTGATCCAGACCTCGCAGCCGCCCCAGTTCGGCGACGTCGAGCTGGCCGCGCACCAGATCTCGCGGCGACCGTTGGTCAGGGAGGACGGAGCGTTGAACAGGACCGGGTCCGATACCGACCCAGGCGCGACGTCCGCATTGGGCTGATAGCCAGCGCCGCTCTGCCCGGTGGATGACAGCGCGGAGGCGGCCCCCATCGGGAGGGCGTTCGCGAGCACCACGAGCTGGCCGTCCTCGTCTTCCTCGATCTCAGCGATGCGGACAGGCAAATGATCGAGCAGGAGGCCATCGCTGACGGTCGTCAGGGTGACGATGTTCGTCGGTTCGAGCAGTACGAAGTCCCAGGGCAGGCGAAACTTGAAGCGCTCGCGCGTGTACAGGGTGCGCTGGAGCAGCAGCTGCGTTGCCTTCTGCGCGACCGCAGCATCCGCAATCGACTGCCAGTTCGTCGGATCCTGCTTGCGGCGGCCGAACTCGACGATGTTCGCGAGATCCTGCGCGGTGGCGATCGCCGCGTTGTACTGGTTCGCGCGATCGCGGAACTCGACCTGGACGATGTTGTAGGCGTCGGTCTGGTTGACGATCTCCAGCACGACCGGAGGCTCGCCGTCGTCGGCAAGGAAGTCATCCTCGGAGAGATGATAGCAGGGCGTCAGGTCGGGGGTCCAGGTGACCCCATTGCCGGTCGCCGGGGCGTCACCCAGCGGCGTGGCCTTGAGCAACCCCTCCGACCAGAACAGCTCCGTGTTCGAGGCCTGCGCGATCTCGAGAAGGAACTCGCTTGCCCGGCGCTGGGACTCTTCCACTGGCGACAGCAGCAGTCCCGTCGCGCGAGCATAATCGGACCAATTGTCGAGGTCCCCGATCAGGCCAGCGGACCAGCCCGGCAAGCCATGCGACGGGCTGGTCAGATAGTCGACCGCGATGTCGCGCGGGTCTGCATCGCAGACGCCACCGCCGAGCTGGATCGCGAAATCGACTTCGAAGCTGTGGTTGGACAGGGTGGCCGAGTCCGACAGGTCGTAGTTCGCCGCATAGACATAGGCGATGCCGGAATAGGCGAGCGCCTCGGACGGAAACTGGCTGACCAGATACCCCCACGGAGCCTGATCGACCTCGCCCGTCGCGAGGCTCAGCCCTGCCTGCGCCAGTGCGCTGGTCGCTCCGTTGGTGAAGACCGACTTGTCCTTGTAGACGGTGCGGACGCCGGCGATCGGACCCTCGCCCAGCATCATGATGACCGACGCCTTGTAGGTGTAGGTGGTGTTCTTGGACCCGCCTAAGCCCTTGCCGCCGGTCTTCGTCGTCTGGGGAATCGCTCGAAATCCGCCGTACCAACCGAGATTGCAGGACATGCGCCCGCGACCCCAGCCCAGCGACAGCGCGCGGCCGAGCGTCGAGGACTGGACGTTGATCGCGTTGAGCTTCGTCGCAGTGGTGGAGGTCTTCTTACCCAGCATGCCCGCCGGCTCCCTCAGAAAAGGGTGAAAAACTTGACCGCGCGGGCGCGCAGCTCTTCGTCTCGATCGATGTCGCCGCGGATCACCGCGCCCGCGAACTGCACCGCGTGCAGCACCGTGGGCGGGTCGAGCAGGATGGCACCGTGGCTGTAGGTCCGACCGTACTTCCAGATCGCGAAGTCGCCGGGGCCGACTTGGCCTCGATCGATCTCGCGGGCGTGGTCGCGGACAACGCCGAGATAGCGCTCCTCGTCCCGGTGCAGCATCCAGTCGGTCGTGTACTTCGGGTCGAGATCAGGGATCAGCCCACAGGCATGGTAGACGGCGAGGGGGAGTTGGGCGCAATCGACGCCGACCCTAAGAACGCGGGCGCGGTGATGATACGGCGTCCCCTCCCAGCGCAATGCCTCGGCAACCACCTGGTCGCGCGTCATATCGCGGTCTCCGGGAGGGGGACGTAGGGCGTCGCCTTGAAGCGCCCGAGGTTGGCGAATTTCGTCTCGCAGGTGCCTTTGGCGAGATCGCAGCCCTGATAGACCGCGAAAGCATCGCCGGGGGCGGGAACCGCAGGAAGCGACTGGATCAACGAGAATCCGCCTGAGCCGTCGTTGTCCTTGACCGTGCGCGAGATCCCGGCGTTGGCCCCGGACGTGAAGACGACACGGCCCTGCGCGAACAGCCCGGCCGCGCCGCTCACCGTCGAGGTGAAGGCCAGCCCGGTCGGCGTCCCCGTCACGGTGCCCGTCTCCTTGAAGTCTTCGGGATCGAGGCCGCAGCCGACGTCATAGACGGTGTGGAGGCAGGGAACCTGATAGAGGTTGGCGGGCATGCTGACGTTGAGCAGGATCGTCCATGCCGAGACGGTGATCTCCGCATGGGTGCCCATGATCTCGCCGACCGATGTCACCTTGCCGGCGAAGCGCAACACTGTGCCGGTCGCGCCGCCGTTCTCGGGGCGCATCGCGGACCAATCCGGGGCGAATGCCCGCTCCAGCTTGACGCTAGCACCATCGAGACCGCGCCGGGCGATGAAGGCGATCAGCGGAATCGAATTGATCCTGTCATCCGGCCCAGCATCGAGGTTCACCAGCAGGGTCGCGACCTCCAGCCCAACCTTTTCGACGATGGACCCGCGATCGATGGCGGGACCAAGGGCGAAGGTGTTGCCGTTGGCCATGATCGGGATATCGGCGCCCGACCAGCGGACCACCGCACCCCCGTTCAGTCGCAGCGTCCAGATGTCGGCCGACACGAACTTCCGCGTCGCCAGCAGCGCGCGCAACTCAGGCGTGGATGCCTTCACGACTATTCCTTCAACGAGATCAATTGGACGCCGGCGCTCGACCACAGCGCGCGCATCATCTGCTCGGCTTCGAGCTGGTCGTTCAGAAACCTCACCCGGAAGGCGAAGCGCCCCGTCCACCGCAGGACCGCACCGGATGGCGGGGCCGTCTCGAACTCGACATGGGCGTCGTCGCCGATCGTCACCGCGGCCTCGACCCCATCGACCGTCACCACCGGAGCGCCGATGACGTGGCGGACCGGCTCGGTGAAGCGGATGCCACCGAACGCCATCGTCCTGGTCAGCTGGAACGTATCGGTGGAGCCGTCGCCCAGGCCGAAGACCTGGTTGTCGACGGAGCAATCGGTCGGATCGAGATAGCCAAACTCCCCGGCGGGTCCGGCGTGCGAGTTGAAGAACGACCATAATTTTCCGAGATCGTCGGCGCCGGGCTGGCGGCGCAGCACCTCATACCCGAGCTGGAACGTCCAGCGGGGGTAGGACCAGCGCTGCTGCCTCCGCTCCCGGCCGGAACTCGCGGTCGCGATCGATGTGCGCCACTGCGGTGCCTTCGAAGTCAGAAAGGTCTGCCCGATCAGCAGCGGGAAGATATCGGGGTCGTCCACAGCATCCGCCGTTGAGATCAGCCATCGCGTGGGGAGAAATGGACCTGTCATCAATTACCCCTGTGCAAATCCTGCTTGGCTCGACTCCTTTGAGCCGACCGCTATTTTCGATGCCGCGACTCAGAGGAGGGCGGATATGGCGGACAAACCGCGGTTTCAGATCTTGTCATTCAGCGATGCCTACCCGTCCAAAGCGCTCGACGCCCTGTTCTTCACCGTCGAGACAACCGCAGGATCAATGGAACTCGCCTGTCCCGCTGTCGATTTGGGCAGCATCATGCAGTTCTTCGCCGGCTGTGCGATCGAACTCGGCGGCGGCATCACCGGTGGCCTCCCGCAAAACGATCTGATCCCGATCCCGGCCGATCGCCTCGGCTTCACAACAGGATCGACGCCCGATACGAAAACGCTCGTGCTTCAGTTCGGCCAGTTCGCTCTAGCCTTCGAAATGGACCATGCCACACTAGGTCACAGCGCATCCGAACTGGCGCAGGTACTTCAAGCGCTTTCAGCTCCCGGTCGTCCAAATTAAGTCCCTTGCCCTCAAGCATCTCAATCTCCTCGACACAAAAACGGCGGCCTCGCTAGAGACCGCCGTTCCGTTTGTTCTTGGTAGGGAAGACCTTCCAGCCTTGGTTAGAGGGTCCGTTCCGATCGTTTCCAATCCAATCCGCTCCCATCCAGTCCTTTCCGGGCTTTCCGCTCCACTCCATTCCTATCCATTCCTATCCGTTCCGGCCTCTCCGCTCCCGTCCGATCCCATCCAATCCGATCCTTTCCTTTCCTGCCTTTGCTATGCTGCGACGTCTGCCACAGCACCCGCGCGCTCCAGTTGGTCGCGCAGTTCCGTCAACACGGTCATATCACCGCCGGCACAGATCACGGCGGCCTCGTACCTTGAGATGAACCACCGCATCGACTGTGCGGCCTGGCGGCAATGTTCCCCCATGTGCTGCGGATCGTTTGGGTCGGTGAGGCGATAGCCACCACCGGCACCGCGACGTTCCATCGGTGAGATCACCATGGGGACATCCCTGGTCACAACCTTTATGTCGCCACGCTCGATCGTCTCGACCTCGAAGCGAACGATCAGCCCACGCGCGAAGTCCCGGGCCTGATCGAGCCGGTGTTCGTGCGCTGCCTTCTCGTCGTTCCATTCGAACCATTCATAAGCCGGATGGACCTTGCCGACCTGCCTGACCTCGGACAGGAATGCTCCTGCATCGAACCAGCCGTCGTGCTGCTCCGCGAATTCGCGAACGATCTTCTGGCGCTGTTCCCGCGTGAACCTGCTCATGCCGCCCTCCGGTCCCGCTCCGTGAAGAAGTGGGCCATCAGGTCCGCGGTATCGGCGTCAGCAAGCTCTGGCTCGGCCAGCGCGGCTTCCTGGGCGGCTCGGCCATGGTTGGCGACCAGATCGTCCCATTCGGGATCGTCCATCTCCGGAGTGATGACCCGGAAAGTGCCATAGGTGCCTTTGCCCTTCTCCGGCCGGTAATCCCCGAAGCCGACCAGCACCCCGGCATTGCAGGCCAGCGCGACGACGCTCTGCACCGGAAGCTGGGGCAGGATGTGCTGGACCTCGATCTCGACCGCCCAGCGCGGCAGATAAGCGCGCGTCCTGATATCCGGGGTGCGGTTCATGTCCGCGCTTCGCACCACGCTCATGCGAAGCTGCGGCGTCCCGTACACCGCTGCCCGCTCTCCCGGCATGAACAGCAGCCGCTGCGCCGCCGCCTTCGTGATCCCCGCCGTCTCCAGCGCGGCGTGACACATCGCGACCTTGAGCCAGATCGTTGGCAACCCCAGCGCCGTCGGGCCATGCTCGATCATCTCCGCGCTGTCCCGGAATTCGGCCAGCGGGTTATGCTTCAACGCCAGCCGCTCCACCGAGGTCTTGCGGCGACCTCCGATGAGGAGCTGCTGCTTCGCCTTCGCCGACATGCGATTCATGAACATCGGCGTCTCGCCGATGAGCCTGAGCCTGGTGACCCCGCGCCGAAGCTGAGGGACCACAATCTCCGTGGCTTCCGCCCGCCGCGCGCTCATGCGTCACCTGCGAGGGCAACGATGAGGTCGCGGACCAGCCGGTCGATCGTTGCCGAACCGTCGTTGACG
Source organism: Sphingomonas sp. (assembly GCF_965227385.1). Classification (GTDB taxonomy): domain Bacteria; phylum Pseudomonadota; class Alphaproteobacteria; order Sphingomonadales; family Sphingomonadaceae; genus Sphingomonas. The sequence goes on from NZ_OZ245750.1 coordinate 2,467,291, forward strand.
TCGTCGAGATCGCCGCCGCAGATCGACAGGATCGCCTTCGCCCGCAGCCTTGCGTTGGCCGCAGTATTAGGCAGCGCCGCGACAGCGGCATAGGCCGCGTCCATCCGGTCTTCCCAGGCGTTCCACGCCGCCTGCGGGGCGTCAGCAGCCCTGAGCTGAAGCGCTTCGGTATCCACGGCGCGGATTGCCGCTTCAATCGCGGCACCCGGCATCGGTGCCGCGAGGGCCGCTTCGATCCCAGCCAGGGGGATCATTGCAGTTATGCCGAGCAATCCCCGGCGGATCGTGATATTCGCAGCCATAGCCATGACGCACTCCTGTTGCGTTGGTGGTTAGGTCGGAATGGAGGCTCCACCCTCCGTTTCGACCGCACTTGATCTACAGCATACTTTCTGGCATCACGTCAAGCGTCATTTCCAGCATGGGTTTGAGCATGAGTGATAAAGTTCGAGAGAATAAGATTCGGCGGATGGCGGCAAGACAGCGCGCGATCCTGCAGAAGTCGCGCACGAGAGACGAGAGAGCGGCTGATTTCGGCGGCTACATGTTGATCGATGGGGACACCAACACCGTAATTCTCGGTGGCACCCCATATGCGTTCAGTTCCGACCTGGATGAGATCGAAGCCTGGCTGTTGCGGTGAGCAGGCAGGTTAGTCGCGAGTGAGTTTTTTTTCTCCGACACCCACTACGCCCACAAGCACCTCCCGGCTTTTAACGGACTGAATTAGCCGGATCATGTCAGCGGACTGAAGGCCCGCTAGCGAAACGCCATTTATGCTTTCGATCACTGCTCCAGGCTTCAGACCAGCTTTCTCAGCTGGCGACCCCGGGGCCACGGCTAGAACCATCGCCCCGAACTGTGTCGGCTGGAAAGCGATGCCGACACCCCCATTGCTGTGACTTTTCCTCGCGGATTCTTGAGCCGCGGCCTGAAGCATTTCAGGGGGGGGCGTGTAGCTAGGCGGTGCTGTCCAAGGCGACGGTGCGTTCGCCGTTGCATTAGCGGACGTCGGCACCGAGGCTGGAGCCGGTTCGAGCAACCCTTTCTTTATCATGCTCGCGCAGGTGACTGTAGCCGTGTCAATTCCATCGAAAGAGCCGACAGCGACTTCCGTGACGACGCCGTCTCTTATCATGATGAGGAAGGGTACTCGGCCCGTGTATCCTCCCATCCTGTTCTTAGCGTTCACCCATCCGCATGTGTAGTAACCGAAGCGCCTTTTCCCGAGCAGAGCCTTAATTGATCCCCCAGTAAAATTGTAGGGCCACTCGATCTGGGCGGACTGCGGGTCGATTAATTGGTTCCGCAGCGCCTTCTCACCAATGGTCACGGCCTGCTCCCACGTTGGAGCGGCCCCGAGATCCTCGGCTTTCGGTTGGCTCTGTGCCAGTGAAAGCGCGATAGCGAATACGACCATAATCCTCTCCTCGCAGGCCGCCATGGTATTTTGGCCAGTTCGAGGAGTCCAGCTTAGCTAGTCGACGACGATACTCACGACGCCCCTTTGGGACCAAATCCGTTTCGCATGGCTTTGTTTGCCGCAGCGGCGACATGCGAATGGTTTTGCATCAGGAACTTCGCCCCCGATTGGGTGTCGATCGCTCTCAGATCGCCCATGATTACCGGCCCGTAGAAGTGCTGTCCGCCGCTGCTGCGGTCGTTGTCAGCAGGCGGAGCGTTGCTGTTGGCGGTAGCGAACCCAGCCGCCAGCGGTGCTTGGAGCATCGCGGGAAGGTTGAGGCGCGGCATTCCGGCAAACAGTTCCATTACGCGCCGCCACCCACCGGCCTCGGCCGCCGGGATGACCATTTCTCCGCTGTGGACAACCGCTAGCTGGTCCTTGGACAGGTTCTTGGCGCCGACCGCAAAGCCCGGGACGGCCAACATAGCCTGATACCCCATTGCGATCCCGGCCATCGCCGCACCAAAGGCCGGAGCGCCGAGGTTCAGCGGAAACGGCGCTGCGGCCATAGATGCCGTACCGCCCGCGCCCGCCTTCGCAGCCTCGGAGGTAATGGTCGCGACGCCAGATGCCTTCTCGGCTGCACCACCGATGATTAGCGCGGCGAGCTTCTTTGCCAGCCACTGTGCAATGATACTCGCCAAAGCATCGGCAACGATGCCAACCATTCCAACATATAAATTCCTGATCGTTTCTCCAAAGCTTTGTTGTAGTGTCAACAGTCTTGAGATGTTCTGACCCCACAATTGGGCAGTCGAGTTGATCGCGTTACGTTGAATTATTGTGCGTTGTAGAGTCGCAGCGCGCTCAATCTGATTTAGTTTAGACTGATGGGTCCGTGTCAGTTCTTCAATCTGACGATAATACTCACGCGCCCGCTCAAGATCATTGCTCTTGGTTGCCAATGCGGCTTGGTCCCGAAGTGCCCGGACCCGAACGGCGTGGCTTTGCTGCTCCGCCGCGCGTTCGATTTGCAATAGCTCAGCCTGAGTGCTGATGCCCATCTCCACGCGCCAGCGCGCAATTTCCCGTTCCTCGTCGATCTCGGCGAGCCGCATCGCCTCTTTGGCCTGGATCAGCTCTGCCTCAATCCGCTTCCGCTCCTCAGCTGCCTCGCGGGCGGCGCGGACGACATCCTCCTGCGCGCGCTGATACTCCCGCGATTCCTCCCCAAACTTGCTTTTGATGTAGGCAGCGGTCGCCAGGACGATCCGCTCGCGCTCGGCCGCGCTATCGCGGGCCTCATCGAGCTGGCGGCTGAAGCCGGCGATGACCTGGTCGTATTCGTCACGTCGGACATCTCGACGCAGGCCGTAATAGCGCTTCTCGATCTGGAGCCGTTCCTGCTGCGACAGATCGGTTCGTTCCAGGAGGGCACCCCAATACTCCGCTTCCGAGCTTTTGCTCATCTCCCGGAAGGTGCCCTCGGCGTCGGCCAACGCCGCGATCGCGGACTTGGCGCGTTCCAACTCCTGCTCCCACTTCGACAGCCTGGTGTCGTTGGCGCCATCGGAGCCTTTGGAGGAGCCGCCGGGGATGGCACCGGTTCCGCCAAAGCTGACCTGGGGGGTAGCGGCACCGTCGATTGCGGTCTGAATCTTCTTCAGGCTCGCTTCCAATGCGGCAACCGCATCCTGTGCGGCTTTCTCATTGGCCCGCGCCTGCGCGACCTTGGTATCGCCGGTACCCTGAATGAAGGTGGCCGTTCCGGGGACGCCACCTCCGATCGACGCGCGATTCTGCGCGGCCTGAAAGGACCGCGCGCGGGCGAGTTCCGCCTGAGCCAAGACGACGCTCGCCTCTGCTGAGGCCAGCTTTTGCTTGATGTTCTCCTGCTCGGCCTTGGCCAGCGCGAGGGCTTCGACGCGCGCTTTGCCATGGGCCATCGCGAGCTTATCCGCGACCGTGGCAGCCTTCTCGGTGACCTGACGCGCTTCCTCTTGGGTCTTCGCGTAAGCACCGGTTGCGCGGTTGAGGTCGTCGGACCCCTCCGTCAGCGCATAGATTCCAACAGCCAACGCCGCGATTACAATGCCGACAGGGCCACCGAACGCAGCCAGCAATGCTCTTCCGGTTGTCACACCCACCAGCGCCAAAGCCTGCATCGCCGTAGCAGCGCCTAGCGCCTCGGCCCGCACGGCAAAAATCGCGGTTCGAACAATACCCATACTGGCGACGGCGCTCAGAGCCGAACGGGCCATGTTGAGCGACATCGCGATTGCCAATATCTCGACGGCTGCAACGACCGCGCCGAAGTTGTTCGCGAGCGTCTCGAGAACCGGGGCCATAGACGTGACGATGGCGATGACGGTTTCGCCAGCCGCGGTGAGCGCGTCGAAGACCTGCTTCACCGCCCCGCCGGCATTGTACGAGGCGACCATGCGCTCGATCAGAGCATTGGTGCCTTGGACAATGGCTGTGAGTGACGGTGCAAGGGCGGAGGTCAAAGTCTGCTCCAGCCCGCGCATCGCTAAGCCGTTCGCGTCCCACGCATCGGCAAGCAGATTCCCCTTCGCAACAGCATCGTCATTCACGACCCCATAGCGGGCGAGCTGAGCGGTGAACTCGCGCTGCTGTTCCGCCGTCATCGAAAGGATCGGGATCAGCTCGGCACCGCTGCGACCGAACAGGGTCATCGCCAAGGCGACCTTGGCCGGGCCGTCCGCCATCGTCCCGAACGCCGCCATCGTGGCCTTGAGCAATTCGATTTGTGAATAACTGCCCTGGACGTCGATGCCGATCTGCTTGAACGCGGCGGCCTGTGCCGAGCCACCTTCCTTCGCCGAGGCGAAGGTCCGGTCGAGCTTGGCGATCGCCCCAGCGAAGGTGTCAACGTTGCTCTGGCTCGCTTCGGCTAACGCGCCCAGCATCTGCACATCGCCGGTCGTCATACCGAGACGCTGGCTCAGCAGCGCGGTCTTCTCCGCCGCCTCGCCCATGCGCTGCGAGAAGTCGACGACCTGCTGGACGGACAGGACGGCCGCAACACCGGCGATCGCCCCGGAGATACGTCCGTGCCAATTGTCGGTGGCCGCTGCCGCCTGCCCGATTCGGGCATTCATCTCGGCCAGCGCACGGCTTTCCCGATCGGTATGCGCGACGAGCTGACGCATCTCATTTGAGAGCTTTTCGGCGCTCGCTGCCCCCTGCGACATCGACTGGCGCATGAGGGCGGCAAGTTCCGCGAAACCCGCGTTGAGCTTCGCCAGAACCGGGGCTAGTTCCCCGACTTCGTTCTTCGCCTTCTCCGTCCCCGAACGCACACCAGTGGCGTCGGCGATGATCGAGATCTTCGCCACGTTGTCGTTCATGTGGTGCGCCTCCGGCGACGGTTCAGGATTGATGCAGTCTGGCAAGGACCGCTTGCGAAGCGGCGAGGGTGTCGCCGCCTGGGACCACCGAAATGCCCTCCGACAGCTCCGCGATGGTGCGGGAACCTTTGGGCGGCTCCAGGTAGGTAAGTTCCTCCGGCTCGGGGTCGCCGGTCAGCTTGACCCCCCATGCCGAAGCGAAGACAGCGACGGCGATGTGGGTCGGGGGGCCGCATTCACGCCAATGGCGGCGCAAGTCGGTGACATCGAAGAGGCTCCAGTCCTCCTCGATCGACCGTTTGGAGCCGCCCTCGATCCCCGCAGCGACGAGTTCGAAGACTATGCCGCGGAGTGTTTCCCGGAGGCCCCGGGCGCGTCCGCCAACGGCGCCGGGGCCATCGCTTCCCCCGACTGTAGGCCGCTCTGCCCAAGCACCAAGTTCATCGCCTCGATGATGGCAGCCATCGAGGCGGCGTCATTGTCGATGTCGTCGAGCAGCTGATCCACGGTCACCGACGGGTCGATCTTCGCGATACCGATATGGAGAACCGAAACGGCATCCCGAATCGTCTGCATCATTTCGACCAGCGAGGTGCCGGCCGCGATCTGGAGCGCCTTCACGCGCAGATCGTCGGCCGTATCCCCACTCTCGACATGGGCGCCGAGGCGCTCGACGATCGCCTCGTTGCGGGCCTTGACGGCATCAACGAACTCGGCGGCCTTGATCATGCTGCCCAATTTATAGGGCGCGATCTCCCAATCGCGCCCCAGCAGCGTGATGGCTGCGTTTTTCCTCTCCGCCATCGCCTTAATCCGCCGTCGACCACATGCCGACCCGGCCGAGCGGGTCTGCAAATGCCGAGAAGTCCATCTCGGGGATCATGAAGTCGTCGAGCTTCGACCCCAGCTGGAGCTTCGAGGAAACGCAGTTGAAGAACGAGAGCGACATCCCCTTGCCGGCGTGACCGTTGCTGAGGTCGAGCCGGATCGTCGGAACGGCTCCCATCGGGAGGTTCATGATCGTGCTTTTCTGCGCCACGGTCGAGGTCGCCGAATAGTTGAACGAGATGAAGACCGTCTTGCCAGCATCGGCGGTGGCGAAGGTATAGACACCAGCGGAGACGCTGTACTGGCCGGTCGTGGGCGAGCTGGCCACGCGCGTGAACAGGTTGCCGTTGGCGTCCATGACACCGAGATCCTGCTGCCAGGTACCCGATGACGGAACGGTCGGGGTGACCGTGAACGGCGTGATCGCGGGGATCGCGGTTCCGACCACGTCATAGTGGTTGAGCACTGCCCCGGCCGACATCGTTTGGCCGAAGAACAGGTTGTTGAGGGTGGCTCCGTTGAGCTTGCCGAGCTTCGCTTTGAGGTCGACTTTGCCTTTCCCGCGCGCGATCGCGACGGGGAACTGCTGCTGACCGTACAGCTGCTTGGTGTCGAACGAGATATCGACGCTGACGTCCTGAAGGACACCGCACATGACCGGGGTCGGGTTGGCGATCGCCGCGCCGTTGGCATCGGTGAGGGGGGTGCCCCAGACGACGCCGGAACCGAAAGCGTGCATTGTTTCGTACTCCTGTGATCCGGCTTTGCCGGGGTTGGTTAGGCGGTGAGCATTCGGACGGGGATGATGGCGACCTCGTCTTCGCCGAGCGTCCCCTCCGAGGTTTCGATGGTGCCTTCGATGCGGGCCCACTGGACGAGGCCGCCCAGCATCTGCGGGAAGCCGCGGCCATTGGCCTCCAGCTTCGTGCTGATCGCGTCGAGGATCGGGTTGATGACTGCGCCCGGGGTCAGGTGATCGCCCCGCGTGACGTAAACATAGATCGTTGTTTCGAGCATCCAGACCGTTGGAAAGCCGTTGGCTGCGGTCTTCACGACCGTCTCGCGGCCTTGCGCCAGAAACAGCGCCGGGCGCTCTTCCTTCGGCACATCGGCCCAGTGGCGCAGGATTCGCGCGGTCTCCACCGGGTTCTTGTAGAGCGCGCCGTCCCATACGAGATCGAACAGCGCGGCGTAGATCGGCTCGCGCTCAATCATGCGATGGCCCTTTTCAGCGCCGCGTCGATTTCCTCGCGCGGGACGCCGGCGGCTTCCATCTCGCGCAAGGCGGAGCGCAGGAAGGAGCGCTCCGGGAGCTTGACGTCGCGGGTGTGCGCGTTGACCTGGACCGCCCGCGCGGTGATCGGCCGCCCGAAGGCCTGCTTGATCTCCCGCAGGTGGGCCTTGATGTTCACCGTCCCCTGAAATCCGTATTCGTGCGGGGGCGCGTAAACGACCGGCGTCGAAACGATGCCGGCGACGATGTTTGTGTTGACCTCGACGATGTCGCCTATCGAGTTACGGAGGCGGTTGGTCCGGACGTTCAACACCTGGCCGCTCAGCTTGCCCTTCCGAACGTTGGAGTTGAGCTTGGCGGCAAGCCTAGCAATCCCGACGCGCAGTTCCTCGCGCACCCGCACCGGCATCGCGTCAAGCCGGGCGGTGACGGCCGAACCGTCGAACTCGGTCTTAATCACAGGGGCGCGATCCGCTTGAACGGCTGCAATGCGGTCTTCACCGACGAGGGCATGTCGCGGTGGTTGAAGCTGATCGACTCGTTGGCGAGCGATTTGGACGCGATGTCGAGCTTGTCCCGCATCTTGTATTTCAGCGTCACCAGCTCGGCGCAGGCCAACGAGATGGCCTCAGGCACATCCTCGTAGCCAGCGGCAAAGGCGATCCGCACGTTCGACACGCCCTCGGTGAAAGAGTAGCCGCGCAGGACGATCTGCTCCTCGTCGAAGCTGTAACCGGGTGCCGACCAGTCCGGGGCGGCCGGGATCGCTCGACCGTCGACCTCAACCAGCGAAACGCTAATGATGGGATATTCGGGCAGCTGCATGGCGAACGTACCGCGCCCGCTCCGCCGGATGTCAAATGCGGCGGCCGTCAGCGTGCGGTTCACCTGTCCGCGGATGAATGACGACGCCCCGGTGATGAGAAGTTCCAGCACTGCATCCTTCGCCGCCCCGGTCTCGCCCATGAAGGTCTTCACCTGGTCAAGCGTGGCGAGATCGGGGAGCGGCATCGGTCAATCCTTCGGCTGTGCCGGCTTCGCTCGCGCGGCCTTGGGCGGCTTGAAGCCGTTGGCGATCAGACCAGCGCGGTCGCCGTCTGTGAGCGAAGCGGGGAGGGTGACGTGTCCGTTCTCGACCGGGAATGTACCGGTCGAGATGGTGACGGACGCTGTGTGGGCAGGGGCCATCCAGCGCATCGGATCAGCCTTCGGGCTGGCCGACGACCTGGAAGCCGTGGCTCTGGAGCAGAGCGATGTCATCGACAGGGACGAGGTAGTGGCCCGTCTTCTCGTCGATGTCGTAGCTGTCGGTGGTCCCGCCGTCGGGATGCTCCATCAGCAGATGCGTGATGAAGGCGGGGTCAGTCGCGGCCTGGGCGTCGAGCTCGTTGGCGATCGCCAGTGCTTCGGCCCGGATCGGATCCTCGGCTTCCGCCGCAGGCTCGGTGGCCGGCTCGGCGGGCGGGGCGGTCTCCGGCTCGACGACCGGATCAGCACCAGCCTCGGCAACCGGTTCGGCGGCGGCGGCATCGCTTGCTGCCACGTCTGCGGCGACCTCGGCGATCGGTTCAGCGACCGGATCGGTCTGGGTCGGCTCTTCCTCCGGCGCGCCAGCCTCGGTCGATGCCTCGGGGGCGGACGCCACCTCGGCTTCCGCCGCAGGCTCGGTGGCCGGCTCGGCGGGCTTCTGGGTCTTTCGGGTCACGAATTTCACTCCGCTATGGAACGGAAAGACCCCGCCGGCGCGAACCGGCGGGGCAGGGGCACCCCCAGGAGAGGAGGCAGGGGCGTTAGGTGGTGGGCGCGATGTTCTGGATCACACCGAGGCAGAACGGCGCGTACACCGCAGGCGCGGTCTGGCAGTAGGTGCCGTAGAACTGACGGCGCGAGGTGCGCGGCCACTTCTCGACATAATAGTCCTGGCGAACGAGCAGCTCGGTGACGCTCGGGCACTCGTTGGACATATACGTCGCGGGAAGAACCTCGGCGTAGCCGAAGATCATGCCCTTCGGCATGTTGGGGTGGATAACGATTGGGATGAACCGGCCGCCATCGGCGGTGTAGGGGTTGAAGTACCAGCCCACGACCGAACCCGCGGTCACCTTGACCGGGGCGGGTTCGCCGGCGGTCGTGTCGGTGTTGACGCGCAGCAGCGGAGCGTTGCCCGCGGTCAGCACCAGCTTGGTGAGCGAGGTCAGCTCCTGCGCCGAGACGTAGATCTTGGTGACGCCGACGCGCCACGTATCCCACATCGTCCGGAGCATGTCGCGGATTTCGGCGACCTCGCCATTGCCGACCGGGGTCAGCTGGGTGCCGACGCCGGCAGTGCCGGTCGCGAGGGTCTTGATGTACGACACCGAGCTGTTCTTGAAGGCATGGGTCAGCAGGCCGTCATAGCCCTTCGATTCGCTCGAGCAGTCCCCGGTGATCGCCGTGGCAGCCTGGCGACCGCCAGCGAGCGGAGCGGTGAAGCCGACGACGTTGCAGGTGGTGATCGCCTGCAGCGTCTCGTTGCCTGCAGTACCGACGAACCACGCATAGCCAGCGGCACCGTTCACCCACGGGGTCGTCGCATAGAGACCCTGCCCCAAGGTCACCGCCTGGGTGGCCGCCGACGACTTGTTCGACGAACCACAGTTGATGGTGAAGTTGCCGTTGCCGTCGTTCGAGGCGACGCTCACCGAGGTTGCGACGCCATTGGCGAGCGAGGAGTGAAGCAGCCCCAGCGGGGTCAGCGCGACGACGATCACCGAATAGGTGGTCGGCGCCCCGGGCAGCGTCGCACCGGAACCAGACGCGCTCAGCGTCGGGGCGGTCGGCGTGCCGAGCGAAAGGCTCGCGTTGGCCAACAGCAGCGAGACCTCTTCGATCTCCATCAGCTTGTAGAGCGAACGCATCTGGACGAGGGCTTCCTCGTCCTCGAAGCCCTCGGCCGCGAGCTTCGCCTCGTCGGTCAGATCGTCTTCGGTGCCCATCGTGGCATAGCCCTGCGAGGCGTTTGCCATCGTGTAGGTGATCGACGCCGCGCGCCGCCCCTCGGGGACGAACGCGCTGAAGTTCGGCGAATTCGTCAGACCGGTGATGGTCTTCCAGTGTGCGGCATCACCCGGATTCGGACGCTTCGTGCGCTTCAGCGTGTTGCGGATCGGCGTGATGACGGGGTTGAACAGCAGCGACGGCGCGCGCAGGTCATAGGCGGTCGCGCCGGTCGACAGGGTGACGCTCTTGGCGAGCTGATCCGGTTCGATCGCCTTCGACATCGCCTCTTTGGTGAAGTCGAGGATGTCCTGTGCCTTTTCGAGCGACAGGCCCGAACGGACGTAACCGCCGTCCGGCATGGTGTTGAGCACGTATTCGCTGCCGCCGTTCGCCAGCGTGGCGAGCGCGACCGCGGCGCCCGAGATGAGCTTGGTCATTGGGTACCTCGTGAAATGAAAAAGCCGCCCCGGGGGTGGGACGGCTTTCGAGCTTCTGCGTTGCCGTTGCCCAGACGGCGGCGAGGGCGGGGCCGGCTGGCGCCGGTGTGGGGTCAGGCCTTGAAGCGCGCGCGCTGTGCGCGCGTCAGGATATCTTCGTCCTGATGGTCGGTGGTGGTGGTGTCGGACTTGGCGAGATCGCTGTCCTCAACCTTGTCGATCGCGCGGATGTGCCCCTTCGCCGGGGCGGGGAGCGCTTCCAGTTCGGCCACGCGCGCATGGACCTTCTGCAGCTCATCGTCACGCGCGGCGAGTTCGGCCCGCTGAGTTTCGACGGTTGCGGCCAGTTCCTCGATCTTCGGGGCGGCCGTCTCGACAGCCTTGGCGAGCCGGTCGCGATCCTGGCTCAGCGCCGCCAATGCGTCCTTGGCGACATCGTCTCCGCACGCGGCACCGAGGCTGAGGGCATGATCGTGGATCGTCTGGATCATCTTGGCATCGGCCTTGGAGTTGCGCGCGCCCGCCTTCTCCATCAGATCCGTGTCTGCTTTCACCAGGTCGATGATCCGGGTGGCCAGTTCCATCGCCTCCCCGTCGCCCTCGCTCACGATCGCATCGATCTCGATGCCGCTCGCTTCGATACCGGTGAGAAGGTCTGCAACGCCCTCTCGCGTCATGGTGATGAGCAGTTCGCCGATGGCTGCGACGATCTTCGCGGCCTGTGCGGGGATCGACATATCGGCTTCGTTGCCCGGGTCGCCATATTTGGCATCCCAGGTGACCTCCGACTGGAGGCTCGCGAAGTCGCGCAGCAGACGGTTGAGCCATTCAGTCGACCAGAGCGATTTCGCCAGCGTCGGCACGGTCAGGCAGCTCAGCGCCGCGGCCACCTTGTTGAAGTCGGCGAACAGGTCGACGCCCTCGGTGGCGGGAGCGGCGAGGACACCGTCGGCCTTGGCCATTGCGGCGTCGAGCGCAGCGACGGGATCAACCGCCGGGGGGTCGTCGGCCGGGGGCGTCTCCGGCTCGCTATGGCCCGCCATCTTGAGCAGGGCTTCGTCCGCGTTCTCCGCGATCAGTTCGGCGCGGGCCTTGACCACGAAATCCTTGCCCTTGCCGGGCTTGCCCGCCGCCTTTGCGAGTTCGTCGGCGCGCTCCAGAGTCGCCTCGTTGCCCGGCTCATAGGCCTTGTCGATCGCAAAGTCTCGCTGCTCTTCGCTGCCATCGGCCTTGACCATCGTGAAGGTCGCGGTCGGATTGCAGGGGACATCGACGATGGACAGCTCGCGGACGTCGGGGGTGTACCGCTTGTAGCGGCCATCCTGCCATCGCTTGGCGTAGCGGCCGCCGGGCGAGAAGCCCGTGTAGACGCCAGCTTCGACCTTCCGCCACTCGTTGTCGTCGACGATGTGGGCGACGAAGCCGATCTTCTTCAGATCGTCGTCGAACGTAAGCTCGACCAGCTTGCCCGCCGCGATGTTGGAATGCTGGCCGCGGATGTTGCCGAGCGACTTGCCGTCGCTGGCCTTCTGCAGTTCAGCCGACCAAGCCTCAAAGGCTGGCTTCGCGGTCGCGTAATCGCAGATCTCGCCGGCGCGATCCGGGGTCTCGTCGAAGGAGCCGAAGACGAGGCGCTCAGTCGCGTCCGCTTTGGCGAGCGGGATGAAGATGTGCAGGGGGTCCATTGTCGTCTCCGTCAGGCGTCGTCAGCAGATTCGCCGCCCGGCATGTCCTCGGGGAGGACCGGGCCAACGGCGCATTCGCAGTTGGGGTGGAGCGGGACGTCGGCCCCGCCGGTGAAGTCTTCGTCGAGGCCTACAATCTCGCCATCGAGCAGCGCGCAGTCCTCGCAGCAGTCAGCGGAGGCCATCCACTCTTTGCCCGCGACGACCCCGGAAGCCCGCCACCCCGCATAAGCGCCCTGGGTGTCGGCGATCGCCGTTTCGGTGCGCGCGATGTTGGTCGCGCGAGCCTTCGAGAAGGCCCCGCTTTCGCGCACCGCGCGGGCGAGGTCCTGGTTGCTGGCACCCTCCTCGACGGCGTTCGTAACCGCCTTGCGGACCATGTCGCGGGTGGTGGCCGAAATCGACCACGACCCGTTATCGACCAGTTCGCCGTCGACCACCTTGCGGCCGATCAGCTCGGCGGCGCGGCGCTCGGCGAACTCGCCGACATTGCGAACCAGTCGGCTCCGGGTTTCAGGGCTGAACAGACCCAATTCCTGAAGGCTCAGCTTCCCGGCACCCGCTGCGAGCTTCGCGAGGAAAGGCTCGATCAGCTTAGGTAGGTCGGACCACGACCAGTCGATTTCTTCGAACACGCCCTCAAGCGCGCGCTCGAAGCCGTCATCGGCGGCCTTCTCCATCGGGAACCGATCTTCGATCAGGCCTGCGATCTCGCGCGCCTTGCCGGCGAAGTACCGGTTCAGCGCTGCGGCGAGGCGACGTTCGGCTGCGCGAGGCGCGGCCTTCGCCAGGTCACCCTTCGTCGCGTCGTCCGTTTCAGTTTCTTCGCCCTTGGCCTTCGGCGGCACATCACCTTGCTCGCCGGGCTGCGTTGCGCCAGGTGCGACACCGGGGGCCAGCTCGGGCGGGACTTCTTCCGGCTCAGCGACGGCATCTTCCAGACGGGTCGGCGAGCCATCGACGGTCGGCACCGCCCCGATGCCACCAGGCAGGGGATCGTCGCCGTTGCGGTCGCGGACCTCATCGCGGGTCAGCGTGCCGTTCTTGACCCGTATATCCTCGATCCGGGCCTTCGCTTCGGGGTCGAACTCGCGGTCTTCCGTCCAGGCGAATTCGAGATCGGGGCGACCGAAATCCTCAGCGAGGATGCGGTTCATGACGCGGCGGATATAGCCCATCATGTTCCCGAGACCGGCCGCCTCAGCAGCCTCATGCTCGGTGGTTGCCGAGCCCTGACCCAGACCCTGCTGCTTCAGGAACGGCGTCGGGGCCGTCGAGAAACAGAAGCAGATGATGCGCGCCAGCCACTCGTCGAACGCTTCCTGGAGGGGCGGTGCCCCAATCGCGTTCCAGACAAATCCGGCAGGGAGAAACTGGTTCTTGCGACGGTTTTCGATGCTGGCGGTGAGCAGGTTGTTCCACATCTTCTCGACCTGACCGATCTGGTCTGCGGTCGTGCCCTCGGGGGCTGTGAAGAAGCCGTCGCTGAGATTGCCGTGGGTGAAGAACGCCTTTTGGCTCTTCAGCCGCGCAATCGCCGTCTCGACGGTATCGACGATCTGTTCGACGCGGCTGTAGCCATAGACGTGATCGACCCGATAGTTCTGCGGGAAGTAGAGCAGCTCGGCGGTGGTGTAATTCACCGCCGGCAACCCCTTTAGCACCTGCTGATACGAGGCGTCGGGCATGACCGGCTGACGACCGCTCTGGTCGAGCAGCGGCTTAATGGTTGCGCCGTCGATGATTTCGAAAGAGTAGGGACGGCCGCCACGATCACGCCGACGGTAGATCGAAAGCGCGTCGAGCACGAAGTTCTGTTCGAGCAGCGCGCGGACCCACTGGCCCCAGTCATGGACGCGGTCAGGATATTCGAGCTGGCGCTGGATTTCGAGCACCGAAGCGTCGGGCCTTTCGTTTCCACGCGCGCCCTCCTTTTTCCGCGGCTTAACGCTCCAATCCAGCGCCTCGATTTTGTCCTTCTGCCCTTCCATGACGATGCGAACGGTATCGTTGCGGGCGAGCGCCTTCAGCTTGTCGAATCCGATCAGCTCGGCCGAGCGAGGCTTGTTCTGGAGGTTGGCAGCGACGGGGAAGTCGAAAGCGCGGCCCGCGACCTCGGGCGGTGCCTGTGGGGGTAGCGCCCTGTTCGGCCCGAACCACTCCTGCGGCACCGAGCCGTTGTAGAGGTAGCGGACAGCAACGATCGCGCGCTGGATGATCGACTGATCCGACATCCGTGCAACGCCTCCTGATTGAGCTATGCCGACTGATCGGCGGATGTGGTCGACTCAGCCGCCCAGGACAGCCAGCCTTCGAGGCCGCTGCCGGGGGCGAGATAGTTGAAAGCTCCCGAGGCGGCGTCGACCTGATCGTCTTTCGCCGCGTTCGGAAAGGTGCAGAGCTCGGTGATGAAACCCTCGTTCCAGGGCGCTTTCACCAAGCGGACATTGCCGGCCTCGCACTGAGCCGAGAACGGCGCCGCGCGTGTCTCCTTCGATCCGCTCTCGACTTCGGCTTTGACGATCCAGCCCGCGAGCATCCGGGTGAACGCTTTGGCTTGGGCCTTGCCTGCCTGCGCCGGATCCTGATTGAGGTGGATCGCGACGTTCTTCCCGTCCAGCGTGGCGGTGTTCTGCACCGCCTGCTCGACCTCGTGCGGCGAGCCCCGGAATCGGATGATATCGCGGACCCAGAAGAACCCGTCCGGGCACTTCGACATCAAGCACCCCACGGTCCAGTCCGGGTCGCCTGTCGCGCCCTCCTCGGTGCCGGCGAGGTCCCACTTGCGGACCCAGGTGCCACCTGCGGGGGCGGCGTCGACCACCTTGAACCAGTGCTTCTTGAACAGCCCGCCCTCCTTCGGGGCTGGCTCCTGTGCGTACTGGCCCGCGAACTCGTAGGGCTTCTTCTCCTCCATGCGGCGGAGCGTCGCGATGTCGTGTTTCGCGGGCCACAGGGCGGTGCCGTCAGGCTGGATCGCGGGAATCTTGAGCAGTTCCCACTCTTCGCCGTTGCCGCCATTGAGCAGCCAGCCCGGCAAATCCCGCTCGTGCAACCGCTGCCCGATGACGATGATCGGCGTGTCGGGCGAGTTCACGCGCGATTCGAGCGTGTTCTTGAACCACTCGATCACGCCCTCGCGGATCACGTCCGACTTCGCCTCGGCCGCCTTGTGGATGTCGTCGATGATGATGGCACCACCGAAGCCGGGGCGCAGCTTGCCTGCACCGAAGCCAGTAATCGTGCCGCCTTCGCCCTGGGCATAGACGACGCCGCCGGCGGTCGTGCGCCACTCGCCCTTCGCGTTGCTGTCCCGGCGCAGCTGCACCTCCGGGAAGATGCCCCGGTATGCCTCGTGCTCGACGATCCGCTTCGCGTTGGCGGCGTTGTTGACGGAGAGCTTGTCGGAATAGCTGGTGTGGATGAACTCGGCGTCGGGGTTGAGCCCGAGCGCCCAGGCGATGAAGTTGACCACCGCCAGCTCGGTCTTCGAATACCGCGGCGGGATGTTGATGATGAGGCGCTTACATTCGCCCCGATAGACCCGCATCAGCGCATCGCAGATGGTTCGGTGGTGCCAGTTGTGCAGCCACCGATAGCCGCGCATCGACTTGAACATGTAGCGCGAGAAGAAATACAGGTCCGCACGCGCTTCGAGCTTCACCGCCAGCGCATAGGCCTCGGCGCTCTCCGACATCAGAAATCTTCGATGGCTCGCGCCCGCGCCTTGAGATAGTCGGCCGTCGATACCTCGGCTCCATCGCCCACGCCCTGATCGGGCGTCGGGAAACCGGGATGGCCGACGTTCTCGGTCGTAGCACCCAGCGCCAGCCGCCCGATGCGTTGTGCAGCCTCCGCTGCAGACGCGATCAACCGCAGCTCGCTCGCCGGGATGTCCTCGCCGACCACGGCAAGACGCCGGGCGCAGCGTGCGCGGATCGCCTTCGCGACGCGGAGATCATCGCGATTGAACTGGAGCAGCTCGGTGATGCGCTCCTTGCTCGCCGCCTCGGCAGCCTCTGCGATCGCGATCTGCTCGAACTTGAGCCGCTCCATGCCCCAGCGATGGCGCTCCGCCTGCTTCTTGACGGTCTCCGGTTTCAGCCCATGCTTTTCCGCAAGCTCGGCAATCGTGATGCGGGTCTGGACATATTCGAGCTTAAGCTTCGCCCAGTCGGCGATCGGTCCGCGCGCCATGTGCTTTACTTCCCTCGACCCGTTACTAGAGTATCGGGCATGACGAAATTTCCTTTGAAGGTCACAGTGTTAGGCCCGGGCGAAACGCTCAGCGGGTTCCGTTACTGGTGGCTGAAATCGGTGCAGGACTTTGACCTGTCGGTCCATTGTGCCCGCTGCCTGCGCGGGCCGTATGACCGGCGGATCGGCCGCGCGATGCTGCTCAACCAGCCGGTCGAGCTGCGGGGCGATCTGGTCTACCTCTGCGGCGTGTCGCCGCGCTGGTCGACCAACTTCCACGCCGCCGCTGAGCGCGTCCCTGGGGAAACGTTCGATGTCCCGACCTACAACGGCCTGACCGTCCGATTCGAGAACGGTCGCCAGATCCCGATCGAGCCGCTGCCCGACGGCTATCGCGGGATGGACAAGACCTTCACCACCTGTCGGAACTGGCAGTTCGCCGTTCAGATGAGCGAGGCCATCACCGCCAGCACGTCCTCGTGACGGCCGATCCGCTTCTCCCCCGGGAGGGGGAGATTGAACTCGCGCTCGATGGCGCCGCGCTGGTCCGGAGCCTGCTTCGCCTTCACTACTGACGCCTGCCAGGCCGATGTGCCCTCGTGGTACTGGTGCTCGCCGTCGTCGCGGAAGTGCTTGCGCACGATCGCCTGGACATCCTCGGGCGAGTGGAATTTCTGGAAGAACCACTCGCCGCCCCGGAACAGGCCCGAGATGTTGTGCTGGTCGAGGAACTCGACCTCGCGGTGCTGGGTAATGCGTCGGCTCATTCGCGCGCTTCCCAGAACCCGCTTCATCGGTCGACCGCTGAAGAACGCTCGGCCGCCGGGTTTCAGGAAGGCGTTGACGCATGCCAGGACATCGTCCTCCGCCTGCTGGGTGTCGACGCTGTTCAGCACGTAGTCGCAGATCACGACATCCCAGAGGCCGTGCATCCGGATCGACAGCAGCATGGTGTCGATCATGCGATTGATCGCGGTCAGGTCCAGCGCGCCGCCGCGGCGACGGAAGAATTCGAGACCGTGGATGTCGTAACCCTGGGCCTTGAGCGTCCGGACGTAATCGCCCTGGCCGCACCCGAAATCGAAGATCCGCGCGGTCTTCGGCACCTCGCGCAGCAGCCAATCGTAGGTTGGGCTGTAGTTGTCCTTTTGCCCGCCGCGCAACCGGTAGAGCTGAGCGAATGTCTGGTTGAAGGTCCGCCGCTCGATCCGGTCGTAGCTGTACCGTCCGTACTGTTCGGCGAAGATCGCGCGCACCCGGTCGACTTGATCATCGGGGACGTAGAAGCAGCGGACCTTCTGGGAGATGACATGCGCGGCGAGAGCATAGCTCGCGCTCGACAGAACCTCTCCCTGCATGGAGGCGACACAGCCGCCCCAATTCCCATAAGCTGTCAGCATCCGGGCGACCTCGGAGCGGGTCGATGCGCCGATCGAGCGATGGTTGCCCGACACCAGGTCGACCATCGCAAAGCCGGGTTCGGTCGCCGGCGGCACCCAGGCGGCTTCTTCGCCGCTGTCGAGATCGGTGCCGTTGTGCAGCTGGTTGAAGCGAATTTCGTCCTGCGGGTTCGGCTTCTTCGACAGGAAGCAGACCGGCGTGTGGGTGAAGCCCGCCATCTTGGCGGCGCGGGTGCGTTGGTGGCCGGCGACGATCAGGCCGTCGCGCAGCGCGACCACGGGTTTAACGATGCCGAGGGTGCGGAGGCTGTCGGCCAGCGCTGCCAACGAGGCGTCGCTGATTGCGCGCGGGTTGTAATCGGCCGGGCGAAGCTGGTCGATCGGGAAGCTGGGGTCAAACACGGAGCGATCGCTCGACGAAGCCGTTGCTGATCCCGAATTCGTCGACATGGGCCTGAAGCCGGGCTTCGAGCCATGCCGCCTCGTCGTCGGTGAGCGGAACCTTCTTGTTCCCGAAGGTCAGCTGCAGCGTCTTGCTGTCGCCGCCATTCGGCTGCTGGAGCGGTTCCAGCTCGTCGGGCATCTCGCCAGCCTGCTCAAGCCCGACCATCTCGTCGACGCCGAAGCCTGTCAGCGCGACCGCGAAGTCGTCGCCCAGGAGCGATTCGAGCTCGACGCGGAGCAGACCCTCATCCCACGAGGCGTTCTCGGCCAGCTTGTTGTCGGCGATGATGTACGCCCGCTTCTTCGCCTCGTCCCAGCCGCGCGCCACCATGACCGGCACCTGGGCGAGATCGAGCAGACGCGCGGCCATGACGCGGCCATGGCCGGCGAGGAGCATCCCGTCCTCGTCGATCAGGACAGGGACGGTCCATCCCCATTCGCGGATCGCGGCGGCGAGCTGGGCGACCTGCGCCTCGCTGTGGATGCGGGCGTTGCGCGCATAGGGCAGCAGGGCGGCGACGTCGCGCAGTTCCACGGCGGCGGCCGGCCAAAGAGCCGTATCCGATTTACTCGACACAGGGATTTCCTCGCGACGCGCGGCACCGGCCCGCGAAAAGGCGGGTCGAATGGGGCAAATTTGGGGGTGAACCGTTCCGCGTTTGGGAACTTTCCGTGATGGCTATATCCATCGAAGTTCGTGGCACTGTCAATCGCGAAAATTGCGATTTCAAATAGTGTTATGTGTTACCCTACATTTTTATTGACTTGTGTAAGGCGCGCGCTTACATTCTTCCCATGATCAAGTCGTTCCGCAGCAAAGCCCTCAAGGTCTTCTTCGAGAAGGGGGACGCCTCGAAGCTCCCCGTCGAGAACCACGATCGCGTCCGTCGCCAGCTCATCACCCTCGATGAAGCGACGACGCCGGAAGCGATGAACGTCCCGGGCTGGCGGTTCCACGGACTCAAGGGCAAACCCAAGCGGTATGCCGTCGATGCCAGCGCGAACTACCGCGTCACATTCGCCTTCGACGGGCAGGATGCTGCGGCGGTCGATCTGGAGGATTACCACTGAACTGCGACCATGGAGGGTCAGGTTTTATGACGATGACTACGGGCCTGAGGCCCATGCACCCCGGAGAGCTTTTGCGGGAGGATGTCCTCCCCGCGCTGGGCGGGAAGAAGGCGGCGATCGCGCGGGCGCTCGGCGTCTCGCGGCACACGCTGTACGAGCTGCTGGCGGAGCGCCAGGACGTGACGCCGCAGATGGCGCTGCGGCTCGGCAAGCTGTGCGGCAACGGTGCCGAGATCTGGGGGCGGCTCCAGCTCAGGTACGACCTCGCCATTCAGAGCGAAACGATGCGGGAGGAGCTGGAGCGAATTCCGACGATGGAGGCCGCTTAGAGATACGACCGGCCGAGGAGCGGTCACTCCCCGGCCGGAAGGTTCCCTACCAAGGAACCTGCGCCTGATGCCCGCGCGCTAAGCACCGCGCAAGACTGCCAGATCACAAATTTCTTTCCCTACCAAGGAGCTACCGATGAACTACGTCACAGGGGGCATCACGCCTCCCGACCCCGATTCAGCGGTCCCGCCCGATCAGGCGCTGGCGACCCTCGCCAACATCAAGGACTTCACCGACGGGCGCGACCGCGCGATCGCGATGTGGCTCGAAGCCTATGACAGCTTTCACGCTACGACTGCGGCGGCTGGGGCGACCTGTATCGCGGGCAACCTCTCGCTCTCGATCCCGCAGGATGATCGCTACTCCGACAACTCCTTCACGCGGGCATTCTTGACCGCAGGGCAGGGGCAGCGATGGGATCAGGGGCAGCGTCGCCAAGTCACCTATGATGCCCGCGACGAATTCGAGAAGGTCTTGACCGCCTCGATCGATCGCCGGTGCTGGTCACACCTGATGGATCATCTCGGGTTCGACACTTTGCTCGACAGCCAGGCGCGGGCCGAGTTCCACGAGAGCATCCGCGACACGCCGCCGGCGTTCACAGTGGAGAACGCGAACGCGACATTCTCCACCGTCTGGGCGAACCGCCGCGAGATGTACCTGCGCGGCATCGCCAACGTGTTCATGCAGATGGACCGGCGCTTCCGTTCCCACGACGCCTTCGCGATCGGCAACCGCCTGATTTTCTCGAACGCGCTGGCCATCGACTATGCGAGTTGGTCGTATCACGACCGAGGCAAGCGCGATGCCCTCGCCGACGTCGAGCGCATCTTTCGCGAGCTGGACGGGAAGGGGCCGCTACCCCGCGCGCAGCAGATCTCGGAGCGCATCGCGATCTCGCCCGGCGCGCGGCCGCATCGCTTCGAGGAGGACTATTTCAAGATCGACGTCTTCAAGAACGGCAACATCCACCTCTGGTTCACGCGCAAGGACCTGCTCGCCAAGGTCAACGAGCTGCTCCTCGAATACTACCGCCCCGTCGAGGGTGATGTCGATGAGAGCGCCCCGGGCTATGATGCCGGACCGCTCTACCATTCGACCCCGGCGAAGCATTACGGGTTCTTCCCGTCCCCGGAGCCGGTGGTGGCGCAGGTCATGGCGCGAGCGGAGCTACAGGGCCGAGCCGATTGTGCGGCGCGCGCGTGGGACGATTGGCGCCCGAGCCGCGTCCTCGAACCAAGCGCGGGAACCGGCGCGCTCGCGGCGGCCGCGCGGGCCAAGGGCCACGATGTCACCTGTGTCGAGATCCAGCCGCACCTGGCCGCGCTGCTGCGGACCAGCGGTTACCGGACGCGCGAGGGCGACTTCCTCGCGATGCAGCCCAACGAACTCGGAGGGCTGTTCGATTTCGTCATCATGAACCCGCCCTTCGATCGTGGCCGCGACTGCGACCATGTCCGCCACGCGCTCAAATTCCTCAAGCCCGGAGGCCGGCTCATCGCGGTGATGTCCGCCAGGGCGGAACACGCAACCGATGCTCGCCACAAGGCGCTGCATGATGAACTCGCTCGGCTGGGCCGCGGCAATGCCCGTTGGATTGACCTGCCCGAGAAGTCGTTCGCCCTCGCAGGCACGAACGTCAACACCGTGATCCTGGACGTCAGGAACTACCGGTGATGCCCGCGACCATTCCCTACCAACGGAGCAACCCTGATGTCCAAGGAACCCCCGCCCACATCTGATTTCCCGCTGCCCAAAGACAAGGTCGATGAGCAGATCGCCGATGTCGGAAGGCTCGCCGATCGCGATTTCGAGCGGTTCGGCTGGAATGAACCGAAGCCGTCATTACCCCCGAAAAGGAAGCGCGCACCGCGCAAGAAAAAGGTGCAGAAGCAGTAACTTAGAGTGGCGATTGTGCTTTACCCCGGTCGCCGGTGTCATAGAGTTCGGGCTCCCTACCAAGGAGTCCGAACCCATGATGATTGACCACGGCATCCACCAGTTCTTTGACCAGGTGGACGATCTTCCCAGCGAATGCTGCGCGCGCGACCGCGATGATAGCCTGAGCGCATGGATCGTTGAGAACTTCGGCCCCGAGATCGCAGATGCGATCGTTGAGCGCGTCGGCGCGGAGGTGCTGTGATGACGAAGCGCATTGCCCTCGACCGCATCTTCGGTAACCCCGATCAGCCCCGCAAGATCTTCGACGAGGAGGAGCTGCGGCACCTCGCGGCGTCGATCCGCGAGAACGGGCTGCTGCAGCCCATCACGGTCCGCAAGGAGAAGGACGGGCGCTACATGATCGTCGCCGGCGAGCGCCGGTTCCGCGCCTGCCAGCTGCTCGCCGAGCAGGGCGGCGCGGCAGATATCGCATGCAACCTCGCGAAGGTGGATGACGCACAGCTCGCGATCGACGCCATCATCGAGAACGACCAGCGAGTCGACGTCACGCTGATGGAGCAGGCGCGGTCCTATCAGCGCATGATCGCGGAGTTCGAGTACACGCCGGAGGCGCTGGCGGTGAAGCTGGGCAAGCCGCTGGTGCGGATCACGGAGCGGCTCCGGTTGCTCAATCTCACCGAGGAATGCCAGCACCTGCTCGAGCGCGGCCAGCTCTATCAGACGCAGGCCTATTACCTCGCCGGGCTGTCCGAGGCGGGGCAGGGGAAGCTGCTGCGCCAGATCAATGCGGGGCGGTGCCGGACCGTCACGGCCCTTCGCGATATCGCCCAGGCGATCGCCGAGGCCGAGGCGCAGACCTCAATGTTCGGGGATGCCGAGACACCGCCGCCGCCAACGGTCGCAGAGATCAGCGCCGCGCGCGGATTCGAGGCACGGCTCGACAACATCGCGGCGTTCCTCCGCGCCGGCATCGATGACAACGTGGTGACCGCGGTGCGGAAGGTCGATCCCGGCCGGGCCGCGACGATCGCCGAAATCCTTGCGGTGATGCAGAAGGACCTGCATCGGATGGAGGCCGCATTCAGGGTCGCGGCGGTGCAAGCGGAGCTGGCGGCGTGAGGGAACCGAAGGCATGGAAGCAGCGGCCGACCCCGCTCCCGTGGACGCCGGAGGAGGACGCCAAGCTCGAAGACATGACCCGGTTGGGCGTGGTCTCCGAGGCTTGGCCCGTCCAGCTACCGAACCGACGGTTCTACGAGATCGTCGAGCGACGGCTCGAGTTGGGGCTGCGCTGCGCCCCGCTGCTCTGAAGTCGATGCTGCGCTATGCGGCTGCTCACCTGAATCGGCATCGCGCGGGACGTGGTGAACGCAGAGCGGGTCAGTGCCGGGGTCGTAGATCTGGCAGACTTGCGGTCTGGTCTCATAGATCGTGCAACGCCCGGTGCGCTGGTCGAGCGCGGTGCAGGTCCAGCGCCACAACCCTTCCTCGTCCCGATAGATCGGGCGAAAGGGCAGGCCGGCACGCATAGCCATGTGCTCGGCGCGCTCGAATGACATCGGCTGGTCGACTCGCTCGCCATGCGGCCCCGTGGGGCCACCGCGCAGCGGGAGGTCGCGGCAACAGTGGCCGGGATCGATGCAGACGTCGCAGAGGCCGCCGCGGTTCATGCCGGTTCGCTTTCAGGCTCGGGCAGCGGCTCCGCGCTGACGATATCGAGCGCAGCGATCTGCAGCAGTGCCTCTTTGACCCGGCCCTGTGCGCTCAGACCGGGAGCAGTCAGGGCGCTTTCGACCCGTCCCATCGCATAGGGGTAGAGGGTCTGCCACGAGTGCAGGTTGGACCGGTGGCGTCGGTACTGGTCGAGCAGCTGCTCGCTGGGGCGGGGCGCGGTCACGCCGGCACCTCTGGGCCATAGTGGACCTCGGCGACCGCGCGCGCCTGAACCGACGCGACCACGATGCCGGCGGACAGAACGTCGAACCAGTCGAGACCGTGGTCGCCATAATTCTCGTGGCGACGCTCGATCCACTCGACCTTGACCTTGCCGCGCCCGGCGATGTGACTGTCCGAACCGACGGCGTGCGCGATCGGATATTCGCCCTCGCGGCCGGGCTCGACGCCGTAGATGGCGGTGATCTGGCGGGTCATCGGGCATCTCCGTTCAGCGAGCGGCTGTCGAGGCAGCGATACCCGGTGCTCGTCGACGCGTCGGACGGTGCCCCAGCGAGCAGGGACTCGGTCAGTTCGTCGAAGGATGATGCGGCGTCTTCCAGTTCTGCGTGCATCCCACCGGGCACATCGTTCAGGGCGTTGACCACGCGCTGCCAGGCGGCCGCGATCGCAGCGATAGAGTGCGGGGGTACCGCTTGCCGAACTATCGCGAGATAATCGCCGATGGCGTCGGCCGCCCGGTAATCGACTTCCTCGACCGGATAGTCGCCGGGGACGCCAAGCCCTGGGTAGAGCGAGCCGCCATAAGCGCGGGCGACGATCGCTGCGATCTTGTCTCGCCATTCGGCGGGTTGGGGAGCAGCGGGGACTTCGGTGGCGAGGGCGGCGGTATCCGTTCGATCTAGCGCCTCTTGCACAAGACGGATCATCGTATCGGCTCGCTCCTCCGCCTTGTCGGCGTGGATCGCGCTCAACATCGTCCGCAGCACCGGCAACGCAGTGCTGACGTAAATCAGCGTGCTGAGTAGGTCATCACGCTCGCGCTCGACCTGCGCCCATCCTTCATCCATGCGGGGGAGGGTCGCGAGCGCATCGAGTTCGGCGCGCGCCGCGCGGCGCTTTTCAGCGGGCATCAGCCCATAGCGCTCGATATACTCAACCGCTTTCCGCAGCGCATCATGGCTCTGCGGCATGGTTTGCGGCGCGAGCAGTCCCGCGATCTCCTGCACCCCGGCGGCGGTGACCATGATCCCATTCGCGTTGGCGCGCGCGGCGATCGCGGCAAAATCGGGTGGCTGCGTCATGCTTCCTCTCCTCTGGTGGTGGATTTTGGCTTCCCCTTCCGGCCCCAAGGGTTGGTGCCGGCGCGGCCGATCATGTGTGCGCCGCGGCGGGAAAGCTGGACCTGCGGGTGTGTCGGGGCGGTGATCGGTTCGCCGGTGATCTCGGCGAGCAGCTCCTGGCAGAGTCGACCGACGCCGGGGCGATCGGGGTGCATCCCCAAGGCGGCGCGCAGGGCGACGCGCAGTAAGGCATCCCGCGTCATGGCCGTGCAGCCCCGAGACGACATTGAGCCGACGCGCTGGCGACGGATCGGGACATCGCAGCGGGCATCACTCCGAACCCTCCTCAGCGAGAGAGGGCGGGGGTGCCTTCGGGCGCGGGGCCAGCAATGTCCCCTCACCGAGCCGCGCATAGGCGTCCTCGACGTCGTCGCGCTTGACGGTGTGCCGGGCCAACAGCTTGAAGCTGGGCCACATCCGCAGGGCCGAGATCAGACGCTTGCGGGCGGTGCGCCAGTGCAGCCCGTGCTCCTTGGCGAGGCGGACATAGGGGGTGTTGGTCAGCACCATGTCGATGATGAGGCGCTTCGGGTTGGGGATGCTGTTGCGCCAGGCGCGATAGGCAACCTCGAGCCTGATACGGCCCAGCGATTCGACGAGCTGGTCACGCGCTGACCCCGAACAATCGACGCGAGCCTCCAGCGACCCGCTGCGGACCGAAACGGACCGCTCGATCATCTCGACGACGCTGGCGATCTCCTCGGCGGCCGCAAGATCCTCGGCGTCGATCTTCCCCAGCTTCGCCATGCGCGAGAGAGGGGACTGGCGCCGATGCTCCGGAACTCGATCGATCCGTTCCAGCGTTTCTGGGGCACCCTGCTTGTGGCTCCACTTCGCTTCGAGCGCGGCGCGAGCCTCGGCTTCGGCTGCGCGCATGGCGGGGCCATATCGCTTCTTCAGCGCGCGGATGTCGTCGCCCCCGGTCATTTCTCGGTCTTCCTTTTGCCGAAACACTTCTCGGCGATGAGCTTGGCTTCCTGCCCGGCGACCCAGCCTAGCTTGCGCTCGACCTCATCGGGATTGAGCAGGGCGAGGCCGTGGAGCTGCCATGCCGCGCGAGCCGCCTCCCATGCGGCCTCGGGATCGGGGTCACGGGCCTGAGCGGCGATGCGGGTCAGCGAGGTGCGGATCGCGGCCATCAGCCCTCTCCCTCTGCGGCGGTATCAGGGGCTTTGGTCGCGGCGAGGTACGCGCGCATCTGGCGCTGGCGTTCGGCCTCCTGCTCCTCGCTCTCGCGGGCCGCGTCGGCCTCCCGCTGCGCCCGCTCGAGCTCGGCCTGGCGTCCGGGAATTTCGCGGAGGCGCTCGATGTCGCCCCGGACCGTGGCGATGTGCTGGGCCAGATCGGGCTCGAAAACCTTCAGCTTGTACGGCGCCCGGTTGGTGCGCTCGCGGAGACGCGGCCCGGCCTGCTCCAAGACCGGGATGATGTCGGTCTCGAAGTCGGCACCGCGAGCGAGCCAGCTGTCGAGGACCGGACGCCAATCGCTGGGCACGGTGATAAACCCCCCGGCCTTCATCAAACGGGCGAGACGAGGATCGGCATCAGGCTGGGGGGTAGGGGGGTTATTACTATTCCCTTCCCTTCCCTTCTCTTGGGACGATTCTCCCCGGGGAGGCGCTGTCCGGTCGGATCGGCTTTCCTGTCCGGTTGGATCGCGGTCGGATCGCGCATTTGATCCGGTCGGATCGGTGCCGCGTCCCGGTGGGATAGAATTTTCATCCGACTGGGATGATCGGCGACGCGCCTTCACCAGAACCTTCGAGTCCGGATTGAGCGCGGCCAGCAGCTCGCCGGCGCGGAAAAGGTCGGCTTCGAGCGGTGCGGGGTCGAACTCGGCCTTCCAGCGCTTGGCA
Source organism: Sphingomonas sp. (assembly GCF_965227385.1). Taxonomy (GTDB): domain Bacteria; phylum Pseudomonadota; class Alphaproteobacteria; order Sphingomonadales; family Sphingomonadaceae; genus Sphingomonas. Next base: position 2,493,447 of record NZ_OZ245750.1, read on the forward strand.
TTGCCCGCACCGCTGGCGAGGCGCTGGATCAGCTTCTCGATCCACGCCTCCAATGCGACCTCGCAGACCGTCTCGTGGTAGAAGCGTCCATCCGAGCACAGCACGAACCCGCGCAGCGCGTTGTCGCGGACCGCCGCCCAGGTACGGAGGTCGCGGCCCAGCCCGGCCGCCTTGGTTAAGGCGGCGTCGTCGGCGTCGAGCGATCCGGCCGGGACCGAATGCCATGCCGACATCCAGAGGTTGAGCCCGGCGCGCCAGGCGCTGTCGTCAATGATCGCATCGAACCCGGACTGTCTAAGACGCGGGATATCGATCATCATGCGAGGGAAGTCGCTGAGGTCGCAGTTCGCCGGGGTCAGCGGGGCGGGTAGGTGGTCAGTCATCGTCTTCCCCGTGAACGGTGTCGAGGTGGTGCCGGAGGTTCTCGGGCAGGACAGTCAGCGTGCAGCCCGGTGCAGGGCAGGGGACGCGGCGCGCATTCTCGCGCGCGACCTGAGCCAGCGCGCGCTCCAGCCGCTCCGCTGCGGGACCGCCGAAGTTGAGCCCGGTCGGGAAGGGATTGCCCGCCCGCCCGCTCACAGCCGGGTGTCCTGGAAGAAGGTGTGGTCGCGGACCGCCTGATGGGCGCCGAAGAAGAAGCAGTTGCGGCGACCCAGAGCACCGCCGCGGCGCTTCGCGGTGTAGAGCTCGACGTGATCGCGTGCCGCCTGGAGCGCGAGTTCCCAATCGGCACGGCGCTTGTCGTCTACCTTCGGCTCGGCAGCCTGCAGATAGTATTCGTCGCGGTAGACGAACATGACGATGTCGGCGTCCTGCTCGATATCGCCGGCGTCGCGGAGATCAGACAGCAGCGGGCGCTTGTCCTCGCGCTCCTCGCATTTGCGGCTCAGCTGGGCGAGCACGACGATGCAGACGCCGCAGGCCTTCGCGACCTCCTTGATCGCGCGGCTGATGGCGCCGACGTCGTTGTACCGGCTCCCGGTCTCGCGATCGGGCTTGATGAGGCCGAGATAGTCGATGAACACGACGTCGAGGGTCTGGCCCTTCGCCGCGAAGCTGCGCTGGTACCGCCGGATCAGGGAGGCAAGACGACCGATCTTGAGCGTCGCCGGATCGGTCAGCTGTAGCGGCCAGCTCTCGATCATCTCGCGCGCGGACTGGATGCGCTGGCGGTCATGGGGGGAGAGACGCGCGGAGCGGATCTGGTCGTAGGTCGGGTTCTGCCCGTATTCGAAGACGAGGTCGGCGATCGCGCGCCGCATCAGCTCGTCCTCGGACATCTCCAGGCTGATGTAGAGGCCGCCCTTGCCGGCGCGCCCGGTGGCCAACCACGCCGAAAGCGCGGTGGCGGTCTTGCCCATGCCGGGCCGGCCGCCGAGGATGATGACCTCGCCGTACCGCATGTTGCCGGTGAGGTAGTTCCAGTCCGCGAAGCCATCGAGCTTCACCCCAGGGACGGCGATCCCGGAAGCTTCGTCGTCGATCCTGCCTAAGGTGGCATCCATCGCGGCCGCAATGGACCTGCCTTGGGTGACGCCGTGCTTCGCCATCGCGGCGGTCAGCGCCGAGTCGACGGTTTCCGCCAACGCCTCGACTGCGACATCGAGGTTGTCCGCTTTCTGCATCGACACGATGGTCTCTTGCAGGGCGTCATAGACCCGCCGCCGCTTCGCCATATCTGCGATCTGGGCCGCGAACTGGCGCACACCGATGAGCGCTGCGCCCGAGCCAGTCAGCTGGGCGAGATATGCCGGGCCGCCCAATTGGATCATGGCCGGATCGTCGACGAACATGGGACGAAGCAGCACCGGGTTGGCGCGCTGCTCCGTCGCGGCGGTGTTGAGGATCGCCGCATAGATCCGTCCATGGAGCGGCTCCATGAAGTCCTCCGGTCGGACCTGATCGGCAATTCGATCGATCCAATCGTTCGAGATCATGAGAGCGCCCAGGAGCGCTGCCTCTGCCTCAACATTGTAGAGGCAATCCGGATATGCGTTGCCCGCGGGCATCTGGATGGCGGTCACCGGCATGACGCCCCCACCCACGCGGCGTACGCGCGCTGCCAATCGCTCGCTGCAGCATCGAGCTCAGCGACGAAGGTTGCGTCGTTCTCGAGCTCCGGGGATTCGGCGAGGCGCAGGCACAGCGCGCGGTGCCGTAACCATGCGGCCTCGACAGTCAGCTCGGTCGGGAGGATGGCGATCGCCGCGCTCATTGGGTCTGGTCCGGCTGCGCGTCTGGGTTCCAGCGATCGAAGTCGGCTTCGATCTCTGCCCAGTTGCGGGGGTGCTGCGCTTTGAGGTCCGGGGTTCGCTCGTATCGGACGTACCCGTCGGGGCTTGGTGCGAGGAAACCGTGATAGGGAGCGGTCCATCGCGACGGGCTCAGTTCAAGAGCCTTCATGTCGCGGCGGGTGACGGCCCCACGCCGCTCCAGCAGGATCAGCAGCTTGATCGCTTTGACCTTCCAGGGTGTCAGCGCGACCGGCGCGCTGTCGCCGCCGCAGACGTCGGGCACATATTCGGGCAAAGTCTCGCGCGTCGTCGGGAGCCACGAGAACCAATTGCGATCGCTATACTCGCGGATCTCGGTGGGCAGCTCGGCGGTGCACCGCCAGAATCGACCACGCCGCCGCTCGTATTCTTCATGCTCGGCATCGATCGTGATGACGGTGACGCCGAGATGCGCGGCGAGGCTCGCCATGTGGTGCTGGCAGCTGTCGCCGGGGACCAGCACCGCGCGATAGTCAGGCCCGACCTCCGCCGCCCACCGATACGGTGGCAGTGCCTGCTCCAGAACCTTAGCGTTGAGGCTCAGCTTCGCCTCGATCCCGATCTGCATGCCATGCGCGTCGTGGGCGAGGAGCAAATCCCAGCCCGCGGTCTCCGGGTATACGGTCCAGCCGTCCCCGTTGGGTATCGTGCTGGTCGACCAGCGCCGCTCCTGCAGCCATCCGCGGAACGCGAGGACCAGATCGGTTTCCTTGGCGAAGGCCTTGCTCATGCGCGGCGCCTCACTCGGTCAGGCTCCGGCATGAACAGGTGATTGGAACGCCAGGGCGGCGTCTCCTTCCCGATCTGCGTGACGAGGTGGTCGAGGATGCCGGCGGCCTCAGCGGCGTTGTGGTCGGGAGCCGGCCAGCCCAAGTCGCGGCACCGGTTTTCGGCCATGATCTTGAAATCTTCGGAGCGGCCGGTCGCGGACCCGTACCAGGTCTTCCGCCAGCTCGCGGAATAGATCAGCGTGCAGGGAATCGCGGCGGCTTTGGCGGCCCACTGGGTGAAGCTGACCAGCGCGACCTGCTTGAAGATCGTGGGGCCGTCGAGGTGCGGCGCAATGAACATCGCCTCGATGCCGATGCGCTGCGGCCGATGCGCGCGGAGGAAGTCGCCGAGCCACTTCCGATACAGCTCGAGCATCGAGCCGGCATCGTAATCCCAGCCGACGATAGGTTTCACGCCCAGCTGAGGCTGGGGGGCGTGGCCATCCCACACCCCCCAGCCAGTCTTCGAGCTGATGTCGAAGGCAGCGTAGCGCATCAGGCGGTCAGCCCCTTGACCGCCCACATCACCGCTTCCTCGACCTTGGTCTTCGCGAGCGAATATTCCCGGCTCGCGCCGAGACCGTCGATCGCGGTGAGGAACTCGGCACCGAGATCCTTGATGCGGACCATCTGCGCCTTCTCCTCATCGCTGAGGACGCGGTACTGGTGCCGCACGGCGTTGTTGAACGTGCGGCTATCGCCTTCTGAGGCGACCTGCTGTTCAGGGGCGCTCATTATGCTGCGTCCGGAATTTCGCCGGGCGCGGCTTCGCTGTCGTTGGCGAACAGGTCCGCCTGGACAGGCACACCGAGCGCCTTGTTGCACAGCGTCTGGCTGCGATCGAACTCGGCGCGAACGTCCGGGTCCATCTCGCGACGGCGTTTCGCCGCGCGCCATGCATCCATGTCGATGTTCGACGCCTTGATGCGCTTGCGCTCGGCCGAGATGTCCGCGTTGATCGACGCCCGCTGCTTTTCGAGCGAAATGATCTTGTCGGTGCATTCCCGGATCAAGCTGATCTGTTCCGGATCGTTATGATCCGGGGGAGGGGTTCCTTGTCCCATCACATTCTCCTGGTCAGGTGGTTCCGCCGTCCCGAGACTTGCCGGCATGCGCGTAGGGGACGCGCCATCCCACCGGCGCCAGCAACACGGCAGCGCCAGTCTCGGGGTTTCGTCCGCGGCGACGGACGGGGATCGGATGCGAGGGCGGCGCTCACTGGCGCGCCCTCCAGGTCTGGAATCGGTCCGGCCCGTAGTTGAGCAGGATACAGGCCTCGACCACGGTCAGGCCGTCGCGGCGAGCGACCGCCTCGTAGAGCTTCAGGATCTTGAATTGGAGCAGCTGGCAACCCTGTTCCGCCGCCGAAAGGGCGACGTTCCGCGCCAAGCGCTCCTCGCGATCCTCGCTCGGCGACACGGCCGCGATAGCGGGGGCAGGTGCGGACGCATCGGCCTCAGCCTCATCCGTGGGCTGATACGAGGCGATGAACTGGCGGAGCCGCAGCGCGCGCCCGGCGGTGACCGGGACGCCGCGGCGCATATTCTCGACCTGCTCGGCGTCGTCGACGGCGCGACGACCGAATTCCCGTTCATCCATGCGGGTCCGGGCGAGGAAGTACCCGACCTCGTCGACCAAGCTCATGCCGCTTCCGCCTCCGGTCGCGAGGCCATGAAGCTCTCGAACCCGCGCTCGATGAGGAGGCGGACGAAAGCGTCGAGCGGGATGCCGGCTTCCTGCGCGGCGGTGACCATTGCCGCGCGGATCACGGGCTTGCGTTCGAGGCGCACCTCTGGCGTCGGATCCTGCCCGGCCAGAACCGACCGCACGATCTGCTGGCAGACCGCCGATACCGACGAATCCTCAGCTTCGGCACGGGCCGACAGCTGGGCGTGCTCGGCGGCAGTGATGCGGAACGCAGCTTGGCGGGTGGGTCCAGAAGGCGCGGGCGAAACCGGCGCGGGGGGCGGGACCGTAGCGGTACGCGCTTCCGTCCGGGGTGTCGGCGTCGGACGTTCGACGGGCGGCTTCGCGACCGGCTCAAGCTTTTTCTGTTTGCCGCGCTTCACGATTTCCAGGATGCGCTGGACGCCATCGTCGGTCGAAGTCGTCGGTCGCCGCACCGCCGGGGCCGGCACCACGGTCGTATGGGCGTAGCTCGTGCGGGTGCGACCGAACTTGATCGTGCGTTCCGCCCCGGTGCCTTTGATTACGATTTCGGCTCGATCGGCGAGGTCGGCCAGCAGCGTCCGCGCCGCCTCGGGGCTATCGAACCCGAAGCGCTCCGCGATTTCGCTGTCGGTCGGGGCTGGCTCGTCCCGCTCTTCGAGATCGCGGAGCCAATCCAACATGCGCGAGCGGTTCAAGCTGGTGTGCTGCTTCATCGAGCGCTCTCCTGGGCGATCATCTCGAGCCAGACGGTGGTGAGTGCGTGGACGCGCCGGATCAGAGCCTCGTGTGGAGCCAGCTCGTCGGCGGAGGTGATGCCGTCCTTCTCGATCTCGATGATCGCGGGCAGCAGCGTTGCGAGGGTCAGCGCGCCGGGGTCGCCGGTGCAGACCGAACCGGCATCCGCCCAGCGGCCGCCGACGAGCGCAAGCAGGGGGTCGGCGAAGCGGCCGCGCCAGGTCTCGCAAGCGGCGAGGAAGGTCAGCATGTCCATCGCGGCGATCGCGCGCTCGCTGTCCTTCGGCGGAGCATAAGCGGCGGCGCGATCTTCGGACTTGCCGCCGAGGTAGCGACCCAGATCCTTATAAGTCAGCCCATCGTCGGTCTTGATCCGGCGGAGCGAGTCCGCCTGGGTCTCAACCGCGGATGACGCGGAAAATGTTCGGCGCGGGCCGTGGATGTGCGGTGCGCTCATCGCGCATGGTCTCCATCATGACGAAGCCTCGAGCCGACAGAGCTGACCGTTTGAAGGCCGTGCCCATGGGCGCGGTCGTCGCGGCGGTCACGCGGCGGGAGGGCGACCGGCGAGCAGGGCGAGCCCAACGGGCGAACCACGCGGTCCCTGCGCGCGGCTGGCGCACGGCGCGGCAGCAACCACGCGCTGAAATCGCAGTCGCACTTCGGGGCGTTGCAGCTCGCACACCGATAAGGGACGGCGCGAGCGATCACTGTTCGGCGACCTCGGCCGTGGCCTTGCGGTCAATTGGAACGACCGCCGCCGCCAGCTGGTCGATATGCGCGACCTCGGGCTTGCGCGCCCGCGCGGCCAGAACGATGTGGTCGAGACGGGATTCGGTGATCCCGTTCGACCTCATGCTCCGGACCGTCGAGTAGGCGGTCTTGGTGATGCGAGACACCTCGCTTGTGCCCCCGAGGGCGTCGAATAGCGTGTCGATTGCGGTCGGCATGCGATGTTAAATGCGATAATCGCGATGGAATCGCAAGCGACAAATAGCGATAATCGCGATTGCGATTATCGTCACGTTCGGTCCTATGGACGGATGGCCAACTCCGGACCCCTCGACGAGATATTCCTGCGCTTGGATCGGTTGAAGATCGACCAGAAGGAATTGGCGGTCGGCATCGATCTCAGCGCCGACAAGCTGTCCAAGATCCGCAGGGGCATCAGGCAGTGGCGTGGTGAAGAACGCGCCCTTGCGCTGGCTTGGGTCGAACAAGCGGAGCGGAACCACCGCCGCAGCGACGTGCGGCCGGCTGAGGTGCTCCCCGCGATAGGCGGGTCTGGCGCGGATGATGTGGTCGAGCTGATCCGGCTCGACCTTTCACTCGCGATGGGTGATGGCACCAACATTGACGACTATATCGAGGAGGAGCCGGTCAAGTTCGACCTCGGCTATCTCCGCGCGATCACCAGGACGCCGCCGCATCGTATCCGGTTGGCGCGCGGTATCGGGGACAGCATGTTTCCGACGCTCCAGAGCAGCGACGAGGTCATGATCGACACGACCTCCACCATGCTCAATCTCAATGACCGGGTGTGGGCGATCTCAATGTATGGGGCAGGGGCTATCAAGCGGTTGCGGGCGATCGGTCCCCAGCGCGTGCTCGTGATCTCCGACAATCCAGCGGTGCCCGATCAGGAAATCGATGCGGAGGATCTGCGCATCTTCGGGCGCGTGTTCAGGCTCGCGCGCGAACTCTGACCGATGGCGCGGGGGCCGCTCTCATTGGCGGTGGTCGGTGCCGACTATCCGAACAAGCGGGGACCGACGCGGCATTTCGCCATCGCGCTTTGCAAGCCCGGTGACCCGATCGAGCTGAGGCGAGAACCGAAGAACCCGAAGGACGAGCGCGCGGTCGCCGTGTTCAATCCCGGTGGCATCCAGATGGGCTATATATCCGCCGAGCGCGCCGCCTGGATCGCGCCGATGCTCGACAGGGGGCGGGTCATCAAGGCGATCTTTCAGGAGCGGATGGAATACGGGGCCGCGATTCGCATCGCGTTCGATGGCGATGATCCGGTGCTTCCAGAGCGAGAAAATCGCGAAAATCACACCGACGACCCGGACTTTTATCCGGACCCGATATACCCCGACGACTGACCCGATCGCGGAAAAATTGCGATAATCGCGATTTGGTATTGCGACTATCGCAATTATCGCTATTGTCATCGCCATAGCCCCTTTGGTCAGGGGCTGTGGAGATCACGATGCACAGCACCGCAGTTATCCAGGCGAGTCCAGCAGACGGCGTGTTTATGACGCCCCTGTTCGAAACCGGTCGCTATCAGATCAGCGCCTGCGTCGGCCTCAAGGAGGTCATCACCTACACCGACGATCTCGACGCGGCGGAAGTGGCGTTCGACGTCTGCTTCGTCCAGCCGTTCAAGGACGATCGCGACGCCCACGGCGGCATCTATGACATGAAGGCGCGACGCTATGTCAGGACGTGGCGCGGCGGTCCGAAGGCGGTGCCGCAGCCGCATCCCATGATTGCCCTGTTCGACAAGGCGGTGCGCAACGGTCACCCGGTCCGCATCATCACCGCCGAGGCGATCGTCGAAATCAACATTGCAGCGGGAAAAGGCGCATGATGCTCGATCCCGTCATGGTCGGCGCATCCCGCGCCTTCCGCGCCGCCAGCGGCCACCGGTCCAGCTATGATCCGCTGGCCCTCCCGGGTCCGACCTTGTCCGACATGACCTTGGCAGAGCGCTGTCACGAGCTGGGCGACACGGTCGAGCGGATGGTCGCCGTGCAGATGCACGCCTACCCCTCGTCTTGGACCGAGGAGGAGCGCCGCGAGATGGCGGAGCGCAACCTGTTCGGCGGCGGGCAGCCATGAGCCGCAGCCGCTCCATTGCTAACGCGCTGATCTACGGCGAGAGGCAGGAACCGCTCGCCCATTACGAGGGCATCGACCCCGATACCCCGGTCGCGGGCTTCTACAAAATGAAGCTGCGCAGCGGTGCGATGCACGTCGGCGTCAAGATCTGGTTCGGCCCTCCGCTCGATCCGATCGACGGCACCGAGCTGGACCGGTCGCACCGCTGGCAAGCCGAGGTCAACGGTCGCCCCTTCGACATCCTCCGTGCGTGGCCGAGCTGCGCCAAGGAACCGAGCAAGGAGAGCGAGTACCGCTACCTGACCTCGCTCCAGGCGTGGGGCGAAGAACACGCCCCCGACAGTCCCCAGGCTGATCCCACCCGGCGCGTCGATCTGCTGACCGCCCCAATCACGATTTGAAGGAGCCCGACATGGACAACGTGTTTTCCGACGTGAAGCCCTGGCCGGAGGCGGAACCCGCTCCGGTGGCCGGGGTCGGTGACAACAGCGGCGAGGTGCCGATGGAGGTCAAGGTCGTCGACGCCTTCGTCGAAGGTCTGTCCGCCGATGGTCTGTTGAAGCGGATCAAAGACCTGACCGATGCCGGGAACGGTGTCACCGGCTGTTCGAACCGCGACGCGGTCGGGCGCATCGCCGACTTTGTGATGATGGCAGGGGCAGCGACCAAGGCCGTCGAGGAACATCGGGAAAAGCATAATCGCCCGCTGCTCACCAGCCAGCGCGCGCTCAAGGGCAAGGCCGACACCATCCTCTCCGGCCTTTCCGATGCGGTTGCCAACGCCCGCAAGCACATGGACGCCTTCCTTGCCGAGGAGGCCCGACGGCAGCGCGAGGAGGAGGCGCGGATCGCGCGCGAAGCTCGCGAGGCGGAGGAAGCGGCGGCGCGTGAGCGCGCCCGGCTCCAGGCCGAAGAGGACGCCCGCGCTGCAGCTGAGGGCCGCGCGGCCGAGACGGTCGAGGTAGAACCGGAACCGGTGTTCGCGGCGCCGAAGCTGGAGCGCGGCCCCGTCGCGCGCGGTGACTATGGCAGTTCGGTCTCGCTGACCGAAACGTGGGACGTCGAGGTGCTGAACGTGCGCCAGGTCCCCGATGCCTATCTCAAGCATCCCAGCGTGATCGAAGCGCTGGAGAAGGTCATCCGCTCGCAGGTGCGGGGCAAGAACGGCATCCGCGAACTCAAGGGGTGCCGCATCTTCTCGCGGACCGGAAGCGCGGTGCGCTGATGGTCGAGTTCACCTTCACGCCAATCGCCCAGGCCCATATGGAGCGGCGCGGATATGGTGCCCGCGAAATGCTGGGCACGATCCCGGACATGCTCTGCCCGTCAATCCCGGTCGGTGCGGTCGAACAGATCGACGCCGCCTATCGGGATATCGGGGGCGGCTGGCGCGACACCAACGGTTTTCGGCTCGATATCGAGGCCGGCACCCTGACCTATCCGGGCGATCCGGCCCGCCAGTTGATTGCGCAGGCGAAGCTCCGCGACGAGCGCATCCTGTTCTTCGACGGCGCGTGGATTGCTGTTGTCCAGCCGGACGAATCCTACCGCGTAGCGAGGATCGACTGATGAGTGCGCTGCCCGAGGGCGATTATGCCATCGTCGAAATCCTGGGCCACCGGACAATCATCGGTCGCGTCGAGGAGGTCGAGCGCTTCGGAACCAAGCTGATGAGCATCGAGCCGCTGTTCAACGGTGGGCTGCTCCAGGCTGTGCTGATCGGCGGAAGCTCGATCTACCAGTTCACGCCATGCTCTGCGGACGTGGCGGCGGAACGGTCGCCCAAAGAGGAGTGGCAGCTTCCGGCTTCGGTTCGCGCGGTGCTGCCGCCGATTGCGCTGGCTGGTCCAGAAACTCCGCTCCCCGATTTCGTCCACAGCAGTGCTGCGGCCGTCAACCCATGCCCACACCGTCACGACCCTGCGCACGACATTTGGGAGTGCGTGGAATGCCGACCTTTTTGAGGAGATTTCCATGACGAAGCGACAGTTTGTCGTCGTCCGGTTCCGGCCGGAGGACACCCGCACCTACACCTATCACAACGACGGCGAACCGGTCGCCGCCGGCGACATGCTCAAGGTCGACGACGCCCGCCGCGGCGACGGCTGGAAGCGCGTCGAATGTGTCAGCGTGACCGACGAGGTGCCGCCCTTCCAGACCAAGCCCATCCTCGGCCGGGTCGATGATGAGGCCGTCGCCGATGGCGCGGCCGAGCCCTTCCAACTGGAGAACTGAGAAATGGCGACCCAGATTGCCCATGTCGACGAAGCGCGCCGCGCCGTCGAATCCTTCAACAACCAGCTCGCGACCCGCGCCGACCAGTTCAAGATGGTGCTGCCCCAGCACATCACCCCGGCGCAGTTCCAGCGGACGATCATCACCGCAGTTCAGGGCGACGTCGAGTTGCTCAAGGCCGATCGCCAGAGCCTGCTGCTCGCCTGCATGAAGGCGGCGCAGGACGGTCTTCTGCCCGACAAGCGCGAGGCTGCGCTGGTGATCTTCTCCACCCGCGTAAAGGACGGCGATCGCTGGGTCAGCGTGAAGCAGGTCCAGTACATGCCGATGGTGTACGGGCTGCGGAAGAAGATTCTCCAGTCCGGCGAGATCAGCTCGATCGAGACGAACGTCGTCTATCGGGCTGAAATGGAAGCGGGCCGCTTTATTTACGAAGCGGGAACCGAAGCGGTGCTGCGCCACCGCCCGATGCTCGACCTGACTGACGAGCAGACCGCCGACAGCGAGATCGTCGCCGCCTATTCGGTCGCGGTGATGAAGGACGGCACCCGGTCGTTCGAGGTCATGCGCCGCTCCGAAATCAACAAGGTGCGCCAGCGGAGCCAGACCGGTGCCGAGGGTCGCGTCTATGAATTCGGCGCCAACAAGGGGAAGCCGATCGAGCCGAAGGGGCCGTGGGTCGACTGGTTTAGCGAGATGGCGCGCAAGACCGTCATGCGTCGCCACAGCAAGACGCTCCCGATGTCGGGCGACCTGATTGACGTCGAAGCCCGCGACGAGGAAATCGCTGCCCGGTCGGTCAGCGCGGCGCTCGCCGAGGAACCCGACGCCCCGCGCCTGGTCCCGCCGTCCCGGGAGGAAGTCGGTGCCGGTGATCCGCCGCATGATCCGGCGACCGGCGAGATTTCGGAAGAGGTCCAGCGCACCCTCGATCAGGAGGCGTTCCGCCAGGCAGACGGGAACGGGGCGCTTGCCGAGGAATCGCCCGCTGCCCCGAAGGCATCGAGCGAGGGCGACGGCGGCGGTTCGCTTGCCGAGAGCGTCGCCGCACAGATGATCGAACGGTGCCGCAACGCGCAGATCGTCGGCGACGTCCTTGCGGTCGAGAGCGACCTCAAGACCCATCGCGAAGGGCTGGGCGATGACCTCGCCAAGACCGTCGAAGACGCGATCGCCGAGCACAAGGCCCGGCTCAAGGGAGGAAACAAGTAATGCACCTTTCCCGTAACAGCACCCATGCAGAGCGCATGGCCGCCCATCGCGCGAAGATGAAAAGCAAGGCGGACCGCCGATTGCGAGACCACCGGGAGCTCGGTCCGACCGCTCAGGATCGCCTTGGGACAGCGCCTGCGAAGGTGGAGCGCAAGGGCAAATATCTGGTCGTCACCAACGGTTCGATTGCCACCGGCAATCGCTGGGGCGGCGAGCATCAGGACCGCCGCGAAATCAAGCGCCGGAGCTGAGTCCCCCAGAGGGCGGGTGCCGCGCGCGCCCGCCCCGAGGATGGGCGCAGTTGCCCGGATCAGAGGAGTAATCTCGATGCACCTGACCAGCTGGAAGGCCCGCCGCGCCGGCGGACGGATCACGATCAATGGCAAGGACGAGCAGGGCAAGGATGCGAAGATCGTCGGCGTCGATGTGATCGAGCCGCGCATCTTCAACGGCGTCCCAGGCATCTACGCCACCGACAAGAACGGTGACGTCCATCGGCTGATGGCCGCGTGATGTCCGACCCGACGCTCCTCAACGCCCCGCCGTGCGTCTCCAGCCAGTCCCTCGCGGATCGCAAGACCGTGATGCTGGCCCGGGACGAGGCGCGTCGGGAGCAGTGGCTGCGCACGCGCGGGCAGCGCAGCCATATCCGCCGCCTTCTCGATTGGATCACCCGATGACGACTTCGCTCGGCCAGACCGCAGACGGTGCGTCCGTCGACCTCAACCTCGACGAGCTGATCGGCTCGCACCTCGGCGTTGTCGCCAACAGCGGCGGCGGCAAGAGCGGGCTGCTGCGGCGGCTGCTCGAAACGACGGCTGGTCGGGTCCAGCAGATCATCCTCGACGGTGAGGACGAGTTCTACACCCTGCGCGAGCGCCACGAATTCGTGATCGCGGGCGGGGAGGGCGGCGATATCCCGGCTCCGCTCGCCAGCGCGGAATCTCTCGCGCTCGGCGCGCTGACCCACGGCTTCTCGCTGATCGCCCAACTCAACGACCTCGGCCCGGATGGTGCGCCGGAGTTCGTCGGCCGATTCCTGACGGCGCTGGTCAATGCGCCGCGCGACCTCTGGCATCCCGTGCTGGTGGTGGTGGACGAGGTGCAGCGGTTCGCCCCGCGTGTCGGTACCACCGAAGCCACCGAGGGCATCCGCGCACTGCTGTTCCAGGGGCGCAAGCGGGGCTTCACTGCCGTCATCGCAGGGACCAAGTTCACGGAGATCGACCCCGGCGTCCGGGGCATGGTTAACAACTGGATGCTGGGCCGCGTCGGTCAAGCCGTCGATCGCAACACGATGGCGGAGCAGCTCGGGTTCACCGCGAAGGAGGGCCGCGATCGGCTGCGCGGAATCGAGAAGCGCCACTTCTATGCGATGGGCGAGGCGCTGACACGGGAGCCGACGCTATTCCGGGTCGCCGACGTCGAGACCACCCCGGTCCATGCCGGGCAGGCGAAGGTTCCGACGCCACCCGCCCCGGAGGCGCTGCGCGAGATCCTCGCCGGGCTGGCGGTGCCCGCTCCGCCGCAGCCTTTAATTTCCGACGCCTCACTTGAGGGCGCAAAAGTTAAACCGGACCCCGAGGACAGCCTCAGCGATGCCGAGCGCGCCGAGCTGGTCGACCTCCGGCGCGAGCGCGACGACTGGACGATCGAGCGCGCCGAAGGGCAGCGCCAGATCGACGCTTTGATCGCGGAAGGCCGCGCCCTGCGCGACTGCGCCGCGCGGATCGCCGAAGCCGCCGCAGACATGGCGCGCATCCGCCCCGCGCTCGACGAGACCCTTCCGCAGGTCATCACTCCATCCGAACCGGCCGAGCAATCCCCCCCTGTTGCTGCTCGGCCGCAGCCCGCCGCGCGCGCCCCCTCCCAAGCCACGCGCGGCGGGCACATCTTAGTGGGGCCGGTTTCCGCCCCGATCATGAAGCTGCTGAATGCGGTGGCGTGGTGGAACGCTTTCGGGCTGGAAGCCCCGACCTCCAATCAGGTCGGGTTCATCGCGGGCTATGCGCCGACAGGCGGGACGTTCAAGCGGTACCGGGGCGATGCGCGCACGCGCGGCCTGATCTCGTATCCGGGTGACGGACGCCTGGCGCTCACGGACGAGGGCCGCAAGATAGCCCAGGCGCCAGATGCGCCGCCGACGATCGCCGCGCTCCATGCTGCGGTGCGCGAGAACCTGGACGCGCCGCTGGTGAAGCTGCTTGACCCGATCCTGACCGCCTATCCGCGCGCGATCGCTGCGGACGAGGTCGGACGCTGGGCAGGGTACGAGGCGAGCGGCGGCACCTTCAAGCGCTACCGCGGCACCCTGAAAAACCTCGAAATCATAGAATATCCGAGCGCGGGGATGCTTCGCGCGGCGGAATGGCTGTTCCCGGGAGAGACCGCATGACAGACGAAGCATTGGTCAGCACGCGCGAGCGCGCCGGCATCTATGACGGGCTGGAGTCCGCGAAGCCGGGCGAGCCGCTGTTCACGATCCAGGGCGGTGACCGCTTCGGTCCCGCGACGGTGCTGCATTGGGCTGATCTGGCGCGGACCGCCGGGCGGGACGAGGCGAACCCCGAAGTCGCCGCGAAGCTGCTCAAGAAGGCGAGCGCGGCGGAGGAGGTCGCCTGGGCGATGCGCTCCTATCAGCGCAACGAGCAGCCCGAAGAAGCGCAGCGCGCGACCTATAGCGACCCGGAGCCGGGCACGACGCCGGAGCAGAGCGTCGCCGCGGCGCGCGCGGCGGACAGGCTCTACAACAGCTCAGCCGAGATCTCGGGCGTCATCGAGACGCTCGCCACCCAGCGGATGCACCCCGATGCCGAGGTGATGCTTCGCGGGGCCGCCGAGCTGATCCGCCAGGCAACGTGGCAGATCGAACCGCGGCGGCACCTCCAGCGGGAGCGGGCGCATGGCTGACGGCACCAAGATCGAATGGACCGACGCCACAGTCAACGCGGTGAACGGCTGCTCGGTGATCTCACCGGGCTGCAAGCACTGCTACGCCATGAAGCAGGCGCATCGCTTCCCGGTGCGGCAAGGCCTGACGCAGAAGACCGCCGGCGGCATGGTCTGGACCGGCGAGGTACGCCTCAATGAAAGCGCGCTGCTCCAGCCGCTCGCATGGAAGCGCCCGCGCAAGATCTTCTGGAACGCGCATGGCGACCTGTTCCACGAGAACGTGCCGGACGAGTGGGTCGATATGGTTTTCGCGGTGTGCGCGCTGACCCCGCACCACCAGCACCAAATTCTGACCAAGCGCGCCGATCGGATGCGGCGCTATATGGAGTCGATCGACAACGGAGATGGCGAACGCCTGGAAGGGTTTCGTTCCGCTCTGGTCGAGGGGATGGCGCAGAAGATCTGGCACGATCGCACCGGCGATGGCTCGGTTGACGAATGGCTCGCAGTCCAGCTGCCCCTCCCGAACGTCTGGCTGGGCGTATCAGTCGAGGATCAGCAGCGCGCCGACGAGCGCATCCCCGACCTGCTGGGGACTCCAGCGGCGGTGCGGTTCCTGTCGTGCGAGCCTCTGCTTGGGCCGGTCGATCTGGGAGAATGGCTGATCTGCCCGAACGCGCGGGATGCGCTGTCGATGGATATGTCCACTGGCCAATATGAGTGCTGCAGTTCGTGCGACTGGACCGGCCTCATCGGCGATATCAGCTGGGTCATCGCGGGCGGCGAGAGCGGCCCCGGAGCGCGTCCGATGCACCCGGATTGGGCGCGCGGGCTGCGCGACCAGTGCGCGGCGGCGGGCGTGCCGTTCTTTTTCAAGCAATGGGGGACATGGGCGCCGGCGACTGACGATGAGATTCCGGACAGGTTCGGTCCCGCGTGCGACCCCTTCCTCACGATTTGCTCCAACGGCTTCGTCGGCGAGCTGTCGATCGGCTCCGCGTTCATTCACAAGCCGACGCGATATCCTGCATGTTTTCCAAACGGCCCCGATGGCGATGCGATTTGCAACTCGGCTGTAGTGCGCCGCGTCGGCAAGAAGGCCGCTGGTCGCCTGCTCGATGGCGTGTTGCATGACGGGATGCCGGCCGATGTGTAACGCCTGCGGCTTCTTCTGCTGCGCGCTCGACACGTTCGACAAGTGCGGCTGCGATCACTGCCCTGAGGAGTCTTGCCACGACGACGCCTGCTTCAACTGCGGGCTCGATGGGTGCGACGGCGAGTGCGCTGCTGACGGGGACCTAGACTATGACTGATCGTCCCATCATCTTTTCTGCCCCGATGGTGCGCGCGCTGCTCGCCGGGCGCAAGACCCAGACGCGCCGCCTCGCGACCTCGCCGCTGGCACGCTGCGCGGTTGGCGATCGGCTGTGGGTGAAGGAGACCTTCGCCAAAGCACCGCCACATGGAGTGCGCTATGCAGCGACCGATGCCATAAGCGATCTCCGCAGGCAGCATCCGTCCATTCATATGCCGCGCTGGGCGTCGCGGGTCACGCTCATCGTCGAAGCCGTCCGCACCGAACCCCTGCAGGCGATCAGCGAGGATGATGCTTGGGCCGAGGGCGTCTGCCAGGCCGTCGAGGATGCTGGGCGCACGGCGTTCGGGGAGAGCTGCTCCGACGAAATGCGTCGGATGATCGTCACGTCGATCATCGGGTCGGGCGCGACGGCCTACCGCTGGCTGTGGGAATCGCTGCACGACAAGGAGGGCCAGCGCTGGGAGGACAACCCCGAGGTGCTGGTCCTGACCTTCAGCGTCCGCCACGGCAACATCGATCGGATCGTAGCATGAGCGCGGCGCTGATTGAGCGCGATCGCGCGACCCGTGCGGCCGTCCTCGACCAGATCCGCGCTGGACTTGATGGTGACGAGGCCGACCGCTGGTTCTGGCGCGGCAAGGCAAAGGCGCGGATCGAAGCGCTCGAGGACGACAAGATCGACTTCGGTCTCGTGGCCCACGAAGAAGAGGAGCTGGCAACGCTCCGGGCGTGGCTGTCATGACCCGGCCGCTTGATCGCGCCGACGGCCGCCCGCGCGTCCACCTCTGGCCCCATAGGGACGGGGCGTTCTCGTGGTCGCTCAGCCCGACTGGTCCACGCTTGCATCGGCCAGAGCCGACAGCTGGCGCCGCGCTCGACGCAGCACTTGAGCAACTGCGTTGCACCTCTGGCATCGTCGCTATCGTGGAGCCGGTGCTGTGACGCAAAAAACCGCAGAAAACTGCGCTTTCTGCTTTGACCCGGTCGGCGATGAACTAGAGTTCACGGGTCAAGGAAACGCGACGATCCCTACCAAGGAGCCAAGCCCAATGGTCAATGCCAGCACCCCGATGAGGTTGTCCTTTTCGGTTCCCGCTGGCGCGGGCTGAACAGGGTCGGCCCGGCTTCGTGATCGCCGGGCAGATGTCCAACCTCAGAAGGACGCGGCCTGACCAGCTGCAACGGGGGTGACAGCTCGGAGAGTACGGCAACCCAATTCGAAGGACGCAATGATGACTGCCCCGGCCCGGTTCAAGCAAGAGGATGTCAAGCGCGCTGTCGCCGGCGCCCTGGGTGCTGGGCTGCGTGTAGGGCGGGTTGAAATCACGCCAGATGGGCGGATCGTGGTGCACACCGATTCGGAGGCCGCGCCGTCGGCCGCTGAGCCGGGCAACCCCTGGGACCGCGAGCTGAACCGATGACGAACAAGCGCCAGTTGAAATCGAACCGTTTCCTGCCCGAGTACGTCACGCGCTATCGCGACCGGCACGGAAAGTGGCGGTATCGCTTCCGCCGCGCCGGATTCCCCGGTGGGCATTTCACAGCACCGCTTGGCACCGAGGCCTTCCGCGAGGAGTATGCCCGGTTCAATGATCCCGCCGCACCGTCGAAAGCTGCGCGCGAGGCCGTCCAGGCGCGGATCATCCCCGGAAGCGCCGGCGACCTCCAGCACCGCTATTACTCGGTGCCGGAGCGCCTGGGGCCGACAGAGCAGACGCAGATCAAGGTCAAGTCGGTCTTAGATCGAGGCTTCTTTGACGGTCGCACGACATGGCCCGTCGCTGGCATCACGTTCGAGCACATCGATGCGATGGTCGCCGCACGGAAGGTCAAGTTCAAGAACGAGGAAACGAACCGCTGGGAGGGCGGCATCGAGGCGGCGAAGAAGCTTCGGAAGGAGCTGGTCAGGCTGTTCGACTTCGCGATCAAGATCAAGCTGATGGCCACCAACCCGGCCGCGCAATCCGAGCAGGTCAAGGTGCCGGCGGGCGAGCGTTCAACCGGGTTCTATGCGTGGACCGAGGAAGATATCCAGGCGTACCGCGCGCGCTGGCCGCTGGGCACCAAGCAGCGTCTCGCCATGGAGCTGATGCTCTGGACCGATCAGCGGAAGATCGACGCAATCCACCTCGGCCGCCAGCATGTCCGTGGCGGAAAATTCGTCATCCGACAGACAAAGACCGGCAAGACCCTGACCCTGCCGATCGCCGCGCCATTGGCAAACGCGATCGCCGCGATGCCGCCTTCGGATCACCTGTGCTTCATCATGACCGAGTGGGGGAAGCCCTTCTCGGTGAAGGGGTTCGGGGGCTGGTTCCGGGAGCAATGCGATGCGGCCGGTCTCCCTCAATGCACCGCGCACGGCCTGCGGAAGGCGACGATGCGCCGCATGGCAGAGCTCGAAATGCCCAACAAGAGCATGAAGTCGGTCAGCGGCCACAGCAAGGACGACGAGGTCGCCCGCTACACCGCGACGGCCAACCAGGCGAAGCTCGCGGACGCGGCGATCAAGCGGTTGGTGGAATGGGAAATGTCTAACCCTGTTCCGGGGTTAGACACACAGAAGGAGCAAAGCCTTGGAAATGCGAGCTAAACTCGAACGGTTGGAGGCCCGAGCCGGAATCGAACCGGCGTGCAAGGATTTGCAGTCCTCTGCGTAACCACTCCGCCATCGGGCCTCGACAGCGAGCGGGCGATGTGCGCGGGGCTCGGCCCCATGTCAACTGCCGATGCGAATTTTGCGCCGGACCTTGCTTGGCGTAGGCGGCGGCACGCGATACAAGCGCGCGAGCGAACAAGTGTATTGCATGACTATAACAGTTGTGCGAACAGGGCTGGAGTGATGATGACCGCGACCACCGAACCCATGGGCCATGAGGCCGCTCGCGCCGCGATGGTGGCGAGCCAGCTGCGTACCAGCGGCGTCAACGATGCGCGCGTGGTCGCCGCCATGGCGCAGATCGCGCGCGAGGATTTCCTGCCCGATTCGCAGCGTGCTTTCGCCTATCGCGACCGCGCGCTCCCGCTGGGCAATGGCCGGATGCAGAATCCGCCGCTCGCCACTGGGCTGCTGCTGACCGAGGCGCGGATCGTGGCCGGTGAGAAGGTCCTGGTGATCGGCGCTGCGGGTGGATATGCCGCCGCGATCGCCGCCCGGATCGGGGGCGATGTGACGGCGGTCGAGGAAGATGCGGATCTGGTCGCACTGGCCCGGGCCGCGCTCGACGACGGTGTCGCGCTGGTCGAAGGGCCGCTGACGGGTGGCGCACCCGCCGGCGCACCCTATGACCTGCTGCTGATCGACGGCGCGGTGGAACAGATTCCTGATGCGCTGGCGGATCAGGTGCGTGAAGGCGGGCGGGTCGTCACCGGCCTGCTCGACCGCGGCGTCACACGCATCGCTTCGGGCGTGCGTACCGCATCCGGCGCCGGTCTTGCCAGTATTGTCGACAGTGAATGTGCGGTTTTGCCCGGCTTTGCCAAGCCGCGCGGGTTCCAGTTCTGAGAAAGAGAACGTGATGCGATTGAGCCTGATCCTTGCCGGTGTGAGTGCTGCCGGTCTGACGCTTCCCGCGCTGGCGCAGACCGTGCCACCCGCGGCGCAGGCGCCTGCCGCCCAGCCGACGGAGACGCTGCGCGAGGCGCTGGTCAGGGCTTATCGCACGAACCCCGACATCACCGCCGAGCGCGCCAATCTGCGCGCAACGGACGAGAATGTGCCGATCGCGCGCTCGCGCGGGTTGCCGGGCGTGTCGTCGACGGGCGCGTATAACGAGAGCCTGTCGAACACCGATTCCTCGCCTGCGTCGGTGCCGCGCCAGGGCAGCCTGGGCGTCGACCTGAGCGTCCCCGTGTTCTCCGGCGGCGCGGTGCGCAATTCGGTCCGCGCGGCGGAAACGCGTGTCGAGGCGGGGCGTGCCGGGCTGCGCAGCGTCGAAGCCGCGCTCTTCACCGATGTGGTCGCGGCCTATATGGATGTGATCCGCGACGAAGCGACGGTTCGGCTGAACCAGCAGAATGTCCGCGCTTTGGACGTCAATCTTCAGGCGACGCGCGACCGGTTCGAAGTGGGCGATCTCACCCGCACGGACGTCGCCCAGTCTGAAGCTCGACTCGCGCTGGCGCAGAGCCAGCTGCAGGGTGCCGAGGCGCGGCTGATCTCCAGCCGCGAAAATTACATCCGCGTCGTCGGCACTGCGCCCGGCGTGCTTGCCCCGCCGCCGCCGCTCCCTGGCCTGCCCGCCAATCCCGATCAGGCGGTCGCGACCGCGCTGACCGACAATCCGGCGCTGGAAGGCGCGCGCAAGGCACGTGAGGCGAGCGGCTATGACGTGCGTGTCGCGCGTGCCGGTCGCCTGCCCACGGTCAGCGTCGGCGTCGGCGGCGACTATTATAACCGGTTCGGATCGGTCACCGGGGCGGGGCAACTTGTCGGCGTTCAGAATGACGGGTTTGCCACCTCGGCCGGCGTGAGCCTGAGCATCCCGCTGTTCCAGGGCGGACGCCCGGCGGCGCAGGTGCGTCAGGCGCAGGCCCGTGAATCGGCGGCGATCGAGCAGGTCACGGCCGCCGAGCGCGGCGTGATTGCGCAGGCGCGTTCGGCCTATGCGGTCTATCAATCGGCGTTGCGCGTGATCGAAAGCAGCCGCGTCGCGGTGCAGGCGAACCAGCTGAGTCTTGAAGGCGTCCGTGCCGAAAACAGCGTCGGCACGCGCACCATCCTCGACATCCTCAACGCCGAGCAGGAGCTGCTCAACAGCCAGGTCCAGCTGGTGACAGCGGAGCGCGACGCCTATGTCGCCGGCTTTGCGGTGCTGGCGGCGATGGGCCGGGCGGAGGCTGACGATCTGGGGCTGGACGGCGGGCCGCTCTATGATCCCGTCGCGAATTACGACCGCGTCCGGGGCAGCCTGTCCGACTGGCGCGACGATCCCGCACCGGAGGCGGAGGCGACGCGCACCGTCGATACGCCTGCACAAAATCCGAACGTTTCCGGTCCTGTCGACCCGCAACCGCGTTGAACGAGGATTGCTGAACAGTTGACATTCCTACCGTAAATCTAACAGGTGGCCGCAACTGCGATTCCTGGTTAAGGAATGATGATGGGGGACGTCAGCAACGAGCCATCGATGGAGGATATTCTCTCCTCCATCAAACGCATCATCGCCGAAGAAGGCGATGCAGCGACCGCGAATCGTCCGCGTCGTCCGGCGCGTCCGGCCGCGCCGTCGCCTGTTTCGGCAGAAGAAGACGAGATTCTCGAACTAAACGAACCCGCGCCGAGTGAGCCGATGCAGCCCGCGCCGCGCCGCGCCGCCGCGCCCGTCCCGCGCGATACGCCGCGCGTTGATCTGCGCGACGTGGCGCCCGAGCCTGCGTCGCAGGCGGCGCCCGAACCGATCCTGTCGCCAACCACCGCCGAAGCCACGCGCGGTCCGCTCGAGGCTTTGTCGCGGATGGTGGTGAAGCCCGAAGTCGCGCCGGCCCCCGCAATTCCGGCGGGCGAAACCTCGCTGGAGGGGATGGTGCGGGAGATGATCCGTCCGATGCTGCGCGACTGGCTCGACGCCAACCTGCCGCGGATGGTCGAGGAAATGGTTCAGCGCGAGATTTCGCGGATCGCTGCAGGGCGCGACTGAGTCTTGCCTAACGTGGCCTGCCCGTTAGAGGGCGGGGCATGAGCGAACTTCCAAAAACCTTCGACCCCGCCGAGATCGAGCAGCGCTGGTACGCGCATTGGGAAAGCAACGGGCTGTTCCGGCCCGAGCGTCCGGGCGCGCAGCCCTGGACGATCGTCAACCCGCCGCCCAACGTGACGGGTTCGCTCCACATCGGCCATGCGCTCGACAATACGCTGCAGGACATCCTTGTCCGCCATGCGCGGCTGAAGGGCATGGACGCGCGCTGGGTGGTCGGGATGGACCATGCCGGCATCGCGACGCAGATGGTGGTGGAGCGCCAGCTTAACGCGCGCCAGCAGAAGCGCACCGACTTCACCCGCGAGGAATTCATCGCGAAGGTTTGGGAGTGGAAGGCCGAGAGCGGCGGCGCGATCACCGGCCAGCTGCGGCGCCTCGGCTGTTCGATGGACTGGTCCGACGAACGCTTCACGATGGACGAGGGCTTTTCGAAGGCCGTGCTCAAGGTCTTCGTCGATTTGCACAAGCAGGGGCTGATCTATCGCGACAAGCGGCTCGTGAACTGGGACCCGGGCTTGGGCACCGCGATCAGCGACCTTGAGGTCGAGACGCGCGAGGTGGCCGGCAAGTTCTGGCACCTGCGCTACCCGCTCGCCGATGGCAGCGGTTTCATCCATGTCGCGACGACGCGGCCGGAAACGATGCTGGCCGATATGGCGGTCGCGGTGCATCCGACGGACGAGCGCTATGCCGCGTTGGTGGGCAAGCAGGTGCGGCTGCCGATCACCGGTCGCCTGATCCCGATCGTCGCCGACGAACATGCCGATCCGGAGCTGGGTTCGGGCGCGGTCAAGATCACGCCGGGGCATGATTTCAATGACTTCGAGGTCGGCCGCCGCGCCGGAATCGAGGCACGCGACATGCTCAACATGCTCGATGCAAAGGCGATGATCTGCCAGACCTCGGACGGGTTGATCCCGGCCGAGCTGATCGGCCTCGATCGCTTCGACGCGCGCGACAAGGTGGTGGCGCGGCTGAAGGACGAGGGCTTCCTCATCCCCTGGACCGACAAGGACGGCAACGAGCACGACGCCGAGCCGCGCAAGATCCAGACGCCGTTTGGCGACCGTTCGGGCGTGGTGATCGAACCCTGGCTGACCGACCAATGGTATGTCGACGCCGCGACTTTGGCCAAGCCGGCGATCGAGGCGGTGCGGTCGGGCGCGACCAAGATCGTCCCGAAGAGCTGGGAAAAGACCTATTTCAACTGGATGGAAAACATCCAGCCGTGGTGTGTGAGCCGCCAGCTCTGGTGGGGGCATCGCATTCCGGCGTGGTTTGCCGAGGATGGCAGCGTCTATGTCGCTGAATCCGAAGCGGAAGCGCAGGCGCAGGCGGGTGAGGGCGTGGCCCTGACGCAGGACGAGGATGTTCTCGACACCTGGTTCTCCTCCGCGCTGTGGCCGTTTGCGACGCTGGGGTGGCCGGAGAATGACGATCCTACGCTCGGCGGTCGTTATCCCAATGATGTGCTGATTTCCGGGTTCGACATCCTGTTTTTCTGGGATGCGCGGATGATGATGCAGGGTTTGCACTTCATGAAAGAAGTGCCGTTCAAGACCTTGTATCTCCACGGACTTGTCCGCGCCGCCGATGGCGCGAAGATGTCCAAGTCCAAGGGCAATGTCGTCGATCCGCTGGGTCTGATCGACCAATATGGCGCCGACGCATTGCGCTTCTTCATGGCGGCGATGGAGAGCCAGGGCCGCGACGTGAAGATGGATGAGAAGCGGGTCGAGGGGTATCGCAACTTTGCGACCAAGCTGTGGAACGCGGCGCGGTTCGCACAGTCGAACGGGATCCGCGCAAGCGAACATGTCGAGGCTCCACGCGCCACGCTCGCGGTCAACAAGTGGATTATCGCGGAGACGGTGTCCACGGTGCAGGCAATGGACATCGCCTTTGCCGACCATCGCTTCGACGGCGCGGCCAATACCATCTATCAGTTCACCTGGAGCCGCTTCTGCGACTGGTATCTGGAACTGATCAAGCCGGTGCTGCAGACCGAAGGCGCCGAGGGTGCCGAGGAGACGCGGCAGGTTGCTGGCTGGGTGCTCGACCAGATCCTGGTCATGCTCCACCCGTTCATGCCCTTCATCACCGAAGAGCTGTGGTCGAAGATGGGCGATCGGCCCGACACCCCGATCATCACCGCGCAATGGCCGATGGCGGACGCGCGCGCGCTGGATCCTGAGGCCGCGCAGGAGATCGACTGGCTGATCCGGCTGGTGAGCGAGCTGCGCGCGGCGCGGACCGAGCTGAACGTCCCGCCCGGCGCGCGGCTGGCGCTGCATGTCCGCGATGCGCATGCCGATACGCTGGAGCGGCTGACGCGCCAGAATGCGGCGCTCGCCCGTCTCGCCCGCGTCGACCGCGCCGAAGGTGAGGCCCCGGCGGGCGGTGCGCTGCAGATCGTGGTGGATGAGGCGACCTATGTCCTCCCGCTCGAAGGCGTCATTGACCTCGACGCCGAACGCGCGCGCCTGACCAAGGCCATTGCATCGGCGGAGAAGGAGCGGGATAGCCTGAACGCGCGCCTGTCCAACCCGGCCTTTGCCGAAAAGGCCAAGCCGGAGGCGGTGGAGAAGGCGCGGGCGGACCATGCCGAGAAGTCGGCCGAAGCGGCGCGGCTGAGCGCGGCGCTGGGGCGGCTGGGGTGACAAAATCCTCTCCGTCCCGGGGAGGATTTGATTGCCTTGCGAGCGTGCCGGACTTGGCCCAAAAGCCAAGCCATGTCCCATTATCCCGCGCTTCGCCTTCGTCGCACCCGTAGTTCGGCCTGGAGCCGTCGGCTTCATGCCGAGACATTGCTAACCCCGGCGGACCTGACCTGGCCGCTGTTCGTGACCGAGGGGGAGGAAGTCGAGGAGGCGATCGCCAGCCTGCCCGGCGTGTCGCGCTGGTCGGTCGATGGCATCGTCGCTCGGGCGAAGGACGCTGCAGCGGCGGGCATTCCCTGCCTGGCGCTGTTCCCCAATACTCCGCCCGCGCTGCGCACCGAGGATGGCGGAGAGGCGCTCAACCCCGATAACCTGATGTGCCGGGCGATCCGGGCGATCAAGGATGCGGTGCCGGATATCGGCGTGCTGACCGATGTCGCGCTCGACCCCTATACCGCGCATGGCCATGACGGGCTGGTCGATGCGGCGGGCTATGTGCTCAACGACGAGACGGCGGAAATCCTGGTCGGGCAGGCACTCAATCAGGCGCGCGCGGGCGCGGACGTGATCGCGCCGAGCGACATGATGGACGGTCGCGTCGGCCTGATCCGCGCGGCGCTGGAGGATGAGGGCTTCGTCAACGTCCAGATCATGGCCTATGCCGCCAAATATGCCTCCGCATTCTATGGCCCGTTCCGTGACGCGGTGGGATCGCGCGGGCTGCTGAAGGGCGACAAGAAGACCTATCAGATGGACCCGGCCAATGCCGAGGAGGCGCTACGCGAGGTCGCGCTCGACCTCGACGAGGGGGCGGACAGCGTAATGGTCAAGCCGGGGCTGCCCTATCTCGACATCGTGCGCCGGGTGAAGGAGCGGTTCGAGGTGCCGGTGTTCGCGTACCAGGTGAGCGGCGAATATGCGATGATCGAGGCGGCGGCAGCGGCGGGGGCGGGCGACCGCGACGCGCTGGTGCTGGAAACATTGATGGCGTTCAAGCGGGCCGGGTGCAGCGGCGTGCTGTCCTACCATGCGCTGCATGCCGCGCGGCTGATGGGGGCATGATCGAGCGCGCCGATGATTGAGACCGACCGGCTGGTGCTGCGTCCATGGCGCGAGGCGGACAAGCCGGCGTTCCATGCGCTGGTGAACACGCCGGCGATGATGGCGCATTTCGGGGGACCGGTGGCGCAGGCGAAACACGACGCGCTCCTCGATCGGCAGATGGAGCAGCAGGCGCGCCATGGGCATTGCATGTGGGCCGTGGAGTTGCGCGACAGCGGCATGCTGGCCGGCGTTTGCGGACTGCGCATTGGTGGGCATCCCGGCACCCCGGTTCCGGAGGAACTGGAGATCGGCTGGCGGATCGGCGAGGCATTCTGGGGACAGGGCATCGCGAGGGAGGCGGCAGAGGCGAGCATCGCCTGGGGCTGGACGAACACCAATCGGCCGCGCATCGCCGCGTGGACCGTGATCGGCAATGCCCGGTCATGGGGACTGATGGAGCGGCTTGGCATGCGCCGCCGTGCCGATCTGGACTTTCGGCATCCCGACATCGATCTTTCCGATCCGCTGGGCGCGATGATCGTCTATGCCATCGATCGGCCGATCGAATCACGAGCCATAGCGAACAAGGAGAGGCGATGAGCGCCGAAGCAGTCGCCGAACCACAGCCGGGCGCGCCCGGTTGGCTGAGGGGCATGAGCGGCCCTCTGTTCGTTGCCACGATCCTGCTCGGTAGTTTCCTGCTGTTCCTGGTCCAGCCCATGATCGCGCGCATGGCGCTGCCCCGGCTGGGCGGTGCGCCAGCCGTGTGGAACAGTGCGATGCTGATCTATCAGGCGCTGTTGCTGGGCGGTTACGCCTATGCGCACTGGCTGGGCCGGGTGCCGGTACGGCGGCAGGCGATGATCCATCTCGGCGTGCTCGCGGTCGCCGCCTTGTGGCTGCCGATCGGCCTGATGGCGATGCAGTTGCCGCCGGATGCCGAACCCGCGGTGTGGGTGCCATGGCTGCTCGCGGCGTCGATCGGGCCGTTGTTCTTTGCGATTTCGGCGCAGGCGCCGCTGCTGCAGCGCTGGTTCGCGTCGGCGTCGGGCGGGCGTGATCCCTATGCGCTCTATGCCGCATCCAATGTCGGTAGTTTCGGCGGGCTGATCGCTTATCCGTTGCTGGTCGAGCCGGGCATGGCGCTGCATGCGCAAAGCTGGCTGTGGACCGGCGGCTATGTGCTGGTGGTCGTGGCGGTCGCGGCGTGCGCGCTGTTGCTGCCACGCAGGGTGGCGGATGCGCCGCATGTTCATGCGACGAGCACGCCGCCATCGAAGCGCCGGGTGGCGCACTGGATCGCTCTCGCCTTCGTCCCGTCGGGCCTGATGCTTGCCACGTCGAGCTTCCTCACCACCGATATCGTCGCGGTGCCGATGCTGTGGGTGCTGCCGCTGGGCCTTTACCTGCTGAGTTTCACGATCGCATTCGCGACGCGGCGCACGGTGGCGACCGTGCTGACCCGTTTTGCGCCGATCACCATCCTGTTGTTCGGCGGGCTGATGATCGCGGGGAATCATGCCAACCCGGAACTGAATGCGCTCATGGCGCTCGCGCTGCTGTTCATGGCCGCAGTGGCGCTGCACACGCATATGTACGACCTGCGGCCCGAGCCGGATCGGCTCACCGGCTTTTACCTCGCGATGTCGGTCGGCGGGGCGCTGGGCGGAGTGTTTGCGGCCCTGGTCGCGCCGTTGGTGTTCGACTGGACCTACGAATACCCGATCCTGATCCTGGCCGCCGGCCTGCTGGTGCCGCAGCAATGGCTGTTGCCGGTCGTCCAGCGGCTATGGGGCGAACCGGGGCGGGGGCGGCAGCTGCGTGTCCTCGCCGTCGCACTCGTGGTGGGGGCGGTCGTATGGTTCGGTGTGTCGCGGGGGTCGGACGTATTTGGCGAGAAGCAGGCGGGCATCCTGTACCTGACACTCGCGGTGGTCGGGCTGTTCACCGTCGGCATGCGGGTGCCGTTCATGATCGTGCTGGCAGGCGCGCTGTTCCTGTTCGGCGGGTTCCGGTCGATCGCGATGAGCTGGCAGGGCGACCTGCGCACGCGCAGCTATTTCGGGGTCTATACGATCACCGATCTGGCCGACCAGAAAAGGCTGGCGCACGGCACCACGCTGCATGGCGTGCAGCTGGTGGGAAATCCCGAGCGGCTGAAGCTGCCCACGACCTATTATGTCCCCGGATCCGGGGTGGGGCAGGCGATGCAGGCCCTGCCGGCGCTATATGGTCCGGATGCCCGGGTCGGCGTGGTCGGCCTCGGCACCGGCACGCTGGCCTGTTACGCCCAGCCGGGCCAGTCATGGCGCTTCTACGAAATCGATCCGGCGGTGGTGAGCCTTGCCCGCGGGCCGTTCCGGTTTCTGGAACAGTGTCGACCGGATGCCAGCATCGTGCTGGGCGATGCGCGTGTGCGGCTGAACGACGAACCGGCGCAAAGCCTGGACCTGCTGGTGCTCGACGCCTTTTCGTCCGACGCGGTGCCGATGCATCTGATGACGCTGGAGGCGTTCGCGACCTATGATCGCGTGCTGGCCAAGGACGGGTTGCTGCTGGTCCATATTTCCAACCGCTTCCTGTCGCTGGAGCCGGTGGTCGAGCGCGCGGCGAAGCTGGGCGGCTGGTCGGCGGCCCAGCTGACTTATTTTCCGACGGTGCTCGAGGAAATGAACGAAGCGGCGACGTCGGACTGGATCGCCCTGTCGCGTTCGCCGGAGAGGCTGGCACAGCTGACCGCCCGGGCACAGGGATGGCGCCAGCTGGACGGGCGGCCGGGATTTACGCCGTGGACCGACGATTATGCGACGATCCTGCCGGTGCTGCGCAGCCTGAACAAGGATTTGCCGTAGCGCTATCCGTCATCCTCCCCCTGGCGGGGGCGGATCGTTCCGTGTCAGCTAGTCAGCGCGTCTTCGAGCGCCTGGACCTTCTGCGCCTGTTCGGCGGCGGCGGTGGACAGGGTGGCGATGGCGGCGTCGAGCGCAGGATAGGGCGGCGTGCCGGCCTTGATCCGCTCGGCCGCGGTTTCTTCGAGCGCGGTCACGATTTCCACCGTCTCACCGCGCGCGCGGTTGAGATCGGCGAGCGCGACCTGTGCCGCAAGCCAGCTGTCGGTGCCGGGCGCGACGCCGCGCGCCACCGCCACCCGGGATTCGGTTTCAAGCGCCAGCGCGCGAAACCGGGTGGCGATTTTTTCCGCGGCAGCCACGCGTTCGGAAATGCGCGAATCGAGTGCGGCATCGGGCGTCGCGATCACGTCGGGACGGATCACCTCACCCGCGTCACGCGATTCGATCGGTCGCGGCAGCAGCGAAGGATAGCCATCGCCGGTGGTGCTGCAGGCGCTGAGCGCTAGAGGAAGCGCGAGGAGGGCTGGGTGTCGCATCGCGGCGGTGTATGCCGCGAAGAAACTCTGCGCAACGGGCTTGCGTTTCCCGAAAACCGCTTCTATCAGCGCCCCTCCACTGCGCACCCGTAGCTCAGCTGGATAGAGCATCAGACTACGAATCTGAGGGTCGGACGTTCGAATCGTTCCGGGTGCGCCATTCAAAGCCCTGCCAGGCAACAGCCCGGCGGGGCTTTGTTGCATCTGGGCAGTCCCCACTCCCGAACCGCGTTCGTAATTGAGCCGATTTTCGTGCTACCGGGGGGCATGCAGACATTGCCCGTCCTCACGTGCCTGATTCGTGGCCATCGCTGGACGCATAGCCGAACGCGTGAGGGGTTCCGCACCTGCAAGCGATGCAAGAAGCGCGAACCCGACCCCGCTTACGGGCCGCTTCCGGCGCACGACGACGACTAAAAGCTATACGGAACCGCGGCGCGGGTATCGGGGTCGATCCGGATTTCGCTGGCAGCAGGCGGGAAGGCGCGCTGGTCGCACTGGGCACGCGGACAGATGCGACAGCTGGTGCCGATCGGGGTGGCAATGCCGCCCGGGCGCAGGCTGTCGGCATAGACGAAGTCGGCGGCATGCGATTCCTCGCAGCCCAGCGCGACCGCGTAGCGGCGCGGCGGGCGGTCATAGCTGGCAGATGGTTTGACCAGCCCCTTGGCCATGATGACGTAGCGGGCGCCGTCCGGCGTCTGCGCAAGCTGGGTCAGGATGCGGTCGGGGATCGCCACCGCCTCATGCACCACCCAGAGCGGGCAGGCGCCGCCGAAGCGCGCAAACTCCAGCGGCGTGGCGGAATGGCGCTTGGTGATGTTCCCGGCCATGTCGACGCGGCAGAAGAAGAAGGGGATGCCCTGCGCGCCGGGACGCTGGAGCGTGGAGAGCCGGTGGCAGGCCTGCTCGAAGCTGGTGCCGAAGCGCTGGCGTAGCCGGTCGATATCGTGGCGCAGATCGCGCGCGGCATCGCGGAAGCGGGTATAGGGCATCAGCAGCGCCCCGGCGGCGTAGTTGGCAAGGCCGAGCGCGAGCAGTTCGCGCGCCGCCGGGGAGGCGAGGCCGCTCGCCTCGGCGACCACGCGCATCTCGTTCGCGAACTCCAGGCTGGCGAGCCGTTGGGCGAGCAGGAAGGCGCGGCTTTCGGGGGGGAGCACGCCGCTGATCGTCAGCCGTCGGGAGCCGGCGTCGAAACGGGACAAGCGCGGATCATCGTCGCGCGCTTCGTCGATCGCGATGCCGTGCCAGCCGCGCAGCCGGTCCTCGATCGCGCGGGGATGGTCGAAGCTTTCGGCCAGCGCCTCGGCGGCGCGGTCGAGCGGGTCGATGTAATTGCCCTCGGCCTGATACCAGTCGCGCACTGCCTCCCACGGCAGCGAACCGGCGCGTCCAGCCCCGCTGTCGACTTTGTCGTCGAGCACGTGCAATTGTGCCTGTGCGCGGCGCCAGGCGTCGTGCAGTGCGATCATGCGGCGGGTGAGGGCGGGGTGCTTTTCGACGCCGCGCTGGATGGCGGCTTCGTCCAGCGCCGCTGCAGCGATGCTGGTATCCGTCGCCGCTGCGATTGCGCGGACCAGTTCCGCGGTGTCGTCGTCGCTGCCGACCGCACCCCATTGATCGGGAAATTCGCGGCTGAGCGCGACCAGCACCGGCGGGGTCAGCGGGCGCTCCTCATTCTCGATCTGCGAGAGATAGCTCACCGAAACGCCGAGCCGGGCCGCGAGCGCCGCTTGTGGCATCCCCTGCCGCTTGCGCAGGTCGCGGACCCGGTGACCGGCAAAGAGGCGGCGGCGCTGTTCCATGGCGCGAGCATATCCGCAGAGTCGCGAGATGCAACTTCGCAACATTGCATTTGCGTGTGGGCGCGTGTCCTGTGCAGGGACCGCTGAGGGAGTAAGCCATGTCTTCGACGATCGAGGAACTCGAACGCCGCCGCGCTGCGGCCCGGCTCGGCGGGGGCCAGAAGCGGATCGACGCGCAGCACGCCAAGGGCAAGCTGACAGCGCGCGAGCGGCTGGAAGTACTGCTCGACGAAGGGTCGTTCGAAGAGCTCGACATGTATGTCGAGCATAATTGCGTCGATTTCGGCATGCCGGACCAGATCGTTCCGGGCGACGGCGTCGTTACCGGTAGCGGCACGATCAATGGTCGTCTGGTGTTCGTCTTCTCGCAAGACTTCACCGTGTTCGGCGGCTCGCTGTCGGAGCGGCACGCGCAGAAGATCTGCAAGATCATGGACATGGCGATGAAGGTCGGCGCGCCGGTGATCGGCCTGAACGACAGCGGCGGCGCGCGCATTCAGGAGGGCGTCGCCTCGCTCGCCGGCTATGCCGAGGTGTTCCAGCGCAACGTGCTGGCATCAGGCGTCGTACCGCAAATCTCTCTGATTATGGGGCCGTGCGCTGGTGGCGCGGTCTATTCTCCCGCGATGACCGACTTCATCTTCATGGTGAAGGATTCATCGTACATGTTCGTCACCGGCCCGGATGTAGTGAAGACCGTTACCAACGAGATCGTCACGCAGGAGGAACTGGGCGGAGCTGTGACGCATACCACGAAGTCGGGCGTTGCCGATGTGGCGTTCGAGAATGATATCGAGGCGCTGCTGGCGGCGCGCGACTTCGTGGACTTCCTTCCCGCGAGCAATCGCGAAGCTGTGCCCGAGCGGCCGTGCAGCGACCCGTGGGACCGGATCGAGGACAGCCTCGATACGCTGATCCCGCCGAGCGCGAACCAGCCCTATGACATGCACGAGCTGATCACGAAGACGGTCGACGAGGGCGATTTCTTCGAGGTGCAGCCGACTCATGCC
Organism: Sphingomonas sp.; assembly: GCF_965227385.1. GTDB lineage: Bacteria > Pseudomonadota > Alphaproteobacteria > Sphingomonadales > Sphingomonadaceae > Sphingomonas. The sequence continues at coordinate 2,525,006 of NZ_OZ245750.1, forward strand.
GGCAACATCATCATCGGCTTCGGCCGGATTGAGGGGCGCACCGTCGGCATCGTTGCGAACCAGCCGATGGTGCTGGCGGGCGTGCTCGACATCAATTCGAGCAAGAAGGCGGCGCGGTTCGTGCGCTTCTGCGACGCGTTCGAGATTCCGATCGTGACCTTTGTCGACGTGCCGGGCTTCCTGCCGGGCGTCGGGCAGGAGCATTCGGGAATCATCAAGCATGGCGCGAAACTGCTGTTCGCCTATGCCGAGGCGACGGTGCCGAAGATCACCGTGATTACGCGCAAGGCCTATGGCGGCGCATATGACGTGATGGCGTCGAAGCATTTGCGCGGTGATTTGAACTATGCCTGGCCGACCGCCGAGATCGCGGTGATGGGGGCGAAGGGCGCGGTCGAGATCATCTTTCGCGGGCGCACGCCGGAAGAGATTGCCGAGAAGACCGCGGAATATGAGGCGCGCTTCGCCAACCCGTTCGTCGCGGCGAGCAAGGGGTTCGTGGATGAGGTCATCATGCCGCATTCGACCCGGCGGCGGATCGCGCTGGGGCTGCGGAAGTTGAGGAACAAGAGCCTCGAAAATCCGTGGAAGAAGCATGACAATATTCCGCTCTAAGTCCCCCTCCCGCTTGCGGGAGGGGCTAGGGGAGGGCGTGTGCCTTCAAATCGGATGCACCGTGTGCGGACAGGCCCTCCCCCGGCCCCTCCCGCAAGCGGGAGGGGAGAAGACGTGAAACTCTGCCGCTTCAATCATATCGGGATCCCGTTTCTCGGCGCACTGGCCCTGTTGGCAGGCTGTCAGCAGGCACCCGATAACGGCAACGCGACCGCGGCGACGCCGGTCGCCAGCCCGACCGCGACCGGCGTGCGCGCCCTGCCCGAGGCGGAGCAGCTCAAGCTCGCCTTTCGCACCGCCTATGGCGCGGACGGTGCGGCGCAGGTGCAGGAGGACGACGCCGGTGTCATCAATGTGAAGCCGGGGCAGTTGCTGTGGATCGGCGAGACGGCGGTGCTGCTGAGCCCAGGCGCGAACGAGTCCGACTGCCATGCCTGTTCGGGTGCGTTGGCGATCGCCTATCTCAAGCCGCAGGGCGACGGGTTCGCTGTGACCGGGAAATGGCCGACTTTGGTGCGCGGATCGGGCTGGGGCGCGGAGCCAGAGTGGCGGGTGACGAATGAGTTCACCGACAACCCGGCGGTCTATGTCGAGAGCGGCGACACCGCGCAGGGCTATTCGTGCGGTGGCGCGTCGATCACCGAGTTGAAGCCCGATGGGCCGGTTCAGTCGGAACGGGTTTGGCTGTCGTCGTCCAACGAGGGGGCGGTCGATGAGACGACTGGCAAGACCTTTGGTGGCGAGCCGCTGAGCAATCTCGAGGGCAAGATCGTCGATATCGTGAAGGGCAAGTCGTTCGCGGTGCAGGCGAGCGGCACGGCGAAGTTCGTCGAACGCTATGAATATCGCGGGGGCAAGTTCGTGCCGGTGCAGAAGGAGTCGCGGCTGTCGTGCTGAACCCGGGAGTGAAGCCATGAAACTCGGTCGCCTCAACCATATCGGCGTGGCGACGCCGTCGATCGCGGACTCGATCGCTTTCTATCGCGACGTGATGGGTGCGGAGACGGTGCATACGCCGTTCGATCTGCCTGCGCAGGGGGTGAAGGTGTGTTTCGTCGATACCCCGAACACCCAGATCGAGCTGATCGAGCCGCTGGGCGCGGACTCGCCGATCCACGGGTTTCTGGCGAAGAACCCGGCGGGTGGGCAGCATCATGTGTGTTATGAGGTGCCGGATATCCACGAAGCCAAGGCATGGTTCGAGGGCAAGGGCGCGCGGGTGTTGGGCGAGCCGCGCATCGGCGCGCATGGGACGCTGATCTTCTTCGTCCATCCGCGCGACATGGGTGGGGTGCTGACCGAGATCATGGAGAGCCCGCGTGATCATCACTAATCGTCACCCGGGCCTTGTGCCGGGGTCCACCCGGCGGCAAGCGCGGGTGTCGATGGTGAGCGATGCGCGCGTGGATGCGTGGACCCCGGAACAAGTCCGGGGTGACGAAGGGGGTTTTGCGAATGTCTGATGACAGCGTTCTTTACAGCCTTGAACACGGCGTCGCGACGATCCGGCTGAACCGGTCCGAGCGGCTGAATGCGGTGACGTTCGAGATGCTCGATCTGATCCGCGCATCGTTGCTGCGCGCGGTGAACGAGGGGGCGCGGGCGGTGCTGCTGACCGGCGAAGGGCGGGCCTTCTGCTCCGGCGCGGACCTGGCGGGGCGGATGGATCGCGGGCCGGTCGATCCGGCGGAGAGCCTGGAGTTTCACTACAACCCGCTCGCCGAAACGCTGTCGAAGCTGCCGATCCCGATCGTCACTGCGATCAACGGGCCGGCGGCGGGTGCGGGCGTGGGCATCGCGCTGGGCGGCGATATCGTTGTGATGGCGAAGAGCGCATATCTGCTGCTCGCGTTCAGCAATATCGGGCTGGTGCCGGATTGCGGCGCGACGTGGCTGGTCGCCAAGTCGGCGGGACGGGCCAAGGCGCTGGAAATGGCGCTGCTGGGCGAGAAGATGTTCGCCGAGGATGCGAAGGACGCTGGGTTGGTCGCGCGCGTGGTCGACGACGACGCGCTGATGCCCGAGGCGGGGAAGCTCGCCGCGACGCTGGCCGCCAAGCCGACCATCGCGCTGGGACTGATCCGCGCACAGATCAAGGCCGCGCTCAACAACACGCTGCCGGAGACGCTGAGCGTCGAGGCGGCGCATCAGCGGATTGCGGGCAAGACCGAGGATTTCCGCGAAGGCGTGATGGCGTTCCTCGGCAAGCGGGCGCCGGAGTTCAAGGGTAAGTAATGACCGACAAGCCGACCCCCGATGCGTGGAAAGCGCTGGCCGAGAAGGAAGTGAAGGGCCGCGACCTGACGTGGCGCACGCCGGAGGGGATTGACGTCAAGCCGCTCTATACGGCGGAGGATGTGACCGCCGATCCGGGGCTGCCCGGATTTGCGCCGTTCACTCGCGGGGTGCGCGCGTCGATGTATGCCGGGCGGCCGTGGACGATCCGGCAATATGCGGGCTTTTCGACGGCGGAGGAATCCAACGCATTCTATCGCCGCAACCTGGCGGCGGGGCAGAAGGGGCTGTCGGTCGCGTTCGATCTGGCAACGCATCGCGGATACGACAGCGACCATCCGCGCGTGACGGGTGACGTCGGCAAGGCGGGCGTGGCGATCGACAGCGTCGAGGACATGAAGATCCTGTTCGACGGTATTCCGCTCGACCAGATGTCGGTCAGCATGACGATGAACGGTGCGGTGATCCCGATCCTCGCCTTCTTCATCGTCGCGGGCGAGGAGCAGGGGGTCGACAAGAGCCTGCTCGACGGGACCATTCAGAACGACATCCTGAAGGAGTTCATGGTCCGCAACACGTACATCTATCCGCCCGAACCGTCGATGCGGATCATTTCAGATATTTTTGCATATACGTCGGCCAACATGCCGAAATTCAACAGCATTTCGATCTCGGGCTATCATATGCAGGAGGCCGGGGCGACACAGGTGCAGGAGCTGGCCTTCACCATCGCCGACGGCATGGAATATGTGAAATACGGGGTCGCCAGCGGCCTCGACATCGACAAGTTCGCCGGGCGCCTCTCCTTCTTCTTCGCAATCGGTATGAACTTCTTCATGGAAGTCGCTAAATTGCGGGCGGCGCGGGTGTTGTGGCATCGCGTGATGACCCAGCTGGGCGCGAAGGACGAGCGCAGCAAGATGCTGCGGACGCACTGCCAGACCAGCGGCGTGTCGCTGACCGAGCAGGATCCGTACAACAACGTCATTCGCACCACGATCGAGGCGATGGCGGCGATGCTGGGCGGGACGCAGAGCCTGCATACCAATGCGCTCGACGAAGCGATCGCGCTGCCGACCGATTTCTCCGCGCGCATCGCCCGCAACACGCAGCTGGTGATCCAGGAAGAGACGGGCATGACCAATGTCGTCGATCCGCTGGGCGGCAGTTACTATGTCGAGGCGCTGACGCAGGAGCTGGTCGACAAGGCGTGGGCGATCATCGAGCGGGTCGAGGGTGAGGGCGGGATGGCCAAGGCGGTCGCCGCCGGCTGGCCCAAGGCGATGATCGAGGAAGCCGCCGCCGCCACCGCGGCGCGCATCGACCGGGGCGAGCAGGTGATCGTCGGGGTCAACAAATACCGCAAGGCCGAGGAAGACCCGATCGACATCCTCGACGTCGACAACCATGCGGTGCGCGAGGCGCAGGTGGCGCGCATCGCGCGGGTCAAGGCGACGCGCGACGATGCGGCGTGTCAGGCTGCGCTGGATGCGCTGCGCGGGGGCGCGCGGGGCAATGGCAATCTGCTGGAGCTCGCGGTGGTGGCGGCGCGGCATCGTGCGACGCTGGGCGAGATCAGCCTGGCGATCGAGGATGTGTTCGGGCGGCACGGGACGGTGCCGACGCCGGTCAAGGGCGTCTATGGCGGCGCCTATGATGCGGACCAGAGCTGGGAGCGGCTGAAGGACGGCGTGGCGGCGACCGAGCGGCGGCTGGGCCGCGCGCCGCGCATGCTGGTGGCCAAGATGGGGCAGGACGGGCATGACCGCGGGGCGAACCTGGTGTCGTCGGCGTTCGGTGACCTGGGGTTCAAGGTCGTGCCCGGCCCGTTGTTCCAGACGCCGCAGGAAGCCGCCGAACTGGCGCTGGCCGAGGATGTCGATGTGGTCGGCGTCTCCAGCCTAGCGGCGGGGCACAAGACGCTGATCCCGCAGCTGATCGGCCATCTGCGCGACGCTGGGCGTTCGGACATCAAGGTGATCGCGGGCGGGGTAATCCCGGCGCAGGATTATCAGATCCTGCGCGACGCGGGGGTGCAGGCGATCTTTGGTCCGGGCACGAATCTGGTCAATGCGGCGGAAGAGGTGCTGACCCTGCTCGGGCACAATATGCCGCCGCGTGAGGAGGCTGCGGAGTGATCCGGCTTGCCACGATCGCTGCCTCGGTAGCGCTGATTGGAGCGCCGGATGCGTTGGCGTGCCGCTTCCCAGCGAACGGTAAGCCGACAGCCGAATCGAAGCAGATTCGTGAGTGGGATGCGAAGCTGTCAGCTGCGCGGAAGGTTGCGGGTACGTATACGGTCGAGCGCGAGGTGCAGAATCCGGACCAACGCGATGCGGTTGATCAGTTGGGCACCGTTGTCGGACCAGATGGAAAGGTCCGGGCGAAAACATTTGTCGAAATGGCGAACTTAATTGTCGTTCGGTGTGCTGGACCAATTATCATCAAGCCGAACGCGGGTCAGACCGGGACCTTCTACTTGCAGAGGCGTGAGATCGACAAGCGTTGGCTGATCCTTCATTTCGAGCGGGATGCGCCGAAAGATGATTAGCGGCGGGATCTTGCTCCGGCATGTACGAATGCGGGGGCAAGGCAAATGAGCGACCAAACCGTCAAGCCGGACCCGGAGCCCGGGTTCGACAAGGAGATGCTGCTCTACGATTATTCGAAGCATCTCCTGTCGCTGGCGTTGCTGGGTCTGGGCGGGGTGCTGTCGATTGCGCAGTCGGGGCAGGGGCAGAAAATCCCCGGCGTGGTCATCGCATCGCTGACGGTGTTTCTGGCCCTCTCGGGGCTGTGCGCGCTCAGCTGTACCGCGTCGATTTTGCGTTCGCGCCAGCGTAATGTTCCGGTACCGCGCTCCGCGTGGCTGACCAATCAGGGGGCGATGATGTTCCTTGGTCTGGGCGTCGGCGGCTTTCTTTACTCTTGGATCAGGGCTTTGATGTGACGACCCGTACCGACTGGACCCGCGACGAGATCGCCGCGCTGTTCGACCTGCCGTTCATGGAGCTGGTCTATCAGGCCGCGACCGTCCACCGCGCACACTTTGCGGCTGACGAGGTGCAGCTGTCGACGCTGCTGAGCATCAAGACCGGCGGTTGCCCGGAGGATTGCGGGTACTGCAACCAGTCGACCCATGCCGAGACGGGGCTGAAGGCGACCAAGCTGATGGATGTCCGCGCGGTGCTGCAGGCGGCGGCGCATGCGAAGGATAATGGCTCGTCGCGCTTCTGCATGGGCGCGGCGTGGCGCAACCCCAAGGACCGCGACATGCCCGCCATCGTCGAGATGGTGAAGGGCGTGCGCCAGATGGGCATGGAAACCTGCATGACACTCGGCATGCTGACCGAGGGGCAGGCGGCGCAGCTCGCCGATGCGGGGCTCGATTATTACAACCACAATATCGACACCTCGCCGGAGCGCTATGGCGAGGTGATCACGACACGGACGTTCGAGGATCGGCTGGAAACGCTCGACCATGTGCGTGAGGCGGGGATCAACGTGTGCTGCGGCGGGATCGTCGGGATGGGCGAGACGCGCGCGGATCGCGTCGGCTTCATCCATGCGCTGGCGACTTTGCCCAAGCATCCCGAGAGCGTGCCGGTGAACGCGCTGGTGCCGGTCAAGGGCACGGTGCTGGGCGACATGCTCCACGACACTCCGCTGGCGAAGATCGACCAGATCGAGTTCGTCCGCACGGTCGCGGTGGCGCGGATCACGATGCCGGAATCGATGGTGCGGCTGTCTGCGGGGCGTGAGAGCATGAGCGATGAGACGCAGGCGTTGTGCTTCATGGCGGGGGCGAATTCGATCTTCACCGGCGACAAGCTGCTGACCACCGGCAATGCCGGTGACGACAAGGACGCGGCGCTGTTCGCGCGGTTGGGGATGCGGGCGATGCAGGGTGAGGTGAAGGCGGAATTGGAGGCAGCGGAGTGACCGGAACAGAGTCCACGAATGCGCGATGGGTGATCGTGATCGGCGAGCTGAACCGCGCCGATGCGGCCGCGATCCGCCTGCATCCCATCACGGTCGACGGGGAGCAGCTGTTTCCCGTCTTCGGCAATCCGGAGGCGGCGCGAAAGGCACTGGCGAACAGTCCGGCGCGCGACAAGACGTTGCAGATCAACCTCGATCTGTTGCGGGAATCGCTGCCTGACGACGCGCTTTTGTTGTTCGATCCCGGCGTCGGCAGTCCCAGGCGGATGACGGTAGCGGAGCTGGACCTGCTGCAATCGGGCAAGGACTGATGTTCAAGAAGATCCTGGTCGCCAATCGTGGCGAGATTGCGTGTCGCGTGTTCCGTACCGCCAAGCGGATGGGGATTGCGACGGTCGCGGTCTATTCCGACGCCGATGCGCGCGCGCCGCATGTGTTGATGGCCGACGAGGCGGTGCGGCTGGGACCGGCGCCGGCGGCGGAGAGCTATCTCAATGCCGAGCTGATCCTGGCCGCAGCCAAGGCTACCGGCGCGGATGCGATCCATCCGGGGTACGGGTTCCTGTCGGAGCGCGAGAGCTTTGCCAAGGCGTGTGCCGAGGCGGGGGTCGCCTTTGTCGGGCCGCCAGCGAATGCGATCGCGGCGATGGGCGACAAGATCGAGTCCAAGAAGCTCGCCAAGGCGGCGGGGGTCAATGTCGTCCCCGGCTATCTGGGCGAGATTGCCGACACCGACGAGGCGGTGCGGATCGCATCGGACATCGGCTATCCGGTGATGATGAAGGCGTCGGCCGGCGGCGGCGGCAAGGGGATGCGGCTGGCGTGGAGCGAGCAGGACGTCCGCGAAGGCTTCGAGGCGACCAAGCGCGAGGGGCTGGCGAGCTTCGGCGACGATCGTGTGTTCATCGAGAAGTTCATCGAACAGCCGCGCCATATCGAGATCCAGCTGATCGGCGACCAGCATGGCAACATCGTCTATCTGGGCGAGCGCGAATGCTCGATCCAGCGGCGGCACCAGAAGGTGGTCGAGGAAGCACCGTCGCCTTTCGTCACGCCCGAGATGCGCCGCAAGATGGGCGAGCAGGCGGTCGCGCTGGCGCGGGCGGTGGGCTATTACAGCGCGGGGACGGTCGAGCTGATCGTTTCCGGTGCCGACAAGACCCGTGATGGTTTCTACTTCCTCGAAATGAATACCCGGCTGCAGGTCGAGCATCCGGTGACCGAGGCGATCACCGGCCTCGATCTGGTCGAGCAGATGATCCGGGTCGCGGCGGGCGAACGCCTTGCGTTCACGCAGGATGAGGTCACGCTAACCGGTTGGGCAATCGAGAACCGGGTTTATGCCGAGGATCCGTATCGCGGGTTCCTGCCGAGCACCGGGCGGCTGGTGCGCTATGCGCCACCGGCGGCGCAGGAGACGCCCTATGGCGCTGTCGGTGGTGACGGCTATGTCCGCGTCGACGATGGCGTCGCCGAGGGGGGCGAGGTCAGCATGTTCTATGACCCGATGATCGCCAAGCTGATCACCTGGGCGCCAACGCGCGAGGAGGCTGCGGATCTGCAGGTCGCGGCGCTCGACCGGTTCGAGCTGGAGGGTCTGGGCAACAATATCGATTTCCTGTCGGCGCTGATGCAGCATCCGCGCTTTCGGGCGGGGGCGTTGACCACCGGTTTTATCGCGGAGGAATATCCCGAGGGGTTCGAGGGCGCGCCGGCCGACGCGATGCTGCTGCACACGCTGGCGGCAATGGCGACGGTGCTGGACCTGATCCAGGCTGCGCGGGCGGTCGAGATTTCCGGGCAGCTCGCGACGCCGACCCTGTCGAGCGGGCGCGTCGTGCTGATTGGCACCGAGCGGTTCGACATCAGCGTCGATGGCCATGCCGGAGGGATGCTGGTCAATTTCGCTGATGACGCGGCGCCGCTCGACATTGCCACTGGCTGGCAGCCGGGGCAGCGGCTCGCGCAATTCCGTATCGATGGCGAGGAATTGTTGAGCGTCGGGGTGAAACGCACCCGTGCGGGATGGACGCTGCGGACGCGTGGGGCGGCGCATGACGCCAAGGTCTATGCCCCGCGTGTCGCCGAACTGGCCCGCCACATGATCGAGAAGATCCCGCCGGACATGAGCCGCTTCCTGCTCGCGCCGATGCCGGGGCTGCTGACGCGGATCGAGGTGGGCGAGGGCGAGAAGGTCGAGGCCGGCCAGCCGCTGGCGGTGGTCGAGGCGATGAAGATGGAGAATATCCTGCGCGCCGAGAAGGCGGGTGTCGTCAAGGCGATCAACTTTGCCGCTGGCGACAGCCTGGCGGTGGATGCGGCGATTCTGGAGTTCGAATGAGGCACGGGGCGGCCGTACCGTCTCCGCCAAGGAAGATGAGTAGAAGACCCTCCCAAAACTTTCCCGCAAGCGGGAGGGGCTGAGAAGCCGACATGCAGATACTCCCCCGCCAGGGCGAGGTGGCGCCGAAGGCGACGGACGGGGAGCGCGGCTGTGTCCTTTCGGATCGTCGGACTTCCTTCCCTCCGCCAGCTGCGCTGACACCTCCCCTTGGCGGGGGAGGATTCGCGGGCCTCAGGCCATTGGCGGGGTTGCGGGCAGGACCACGGTGATGCGCAGGCCGCCGATCGGGGAGTTGCTTGCCTCGATCCGCCCGTGATGCCCCTCGACGATCGCGCGTGCGGTGGCGAGGCTGAGGCCCGATCCGCCGGGGGTTTCCTTGGCATTGGCGCGGTAGAAGGGCTCGAACAGCTGCTGGGCGAGGCCGACATCAATGCCCGGTGCATTGTCGTCGACGATCAGGCGCCAGGCATCGCGCTGGCTTTCCAGGCCAAGCACGATGCGCCCGCCGCGCGGGACATAGCGCATCGAATTCTCGATCAGCGCGCCGAACAATTGCTCGATCCGCTCGGCGTCCCACTTCACCAGGACGGTGTAGGGGGGGAGGTTGCTAGTTTCGAGCCGCACGCCCGCCGCCTCGGCGCGCTTGGCATGGACATAAATGGTGTTGTGGATCAGCGCGCGCGGATCGACATCGGCAAAGCGCAGGGGCAGTCGGCCGAGATCGGCGAGCGCCACCGCGTGGAGATCCTCGGCCATGCGGGCGAGGCGGTTCTGATCAGCCTCGATCGCCGCCTTGAACTCCGGTTCGGCCGTCAGCGCCTCCTGCAACTCCGACAGACGGCCGCCCAGCGACGCGATCGGTTCGCGCAGCTCTTCGGCGATCATCACCAGCCAGGTGCGGCGCGCGGTTTCGATCCGCTCGAACCGGTTGGCGATGCGGCGCAAATTGCGCATCGTGCCGACGATCTCGCGAGGGCCGCGCTCGTCGAAATAGATGTCGCCATCGCCATCGGCCACCTCATGGCTGAGCCGAAGCAGTTCGCGCTGGGGCTTCGACCAGCGCCCCGACAGCCAATACGCGACTCCGAGCAGCAGGGCGAGAATGCCCGCCAGAGTCGCGCCGATGCCGATAAAATGGTCGCGCAGCAACGCGCGGTCGCGATCGGTCAGCTGCGGAGGGCGCACCACGCGCGCGCGCGCCACGGTCGTCCCGTTGACGACGATCGGGTGCTCGACCAGCGCCGGACCGGCAGTCGCACCGCCGAGCAGCCGGTCGCCCTCGCCGACAATTGCGACGCGATTGCCCAGGATGATCGGATCGCGCTTGTCCAGTTCGGCCACGATGCGCTCGAACGGCTTGCCGGATGTTGCCGCCTCGCCGGCAAGCGCGGCAAAGGTTTCGAGATGTTCGGCATCGCGATTGCGGAGCAGACGCTCGCTGCTGGTATGAACATTCCACAGCAGCAGGCCGCCAGCGACCGCAACGATCAGCAGCGCCTGCGCCGCCAGTGCCGTGAACATGCCCCGAAACAACCGCACCCTCGTCTCCCCATCCGGCCCGTCCCCCGACAGACCGTCCGCTAAAATGACCTATTCGATCCCGGCATCGAGCGAATCGAGGATCCGCGCGCCCGCCATGAATACCGCGATGGGGCAGACCGCAAACAGCAGCCATCCGCCAACGCCTGGATATTGCTCCAGATAGTGAATGCCACGCTCGACCGCTCCGACACCAAGGCCGTAGATCACGGCAAACGCCTCGAATCTGGTCTTGATGGTGAAGAGGCGCCTGATGCGTGACAGCATGGCAAACGTTACGCAAGAGACAGGCCAAGTGCGGAAATGCGCGGCTTCGCCTTAACGACTATGGTTACCTGTCAATTAACCCGACAGCTGCGCCGGATCGATGCCGAGCAGGTCGAGCAGCGCGGTTCGGGCGGCAGCGATGCGGGCGATCAGCGCCGGATCGCCGATTTCATCCTGCGCGATGGTTTCGGGCCAATGCGCCTCGATCACGCCCGCGATGCGGTCGAGCTTGGCGGGGTCGACGAGGAAGCGGGGGTCGACGGTTGCGGGGTCGGCGACGACGCGCAGGCGCAGGCAGGCGGGGCCGCCGCCATTGGCCATCGACTGGCGGACGTCGACCACCTCCAGGTGCCGGATCGGTCCGTTGCCGGCGACATGGGCCTGGAGCCAATTCCAGACCGACGGCGTCTCGCGCGCCTCGGTCGGGAGGATAAGGCCGGTCTCGCCGCCGGGCAGCGTCACCAGCTGGGCGTTGAACAGATAGGAGCCGATCGCATCGGCGAGGCTGACTTCGGCAGCGGGAACTTCGACGATTTCCACCGACGGCATCGATCGGCGCAGATCGGCGTAGAAGGTATCCTTGTCGGCGAATGCCAGTTCGTGCGCGAACAGGACGTTGGCGTTTGCCACCGCGACGACGTCATTATGGAATGCCCCGGCGGCGATCGCCTCTTCGGACTGCTGCACGAACAACGTGCGAGCAGGGTCAAGGGTGTGGCGGCGGGCGACCGCTGCGCTCGCCTCGCGATGCTGGCGCGCCGGGAAGGGGCCGCCGCTGACGCCATAAACGAAGACCTCGACGCCGGGCGCGTCATGCTCCGGGGCGAGGCGCATATGGTTGGCCGCGCCCTCGTCGCCGAACGGGGCGGGGACGGGGCCGTGGACGCGGAAGGCGTCGTAGGCAAAGGCGAGGCGCAGCTGCGCCAGCGTCTCGGGCCATTCGTGGCTGCGATGCGGCATCGTCACGAGGTTGGCGACGCTGAGGTGGCAGCGGCCATCGGCAGTGTCGGGCGCGGGGGAAACGGTGGCGGCGTTGGCAGCCCACATCGCCGACGCGGACAGCGCCTGTGCCTGAAGATGCGGCGCGGCGTCGGCATAGGTCGTGGCGAGGCCGTCGAGCCAGCGGTGGTCGGGGCGGGCATGGGGCAGCAGGATCCCCTGCGTCAGCCCGAGCGCGAGGTTGGCGCGCATCTTGGCGATCCCCTGCAGTGCCGCCGCGCGGGGCTGGGACACCGCGCCCCGGTTGCGGGTCGCGGCGAGGTTGCCGTGGCTGAGGCCGGCGTAATTATGGCTGGGGCCGATGATCCCGTCGAAATTGATCTCAACGCGGGGCATGGCACACGTCCTGGCCGGGCGCGACGTCGAGCAGCGCAGCGGCGGCGGGGTCGAGCGTTACGCCATCCGGACCGCGCGCGACCCGGCCGTGGCAGGCGCGGAACGCGCCGAGCATGCCGCGCGCGATGATGCTGGCTTCACCCCCGGGGGCGATTTCCGCCACGGGCTGGGCGCGGCAATCGCGGATAGTCATGACATGGTCGGTGCGCGCGGTCATGGTCGGGCCGCCGTCGAAGATGTCGATGTAATTCTCGAATGCGAAGCCTTCATGCTCGAGCATCCGCATCGCGGCGCGGCCCGACGGGTGTGGCACGCCGATCACGCTGCGCGCATGGTCGGTCAGCATCGCGGTATAGACCGGGTGGCGCGGCATCAGGTCGGCGATGAACTGGTTGCCGTGGATCGCGTTGAACTCGTCGGCTTGCTGGAAGCTCATCCCGAAGAACCGGCCCGCGACGCCATCCCAGAAGGGGGATCCGCCGGCTTCGTCGATGACTCCGCGCAGTTCGGCGAGGATGCGATCGGCAAAGCGCGCGCGGTGCATGGCGATGAAAAGATAACGGCTGCGCGCGAGCAGCATGCCCAGGCCCCCGGCACGTTCGCCCGGGTGGAGGAACAGGCCGCCGACCTCGCTCGCCCCCTCAAGATCATTGACGAGGTTGAGGATTTCGGCGCGGAAGGTGCGGTTCAGCGCTTCGCTATGCTTGGTCACCGTGCCGATGCGATAGGAATAGAAAGGCCAGCGCTGACCGACCTGAGTGAAGATCTGGCAGGTGCCGCGCACTTCCTGCGTCACCGTGTTTTCGAGGACGAGGACGAACAGCTCGTCCTTTTTCGCATCGTCGGTGCGCGCAAAGGCCTCGGCACTGCGTTCGAGCTTGGCCTTCAGCGCGGGCTTTTCGGGGGGCAGGTTGGTGAAGCCGCCGCCGGTGAGCTTGGCCATCTCATAAAGATGCTGGAGGTCGTCGGCACGGGCAGGGCGGATGATGAAGGTCATACGCGGCCCTTTTCGATGATGCGCAGGATGGTGAGCGCCGACAGGGCGGCACGTTCGGGCAGGCTGTCGGGGATCAGAAATTCCTCCTGCGAATGAATGGCTCCGCCGCGCGCGCCCATCGTGTCGACGACGGGGACGCCACAGGCGGCGATGTTGTTGCCGTCGCACACCCCGCCGGTGGCTTTCCAGGCAACGGGGATGTCGAGATCGGCGCCGGCCTGCTTGACCAGGCCGAACAGGCGCTCGGCGCCCGGGTCGAGCGGTTTGGGCGGGCGGTTGAAGCCGCCATGGACATGGACCGAGACGTCGTGGGCAGCAGCGATCGCCTCGGCGAGCGCGTGGACGGCGGCTCCGGCGCGCTGGATGGCGTCGGGCGAGGCGGGGCGGAAATTGACGCGCAGGATCGCGAGATCGGGGATCACATTGTTCGGCCCCCCACCCTCGATCCGCGCGGGATTGACCGACAGGTCGTCGCTCATCAGCTGTGACAGGCGCAGCGCGAGATCGGCTGCGGCGACGAGCGCGTTGCGGCCGTCGCGCGGGTTTCGACCGGCATGCGCGCTGCGCCCGCGCACGACGATGGAGAAGTTCCCGGTGCCGCCACGCGCGCCCGCCAGCGTGCCATCGGGCAGCGCGGGTTCGTAGGTGAGCGCGGCAACCTTGTTCTTCGCCGCCTGTGCGATCAGTGCGGCGGAGGCGAAGGAGCCGGTCTCCTCGTCGGAGTTGACCACGACTTCATAGCCGAACCGCGCCGCCGCCGGGGTCGCCTCGACCGCCTGCAGTGCGGCGAGCATCAGCGACAGCCCTCCCTTCATGTCCGCCGCTCCCGGCGCGTTGAGAATGCCATCAGGCAGCCAGGTCGCGGTCTGGAACGGGTGATCGGCGGGGAAGACGGTGTCCATATGGCCGGTGAACAGCATCTGCACCGGGGCGTCGGGACGGACACGCAGGTGGAGGTGGCGGCCATGGGCGAGCGATTGCACAGTGCCGCTGGCATCGACCATCTCGACCGGCGCCGGTTCGACCAGCGCGAGGTCGCCGGGCAGCGTGGAAAATGCGTCGCCCAGCAGGCCCGCCATCGTTGCCAGCCCGTCCAGATTGCGCGTGCCGCTATTGACCGCGACCCAGCGCTCAACCTGCGCCAGCATCGGCGCGGCGCGGGCCGCCTCCACAGCGGCGGCTTCGATTGCATTCAGCCCCATGGGAGGGGTGTATCGGTTCGCATGCGGCGGGTGAACCCCCCGCCGCGCGAAAAAGTAACCGCTGTTACGAGTTAAAAGAGCCTGGTCAGCATGTAGAACAGCGCGCCGACAGCGGCCGATGCGGGGATTGTGATGACCCAGGCCGAAATGACGTTTTGCGCCACGCCCCAGCGGACGGCGCTGGCGCGCCGGGCGGTTCCCGCCCCGATGATGCTGCCGGTGATGGTGTGGGTGGTCGACACGGGAATGCCCAGCAAGGACGCGGTGAACACCATGATCGAGCCGCCGGTCGAGGCGCTGAACCCCTGATGTTGCGAAAGCTTGGTGATGCGCGTGCCCATAGTCTCGATGATCTTCCACCCGCCCGACAGCGTGCCCAGCGCGATCGCGATGTAGCAGGAGATGGCGACCCAGTGCGGGACGTGGAACTCGCCCGACAGATATCCTGTCGAATAGAGCAGCACGGTGATGATCCCCATCGTCTTTTGCGCATCGTTGAGGCCGTGCGCGGTCGAATAGGCGGCGGAGGAAGCGAGGTGGAGCCAGCGAAAGCTCTTCTCGGCCGTTCGGTTGCTGACGCGATGCAGCGCCCAGCTCGAGAGCAGCATCACCAGCATCGCCAGCAACATGCCGAGCAAGGGCGACAGGACGATCGCGATGAGGGTCTTGTTGAGGCCGCTCCACTGGATGCCGGTGAAGCCGGCATGCGCCACGCCCGCGCCGACGATCCCGCCGACCAGCGCGTGGCTGGAGGAAGAGGGAATGCCCTTCCACCAGGTGACGACGTTCCAGAACATCGCCCCGACCAGCGCGCCGAACACGACCGAAGGGGTGACGAGATC
This sequence comes from Sphingomonas sp., assembly GCF_965227385.1. Classification (GTDB taxonomy): domain Bacteria; phylum Pseudomonadota; class Alphaproteobacteria; order Sphingomonadales; family Sphingomonadaceae; genus Sphingomonas. The sequence continues at coordinate 2,540,324 of NZ_OZ245750.1, forward strand.
CTTGTCGATCAGCCCCTTGCCGATCGTCTCGGCCACCTTGTGCAATTCGGGCCAGGCGAGGGTGAGAAAATAGGCCGCGAAGTTGAAGAAGGCCGCGAAGCCGACCGCCTGCACCGGGCCGAGCAGGCGCGTGGCAACGACCGTGGCGATCGAGTTTGCAGCGTCATGCAGGCCGTTGAGGAAGTCGAACCCCAGCGCGAGGATGATCAGGCCGACGAGCAGCGGAAAGGCGAGTTCGTGCATCGGATGGGATCAGGCGTGGTCGATGACGATGCCGTCAATCTCGTTCGCGACATCCTCGAGCGCGTCGGTGATCCGTTCGAGATGCTTGTAGAGTTCGCGTGCGACCATGAACTTCATGGCGTCATCGCCATAGGCCTTGAACGCGCGGCGGACGCCGACGTCGTGGATGTCATCGGCATGGCCCTCCATCCGCACCAGACGTTCGGTCAGCTCGTGCAGGCGGACACCGTTCTTCGCTACATCGCGCAGCAGCGGCATCGCCTCGGCGGTCAGCCGCGCGGCATCGACGATGATGGCGACAATGTCGCGCATCTCGGGCTCGAACGTGTCCACTTCATACAGGTCGACGGCGGCGGCGGCGGCCTGCATCTCGTCGATCGCATCGTCCATCGCGCCGATCAGGCTGGTGATCGCGCTGCGGTCGAATGGCGTCAGGAAAGTCTTGCGGACGGTCTGGAGCACTTCGCGGATGATCCCGTCGGCATCATGCTCACGCTCCATGATCTCCCGGATATGGTCGCTGGTCGGGCCATTGCCCTGAAACAGGCGCGACAGTGCGTCGGCGGCGGCGGTGATGGTCACCGCATGCGCTTCGAACAGTTCGAAGAAATTTCCGGTCTTGGGAAGAAGGCGCTGAAACCACGCGAACATTCGGTTTGCTTTCGATTTTTGCGCGACGACGGCGAGCATGCTCGTCCGCCGCGCGGCGGCATTGAATTCGGTCGGGCCGAAGCTGCGGATCAGTTCCCGGAGATCGGGTTCGTCCACCGCCTCCGCGGCCTCGGCCAGCGTGAACCAGCGGCGTTCGCGCTGGCCCTGTTCCTTCCAGCGCGCCAGTTCGGCGGTGACGGCCAAGGGAAATACTTCGACATCCGCCATCAGGTGCGCGCCGTTGCCGCGCCGCTTGCGATAGCGATAGGCGCCGATCGGGGTGGGGCAGGCCGCGCCAACGACGCCAGCCTCTTCCTCCGCCTCTTCGGCCGCAGCGAGATGCGGGGGCATGCCGGCTGCGACATTGCCCTTGGGGATCACCCAGCGCCCCGTTCCGCGCGACGTGACGAGCAGCACGCGCACGGGTGCATCGATGGCGGTACCTTCGGTGCGATAGGGCAGGGCGGCGATCTGGCGAATGACTGTGGCTCCGGGTTGCGGCCCGATGCCCGATTTCGCCGAATGTTACAATCGTGTGAAGTTACTGTGACAGCTGCTTGCTGTATTCTGCTTCGCTGAAGCGGCTCCCGCCCGCTCCCCCACCCGGCCACCCATGTCATGCTCGCGCTGGGTGGCCGGGTGGGGGAGCGGGCCGGTGCCGCGAAACAAGAGGTAACCCTAGAAATCCACCAGCAGTGACGCACGCGTCGTCGTGTCGGTCGACTTGCGGCCGTTGGGCGGCGCGCTTTCGTAGTTCACCGCGTAGGACATCTGGGTGGAGAAGGGGCCGAACAGCTTGACGCGCAGCGCGGATTTGCCGGTGATCGTGCTGTTCTGCTGCTCGACAAAGGCCGAGGCGTCCTGGCTGAAGGTCACGCCCTTGCTCAGCTTCCAGTCGAGGTCGACCTTGCCGCGCGCGGCGATCTGGCGTTCATTGGGGGCAGTGACGAACTCGGTATAGCGAAACGCCGGGCCGAGTTCGAGGTCGAGGGTCAGAGCGGGCGACTTGACGGCGGAATAGCCGGCCCCGGCGGAGATCGCATAACGCTCGTCGAAGCCGAGAAAGCGGTCGCTTTCGAACTGCGCCGCGCCATAGACATAGGCGCGGTCGTCGATCTTCCAGTTCGGCTCATAGGCCGCGAGGTAGCGTTCGCGCACCGTCTGGCCGAGGCTTTCCTGGTAATCCGCCTGGATGCGCAGCTTGTGCCGCCAGCGCAGTGCTTCGCGCTTGAGGTCGAGGATGCCGGTCAGGCCGAGCGTCTCGGTGTTGCCGGTGGTAAAATAGCCGCCCAGTTCGGCGCGGCCCTTCACCAGATCGAGGAACTTGGCTTCGCGCAGGCGGCGTTCGGCGGCTTCGCGGCGCTCCCGCTTCCACGCACTCGCGGTAGACTCGAACTGCGCGGCGCGTTCCTTGTCGGCCGCCTTGGCATATTTGACGATCGCGTTGACCGCAGCCTCGTCGCCCGCCTTCATCGCCGCATCCAGCATCGCCTTTACCTCGGACGAGCGCTCGACCGACTGATTGGGCGGCGGGGAGTCCTGCGGCACTCCGGTCGCGTCGGTGTTGGCCAGCAGCAGCGGTGCCGCGAGCAAAAGGAACAGGGAGCTACGCATGTAACCGGTTACTACGCTATTCCCCGCCAGAGATCGAGTAGGGTTGGACATTACCGTACGCCCCCTGGTTCGAGACCGAGCGGTTCGGCGAAAATACGCAGAAGATCGATATAGAGGTCGCGCTTGAACGGCACGATCACATCCGGCAGCTCGCGCGGGTCGAGCCAGCGCCATGCGCGAAATTCGGGTTCGGCGGTGGCGATGTCGATCGCATCGTCCCCGGCGGTCAGGCGGAACAGGAACCAGCGCTGGCGCTGGCCGCGCCATTTGCCCTTCCACACCTTGCCCAGCAGATCGTCGGGGAGATCATATTCCAGCTCGATCTCCGGCGCGGCGAGCAGTTCGACATGCGCGCGCAGGACGCCGGTTTCCTCCCATAGCTCGCGATAGGCGGCGTCGAGCGGGTCTTCGCCCGGATCGATTCCGCCTTGCGGCATCTGCCACGCCTCAAGCGTCGAATCGAGCCGCTGGCCGACGAACACCTGGCCGTCACGGTTGAGCAGGATCACCCCGGCACAGGGGCGGTAGGGGAGAGCGTCGCGGTCGATCATGCGGCGGCCTGCGTCATCACGCGGTTCGCCTCGGCCTCGGTCAGCAATGCGCGGAACGCGACCAGCATGCCCGCGACATCGCCCTGGGCCGAGGGGATCGCGCGGCGCAGGGTGATGAAGCCGTGGATATTGCCCACTGCCTCACGGAACACGACCGGTACGCCCGCCGCTGCCAGCGCCCCGGCATAAGCGCGGCCCTGATCGCGGATCGGGTCGAGGCTGGCGGTGAGGACCAGCGCGGGGGGCAGCCCCTCCAGCGTCGCGTTGCGCATTGGCGACGCGCGCGGGTGATCAACGTCCGGGCCATAGCATTCGTTGAACCATTCCATGCCCTTGGCGGTCAGCAGATAGCCTTCCCCGAAATGGTCGGCGGAGGGGTAGTTGCCGCTGAAATCGGCAGCGGGATAGATGAGCAGCTGGCCGATCACCGGGACCGCAGCGGGGGCGCCGCGCAGGTCGATCGCGGCGACCGCGGCGATCTGTCCCCCTGCACTGTCGCCAGCAAGCGCGATGCTGGTGACCGCGCGGCCAAGTTCGGCAGGGCTGGACGCGACCCAGCGCGCGGCTGCTTCGCAATCGTCCGACGCGGCGGGCCAGGGGTTTTCGGGCGCGAGGCGATAGTCGACCGATACCACGGGAAGGTCGAGCGCGCGGCTGAGCTCGGCGGTGAAGCTGGCATGGCTGTCGATATTGCCGATGACGAAGCCGCCGCCGTGGAAGAACAGCACGACCGGGCCGGGCTCACGCTTGTCGCGCACGTCGAACAGGCGCGCGGGAATGGCGCCGGCCGGGCCGGGAATGGTCAGATCCTTGACCGTCGCGAGATCGCCCTGGGGCAGATCGACCAGATCCTTCATCGCCAGATATTGCGCGCGATACGCGTCGGGCTGGGGTGGCCAGGGCATTTCCGGCATCGCGGCGAGCATGTCGAGAAAGGCGCGGGTGTCGGGACGGACGAAATGGTCGGCCAAATGCGGTCTCCTGTCGTGCGAGGCGGTACATAGGCGAGGCGGCGTCGCCGCGTCCACCGCGCAACCCGCGCTTTGCCGCAATGAAAGAAGAAATTCCCTGTTCCCCGCGCAATAGTGCTGCTAGGGGCGCGGCCATGTTTCGAAAACGGCCCATTATCACCACCCGGACCGCGACCCGCCGCTGACAGGCCGGTTGCGCGGGTCCGGGTATCCGCTGCGAAACATTTCCGAAGGCGCGCCACGCATGGCCGCTGACTTCCCACCGAAGAATGACTATGTGGCTGCCCGTATTCCGGGCGGCTCGACCGCATGAAAGGGTCTATTGATGGGTTACCGTGTCGTAGTCGCAGGCGCCACCGGCAATGTCGGGCGCGAGATGCTCGCCATTCTGGCGGAGCGCGAGTTCCCGATCGACGAACTGGCCGTGCTCGCCAGCGCGCGCTCGACCGGCGACATGGTCGATTTCGGCGAGACCGGGAAACAGTACAAGATCCAGAATATCGAGCATTTCGATCCGACCGGCTGGGACATGGCGCTGTTCGCGATCGGGAGCGAGGCGACCAAGGTCCACGCACCGCGCTTCGCTGCCGCCGGCTGCACGGTGATCGACAATTCGTCGCTCTATCGCATGGACCCGGACGTGCCGCTGATCGTGCCGGAAGTGAACCCGGAGGCCATCGACGGCTACAAGGCCAAGAACATCATCGCCAATCCGAACTGCTCGACCGCGCAGATGGTGGTGGCGCTGAAGCCGCTGCACGATGCCGCGACCGTCAAGCGCGTCGTCGTCGCGACCTATCAGTCGGTGTCGGGCGCGGGCAAGGCGGGGATGGACGAGCTGTTCGAACAGTCGCGCAACATCTTTGTCGGCGACAGCGCGGAAGCCAAGAAGTTCACCAAGCAGATCGCGTTCAACGTGATCCCGCATATCGACAGCTTCCTGGACGACGGATCGACCAAGGAAGAGTGGAAGATGGTGGTCGAGACCAAGAAGATCCTCGACCCCAAGGTCAAGGTCATCGCCACCTGCGTCCGAGTGCCGGTGTTCGTCGGGCACAGCGAGGCGGTCAATGTCGAGCTGGAGAACGAGCTTTCGGCGGAGGATGCACAGAACATCCTGCGCGAGGCGCCGGGCATCATGCTGGTCGATAAGCGCGAGGATGGCGGGTACGTCACCCCGGTCGAGTGCGTCGGCGACTATGCGACCTTTGTCAGCCGCGTGCGCGAGGATTCGACCGTCGAGAACGGCCTCGCCTTCTGGTGCGTCAGCGACAATCTGCGCAAGGGCGCGGCACTGAACGCGGTGCAGATCGCCGAACTGCTGGGTCGTCGTCACCTGAAAAAGGGCTGAGCGCCCGCATATGGGCCTCCCCGCCGCGCAACGCTGGTGGCTGCTCGCATGTCTTGCGGGCGCCCCGCTGAGCGCGGTGGGGGCGGCCTATCCGCCCAACACCTGGCTGCAGGTCGGCCCGGTGGTCGTCAGCGTACCGGTGACATGGTGGGCGCTGCGCCGCTGGCCGTTCAGCACCGCCAGCGTGGCATGGGCGTGCAGCTTCGTGCTGCTGCACCTGTTCGCTGCCCGCTGGACCTATAGCAGCGTGCCGTACGATGCCTGGGGGCAGGCGGCATTTGGCGTGAGCATCGATGCGGTGCTGGGCTTTCAGCGCAACATGTTCGACCGACTGGTGCATTTCGCATCGGGCCTTTGCCTTGCGCTGCCGCTGGTCGAGGCCGGGATGCGCCATGCCGGGCTGACGCGGCGGATGGCGGTGACGTTCATGCTGCTCGCCGTGCTGGCGATCGGCGCGGTCTACGAGATTTTCGAATGGCTGCTGACGCTGGGCCTGAGCGTCGAGGCGGCAGAACAGTATAATGGGCAGCAGGGCGACATGTTCGACGCGCCCAAGGACATGGCGCTGGCGCTGGCGGGTGCGGTGCTCGCGCTGGCGACCGGTGTGACACGGCCGGGTGGCCCGTCCGCCTGAACGGACGGGCCGGAAGGTCAGAACTCATCCCAGTTGTCGAGCGCCACGGCCGCGCTGCCGCCACTCGCCGCGATTGGCAGCGTTGGGCGGACCAGCGGCGCAGGCTTGGAGTATGCCGCAGGCGTGGGCGCCGGTTTCGCTGCAGTCGGTGCGGGGACCGGGCGGGGCTTGGGCGCGCTGACCGATGCGGGCCGTGCCGCCTGGCCGGCGTCGAATTGCGACGCCTGATCCGCGAGCGTGTTGACCTGAGCCAGCAGACCGCGCGCGGCAGCCGAGGTTTGCTCAACCATCGCCGCATTCTGCTGCGTCGACTGATCCATTGTGGCGATCGCGGATGCGATCTGCATCATCGCGGCGGATTGCGAGCTGTTGTCGGTTGACATGGTGCCGACCAGCCCGTTGACCGTGCTGACCGTCTCCACGATGCGGGCGAGCGCCCCGTCGACGCTGCGCACCGCATCGACCGCGACGGCGACTTCCTCCTGCGTCAGGGTGAGCTGCTCGCGCGCGCGCTTCGCCTCTTCTTCGGCGCGCATGGCGAGCGCGGAGACGAGGTCGGCGACCACCGCGAAGCCGCGACCGGCTTCCCCGGCGCGCCCTGCTTCAACCGCGGCGTTCATGGCGAGAACGCGGGTCTGGAACGCGATCTTGTCGAGCCCCTCGATCACGTCGTCGATGCCGCGCGCGCTTTCGCTGACGCGGCTCATGGTCGCGACGGCGTGTTCGGCGGTGGTGCGGCCGGATTCGACCACGCTCCTGGCCTCTTCGGCGCGCGTGACGGCGTCCTGGGCAGCGCGCGACATGATCTCAAGGCGGCTGTTGATCTGCGCGATCGCTGCGGTGGTTTCCTCGATGCTGGCGGCATTGCTTTCCGACCGGCGGGCGAGGTCATCGGCGGCGGTAGAAATCTCGCCGGTCCCCGCTTTGATCGCGATGGTCGAGTCGACCACGGTTCCCACCAGCCCGCGCAGGGCCACGACGGCATCGTTGAAGTCGGTGCGCAGCGCGGCATATTGCGGGTCGAATTCCGTTTCGATGCCCTGCGTCAGCTTGCCCTGTGCGACGCGCTTGAGGCCGTCGCCGAGCGCGCGGACGACCTTGTCCAGCGCGTCCTTGTTGCGCGCAATCTCGGCCTCGGCTGCGGCACGGGCGGCCGATGCCTCCTGCAGGACGGCAAGCGCGCGGGCCATTTCGCCAATTTCGTCGCCGCGCTCTGCCCCGCGAATCTCGCTGCGCGTGTCGCCATCGGCGAGGCGGCGCATGCTGGCGATCATCGTGGTGATCGGTGCGAACAGGCGGCGACAGATCCAGAACTGGACGGCGCACCCGATCAGCAGCGCGGCCAGTCCGATCTCCTCGAGTATCTGGACCAGTCCCGAAGCGCTGCCGCGCACATCCTCGACCGGAATGCCGACATAAAGGATGCCGATGGTCTTGCCCGACGCATCGCGGATCGGGTCGTACGCGGTGTAATAATCCTTGCCGAGAATTTCGGCCTCCCCACGATAGGGCTTGCCGTCGCGCAGCACGGCGTCGAACACGGGCCCTGGGGCAAGCTTGGTCCCGACCGCGCGGTTGCCATCTTCCTTGATCACGTTGGTCGCGATGCGCGTATCGCCGAGGAAGATCGTGGCAGTACCGCCGACCAGCTTCTTCACCCTGTCGACCGGATCGTTGAAGCCATTGAGCGCGCGGCCGTCGAGCAGCAGGCGATCGCCTTCGACGCTGAACTTCGCGCCATATTGGCTCAGCACGTCGCGTGCGACCGCGATGTTGGTTTCCTGTCGCTCGGTAGCGCGGTGCTGGAGATCCTGGTCGAGCGCCCATTGCGTGGTGATGACCAGCGATGCCGCAAGCGCGAGCATCGCGAGACAGGAGAGTACCGTGATTTTAGTGGCGAGCGTGAAGCGGTTGAGCATGTGTGACCCGGCCCGGCTGATTTTGGTTGGATCACATTATAGAAGGCCGCGGGGCAGTCCGGTCGTCAGTGCCCCGCTGCCGCCGGATCATTTGCGATTTGCGCTTTCGGCCGCTTGAGGAACAGCACAAGCGGGATCGAGGCCGCCGTGACGATCATCATCGCGTGGAAATCGTTGAGATAGGCGATCATCGCCGCCTGGCGCGTCACTTCGGCATTGGCCATGGCGAGTAGCGCGTCCGCCTGGCTGCCGAAATTGGCGAGCAGTCCCGGGTCGAGGGTCTGAAGGCGTTCGGCCGTGATGTTGGGCGCAAGGTCGGCGTGGCTGACCTGTGTGCTGCGGGCAAGGATCGTTGTGACCAGCGAGATGCCGATCGACGCGCCGATATTGCGCGACAGGTTGGTCAGGCTCGCCGCCTCGGTCCGCTGATGCGCGGGGAGGGTGGCAAAGGCCATGCCGTTGAGCGGCATGAAGATCAGACCCATGCCAAGCCCCTGGATCAGCCCCGCCACGATGAACGGCGTCGCGCCCATCTCCAGCGACCAGGTGGTCATGTCGTAGAGCGACCATGCCGCGAGCGCAAAGCCGGTGCCGACGAGGAGGCGCGGATCGACTCCGCGCGCGACCAGCCGAGCCGAAAGCCCCATGGTGACCAGCACGCCGACCCCGCGCGGCATCATCAGTAGCCCCGTTTCGATGACCGGATAGCCGTAAAGCGACTGCAGCATCGGCGGAAGCAGCGCCATCGTCGCCATCATCACGACGCCGACCACCTGCATGAAGGCGAGCGCCGTGACGAGGTTGCGGTTCTTCCACAGGCTGCGTTCGAACATCGGGTTCTTGCCGGTCGCCATATGAACGACGAACATCCAGATCGCAGTTCCCGCGACGATCGTCTCGATCCAGATCTCGGGTGACGAGAACCAGTCGGCATGCTGTCCCCGATCGAGCATCAACTGCAGCGCACCGATGCCGACCGCCAGCAGCGAAAAGCCGAAGACGTCGAACGCGCGTTTGCGTACCGGGCGGCTGGGCAGCAGCCACCACAGGATCACGAGGCAGATCACGCCGAGCGGAAGGTTGACGTAGAAGACCCAGCGCCAGTTGAAATTCTCGGTCAGCCAGCCGCCGAGGACAGGGCCGAGGATCGGGCCGATCATGATGCCCATGCCCCATACCGCCATCGCCTTTTGCTGATCCTTGGGCGCGTTGATGTCGAGCATCACCGTCTGGCTGAGCGGGTTCATGAACGCGGCCGCGATCCCCTGAAGAACGCGGAACAGCACCATCTGCTCCAGGCTCTGCGCGGCGCCGCACAGCGCCGAGGCGATGATGAAGCCGACGATCGAGATCAGGAACAGGTTGCGCGATCCGATGCGGTCCGAAACCCAGCCGGTGATCGGGATCGCGATGGCCGAGGCGACGATATAGCTGGTCAGCACCCAGGTGATCGTGTCGCCCGTCGCGCCCAGCGATGTCTGCATGTGCGGCAGCGCGACATTGGCGATGGTGGTGTCGAGGATCTGCATGATCGTCGCCAGCATCACACCGAACGTCAGCAGCCCCTTATTGCGTACGGGCAGCGCCGCCTGACCCGCCGGGGGCGGGGCAGGGGGCGTGTCGGCAGCGGGGGCGGCGGCGCTGGCCATTGCTGGACTTACTTGCTCGTGTCGACGGTGACTTCGGCGGAGAGGCCCGCGATCAGCTGACGCTGGCTCTTCTCGTCGATGGCGATGCGGACCGGCACGCGCTGCGTCACCTTGACCCAATTGCCATTGGCGTTCTGCGCCGGGAGTACCGAGGTTTCAGAGCCGGTCTGCGATCCGATCGAGGCGACATGGCCCTTGAGCTTCAGGCCGGGATAGGCGTCGAAGCGGACTTCGGCGGGCTGCCCGACGCGCATCTCGGCAAGGTCGGTCTCCTTGAAATTCGCCTCGATCCACGACCCGCCCGAGCGCACGAGCGTGACGGCGGGCAGGCCCGACATCATCATCTGCCCGACCTGAAGCCGGTCGGCCTGGCTGACCACCCCGTCCACCGGCGCGCGGCGTGCGGTCCGTTCGAGATCGAGCAGCGCCTTGGCGCGCTGGGCGCGGGCGGCGGCGATGGCGGGGTTGACGCCGGGCACCGCGCTGCCGCTCGACAGCTTGGCGCGGGCTTCATCGGCTTCGGCGAGCGCGCTCTGATAGCTGGCGCGCGCCTGTTCGACCGAGTGCTGCGCCTGTTCGAAGCGGGCGCGGGTCGTGAAGCCGCGGTCCATCAGCGCCTTTTGCCGATCATAATCCTGCTGTGCCGACGCGATGCGGTCGCGCGCGGCCTGAATATCGGCGCCGGTTCCCTGGTAGTTCGCCTGCAACGTCGTCACCTGGACCTGGGCATTGGCGATGGCGGCATCCGCCTGGGCGACCGCGATGCGATAGGGTTCCGGGTCGATGCGGAACAACAGATCGCCAGCCTTGACGCTCTGGTTCTCCTTGACCGCAACCTCGACGATCCGCCCGGCAACGTCGCTGGCGACCGATACCTTGTCCTGCTGGACATAGGCATTGTCGGTCGAGACGGTGCCGCCCGACAACGACCACCACAGCGCGATCGCGCCAATTACGACCAACGGCACGCCGAACATCAGGAAGGGGCGCAGGAGATTGCGCTTCGGCTTCCCCGCCACCGGTTCGGGTGTGGTGGTGGATTCGATACGGGGATCGGCTTCAGCCATTGGCGGCCTCGTTGGACTGGTCGGGGTTGAGATTGTCGCGCAGCTGTTCGAGCAGCGCATGGAGCCTCACCTGATCCTCGGCGCTGATGCCCTCGGCGGCGTCGACGAACAGCGAGTCGGCGATGCCCTTCAGCTGGAGCAGGATCGGCTGGGCCGCATCGGTGAGGTGAATGCGCCATACGCGCCGGTCGCCCGGATCGCGGCGGCGTTCGACCCACCCCGCTTCCTCGAGCCGGTCGATCATGCGGCCCAGCGTGATCGGTTCGACTTCGAGCAGTTCGGCGAGCATGCCCTGATTGCTGCCCTCATGCCGCTTGAGCACGCTGAGCGTTCGCCATTGCTGGCGGGTGACGCCGATCAGGCGCGCGCGCTCGTCGAAGCGCTTGCGAAGCAGGCGGGAGACGTCGCTGATCAGGAATCCGAGAGAGTCGGTCATGAGCGGCGATATAATAAGCATGCTTATAGAATGCCACTGCCATAAATGGCATTTCACGATGCATGCAATTGCGCGCATCGCAAGCGCGCAGGCTTTCGCGGCGCGGCGATCCGGTGCATCAGGCCGGCATGACCGACACATTGAACATGTTCGAGAGCTTCGACGGCCAGCAGCTGGCGTGGCGCGAGATGGGCGAGGGGCGGCCGGTGGTGCTGATCCACGGCTTCTTTTCCGACGCGCAGACCAACTGGATCAAATATGGCACTGCGGAGAAGCTGGCGGCGGCGGGGTTCCGGGTGATCATGCCCGACCTGCGCGCACATGGGCAGAGCGCGCGGCCGCACGATGCAGCCGCCTATCCGCCCGATGCGCTGGCGCGGGACGCGGAGGCGCTGATCGCGCATCTCGGCCTGACCGACTATGACCTTGGCGGCTATTCGCTCGGTGCGCGGACGACGGTGCGGGTGCTGGCGCGCGGGGTTGCGCCCCGACCGCGTCGGGCCGTGCTGTCGGGGCTGGGGGATGAGGGAGTGACCGATACGGGCCGCCGCACCGGGTTCTTCCGCAGCGTGCTCACCGGCTTTGGCAGTTTCGTGCGCGGAGACAGGGAGTTCATGTCGCAGGCATTTCTCAAGACCACGGGGGGCGACCCAATAGCGCTGCTCGGCATCCTCGATACATTCGTCGACACGCCGCGGCAGGCACTGGCGGGGTTCGACCTGCCGGTGCTTGTGGTCGCGGGGGTGGAGGACGACGAGGTGGGGTCGTTCACCGGCCTGGTCGCGATGCTGCCCGATGCGCGCTTCGTCGAGGTGCCCGGCAATCATATGAGCGCGGTGACGCGGCCCGAACTGGGCGATGCGATCGTAACATTTCTGACGGCTTGACCCTGGCGGGGGGCGGGCGCAGGTTGTCGGTCATCCAACACAAATTTGGTTCGAAAGAGGAATTCATGATCCGCACCGGTATTTCGACGATCGCGCTCGCCCTGTTGCTGGCGGCTCCGGCGGGGGCGCAGGCGCAGAAGGCGGCTCCTGCCGCCACCGCCCCGACAGCGGCGGATGCGGACGCCTTCATTGCCCGGGCGACCAAGGAGTTCAACGAGTTCGCGATCGACGATGCGCGGATCCAGTGGGTCTATGCGACCTACATCACCGACGACACGGCCGAACTGGTTGCCAAGAGCGGCGCCAAGGGTACCGAACTCGCCGTGCGCTATGCGCTCGAGGCTGCGAAATATGACAAGGTGAAAGGCCTGTCCCCCGATACGCGGCGGCAGCTCGACATCCTGCGCAGTGCGATCACCTCTCCCGCGCCGACCCGCGATGGCGCGGCATCGGCGCTCGCCAAGCTGCAGACCGACATGCAGACGGTCTATGGCACCGGCAAGGGGACGCTCGACGGCAAGCCGATGAGCGGCAGCGACATCGAGGCGGCGATGGGCACCACCCGCGACCCTGCCAAGCTCAAGGAAATGTGGAGCAGCTGGCACGACAATGTCGGTGCGCCGCAGCGGCAGGATTATCAGCGCTCGGTGGGCCTGCTCAACGAAGGCGCGCGTGAGCTGGGGTTCAAGGATGTCGGGGCGATGTGGCGGTCGAATTACGACATGTCGCCGGAGGAATTCGGCAAGCTGACCGACAAGCTGTGGAACGAGGTCAAGCCGCTGTATGAATCGCTCCACACCTATGTCCGGTGGAAGCTGAACGAGAAATATGGCGATGCTGTGCAGCCCAAGACCGGCCCGATCCGCGCCGACCTGCTCGGCAATATGTGGGCGCAGGAATGGGGCAATATCTACGACATCGTGGCGCCGGCGGGGTCGGGTGACCTGGGCTTTGACGTCGGCGAACTGCTGATCGCCAAGGATTATGACGCGATCAAGATGGTCAAGGCAGGGGAGGGCTTCTACTCCTCGCTCGGGCTCGATCCGATGCCGGAGACCTTCTGGAAGCGCTCGCAATTCGTGAAGCCTGCGGACCGCGAGGTGCAGTGCCATGCGTCGGCGTGGAATCTCGACAATGTCGACGATCTGCGCATCAAGATGTGCATCAAGGTGAATGGCGACGATTTCGTCACGATCCATCATGAACTCGGCCACAATTATTACCAGCGCGCGTATAACCAGAAGCCCTTGCTGTACCGCAACGGCGCGAATGACGGGTTCCACGAGGCGATCGGCGACTTCGTCGCGCTGTCGATCACGCCGGATTACCTCGTCTCGATCGGGTTGCTCGACGAGAGCAAGGTGCCGAGCGCGGACAAGGACACCGGGCTGCTGCTGCGCCAGGCGATGGACAAGGTCGCGTTCCTGCCGTTCGGCCTGCTGATCGACAAATGGCGCTGGGGCGTGTTCTCGGGCGGGATCCCGGCGACCGGCTATCAGGGCGCGTGGGATGCGCTGCGCCTGCAATATCAGGGGATTACGCCCCCGGTGAAGCGCGACGAGACCAAGTTCGATCCGGGTGCAAAGTATCACATCCCGGCGAACGTGCCCTATACCCGCTACTTCCTCGCGCGGCTGCTGCAGTTCCAGTTCTACAAGGCCGCGTGCGACCAGGCCGGGTGGACGGGACCGCTCCACCGCTGCTCCTTCTACGGCAACAAGGAGGTTGGCGCGAAGCTGAACGCGATGCTGGAAATGGGCGCGTCCAAGCCGTGGCCCGATGCGCTCGAAGCCTTTACCGGCAGCCGCGAAATGTCGGGCGCGGCGATGGTCGAGTATTTCGCGCCGCTGAAGGCGTGGCTTGACGAGCAGAACAAGGGCAAGCCCACCGGTTGGTAATGAAAAAGGCCGCCGCGAGAGGATCGCGGCGGCCTTTTCCTGAAACGGTGCTGATGGATCAGCTTGGCAGCTTTTCCGGGATGGTGCCTTCGTCCGCGATTCCCGCCTGGAACGAGGCAGAGCTGTCGGTTCCGTCGGCCTGATGCGCCTTGGCTCCGGTTGCGCTGTCCTGAGGACCGCCTTGGCCCTTTTTGAGGGCGTAGAGCAGACCTGCCGCCGCCGCACCGATCGCGGCGACGCCGCCGATCAGCGTCGCGAAGAAATTGCGGTCGCCCATCTTCTCCCGCGTCTCGGCGACAAACTGTGCGGGGGCGGATTCGCTGACAGTCTGAGCCGCGCTGTGTGCAGCCGAGGACACTTTCGCCGCTGCAGTTTCGACCGCAGCGCGCGGACGGCTGGCAGGCGGCTTACGCGTGGATGCGCGCGGCTTGGCCGTCGCGGCCGCTTTGCGCGTCGCGGCGGTACGTCGGGGGGGCGGTGCCTTGTCGGCGACCGCCGGAGCCTTGGCTGCGGCAGGCTTGCGCGCCGGTGCCTTCGCCGGCGGTGCCGGTGGCTCGGCGGCCACAGGCGCTTCGACGGCAGGCGTGGGTGCGGCCTTTGGCTTTGCCGACGCCTTCGCCCTCGCGGGCGCCTTGGCCTTCGCCGGAGCCTTGGCCTTGGCCGAGGTGGGTCCCTTGGCTTCTTCGGCCTTGGCCGCCGACTTTGCTGCTGCCCGGCGCGGCTTGGCTGGTGCCTTGGCCTCGGTCGGGGTGTCGCCGTCATTCGATGTGGTCGGGGCTTTCGCCATCACGCAACTCCAAAGGTTTCGTGGCTGTAACCAACCTGAGGCAAAACGGTTTCCCGCGTCAATGAAAAGCGCGCGGTCGTTGCGAACTTAGCGGAACGGCGGCTCGTTAAATGCGCGCAGCTTGCGGCTATGCAGCTTTGCGCCCTCACGCCGCAGCTCTTCGCAGGTTTCGATGCCGATCTTGAGGTGCTCGGCGATCGCGCGCTCGTAGAAGCGGTTGGCCTGGCCGGGCAGTTTGAGCTCGCCATGCAGCGGCTTGTCCGACACGCACAGCAGCGTGCCGTAGGGAACGCGGAAGCGATAGCCCTGGGCGGCAAGAGTGGCACTTTCCATGTCGACGCCGACCGCGCGGCTCAACGAGAAGCGCAGCGCCGAGCGGGAGAAGCGCAGTTCCCAGTTGCGGTCGTCGGTGGTGACGATCGTCCCGGTGCGCAGGCGGCGCTTGAGCTCGTCCCCCGACTGGCCCGACACCGTTTCGGCGGCGCGCGCCAGCGCCTGCTGCACTTCGGCGATCGCCGGGATCGGGATTTCCGGCGGCAGCACGTCGTCCAGCACATGATCGTCGCGCAGATAGGCGTGGGCGAGGACATAGTCGCCGATCCGCTGGCTCGGGCGCAGGCCGCCGCAATGGCCGATCATCAGCCACGCCTCGGGACGCAGGACGGCGAGGTGGTCGGTGATCGTCTTGGCGTTGGACGGGCCGACGCCGATGTTCACCAATGTGATCCCGCTGCCATCCTCCGCCATCAGATGCCATGCCGGCATCTGGTGACGCCGCCATGCGCTGTCGGTCAGCAGCATTTCGGGATCGTCGCCAGCCTTGAACACCATGCCGCCCGGCCCGGACACGCCGGTAAAGCGGCTGCCTTCGCCGACCTGCTCCGCCGCCCAGCGGACGAATTCGTCGACATAGCGGTGATAGTTGGTGAACAGGATGTACTGCTGCACATGCTCGGTCGGCGTGCCGGTATAGTGGCGGAGGCGCGCGAGGCTGAAATCGGTGCGCAGACCATCGAACAGAGCGAGCGGGCGGGTGCCGTCCTGGCTGATCCAGCTGCCGTCGGCGATCTCGTCCCCGATATGCGCCAGCTCGGTCGCCGGGAAATGCCGGGCGAGTTCGAGCACCGAAACCTGGTCCATCTTCAGGACGTGGCTAGGGTCGATGACGTAGGGGAAGGGGATTTCCTGACGCCCCACCGCTGCCGTGACCTCGACGTCATAATCCTCGATCAGCAGGGTCAGCTGCTCGACGAGATAATCGGCGAACATGGCGGGGCGCGTCACGCTGATCGCGTAATCGCCGGGCTCGACAAGGCGACCGAAGCTGCGCGCGGGCGTCGGTCGGTCGACTTCGTTGCGATAGCGAACGCGGATTTCAGGATAGGCAAAGCTGCCGTCGGTACGGTGCGCCGGATCCGGGGCGATCCCCTCGGTCAGATAACGGTCGAGGGCCTCACGCAGGCGGGTAACGGAGGCGGTGTGCAGCCGATCCAGTTCGGCGACGATTTGTTCTGCTTGTGTCATCTTCAACGGCTAATTTGCCGCGATGACATTGGCAAGACCGGACGATGTCGCGTCGATGGCACGCCGGTCGCGAGGACCGGCGTGCCAGCACGGGTTACTTATCGTCGTCCTTGTCGAGCAGCTTGCTGACGCCGAACGCGGCGCCCGCCACTGCCGCGGCTGCACCGGCAGCAATGGCAGCCGCCGCGACCGGGTTTTTCTTGGCAGCGTCGACGACGTCTTCGAACGCGTCGCTGATCGCATCGCCCGCGCCGGTCAGCGCTTCCTTGGCCTGGTCAAGCAGTGAGTCTTCGGTCTTGGTATCGGTGGTCGCCGGAGTGGCGGCATTGTTCGTTTCGGTAGTCATATCCGATCTCCCTTCCACGATGAAAACCGCTTCGGCGCGCGCCAGTTCCTCGATCGAGGCAGTTCGGCGCGGCACCGAACCGGTCAGCCGATTACAGATTCTCGAGCAGATGCTCGGCCGAGCTCACCTTGAACTCGCCGGGGGCTTCGACGTGCAGCTGCTCGACCACGCCGTCATTGACCAGCATCGCATAACGCTGGCCGCGCGTGCCCATGCCGAACTTGCTGCCGTCAAACTCAAGGCCGACCGCTTTGGCGAACGCAGCATTGCCATCGGAGAGCATGGTCACGTCGCCGGCATCGGCGCTCTTGGCCCATGCGCCCATGACGAACGCGTCGTTGACGGCGGTGCAGGCGATCTCGTCCACGCCCTTGGCCTTCAGCGCGTCCGCCTTCTCGACATAGCCGGGGAGATGACGCGCCGAGCAGGTCGGGGTGAACGCGCCGGGGACGGAGAAAAGCGCGACCTTGCGGCCCGCGAAATATTCGTCCGAGTTGACCTGCTCGGGGCCATTCTCGGTCGCCTTGACGAAGGTCGTGGTGGGAATGCGGTCGCCGATCTGGATGGTCATCAGTGTCTCCTCTCGCTGCGCGGAACTGCGGCTGGGCGTGGAAGTGGCATGGCGGCCGCAATTTTCAAGCGTGGCGGAGCGGACGCGGTGGCACTATGTTGACGCCCGATGGAAGAGAGTAGCTTTCTCACCGGGCAAATCCTGCTCGCCCTGCCCGGAATCGGTGATCCCCGCTTCGAGCGGGCCGTGATCGCGATGTGCGCCCATGACGAACAGGGCGCGCTGGGCGTCGGGATCGGGCATGAGCTCGAGTCGCTAAGCCTGCACGGGCTGCTCGCCCAGTTCGAGATCGATCCTGGCGTGGCGCCGGATGCGCCGGTGCATTACGGCGGCCCGGTCGAGCCGCGACGCGGGTTCGTGATCCACTCGACCGATTGGGGCGGGCAGGACACGGTCGACGTCGCGGGGCGCTGGGCGCTGACGGGGACGGTCGACGTGCTGCGCGCCATTGCCGACGGGACCGGCCCGTCGCGGTGGATCGTCGCACTTGGCTATGCGGGCTGGAGCGAGGGCATGCTCGACGCGGAAATGACGCGCCATGGCTGGTTCAACGTGCCGGGGGATACGACGCTGCTGTTCGAAACCATGGCCGCGCAGCGCTGGCAGCGCAGTTTTGCCAAGTCAGGCATCGACCCGCGTCTGCTGGCGAATGACGGCGGAACCGCCTGACCCGTCGGAAGGTCATATAAAGATATCTTTATGTTTCATTTGCGCATCGAGGACTGATCGGCTAGGGGCGCGGGCAGAGCCGTGGGCGTGCTGCGGCGTAGCATTTCATTAGCCGGAGAATGATCGTGGCCACCGTGCTCGACCCCAAGGATTACGTCATCAAGGATCTCAGCCTCGCTGCATTTGGCCGCAAGGAAATCGAGATCGCCGAAACCGAAATGCCGGGCCTGATGGCGCTGCGCGAGGAATTCGGTGCGAGCAAGCCGCTCAAGGGCGCGCGCATTACCGGTTCGCTGCACATGACGATCCAGACTGCCGTGCTGATCGAAACGCTGAAGGAACTGGGCGCTGAGCTGCGCTGGGCCACCTGCAACATCTATTCGACCCAGGACCATGCCGCCGCCGCGATCGCCGCCGCCGGCATCCCCGTCTTCGCCGTCAAGGGCGAGACGCTGGAGGAATATTGGGATTACGTGATCCGCATCTTCGACTGGGGTCAGGACCAGACCTGCAACATGATCCTGGACGATGGCGGCGACGCCACCATGTTCGCGCTGTGGGGCGCGCGCGTCGAGGCGGGTGAAGAGCTGTTCACCCCGTCGAACGAGGAAGAGGAAATCTTCGTCGCGACGCTGAAGCGCTTCATGGCCGAGCGTCCGGGCTACCTGACCAAGACCGTCGCCGCGATCAAGGGCGTGTCGGAAGAGACCACCACCGGCGTGCATCGCCTGTATGAGCTGTCGAAGAAGGGGAAGCTCCCGTTCCCGGCGATCAACGTCAACGACAGCGTCACCAAGTCGAAGTTCGACAACCTCTATGGCTGCAAGGAATCGCTGGTCGACGCGATCCGTCGCGCCACCGACGTGATGCTGGCCGGCAAGGTCGCCTGCGTCGCCGGCTTCGGCGATGTCGGCAAGGGTTCGGCGCAGTCGCTCCGCAACGGCGGCGCGCGCGTGCTGGTGACCGAAGTCGATCCGATCTGCGCGCTGCAGGCGGCGATGGAAGGCTTTGAAGTCGTGACGATGGAAGAGGCCGCCCCGCGCGCCGATATCTTCGTTACCGCGACTGGCAACGAAGGCGTGCTGACCGTCGATCACATGCGCGCCATGAAGAACATGGCGATCGTGTCGAACATCGGCCATTTCGACAGCGAGATCGAGATCGCTGGCCTCAACAACATGAAGTGGACCGAGATCAAGCCGCAGGTCGATGAGGTCGAGTTCCCGGACGGCAAGAAGATCATCGTGCTGTCGAAGGGCCGCCTGGTGAACCTCGGCAATGCGACTGGTCACCCGTCGTTCGTCATGTCGACGTCGTTCACCAACCAGGTGCTGGCGCAGATCGAGCTGTGGACCGCGTCGGAGAAGTACAAGAACGAAGTGTACGTCCTGCCGAAGCACCTCGACGAAAAGGTCGCGGCGCTGCACCTCGAGAAGCTGGGCGTGAAGCTGACCAAGCTGAGCCAGAAGCAGGCCGATTACATCGGCGTGCCGGTCGAAGGTCCGTTCAAGCCGGATCACTACCGCTACTAAGCGGCAGGACGGAACGGAAAAGAAGGGGGCGCTTCGGGGATCCGGAGCGCCCTTTTCCGTATCAGGCCCGCAATGCGGAACCACACTGCGGGGCGGGAGGGGCCTTCGCCGCCCGGCAAGACTTGTTGCCGTTGCCGGGGACAGCGCGACTTCGTAAGAGCGGAGGCATGAAGGTTCCGGCGCGTTGATCGAGATTTCCCAAACCGCAGCGACACTCGCCGGTGCGGCGCTTGCGCTGTTGCTGGCGGCGGGCGGCCTCATGCTGTTCGTGGGGTTGCGCGCGCGGTCGCGGGCGGCGCGGTTGAGCGATGCAAATGCGCGCTTGCTCGCGCTGGCGGCGGGATCACCGGCGCTGGCGATGATCGTGCGTGCCGATGGCCGGATCGAACTGTCGATCGCGCTCGCCAATCTGTTCGGCTTCGACACCGTCCCGGCGCATTTTTCCGACCTGATCGACAATGACTCCGTCCTCGCGCCCGAGGATGCGCAGATTCTGGAGCAGGAGGTGAGCGCCGCGCAGCGCGCGGGCAAGCCGTTCCGCATGATCCTGCCGGTGCGCGGGGCGAGCCGGACGCTGCTGGCCAGCGGCATGCGGGCACCGGACGCAGTACGCGCACCGGGCGGTGCGGTGCTGTGGTTCCTCGATGCGACCGAATCGAGCGAGGAAGTCGCGCGGTTCGCGGCGGAGGCCGATCGCTATCGCGTTGCGTTCGACGCGCTCACCGGCCTGATCCAGTCGGCGCCGATGCCGATGTGGTATCGCGATCCCGAACTGCGCATCGCCATGGTCAACAACGCCTATGTCGATGCGGTCGAGGGCACGGATGCCGAGCAGGTCGTGGCGTCCGGGATCGAGCTGGTCGACGCGTCGGCGCCGGGCGGCCCCCTGGCAAGCGCGGCGCATGCGCGGGATGTGGGCGCGCCGCAGATGGTGAAGCTGCCCGCGACAATCGGGGGCAAGCGGCGGACGCTGCACATCCATGACGTGCCATTGCCGACTGGCGGGGTTGCGGGCTTTGCCGTGGATGTCGAGGAGCTGGAGCAGGCGCGCGGCGGGATCAAGCGCGCGGCGGAGGCGCAACGCGCGATGTTCGACCGGCTGTCGGCGGGCGTCGCGCAGTTTGGGCCGGATCGCGCTCTGGTGTTCTGCAACCAGCCCTTCAGGCGCATTTTCGAGCTGAAGAACGAATGGCTGGCCGATCGGCCCGAGTTCGACCGCATCCTGGAGCGCATGCGCGAGGCCAATCGCCTGCCCGTCGTGCGCGATTTTCCGGGGTGGAAGAACGAGCGGCGCGAATGGTTCCTGGCGGCGGAGAGCGCGCGCGAAGAAAACTGGACGTTGCCCGGTGGAACCCATTTGCGCGTCGTCGCTCAGCCGCTGCCCGAAGGTGGGCTGCTGACAATTTTCGAGGATCTGACCGAGCAGGTCCAGCTCGCCAGCGCGCGCGACACGTTGCTGCGGGTACGCACGGCGACGTTCGACAATCTGTTCGAGGGGCTGGGTGTATTCGCCGCCGATGGGCGGCTGCAACTGTGGAACAACCGGTTCAAGAGCGCATGGGGGTTCGAGGACGCGTTCATCACCGCGCATCCGCGGGTCGATGCACTGGCCAAGGAGGCGGCGGGCAAGCTCGCCAAGCCGGGTCGCGCGTCGCTGATCGGCGATCTGGTGCGGGCGGCCACGGTCGAGCGCCAGCAGCGGGGCGGGTCGATCGAGTTTGCCGACGGTCGGCATTTCGAGGTGGCGGCGGTACCGCTGCCCGATGGCAACGCGCTGTTCACGATGCTCGACATTTCCGACCGGAGGCGGATCGAGAATGCGCTGCGCGAGCGCAACGACGCGCTGGAAGCGGCGGACCGGATCAAGACCGCCTTTGTGGCCAATATGAGTTACGAGCTGCGCACCCCGCTGACATCGATCAAGGGGTTCGCGGAGATGCTCTACAATGGCTATGCGGGCGCGTTGCCGCAGACCGCCGTGGACTATTCGGGAGCGATCCTGGAGTCGGTCGGGCGGCTTGGCGATCTGGTCGACGACGTCCTCGACCTGACCCGCGATGGCGGGGCGCTGGCGCGAGAGGCGGTCGATCTGGAGCTGATCGCCGGTGCCGCGATCGAGAATGTCCAGCCGTCGATCAAGTCGCGGAAGATCGAACTGGCGGTCGAGATCCAGGGCAGCGCGGGCAGGGTACAGGGCGACCCGCGCCGCATCCGCCAGATTATCGAACATCTGTTGCGCCATGCAGTAAGCGGGACGGGCGAAGGGGGACGCGTGCTGCTGCACATCGACGGTTCGGACCGGACCGCACGGATCGTCGTTTCCGACAATGGTTCGGGCATGGCGCCGGAAGTCGCGGCCAAGGCGTTCGACCGCTTTGCCCAGGCCGGGATCAGCCGCAATGGCGAGCGCGCGCTGCAGCTTGGCCTGCCGCTCGCCAAGCAATTCGTCGAGGCGCATCGCGGCACGATCCAGCTGGTGTCGGAGCCGGGGCAGGGGACGATGGTGGTCGCGGAGCTGCCGCGCGGATGATCACGCTGGCGGATGCAGCGGCGACCGAGGCATTCGGGCACGCGCTTGCCGCGCGGGTGGGGCCGGGCGACGTCGTCGCGCTGTCGGGAGCCCTGGGCGCGGGCAAGACGAGTATCGCGCGCGGGTTGCTCGCCGCACTGGGCCTGGAGGGCGAGGCCCCGTCGCCGAGCTTTGCGATCGTCCAGCCCTATGCCCCGCCCGAAACCGCGTTTCCGGTGCTGCATGTCGACCTGTACCGCATCGACGATCCGGTCGAGGCCGAAGAGCTGGGGCTGGACGATGCGCGGGCGGATTCGCTGTTGCTGGTCGAATGGCCGGAGCGATTGCCCGACAGTTTCTGGGCGGACGCCTTGTGGCTGACACTGACGATCGAAGCCGACGGGTCGCGCGCCTTGACAGCGCGGGTGCCAGCGGCATGGAAGGACCGATGGCCCCTATGAGCGACGGCGTAATCTCGCCCCCCGACATGAACCCGCCCGAGCGGGCACCCCATTTCCTGGCCGAGATCGGTTGGGGAGATGGGGAGATCTTGCCGTTGGCGGGGGACGCGTCGTTCCGGCGTTACTTCCGGGTGCAGGCGCCGGGGCGCAGCGCGATCCTGATGGACGCGCCGCCGCCGCATGAGGACCCGCGACCGTTTATCTCGATTGCGCGCTGGCTGACCGATCGCGGATTCGCCGCGCCGCAAATCTATGGCGAGGAACTGGAGACGGGCCTGGTGCTGATCGAGGATTTCGGGGACGCGCGGCTGCGCGAGACGGCCGACGCCGCGCCCGAAAGCGAGTTGCGGCTGTACGAGGCGGCGATCGACGTGCTGATCCGGCTGCGCGGGCATGAGGCGGCGGACATCGACCCTTATGATGCGGCGACTTGCCAGCGCGAGGCGGCATTGCTGACCGACTGGTATTGCCCGGCGATCGGCGTCGAGGCCGATGTAGAAGGCTATCGCGCGGCATGGGACGCGGTGCTGGCCCCGGCGCTGGAGGGGCAGCGGGTCACGGTGCTGCGCGACTATCATGCCGAGAATTTGATGCTGATCGAGGGGAGCGAGACGCTCGGCCTGCTCGATTTCCAGGACGCGCTGGCGGGGCATCCAGCCTATGATCTCGTCTCGCTGTTGCAGGATGCGCGGCGCGATGTGCACCCCGACCTGGAAGCGGCGATGCTCGACCGTTATTGCCGCATCACCGGGGCGGATGAGCGTTTTGTCGATGCTTATCATGTGCTTGGCGCGCAGCGGAATGCAAAGATCATCGGCATCTTCACCCGGCTGTGGCAGCGCGACGGCAAGCCGCGTTATCCCGGGCTGTGCCCGCGCGTATGGGGCTATCTGGAGCGTGACCTTCAGCACCCGTCGCTGGCTCCGGTGAAGGCGTGGTTCGACGCGAACATCCCGGCGCATCTGCGTGGCGATCCCATGGTAGTGGTGCAGGCGTGAGCACGAAGAAGACGCTGGCGATCCGGCCCGTTCCGGCGGGTGCCGTGCCGCGCACCGCCATGGTGATGGCGGCAGGGTTGGGCAAGCGCATGCGGCCACTGACCGCGATGCGGCCCAAGCCGCTGGTCGAGGTGGCGGGCAAGCCGCTGATCGACCATGTGTTCGACCGGCTGCGCAGCGCGGGCGTCGAGCGCGCGGTGGTCAATGTCCATTACCTTGCCGATGCGCTGGAGGCGCATGTCACGCACCGCGTGAAGGACATCGAGGTGCTGGTGTCCGACGAGCGCAAGCAGCTGATGGAGACCGGCGGCGGGCTGGTTCAGGCGCGTGACATGCTGGGCGATGGCCCCTTTGTCTGCGTCAACAGCGACAATTTGTGGATCGACGGCCCGATCGACGCGATCCGCCAGCTGGCGGCGGCGTGGGACGATGACCGGATGGACGCGCTGCTGCTGCTCGTCCCGCTCGCCCGCGCGCATTGCCATGGCGGGCAGGGGGACTTTCACCTCGACCCGTTCGGGAAGATCGTCGGGCGACGCAAGCCGGGGCGACTGGCACCGTTCGTCTATACCGGGGTCCAGATCCTCTCCCCGCGCGTGATCCGCGACTGGCCGGAGGGGCCGTTCTCGACCAACCTTTTTTGGGAACGCGCGATTGCGGCGGGCCGGGCATTCGGCGTGGTGCATCAGGGGCTGTGGTTCGATGTCGGCAGCCCGCCCGCGATTGCGGCGACCGAGGCGGTGCTGGCGGACGGGTGAGAGGGCGGAGGACCCGGTCATCCAATTCTGACAGACGACAATCGGACGATTAGCCACTACGGCGAGAAGATGTCGTGGCTAAAGTCTCTATTGCTCGGGTTGGCGATAGTGGGCGCTCCGCCGGCGGTCGCCGCGGAGCAATGGCCGGTGCCGCCAACCGCCCAAGATGCGTCCAAACGCAAAGACCATCGCAAGGCGGCAGCCGAAATCCTGGCTGAGCTGAAGAAGTGCCAGGCCGCCGAGCCTGCACGTTGCACATTGTTGATGATGTGGGCCGGATCGGAACTGTTCCAGTATGATTACAAAGCTTCCGAAGCGATGGCGCGTCGAGCTGTCGCGTCGGCAGGGCCGCCGACGCCGACCGGTTATCCCGACCGGGCGCATGCTCTGGCGGCCCTTGCGTTGACACTGGGCGTTCAGGGTCGTTTCGTCGAAGCTGAGCAGCCCACCCGCGAAGCATTGATTGTCCTTGAGGCAAGCCTGCCCGAAAGTCATTTGCGGGTCGCGGACGCATATAATCAATTGGCCTTCGCGGTCGGGCGTTTGAGCCGCTTTAGCGAAGCCGAGGCGCTCCTCCGACGCCAGCTGTTGCTGCACGAGACCTATCGCCCGGCGGGACATCCACTCATTGCGATGAGTTACGATAACCTGGCCAAAAATCTGAGAGACCAGGCACGTTATGTTGAGGCAGAGCCGCTATATCGAAAAGCCATAGAACTGCGTGAGTCATTATCCGCGTCAAATCCGTCTGCGCTTGCGACGAGTTATGCGGGGTTGGGACAAACACTTATCGCGCTGGAGCGGGGCCAGGAGGCTGAACCCTTGTTGCGCCGGGTGATTGAAATCCGCACCGAGATTTACGGTGGCAACGACTATGTTGTGGCGTGGAGCTATGACGAGCTGGCCATTTTGCTGGAAGCGCGCGGAGACTATACCGAGGCCGAGGCCTACCGTCGGAAGTCGCTGGCCATTGAAGAGGCGACCTGGCCCGCCGGACACCTGACTGTTGCTGCTGGCATCGTTGTGCTTGCCAGTAATCTGGACGCACAGGGAAGGTATAAAGAAGCGGAGCCGTTGCATCGTAAAGCGATGGCGATGTACTCGGCCACAATTGTCGATGACGACCCTACGATGGCGCCGCTCTATGGCAATTTGGCGTTCAACATGCACGGTCAAGGTCGGTACGAGGAAGCAGAGCTGTTTTACCGGCGCTCGGTCCGCGCCCAGAAGCCCTTCCCAGGTTCTCATCCGACGCGAATCCTGGGTTATTGGTCGCTCGCGCAGTTTCTCCAGGATCGATCCCGGGCGACTGCCGAGGTTCGTTCCTTGTACCGAGCTGCGCAGGCGGGCATTTTCGAGCGCCTCGCCAGCCATTCGAGTTTTGACCGCGCAGCCCAGATCGAACTGCGGCGTTACCAGCCGGTGTTCACCGGGCAGGTGCGCGCGGCATGGACGTTGTCGAACAGGCCCGCCCTGCCATAATCGTCTTGGCGCGAACGGCGCAGGGCGGCTACGCATGGGCGAATGACCACGCGCCTCCACCTTTACACGATCCCGCCGCATCGCGCCTTTGCCGATGCGCTCGCACAGGGGTTGATCCGGCGGCATGGCAGCGATCCGTTGCGGCTGGCGCGGGGGGTGGTGCTGGTGCCGACCAATCGTGCCAAGCGGACGATCACCGATGCGTTCGTGCGGGCGAGCGGGGGCGGGTTGTTGCTGCCGCGCATGGTGGCGATCGGCGATCCCGAGCTGGACGAGGCGGCGGGGCCGTTTCTGGACCCCGCCGACGATGACGCGCCGATCCCGCCCGCGGTCGATCCGCTGCAACGGCGGATGATCCTGGCGCGGCTGATCGAAGCGCATGACCGCAGCGTCGATGCGGCGGAGGCGGTGCGGCTGGCGGGCGATCTGGGACGGACGCTCGACCAGATGCTGGTCGAGGAGATTGCGCCGAGCGCGCTGCGCGACGTGGTGCTGCTCGATCACCTGACGGTGCATTGGCAGCGTGCGCTCGATCTGTTCGAGATCATTCTGGAGAAATGGCCGCAAGAGCTGGACAAGCTGGGCCGGATCGATCTGGCCGAGCGGCGTAATCGGCTGCTCGACCGGGTTGCGAAGCGTTGGACGGAGGAGCCGCCCGAGCGCTTTGTCTGCGCCGCGGGGATTGCCACGAGCGCGCCAGCGATTGCGCGGTTGCTGCGCGTCGTCGCAGGATTGTCGCAGGGACAGGTGGTGTTGCCGGGCGTCGATCTGGCGATGGCCGATGAGGAGTGGGCGATGCTGGGGCCGTTCTCGGCCGACCCCGCGAGCGGCCGGCGCAAGCGCAGCCTGGAGACGCATCCGCAATTCCATCTGAAGCTGTTGATCGACCGGATGGGCGTGCAGCGCGGCGAGTTCGAGACGTGGCGCGTCGCGACCGAGCTGGATGCGCCGCCCGCGCGCAGCAAGGCGATTGCGAGCGCGATGATGCCGGCCGAGCGCACGACATTGTGGAGCGATCTGCCCGCGGGAGAGCGGCGGCTGGCGGGGGTGCGGGTGCTGGAAGTCGCGACCCCGGCGGAGGAAGCGCAGGGGATCGCGCTGGCGCTGCGTCAGGCGCTGGAGGAGCCGGGGCGGACGGCGGCGCTGGTGACGCCGGACCGCGCGCTGGCGAAGCGGGTAGCGGCGCATTGCGCGCGCTGGGGCATCGCGATCGACGATTCCGCCGGGTCGCCGCTGGCGATCCTGCCGCCGGGGACGCTGTTACTGGCGCTGGCGGAGGCGGCGGCGCAGAGCTTTGCGCCGATGGCGTTGCTGGCGCTGCTCAAGCATCCGCTGGTGCGCGCGGGTGACGAACGGATCGGGTGGCTGGAACAGGTGCGCAGCCTCGATCTGGCGCTGCGTGGCCCGCGACCACCGGCTGGGCTGGTCGGGGTCACGGCACATCTCGCCGATCCCGAGGGCTATGACGCGCGAACGCGGGCGCGGGCGATCGAGCCCTGGGCAGAGATCGCGGCGCTGCTCGAGCCGATCGAGGCGGCGTTTGCGGCGGAGATGGTGCCGCCCGCGACATTGCTGGCGCAGCTGCGTGAATGTGCCGAACGGTTGTGTGGCGAGCGGATCTGGGCGGGCGTCGATGGGCGTGCGGCGGCGGCGTTGCTCGACGATCTGGAGCGCGAGGCGGTGCATGGCCCCGCGCTGATTGCTCCGGCGAGCCTGCCCGCTTTGCTGCGGACATTGATGGACGAGGTGGCGGTTCGACCGCCCCAAGGTGGGCATCCGCGCCTTGCGATCCTCGGCGTGATCGAGGCGCGGTTGCATGCCGCCGACCTACTGGTGTTGGGCGGGTTGAATGAGGGCGTGTGGCCGGGGCTGCCCGCGCCGGACCCGTGGCTGGCGCCGCGTATCCGCAGCGAACTGGGGTTGCCGGGGCTGGAGCGGCGGATTGGCCTTGCGGCGCATGACCTGGCGCAGGGGCTGGGCGCGCGCGAAGTGCTGCTGACGCGGGCGAAGCGCGATGCGGGGGCGCCGACGATTGCGTCGCGCTTCTGGCTACGGCTGGAGGCGCTGTCGGGCGGGCTGGAGCGGGCGACCGAGCTGGAGGCCTGGGCGCGCGCGATCGATGTGCCGGGGATGCATGAGCCGGTGACGCGGCCCGAGCCGTGCCCGCCGGTGGCCATCCGACCGCGCTCGATTCCCGTCACCGATGTCGACCGGCTGAAGGCCGATCCCTATGCCTTTTACGCCAAGCGCATGCTGCGGCTGCGCCCGCTCGATCCGGTCGATGCCGATCCGAGCGCGGCGTGGCGCGGGACGGCGGTGCATGACGCGCTGGAGCAATGGGCGCGGCACGATGGCTGTGACCCGGACGCGCTGGAGCCGCGCGTGCTGGAGATGCTGCGCGCGGCGCATCCGATGATGCGGGCGCTGTGGCAGCCACGGTTGATCGAGGCGGTGCGCTGGATCGTGCGCGAGACGGCGGCGCATCCGGCGCGGCGCATCCTGGCGGTGGAGCAGGAGGGCGGGATCGATATTGCCGGGGTGCGGCTGACCGGCAAGTTCGACCGGATCGACGCGATGGGCGACGGGACGATCGGGATTGTCGATTACAAGACCGGCCAGCCGCCGAGCACCAAGGCGGTGCGGGCGGGGTATAGCCTGCAGCTCGGCCTGCTCGGTCTGATTGCAGAGCGGGGCGGCTTTGCGGGGATTTCGGGGCGGGCGAGTTGCTTCGAATATTGGTCGTTGGCGCGCAAGAATGGCGAGTTCGGCTATGTCGCGACGCCAGTCGATCCTGCGGAGAAATATGGGCGGATGAAGCCGGAGGAGTTCGTGCCGACGGCGGCGGAGAATTTCGCCGATACGGCGGGGCGCTATCTGACCGGGGGCGAGGCGTTTACGGCCAAGCTGCATCCGGAATATGCACCCTATTCGGATTATGACCAGCTGATGCGCCGGGACGAATGGTATGGCCGTGAGCGGCGCTAAGATCTCCGCACTTCCGCCGCTCGCCGGAAGCCAAGGCGCGGCGTCGCAGCCCGAGGCGAGCGTGTGGCTGTCGGCCAGCGCGGGGACGGGGAAGACGCAGGTGCTGGCGGCGCGGGTGTTTCGCCTGTTGCTGCGCGGGGTCGATCCGGGCGCGATCCTGTGCCTGACCTTTACCAAGGCGGGCGCCGCGGAGATGGCGGCGCGGGTCAGCGGGCGGCTCGCCTGGTGGGTGCGCGCGAAGCGGACCGAATTGTTCGCCGATCTGGAGGCGCTGGGTGAGCCGGCCGATGATGCGCAGATTGCGCTGGCGCGGACGCTGTTCGCCAAGGTGCTGGATGCGCCGGGCGGGGGCCTGCGCATCCAGACGATCCACAGTTTCTGCCAGACATTGCTGTCGGCGTTTCCGGTCGAGGCGGGGCTTACGCCGGGGTTCCGGCCGCTGGAGGCGCGCGAGGAATCGGCGCTCGCGCGCGAGGCGCTGGCGGAGATGCTGGTGACCGCCGAGCGCGAGGGGCGCGGATGGGTGATCGATGCGGTCGGGGCGCTGAGCCTGCGGCTGGGCGAGGGCAAGGCCGAGGCGTTTCTGAGCGCCTGTGCCCGCGCGCCGGAGGCGATGGCGGTGCTGCCGAGCGGGATCCAGCCGTGGCTGCGGCGGGCGTTCGGGCTGCCTTCGGGCGATGTTGCCGAGGCGGCGGCGGAGTGGTGCAGCGACGATGCGTTCGACGTCGATGCGCTGGCGCGGATTGCCGATGCGAACGAAGCGTGGGGGACGGCGACGGGCACGCGCGATGCGGGGGTGGCGCGGGCGTGGATCGCGGCGGCCCCGGCGGCGCGGGTGGCGGGGCTGAGTGATGTTCGCAAGCTGGCGCTGACCGGCAAGGATGAGCCGCGTAAGGTTTCGGCCAAGCTTGCCACGATTGATCCTGCTTATGAAGAGCTGCTGATCGCGCTGGGTGAGGCGTGCATCGCGGTACAGGGGATGGTGGCGCGGGCGGGGTATGTCGACTGCCTGGCGCAGGGGCTGGAGGCCGGGCGGGAGTATGCCGCGACCTACACGGCGGCGAAGCGGCGCGCGGGGGCGGTCGATTTCGACGATCTGATCGGCAAGGCGGTGGCGCTGCTGGAGCAGCCCGGGATGGGCGACTGGATCCGCTACAAGCTGGATCAGGCGACCAGCCACGTCCTGATCGACGAGGCGCAGGATACGAACATCAACCAGTGGCGGATCGTGCGCGCGTTGGCCGACGAGTTCTTTGCCGGCGAGGGCGCGCATGGCGAGGAAGTGCGGACGATCTTTGCGGTCGGCGATTACAAGCAGGCAATCTTTGGCTTTCAGGGCACCGACCCGGTCAATTTCCGCGCGGCGCAGCAGCATTTCGACACGCGCGCGGCGGGGGCGCTGGATACGCTGTCGCTGGTGCACAGCTTCCGTTCGACCGCGCCGGTGCTGGAGTTCGTCGATGCGGCGATCGATGCGCTGCCGCCGCCGGGGATGGGCGAATTTGCCGAGCCTGAGCCGCATGCCAGCCGGGTCGAGGGGCCGGGGACTGTGACGCTGTGGCCGCCGGTGGTGACGGGCGGCGACCCGGAGGACGAGGAAGGCTGGATCGACGACGCGACCCGCGAGCTGGCCAACCGGATCGCGCGGCAGATTCGGGAGTGGATCGGCACGCTGGAGCTGGAGAGCAAGGGGCGGGTGCTGCGGCCCGAGGATGTGATGATCCTGGTGCGGCGGCGCGGCGAACTGGCGGGGCTGATCGTCGCGCGGCTGTATGCCGAGGGGGTGCCGGTGGCGGGGGTCGACCGGCTGCGGCTGAATGCGCCGCTGGCGGTGCAGGATCTGCTCGCGGCAGTGCGGTTCGCGTTGCAGCCGGACGATGATCTGTCGCTGGCGGCTTTGCTGGTATCGCCGCTGATCGGGTGGACGCAGGACGAATTGATGGTCGCCGCGATCCGCGAGCGCGGAAGCCTGTGGCGGCATTTGCGCGCGACGCAGACGCCGGAGCGGCTGGAGCCGCTGTTCGGACTGCTGGCGCGGGCGGATTTCATGACGCCGCACCGGTTTCTGGAGGCGATCTTGACCGGGCCGATGGATGGGCGGCGCAAGCTGCTGCATCGGCTGGGGGCCGAGGCGCTCGATCCGATCGAGGAGTTGCTGACCGCGGCTCTGGGGTTCGAGGGGGTGGCGACGCCGACGCTGCAGCGTTTCCTCGACTGGTTCGACCGGGGCGATGTCGAGATCGTGCGCGATGCGGCGCAGCCACAGGCGGCGGTGCGGGTGATGACCGCGCATGGCGCGAAGGGGCTGCAGGCGCCTTTGGTGATCCTGGCCGATGCGACCGCCGATCCGGTGGCGGGCAATCGTGGGGATTTTGTCGAGTGGCAGCCGGATGAGTTTCCGGAGAAGATTCCCGTGTTCCGCCCGGGCAAGGCCGAGCGCGGCGGGCCGGTCGATGCGGCGGTGAGCGCGGCGGAGGCGCGCGAGCTGGAGGAGCATTGGCGGCTGTTCTACGTCGCGGCGACGCGGGCGGAGGAGCGTTTGGTCATCGCGGGATCGCTCGGGCCGAAGGCGAAGGGCGAACCGCCGGCGTTGAGCTGGTATACGGCGGCGTCGGCCGGGCTGGACGCGCTGGGTGTGGCCGCGGGCGAGGGGGAGCGGAGCTTTACCGGGCTCGCGCCGACCCGTGCGGTGCCGCGCAAGGCGGTCGTTGCCGATGCGGGCGAGGCGGCCGGGGCAGTGCCCGATTGGGCGCGCCGGGCGGCGCCGGTCGAAGCGCGGCCGCCGCGGCCACTGGCGCCGTCTTCGCTGGGTGAGGATCTGGTGGCCGATCCGCCCCCTGCGGCGGCGCTGCGTGCGGCGGCGGAGCGGGGGCGGTTGATCCATGCGTTGCTCGAGCGACTGCCGGTGGTTGCGGCAGAGCGGCGCGCCGAGGTGGCGGAGCGCTGGCTGGCGGGGGCTGGCGGCGTTGCGGATGCGGGCGAGCGCGCCGAGCTGGCGCGTGCGGCGCTGGGGGTGCTGGCCGAGCCGCGCTTTGCCGAGCTTTTCGGGCCGGAGGCGCTGGCGGAGGCTCCGGTCGCTGCTGTAGTCGCGGGCGGGCATGTCGTTTCGGGGACGGCCGACCGGCTGCTGGTGACCGACGATCGCGTGCTGGTGGTCGATTTCAAGACCGGGCGGCGCGCGCCGGGTTCGCTTGGCGACGTGCCGCGCTATCACGTCAAGCAGATGGCGGCCTATGTCGCGGCCCTGGAGGTGATCTTTCCGGGGCGGGAGGTGGTCGCGGGGCTACTCTACACGGCAGGGCCGGTGCTGTTCGAACTACCCGCCGATCTGGTCGCGGCGCACAAGCCGGGCTTCGCGGGCAGCGAACAAAGCTTGCCACTCGATGCTTGAGACACGCGGCTGCCGACCCTAGTTAGACAGCAACACAAGGAGATTTGAGACATGGCGAAGGCCGTTACCGACGAGAGCTTTGCAACCGACGTGCTGCAGTCCGACAAGCCCGTGCTGGTCGATTTCTGGGCCGAATGGTGCGGCCCGTGCAAGATCATCGGCCCGAGCCTGGAGGAGCTGGCCGAGGAGCTGGCCGACAAGGTCACAATCACCAAGCTTAATATCGAGGAAAATCCCGACACGCCGGGCAGCCTCGGCATTCGCGGCATCCCGACTTTGTTCGTCTACAAGGACGGGCAGAAGGTGGCGCAGCAGGTCGGCATTCAGGACATCAACACCAAGTCCAAGCTGAAGGCGTGGATTGAGAGCGTGGTGTGAGATGATCGTTGCGCTGGCATTGCTGAGCCTTGGCATGCCAGCGCAGGCCGGTGCGGCCTGTCCGGCCGAGATTGTCGAGCCGGAGCGACGCTTCAGCGGCATTTATGTCGACGACTTCGAAGGCCAGCGGTTCTTCGAAGGCGCTGCTGGCATCGGCGATCTCGACTTTCGCGCGCGCCCAATCGTCAATTTCGAGCCGGACATCGTTGGCGTAGGTAAGCGCTTCGGCATCACGCAGCGTGCGAACGGTTTGGCCTATCGCGTGAAATTTAAAGGCGTCATGCGCAGTCGCGGGACGGTGGAGCCGCCCGCGCCACCCTGCGGCTACGGCCATCTTGGCGGAGCGGGCAGGCGTATCGATCTTGCGGCAGTCGAGAGCATCGAACTGCTGGGACCGGTGCGCTAGGTTGTGGCGATAGTAATCTTCGCCCGCTTGGGCCTAGGTCGCACCTGCAAGCATTACCGAGCGTGAAGAAAGTGGCGGCACGTCGGGGCCTAGCAATCTACATCAAGTCCAAGCTGACGGTGCGGATTGACAGCGTCGTGCGAGAGTTTGCGGGGGCCGGGATTTCCGGCCCCCGTCTGCTATCTAATCGCGCCAATAGTCATGCCGCTCCGCACCGTCGAAACCGGCCCGAATGCATGCAGCAGCGCTTGAAATCTGTTCCCCGAACCGCACGGGCAGGGATCGTTTCGACCGAGTTTTTCGATCAGCTCGACATCACCATGGACGAAGCGCAGGCCGCGCTTCACATGCGTTTCGGAGGGATAACCCCGCCGCCGCTTTGAGCTACGCTCGAAAGCAGGGGAGGTCGGCGAAGGTGTCGATGCGTGCCATGAGGCCTCCTGTCGCTGACGCGCGAAAAGTCGCGCCAGAGGGCCGATAGCAGGCTGTTCTCAGCTCCGATAGTCCGCGTTGATCGAGATGTAGCCGTGGGTCAGGTCGCAGGTCCACACCGTGGCGCGGCCTTCGCCCAAGCCCAGATCGACGCCGATTTCGATATCCTGGCCCTTGAGATGCGCGGCGACAGGGGTTTCGTCATAACCTTCGACCGCGAGGCCGCCTGACGCCACCTGCACGCCGCCAAAAGTGATCGCGAGCTTGTCGCGGTCGGCGGACTCGCCGGCCTTGCCGACGGCCATGACGATGCGGCCCCAGTTTGCGTCTTCGCCGGCGATGGCGGTCTTAACCAGCGGGGAGTTGGCGATGCTGAGCGCGATGCGGTGCGCGCTGGCGTCGCTTTCGGCGCCTTCGACATCGATGCGGATGAACTTCGACGCGCCCTCGCCGTCGCGGACGACGAGATGGGCGAGTTGGAGGCACAGGTCGGCGAGCGCGGCGCGGAAGGCGTCGGCGCCGTCGCTGTCGTCATCGGTGAGCGGCGCATTGCCCGCCGCGCCGGTGGCGAAGGCGAGGACGGTGTCGCTGGTCGAGGTGTCGCTGTCGACGGTGATGCAGGAGAAGCTCTTGCGGTTGGCGTCGGACAGGGCGCGTTGGAGGAAGGCGGGATCGACGGCGGCGTCGGTGAAGATGTAGCCGAGCATCGTCGCCATGTCGGGGGCGATCATCCCCGACCCCTTGATGATGCCGACGAGATTCACCGTGCGGCCATCGACGATGGCGGAGGTCGCTGCGCCCTTCGCGAAGGTGTCGGTGGTGCCGATGGTGTTCGCTGCATCTTCCCAGCCGCAGGGTTCGGCGGCGAAGGCGGCGTCGAGGCCCGCCTCGGCCTTGTCGATCGGGAGCGGCACGCCGATCACGCCGGTGGACGAGACGAACACGTCCGACGGCTGGCAGTTCAGATGCCCTGCCACCCGCGCCGCAATCGCCTCGACCGCCGCGCGACCGCGATTGCCGGTGAAGGCGTTGCTGTTCCCAGCATTGACCACCAGCCCGCGCGCGCGACCGAGCGGGAGCGCGTCGCGGCACCATTCGACTTCGGGCGAGGGGCATTTGCTGGTGGTGGTGACGCCCGCGACTGCCGTGCCCTCATCCAGCGTGACGAAGGTCAGGTCGCAGCGATCCCATTGCTTGTAGCGCGCGCGGGCGACGCGTAGCGTCACGCCGGAGATTGCGGGAAGCGTGGGGAAGGCGGCGGGGGCGAGGGGGGAGCGGGTCATTGCGGTTCCTTACCGCTCACCCTGAGCTTGTCGAAGGGCTGTTCTTTGCTGACGGCTGAAAAACAGTGCTTCGACAAGCTCAGCATGAGCGGGTTGCGGTGGTTCAGGCCAGCGCACTCGCGGCGCTGAGCACGGCGCGGACGCTGGCGGTGGCGACGTCTTCGTCGATGCCGACGCCCCAGACGGTCTGGCCGTCGGCGGTGCGGCATTCGACATAGGCGGCGGCCTGCGCGGTCGAGCCATGGCCGATCGCATGTTCGGCATAGTCGGCGATGTCGAGATCGACGCCGAAGCCCTCACGGATCGCGGCGACGACGCTGGAGATCAGGCCGTTGCCGCGTCCGCTGACCGATCTGGACACGCCGTCCACTTCAATTGCGCCGGCGAAGATGCGTTCGCCGTTGGATGCGCGGGTTTCGTCATAGGCGCCGAGCGTGAAGCGCTGCGGCGTTGCAAGGCGATAGGCGGTCTGGAACGTCGCCCAGATATCCTGTGCGTTGAGTTCGCGGCTGGTTTCGTCGGCCATACGCTGAACGTGGCGGCTGAAATCGGCCTGCAGCCGCTTGGGCAGTTTCAGCCCCTTGTCCTGTTCCAGCACCCAGGCGACGCCGCCCTTGCCGCTTTGAGAGTTGACGCGGATCACTGCTTCATAGCTGCGGCCGAGATCGGCGGGGTCGATCGGGAGATACGGCACTTCCCACAGCGCGTCGTTGCGCGCTTCCTGCGCGGCAAAGCCCTTCTTGATCGCGTCCTGATGGCTGCCCGAAAAGGCGGTGAACACGAGGTCGCCGGCATAGGGCGTGCGCGGATGGACCGGGATGTTGGTGCAATATTCGACGGTCTTCACGACTTCGTCGATGTCATCGAACTCCAGCTTGGGATCGACGCCCTGGGTGTACATGTTCATCGCCACGGTCACGAGGTCGCAATTGCCGGTACGCTCGCCATTGCCGAGCAGGCAGCCCTCGACGCGGTCGGCACCCGCCATCAGCCCCAGTTCCGCCGCCGCGACGCCGGTGCCGCGGTCGTTATGCGTGTGCAGCGAGATCACCACGCTGTTCCGATTGGGGATGTGGCGACAGAAATATTCGATCTGGTCGGCGTACATGTTGGGCGTCGCCGCCTCGACCGTCGCGGGCAGGTTGAGGATCAGCGGGCGTTCGGGGGTGGGGCGCAGCACCTCCATCACCGCGGCGCATACCTCGACCGAGAAATCGAGTTCGGCGGTCGAGAAGGTTTCGGGCGAATATTGGAAATGCCAGTCGGTGTCGGGCTGGGCGGCCGCGCCGTCGCGCAGCATCCGCGCGGCGTCGGTGGCGATCGCCTTGACCTGATCGCGCTCCATGCCGAACACGATGCGCCGCCATGCCGGGCTGACGGCGTTATAGACATGGACGATCGCCTGCTTCGCGCCGCGCAGACTTTCGAAGCTGGTCTCGATGAGGTCGCGGCGCGCCTGCGTCAGCACCTGAACCGTCACGTCATCCGGGATGCGGCCGTCGCGGACGAGGCCGGAGATGAAGTCGAATTCGGTCGCGCCCGCGCTAGGGAAA
Organism: Sphingomonas sp.; assembly: GCF_965227385.1. GTDB lineage: Bacteria > Pseudomonadota > Alphaproteobacteria > Sphingomonadales > Sphingomonadaceae > Sphingomonas. The sequence continues at coordinate 2,576,260 of NZ_OZ245750.1, forward strand.
CCAACCTCGATTTCCTTGATCCCGACGCGGCAGATCAGATCGAAGAAGCGGGTTTTCTTCTCCGCGTCCATTGGGTCGATCAGCGCCTGATTGCCATCGCGCAGGTCGGTCGAGAGCCAGCGCGGGGCGCGGGTAATCGTGCGGCTTGGCCATTGGCGATCGGGCAGATCGACCTGGGGGAAGGGGCGGTATTTGACGCTGGGGTCGCGCAACATGGAACTTCTCGCTTCGAAACGGACGGTCGGGGGAGGGGTGTGCTCTGCCCTTAGGCCGTGTGCGCAGGCCGCGCCCGCGCGAATCCACGCCCTAAGGGCGGGTAAGTCGAAGCAGGAGGAGGCTGCGGTCGTGCAACATTGTGCGTGGCGCTTAGCCCGGGCGCGCAACAAATGTCCAGAGCGTAATCCTGCCATTGGGACTGCCCGAGCGATAATCATTCTATAAAGATTTGAGTGGCATAGGCTGAGCTGGGGGCGGAACAGGACGAAAAAATGCTTCAAATCATGTACATCAGCAGCGCCGCCAATTGTGCCCCGACCCATGTGGCTCAGATTTTAACGGTGTCGCGCCGGAACAATGCGCGGGATGGCGTTACCGGCTTGTTATACGCCGATGGGCGGCGGTTCCTGCAGGTGCTGGAAGGGCCAACCGATGCGGTTGAGCGCGCCTTTGGGCGGATCGGCGGCGACTTTCGCCATCGTGCCGTGGTGACGCTGTCGCGGCGTGAAATCGAGGCGCGCGAATTTGGCGAGTGGGCAATGGCGCACCGCATGCCTGGTGGCGACTCCGATGCGCTGATGGCGCAGATCGCCGAACGGCTCGAGGCCGCGTCGCCGAATGTCCGCGCCACCTTTGAAGGCTTTGCGAAGATCCGGCGCGCGGCCTGAAGACTTACTTTTGGAATGCGGCGGCGATGGTCAGTTCGACCTCGTCGCTGACCAGCGGCACGGCATAGCCCAGGCCGAAGTCGCTGCGCTTGATCGTCGCCTCAGCCTCGAACCCGACATTTTCCTTGCCACCCATCTGGGCCGGCGCCTTGCCCGCACCATAGAAATCGACGTCAAGCGTCACCGGCTTGGTGACGCCGTTGAGGGTGAGGTTGCCATGAACCTTCGCCTCGTCGCCATCGGCGTCGACGACGACATGGGTCGAGACGAACTTCGCATCAGCCGGGGCCGAGCCGAAGAAGTCGGGCTTGCCGCCATCCTTGCCGTCGCGCAGCAGGTGCGCGGTAAAGCCGGGGACGCCGGTCACCATCTTCGACACCGGGATGGTCACGTCGACCTTGGACGCGGCGGGGTTCTTGGGATCGAGCTGCATCGTGCCGGTGACTTGGCCGAAAAGGCCCCAGAGCGGCGAGAAGCCGAAATGGTTGACCTCCCATTTCACCAGCGTGTGGTTGGCGTCGACGGTGTAGCTGCCGCCGGTAATCGCGGCCTTGTCCTTCGACCCCGGCATCTGCTGGGCAACAAGGGGGGTGGCGATGGCGGTCGCGGCGAGCAGGGTGGCGAGGACGATGCGCATGGGGGTTCTCCGGATTGCGTTACGGGGGCGCCACGATAATGCGCGACGCCCCCGACTTGTTCAAATCACGAAATGGGAACGCATGGTTTCCCGATGCGCGATCAAAGTTGCGGCAGGATCAGATATTTCTCACCCGTCGCGCGGCGATTATAGGCAGCGATGCAGCCGGGCTGGACCGCGTCCTCAAGGCTGATGCGGTTGCTGTAGCTGCTGGCGAAGGTGGTGCGAATTTCGGCTGCGACCTTGGCGCGCATCCGCATCACTTCCTCCATTCCGGCCTTGGCAAGATAGGGGGTGAGCAGCCAGCCGCCGACGCCCCAGATCATGCCGAACCCGCGATTGAGCTCGGTCGGCGCGGTGCTGAGGCCGCCATAGATATAGACCTGCTTCATCGTGGAAGAGCCATAGGGGCCGTTCGCCGGGTTGGTGCGGACGGCGGCCGCCTCCATCGCGGTAAGGATCTGGCCGGCGAGCTTGCCGCCGCCGATCGCGTCAAAGGCGAGGAAGGCCTGGGTCTCGGCGATCGCTTCGGTCAGCTGTGCCATGAAGTCGGGCGCGCTGCTGTCGACGACATGGGTCGCACCGAGGCTGCGGAGCAGCTGGGCCTGCGCGTCGCTGCGCACGATATTCACCAGCGGCACGCCTTCGGACAGGGTGAGCTTGACCAGCATCTGGCCGAGGTTCGACGCGGCGGCGGTGTGGACCAGGCCCTGATAGCCTTCGCGCCGCATCGTGCCGACCATGCCGAGCGCGGTCATCGGGTTGACGAAGGACGAGGCGGCTTCCTCGGCGGCGATGCCGTCGGCGAACACCAGGCAGTCGCGCGCGCGGAGCAGACGATATTGCGTGTAGAAGCCGCCGCCGGCCGCTGCCACGGTCTTTCCGATCAGCGCCTGTGCGGCGGGATCGTCACCGGCGGCAACGACCGTACCGGCGCCTTCATTGCCGATCGGCAGCGGCTTGCCCGCGCGCACCGCGACGTGGCGGCGCAGCCCCTCCGGAATCTCCGCACGCGCACCATAGCCGAGCGCGGTGAAGGCGTTGGAATCGGCGACACTCAGCATCACGGCAAGGTCGGACGGGTTGATCGGGGTCGCCTCAACCCGGATCAGCACCTCGTCTCCGGTCGGCTGGGGAACCGGCACGTCGCGCAGGGTGAGTTCGAGCCCGCCGTCGTCAGTGACGGTCGAGAACATCTGCTTGGCCTGGGCCGGGATCTGGTGAGTCATTGCATCCTCCTTTATCGTTTGCATCGGGCATACCGTGAATTCGAAAGCGGGATCAATGGGGCGGCGCAGATTTGCGCGGCCGCGTGATTGCCCCCTCGCTTCTGTCGTGACTTTACGTTAAGGTCAGGTCATGACGCGTGCAGCCATCCCGTTCGAAGTGCCCATCCCCGTCGACCCCGCGGACATCGATTTCATGGGGCACGTCAATAACGCCAGCTACCTCAAATGGGTGCAGGAAGCGGTGCTGACGCATTGGCAGAAGCTGGCACCTGCGGAAGAGGTGGCGAAACATCTGTGGGTCGCGCTCAAGCACGAGATCACCTATCGCAAACCCGCCTTTCTGAATGACGAGGTGGTGGCGACGGTCCTGCTGGAAAAGGTGCAGGGGGTCAGCGCGTTTTACGAAACGATCATCCGCCGGGGCGACGTGGTGCTGGCCGAAGTCAAATCACGCTGGTGCTGCGTCGACGCAACCACGCTGCGCCCGGCACGGATTGCCGAGCATATTGTCGAGCATTTCTTCGGCAAGCGCGAGGGTTAAGGCCCCGGGGCTACAGCCAGCGCGGGACGCTATGCGCGTAGTTGATGTACGGAACGCCGAACTTGTCGGCCATATAGCGTTCCTCGCGCACGATCACGCCATAGTGGATCGTCATGATCAGCGGGACGAACAGCCATAGCACGACCGGCGCGTTCGCCGCGACGGCAAGGCCGAGATAGATCAGCGCCATGCCGAGATACATCGGGTTGCGGGTCCGGCGGTACACGCCCTGCGCCACGAAGGCAGTGGCTGGCTGCCACGGCGGGGCGGGGGTTCCGGCCGCCTTGAACCGTCCGAGCGCTGCGGCGATCAGCGCTGCGCCTGCCAGCACGAACAGCGCGACGACGGTCCAGCGCAGCGATCCCGGCATGTCGAGCCCCTGCGTCCGGATCACGAGATATTCGAGTGCGATTCCCGCGATCAGATAGCCGAGAAAGATCAGCGGCGGCGGGGCGATTACACCGGGAATGTCGGACTTTGGTTCGGTCATGGCGCGTATCTAACCTTCCATATCGAACTTGTCGCGTTTTCGCTTCCCGAACAACAGGCGACGTTCGAGATGGCGGCGCGCGGCGGCGTAATAGGCATCGAGGAAGGCCCGGTCCTCGCCGACATGGGTCCCGGTATCCGGTCGGCCGAGCTTGCGCCGGATTATGCCGGCGACGGTGACGATCGTGTCAGCATCGTCACGGTGGAGAATATCCGCGAGGCGTTGCACCTCCATCTGCCCATAGGTTTCAAGCTCTTCGGGCGTAAAGGCGTAGCGCTCGATCCGCTCGGGCTCGGCATCTGCGAGCAGGTCGGGTGCGATCTTGGGCCGTTCATTCTCGACCACCCAGGTACCGGCAATCAGGTCGCCCGCGCGCAGCCGGTCGCGGTTGAACAGCGGAAACAGCATGAAGATCGCGGTCCAGCCAAAGCCTAACAGGGTTAGCCAGCGGCTGCTGAACCCTTCCGCCTGTGCCGACAGCAGGAACAGCAGGGGCAGGAACACCTCGATCTCGCGCGTGAGGTTGCGGGCGAGCACTGCTCCGCCGGTCAGCCGCCCGCCATCGCGCGCGACGACGCGCAATTTGAGCGCGCGCTTGCCGATCGTCGCCGCGCGCCCGCCGCTTTCGAACAGGGTGAAATAGAAGTTGCGGAGCAGGAAAAAGCCGAGCAGCCACAGGATCGCCGCGACGCTGGCCGATTGCTGGCTGGTCAACAGGCCGAACGCGGCGATCGTGAGTGCGATCAGCGCGGCCAGCATGATCGCGGCGTCGATCGTGAAGGCCGCCGCGCGCGACCCCGCGCTGGCCAGCCGCAGATGCAGCACCGCACCCTCGGGCGTAACCAGTTCGCGGACCAGGCGATCCTTGCGCTCAGACATGGCGGCGGCGTCCGGCCAGCGTGAAATAGACGACCCAGATCGCGAACATGGTCGCGGCGATCGCAAAGCGCGCGGCGTCAGCGGTGATTAACTGGCGCGCAAAGCCTTCGAGCAGGCCGGCGACGAGTAGCATGATGACGACGCCGATCATGACAAGCGCCCCGCGCCGACCTGCTTCACCGGCGGCGGCAAGGCGGCTGCGCTGGCCGGGAAACGCGACCGCGCGGCCGATGTGCAGCCCGGCGGCGCCGGCGAGAATGATCGCGCTCAATTCGGTCGATCCATGGATCATCAGCCAGCCGGTAAAGCCCACGCCCAGCCCCTTGGACACAAAGGCGGCATAAAAGGCACCGAGCAGCACGCCGTTGCTGGCGATCAGGAACAAGGTGGGGATCCCGAAGGCGAAACCGAGCGCGAACGCCATGATCGACACCTGGCTGTTGTGCGTGAACAGCGCGGTGGCGAAGATTTCGAGGCCGCCATGTCGGGGCGTGCCGTAGATCGATTCGCGCAGCGTCTCGACGCTCGCCTGCATGTTGCGGCCGCCGGCCAGTTCCCCGGGTACGATTGCGCCGAACCACCCGGGATCGGCCAGCACAAGGAAATAGCCGGCAAGCGCGCTGCCGAGGAACAAGGCGGCGATGATCAGGATTTCGGGCACCATGCCGCGCACCGCCGCCGGCCAGCCCCGCGCAAAAAACGCGCCGAGCTGCTTCCAGAAGGAGTCGCGGCAGCCATAGAGGATGAAATAGGCGCGGGTCGACAGGCTCTCCAGATAGGCGATCATCGACCCGTCGAGCGAGGTTTCGCGCGCGATCGACAGCGCCGACAGCGTCGAGCGATAGAGGCGCGGCAGTTCGAACAGGTCTTCGCTCGACAGTCGGCGGGGCGACTTTTTCTCGATCAGGTCGAGCATTGCCTCGAGCCGCTGCCAATCGGCTTCGCGCTCGGCACGGAACTGGCTTACGCCGAAAATGCTGCTGCTCATGGGCGTTCGCGGTCCCGGACATAGCGCTCGGCGAGCGCGAGGGCGAGGTCGTCGGGACCGGCTTCGAGCACGTCGATGCCGAGCCGCTTCAACCGTTCGATCACGATCCGCCGCTCGCGCAGCAGGGCGTGGGCGACATTGGCGCGGATGACATCGTCGGCGGTTTCCGGGCGCGCCTCCAGAAATGCCTCGAGCTCGATATCGCGGAACAGGACGAACAACAGGCGGTGGCGCTTGCGCATCCGCGCCGCGGCGGTGAGCATCAATTCGGCGCTGGTCGGGTCGGTGAATTCGCTGAACAGGATGATCAGGCTGCGGCGCTGAAGCCGTTGGTCGAGCGTGACGAGCGAGAGCGTGAAGTTGCTTTCCTGCGCGCCGTAGTCGAGTTCTGCGGCCGTACGGTGCAGCGTCGCGAACCCGCGCGCGCCGGTGATGCTGCCCGAATCCGCGGTCGGACGCCCGGCAAAGCCGAACAGCCGCACAGTATCGCCCGATTTGAGCGCGACAAAGGCGGCGAGCAACGCTGCGGAGACCGCGCGGTCGATGCGCGGGACGCCGGCGACCGGCTCGCTCATCGTGCGACCGCAATCGACCGCGAAGACGACGCTGTTGTCGCGTTCCGTGCGATATTCGCGGGCGAGCAGCGAGAGGTGACGCGCCGTCGCCTTCCAGTCGATCGCGCGGCGCTCCATGCCGGGCTGAAAATCGGTCAGCGCCTGAAATTCGGTACCGTCACCGCTTTCGGGGCGGATGCGCGTGCCGAACTGGCGGCTGCGCAGGAACTGACGCATCCCCTGTTCGCGCACGGGACGCAGGTCGGGGAGGACGCGGATGCTGTCACCGGTCGCCGCGCTGCGCTGGCGATAGGCGAGGCCGAGCGGGCCGGAGGCGCGCGCCCAGATGCGGGAGAGCTTCGCCGTGCCGCGCCGGGTGGCGGTGTAGCGCAATTTGTTCCCCTCCCGCTTGCGGGAGGGGTTAGGGGAGGGGCTGTCTTCTTGGAGTGCGGCCTGATTGGACAGGCCCTTCCCCGGCCCCTCCCGCAAGCGGGAGGGGAGAGATTCCAAGGGCAGCGAAATGTCTGCCGCATAGGCGAGGCCCGGCGTCGCTCCAGCAAGCGCGACCGTTCCGCCGACGTCCACAGCATTCGGCCCCTCGAGCCTGAGATCGGCGGTACGGACGCGCGGGGCCAGCAGTCCGTCGAGCAGCACCAGCAGCGCGACGCCCGCCGCCCAGGCAACGGCAAGCAGCCAGCCGTCGGGACGCACGACGCCGAGCAGCAGCGCCATCGGCGCCGCCACCAGCGTCAGCGCGACCGCCCGCTGGGTCGGAACGATCAACGCGGTGCCTCGACCCGGTCGATCAGCTGGGCGACGATATCGTCGGTGCGGCGGCCGTCGATCTCGGCGGCGGGTGACAGGACCACGCGATGGCGCAGCAGCGGCTGGGCCAGCAGCTTGACGTCATCGGGGATGACATAGTCGCGCCCGTCGAGCGCGGCGGCGGCGCGCGCTGCTGCGGCAAGTGCGGAGGCGGCGCGCGGCGATGCGCCGTGCGACAGGTCGGGATGGTCGCGGGTCGCGCGGATCAGGTCGACGACATAGGTGATGATCTCATCCGCGAGGCGCACGGTCAGCACGGTATCGCTCGCAGCCTTCAGCGCATCGGGGGTCGCGACCTGCTCGACGCCGCTGTCTTCGGGCCGCGGCGATCCGGTGCGGGTGCCATATTGTGCGACGATCGCGCGCTCGGCTGCGGCGTCGGGGTATTCGATCGCCAGCTTGAACAGGAAGCGGTCGAGCTGCGCTTCGGGCAGGGGATAGACGCCCTGCTGCTCGATCGGGTTCTGGGTCGCGACCACGGTGAAGCGGTCGGACAGTTTCTCGGTCGTGCCGTCGATGGTGACCGCACGCTCCTGCATCGCCTCCAGCAGCGCCGCCTGGGTCTTGGGCGGGGTACGGTTGATTTCGTCGGCGAGCAGCAATTCGGTGAACACCGGGCCGCGGCGCAGTTCGAAGCTGGAGCTCTGGAAGTTGAACAGGCTGGCACCGACGATATCGCCGGGCATCAGGTCGGGCGTGAACTGGATGCGGCCGAAGTCGAGGCCAAGCGTGCGCGCGAAGCTTTGCGCGAGCAGGGTCTTGGCGGTGCCGGGAGCGCCTTCGAGCAGGACATGGCCGCCCGAGAGCAACGCGATGGTGAGCAGGCGCGTCGCGGTGCCCTGACCGACCACGGCCTTCGCTACCTGGGCATCGATCGCCGCACCTAGGTTGCGGACGTCGTCGAGTGTCATGCCTTCACTTCCTTTCGCCAGTCATCCAGCGCCTGTGCGGCGTGGAGCAGTTCGGTTTCGGTGGTCGCGCCGCGGACCCGTTCGGCCGCAGCGGTGTAGGAGCTGGTCGTACCGATCGCATCGAGCTGCGCGTCGAGCGCCTCCCCCTGAAGCGTGCGGGGCAGGGCGAGGCGGCGCGCGGCCCAGTCGCGGATCGCGTCGGCATAGGCGTCGCCGCCTTCGCGGGTGCGGCGCGCGCGCCGGGCAAGGCTGACGATATTCTCGATCAGCGCGGCCTTTCCGAACGGTACCGCGCGCTGCTCGCGTCGGACTGGGCCAAAGCGGACCAGGGTCGCGATCCCCGCGAGCAATACAGCGATGAGCAGCGCGATGCTGACCCCGGCAAAGGGTGGTTCGAACGCCAGCTGGAGCAGGTTGCGCCCGCCGCTGCCATAAGGGAGCATCGTGTCGAAGATCACGGTGCCGGGTGCCTGCGGGTCGAGCCCGGCGAGCATCGCCAGCGCAGCGCGGGCGTTGGCGCGATGCGACAGGCCGTGATTGTTGATCAGATCCGGGTCGGCGAGGATGAAGATGTTCTTGCCGGGGATCTCCGCCAGCACGGCGCCGCCATCGGGCGCGGCGATCAGCGGATAGAGCTTGTCCCCGCGCAGCGACTGGAGCGATGCGGGCGGGCGAAAGGCGGGGATGGGCAGGCTGGTGCGGACGATCAGCGGCGCGGGCTTTTCGCGCTCCACGGTCGCTTCGGCCAGCGGGGCGAGCAGGGCGGCGATCCGGTCGGCGGGGAGCAGCGCGACCCGCTGTTCACGCCGGGGGTTATCGCGCTGGGGCGCCGCGATCCATTTGGGCAGGATCACGAGCACCGGCGCGTTCGGCCCCGCCGCCTCGTCCAACGCCCCCTCCATCTCAGCGGGCGTGGTGCTGGCATTGGGGGTGAGGATCAGGATGCCCCGTTCGGGCCGCGCTGCCGGATCGCCCGACATGCTCACCGTCCCGCCGGCGCGTTCGACCAGCTTCGTCAGTCCGTAAAAGCCGGTGGCGAAGCGCGAGGACGGGCTGGGAATATTGCCGCGCTGGCGGTCGATCCGGTCGCCATAGGCGCTGACCAGCAGGAACCCGAGCGCGAGGATGAACCCAGCCGCGACCAGGATCAGCACCGTGCGCGTGCGAAAGGGGTTGGCGCTGCCCTGGGTCATCGGCCGAGTGCAAAGCCCGCATAATCGGCGCGGGCGCGGGTCCAGTCGACCTCTCCCAGCGGATGGCCGGCGAACAGGCTGCGCTCCACATCGGCGACGATGCGGCCGAAGACGGCGCGCGCGGCATCGGGCAGCGCCTCAATCCGGGCGATGTCGCGGCTGGTCCAGGACGGGCGGAGGGGGTCGCCGCGCCAACGCTCGATATCCTCGACGCTGCGGTGGAGCAGCAGGCGCACCGCTTCGTCAAAATTTCCGGCGGCGGCCAGGGCATCGGCCTCGACCAGCAGCGCGCGGGCGACCGATGCCTCGGGTGCCCAGCCCGGCGTCGTGCCCGCCTCGTCACGCCCCGCGAAGCGGTTGGCGAGCCAGGCGCGGAGCGGTGGAAAGATCGCGAAGGCAAGCGCGATCACGACCAGCGCGATCGCGATCCACATCAGGACGGTCCAGCCGCCGCCGACCCATTCGACGAAATTGCCGAGTGCCCGGAAAACGTCCCGGAGCCATTCGGGCATTTGACGCTGTTCGGGAACGAACCACGGAAAGTCGAACTGGATGCTGGCATCGCCCTTGAGCGCGCGGTGCGCGGCGTCTGCGTTGGCCGGATCGCCGAACGGGGGCGCGGCGGTGCCGGCGGCCGCGCCATCGCGTGCGGCGGCGCTCGCGCCCTGTGCCGTCATTGCCGTGAGTCCCCCGGAAGCTGTGATGCCTTTGGAGCAAATCGGCAAATTGCGCGCAACGCTTTTCGTCCCTAACGTCGCTGGAACGGCGCGGCGGACCGACCGCGCAGCATCGGACAGGGAGAAGTACGCGTTGATCCGGATCATCATCGGCACGGCTGCGGCGGCGACGCTGGCGGCCTGTAGCGCGACCGCAGGGGGCAAGGCCCAGAGCGCGTCGTCGGAAGCCCCGGCGCGCAAGGGGCCGGGCAAGAACAAGGGATATGACCACAATCCCTATCCCTCGACCTACCAGCCCTATCCGGGCGTGCCGACGCTGCTGACGAATGTCACGATCCTGGATGGGGAAGGTGGAAAGATCGAGCGTGGCGCGGTGCTGTTCCGCGACGGCAAGATCGTCGAGGTCGGCCAGAACATCGCGGCGCCGGAAGGCGCGAGCGTGATTGACGGGGCGGGGAAATATGTCACTCCCGGCATCATCGATGTGCACAGCCATCTCGGCGACTATCCGACGCCCAGCGTGCAGGCGCATTCAGACGGGAACGAGGCGACCGGGCCGGTCACTGCCGAAGTGTGGGCCGAGCACAGCGTGTGGCCGCAGGATCCCGGCTTTTCCCGCGCGCTGGCCAATGGCGGCGTGACCACGCTGCAGATCCTGCCGGGTTCTGCAAACCTGTTCGGCGGGCGCAGCGTCACGCTCAAGAATGTCTATTCCCGCACGATGCAGGGGATGAAGTTCCCCGGCGCCCCCTATGGCCTGAAGATGGCGTGCGGGGAGAACCCCAAGCGGGTCTATGGCAGCAAGGGGCGGATGCCATCGACCCGCATGGGTAATATCGCGGTCGACCGCGAGACCTGGGCGCGGGCGCGGGACTACAAGAAGCGCTGGGACCGCTATGAGGAAAATGGAGGCGAGGCGCCGTCGCGCGACATGGCGATGGATACGCTGCGCGGCGTGCTGGCGGGCGAGATCATCGTCCACAACCACTGCTATCGCGCGGACGAAATGGCCATCGTGCTCGATATGGCCAAGGAGTTTGGCTACAAGGTCGGCACCTTCCACCACGCGGTGGAGGCGTACAAAATTGCCGATCTGCTCAAGGCAAATGGCACCTGCGCCGCGGTGTGGGCCGACTGGTGGGGCTTCAAGATGGAGTCCTATGACGCCATTTCCGAAAACCTCGCCGTGCTGGAGCGCGAGGGCGCGTGCGGCATGATCCATTCCGACGACGCCAACGGCATCCAGCGGCTCAACCAGGAAATCGCCAAGGTCCGCGCTTCTGCCAAGCGGGCCGGCTTCACGATCCCTGAGGAGATTGCATGGAAATGGGTCGCGATCACGCCCGCCAGGGCACTTGGCGTGGATGAGGTGACCGGCAGCCTGAAGCCGGGCAAGATGGCGGACGTGGTGCTGTGGAACGGCAATCCGTTCAGCGTCTACACCCGCCCCGAAAAGGTCTGGATCGACGGCGCGTTGCTGTTCGACATGCATAACCCCAAATTGCGGCCGGTATCCGACTTCGAACTCGGCCAGCCCGGATCGGGAGACGTGAAGTGAAGAAGCTCCTGATGGCAGCGGTGGCAATCGGTGCCGCAGTTCCGGCCGCCGCACAGACGGTGGCGGTCACCAATGCCCGTCTCGTCATTGGCGACGGTTCGGCTCCGGTCGAAGGGGGCACCGTGGTTGTCCGCGACGGTCGCGTGGTCGCGGCCGGCGCGGGTGTGGCCGTGCCGGCGGGGGTGCCGGTGGTGGATGCCGGCGGGCGCTGGGTCACCCCGGGTCTGTTCGCGGGGTTCAGCCGGGTCGGCATCGTCGAGGTCGATGGTGTGAACGAGACCGATGACAGCGCGGCGGGCAACTCGCCCTTCAACGCCGCGCTCGACATGTCGCACGCGGTCAATCCCAAGACCAGCGCGATCACGCTGAACCGCGCGGAAGGGATCACCCGCGCGGTCGTTGCGCCCGAAGCGCGCGGCTCGATCTTTGCCGGGCAGGGCGCGATCATCGATCTGGGCGCGGACATGGATGCGGTGAGCAAGCCGCGCGCCTTCCAGTTCATGGTCTATGGTGAGGAAGGCGGGCGTCGTGCCGGGGGCAGCCGCCCGGCCGCGATGGCGATGCTCAAGAACATCTTGTTCGACGTGCGGGATTATGCACGCGCGCCGGCGCGCTTCGCCGATCGCGGCAAGGACGCGTTGCTAACCCGCGCCGATGCGCAGGCGCTGGTTCCTGTCGTGACGGGGCAGGTGCCGTTACTGGTCCATGTCGAGCGCGCATCGGACATATTGGTGGTGCTCGACCTCAAGCGTGAGGTTCCGGCGCTGAAGCTGGTGCTGGTGGGTGCCAACGAAGGATGGACCGTCGCTCGGCAGATTGCGGCAGCAAAGGTGCCGGTGCTGGCGTCGGCGCTGTCCGACCTTCCCGCCTCGTTCGAACAGCTGGCGGCGACCCAGTCGAATATCGGGCGCATGCAGGCCGCCGGGGTGACGGTCGGCATCGGAATGATCAACGATGACGAGGCGCGCCAGGCGCGGCTGATCAAGCAATATGCAGGCAATCTGGTCGCGCTGACCAAAATTCCGGGCGCTTCCGGGCTCGAATGGGGGCAGGCCTTTGCCGCGATCAGCTCGAAGCCGGCCGAGGCGATGGGCATGGGCGGCGAGTTTGGATCGTTGCGCCCCGGACGTCGCGGCGACGTGGTGGTATGGGACGGCGACCCGCTTGAGATCGGCACGGCGGCGGTGCGGGTGTTTATCGACGGCGTTGAACAGCCGATCGAGACGCGCCAGGACCAGCTGCGCAAGCGCTATTTCGATCCGAAGGAGGGCGCCTTGCCCAAGGCGTACCAGCGCTGACCAATCCCTTTCATATCGCCTGCGCGGGGGATGAGCCGCGCCGCGCGGGCCGCCCGCGCGATCCCGCCAAATATGCAGCGATCGTCGACGCGGCGCGGCAGGCATTCTTTTCGCGCGGCTTTCACGCTGCCACGATCGAGGAGATCGCGGCAGCGGCGGGCGTGTCGAAGGTCACGGTCTATAGTCGCTTTGGTGACAAGGAGACACTGTTCGAAGAGGTGATCCGGGTCGAGAGCACCCGGATGTCGGAGGTGTTCGACACGAGCGTTTCCGACCAGCGGTCGCTGGAGGACCAGCTCAACGACTATGGCGTGTCGCTGCTGACCTTCATGTTCAGCGAGGATCACGTCGCGATCGACCGGGTTTTGCTGAACGAGATTTCGCAGATCCCGACGCTTGCACGCCGGTTCTTCGAGGCCGGCCCCGGGGTCTGCTTTGGGCGGCTGGCCGAGGTGCTGGCCGAGGCGGCGCGCAGGGGGGAGGTCGAGGTCGACGATCCCAACCTCGCCGCGCAGGATCTGTGCGGGCTATGGAAGGGCGCGGCGGACATCGGGTTGAGACTGGGGCTGGAGCCGCTGCCTTCGCCCCAAGCGATCCGGGCGCGAGTGGAACGCGCGACCCGCCTGTTTCTGAAAATGGTCGGATCGAAGCCGTGACGATTGGCGTTATGCAGTAACGGAGGTGCGAACCATGCGAACCACGATGGCAATTTTGACGGGCGCAGTGTTGCTTGCCGGATGCGGCAGCGCGTCGGACGAGGGACAGAACGCCGCGCCATCGCCGACCCCGGCTGTGTTGAGCGAGACGCAGAAGCGGATCGTCGCGTTACCCAAGCGATTGCAGGACGGCGTGATGCTGCGCGCAATCCGCGACGCCGGATTGACCTGCCAGACCGTGTCCGAGCTGACGCGGGTCGAAACCCGTTCCGACCGCATCCGCTGGCGCGTCGTGTGCGATGGCGCCGAGCCCTATGTGGTCGAGATCACGCCCGACGGGACCGCGCAAATTCGCAGCCGCACCTGATCGGCACGCAACACGGGCACAAATAAGGGGGCGGTCGCGAGACCGCCCCCTTTTTGAGTTGGGGTTCAAAGCTTAAAGGCCGACAACACCACCGTCATTCTTGGTGATGACGACGACCGCCGAGCGCGGGCGGGTGCCGGCCGGAGCGGCGCCGGTTGCCTGGGTCGCGGGCCAGCTGCTGTCCGGGGCGGCGGCGGTACCATCCTCGCCCGGATGTTGGATGCCGACGAACAGGGTGCGACCGTCCGGCGTGGTATCGACGCCGGTGATTTCGCAGCCGATCGGGCCGACCAGGAAACGCTTGAGCGTGGCATCGGTCGCCAGCGCGCCGCGACGGGTCGTCTGGGTGCCGGTGGTACCGCCATTGCCGCGGTTGGTGATCGTGACGTTCGCGCCATCGCCGGTCACGCCGGGCATCGCAACCAGCATCTGGTTGTTGGTGCGATCGGTGAAGGCGCCGTCGTCGGTCTGGATCCACAGCAACGGCTTGACCAGGCCACCCGGGTTGGAGGGACGCGAGAACCACAGGCCGTCGGGGCTGGAGAAGTCGTTCGTCGCGGTCAGGCCCGAGATGTTGACGTCGCTGTTGGCGTCAACCGAATCGGCACCGAACAGGTAGATGTCCCAGGCGAAGGTGAGCGATGCGGGATCGTCGCCATTCTCACGCAGGCGCAGGATGTGGCCGTTGGGGTTGCCGAACTGGTTCGACGCGCCCTTGGGGTCGCTATAGTGGCGCGGGTTGGCGGCGTCGGTGCCGGTGATCTGGCGCAGCGTCGCGTTGTTGTTGGTGAGGGTGAGGTAAATCTCGCCGGTCACCGGGTTGGTCGCGGTCCATTCCGGGCGATCCATGCGCGTCGCGCCGACGGCATCGGCCGCAAGGCGGGCGTGGGTCAGGATGTCCGCCTGATCGGCAAAGACATATTCCGGATCCGCACCAGCGGCGGGACGGTTGGGAACCTGGCCGAACACCAGCGGGAGCCAGTTGCCCGTGCCATCGGCGTTGAAGCGGGCGACGTAGAGCGTCCCGGCGTCGAGATACTTGTCGCCGGTTGCGAGGCGGTCGCTCGCCTGAGCATCGCTGGCGGTCCAGGTCGCGTTCGACACGAATTTGTAGAAATACTCGCCGCGCGAGTCATCGCCGAGATAGACGGCGAGCTTCCTGCCCGGCGTGGCGTTGCCAAACCACGCGCCTTCATGGCCCATGCGGCCGAGCGCGGTGCGCTTCCGCGGCGCCTTGGTCTTGTCATAGGGGTCGATCTCGACCACCCAGCCGAACTGGTTGGGTTCGTTGCGCCAGTCGGTCGTGGCGCTGCCGCCGACGGTGGCGCGCGCGTCCCAGCGACGGAACAGCGTGTTGCCGGAGTCGGCCGGGGTGACCGTCGACCAGCCATAGTTGCCGCTGCTGCTGGTCACGCCATAGCGGCGCAGGGCGACGAGTTCGCGCGCGGTGCGCTGGGCGTCGTCGCCGCTGCGGCGGAAATAGCCCGCCCAGTTTTCCTCGCAGGTGATGTTCGTGCCCCACATGGTGTGGCCGTTCGCGCAGTTGTTGATGGTGCCGCGACCCGCCGTGCCGTCAGTCGAATAGGGGGTGCGGAGCAGCGCGGCGCTGCGGACCGGCCCGTTGAACACCATCGGCGTGCTGGGCGTGATGCGCCGGTTGAATGCCGAGTTCTGGACATAGGTCCAGGCGCGGTTGGCACCTTCGACGACTTCGGTGACCGACACGCCATGCGCTTCGATCTCCTTGATCGCCTCGGCTTCGGGGCGCACGCCGCCGGGCGTGGTCGGACCGGCCGGGTGCAGATACTGGACGTTCAGATTCTCGTGGTTCTGGACGAGCAGGCCGCGGACCGAGCTGTTGTCGTCGCGCGCGCCAGCGGCGGACAGGCCGTACCAATAAAGCGCGTCGCCATGGTCGCCGATGCGGTTTGCGAAATCGGTGTCGGTGCCGTCATTCTTGTAGGCCGACACACCCGACGCGATCGGATCGCCAAGGCGAGTCAGGACCGAAACCGAATAGCCGGTCGGGACGGTGACGACATCGTTGCGATTTTTGGCAATCGAGGTGAAGCCCAGTTCGGCGGCGTTGATCGTCACGTCGACGTTTTCGATCGTCACCTGGCCGGCGGTATCCGTTGCACGATATTCGAAGCGCAGCGTGGTTGCGCCGGCAACCGCCGGGGCAATGAACGACGGAGTGGTCGAGCTGGGATTGATCAGCGTGACCGTCGGGCCCTGAGTTTGCACCCAAGTAGAGGTGACCGCGCCATTGTCGGTCACATTGGCGGTCAGCGTCACGACACGACCCGCCTTGGTCGTGCCCGACGAGCCGACCGAGATAATGTTGGGAAAGGGATCGGAGCCAGATGCGGCGCTGTCGCAGCCCGCGAGCACTGCACCGCCGAACACCGCTGCCGAGGCCGCCATGGCACCCGAGCGCAGCGCGGCGCGGCGCGAATAACGCTGTTCGATCATCGCGTTGAGGCTGGGATTGCTGCTGGTGTTGGTATCGACGTCGCCATCGCTGTAGGCAAAGCCGTGCGCAGTGAGTTCGGTCATGTCTGTGTCCCCTGAACCCGGGTCCCGTTTGGACTGGGTACAGTGTGGCTGTGGCCGTCGCGCTTTACGGCGTCATGCAGGTTTGCGGACGAACATGTTGCGATTTAGCGGCAATTTCATGACCGCTGGGCAGGGGCCGACCGCTTCGCTAGAGCCGAGCAGATGAGCGCGCCGCGTGACAGCCTGACCGATCGTCTTGCCCGACGCGCCGCGCGTGCGGCGCGGACCTGGCCGGAACTGGCCGTACCCGACATGCGACTGGCGCTGGCGCTTGCGGGGCTGGTCGCGCTCGGCCCGTTGCTCACGATCGTAGGTGCACAGATGCTGCGCGCGGGCGTTGAGGCGGACAGCCGGGAACTTGCGCACCAGTTGCGCGCGCGCAACGCGCCACAGGCGGCACGGGCGGCGGCGGCAGCGGTGCTGCGGGATGCGACGCGCCAGCCGCCATTCGCCGCAACACTCGATCGACTGGCGCGTGCGCTACCCGACGACGCCCGGCTGGTTTCGGCCGCGCGCGATCCAGGCGGACGGATGCTGGTCGAGATATCGGCAAGCGATCCCGATGTGCTGCGGGAAGCGTTGCGCCGCGATGCGCTGCTCGCTTCCTTGCGCGAAAGCGGGCAGCGGCGGACGCAAGACGCGCGCGTCGTCGTGACGCTGCGGACGCGCGCATGAATCGCGCCAGCGTGGCGACCGGGCTGATCGGCGGGCTGATCGCGGCAGGCCTGCTGACAGTACCCCTAGGCGATGCGCTGGGGGGATTGTGGGACGCGCGCCAGACCCGCGCCGCGCTTGCGGCAAGCCTCGCCCTCCCGCCCGATCCGGTGCGGCCGCTGGTCGATCCCGGCCTCGCCATCGCCGCGGGTAACCGCGGGTCGGCCGCGCGTGAACTCGCCGCGCACGTCCGGACACGTGCGGCATCGGCCGGGGTGCTGGTCGAGACGCTCGCACCGGGCCCGTCGTCCCCCGGCATCGTCACCCTCCGCGTCCGCCTGTCGGGGCCGGAAAAGGCGGTGATCGCGATGCTGGACGGGATCGAGCGCGGCACGCCGCTGATCCGCTTGCGCAACTGGCGCGTCGGCGCGCTCGCCGATGGCGGGGTGCGAATCGATGCGGAAATGGTGGCGGCATGGCGATAAGCCCGACCGAGCGACGCGTGCTGATCGCGGCAGGGGTCGTTGCTGCGCTTCTGCCGGCGATCGCCCTCTACCCGTATCCCGTCGATCCCCGGCCCGATGCGCGACCGGTCAGGGTGACGATCGTGCCGCCGCCCTTGCCTGCGCCGGCGCGGGTGTTTGAACGGCCGTTGTTCGCCGCCGCGGAGGGCGACGCTGTTCCTGCCGACGCGCCCATGCTGACAGGCATCGCCGGACGGCTAAACCGCGATGCCGTGGCGCTGGTGCGGATCGCCGATGGCAGTGCGCGAACACTGGCGGTCGGGGAAAGCGTGGACGGCTGGCGGCTTGAGAGCCTGGCGATCGACGCTGCCTTTTTCACGCGTGGGCGCGAGCGGGTGCGCGTGGCGATGTCGAGCGAAACGCCGTCCGCGCAGTGACTATTGGTCGCAGGTCTTGAGTGCTTCCGCCCGGGTCGTGCGTCCGCTGGTGATCCAGCTTTCGGGGACGACGCTCAGATTCTGCTGCGTGATCAGATACGATCCGGGGCGCTGGCGGTAGATGACCAACGTGCCGCAATAAGCCGCGATCCCGGGATAGCTTCCGGTCACTTTGACGAAGGCATAACGCCCGGGATGCGACGCGCCCTCCGGATTGTTCACCCAGCCTAGCGTCTGCAGCGTCCAGCGTCCTTTCCCGCCCGCATGCTGTTTGAGCATGTTGGGGACGCTGAGCCATTCGTCCTTCTCGATCTCCAGGATCGGTTCCATCATCGGCATGCCGGCGACATAATCGCTGCGGTCGAGCAGGCCCATATAGCGCTGGGCGAAGGCGGTCAGGTCGGCCTGATCCTGCGCGCTCGGCTTCCAGTCGGCGGGCGCGCGTTCATACGGATCGGTCGCGGGGTCATAGCAGCTGAAGCTCGCGCGGTACTGGGTCAGCGCGGCACGACCCTGCGCATCGGTGCTGGTGAAATATTTATAGCGGCCCATCCGCGCCGACAGGCGACCGCAGCGCTGCTTGGCAAGCGCGCTGATGCGGTCGCTGATCGAGGTCAGCTGTGCCACAGGGAACGTATCGACGACGGCAACGAAGCCCTTGCCCGGCACGGTTTCAATCTTGATGCCTGGCTGGGGCGGGGCAGGCGGCGCAACAGCCACCTGCGCGCTCGTCCTGCCACCACAGGCGCGCACGATCCGGTCGATCGCCGCCTTGAGAGGCACCGCTGCGGATCCGGCATAAAGAAACCGGCCCCGCTCGGGTAGCCCTGGGCCCATGACCACCACATATTGGTCGCCATTGGAGAGCCGGGTCGATTGCACCTGCCCCCATGCGAAGTTCGTCGTATCGGTTCGCGCCGGGTGGGATGTCGTGCCAATCTGATGGGACGGATAGCTCGCCTCGAGACGTGTGCTGCACCCGGATCCCGAGATCGAATAGGTCGCGGTTCGCCCGGCTACCGTCTCGCCGGATGCCGCGTACATCGGGGCGCGAACCCGCTCGAGCAGTGCCTTGATTTCGCTTTGCGCGGTGGCCTGATTATTCTGCGCCCCGCTGGCTGCCGGGAGCAGCGCGGCAATCAAACCCGAAATCAGCAGACGCATACCAATACATTCCAGCTAGCGTCGCCAATGACGCCCCAACGCTTCATCCTATTTCAAGCGCGAATTTCATCAAACGAAAGCTGACAGTTCGCGGTGACCTTGCACGTCAATAAATCCCGTCAATCTCCAGCGTCAGGCGCGGCTGGAGCGGCTTGAGCAGCAGGTTGCTGGGCGAGTTGAGGTCCAGTTCCTCCGCGCGCAGCCGGGCATATTTAGCCTTGGCGATCGCGCTCGCATCCTCGCCATTGCGCAGGATCGTGGGCTTCAGGAAGATGAACAGCGTGCGCTTTTGCCGGGTTTCGCGGCGCGCCTTGAACAATTCGCCCAGGATCGGGATGTCGCCGAGGATCGGCACCTGGCTCTTCACCTGACCATAATCGTCCGATGTCAGGCCGCCGAGCACGATGGTCTGGCCATTGTCGGCGAGCACGGTCGTGGTGATCGCGCGGCGATTGGTGATCAGGTCGGTCGCCTGGCTCAGCTGCGTCGCAGCGATCGACGATGCTTCCTGTACCACCTCAAGCCGGATCGTGTCGCCGGCGTTGATCCGGGGCAGCACCTTGAGCGTGATGCCGACGTCCTTGCGCTCGATCGAGGTATAGGGGCGGACATTGCTGGAATCGGTGAGGATCGATCCAGTGACGAACGGCACCTGCTGGGCGGCGACGAACTCGCCGACCTTGTTGTCGAGCGTCGTGATCTGTGGCGTGGAGAGCAGGTTCGACTTGGTCGAGGTACCGAGCGCCTGTACCAGAATCGAGAAATTGTCGCCGATCGAGACATTGCCGACCAGGCCCTGGCTCGCCCCGAGCAGCGTACCGGCGGGCACGCCAAGAGCGCTGAGGATCGCGCCGAGCGACGGGCCGGCGGTGTTGAACGAGGTTCCCGCACCTTCCACGCTGTTGAGCGCGGCGCCGCTGGTGCCGAGCTGAACGGCGAGGGCCTCGGCCTCTTCACCACTGATTTCGGCGATGGCGGCCTCGATCAGCACTTGGGGGCGGCGGACGTCGAGATCAGTGATGATCGCTTCGATTGCCGCAATCGTGCTGGGCGTGCCGCGCACCACGACCGCGTTGATGTCCGGCGAGGGCTGGACAGTGACGTCCGGCGTCGAGAAGCCCTGTGGTGTCGCTTCCGATTGCTGCCCGAGCTGTGCCGATTGTGCAGTCGCAGCCGCGGCCGCCGCGGCGGCAGTTTCGGCGGTGCTGGTCCCACCCGATGCGATCAGGCCGCCGAGGACGCCGGTCGGGCTGCGTGGGTTGCTTCGCGATCCCGACAGGCTGCGCGCGACCGGGTTGGTGGTGGTCGCTTCCTGACCCAGGATGCCGCGCAGCACCTCGGTCACCGACTCGGCATCGGCATAGTTGAGGCGGAACACGCGCGTCATCGGCGTGGCACCGCCCGGGGCGTCGAGCGAGGCGGCCATACGGCGCGCATCGGCGACGGCGGCGGGCGATCCGCGCACGATGATCGTGTTGCTGCGCGCATCTGCCGCGACGCGGGCACCACCTGATGCGGCATCGCCGAGAACGGTCTGAAGCGCCTGAGCGACTTCCGGCGCGCTACCGTTACGCAGAGTGATGGTGGCGAAGGTAATGCCGCTGCCCGTGCCGTCGAGCGAGCGGAGGATTGCCTCGACCCGGCGGACATTGTCGGCATAATCGGTGACGACCACGGCATTGGGCTGGGCGAGCGGTTCGACGCTACCGAAGCTGGCGACGAGCGGGCGGACGACGCGGGCCGCTTCGGCGCTGGGCACATTGGACAGGCGGATCATCCGCGTCACCAGTTCCTGCCCCGATGCCGAACGCGATGACACGCCGCCGTCGCGTACCGCATTGCCGGCAGGGACGATGCGCCACGCGCGGCCCGAGCGAACGGCCGCGAAGCCGTTGGCGCGCAGGACCGACAAGAACAGCTCCCACACCCCTGCCGAGGTCAGCGGGGTGGCCGAGGTGACGGTGACGCTGCCCTTCACCGCCGGGTCGAGGATCAGGGTGCGGCCGGTGAGGCGTGAGATCTGGTCGGCAACGTCCGCGATCTCGACCCCGCGCATGTTGACGACGATGTCGGCGCTGTCGGCCTGCGCGGCCAGCACCGGCTGGGCGGTCATGGCGGCGAGCGCGAAGGCGAGAGCAGTCTTGCGGATCTTGTGCGGCACGGTGGGTTACCTAGCGGGTCGGGATGGTCAGCGTCACGGGCTTACCATCGCGGGTGATCTGGACTTGGACGGAACCGCGACCCTGCGCGGCGACAAAGGCGGAAGCGGCGCTGGCGGGTCCGGTCAGGGGGGTGCCGCCGATCGAGGTGATGACATCGCCGCTCTGAAGGCCGGGCGGGGCGTTGGCACCCACCTGCATGCCGCCCCCGGGGGCGGGGGTCATGGCCGAAAGGACTGCAGCGGCTGCACCGGCAGGCGCAGCGGCCGGCTGGGCTGGCGCAGCGGGGGCGGGCGGCGCTGCGGCCGCTTGCTGCTGCTCTGTCGTCAGCGTGGGGTCAGGAAAGGCGAGATATTCGATCCGACCCGCGACGCGCAGGATCACGCGGTCGCGCAAGATCCCCTCGATCGCGCCGCCGCCCGGGGTTTCACCGATGCGGAAGGGTTTCGCGGGTTCGCCGCCGACCTCGATATAGGCGACCGAAAGGGCAGCAGGGCTCGCCGCGAACACGCCCTTGAGCTTGAGCGGCAGCGCGGTCGGCTGGCTCGCGTCGGTCGCCGCGCCCTTGCCGAACGGCGCGAAGGCGAGGGCGGGGGTGATGTCGGCGGTGACCGCGACCGGGCGTGCGCCGGACGGGACGGTCACGGCCCCGGTGCTGGCATGCCCGGCGATGCGCCAGGTCAGCCCGGCGAGGGCAACCGCAACCGACACGATCACAGCGCCAGCGACGAGGTCGAGTGTGGTGCGCGCCTGACGCGGCGAGAGGTCGGGGAAGCGGATCATGCCCGTGTGCCCTCCACGAACCCGTCGAGCGATGCAAGCGGCGAACGCTCCCCCGCCGGGATCACCTGAATGCGCACCTTGTCGATCGCGGGGTCTTCGGTGCGGGTGCGGGCGACATCGACCTGCCATTGCTCGCCGAGCAACTCGACCTGCCTCTGTCCGGCGGCTGGGTCAGACAGCTGTAGTTCCGCCAGCCGGTTCTCGGCCACCCACATCGCGGCGGCGCGGCGTTCGAGGCCGCGCGTCGAATCGACATGGCTCTCGACCGCACGGACAAGGCCGACCGTGGCGATGGCGAGAACCGCCAGCGCGACCAGCGCCTCGATCAGCGAGAAGCCGTCGTCGTGCTTCACGATGCCTCGGCCCGGCTGGCGGTGGCGGTCATGCCGTCATAGCGGACGACCCACACCTGCTCGCCATTGCTGATCGTTGCGTTGAGCGGCTTCCCCGCACCATCGACGCCCATCATCACCGGAGGCGTCACATCGAGTTCGACCGCGATCCCGCCGGGCAGGCGGTGAAAGGCGAGACCATCGGACAACGGCGCCATCGATCCGTCGCGGCCGACGGCTGCGAAACCGTAACCGTCCTTTTCGACGGTGAAGGCGATGATGCGGTCGCCGATCATGGCATCGTCGGCGGCTGCCTGAAGCCGCAGGGCAAGGCGGCGGGCTTCGGTTTCGACCGAGGGGGCGCGGGTGGCGGAACCGATGCCGAGAGCGACTCCACCCGCGGCGACGCCGATAATGACGAGCACGATCAGCATTTCGATGAGCGTCATCCCGCGCTCACCGTTACCGGTGCTGGCCCCCCGCATGTTGCTTATCCGCCCTTGGCGGGCGTCTGGGCCGCGTCACCCGAATCGAGGTCGGCGTCGAGGTCGGTTCCCCCCGGCTTGCCGTCGCGCCCCAGCGATTTCAGCTCGAAGCTGCTGCCGGTCGAGACATAGGTGTAGGGGTTGCCCCAGGCGTCGACGGGAGCGGACTTCAAATAGCCGCCATCGGGCCAGGCGGTGGGCAGCGGAGGCGTCGTCGGCTTTTCGACCAGCGCCTTCAGCCCCTGTTCGGTCGTCGGATACTGGCCATTATCGAGACGATAGGTGGTAAGGGCGCTCGAGAGCGTGACGAGGTTGGTCTTGGTCGTCGTCACCCGCGCCTGATCGGGGCGGCCGACGACGTTCATCGTTACCAGTCCGGCGACGATCGCGATGATGACGAGGACGACGATCATCTCCAACAGGGTGAGGCCTGCTTCGCCCTGCGGAACCGCCGGACGCTTGCTCTTCGCGGCATCGACTGCCACGGTGTCATCGAACTGTTTCAAAACTATGCGCATCGCGGCCCCATGCGTTCCCATCGTGAAAGCCATGTTACAGCCGGAGCACCCCACAGCATGACCGGCCAAGCCATTTCGAGCGCTACGGAATCCCGCGTCGCCGGCGTGTGGACGCTGGCGGGCGGTCGGGCGATCATAGCCGAGCCTGAAGGCCCTGCAACCATCCTCGTCCCGAGCGAGGCGGTATTGCTGCTGCGCGTTGCGCTCCCGCTGGCGAGTCGGGCGAAGCGGATCGAGGCGCTGCCCTTTGCGATCGAGGACCGGATCGCCGATCCGATCGAGTCGGTGCATATCGCGCTGGGCGCGGAAGTTGCGCCGCGGACTTATCTGGTTGCGGTAGTGCGCCATGCGCAGATGGCAAGCTGGGTCGAGGCGGCCGAACTGGGAGGGCTGGCCCACGCGGCGATGGTCCCGGACTCGCTCGCATTGCCCGTGCCGGAGGCCGGCGACTGGGTTGCCGAGACGCGCGACGGCCGCGTGCTGGTGCGCAGCGGTGACGGCACCGGATTTGCGCTGCCCGCTGCATTTGTGGGGCGAGCATGGGAGCGGGCAGGGCAGCCGCGCATCTGGACGGTCGGCCCGCAACCGATCGGCGACCTGCCGCAGGCGCCCTGGACCGGCGGTGGCGGCGAGTTGGTCGAACGGCTGGCAAGTCCCGCGATTGATCTGAGGCAGGGCCTTTACGCGCGGCGTGCCGCGGCAGGCAGCAGCTGGAAGAAGCGGCTGGCATGGATCGCGGCGGCCGGAATCGCGGCGCATGTCGTGATCGCGGCGGCGGATGTGGTGATGCTGCGCGTGATTGCCGAGCGGCGGGCGGATGATGTGCGGACGGCGGTGGCGCAGGCGGCACCGGGAGCCAATCTGTCAGGGGATCTCGAGGCATCGGTGGTCGGGATGCTGCCGGTTTCGGGTCCGCCGCCGGGGCGCTTTGTCCCTTTGGTCACGGCTGCGTCTCGTGCGTTGGCGCCACTGTCGAGCGCAGTGACGGCGCGCGCGATGCGGTTTGAAGGCAATACGCTGGTGCTGGAGATCGAGCCGGGTCAGCCCAACCTGCCCGACCGCGTTCGCGCGGCATTCCGAGCGGCGGCGGTTCCCGCGCAGGTCGGGGCGGGAACGGATGGTACCATTCGCGTGACGGTGACGGCATGAAGATCGAACGCTCCCCGACCATCGACGCGGCGGTAGTGAAGGTTCAGCTCTGGTGGAGCGGCCTCAGCCCGCGGGAGCGGGTGCTGGTCGGCACGCTCGGTGTTCTGCTGGCGGGCGTGGTGCTGGTGTTCGGGATCGTGAAGCCGCTGCAGGGCGCGCGCGCTGACGCGATCGCCGATATCCGCAGCCATGAGACGCTGGCGGCGCGGGTGCGTGCGGCGGGAACCTTGGTCGCGCCGGGGACTCAGCCGAAGCTGGCCGATGGTCCCCCGATCGAAGCGGCACAGGCGGCGGCGAGCGCGGCGGGGCTGACGGTGACGCTGACCCCCGGTGGGGCGGGTGCGACGGGACAGGTGGCCGAGGCGAGCTATGAAGCCGTGGTCGGCTGGATCGCGGCGGTCGAGCGCACGACGGTGCTTCGCGCGCGGCGGGTGGAGTTGACCAAGGGTAGTGCGCCCGGCCGGGTCAGTGCGAGCGTGGAGTTCGGCCAGTGAATGCCGTGACGATGGATTTGCCGAGCCTGCCCTACAGCTATGCGCGCAATCATGGCGTGGTACTGCGCGTGGGAGCGGCTGGGGTCGAGTGCCTGCACCGCTCCGACGCGGCGCTTGATGCATTGCTCGAGGTGCAGCGGATCGCGCCGGGTGCCGCGTTCGTCTCGGTGCCGGATGCCGAGTTCGACCAAGCACTGGCCGCGAGCTATTCGGGCAGTGCGGGCGCTGCGGCCGAACTGGATCTGGGCGGCATGGACCTCGCGGCGCTGGCCGACAGCGCGGCCGCGGTCGACGATCTGCTTGATTCACGCGACGATTCGCCGGTGATCCGTCTGATCAACGCGCTGCTGCTCGAAGCGGTGAAGGAAGGCGCGTCGGACGTACATGTCGAGACGCAGGAGAAGCGCGTCGTCGTGCGCTTTCGCGTCGATGGCGTGTTGCGCGATAAGCTCGAGCCGCGCCGCGAACTCGCGCCGCTGCTGGTCAGCCGTATCAAGGTGATGGCGAAGCTCGACATTGCCGAAAAGCGCGTGCCGCAGGACGGGCGCGTGACGCTGCGCATCGGCGGGCATGACGTCGACGCCCGCGTATCGACCATCCCGACCCAGCATGGCGAGCGGGTGGTGATGCGCTTGCTCGAAAAGGGCTCGCTCAAGCTCGACATGGAAGCGCTGGGCATGAGCGCGCGCGACCGTGCGGTGTTCGCGCGGCTGCTCGAACGGCCGCACGGGATGCTGCTGGTTACCGGGCCGACCGGATCGGGCAAGACCACCAGCCTCTATGCGGCGCTCCAGCGGCTGAATGACCGCAAGCGGAACATCATGACGGTGGAAGATCCCATCGAATATGAGCTTCCCGGCGTGGCGCAGACGCAAGTCAATGCGCGCACTGGCATGACGTTCGCGCGCGGGTTGCGCGCGATCCTGCGCCAGGACCCCGATGTCATCATGGTCGGCGAAATCCGCGATCAGGAGACGGCGGAGGTCGCGGTGCGATCGGCGATGACCGGGCATTTCGTGCTGTCGACGTTGCACACCAACAGCGCGGTCGGATCGGTCACACGGCTGATCGACATGGGGGTCGAGCGCTACCTGCTCGCGCCGATGCTGGTCGGCGTGGCGGCGCAGCGGCTCGTGCGGCGGCTGTGCCCGAATTGCCGGACGCAGGATGTGGCGAGCGATGCCGATGCGACGCTGCTTGGTGGCGGGCTTAAGGCCGGGGACGCGGTGTGGCGCGCGGTCGGGTGCGAGGACTGCCATGGCGATGGCTATCGCGGGCGGGCCGGCCTGTATGAGGTCGTCGCGATCGATGACGCGTTCCAGGCGATGATCCATGACGGGGCGTCGGAGGCCGAGATCGAGGCGCATGCGCGGCGCGAGAACCCGTCGTTGCTCGACGATGGCGTGGACAAGGTGCGCGCTGGCGTGACGACGGTCGAGGAAGTCGCGCGGGTGGTGAGGGACGAGGGCTAGTGGCGGCCTTTGCCTATCGCGCAGCTGACCCGTCCGGCGCGCAGAAAAAGGGTGTCGTCGAGGCCTCCAGCGCCGCCGCCGCGCGGGCGATGCTGCGCGATCAGGGGCTGTTGCCGCTGGCGGTCGAGGCGGCGGGGGAGCGGCGATCCGTGGGGAGCATCCAGCTGCCCAGGCTGGGCCGATCGGGCATGAGCGCGCGCGAGCTGGCGACGGCGACGCGGCAGATTTCGACGCTGGTCGGGTCCGACATTCCGGTCGAGGAGGCGCTGCGGCTGGCGGCGAACCAGTCGGAAACGCAGCGTGTGTCGGCGATCCTGATGGAAGTGCGTGGCGCGATCCTCGATGGGCGCAGCTTTGCCAGCGCACTGGCGACCCATCCGAGGACCTTCCCGGAATTCTACCGCGCATCGGTCGCGGCGGGGGAGGCGTCGGGGAAGCTGACCGATGTGCTCGGCCACCTCGCCCATTTCGTCGAGAACCGGCAGGCCAATGCGCAGAAACTGCAGCTGGCACTGCTCTATCCCGGACTGCTGGCGACGGTGTCGCTCGGCGTGATCGTGTTGCTGCTGGTCTATGTCATCCCGGACATCGTAAACGTGTTCGTGTCGCGCGGGACTGACCTGCCGCTGCTGACCCGCATCCTGATCGCGGTGTCGGGGTTCCTGCAGGCCTGGGGACTGTACCTGCTGATCGCGGGGCTGCTGGCCTATCTCGCATTCAACCGCTGGGCCGCGATTCCGGCGAACAAGCTGAAGGTGCATCGCGGCTTTACCGAGCGCTGGCCGTTCAAGCGCTTCTCCCGCCAGCATAATGCCGCGCGCTTTGCGGGTAGCCTCGCCACGCTGGTCGAGAGCGCGGTGCCACTGGTCGATGCGCTGCACGCGGCGGCGGCGGTGACGCCGAACCTGTGGGTGCGGGCGCGGGCGATGCACGTCGCCGCGCGGGTGCGCGAAGGCATCAGCCTGCGCGCGGCAATGGCCGAGGCAGGGGTGTTCCCGCTGATGCTGACCGCGATCGTCGCCTCGGGTGAGGCATCGGGGAAGCTGGGACCGGCTTTGTCGCGCGCCGCCGACGAGTTGGACCGCGAGCTGGACGCGGTGACGAGCGCGCTGGTCGCGCTGGTCGAGCCGATGGTGCTGCTGCTGATGGGCGGGATGGTGCTGATGATGGTGCTGGCGATCCTGCTGCCGATCATCAATTTGAATGATTTGGTGACGTTGTAGCGGCTGCGGGCCCGCCATCCATCTCTCCTCCGGCACCCCGAACTTGTTTCAGGGTCCACCGTTCCCAAGGCGACCCGGTCGCTGGTGGCACGGTGGATGCTGAAACGAGTTCAGCATGACGGAATTAGAAGGGGGCTTAAAGCTCCCCGGCAATGCTCGCCCCGCCCGGCAGCCCGGCGAAGGGCAGGATGCGCGCCCCTTCCGGCGTCATGCGGATCGTCAGCTGGCCGTCCTCGCCGAGCGTCGCAGTCATCAGGATCTGGCGCTGCTGGGCGCGGGGGGTGAGGCGGATCTGGGTGGTGGTGCCGATCTTTTCCGAGATGAGCAGCAGCGGGGGGACGGAAACTGCAGCGCCACCGCCCTTGGGCGTGCAGGTGCCGGCATCGGTGGTCAGGCGCCCGTCGATGGCCTGGCTGGAGCCGCCGACCGCGATCCGGTCGAACTCGAGCTGCATTACCATGTCGCAGGTAAAGGGAAGGTTGGGCTGGAGCGCCTGGAGCAGCGCGGCGTGGCTGCTGCCGCTGACCTTGTCGAGCACGGTGCTGCTGAACCCTGCCCGTGCGCGACCGCCCATGTCGGTGTCGGGGCCGGTCGCGGTCCAGTCCGCCGCGAAGCCGAGGCTGGTGAGCGAGCGCAGCGGCGCCCAGTGCCATTCGAACTTGCTGCCGCCCGCAACGCCGACCTCGCCGTTCCACACGGTTCCGGCGACGCCGGTGCGCCAGGGGTGGTTCTTGACGATCACGCTGGCGGGCATGGTCGCGACCATGGCGAGGGCATAAGCCGCTATGCCCAGCACGACGAAGACGGTAAGACGCCGGCGAGCCGACCAGGATGCCCGTGACAATGCCGCCGATTCGCCGCCGTGCGCTGCTGACCGCTCTGGGATCGGGGCTGGTATTGCCGTCGGCATTGCTCGCAAGTCCCTCTGTCTTTGCGGCCGACAAGGTCAAGCGTGACAAGCGGCCGGTGGCATTGCTGCTGCCCCTGTCGGGGCCGCGCGCCGCGCTGGGCCTTAGCATGCGTCAGGCGGTGTTGCTTGCGGATTCTGGGCCGGAAATCACGGCTTATGATACCGGCGGGACGCCCGAAGGCGCGGCGCTGGCGGCGCGCAATGCGCTGAAGGCCAAGGCTGCGATGATGCTGGGGCCGGTGACCGCCGAAGAGCTGAACGCTGTGACCGCAGAGGTGGCGCGGCGGGTGCCGGTTATTGCCTTTACCAACAACGCGGTCGCGCGCGGGCCGGGCAGTTTCGTGTTCGGCATTACCCCGGCACAGGTGACCAGCGCGGTGCTGCGCTATGCCCGATCGCGCGGGGTGCGCAGCGTGGTGGTGGTCGATGACGGATCGCCGTGGAGCGTCGCGGCGGCACTGGCGGCGGGCAAGATGCAGGGCGAGGTCGGACTGGACGTGCGCTCGCTGAGCGTGGTCGAGGGACAGCCTTTGCCGGTCGCGGGCGATGCGCCCGATGCGGTGCTGTTGCCGGGGAGCGGCGAAGCGGTGCTGGCGGCGGCGCGCAATCTGAAAGGGACCGGCGTGCAGCTGCTCGGTACGGTGCAGGCGCTCGACCACCGGCCTTCGGCGATCGAGGCACTGGATGGTGCGTGGATCGCCAGCCCCGACCCGGCGGCGTTCGGGCGGTTTGCCGGCGAGTACCGATCGCGCCACGGCGACACGCCGGGAGCGCTCGCGGCGCTCGCTTACGACGCGGGCGGGGTGGTCAAGACGTTGCGCGACAAGGGATCGCTGGACGAGGCGGCGCTGCTGGCGGAGACCAATTACACCTGCGTGACCGGCAATGCGCGGTTCCGCAGCGATGGCAGCGTGGCGCGCGAACTAGCGATTCTGGTGGCGGGTGCGCAGGGCTATGAGCCGGTGGCGGTGAGCCTGGGGGCGTGACCGATGGAGCTGGCGAGGAGGGGTTTACCCTGCTCGAACTCATCATTTCGCTGGGGCTGTTCGCGTTGATCGCCGTGGCGGGGCTGACGTTGCTCAACAGCGTGATGACGACGCAGGAGCGGACCGAGGGGCGGCTCGACCGGACGGCGGCGATCCAGCGGACAATGTTCGTGCTGCAGAGCGATCTCGACCAGATCACGCGCGGTGCGGTGAGCGGCGGGGGCAGCAACGTCGCCTTTACCCGCGTCGCCGCAGGGATGGGCGGGCCGCCGGTGTCGTTGCGCTATGCGGAGGCGAGCGGGACGCTGGTGCGGGCTGCGCCACAGCCGCAGCTGTTGCTGACCGGGGTGAGCGGGGTGCGCTGGCGCTTTCTCGACGGACAGCGCTGGGTCGATCGCTGGCCACCCAATGAGGAGCGCAAGGACGACTGGCCGCGCGCGGTGCAGGTCGAGATGCAGCTGGCGGGCGAGCGTGGGCCGCAGGGGACGCTGCGCCGCGTCGTCGCGCTGCCGGTCAGGCCGCAGGACGAACCGCAATGACCCGGCGCGATGACGAGCAGGGGATGATCCTGGTCAATGTGCTGATGTTCGTCGCCATTGCCAGCGGGCTGGTGCTGCTGATGATCGGGCGCGAGGAGCTGGCGCTGGACCGGGCGTTGCGCAGTCGTGAGGCAGCGCGGGCGGCGGCGGTGGTGCGGGGCGGCGAGCTGTCGGCGATCTCGGCGCTTCAGCGCGATGCGCTGGTGGCACCGCAGGTCGATCATGCGGGCGAGGAGTGGGCCTCGATCGGGGCGAATGGCGCGACGATCGATGGCGGCACGTTCGATCTGGCGGTTAGCGATGCCGAGGGGCGGTTCAACGTCAACATGCTACGCAGCGGCGATGCGGTGCCGGTGATCCTGTTCCAGAAGCTGGCGCGGATCGCAGGGCTGGACGAGCAGCAGACGGTCGAGGCGATTGCCTATATTCGCACGCAGGGGCCGGTCAGCGATGTGCGGCCGATCCGGCTGATCCCCGGCGCGGACCCGGCGGCGATTGCGCGGCTGGAACGGATGGTAACCGCGCTGCCCGGCAAGACGACGATCAACCTGAATGCGGCGGACCAGGAGCTGCTGGCGTTCCTGATCGGCGATCCGGTCGCGGCCGAGCGGATCGTCGCGATCCGCAAGCGCAACGGGCAGATCACCTTGCGTGACCTGTCGGACCTGAAGGTCAGCCAGCCGCCGGGTACGGCGTTCAGCTCCAACACCTATTGGGTTCGGGTGCGCGCGAAGATCGGCGACACGGTGCAGCAGGGGGCGACGCTGATCCAGCGGCGGCGGACGGCGCAAGGCGCGGTGACGACGGCGCCGGTGGCGCGCTGGCGCAACGCGGCGCTGCCGCCTGAGGCCCCGGCGCTGGCCGGCGGGTGAAGTTTACGTGGAGCGTTAAACCACCGGCCTTCGGCCCTTGTAATCAATGATATGAAGTATCATCTGCGCCGCTTGTACAGGAGTTGGCGATGCGGGCGCGGTTAGTGAGTTTGTTCGACGGACTGGCAGTGGGGGCTTCGGCGCTGTGCCTGATCCACTGTTTGGCGCTGCCGATCGTGATCGCTGCATTGCCCGCGCTGGCGGCACGGCTCGATCTGGGCGAGGGGTTTCACCTTGGTGTGCTGGCGTTCGCGCTGCCGGTCAGCGCGGTTGCGCTGGGCGAGGGATGGCGGCGGCATCGCGGGCTGACGCCGTTGTTTGTGGGCGCGGCGGGGCTGGTGCTGCTCGCCGCGGGGCTGGCGTTCGAGGAGTGGGTCGCGGTGGAGACGGGCGTGACGGTGGCGGGGAGCTTGTTGCTCGCTGGGGCGCATGTGGCGAACTGGCGGGGGCGGGTGGTTTAGGCGCTACCGACGTCCGGGCCTGACAAGAAGCCCTGCCCCGGGACAACCCCGGGGGGACGATGGGTTAGAGGATCCCCGGCAGGTCCAGCCCCATTTCCCCGGCGCAGGTTTTCGCGATCTCATAGCCCGCATCGGCATGGCGCATGACGCCCGTTGCCGGGTCGTTCCACAGCACGCGCTCCAGCCGCTTGGCGGCTTCGGGCGTGCCATCCGCGACGATGACCATGCCGCTGTGCTGCGAATAGCCCATGCCGACGCCGCCGCCATGGTGGAGCGAGACCCAGGTGGCACCGCTGGCGGTGTTGAGCAGGGCGTTAAGCAGCGGCCAGTCGGACACCGCATCGCTGCCGTCCATCATCGCTTCGGTCTCACGGTTCGGACTGGCGACCGATCCGCTGTCGAGGTGATCGCGGCCGATGACGATGGGGGCTTCGAGTTCGCCCGATGCCACCATCTCGTTGAAGGCGAGGGCGAGGCGGTGGCGGTCGCCCAGCCCGACCCAGCAGATCCGCGCGGGCAGGCCCTGAAACGCGATGCGCTCCTTTGCCATGTCGAGCCAGTGGTGGAGGTGGTGGCTGCCGGGGAGCAACTCCTTCACCTTGGCGTCGGTTTTCCAGATATCCTCCGGGTTCCCCGACAAGGCGGCCCAGCGGAACGGGCCGATGCCGCGGCAGAACAGCGGGCGGATATAGGCGGGGACGAAGCCGGGGAAGGCGAAGGCGTCGGCGACGCCCGCGTCCTTGGCGACCTGGCGGATATTGTTACCATAGTCGAAGGTGGGGACGCCCATCTCCTCGAACGCGAGCATCGCGCGGACATGGGTGGCCATCGAGGTGCGGGCGGCGGCCTCCACCTCGTGCGGGGCGGTTTCGCGCTTGGCGAACCACTGCTCCAGCGTCCAGCCGGCGGGGAGGTAGCCGTTGATCGGATCGTGCGCGCTGGTCTGGTCGGTGACCATGTCGGGGCGGATGCCGCGCTTGACCAGTTCGGGCAGCACTTCGGCGGCGTTGCCGAGCAGGCCGACCGAGACGGGTGTGTCCGATGTGCGAATGATGTCGAGCGCTTCGTCGATGCTGTTGGCAGCGCGATCGAGGTAGCGGGTGCGCAGGCGCATTTCGATCCGGCTTGGCTGACATTCGATCGCAAGGCAGGACGCGCCCGCCATCGTCGCGGCGAGCGGCTGTGCGCCGCCCATGCCGCCGAGCCCGGCGGTAAGGATCCAGCGGCCCGACAGGTCGCCGCCATAATGCTGGCGCCCGGCCTCGACGAACGTCTCGTAAGTGCCCTGAACGATGCCCTGCGTGCCGATATAGATCCACGATCCGGCGGTCATCTGGCCGTACATTACCAGCCCCTTGCGGTCGAGTTCGTGGAAATGCTCCCAGGTCGCCCAATGGGGGACGAGGTTGGAGTTGGCGATCAGCACACGCGGCGCGTTCTCATGCGTGCGGAACACGCCGACCGGCTTGCCCGACTGGACCAGCAGAGTCTGATCGGCGTCGAGGCGGCGGAGTGTCTCGACGATCTTGTCATAGGCTTCCCAGTTGCGCGCGGCGCGGCCGATCCCGCCGTAGACGACCAAGCTCTCGGGCGCTTCGGCGACATCGGGGTCGAGATTGTTCATCAGCATCCGCAGCGCCGCCTCTGCCTGCCAGTTTTTGGCGGAGAGGGTGGTGCCGGTCGGAGCCTTAATGCGGCGGCTATTGTCGGTGCGGGTGGTCATGCTTGAGCTTTCGCGAAGTCGATGGCGGCGGTGAGGATCGGGCGGAGCGTGGCGTGCGCCTGCGCGGCGTGGATGTCGTCCCAGCGCGGCGGCCAGTTGGCGGCGGGCACTTCGGTGACATAGGTGCGCATCGCCAGCTCCATCTGGATGGCGTGGACGCCCAGAGCGGGGTCGCCATAGTGGCGCGTGGTCCAGCCGCCCTTGAAGCGACCGTCGATGACATGGCTGCGCCGTTGCCCGGCGCAGATCGCGGCGATGGCGCGTGCCAGTTCAGGGGCGCAGGACTGACCGCTGTTGGTGCCGATGTTGAATTCGGGCAGGCGGCCGTCGAACAGTTTTGGCACCACGCTGCGGATCGAATGCGCTTCGTAGAGGACGATCGTCGGGTGGAGTGTGCGCAGGCGATCGATCTCGGCGCGCAGGGCAGCGTGATAGGGGTCGAAATAGGCGCTGCGGCGGCGGGCGATTTCGGCTGCGTCGGGCTCTTTACCGGGGTGGTAGAGCGGGTCGCCGTCGAAGGTTTCGGTCGGGCACAGGCCGGTGGTGAACTGGCCGGGGTAGAGCGTCGCGCCGCTGGGGTCGCGGTTGACGTCGATCACGGTGCGGCTGGTCGTGGTGCGCACGATGGTGGCGCCGAGCTGAAACGCGAAGGCGTAGAGCTGGTCGATGTAAAGATCGGCGTCATAGCGCGCGCGGTTGAGCGAAACGAGCGACGGGGCGATGTCGGCGGGAATTTCGAGGCCGGCATGGGGGATGCTGACGATCAGCGGGCAATCGTTGCGAGCGGTGACGATCATGCATCCACCCCCGGCAGTCCGTCGCCCAGCGCGCCGCTCGCAACCAGTGCAGTGGCGAGGGCGATGTCCGGCGCGAAGTGACGATCGTCCGCCAGCGTCGGCACCTGATCGCGCAGCAGGGTGCGGGCGGCTTCGAGCGGGGCGCTGGAGGTGAGCGGGGCGTGGAAGTCGCAGCCTTGGGCCGCGGCGAGATATTCGATGCCGAGGATATGGGCGAGGTTGGCGGTCATGGCGAGCAGGCGGCGGGCGCCATGGCCGGCCATCGACACATGATCCTCCTGATTGGCGCTGGTCGGGATCGAATCGACGCTGGCCGGGTGCGCGCGCTGCTTGTTTTCGCTAACCAGAGCGGCGGCGGTGACCTGCGGGATCATGAAGCCGGAGTTGAGGCCGGGGCGCGGGGTGAGGAAGGCGGGGAGGCCCGACAGCGCAGGATCGACCAGCATCGCGATGCGGCGTTCGGCGAGGCTGCCGATTTCGCAGATGGCGAGGGCGAGCATGTCTGCGGCGAAGGCGACAGGTTCGGCGTGGAAATTGCCGCCGGAGAGCGCTTCGCCCGTGTCGGTGAAGATCAGCGGGTTGTCGGTGACGCCGTTCGCCTCGATCGCCAGTGTTGCTGCGGCCTGGCGGATCAGGTCGAGGCAGGCGCCCATCACCTGGGGCTGGCAGCGCAGGCAATAGGGGTCCTGTATGCGCTCATCGCCGACGCGGTGCGAGGCGCGGATGGCGGAGCCCTGCATCAGCCCGGCAAGAGCCTGTGCGACTTCGATCTGGCCGCGATGGCCGCGCACCTGATGGATGCGTGGGTCGAACGGGGTGTCGGAGCCTTTCGCAGCCTCGGTCGACAGCGCGCCGGTGACAAGCGCGGCGCGGAACAGCTTCTCGGTTTCGAACAGCGCGGCGAGGGCGTAGGCGGTGCTGAACTGGGTGCCGTTGAGCAGGGCCAGTCCTTCCTTGGGGCCGAGCCTCAGGCCGCCGAGCATCGTGCGCGCAGGCATGCGGCGCGGGCCCATCTCGACTTCGCCGACGCCGATCAACGCGGCGGCCAGATGGGCGAGCGGGGCGAGGTCGCCGCTGGCGCCGACCGATCCCTGTGAGGGGATTATGGGGGTGATGCCGCGGTCGAGCATGTCCTGAAGCATCGCGATGGTTTCGGGCTTCACCCCACTATGCCCTTGCGCGAGGCTGGCGAGTTTCAGCGCGATCATCAGGCGGACGACAGGGGCAGGCATGGGGTCGCCGACGCCAGCGGCGTGGCTGAGCACGATGTTGCGCTGGAGCGTTTCGAGGTCGTCGTCGCCGATGCGGACGGTGGCGAGCTTACCGAAGCCGGTGTTGATGCCGTAGACCGGCTCGTGGCGGGCAAGGATCGCCTGCACCGCATCGGCGCTGGCGGCGACCTTGTCATGGCAGGACGGGTCGAGCGGGGCTGGCTCGCCGCGATAGATGGCGTTCCAGGTGGCGAGCGGGGTGTGGCCGGGCGTAATCATGTGCCTGCGAAAACTCGTGCATGGAGGGGGTTGGCGGCGATGCGATAGACCAGCTCGGCGGGGTCGGAGATGTCCCAGATGGCGAGATCGGCGGGTTGTCCGGGTTCCAGCGTGCCGCCGTTGGCGCCAAGCGCGCGGGCTGCGTTGACCGTGACTCCCCGCAGGCATTCGGCGACGGTCAAGCGGAAGAAGGTGGCGCCCATGTTCATCGCCAGCAAGATCGACGCCATCGGTGACGTTCCGGGGTTGCAGTCGGTGGCGAGCGCGATTGGGACTCCCGCGTCGCGCAAGGCCTGAACCGGCGGGCGGCGCTCTTCGCGGGTGAAGTAGAAGGCGCCGGGGAGGAGCGTGGCGACGGTGCCGGACGCGGCCATGGCGGCGATGCCGGCGGCGTCGAGATATTCGAGATGATCGGCGGAGAGTGCGCCGTGGTGGGCGGCGAGCGCAGCGCCGTTGAGGTTGGACAGTTGCTCAGCGTGGAGCTTTACGGGCAGGTCGTGGGCGGTTGCGGCGGTAAAGATGCGGTCGGTCTGATGCGGGGTGAAGCCGATCCCTTCGCAAAAGGCATCGACTGCATCCGCGAGGCCGGCTGCAGCGGGAATGATCGTATCGCAGACGAGATCGACATAGCCGTCGGCATCGCCCTTGTATTCAGGCGGCACCGCATGCGCGGCGAGCAGGGTCGTGCGAACGCGGACATTGCGTACTTCACCTAAGCGGCGCGCGGCGCGGAGCATCTTGAGTTCGTGGTCCAGCGTCAGGCCGTAGCCGGATTTGATCTCGACCGTGGTGACACCTTCGCCGATCAACTGGTCGAGGCGGGGGAGAGCGCTGGCGATCAGCGCGTCCTCGCTGGCCGCGCGGGTGGCGGTGACGGTGGAGAGGATGCCGCCGCCGGCGCGCGCGATTTCCTCATAGGTCGCGCCGTTGAGGCGGGCCTCGAACTCCTTCGCGCGGTTGCCGGCGTGGACCAGGTGGGTGTGGCAATCGATGAGGCCCGGGGTAATCCAGCGGCCGTCGCAGTCGATGATTTCGGCGGCGTCCGGGGCGTTGGCGTCGGGGCCGACATAGCTGATCGAGTCGCCTGTGGCCGCGACCGCGCCGTGTTCGACCACGCCCAGCCCATCGCCGGTCATCGTCGCGAGACGGGCGTTGCGCCATAGTTTGTCCGCGGGAATCGGCATGCGTTTAGTGTTGGACAGCGCGGCCATTATGTCTAGACATATTCGCATGGCGCTCTGGTTCGAAACTGCGTTGCTGGATCATGGCTGGACCGACCGGGTCCGGCTGACGCTGGCGGATGGGCGGATCGAGCGGGTCGAGGTTGGGGTCGATCCCGAGCGTGGCGACGAGCGGCATTTTGCGGCTCTGCCGGGGCTGCCCAACCTGCACAGCCATGCCTTTCAGCGGGCGATGG
This sequence comes from Sphingomonas sp., assembly GCF_965227385.1. Taxonomy (GTDB): domain Bacteria; phylum Pseudomonadota; class Alphaproteobacteria; order Sphingomonadales; family Sphingomonadaceae; genus Sphingomonas. Next base: position 2,613,035 of record NZ_OZ245750.1, read on the forward strand.
CGGGGCTGACCGAGGCGCGCGGCGCGACGGACGATGATTTCTGGTCGTGGCGTGAGCTGATGTACCGCTTCGTGGCCAAGATCGGGCCGGAGCAGTGCGAGGCGATTGCCGCGCTCGCCTATGCCGAGATGCTCGAGAGCGGGTTCACGCGGGTTGGCGAGTTTCATTACCTGCACCATGCGCCCGACGGGTCGCGCTACGCCGATCTTGGCGAGATGAGCGGGCGGATCGCGGCGGCGGCGGAGATTTCGGGGATCGGCCTGACGCTGCTGCCGGTGTTCTACGCGCATGGCGGGTTCGGGGGGCAGGCTCCGGGCGCGGCGCAGGCGCGGTTTATCAATGGCGTCGATGGCTTCGCAGATTTGGTCGAGCGCGCCGGAGCGAAATTGCCGCATCATGGTGTGATTGGGATCGCGCCGCACAGCCTGCGCGCGGTGACGCCGGATGAGCTGGGCGCGCTGCTGCCGATTGCCAAGGGCGGGCCGGTGCATATCCATATCGCCGAGCAGGTGAAGGAAGTGGACGACTGCGTCGCGTGGAGTGGGCGGCGGCCGGTGCGCTGGCTGCTGGACGCGGCGCCGGTCGATGCGCGCTGGACGCTGGTGCATGCCACGCATGTCGATCGGCAAGAGGTTGCGGACATGGTTGCGTGCGGGGCGGTGGCGGGGCTGTGCCCGGTTACCGAGGCCAATCTGGGCGACGGGCTGTTTCCCGCGGGTGCATTTCTCGATAGCGGCGGCGCTCTTGGTGTGGGGAGCGATTCGAACGTGCGGATCGATGCGGCGGAGGAGTTGCGGTTGCTCGAATATGGCCAGCGGCTGACGTTGCGCGGGCGCAACCAGCTGGCGAGCGCTGCGCGACCTTCGACGGGTGCGCGGCTGTTCGAGACGGCGATGCGCGGTGGCGGGCAGTCGCTTGGGGTCGAAACCGGCCTCGCCGCTGGCCGCCCGGCCGACATCGTCTCGCTCGACCGCAGCGATCCAGCATTTGAGGGACGCAGCGGCGACGCGCTGATCGACAGCTGGATCTTTGCCAGCCGTCGCCCGATCGACTGCGTGTGGCGCGGCGGGGTCAAGCAGGTCGCGGGCGGGCGGCACCGGCACCGCGAGGCGATCGAGGCGCGCTACCGCACTGTGCTGCGCGAACTGCTGGCATGAGCGTCGAGGCGCGGATCCGGGGGGAGATCGAGGCGCGCATCCGCTCGGGCGAATGGGGTCCGGGTACGCGGGTGCCGACCGAATATGAGCTGATGGAGGCCTATCGCTGCGCGCGCGCGACCGCGAACAAGGCGCTGAGCCGCCTTGCGCGCGAGGGACTGATCGAGCGGAAGCGGCGGGCAGGCAGCTTCGTTGCCCCGCCCGCGATCCGAACGCCAGTGGTGGGCGTGCCGGACATCGCCGCGCTGATCGCCGATCGCGGTGAGACCTATCGCTGGGAATTGCTGACGGTGAATCTGCATCGCCGCGCACCCACCGGCTTTCCGGTGCGCGGATCGGGCAGCGGGTGGCTGGTCCTGACCGGGGTGCATCATGCCGGGCGCGCGCCGTTCGGGTGGGAAGAGCGCTGGCTCGACCTTGCCGCCGCCCCGAATGCAGCGGACGCGGATTTTTCCGCGACCGCGCCGGGCAGCTGGCTGCTCGCGAACATCCCGTGGACGGACGCGCGGCACCGGATTGCGGCGGTGGGGGCGAGTGCCGAGGCGGCGGGGCGGCTGAAGCTGAAAGAAGGCGCACCCTGCCTTCAGGTCGAGCGCTGGACGTGGCGTGGCAAGGCGCCCGTCACCTTTGCGCGCCAGATTTTTCCGGGCGAGCATTACCAGCTGGTCGAGGATTTCACGCCGCGCGGCTAGCGGCCTGCATGGAGACGAAGATGTTCAACCGCCTGTTCTTGGACCACCCGCGCGATGTCGGCGAGAGCTATGGTGAGCATTTCGCCACTGCTGCCGGTTTCGGGGTGCGGATGGTTGGCGGCGGGTTGGCGTGCATCATCCATGCGTTTGTGCCGGTCCTGTTCGTGCGGACGGCGAGCGACACGGTGAAGTCGCTCTACGGCACGATGAAGGCGCGCCAGCCGGCCTTTTCCAAGCAACCACCCGCCTTCGCCGCGCCCGAATGGCAGCTCGACTACGAGATTTAGGGTGCGGATCGAGCATGTCGCGATCGTCGGCGCAGGGTTCTCGGGGACGCTGCAGGCGATCAACCTGTTGCGGCACAAGGGGCCGCGCGCGACGCTGATCGAGCGGGGGGCGACGCCGGGCCTTGGCCTTGCTTATGGCGCGGCGCACCCCAGCCATGTCCTCAACGTCCGCGCGAGCAACATGAGCGCGTTTCCCGACCAGCCGGGGCATTTTGCGGAGTGGCTGGAGACGCGCGGGGTGGCGGACGCCGCCAATGCCTTTGCCGCGCGGGTGACCTATGGCGAGTATCTGCGCGAACTGCTCGACGCGGCGATTGCCGGGAGCGCGGGGCGGCTGACGGTCGCGTGCGGGGCGGTGACCGGGCTGGAGCAGCGACCCGACGGCGTATCGCTGGCGATGGCGGACGGGCCCGCGATCGGCGCGGATGCGGCGGTGCTGGCGGTCGGCAATCTGCCGCCGCACGATCCGCCAGGGCTCGATCCGGCAATGCTGTCCGATGACCAATACAAGGGCGATCCCTGGGCCGGCGATGTCGGTGACGGGTTGAGCGCCGATGACACGGTGCTGGTGATCGGCACCGGGCTGACGATGATCGACGTTGCGCTGATGCTGGAGGCGCGCAACTTTGGAGGGCGGATCGTCGCGCTGTCGCGGCGTGGGCTGCTGCCCCGGCGGCACGCGAGCGGCGCGGCGTGGGAGCGGATCGACGAGCGGCCCGCTACGGTGGCATCGGCGTTGGTGCGCGGGGTGCGTTGCCGTGCCGCCGAGATTGGCTGGCGCAATGCAGTGGACGAGCTGCGGCCCTTTACCCAGCCGATGTGGGCGAATGCCAGCCTTGCTGAGCGGGGACGGTTCCTGCGACATCTGCGGCCGTGGTGGGACGTGCATCGGCATCGCCTGGCCCCGCAGGTGGCGGACCGGCTCGACGCGATGATGGCGCAGGGACGACTCCAGGTGATGGCGGGCAAGACCCTTGGCTTCGAGGCCGCAGCCGATGGCGTAACAGTCCATTGGCGACCGCGCGGGGCGGATGTGGCGCAGACGATGCCGGTGCGCCGCGTGGTCAATTGCACCGGGCCGCTCGGCGATCTGGGGCGGACGACCGATCCGCTGCTGGTGGCGTTGCGCGACGGTGGCGCAATCCGGCCCGATGCGGCGCATCTGGGGATCGACGTGAACGGGGCGGGCGAAGTGATCGGCGCCGACGGCCGCGCCAATCCGCGCATCCTGGCGCTCGGCCCGATGACGCGCGGGGCGTTCTGGGAAATCGTCGCGGTGCCGGATATCCGGCGCCAGACCTGGGACGTCGCGCGGCGCCTGTCCAACGCGCATTGGGTCGGCGGCGAGGGGCTTTAGGGTCTATTCCCCGCGCAGGGCCATGCCGCGGTCGACGTCGCGCGCGACGACGGCGGCGGTCATGCGGGACAGCAGCCGCTGAGCCGCCTGCCACGCACCGGGCGCGCGGTGGCGCTCGGCGATCATCAGGCGGCTGCCCCAGCCATCGACCAGCTGCTGCATCTCTTCGGGCGCGGCGATGCGGTTGCGCGCGGTGACGACCATCGAGGGAAAGGGCAGTGCGATCCCCGGCGAGGCGAGCAGCGCCCCGGCCCCGCCCGTGGGCGCGACCGGATCGAACAGCAGTGCGCCCGCGACTCGATCGGTATAATGGCGCGGTGACAGGCGCGCCCACCATGCCGCAGCCGCGCAGCCGAGCCCTTCGGCAACCAGCAGCACGGCGCGATCGGCATGTAGCACCGCGTCATCGATTCGGCTGGCCCGGATGTTGCGGCGCGCGGCATCGCGGGCGTCGAGCACGATATGGTGGTCGCCTGCGACCGGCCAGCCCAGGCGGTCGCTCCAGATGGGCGTATCGGCGTGACGGTCGGTCACGGTCAGGACCGAAAAGCGGGCGGCGGGATTGGCAAGGGTCAGCGCGGTCATGGTCGGAACATCTCCCGGTCGAACGCAAAGCGCGCGATCATGCGGGATATTCGCACGCACGCGACGTGCGATCATAACAGGGTTTTTGCGCTGGAGAAAACAATTCCTAGCTCTCGGCTAGGAAAGTGGTCGGGGAAAGAGGATTCGAACCTCCGGCCCCTGCCTCCCGAAGGCAGTGCTCTACCAGGCTGAGCTATTCCCCGACTGAGCGGCGAAGTCCTTGGCAAAGGCCCCGGGTGGGCAGACCGCGTCGCTTGGAGGCGCGCCTATAACCGGCACTTTGCGGCTGTGCAAGCGCTGCGTTGCACGCTTTTTTCAGGTGCCGCGCGCGTCCAGCATCCCCGTTACGCTGGTGAACTTCTCCCGCGGGGAATCGCTGCGGGCGGCGGCGACCTCGGCCGCGTCGATCTTTTGCCAGTCGCGGAAGGTGACGACATCGACGTTGCGCGAGGCGAGCAGCGCGTCGAGGCTGGGGCGGCCCGCCTTGCCGGTCGTATTCGGCACGTCCTCGGCAATTTTCTCAGCGATTGCAAAGCCGTCGGGGCGGTTGGTGCCGATCGTGCCAGTCGGACCGCGCCGCGCCCAGCCGACCGCATAGAGCCCCGGCAGCACGCGTCCTTCGTCATTGGCGAAGCGTCCGGCGCGGTCGTCATAGGGGACGCCCTCGATCTTTGGGGTGCGGTAGCCGATGCACGAGATGATCAGGCTCGCGGGAATCGCATAGGTTTCGCCGGTACCGACCGCCGCACCGCGTTCGTCGAGGCGCGTGCGCTCGACGATGATGCGCTCAGCGCGGCCATCGCCCTCGATCCGCAGCGGCATCGCGAAGAAATCGAAGATGATGTGAACCGGCTTGTCGACGCTGGCGGCGGCATATTTGCGCAGATGCGCAACCGTTTTGCGCAGCCCGGGTTCGAGCAGCGCGTCGTCGATGTCGGGCGGAAAGTCGGCGGGATCGACGACTGGCGCGGCACGCGCGAGCTTGGCCAGTTCGCCGAGTTCCTTGGGCGTCATCGCGATCTGGTGCGGGCCACGGCGCCCAAGGATGGTGATAGTTTCGATCGACGAGCCGGTCAGGGCATTGAGCGCAGGCGACACGATGTCCGATCCGGCGAACTCGCCGCGTGTCTTGGCGAGGATGCGCGCGACGTCGAGCGCGACATTACCATTGCCGATTACGACTGCTCCCGGGCCGCCCAGCGGCGGGTTGAGCGCGGCGAAGTCGGGATGGCCATTATACCATCCGACGAACGCCGCCGATCCGGTGACACCTGGCAGGTCCGCCCCGGGAATCTCGAGCGGGCGGTCAAACGGTGCTCCGGTCGCCAGCACGACCGCGTCGTAGAGCTGCATCAGTTCGGAGATGGTCACGTCCTTGCCGACCGTGACGTTGCCAACGAAGCGCACATTGTCAGTGATCGCAACGGCCTCGTAGCGGCGCGAGACAGTCTTGATCGACTGGTGGTCGGGCGCGACGCCGCTGCGGATCAGGCCGAAGGGGACGGGCAGCCGGTCGATGATGTCGACCCTGACATCCTCCCCGAACTGTTTCTGGCATGCCTCTGCGGTGTAATAGCCCGCCGGCCCCGATCCGATCACTGCGATATGCCGCATGCCCGGTCCTTTTCTGTTGTGCAGAGAGGCTAGCGGGGAAATGGCGAAGCGCAAGCAATTGCCGACAACGTGTCGAGTGGCCGATTCAGGCGTTGAGCAGCGGTTCCGTCGTCTGTCCGGCATCCGACTGCGCGCGATACAGCTTGCGGTGGTTGCGAACCATGCGCAAGAATTGCCATATCGTAGGTGTCGTGAACCCGTGAACGGCATTGTTCGGGCGGCGCAGTTCCCAATGCCGATCCCAATCGGCCAACAAGGTGGCAAACCCCTCCGGCACGCGCAGGCGCGCCACCTCCAGGCTGCGCGCGACCGTCTCGCGGAGGGTCGGCGCGAAGACGATCGGATAGCGCTCCTGATAGACGATTTCGCCGCGATCGATCCCCTTGTTCACCCGATGGATGGTGAACCCGGTTTCCATCCGATTGAAATAAATCGGCCAGATAATGCTCTGCGCACCCGCGAAATCCGGCAAGATCTCCCCGTGAAAATTGATAAACCCAAATCGCGGGATGCTGAAAACCTTGCTGCCGATATAGCCGTTGCAGAGCGATATGCCGAGATCGACGCCGTAGGACTCGAGCGTTGTGCGCGTGAGTTCATGGTTGACTTTGGTAACGGGAATGCACGGGATGTTATGTTCTTTTGCGACATCGCGTGCATCCAGCCCCTCGGCCTGAGCGAACCAGGGGCGGATCCGATATCCGTTGAGCGCGCCAAGCAGTCCGATCTTGGCGATCTTCTTGAGCCGCCTCATCTTGCTCGGCTTGAACGCGGATTCGTCCGATACGATGATGCAGGCGATCTCGACTTCGTCCATCTGCGCGATGCGCGCGACCACGTTGCCCGTATTGCCGACCGGACCGCTGGTCAGGATTGCCACTCGCAACGTCATGCTTCGCGAAATCCTTTGATCCACGCGTTGATTTCGTGCGGTGGCCAATGAAATTCGACCTGATGGCGGGGGATGTCGAACCCGTCGGTCTGGCCCGGGATGACGCGTCCACGGACCGCGCTGAACGCACAGTCGAAGCCGGCGTTTCGGATTGCATCGCGCGCGGTCTCATCGATGTCCGCCCCGGTGCCATAGGGCCAGGCGAACGCGCGGCACGGTTTCCCGGTCCGGGCCTCGATGATTGCCTTTGCGCCCGCGATTTCCGTTCCCAGCAGCGACGCATCGTGGGAGATGTCGCTGAGGCGCGCATGCGAGCGGGTGTGGCAACCGATTTCTACATTGCGGGAAGCCGCAGCACGCACGACCTGATCCCATGACATTGTCCGGACGGGACGTCGGTAGGCGGTCATCGTTCGGAAATAATCGGAGATGACTTCGGCGCTGGCCTCGATCAGATCGGTCGCGATGAAGATCGTGTAGGGCGTATCCAGCGCGTCCAGCACAGCGCCGCCTTCCTCGAACACATTGGCAAAGCCGTCATCGAAGGACAGATGAAAATAGCGCCCACGCGGCTCGCGCTCCTGCTTCATCAACTCAAGCAGCGTCGCGGTGTCGACGATATCCCCGATATTCCTCAGCTGACGCACCACCTCCCCGAAGCGCTGTGACGTCTCGCCGAAAACCGCATGGCTATAGAGGCACCGGATGAAATCGGGCCGCTTCTCCGCCTGTTGCGCAGCCCACCACAGGATCGCGCTACGCATTGAGGCACGGACTCGCGAGCGCATCCCGCTAATGCCGGACCACGCATCTTCTGCTGTTTCAGCAAAACCCGATGAGCGGGCCGGCAAGACCGGGGGCATCAACGGCTCCGTTACTGGTCGAGGAACGAGCGCATCTTGCGGCTGCGGCTCGGGTGCTTGAGCTTGCGCAGCGCCTTCGCCTCGATCTGGCGGATGCGTTCGCGGGTCACGCTGAACTGCTGGCCGACCTCTTCGAGCGTGTGATCGGTGTTCATGCCGATGCCAAACCGCATGCGCAGCACGCGCTCCTCACGCGGGGTGAGGCTGGCGAGGACGCGGGTGACCGTTTCCTTGAGGTTCGCCTGGATCGCGGCATCCACCGGGATGATCGCGTTCTTGTCTTCGATGAAGTCGCCCAAGTGGCTGTCTTCTTCGTCGCCGATCGGCGTTTCGAGGGAGATCGGCTCCTTGGCGATCTTCATGACCTTGCGCACCTTCTCCAGCGGCATCGACAGGCGCTCGGCCATCTCTTCCGGAGTCGGTTCGCGGCCCTGTTCGTGCAGGAACTGGCGGCTGGTGCGAACGAGCTTGTTGATCGTCTCGATCATATGGACCGGGATGCGGATCGTGCGCGCCTGATCGGCGATCGAGCGGGTGATCGCCTGACGGATCCACCAGGTCGCATAGGTGCTGAACTTGTAGCCGCGGCGATATTCGAACTTATCCACCGCCTTCATCAGCCCGATATTCCCCTCCTGGATCAGGTCGAGGAACTGCAGGCCGCGATTGGTATATTTCTTCGCGATCGAGATCACGAGGCGGAGATTGGCCTCGACCATCTCCTTCTTGGCGATGCGGGCTTCGCGCTCGCCCTTCTGCACCATGTTAACGATGCGGCGGAATTCGCCGAGCGCCATGCCCGTCTGCTGGCTGATTTCAGACACTTCCACGCGGATGCGGTCAACGGCGGCGGCTTCATTGGTGGCGAATGCCGCCCATTTCTTGTCGAGCTTGCCGACCGCCTCCAACCAGTTCTCGTCCATCTCGTGATCGACATAGCGATCGAGGAAATCCTTGCGGCTGACCTTGTGACGCTCGGCCAGGCGCAGCATCTGGCCGCCCAGCGCGGTCAGGCGCCGGTTGAAGCTGTACAGCTGATCGACCAGATACTCGATCTTCGCCTGGTGGAACTGGACGCTCTCGACCTCTGCGGTCAGCTCTTCGCGCAGCTTGTGGTACTTTTTCTCGTCCGCCGCCGACAGCTCGCCGCCCGCCGCCATCGCGTCCAGGCGCTGCTGCTGGACCTTGCTGAACTTCTTGTAGATCGCGGTGATGTTGGCGAACTTCTCAAGCGCCTGCGGCTTGAGCGTCTCTTCCATCTGGGCGAGGCTGAGGGTGTTGTCCTCTTCCTCGTCATCCGAAATGCGCGGCGCGCGACGTTCGGTCAGGTCATCCTCATCCTCGTCGGCGGAAGCTTCTTCGGGCTCTTCCTCTTCCTTGAAGGATGCGCCTGCGGTCTTTTCGCTGATCTCGCCCGAATCGTCATCTTCCGCACCCTCGACCTGCTCGGCCGACGGACCCTTGGACAGCATCGCGTCGAGATCGAGGATCTCGCGCAGCTGCATCGTCCCTTCATTGAGCGCGTCGGACCAGCCGATGATCGCGTTGAAGGTGATCGGCGATTCGCACAGGCCCAGGATCATCGTATCCCGGCCGGCCTCGATCCGCTTGGCGATGGCAATCTCGCCCTCGCGGCTCAGCAGTTCGACTGCGCCCATTTCGCGCAGATACATGCGCACCGGATCGTCGGTGCGATCCATGGTTTCTTTTTTCTTGGTGGCTTCGAAGGCGGGTTCGTCGTCCTTGCCCTCGGCATCGACTTCGTCCGGAGTGTCGTCCTCGGGCTGATCGTCCTCGCCGACATCTTCATTTTCGACGACGTTGACGCCCATGTCGCTGAGCGCGGACATGACGTCTTCGATCTGTTCGGAGGTGAACTGGTCCTGCGGCAGCATCTCATTGAGCTGGTCCACAGTTATGTAGCCGCGCTTCTTCGCGCGGGCCACCAGCTTCTTGATGGAGCCTTCGTTGAGATCGATCAGCGGCGCGTCACCGGTTTCCGTGGGTTCCGCACCGTCTGCCATATTTGCCTTAGCCATCGACTGCCTTTGAAATCGTATGGCGGCTATTATACGCCGCCCTAATCACCCAATTACGTCTCGTCCGCAAGCATCAGATTGGCGAGCCGCATTTCCAGCTCCGCTTTTCGCTTCACCAGCGCGACCTGGCGCTCGAACGCCTCGTCGCTGAAACGCGCCTGCACCGCCGCCGTTGCCTCTGCCAGCGCTGCCTCGACCTGAGGTCGCGCCGCCAGTACCGCAATCGCCTCACCCAAGTCGAGCGCGGCCCGTCCCGCATCCCATTCCTTCTGGGTGAAGGTGAAGGGAAGCTGGTCGGCGCGCAGCAACTCTGCTGCCTGTGAATCGAAACCGGACGTGGCCAATATGGTACGCAGGCGCGCGCTATCAAGCGCCCGATCCTCCAGCGCGACATCGACCACCGCCTCGAACAGCCGCCCGAGTGCGCCATCAGCATGGGCGAGGCTGGTCAGCGTTTCGACATGGCGCGCGATTTCGGTCGGGTGGCGGATCAACCCCGCGAGCACCGCCTTGGCCAGCACTCGGTCGATCCCGCCCGTGCCCACCGCGTGCGCCGTTGGGCTGGGCGGCGGTTCGGGTGGCTGCCAGCGCTGACCGGGCTTGAACGGGCCGCGGCTCTGGCTGCGGGGCGTGAAGGCGCGGGGAGCTGGGGCGAAATGCTCGTCGACGCGGCGGCGGAACTCGTTCACATATTCGTGGCGGACATTGCCGTCCTGAATCGTCGCGGCGAGATCTGACAGGCGGCGCTTGAGGCCAGCGCGTGCTTCCGGCGTATCGACCGGCTCTGCCACCAGTTCATGTTGCCACAGCCGGTCGGCAAGTGGTTGGGCCGATGCGAGCAGCGCCTCGAACGCCTGCGGTCCCGATGCCCGGACGAGATCGTCGGGATCCTGCCCCGGCGGAAGCGTGACGAAGGCGAGGCTGCGGCCGGGCTGGAGCAGGGGCAAAGCACGGTGCGCGGCGCGGATCGCCGCCTTTTGCCCGGCATTGTCGCCATCGAAGGAGAGATAGGGCACGTCAGCCATGCGCCACAGCCGTTCGAGCTGATGCTCGGTCATCGCCGTGCCGAGCGGGGCGACCGCTTCGTCGAACCCCGCCTGCGCCAGCGCGATCACGTCCATGTAGCCCTCGACCGCGATCACGCGCCCGGCCTTGCGCGACGCGGCGGCGGCGCGGTCGAGATTGTAGAGCGAGCGCCCCTTGTCGAAGAGCGGGGTTTCGGGGGAGTTCAGATATTTCGGCTCGCCATCGCCGATGATGCGCCCGCCAAAGCCGATCACGCGACCGCGCGCATCCTTGATCGGGATCATCAACCGGCCGCGGAACCGATCGTACGGCTCCTTGCCGTCGACCTGGATCAGCAGGCCTGCCTCGACCAGCATCGCGTCGCCGTAGCTTTTGAGCGCTTCACGCAACTTGGTGCGCGAGTCGGGGGCATAGCCCATGCCGAAGGTGCGCGCGGTCTCGGCGCTGACCCGGCGGCGCTCGAGCAGCGCGCGTGCCTCGGCCCCGGCGATGCCGTGGAGTTGGTCGGTGTAGAATTTAGCGGCGTCGGCCATGACCTCGTGCAGCCCCTTGGCGCGCTCGGCCCGCTGCGCGGCGCGCGGGTCCGCTTCGGGCATGTCGAGGCCGGCGGCCTGGGCGAGTTCCTTGACCGCATCGATGAACGGCAGCCCATCATGCTCGGTCATCCACCGGATCGCATCGCCATGCGCGCCGCAGCCGAAGCAATGATAGAAGCCCTTGTCGTCGTTGATCGTGAAGGACGGGGTCTTCTCGTTATGGAAGGGGCAGCACGCCTTGTACTCGCGGCCCGCGCGCGTGATCTTTACGCTGCGGCCGATCAGGGCCGACAGCGTGGTGCGCGCGCGCAACTCGTCGAGAAAGGCGGGTGTGAGGCTCATGATGCGCTGATGGACATGCCCAAGCCGGGGGCGGCTCGCAAGCGTGGGCGTCGGATCAGAGCGATGCGACGGCCTTCAGGAACGCTGCGATCTTGGCCGCGTCCTTTACCCCCGGCGCGCTTTCGATGCCGGACGAGACGTCGACCAGCCGTGCGCCGCTGATCCCGACCGCCTCGGCGACATTGGCCGCGTCGAGGCCGCCCGACAGTGCCCAGGGGAGCGGGTGGTCGAAGCCCCGCAACAGGGTCCAGTCGAAGCGCAGGCCCATGCCGCCTGGGAGCTTGGCGTCCTCCGGCGTCTTGGCATCGTACAGGATGCGCTGCGCCGCGCCGCGATAGGCGTGGGCGGTGTCGAGATCGGCGCGGGTCTTGACCGCTACGGCTGCCCAGACCGGGAGGCGCGTGCGCGCGCCGATCGCGGCGGCGCGTTCCGGGCTGGTGCGGTGAAGCTGGATGGCATCGAGCCGGGCGGAGCGGATCGCCTGATCGAGCAGCGCGTCCTCAGGGTCGACGAAGACGCCGACACGCTGGACCGAATCCGGCACCTGCGTCGCGAGTGCGGCGGACTGGTCGAAGGTGACGTGGCGCGGGGAGGGCGGGAAGAACACGAAGCCGACATGGCTGGCCCCGCCCGCAAGCGCGGCATCGAGGGTTGCGGCGGTGGAGAGGCCGCAGATTTTGGCGGTGACGGGCATCGCGGCTGGCAATCGGCCCCGGCTGTCGGTTTGGCAAGCGGAAGATGGGGCTGATCTTCGCTTAATCCTCCCCCTGGCGGGGGAGGATGATTGGGTTGCGTTTCGGATTACTTCTCGAACGCGCGGACCAGCGCATCGAACAGGCGGACGCCGTATCCGCGTGCGCCCTTCGGGATCGTCGGGAGCGATTCGTCGGTACCATCGACGCCGGCCATGTCGATATGCGCCCAGGGCGTCGGCTGGGGCGTCAGGAAGCCGATGAAATACGCGCCGCGCCCCGCGCCGGGGCCGGATTTGGTCGTGCCGTTGGCGATGTCGGCGATCGGCGATTCCATATCCTTGGCATAGCTGGAGTGGAGCGGGAGGCGCCACACCGGTTCGCCCGCGGTGGTGGCGGCGGACTGGACGTGCGCGGCCAGCGCTTCGTCGCGCGCGAACAGCCCCGCATAATCGTCGCCGAGCGCCGAGATAACCGCGCCCGTGAGCGTTGCGATGTTGACGAGCGCCGCGGGCTTGTAGCGGTCGATCGCATATTGGTTGGCATCGGCGAGGACCATGCGGCCCTCCGCATCGGTGCTGATGATCTCGATCGTTTGGCCGTTCATCGTGCGCACGACGTCGCCGGGACGCGAGGCGTTACCGCCGGGCATATTCTCGGCCAGCGCGGCGATGCCGACGACATTGGCCCGGGCCCCGCGCCTGGCCGCGGCATAGACGCCGCCCATCACGGCGGCGGCGCCGGCCATGTCGCCCTTCATCTCGCCCATGCCTGCACCGGGCTTGAGGCTGATGCCGCCGCTGTCGAAGGTGATGCCCTTGCCCACCAGCGCGAGCGGAGCGGTGTTTCCGGCGCCGGTGTACTCGACGATCAGCATGCGCGCGGGATGGCGCGATCCGGCCGAGACCGAGAGGATCGACCCCATGTTGCGCTTCCGCATCTCGGCTTCGTCGAGCACGGTGATGCGCACGTTCGGCACGCTGGCGAATTGCGCGCGGACCGTCGCGACGAAGCTGTCGGGCGTCTTTGCGTTGGAGGGCAGGGTGATTAGGTCGCGGGCCATCCGCGCACCATCGGCGACCCCGGCGAGCTCGCGCGTGAAGGTCGCGTCGCCGGTCGGGGCGACGATGATCAGCGGCTGGACGGCGGGGGCGGTGACGCCGCTCTTGAGCTTGTCAAAGCGATATTGGCCGAGGCTCGCGCCGAGTGCGACATGCGCGGCGGGGTCGGTGGCGGTGCCCGTGAGCGTGTCGGCAAGGATTGCGACCGGCTGGCGGTTGTCGCGCGTTTCCTGCGCAGCGCGGCCACCGAAGTCGGCGAGCGCGGCTGCGTCGAGCTGGCCTGCGGGCACGCCGATCAGGACGATGCGGTGATAGCCGCCGACGCCGTAGAGCGAGAGCGTCTTGTCCGGTGCGGCATTGAACCCGGCGGTTGCGACCGCGTCGGTGACGGCGGCGCGCAGCGGGGCGGGGACGTGGGTGAGATCGCTGCCGCCCGCCATCGGGATGACGAGGACACCATCGGTGGGCGCGGCGGTGGCGAAGCGGATTGGGCGCTCGGCGCTGTTCGCGCGGTCGCTGGCGCTGACGCCGGTGCCGATGGCAACGCGCTCGGACTGGGCGAGGGCGGGCGTGGCTAGAATCGTGGCGGCAAGCAACAGGACGCGCATCGGCAAAACCTCCGTGGTCGGTGTAATATGGTTACATCCGTAACCGGCGCGACGGGTCAGGGCAATTGCCGTTGATCGAACAAGGGCTTGGCGAGCACGACCATGGTCAGCGGAGGCTCTACCGCGACGGGGAAAGGGCGCGTTTCGCCCGTGCGGGCGTAGCCATGGCGTTCGTACCAGGCGATCAGCTCGACGCGGCGGTCGATCACTGTCATTTCGACGCGGGTGGCGGCGAAGCTGTCGCGCGCGGTGGCTTCGGCGGCGGCGATGAGCTGCTTGCCGATCCCGCGTGCCTGCAGTTGCGGATCTACGCACAGCAGACCGAGATAGGCGAGGCCAGCGCCGCGATCGGCGATGTTGACGCAGCCGAGAATGGTACCGCCGTCCAGCGCGATGAGGATGCGGCTGTCGCCGTCGATCAGCGCGGCGAGGGTTGCGAGGTCGGTGCGCGCGTCGAACAGCATGTCCGCCTCATGCGTCCAGCCCTGCCGCGCGGAATCGCCGCGATAGGCGCGCTCGACTACGGGGTGGAGGCGGGGGAGGTCGGTGGAGGTGGCTGGGCGGATGGTGGTCATATGGAGCGTGATTACGACCGGAGACTTGCTCCTCAAATCGTCTAAAGCGTCGCTTCGATCTCGCGCGCCGCGAGGTCGGGGTCTTCCGCCTGCGTGATGGGGCGGCCGATCACCAGGATCGAGGCACCGGCGTCGAGCGCGGCGCGGGGGGTGACGACGCGCTTCTGGTCGCCAGTGTGGCCGTTCGATGGGCGCACGCCCGGGACGACGAAGAAGCCGTCTTTCCACGCGGCGTGCGCGGCCTTCACTTCCTCACCCGAGCAGACGATGCCGTCGACGCCCGCTGACTTGGCGAGTTCGGCTAGGCGGACGACCTGTTCATGCGGGTCGGGGGACAGGCCGATCGAGGTGAGGTCATTGGCGTCGAGGCTGGTGAGCATCGTCACGGCAACGACCTTGGTGCCCGTGGGGGCGGCAGCCTTGGCATCCTCCAGCATCGCACGCCCGCCCGAGGCGTGGACCGTGATGATCGCGGGTTCGAGCGGGCGCAACGCCTGCACCGCCTTGCCCACCGTATTGGGGATGTCGTGGAATTTGAGGTCGAGGAAGATCGGCAGGCCGATATCGGCCATCTCGTGGACGCCGTGGCGGCCATTGGCCATGAAGAATTCGAGGCCGAGCTTGATCCCGCCGACATGGTGGCGAACGCGGGTCGCGATCGCCTTGGCGCGTTCGATGTCGGGGGTGTCGAGGGCGACGTAGATCGGGCTCATCGATGTAGACTCAGGGCGTGACCAGCGGGGGCGCGGACGGCGTTTCGGGCGGGGTGTCGAGATCGCCGGGATCGGTCACGACGACCGGCGCGGGAACGGCTGCAGGCGCGGGGCGAAGGTCGTCCACGGTCCGCTCCAGCATGGCGATCCGGCTGCGCATCCGCCAGCGCACGGTGTGGTAGATTGCCAGCATCGGCAGCAGCCCGCCAAGATAGACGACGAGCAGCAGGAAGGGCAGGTTCACGTCGGCGATCAGGCCGCTCCACAGGTGAATCTCGACCGGATGCCAGTTGGTCACCGCAAATGCGGCCGCAAGGCCGAGGATCAGGAACCAGAACAAAGCCTTCAGAAACTGCATCCGCTGCGATCACCCTGTTGCGTGTGGCGGCAGCTTAGGCGCGGACCGCCCGCTTGACCAGCCTCAGCCGATTTCTGCGCGAAGCTGGGTAAACAGCCCGGGCACGGCGGTGAGGCGGGATTCCTCTTCGTCGAGAATGGCGAGGAACAACTCGCGCTTGATCGTCGTGACGCGGCCGGGAGCAAGGCGGGCGCCGGGGGGCAGGGTTGAGAGCATGATGTCGACGAGCCGGTCCGCGCCGTGCAGGCGGCCCCAGAGATAGTCATTCTCGCGATAGGCGCGGCTGAAGAAGGCGCCGAAATTGTTGAACTGAATGCCCTTGAGCGTTGCCGCGGCGCCGCCGCTGCGGATCGCGCAGGCGTCGTCGGGTGAGATGCGATCGACGCGGATCGGGTCGAATTCGTTAAGCCCTTCGCCGCGCAGCAGCGGGAGCGTCGCGATGTCGAAGAACGGGAAGCCGAGATAGGCGAGCAGCATCGGACGGCGCAGGTCGCGCGGGAGCTGGCTGAGGCCCTCCGACAGCCGCGCATCGGTTTCGTCGTCGAGCGTGCGCAAGTCCATCCGCGCGGCGAGTTCGTCCATCAGCGCCCCGGCATGGCAATCGGGCGAGCGGATCGATTCGCGCATGCCGAGAAACGGGTCGGCGCGCTGGCATTCGAGATAGCCGGCGAGCGATTCGTAGATGGCGGTGCGGATCGGGGCGAGTTCGGCGCGACTGTTATCCTGATCCAGCTCGGTCGCGCGGCGGGCGAGCAGGCGCAGGCGGCGGATGCGAAAGCCCAGATCATGCGCGCGCAACAGGTCGAGCGTGGCGGGGCTGGCCGAGGCGTTATGGCTGGTGCTGAAATCGTCGGCGCCGCGCCGTTCGATCTCCGCCCCGATCGCCGCGCGCATCCGTCGCCACCGATCTGACCCGTGCAGATCGGCGATCTGGTTGAGATGCGTCGCGATGCGGTCGGCCACACCCTCGACCTTGAGCAGGCCATAGGCTGCGTGAGCATAGCCGGCGCGCGATGCCGCCGCCTGTTGCGCGCGGGCGCGCCAGGCGGCGAGGCGTTTGGGCGTCGGATAGTCGAGGAACAGCGTGTAGCCGAACAGCGATTCGACCTGCCCCTCCACCTCCGCCCGGATGCGTTCGATGATCGTCAGCATCCGTTCGATCTGCGCCGAACGCTGGCCGAGAGATTCGAGATTGTCGCGGATCGGCTGCTGGCGCGGCAGTTCGGACAGTGCGCCGATAATGGTACGGAAAAAGCCGGGGCTTTCCTGCGGACCCGGGCCTGGGCTGGCGATGCGGTAACCCGGGGTGGGATCGATGAACACGAAACGGCGGTCGATCTGACGGCGCGCGGGGCGTTCGCGCAACGCGTCCATCGCCGGGCGGAACGGCGCATTGGCGAGCACCGATCCGTCGATCAGCGGTGCAGTTTCGGCAACCCCGGCGGTGAACTGGCGCGGCAGGGCATGTTCGAGAAAGCTGCTGCGGCCCGGCCAGCTGCTGCCGCGTTCGGCGAGCACGGCATCGACTTCGGCAACGGTGGCCGGCGGGAACGCGCCGGGGAAGCTGGAGGTGGCGCGCGCGGCGAAGGCGAGCTCCGCCGGATCGCCCAGCGGGGTGTCTCCGCTACCATGATCGCTGAACGAAAAAACGAGGCGATGTTCAGTCTCGACCACTTCGGGCGGGGAATTGAGCTTGAGCCGTTCGGGGTGGCCGCGAAAATCGGTGACGGTGACGAACAGGTCGAGCGGCTGGCCATCGGGCAGCAGGCGCGGCCCGGAGGGAGCGTCGCGCATCGTCTCCAGCGCGTCGAGCAGCATGTTCATCAGCTGCTTTCCCCCAAAGGGCGGTTCGAACCAGCGCGAGCGGACGAAGCGTTCCAGCTTGGCGCGCACTTCGGCCTGGGCGGCGGGTTCGACCGTAGTGTTGACCGTCGAGTCGCGCCCGGCCAGCATCCACGCGATCGGCACCGCCCACATCTTGGCAAAACGGTGCGACGGGCGGTGATCGGGATTGAGCAGCGCGTCGACATCGGCGACTTCGAGCCACAGGTCGGTGAGCGGGTCGAGCGACTGGCCGCTGGTCACCGCTTGCGCCAGGAACACGCCGTTGATCCCCCCGGCGCTGGCCCCGGCGACGATATCGACCATCACGCGCAGGTTCAGCCCGGCTTCGTCGCCGATCGAATCGAGCAGCGCGTGATAGACGCGCTCGCTCGCCCCCGTGGCGGGTTCGAAATCGCGATGCGCGCGGCTGGCGCGGGCGAGGTGCCAGATCTCCTTGGTGATGCCGTGCATGTAAATGGCGAGGCTGATCCCGCCATAGCAGACCAGCGCGAGCCGGAGTTCCTTGTCTTGCACGCTCAGCCGCGCCGCACTTCGGCCCAGACGGGCAAATGATCGGACGCGGTGCGGGCGGCGGCGCTGTCGTTGACGCCGCATTCGCCGATGCTGAGATCGGCCGACACCATGATCCGGTCGAGCCGCGCGATCGGGCGGCGCGCATGGAACGAGCGGCCGGTCGGTGCGAAGCTGAATTCCTTGCCGAAATCGCGCAGGCACCCCGATTGCGCACTCCAGTCGTTGAGGTCGCCCATCATCACGGTCGGCATGGCGCGCTCGCTGCTCGCCAGATGGGTCAGGATGGCATGCGCCTGACGCCGTCGCCACAGGCCCGACAGGTCGAGATGCATGCCAACGACGCGCAGCATCTCCCCGCCGATGCGCAGATCGGCCATCACCGCGCCGCGTGGCTCGAGCGCGGGTAGGTGGATGATCTCGCAATCGAGGATCTGTGCGTCCTTGCGCACCAAGATGGCGTTGCCGTGCCAGCCCATCGACCCTGAGCGGACGCCAAACGACACCGCTTTCCACGGACTATGTTCGTCGAGCATGTGCGGGGAGATCACGCCCTGGCGCTGACCGAACCGGCGGTCGCACTCTTGCAGCGCGATCACGTCGGCATCGATCTCGCGCAGCACCTCCAGCGTACGCTCGGGACGGCGGCGACGATCGGTCCCGATCGCCTTGCGCATATTGTAGCTGGCAACTTTCAGCATCGAGCCTGTTTGGGCGGCGTAACGACGTGACGCAAGGGCAGGATCAACGTCCGGGCGCTGGCATCGGCATCGGCGGCTGGGTCCGCGCCTCGGCTGCGGCCTGCTGCAGGCTGAGCGCCGTCGCTTCGGCTGCGTCGGGTGTCATGGCGATGGCAACACCGTCCGGCCCGTCGAGCAGGACCAGACCCGCCTCGGCGCTGGCGACGCCCGACTTCCCATGTGGTTCGCGTCCGTGCCCGTGCATTGCGCTGACTTTCCCTGTTATGTGCGATAACGGGGCAAAACGCGCTACGGGTACAAAATATCCCGCAGTTTTCAGGGCGTTTGTCTTGTTTCGGGTCAGCGTCCGCCCGCTTCGAGCAGGCGGCGCGGCGCGACCAGTTCCCAGCTGATCGCGACACGGTCGCCGACGCGGTCCCAGTCGATGTCGGGCCGGTCGAGATGGATGCCGACCCACCCCGACGGACCGAAATAGGGTGGGCGATAATAGAGGTCAGGCTCCATCTCGATCAGCATCGCCTGTTCCTCCGGCCCGCTGGTCTTGACGATTGCGGCCGTAACCGCGTCGCCATGATGCGCGTGCCAGAAATAGGCGAACATCTTGCCTTTGGTTATGCAAAATGCGGGCATGCCATGGGACAGCTTTTCGTCCGCTTCGGGAAGGGCGAGGGCGATGGCGCGGAGTCGTGCCAACGCCGCGCTCGCCTGAGTGGTCATCGGCTCAGCCATTCCGCGACAATGCGGGGATAGAGCTTGTGTTCCTCGGCGAGCACCCGCTCGGCGAGAGCCGCAGGCGTATCGCCGGGCAGGATCGCCACACGCGCCTGACCCAAAACCTCTCCGCCATCGAGCTCTTCGGTCACGACATGGACCGAGCAGCCACCATGGCTGTCGCCCGCCGCGATCGCGCGGGCGTGGGTGTCGAGGCCCTTGTAGAGCGGGAGCAGCGAGGGGTGGATGTTGACGATCCGCCCGCGCCAACGTGCGACGAAAGCGTCGGAGAGCAGGCGCATGTAACCGGCGAGGGCAATGGCTTCGACGCCTGCGTCGCGCAGGGCGCTGTCGATCGCGGCTTCATATTCCGCCTTGGCCATACCCTTGGGGGATTGGGCGAAGGTGGGGATGCCCTGTTCTGCAGCCCAGGCTAGACCGGGGGCGTCAGGCTTGTCCGAGGCAACGAGGGCGACGGTGTAGGGGCTGTCGGGACCGCGCGCACCCTCGACCAGCGCCTGCATGTTCGACCCGCGACCGGAGATCAGGATGCCGAGCTTGCGTTTCACGCCTTCCCCTCCCGCTTGGAGGAGGGGCGATCATGCATTGTGCGTCGCTTCCCACGCTTCGCGGGCGCTCCACGTCTCTACGCTGCCCGACACGGTGCAGCCGCGCGGACCCGCCACGATGGCGCCGATGCGGTGGACGGTTTCGCCCGCTGCTTCGAGTTCCGCCGCGACCGTATCGGCCTGATCCGCCGCGACCACGGCGACCATGCCGATGCCGCAGTTGAAGGTGCGCGCCATTTCCTGCGGCTCGATATTCCCCTGTGCCTGCAGGAACGCCATCAGGCGGGGCTGCGTCCAGCTGTCGGCATCGACGCGGGCGTGGCAGCCCTCGGGCAGGACGCGCGGGATATTCTCGAGCAACCCGCCGCCGGTGACATGGGCGAGGCCATGGATGCTGCCCTTACGCAGTTGCGGCAGGAGGCTGCGGACATAGATGCGGGTCGGCGCCATCAGCGCGTCGAGCAGGATCACGTCGGGATCGAACAGCGCCGGGCGATTGAGCTTCCACCCCTTGTCCGCGGCGAGGCGACGGACGAGCGAATAGCCGTTGCTGTGCACGCCGGTCGAACCGAGGCCGAGGATGACGTCGCCCGGTGCGATCTTCGTGCCGTCGAGCAACTGGTCGCGCTCGACCGCACCGACGCAGAAGCCGGCGAGGTCATAGTCGCCGTCGGCGTACATGCCCGGCATTTCCGCGGTTTCGCCGCCGATCAGCGCGCATCCGGCCTGTTTGCATCCCTCGGCAATGCCCGCGATCACGCGTTCGGCTACGCCGTTCACCAGCTTGCCGGTGGCGAAATAGTCGAGGAAGAAAAGGGGTTCGGCACCCTGAACTACGAGATCGTTGGCGCACATCGCGACCAGGTCGATGCCGACGCCGTCGTGCGAATCATGATCGATCGCCAGCTTGAGCTTGGTTCCGACGCCGTCATTCGCCGCGACCAGCAGCGGATCGGTGAACCCGGCGGCCTTCAGGTCGAACAGGCCGCCGAATCCGCCGAGATCGGCGTCAGCGCCCGGACGGCGGGTGGAGCGGGCGAGCGGGGCGATGGCACGGACCAGCGCATTGCCGGCGTCGATCGAAACGCCCGCCTGGGCGTAGGTATAGGACTCGGTATCGGTCATGTGGCTGCGCTTAGCGCCGGGGCGTCCAAAGCGAAACCATGGATCGCGCAGAAACGCGCCGAACCTTCTCATCGGCCCCGGGCTGGACCGTGCCGGGCTTCTTCCTTCCATCACGGTCATAAAGCCCTGCCCCGGGTGAAGCCCGAGGCGACGATGAATGGGGCGGATAGCACTTGGATTTCCACGCCCGCTTCGCCAAAAGGGCGCGGAATGTCTGTCCGTCCCTCTCCCGCCATCGCCGCGATCGGCATTGCCGCCCTGCTTGCGTCCGCCGGGTTCGCCGTTGCGCAGTCCGGCAAGGGCGCGGCGAAGGCGGATGCCAGCCAGGATGCGGGCAACAGTTCGGGCAGTTTCGAGGTCAGCGGCGTCGATGTCGATGTGCGCGGCAAGAATGCGGAAGCCGCGCGGTTGGGCGGCTGGCGACTTGCGCAGCGCAAGGGCTGGTCGATGCTGGCGCGCCAGCTGACCGGATCGCCGTCCACCTTGTCCGATTCGGCGCTGGACGGACTGGTCACCGGCATCGTGGTCGAGAATGAGCAGATCGGTCCCAACCGCTATGTCGCGCGGCTGGGCGTGTTGTTCGACCGCAATCGCGCGGCGTCGATCCTGGGGGTCGGCGGAACGCTGATGCGCTCGCCACCGATGCTGCTCGTTCCGGTACAGGTTTCCGGCGGCGCGCATCGTGTGTTCGAGGGCGGCAACGCCTTTGCCGATGGCTGGGCGCGATTCCGCACCGGCAACAGCAGCATCGATTATGTTCGGCCCAACGGCTCGGGCCCCGACCGGCTGCTGATGAACGCCGGACAGGTCGCACGGCGCGGACGCGGCTGGTGGCGTTCGATCCTCGATCAATATGGTGCGACCGATATCCTCGTTCCGACGGTCGAGCTGCGCCGCAGCTATCCCGGCGGGCCGGTCACCGGCATCTTCACCGCCGGGCATGGCCCCGACAATGTCCGGCTCGCGCAATTTGTGTTGCGGGTGAACGACGGCAACGCGCTGCCCGCGCTCATCGACGCCGGGATCGCGCGGATCGACAAGGCGTATCAGGACGCGCTGCGTACCGGCATCCTGAAGCCGGATCGGCTGCTCGTCACCGAGCCTCCCCGTCCGGAAGTTCCGCTGGAGGAACCCGGCTCCGAAGAGCTGATCGACGCGGGCGAGACGCCGGCGGTCGCGACCGGGACCGCCATAACGATCCAGTTCGACACCCCGACCGTCGGCGCGTTGACCGGGGGCGAGGCGGCGCTACGCGTCGTTCCCGGTGTCAGTTCGGCGATCACGACCAGCACCGCGCTGGGCGGCTTATCGCTTATGCGGGTGACCTATGACGGCAGCCAGGCGTCGCTGCGCGCGGCGTTGGAAGCGCGCGGATGGCAGGTGCAGGAAGGGGCAGGCGTGCTGCGCATCCGTCGTGGCGGCGGATCGCCGGCACCGGCGCAGCCCCCCGCGTCCATCCCCGAAACGGGGAACAGCAGCAGCGAATGAGCCAGCTTTCCCTGCCGCTCGCCCGCCCCCCCGGCGCGCGCGAGGACAGGTTCCTGATCGGCGAGTCGAATGCACAGGCGGTGCAATTGCTCGAGCGCTGGGCGACCTGGCCGGTGCTGACCGGGATCATCACCGGGCCGCGCAAATCGGGCCGCAGCCTGCTGGCGCGGACCATGGTCGCGCGCAGCGGGGGCACGATGATCGACGATGCCGATCGCGCCGACGAAGTTGCGCTGTTCCACGCATGGAATGCGGCGCAGACCAGCCAACGCCCGCTGTTTCTGGTTGCCGAACGCGCGCCGCCGGGCTGGGCGGTGCGCCTGCCCGATCTGCGATCCCGGCTGGGTGCCAGTGTCGTCGCGCAGATCGGGCCGCCTGACGATGCGCTGGCGCACGATTTGCTGGCGCAATTGATCGACCGTCACGAACTTGTCGCGCAGCCGGATATAGTGGCGTGGATTCTGCGGCGGATCGAGCGGACGCATCTTGCGATCCTGCGCACCGCAGAAGCGCTGGAGGAAGATGCGAGCCGCCGGGGCAACCGGCGCTTGTCGATTCCTGCGGCGCGCGCCACACTGACGGCAGCGGGGCTGCTCCGCGAGCCCGACGCCCAAACCTGAAACGAGGACCGATGACCCGCGCGCACGCCAACGCCGATCTGCCCCGAGCTGAGGTCGGCGAGAGTCCGACCACTGTCACGTCGTCCGGTGCGCGTTACTTCAATCGTGAGCTGTCGTGGCTGGCGTTCAACCGGCGGGTAATGGAGGAGGCGTGCAACACCGCGCACCCGTTGCTGGAGCGGCTGCGCTTTCTGTCCATTTCAGGATCGAACCTCGACGAGTTCTTCATGGTCCGCGTCGCCGGCCTCAAGGGGCAGCAGATGCAGGAGGTCGAGGCACATTCGACCGACGGCCTCACCCCGGCGCAGCAGCTTGCCGCGATCGTCGCCGATGCCGCCGACCTGGTGGATAGTCAGCAGGCGGTGTGGCACGACATCCGCGCCGAACTCGCCGAGCGCGGGATCGACGTGCTCGACGCCGACGGTATCGCAGGAGATACCGCGGCGTGGTTGGAAGAGCATTTCCGGCTTCAGATTTTCCCGATCCTTACCCCTCAGGCGCTCGATCCGTCGCATCCCTTCCCGTTCATCCCCAACAAGGGGCTGAGCGTCATTTTCGACCTCGTCCGGATCAGCGATGGCGAAGCGGTGCGCGAGCTGGTCCTGCTGCCCGCCGCGACCCCCCGTTTTGTCCGCGTGCCGGGCGAGACGGCGCGCTACATCGCGGTCGAGACGCTGGTGAAACAGTTCGCGCCGGTCCTGTTCCCGGGTTTCGAGATCCGCAAATCGGCAACGTTTCGCGTCTTGCGCGACAGCGACATCGAGCTGGAGGAGGAGGCAGAGGATCTGGTCCTCTACTTCCGCACCGCGATCAAGCGCCGTCGGCGCGGGCGCGTGATCCGTCTCGAGATGGAGGAGGGGATCGATCCCGGTCTCGAAGCGGTGCTGAAGGAGGAACTGGGCGGCAGCGAGGCGTTGCTGACCGAAACTGGCGGGTTCCTCGGCAATGGCGATCTTGCGCCGATCGTGGACGAGGATCGCCCCGACCTGAAATTCCCGCCGCTCGTTGCCCGTTTCCCCGAGCGGATCCGCGAATATGACGGCGATTGCTTCGCTGCAATCAAGGCCAAGGACATCGTCGTCCACCACCCCTATGAATCCTTCGACGTCGTGCTGGCCTTTCTGAAACAGGCCGCGAGCGACCCCGATGTGATCGCGATCAAGCAGACGCTGTATCGCGCGGGCAAGCAGTCGGCGGTGATCCAGGCACTCATTGCGGCTGCCGAAGCGGGCAAGTCGGTGACTGCGGTGGTCGAGATCAAGGCGCGCTTCGATGAAGAGCAAAACCTGCTCTGGGCCAGCGCGCTCGAGCGTGCAGGCGTGCAGGTCATCTATGGTTTTACTAACTGGAAAACCCACGCCAAGGTATCGATGGTTGTGCGGCGCGAGGGCGATGAATTCCGTACCTACTGCCATTTCGGCACGGGCAATTATCATCCGGTCACCGCGCGCATCTACACCGATCTGAGCTTCTTTACCGCCGACCCGCGGGTTGGGCGCGACGCCGCCAAGATCTTCAACTACGTTACCGGCTATGTGGAGCCCGACGGGCTGGAGCTGTTGTCGGTGTCGCCGCGCCATTTGCGCGAGCGGCTGATCGAACTGGCGGATCAGGAAATCGCCAATGCACTGGCGGGCAAGGCGGCGGCGATCTGGGCCAAGATGAACAGTCTGGTCGATCCGGTGATGATCGAAAAGCTGTATGAAGCGAGCAATGCGGGGGTCGAAATCGACCTGATCATTCGCGGCATCTGTTGCCTGCGCCCCGGTATGCCAGGCATGTCGGAAAACATCCGGGTCAAATCTGTGGTCGGGCGCTTTCTGGAGCACAGCCGCATCTGGGCGTTCGGCAATGGCAAGCCGCTGCCCAATGACGGGGCGCAGCTCTATATTTCCTCGGCTGACTGGATGCCGCGCAACTTCGACCGGCGCGTGGAGTTCATGCTTCCGATCATCAATCCTACGGTACATGATCAGGTGCTGGATCAGGTCATGGTCGCGAATTTGATCGATACCGAACAAAGCTGGGAGTTGCAGCCCGATGGCCGCTATGTCCGCGATGAACCCGGCGCCAAGCCGTTTAACCTGCATCGGTATTTCATGACCAACCCATCACTGTCGGGGCGCGGCGCAGCGCTCGAATCGAGCGGCGCCGTACCCAAATTGTCGCTGCGCCGCTGGCGCGCAGAGCGCGGCGCTTGAGCGTTTCCAGCCTGTTGCAGCGCAAGCCGCGCGCAGTGGCGTTGCCAGAGGCGCGCCGCACCGCGATCATCGATATCGGGTCCAACTCGATCCGCCTGGTCGTCTATGACGGCGCGGCGCGGCTGCCCGCGATCCTGTTCAATGAAAAGGTGATGGCGGGGCTCGGTCGCTCGCTCGCCGAGACCGGCGCGATCGCCGACGATTCGCTGGTATTGGCGACGACGGCCCTGGCCCGCTTTTCAAGCCTGGCGCGCGAGATGGAGGTGGAGTCGCTTCGCACCGTGGCGACCGCCGCGGTGCGCGACGCCAGCAATGGCGATCGGTTGCTGGAGATTGCCCGCGCGCTTGGCCTCAAGGTCGAATTGCTGTCGGGCGAGGCCGAGGCGCTCGCCGCCGGCTATGGCGTGCTGTCCGGTATTCCCGATGCGGACGGCATCGTCGGCGATCTGGGCGGCGGGTCGCTTGAACTGGTCCGTGTGGTCGCGGGTACGGTGACCGATCGTGTGTCCTTTCCGCTCGGTGTGCTGCGGCTTGAAGCGATCCGATCGCAGGGCAAGGGGACGCTGGACAAGACGGTCGCCAAGCTGCTTGACACGGCCGGGTGGACCCGGCGCGGGGAGGGGCTGCCCTTCTACCTGGTCGGCGGGTCGTGGCGCGCGCTGGCGCGGCTCGACATGCATCTGACCGGCTATCCGCTGCCCGTGATTCACGAATATGCGATGCCCGCGTCGACCATCACCCGGTTGCAGCGGACGATCGCGCAGATGGGCAAGAGCCGTATCCGGTCGGTCCCGAACCTGTCGTCGGGGCGTGTCGCGACGCTGGAGCATGCGGCCGCATTGCTTGGTTCGCTGATCCGCCATCTGGGGAGCAGCGAGACCGTCGCATCGGCCTTTGGCCTGCGCGAAGGGCTGCTGTATGGCGAACTGACCCCGGAGGAGCGACGCGCCGATCCGCTGATCGTCGCGGCACGCGATGAGGCGCGACGGTCGGGGCGTTTCCCCGAACATGGCGATCTGCTCGACGGGTGGATCGCGCCGCTGTTCCGCGGCGAGGATGAATCGCTGACCCGGCTACGCCATGCCGCGTGCCTGCTCGCCGATGTGGGTTGGCGCGCGAATCCCGAATTTCGCGCCGAGCGCGGAATGGAGATCGCGTTGCACGGCAATTGGGTCGGGATCGATGCGCGCGGTCGCGCCGCGCTGGCCCAGGCGCTGTTCACCTCGCTGGGCGGAGGCCTCGAATCCCCGGCTCCGGTGGGGCAATTGGCACCACCCGAGTTGCTGGAGCGCGCGCGGCTATGGGGACTGGCGATGCGGCTGGGCCAGCGCCTGTCCGGCGGGGTCGCCGGGCCGCTGCGCCGGTCGCGCGTAGCGGTCGAGGGAGAGGTGCTCCAGCTCCATTTGCGCGAAGACGACGCCGCGCTCTATGGCGAGGCGGTGGAAAAGCGGCATCGCGCGCTGGCCGGTGCGATCGCTCTGACCGCAGGGGTCGAAGTGGGGAGCTAAGCAGGCTCAGGGCATATCGTCGGGGCGTATGCCCCGACTGCTTTCGCTTACCCGCAGCGCAGCGCCGTAATCGTGTTCACATCGTCCAGCTCGACGTTCAGCCGATCGGAGCGATAGTCCATCGTGACCGCCATTCCGGGCTTGATCACGCGGACGGTCCGCGCGCCTGAGCGTTGCTTCGCACGCTCGACCACCTGGGGCTTTGCCTCGCGACCGACCAGGGGCTGGACACGGTCGGCGTTGCATTCGCGGATGCCGGTGCCGGGCGCGGGCCGCTCATAGCTGCAGGCGGCGAGGCTGAGCGGGACGGCGATCAGGGCAATTGCTTTCATGGATCGGGCTCCTCGGTACGCGTCATCTTCAGCTTTCCGTTACGCACGGTGAACCCAAGCTGACCCTCGACCAGCGCCAGCGCATCGCGGCCGAATTGTTCGAACCGCCAGCCGCGCAGGATCGACAGCCCCTCGCGCTGCCCCGCGGCGAGCGCCTCCAGCTCGTCGGAACGGGCGAGCAGGCGCGCCGCGACGTTGATATCGCGCGCGCGGATCTTGAGCAGCAGTTTCAGCAGGTCGGCGACCAGCGCGCCTTCCTTGCCCAGCGGAAGCTTACGGTCGTCGCGGGGCGGAAGTTCGTCTGCAGGCATCGGCACAGCGTTTTCAAGCGCGGCCATCAGGCGACCGCCGATATCGTTGCCGCCCCAGGTGGCGGACAGGCCGCGCACCTTTGTCAGGTCGGCCTGCTTGCGCGGCGGGTTGCCGGCGAGATCGGCGATCGTCTCGTCCTTGACGATGCGACCGCGCGGCAGGTCCTTGCCCTGCGCCTCACGCTCGCGCCATGCCGCCAGCGCCTTGAGGCGTCCCAACACTTCGGGCTTGCGGCTGGAAATGCGGATGCGCTGCCACGCCTTGTCTGGATCGCTGCGATAATTTTCGGGATCGCCGATCCGTTCCATCTCCTCGTCCAGCCAGTCGCCGCGGCCGGTCTTTTTGAGCTTCGCCAGCATCTTGGGGAAGATTTCGGAGAGATAGGTCACGTCGCAGATCGCATAGTCGATCTGGCGCTTGTCGAGCGGACGGCGCGACCAGTCGGTGAAGCGCGCGCCCTTGTCGACCGTGATGCCGAGATAGGTTTCGACGAGATTGGAATAGCCGATCTGCTCGCCTTGACCCAGCGCCATCGCCGCGATCTGTGTATCGAACAGCGGGTGGGGGGTCTTGCCGGTCAGGTTATAGACGATCTCGAGGTCCTGCCCGCCGGCATGGAAGACCTTGAGCACATCCTCATTGTTGACCAGCAGGTCGAGCAGGGGCGTCAGGTCGAGCCCGGGTGCCATCGGATCGATCGCCGCTGCCTCATTGGTGTCGGCAATCTGGATCAGGCACAGCTCGGGATAGAAGGTGTTTTCCCGCATGAACTCGGTATCCACCGTGATGAACGGCTGCTGCGCGAGGCGGGTGCAGAGGTTGGCGAGGGTTGCCGAGTCTTGAATCAGGCCGTGAATATGCATCGCAGGCCCATAGCCAAGCCCGCGCGGGTTGACAAAGGGGCGCGTGGGAAGGAAGCGCGCGACCTGATATTTTTCACCTTATACCCGTTGGAAACCGCTCATGCACGCCTATCGCACCCACACTTGCGGCCAGCTGACCGCCGATCAGGTCGGCGAAACTGTCCGCCTGTCCGGCTGGATCCATCGCAAGCGCGACCATGGCGGCGTGTTGTTCGTTGACCTGCGCGACCATTATGGCGTGACGCAGATCGTGTGCGACAGCGATTCGCCGGCGCTGCCGGTACTGGAAGGGCTGCGCGTCGAATCGGTCGTGACGATCGACGGCGTGGTCAAGGCGCGCAGCGAGGCGACGGTCAACGCGAACCTCGCCACCGGCGCGATCGAGGTCTTCGCCAAGGGCGTGACGGTCCAGTCGGCCGCGCAGGAGCTGCCGATGCCGGTGTTCGGCGATGCCGAGTACCCTGAGGAAATCCGCTTGCGGAACCGCTTCCTCGACCTGCGCCGCGAGGGGTTGCACGCCAACATCATGCTGCGCAGCCATGTCATCGCGTCGCTGCGCCGCCGGATGATCGATCAGGGCTTTACCGAGTTCCAGACGCCGATCCTGACCGCGTCGTCGCCGGAGGGCGCGCGCGACTATCTGGTGCCGAGCCGCGTGCATCCGGGGAAGTTCTACGCGCTGCCGCAGGCACCGCAGATGTTCAAACAGCTGCTGATGGTCGCGGGTTTCGACCGCTATTTCCAGATCGCACCGTGCTTCCGCGACGAGGATGCGCGTGCGGACCGTTCGCCGGGTGAATTCTACCAGCTCGATTTCGAAATGAGCTATGTCACGCAGGACGATGTGTTCGCGGCGATCGAGCCGGTGCTGCACGGCGTGTTCGAGGAATTTGCGAACTGGCAGGGCAAGGGCCGCACCGTCAGCCCGCTGCCGTTCAAGCGCATCCCGTACCGAGAATCGATGCTGAAATATGGCAACGACAAGCCCGATCTGCGCAACCCGATCCTCATTTCCGATGTCAGCAGCCATTTCGACGGCTCTGGTTTCGGGCGCTTTGCGTCGATGGTCGCGGCGGGCGACGTGGTTCGCGCGATCCCCGCGCCGAACACGGCCGAGAAGAGCCGGAAGTTCTTCGACGACATGAACGCATGGGCGCAGGCCGAGGGTTTCCCCGGCCTCGGCTATGCGACGCAGAAGGATGGCGTGTTCGGCGGCCCGATCGCGAACAACCATGGCCAGGAGGGCATGAAGGCGATCGCCGACGCGCTTGGCCTTGGCCCGAATGACGGCATCTTCTTTGCCGCTGGCAAGGAGACTCAGGCTGCCAAGCTCGCCGGCCTCGCGCGCACCCGTGTCGGCGAGAGCCTGGAGTTGATCGACAAGAGCCGGTTCGAATTCTGCTGGATCGTCGATTTCCCGATGTTCGAATATGACGAGGACGCGAAGAAGATCGACTTCAGCCACAACCCGTTCAGCATGCCGCAGGGCGAGCTGGAGGCGCTGGAGACCAAGGACCCGCTCGACATCCTCGCCTGGCAGTATGACATCGTGTGCAACGGCATCGAGCTGTCGTCGGGCGCGATCCGGAACCATCGCCCTGAGATCATGTACAAGGCGTTCGAGATTGCCGGGTACAGCCAGCAGGACGTGGACTCGAATTTTGCGGGCATGATCAACGCGTTCAAGTACGGCGCCCCGCCGCACGGCGGATCGGCACCGGGCGTCGACCGCATCGTGATGCTGCTCGCCGACCAGCCGAACATCCGCGAAGTCATCGTCTTCCCCATGAACCAGAAGGCGGAGGATCTGATGATGCAGGCCCCGTCGCCGGTCAGCGAGAAGCAGCTCAAGGAACTGCATATCCGGCTGGCTCCGCAGGCGCTGGACAACAAGGGCTGATCCATGAGCAAGTCGATCGACCTTTCCGACTATGAAGAGGGCGGAAAGGTCGACGACTATGCCGACCGCCTTACCGCGCTGCAGGAGCGGCTGGGGCACATCCAGACCGCCCACATCATCCACAAGCGCCGGGCGATCATCGTGTTCGAAGGTTGGGACGCGGCTGGGAAGGGCGGGATCATCAAGCGGCTGACCGCCGAATGGGACCCGCGCTATTTCGAGGTGTGGCCGATTGCCGCACCGACGCCGGAGGAGCTGTCGCACCATTTCCTGTGGCGCTTCTGGCGGCGGCTGCCGGCACAGCACAATATCGCGGTGTTCGACCGCAGCTGGTATGGCCGCGTGCTGGTCGAGCGCGTCGAGGGCTTTGCGAGCGGGGCCGAGTGGCGGCGCGGCTATGCCGAAATCAATGACTTCGAGGCGCAGCAGGCCGAGACCGGCGCGACGTTGATCAAGATCTTTGTCCATGTGACGCAGGAAACGCAGGACAAGCGTCTGCGCGAGCGGATCGAAAGCCCGTGGAAGCGGTGGAAGACCGGCCTCGACGATTATCGCAATCGCGCGCGGCGGGCCGAATATCTCGACGCGATGCACGACATGTTCGAGCGGACCAGCACCGAGCGCGCGCCGTGGGTCGTCATCGATGGCAACGACAAGAAGGCCGCACGCATCGCGGCACTGACCGCGATTGCCGATGCGCTGGAGGCGCGGGTACCCATGGACCCGCCCGCGCTTGATCCCGCAGTGGAAAAGGCGGCCCGCAAGGCCGGGGTGATCGATTGATCATGGACCGCAACGCCCAGCACGCCTAAGTTGGTTACAAGAGATACTATACCGATTGGGAGAGCGATGCTTAAGTCTCCAGCCGCGTCCGCACGCGACCGCGCTCAGGCAACGATCGGCCTAGCCGACCTGTTCACCATCGGCGTCGGGCCGTCGAGTTCGCATACCGTGGGTCCGATGCGAGCGGGATTTGCCTTTGCGGAGGCGGCGTTGGATCGTGGGGCGCCGGTTTCGGTGTCGTGCGAGCTGTTCGGGTCGCTGGCGTTGACCGGAAAGGGGCATGCGACCGATATCGCCGTGATGCTGGGGCTGGCGGGGCATCAGCCGGAGCGCGTCGACCCGGATGCGGTGCCGACCATCATCGACACGATCCGCGCCGAAGCTCAGCTCAAGCTTGGCGGGCATGTGCCGGTACCGTTCGTGGAGGGAACGCACCTCGTCTTTCGTGGGGACAGGTTCCTGCCCGCGCACCCGAACGGGATGCGCTTCGTCGCGCATTATGCCGACGGGGAGCCCTATGAGACCTTCTGGTATTCGATCGGTGGCGGCGCGGTGGTCGAGGGCGGGTGCGAGCTGCCGCAGACCAATGTGAAGCTGCCCTTTGCGTTCTCCTCGGGCGCTGAATTGCTCGCAGTAGGCGAAGCAGAGGGCAAGACCATTGCCGAGATCGTTCGAGCGAACGAAGCCGCGTGGCGCGACGACGCGGAAACCGATGCGTTTCTCGACAGCCTGCGCGGCGCGATGTCGGCTTGCATCGAACGCGGCATGCGGGGAGAGGGCGAGCTGCCCGGTGGGTTGAAGGTAAAGCGCCGCGCGCGCGACCTTCACGCCCGGCTGGTCGCGCGCGGCCCGCGTTCGGATCCGTCTTTAGTGTTCGACTGGGTCAGCCTGTGGGCGCTGGCGGTAAATGAGGAGAATGCCGCCGGGGGCCGCGTCGTCACCGCGCCGACCAATGGCGCGGCCGGAGTGATCCCGGCGGTGCTGCGCTATTACGAAACCTTCTGCGCCAGCCCGACCCCGGCGGGCTCGCGAACCTTCCTGCTGACCGCCGCTGCAATCGGGTTTCTCTACAAGAAACGCGCATCGATCAGCGCGGCGGAAATGGGATGCCAGGGGGAGGTCGGGGTCGCCTGTTCGATGGCGGCGGCGGGGCTGGCGGCGGCGCTGGGCGCGACCAATGCCCAGATCGAGAATGCCGCCGAGATCGGGATGGAGCATAATCTGGGACTGACCTGCGACCCGATCGGCGGGCTGGTGCAGATCCCGTGCATCGAACGCAACACGATGGGCGCGATCAAGGCGATCAACGCCGCCTATCTGGCGATGCACGGCGATGGCAGCCACATTGTCAGCCTCGACGCGGTGATCGAAACGATGCGCCAGACCGGCGAGGACATGCGGTCGAAATACAAGGAAACAGCGCAGGGTGGTCTGGCGGTGAACGTCGTGGCGTGCTGAGCGCCGACGCCTGACCCATCCAGGTCGTAAAGAGGAACGTCCGCGCACCCGGTCCGTATGCACGCGATCGGGAGAGGTTCATGACTGCCAGCACGCGCCTGACGACACTGACACGGATCGGATTTGCGACGCGTGGCGTGCTGTACGCTGTCATCGCCTATCTGATCATCCGCACCGGACGCTCCGAAGATACGGGTGGGGCGCTGGCGTATCTGAGCGGGGGCTCGGGGAAGTTCCTGCTCGGTGTCATGGCCGCAGGGCTGCTGGCCTACGGAATCTGGAGATTGGCGGATGCGGCGCTCAACATCGAGGGTCACGATACGGACAAAAAGGGCGTAATCGAGCGGGTGGGAGCCGGGCTCAGCGGGCTCGCCCATCTGCTCCTGACCTGGCAGGCGATCCAGCTGATCCAGGGCGTCTCGTCCAACGGTAATGGCGTGCAGGACGGCGCGCGCACTGCATTGACCTTTCCGGGCGGCGGCATCGCGATCCTGCTTGCAGGGGCGGTCGTGCTGCTCGTCGGTATCGTTCAGCTGGTCAGGGCCGCCAAGGCGTCGTTCTTGCGCCACCTTGAGCCCGAGATGGCGAAGCGGACATGGGTAGAGTGGAGCGGGCGCGCAGGTTATGCGGCGCGCGGCGTGGTGTTTCTGATTGTCGGCTATTTTCTTGTCGCGGCGGGTCTTGATGCGACGGCCAGCGGGGTCGGCGGCATGGACGCAGCGCTCACTTGGCTCGAAAGCCCGTTAGATGTGATCGTCGCGCTCGGCCTTCTTGGGTTCGGCATCTTCAGCCTGGTCGAGGCGCGGTGGCGGATCATCCAATCGGTGCCGGTCGACCGGCTGGCCAAGGGCAGACCTTAGGCCGGGGTCGGATAACTGATTTCCATCACCTCATATTCCTTCTCCCCCGCCGGGAGCATCACGCGGC
Organism: Sphingomonas sp.; assembly: GCF_965227385.1. Lineage (GTDB taxonomy): Bacteria > Pseudomonadota > Alphaproteobacteria > Sphingomonadales > Sphingomonadaceae > Sphingomonas. The sequence goes on from NZ_OZ245750.1 coordinate 2,646,285, forward strand.
GCAGGTCGCCGACGGCGGCACCGCGTAGCGCGCGGGCGAGGGGGGAGTTCCAGCCGATCCGGCCCGCGCCGGCATCCGCCTCGTCATCGCCCGTCAGGGTCAGGGTGCGGTGGTTGTCGTCTTCGTCGGCGATGGTAACGGTGGCGCCGAACCAGATTTTCGAGCGGTCTTCCTGCTTGGCCGGATCAACGACCTTGGCCGCCTTCATCCGCTTCGCCAGCCAGCCGAGCCGTCGGTCGATCTCACGCAATCGCTTGCGGCCGTAGATGTAATCGCCGTTTTCCGACCGGTCGCCATTGCCCGCCGCCCAGGCGATGGTTTCGACCAGCGCAGGGCGCTCAGTACCGAACAGCTGGTCATATTCGGCCTTCAGCGCCGAATAGCCGGTAGGCGTGATATAGTTCGGACGATCGGTCAAAGCGTGCGGCCCATGCTGATTCGCGGCTCGACCGCATAGCCCATATGCGCCCAGAAGGCGGCGGCATCGTGGTTGGTGTCGCGCACCTGCAGATTGACCTTGGTGCAGCCGAGGTCTGCCAGCGCCCGCTCGGCGGCGCGGATCAGCGCGCGGGCGATGCCGCAGCCGCGCGCCCGGGGATGCACCGCGAGCTTGTAGAGCCAGCCGCGATGCCCGTCATACCCTGCCATGATCGTCCCGAGCACATGCCCGTCTTCCTGCGCGACAAGCAGTAGGTCGCGCTGCACCGCCAGTTTCTGCGGGATCGCGACGGCGGCGTGGTTGTGCGGCGGATCGTCGGGAAAGACGCTACGCCACAACGCGTCCACATCCGCAAACTGCGCCTGTTCATAAGGCTGGATCGCGATCACCCCGGGCGGTTCTTGCCCAGATACCAGCTGATCCGATGCGGCCCGCGCGAACGCGAGCGCTGCGGGTGGAGCATGTCGTAGACGACCGCGTTTTCCAGCACGCGGTGGACGTAATTCTTCGTCTCGAAAATCGGGATGTTCTCGATCCATTCGAGCATGTCGACGCCGGGCGTGCGCGGATCGCCATTGGCGCGGATCCACTTGTTCACATTGCCCGGCCCAGCATTATACGCAGCAACCGCGAGTGGATAGCTGCCACCGTAATAATCGAGCATCCGCTGGATGTAGCTCGACCCGAGCCGGATATTGTAATCGGTGTCCACCGTCAGCGCGGCGCGGTCGTAACTCATGCCGAGCTTCCCCGCGACCTCGCGCGCGGTGCCGGGCATCAGCTGCATCAGGCCGCGCGCACCGGCATGGCTCACCGCCGCCTTGTCGAACTGGCTCTCCTGGCGGGCGATGGCGTGGATGATGGTGAAATTGCTGTCCTGTCCCGGCGGAACGGGGACCGAGGGGTAGCCCGCGACGGTATAGTCGGTCAGGCCGTTGAGCAGCGCGCTGCGCCCGACCATCACGCCGAGGTCGGGGCGGTTGAGCGTGCGCGACAGCTCGGTCGCGAGAACATGATCCTCGGCGCTGGTTGCATCGGCCGCGATCTGGCGCAGGAACAGGCCCTGATCATCGGCGCGGCCGAGCGTGCCGAGCATCTGCGCGGCACGGACCACCTCGCGGTTGTAAAAGGCGGTGCGTGCAGCCGGGCTCACGCTGCGGAAATCGACCGGCGGCGGCGCCTTGAGCTCGCGGCTAAGGCGTTCGGCGGCAAGCTGGCCGTAGAACAGGTCGGAATAGGCGGCGGCACGCTCATAATAGGCGCGGGCGGCGGCGGCTTGCCCCGCGGCCTCGGCGGCGCGGCCCGCCCAGTAGATGCCCTTCGACTGGGTGGTCGGGGTGCGCGATCCGCGCGAATAACGATCGAACATGCCGATCGCATCGGCTGGTCGGCCGAGCTTCTGCATCGCGACCGTTCCCGCGAGCCAGACCAGGCTGGTATAATCGTCGCGGATGCCGAGGCCGAGGTCGGAAATATCGGTGCCCGGCGCGACCGCGTCATCGACCTGCGAGGCAATGGCATAGGCGAGCGCATATTGCCGGTCGGATTCGGCGGCGCGCGCGTTGGTCAGCAACACCTCGTACCATTCCTCGACATTGCCGGGGCGACTGTCGAGCACGCGGGGGCGGGCGAGCAGCGAGCGCGCCGATCCGCTGGCGCCGTTGTTGCGATACCAGCTGGCGCGATCGGCGATGAAGCCGGGATCGCGCGCGCCCAGCGCCTCGACCGCGGCTGCCCGGTCCTGCGCGTCGGGCGCGTCGGAATGCAGCGCAAGTCGTGCCTCGAACAAGGCGCGCTTCTGCGGCGAGGTATAGCCGATCTGGCGGGCGGCGACGGTCCGAGCGTCCTGCCACAACAGCGCGTCCATCCGCGCGTCATGGTCGGCGGGAGACAAGGCCGCGGAAAAGCCGCCCAGCACCGCGGTTTCATCGTTCGGACGGAGGATGCCACTGCGCCAGGCGCGGCGCGCCTGCTCATCCGCTTCGGCCCGGCGGCCGGTGATCGCCAGGGCTTCGGCAAAGCGGATGCGCCCTGCGGCGGTCAGCGGCGGAAACCGCTCGAAAAAGCGGATGACCAGCGAGGGCGCGTCGGTTCCAGCGCCCAGCGAAGCCTCGGCAGCGGCGCGGCGGCTGGTTTCGCCCGGCCACCCGGGATGCGCGAGCATGAAGTTGGCGTAATCGCTGAACGGCCAGCGATCGGATTGCTGCAGCCGCTTCCACTGGTCGATCGTGTACTGGATGCTAGATGCCGACGGCGGAGGGGCCGGGGGCAGCACCTGCGCCGCGATCGCAGCGAACTGCGCGCGATACCATTGGGCCCCATCCTGCACGACCTGCGAAGAGACCGCGACACCCGATACGCCGGCGAGCAAAAGCCCGCTCTTGAACACAGAAGCAAGCATGCTGGACATGATACGTCATCGCCCCCTATTGGCCACCCCAAATTTCCGACGATTGGGGCATTTTGACGCATATGTTCGCTGGTTCCATCCCCGCCCTGATCACGCCGTTCCGTAACGGCAGCTTCGACGAGGTCGCGTTCCGCGAGTTCGTCGAGTGGCAGGTCGCGGAAGGATCGTCGGCTCTGGTCCCTGTCGGAACGACCGGCGAGGCAGCGACGCTGTCCAAGGACGAGCATTTCGAGGTGGTGCGCGTGTGCGCCGATCAGGTGCGCGGGCGCGTGCCGGTGATCGCGGGTGCCGGGTCGAACGATACCCGTGTCGCGATCGGCAACGTTCAGGCGGCGAAGGAAGCCGGCGCCGATGCGGTGCTGATGGTTCCGCCCTATTACAACCGCCCGAGCCAGGAAGGAATTTTCCAGCATTTCGCGGCGGTCGCGGCCGAGTGCGAGCTGCCGATCATTCTCTACAACGTCCCCGGCCGCACCGTGACCGATATCCAGCCCGAGACGGTGATCCGCATCGTTGAGGCATTTCCCGACAAGTTCGTCGCGATCAAGGACGCGACCGGCGACCTCGCCCGCGTGTCGAAGCACCGTGCCGCGCTGCGCGCCGGCTTCGCGCAGCTTTCGGGCAATGACGAGACCGCGCTTGCGTTCAACGCGATGGGCGGGGTGGGGTGCATCTCTGTCGCCGCCAATGTCGCGCCCAAGCTGTGCGCGCAGTTCCAGGCGGCGTGGGCCGAAGGGAATACGGCGATCGCGCTGGCGCTGCACGACCGGCTGTTCGCGCTGCATCTCGCGCTGTTCACCGATGCCTCGCCGGGGCCGGTGAAATATGCGGTCAACAAGCTGCGGCCCGAGATTTCCGCCGAACTGCGCCTGCCTATGGTGCAGCCGAGTGACGCCAGCAAGGCAGCGGTCGATGCGGCGATGGCGGCGGCGGGGTTGATCTGAGGTGACCATGCTTGGCCTTGACGATCCGTTATGGGCCGAACTTACGCATGCTTATGGCGGTGCCTCCGATATTCCGGAGTTGCTGCGTGCGCTGGCCGCCAGAACCGTCCCGACCAAAAGCGTAACCGAGGAACCCTGGTTCACCTTGTGGTCCAGCCTTTGCCATCAGGGTGACGTCTACACTGCCTCTTATGCGGCGATTCCGCACATCGTGGAAATCGCCAGCACGGCGATGTGGCCGATCGATTTCTCATTCCTGGAGTTACCCGCAGCCGTTGAGGTGGCGCGTCGCACCGGGCGGGGGCCTGAGATTCCCGCGGTGCTGACCGTGGCCTATCATCATGCTCTCGAACGGCTGATCGATGTGATCGGCATCCATTTGAAGGAGGTTTGGGACGCGCCCATGCTTCACTCGGTGTTCGCGGCACTGGCGGTGAGCAAGGACGACATCGCGACGGCAGAAGCGATGATCAACCTCGATTCCGACTGGATCGAGCGGATCCGAAATTGCGACTTTGACTGAATTGTGCGCGGGCTGAGGCTATCGCTTCCCTTTCGTCCTCCGCACCCCTACATCGCGCGTCCCATGGCACGCCCTCGTCCCCTCGAATTCGACAAGAAGAAGATCGTCGCGGAGAACCGCAAGGCGCGCTTCGAGTATTTCCTAGAGGAGTTTTTCGAGGCGGGGATTGCCCTGCAGGGGACCGAGGTGAAGTCGCTGCGATTCGGCGAGGGGTCGATCGCGGAGAGCTATGCCGAGGTGCGCGACGGGCAGGCGTGGCTGGTCAATGCCAACATTCCCGAATTTTCGCACGGAAACCGCTTCAATCACGAACCGAAGCGTCCCCGTAAATTGCTCCTTCACGAACGCCAGGTACAGAAGCTGCATGGCGCGGTCGCGCGGGAGGGCATGACGCTGATCCCGATGTCGATCTACTTCAACGGTCGCGGCCGGGCGAAGGTCGAGCTGGCGCTGGCGAAGGGCAAGAAGACTCACGACAAGCGCGAGTCGATCAAGGAACGGGACTGGAAGCGTGAACAGGGGCGGCTCCTCCGCGATCGCGGGTGACATGAAGCAGAGTCGTCTCAGTGCCTGGTGGCAGCGCAACATGCCCACCCGCGAGTCGATCGAGGAAATCCGCTGGCTGCGTCCGGTGGCGCATCGCGTGCTCGCCCCCGAATTGTGGCGCTTTACCCGCCGGTCGGTGCCGCGCGGGGTCGCGCTGGGATTGCTGGTGGGCATCTTCCTGCTGATCCCGGGCCTGCAGATCGCAGGGGCCGCGATGCTGGCGCTGCCGTTCCGCGCCAATGTGCCGATCGCGGCGGCGATGACCTTCCTGAGCAATCCCGCAACGACGCCGTTTATCCTCTATGGCTCGGTGTATCTCGGCAATCTGATGCTGGGGCGCAACGCCGACCTTTCGGGCTTCATGGCGCTGGTCGAGCATCATGCCGGGGTCGGCGAGTGGATGAGCTGGCTGTTTTCGCAGGCCGCGCCCGCGCTGCTCATCGGGCTGTTCGTCATCTCGGTCATCTGCGCCGCCGCGGGCTATGGTCTTTCCATTCTGATCTGGCGCGGCTGGGTCGCGCGCAAATGGCGCAGGCGCGTCCTGCTTCGCAATAAAGTTTCTCCGGAGACTTGATCGGGCGTATCATCGGCGTAAGACACGGGCGTTTTCAAATGTCCCGAAGGGTGCCCGATGCGTCTTCTACTGATCCCCGTCCTCCTCGCCGGAACCGCGCTGGCAAGCGGGTGCTCGCCATCGACCAGCAGCGAGGCGCCGTCGGCTGCGCCCGCGCCGGCCGCCAAGCCGCAGCTCGGCAGCTTTGGATTCGATGTTGGGGGAATGGATCGCTCCACCGCACCGGGGGAAGATTTCTACGCCTTTGCAAATGGCACCTGGGCAAAGAACACGCCGATCCCGGCCGACAAGTCCAACTATGGCATGTTCACCGCGCTCGACGATCTGTCCAAGGAGCGGGTGCGCGGCATTCTGGATGAAGTGAAGGACGACCCCGCCAGCATGGTCGGGCGCGCCTATTCGAGCTATCTCGACACTGCCACGGTCGAGGCGCGCGGGCTGGCGCCGATCCAGCCCTGGCTGGGCAAGATCAGGGCGATCGACAGCAAAGCGGGCTATGCCGCGCTGGTGGTCGAAGGGACCAAGATGGGCGTGCCGGGACCGTTCGGCGGCTATGTCGGTCAGGACGACAAGATCCCCACCCAGTATATCTTCACCCTCTATCAGGGCGGCACCGGGCTGCCCGACCGCGACATGTATCTGCTCGACAATCCGAAAATGGCGGCGATCCGTACCGCCTATGTCGGTTATCTGGCGAAGATGCTGACGCTGGCAGGTGAGGCGAATGCCGAGGCACGGGCCAAGGCGATCCTCGATCTCGAGACCAGCATCGCCAAGGTGCAGTGGACGCGCGAGGATTCGGGCGACGCGGCGAAGACGTACAACAAGTTCGCACTGGCTGAGACCGCGAAGCTGTCGTCCAAAACGCTGGACATGCCGGCGATGCTGAAGGCGCTGAGCCCGAAGATCACCGAGGTGCTGGTCAATCAGCCGAGCGCCGTTTCAGGCATCGCCAAGATCCTGGATGACGCGCCGCTGGCGGTGGTGAAGGACCAGATGCTGGTGCGCAGCCTGGGCGCGATGGCCGACTATCTTCCCGATGCGGTCGCCGACGCGAACTTCGCATTCTACGGCACCACGCTGCAGGGTACGCCGCAGCGCGAGGAGCGCTGGAAGCGCGGCGTGAGCTTTGCCGAAGGGTCGCTGGGCGAAGAGCTCGGCAAGGAATATGCCGCGCGCTATTTCCCGGCCGAGTACAAGGCGGAGATGAACAAGCTCGTCGCCAATGTCCTCGATGCGATGGGCCGGCGGATCGACTCGCTCGACTGGATGCAGCCGCAGACCAAGGCGCGCGCGAAGGCGAAGCTCAAGAACTTCACCGTCAAGGTCGGCTACCCCGACCAGTGGCGCAGCTATGCGGGGCTTGAGGTCAAGGCCGACGACCTGTTCGGCAACGCCGTCCGCTCCAACCGGTTCGACTACGCCTATATGCTCGACAAGCTGGGTGGGCCGGTGCGCAAGTGGGAGTGGGGCATGCTGCCCCAGACGGTGAATGCCTATGCCAATTTCGGCATGATGGAAGTGGTGTTCCCGGCTGCAATCCTGCAGCCGCCCTTCTTCGATCCCAAGGCCGATCCGGCTATCAACTATGGCGGCATCGGCGCGGTGATCGGGCATGAGATCAGCCACCATTTCGACGATCAGGGCGCGAAATATAACGAAAAGGGCGAGCTGGCGGACTGGTGGACACCGGAAGACGTCAAGGCGTTCGAGGCGGCGGGCAAGGCGCTGATCGCGCAGTATGACGCCTATGAGCCGCTGCCGGGCGAGCATGTGAAGGGCGAGTTCACGCTTGGCGAGAATATCGGCGATCTGGCCGGCCTCACCATCGCATACGACGCATACAAGCATGCGCTGGGCGGCAAGGATGCGCCGGTGATCGACGGCTTTACTGGCGACCAGCGCTTCTACCTCGGCTGGGCGCAGGTGTGGCGGCGCAATTATCGCGAGGCGAACCTGCGCGCGCGGCTGCTGACCGATCCGCATAGCCCGTCGATCCAGCGCGCCTGGGTCGTGCGCAACCTCGACCCTTGGTACGGCGCATTCGGTGCAAAGCCGGGCGAGAAGCTGTATCTGGACCCGGCAAAGCGCGTTCGCGTCTGGTGAGCGCTTGACGCTTTCGCAGCGGGGCGGGAAAGGGGGCCATGCCCAGCATTTCCGCCCCGACTGACGAGCCTTCCGGGATCACCGGCCCGCTGATCGTCGCCATTGTGGCCGGAACGGTGGCGGGCGCTGCCGTGCTATGGGCAATTGACTCGCTGCCGGTGGCGGCGGGGTTTTTCGCAGCAGCCATACTGATCGCGCTGGCCACGATCCTGCTGCGGCGGCCGGTGCTTACGGCGGAGGCGGAATCGGCACCTGCCGAAATCGACTGGTCGCTGGCCAATACGCTGGCGTCGATGAGCACCGACGCGATCGCGGTGACCGACCGCGCCGGCCGGCTGGTGTGCGCCAATGAGCGGTTCGGCACGCTGTTCCCCGGCTATCCCGCCCCCCCTGCAGTGGTGATCGGCGACTGGGCATCGTCGCAGCTGGGCAGTGCCGGACGGGCAGCATGGCGCGACGGGCAGGCGTCGAGCGGGTCGTTCGACGCCGCCGGCACCAAGCTGACCGCGCATGTCAGCCGCGTCGGCGACTCGCTGCTGGTGTGGCGCTTCGCCGGCGCCGATGCGGTCGACCTGACCAAGCAGGCACAGGCGCTGGTGGCGGGCAAGTCGGGCGACCGGCTGGGACAGGCCGGCATCATGATGGCGCTGATCGGCGCGGACGGCCGCGTTCGCGCCGCCAATCGCGTGCTGCGGCTGCGCGCTGCGGGCGACGAGTTGGCGATGATCGAGGGGCGGGACATCACCCGGTTCCTGATCACCGATAGCCGTGGGACAGTCCGGTTCGAGCGCGAGGGGTTGTCGGGAACGCCGATCCGCGTGCTGGAGATCCCCTTCCTCGACGGCGACGCGACGCCGATGCTGGTCGCGCTGCTCGATGAGGAATATGCGCCGGCGCAGGAGATGGGCGCAGAATCGGCGGCGCATGTCCGGTCGCTGATCGCGCTGCTGCCAGTCGGCATCGCGCTGGTCGGGGCGGATGGCCGCTTCGCCTTCATGAACGATGCGTTCGTGCGCGCCGCGCACGTCAATACCGATGCTCCCCCGCTCTATCCGGGCGACCTGGTGGTGCGGGAGGACAAGAGCACACTGGCCGACGCCGTGCGCCGGTTCGCCGCGGGGGCGGCGCACGCAATGGATCTGACCGTCCGCTTCGCCCAGGCACCGGACGAGGCTGTGGCGATCTCGATCGCCTCCGCGCGCGGGCTGGGCGATGCTGCGGTGCTGCTGAGCCTGCGCGATGCGGGCGAAGAGGGGCAGCTCAAGCGGCAGGTGGCGCAGGCGACCAAGATGCAGGCGGTCGGTCAGCTGGCCGGTGGTGTCGCGCACGACTTCAACAACATCCTGACCGCGATCATCGGCCATTGCGACCTGATGCTGATGCGCCATGCACCGGGCGACAGCGATTATGACGATATTCAGCAGATCCTGCTCAATTCGAACCGCGCCGCCGCACTGACCCGGCAATTGCTCGCCTTTTCGCGCCAGCAGACGCTGCGGCCGCAGCTGTTGCAGCTGCCCGACATCATCTCGGAGGTGTCGAACCTGCTCAAGCGACTGCTGGGCGAGACGGTCGAGCTGGTGGTCAATCATGGCCGTAACCTCGGCCCGGTACGCGCCGATCCGGGGCAGCTGGAGCAGGTCGTCGTCAACCTGGCGGTCAATGCGCGCGATGCGATGCTGGCCAAGAACCCCAATGGCGGCGGCACGCTCACGATCGAAACACTAAACGTCCCGGCGCATGAAGTCCGTGCGATGGACGAGGATGTGCTTCCGGTCGGCGACTATACGGCGTTGCGCGTGTCCGATACCGGATCCGGCATACCGGCGGACGTGCTGGCGCATATCTGGGAGCCGTTCTTCACCACCAAGGAAGTCGGGAAGGGGACCGGCCTGGGCCTGTCGACCGTCTATGGCATCATCAAGCAATCGGGCGGGTTCATCTTTGCCGAGAGCGAGCCGGGCAAGGGGGCGGTCTTCACCATCTACCTGCCGGTCCACAACGCACCGGAGCCGACCGCGCAGCTGCCGACGGCAAAGGCGGTGCAGGGCGACCTGTGGGGCAGCGGCACGATCCTGCTGGTCGAGGACGAGGCGATGGTGCGCGCCGTTGCCGAGCGGGCGCTCGCGCGGCAGGGCTATACGGTGCTGACTGCGGAGAATGGCGAAGCCGCGCTGGAACTGCTGGAAAAGAGCGACAAGCCCGACCTGCTGATCAGTGACGTGGTGATGCCAACGATGGACGGCCCGACCATGGTCCGTCATGCGCGCAAGAAATATCCGGACCTCAAGATCATCTTCATGTCGGGCTATGCCGAGGAACAGCTGCGCAGGTCGATCGACCTCGACAATGTCGCGTTTCTCCCGAAACCCTTTTCAGTCCAACAGCTTGCGGAGCTTGCTCGGTCGGTAATGACCGCAAAATAGCGCTCGACCGCGCAACGATTGTGAGGCACATGCTGACGCGATGAGCGCACCGCAACGCATCCTCGTGGTCGAGGACGAACCCCTGATTGCCATGATGATCGAGGATTTCCTCGATATGCTGGGCAAGGACCATGCCGGCACCGCCGACAGCGTGGCTTCGGCGATGGAGATTGTCGACGCCGGTGGCGTCGATGCGGCGATCCTGGACGTCAACCTGTCCGGCGGCGAGCAAAGCTGGCCGATTGCCGATGCACTGGCGGCACAGGGAGTGCCCTTCGTCCTCGCCACCGGCGGCAGTGGCGACATGGTCGTGGACGCGCATCGCGATCGCCCGGTCCTGGCCAAGCCGTTCACGATGGACGCGGTCGAGCAGGCGCTCGCGGCGCTCTGACCTGGTTTCAGCCTAGCTGAAACGGTGCCGTTAAACCTACGCGATCCGGTCGGGCAGTTCAGCCGCGTCCGCTTCGATTGCGGTATCGGGCGCGACGGCTTCCCATGGGAAGATGAACCAGTCTTTCGTCACGGACCGGTCGATCGTGCGCGCCGCATAATCGATGCGCTGGTTCGACGTCGTATTGTCGAGCAAGGTCGCAAAGCGGATGTTCGCAGCAACCGCGTCGGCATCGCTCAGCCCCGCGCGCAACCGTCCGATCGTCGCTCCGCTGTCGTTGATGTCGTCGATGAACAGAAGACGGGCGCCTTCCCGCGAGCGATCCGCCAGCCGGGCGAGCGCGGGAGCGGCAAGTTCCTCGTTCCGCGCGCTGTAATCCACCGACAGCATCGGCCCGCCGATCGCATGGCTCAGATAGACTGCGGGGATCAGGCCGCCGCGGCCGATGCCGATCAGATAATCGGGGCGCCAGTCGGGATCGGCGCGCAGTGCGTCGGCCAGCGCGAGCACGTCCGCGACAAATTGTTCATGCGAGATCGGCGTGAAGACCGGCATCATTGCGCCTCCACATAGGCATCGAGCCGTGCGAGATGCGCGGCAATGGTCGCATCGTCGAGGAACGAGCCGGTGAAGCTGTTCCGCGCCAGTTGGACAATCTGATCGCGCGACAGCCCGCGCGCGGCGGCGACGGCGCGGTAATTGTCCGCGACATAGCCGCCGAAATAGGCGGGGTCGTCGGAATTGACCGTCGCCCTCAAACCGCTGGCGAGCATGTGGTCGAGCGGATGATCGATCATGTCGCCGACAACGCAAAGCTTGAGATTGGACAGCGGACAGACGGTCAGCGTCATCCCCGATTGGGCCAGGCGCTGTACAAGCGCGGGATCCTCCAAGCTGCGGTTGCCATGGTCGAGCCGGTCGATGTGCAGCAGATCGAGCGCCTGCCACACATAGTCCGGCGGGCCTTCCTCCCCGGCATGGGCGACGCGCTTGAGGCCCAGCGCGCCGGCCGCATCAAACACGCGCGCAAATTTCTCCGGCGGGTGGCCCAACTCCGACGAGTCGAGCCCGACGCCGGTAATCCGGTCCAACCACGGCTCGGCTGCAGTGAGGGTGGCAAGCGCCGCATCCTCGTCCAGATGACGCAGGAAGCACAGGATAAGCTTCGAACTGACGCCGTGCCGTGTCTCCGCATCACGCATTGCTGCCAGTAGCCCGTCGGCAACCACCTGAAACGGGATGCCGCGATCGGTATGCGTCTGCGGATCGAAGAAGATTTCGGAATGCACCACGCCATCCGCAGCCGCCCGCGCGAAATAGGCGTCGGCGAGGTCGTAGAAATCCTGCTCGACCCGAAGCACGTCTGCGCCGGCATAATAGATGTTTAGGAAATCCTGCAGCTTGGAAAAGCTGTACGCCGCCCGAACCGCCTCGACACTGTCGAACGGGATCGCGACGCGATTGCGCCCGGCCAGCGCGAACATCAATTCGGGCTCGAGACTGCCTTCGATGTGCAGGTGCAGTTCGGCCTTGGGCAGGCCGGCGATGAAATCGGTGGCGTTTGTCATTGCGCAAGGATCGCGCGATTGGCCACGCGGGGCAAGGGGACGATCATGCATTGATCGATGAGAACAAAAAAAGACCGTTCCGCACTTGTTCTTCCGGAACAAACATTGTACGACGCCCTTCAGGCAATGGTTGAACGTGGGCCGCAAAGCCTTTAGCGACGGAGACTTCTCATGGCAGCTTCCCTCAAGGTGATCGAAGGTAAGATGGGCATTTCTCCGGACAAGCAGAAGGCGCTCGACGCAGCGCTGGCACAGATCGATCGCGCATTCGGCAAGGGCAGCGCGATGAAGCTCGGCTCGAAGGAGACGATGCAGGTCGAGGCGATCTCGACCGGCTCGCTCGGGCTGGACATTGCGTTGGGCGTCGGCGGTCTGCCGCGCGGTCGCGTGATCGAAGTCTATGGTCCCGAGAGCTCGGGCAAGACGACGCTGGCGCTGCACGTTATCGCCGAGGCGCAGAAGAGCGGCGGGACCGCCGCGTTCGTCGATGCCGAACATGCGCTTGACCCGGTCTATGCCAAGAAACTGGGCGTCAATATCGACGAGCTGATCGTGTCGCAGCCCGATACGGGCGAGCAGGCGCTCGAAATCGTCGATACGCTGGTGCGCTCGAACGCGATCGACGTGCTGGTGGTGGACTCGGTGGCGGCGCTGGTCCCGCGTGCCGAAATCGAAGGCGAAATGGGCGACAGCCATGTCGGCCTGCAGGCGCGCCTGATGTCGCAGTCGCTGCGCAAGCTGACCGGTTCGATCAGCCGCTCGCGCTGCATGGTGATCTTCATCAACCAGCTGCGCATGAAGATCGGCGTGATGTACGGCAATCCGGAAACCACGACCGGCGGCAACGCGCTCAAATTCTATGCCTCGGTCCGGCTCGACATCCGCCGCACCGGCCAGATCAAGGATCGCGACGATATCATCGGCAACACGACCCGGGTGAAGGTGGTGAAGAACAAGGTCGCCCCACCGTTCAAGCAGGTCGAGTTCGACATCATGTACGGTCAGGGCATCTCCAAGATCGGCGAGATCCTCGATATCGGCGTCAAGGCCGGGCTGGTCGAAAAGGCGGGTGCCTGGTTCAGCTATGACAGCATCCGCATCGGCCAGGGGCGTGAGAACGCCAAAACCTTCCTCAAGGAAAACCCCGAAGTCTGTGCGCGGCTGGAAACAGCGATCCGCAGCCGTACGGAAAAGGTTGCCGAGGAAATGATGACCGGACCCGACGCGGAGGACGACCTCTGATTTTACGATAGCGGCGGCAAAGTCGTCGTTAACCAGTTTCGGGCAGCAATGCCTGTTGCGGGCCGTGCCGGATCGACAGGTCGGTGGCGGTCAAGGGACCAGTCTCCCATTGGAAGGCCCGGCGTGGCGTGCGCCGGGCCTTTCCTGTTTCCAGTTTCGCAAAAGGCCGCGAGTCGAATGGCGGTAGGCGGCGGTCGGCGTCGCGGATCCGGTCCGGGCGCCTCTTTCCATTTTCGTTGCATCCGCGCACAACCGGCCAAACCCGCCCGGGTCCGGCAAGGGAGCGCGCAGCGATGATCACCGTTCACCACCTCGAAAATTCGCGCTCTCAGCGCGTGCTCTGGCTCCTCGAAGAGCTCGCGCTCCCCTATGAGATCAAGCGTTACGAGCGGAACCCCAAGACGATGCTCGCCCCGCCGGAACTCCGCGCAGTGCATCCGCTGGGCAAGTCGCCGGTAATCGTCGACACCGATGCCAGCGGCGCCGTGCCGCGCACAATCGCCGAAACCGGCGCGATCATCGAGTATCTGGTCGAAAAGGCCGATGGTAGGCTTGGCGCGCCGGCGCATCGCGACTCGGCACTGCGCTACCGACAGTTCATGCATTATGCCGAGGGCTCCCTGATGCCCCCACTGCTGGTGAAGCTGGTGCTGATGCGGGTACCGATCTTCGGCAAGGCGGCGCAGAAGAAGATCCAGCCGATGATCGATGTGCATCTCGATTTTGTCGAACGCGAACTGGCCAGCCGCCCGTGGTTCGCCGGTGACGCGATGACGGCGGCGGATGTCATGATGAGCTTTCCGCTGGAGGCGGCCCGGTCGCGCGGCGGTCTGGATGCGTCGCGTCCGGCAACGATCGCCTGGCTGGACAAGGTCCACGCCCGGCCGGCCTATCAGACGGCCCTCGCCAAGGGCGGCCCCTATGCCTATGCGTGACGCTTCAACAGTTTAAGGGGGACGCATGTCGGGAGCAGAGGCGGTGACGGAGCAGCGGCGCGAATCGACGCTGCAATGGCAGATGCTCGGCGGATTCGTGCTTGGCCTTGCGCTCGGCCTATTCGTGCATTTCACCTCCGCCGATGCGGCATGGGTCAAGACGGTGACGACCTACGTCACCGGCCCGATCGGCCAGGTGTTCCTGCGCCTGTTGTTCATGCTGGTGATCCCGCTGCTCTTTTCGGCGCTCGTCGTCGGCATCGCCGAAATGGGCGAAATCGCCGCGTTGAAGCGCGTCGGCCTGCGCACATTGGTCCTCACCATCTGTGTTTCGACGATCGCGGTGATCGTCAGCCTGTTGCTGGTCAACCTGCTTCAGCCCGGCGCCGGGGTGGATCGGGTCGAAGCACAGGCGCTGCTCGCCGCATCGGGCGACAGCGCCGGGGCGATCCTCGACCGCACCGCCACCACGCCGACCGGGCTTGAGGCGGTCCTGAACATCGTCCCCACCAATGTCGTCGCGGCGATGACCGCCAACGACATCCTCGCGATCATGTTCTTCGCACTGTTCTTCGGCATCGGCATCCTCCTGACCGCCGACCGCCCGCAGGTGCAGACGCTCAAGCGCGGGATCGAGGGCATTTTCGAAGTGTCGATGCGGCTGATCGGCCTCGTCATCCGCCTCGCACCGATCGCGGTGTTCTGCTTCATGTTCAACCTGGCCGCGTTGTTCGGCTGGGAATTGCTGGTGCGCCTGCTCGCCTTTGTCGGCGTGGTGCTCGCGGCGCTCGGCACGCAGATGTTCATCGTCTTCCCGATCCTGCTGCTGCTGCTCGCACGCAAGAGTCCGCTCGCCTTCCTCCGCCAGACGCAGGAGGCGGCGGTGATGGCTTTCTCCACCGCATCGTCCAACGCTACGCTGCCGACCGCGCTGCGCGTCGCCGAGACCAAGCTCAAGCTGCCGCCCAAAGTCTCGCGCTTCGTGCTGACCATCGGCGCGACCGCGAACCAAAACGGCACCGCGATGTTCGAAGGCGTGACGGTGATCTTCCTCGCGCAGTTCTTCGGCGTCGACCTGACATTGGGACAGCAGATCACGGTGATGCTGGTGTGCATCCTCGGCGGCATCGGCACGGCGGGCGTTCCGGCGGGGTCGCTGCCGGTGATCGCGCTGATCCTGGGCATGGTCGGGGTTCCGCCGGCGGGGATCGGTCTTGTGCTCGGCGTCGACCGCTTCCTCGACATGTGCCGCACCGTGCTCAACGTCATCGGCGATCTCGTGCTCGCGACCATCGTGTCGGCGGGCGAGAAGGAGACGCCGGAGCCTGCGGCATGAGGTTGACCCGGCGCGGGTTGCTCGCGGCGGGGGCGCTGGCGCCGATCGGGTTTTCCGCGGTCGCTCAGGCGGCGCAGCCCGATCTGACGGCGCTGCAGCCGATCACCGGCGATGCGGTGCCGATCGGACGCGACGAGCGGGTCGCGCGGCTCGCCCGCGCGCAGGCGCTGATGAAGGCGAACGGCATCGGCGCGGTGCTGATCGAGCCGGGGGCGAGCCTGCTCTATTTCACCGGCGTGCGCTGGGGACGGAGCGAGCGGCTGACCGCAGCGGTGATACCGGTCGAGGGCGATCCGATCATCGTCACCCCGTTTTTCGAGGAACCGTCGGTCCGCGAATCGCTCGGCATCCCGGCGGAGATCCGGGTGTGGCAGGAGCATGAGGATCCGTTCGCGGTGGTCGCGGGCTTCCTGCGCGAGAAAAAGCTGCTCGGCCGTCCGCTGGGGATCGAGGAAACCGCGCGCTTCTTCGCCGTCGATGGCATGTGGCGTGCGCTTGCGGGCGTGAAGATCGTGTCGGCGAACTCGGTCGTGCGCGGGTGCCGGATGTTCAAGACGTCGGCCGAGATCGCGCTGATGCAGAAGGCGGCGGACGTGACGCTGGCCGCCTATCGCTGGACCTATCCCCGGATCGAGGCGGGGATGACCCCGGCCGACATCGCCGCGCTGATGACCGCGGCGACGGTGAAGCTGGGCGGGCAGGTGGCGTTCAACCTGATCCTGCTGGACGAGGCGTCGGCCTATCCGCACGGGACGGGCAAGCCGCAGCGGGTGGTTAAGGGTGAAGTCGTGCTGATGGACTGCGGCGCGCGGGTCCATGGCTATGAAAGCGATATCAGCCGCACTTTCGTCCACGGCGAAGCGAGCGCGGAGCAGCGCAAGGTGTGGGAGCATGTCCGCGCCGGGCAGCAGCGCGCCTTCGCCGCGGCGCAACTGGGAGTTCCGGCGGGCCGCGTCGATGACGCGGTGCGCGGCTGGTATGCGACGCTCGGCTATGGCCCCGACTACAAGCTTCCCGGCCTGTCGCACCGCACCGGCCATGGCATCGGCATGGATGGGCACGAGCCGATCAACCTGGTGCGCGGTGAAATGACCAAGCTGGCACCGGGCATGTGCTTCTCGAACGAGCCCGGCCTGTATCTGCCGGGCAAGTTCGGCGTGCGGCTCGAGGATTGCTTCCATATGACTGAGGCTGGGCCGAAATGGTTCAGCGTGCCGCCAAGGTCGATCGAGGAGCCGATTGGGTAACCTCTGGCTCATCCGAAACGTCACCCCGGACTTGTTCCGGGGCCACCTACCCGCTGGGCGCGTGGCCAGAGCCTCTTGCCGCTGCCAGCGGGCCAGTGGACCCCGGAACAAGTCCGGGGTGACGAAGAATACGGAGCTCCCCCGTCAATCACCCTGATCGAACCGTTTCGCTTGAGCGAACGCGCGCGCGCGCTTAAGTCGCGAAAATGACCTCGACCAACGATATCCGCCGCAGCTTCCTCGACTATTTCGAGGGCCAGGGCCATGCCCGCGTTCCGTCCGCGCCGCTGGTGCCGCACAACGATCCGACGCTGATGTTCGTCAATGCGGGCATGGTGCCGTTCAAGAACGTGTTCACCGGCCTGGAGACGCGGCCCTACACCACTGCGGCGTCGAGCCAGAAGTGCGTGCGCGCGGGTGGCAAGCATAATGATCTGGACAATGTCGGCTATACCGCGCGGCATCATACCTTCTTCGAAATGCTCGGGAATTTCTCGTTCGGCGATTATTTCAAGGAGCAGGCGATCCTGCATGCCTGGACGCTGCTGACCAAGGAATGGGGCCTTCCCGCGCACAAGCTGACCGCGACCGTCTATCACACCGACGATCAGGCGTTCGAGCTGTGGAAGAAAATCGCGGGGCTGCCCGAAGAGCGCATCATCCGCATCGCGACCAAGGATAATTTCTGGGCGATGGGGTCGGATGGTCCGTGCGGGCCGTGCTCGGAAATCTTCTACGACCATGGCGACCATATCTGGGGCGGCCCTCCGGGCAGCCCGGAAGAGGATGGCGACCGCTTTGTCGAGATCTGGAACCTCGTCTTCATGCAGCATGTGCAGGAGGCGGACCAGATCGTCGGCGACCTGCCCAAGCCCAGCATCGACACCGGCATGGGACTGGAACGGATCGCCGCCGTGCTGCAGGGCGTGCATGACAATTACGACACCGACACATTCAAGGCGCTGATCGCCGAGAGCGGGGCGCTGACGCAATCGGCGACGACCGGCGACAATCAGGCGAGCCATCGCGTGATCGCGGACCATATCCGCACCTCCGGCTTCCTGGTCGCCGACGGCGTGCTGCCGGCCAATGAAGGGCGCGGCTATGTGCTGCGCCGGATCATGCGCCGCGCGATGCGCCATGCGCATATTCTGGGCGCGAAGGAGCCGTTGATGCACCGCATGGTGCCGGCCCTGGTCGCGGAAATGGGCGGCGCCTATCCCGAACTGGTCCGCGCGCAGCCGCTGATCGAGGCGACGCTGCTGCAGGAGGAAACCCGCTTCCGCCAGACGCTGGCGAACGGCCTCAAGCTGCTCGACGAAGCTACCGGGTCGATGGGAGAGGGCGATACCCTGCCCGGCGAGACCGCGTTCAAGCTCTACGACACCTATGGCTTCCCCTATGACCTGACCGAGGATGCGCTGCGTCCCCAGGGGATGAAGGTCGATCGCGACGGCTTCGACGCGGCGATGAAGCGGCAGAAGGATGCCGCGCGCGCCGCGTGGAAGGGTTCGGGGGCCAAGGCCAGCGATGAAGTGTGGTTCGACATCGCCGAGGAGCTGGGGAGCACCGAATTCACCGGCTATAGCTCGACCGAGGGCGAGGGGCAGGTCGTTGCGCTGGTGAAGGACGGCGTCCGCGTCGATCGCGCCGGGGCAGGTGATGAAGTCACGATCCTCACCAACCAGACGCCTTTCTATGGCGAAAGCGGCGGCCAGATGGGTGACGCGGGCACGATCGGCAACGACGTGGCTGAGGCGATCGTCAGCGATACGTCGAAGCCGCTCGGCCGGCTGCACGCGCATCAGGCGACGCTGGCGCGCGGCGAGATCAAGGTCGGCGATACGGTGAAGCTGGCGATCGACGTGACGCGTCGCGATGCGATTCGCGCCAATCACTCGGCCACGCACTTGCTCCACGCCGCGCTGCGCAACCGGCTTGGCGGACATGTGACGCAGAAGGGGTCGCTGGTCGCGCCCGATCGCCTGCGTTTCGACTTCTCGCACCCCTCGGCGCTGAGCGCGGCGGAGATTGCGGATATCGAGGCCGAGGTGAATGCCGAAATCCGCGCGAACGAAACGGTCGGCACCCGACTGATGACCCCGGACGATGCGGTCGCGGCGGGTGCGCTGGCGCTGTTCGGTGAGAAATATGGCGACGAGGTCCGCGTCCTGTCGATGGGCCGCCTGACCGACAAACATTATTCGGTCGAGCTGTGCGGCGGTACGCACGTCAAGGCGACCGGCGATATCGCCGTGTTCAAGATCGTCAGCGAGAGCGCGGTATCGAGCGGCGTGCGCCGGATCGAGGCGCTGACCGGCGAAGCGGCGCGCACGTGGCTCAACGAGCGCGACGCGAAGTTGCGCGAGGTGGCGGCGACGCTCAAGACGTCGCCCGATGAGGTCGGCGCGCGCGTGACGGCGCTGGTCGAGGAGCGGCGCAAGCTGGAGCGGGAGCTGGCCGAGGCGAAGAAGGCACTCGCCATGGGCGGCGGCGGAGCTGCGGCTCCTGCCGGACCCGAGCAGATCGGCGGCGTGAATTTCGTGGGCCAGATCCTCGACGGGCTCGATCCCAAGGCACTGCGCGGCGCGGTCGATGAGGCGAAAGGCCGGATCGGTTCAGCTGTGGTAGCTTTTGTTGCGGTAAATGAAGGGCGTGCAGCGATCGCGGTGGGTGTCACCGACGACCTGACCGGCACCTTCAGTGCCGTCGAGCTGGTCAAGCGTGGCGTTGCCGCGCTGGGCGGGCAGGGCGGTGGCGGGCGGCCGGACATGGCGCAGGGTGGCGGTCCTGAGGGCGGGAACGCCCAGGCCGCGATCGATGCAGTCAAGACGGCGCTTGCCGAGGAGAAAGCAACTGCGTGATCATGTTCTGAAGGCCGCCGCAATCGCAGCGGTCCTCATCGCCGCCCCCGCCGCCACGGCGCAGGGCAAGACTGTCCCCTACCCCGAGGCGCTGAACTGCGCCGCGCTGACGAGTGCTGCGGCGCGAATCGGCAAGGGTACGCCGCAGGAGTCGGTGCTGTTCGACCACCAGATCTTCTGGAGCATGGCGGCTGCTGATGCTGGGCGTGCCGCTGGCAAGACGGCGCGTTCCGTGGAAGCGGAAGCTAAGGCTGCGTCGGGTGGGGCGGAGCAGCGGCTGCGCGCGCAGGACGGCGCTGCTACGTCCGCGCTGGCCGCCTGCGTGGCCGGCGTTCCCGCCGTTCAGGATTGACGTCAGTCCAGGATCGCCCGTGACCTTGCGCCGCCGTTCGTTCGTCCAGTCCATCGGCGCCGCGGCGCTCGCCACAAGCATCCCTGCCGCCGGCGCGCGTGCGCCGGGCGGTGCGACCACCGGATCCGGCGACGCGGCGCTGCGCGTTTTACTCGACCGGATTTTCAACGACCGCCTGACCGAAAGTCCGGAAGGGGCGACGTCGCTCGGGCTCGACACCGGCAAGAACGCGGCGCTGAAATCCCGGCTGTCGGGGCGGAGCGCTGCGGACGCGGCGCGCGACCTAGCGCGGGCAAAGCGCGAATTGGCGGCGATCAAGGCGATCGACCCGGCTACGCTGGGGGAGAACGCCCGCCTCGACTATGACATCGTCACCTATCAGCTTGAGCGCAGCATCGCGGGGCGCGAGCGCTTCACTTATGGCTCGGCGGGCGGACGCTATGCGCCGTACCGGCTGAGCCAGCTTACCGGCGCTTATCAGGACGTGCCGGACTTTCTGGACAATCAGCACCGCGTGCGCGACGCGGTCGACGCCGACGCCTATCTCGCGCGGCTCGAAGCGTTCGCGACGGTGCTCGATCAGGAAAGCGAGCGCCAGCGCGCCGACGCCGCGCGCGGGGTGTTCGCGCCGGACTATGTGCTCGACACCACGCTGAAGCAGTTTGCCTCGCTCCGCGACAAGGCGCCCGGCGCGTTCGGGCTGGTCACCGGGTATAAGGCGAAACTGGAGGCGGCGAAGCTGCCGCCGGAACGCGGGGCGCAGGCGGAGAAGATCGTCGCGGAAAAGCTGTTCCCCGCGATCGACCGCCAGCGGGCGTTGGTCACGGAGCTACGCGCGCGTGCGGTGCATGATGCGGGTGTGTGGCGGCTTCCCGATGGCGAGGCCTATTACACCGCCGCGGCGGAAGCGGCGACGACCACACGGCTGTCGGGTGACGAGATTCATCGCATCGGCCTGGAGCAGGTTGCCGAGATCAGCGGACGGATCGACGCGATCCTGAAGGCGCAGGGGATGCGCGACGGCACGGTCGGCGCTCGGCTCGTCGCGCTGAACGAGCGGCCCGATCAGCTGTTTCCTAATACCGACCCGGGACGCGAGGCGCTGCTGGAGGCGCTGCGGGCGCAGGTGCGGGCGATGGAAAAGCGCCTTCCCGAGCAATTCGCGGCCCTGCCCAAGGCCCCGGTCGAGGTGCGACGCGTGCCGCCCGCGATCCAGGCGGGGGCGCCAGGTGGCTATTATCAGGCAGCGACGCTGGATGGCTCGCGGCCGGGCATCTACTACATCAATCTGCGCGACACGTTCGACCGGCCGAAGTTCGGCCTGGCGACGCTGAGCTATCATGAGGCGGTGCCTGGGCATCATTTGCAGGTCATGCTCGCGCTCGAATCGCAGGATATTCCGCTGATCCGGCGCCGCGGGGGCTTTAGCGGCTATAGCGAGGGCTGGGCGCTCTATACCGAGCAGTTGGCGGACGAGATGGGCATGTATGACGGCGATCCGCTGGGGCAGGTCGGCTATCTCCAGTCACTGCTGTTCCGCGCGACGCGGCTGGTCGTCGACAGCGGCATGCACGCCAAGCGCTGGAGCCGCGAGCAGGCGACCGATTACTTCATGGCCACGACCGGAATTGCGCGCGGCCGCAGTCAAGGTGAGATCGATCGCTACACCGTCTGGCCCGGGCAGGCGTGCAGCTACAAGATCGGGCATACCGTGTGGGTGGAACTGCGCGACGAAGCCAAGGCGAAGGCCGGCGCGGGCTGGGATCCACGCCAGTTCCACGAGGTGCTGCGCAAGGGTGCGATGCCGCTCGACGTACTGAAGCGCGTGGTGGGGGCGCGAATAGGGTAGGACGCTCAGGCCTCGGCTTCGCCCTTGCGCACTCGGCGGATGCGCGGTTCGCGCTCAAGGCCGGCGGCTTCCTTGATCGCCTTGCGCATCTCGTCGCGCTTTTCGTGGATCGACGCGATCACCGGGCCGACCGCGACGCCGAGATCGACGAGCGCAGCTTCGGACAGTTGCAGCGAGCTTTCCAGCGTCTCCGGCACCGCATCGGTCGCGCCGGCCTTGTACAGTTCGGCGGCGTGGGCGGCGTCGCGGGCGCGGGCGATGATCGGGATATGCGGGACCCAGCTGCGCACCCGTCGGGTCAGGCGCACCGTCAGCACGGGATCGTCCATCGTCAGGATCAGAGCCTTGGCATGGCCAAGTCGGAGACGGTCGACCAATTCGGCGCGCGCGACGTCGCCGAAGACGACGCTATAGCCTTCGCGCCGTGCCGCCGCGACGCCGTCGATATCGGCATCGACCGCGACATAGGGCTTGTCATGCGCGCGCAGCATGTCGGCGACGGTGCGGCCGACGCGGCCAAAGCCGATGATCACGGTGCCGCCGGGAACAACCTCTTCCGCGCTCGCGTCGCTGCGCACGCCGTCGCGCTCCTCGATCTTTCGCGATGCAAAACGCCCCGCCTGCGCGAGCAACGGGGTGATGGTCAGCCCAATCGCCGTAACGGTGGTCCAGAACGCCGCCGTCGAAGGCTGGATCAGGCCAGCGGCGGCGGCGACGCCGAGCACGATCAGCGTCGTTTCCGACGGGCTCGCCATCAGCACCCCGGCCTCAGCCGCCGTGCCGGTGCGCGCGCCCGACAGCTTGAGCAGCGCCATGGTCACACCGACCTTGATCGCCATCACGCCGAGGATGGCGGCCAGCAGCAGCGCCCAATCCTGCATGATCATGCGCAGGTCGAGCCGCATTCCGACCGTGATCAGGAACACGCCGAGCGCCAGCCCCTTGAACGGGGCGGTAATGACCTCGACCTCGCTGTGATAATCGGTTTCGGCGATCAGCAGTCCGGCGAGCAGCGCGCCCACGATGGGCGACAGGCCGACTACAGTAGTGGCAAGGCTGGCGACGATCACGACCAGCAGGCTGGCGGCGAGAAACAGTTCGGGCGACTTGGTCCGTGCGGCCTGAGCGAACAGCCGGGGCAGGAAGAAGCGGCCACCGAGGAACAGCAGCGCGACGACCACGCCGCCGCGCAGCAGCGTCATCATGAAGTCGCCAAGGCCCGCATTGCCGGCCGCCGGTGCCAGCGCGCCGAGCAGGAACACGATCGGCACCAGCGCCAGATCCTCGAATAGCAGCATCGCGAATGCCGACTTGCCGACCGCACTGGTCGTTCCGGCAATCGGCAACACCAAAGCGGTCGACGAAAGCGCGAGCGCCAGTCCGAGCCCGAGCGCGCCCGACCAGGGCTGTCCCATCACATAGAGGCCGATCGCGATCAGCGTCGCTGCGCCGAGCAGTTCGGCCGCCCCGACGCCGAAGACCAGGCCGCGCATCGTCCACAAGCGTTTGAAGGAGAGTTCGAGGCCGATCGAGAAGAGCAGCAGAATGATGCCGAATTCGGCAAAGGGCTCGATCGATTCCGGATCGGAAATGGTGAAGTAGAACAGCCAAGGGAACGCCTCGACCAGTTGGCCCAGCCCCGCCGGACCGACCAGCGCGCCGACCAAGATGAACCCGATCACCGGGCTGATCCGGAAGCGGGTGAAGGCCGGGATGACGATCCCCGCCGCGCCTAGGATCACCAGAGCATCGCTGAAGCCGTTATTGGACAGGTCTAGGGCCATGGGTGCACCCTAGCGGGCGGCGAAACGCTTTGTCACCGCCCTTGTGCGATGCGGTAAGATGAACCCGCGCGCATCGCTGGCAATAAAAAGGCCGCGTCCCGTGGAACGCGGCCCATTTGTCGTCGGTGGCGGCGGGGCTTACGCCCAGCTGGCCATTTCGGTTTCGAGGTTCTGGCGGATCGCCTCGAAGAACTGCTCGGTGGTCATCCACGGCTGATCCGGGCCGATCAGCAGCGCGAGGTCCTTGGTCATCTTGCCGCTTTCGACGGTGGCGATGCACACGCGCTCGAGCGTTTCGGCGAACTTGGTCACTTCCGGCGTGTCGTCGAACTTGCCGCGGAACTTGAGGCCGCCGGTCCAGGCGAAGATCGACGCGATCGGGTTGGTCGACGTCGCCTTGCCCTGCTGATGCTGGCGATAGTGGCGGGTGACGGTGCCGTGCGCCGCCTCGGCCTCGACCGTCTTGCCATCCGGCGAGAGCAGGACCGAGGTCATGAGACCCAGCGAACCGAAGCCCTGTGCGACCTGATCCGACTGGACGTCGCCATCATAATTCTTGCACGCCCACACGAACTCGCCGCTCCACTTGAGCGCGGAGGCGACCATGTCGTCGATCAGGCGATGCTCATAGACGATGCCGGCATCCTTGAACTTCTCGGCAAAGCCTTCGGTCTCGAACACTTCCTGGAACAGGTCCTTGAAGCGGCCGTCATAGGCCTTGAGGATCGTGTTCTTGGTCGACAGGTACACCGGCCAGCCAAGGTTGAGGCCGTAGTTGAACGATGCGCGTGCGAAATCGCGGATCGAATCGTCGAGGTTGTACATCGCCATCGCGACGCCCGAGCCGGGGAAGTTGAACACTTCGCGGTCGATCACCTGACCGTCGGCGCCCTCGAAGACGAGGCGCAGCTTGCCCGCGCCCGGCACCTTGAAGTCGGTCGCGCGATACTGGTCGCCGAACGCGTGGCGGCCGACGACGATCGGCTTCGTCCAGCCCGGGATCAGGCGCGGCACGTTGCTGATCACGATCGGCTCACGGAAGACCACGCCGCCCAGGATGTTGCGGATCGTGCCATTGGGCGACTTCCACATTTCCTTGAGGTTGAATTCCTCGACGCGCTGTTCGTCCGGGGTGATCGTCGCGCACTTCACGCCGACGCCATATTCCTTGATCGCGTTGGCGGCATCGACCGTAATCTGGTCGTTGGTCTCGTCGCGCTTCTCTACGCTGAGGTCGTAATATTTGAGGTCGATGTCGAGATAGGGCTTGATCAGGCGCTCACGGATCCATTCCCAGATGATCCGCGTCATTTCGTCGCCGTCGATTTCGACGACCGGGTTTTTGACCTTGATCTTCGCCATGCTCGTGTTCCTGTTCGTATCGGGAGGAAGGGTTTGGCCGAGCGTCTAGGAGCAAGCGCGCGCGCGATCAAGCGGGGGCAGACACCGGTATCGCCGCGCGCCACACAGGATTGTGTTGCGGGGATGGCACAGCTAGACCCCAGCCCATGTCTTCTCTCGAAACCCCGCCCGCCGTCACCAACACCGTCAAGTGGCGCTTCCCCTCGGTCCATCCCGAGGGGCGCAAATATGTGCTGATCTCTGCCGCGATCACCATTCTCTTCCTGTTCGCCATCTGGGACGAGCTCGGATTTGCGCTGATCGGCCTGACCATCTGGGTCGCCGCATTTTTCCGGGATCCGATCCGCGTAACGCCGCAGGGTCCGGGGATGATCATCTCGCCCGCCGACGGGCTGGTTACGATGATCGAGCGGGTGCCGGTGCCACGGGAGATTGCCGGGCCGGAGGGATTGAACGAAGCGACGCGTGTGCGCGTTTCGATCTTCATGTCCGTGTTCGATGTCCATATCAACCGCACCCCGATGGCGGGGACGATCCGTCAGGTTGTCTATATTGCCGGCAAGTTCCTCAACGCTGATCTGGACAAGGCGAGCGAGGAGAATGAGCGGCAGCATTTCGTTATGGAGACGCACGACGGCACGCGTGTCGGCTTCACCCAGATTGCTGGACTGGTCGCGCGGCGTATTGTGACCTTCGTCAAGCCGGGTGATATTGTCGCAGCGGGCCAACGCTTCGGCCTGATCCGCTTTGGCAGTCGCGTCGACGTGTTCTTGCCCGATGATTATGCGCCGCAGGTTTCGCTGGGCCAGCGCTGCCTGGCCGGTGAGACGCTGGTCGGACTGAAGGGCGGCGTCGCGGCTGAAGGCGTGGCGCAATGAGTCTGCGGCCGCGACCCTTGCGCCGCGGCATCCCGTTGCGTGCCATTGCGCCCAATGCAGTGACCGCTTTGGCGTTGTGCTCAGGCCTGACCGGCGTACGCTATGCAATCAGCGAAAATTGGGAGCGCGCGGTCCTGATGATCATGATCGCCGCCGCGCTGGACGGGATCGATGGTCAGATTGCGCGGATGGTGCGTGGCGAGAGCAAGTTCGGCGCCGAGCTGGACAGCCTGTCGGACGCCATCTCGTTCGGCGTGGCGCCGGCGCTGATCCTCTACCTCTGGGCGCTGATGTATGTTCCCAAGGTCGGCTGGATCGTCGCCTTGCTGTACGCCGTCTTCTGTGCGCTCCGCCTTGCGCGGTTCAATGCGCAGATCGACAACGCGGAGCAACCGCGCAAGCTGGCAGGATTCTTCACCGGGATCCCCGCGCCCGCGGGCGCGGCACTTGCGATGTTGCCGCTCTATGTCTGGCTATGGAGCGAGGAGCCGTTGGCGCGATCGCCGTGGATCGTGACCCCCTGGGTCGCATGCGTCGGCCTGCTGATGGTATCCAGCCTTGCGACCTATTCGTGGAAATCGCTGCGGTTGCGTCGAAACGTGCGGTTCGAGGCACTGGTAGTGGTCGCGATCCTGCTCGCCGCGCTCGTCACAGTCCCCTGGCAAACGCTGACGCTGGTATGCGTTGCCTATCTCGCGACGCTGCCATTCAGCATCCGCGCATATCGTAGGACTATGCAGCCGCCCGCTGCGGTACCGAAATCCGGCGGGGTGCCGCCCGCGGCATAGTGCGGATGCGCTGCGCCTGAATCGGTGCGAGCGCAGGGAGCGCATCGCCCCGCATCAATGTGCGCATATAGCCGATGCGCGGCGCAATCGTGACGAACATTGCCCAGAGCGACGCCACGAATGCGGCGGTGAACAACAGCGTGGCAAGAACAGCGACCATCATGTGCCTCCCGGATTCTTCCTAAGCGACTGGAATCCTGATGATTCGCGACGCTCCGGCGCGGTCAAGGTTCCCTGTCCGCCGTGTGAACCCTTTATGTTCCGTTAACGTTCCGCCTGTCAAGTGTGTCGATCCATTTTTGTTCTCTTGCGCCCGGTCGCATTCTCGACTAAGCGCGCCACCTTCAACCCCGCATGGGAAGCAACATAACCCGGTGCTGCAGGCCGTTCGCCTTCGGTCACTCGCTTCCCAGAGGCTCAACCGGAAGGAATTATCCCTATGGCGGCACCCGTCGTCTCCATGCAGCAGTTGCTCGAATCGGGCGCGCACTTCGGTCACCA
This sequence comes from Sphingomonas sp., assembly GCF_965227385.1. GTDB lineage: Bacteria > Pseudomonadota > Alphaproteobacteria > Sphingomonadales > Sphingomonadaceae > Sphingomonas. The sequence goes on from NZ_OZ245750.1 coordinate 2,673,350, forward strand.
GACCCACCGCTGGAACCCGAAGATGAAGCCGTATATCTTCGGCGATCGCAACGGCGTTCACATCATCGACCTCTCGCAGACCGTGCCGCTGTTCGCGCGCGCGCTCGAATTCATCAGCTCGACCGTCGCTGGCGGCGGCAAGGTGCTGTTCGTCGGCACCAAGCGCCAGGCGCAGGATGCGATCGCGGAGGCGGCGCGCAAGTCGAACCAGCATTTCGTCAACCATCGCTGGCTGGGCGGCATGCTCACCAACTGGAAGACCATCAGCAACTCGATCAAGCGCCTCAAGACGCTGGAAGAGCAGCTGTCGGGCGACACGCACGGCCTGACCAAGAAGGAGGTGCTGAACCTGACCCGTGAGAAGGACAAGCTGGAGCTTTCGCTCGGCGGCATCCGCGACATGGGCGGCGTTCCCGACATCATGTTCGTGATCGACGCGAACAAGGAAGAACTGGCGATCAAGGAAGCCAACACGCTCGGCATCCCGGTCGTCGCGATCCTCGATTCGAACGTTTCGCCCGACGGCATCGCGTTCCCGGTTCCCGCGAATGACGACGCGAGCCGCGCGATCCGCCTGTACTGCGAAGCCGTCGCGATCGCGGCGACCCGCGGCAACAACCAGGCGCAGATGAGCAGCGGCGATTTCGGCGCAGCCGAAGTGCCGCCGGTCGAAGCGGCGCTGGCTGAGCCGGTTGCAGCGGAGCCGGAAGCTCCGGCCGCCTCGACCGAGCCGGAAACGGCCGCCGAGGGCGAGCGCCAGATCGACGCGTAAGCGCTCTGGTCATCGAACCGTAATGGGGGCGGGGCAGGGCGTTTCAGCTTTGTCCCGCCCGCACCATATTTGAAGCAAACCGCTTAGACACGAGGAATTAGACATGGCCGAGATCACTGCAGCAGCCGTGAAGGAACTGCGCGAGAAGAGCGGCGCCGGCATGATGGACTGCAAGAAGGCGCTGACCGAAACCAATGGCGACATCGAAGCGGCCAGCGACTGGCTGCGTTCGAAGGGCCTGGCCGCCGCCGCCAAGAAGTCGAGCCGCACCGCAGCAGAAGGCCTGGTCGGCGTCGCCGTCGCAGGCACCAAGGGCGTGGCCGTCGAGGTCAACTCGCAGACCGACTTCGTCGCGAAGAACGAGATCTTCCAGGGTTTCGTCCGCGAAGTGACCGGCGTTGCGCTGGCGAAGGGCATCGATGACGTCGAAGCGCTAAAGGCTGCGTCGATCACCGGCGGCACCATCGACGAAGTGCTGGTCGCCAATATCGCCACGATCGGCGAAAATCAGGTGCTGCGTCGCGCGAAGAAGGTCGAAGTGACCGACGGCGCGGTGATCCCGTATGTCCACAACGCGGCAGCGCCGGGCCTGGGCAAGATCGGCGTGCTGGTCGCGCTGGAGAGCGAAGCCGGCGTCGACGTGCTCGAGCCGCTGGGCAAGCAGATCGCGATGCACATCGCCGCTGCGTTCCCGCTGGCGCTGTCGATCGAAGACCTCGACCCCGAGGTCGTCGAGCGCGAAGCCGCGATCCTGCGCGAGAAGAACGCCGACAAGATCGTCGGCAAGTCGGAAGAGGTCGCCGCGAAGATCCTCAACGGCCCGGTCGAGAAGTTCAAGAAGGAGAACGCGCTGCTGACCCAGGCGTTCGTCATGGACGGCAAGACCCCGGTCGGCGACGTAATCGCGCAGGCCGGCAAGGACGCCGGTGCGTCGATCAAGCTCGTCGACTATGTCCGCTTCCAGCTCGGCGAAGGCATTGAGAAGGAAGAGAGCGACTTCGCAGCAGAAGTCGCGGCGACGGCGGCTGCGGCCGGCTGATCGTCCGACCCGTTCGAACAAGGGGGGCGCGGCCAGCGATGGCCGCGCCCTTTTTGGTTGCGCCCGCGCCGACCAGCTGCCCGATTGACTCGGCGAAGGTCGAGGCAGAAGCTCTTCATTTCAAAGGATCGGGGAGGGGGCCGTGATCAGGACGTTGTTTTCAGTGCTGGCGCTGAGCGTGGCACTGCCCGCTCTCGCGCAGGATCTGGCGTCGCAGGAGGTTGTCGTGACCGGCAGCCGCGTCGAGCAGGACAGTTACGAGCGCGACATGCCGGCGGTCGGACTGCGTCGCACCGCGGACTTTCTGGTTCAGGAGGTCGTGATCCGCGGCGATACCCGGGATCCAAAGCTGCGTGGGGCAGAGATTCGCCAGATGCTGGCGCGCGCGGTGGAGATGGCGAGCAAGCACGGCGTCCAACTGGCGTTCGGCGACTATATCCTAACACCGCTAACCGTGGCCAACCTCGATGAGGTGACGCTATCCAACGACAATCGTCCCGACAGCCAGAAGGTCGGATTTCTGGTCAAGGCCCCGCTTGGCGGCAAGGAGAGCGGCGCGAGCGCCGAAAAGCGCGTCCAAGCCTATGTCGATGCAGTGCCGGAAGTGGGGCGCGCGCAAATGGATATCAGCGGGGATTCGTCGCTCTCGATTGTCGGGCCGGACCAGTATCGGCTTCAGATCGCCGAGAGCGTGATGGCCGACGCGCGGGTGCTGTCCGAACGGATGGGCACCGGCTATGCGGTCACGATCGAGGGGCTGAATATGCCGGTCTTGTGGACGCGGGCCGGGCCGTCGGACGTGATGCTCTACATCCCGTACAAGCTGGTGATCGTACCCCGGCCCTGAACAGGGCGGCATGTTGCGTGGGCCGGTTTCCCCGCTTGGCTTCGCACGCGCCCGCGCCTAAGGTCCGCGCCGCTCCCAACCGCTGACAGACATTAGGGCCAGATGACCGCGCCACGCTTCAAACGCATCCTCCTCAAACTCTCCGGCGAAGTGCTGATGGGGCAGGGGCAGTTCGGGATCGATCCCGCCACCTGCGAGCGCGTCGCGCGCGAGGTGAAGGCGGCGACCGAGGCGGGCTATGAAATCTGCATGGTGGTCGGCGGCGGCAACATCTTCCGTGGCCTGGCCGGTGCGGCGCAGGGATTCGAGCGGGCGAGCGCCGATTATATGGGCATGCTCGCCACCGTGATGAACGCGCTGGCGATGCAGAACACGCTGGAGCGGCTCGGCGTCGATACGCGCGTCCAGTCGGCGATCCCGATGGCATCGGTCAGCGAGCCCTATATCCGGCGCAAGGCGATGCGGCATATGGAGAAGGGCCGTGTCGTGATCTTTGCCGCGGGCACGGGCCTGCCGTTCTTCACCACTGACACCACCGCCGCGCTGCGTGCGGCCGAGATGAATTGCGACGCGCTGTTCAAGGGCACCAGCGTCGATGGCGTGTACAATGCCGACCCCAAGAAGGTGGCGGGCGCGACCCGTTACGAGGAACTGACGTTCGACCGCGTGCTGGTCGATAACCTCAAGGTGATGGACGCGACCGCGGTCGCTCTGTGCCGCGACAATGACATTCCAATCGTGGTGTTCAACATCCGCGACGAGGGCACTTTGGAAGCGGTCTTGCGTGGTGAGGGTACCTCGACCATCGTCCGCAACCAGCCCGTAACCGCTTAAGTTAAGACAGAATAAGAGGAACCTGACCTATGGCCGCATATAACAAGGCCGATCTGGAGCGCCGCATGACCGGCGCGGTCGAATCGCTGAAGCATGACCTGGGCGGGCTGCGCACCGGGCGCGCGAGCACCACGTTGCTCGAGCCGGTGACAGTGGAGGTTTACGGGTCGCACATGCCGCTCAACCAGGTGGCGACGGTGTCGGCGCCCGAGCCGCGCATGCTGTCGGTGCAGGTGTGGGACAAGTCGAATGTCGGCCCGGTCGACAAGGCGATCCGTTCGGCCGGACTGGGCCTCAACCCGATCGTCGACGGGCAGAATCTGCGCCTGCCGATCCCGGACTTGACCGAGGAGCGGCGCAAGGAACTGGCCAAGCTCGCCAGCAAATATGCCGAAGCCGCGCGTGTTGCGGTGCGCAACGTCCGCCGCGACGGCATGGACAGCTTGAAGACCGACGAGAAGAAGGGCGAGTTCGGCGAGGATGACCGCAAGCGCCATGAGGCGGACGTCCAGAAACTGACCGATGCGACGATCGCGGAGATCGACGCGGCCGCGACGGCGAAGGAAAAGGAAATTCTCGGCAAGTGACTGCGGCCTCCGCGCCTCTTCCGGCTGGGCCGGAAGGCGGGGCCGTTCCCCGCCATGTCGCCATCATTATGGACGGCAATGGTCGCTGGGCGAAAGCCCGGCGGCTGCCGCGCATTGCCGGGCACAAGCAGGGCGTCGAAGCGGTGCGCCGCGTGTCGAAGGCCGCGCGCGAGCAGGGCGTCGAGGTCCTGACGCTTTACGCCTTTTCCTCGGAGAATTGGCGGCGCCCCGAGGGGGAAGTGCGCGACCTGATGGGGTTGCTGCGCCATTTCCTGAAGAACGAGCTCAAGGATTTGGTCGCCGAGAATGTGCGGTTGCGCGTGATTGGCGATTATCATGCGCTGTCGGCCGATCTGGTCGCAATGATCGACGACGCGATCGCGCGGACATCGGTCAACACCGGGGCAACATTGGTGATCGCGCTCAACTATGGCGCGCAGGCGGAGATCGTCGCGGCCGTGCGGCGGCTGGCCAGCGCGGCCAAGGCGGGTGAGGTGGCGCCGGAGGCGATCGACGAGGCGATGTTCAGCGATGCGCTGACCACGCATGACCTGCCCCCGCTCGATCTGCTGATCCGCACGTCGGGCGAGCAGCGGCTGTCGAACTTCCTGTTGTGGCAAGCGGCCTATGCCGAGTTGCTGTTCGTCGACACGCTTTGGCCGGATTTCGATGGTGCGGCGCTGGCCGACGCCATCGCGCAATTCGGGCGGCGGCATCGCCGCTTTGGGGGGCTGTGACGCCGGTCCCGCCCCGCCGCAACGCCGATCTGGGCACGCGCGCCGTGGTCGGCGCCGTGCTGATAGCGGTAGCCGCCGCCGCGCTGTGGTTCGGCGGGTTCGCCTTTTGGCTGCTGGTGACGCTCGCCGCGCTGGCGATGATCCATGAATGGGGTGGGCTGCACGGCGCGGATGCCGGCCAGCGCAAGCTGGCGCAATATGCGCTGATGGTGCCGCTGGCGATGCTCTCGCCCTTGGCCGCCGGTCCCGGCTTTCTGGCGCTGGGGCTGATCCTGGCCGCGTTCTTTTTCCTCGCCATCGTGACCCGCAGCCCCGCGCTGGGGGCGGGGGCCATCTATATCGGCTTGCCGGTGCTCGCGCTGTTGTATGTGCGCGAGCATGAGAGCGGGCTGCTGCTCTCGTTTTGGGCAATGGCGCTGGTGTGGGCGTGCGATATCGGGGCTTATTTCGCGGGGCGCGCGATCGGCGGGCCCAAGCTGATGCCCCAGGTGAGCCCGAACAAGACCTGGGCCGGGTTGATCGGCGGGGTCGTTGCCGCGACCGGCTTTGCGCTGCTGCTGACGTACTGGGGGCTGCCGCTGATGCTGGCGCTGGCGACGCCGTTGCTGGCAGTGCTGGCGCAGGCGGGGGATCTGTACGAAAGTCACCTCAAGCGCCGCGCGGGGGTGAAGGATTCGGGGACGTTGCTGCCCGGACACGGCGGTGTGCTCGACCGGCTCGACGGCCTGGTGCCGGTGGCGCCGGTTGCTGCGCTGCTGGTTGTGATTCAGGGAATTTGATGAAACGCGTTACCATTCTTGGCGCGACCGGATCGGTTGGCACCTCCACGCTCGACCTGATCGAGCGCGATTCCACAGCGTTCGAAGTCGTCGCGCTGACCGCCAATTGCGACGTCGCCAAGCTGGCGGCGGCGGCGAAGCGGCTGTCGGCAAAGCTGGCGGTGGTCGCCGATCCGACTTGCCATCAGGCGCTGGCCGAGGCGCTGGCGGGGACGGGCATCGCAGTCGCTTCCGGCCCGGACGCGGTGTGCGACGCCGCGCGCATGGGCGCGGACTGGACGATGGCGGCGATCGTCGGGACGGCGGGCCTGAAGCCGGTACTGGCGGCGCTGGAAAGCGGGCAGGCCGTTGCGCTGGCCAATAAGGAGTCGCTGGTCTCCGCCGGCGACCTGATGATGCAGGCTGCCGCTGCGACCGGCGCGACGCTGCTTCCGGTTGATTCGGAACATAACGCCGTGTTCCAGTGCCTTGAAACGCAGAACGCAGACCGCATCGCGCGCATCATCCTGACCGCCAGCGGCGGGCCGTTCCGGGAGCGAACGCTGGACGAAATGCGCGCGATCACCCCGAAACAGGCGGTGGCACACCCCAACTGGTCAATGGGGGCGAAGATCAGCGTCGATTCGGCGACGATGATGAACAAGGGTCTGGAGCTGATCGAGGCGTTCCACCTGTTCCCGGTGAGCGTCGAACAGCTCGACGTGATCGTGCATCGCCAGTCGGTGATCCATTCGATGGTCGAATATGTCGACGGGTCGGTGTTGGCGCAGCTCGGCTCGCCCGACATGCGCGTGCCGATCGCGCACGCGCTGGCGTGGCCGCGACGGATGGAGACACCGTGCCAGCGCCTTGATCTTGCCACCATCGGACGCCTGGATTTCGAGGCGCCGGATTATGAGCGCTTCCCGTGCCTGAAGCTGGCGCGCGAGGCATTGGCGGCGGGCGGAGCGCGTCCGGCGATCCTGAACGCGGCGAACGAGGTGGCGGTCGCGGCATTCCTGAAGGGGCAGATCGGCTTTCTTGAAATTGCCGCAATCGTTGCGGATACCCTCAATCGCTACGACCCGGCCGCGCCGGACACGCTCGATCAGGTTTTGGCGATCGACGCGGAAGCGCGGAGTTTGGCGGGTGAGCGTGTGAAGGACTGCGTCGCTTGACCGAAAATCCCGGTTTCTTCCTTTACCTGATCGCATTCATCCTGATCATCGGGCCGCTCGTCTTCGTGCACGAGCTGGGTCATTACGCTGCCGGCCGCTGGTTCGGGATCAAGGCCGAGGCGTTCTCGATCGGGTTCGGGCGCGAGGTCGCGGGTTTTACCGACAAGCGTGGTACGCGGTGGAAGTTTGGATGGCTGCCGCTTGGCGGTTACGTCAAGTTTGCGGGCGACATGAACCCGGCGGGTCAGCCGAGCCCCGAATGGCTGGCACTGCCAGCCGCGGAGCGCGCGCAGACCTTCCAGGCCAAGCCCTTGTGGCAGCGCGCGATCGTCGTCGCCGCGGGGCCAATCACCAATTTTATTGTCGCCATCGCGATTCTCGGCGCGTTCGCCTTTGCCTATGGCGAGGCGAAGCTGCCCGCCGTGGCCGGGCCGATCCAGCCGGGCACCCCGGCGGCTGCCGCGGGCCTCAAGCCGGGTGATCGCTTCGTCGCAATCGGCGGGCGGCAGGTCGAAACCTTCGAGGACATGATGCGCTTCACCTCGCTGCGCGCGGGAATGAAGGTGCAGATCGACTATGTGCGCGACGGGCAGCCGGCGAGCACCGAGGCGGTGATCGGTCACCGGGTGGAGAAGGATCGGTTCGGTAACGAGACGAGCCGCGGAATCCTCGGCATTGCACCGAGCGACGAGATTGTCCGTACGCCGGTTTCGCTCTGGCAGGCGCCGGTCGTCGGGTTTAACCGCACCGTGTCGCTGGTCGAAACGATGATCGATGGGTTGGGCCAGCTGATCATGGGCCGCGTGCCGGTGAGCGAACTGGGTGGGCCGCTGCGAATCGCCAAGGTTTCCGGGGAGATGCTCTCGCTCGGCTTCGAGCAGTTCATCATCATGGCCGCGCTCATCTCGATTAATCTCGGATTCATCAACCTGTTGCCAGTCCCGGTGCTGGATGGCGGCCATCTTCTGTTCTATGCCGTCGAAGCGGTGCGCCGGAAGCCCGTCGAGCCTGAGGTGATGGAATGGGCGTTTCGCGGCGGAATGATGGCGATACTGGCGTTGATGCTGCTGGTGACATTCAACGATCTGGGCGCATTTGGCGTGTGGAAAAGCCTGGCCGGGTTGATCGGCTGAACCGGTTGGGGCAGGGCGTGCGAACGAGCGCAAGCTTCCGACCAAATTCTCTTGGATCCGACTGGGGTGGGATGGTGACGGCTATCAAGGTTACGAAATTCGGCGTGCGCGCCTCGGCGGTTCTGCTGGCTGGCACGACCTGGTTCGCGCTCGCCACCGCCGCTCAGGCCCAGGAGGCCCCGGCGCCCGCGCCTGCCGCTCAGCAGCCCGCTCCGGCGGTCGCGGCGGAGACGCGCACGATCCGTTCGCTCCGGGTGGAGGGTACGCAGCGGCTCGAGCCCGAGACGGTGCTGTCCTACACGCGCCTGCGGGTTGGCCAGAACTACACGACCGAAAGCCTTGACCAGGCGATCCGCGACGTGCTGGCCAGCGAGCTGCTTGCCGACGTGACGATCGAGGGTGTCGAGACGGGCGATATCGTGCTGCGCGTGCGGGAGAACCCGGTGATCAACCGCGTCATCCTGGAGGGCAACAAGCGCCTGAAGGACGACAAGATCGTCAAGGAAATCAAGCTCGCCCCGCGCCAGATGTTCACCCGCACGGCAGTGCGGGCGGACGTCGCGCGCATCGTGGAGCTGTACCGGCGCCAGGGCCGCTTTGCCGCCACGGTCGAGCCGAAGATGGTCAGCCTCGACCAGAACCGCGTCGATATCGTGTTCGAAGTGCGCGAGGGGCCCAAGTCCAAGGTCCGCCAGATCAATATCATCGGCAACGAGCAGTTCAGCGACGGCAAGCTGCGCGGCGAGATGGCGACGAAGCAGGCGCGCATCACCAGCATCATGAGCTCCAACACGAGCTATGATCAGGACCGCCTCGCCTATGACCAGCAGAAGCTGCGCCAATTCTACCTGACGCAAGGCTATGCCGATTTCCGCGTCGTTTCGGCCGTGGCGGAACTGACCCCCGACAAGCGCGACTTCATCATCACCTATGTGATCGAGGAAGGGCCCCGCTACAAATTCGGCAAGGTCACGGTCGACAGTAACATCCGCGATTTCGATGACGAGGCGCTCGCCAAGGGTCTCGCGATGAAGGAGGGGGACTGGTACAACGCCAAGCTGGTCGAGGACACGATCGACCAGCTGTCGGAAACGGCGGGTGCGTTCGGTTACGCCTTTGCCAATGTCAGTCCCGACTTCAATCGCGACCGTGAGAAGTTGACGATGACGATCAACTTCAACATTGCCGAGGCGCGTCGCACCTATGTCGAGCGGATCGACATTACCGGCAACACCCAGACACAGGACAAGGTGATCCGCCGCGAAATGCGTCTGGCCGAAGGCGACGCGTTCAACACCTTCCTGGTCAAGCGGTCGCAGGATCGCATCAACTCGCTGGGCTATTTCAACGAAAAGTTCGAGATCGAGCAGAAGGAAGGCTCGGCGCCGGATCGCGTGATCCTGACGGCCAATGTCGAGGAAAAGTCGACCGGTGAGCTGACGCTCTCGGCCGGTTTCTCGAGCCTTGAGCGGTTCATCTTCCAGGGATCGGTGCGCCAGCGCAACTTCCGTGGCAAGGGCCAGGACCTGCGCCTTTCAGCCGATTATTCGAGCTATTCGAAGTCGGTCGAGCTGGGCTTCACCGAGCCCTATCTGTTCGACCAGAATGTCGCGCTGGGTGGCACGATCTTCCGTCGCGACTATAACTCGTTCAACTATCTCGGCACCGATCGCCGCACCACGTACCAGCAGGTGTCGACCGGCGGCCAGATCGTGCTGGGCGTACCGCTCACCGAATTCTGGACGCTGTCCGGCCGCTATTCGTTGACGCATGATTCGGTGACGCTCGACGAAAGCACCTTCTTCACCGACGGCGCGTGCGATCCGCTCAAGGCCGGGCGCTATCTGTGCGAGGCGCTGGGCAAGCGCTGGACGTCGAGCGTGGGCCTGTCGCTGATCTATGACAGCCTGAACAGCCGCCTCCGCCCGACGCGCGGCCAGCGGCTGGTGGTCGGTACCGATTTTGCGGGTCTTGGCGGCGATGTGAAGTATTTGCGCGGTCGTTTCGACAGCGACAAATATTGGGACATCGGCAGCGGGTTCATTTTCTCCGCCGGGCTTGAGGGTGGCTATATCCACAGCCTCGAGGATTCGGCGGCTGGCGTCGATCCGGTCCGCATCACCGACCGCTACTTCCTGGGTGAGCCGCAGTTCCGCGGCTTCGACATCCGTGGCGTCGGCCCGCGCATTCAGCGCGTCGGCTATACGGGCAGCGTGGCTGGCGGGAACCAGAAGCTGATCACCGACGAAGACCAGATTTTCGACGACGCGATCGGCGGCCGGGCCTATTATCTCGGCAAGCTGGAGCTGGAGATCCCGTTGGGTGCGGGTGCGCGTGAAATGGGCATCCGCCCGTCGATCTTCTTCATGGCCGGTGCCAACTGGGGCGTGCGCGAGCCGAACAAGACCGCAACGTTCACACAGGCCACGGACTCGTCCGGCAATCCGCTGTTCAACGCCGACGGCTCGCCGTCGCTGCTACCGATCCAGACGCCACAGTCGGTCGTCGTCAACGGGCAGAGCTTGCCGCTCTACGCCGTGTCGCTGGGCGACTCGGTCGCGCCCGGTGCGTTGACGACCTGTACCGTCGGCTATTCGGCGACGCTTGGCGGCGCGTGCTCGGGCACATCGATCAACACGCGGTACAACATCCAGACCGATCCGTTTCAGGAGTTCTTCCTGGGCAACTCGCCCAAGCCGCGCCTGTCGGTCGGTATCGGCGTCAACTGGAACTCGCCGTTCGGACCGCTGCGGCTCGACCTCGCCCATGCCTTCCTCACCCAGAAGGGTGACGACACCAAGCTCTTCACATTCAACGTAGGGACTGCATTCTGATGCGTAACACCAAAACCATTCTCGCCGCGGTTGCGGTCGCGGGCGCCACCCTGGGCGCCGGCGCGGCTGCAGCGCAGGCGCTCGTCGACACCAAGGTCGCGATCGTCGATGTCGATCGGATCATGAGCACCTGCACCGCGTGCACCGCTGCGTCGCAGCAGCTTCAGGCGCAGCGCACCCAGTTGCAGCAGTTCGCGCAGCAGCAGGCCACCCCGCTGCAGACCGAGGAAACCGCCCTGCAGGCTGCGCTCAAGGCGGCCAATGGCAAGCCCGATGCGGCGCTGACCGCGCGGATCCAGGCGTTCCAGCAGCGTCAGCAGACCGCCCAGCAGCAGTTCAACGAGCGCCAGGCGACGTTCCAGCGCAACGTTCAGTATGTGAACCAGCAGGTCGCACAGCGGATGATCCCGGTGATCGAGCAGATTTCGCAGCAGCGCGGTGCGCATGTCGCGATGGCCAAGGATTCGACGCTGTATTCGGCGACCAATATCGACATTACCGACGCGGTGCTGGCTGCGCTGAACCAGCAGCTGCCGAGCGTTCAGACGGTTGCCCCGCCGCCGCAGCAGCCTGCGCCGCAGCAGCCCGCGCCGACCCAGCCGGCACCCACCGGCCGGTGAGCGACGCCGCCGAAGGAAAGGCCGCCATCGGCCCGCTCGACGTGACGCGGGTGATGGCGGCGTTGCCGCATCGCTACCCGATGCTGCTCGTCGACCGGGTCGAGCAGCTGATCCCCGACGAGCGCATCGTCGCGATCAAGGCGGTGTCAATCAACGAAGAGTTCTTCCAGGGGCATTTCCCGGGAAGGCCGATCATGCCGGGCGTCCTCCAGGTGGAGGCGCTGGCACAGGCCGCGGGTGTGCTCGCGGTCGAGAGCCTTGGCCTCGCAGGCACCGGCAAGCTGGTCTATTTCATGTCGATCGACGGCGTGAAGTTCCGCAAGCCGGTCGAGCCGGGCGTGCTGCTGCGGCTGGAGGTCGCGTTCGTCCAGAAGCGCGCGCGGATCTGCAAGTTCGCGGGCAGGGCGTATCTGGGCGACGACCTTGCAACCGAGTGCGAGTTCACCGCGATGATCGCGGACCCGCCCAGCGCTTAGTTCGGCGCAGCGTCAGCGGGACGCTCCCGAAGTCCATTGCAAGACTGGCGCGGCTCTGTTAGGGGCCGCGCCTTCTTGTTGCCGGTCGGAAACCGGCGCTCAATTCAAGGAACAGATACGTGAAGCCCGATACGCACCCCGATTATCACATGATCAAGGTCCAGATGACCGATGGCACCGTCTATGAGACGCGTTCGACCTGGGGCAAGGAAGGCGATCTGATGCAGCTGGAAATTGACCCGCTGGCGCACCCGGCATGGACCGGCGGCCGCGGCCAGATGCTCGATAGCGGCGGTCAGGTTGCGCGCTTCAACAAGCGCTTCGGTGGTCTGTCGCTCTCCAAGAAGTGAGCGGTGCGGGCGTGATGCCCGGCCGAAACCGATAGCACGGCCCGTCCCGGCGTTCCGGGGCGGGCCGTTTGCCGTTGGGGAAGCCGTTAACGCGGCGTTAGCCATCGCGACCTAGGCTGCGTCCATGGCTTTCACCGGCAAGCGCAGTTTCACAGCAGAATTCGAACCGGCAGTGCTGGGCCGCCGACGCGCGCCACGCGCGCCCGTATCGCTCGACGCGAAGGTCGGTCGCGGCGGATTGGATCGCGCTTTGTGCAAAGTCGTCGACCTGTCCACCCATGGCGCGAAGATCGAGACCTATTCGGAGCTTCGCCGTGATTCGGTGATCTGGCTGACGCTGCCACATGTTGGCCATTGGGCGGCGCGGGTGGTGTGGTCGAATGATTTCGAAGCCGGCCTGGAATTCCAGATCCCGCTGAGCGAGGACGAGTTCGAGGCGCTGATCGGTTGATCACGCGGCGCGCGCTGCATATCGCGTTTGGACTTGTCGGCGAATCCGCTTAAGAGCGGCGAAACGCCGTGATCCACGCACTCGCCAACCCCACGCGCTTCCTGAAGATCGCGCGCCCGCTGACGCCCATCCTGTTCTGGAGTGGGCTGCTGCTGACGCTTGTCGGTGCCTGGGGCGGCCTTACGCAGACCCCGCCGGACTATCTGCAGAAGGAAAGCGTCCGCATCCTGTATATCCATGTGCCGAGTGCCTGGCTGGGCATGGGCGGGTGGAGCGCGTTAGCGATCGCATGCTTTGCCTATCTGGTCTGGCGGCACCCGCTCGCGATGGTCGCGGCGCGCGCGACGGCACCGATAGGGGCTGTGTTTGCCGCACTATGCCTGATCACCGGATCGATCTGGGGCCGGCCGACCTGGGGCACCTGGTGGCAATGGGACGGGCGGCTGACGTCGATGCTGTTGCTGTTCTTCATCTATATCGCGTGGATCGCACTGGAGCGGGCAGATCGCGAGCGGGGCGGGGACGGGCGCATTCCGGCGCTGTTCGGGATCGCGGGGACCGTGCTGCTGCCGATCATCCGCTATTCGGTAGTGTGGTGGAACACGTTGCACCAAGGGCAAAGCCTGACGCTGACCAAATCGACCATCGACGATTCGATGCTGTGGCCGCTGCTGCTTACGCTGCCCGGCTTTTCGCTGCTGTTCGGCGGGATCGTGCTCATTCGGATGCGCGCGATTTTGGCGGAGCAGCGCGTGGAGGCGCGGATGCGGAGGCTCGCGACATGAACCACTGGCCATTCATCGTCGCCGCTTATGCCGCCGTTATCGCAGGGATCGGGGGGCTGACGCTGCTCAGCTTGCGGGCAATGCGGCGAGCCGAGGCGGCCGCAGACGCACTGAGGGACCGGCGATGAAGGCGAAGCACCAGCGGCTGATGCTCGGCCTGCTCGCGCTTGCCGCGATCGGCGGGGCGAGCGGCTTGGCGCTGTCGGCATTGCGCGACGAAGCGGCATTCTTCTACACGCCCAGCGATCTTGCGACGAAGACGCCCGAGCCGGGCAGGGCAGTACGGCTGGGCGGGATGGTGCAGGCGGGCAGCATCAAGAAGCTGGCCGACGGCGTGACCATCACTTTCATCGTCGCGGATAATGGCGGGACCGTGCCGGTGCGCTTTACCGGCGTGGCGCCGGACCTGTTCAAGGAAAATTCCGGCGTGGTCGCCGAAGGCAAGTTCGAGCCGGACGGCAGCTTCACCGCCGACAATCTGCTCGCCAAGCATGACGAGCGCTACATGCCGCCCGAGATTGCCGACAAGATGCCGCCACCGGAGACTATGACGCGATGATTGCCGAGGCCGGCCTTGCTGCACTGTGGTTCGCAGCGGCATTGGCGTTGCTCCAGTTGCTTGCGGCGGGGCTGGGGCTGCGAATGCAGGGGCGCGCATCGGGCGGCGACCTGATCGCGGCAGTGCGCCCGGTCGCGATCGTGCAGGGGCTGCTCGCGGCCCTCTCGTTCGTCCTGCTGATCACCTTGTTCGTTCAGTCGGACATGTCGGTGCTGCTGGTCGCGCAGAACAGCCATTCGGCCAAGCCGATGCTCTACAAGATCGCGGGCGCATGGGGGAACCATGAAGGCTCGATGCTGCTGTGGGTCACGGTGCTCGCACTGTCGGGCGGGGCAATTGCGCTACTGGAGCGCCAGCTCGACCGTGCGACGCTGACCGCGACGCTGGCGGCGCAGGCGGCGATCGCGCTGGGCTTCTATGCCTTTCTTCTGATCGCATCGAACCCGTTTGCGCGGCTCGATCCGGCGGCGATGGATGGGCTGGGGCTCAACCCGTTGCTGCAGGATCCCGGTCTCGCCTTCCACCCGCCCACGCTCTATTTCGGTTATGTCGGGCTGTCGGTCGCCTTTTCCTTTGCGGTCGGCGCGATGGTGACTGGCATGGTCGGCCCGGCCTTTGCGCGCGCGATGCGGCCCTGGGTGCTGGCAGCGTGGGTGTTTCTCACGATCGGGATCACGGCGGGGAGCTATTGGGCTTATTACGAGCTGGGCTGGGGTGGTTGGTGGTTCTGGGACCCGGTTGAAAATGCCTCGCTGATGCCGTGGCTCGCGGCGACGGCTTTGCTCCATTCGGTCAATGTGCTGGCCGCGCGCGATGGCCTGCGAGCCTGGACGCTGATGCTGGCGGTGGTCGCCTTCTCGATGTCGATGCTGGGCACGTTCCTGGTGCGGTCGGGCATCCTGACCAGCGTGCATGCGTTCGCGGTCGATCCGACGCGCGGGTCGTTCATCCTCGTCCTGCTGGCGCTCTACATCGGTGGTTCACTGCTGCTGTTCGCGCTGCGGGCGGGGACGGTGCGGGCGGGACAGGGCTTCGATCCGCTGAGCCGTGAGGGTGGATTGGTGCTGAATAACCTGCTGCTCACCGTGATCCTGGGGATTGTGCTGATCGGAACGCTGTATCCGATCGCGGCGCAGGCGATGGGCGAGCAGCTATCGGTCGGGCCGCCCTTCTTCAACAAGACCAGCGGGCCGATTGCGTTGATCCTGATCGCGGCGATGGCGGCGGGGCCGCTGCTCAAATGGCGGCGCGACGACGCCAATGCGGTGCTGGGGAAGCTGACGGTGCCGATCGCAGCGACGATGCTGGCGATGGGCGCGGCGTTCGTGCTGGCGCCGGAGACCGGCTGGATGGAACTGGTCGCGCTGGGCCTTGCCGCCGGGTTGTCGGTGGCGAGCTTCGCGCCGCTGTGGAAGCGCAACCTTCTGCGCACGCCGCTGTTCACCTGGGGCATGGTGGTCGCGCATTTCGGGGTGGCGGTGAGCCTCGCCGGGATGGCGGCGGACAGTGCGTTCACCAAGGAGCGGCTGGTCGCGGCGGTCTATGGCCAGACATATCAGGTTGGTCCGTGGCGCGTGGTGCTGGACGGCGTTGGCCCGGCCATCGGCGATAACTGGTCGGCGGTCGAGGGACGGCTGACCGCGCAGCGTGGCGACGGTCCGACGACACTGCTGCGCCCGCAACGCCGCTTCTATTCCTCGCCCCCGACGGACACGGCGGAGGCGGCGATCAAGACGCGCTGGAACGGGCAGCTTTATGCCGTGTTGGGCGAGCAGGATGCGCAGGGTCGCTGGCAGCTGCGGCTGTGGTGGAAGCCGTTCGTGACGCTGATCTGGTTTGGGGGCGGGCTGATCGCGCTCGGTGGCGCGCTGTCGCTGTTCGGACGGCTGTTCCGCGAGCGCCGCAATACGCGGCGGCGGGAGGAGGCAGAATGAGCCGCTGGAAATTGTGGCTGCCGCTGGTCGGCTTTGCCGCGCTGATTGCGGTCGCGGTGTATGGCCTGCGCGGGACCGGTGAAGCGGTGGTCAAGTCCGCATTGGTGGGCAAGCCGCTGCCCGAATTCGCGTTGCCGGCGATGGTGCAGGGCAAGCCGGGACTGCGCCGTGCGGACCTGGCAACCGGCAGGCCGCGGCTGCTCAACGTCTTTGCCAGCTGGTGCGTGCCGTGCATCGCGGAAGCGCCGCAGCTGATGCAGCTCAAGGCGGCCGGGGTAGAGATCGACGCGGTGGCCATCGCGGATACGCCGGAAGCAGTGGCAGCGTTTCTGGCGCGCCATGGCGATCCCTATGCGCGGATCGGCGACGATCGTCAGCGCGCGGTGCAGATCGGGATCGGATCGTCGGGTGTCCCCGAAACCTTCGTGATCGACGGGCAGGGCCGGATCGCGATGCAGCATATCGGTGACATTCGCGAGGACGACGTGCCCAAGCTGCTCGCCGCGCTGGAGGCTGCACGATGAGCGTGATGCTGGCCATCGCGCTCGCAACGGCGGCAGCGCCCGTCGATCTTGGCTATAGCCAGCTGCCCGACGCCCAACAGGAAGAGGCGGCGACCGAGCTCATGTTCGAGCTGCGCTGCTTGGTGTGCCAGGGCCAGTCGATCGCCGACAGCGATGTGTCGATGGCGGCGGACATGCGCCGCATCGTCCGCCAGAAGATTGCGGCGGGCGAAAAGCCGGACGCGGTGCGCGACTGGCTGATCGAACGCTATGGCAGCTATGTGACCTACGATCCGCCGCTGAGCTGGGCGACCGCGCCACTGTGGCTGGCGCCGTTGTTGCTGCTGGCGCTCGGGGGGTGGATCGCGCGTGGCAGTTTTCGCTGGAGGCGCGGATGATGGGGTGGATCATGCTCGGGCTGGTCGGCGCCATTGCGTTCGGCTTGCTGGCGCTGTTCGGCGTGCCACGGACCTTGTGGAGCTTTGGCGCGGCGGCGCTGATGCTGGGCGCGACCGGATATGCATTGCAGGCGCGGCCCGGCCTTGCCGGCGCGCCGATCGCAAGCAAGGGCATTGCGGTGGATGACGAAGGCATCGCACGGATGCGCGAGCTGCGCGGGGCGATGTTCGGGCGGTTCACCGCGCTCGACACGGCGTTCTTTCCCGCTGATGCGCTGATCCGCTCGGGCAATCCCGACAGCGCTGCACGGATCATGCTTGGCGCCGTGCGTCAGCAGCCGCAGAATGCAGCGCTGTGGACGTGGCTAGGCATGACCTTGATCGAAGCGGATCAGGGCACGATGTCCCCAGCAGCCGCGCTGGCGTTTCGCCGGGCTACGGCGCTGGCGCCCAAGCATCCCGGCCCATATTTCTTCTTCGGCATGGCACAGGCCCGTGCCGGGAAGGCGCAGGCGGCGATCCCACTGCTGCGCCGCGCCTATGCGTTGACACCGGAGCGTGCAAGCTACCGCGCCGACATCGCCCGGGCGCTGATCCAGATCGAGATGCTGGCGGAGATGAGCGCGCGCGCGACACAGGCTCCCGCGCAATAGATCAGCGCGCTTGCGCCTTCTGCGCCAGCTGCGCATCGACCAGCTCAATCGCCTTTTGCACTGCCGCCTCGATCGACAGGAAGCTGGTGTCCAGCACCGCCGCGTCGGGCGCGGCGATCAGCGGTGCTTCGGTCCGCTTGCTGTCGCGATCGTCGCGGGTTCGGATATCGGCGAGCACGCGATCGAGGCTGACCGACGATCCGCCCTTGCGCAATTCGGCATGGCGGCGGCGCGCGCGGATCATCGGGGTTGCCTTGACGAACAGCTTGGCGTCGGCGTCGGGCGCGATCACCGTGCCGATGTCGCGCCCGTCGAGGATCGCGCCGGCGGGCTGGGCGGCGAAGCGCTTCTGCCGCTGAAGCAATGCCGATCGCACGAGCGGATGCGCCGACACGACCGACGCGGCCTGTCCGACCGCATCCGTGCGCAGCCACTCGTCGGCGAGCAGAAGATCGTCGAAGCTGGTCGCGGCCACGGCATCCGCCTCCTGCGCCGGGTCCAGCTCTTCGCGCAGCACGGTGGCCGCGACGGCGCGATAGAGCAGGCCCGTGTCGAGATGCGGGAGCGCGTAATGGCGGGCAAGGGCACGGGCGATGGTGCCCTTGCCGGATGCAGCGGGGCCGTCGACGGCAATGATCATGGCTGGTGGTCGGTCAGTCGGTCGAGGGTGGGGAAGAAGCCCGGGTAGCTGGTGGCCACCGGACTGGCGTCGTCGATCGTCACCGCTTCGCGTGCGCAGAGTCCAGCCACCGCCATGCTCATCGCGATACGATGATCGAGATTCGAGGCGATCTGTGCACCGCCGGGTAGCGGGTCGCCGCCATTGCCGTGGATGGCGAGGCCGTCCTCGAACTCTTCGAGCTGCACGCCGTTGGGGGCAAGCGCCGCGACCATCGCTGCGATTCGATCCGATTCCTTGACGCGCAGTTCTTCGGCCCCGCGCGCAACGGTGCGACCGCTGGCAAAGGCGGCGGCGACAAACAATACGGGATATTCGTCGATCATGCTTGGAGCGAGGTCCGGCGGCACCTCGATCGCGGTCAGCGGCGCGTGGCGGACCTGGAGGTCGGCGACGGGTTCTCCACCCACATCGCGCGCGTTGTGTTCGGTGATGTCGGCACCCATCATCCTGAGCGCGGTGATGATGCCGGTGCGGGTCGGGTTCATGCCGACATTGGCGATAACGATGTCGGAGTCCGGCACGATCGATGCGGCCACCATCCAGAAGGCTGCCGACGAGGGGTCGCCGGGGACCACGATCTGTTGCGGTTTCAATTCCGCTTCGCCGCGAATCGCGATGACCCGGCCCTGCGGGCTTTCCTCGACCGTCAATTCGGCCCCGAACCCGCGCAACATCCGTTCGCTATGGTCGCGGGTCGACACCGGCTCGATCACGCGGGTGATGCCGGGGGTGTTGAGGCCAGCGAGCAGCACCGCCGACTTGACCTGCGCCGACGCCACCGGGAGCGTATAGTCGATCGGTATGGCGGGGCAGAGGCCGCGCATGGTGAGCGGGAGGCGCCCGCCCGGGCTGGAGGTGAATTCCGCCCCCATCGCCGACAGCGGATCGATCACGCGGCCCATTGGGCGCTTCGACAACGACGCGTCGCCGGTGAAGGTCGCGGTGATCGGGTGACTGGCGACCAGGCCCATCAGCAACCGGGTCGACGTACCGGAATTGCCCATCTCCAGCGCGGTCTGCGGCTGGAGGAGCCCGCCGACCCCGACTCCGGCGACGTGCCAGATGCCGTCCGCATCCCGCGCGATCGTGGCCCCCATCGCGCGCATCGCGGCGGCGGTGGCGAGAACGTCCTCACCCTCCAGCAGCCCCTCGATCCGGCTTTCGCCAATTGCGAGCCCGGCAAACATCAGCGAGCGGTGGCTGATCGACTTGTCGCCCGGAACGGTGACGGTGCCGCGCAACGGGCCGCGGGCGGAAATGGCGAGGGGGAGGGGAGAATGTGCGCTCATTGGTCGCGGCTTTGACAGGGGGCTTGCGCTATGGCAAGGCGCGCGCCACTTCAACGCGGACTAGTTTCCCGTCATCCCTGTAAATTCGAACGAAAAGGCATAGAGCGGCACATGGTGAAGCCGGAATGGGGCACGAAGCGGACCTGCCCGAAATGCGCGACGCGCTTTTATGATCTGACCAAGGAAGAGCCGGTCACCTGCATCAGCTGCGGCTATGCATGGGAGCCTGAGCCGATTCTGAAGTCGAAGCAGCCGCTGCCGTTCGAAGCGGCCAAGGCCGATATCGAGAAGGTCAAGAAGGACGATACGGATCTGGGTGACGAAGATCTGGACATCGACGAGGATGCGGAGGGTTCGCCCGACGACGACGTCGATCTGGGCGGCGATGACGATCTGGGCGTCGCCACTGCGGACGACGAAGAAGAAAGCTGAAATCTGCGAAAAAGCGGTTGCACACCGCGCGGTGGCTGCTAAAGGCCATCGCCTTCCCGGAACGGATGGGGCCGTAGCTCAGCTGGGAGAGCGTCGCAATGGCATTGCGAAGGTCAGGGGTTCGATCCCCCTCGGCTCCACCATTCGTCCTAAGAAACAGGCCGGAGCGCATTGCGTTGCCGGCCTTTTCTTTGCCCATTGAAGATTGGCGCGGTCCTCCGCGCGTCCCGCATCGGCACAGGCGTTAACGATGCTTTAGGGATAGCCGAAAGTGTAAACGGCGCGTTAACTTCTGGCCATGCGACGCGAACTCATCCTGACCGGCGCCAGCCGAAGCCACCCCTTTCGGGCCAATCTTCCGCACGTACGCGCGCAGGTGCGCCGCAGGGAGGATGATGGCGACCTCAAGCTCTTCGCCATGAGCTTCACGGCGTTCTTCGTCTGTATCTATACGTTCATTTTCTGAACGCTCCGCCCCGCGTCAATCACAGGCGCGGTGCAGCCTCTGGGCGATCCAGGCAGAGATGATCGCCATGCCGGCGACGAAGAGAAGCTGGTCCGCCGGCTCGACGCGCAGTCTGTTAATCGCGATGACGAGCAGTGCGCCCAGCACCATGCCGAACGCGTTGACGATGTTGTTCGCTGCCACGGTGCGGGCGGTCTGGTCCTTGGTCACGGTGGTCGTGAGAAAGGCGTAGAGCGGCACCACGAACATCCCGCCGGCGATGGCGATAGCCATCAGGGTGACCAGCACCAGCCAGGCTTGGGGCATCACCATGAACTCGGCCATATCGTAGAACTGACCCGGCGCGGCAGGAATCCAGAAGCGCGATTCGAACGAGAAGCCGACGATGAACACCGCCATCGCGATGACCGATGCGGGTGAGCATTTCGCCGAAATCTCGCCCTTCAGCATCGCGTTGATGATCACCGAACCGATCGCGACGCCGACCGAAAAGATCGCGATCATCAGGCTGGCGACTTCCTTGGTGGAGGTCAGCACGTTCTTGGCGAGCGGCGTGAAGATCACGATCAGCACCGCCCCCATCGTCCAGAAGAAGCTGATCGCGCAGATCGACCAGAACAGGCGGGGGATGTGCATCGTGTTGGCGATCAGTCGCCAGGAGGCGGTAAAGGGGTTGAAATTGAGCTTGAGCTTCGCCCCCTGCCGCGGTGCTGCTGGAACCATGCGGCCGGTGAACCAACCGATCACCGCGACGATCAGCGTCAGCCAGCCGGCGGTTTCGATCGAGACCCAGCCGGCCACCACGGTGCCAAGCAGGATCGAGAGATAGGTCGCGGCCTCGACCATGCCGGTGCCGCCGAGGACTTCGTCTTCCTTCAGATGCTGCGGCAGGATCGCATACTTGATCGGGCCGAAGAAGGTGGAGTGCGTGCCCAGCATCAGCACTGCACCCAGCATCATGCCGACCCCGACCATCGGATAGCCAAAATGGGCAACGATGATGCCGCATCCGCCAAAGAGCATGATCCCGATTTCGGCGGTCTTCACCCACCGGATGATCTGCGCCTTGTCATAGGTGTCGGCAAGCTGGCCGGACAATGCCGAGAGCAGCACGAACGGCAACAGCGCAGCGCCGGTGGCGAGCGCGTTGAAGACGAACTCCGTCTCCGGGTTGTTCAGCACCTGATAGGTGGCGAACAGGACCATCGCGGTCTTGAACAGATTGTCGTTGAACGCCCCCAGGAACTGCGTGACGAAAAGAGGGAGAAACCGGCGCTCTTTGAGCAGTCCGAGCGCGTTGTTCATATGCGTGGCGGGCCTTCGTCCGTCAAAACTGGCGCACGCATAGCCGGGCGGTACGGGGTGCGGCAACCGGATATCGTTTTGCCAACAGGGGATGATCACGGCGGCGTGCGGTGCTAGAGGCAAGGGATGCTGACGCTGCCTAACGTCCTGACGCTGTCGCGAATCGTCACCGTGCCGCTGCTGGTCTTCTTCCTGTGGTGGCCGCGTTGGGAGGCGGGATATGCGCTCGGCTTCGCGACCTACTGCCTCATGGGCATCACCGACTATTTCGACGGCTATCTCGCGCGGTCGCGCGGGACGGTATCTAAACTCGGCGTGTTTCTCGATCCGATCGCGGACAAGATCATGGTTGCCGCGGTGATCCTGATCCTCTGCGCCAAGGAACTGATTCCCGGGGTGCACATGATCGCCGCGCTGGTGATCCTGTTGCGCGAGATTGCGGTGTCGGGTCTGCGCGAGTTTCTGGGCGGGATCCAGGTGTCGGTGCCAGTGTCGGCGCTGGCCAAGTGGAAGACGGCACTGCAGTTGACCTCGCTCGGCGGACTAATTCTCGCCGGAGCGCTGCCGGGATGGGGCTGGGTCCATGACGTCAGCCTGGCGATGCTATGGGCGGCGGCGGCGCTGACGCTGATCACCGGATGGGACTATCTGCGCGTCGGCTTGCGGCACATGGACAGCTGATGCGGCTGCTGTACTTCGCCTGGGTACGCGAGACGATCGGGACGGGCGAGGAAGAGGTGCGGCCGCCCGAGGCGGTGCGAACCGTTGCCGACCTGATCGACTGGCTGCGCGGGTGTAGCGACGCACATGCGCGGGCATTTGCCGACATCACACGGCTGCGCGCTGCGGTGGATCAGCGATTCGTGGCGCTCGACAGCGAACTCGGCGCCGCGCGCGAGGTCGCGGTCTTCCCCCCCGTGACCGGCGGATGATCCGCGTCTCGGTCGACACCGCGCCGATCGACGTCGGAATCGAACTGGCGGGAATCGAGGAAACCGGCGCAGGCGGCATCGCGAGCTTTATCGGGGTCGTGCGGGGCGACGACGGCGTCACTTGCCTCGAGCTCGAACATTATCCGGGGATGACCGAGGCAGTGCTGTGCGATCTGGCCGAGCAGGCGATGGCACGCTGGGACCTTGTTTCGGCGGTGATCGTGCATCGTGTGGGGCCGATGGAGCCGGGCGAGCGGATCGTGCTCGTCGCGACTGCAGCTGCGCATCGCGGCGCGGCGCTGGAGGGGTGCGCGTTCCTGATCGACCGGCTCAAGACCGACGCGCCATTCTGGAAGCGGGAGCATCGCGGAGCGGCTGTCGGCTGGGTCGATGCGCGGGAGAGCGACTCGGAGGCGTCGGCGCGCTGGACCGTTTAGGCGCTACCCGTCCCCGCCTGCGCCAGCACCTCCGCCAGCAGCCTGAAGTCCCGTTCCCGCGGGCTGGCCTTGCGCCAGACCAGAGCGATGCGGCGCGACGGATTTTCGGCCTGGAGGGGGCGTGCGGTGATGTGAGTGTGGTCGAGGATGCCGGCGTCGATCGCCATTTCCGGCAGCATCGTCACGCCCAGGCCGTTGTCGACCATCTGTACCATCGTATGCAGCGATGTGCCCAGCATCGTCGCTTCAGCACGCAGTTCCGGACGGTTGCACGCGGCAAGCGCGTGGTCCTTCAGGCAATGCCCGTCTTCGAGCAACAGCAGGCGCGTCTCGTCGATCTCGCTGGCGCTCACGCTGGCATGATCGGGTTCATATTCACCCTCGGGGAAGGCAACGAACAGGCGGTCGTCGAACAGCGGCGCGGTTTCGACATCGCCACAGGCATAGGGGAGGGCGAGCAGGACGCAATCGGTGCGACCGGTGTGCAGGCTCTCGCACGCAGCGCCGCTGGGCTCTTCGCGCAGGAACAGCTTGAGATCGGGATAGTCGCGGCGGAGCCGCGGCAGGATGCGCGGCAGCAGGAACGGGGCGATGGTCGGGATCACGCTCATCCGCATCTCGCCCGACAGGGGGCGCCCGGCCGCGCGGGCGAGGTCGGCTAGCTCATCCGCCTCCCGCAGCACGCGGCGTGCCTTGTCGACGATTCGCTCGCCCAATGGCGTGAAGCGGACGACGCGCCGGGTGCGCTCGACCAGCACGACTCCGATCAGCGTTTCGAGTTCGCGCAGGCCTGCCGACAGGGTCGATTGGGTGACGAAGCATGCCTCGGCGGCGCGTCCGAAATGGCCGTTATCCTTGAGCGCGACCAGATATTGCAACTGCTTGAGCGTCGGGAGGTAGGTCTGCGCCATGATCGATCCAATCGATTGATAGCGCGGATATAAGTGACATTCGCGATAACGCCACCCCCGCATTCTGCAGGGGCGGCGTCATCCGGGTCAGGCAGCCGCGGCCTCGATCTCTTCGGCGGGGAGCCGGATGAGATAGTCGAAGGCCGACAAGGCGGCGGTCGAGCCTGCACCCATCGCGATCACGATCTGCTTGTACGGTACGGTAGTGGCGTCGCCGGCGGCGAAGATGCCCGGCTGGCTGGTTTCGCCGCGCGCATCGATCTCGATCTCGCCACGCGGTGTGAGCGCGACGCTGTCCTTGAGCCATTCGGTGTTGGGGACGAGGCCGATCTGAACGAAGATGCCCTCTAGCGCGATGTCGTGCTCGACGCCTGTGTTGCGGTCCTTGTACGTCAGGCCGGTCACTTTTTCCGCGCCGTTCACTCGCGTCGTCATCGCCGAAGTGATGACCTGGACGTTCGACAGGCTGCCGAGCTTGCGCTGAAGCACCGCGTCGGCGCGCAGCTGGCTGTCATATTCGATCAGCGTGACGTGGCCGACGATGCCGGCCAGATCGATCGCTGCCTCAACGCCCGAATTGCCGCCTCCGATCACCGCGACGCGCTTGCCCTTGAACAGCGGGCCGTCGCAGTGCGGGCAGTACGCCACGCCCTTGTTGCGATATTCGTCTTCGCCGGGCACGCCCATCTGGCGCCAGCGCGCGCCGGTCGACAGGATGACCGTCTTCGCCTTCAGGCTTGCGCCATTCGCCAGCACGACCTCGTGCAACCCACCCTCACGCGCAGCCGGGATCAGCTTTTCGGCGCGCTGCAGGTTCATGATGTCGACGCCGTTTTCCTTGACGTGACCTTCGAGCTGGGCGGCTAGCTTGGGGCCTTCGGTGTAGGGGACCGAAATGAAATTCTCGATTCCCATCGTGTCGAGCACATGGCCGCCAAAGCGCTCCGCCGCGATGCCGACGCGCAGGCCCTTGCGCGCGGTATAGATCGCCGACGCCGCACCCGCGGGGCCGCCGCCGACGATGAGGACGTCGAACGGCTCCTTCGCCGCGAGCTTCTCGGCCGCCTTGGCTTCGGCACCGCTGTCGAGCTTGGCGACGATCTGCTCCAGCTCCATCCGGCCCGATCCGAACAGCTCGCCATTCAGATAGACGGTGGGGACAGCAAGAACCTGGCGTGCATCGACCTCTTCCTTGAACAGCGCTCCGTCGATCGCGACGTGGCTGATCCTGGGGTTGAGCACCGCCATCAGGTTGAGCGCCTGCACCACGTCGGGGCAGTTCTGGCAGCTGAGCGAGAAATAGGTTTCGAAGTGGAGATCGCCGTCGAGGCCCTTGACCGCTTCGATCACGTCCTGCGCCGCCTTGGACGGGTGGCCGCCGACCTGGAGCAGGGCGAGCACAAGGCTGGTGAATTCATGCCCCATCGGGATGCCGGCGAAGCGCACGCCGATGTCGGTGCCCGCGCGGCGGATCATGAAGCTGGGGGTGCGCTTGTCGTCATCCTTGCGGATCAGCGTGATCTTGCCCGACAGGCCCGCGATTTCGGTGAGGAGACCTTCGAGCTCGCGCGACTTCGCATCGTCGCCAAGGCTCGCGACGAGTTCGATCGCCTCACGGATATGGACGAGATAGCCTTCGAGCTGCTGCTTGAGGTGCGCGTCGAGCATCGGGAAACTCCTTGAACTGAAATCAAAACGGCCCGGGGCATCGGGAAGGACTGCCCCGGGCCGCGTTCGCACCCGCCATACTGGGGGAGGGGCGGGTGCGAGAATGCGTCCGGCTTAGATCTTGCCGACGAGGTCGAGCGACGGGGCGAGGGTGGTTTCGCCCTCTTCCCACTTGGCCGGGCAGACTTCGCCCGGATGCGCCGCGATATACTGCGCAGCCTTGATCTTGCGGAGCAGTTCGGCGGCGTTGCGGCCGACGCCTTCGCTCGTGATTTCGACCAGCTGGATCACGCCTTCCGGATCGATCACGAACGTACCACGATCCGCGAGGCCCTGACCCTCACGCAACACGTCGAAATTCTTCGAAAGCGTGTGGTTCTGATCGCCCAGCATGTAATAGTTGATCTTCCCGATCGCGGGCGAGGTATCGTGCCATGCCTTGTGGCTGAAATGCGTGTCGGTCGACACCGAATAGACCTCGACGCCCATCTTCTGCAGGGTCGGGTAGATGTCGGCCAGGTCCTCCAGCTCGGTCGGGCAGACGAAGGTGAAGTCGGCCGGATAGAAGAAGAACACCGCCCACTTGCCGCGCACGTCGGCGTCGGTAACCTCGACGAACTTGCCTTCCTTGAACGCGGTTGCCGTGAACGGCTTCAGCTCGCTTCCGATGAGCGCCATTTTTGTTCTCCTTTGGATGGTGCAGTGCAGCTTGTGCAATGCCGCATATAGGGTGCGGCGCGGCACATCCAAATTGGAAGAGTCGCTGTTGCTGATCGATCAAATCACTCAATCGAGTGCGATTGATCGATTGTCAGGTGACCGCGCGATAGACGCTGTAGCTGCTGGTCAGCGTCAGGACGATGCCGACGAGGATCAGCAACGTCTTGGTCGGGACGCGCTTGGCAAGGATCGCACCGAACGGAGCGGCGATCACACCACCGATCAGCAAGCCCACCACCGCCTCGGTAAATGCCGAGAATCCAAGGTGGAAGATGAACGTGATCGATACCGACAGGGTCAGGAAAAACTCGACGCTGTTGACCGTGCCGATGGTGTAGCGGGGCTGGGTCCCCTGTATCAGCAGGTTGCTGGTGACCACCGGCCCCCAGCCGCCGCCACCGGCCGCATCGAGGAAGCCCCCGGCAAGGCCGAGTGGCTCGACGATCTTCGGCTCGCGATGATGGCGCGTCGGAAAGCTGATGCCGCGCCACAGCAAATAGACGCCGATCGCTGCCAGATATGCCATGACATAAGGCCGGGTGACCGACGCATCGAGCGTGCTGAGCAGATAGGCACCGGTCACGCCGCCAATCACGCCTGGAACAAGCAGGCGGAAGAACAGCTTCCACTTCACATTCTTGTGCAGCGCATGGCTGATGCCGGACACGCCCGTAGTAAAGCATTCGGCAAGATGGACGCCAGCCGATGCGGTCGCCGGGGGCACGCCGAGCACGCTGACCAGCAGGGTGCTTGAGATGACTCCGAACGCCATGCCCAGTGCGCCGTCGACGATTTGTGCCGCAAAGCCGACCGCGATGAACGGAAGCAGCGCCTGGACGTCGAAACCTTCAAACATACGCACACCTGCTGTCGATCGGATGCCCGGTTTGCCGGGCCGTTTCAATTCCCACAAGATACATCGTGTTTAGGCGGCGCAAGGCAAATCCTTGTCACGCTGGAATTGCGCGATGCACTTTCCTAAATAGGAGGCCGTACGAAAAGGGGCCTGATCATGTTCGGCGGCGTCGCAGCCTATCTCGATTCCATCCGCGCGCGCGACCCGGCACCGCGCAGTCGCGCCGAAATTCTGCTTTATCCGGGCGTGTGGGCACTGTTCTGGCATCGCGTCGCCCATCGCCTGTTCCGGACGCGTTTGTTTTTCCTGGCGCGCGCGGTGAACCATCTGTCGCGCTGGCTGACCGCGATCGACATCCACCCCGGTGCGACGATCGGGCGCAATTTCTTCATCGATCACGGCTTTGTCGTGATCGGCGAGACGGCGGAGATCGGCGACAACGTCACCATCTATCAGTGCGTTACCCTCGGCGGGACCAGCCCCGACAATGGCGTGGCGGGCAAACGGCACCCAACTCTGTCCGATGGCGTGATCATCGGGTCGGGGGCGCAGGTGCTCGGCCCGATCACGGTCGGCCCGCGCGCGCGGGTCGGCGCGAATGCGGTCGTGACCAAGGACGTGCCCGAGGGCGCGGTGATGGTCGGGATCCCTGCCAAGCCGACATTGGTGGAGGCCGAGGCGTGGAAGAAGGAGTTTGTCCCGTACGGCACGCCGTGCAGCGAATTGTACGACCCGGCGACGCAGAAGCTGGAAATCATGCGCTGCGAACTGGAAACGCTGCGCAGGCGGCTGGATGAACTGCTGGCCGAGCGCCATCCGGAGCAGCGCGACCGGGCGTGAGCGCGACTGTCACCCCATTTCCGTCGCGCGGTACGCCGAGCCAGGTCGGATTCGACCGGGCGGAACTGATGCGGATCCTCGATCTTTACGGGCGGATGGTCGCGGCCGGTCACTGGAAGGATTATGCCATCGACCTGGGTCGCGACGCGGCGGTGTTCGCCGCGTTCCGCCGTACCGCCGAACGGCCCGAGTTTCGGGTCGAAAAGCGCCCCGCGCTGCGTAACCGGCAGGGCATGTGGGCACTGGTCAACGAATCGGGGGCGGTGCTGAAACGCGGCCACGAGCTTGGCCCCGTCCTTGCCCCGGTCGAACGGCGGCTGATGAAGCTGGTCGAGGACTGAGCCCGCTCAGGCGGTAAACCGCTTGGTGAAGCCCTTTACATTGCCGAGTTCGGCCGGGTGCGCGTCGACGCGATCGACCTGCGCCATGTTCGGACCTTCGCGGCAACGATCGACAAAGGTATCGAGCGCGACGTCTTCACCGTCCGCCAGAATCTCGACTCGTCCATCCTGCAGATTGCGAACCCACCCCGTCACGCCCAACTGGCGCGCGGTGCGCACCGCCCAGTCACGATAGCCGACGCGCTGTACGCGCCCTTCGATCAGCAAACGCTGAGCCGTCATTTGATACTCCCCGCATACCCGTGCGCCATACGCCGCGCACACCAATTCCATAGTCCCTCGCGGGGCGGCGCGCACAGTCCTGCCCGGCGCAGCCATAGGGCGGTTCGGCGCGCTTCAGCACAAAGGCTGGTCGAGAATGGCTCAGTTTGCGGGGCGTTGATCTTGGTCTGGGGGATTCTAAGGATAATTGCGGATCGACCGGGTCGAAATGATCGGCCTTTGGTCCCGTTGACCCGCGCTGATGTCGACGGACCGATGGAGAGGACGGTTTGGAGCAGAATAACGGCCGATTGCTGGAGTCGCTCGCCGAATGCGCCGCCAAGATGCTGGCCGCGTCGGACCCGCGCCGAATGATCGACTATCTGTTCGAGCGGGTGCGGAAGGAACTTCGGATCGATGTCTATTTCCACTATCTGGTCGACGGGGAAGCAGCGCTGCGGCTCGAAGGAAGCGGCGGACTGACGCCGGCGCAAATTCAACTGGGACAGCGGCTGGAGGTAAGGGCAGGCCGTGTGCGGCATGGTGGCGCGGGACCAGGTTCCTTGTCTGGCCGAAAATGTGCTGACCAGCACCGATCCGATGACCGCCTTCATCCGGGCCGTTGGTCTTGACAGCTATGCCTGCACGCCGCTGATCCATGGGGAGACGCTGATCGGTACCTTGGGATTTGGCCGGCGCGCGTCCGAACCGTTCTCCGATGCCGAGCTTCAGTTCTTGCGCACGATCTGTAGCTATGTCGCGGTCGCGCGCAACCGCCTCGATGTACAGGCCGAGATGATGGCGACGATCCAGGCGCACGAGACGCTGGCCGCCGAGCAGGCGCGTCTGATCGAGCGATTGTCGGCCCAGCCGGCGAACACCGACCTTACGATGATCGCCCACGAGATCGCTCAGCCGCTATCGGCAGCATCCAACTATATTGTTGTCGTTCAGCGCGCGCTCGAGGGGTTGGGCGGGGCTACCGGCCTGGCCGAACTGTCGCATGCGCGGGCGGAGATCGATCGCTGTTCGCAGATTGTCGCCCGCATGCGACGGCTCCTGCAAAGTGGCGAGATCAATGCCGAGTTCAACAGTGTGCAGTGGTTGTTTGAGGATGCGCTGCGGCTGGTGCTTTCCGGACGTCCGAATGCGGAGTCGATCGTAACGGTCGACGTCGGTGCAGGCGTCAGCGATATCCTGGGCGACCGGGTCCAACTGGCTCAGGTGGTCGCGAACCTGGTCCGTAACGCGATCCAGGCTGTTGCGACGCACTGTGCGCCTCAGGTCACGCTGCGCGCGCGTGCTGCGGGTGACTGGGCCGAGATTTCGGTGGAGGACAATGGCCCGGGCTTTGCCGCGGGCACTTTTCCCGAACCCGGTGTATCGACCACCAGTGGCAGCGGGGTCGGGCTGTCGGTCGTCAAGCGGATCCTTGCTGCACACGACAGCGACGTGTGGCTGGGCAAGGCGGTCAGCGGAGGCGCTTGTGTCACCTTTCGCCTGTTGCGGCGCGATGCGGCGGTCGGAGTAGCCGGCGCAGCGGAACGCGCGCTGGTCAGGCCGGATTGAACGCGCCGTCCTCGTCCATCAGGTGCAGTACACCATCGCTGATCGCGAAGTAGGCGCCATGGATCGTCAGCGTGCCCGCTGCCTCCCGACTGGGAATGAAAGGGAAGGTCCGCAGGTTGGCGATCGAGGTGCGGACGGTTTCCAGCTCCATTTCCCGCGACGCCCGTGGACCGTCACCGAACTTTGCCCGCACCCGTTCGCGCGCTTCGTCGAGCAGGCTGACCCAGGCGTGGACAAAGCCGCCATCGCCCGGTGGGCTGTCGTGAAACATTTCGGTCAGCGCGGCATGGGCACCGCCGCACATGCCGTGGCCCATCACCACGATCTCCTCGACCTCTAGCTTGGTGACGGCGAACTCGACCGCAGCAGAGACGCCATGGCGACCGCCATCATTTTCGAACGGCGGCACCAGATTGGCGACATTGCGCACGACGAAGATTTCGCCCGGAGACGTATCGAAAATCTGCGCCGGTTCGACGCGGCTGTCCGAACAGGCGATTACCATGACGCGCGGGCTTTGCCCTTCGGACAGCTCGGCCCAGCGGTCGCGCTGTTGGCGCCAGCCGGTCGTGCGAAAGCGGTGATAACCGGCGACAAGTTCGTTAAGCGGGGAATCGTTCACGTAAATTTCGCGCCTCTTACAACTTCGACACGGCTGATCGCCAGCAACAGCCCATGGCTGTCGAGGAGGTCGGCGAGCGCGTCGGTTAGCTGCTCGGCGCGCGTTCGGGAAGTGATGGTGAGAAAAAGAATTTTTGCCTGTGCGCCGCTCAACTGATCATCGCGCCACGGGCCGGATGCACCATGTCCGCCCAGCAACGGGAGCAGCGTATAGCCGGTAATCCCCGCCTCTGCCGCCAGCTGCTCCACCCGCCGCAGCAGGGGTTGATCAACCAGGATCTCGACCCGTACGCGCTCAACCGTTTCGATCATGCTGCCATCATCCGAGCGAGGGCGGCGATCGCGGGAATGCCGATCACCACATTGAAGGGAAATGTGATGCCGAGCGACATGGCAAGGTACAATCCGGGATCGGCGGCGGGCAGCGCCAGCCGCATCGCCGCGGGGACCGCGATATAGGAGGCGCTGGCCGCCAGCACGCCGAGCGCCGCCGCCGATCCCACATCCAGTCCGATGGCGCTGCCAATGACGACCCCGACGATCCCGTTGACCACCGGCAACATGATGGCGATCGCAGCCAAGCGCAGCGTCAGCGCCCGCGCGTCGCGCAGCCGCCGTACCGCGATCAGGCCCATGTCGAGGAGGAACAGGCACAGAATGCCGCGAAAGCCACCCTCGAACACGGGTGCGACTGGAGCGAAGCGATCCGGTCCGGCGATCATGCCGATTACGAAGCTGCCGATCAGCAACACAACCGCTCCGTTGAGCAATACTTCGTGCCACAGCCCGTCGCGGCCACGTTGCGCCGCTGGACCGCCCATGCCGCGCTGGGCGAGTAACAGGCCCGTGACGATTGCCGGGGTCTCCATCAGCGCCAGTGCCGCGACCATATAGCCGGCCGGGGGCGTGCCGGCGATCCGCAGCATTTCGCTGGCGGTGACGTAGGTGACGACGCTAACCGAACCATAATGGGCAGCGACTGCCCCTGCATTCACGGCATCGAGCCGGCCGACCCTGCGCAACAGGGCAAATGCGGGAAATGGCAGGAAGAAGCTAAGCGCCAATGCCGCCAGAGCCGCCCAGATCAGTCCAGCCTCAAAGCCGTGGGCGGATACGCTGACCCCGCCCTTCAACCCGATCGCTGCCATCAGGTACAGCGACATCGCCTTGGCGATCGATTCCGGGATAGCGAGATCGGATCGTGCCAGCGCGGCGAGAGCACCGAGCAGGAAGAACAGGATCACCGGGCTCAGAAAGGGTTCGACGAAGCTCATCGAGCGTTCGCGTTAGCCGCAGGATCGTGTGTGGGCAAGTCGGGAACACAGCCGGTTGGAAAATCGCCTCGGGACCGCTATCTGCGCGTCATGAACGACCTGTCCCAGAGTCCCCGCCCGGAGCGCCAGCGCAAGCCTGACTGGATCCGCGTCAAGGCGCCCACTTCTGCCGGCTTTGCCGCGACGCGCGCGCTGATGCGTTCGAAGAGCCTGACGACGGTGTGCGAGGAAGCGGCGTGCCCGAACATCGGCGAGTGCTGGAGCAAGAAGCACGCGACGGTGATGATCCTGGGCGACACCTGCACCCGCGCCTGCGCCTTTTGCAACGTCAAGACCGGGATGCCGCGCGCGGTCGATCCGATGGAGCCGAACAACGTCGCCGACGCGGCCGTGCAGATGGGGCTGGAGCATATCGTGATCACCTCGGTCGATCGCGACGACCTGCCCGATGGCGGGGCGAAGCAGTTCGTCAAGGTGATCGAGGCGATCCGCAAGGCGTCGCCGACCACCACGATCGAGATCCTGACCCCGGATTTCCGCAACAAGCATGAAGCTGCCGTCGAGATGATCGTCGCGGCGCGACCGGACGTGTACAACCACAATCTGGAGACAGTCCCGCGGCTCTATCCGACGATCCGCCCGGGTGCGCGCTATTACGCGTCGATCCGGTTGCTGGAGCAGGTCAAGAAGCTCGATCCGTCGATCTTCACGAAGTCGGGCATCATGCTGGGGCTCGGCGAGGAGCGGCTTGAGGTCCATCAGGTGATGGACGACATGCGCAGCGCCGACATCGATTTTCTGACGATGGGCCAGTATCTCCAGCCGACTCCGCGCCACGCCAAGGTGCAGGATTTCGTGACGCCGGCCGCGTTCGATGCCTATGCGGCGATCGCGCGGGCCAAGGGTTTCCTGCTCGTTGCGTCCTCGCCGCTGACGCGGTCGAGCTATCATGCTGGCGATGACTTCGCGAAGATGAAGGCGGCACGTGACGCCAAGCTCGCAAAGGCGGTGGTTCCCGCCTGATGCCCCGTCACGCCGAGACCCGCCGACTGCCCTACACGCCGGAACAGATGTTCGACCTGGTCGCCGATGTCGGGCGTTATGGCGAATTTCTGCCCTGGGTCACCGCGGTTCGGGTCCGATCGAACAGCGAGAGCGAGATGATCGCGGACCTGATGGTCGGGTTCAAGGGGCTACGGGAGACCTTTACCAGCCGGGTCCAGAAAGAACGACCGGGGCATATCCGGGTCGAGTATCTTGAAGGGCCGCTGAAGCACCTGCATAACGACTGGAAGTTCCGGCCGGATGGCGAGGGCGGGGTGCTGGTCGATTTCGAGGTCGATTTCGCGTTCAAGAATCGCGTGTTCGAGATGCTGGCGGGGCAGGTGTTCGACCGTGCGCTGCGGATGATGATCGGCGCGTTCGAGCAGCGCGCGGCGGCGCTTTACTCGGGATCGGCGGGCAGCAGCAGTTCGAGCGCGCACAACGCCGCCTGAAGGCGGACGCCGCCGCGGCCGAGATCGCCGAAATCGCGGGTGTCAGCGACGACGACATCCGGGTCTGCATGCTTTTCGGCGCGAGCAAAGACCACATGGCCGACCGGCTTCTTGTCGCTGCCACCACCGGGCCCTGCGACTCCGGTGATTGCGACCGCGACATCGGCGCCGCTTTGCTCAAGCGCGCCCTGCGCCATGCTCCACGCGGTGGCGACCGAGACGGCGCCGAAGGTTTCGAGCACGTCGCGGCTGACCTTCAACTGCTTGGTCTTGGCAGCGTTGGAATAGGTGACGAAGCCGGCGATCAGGATATCCGAAGAACCCGGGATTTCGGTGATCGCGGCGCAAACCAGGCCGCCGGTGCAGCTTTCGGCGACCGCCACCGTACGACCGGCGGCGCGGTTGGTTTCGACGACGCGGCGCGCGGCGTCGACCAGTTCGGCGGGAAGAATCGTATTCATCATTTGGGGCGGGCCATAGGACATAGCGGAAGCTTTGGCCCGCTTTTTCGACGGTCGGCGTCGAGCTGCGCCATGCCGACGAACACGCCGGCCAGATTCTTGGGCGGCAAGGGCGCGAGGTTGGCGACGATCTTGTCGAGCTTGGGGCAATCGGCCGGCTCGATCATCTGCCCGGCGAGCGGAACGACGATCACCTTGATTGCCGGGAGCACGAACATCGACCCGGCAATCGCCTGCATGTCCGGGCCGAGCAGCTTGGCGATCCCGCTGCGTGCCGAGGGCAGGGCCGGGGCGACGCCGGATTGCAGCCGGGCGGTGAAGGCTGGATTGGGGCGGCGGAGGAACGCCGAGGCGGGGAGGGCGGTGCACACCCGGCCCATCTCCGCCACCATGTCGGGCAGCAGCACCTGGAACAGCGCCTCCGCCTCACCATCGGTCAGGCAGGGGCGCGGCTGGGCCTGAACGCTGGACGCGGCGAGGCCGGTACAGAGCAAGGCGGTGGCGGCAAGGTGGCGGATACGCATCGACTTACTCCGTCAGCAGCTGCAGCAGGCAGCCGGTGCGGGTGTTGTAGATATGCTGGCCATAGCTGCGCCTGAACCGGGACACTTTATTCGATCCTTTCGGGAATACGGATCGTCGCGATCGCCTGTGCCGCGATGCCTTCGCCGCGGCCGGTGAAGCCGAGGCGTTCGGTGGTGGTGGCCTTGAGGCTGACCTTGCCGAGCGGAAGCTGAAGGATTTCGGCGATGCGCGCGCGGATCGCGTCGCGGTGCGGCCCGATCTTGGGCGCTTCACAGATCAGGGTGAGGTCGATGAAGTCGATGATCCCGCCCTCGGCCCGGACTAAAGACGCGGCGTGGTCGAGGAAGCGGTCGGACGCGGCACCGCGCCATTGCGGGTCGCTGGGCGGGAAATGCATGCCGATATCCCCGGCGCAGATCGTGCCGAGCAGCGCGTCGGTGATCGCGTGGAGCGCGACATCGGCGTCGCTGTGACCCGCCAGCCCCTTGTCGTGCGGGATCAGCACGCCGCCAAGCCACAGTTCCTCGCCAGCGGCGAGGCGGTGGACGTCATAGCCCATCGCGCTGCGGGAGATCAGGTTGGGGCCATGTCGCGCCTCGGCAGCGGCGAAATCGGCGGGGTGGGTGATCTTCTCGAGCATTGCGTCTCCGGGAACGAGGCTGACGTCATGGCCCGCGCGGCGGAGCATCTGGGCGTCGTCGGTGGCTTCTTCGCCGTCGGGCCAGGCGCGGTGGGCGGCGAGGATGGCGTCGAAGTGGAAGGCTTGCGGCGTCTGGACGCGGTTGAGGCCGGCGCGCGGGACGTTGTCGCCGAGCGTTTCGCTGCCCTTCGCCAACGTATCGGCAACGGGCAGCGCCGGGACGGCACCGGCGGCGTGGTCGAGCGCGGTGAGCAGGGCGTCGATCACTGCGGTCGGGATGAAGGGGCGGGCGGCGTCGTGGATCAGGACACGGGTCACGCCTCTGCCTTCGAGCGCCTCCAGCCCGGCGCGGACCGAGTCGCGGCGTTCGGCTCCGCCTTCGACGAAGCTGACGTTTTCGAGCTGTAGTGCGCGGGCGTGATCCTGCTGGCCTGCGCCGATCATGACGATCGTCTCTGTTATCGTCGGATGGGAGGTTAGCGCGGTAACACTATGTACAAGAACAGGTTTTCCGCAGAGCGGGGCGAACTGTTTGGGGGTGCTTCCGCCCGCGCGGATGCCCTTTCCGGCGGCGACGATGATGGCCGCAGTGGTCATGACCCGGCAGCTACGCGACGGCGAAGCGACATCGACACGACGGGTTTGAACGGATTGGCGACGCTCGTCCAACACCGGCGCACCCGATGCGCGACCGGATCGCGTCGCGATATGGCGGCGGCGCCACCGCCGCGCGACGCGGTCTCGCCAGTCGTGCTGACTTGTTCATTGGATCGTGCAGGCTGCATTCGGCCTGCCTAGCGACTGCCGGGCATGTAGGAAAGCGGGAGGGCGGCGACCGCGCGGCCCGGAACGATCTCCAGTGCTGATGCGTCCTCCATGCAACCCACCAACCAGAGAGATATGCATGGATTTTCAGTTCAACAGCGACAACCGGATCGAAGGCAGCGACGTCATGGCGGTGCAGGCGGAAGCGCGGGTGCGCGAGCGACTCACCCGGTTCGAAGGTCGGCTGACGCGCGTTGAGGTCCATGTGCGCGACATCGACGGCACGACCAACGGAGCCGAAGGCGTCGAGGCAGCGATCGAGGCGCGCCCGGCAGGCGCGCAGCCGGTGGCCGTGACGGACCGTGGCGCAAAGCCGGAAGCGGCAATCAATGGCGCGCTGAAGAAGCTGGTGACGCGGCTGGATAGCGACTTCGGGAAGGCTGATCGGGTCCGGTGAGCCGGAGGCGGCCTTGGACCACAACGCGGAAGACGAAGACCCTCCCTAATTCCTCCCGCGAGCGGGAGTGGCTGAAGAAGCGGAGGTGAGGGCTGTCACGCTTGCATCCCCGCGCTTGCCCCTGTATCGGCCCGTGCCTAAATTTCAGGCACACATGACGATGTTGAACCCCATCCAGGTCGGACCGGTGACGGTCGAGACGCCGGTGATTTTGGCGCCGATGACGGGCGTCACCGACCTCCCGTTCCGGCGGCTCGTGCGGCGTTATGGCTCGGGGCTGAATGTCACCGAGATGATCGCGAGCCAGGCGGCGATCCGCGAGACGCGGCAATCGGTGCAGAAGGCGGCATGGGATCCGATCGAGGAACCGGTGTCGATGCAGCTGGTCGGCTGCACCCCCTATGAGATGGCCGAGGCGGCGAAGCTGAACGAGGATCGCGGGGCCGCGATCATCGACATCAACATGGGCTGCCCGGTGCGCAAGGTGACCAATGGCGATGCCGGGTCGGCGCTGATGCGGGTACCGGACCTTGCCGCGAAGCTGATCGAGGCGTGCGTCAAGGCCGTCAGCGTGCCGGTGACGGTCAAGATGCGCATGGGCTGGTGCCATGACAGCCTGAACGCGCCGGAGCTGGCGCGCGTCGCCGAGGAGCTGGGCGCGAAGATGGTGACGGTGCATGGCCGCACCCGCAACCAGATGTACAAGGGCAGCGCCGACTGGGCGTTCGTGCGCAAGGTCAAGGACGCGGTGTCGATCCCCGTG
The DNA here is from genome assembly GCF_965227385.1 of Sphingomonas sp. Taxonomy (GTDB): domain Bacteria; phylum Pseudomonadota; class Alphaproteobacteria; order Sphingomonadales; family Sphingomonadaceae; genus Sphingomonas. The sequence continues at coordinate 2,710,509 of NZ_OZ245750.1, forward strand.
ATCGTCAATGGCGATATCTGCACGGTCGAGGATGCGCGCACGGCGCTGGCGCAATCCGGCGCCGACGGCGTGATGATCGGGCGTGGCGCGTACGGCAAGCCGTGGGTGCTGCGGCAGGTGATGGACGCGCTTTCGGGTGCGGGCGAGCGGGCGGACCCGGATATCGATGAACAATATGCCCTGATCGCAGAGCATTACGCGATGATGCTCGATCATTATGGCGAGATGACGGGCGTCAATCTGATGCGCAAGCATATCGGCTGGTACACCAAGGGGCTGCCCGGATCGGCCGAGTTCCGCAACAAGGTGAACCAGGAGCCGAAGGCGGCGACCGTGCTGGGCATGCTCGACGAATTCTACGCGCCGTTCCGCGGCATGCCGGCACTAGGGTCATGGCCGTCACGCGAAGCGGCCTGAGGCCGCCGCCGCAGCCGGGTGAGCCGGACCTGTCGGAGATTTTCGGCGGGTTGCCGGTTGCCGCGCTGGTGCTCGACCCGCAGGACCGCGTGGTGCGCGCCAACATGGCGTGCGAGCATCTGCTTAACCACAGCGAAAAGGCGATGCTCGGCCAGCTGCTCGACCGCATCTTTGCGCCGCCCGAAGGCTATGCCGGACGCCGTGACGGGCATGGCTTTGCCGCGTTCGATGTCGAGATTGAGCCGACCCGCTCGCCGCGCACCCGGGTCGATTTCATCGAACAGCCGATTGCGGAGCATCCCGGCTGGCGCATCGTAACGTTGCATCAGGCGCCGACCTCGCGCCGCCTGTCGGTGGGGGCGGATCGCAGCGCGGGCGCGCGGGCGGCGGTGGGCGCGGCGGCGATGCTGGCGCATGAGATCAAGAACCCGCTGTCGGGCATCCGCGGCGCGGCGCAGTTGCTGAGCGGAGACGATGATGCCGAGGCGCGCGCGGAGCTGACCCAGCTGATCACCACCGAAGTCGACCGCATCGCCGCGCTGATCGACCGAATGCAGGATTTCACCGACACGCGCCCGCCCAAGCTGGCGCCGCACAATATCTATCCGCTGCTCGACCATGCCCGCCGCGTGGCGCTGGCCGGATTTGCGCGCGGCATGGTGATTGAGGAGCGGTTCGATCCGTCGCTGCCCCCGGTAATGATGGACAAGGACGCGTTCCTGCAGATCGCCATGAATTTGCTCAAGAACGCGGCCGAGGCGCTGCGCGATGTGCCCGAGCCGCGCATCATCCTGTCCACGCAATACCGCCATGGCGTCGCGATGCGGCCGGGGCCGGACCAGCCGCGCCGCTGGCTGCCGATCGAGTTTTCGGTGACCGATAACGGTCCGGGCGCGCCGGCGGATATCGCCAGCCATTTGTTCGAGCCGTTCGTCTCCGGCAAACCCGAGGGCAAGGGGCTGGGCCTGCCGCTGGTCGAAAAGCTGGTGCGCGACATGGGGGGCGTGGTCGAATATGCGCGGGCGGGGGATCCGGAAATGACGGTGTTCCGGGTGAATTTGCCGAGGGCGGACGGATGAGCGCCGCATCCATCCTGATCTGTGACGACGATGCCGCGATCCGCACCGTGGTGACGCAGGCGCTGCGCCGCGCGGGGCATCGGGTGACGGCGGCGGCGTCGCTGGGCGAGTTGCGGCGCGAGCTGGCGGCGGCGCGGCCCGATGTGCTGGTGACCGATGTCGTGCTGCCCGACGGCAACGGGCTGGATTTCGTCGCGACCTTCACCGGGGAGACGCCCGATGTGCCCGTGATCGTGCTGTCGGCGCAGAATACGCTGTCGACTGCGGTGCGCGCGACCGAGGCGGGGGCGTTCGACTATCTGCCCAAGCCGTTCGACCTGGATGCGCTGACCGCGACGGTTGCGAGCGCGCTGGCGCGGGGGCGGCGGCTGGTCGACGATCTGCCCGCGGCGGAGGAGCAGGCGGTCGCGCTGATCGGGCGCTCTCCGGCGATGCAGGACGTGTATCGCGTGATCGCGCGGGTGGTGTCGAACGAGCTGACCGTGCTGATCACCGGCGAAAGCGGGACCGGCAAGGAGCTGGTGGCGCAGGCAATCCATGATCTGGGACCTCGGCGGCGCGCGCCGTTCGTCGCGATCAACATGGCGGCGATCCCGCGCGAGCTGATCGAGGCCGAGCTGTTCGGGCATGAAAAGGGCGCGTTCACGGGCGCCGCGGCGCGGGTGGCGGGCAAGTTCGAGCAGGCGAGCGGGGGGACGCTGTTCCTCGACGAGATCGGTGACATGCCGATGGAGGCGCAGACGCGGCTGTTGCGCGTGTTGCAGTCGGGCGAGTTCACGACGGTCGGCGGGGCGCGGGCGATCCGCGCGGACGTCCGCATCGTCGCGGCGACCAACAAGGATCTGATGAATCAGGTCGTGTCGGGGCAGTTCCGCGAGGACCTGTTCTACCGCCTCAACGTCGTACCGATCGCGCTGCCGGCGTTGCGTGAGCGGCGGCAGGATATCCGGTTGCTGGCGCGGCATTTCCTGGATCGCGCGGTCGAGGACGGGCTGCCGCGCAAGCATGTCGGCGATGATGCGATTGCGGTGCTGGAGGCGCATGACTGGCCGGGCAATGTCCGCGAGCTGGAGAACCTCATGCGGCGCATGGCCGCGCTGCATCGCGACGAGTGGATCGACGGCGATGCGGTGCGCGCGATGCTGGGCGAGGGGAGTGGCCTTGCCGCGCCGACGCGCGATGCGGGGATCGAGGCGGCAGTGATCGCGCGGCTCACCCGGCTGGCGGCGGAGGAGCCAGCGGTGCTGGAGGACGGCACGCTGTATGATCGCATCATCGGTGAGGTCGAACGCCCGCTGATCGAGGCGATGCTGGCGCGGCACGGGCACAACCAGCTGCGCGCGGCGCGGGCGCTGGGGATCAACCGCAATACGTTGCGCAAGCGGCTGGATACGCTGGGGATCGACGTCGGCGGGCGGCTGGACGATCCCGCTTAGCGACAGGTTGAGCGACAAGTGTGTTTTCATGGCAACAATGATGTTGTAGCCATGTCACGATGGATGTTGCCGCAAAGTCACTGATCGACGCGGGCGCCCCCCGCTGGCGGCTGAGCATCACCCCCTTTGTCGAACTGCTTGTCCTGGCGCTCGCGCTGGCGGTGCTGGTTGCGAGCTATTTCGTGGTGAGCGGGAATACGGGGTCGCAGCGGTTGCTGACCCCGCCGTTGGTCGCGCTGCTGCTGGTGGGCAACCTCATCCCGCTGGTGGCGCTGATCGTGCTGGTCGGGCGGCGCGTGGCGATGCGGCGCGGGGCGCGGTCGCCGCTGGGCGGGCGGGCGCGGTTGCATGTGCGGCTGGTGGCCGTGTTCTCGATCCTGGCGAGCGTGCCGACGATCTTCGTGTCGATCGTGGCCTCGCTGCTGTTTCAATATGGTGTCGAGTTTTGGTATTCCGACCGGGCGCGCGGGATGTTGGAGAATGCGCAGGCGCTTGCGCAGCAGTCGCAGCGGCGGATCATCGGGTTCGTTGATGAAAACATCAAGCCGATGTCGGGCGACGTGTCGTCCGCACTGAAGCAGGCGCAGATGGATAGCCCCGAATTTCAGTATTTCTTCGGACAGCAGGTTTTTATCCGAAGCCTCAATCAGGCTGCGATCTTTTCGGTGTCCAGCGCCAAGGAAAAGTCGATCCTCGCTATTGCGAACCCCGGTGAGGGCGATCTCGAGAAGGATATTGATCCAGCGGCGGCGCTGAAGGTCTCCGCTCAGCAACCGATTGTCTCTGGCATCGAAGGCGATCGCGTGTGGTCGATCACGCGAATCCCTGACACCAACCTCTACATCTACGCGGCGCGCTTTTTCGATCTGGGCGACATTTCCCAGCAGATGAAGCGGGCGGACAGTCTGGTGAACGATTATCGAGCGCTGACGGATCGCTCTCGCGCGATCCAACTCCAGTTCAACGTTGCGCTGCTGCTGCTGTCCCTCCTGATCGTGGGCCTCGCCGTTTGGGCCGCGCTGGAGATTGCCGACCGCCTCGTCCGCCCGGTGGGCGATCTGGTGAAGGCGGCGCGGGAGGTGGCTGATGGCGACCTGGGCACCCGTGTGCCGACGCCGCGGGCGGATGACGAGATCGGGACGCTCGCTACCGCGTTCAACCGCATGACCGACCGGTTGCAGGAGCAGACCAATGCACTGGTCGACGCCAACGCCGAATCCGAAAGCCGCCGCGCGCTGATCGAGGCGGTGATGTCGGGAGTGACCGCGGGCGTGCTGTCGATCGATGCCGAGCGGCGCATTCGCCTGATCAACAGCTCCGCCGTTGCGCTGTTGCAGCCCGGCGATGCGCCGCTGGGCAAGCTGCTCGCCGAAGTCGCGCCGGAGCTGGACGCGGTGCTGGGCGGGGAGACGCGCGAGGATATCGTCCAGCTGACCAGCGGGGGCGAGGCGCGGACGCTGGCGGTGAAGATTACCCGCGACGAGGCGGGGCAGGTGCTAACGTTCGATGACATTACCCAGCAATTGCTCGACCAGCGGCGCGCGGCCTGGTCCGACGTCGCGCGGCGCATCGCGCATGAGATCAAGAACCCGCTCACCCCGATCCAGCTCGCCGCCGAGCGGCTGCAGCGCCGCTATGGCAAGAAGATCGAGAGCGACGATGGCACCTTTGCCAAGCTGACCGACACGATCGTGCGGCAGGTCGGCGATCTGCGGCGGATGGTGGACGAATTCTCGTCCTTTGCGCGGATGCCCAAGCCGATCTTCCGCGCCGAATCGATCATCGATGTCACGCGGCAGACGCTGTTCCTGCATGAGGTCGCCAAGCCCGAGATCAGCTTCAGCTTCGACGCGCCCGATGGCTTGCCGCCACTGGTGTGCGACCGCCGCCAGCTGGGGCAGGCGCTGACCAACCTCGTCAAAAATGCGGTCGAGGCGATCGAAGCGCGCACAGACGCCGATGCGCCGGGCGCGATCAGCATGGCGGTGCGTGAGGCCGACGATGCGCAGCTGATCATCGAAATCACTGACAATGGCATCGGCCTGCCCGCCGAGCGCGAGCGGATCGTCGAGCCGTACATGACGACGCGCGCGCGCGGCACCGGCCTCGGCCTCGCGATCGTCAAGAAGATCGTCGAGGAGCATTTCGGCACGATGGCCTTTGCCGACCGGGACGGCGGGGGGACGGTGGTGACGCTGTGTTTCGACACGGCGACGCTGGAGCGGTTGGCGGGAACCGGGGGAACGGACGATACGGAACAGGGGGGAGCCGGGCTGACCGCGCTGACCCCGACCAAGAACGGAAATGCACAATGAAACTCGATATCCTGGTCGTCGATGACGAAGCCGATATCCGCGAGCTGGTCGCGGGCGTGCTGGAGGATGAGGGCTACGAGACGCGCAGCGCCGCAGACAGCGATGCCGCGCTGGAGGCGATCGCCGAGCGGCGGCCGAGCCTGGTTCTGCTGGACGTGTGGCTGCAGGGGTCGCGGCTCGACGGGCTGGACCTGCTGGACGAGATCAAGCGGCGCGACCCGTCGATCCCGGTGCTGGTGTTTTCGGGCCATGGCAATCTCGACACCGCGGTCGCGGCGATCCGGCGCGGAGCATCGGACTTTATCGAAAAGCCGTTCGAGGCCGAGCGACTGATGCTGCTGGTCGAGCGCGCGACCGAGACCGAGCGGCTGCGGCGCGAAGTCGCGTCGCTGCGCGCGAGCGTGGGGCGGGGGACCGACCTGCACGGCACTTCGGGCGCAATCAACACGGTGCGCGCGACGCTGAAGCGCGTGGCGGCGACGGGCAGCCGGGTGATGATCACCGGCGGGCCGGGGACGGGCAAGGAAGTCGCCGCACGCCTGCTGCACGAGTGGAGCAACCGCGCGAACGGCCCGTTCGTGATCGTCAGCGCGGCGCGGATGACGCCCGAGCGGGTCGAGGAAGAGCTGTTCGGGGTCGAGGATGGCGACCTGGTCCATCCCGGCCTGCTCGAACAGGCGCATGGCGGGACATTGTTCCTGGACGAGATCGCCGACATGCCGCTGACCACGCAGGGGCGGATCCTGCGCGTGCTGACCGAACAGAAGTTCAACCGCGTCGGCGGGCAGCGGCAGGTGAAGGTCGATGTCCGGGTGGTGTCGGCCACCGGGCGCGACCTGACCTCCGAGATTGCCGAGGGCCGGTTCCGCGAGGATCTGTTCTACCGCCTGAACGTGGTGCCGGTGGCGATCCCGCCGCTGACCGAGCGGCGCGAGGATATTCCGGCGCTGGTCGAGCATTTCGTGGCGCATTATGCCACCGAACGCCGCGTGCCCACGCCCGAAGTGGCGGGCGAGGCGATGGTTGCGCTGCAAAGCTATGAATGGCCAGGCAATGTGCGCCAGCTGCGCAACGTGGTCGAGGCAACGGTGATTCTGGCGCCGGGCGATCGGATCGGGCGGATCGACATCGACATGCTGCCGACCGAGGTGCTGGGCCGCCGCGACGATGGCGGAATGGGCGCGGCGACGATCATGGGTGCACCGCTGAAGGAAGCGCGCGAAAGCTTCGAGCGCGAATATCTGAGGGTTCAGATCAAGCGCTTTTCGGGCAATATCTCCCGCACTGCGCATTTCATCGGGATGGAGCGGTCGGCGCTGCACCGCAAGCTGAAGCTGCTGGGTATTCATGAGGGGCGTGACGAATAGGCCGTTTTCGGCCTCTTGCCGTCACCCCGCAGGATCGGCGGCGCGCAACCGACAAGTGCGACTATGGACGTTCCCCGGGCCAATACCTATCTTACCCGGGTCGTGCCGCTTCGTGGCGCGTATCCGACGCCGGGAAACGGCGCGATTGCGGGCAATTCCCGCCAAGAACAAGCGAGCTGACTATGGCCGACAAACAGACATCCCTTCAGGACCTGTTCCTCAACGCGCTGCGCAAATCCAAGACCCCGGTGACCATGTTCCTGGTCAAGGGCGTGAAGCTGCAGGGGATCGTGACCTGGTTCGACAATTTCTCGGTTCTGCTCCGCCGCGATGGTCAGTCGCAGCTGATCTACAAGCACGCGATTTCGACCATCATGCCGTCGGGATCGGTCGACGTGGCATCGATCGTCGATGCGATCCCGGATACCCCGTCCAAGAACCCGGTTCTGCAGGAGATCTTCCTGGGCGCTGTGAAGCGTCAGCAGGAGAATGTGACGATGTTTCTGGTCAACGGCGTGATGCTGCAGGGCGGGATCGCGGCATTTGACCTGTTCTGCATGCTGCTGCAGCGCGACGGCGTCTATCAGCTCGTCTACAAGCATGCGGTGTCGACGATCCAGCCGGCGCATCCGCTGGACCTGACCGATCAGGGCGAGGAAGCCTGATCGCCTTGAAAGCAGGGTTATGAGTACCGGATTCGATCGCGACCCCGATGAATTCACGCGGGGCGCGCGCGCAGTTGTCGTATATCCCGACCTTGGTGGATCGAGCCGCGATGCAGAGGCGCGGCTGGAGGAAACGGCCGGGCTTGCAGTCGCGATCGGCGTCGAGGTGGTCGAGCGGGTCGCGCTGCGCATCCGCGCGGCGAAACCCGGGACGCTGATCGGGTCGGGGCAGGTCGAGGCACTGGCCGAGACGGTGCGCGACCGAGAACTGGGGCTGGCGGTGTTCGACGCCGCGCTGACCCCGGTGCAGCAGCGGAACCTTGAGACCAGCCTCGGCTGCAAGGTGATCGACCGCACGGGCCTGATTCTCGAGATTTTCGGCGAACGCGCGCGCACTGCCGAGGGGCGGTTGCAGGTCGAGCTGGCACATCTCGACTATCAGGCGGGGCGGCTGGTGCGCAGCTGGACCCACCTAGAGCGGCAGCGCGGCGGCTTCGGCTTTTTGGGCGGTCCGGGCGAAACGCAGATCGAGGCCGACCGCCGCCTGATCCGCGACCGAATGGCGCGGTTGCGGCGTGAACTGGACTCGGTGAGCCGGACGCGCGGGCTGCATCGGGAGCGGCGGCAGCGTGCGCCGTGGCCGGTGATCGCGCTGGTCGGCTATACCAATGCCGGAAAGTCGACGTTGTTCAATCGCTTGACCGGCGCGGACGTCATGGCGGAGAATTTGCTGTTCGCGACGCTGGACCCGACCTTGCGGCAGATTTCGCTGCCCGGGATCGACAAGGCGATCCTGTCGGACACGGTGGGGTTCGTTTCCGAACTGCCGACCCAGCTGGTCGCCGCGTTCAAGGCGACTCTGGAGGAAGTGGTGTCGGCCGATCTGCTGATCCATGTGCGCGATATCGCCCATCCTGACAGCGAAGCGCAGCGGGATGACGTCGAGAGCGTGCTCAAGGATATCGGCGTCGCACCGGAAACGCCGCGGTTCGAGGCGTGGAACAAGCTCGACCTGCTCGATGGCGAACGCCGCGACGACGTGCTGGCCGAGGCGGCGAAGCGCGACGATGTGCTGGCGGTGTCGGCGCTGAGCGGGGAGGGGGTCGATACGCTGATCGACCGCGTCGCCGCGCGACTGACGCACGGGCATCGCCGTTATCAGGTGACGCTGGCCGCTGGTGACGGGGCCGGGGCGGCATGGTTGCACCAGCATGGTGAGGTGATCGACCACTGGATCGACGGCGAGCGCGCAATCTATGACGTGCGCATGGCGCCCAAGGATCATGAACGGTTCGCGGTGCGCAACGCATGACGCCACGGCGTGGGGTAATGCTGGGTTTCGGCGCGCTGCTGCTGGTCGCGGCGGGGCCCGCCGCGCAAGAGCCGGCGACGGTGCGCGTGCGGCTGGTGACCAGCGCGGGGAGCATCACGCTGGCGCTGGACGCGCGGCGGGCGCCGCTGACGGTCGCGAACTTCCTGCGCTATGTCGATGATGGCCGGCTGGAGGGAACGCATTTCTATCGCGCGGCGCGGCGGAAGGGCGATCCGAGCAAGGGCTTCATCCAGGGCGGGATCGGCACCGATGCGCGCCGCATCCTGCCATCGGTGCCGCTGGAGCCGACCAGCAAGACCGGGATCAGGCATCTAAGCGGCACGATCTCGATGGCGCGGTCGATCGATCCGAATTCGGCGCATGGCAATTTCTCGATCATGGTCGGCGACAATCCGACGCTCGACGCGCGGCCGGGCAAGCTTGGCTATGCCGCCTTCGGGCGGGTGATCGGTGGGATGGACGTCGTCGGCCGCATCCTCGCCATGCCGACTGGCGGCGGGCGCGAAGAGATGCGCGGGCAGATGATCCTGAAGCGGGTCAGGATCCTGCGCGCCGAGCGGCTCGACGGGACGGCCAAGCCGACCGGGCGCCCCAGGCCGTGGCTGATCGACCTGCCGTGGCGGCGCGATTAGGGGCGAAGCGTCCGTAATTTCACCTAAATCGCGCACGGCGGCTTGCTGCGATGCAGCATCGTTGCCATATTATCGCGATGAATACCGAGAAGGGGGCGGAGTCTCCGCCAAACCCGACGCCGATCGTGCTGGAGGGGATCGTCAGGCAGAAATGCATGAACGCGATCTATAACCGCACGCGCATGGTGTTGGCGCCGCACATTCTCTACACGCGTGGCGGGTCGCTGTATGTCGACGCGCAGGTGGTTTCACGCGACTTCGTGATTCCGCGCGAGGAGAAGTTCGGGACGTTCAAGGTCGATGGGCTGCGCAATCTGGCGCTGACCGAGCGCGATTTCGCGATCAGCAGGCTGTTTCTGCCCGAGTCCGAGAAATATGACGGGACGACACTGATGGCGGTGGAGCCGCAGGGCGCGTCGGCCTGAACCTTATTCGGCCGATTTGACCGCGACCCACAGGTCTTCCTGTTGCTCCAGCGACAGGCCCGCGAATGCGTCGCCGGCCTGGGCCTCCATTGCGCGAAAGCGGCGTTCGAACTTGGCGTTGGCGGCGCGCAGGGCCGCTTCGGGATCGATGCCGAGCTTGCGCGACCAGTTGACCGTGGCAAACAGCAGATCGCCGATTTCCTCCGCACGGTGGTCGTCGCTGGTCGCGCTCTCGACCTCGGCCAGTTCCTCGTCGATCTTGGCGCGGGCATCCGCCGGGTCGGTCCAGTCGAACCCGGTGCGCGCGGCGCGCTTCTGCAGCTTTTCGGCGCGGGTGAGGGCGGGGAAGCCGATTGCGACCCCGTCGAGCGCTCCGCTCGTCCCCTTGCTCCCCCGCTCTTCGGCCTTGATTTGTTCCCACAGGTGATGGCCGCCATGTTCGGCGCCACGGAAAATATGCGGGTGGCGGCGTTCCATCTTGTCGCAGATGCCGGTGATGACGTCGGACAGGTCGAACGCGCCGAGCTCCTGTGCCATGCGGCTGTGGAAGATCACCTGAAGCAGCAGATCGCCGAGTTCGTCCTTAAGATCGGTCAGGTCGTTGCGCGCGATGGCATCGGCGACCTCATAGGCTTCCTCGATCGTGTAGGGTGCAATCGTGGCGAAGGTCTGGACGGTATCCCATTCACAGCCCGTCACCGGATCGCGCAACCGCGCCATGATCGCCATCAGGCGCTCGATACCCGGGGGCACGATTTCGGCACCATCGGGTCCGGGAGAGACCGCCTGCTCGCTCATGGCTTAAGTCCGATAATATACATTATGTTAAATCAGCATTGCTATGCGGCTCGAGGATCAGCACGTTCCCCTCCACCCGCCAGGATTTGAGGCGCGTCAGGAAATTCATGCCCAGCACGTCGAGATCGCCGAAGCTCGGCGCGACGAACACGGTGAGGTCGTTTGTCGCCAGCGATCCCACCGCGACCCGCTCGGCTTGCGCGCGCCGCGCATCGACCGTGCCGTTCGCGGTCGATACCTGCACCGGTAGACCGCGTGCATATTCGATGCCCGCAGCTTGTGCGGTCCCTTCGCTGATCGCGCTGACGGTCGCGCCGCTGTCGATCAGCATGCGGCGTTCGACACCGTTGATCGTTGCGCGCGCCCAGAAATGGCCGTCGGGCGACAGCCGAATGCGCACGGTTTCGCCCGCAGTGACCTGGGCCGGTTCGGACAGGCCGACGCTTGTGGTGATCGCCTCCAGCTGGTCGCCGATCCGATCCTTGTTGATCACGACGACATAGATCAGCGCAGCGATTGCAGCCCAGCCGATCACCGTCTTGACGATAAAGCCGAACTGCATGTTGCGCACGCTCAGCGACCCCAGCACCAGTGCCAGGAAACCGACCAGTGAGACCAGCTGGATGATCTGCATTTCGGTCAAACGTGCAACTCCATGCCGTCATGGCCCGGCTCGACCCCCGCGGGCAGCTCGGCTTTGAGGGTCATATAGTCCATTGAGTGATCCATATGAACGAGAACCGTGCGGCGCGCACGACATTGCTGCGCCCAGGCGAGCGTTTGCGCGAGATGCGGGTGGGTCGGGTGCGGCTCACGGCGCAGCGCATCGGCGACCCACAGGTCGAGATCGCTGTAGAGTGACGCCATTTCGTCGGTGAATATATTGAAATCAGTGGCATAGCCGACTGACTTCCCAGCATGTTCAAAGCGTAGCCCCGCGCTGGTGATCCCGCCATGTGGCTGATCGACCGTATGCACCACGATGTCGCCGATCATCATGCCGTCGCGCAACGGCTCGATCGTCGCGGTGGGGCGATATGGCCCTCCCCCTTCGAACACATAGCGGAATCGCTCGCGCACCCGTTCCTGCGTCTTCCAGTCGGCGAGTCCGCGCACCGGGGCGCCGCGCAGGTGCATCAACTGGCGCAGATCGTCGATGCCGTGGCAGTGATCGGCATGGTCGTGGGTCCAGATCACGGCGTCGATGTCCGAGATGTCTGCGGCGATCAGCTGCTCGCGCAGGTCCGGGCTGGTGTCGACCAGAATACGGGTGGCGCCGGCCTCGACCAGGATCGAGGCGCGCGTGCGGCGGTTGCGCGGGTCGGTCGGATCGCAGCTGCCCCAGTCGTTGCCGATGCGGGGGACGCCTGAAGACGTGCCTGAGCCGAGGATGCGGACCTTCACGGGGCCGTCAGTGTCTTTGCGAACAGCCGGTGGAAGTTTTCGCGGGTCGCCTCGGCCAATTCCTCGGCGTCCATCCCGCGCAGCTGAGCGAGGAAACGGCAGGTGTCGGCGACGAAGGCCGGTTCGCCGGTCTTGCCGCGATGGGGAACGGGGGCGAGGAACGGGGCATCGGTCTCGATCAGCAGCCGGTCGAGCGGGAGGCGCGCGGCGGTTTCCTGAAGGTCACGGGCGTTCTTGAACGTCACGATCCCCGATATGGAGATATAAAAGCCCAATTCCAGTGCCTTGTCGGCGAATTCTCCACTCGCTGTGAAGCAGTGGATGACGCCGGGATAGGCCCCCTTCCCCATTTCCTCGGCGAGGATCGCGGCTGTGTCCGCCTCGGCATCGCGAGTGTGAACGATCAGTGGCAGGCCGGTTTCGCGGCTCGCGGCGATGTGCGCACGGAAGCTGGTCTGCTGCTGGGCGCGGTCGCTATGGTCGTAATAATAGTCGAGCCCGGTCTCACCGATGCCGACGACGCGCGGGTGCGTGGCGCGGGCGAGCAGCTTGGCGGTATCGATATGCGGGTGCTCGTCCGCCTCATGCGGGTGGATGCCGACCGTGGCCCAGACGTCGCTTTCGCGCTCGGCGGTGGCCAGCACCTCGTCCCATTCGCGCTCGCGCGTCGCGATGTTGAGCATTGCGACGACGCCGCTCTCGCGGGCACGGGCCAGCACCTCGGGCTGCTGCTCGCCCAGACCCTTGTAATTGAGATGGCAATGGCTGTCGGCGAGCCTCATGCGGTGGGCTCCTCCGCCAGCACGAGGCGCGGGAACACACCGGTCGGCGGGTCGAGGCGGAAGCCTGACGCCACGGCGGCATCATACCAGCCCTTGTTGTCGAGCGCCGCATGGTCGCGACCATCCTGCCCGAGCTGGTCGAGGATCTTGCCAGCACTTTCGGGGATTACCGGCAGGACCAGGATCGCCAGATCGCGGATCGCGCGGACCAGCGTGCCGAGCACAGCGTGCATCCGTTCCGGATCGGTCTTGCGCAGCGCCCAAGGGGCCTGGACGTCGATATACTGGTTGCAGGCGAACACCGCGCGCATCCACGCCTCCAGCCCCTGATTGAGCGCGAGCGTGTCGAACGCGGTGCGGAATTCGCGGCCGGCCTCGTCGATCGTCGTGAGCAACTCCGCATCGGCCGGGTCGCTGCGGCCAGCCTCAGGCAGCGCGCCTTCGAGGTTCTTGGCAATGAACGACAGCGTCCGCTGCGCCAGATTGCCGAAGCTGTTCGCCAGATCGGCATTGGCGCGGGTGACGATCGCCTCATCGCTGAAGCTGCCGTCATTGCCGAACGCGACCTCACGCAGCAGGAAATAGCGCAGCGCATCGACGCCATAGAGCCGCGTCAGCTCCATCGGATCGGCGACGTTGCCGGTCGATTTCGACATCTTCTCGCCGCGATTGAGGATGAAGCCGTGCGCGAACACCTGTTTCGGCAGCGGCAGATCGGCCGACATCAGGAAGGCGGGCCAGTAGACCGCGTGGAAGCGCGTAATGTCCTTGCCGATCAGGTGCAGGTTCGCCGGCCAGTAGCGCGCCAGATCGCTCCCCGCATCGGGATAGCCGGTGCCGGTGAGATAGTTGGTCAGCGCATCGACCCAGACATACATGACATGGCCGGGCGAGTTCGGCACCGGCACGCCCCAGTCGAAGCTGGTGCGCGACACCGACAGGTCGACCAGTCCGCCCTCGACGAACTTGACGACCTCGTTGCGCGAGCGTTCCGGCCGGATGAAGTCCGGGTTTGCAGCGTAGAGGTCGAGCAAGGGCTGCTGATATTTGGACAGGCGGAAGAACCACGTTTCCTCGGCAGTCCATTCGACGGGGGTGCCCTGCGGCGACAGCTTGACGCCGCCCTCCCCCTCGGTGAGCTCCTTTTCCTCGTAGAATGCTTCGTCGCGGACCGAATACCAGCCTTCATATCGGTCGCGATACAGGTCGCCCTTGGCCTCCATAGCGGCCCAGATTGCCTGGCTGGCGGCATAATGATCGGGGTCGACCGTGCGGATGAAGCGATCATATGAAATATTCAGATCGCGCGCCATGTCACTGAAATAGGCTGACATTTCATCAGCAAGCTGACGCGGGGTGAGGTCGCGGGCGCGCGCGGTCTGGGCGATCTTGAGGCCATGCTCATCGGTTCCGGTCTGAAAGCGCACGTCGCGCCCCGCCTGACGCTGGAACCGCGCAATCGCGTCGGCGGCGATCATCTCATAAGCGTGGCCGATATGCGGCTTGCCGTTGGGGTAATGGATCGCGGTGGTGATGTAGTAAGGTTCGGACATGGGGGCGCTCTAGCGGCTTCTGCGCGGCGGCGAAAGCAGTCAGCGCTTCGCCAGCCGCGCGATAATCCCGCCCATTTCGAACACCGTCGCCTGCGCGTCGAGCGACTGGGCGAGCGCGACCGGGCCGAGCTGCGACGCGGCCTCATAGACCGCAATCGCCTCCGCTAGGGCTGCGCCATGGCGTCCGCGTGCTTCGGCAAGCGCGAAGGCGGGAACGCGGGCGAGGAACGCCTCGTAGCGCGGTTGTGCCGCCTTGCTTCCCAGCGTGCGGGCGAGGCGCGCGCGGATCGCGTTGTCGGGGTCGCCGCGCGCGGCAATCGCCGCCATTTCGCTGTCGATCGAGGCGAGGTCCAGGCCGGCGAAGCTGAGTGCGCGACCAGGCGAGCCCTGCCCGGCGCGGACCAGCGCCTCGACCTCCGCCGCGCTTGCCTCCGGCATCGCCGCGCGCACGACCGCCGCGACCTCGCTATCCGGCAGCGGGTCGAAGCGCAGCACGCGGCAGCGCGAGCGGATGGTCGGAAGCAACCGCCCCGGCGAATGGCTGACCAGCAGGAAGATCGTCCCCGCCGGCGGTTCCTCAAGGTTCTTGAGCAGCGCGTTGGCGGCACCCGGGCGTTCGACATCGTCGATCGCGTCGATCACGATGACGCGGCGGCTCGACATGCTCGGCTTGGTCGCGAACATCGGGTTGAGCGCACGGATCTGGGCGATGTTGATCGACCGCGCGATATTCTCGCCCGGCTTGTCGGGATCCTTGGGCAGGCGGACCAGCGCGCGGTAATCGGGATGTGCGCCAGACTCGATCAGCTTGCGGGTCGGGTTGTCCTCGGGAAGGTCGAAGTCGTCCGAGGGCGATACCTGCCCGGCCCCTTCGGCGAGCAGGCGCGCGGCGGCGGCGCGGGCGAAGCTTGCCTTGCCCAACCCTTCGGCGCCAGCGATCAGCCAGGCGTGGTGCAGCTGTCCGCTCGACATGGCGGCGCGAAACGCGGCCTTTGCCGCGGCATTGGGGCCGGTTGACGTCATGGCAGCAGATCGGTCAGCGCGTCCATCAGTGACGCCGTGACGTCATCCACGCTGCCCGAGGCATCGACCAGCCGCACGCGATCGGGCTCGGCCGCGGCGATGCGGCGGAACTGCGCGGCTACGGCGGCGTGGAAGTCCGGCCCGCGCGCGCCGAAGCGATCGGCGGCCCCGCCGTCGCGCTCCAGCGATCGGGCATGGCCCGCACCATCGGGCAGGTCGAGCACGAGCGTGCGGTCAGGCAACAGCCCGCGCGACCCGAAGCCGTGCAGCGCCAGGATCGCGGCGTCGTCGATATCCTGTGCCCCCTGATAGGCGCGGGTGGAGTCGACATAGCGGTCGCACAACACCCAGCTTCCGGCCTCCACCGCCGGGCGGATCAGCTTTTCGACATGATCGGCGCGCGCGGCGGCGAAGAGCAAAGTTTCGGTGTGCGCGCTCCAGCGGGTGACCGCGCCCTGCATCAACAGGCCGCGGATCGCCTCCGCCCCCTCGGTCCCGCCGGGTTCGCGCGTCAGCACGACATGGATGCCCCGCGCCTCGAGCGCGGCGGCGAGCCGCTTGGCCTGGGTCGACTTGCCCGCGCCCTCCCCGCCTTCGAGGCTGAGGAAGACGCCCCTCACGCGCCGAACAGCGACAGCAGGCCGGCCCAGATGCGGCCGAAAAAGCCTGCTTCACCGACATCGGCGGCGGCGACCAGCGGGAGGCGCTGTTCGGGCAGGCCGGGCGAGGTGACGACGAGGTCGGCGATATGCTGGCCCGCCTTGATCGGTGCCTTGATCGGCCCCTGATAGACCACGGTCGCGCGCAGATTGGGGTTGGCGCCGGAGGGGATGGCGATGGCGAGATCGCGCGGGGCGACGAGGCCGACCTGCGATGCATCGCCCAGCTGGACATCGGCCTGCTCGACCGTGCGACCCTTGGTCACCAGCTTCCGCGACGACCAGGCGCGGAAGCCCCAGTCCATGAACCTGACCGATTCCTCGATCCGGGCATTGAAGCTGTTGAGGCCCGCAACGACCATCACCAGTCGGCGCCCATTCTGCTCGGCCGATCCAGTGAAACCATAGCCGGCTTCATCGGTATGCCCGGTCTTGAGGCCATCCGCCCCGCGCACGCGGCCCAGCAGCGGGTCGCGGTTCGCCTGGGTGATCGGCGCGCCGCCCATGGTGGTGCCGTAAGTGAAGCTCTCCTTGGAGTAGAAGCGCTTGTAGAGATCGGGATGGTTGGTGATCGTTGCCTTGGCGAGCGTCGCAAGGTCGCGCGCGGTCACGACGGTGCGCCCTTCGTCCGGCCAGCCGTTGGAGGTGCCGAAACGGCTCGCCTTGAGACCGATCTCCCTGGCCTTCTGGTTCATCAGATTGACAAAGGCTTCCTCGGTCCCGGCGATATGTTCGGCCAGCACGACGCACGCGTCATTGCCGGACACGACCATGATGCCGTTGAGCAGATTTTCCACGCTGACCTTCGATCCCGGTGACAGGAACATGGTCGAACCCGCTGACGGACCATGCCATTTCCGCCAGGTCTCGGGGCGGACATCGGCCATGTCGGACAGCTTCAGCTTGCCCTGCTTGATCAGGTCGAACGCGACATAGGCGGTCATCATCTTCGCCATCGACGCGGGCGGCATCGGGCGGTCGGCGTCCTTGGCATACAGCACCGCGCCCGACGACAGATCCTCAAGATAGGCGACCGGGGCCGCCGTTTCGAACGGAGGCGTCTGCGCCGTGGCAGGCGCAAGCGCGAGCGAGACGGCAGTGGCGGCGAGGATCAGCTTCTTCATGGGGATCATGGGGTCCGGGGTTTGAGGGTCAGGGAATCGAAACGATGCGCGCATCGCCATAGCCGCGGCGCGCGACATCCGCACGTGCGCGTTCGGCGGCGCCGGTGTTGGGATAGGGCCCGAGCTGGACGCGGTACACCCCGCCGCCCGGGCGGACGATGCCGCCCAGTTCATCGGCGAGCGCGCGGGCGCGGGCGGCGCTGGAGAGCGCGGCGACCTGCACGAACAGGCCGCGGGTGGCGGGAGCTGTCTGGGTCGCGCGCGGCGTGGGTCGGGTGGCAGGGCGCGGTGGCGGCGGCGTCGATGCGATCTCGCGCGGGGTGTCACCCAAGCGGCGGCGCAGACCGGCGAGTAACGCTGGCGGCGCATCGGCACGCATTGGGGCGGGCTGGCTCGTGGCGAGCGCAGTCGCATCCTGTCCGGTCACGCTGACGCGGCGAACGCGGACGGGCGGGTTGCCGGTGACGCCCAGCTGGCGTGCGGCGGCACCGGACAGCTCGATCAACCCAGTCCCCTGTCCTCGGATCAGGACGAGGATGGTCTTGCCACTGTCGAGTGCGGTGACCTCGGCATGCGTGCCCTGTGGCAGCACGCCGCTGAGCGCGAACACGCCCTCACCTGCCCCCGCATAGCCGGCATAGCCGACGCGGTCATAGCGTTCTTCCCCCGGGCGCAGGCGCGAGCTGCCCTGCGGACCCTCACCGGTTGCGGGGCCGCCCTCGGGCGCGCCATAGCCCGCGCCGGGGGCAGCCGGAGCCTCGGCCTGCGGCGCGGCGGGTGCCGGCGGCAGTTCCTCCAGATCGTCGCCCCCGCCAAAGCCGCACGCGCTCAGCAGCGCGGCGGCGGCGACGACACTAATGTTCGACTTCATCGGCCAGCAGCCCCACCGAAAGCGCATAGAAATTCGAGCAATTGTAATCGAGGATCACGCGGTAATTGCCGGTGAGCAGATAGGCGGTCTTGCCCGGCCCGTCCGGTTCCAGCAGCGTCGCCTGAATATGGTCGGCGGGCCAGCTGCCCGATTGCGGCACGATGCCCAGCGCGCGCCATTCGGCCATCGTCCGCCACTGCGAATGGCGTTCGAACACGCGCGTGCAGCGGGTCGGCACAGTACGATTGGAGAGCGCGGCGCGGTCGAGACTGGACGGGACGGTGACTGCCACGCCCCAGGGCTGGCCCGGGCGCCAGCCGGCGGCGACAAAGTAATTGGCGATCGAGGCCAGCGTATCTGCCTCGTTCGACCAGATGTTCGCAACCCCGTCGCCATCGCCGTCGCGCGCCAGGCGCAGATAGACCGAAGGCAGGAATTGCGGATAGCCGAACGCCCCGGCCCAACTGCCCTTGAGCGAATCGCGTGGTACGCCGCGATCGACCATCTTCATCGTCGCGATGAACTCGCCCGCGAACAGCGTGCGACGGCGCCCTTCATAGGCGAGCGTGGCGAGGCTGCGCGGCAGGTCGAAACCGCCGGTATAGGCGCCGTAATTGGTCTCATGCCCGAAGATCGCGACCATGATCGATTCTGGCACGCCGGTCTCGCGCTCCACGCGCTCCAGCTTGGATCGCAGGCGGCGATAGGTTTCGCGCCCGCGATTGATCCGCGCGGCATCGACGTGGCGCGCCTTGTAAGGCGCGAAATTGGGGATCGGGCCGGTCGAGCTGCCGCCGGGCTGGTCGCGGTCCAGCTCGACCACGCGCGGGTTATAGGTGAGCGAGGGCAGCACTGCATCGAGCGTTCGCGCGCTCACCCCCTCGCGCAGCGCCTGTTCGCGCAGCGGCCCGTTGACATAGGCCTGAAACCCCACCTCGTCCTGCGCCACTGCAGACCCGCCGCAGACGCCAAGCGTCACGACCGCCGTTCCGATTAACATGAAGCGCCGCACATGGCCCAAAACATCCCGCATACCCATTCTCTGCCACAGGGCGCGGCGGGCATGAACCCCCTTAGGCGGTGAAATCACGCCGCACTTGCGGAAAACGAGCCGAACAGCCTAAGGCGCACGCTGCGCGGAGAGGTGGCCGAGTGGTTTAAGGCAGCGGTCTTGAAAACCGCCGTGGGTGCAAGCCCACCGTGGGTTCGAATCCCACCCTCTCCGCCAGCTGATGCGTCGAACCCTTGCGACCCGGGCGCGCGTGGGCCGTGCGAGCGCTCAAACCGTGCTAATGGTCCCGCCGTCGATGACGAACTCCGCACCATGGATCGCGGCCGCGCGGTCGGCGGCGAGATAGGCGATCAGGTCGGCCACCTCTTCGGGTTCGGCCCCACGCCCGATCGAAATCCCGCCCAGCGCATCCAGCACCGACTGACGCGCGTCCTCGATCGTGCCGCCATGGGCCGCCTGAAGCATGCCGAGGAAATCGCCCGCGGCCTGGGTCATGATCCAGCCCGGCGATACGGCGTTGACGCGCACCCCCTTTGGACCGAGCTCCTTCGAGATCGATTTGCTGTAGGTTCGCAGCGCTGCCTTGGCAGCGGCATAGCCGGTCGTGGATTCGGGCAGCGGCAGGACAGACTGGATCGAGGTGACATGCACCACGACGCCCTTCCCGCGCGCAATCATCTGCGGGATCAGCAGGCGATCGAGGCGGACGGTCGCGAGAAGGTTGAGGTTCAGCTCTGCCAGCCAGTGCGCGTCCGTCAGCGCCGCGAAGCCACCCGCCGGCGAGCTCGAACCGCCGATGACATGGGCCAGAATGTCGACGCCACCCAGCCGGTCGATCGCCGCGCTGGCCAATGCTTCGCCACCTTCGGGCGTGGTCAGGTCGGCCTCAACATAGTCGACACCGGCGATGGGGTCCCGGATCGCCCGGGCAGCAGTAATCACCCGTGCGCCGCCAGCGCGGAAACGCTGGACCGTAGCGCGGCCCAGCCCCTTGGTGCCACCGCTAACAAGCACGCGCTTGCCCGCGAACTCGGTGGGATCTGCCGCGATGCTCATATCGTGGTCTCCAGCGTCCGGATGGCGCCGTTCACCAGGGTGAAGCGATAGGTGAACCGCAGCGGGCTCCCCGGAAAGTCGCCATGCGCCGGCCCTTCGACGATGATGTCGGCGCCGTCCGCACGAACCGTGTCGGGCGTGAAGATCGCCTTCACCGGGATCACTTCTTCCTCGAACAGCTGGCGGATCGCCACCTGCCCCTCGAAGTGTTTGCCGTTGTCGATGAAGCGCGCGTCGGGCAGGAAAGGCTGCAACATGCCGTCGATGTCGAGCCGGGCGTTCGCCTCGACATAGTCGGCAATCGGCTTGGGTAGATTCAGTGACATGGTCAGCTCCTCGATGGTGATGAAGCTGACTTAGCGATGGACTTTGGCGCTGATAATCGCGACAAAACGGCATAGCATGTCACGGTAATCGGGATAATGAGCCGCCATTCACTGATCGAGCTGGAAGCGGTGCTCGCCATCGTTCGGTGCGGATCGTTCCGCGCGGCGGCACTCGATCTCGGCATGTCGACTACGGCGATCAGCAATGCGGTGGGCAAGCTGGAACGTGAGCTTGCCGTGCGCCTGTTCAACCGCACGACACGCAGCGTGTCGCTTACCCATGCCGGGCGCATTTTCGTCGCGCAGATCAAACCGGCGCTCGAAGACATTCAGAAGGCGATGAACACCGCGCGCGCGCAGCAGGAGACGCCGTCCGGCACCTTACGCATCAATGCCTTTGCGACGGCTGCGCGCGAGATCATGGCGCCGCTCGTGCTCAGCTATCTTCAGCGCTATCCGCAGGTCCATATCGACCTCGTCACCGAAGGGCGGCTGGTCGATGTCGTGGCGGCCGGCTTCGATCTTGGGGTGCGCAGCGCGGATCTGGTGCCGAACGATGCGATCGCCATTCCGCTTGGCCCGATGCGACGCATGGCGGTGGCGGCGGCTCCAGCCTTTTTCGAAGGTCGGGCGATCCCGCGCATACCCCAGGATCTGCTCGCTTATCCTTGCCTCCGCGTGCGGCTTCCCAATGGCGCGTTGTTCCGCTGGCGGTTCGAGAAGGGCGGCGAAGAGCTGCAGCTCGAGGTCGACGGGCCGATCACGCTAGACGAAGCGTCGCTTGCCCGCATCGCGGCGATGAATGGCACGGGCATTGGCTATTTCATGGAGGCCGATGTCCGCGAGGACATTGCCGCCGGTCGGCTGATCCGCATTCTGGAAGACTGGACGCCTCCGCTCGCGCCGCTGTGCCTTTATTATTCCAACCGGCGCAATCCATCGGCGGCGTTCAAGGCATTTGTCGCGCTCGCTCGCGAAAATGCGGCGGGACGGCTGCCGGATCACCGAAGCGCTGCAGCGACCGGGGCCGGAATGTCGGCTGGCGGTGTCAGCGCGACCCCGCCAGCCCCCATGCTTCGTGCTGCCCGGAAGCCGTCATCCTAGTCCGGATTGACCGGATATTCCCCGTCGTTGCAGATGTAATAGCCCAGCACCAGATAGGGTTGGAGATTGGGGTGCGGCTGGGGAGCCTGGCCCAATGTGCCGTAGGCGGCAGACACCTTCATCCCCAACGTCGTCTTGTCGCCGGCGGCCAGCGGGGGTGCGTCATAGGCGGCGGTTATCTTTGCCGCATTGGTCAGCGCCCGGCTCATCAGCGACGTGCCGACATTGTTGGTAGCGCCAGCAACGCCCGTCATGCCCGCCGTCGACGCACCGGAAAGCTTGGTGCTGAAACTATGGCTGTGGGACGGGGCTTGTGCGTGCGTCAGGGTCACCGTCTCCTGCCCGACCTTTGCGGCAAAGGTAAACTGCTGTCCCGACGGGGAGGAAGCGCCCGCGTCGACCGGGATACGCCCGTTTAGATTGGGCAGATTGAAATTGCTCTTTCCATCCCCGCCGAACCGGATGCCCAGCAGGGAATATAGTGCCGGATCCTGACTTATCTGCAGTTGCCGACCGTCGCATGCGTACCAGCCAACTGGCGCATAGCCGAACGGGAACATGCGAATTTCACCAATAAAAGCGTCCATGGCAGCCTCCCAAGATACCGTTAGTTGTTGAAGTCCGGATAAAGGCCCTGGAACGCGATCGCGTAGGCCAGAACCAGGCTGGGCTGAATATTGGGGTGCGGCTGGTTGTCGCCGCCGTCGATCGAGACCGTCTCCACGTTGGTCTGAAACACGGTTCCGGGTTGCGACTCTGTACAATAGTAGAAATTTGCGCCGACATCGCCGGGTGCCACGGTCGCGCCGGGGGTCAGGCTGGATGCGGACCCCTTTGTCGCACAGACGGTGTGGAAATGGGCCGGAACCGTAGCCGATGTGAGCTGCACCTGTTCGACCCCCGCCTTGGTACCGAGCGCATAGGTCGAACCGCCCGTCAGTTGTCCGAGGTGAACGGGGCTGCGACCCCGCAGATCCGGGAGGTTGAAGGTGGTGACGCCATCGCCACCATAGGTGGTGCCGATCAGCGTAAACAGGACCTGATAGTCGGAAACGCGCAACGAACGCCCGTCGCAGGGCAGGAAATTGGCGGGCGCATATCGGTTGAATGCGAACAGGCGAATTTCGCCGACGTAATATTCTGCCATGGGTTCCTCCTCGGATTAAGGGAACGACGTCAGTTGCGCGACGGCCAGATGCCGGCGGTCGCGATACAGATTTGCAGCGCAAGGACCGGCTGGCGATTTTCATGCGCTCCGCCGCCGCCCGACAGCCCGATCGTCGAGCTGTGCAGGGGCACCCAATTGGGGTCGGCCGGAGACGAAGGGGACGGCGCGTACAGCGCGTACGGTGGCGCTACCGGCGTTGCGGTTGCGACGCCGATATAGTTTCCCCCCGGGGCTGCCGTCGTCGTAGTGGTCGATGTCGAGGCGACGATCGCATGAATATGCGGCGGCGTCTGTTCCGGCGTGAGCGTGACGGTTTCCGCCCCCCCCTTCTGACCACGCTGGAATAAGGTGCCGCCCTCGGCCGCCTGCCCAGTGCCCACCGCGACACGCCCGCGCAGATCCGGAAGTGCGAAGGTGGTCTTGCCATCCCCGCCAAAGGTATAGCCAAGCAGCGCGAACAGCGCCTGATATTGCTGAAGCGCCAGCAACTGGCCATTGCAGGGAAGCCAGTTCCGCGGAACACGCCCGAACGCGAAAACCCTAAGCTCTCCTATGAAGTTATCCGTCATCGCACTCTCCTCCGACCGATAGGGCTAGACGCGATCCGCCTGTGTGCGGCTTGTTCGTGTCTGGGCAGGTGAGCGCTGGGTGTATGGTCCCGGGTTGCGTCGGCGAAGCTGAGTTGAGATCAGATTGGAGCAGAACGATCAGCGGCGCGCGCGCCAGCGCGACGTTGCGGATGCAGGGAGGATTCGAACGCGTTTGAGCCAGGTACACCTGCTGGTGCCCGGCGCAATCGAGCGAATGGATCAATTCGCCCCCAGGATGCTTGTGCGGCGCGTTGATCCAGCGCAGCGCAGCGCACCGTCAACGCCCAGCCCTGACGGCGGCGATCATCGATAGCTTCGATTCGGACGTGAAAGCGCGTCGACGGCGCGCAGCCTGGTCTGGAGGCAGCCGATCGTCGGGTTCAGCCCCGACCGATCAACCGCATCGCGATCCGGTCCGCAACCACGCTCGCCGGATCGCCGGTGCGGGCGCTCTCGTCCCAGATTTCGTCCAGGCGATCGGGGATCCGCGCAATGCGGGCTTCCACCTCGGCGCGGTCGCCCTGGCCCAGATATTCAAGACCGACATTGATGATGCCGCCGGCGTTGATCACGTAATCGGGGGCGTAGAGGATGCCGCGGGCATGGATGCGCGCGCCGTCGCCCTGCTTGGCGAGCTGGTTGTTCGCGCCGCCCGCAACCACTTTGCACTGAAGCGCGGCGATGCTGGACTCGGTGAGGATCGCGCCCAGGGCGTTGGGGCTGAAGATCTCGGCCTCGACCGTCGCGATCGCGTCTGCGGCGACGACGTCCGCGCCCAGCTCGGCCGCCAGCGCCCGTGCCTTGTCGGCGTCGACATCGGCGAGCGTAAGCTTGGCGCCATCCGCCGCGAGACGCCGGGCGAGACCGCCGCCGACGCTGCCCACGCCCTGCACCGCGACATGTACGCCCGCCATCGAATCGGCACCAAGTGCGCGCTTGGCAGCTGCCTTGACGCCGAGATAAATGCCCAGTGCGGTGAAGGGCCCGGGATCGCCGCCGGCATTGCCGCCCGCAACAGGCAGGCCGGAGACGTGGCGCGTGCGGGTCGCGATGACCTTCATCCGTGCTTCGGACATGCCGACATCCTCGGCCGTGACATAGCGCCCGCCGAGCGATTCGACCGCGTCGCCGAACGCGATCAGCTGAGCCTCGCTGATCGTCGCGCCCGGTTCGGGGGCCAGCACCACGCCCTTGCCGCCGCCCAGAGGCAGGCTGGCCATGGCGTTCTTGAAGCTCATCCCCCGCGAAAGCCGCAATGCGTCGGTGATCGCCGCATTGCCGTCGGCATAATGCCAGAAGCGCACGCCGCCGGCGGCCGGGCCAAGCGTGGTCGAATGAACCGCGATCACCGCGCGCAGGCCGCTGGCGGGATCGGTAATGAGGTGAACCCCCTCATGCGCGTCGAAATCGGGCAGGTCCCACAGGGCGGTCATGGCGCTTCCAGCTGGCTAAGAATATTTCGAGGGCGCGTAATATTCTTCTGCGCCGCGCAGCGCCAGCCCAAAAACGTCAGCGGTGGGAAAATGGGGCGATCGACGGGACTTGAACCCGCAACCCCCGGCATCACAAGCCGGTGCTCTAACCAATTGAACTACGATCGCCGTGGAGTGGCGCGCTTAGCCGCGTGTCCGAGCAGCGTCAAGCACCTGTGCTTACGCCGTCAGCAGATGCGGATGCGCGGTCGCTGTGAGCGAACCTGCCCCGGCTGCGCGGGCGATGCCGATCGCCGCATCGACGGTGATCCGGCCTTCCCGTGCCAAGGTCCGCGCGGAAGCCGCCAATGTGGGTGCGCGGACAAAGGCATGCCGTGCAAGGATGGCGACATCGCCCCCTTCCGCGAGCAGCCGCCGCAAGCCCGGGTCGATGACCACGGCCTCGAACAGCATCACCGATCCGGAAAAGCCGCTATGGTCGCACGCGGCGCATCCGACAGGGCGATAGATCACCGTTCCCGGATCGACCCCGAGCAACGCCGACTCCGACCCCTTCGCCTGCGCCGGACGGCGGCATGAGGGGCACAGGCGCGGCTCGGTGCGTGCCGCGATCGCCACCCGCAGGGCAAAGGCAAGCAAATGCCGCTCCACCCGCACCGCACGTAGCCGGGCGATGGCGGCCATCGTATCCGGGGCCTCGACGCCGAGGATGATGCGGATGCCGCGCTGGGCATGATCGAACGCGCTGGCCAGCAGCGCCCGGTCATCGCCCGCGCGCAGCAGGATCGCGTCGCAATCCATACGGGCGGCGGAGTCGAGCTCGGCCCGGTCCGCTGCGATTTCAAGGACGTGCCGTTCTCCGGGCGCGTGCGCCGCCGCCGCCATTGCCCGTGTCATCGTCCCAACATCGTCCGATGCGACCAGAACGACGCCGCCGGGTGCCAGCATCTCACGTTCGATCGCGGCGCGCATCGATCCGGGCATGCCGAGTTCCGCAAAGCCGCCGCCATCCCGTTCGCGATGGGTCAGGTCGATCACCACCCGCTCGCCGCGTCGCGTCGCGTTGGGCAGCGCGGCCGCGGCTTCGATCCAGTCGGGCGTTGCGACAAGGCTGCGCACCGGGGCAAGGCCGGATACCGTTCGGACGAGAATACGAACCACGCCCCCGTCCCGCACCAGATGCACGGCGGGTATGCCGGCAACCACAGCGGCCTGAACGAGTTCATCGAGACTGTCGGCGTCGCCCATGTTGCCGCGCTATTGCGTAATTGTGACGTTTTGGCTGCCGTTGGTGGAATTTTTTAAGTCGGTTACCGCCTCTGGATGCGCGCAATTGCTTCTGGCAGATACGCCGGATGATTGCGCCCTCCCCCGCCGCCGGGTTTCCGATCGAGCCCGTGATCGAACGTCTGAGCAGTCGTGCCGGGATCCAGAAAGTTCCCACGCCAAAGCTCACCCTGTTCATGCGCAAGGGATTTCTGGACGCCGAATTCTGTGCCGAACTGATGGCAATCATCGACCGCGATCGCCGCCCGTCGACCGTGTCCGACTATAATGGCGACGCGGTGTTTCGGACCAGCGAGACCTGTGACCTGCCGGCAGACAGCGCGGCGACGCAGCGGCTGGACACCATGATCTGCGACTTTATCGGCCTTGACCCCGCGCATGGAGAGCCGCTGCAGGGGCAGCGTTACGCCGTGGGGCAGGAATTCAAGGCGCACACCGATTATTTCGAACCGACGGGCGTGGATTTCGAGAAATATTGCGCGGTGTCGGGACAGCGCACCTGGACGGTAATGATCTACCTCAACGCCGTCGACGCCGGGGGCGCGACGCGGTTCAAGGCGATCGACAAGCTGGTCCCGCCCGAACAGGGGAAGCTGCTCGCATGGAGCAATCTTCGCCCCAACGGAACGCCCAACCCGAGCACGCTCCACCACGCGATGAAGGTCCGCGCCGGGACCAAATATGTCATCACAAAATGGTTTCGCGAACGTCCATGGGTGTAACGCGAAAAGGGCCGCCCCGACGGGACGGCCCTCTCGTGTTTCGACCGAATGGACTCAGAACTTCGCGCTGAGGCCGATCGAGAATTTCCGGCCGACGTCATAGGTGTTGGTGTCCACCCGAACATCGTTCGCGAAGGTCTGATATTCCTGATACCGGGTCTTGGTCAGGTTGCGGGCCTCGAACTTCAGCTCGAACTCCGCACCCGCCAGCTCGAAGCCCTGGCGGGCGACCAGATCGACGGTCAGGCCCGGCTTTTCGACGATGTCGGGCAGCCGCACGCCCTCGACCACCGGACCGCGGTTGGTGACGCGCTCGCTCGCATAGTTGAGCAGCACGGTCAGCTGCGACAGCGATGCGGTATCCTCGAACCCGATCTGGAAGTTGACCAGGTGATCCGACTGGCCGACCAGCGGGCCGCCGTTGTTGAACAGCAGCGACGCCTGGACCGGTGCCGCACCCAGGATCGGGCTGGGGACCAGTTCGTTGCCGGCCTCGATCTCCGACTTGGTGTAGGTGTAGTTGGCGATCAGAACGAGCCGCTTGGTGTCGAAGAAGCCACCGCCGAGCGTATCGAGCGCGATATGCTTCTGCGCCTCGATTTCACCGCCCCACAGCTTGGCGCTGGGCGCGTTCGAAAAGCCCGTTTGCAGCGAGGTCGAGCCGCCCGCGACAAACGCGATCGCCTCGATCGGATTGTCGATCTTCTTGAAGAAGCCGGCGGCCGTGATGCGCTGGTCACGGGCGAAGAACCACTCGACCCGCGCTTCGGCGTTGTACAGTTGCGAGTCGATCAGCAGCGGGTTGCCGAGGAACTGGCGGCTGCTTTCGAAATCCTGGTACAGCTGCGGCGCCAACTCGCGGAACTGCGGGCGGGCGATCGTCTTCGACCCGTGGACGCGCAGCTGCATGTCCGGAGCGAAGTTCCACGTCACCGTGGCTGCAGGAAGCCAATAGTCGTTGTCCAGGTTGGTCCCGGTAACCGCACCGGTCGGCAGGACCTTCTGCTTGGCGGTCTCGTAGCGGACGCCGCCCGACACGCGCAGGCCGTCGAACAGCTCGGCCTCGCCCTGAACATAGCCGGCATGCACCTGCAGCGATGCGTCATATGCCGCGGCGCCAGTGCCGGTCGATTCGTTGCGCAGGGTGATGCCGTAGGTCTGGATGTTATAGTCCGACAGCAGATAGTCCGGACGCTGCTGCGCCACGGTCTGGTTCACACCGCCATTGTTCGGGCCGATGAAGCGGAAGAAATAGCGGTACGACTGCCGCTCCGTATCGGTGTAGGCATAGCCGGTCGAAAGGGTGATCGGGCGCGCCGTGTTGAGTTCGTAGGCAACATCGACCGCCCCGGTCCACAGATCCTCATTGAGGTCGCTGAACGCGATGGTCGCGCCGCTCGGGGAGTTGAGCGTGTTGATGTAATCATCGAACGCGTCGCTGTAGATATAGCGGAACGCGCGTTCATAGGGTGCCTTGCGCTTGGTATTGGCATAGGCGCCGCGCAGATCGACGTCGAGCGCGCCGAAATCGAGCTCAGCGACAATCTGGCTGGTGAACAGCTGGCGTTCGAACCAGTTGGTGTTCTGGGTGGCAAAGGTCGGCACGCCGAACGAACCCGGAATACCGAAATTCTCCTCGTCGAACTGGCCGATGATGGCCTGCTTCAGCGTGTCGTGGATATAGACGTTAGTGAAGCGGATCAGGTGCTCGCCGAACTCAAGCCCGACGCCGAGCAGGCCATTGGCGATGATCCGGTTGTCGGTCGTCACCTGATTGCCGTCGCTGGCCAGGCCGCCATTGGCATCGACCGCCAGCTGCTGCTTCTGGGCGCGGGTGCTCCAGCTGTTCGACAGGCCGCCGGCACCGATCACGCCGATGCGCAGGCCACCTGTATCGAAAGTCTTGGCGAAGCTGGTGCTCGCCGACCAGTTGGCCGGGATATGATTGTTTTCGAACACCACAGTGGTCGGGGCATTCGACAGCTGGATGAGCTGTGCGGCGTTCGTGACCGAGGTGCCGTTGAGACCCGCGTCGAGGATGAAGTTCGGGACGCTGCGCTCGCCGTCGTCATAGCCGAAGACGTCGCGGCTGCCGCCGTCATAGGTGTAGCCGAGTTCGCTGGTGGTCGCGGTGTCGAAACCGATCGAGCCGCCGATCTCGAAGAACCCGTCGCGCGGCGCGGCGCGGGTGGTGATGTTGATCGCACCGCCGCCGAATTCACCGGGGTAATTTGGCGAATAGCTCTTCTGCACCAGCGCAGACCCGACGATGTTGGTCGGGAACAGGTCGAGCGGCACGACGCGGCGCAGCGGCTCGGGGCTGGGCAGCGGCAGGCCGTTGAGCAGGGACGAGGAATAGCGGTCGCCAAGGCCGCGCACGTACACGAAGCCGTTGCCGACGACGCTGATGCCGGTGACGCGGGTCAGCGCGCCAGCGATGTCGCCTTCGCCCGAGCGCGCGATATCGGCGCTCGACAGAACGGAAACGACCTGGGGAGTCGCCTTGATGACATTCGGGATGTTGCGGCCGATGACGACGATTTCTTCGCTGCTATCGCCGGCGCCCGGAGCGGAGATTTCGACCTCTTCCTCTCCGGCCTGCGGAGCAGCCGCGGCTTCCTGCGGCGCAGCTTCGGCGGTCGCATCCTGCGCAGCCTGGGCCAGCGCGTGCGGCGCGACGAGTTGCGAGGTCAGAAGCAGCAGACTTCCGAATGCGGTGCTCTTTTTCATCTGGTGACGTCCGTTTTCAGAGGCTGGCGTTTGCAGAGGCTGGCGCCTTCAAATGCCTGGTCCCGCCAAGGAAAACCGGAACCGGCGGCCCCTTTTCCGCCGGTTCCGGGTGTCGATCACGCTTCGATCAGGTGACCGGAACGGTGGTGCAGGCGCTGCCGGCCGCGCCAAAGTTCGCGCGGTTCGAGTTGCAGGTCCAACCCTGGTACCACGTGTCGGTCGGGCCGCTGACCGCGCCGATATAGCTGGTGCTGACCAGGAACGACGAACCCGACGGGTTGAGCAGCGCTGCGTTGTAGGCAGTCACCGCCGCCGCGCCGGTGCCGGGCAGATAGCCCGAGGTCAGTGCGTTCGCGGCAGTGCCGTTCTTGACGTTGTTGGTGCCCGCGTCGACCACGGCTTCCTGCTCGGCGTTGGTCACGGTGAAGCCGTTGACCGCCGTTTCGGCGCTCAGCGTGCCGGTGCAGGCGAAGTAGTTCGAACGGAACACCGGCGGACCCTGCTCGTCCAGCGCCGCATCGGCTGCGCGGATCGTCGACTTGTCAGCCGTGCCAGCGACGATGTTGAGGCACGGACGGCCCGAGACGATGATGCCGTTAACGAAGCTGAAGTCGGCGCCGCCGCGCAGGCGCAGACCGGCGTTGGTGCCGGTGCTGGTGTGCACGAAGGTGAAGTTCGCGATGCGGCCGTTCTGGCGCGGGGTCGCGTCTTCGCTGTTGTTGGAGTCGATCTCCATTACATAGTTATCGCTGGTGGTGTTCGACGGCTTCTGGATCGCGATCGCGAACTGGATGAAGCCCTTCCAACCCACATCACTGTCGATGCTGTCGTCATCGGCGCCGGTGATGACCCAGTAACGGCCATTGTGCGTGCCACCGAAGATTTCGATGCCGTCGTCCGAGCTGTTGTGGATCTGGATATATTCGATGCGGGTGCCGCTGCCGACGCCGCCGGTGGTGATGCCCTGAAGCTCGTTGTTCGGGCTGATCACGGTGCCCGAGTAACGAACCTGGACGTAGCGCATCACGCCCGAGTTATCGCCCGGGGTCGCGCCGCCGTAGAGCGCGTTGCCGGTGCCCTCGACCACGTTTTCGCAGTTGGCCGCGCCGCCGGTGACGCCAGCAAGGTTGCAGTTCGAGATCGGCGCGCGGCCGGCGATGATGATACCGCCCCACAGGCCCTGCGATTCGTCGGTCACGCCGCCGGTGAGGTTCTGCTGCGCCGTGAAGATGATCGGCTGGGTCGCGGTGCCGTCAGCGTTGATGGTCGAGCCGCGGTTGACGACCAGGAAGTCGTTATCCGAGTTGGTCGTGTTGGCATAAACGATCACGCCCGGCTGAATCGTCAGGTTGCTGGACTCGTTCAACGTTCCCGCACCACCGCGATCCCGACCCACATCGACGCGGCCGTTCATTTCGTAGGCGACGCCCGGCAGCTTCGCGAGCGTGAGGCTGCCGACGATCAGCGAGGGAATGCGGCAGCCGCGGAAGCTGCCGACCACACCGGCATCGGTGAAGCCCGACGGGCAGCTGGCGGCCGGCGTACCTGGCGTTGGCGTCGACGGGGTCGGCGTGGGGGTTCCTGTCCCCGGCCCGGGCACAACGATCACGCCCTCGCCGGGCGAGGCAACGCTGGACGCGCCATCGCAAGCGGCGAGCGTGGCGCCCGCGACGCTGGTCATCAGGATGAGGCTGATACGCTTGAAGTCGGCCATGAATATCTCCGTTCCGGTCGATCCCGGTTTGCAGGATGATGGGCGAGCGCCCTGGATCGACTCGGAACATTCCCCCTGCCGATCACTCGGGTCGCGCTAGGCGGGATGCATGACGGTGGGATGGGATTTGGGAGAATCTTCGGTGACTTAGGGGTTACCGTTTTGTGACTTGCGTGACAGATTGATGACGGCAAAGCGCTGACGGTCGGCCTAGATACCTGGTATCCCATGATTCAGCGCTGGACATTGGCGGCAGATGCTGCGGGCCGCAGCGCGCTGCGTAGACCCCGGGAACACGATCTCTGACTCCGCGATCTGCCCAGATGCAAAAAGCCCGCCGGCATCGCCGACGGGCTTTTGAAGATGGTGGGCGCGGCTGGGATTGAACCAGCGACCCCTGCGGTGTGAACACAGTGCTCTACCACTGAGCTACGCGCCCGATGCCGGGACCTTCACGGAAGGCTTGCGGCGGCTCCGACAATTCGGAACCCCCCGGAGTGGCCCGGGAAGCGGAGCCTCTAAAAGGACGGAACAGGCTTGTCCAGCCCCGTCCCGCGTCTTTTAGTTGACCGCGTCCTTGAGGCCCTTTCCGGCCTTGAACTTGGGCTGCGACGATGCCTTGATCGTCATCGGTTCGCCCGTACGGGGGTTGCGGCCGGTCGATGCCTTGCGCTTCGAGACCGAAAAGGTGCCAAAGCCGACCAGGCGCACTTCGTCGCCCTTTTTCAGCGCGGCGGTGACGGCGTCGAACACCGCCTCCACAGCCTTGCTGGCATCGCCCTTACCGAGGCCCGCGGTGTCTGCGACCGTGGCGATCAGTTCCTGTTTGTTCATACCCGTTGAACCCCTGCATTTTTTGAAAAGCATTATTTGAAATGCGCTCGGCATCGTGACGCCGGTGGGACAGGAAAACGCGTCCGCGCGCCGCTGTAAAGCGGAAAGCGGTACAAATACGGGGAAATGGGCGGAAAAAATGCCCTTACCCGCGCTTAACCCTCAATGGCGGAGCGGATCGGATGCCGCCGCGGGTGGCAGTACCGCCAAATCCTCCGCCTCGCTCCATTCGATCGCGGTAAGCGGTTCGGTCAGCGCGAGCTTGAGCACCTCATCGACATGCGCCACGGGAATGATCGTCAGGCCCTCACGGATATTCGCCGGGATCTCCGCAAGGTCCTTTTCATTCTCCTGCGGGATCAGCACTGTAGCAATGCCGCCGCGCAGCGCTGCGAGCAGCTTTTCCTTGAGCCCGCCGATCGGCAGCACGCGACCGCGCAGCGTCACTTCGCCGGTCATTGCCACATCTTTGCGCACCGGCACGCCGGTCAGGGTCGAGACGATCGAGGTGACCAGGCCGATGCCCGCGGACGGCCCGTCCTTGGGCACGGCACCTTCGGGCAGATGGACGTGGATGTCCTTGCGCGGGAAGATGCTCGGCTTGATGCCGTAGCTCGGGCTGCGCGCGCGGATGAAGCTGAACGCCGCCTCGACGCTCTCCTTCATCACGTCGCCGATCTTGCCGGTCGTCTTGATCGCCCCCTTGCCCGGGACGGTCACGCTTTCGATCGTCAGCAGTTCCCCGCCGACCTCGGTCCAGGCAAGCCCGGTAACCGCACCGATCTGATGCTCCTCCTCGCCGATGCCGAAGCGATATTTGCGCACGCCGGCGAATTCGTGGAGATTCTCGGGCGTGACGACGACGCTCTCGACCTTGCCTTCCAGAATGCGGCGCAGCGCCTTGCGCGCGAGCTTGGCGATCTCGCGCTCGAGCGTCCGCACGCCCGCCTCACGGGTATAATAGCGGATCAGGTCGCGCAGCCCGGCTTCGGTCAGTTCGAACTCGCCGTCCTTCAGGCCATGTGCGTCGATCTGCTTGGCGATCAGATGGCCCTTGGCGATCTCGACCTTCTCGTCCTCGGTATAACCCTCGAGCCGGATGATCTCCATGCGGTCGAGCAGCGGCTGGGGAAGGTTGAGCGAGTTGGCGGTCGTCACGAACATGATGTCCGATAGATCGACGTCGATCTCCAGATAATGGTCGTTGAACTTGCTGTTCTGCTCGGGGTCGAGCACCTCGAGCAGCGCCGACGCCGGATCGCCGCGGAAATCCTGACCCAGCTTGTCGATCTCGTCGAGCAGGAACAGCGGATTGCTGGTCCCGGCCTTTTTAAGGTTGGTGACGATCTTGCCCGGCAGCGAGCCGATATAAGTACGGCGGTGGCCGCGGATTTCGGCCTCGTCACGCACGCCGCCGAGCGACTGGCGGATGAATTCGCGCCCGGTCGCCTTGGCGATCGACTTGCCGAGGCTGGTCTTGCCGACGCCCGGCGGGCCGACGAGGCACAGGATCGGCCCCTTTAGCTTGTTGGTCCGCGCCTGAACCGCGAGATATTCGATGATGCGGTCCTTGACCTTTTCCAGGCCGTAGTGATCCGCGTCGAGCACCGCTTCGGCCTCGACCAGATCCTTTTTCAGCTTGGACTTCTTGCCCCAGGGCAGGCCCAGCAACACGTCGAGATAGTTGCGCACGACCGTCGCCTCGGCGCTCATCGGTGCCATGGTCTTGAGCTTCTTGAGTTCCGCCTGCGCCTTGCCGCGTGCTTCCTTGCTGAGCTTGAGCGTAGCGATCTTCTGGGTCAGCTCGGCGATCTCGTCGCCCTCGCCTTCCTCGCCCTCATTGCCCAGCTCGCGCTGGATCGCCTTCAGCTGTTCGTTCAGATAATATTCGCGCTGGGTCTTCTCCATCTGGCGCTTCACGCGCGAGCGGATCTTCTTCTCGACCTGCAGCACGCCGAGCTCACCCTCCATGAAGGCGAACACCATCTCGAGGCGCTTTTGCGGATCGGCTTCGACCAGCAGGCTCTGCTTGTCGGCGACCTTCACCGCGATGTTGCCCGCGACTGCATCGGCCAGGCGCGAGGCTTCCTCGATTTCGCCGAGCTGGACCGCGGTTTCGGCGGGCAGCTTGCGGTTGAGCTTGGCGTAATTCTCGAACTGCTCGACGACCGAACGCATCAGTGCCTGCACCTCGGTGCCGGTCGCCTCCTTCTGCGCGACGGGCGACACCGTGGCGGTCAGATAGCCGCCGGCATTCTGCATCGTTTCGAGCTTGCCGCGCTCCTTGCCCGCGACCAGCACGCGCACGGTCCCATCGGGCAGCTTGAGCAGCTGCATCACTTCGGCCGACACGCCGGTGTCGTACAGGTCGTCGCGACCGGGATCGTCATTGGCGGGATCGAGCTGAGCGACGAGGAAAATCTCCTTGTCGGCGGCCATCGCCGCTTCCAGGGCGGCGACCGACTTGTCGCGCCCGACGAACAGCGGCACGATCATATGCGGGAACACGACGATGTCGCGCAGCGGCAGGACTGGATAGGTGGACTTCATGGATACTCCGGTGCCCACAGGGGGCAGATTCGTCAAACTATATGGGGATCGGGCGCGCCGCATCAATGCAGTGTTTGCCGCGATGCTCACGCTGACCGCGTTCGTCCCCGCTGCATTGGCCCAGAAGGGCGAGCCCCCGATCACCGAACTGACCGAACGCTCCGGGGGACCGATCGAACCAGAGCGGGCAGCGTTGCGGCTGGAGCATGTCGATCTCGATCTGGAGGTGGATGCGGCGCGCAAGTATCTGAGCGGGGTCGCAACGCTGACGCTGGGCACCCGCGCGCGGCAGACGCGGCTGTTGATCGATCTCGACAAGAATTTTCATGTCTCCGCGGTGACCATTGATGGCAGGGCGCTCGCAGCCGGCACGTGGCTCAATCCCGAAGGGCGCCTGACGATCGACCTGCCAAGGCCGGTCGAAGCCGGAGGCAAGGTCATCGCGCGCATCAGCTATGCCGGGCGGCCGCATGAGGCGGTCAATGCGCCATGGGATGACGGGATCGTCTGGTCGAGCTGGCAGGACAAGCCCTGGGTCGCGACGACCGCGCAGGGCTATGGCTGCGACCTTTTCTGGCCGTGTCTCGACTTTCCCGCCGGTGAGGTGAAGTCGATCCGCATGGTGATCTCCACCAGCGGCGCGGCAGCGATCGCGAATGGACGGCTGGTGTCGGTCGATAAGCTGCCCGGCGGCCGCGCGCGCTGGACGTGGGAAGCGCGGGACATCAACCCCTATCTCGTCGCGATCAACATCGGGCCATATCGCGAGATCAAGGGCAGCTATGCCAGCAAGTTCGGCAATCAGGTGCCGCTGCACCTGTGGCACCTGATCGGCAAGGATGCCCAGGCGGCGGGCCTGTTCGCCGAATTCGCGCCGACGCTCGACTTTTACGAAGCCATGATCGGCCCCTTCCCCTTCGCGCACGAGAAGCTGGGCGTGGTCGAGACTCCGCATCTGGGCATGGAGCATCAGACGGTCAACGCCTACGGCAACGACTATCGCAAGGACGAAACGGGGTTCGACTGGCTGTTCCACCATGAACTGGCGCATGAGTGGTTCGGCAACCAGATGACCGCCGCCGATTGGGACCATTTCTGGCTGCACGAGGGCTATGGCCAATATATGCAGCCGCTCTACGGCCAGTGGCGCGAGGGCGAGGCGCTCTATGCCGCGATGATGGCGGAGCAGCGCAAGAACATCCTCAATCGCCAGCCCCTTGTATCCGGCCGCTCGCGCACCTCGGACGAGGTGTATCAGCTCGAAAAGGGCGGGCCGGGGCAGGATATCTATTACAAGGGCGCATGGGTGCTGCACACGCTGCGCTACCTGATCGGTGACGCCGCGTTCTTCGATGCGACGCGGCGGCTGGTTTATGGCCGCCCCGACCCGAAGCCGGGCAATTTCAAGCCGCGCTTCGCCACCACGCCCGAGTTCGAGACGTTGATGAGCCAAGCCGCCGGGCGCGACCTAAGCTGGTTCTACGACGTCTATCTCCGTTCCGCCGCGCTGCCCGAACTGGTCGAGACGCGCGCGGGCGATCAGCTGTCACTGGAATGGAAGACGCCGCGAAACGCCCCCTTCCCGCTCCCCGTCGAGGTGCAGGTCGATGGCGTCGTGCAGCGCTTGGCGATGGAAGGCGGCCGGGCGACGATCGCGGTGCCCGCGGGCGCGCATGTCGTGATCGACCCGATGGCGCGGGTGCTGCGCCGCTCCCCAGCGATCGAGGCGATGCAGGCGCGGCGCTAGCCGTTCAGTCCGCGAGCATGTGGTCGTCGCCCACGCGCAGCTGGTTTCGGCCCGAGCGCTTAGCCGCATAGAGCGCGGCATCGGCGCGGGCCATGGCGAGCTGGAGCGGTTCGCCGTCGAGGGCGACAATGCCGCCGGAGCAGGTCATGGGGGTGCCGTCGGGCCGTTCGATCAGCCCGTTGCCAAGGCGTCGGCACAGGCGCTGGAGGATGCCGGCGGCCTCGCCCTCTTCGGTGGCGGGAAAGAACACGGCGAACTCCTCGCCGCCCCAGCGTCCGACACAGTCCGCCTTGCGCACGCCGCGCGCCAGGAACGCGGCGAAATCCTGCAAGATCGCGTCGCCCGCGTCGTGACCGAAGTTGTCATTGACCGATTTGAACTTGTCGAGGTCGATGAGCGCGATGGTTCCGTCGCCAGCGCTTTCGACGCGGGCAAGAAAGCCGCGACGGTTAAGCAGCCCGGTGAGCGGATCGCGGTGCGCGGCCATATCGAGCGCGGCGACGCGGACCTTGGTCGCCTCGCTCGCGCGGGTTACCCCGGCGAGCAGCTCGGTGAGCATGTCGCCATCGCTGACCGCCTCCAGCGCCTCGGCCTGTTCGCGTTCGAGCGACTGGACCGCCTGGGTCGCCGCGCGGACCGGGGCAAGCAGACCGTCGATGCCGAATAGCGTGAACACCGTGCCGACCAGCGTCGCCGCCAGCACGATCCCCAGATCGGGCCAGTCGGTGTTGCCGGTCAAGAACAGCCACGCGGCAAATGCGAGCAACGGGATATGCGTTCCGACGAAGCAGATGGTGAACATTCGCAGCCGCAGGCTGGACGGAAATATAAACCGTGTTGCCTTATAAAACCGCAAGTTAGCCTCCGTAACATCCCCACCCGCGACGGCAACAAAGCGTTAGGAGGCGTTAAGCAGAGACGAACGAAGATGGTTAAATCTGTGGACAATCGCGCCGGCGCGGCGGTCCGAAGTGCCCGAAACAAAACGGGCGCCGGTTGCCCGACGCCCGCTTGATCGATGGGTCGCGACGCCGCTCAGGCGGCGTCGCCGGCCTTCTTCTTCTCGGCCGAATAGACGCGGACCGGCTCCTTCGATCCGGCGACGACATCCTTGTCGATCATCACTTCGTCCACCCCGTCCATGCCGGGCAGGTCGAACATCGTGTCGAGCAGAATGCCTTCGAGGATCGAGCGGAGGCCGCGCGCGCCGGTCTTGCGCTCGATCGCCTTCTTGGCGACCGACACCAACGCGTCGTCGGTGAAGCTGAGCTTCACATTCTCCATATCGAACAGCTTCTGATACTGTTTCACCAGTGCGTTCTTTGGCTCGGTCAGGATCTTGACCAATGCCGGAATGTCCAGATCCTCGAGCGTCGCGACGACCGGCAGGCGGCCGACGAATTCGGGGATCAGGCCGAACTTGAGCAGATCTTCCGGCTCGGTCTGGCGCAGCGTTTCACCGGTGCGGCGTTCCTCCGGCGCGGCGACATAGGCGCCAAAGCCGATCGACTTGCCCTGAAGACGGTCGCCGATGATCTTTTCAAGGCCGCTGAACGCGCCTCCGCAGATGAACAGGATGTTGGTCGTGTCGACCTGCAGAAACTCCTGCTGCGGATGCTTGCGCCCGCCCTGCGGCGGAACGCTCGCGGTGGTGCCTTCCATCAGCTTGAGCAGCGCCTGCTGCACGCCCTCGCCCGACACGTCGCGCGTGATCGACGGGTTTTCCGCCTTGCGGCTGATCTTGTCGATTTCGTCGATGTACACGATGCCGCGCTGCGCGCGTTCAACATTATAGTCGGAGGCCTGGAGCAGCTTGAGGATGATGTTCTCGACATCCTCACCAACATAGCCCGCTTCGGTCAGCGTCGTCGCGTCGGCCATGGTGAACGGCACGTCAAGGATGCGGGCGAGCGTCTGCGCCAGCAGCGTCTTGCCGCAGCCGGTCGGCCCGACGAGCAGGATGTTGGATTTCGCCAGCTCGACATCCGCGCCCTTCGCGCCGTGGTTCAGTCGCTTGTAATGGTTGTGAACCGCCACCGACAGGACGCGCTTCGCCTGCTTCTGGCCGATCACATAATCGTCCAGCACGTCGCAGATTTCCTGGGGCGTCGGGACGCCACCGTCCTTCTTGCTGACCAGCGCCGATTTCGTCTCTTCGCGAATGATGTCATTGCAGAGTTCGACGCACTCGTCGCAGATAAACACGGTCGGTCCGGCGATCAGCTTGCGCACCTCATGCTGCGACTTGCCGCAGAACGAGCAGTAGAGCGTGCTTTTGGAATCGCCGCCGCTTAGCTTCGTCATTCAGTCTTCCTTTGCGTGCCGGGCCGCATCGCAGCCCGGCATCCTACAGCCGGGACAACGCCCGGCAACTCAAATTCGCCCCATAGCAGGGGAAGGTGAGCGTCAGATTAAGACGCCGCCCCTTCGCTGTCAGCAGGCTGGGGACGCTTTTCGTACACTTCGTCGACCAGACCGAACGCCTTGGCCTCATCAGCCTCGAGGAAGGTGTCGCGGTCCATCGCGCGCTCGATCTCCTCGAGCGGCTTGCCGGTGTACTTGACGTACAGGTCGTTCATCCGGCGCTTGATGCGCAGGATTTCCTTGGCCTGGATCTCGATGTCCGACGCCATGCCCTGCGCGCCACCCGACGGCTGGTGGATCATGATGCGCGCGTTGGTCAGTGCAACGCGCAGGCCCGGCTCACCCGCCGCGAGCAGGAAGCTGCCCATCGACGCGGCCTGGCCGATGCACACCGTGCCGACACGCGGACGGATATATTGCATGGTATCGTGGATCGCCATGCCGGCGGTCACCACGCCACCTGGCGAGTTGATGTACATCCAGATGTCCTTCTTCGGATTTTCCGATTCTAGGAAGAGCAGCTGGGCGGTAATCAGCGAGGCCATGTGATCCTCGACCGGGCCGACCACGAAGATGATCCGCTCGCGCAGCAGACGCGAATAGATGTCGAAGCTGCGCTCACCGCGGCTCGACTGTTCGATGACGATGGGAACCAGCGCGTTGGTGATCGGATCGCGCGTAAAGCCTTCGGGGGTCAGGAGACCGGCAAGGGGATGCATGTGGGATGTTCTCGTCAAATCTGTTTTTGCCCACCGCTACATCGGCGCTCGCATCGCGCGGCGCAAGGGGGGAAGAAGGTGAACGGCGTTCCTCGCCCCGCCAGACCAGCCCGTCTTTTCCGGTGCTCGGCAACCATTTCTGAACCCTTGTCTGCGATACCGGTCCTCTCCGCGAGCTGAAAGGGGCGCCAATGCGCCAGGACAAACGGACCATCATCGTCTTCGCGCTGCTCTACGCCGGCCTTGCCGGCGTCGCATTGGGGCCGTTGTTCGGCGCGGGCGGGTTCAACGATGCCACCTTCGGCATCGGGATGGTCATCGCCATCGCACTGATCCCTGTCACCGCCATCGTGCTCACGATGTTCGCGCACCTGTTTCTCCGCACGCCGACTTCCGCCGCGTCCCGTCCCCAGCAGGCGCGCCGCCCGGCCGAACCCGGACCGGTGCGCGACCATTTCGACTTCGCCTTTGCCGCGTGGAACGGGATCGAATCGGCGGAGGCCGTGGCGCGCCTGTCGCGCCGGCTCCACGCCCTCGATATCGCCCATCGGTTCGTGGACGGCGTGATCAGCGTTGTCGAAGAGGATGTGCGCTGGAACGTGGCGCCGGTCGTCGGGGCGTTGCGGATCGCAGGCTGGGTCGAGGCGCCGGAGCAGGAGACGCGCACGCTGATCGCGGCGGCGGTCGAAGAGTTCCTGATCGACGAGCTGGGCATCCATCTTGAGAAGATTGCCGCCTGACGGCGACCCGCTGGGCGATCAGAGGTGGGCGGGCGCCGGCTGCGCCAGATAGGCCAGCCGCTTCATCTCCCGCCGACCGCGCACCACGGTGTCGAGGATCAGTCCCGCAAAGCAGCTGAGCGCCGCCAGGATGACGAGCCCGGTGGCGAGAATGGCGGTCGGGAAGCGCGGGACCAGCCCGGTTTCCATATAGGTCGCGACCAGCGGGACGGCGAGAATCACCGCCAGCGCCGCCAGCGCCAGCGCGACGATCCCGAAGAACAGGATCGGCTTTTCGATCCGGTAGAGCGTCAGGATGGTCCGCGCGATCCGGGCGCCGTCGCGATAGGTCGAGAGCTTCGAAGCCGATCCTTCGGGCCGGGCAAGATAGCGCGTTTCCACCTCCCCCACCGGCATTTTGAGCTCCAGCGCATGGACGCTGATCTCGGTCTCGATCTCGAACCCGGACGACAGCGCGGGGAAGCTCTTCACGAACCGCCGCGAGAACACCCGATAGCCGGAGAAAATGTCGGTGAAGCTGCGCCCGAACAGCTGCGCGAGCAGCCCGGTCATCGCACGATTGCCGAGCACATGGCCTCGGCGATAGGCATCGGCGGCCTCATGCACCCGGGTGCCGACCACCATGTCGAGCCCCTCTTCGCGCATCTTCGCGATCATCGCGGGCGCGGCGACCGCGTCATAGGTCGCATCGCCATCGGCCATGACGTAGATGTCGGCATCGACATCGGCGAACATGCGCCGGACGACATTGC
Organism: Sphingomonas sp.; assembly: GCF_965227385.1. Classification (GTDB taxonomy): domain Bacteria; phylum Pseudomonadota; class Alphaproteobacteria; order Sphingomonadales; family Sphingomonadaceae; genus Sphingomonas. The sequence goes on from NZ_OZ245750.1 coordinate 2,751,240, forward strand.
CCTTGCCCTGCGTCCGCTCGGTCCGCACGATCGCACCGGCCTCGCGCGCTACCGAGACAGTGCGGTCGGCACTGTTGTTGTCGTAGACATAGACCGTCGCATGGGGGAGCGCGGCCCGGAACCCCGCGACCGTCTGCGCGATCGCGGCTTCCTCGTTATAGCAGGGCAGGATCACTGCGATGCGCGGTTCGGTCACGCCATCCCCCACTACGTCACCCCGGACTTGTTCCGGGGTCCACCGGAGGCTGAGCGCATCGCAATAGCCTCAAGCACTCACTGTGCGGCACCGTGGACCCCGGCACAAGGCCGGGGTGACGATGGATATTGAAGGTCTCAGTCCGCCTTTTTCTTGGCCGGAGCCTTCTTCTTCGGTGCGTCGGCCTCGGCTTCGGCGTCGTCGGCCTTGGCGGCCTTCTTCGCGGGAGCCTTCTTGGCCGGAGCTTCCTCGGCCGAAGCCTCTTCCGCCTTGGCCTTCGCCTTCTTGGCCGGCTTCACCTCTTCGGCAGCGGCTTCCGCAACGGGCTCTTCGGCCTTCTTCGCCTTGGCCTTCTTGGCGGGCTTGTGGTCGTGATCATGGTCGTGGTTGCAGTCCGGGCCATGGACGTGCGGCACCGCGCCTTCCTCGCTCTCGATGGCGGCTTCCAGCTCTTCGCGGGTCACTTCGCGCTCGCTGACCTCAGCCTTGCCGAACAGGAAGTCGACGACCTTGTCCTCATAAAGCGGGGCGCGCAGCTGAGCGGCGGCCATCGGCTCCTGCTGGATATACTGGAAGAAACGCTGCTGGTCTTCCGGGCGGTACTGCTGCGCAGCCTGGGCGATCAGGCGGTTCATTTCCGCCTGGGTCACTTCGACGCCATTCGCCTGGCCGATTTCCGACAGCAGCAGGCCAAGGCGCACGCGACGCTCGGCGATCGCGCGGTAATCGTCCTTTTCCTTCTCCAGCTCGGCCTTTGCGGCTTCGGGATCTTCCTCATGGCCGGCTTCGTGCTGAAGCTGCGCCCAGATCTGCTGGAACTCGGCCTCGACCATCGACGGCGGGACCGGGAAGTCGTGCCCGGCGGCGAGCTGGTCGAGCAGCTTGCGCTTCATGTACGTGCGCGTCAGCCCGCCCGTCTCATTCTCCATCTGGCCGCGCAGGATGCCGCGCAGCTGATCGAGGCTCTCGAGGCCCAGATTCTTGGCGAGGTCTTCATCGACCTTCACTTCGCCAGCGGTCTTCACCGCAGTGATCTTGAGATCAAAGGTCGCGGGCTTGCCGGCCAGCGTGTCGACGCCATAATCCTCGGGGAAGGTCACTTCGATCTGCTTTTCGTCGCCAGCCTTCACGCCGACGATCTGGTCCTCGAAGCCCGGGATCAGGCGGCCCGAGCCGATCTCGATCGCCATACCCTCACCGGTGCCGCCGTCGAATGCGACGCCGTCGACCTTGCCGACGAAGTCCATCGTGACCTGGTCGCCCTGCTTCGCCTTGTAGCTGGGCTTGGCGTCTTCCCACGCCTTTTGCTGGCCGGCGATCTGCATGATCTGCGCGTCGACCGCTTCGTCGCTGACGGGGACGATCAGGCGCTCGAGCTTCAGACCCTCGATCGACGGGGTCGGGACGTCGGGCAGGACTTCCAGCTCGACCTTCACCTCGGCGTCGCTGCCGGGGGCGAACTCGCCCTCCAGGCTCACCGAAGGCTGCATCGCGGGACGGAGCTTGTGGTCGGCGATCAGCTTCTGCACGCCTTCCTGGATGGTCGTGTTGAGCGCGTCCTGGGTCAGCGCCTCACCGTGCATCTTACGGACCAGATTGGTCGGCACCTTGCCGGGGCGGAAGCCGGGCATGCGGATCTGGGGGGCCACGCGCTTCACTTCGGCATCGACGCGGCTGTCGATATCCTTGGCGGTGATCTTGAGGGTGTAGGCGCGCTTGAGGCCTTCGTTCAACGTCTCGACGGTCTGCATTCTAACGGGCTTCCTGCTCTGGAAGTGGAATCGGAGTCGCGGCGTCCCCTCACGCCGGGCGGAAACTGGTGCGGGCGAAGGGACTCGAACCCCCACATCTTGCGATACTGGTACCTAAAACCAGCGCGTCTACCAGTTCCGCCACGCCCGCATTCAGGACACCGCAGGTCGGGCGCGTCTATAGCAAGGCGGGTGCCCGGGGCAAGGGTGATGCCGATAATGGTGCAGAATCGCGAAAACCGGCGCTGTTGGGCGGTCCTTTTCAGGCCGTCAGACCGATCCGCCAGGCATGCGGCGCTACGGGATGCGCGAAAATCAGGTCGCTCGCGCGGATCATCGCGCCGTCGCGCACAGGCAGCGCGCCGGGTTCGGCGATCACGGCCAACCGACCGCACCAGCCGCGCGCACGCAGCCGCTCGACCGCTTCCAGACTGCATCCATCGGTGCGAACCGATAGGACCAGCCAGTCAGCCTCAACCGCCTTGGCATCCTCGGCAAGAGCACGCGTGCTGTCATAGGACCGGACGCGATGCCGTTGGCCCGACAGCACCATATGCAAGGCACGCCGCGACCCGTCGTCGGGATCGACCAGCGCGATTGCCAGCGCCGGTTCGTCCGCGTCGGTCGCAGGGGGAATGGTGGTACGCTGATCCATCGCGCGCCATCGTGCCGAAAAGCGGCGGTCCCCGCGTTACGGAAATGTCCTTAGTCGGGCGCGTCGAGACCCGCCGCAAAGGCGATGCGCAGCGCTTCGGACAGGCTGCGCACCTCCAGCTTGGTCATCACGTTGGCGCGGTGCACCTCCACCGTGCGCGGCGAGATTCCGAGGTCATAGGCGATGGTCTTGTTGGGATGGCCCGCGACCAGCCCGCGCAGCACGTCGCGCTCGCGCGGCGTCAGCGCGGCGATGCGCACCGCAGCCTCCTGCCCCTCGACCTCGGCGGTTTCCGCCCTGCCCAACCGTTCGAAGCCGCGGTCGAGCGCCGCGAGCAGCAGCGCCTTCTCAAAGGGCTTTTCCAGGAAATCGAGCGCGCCCTGCTTCATCGCGGTGACGGCGGTGACGACGTCGCCATGGCCGGTCAGCACGATGACTGGCAGCGCAACACCGCGCGCGTTCAGTTCGCGCTGCACTTCCAGACCGTCCATCTCCGGCATGCGGATGTCGAGCAGGATGCACCCCGGATCGGGATGCCGTGCTTCCTTCAGGAAGGCGACGCCCGATGCATAGGCGCGCACGTCATAGCCGGAGGTCTTGAGCAGGAAGCTCGCCGACCGGCGCACCGAATCCTCGTCATCGATCAAGTGGATCAGCGGCTTTTCGCTCATTCTTGGGTCTCCGCACTGGGAATGGTGAACCACAGGGTTGTGCCGCCACTAGGCCGGGACTCGGCATCGATTCGCCCGCCATGCGCTTCGATGATCGTGCGACAGATCGACAGGCCGAGGCCGAGGCCGTCGGGCTTGCTGGTGTTGAACGCGTCGAACAGGCGTGGGCGGATAGCCGGGTCGATGCCGGGGCCGGTGTCGCTCACTTCGACCCGGATCATGCCGTCGCCCTGCACGCGCGTGGCGATGGTGACGTCGCGTACCGGCATGTCCGCCAGCGCCTCGACCGCGTTCCGGATCAAATTGACCAGAACCTGTTGGATTTGGACCCGGTCGACCAGCGCGAGGCGGGCATCGGGATCGAGATCCTTGAGGCCGCGCACGCCGCGCTCCCGCGCCCCGGTCATCGCGAGCCGCGTCGCCTCCTCCACCATCTGCGGGAGCGATTCGACGCGCTTTTCGACCTCGCCGCGCGCGACAAACTCGCGCAGCCGCCGCACGATATTCCCAGCACGCAACGCCTCGGTCCCCGACTCGGTGACGGCTTCATGAAGCATGTCCAGGTCCGGCGCGCCCGCCGCGATCAGGTCGCGCGCCGCCTCCATATAATTGGCGATCGCGGTCAGCGGCTGGTTGAGTTCATGCGCCAGCGTCGATGCCATAGTGCCCATCGCCGACACGCGCGAGACGTGCACGAGCTCGGACTGAAGCTCCTTCATACGCAGCTCGGCGCGCTGGCGTTCGGAAAGATCGCGGATGAACCCGGTAAAGATGCGGTGCCCGGCACTGCGCGCCTCGCCGACCGCCAGCTCCATCGGAAACTCGCTCCCGTCGCGCCGCTTGCCCACGACGATGCGCCCGATGCCAATGATCCGACGCTCCCCCGTGCGACAATAATGCTCGACATAATCGTCGTGTCGCAGCCGGTCCCCGTCGGGCATCATCATCGCGATATTCTTGCCCACGACTTCGGATTCCGAATAGCCGAAGAGGCGCTCCGCCGCCGCGCTGAACGAAAGGATCTGGCCGCGATCGTCGATCACGATCATCGCATCGGGGACGGTCGCAAGGATCGAGCGCAGGTGCAGCTCGCTGCGCGCCACCGCGCCCGCCGCCGCCTTGCGATCGGTAATGTCCTCGATCGTCCCGCCAAAGCCGAGCAGCGTCCCGCCCTCGTCGCGCAGCGCGATGATGCGGGCGTCGGCGGCAAATTCGGTCGAATCCTGGCGCCGCCGCCATCCTTCCTCGGCATAGCGGCCATAGGTCACGGCGCGGTCAAGATCGTCGCGCGGCTTGCCCGCCGCGGCATCGGCCGCGGAATAGAGCATCGCCATCGGCTGCCCGACCGCCGCCGCAGCCTCATAGCCGAGCAGGATCTGCGCGCCGGGGTTCCAGCTGCGGATCGTGCCGTCGGGATCGATCAGGAACTGCGCGCGATCGAGGTCGCTGGCAATGAACCGCGCGGCAAGTTTTTCGACGATATCGCCGCTCATATCCATGTCCCGCCTATGCCCGCAGCATCCGGGCAAAACCCATTGGGAAAACTACCAATGCAGCCGCGCGCCGCAATGTCCGATGCCCCCGCCGCGCATCCTTCGCGCAGAACGTAGCGGGGAACTACCCATGAAGACCACCCATCTTGTCATCGGCGCGCTGGCCTGTGCGGTCGGCGTCCAGCCTGCCATCGCCAAGGAAGGCGATTTCCTGGTCCGCGGCCGCGCCATCCTGGTCGCCCCGACCGAAAGCTCCGGCCCGGTCACGCCCGGCTTTCCGGGCAGCGAGGTCGGCGTCAGCAACAGCGTCATGCCGGAAGTCGATTTCACCTATATGCTCACCGACAATATCGGGACCGAACTGATCCTGGCCACGACCAAGCACGACGCGCAGGGGCGCGGCACGCTGTCGGGCTTCGACGAGCTCGCCAGCACCTGGGTGCTGCCGCCCACGCTGACGTTGCAATATCATTTCGCGCCGGAGGCAAAGGTCCGCCCCTATGTCGGCGCGGGCGTCAACTACACGATCTTCTACTCGACCAAGGCAAGCGACGCGCTCGTCGCCGCGATCGGCGCCACCAGCGTCGAGATGGACGACAGCTTCGGCTATGCGCTGCAGGCCGGCGTGGACATCGACCTGAATGAAAAGGTCTTCCTGAACCTCGACGTCAAGTACATCGACATGGACACGACGGCGCGGCTGCGCACCGGCGCTGCCACGAACACCGCGCGGGTCAGCATCGATCCGATCGTCGCGGGCGTGGGCATCGGCTTCCGCTTCTGAACGAAAAGGGCGGCGATCCGGTCGGGTCGCCGCCTTTTTTCGTGCCTGACCGTCGATTTCAGACGTTGGGTTCGAGCAGGAGTTTCGGCGGCAGATCGCCATAGCGCAGCACCGTCGCACGCTCGCGCGCGGTCTGGCGGACGATCTCGAGATGCTCGGCGACAAAACGCGCATCGAGCCCCGGCACGATCGCGTCGAAATGGACATGGTGGCAATCCGACAGACCAAAGGCGCGGGTCAGGTAGATGTCGAACGCCTGTTTGAGCGCCAGCCACTGCCCGCGCTCCTCCAGCCAGGGCCGCGTCGCCGCAGAGGTCGAGAAGATGATCAGCTGTTTGCCCCGCAGCGCCGGGCTGGGCAGCTGCGCCTTCAGTTCCTCGGGCGAGAAATCCGCGCCGAGCACGCGATCGACATAGCCCTTGATCATCGCCGGCGGCATGCCGAACCAGATCGGATAGACCAGCACGATCGCGCTTGCTTCCTCGATCTGGGCGAGTGAGGTCGCGACATCGGGGCGCGGCTTGAACCCCGGCCCGGGCAGTTCGTCGCGCCGCAGCAGCGGGTCGAAGTTGCGCGCATAAAGATCGTCGACCTCGACGATCTGGTGCAGCCGCTCGACCTCTTCGCGATAGGCGCGGACGATCGCGTGGTTGAAGCTGTCGAGGCCGGGATGCCCCAGCACCACCAGATGGCGCAGGGACGCAGGGTCACGCGGCTGTATCATCGATTTCGCTCCGTCATTGCGCGAGGAAAACGGGATAGGGGCTATGATGCAGCAGGTCGCGCGTCACCCCGCCGAACAGCGTTTCGATCAGGCGCGAATGGCCAAAGCCGCCCATCACGATCATGGCCGGTTCGATCTTGAGCGCCTGTGCCAGGATCTGTTGTCCGACGCGGCCGGGTTCGGCCGGCACGACCATGATCTCGGGACGGATGCCGTGACGCGACAGATAGCTCGCGGCGAGCTCCGGCGGATGCTTGAGCGATCCGGCGTCGATGCTGAGGATCCGCACTTCGCGCGCAAGACCGAGCAGCGGCACGGCTGCGCGCAGTGCGGCGTCGGACTCGTCGGACCCGTCCCATGCAACCAGCGCGGTCCCGCTGAGCGTAAGGCCGCGCGTGGCGCAGGGCACCGCGAGCACCGGGCGGTTGAGCCGCAGCATCGACGCGACGACTCCGTCCATCTCGCCGCCGGGAAATCCGTCGAACACGGTGTTGATGACGACGAGATCGGTCAGCGCGGTGTGCGAAGCGAGGCACGATGCGACGTCGCCCATGCACTCGGCCAGCGTCCAGGGCGCATCCTCCATGGTCAGCCGCGCCGTGATGCGCGCGCGGTTTTCCTCCTGAACGTCCAGTTCTTCCGCGATATGCGCGGCAAGGTTGCCCGGACCGATCATCGGATCTTCGGCCATCGGCGGCATCGCGGTCACATCGATCGCGATCAAATGCCCATGGAGCCCGCGCACCAGATCGAGCGCAGCCTGGAACCGCGCTTCCTGTCCCGCATCAGCGTGGATCAATACGGCGACATTCTTCACTGCCTGTCTCCCAAATTATGAGATCAGGGTAAGGCCCGCCGGGCAGCGCCTATATGAGGAGTGATACGTAGTTCGTTCAGACGGCCGCGCTGAATTGCCCGCGACTGACCGTGCGATAGCGGTCGAACGCCGCCGCCGCGAGCCGGGCATAGGGCGCGCCGAGCGGGGTCACCGCGATCGACCAGCCGTCGCGTGCAACCACCCCCTGCCCTGCGAGCGCGTCCAGCAACGCCGGATCATGGCACAGCTGGTCCGCCGTCATGCCGTGCGTCGCGGCGGTCGCGGCGACGTCGACATGGCCGTCGCACAATAGCCGCTCGATCACGGCTCCGGCTGCAACATCATGCGCGTCACGCCGGACGCCGCGGACGCCGGCAAGCTCGCCGCCGAGCACCGCCATGCGATAGCGACCGACATGCTTTTCATTCTGGACGATCACGCCATCGAACTGGCTGATCGCCGATGCGCCGAGGCCGATCAGCGTCGAAGCGCGGTCGTCCGTAAAACCCTGGAAGTTCCGGCGGAGCTCGCCCGCCCGCGCGGCTACCGCCAGACTGTCATCGGGACGCGCGAAATGGTCGAAGCCGATCGCCTCGAACCCTGCCTCGACCCACAGGTCATGGGCAAGCGCACGCTGCCAGAACCGCGCCTCTGCCCCGGGCAGCTTCGACGCATCGATCCGCCGCTGGCGCGGAAGCATTGCGGGCAGATGCGCATAGCCGAACATCGCGACCCGATCGGGCGCGAGCCTCCGCGCAGCGGCAATCGTTGCGGCGATGTCGTCGAGCGTCTGGCCGGGAAGTCCATACATCAGGTCTAGATTGATCTGCTCGACCCCGGCGCTACGCGCCTCGGCAATGGCCGACGCGACCTTGGCGAAGGGCTGGATGCGCCCGATCGCCGCCTGCACCAGCGGCGCAAAACTCTGCGCGCCGACGCTGATCCGCCCGATCCCGGCGCGCGCAAAGGCATAGGCATGCGCGCGGCCGAAGAAGCGCGGGTCGATCTCTGCCGCCCAGTCCGCATCCGGCGCGATGTCGAAGCGCTGACGCAGCGTTCCGCAGATTTCGGCAAAAGCTGTTGGGCTCAGCGCATTGGGGCTGCCCCCGCCGAAATGCACCGCCGTCACCCGGCCCCGCATCCGCGCCGAAACCGTGGCGATCTCCGCCTCGATCGCAGCCCGATAGACATCGAGCCGCTGCGGCCGCCCCACCGCCCCCGTGTTGCACCCGCAATACCAGCAGATCTGCTCGCAATAGGGGATGTGAAGGTAGAGCGAGACCGGCGCGCCCGGGGCGATGGCGTCGAGTGCGGCAGCCTGATCCCCCGCCCCCACCGCCGGTCCGAACTCGGCGGCGGTCGGGTAGCTGGTGTAGCGAGGGACCGCACGGGCGGCGAGTGCCGGGAGGTAGCGGTGGGTCACCGACCGTCAGCCCTCAACCGTTTGGTCTTGCGACGGCGGCGAATGAAACTCGTGCCAGATGCCGTTGAGCACGGCGACGGCGACGGCCAGCGTCACGCCGAGGATCCAGGCAAAATACCACATGGCGGCTTCCTTTCGATCAGTAGAAATCGGGGTTGGTGCGGACCTGTTCGGCCGTCACCCGACCGAACAGCACGCGATAGACCCATGCGGTGTAGGCGAGCACGATCGGCAGGAAGACGAGCGTCACGCCCAGCATGATGAACAACGTCGTGTGGCTCGACGACGCGTTCCACACCGTCAGGCTGGATGCCGGGTCGATCGCGCTCGGCAGGATGAACGGGAACATCGACAGGCCGACCGTCCCGATGATGCCGATATTGGCGAGCGAGGACCCTGCGAACACCAGCACGTCGCGCCGCGCGCGGATCCCGGCCAGCGCCACCAGCGGACCGACCAGACCGATTAGCGGTGCGGCGATCATCCACGGATAGGCCGCATAATTGTCGAGCCACGCACCGGGGGCCGCGACCGCGCTGGCGAGTCGGGGGTTGGACGGGCCAGCGGTATCGATCAGACCCTCGACCCGGAAGCCAAGCCCGCCCCAGGCGACATAGGCGCCACCAGCAGCGAACAGCACGACTGCCGCAACCGCCGCGACCTGACCGATCGTCCGCGCCCGATCGAGCACCGGCCCCTGCTCCGCCTTCAGCGACAGCCAGCCCGCGCCGTGCAGCACCAGCATTGCGACCGAGAGCAGCCCGGCAAGCAGGCTGAACGGGGTGAACAGGCCAAGCAACGTGCCGTCATAGAAGGAGCGCAGGTCGCTATCGAGGCGGAAGGGCAGCCCGAGCAGGACATTGCCGACCGCGACGCCGAACACCAGAGCGGGCACGAACCCGCCGACGAACAGCGCCCAGTCCCAGCGCGAACGCCATTTCGGGTCCGGCCGCTTCGAGCGATATTTGAACCCGACCGGCCGCAGGATCAGCGCGGCGAGGACCAGGAACATCGCGAGGTAGAAGCCCGAGAAGCTGACCGCATAGACGAACGGCCATGCGGCAAAGATCGCGCCGCCGCCGAGGATGAACCACACCTGGTTCCCCTCCCACGTCGCGCCGACGGTGTTGATTACCATGCGGCGTTCCTCATCGGTCTTGGCGACCCAGGGCAGCAGCGACGCGACGCCAAGGTCGAAGCCGTCGGTCAGGGCAAATCCGATCAGCAGCACGCCCATCAGCAGCCACCAGATGACGCGGAGCGTCTCGTAATCGAGCGGTAGGGTCATGATTGGTCTCCTTGTCCCGCGCGGCTCATTCGGCCGCGACGGTCTGGAAGGGGTTGGGCGCGCCGGCGGGAGCCATCGGCTCGGCTTCGGGCGTGCCATGTTCGGGGCCATGCTTGATCGCGGCGAGCATCAGCCGCACCTCGATCACCGCCAGCACGCCATAGATCAGGGTGAACCCGACGATCGTGGCCCACACCTGACCGAGCGTCAGGCTGGACGCGCCGAGGAAGGTCGGCAGCACGCCCTCGACCGCCCAGGGCTGTCGGCCGATCTCCGCGATCAGCCAGCCGGCCTGGATCGCGATCCATGGCAGCGGGATCACCCACAATGCCGTGCGCAGGAACCATTTGCGGTCGAACTTGCGCGTATTGGCGTAGTAGAGCGCGACCCCGAAGAACGCGATGAAGAAGAAGCCGAGGCCCGCCATCCCGCGGAACAGCCAGAACAGCACCGGCACGTTCGGAACGGTCGACCACGCCGCCTTGTCGATCGTCGCGGCATCGGCCTGACGCGGATCGGCGACATAGCGCTTGAGCAGCATCGCATAGCCGAGATCGGCCTTGTTCCGCTCGAACTGCTCGCGCGCGGCGAGGTTGGTGCGGTCGACCTTGAGCTTTTCCACTGCATCATAGGCATCGATGCCGCGGATGATGCGGACGCGGGCCTGTTCGACCAGCGGCGTGATGCCGGCGACCTCGCCGGTCAGGCTACGGGTGGAAATGAGGCCGAGGACATAGGGGATCTTGACCTCAAACTTGGTCTCGCGCCCTTCGTTCGACGGGATGCCGAAGATCGACAGGCCCGCCGGCGCGGGTTCGGTGTGCCAGGCGCCCTCGATCGCAGCGAGCTTCATCTTCTGGTTGTCGGTCAGCGCATAGCCGCTCTCGTCACCCAGCACGACTACGGAGAGCGAGGCGGCCAGGCCGAAGGCGGCGGCCACCGCGAAGCTGCGCTTGGCAAACTCAAGATGCCGCCCTTTGAGCAGATACCAGGATGAAACGCCCAGCACGAACACTGACGCGAGGACATAGCCTGCGCTGACGGTATGGACGAACTTCGCCTGCGCGACGGGGTTAAACACCACCGCCATGAAGTCGACGACCTCCATCCGCATCGTTTCGGGATTGAAGCGCGAACCGGTCGGATTCTGCATCCAGCCATTGGCCACCAGGATCCACACCGCCGACAGGTTGGTGCCGAGCGCGACGAGGAAGGTGGTCAGCAGATGCTGGCGCTTGGACAATTTGTCCCAGCCGAACACCATCAGGCCAACGAACGTCGCCTCGAGGAAGAAGGCCATCAGCCCTTCGATCGCGAGCGGCGCGCCGAACACGTCGCCGACATAGTGCGAATAATAGGCCCAGTTGGTGCCGAATTCGAACTCCATCGTGATGCCGGTGGCGACACCGAGCACGAAGTTGATTCCGAACACCTTGCCCCAGAACCGCGTGATGTCGCGCCAGATCGGCCGGTCGGTGATCACATACACCGTCTCCATGATCACGAGCATGAAGGCGAGGCCGAGCGTCAGCGGCACGAACAGGAAGTGATACATTGCCGTGAGCGCGAACTGGAGCCGCGACAATTCGACAACTGCCATGTCTATCGTCATTGTTTCCCCCATTTCCGGGACTTGTGCCGCGCCGCAGTAAGAAGTGCGCTGGCGTGCCGACATCGGGAATAGTACGGACTCGACCCGGCCCACAATTGGACAGAAGGTCCACTCATGCGGAAGAACAGTCGCGCCGGAGCGTTCTGGCTCCTCGACATCGGCGGCGCGGCGATCTTCGCCTGGGGATTGGCGACGGCGGTTGCGGCGCTGATCGCTGGCGCGTCGCCGCTTGCCGGGGTTCTGGCGATGCTGGTCGGCGGGATGGTCCGCGGGTTTTGCGGGTTTACCGCTCAATCGCTCGCGATCCGGGACGCGCAGCGCGGCGTCGCGCCGTTGCGCGCGCGACTGCATCGCCGCCTGCTCGGCGAAGCACTGCCTCGCGCAATCCCGGTCGGAGAGAGCGCGGCGATCGCGATCGACCATGTCGACCGGATCGAGGCGCATGCCGCGCGCTTTCTGCCCGTCCGCACCGCCGCTGCGCTGGGGCCATTGCTGGTCGCCGGCTGTGTCGCGCTGGCCAGCTCGGTTGCCGCCGCGATCCTGATCGGTACGCTGATCCCGTTTGTGCTGGGCATGATCCTGGCCGGCACGATGGCGCGCCGCGCCGCCGATGCGCAGTTGCGCGCGCTGGAGCAACTCTCCGACCTGTTTGTCGAGCGGCTGCGCAGCCTGGCGATGATCCGCCATTTCGGCGCGGGCGAGCGGATCACGCGCCAGATCGGCGCCGCCACCAGCGGCGTGGCGACGCGCACGCTCGCAGTACTGCGGATCGCCTTTCTCTCCAGCGCGGTGCTGGAGTTCTTCGCCGCGCTGTCAGTTGCGCTCGTCGCGGTCTATTGCGGGTTCAGCCTGCTCGGCATCCTGCCGTTTCGCGTCCCCGAAGTGCTGACCTTCCGCGAGGCGCTGTTCGCGCTGGCGATGGCGCCCGAATTCTATCTTCCGATGCGCAGGCTCGCCGCCGCCTATCACGAGAAGCAGCTTGGCGAGGCGGCACGCGCGGTGGTCGATCCGCTCGACCAACCCCTGCCCCCACCCCGTATTCCCGAGCCGTTCGACGGTCTTGAAGCGCAGGACTTGGCGATCACATGGCCGGGCGCGCGGATCGGGCCGATTTCATTTCGGCTTGCCCGAAGGGGAATGATCGCGCTGACCGGACCAACGGGCAGCGGCAAGACCAGCGTACTTGCCGTGTGCGCCGGGCAGGTCGCCCCATCCGATGGCACCGTCACCGCGCTCCGGCCCGAGGATATCGCCTGGGCGGCTCAGCGACCGTTGGTGGTGCCGGGGACACTGCGTGACAATCTCGCGCTCGCCCGGCCAGATGCGGGAGATGACGCAATCCGCGCCGTGTGCAGCCGCGTTGGCCTCGATCCCTTGCTCGCCGCACGCGGTGGGCTCGACCTTTCGCTCGATCATCGCGCGGCGGGATTGTCGGGCGGGGAGTTGCGGCGGCTCGGCCTCGCGCGGGCGCTGCTGTCGGGACGCCCACTCCTGCTGTGCGACGAGCCCACCGCCGATCTGGACGCGGCGAGCGCAGAACGGATCGGCGCGTTGTTGGCCGAGCTGGCGACCACCCACGCGATCATCGTCGCAACGCACGATATGGCGCTCGCCGCGCGCGCGCAGGCGGAGGTGCGGCTATGAGCAAGCTGGATCAGGTTGCGGCGCAACTGGGGGTTGGACGCCGCGTGGGGCTTGGCTGGGCGCTCCTCCTATCGGGCATCGCAGCGGCAGCGTCGGTCGGCTTGGTCGGCATTTCGGGCTGGTTCCTGACCGGCGCGGCGATTGCAGGGGCCGGCGGCATGGCGGCAGTCACCGCGTTCAACTATCTGCTGACCAGCGCCGCGATCCGTGCACTCGCAATTGCCCGCACCGCCGCGCGCTATGGCGAGCGGCTGACCAGCCATGGCGCGGCGCTGACGGCGATGGCGGGACTGCGCACGCGCCTGTTCGGCACGCTCGCCGCCGCCGATCCGCGTCGAGTACCCGATCTGGCCAGCGGAGAAGCCAGCGCACGGCTGATCGACGATATCGAGGCGATCGAAGATCTGGTGGTGCGCCGCTCCGCCCTGCCCGGTGCGCTGGTCGGCGGCGTGATCGCGACCGGTTGCATCGCGCTGTCTGGATGGCGCGCGGCGGCGGCATTCGTGCTGCTCGCAGTCGTCGGTTTGATCGTCGGGGCAGCGCTGGCGCGGCGTCTGAGCGTGGGGCCGGCCCGCGCGGCCGCACAGGCGCGCGGCCGGGTGCGCGAGCGCTATGTCGAACTGGCCGCCGCGCGGCCGGAGATCATCGCTTATGGCCTGGCCGACCGGATCGAGGCGGCACTGGCGGCGGAACTGGCGGCGCTCGACCGGGCGCGGCGCGGGCTGGCGCGGGGCGAGGCGGCGCTGAGCGGCGGGGTCGCATTGTGGAGCACGGTGCTGGCGGTGGTCGTCCTGCTACTCGCGGAGCACGGACCGGCGCTCGCCGCGCTGGCGACGCTCGCGGCATTCTCGGGGAGTGAGGCGCTGGCAGTGCGGGTGCGCAGCGCGTTGCGTGAGGCGGTCGTGGCCGAGGGGCTGGAGCGCGTCTCCACCTTGGCCGATATTGCGTCTGAGCCGGCCCCGCAATCCGGTGCGGTCGCCCTGTCGCTACGCATCGGAGCGGTCGAGGTCGCACCCGGCGCGCGGCTAGTCATCACGGGACCGTCTGGGAGCGGCAAGACCACACTGATCGAGACGCTCGCCGGGCTGCGTTCCGACCCCCTCCCGCTCGCGGTGGGCGGGACCCCCGTAGCGGAGGTCGCCGCCGCGGACCTGGCGTCCCAGTTCGCGCTCGCCCCGCAATCGCCGCAGCTGATCGCCGGGACCATCGGCGACAATCTCCGGCTCGCCCGCCCGGGAATAGACGATGCCGCGATGTGGGGTGCGCTCGAAACGGTGTGCCTTGCTGATCGCGTGCGCGCGATGCCGGACGGTTTAAGCACCCCGGTCGGCGAAGCGGGCGGAACCCTGTCCGGCGGGGAGCAGAAGCGCTTGTCGCTGGCGCGCGCGCTGCTGGCGGAGCGACCCTGGCTGGTGGCGGACGAACCCAGCGAAGGTCTCGACCCGACGACCGAGGCTGAACTCGTCGCGCGCCTCGATGCGTGGCTGGCGGCGACCGGCACCGGTCTGATCCTGGTGTCCCACCGCCCCACCCCACGTGCCTTGTGCGCGCAGGCGCTTGCATTGCCGCTCAGCTAGGCCGTCGTTGCATCAAGCGAACGACCCCCAGACGCCCCCCTTGCTGTCGATCAGCGACGTACTTGCTGATAGCTTATCTTAACGCCCGACACCGCCTGGTCCTGTTCGAAGATGCGCGATTTGGACGCATAGCGAATGAGCAGGTGGTCAGGCGCTAGCCATTTCATTTCCGCCCACGGCCCACCCCAATCGCCGGCGGTTGCGGCCCCATGATCGTCATCGGCCCGAAAGGTGTTTCCGCCGCCCGAGAGCTGCTCCCCATTCTCAATAACAGAGATTTGCGTCGAGAATCCTGTAGTGGCACCGCAACCGCGGTTGAACATCACCGCGCTACGACTCCCTGTTGGATCGTCGGCACGGGTAATCACGATGTTTGTGCACTTGTCCGAACAAGCGCCCAGACCGCATATTCCGATGATAGGGGCGATCAGCCTTCGCACACAGTCTGATGTAGCTCACAGGGTGATACGGTCAATGACCACTTCCCACCCCTAGCCGGACATTCCGGCACTTTGCGAACAGTGGCCGTCGATGGCTTATGGCTCATCATCCCGCCGCCCTGAGCGCGTCCTCGTCCTCCGATTCAACTCTAGTCGCATGGCTGGCCAGCAGCTCGACCGGGGGCACGCTCTCGATCTCGCGGGCGCCGGTTTCGATGTTCAGTTCCTTGAGCTTGCGCGCCGACACCAAGGCGCGGGTCTCGAGCGAGCTGGCAAAGGCGTTGAAATTCTTGACCGCCGTATTGAGGCCGCTGCCGACCGTGCGCAGGTCGCCCAGCGCCTTGGCCAGCCGGTCATAGAGCTCCTTGCCCAGCGCGCCGATCTGCCGCGCTTCCTTGGCCAGCATCTCCTGCCGCCACACCGCCGCCACCGTGCGCGCGATCGCGATCAAGTTGGTCGGTGTCGCCAGCAGCACGCGCTTCTCGAACGCAAAGTCCCACAGCGTTGGATCATGCTCCAGCGCCGCCGACAGGAAATGCTCGCCCGGCACGAACATGATGACATAATCGGGCGCGTCGTCGAACTGCGTCCAATAGGCTTTGTTGCCCAGCGCGTTGACATGCGCCTTCATCGCCGCGGCATGCTGGCCGAGGCCGATCTGGCGCTCCTGCTCATCCACCGCGCCGAATGCGTCCTGATAGGCGTTGAGCGACACCTTGGCGTCGATCACCAGCGCCTTGCCGCCGGGGACCCGCACGATCGCATCGGGGCGCAGTCGCCCGCCTTCCTCCTGCGCGACGCTCACCTCGGTCATGAAGTCGGTGTGTTCGGACAGGCCGCAGGTTTCGAGAACGTTGCGCAGCTGCTGCTCGCCCCAGCGGCCGCGCGACTTGGGGGCGTTGCGCAGCGAATTGACCAGCTTGGCGGCCTCCTGGCTCACCCGCTCCTGCCCGATCCGCATCTGTTCGATCTGGCCCTTGAGCTCGCCGAACGCGTCGCGCCGCTCGGCCTCGACCTTGGCGACGCCTTCCTCATAGCGCTGCAGCCGCTCGGTCACCGGCTGCAGCAGTGCCTTCAGATTCTGACCCGCCGCGCTCTCGGACTCCTTGAAGCGGTCTTCGGCACGCTTGAGGAACGCGGCCTGGGTTTCGGCGAGCATCGTGCCCGCGACCTCGCGGAACTGGCCGGTCAGGCGCTCCTCAAGTCCCTCGGCCTTGACGCGAAGCTCCGCCAGCTCGATCCGCGCGGCATCGCGCTGGTCGCGGATCGCGGACAGTTGTTCGCGCAGTTCGGGGAGCTCGCGCGCGCGCTCTTCTGCTGCGGCAAGATCCGTGATCGCTGCCTTGAAGTCCGCTTCCCGCCGATCGCGATCCGCCCGCAGCGCGGCATTCGCTCGGCTTCCCGCAAACCAGCCGAGCAACGCTCCGACCGCCAGCGTCACCAGCAAAGCCACTGTCATTTCGATCGACACGCCACTTCCCTTCTGCTCCGTCGGCGACGGAACATAGACCGAACGTGCGCCGGGTTACAGGGTTAATCGCAGGCCGAAGATCAGAAGGCGTGGGCGAGCCGGTCGAGCATCGTCCGCGCCGGGCTGACCGGGACATCGATATCCGCGTCCAGCGCGGCGTCGAGCCGGGCGATGCGGCGATGCAGGTCGATACTCGCGGCGATCAGATGCTGGGCACCCAGCGGCATTGCATCCAGCGCGGCGCGATCGGTCACCGGCGCCTCTCCCAGCCGGCGCGAGGGATGTTGCGCATCCCCCGGGCCAATCTCCCCCGCCGCGACCGCGCGCTGGGTCAGCAGCCAGGCGATGCTGTGCATCAGGCGGGTCGTGACTTTCAGCGACTCGCACGAGAAGATCACGCGATCCATCGCGCCGAGCATGTCGCGCTGTTCGCGACCCACCACGTCGAAATAGGCGCGCGCCTCATCAGCGAGCAGCATCGACTCGGTATAGAGCGAGTCGATCAGCGCGCGCTGAACGCGCATGGTTTCCACTTCCCCGGTCATGGGACGGAAAGCTGACAGAAAGACTTCATTAACGAAATAGACATCTGCATACCCCGCTTGTCCCAAAGCGGCGCGGTGGTGACATCAAGCGATGATATCGGGGATCAGCTGATCCTCGAGCATCGCGATCTCGTCACGCAACAGCAGCTTCCGCTTCTTGAGTCGGGCGATCTGCAGCTGGTCCGGCATCGCCGTGTTGGCGAGCGCTTCGATCGCGGCGTCGAGATCGCGATGATCGACGCGAAGCAGCTCCAGCCGCCGCAGAATCTCGCCTTCGTCCATCACTCGCCCATCCCCGCGCTCAACCCGTCGCATGTCGCCGTTGCCCTGTCGATGGGTAGTTATGCAAGGGGCGACATACCGCGCGAATCATGTTCTATTCGCTGTCCCCCAACCAGAGCAGGAGGATTGCATCCATGCAAAACGCGCATCTCTCGGCACTTGAGGCCAAGCATGCATCACTCGATCGGCGGATCGTGGCCGAATCGCAGCGGCCCGCTCCTGATCAGATGATCCTCGCCGACCTGAAGCGGCGCAAGCTCAAGCTCAAGGAAGAAATCGCGTTTAGCTGACACGGCTCACCGGGTTGCCCCGCGGTTGCGGGGCGGCCCCTCGCCGCCACCCGTCGCGTTGCGCAGCCGTGGCGAGCGCCCCCGGTTCAACCCCGGAAAATATGCGGTTTGACGAAATGCGGCGTGTTGGTCCCGCCACCGACCGGCTTACGCGCCAACAGCGGATCGATCGGGCGATCGAACGCGATGCCGATCCGGCCTTCGGCACTCCATGCGACATGGCCCCGGATCCAGCCGACGCCGCGAACATTGATTTCGACCGGCATCCCCGAATCGACCGGCTCGCCATATTCGGCCATCAGCCCGCCGGCCGAGATATTCCGGACGCGGACCGACACATCGACCTTTTCGATACGCAGCGTTGCAGCCAGGAACAGGCTGTCGCGCACGGCATTGCGCTGGCTGGCGGGATCGTCGTTGAAACGTCCACTGAAAGGGTCGGAAGAGAACTGGTCCATCTGCCGCTCGTGCTCACGTGTTACGCGCGGAGTTTAAAGCAGCAATGGCTATCGAAACCGTTAACTCGGAGCCGTGAAGCCGGCGCTCACTCCTCGCGGGAGACTTTCTCGTTGCGCTCGTGGCGCTCCTGCGCCTCGACCGTCATCGTCGCGATCGGACGTGCCTCGAGCCGGGCAAGGCTGATCGGCTCGCCGGTTACCTCGCAATAGCCATACTCGCCCTCCTCGATCCGACGCAGCGCTGCGTCGATCTTGGAAATCAGCTTGCGCTGGCGGTCGCGCGTGCGCAGCTCGATCGACCAGTCCGTTTCGCTCGAGGCCCGGTCGGTCAGATCCGCTTCACGCAGCGAATCGATCTGAAGCTGGTTCAGCGTTCCCGCCGCTTCGCGATGGATCGCGTCCTTCCAGGCGAGCAGCTTCTCCCGAAAATATTGCTGCTGGCGCGCGTTCATGAACGGCTCGTCGGCAGTCGGACGATAGCCATCGGGCAAATCGTTCGCGGCGACAGGTTTCTCAGGATCGTCGCGGTGATCGAAAACGGTCGCCATCCCACACTCCACAACGGGATCGGATGGCTGGGCCGATCACAATCCCCTTATCCCCGGCGCGCCCTATATCGGGGCAAATTGGGTATCACAAGCTACCGAATCCACAGATTCGTGCGCCAAGCCGTTCTTGGCATGCGGGAAATTACAGCGACCTGAACCAACATGCAGTTTTATCACACTAAACCGGCCTGCACGCTTAAGCATAATTTAAACCTAGCCGGAGATTCCGTCCCCTTAAGGCACATTAACCATAGGCGATCCAAAGCATCGGCAAATAATAGCTCCGATCAGCGCGAAACTATGGTTAACGACATTGAACTTAATACTTTCTTCTGCACTTCTACGGCAATAACCCGCCAAACGGGTGCAATGCGCACCGCGCGGCGGCCGGGGACAAGAGAGAAGCAGAATGTCGGTTCGGATGGCCTTGGCAAAACTGTGCGCCTGCGCATGCGGCGGAGCCGTTGTCGGCGGCGGCGCAGTGCATGTCGCCGAAACCCGTGCCGAGCGCGGCTATCAGCAGCAGCGCCAGTCGGTGAAGCAGGGCGTAGTCCAGCGCCGCGTGGTTAAGCGCCCGCTGCGCAAGCGCGTCGTCCGCCGCACGGTGACGACGAGCGCACAGTGCCAGCCCCAGGTTCTGACTGTCACGACACAGGGTACCGCGATCCCCCTGCCCCCGCCGACCTATGGGTCAAGCGGCGAGATGCCGGTCGTCGGCGGCGGCGGTGGCGGCGGCGGTGGTGCGGCAGCGGCAGTGACCGGAGGCAGCAGCGGTGGCTTTGTCGGTGGCTTCTTCGCCGGCGGCTTTTTCGGCGGATCGAGCGGCGGCAGCGGCGCATCGGGCAGCGGCGGCATCGTCATTTCCTCGACCAGCAGCACCAGCGGCGGTTCGACCTCCACCTCGGGCGGCTCGACTTCAACTTCAGCGGGCGGGTCCTCGGGCGACGTGTCGTCGTCCAGCGGCAGCGTCAGCTCGACATCGTCGACGGGCGGTTCGTCATCGTCCACGGGCGGCCTGTCGAGCACCAGCACCTCGTCTACCGGTGGATCTTCGACCAGTTCGGCGTCGGGCGGATCCTCGGGCAACGTCTCATCGGCCTCTGGCGGCTCGTCGGGCGACGTATCCTCTTCGTCAGCGTCGGGCGGTTCGTCCGGCAATGTGTCGTCGTCGTCGAGCGGCGACGTATCGTCTGCCTCGGGTGGTTCGTCGGGTAACGTGTCATCCGCTTCGAGCGGTGACGTATCTTCGTCTGCTTCGTCGTCGGGCGACGTGTCGTCATCGACATCGGCTTCGTCCTCCGGCGACGTCTCGACCTCGACTTCCGCCAGCTCTTCGGGCGACGTTTCGACCTCATCGTCCAACTCGTCTGCCTCGTCGACGTCAGCCTCGTCCTCGGGCGACGTATCCTCCTCGACTTCGAGCGGGTGGAGCACATCGAGCGGGTGGAGCACGTCCACCAGCAGCTCGACCTCGTCGGGCACGTCGAGTGGGACCAGCAGTTCGTCGGGTGGCCCCGATCCGGTTCCCGCGCCGCCGATGGTGCTGCTGTTCGGCGCCGCCGCGGCCGCACTGGTGGTGCGCAAGCGGTTCCAGAACCGCAAGGCAAAGGACGCCGCGGCGGCCGGATAAGCGCCGCGGCGACCTGGCTTAGTCGGCGTCGATCAATGCCTGTTCGATGTCCGGGATCGGATGGCCGGTCAGCGTCTTGTCGATCTCGCCGGTCAGCCGCTCGCTCACTTCCTTGTGATAATGTTTGCGCAGCTCGCCGAGCGTGCGGGGCGGCGCGACGATGATCAGCGATTCGAAGTCGTTGTTGAGCGCGCGCTTCTTCAGCAACTCCGCCGTCTCCGCCGCAAACCGATCTTCCTCCAGCTGGTGGAAGTCCGTCTCCTCATAGGCACTACGGCCCGGTCCGACGCTTGAGAAGCTACGGCCCGGCGTGTCGGTCCCCTGTTCGCGATCGGGCGGATTGTCCTGCACCCGCTTGCGCTCGACCTGAAGGTTGAGGTGCACTGCGTCGCCCTCGTTCCTGAGGAACAGCATCTTGCGGCCATCGGCGACCACTACCATCGCATTGTGCGGAACCTGCATCGCTCTCTCCTTTTCCGGTTGCACAGGGTGAACGCACACCGCGCGCGCCGGGTTGCCTAGTCCCGCGCGGCTCGCCATAGCCTGCCGCCATGCACGATATCCGCGCCATCCGTGAGAATCCCGAGGCGTTCGACGCCGCCCTTGCCCGCCGTGGCGCCGAGCCGCAGGCCGAAATGCTGGTCGCGCTCGACGAAGCGCGCCGCGCGCTGACCACCCAGCAACAAGAGGCGCAGACGCGCCGCAACGACCTGTCGAAGCAGGTCGGGCAGGCCAAAGCCGCGAAGGACGAGGAGCGCGCGCAGGCGCTGATGGCGGAGGTCGCGGGGCTCAAGCAGACGCTGGAGGACCTCAATCTCGCTCAGGGTGCGGCGGACGAAGCGCTGCGGACCGCGCTCGCCGCGATCCCAAACCTGCCCGCCGCCGATGTTCCGGAAGGTGCGACCGAGGACGATAATCAACTCGTCCACACGATTGGTACGCAGCCGGCCTTTACCTTCGGCCCGCGCGAACATCACGAGTTCGGCCCTGCGCTCGGCCTCGATTTTGACACGGGCGCGATGCTCGGCGGATCTCGCTTCACCCTGCTGCGTGGCCCGGCGGCAAAGCTGCACCGCGCGCTTGGGCAGTTCATGCTGGACACGCTGACCGGCGATCACGGCTATGACGAGTGCGTGCCGCCGGTGCTGGTGCGCGACGAGATCATGTTCGGCACCGGCCAGCTGCCCAAGTTCGCCGAAGATTCCTTCCGCACCACCGATGGGCGCTGGCTGATCCCGACGTCGGAAGTCAGCCTGACCAACAGCGTGCGCGAACAGATTCTGAGCGGCGAGGAACTCCCGCTGCGCCTCACCGCGCTGACACCCTGCTTCCGTTCCGAGGCCGGTGCAGCGGGACGCGACACGCGCGGCTTCATCCGCCAGCACCAGTTCGAAAAGGTCGAGATGGTGTCGATCACGACGCCCGAGCAGTCCGAGGCGGAGCATGAGCGGATGACCGTCTGCGCCGAGGATATCCTGACCAAGCTTGGCCTCTCCTTCCGCCGCATGCTGCTGTGCGCGGGCGACATGGGCTTCAGCGCGACGCGGACCTATGACCTTGAAGTATGGCTGCCCGGGCAGGCACGCTATCGCGAGATTTCGTCCTGCTCGACCTGTGGCGACTTCCAAGCACGCCGGATGAACGCGCGCTTCCGCACCGCAGAGGGCAAGCCGGCGTTCGTCCACACGCTCAACGGATCGGGCCTTGCGGTCGGCCGTACGCTGGTCGCTGTGCTGGAGAATTACCAGCAGGAGGATGGCGCGGTGGCAGTGCCTGAGGTGCTCCAGCCCTATCTGCGCGGGGCCAACCGGCTCGAGCCGCGCGGGTGAGGATCCTCCTCACCAACGACGACGGCGTCCATGCCCGCGGTCTGGAGGTGCTGGAGCGCCTCGCCCGCACCCTCTCGGACGACATCACCATCGTCGCGCCGCTGGAGGAACAGTCGGGCAAGGGCCGTTCACTCAGCCTGACCGAGCCGGTTCGTCTGCGCCGCTTCGGCGAGCGGCGCTTTGCGGTCACCGGCACGCCGACCGACGCGGTGATGATGGCGCTGGCGGAGATCATGAAGGACGGCCCGCCCGACCTGATCCTGTCCGGGGTCAATCGCGGTGCGAATCTGGGTGAGGATGTCAGCTATTCCGGGACCGTTTCGGCGGCGATGGAGGGCGCGCTGGCCGGTATCCGCTCGATCGCGCTCAGCCAGCGTTATGCGCTTAGCGCGCCGGGCGAGAAGGTCAGCTTCGAGGCGGCGGAGCAATGGGGCGAGCGTGTGCTGCGCCCGTTGATCGCCGCCGATTGGGCACCGCGCACGCTGATGAATGTCAATTTCCCACCGATCCCGGCCAGCGCGGTCAATGGGATCAAGGCCGTCGGCCAGGGGCTGCGCGACTATGGCCGGCTGCGGCTCGACAAGCGCACCGATCCGCGCGGGTTCGACTATTACTGGTTTGGCCTGGGGCGCGTTCCGCACACGCCGGTCGCCGATACCGACCTTGAGGCGATCGAGCAGGGCTGGATTACCGTGACGCCGCTGCATCTTGACCTGACGCATCGTGAATCGCTTGTTATGCTCAACCAGACATTTGGTTAGGTCGGGTGGGTCATGCGGGGGAACCGGAACAGGGCGGGATGGATCGCGGCGTTGATGCTGGGGCCGCTGGTCGGCGGTTGCATCCCGCCCGGCACGGGGCCTGCCGCCCGCCCGGGCCCCGCCCAACGCGAAGCCGATCCCACCGCCGCGCCGCGCCGCGAGGACGTGCCCGCCCTGCCCGCTCCGGTTTCGGCATGGGAAGCACGGCGCGTCACCGCTGACGCGCGGACCGTCGCGGCATCCGAATATGTCGTCGCGCCGGGCGATACCTTGCGCCGGATTGCTGATCGCACCGGCGCTGGCTCCGAGGCGATTGCGCGCGCTAACAACATCCCCCCGCCTTATACCATTCGGGTCGGACAGCGGCTGTCGATTCCGGGTGGCCGCTATCACCTCGTCCGGGCGGGCGAGACGGGCATCGCGATTGCCCGCGCCTATGGCGTCGACTGGAGCCGGGTGGTGACCGAGAACGACCTGTCCGAGCCCTATATCCTGCGGACCGGCATGCGCCTGCTGATCCCGGGCGATCCGCGCACGATGACGCTGGAAGAGCGCGCCGCTGCCTTCCGGCTCGACATCGACGACATCGTGACCGGGGGGCAGCCCGCCATTGCGGAACGCGCGCGCCCGACCCCGCCGACGGCGTCATCGGCCCGCATCTTGCCGCCCGATGCGGCGGTCGCAGCGCCGACCACGCTGCGCGGGGGCTTCACCTGGCCAGCGCGCGGCGCGGTCGTGCGCCGCTTTGGTCCTATTGCCAGCGGCGAGCGTAGCGACGGGATCAAGATCGCCGTGCCGCTCGACACCCCCGTCCTCGCCGCCGCCGATGGCACCGTCGCTTATGTGGGCAGCGAAATTCCCTCGCTGGGCGGCCTGGTGATCCTGCAGCACGGCAGCGGCTGGACCAGCGTCTATGGCCATGCCGGACAATTGCTCGTCCAGCGCGGTCAGAGCGTGAAGCGCGGGCAGATGATCGCCTTGTCGGGCGACAGCGGAACGAACCGCGCGCAGCTGCATTTCGAACTTCGCCAGGGTCGCACGCCCGTCGATCCGCTGCCGAGATTGCCCGCCCGTTGAGCCGCCCGCGTATCCCGCACCACGCCGCGTTGCGTCGCAAGTCGCGCGTATCGCCCTGGATTTCGATCGCCTGGCGCGTCGGAGCGGTACTGGGCCTCTATGCCTTTGCCGTCGCCTTCCACTGGTTCGACCGCGAAGGGCTGCGCGACAATTTCGACAATCACATCAGCTTTCTCGACATCATCTACTTCACGATGATCTCGATCACCACGACCGGTTATGGCGACATCGTGCCGATTTCGCCCGGGGCGCGGATGTTCGACGCGCTGGTGGTGACCCCGATCCGGATCTTCGTGATCCTGATCTTCATCGGCACGACCTATCAATTCATCCTCAAACGCACATGGGACAGGTGGCGCATGGCCCAAATCCAGAAGATGCTCACCGACCACATCGTCGTCGCGGGCTTCGGCAAGACCGGGGCGGATGCGGTCAACGAACTGATCGCGCGCGGCACCGATCCCGGCTGTATCGTGGTCATCGACGGCGATGAGCATGCGCTGTCACGGGCGGAGGAAGCGGGTTGCAACGTGCTGGTCGGCGACGCCACCCGCGACCAGACGCTGAAGGACGTCCGGGTAGAGCGTGCCCGAACCCTGATCGTCGCGACCGGGCGCGACGACACATCGATCCTCGTCACGCTGACCGCGCGGCATCTGGCACCCGATTTGCCGATCTCGATCATCATCAAGGCGGACGACAACGAACTTCCGGCCCGGGCAGCCGGGGCGAATACCGTCATCAATCCGGTCAGCTTTGCCGGCCTGCTGCTCGCCGGATCGGTCGAGGGGACGCACGTTGCCGACTATATGCTCGACCTCGCCTCGGTCGACGGACGGGTGCATCTGTCGGAACGCCGCGTGGCGCCAGCCGAGATCGGCAAGCCGCTTTCCGCGATCGCCACCGGCCTTGGCGTACGCATCTATCGCGATGGCATGCCGCACGGATTTTTCGAGCCGGAGGCGAAGGCGCTGCGCGAGGGCGATGTGGTGGTTGAGATCATCCCGGGGACTGGTGGCTCCGCCTGAATCACTGCTGCTTCGCCAACCACCACGCGTTGGTGACCTGAAATTTGAAGATCGGCGCATATTGGCGCGTTTCCTTCTGCGCCGCCGCATCGAAATCGCGATAGCTCGCCAGTCGGGACATCAACAGGTCCCCCGCATCGGTCAGAAACGGATATGCGCGCCGTGGCTGCCCGGTCAGCAAAAGACTCATCCCCGCATACATCTGGAAATCGATCAGCAGCCTGTCGCTGCCAGCGCCCGATTGTTTTGCGAGCCCGACGAGGCGTTCGATCACCGGAACGACGAGATCGAGCCGGTCCGGAGACGTTTTCATCGTCAGAACCACCTGCCCCGTCAGCATCTTGATGCGCACGGACGGCGGGTTGCCGGGGTTGCTTGCCGCTGCCTCCAATCGTCGAACATACGGCGCCGCCTCGGCAAACTTCTCGGCGTCGATCAGCGCTACGGCGACCATCGCGGCCGCCAGGTCGGTGACCGCCGACGCCGCACCAAATCGCTTTTCGGTACTGGCGAGCTCCGCGCGCGCCGCTGCGACCGCATCCGTCGGTTCGGCACTCGACCACCACGCGATTCGACCGCGAGCAGGCGAGCCGGGCTTTGCCAGCCGATCGACCCGTGCGGCCAGCACGCGGGCCTCGTCCCCCCGTCCCAACCTGCGCAATGTGTTGGCGAGGCTTGCCATCGAATCGAGCGCCAGCGGCCCGCTCTCCCCCTCCGACCGTTCAAAGAGCGCCAGCGCCTTGCGAAACGCCGGTTCCGCATCACGGTCACGATCGATCGAATAATAGGCTGAACCCAGACACTCATGGACCCGGCCTGACAGGGCAGCCTGTTCCGGCGTCGTCTCAGGCAGTTGCCGGGCGATAGGCAGCAGCCGATCCACTGCCGCCTGCCCCTGGCCCAAAATCCATTGCACGGTACAAAAGCCGACAGCCGCAATCACTGTCAGGCGTCCTGTGTCACCATTGAGCTTGCGCGACACTGCCAGTCGCCGCTCTGCGACAGGCAAATACTTGTCGAAGCTCTGCAAGCGCTCATAATAGCTTGCCAAAGCGCTCAGGACCATCAGCGCGTCCTGGCTTTCGGGACCGACCTGCGTATCGACATAATCGAGCGCGCGCAGGATTGTGCCCTCGACCTTGTCGTTGCCCGCCGTCGCGACCAGCACGGCAACACCGGCTGCGAGCGTGGCGCAGGTATCGCCCCGCGGATGTGCCGCACGGCAATTCTCGAACGCCGGAATGATGATCTCTGCGGCCTTGCCATATTCGCGCTCGTCGAACGCGGCTTCTCCCTCGGTCGGGATCGGGATGCGCGGCACGGTTTGCGCCGCTGCCGCTTCCGCTGCGCCCAGCTTTGCGAGCACCAGCATCGCAGCCGCGCCGGTCACCGCATATCGCCGCAGATCGATCATCGCCTCTCCCCAATCGAACGAAAGTGCGCTGTGTCGTGGTCTTCCTGGTTTGACCGTCCGGTGGGTGCTCGACAACTGACAAGTTCGCCTCGTGCTGCGGAAGCGCGACGGTTCCACACCCTATCTTCTTTCCAGGATCGCGTGCGCGCGGGCCTATCAGCGCAACGCGGCTCCCCGCAGTTCCAACCGTGCCACGGTGTCGCTTCTGCGTAAGGCCCGGAAGCTGGTCGAAGCGAGGACGGGGCAACTGCGCGTGATCCGCGTAATTGGCCTATAGTTCGGCGGGGACACCGACGTCGCGTTTGACGGTAAATGCCGCGCTGGCGCCGCTCGCGCG
This sequence comes from Sphingomonas sp., assembly GCF_965227385.1. Classification (GTDB taxonomy): domain Bacteria; phylum Pseudomonadota; class Alphaproteobacteria; order Sphingomonadales; family Sphingomonadaceae; genus Sphingomonas. The sequence goes on from NZ_OZ245750.1 coordinate 2,777,985, forward strand.
GTTCCAGACACGCAAGCTGCCGCCATGGACTTCGATGATCCGCCGGCAGATCGACAGGCCGATGCCCAGGCCATGCTCCGCCTTTGTCGAGATGAAGGGGAGATTGAAGTGCTCGCGCACGCTGTCCGGAAATCCCGGGCCGTTGTCATCGACGCGGATTTCCAGCATCGCGTCTGAAACCTGGGCACAGGCGATCCGGATTTCGCTCCGATCGGCGGGCAGATATGCCATGGCCTCTTCGGCGTTGCGGATCAGGTTGACGAGCACTTGCTGGATCTGGATGCGATCGATCAGCACGCGCGTCTGAGCCTCCTCGGCGAAATAGACGATCCGTCCCCGCCGCGCGGCATTGCCGCCCCGCGCCAGCTCGATCGCGTCGTCGATCACCGGGCCCAGCGCTTCGCTGCGCAACTCGGCACTGCCCTTTGACAGATAGTCGCGAATCCGGCGGATGATGTCGCCAGCGCGCGCAATCTGTCCGCGCACCTGCTGGAGCTGCGTCGCGACCGCGTCGCGGCTGCCCTCGCCACGGTTCATCAGCTCGCCGACCGCAAGATAATTGGACGCCGCCGTCAGCGGCTGATTGAGTTCATGGGCGAGCCCGGCCGCCATTTCCGACAGCGACGCGACGCGCGCCGAGTGCGCGAATTCGTCGCGGAGTTGGTCGAACCGGCGCTGTGCCTGGGCGGCGTTGGCAAGATGGCGGAAGTAGAGCGCGAGCAGCGCCCCCACCACCAGGGTAAGCGCGGCGGCAAGGCTGACGAACCAGCCCGCGCGGCGCATCGCCGGGCCCAGAATGTCCTGTTCCCCCACGCCTGACGTGACGAAGATTCCATAGTCGGGCAGCCGATAGTGGCTGAACAACCGTCGTTTGCCGTCCATGATGCTCGCGTTCCAGTAATCGCCGTCGGGCCTGGTTCGCTGGCGTTGCATGATCAGCGTTCCCGACACGTCCTGGCCCGAACTGATCACCCCGGCCTCGCGCCGTGCGAGCGATATCCCGCGCAGCGAGACCATCGAGATCAGGTCAGCCGGTCGGCCGTCGAGCCCGATGTCAAAATCCACGAACCGGCGGACGGGGACTTCCACAATGACTGCGCCAGCGAACGCGCCCTGTGCATCCCGCATCGCCCGCCCGATGATCAGCACCGCGTCGGTGGAGCCAGGCCGACGCACCGGGTTAGAAATCGCGCGCATCATCGCGTCGGTCGTGCGCAACTCCTGGGCCACCGACCGGATGGAGGGCTCCACCGCGCGCGCTCCACCGGTTGTCGCCCGGACCGTCCCGCCGGGATCGACGATATGGGCGCCGACGACGACCGAATCGCATTCGCCGGGCAGCAAAATCGCGCGTGGGGCGCCCGCCATGCCGTTCCCCGCCCCGCCCCCGTAACGCGCGTCGAGATAGATGGCGGCCAGATCCGCGGCCTCGAACGTGTTGCGCACATATTGGCCGAACGCGACGACACGCTGCCGATTCTCGCGCAAGGCGACATTCGCTGCGGTCGATTGATCCTCGACGATCTGCCAGACGACTGTGAACCAGGCGATGACCACGAACACGATGCCGGAAACTGCGACGAGCCGGGCTGCAGGCTGACGCAGAACGGTCCACGCGATACTCGCCTTGCCCAACCCGGTACGCCCCCTCCTGTTGCGGACAACGCCGTCATGACGTCGATCAGCCGCATGTTGAGACCATACTGCGCAGGCAGCATTGTCAATCACGACGTTCGCGCAGTCCGGCCAGCGGGGAGAGCGCTGCCGACCGCCCGGTGCCCCGCCCCTATCTTTTTTCGCAAAATCGCCTATGTCGCGCGACAATCATGGCAACGCGACTCCCCGAAGCCCCCAAGGTGGGCATGGTGTCGCTCGGCTGTCCCAAGAATCTGGTCGACAGCGAGCGTATTCTGACCAAGCTCCGGTCCGACGGCTATGCCATGTCGGCCGACTATGCCGGCGCGGACGTGGTGCTGGTCAACACCTGCGGCTTTCTCGACAGCGCCAAGGAAGAGTCGCTCGAAGCGATCGGCGAGGCGATTGCGGAGAATGGCCGCGTCATCGTCACGGGATGCATGGGCAAGGAAGCCGACGTAATCCGCGCGCGCTTTCCCAATGTGTTGGCGGTCACCGGTGCGCATCAATATGAGGAAGTGGTCGGCGCAGTCCACGACGCGGCGCCGATGCCGCCCAACGCCTTCCTCAACCTCGTCCCCGAAAGCGGGTTGAAGCTCACGCCGCGCCACTACAGCTATCTGAAGATCAGCGAGGGGTGCAACCACCGCTGCTCCTTCTGCATCATTCCGGCGCTGCGCGGCGATCTGGTCAGCCGTCGCCCCGACGCGATCCTGCGCGAGGCAGAGAAGCTGGTCGAGGCGGGGACCAAGGAACTGCTGGTCATCAGCCAGGACACGTCCGCCTATGGCGTCGACATCCGCAAGGAGCCGCGGATGTGGAAGGGTGCGGAGGTCGTTCCCCACATGACCGACCTTGCCCGCGAACTGGGCAAGATCGCACCCTGGGTGCGGCTGCATTACGTCTACCCCTACCCCCATGTCGATCAGGTCATCCCGCTGATGGCCGAGGGGCTGATCCTCCCCTATCTCGACATCCCCTTCCAGCACGCAGCGCCCAGCGTGTTGCGCACGATGCGCCGTCCGGCGAACGAGGCCAAGGTGCTGGAGCGCATCCACAGATGGCGTGAGATCGCCCCGGACATCACGATCCGCTCGACCTTCGTCGTCGGCTTCCCCGGCGAGACCGAGGAGGATTTCCAGTATCTGCTCGACTGGCTGGACGAGGCGCAGTTGGACCGTGTCGGCGCATTCCGCTTCGAGCCGGTCGAGGGCGCTGCCGCCAACGACCTGCCCGGCGCGGTGCCCGAAGCGGTCAAGGAAGAGCGCTATGCCCGGATCATGGAAAAGACGGCCGCGATCAGCGCCGCCAAGCTGCAGGCCAAGATCGGCCGCACGCTCGAAGTGATCATCGACGAGGTCGAGGGCGACGGCGCCAATGCCCGGTCACAGGCTGACGCGCCGGAGATCGACGGTACGGTGTTCCTGCGCGACGCGGGCCATCTGAAGCAGGGCGACATCGTCCAGGTCGAGATCGAGGACGCGGACGAACACGACCTCTATGGCGCACCGCTGGCCTGAATGAAGCGCCTGCTCCTCGCCCTTCCGGTCTGGCTTGCCCTCACCGGGATCGTGCCGGAGCCGGGGGTTCGCGGCGAGGCAGTCGATCCACTAACCATCGCCGACGACGATTTCGCGCGCCACCGCGATCCGGCTACGTGGCGCGGGCTGTCGGTCAGCAAGATCGAATTTCGTGAAGAAAGAGGGTCTTGGCGGCTGTTCCGCGTTGCGAATGTCAAGAATCCACGCGGGCCATTATGGTTCGTCCCGCACGACAATGAAAATGCCGGGTTCGAGGCGGGGCTAGCCGGGGTGCGCACCTATGGCGGTGTGATGATCGTGGTCGATTCCGGAATTGCCGAGGATGGCCGGCGCCGCAACGCTGCGGTTGATCGCGGCGGGCCGATCGACCCCAATCGCAACTTCCGTGACGGCACCCCGCTCTACGCCACCACGATCCTGGCCGATGCACGGCGCGGGGCTCTGCCGATCATCGCGCTGCACACCAATTCGCCCGGTTTTGATACGCGGAACTCACGCTGCAACCAGTCCGACCCGCCGGGACGGGGCGAGGTGTCGATCCGCTTTTGCGATGACGTCATGCAGCCATCGCCGTCGCAGGGCCGTGCATGGCCGTTCGATGACGACGACAGCCTCGCCTATGTCGCCTATCGTGCGGGTGCCTCCCCCTATTCCGCATGGTGCGGCAAGGCGCTGGCGATGGCCGATTTCAACGTCGTGTTCGAACGTGTGGGCGTCAGCGACGGGTCACTGTCCAACTATGCGCTGCTGCGCGGCTTGCCCTATGTGAATTTCGAGACGCAGGAGCGCGGGCTGGACCCCGCCCCACTTGCGGAAAGTCGCAACCGCCTGGTCGCGATGATCGATCGCGCGATGGCGCTCTGCACCGCGCCGACGACCAAGCTCGCACGCTAGTTGCCGTTGCCGGGCGCGCAGCTTAGATCATCCGCAATGACGGACCTTTCCCTGCTGCTTCAGCCCGATCGTGGCCAGCCCGCGCGCACCATCCACGTCGTCCACCCCGACCAGTGGCAGGACTGGCTGAAGACGCAGCCGCCGCGCATCCGCACCGCGATCAGCGCGCACAAGCTGACTGGCAAGGCGGGCAACCGCGCCGTGCTGCCCGGCGAGGGGCCGGAGGATTGGGCGATGCTGCTGGTGTGCGACGAGGCCGAGACCTCTCCGTTTCGCATCGCCTCGCTCGGCGAGCAGTTGCCCGAGGGAAGCTATCGCCTTGCGACCGGCGAGCCCGGCGCTGCAATGCTCGGATGGGTGCTCGCGCAATATCGCTTCGACCGCTACCGCAAGGACGAGAGCGCACAAGGCCCGCGGGTCCTGCTGACCGGTGAACCGGGACGGATCGAGGAGACGCTGTGCCTCGCCAGCGCGACCTTCAAGGTCCGCGATCTGGTCAACACCCCTGCATCCGACATGGGGCCGGCGGATCTGGAGGCCGAGGTCGAGGCTCTCGCCAAAGTGCACGGCGCAACGTCGATCGTCACGCGCGGCGATGCGCTCGAGCAGGGCTATCCCATGATCCACGCGGTCGGCATGGCGGCGGCCCGCGGGCGTGAGCCGCGGCTGATCGAGCTGGAATGGGGCAATCCCGACCATCCCCGGCTGGCGCTGGTCGGCAAGGGCGTATGCTTCGACACCGGCGGGCTCGACATCAAGCCGAGCGCGGGCATGCGGCTGATGAAGAAGGATATGGGCGGCGCGGCGCACGCGATCGCGCTGGCCGGGCTGGTGATGGCGCAACGCCTGCCGGTCCGCCTCCACCTGCTGGTCGCGGCGGTCGAGAATTCGGTCGCCGGCAATGCCTTCCGGCCCGGTGATGTCCTGAACACCCGCAAGGGACTGACGGTCGAGAATACCAACACCGATGCCGAGGGGCGCCTGATCCTGGGGGACGCACTGACCAAGGCGGTCGAAGGCAAGCCCGGGCTGATGCTCGACTTCGCCACGCTGACCGGCGCAGCGCGTGTTGCGCTTGGCCCCGATCTCCCTGCCCTGTTCGCCAATGACGACACGCTGGCCGGCGCGATGCTCGATGCCGGGGACGGTGTGAAAGATCCGCTGTGGCGTTTACCCCTGTGGGACGGCTATGACGAGATGCTGAAGTCGGACATCGCCGACATGGTCAACGCCCCCGACGGCCCCTTCGCCGGCCCGATCACCGCCGCGCTGTTCCTCCGCCGTTTCGTGCCGAAGCACATTGCCTGGGCGCATCTCGACCTGTTTGCCTGGCGTCCCGCCGCCAAGCCCGGTCGCCCCAAGGGCGGCGACGCGACGGGCCTGCGCGCAAGCTGGGCAATGCTGAAGGCGCGCTACGCCGACAAGTCGTAACCGCCGCTACCGGCTCGACTTCGCGGCATTGCGGCGGCAAGGTGTCGCGATGACGAATACGCGCAACGGCGGCCGCATCCTGGTCGACAATCTCGTGGCCCAGGGCTGCGACCGCATCTTCCACGTGCCGGGGGAGAGCTTCCTGGCGGTGCTCGACGCGCTGCACGACGTGACGCAGGTCGATCTGGTCACCTGTCGGCAAGAGGGCGGCGCCGCATTCATGGCGTGCGCCGATGGGGCGATGACCGGCAAGCCCGGCATCTGCTTCGTGACGCGCGGCCCCGGCGCGACCAATGCCAGCATCGGCGTACATGTAGCGATGCAGGATTCGATCCCCTTGATCCTGTTCATCGGTGACGTCGACCGGTCGATGCGCGATCGCGAAGGGTTTCAAGAAGTCGATTTCCCCGCATTCTTCGGCCCACTCGCCAAATGGGCAACGCGGATTGAGGACGCCGCACGCATCCCCGAATATGTCGCGCGCGCGTGGAACGTCGCGATCAGCGGGCGTCCTGGGCCGGTCGTCGTCGCGCTGCCCGAAGACATGTTGCTCGATGTCGTGGAGACGCTCGACCGTCCGCGCCTGACCCGCCACAGCGCGGGTTTGGACCCGGAGGATTTCACCGACGTCCTCGACCTCCTGCGCACGGCCGAGCGTCCGGTGGCGATTGTCGGCGGCGCGGGATGGGATATCGCAACCGGTGCGGCGTTCGACAGCTTCGCGCGCAGTTGGGGTATCCCCGTCGCTGGCGCATTCCGGCGGCAGGACGCGATCCCCAACAGCTCGCCGGTCTGGGCAGGCAATCTCGGGTACGGTCCCAACCCCAGGCTGGTCGCGCGGATCAAGGCGGCCGACCTGCTGCTGGTTGTCGGCGCCCGGCTGGGGGAGGCTACCACTGATGGCTATACGCTGGTGACGCCGGACCATCCGGGACAGACGCTGATCCATGTCCACCCGGACGCAGGCGAGCTCAACCGTGTCTATCGCGCCGATCTGGGCATCGCCGCGCCGGTGTTCGAATTTGCCGCGATGCTGGCCGCAGCCGATGCCCCCGAAACGCCCCGCCCCGCCTGCGCCGAGGCGCATACCGAATGGCAGGACTGGTCGACGCCGAATCCGCGCGAGGGCGTTCCGCTCGATCTCGGCCAATGCGTCGCTGCGATGCGCGAGCGGATCGACGCGGACCATGCGATCGTCTGCAATGGCGCGGGCAATTTCTCGGGCTGGTGGCACCGCTATTGGCGCTATGGTGCGCAGCCGTCACAGCTGGCCCCGACCGCCGGCGCGATGGGTTACGGCACGCCTGCTGCCGTCGCCGCCGCGCTGCGCCGCAAGGACAAGCTGGCGATCGCGCTCGCCGGAGACGGCGATTTCCTGATGAACGGACAGGAGCTGGCGACTGCGGTCCAGCATGGCGCGGACATGCTGGTGCTGGTGATCGACAACGGCGCGTACGGGACGATCCGGATGCATCAGGAGCGTGAGTTTCCCGCGCGCCTGTCGGGGACGACGTTGCACAATCCCGATTTTGCCGCGCTCGCGCGCGCCTATGGCTGCTGGGCGGAGACTGTAGAGCGCACCGCGCAGTTCGCTCCGGCACTCGACCGCGCCCTTGCGGAACGTGGCGTCCGCCTGCTGCATCTGAAAACCGATGTCGAATTCATCACCCCCGCGACGACGATCGCGGCGATCCGGGGTTAAGCCCGCGCGGTGGCGAGGCGGCGCGCGTCCATCAGCGCAGCCTCGACTGCCTCGACCGCCCAGCGTTCGCACAAGCCAACCGCGCGCGCGAACGCCTTGACGAAGCCCTTGAGGTAGATCAGCCCGGGAAATACGTCGAACCGCTCGGCCTCGATCGCGGTCAGGTAGCGGACCGGCACGCGCGTCTGCGCGGCGATATCCTCGATCGACAGGGCGCGGCGGCGGCGCGCGTCCGCCAGCGCGCTTCCCACGCTTCCCCGTGGCTCGAGCCGCCAGTCACCTCTGGCGAAGGGCAAAACAGGCTGTTCCATTGCGGCGTTCATCGTCGTCAAGCCCCCCGGCTGGCTGACTATCCGGGTCGTCCCGGTACGAAACGCAGTAATGACTTGAAACGATCGGCGAGTCGATTCGGTTCGCCCACGGAAAAGGGCCGTTTCCCGCAGAAAACGGCCCCAAATCGATGATCAGAAGTGTTTCGGGCGATCAGATGTCGTCGCCCAGCGCGCCCTTGATCTTGCCGCCGAGCTGCTGGGCCTTGCCCTTGCCTTCCTGCGCGGCGCCTTCGGCACGCGTTTCTGGGTCGTTGCTCTGCTGCTTGGCCTTGCCAATTGCTTCGTTGACGTTGCCTTTGATCTTGTCGACGAGTTCGCCCATGATGGTCTCCATTGGCCCGGGGGTCGGGGTTTCCCTATCAACTGCCGGTCCCGGTATGAGTTCCGAAATATCCGCCCCCTGTTTCGGAGGTTCGGACGATGCCCCACCGGATTATCGACCTGTATCAGCGCCATGCCGCCGCCTTTGACGCTGCGCGCCGCAACAGCTTCCCCGAGCGGACCTGGATCGAACGGTTCGCGCGGATGTTGTCGCCGCACGCCGAAGTGCTCGACCTCGGCTGTGGTGGGGGCGAGCCAATTGCGCGCTTTCTGGTCGATAACGGATATCATGTGACCGGCGTCGACAGCTCGACGACGCTGATCAACCTCGCCCGCACGCGTTTCGCGCGCCACACCTGGATCGAGGCCGATATGATGCGCTTCGGCGGCGACAGCGGCGCGTATGACGGCATTGTTGCGTGGTGCAGCCTGTTCCATCTGGAAGTGGAGCGGCAGGAAAAGCTGATCCGCCGCATGGGCGTGTGGTTGCGCAACGGCGGGGTCGCGCTGTTCAACACCGGCCCCGCCAGCGGAACCGCGATCGGCAGCTTTGAAGGCGAGGAGCTATACCATGCCAGCCTGTCCCAAATCGAGTATCGCACGGTGCTTGCCGAAAGCGGGCTGACCGTGGTCAATCATGTCAGCGAGGATGCAAGCAGCGGCGGTTTCACCGTCTGGCTGGTGGGGAAGATATGATGCGGTTCGTCGGCTGGCTGTTCGCTGCGGCACTGATGATCCTTCTCGGCTGGATCGGAGGCCCGGTCGCAATGACGAGCTATCGGGAGGCCATGGCGGCCAACCCAGATCTGGTGAAGATCCAGGCTGCCGAGGATTTGGTCAAAACCTATCGAAGACATGCCGCGGGGGGCTATCGCCTGAACCTGTCAATCGTTGACACGCCACCTGACTACAACCCGGTGCGTGCCTGCGGCTATGACCCGGAAGCCATATTGAAGAATGAGAATGTGCCGTTTCTGCAATCTGCGGATTGGGGGTTCGAGGTTTTGCAGAGACGCGCGTCCGGCGACTATGCACGCGTTGTCGATGACAATCGTGCCAGTTATCTCGCCGAACATCACAGCGTCGCCACGATGGCTGCATTAAGCCAATGCCTGGCCAGCCCATTTGCTTCGCTATGCCGTGGTCGGGTCGATCGCCTTGCCGCGCTTGCGGATGCCGCGGGAGCAAAAGAGTTAGCCGATCTCCGGGATTTTGCACGCAAACAGAATCAGGCGATCCTCTGCACGTTTCTGGACGGTGCAGCGGCCCGGCGCGGCATCACCAAAACCGCTGCCGTGGCCAAGGCTGCCCCCTAGATCAGGCCCGCCAGCGGGCTCGACGGGTCGGCATAGCGCCGCTGACCCATACGTCCGCTGAGATAGGCCAGCCGCCCGCTCTCGACCGCCAGCTTCATCGCGCGCGCCATCATGATCGGGTCCTTTGCCTCGGCGATCGCGGTGTTCATCAGCACGCCGTCGCAGCCCAGCTCCATCGCCACCGCCGCGTCGCTCGCCGTACCGACGCCGGCATCGACCAGCACCGGCACCTTCGCGCCCTCGACAATCAGGCGGATCGTCACGCGGTTCTGGATGCCCAGGCCCGAGCCGATCGGTGCACCCAGCGGCATGATCGCGACCGCCCCCACATCCTCCAGCCGCTTCGCTGCGATCGGATCGTCGACGCAATAGACCATCGGCAGGAAGCCTTCCTTGGCCAGCACCTCGGTCGCGCGCAGCGTTTCGTGCATGTCGGGATAGAGCGTCTTGGCCTCCCCCAGCACCTCCAGCTTGACCAGATCCCATCCGCCAGCTTCCCGCGCCAGCCGCAGCGTGCGGATCGCGCTTTCGGCGTCGAAGCAACCGGCGGTGTTGGGCAGATAGGTGATCTTCTTCGGGTCGATGAAGTCGGTCAGCATCGGCGCCTTGGGGTCGCTGACGTTGACGCGGCGCACGGCCACCGTGACAATCTCCGCGCCGCTGGCCTCGACCGCCGCCGCATTCTGCGCGAAATCCTTGTATTTGCCGGTCCCGACGATCAGCCGCGAGCGGAAGGTCCGCCCCGCCACGGTCCAGCTGTCGTCCGCCGTCGCGACATGATCGCCACCGCCGACGAAATGCACGATCTCGATCTCGTCGCCATCCTCGACCGTCACCTGCGCCAGCGTTGAACGCGGCACGACCTCCAGATTGCGTTCGACCGCCACTTTCTCGGGCACCAGCCCCAGCTCGTTCGCCAGATCGGCGAGGCTGATCCCGCCCGCAACGCGGCGATGCTCGCCATTGACCGTGATCGTGATCGTCCCGTCGGTGTGAGTCATGCTGGTCCTTTCGCTGCGCCGCGATATAGGGAGTTCGGCGCAAGGCTCAAATGCGGGCCGCAAATTCCTGGGGGAATCGAATTGGCCGACACCATCTTTGTCCTCAACGGTCCGAACCTGAACCTGCTCGGCACGCGCGAGCCGGACATCTATGGCTCGGACACGCTCGACGACATTGCCGGGATGCTGGAGGATCGCGCGCGCGAGCTCGACCTGACCGTCGATCTGCGCCAGTCGAATCACGAGGGGCATCTGGTTGACTGGATGCATGAGGCGCAGGCCCGCGGGGCCAAGGCGGTGCTGCTCAACGCCGGCGCCTTCACCCACACCAGCATCGCGCTGTACGATTGCATCAAATCGATCCGCACCCCGGTGATCGAGGTGCATCTGTCAAACCCGCATGGCCGTGAGGAATTCCGGCATATCAGCTATGTCGGTCGCGCCGCCAAAGGAACCATCGCGGGCTTTGGCGCGCTTTCCTACCTGCTCGCGCTTGAAGCTGCTGCCCGACTCTGACTATTAGGCGCGTTTTCCGGCGCGCCCTTAGGGAAAGGACGCGCACAAATTATTCGAGGTCGCATGAGCGAAGATCATAAAAAGGGGATGCACGTGGATATCGAGCTGGTGCGCCAGCTTGCCGCCGTGCTCGACGAGACCAACCTGACCGAGATCGAGGTCGAGGACGCAGATCGCAAGGTGCGCGTCGCGCGGAAGGCTATCGCCGCGCCGGTCGCGTATGCACCTGCCCCGGTTGCTGCACCCGCGCCGCTGGCTGCCGCGCCGGTCGCGATGCCCTCGGACCCCGCTTCGATCACCCCGGCGCATGAAAACGCCGTCAAGTCGCCGATGGTCGGCACCGCCTATCTCTCCGCAGAGCCGGGCGCCAAGCCGTTCGTCGCGGTCGGGCAGCAGGTCAAGGCCGGCGACACGCTGTTGATCGTTGAGGCGATGAAGGTCATGAACCCGATCGCCGCGCCGCATGGCGGCACCGTCAAGGCGATCCTGGTCGATAATGGCCAGCCGGTCGAATTCGACCAGCCGCTCGTCGTGGTCGAGTAACGCGCCTTGCCCGAGATCAAGAAGCTCCTGATCGCCAATCGCGGCGAGATCGCGTTGCGCATCCATCGCGCATGCCACGAGATGGGCATCAAGACAGTCGCGGTGCACTCGACCGCCGATGCCGATGCGATGCATGTTCGCCTGGCGGATGAGGCGATCTGCATCGGCCCGCCGGCCGCCGCCGACAGCTACCTCAATATCCCGAACATCATCTCGGCCGCCGAGATCAGCGGCGCCGACGCGATCCACCCCGGCTATGGCTTCCTCAGCGAAAACGCCAAGTTCGCCGAGATCGTCGAGCTGCATAACCTGATCTTCGTCGGCCCCAAGCCCGAGCATATCCGCACCATGGGCGACAAGGTCGAGGCAAAGCGCACCGCTGGCGCGCTGGGCCTGCCGCTTGTCCCCGGATCGGACGGCGCGATCAGCGACGTGACCGAAGCCAAGAAGCTGGCGGAAGAGATCGGTTATCCGGTCATCATCAAGGCCGCATCGGGCGGCGGCGGTCGCGGCATGAAGGTTTGCACCGACCCCGACCAGTTCGAAACGCTGATGCAGCAGGCGGGCAGCGAGGCAAAGGCCGCGTTCGGTGACGCGACCGTCTATCTCGAGAAATATCTCGGCAATCCGCGCCACATCGAGATCCAGGTGTTCGGCGACGGCAATGGCAACGCGATCCATCTGGGCGAGCGCGACTGCTCGCTCCAGCGCCGCCACCAGAAGGTGCTGGAAGAAGCCCCCTCCCCGGTCCTGTCGACCGAAGAACGCAACCGGATCGGCGCGATCTGTGCCAAGGCGATGGCGGACATGGGCTATCGCGGCGCGGGGACGATCGAGTTCCTGTGGGAAAATGGCGAGTTCTACTTCATCGAGATGAACACGCGCCTGCAGGTCGAGCATCCGGTGACCGAAGCGATCACGGGCCTCGACCTCGTCCGCGAACAGATCCGCATCGCCGAAGGCCATGCGCTGACGCTGCGTCAGGAAGATGTGCAGTTCCGTGGTCACGCGATTGAATGCCGCATCAATGCCGAGGATCCGCGTACCTTCGCGCCCTCGCCAGGCAAGGTCACCCAATATCACGCGCCGGGCGGCATGAACGTGCGCGTCGATAGCGGCCTCTATTCGGGCTACAAAATCCCGCCTTATTACGACAGCATGATCGCCAAGCTGATCGTGTACGGCACGACCCGCCAGGGCGCCCTGCGCCGCCTGCGCCGCGCGCTCGAGGAGTTCGTGATCGAGGGTCAGGGGATGAAGACCACGATCCCCCTGCATCAGGCGCTGCTTGATGTGCCGGAGTTCCAGCAGGGCGATTATACGATCAAGTGGCTGGAAGAGTGGCTGGCGAAGCAGGACGCAGTGTGAACGCCACGATCTACCACAACCCGCGTTGTTCCAAATCGCGTGAAGCGCTGGCGATCCTGCAGGACGCCGGCGCCAGCGTGACCGTGATCGAATATCTGAAGACTCCGCCGTCGCGCACCGAACTGGCGCGGCTCTATGCCAAGGCGGGCATGTCGCCGCGCGACGGATTGCGCACGGCGGAAACCGGGGCCAAGGCGCTGAAGAATGCGTCGGACGACGCGATTCTCGACGCGATGGCCGCCGATCCGATCCTGATCGAACGTCCCCTGGTCGAAACCGACAAGGGAGTAAGACTAGGCCGTCCGCCGGAGCGGGTGCGCCAAATCCTCTAGACCGGAAGCGCCACGGCGCGCGTCTGATCCCACCGCGGGGGAGCCGCGACCGGCTTCATGCATATTGCCGCGACATCGCCAGAATCTCGTCGGTCACGTCGATTTTCGTCCCGTAGAGATACCGGGCGACGCCTTTTTCCGCTTCGACATCGGCGGTCACCCGGATCCAGCGCAGTTGGCCGTCCGGACGGCGGATCTTGGCCTCAAAGGTAAAGCTGCCGCATTCGGCGATCGCGGTTGCGCGCAGCCGCCGGAGCTCCTCGCGCGATTCGGCCGAGTACATGGCGACGATCGCTCCGCGCGTTACGGTCGTGCCGCGCTCGATCCCGAACAGGTCGTACACCCCGTCGCTCCAGCTGAGCGAATCGTCACCGAGATCGCACTCCCAGCGCGCCTGGATCGGGAGCAGTCGTTGCGGCGTCGCGTCCATACCGTCTGGTTATCAAGCGATTTGCTAAAGTCCAGTGAACGCGTGACCTTTTTGCCCGCTAACGGTATTGCCACGACCATGTCCGCCGGTTCTGACGACTCGCTGCTCCTGGAGCCCGGCCGCAATTGCTGGCGCACCGCCGACGCCACCCGGCTGTCGGTCATCGTCGATGCGGAAGATTATTTTCGGATCGCGCGCCATGCGATGCTGCGTGCGAAGAAGCAGATCCTGTTGATCGGTTGGGATTTTGATGCGCGCATCCTGCTGACCCACGACGATCCCCCTACCCATCCCGAGGCTCCGCGCGAGGTCGGCGCGTTCATCAGCTGGATCACGCAGCGCAACCCCGAGCTGGAAGTGCATATCCTGCGCTGGGACATCGGCGCGATGGCCGCGCTGCTTCGCGGGCGGACGCTGCAGACATTGGTCGAATGGAAGCTGTCGAAGCGCATCCATCTCAAGCTCGATTCGACCCACCCGCCCGGCGCGTCGCATCATCAGAAGATCGTGGTGATCGACGATTGCCTGGCCTTTTGCGGCGGCATCGACATGACGCTGGGCCGATGGGATACGCGCGGCCATGCGGATGGCGATCCGGGTCGGATCAATCCGGGTGGCGAGCCCTATATGCCGTGGCACGACGCGACCACGGCAATTCAGGGGCCCGCAGCCACAATGCTGGGCGATCTGTGCCGGGAGCGATGGCATCGCGCCGGTGGCCATCGCCTTGAGCGGCCCGATGTCGATCAGGAATGCTGGCCCGACGGGCTGGCACCCGATTTCACCGATATCCGCGTGGCCGTTGCACGCACCCAGCCCGAACTGAACGGCGAACCGCCGGTGCAGGAGATCGAAAGGCTCTATCTCGACCTGATCGCAACCGCGCGCCGCTTCGTCTATGCCGAGAGTCAGTATTTCGCGTCCCGCGCGATCGCAGAGGCGATCGCCAAGCGACTGGCCGAACCGGACGGGCCGGAGTTCGTGATCGTCAACCCGCGTAGCGCCGATGGCTGGCTGGAGCAAACCGCGATGGACACCGCGCGCGCGCGCCTCTTCCAGGCGCTCAAGCAGCGCGACCCGCATGACCGGCTGCGCCTCTACCACCCCTACACGGCGGGGGGCGACCCGATCTATGTCCATGCCAAGGTACTGGCGATCGACGATCGCTTCCTGCGGGTCGGGTCGTCCAACTTCAACAACCGTTCGCTTGGCCTCGACACCGAATGCGATGTCGCGCTGGCCGCGCGCACGGCGGACGAGGCGCGCCGCATTGCCACGATCCGCAATGGCCTGCTCGCCGAGCATCTCGGCACCGATTCGCTTACGGTGGCGCAGCGGATCGATGCTGGGGGATCGCTCATTGCCGCGGTCGAGGCACTGCGCGTCACCGGGCGGACGCTGCGCCCCTATGCGGTGCCCGACCTGAACAGCATCGAAGAGTGGCTGGCCGAAAACCAGGTCCTCGACGCGGGAGACGAATCACCGTTCGAGGCGATGACCAAGGGCGGGCTGCTGCGCCGTCTTTGAGCCTGGTTTACGGCTCCGGCGGCAGCCGCTCAAAGACCCATTCATGGCTCTCGCGGATCAGCGCCGGGACTGGTTTGCCCGCGCCGCTGCGTGACGGGCGGAAACGGAACCGCTCGCGGATCAGGCGACAGGTCAGTGCGTCCAGCCGCGGTACGCCACTGGACCCGACCACCTCGCAATCGCCGACCCGGCCGTTGGTCTCGACCAGATACAGCACAGTCACGCGCCCGCCGATCCCGGCATCGGCTAGGTCTTCGGGATAGTCCGAATCGCGGATGCGGCCGCGCACCCAACGGGGCGGCGTGGCATCGGGATCGCCGGCCCCGCGCCCGTCGCCGCGCCCGCCCGCGCCGAACCCGTCACCTTGTCCACCCGCGCCGCTGCCGGGTCCCGGAACATCCGCCGCGCCACTGGTCGCCTCATTGCTGTCAGCGGCTTTCTCCGCAACCGGCAGCGGCGGCGGTGGCAGGGGAAGCGGCACCACCGGCTCAGGCGCGACGACCTCCGTTGCACGAGACGTGAGATTTGGCGGGGCCGCCTCTCCCTCGGGCCGGGTTTCACGTTGCGGGGCGCGTATCGCTTCAGGCGGCGGTGGATCGGGCGCAACGCGGAACAATGCGATGCCGTCCGCCCGCTTGCCAACCTGCGCGCGCACCGCAAGGCCGGCAACGAGCAGCGCGCCCAGCGCCAGCGTCAACGCCGCCGCGACCGCCGCGCCGCCCGCACGCTCCCGTTGATGGATCAGGATCGCTGCCATGCACCCTGAACGCACAAGCCGCCTGAACGATCGCTGGCCGCGGGGGGATGACGAACCGCGCACGTCCCGCTATGCGCGCGACCATGACCCAGACCGCTCCCGCCATCACGCCCGAAATCGTCGCCGAACACGGCCTGTCGCCCGAGGAATATGATCACGTCCTGCACGCGATGGGGCGTGAGCCGAACCTGACCGAACTCGGCATCTTTTCGGTGATGTGGTCGGAGCATTGCAGCTACAAGTCGAGCCGCATCCATCTGAAGAAGCTGCCGACGACCGCCCCCTGGGTGATCTGCGGCCCCGGCGAGAATGCCGGCGTGATCGACATCGGCGACGGCCAGGCGGCGATCTTCAAGATGGAGAGCCACAACCACCCGTCCTACATCGAACCCTATCAGGGCGCGGCGACGGGTGTCGGCGGCATTCTGCGCGACGTGTTCACCATGGGCGCGCGGCCGATCGCCAACATGAACGCGCTGCGCTTCGGTCGCCCCGATCATCCGAAGATGAAGCACCTGATTTCGGGCGTGGTGCATGGCATCGGCGGCTATGGCAATTGCGTCGGCGTCCCGACGGTCGGGGGCGAGGTCAATTTCCACAAGGCTTATGACGGCAACATCCTGGTCAACGCGATGACCGTGGGCGTCGCCGCGACCGACAAGATTTTCTACAGCGCCGCAGCCGGCATCGGCAATCCGGTGGTGTATGTCGGATCGAAGACCGGCCGCGACGGCATCCATGGTGCGACCATGGCGAGCGCAGATTTCGACGAGCATAGCGACGAGAAGCGCCCGACCGTGCAGGTCGGCGACCCGTTCACCGAAAAGCTGCTGATCGAGGCATGCCTTGAGCTGATGGCGTCGGACGCGATCGTCGCGATCCAGGATATGGGCGCGGCGGGCCTCACCTCGTCCAGCGTCGAGATGGCGTCGAAGGGCGGCGTCGGCATCGAGCTGATCATGGACAATGTGCCCCAGCGCGAAACCGGCATGACGCCGTACGAAATGATGCTGTCGGAGAGCCAGGAGCGCATGCTCATGGTGCTCAAGCCCGGCCGCGAAGCCTTTGCCGAGGCGATCTTCCGCAAATGGGAGCTGGACTTCGCGGTCATCGGCACCGTCACCGATACCGGCCGCATGGTGCTGAAGTGGAAGGGCGATGTTGTTGCCGACATCCCGCTCGCCCCGCTCGCGGACGAAGCGCCGCTCTACGACCGCCCGCATGTCGCGACGCCCAAGCCCGCCGAGCTGGCGGATGAGCCGGAATCGACCGACATCGCCGCCGACCTGATCAAGCTGATGGGCTCGCCCGACATCGCGTCGCGCCGCTGGATCTGGGAGCAATATGACCACATGGTCGGCGCCGACACCGTGCAGCGGCCTGGCGGCGATGCCGCGGTGGTCCGCGTCCATGGCACCGACAAGGCGCTGGCGATCACGACCGACTGCACCCCGCGCTATTGTTTCGCCGACCCGGTCGAGGGCGGGAAGCAGGCGATTGCCGAGGCGTGGCGCAACCTCACCAGCGTCGGCGCGACCCCGCTGGCGGTGACCAACTGCCTCAACTTCGCCAACCCGCAGCGGCCGGAGATCATGGGCCAGATCGTGGGCTGTCTCGAAGGCATGGGCGACGCCTGCCGCGCGCTCGACTTCCCGATCGTGTCGGGCAACGTGTCGCTCTACAATGAGAGCAAGGCGACCGGCGGCGGTTCTGCGATCCTGCCCACCCCCGCCATCGGCGGCGTCGGCATCCTCGCCGACTGGTCCAAGTCGATGACGATCGGGTTCAAGGCAACCGGCGACGCGATCATCGCTGTCGGCGAGCGCATGGGCCATCTCGGCCAGTCGATCTGGCTGCGCGAAATCCATGGCCGCGAGGAAGGCCCGCCCCCACCGGTCGATCTGAAAGCCGAAAAGCGCACCGGCGATTTCGTCCGCGACATGATCACGCGCGGCCTGGTCAATGCCGTCCATGACGTGTCGGACGGCGGCGTTGCGGTGACGCTCGCCGAAATGGCGCTCGCCAGCGGTATTGGTGCGACGATCGATCAGGCCCAGCCCTTCGGCATTGCCGGCAGCTTCTTCGGCGAGGATCAGGGTCTCTACATCGTCACCGTGCCGGACGAGGCGCTGACCGAATTCCTCAGCGCGGCCGCCGCCGCCGACGTTCCCGCTGACCCGATGGGCCGGACGATCAGGGACCGGCTGATCTTCGAACTCGACGAAGGCGACTGGTGCGTGACGATCGACGATCTGCGCACCGCGCATGAAGGCTTCTTCCCCGCACTGATGGGCAGCTGAACCCAACACGCGCACAACTGAACCGTCGCCCCGGGTCGGACCCGGGGCCGGGCTTCTTCCGGCGGCCCAAATCTGTCACCCTCCTGGCCGACTCGCCCGACCCGGCGAGGCTTCGACCTGCAGGAGGGAACGATGACCGCCGGCTATTCGACCACAGCGCTTGCCGAGAAGCTCGGCTTCAAGCCCGGCATGCGGCTGTTCATCGCCGATATGCCCGACGGCGTACGGGCGGAGGCGCAGGTCGATGACCTCGGACTCGAGCTGCTCGCCGCGCCCTGCGCCGGCATCGACGCCGCGCATATCTTCGTGACCGAGCGCACCGCGCTGGCCCGTGAGGTCGCCGCGCTGCGCCAGCTGATCGCGCCGAGCGGCTTCATCTGGGTGTCCTGG
Source organism: Sphingomonas sp. (assembly GCF_965227385.1). GTDB lineage: Bacteria > Pseudomonadota > Alphaproteobacteria > Sphingomonadales > Sphingomonadaceae > Sphingomonas. The sequence continues at coordinate 2,796,321 of NZ_OZ245750.1, forward strand.
CCGAAAAAGTCTGCGAAGATGGACACCGACATCATCGAGGACACGATCCGCGAGGTCGCCCTGCCGTTAGGCTTGGTCGATGTGAAAGTGTGCGCCGTCGATGCCGTCTGGTCGGGGCTAAAGCTGATGATCCGCAAGGAATTGCGCAGCGGCGGTTGACGCTGGCGCGGCCAGCGCTGGCGGTGTATTCCCCGTATAAGACAGGGGGAGACCATCCATGACCACGACCATGGCGGGCGACCGCCATTTGACGCTCGATACCGTTCGCGGGGTCGCGGTGCTCGGCATCTTGTTGCTCAACATCATCGCCTTTTCGATGCCGATGACGGCCTATTTTAACCCGGGGGCCTATGGCGGGTCCGACGGCATCGACCTGGCCGTATGGTTCGGCAATTTCGTGCTGTTCGACGGCAAGATGCGCGGCCTGTTCTCATTCCTGTTCGGCGCTTCGACCCTGCTCGTGATCGAGCGGGCGACGGCCAAGGGAGAGAGTGCGGCCAAGGTCCATTATGCCCGGATGATCTGGCTGCTCGTTTTCGGCCTCGTCCACCTGTGGGCGATCTGGTTCGGTGATATCCTCAACCATTACGCGTTGATCGGAATGATCGCCTTTTTCTTCCGCAATGCGCGAGTGAAGACGCTGCTGATCGTGGGCTGCATCCTTCTGGTGGTCCAGTTCATTTTCGCCGCGTTCATTCCGCTCATCGCCCTGATCGCGCAAGCAAAGCCCGACGAACCGCAGGTGCGCGACGCAGTTCTCGGTCTGACGCGCGGCTTCGGCCGTCCCCCGGCCGACTGGCTGACCGAACAGGTCGATCTGTATCGTGGCGGTTGGTGGGAAATCGCCGTCGAGCGGTTCAAGGAGGCCGCCTGGCTGCCGCTGGTCGCGATCATGCAATATGGCTCCGAAACACTGGCCTATATGCTGTTCGGCATGGCTGCGTTTCGCAGCGGCATGCTGACGGGACGGTGGGACCGGCGCCGTTACTGGCGTTGGGTCGCGGTCGGCTTCGGCGTCGGAATCCCCGTCTATACGGCGCTGGCCCTATGGGTGATCCGTTCGGATTTCGGTCTGGTGCAGGTCAGCAGCGCGGCGATGGTGTTCACCGTGCCGGTGCGTCCGCTGATGATCATGGGCTGGGCCAGCCTGATCGTCCTGCTGATGCGCCCCGGTGGACTGCTGACCGAGCGGCTGGCGGCGGCAGGCCGGATGGCGTTCACCAATTATCTCATGACCAGCATCATCTGCACCACCATCTTCTATGGCTATGGCCTGGCGTGGTTCGGAGCCTTGTCGCGGGCGGAGGTCTATCTGGTCGTGTTGGCGGTCTGGGCGCTCATTGTGTTGTGGTCGAAGCCGTGGCTGGAGCGATTCGCTTATGGCCCGCTCGAATGGCTGTGGCGCAGCCTTGCGCGCGGACAGCTTCAGTCGATGGCGGGCGGCGCCCTGTCCCGCTGATTGCGAATGTCACGCAATAACTGTTGCGAATCACTCTCACTCGCCTTAGCTTGGCTCCGTCGAGTGAGAGGGTCCGATGGTCGTCTGCGTTTGTAACGCCATTCGTGAAAAAGATGTCCGCGCTGCGGCGCGTGATGGCGCGATCAGCGCGTGCCAGGCCTATCGGGCGTTGGGACGCCAGGCCAAATGCGGTCAGTGCGTTCCGTTCGCGCGAGCCATTATCGACGCCGAGCGCGCTGCTGCGTAGCGTTCGCAGCTTCGCTAACCCGCAGAAAACCGCCATTTTTGGCTGTCTGACGCGCGCCGCGCGCGCTATAGTCGCCAGCGCAAAACGAACGCGAAAGGTGCGACATGAAGGGCGATCCCAAGGTCATCGATTATTTGAACGAGGTGCTCAAGGGCGAGCTGACCGCGATCAACCAATATTGGCTTCACTACCGTCTGTTCGACCATTGGGGCGTCAAGAAGCTCGCCGAGTTCGAGCGGCACGAGTCGATCGACGAGATGAAGCATGCCGACATGCTCGCGGAGCGCATCCTGTTCCTCGATGGCCTGCCCAATTTCCAGCTACTCGGACGGTTACGCATCGGCGAGAGCGTCGAAGAGGCGCTGAAGGCCGATCTTGAGCTTGAATATGAAGCCGTCGCGCTGCTGAGGGACGCGATCGAGCATTGCGAGAAGGTCCGCGACTATGGCAGCCGTGACCTGTTCCAGCGCATTCTCGACAGCGAGGAAGAGCATGTCGACACGCTCGAAACCCAGTTCGAGATGATCGAGCGGATGGGGATTCAGAACTATATCCAGCTCAACGCCAAGGCCGAAGAAGCCTGAATCAGGCGGCCGGGCGGCGTCCGAACACCGGGCGCCGCTCGACCAGCGGGTTTGCCTCCCGCTCCAGCAGCGCCAGCGTCGCCTGAAACAACGGGCGCAGCTCGACCACCAGCTTGAGCGCTTCGCTCGGTTCATCGCGGCTTTCGACGCATTGGCGGGCAATTTCCTCGATCGCGGCCGCACATTCCGCAAGCGGCTCCGCACCGAACTGGCGGGACTCCCCCTTCAGCGTGTGCGCGGGAAGGACCATTGCGGCGGCATTGTTCGACCGCATCGCATCCTCGATCCGCGCCACCGACTTGACGCCATCCTCCTGGAAATAGCCGAGAATGCGTACGAAATTGGCGCCAAGCTGCGCCCGGGCGTGCGCAAATGTCGCCCAGTCAACCAGCCGGTTTTCATCGAGGGTCGACACTTAAACCTCCAGCCCACTCTACCTACCAGGATCAATATGGGTAGGCCGGTAAACGTCAGGTTGACGCACAATCGATTTCCGGCGGCATCAGGGCTGTCGTTGTGGCCTTGCCAATATTGGCTTCAGTCGCGGTCGAACGGGTTTTTCGAGGGCCTCATAGTCAGCCGCACCGGCACCGCGCCAAAGCCGAACTCCTTGCGCATGCTGTTGACCAGATAACGCTCATAGCTTTGCGGTAGAAGGTCGACGCGCGTGCCGAACAGGATGAAGCTGGGCGGTCGCGTCTTGGCCTGGGTAACGTAGCGCGGCTTGATCCGCTTCCCGCCCGGGGCGGGCAGCGGATTGGCCTCAATCGCACGCTCAAACCAGCGGTTGAGCTGGCCGGTCGTGATGCGCCGCGACCACGCCTCACGGGTCTCGAACGCGACCTTGATCAGCGTATCAAGCCCCTTGCCGGTCGCCCCCGACACCGTGAGCAGCGGCACACCCTTCACCTGTGCCAGACCCTCGTCGAGCGCGCCCTTCACCCCGTTGAACAGGCTCGACTGATTCTCGGCAACGTCCCATTTGTTGAGCGCGATGACGAGCGCGCGGCCCTCCTGCAGCACCTTGTCGGCGATCTTCAGGTCCTGAACCTCAAGCCCCTTGGTGGCGTCGAGCAGCAGCACGACGACTTCGGCGAAATCGACCGCGCGCAACGCGTCGGACACCGACAGCTTCTCCAGCTTCTCCTGCACCTTGGCGCGCTTGCGCATGCCGGCGGTGTCGATCAGCCGCACCGGGCGCTGATTCCCCTCTTCATCCGTCCACAGCCATTCGATCGCGATCGAATCGCGGGTAATCCCGGCCTCGGGCCCGGTAATCAACCGGTCCTGCCCCAGGATCTTGTTGATCAGTGTCGACTTGCCCGCATTCGGACGGCCGACGACCGCCAGCTTGAGCGGGGCGTCGGGCGACTCATCGTCCTCCTCCGCGGCCTCATCCGCTTCGCGGTCGATAAAGGGCTGCAGCGCTTCGAACAGATCTGCGATGCCCTCCCCATGTTCGGCGGAGAACGGCACCGGATCGCCCAGGCCCAGCGCCATCGCCTCGTGAATGCCCGGTTCAGCGGCGCGCCCCTCGGCTTTATTCGCCAGCAGCACGATCGGCGTGCCGGAGCTGCGCAGCCAGCGTGCGACCTCTTCGTCGAGCGGGGTGATGCCCGCGCGCGCGTCGATCATGAACAGTGCGACATCTGCCTCACGCACTGCGGCTTCGGTCTGCGCGCGCATGCGGCCGGGCAGGCTGGCGGGATCTTCATCCTCGAACCCCGCAGTGTCGATGATCCGGAACGGGCAACCCAGCAGGTCGCCGTCGCCCTCGCGCCGGTCGCGCGTGACGCCGGGCTGGTCGTCGACCAGCGCCAGGCGCTTGCCGACGAGCCGGTTGAACAGGGTTGATTTGCCGACGTTAGGACGGCCGATGATCGCTACGGTAGGAAGACGCATCCGCGCCCCCTACCGCAACTGGCGCCTCAGCGATAGGCGGTGATCTCACCCTTGTCGCTGAGGACATACAGCATGTTATTCGCCACGATTGGAGCCAGGCTGATCTTCTTGCCAGCTTCGATCGTCGCGCCGACACTGCCATCGGTCGGCGATGCAGAGACCAGCTCGCCGCGCGAATTGGCCAGCCACAGCCGATCGCCGGCCAGCACCGGGCCGATCCAGGTGATCGGACCCTTCTTGTCGTCCTCGTCGCGCCAGGCACGCAACTGGCTGATCCAGCGGACCTTGCCGCTGCCGCGCGCGATGCAGACCAGACGCGCGTCGTCGGTCATCACGAAAATCCACTCGCCCGCGATCCACGGGGTGGAGATGCCGGCGAAATTCTGTTCCCAAACCCGACTGCCCGAAGCCAGCTCGAACGACGCCATGCGCTCGCCCTGCCCGACCGCGTACACACGGCCCTGATCGATCACCGGCTCCGCATCGATATCGACCAGGCTCGACACCGAGGTCGAGATGGTCGAGCGGGACAGCGTATCGGTCCACAAGGCGCGGCCATTTTCGTAGCGATAGGCGTTGAGTTCACCCGACGAGAAGCCGGCGACGATCGTGCCCTGCGCCGCGGCAGGTGCGGCGACGCCGAACACGCCCTGGGTTTCCGGGGTACCCGATTGGGTCCAGACGACCGCACCATCGGCCTGCGCCAGCGCGAACAGCTGATTGTCCTGCGACACGACATAGACGTTGTTGAGGAACAGGGTCGGCGCACCACGCAGCGGACCGCCCGGCTTCTTGCGCCACACTTCGGTGCCCGCCGCCGCGTCGATCGCGACGACGTCGCCAAGACCGTTGGTCGCGAACACGCGCCCACCCTCGACGCTGACGCCCCCGCCAAACGCAGCGTTGCGATTCTCCTTGTCCGTCGATGTCGCCAGCGACCACAGCTTGTTGCCGCTGTTGGCGTCAAAAGCATGGACGACCGCATCGGTACCGACGACGAACAGCTTGCCATCGGCCACGACCGGCGCCGCGGCCAGGCGCACGCGGCCCGTGGTCCCGGCAATCTTTGCAGACCAGACGCGCGTCGGCGTCTGGCCGAGCGCCAGATGACCCATCATCTTCGACGCATTGCCGCCCGGCTGGGTCCAGCCGGCATTGACCACTGCCATCGGCAGCACGACCTGAACTTCGGCGATCGACTTGTCGGCGGTGATGCCGGACTCGCCAGCAAGGATCGGCACGCGCTGGCCAAGCACCGGAGTCTTGTTGCCACCGCCCTTGAAGATGCCGCACGCGCTCAATGCCACCAGCGCCGCAAGCGCGACGGGGATACGAACCGACTTGATCATTGTGCTTTCTTGTCCTCACCCTCGTCGACGATCGCGTCGACACCCAGTACGCCGGCCATCTGAACCGCGCGTTGACGGACCGAGCGCGGAACGCCCTCGTCCTTTGCGATCTCGCCATACAGCTTGCCGGCCTCGGCGCGCTTGCCCTGCCGCAGATAGGCGCCGGCGACCAGCTCGCCCGCAGTGCCGTACCAGGGGCTGTCCTTGACCGCGAGACCGTTCAGCCGCGCGACGACGGCGTCGGGCTTCAGCGTGTCATATTCGATCATGGTCTGGCGAATCAGCGCGAGGTCGCGAAACTCCTGTGGCACCTTGGTGTCAGCGGCGATCGCACCCATCAGCGCGGCTGCGCCCTTGAGGTCGTTTTTCTGCAGCAGCAGGGCCGCCTGGGTGAAGCGCGCGCCGACACTGAACCCGGTGGTGCCGGATTCGGCCAGTTCCTTCAGCGACGCGTCCGCCAGCTGCGGCTTGTTCTCGCCCAGCGCCTTGAACGCTGCGGCATATTTGTCGCCCTCGGCTGCACGCTGCCCGTCGCTATGGCTCTGCCAGTAGAGGAACCCGCCGAACGCCACCAACGCGGCGATCACCGCCACGATGATCCAGCGACCGTAGTTCTGCCAGATATGCAACGCCTGGTCCTTGCGGAGCTCTTCATCAACCTCACGCATAAAGACATCGTTGCTTTGCGGGCTCAGCGCCAAGGGGAACTCCATCGGGAAAATTAGGGGGTTGCGGGCGCGGACCTTAGCCCCGCCGGACGGGAAACGAAAGCGTCAGTCCTTCGGCTTATAGACTTGTTCGTCGCCCGGGAAACTCCGATCGCGCACGGCCGATGCGTAGCTCTCGACCGCGGCGGAAATGCGGCCAGCCATGTCGTCGAACTTCTTGACGAAGCGCGGGGTCCGCTCGAACAGGCCCAGCATGTCCTCGGTGACCAGCACCTGGCCGTCGCACTGCGCCGACGCGCCGATCCCGATCACGGGGCAGGGCACCGCTGAGACGATTTCGTTCGCGAGCGTCTCCACCACGCCCTCGGCAACAATGGCAAAGGCCCCCGCCTCCGCCACGGCCTTTGCATCGCCGATGATCTTGGCAAATTCGGCATTGCCACGCCCGCGCGCACCATAGCCGCCCAGCGCGTTCACCGCCTGTGGTGTCAAGCCGATATGGCCCATTACGGGAATGCCGCGTCGGGTGAGGAACGCGATCGTTTCGGCCATCGCCTCCCCACCTTCAAGCTTCACGCCGGCCGCGCCGGTCTCGGCCATGATCCGCGCCGCCGATTCGAACGCCTGTTGCGGGCTCGCTTCGTAGCTGCCGAACGGCATGTCGATGACCACCACCGAATGGTAACTGCCCCGCACCACGGCCGCGCCATGCGCGCACATCATGTCGAGCGTCACCGCCAGAGTTGATGGCAGGCCATAGATCACCTGCCCCAGGCTGTCGCCGACCAGCAGGACGTCGCAATGCGGATCGAGCAGCTGCGCCATGCGCGCCGTATAGGCGGTCAGCATCACAATCGGATCCTTACCCTTGCGCGCCTGGATCGCGGGGATGGTCAGCCGTTTCATCGGCGCCGGAGTCGGCGTCGCGCGGCTGGTCGATGTGTCGATCGTGAAGGTCGTGGACATGGCTGGCGCTCTAGCGGGGCGATGCCGAGCGCGCCAGCGACCATGCAGCTCATGTCAATGAAGATTGACTCAATGTTAGTTATATATAACATGGAGTCGTATATGGTTCACACCGGGAGCGGCGCATGGCATTTCGTGAAAAAATCGCGTGGGTGGCATTTCTCAGCACGGTGCTGATCTGGGGAGCGTTTTTCATCATTCTGGTCACGGTACCGCACGGCGACCGCGGACTGGCGATGCTCGGCCCGTTCATCGTCGCGACGATCGCCCAGGCGGCAGTGATGGTTGCGGCGGCGACGATCTGGGCCATCGGCGCACCCAAGGAGGCGAGCGCCCCCGCGGACGAGCGTGATCGCGCGATTGGCCGTCGTGCGACCGGCATCGCATATTTCACCCTGATCCTCGGTATTGCGGCCGTGATCGTCTGGCTACACTTGGGCCTGCATGGCACCGACACGATCTTCGCGCTGGCCGGTGCCTTCATCCTTGCAGAAGCGGTGCGGTTCGGCACCACGGCGCTCGGCTACCGCAAGGAGGTATGACCATGGCCTATCGCGAACGGCTCGCCTGGCTCGAGCTGATTGGAATGGTCATCGCCTATGGCGGCTATTTCGTGGGGGTCGGACTGGTCGATCCGGCTCCGGGTCGGCTTGAGACGCTGACCTATGCCGCGTTGTTTGGCGCGGCGACCGTGGTTCGGTTGCTCATCCTCGGCACCGGCTGGCTCATCCTCAAAGCGCAGATGGGACGCGAAGCGCGGGCCGAGCCCGATGAGCGCGACCGTTCGATCGCGCGGCGCGGCGCGGCAATCGGCTATTATGTTCTGCTTGGCCTGATGCTCTGGGTCGGCGTCGTGCTGCCACTGACCGATACCGGCTGGACCGTGGCCAATTCGGCGCTGGCCGCCATCATCATCGCCGAGATCGTGCGGGATGCGGTCATCGTCGTCAGCTATCGGCGAGGCTGGCATGGCTAATCCCCCGATCAGCAATCAGATCCGCACCCTGCGCTTTATGGCGGGTGAAATGACGCAGGCGGAGCTGGGCGACCGGGTCGGCGTCACCCGCCAGACGATCGCGGCGATCGAACAGGGAAAATACTCCCCCACGCTCGAAACCGCGTTCCGCATTGCGCACGCATTCGGCAAGCCGTTTGACGAAGTGTTCCAGTGGGCGGGGGAGTAAGCCCCGCCCGAACCGGGGATCAGCGCAGCAGCCCCCTGCCCTTCGCCATGGTCACCAACCACAGCTGGAACAGCTGCACCGCGAGGATGAACGCCGGGAAATAGGTCGTCCACACGCCCTTCATCTCGATGGTGTCGGTCGCGAGGAACATCCAGCCAAACTGGATCAGCACTGCCACCACCGAAATGGCGGACGGCACGACCGCTGCTGATCGGCGCATGAGCAACAGAATGGCACCGGCCAGTCCGCTAAGCACTGCGACGATGTAAACCACCCCATACCATGTCGGAAGCGATGCATAGAGCTGGCGGTCAAAGTCGGTCGCGCCAGGACCATCGCCTGGCCCCACAGCGAAATGCATGTACAGCGACGCGCAGCCCATCAGGGCCCACAGGATCAACAATGTGGCTCCGACGGTGAGCCACACGGATGAGTTAGACGTGCCTTCGGTCATCTTGCCCTCCCCCCTTGCTTCGATCGGAAGAGACTATTCTAAGACGCGCGCTTGACAATCATTTCGTTACAGCAACGCTGCCGCCCATTGCTCGGGCTTGAACCCGACCAGCAGCCCGCCGCGATATTCGACCACCGGTCGCTTGATCAGCGAGGGATGCGCCGCCATCAGAGCGAGCGCCTTGGCCGCATCGATATCGGCCCGGTCGGCCTCGTCGAGCTTGCGAAACGTCGTGCCGGCGCGGTTGAGCAACGGCTCCCATCCGACCGCATCGGCCCATTTGGCGAGCCGCGCCGGGTCCGCGCCTTCCTTCTTATAGTCATGGAAGGTGTAGGCCATGCCGTTGGCGTCGAGCCAGACCCGTGCCTTCTTCACCGTGTCGCAGTTCGGGATGCCGTAGAGCGCGATCATCGGAAGATGCACGCCTGACCGGACCAGAGCGCGGTTACCTTGGCCCCATCACCCGCACCATCGAGCAGGCCGGAAAAATCGCCCTTATCGGTCGCAAATTCGCGTCCCAGCGAGCTGTCGGGAACATCGCTGATCGCCAGCGCATCCGCCACTTGGCTGCGCGTCGACCCGATCCCCGCGCCGGTCGCGGTGGTCAGCTTCGGCTTAGCGCCCTCAAGGAACCAGCCGACGAACTTGTCCTGCTGGAACCACAGGGTCAGTCCGCCGAACTCCACGAACTCCATCGCCCCTTCGCCGCACTCGCCATTGCGGCCGGTATCGCTTGGCTTGCCCAGTGCCGCCGTGGCGCCGGTCAACGTGATTTCGCGCGCCGTCCCGAACGCCAGTTGACGGGTACGGCCGCTCCGCGGATCGACCAGGCTCAGCGCCTCGGGCGCGATGTTGAGCAACGGTTCGGCGGATTCCATGGGGGCCGCCATATTGTCCGCCACGGCTTCGCTGTCGTCCTCGACGGCTTCTGCTGCCACCGTTCCGTTTGCGGTCGCAGCGTTGGGCAGAGGCGCCTCGCTACAGGCAGCGAGGAGCATCGGAACCGTCAGGCTGGCGATACGGATCATTCCCATTCGATCGTCCCCGGTGGCTTGGAGGTATAGTCGTACACGACGCGATTGACGCCCTTCACCTCGTTGACGATCCGAGTCGCTACGCGCGTCAGGAAGCTGGCGTCGAACGGATAGACGTCCGCGGTCATGCCATCGGTGCTGGTCACCGCGCGCAGGCCGCAAACGCTGTCGTAGGTGCGCCCATCGCCCATCACGCCGACGGTCTTGACCGGCAGCAGCACGGCGAACGCCTGCCAGATCGCGTCGTATAGGCCCGCGTTACGGATTTCCTCGAGATACACCGCGTCCGCCTTGCGCAGGATGTCGCAGCGTTCCTTGGTCACCTCACCCGGGATGCGGATCGCGAGGCCGGGTCCGGGGAACGGGTGACGACCGACGAACACATCGGGCAGCCCCAGCTCGCGGCCGAGCGCGCGGACCTCGTCCTTGAACAGCTCGCGCAGCGGCTCGACCAGCTTCATGTTCATGCGCTCGGGCAGGCCGCCGACATTGTGGTGGCTCTTGATCGTCACCGAAGGGCCGCCGGTGAAGCTCACGCTCTCGATCACGTCCGGGTAGAGCGTGCCCTGCGCCAGGAACTCGGCGCCGCCGATCTTGCGCGCCTCTTCCTCGAACACGTCGATGAACGTCTTGCCGATGAACTTGCGCTTCGCCTCGGGGTCGGTGACACCGGCGAGGCCGTTGAGGAACAGCGTCTCCGCGTTCACATGGACCAGCGGGATGTTGTAATGACCCCGGAACAGGCTGACGACCTGATCCGCCTCCCCGCTCCGCATCAGGCCATGGTCGACGAACACGCAGGTCAGCTGATCGCCGATCGCCTCGTGAATCAGCACCGCAGCGACCGCGCTGTCGACGCCGCCCGAAAGGCCGCAGATGACCTTTCCGCTGCCGACCTGCTTGCGGATTTCGGCGATCTTGGTCTGGCGGAACTCCGCCATCGTCCAGTCTCCCTTGAGCCCGCAGACATGGCGCACGAAATTGGCCAGCAGCTTGCCGCCATCGGGCGTGTGGACGACCTCGGGGTGGAACTGCATCGCATAGTAACGGCGGCTGTCGTCGGCGATCACCGCGAAGGGCGCGCCAGGGCTGGCCGCGACCGGGCGGAAGCCGGGGGCGAGGTCGGTGACCTTGTCGCCATGGCTCATCCACACCTGATGCGTTTCGCCTTCGCTCCACAGCCCATTGAACAGCGCGCAGCCATCGGCGATGTCGATAAACGCGCGGCCGAACTCGCCGCTGTCGCCCAGCTGCACCCGCCCGCCGAGCTGGTGCATCATCACCTGCTGACCGTAACAGATGCCCAGCACCGGAATGCCACTCTCGAAGATCGCGTCGGGCACGCGCGGCGACCCTTCTTCCAGCACCGATGCGGGGGATCCGGACAGGATGACGCCGCCGGGCTTCATCCGCTCGAACGCCTCTGCGGCGGCATTGAAGGGGGCGATTTCGCTGTAGACGCCCGCTTCGCGCACGCGGCGCGCGATCAGCTGGGTCACCTGGCTGCCGAAATCGACGATGAGGATGGATTCGCCGGGCTGTGTCATGGCGAGCCGATAGGAAGGTGCGGCGCGGGTGTAAAGCCGTCGCGCCTCCGGTCCGGAACCATTTCGCGCATGGGGGATTCCTTGCGCCAGCATGGTCACCGCGCCCTTAACCCCACCCGCGAACCATTCGGAAGCGCGGCGCTGCTATCCTGCCCCCATGCAGTCGAACCGGACCCCCCGCCGGATCACGCTGTCGATCCTTGGCGCCGCGGCACTGGTCGCGGCGCCCGCTTCGGCATCGATCCTCAACTATGTCGGCGAATGCGTGCCGTTTGCGCGCGCCGCGTCGGGCATCCAGATCTGGGGCGATGCCTGGACCTGGTGGAGCCAGGCCGCGAGCAAATATCAGCGCGGCCAGACGCCCGAGGTCGGTGCGGTCGTCGCCTTCGCCAAATCGGAATCGCTGCAACTCGGCCATGTCGCTGTCGTCAGCCGGGTGATCGAGCCGCGCACGATCATGGTCACCCACGCCAACTGGTCGCGCATCGGCGGCAAGCGCGGCCAGGTGGAGCAGGACGTCACCTTGTTCGACGTTTCCCGCGACGGCGACTGGACCCAGGTGAAGGTCTGGTATCGCGACAATACCGGCCTCGGCGGTCGCAGCTACCCGGTCCATGGCTTCATCTATGGCCGCCCGGTCAGCGGTGCGAAGGTCGCAAAGGCTCGCCCCGCCCCCGAACTCACCGGCGAACGCCCCGACTATGTCGGGTCGCTGATCGACGCCTACGCGCGCTGACCTATCGTCGTCCCGGGCTTGACCCGGGACAGGGCTTCTTCGTGACCGGGTGAAAGGCAGCCCGGCCCCGGATCAAGTCCGGGGCGACGAAGTATCTGGACCGGCGCGGCGACTCTCGCCACACTCGTCCTATGTTCTTCTCCTTCGTCGACGAGCTCCGCGCCGCAGGCATTCCCGCCAGCATGAAGGAGCATCTCGTGCTCCTCGAAGCGCTCGACCGCGACGTGATCGATCGCACGCCCGAAGCCTTTTACTATCTCGCCCGCGCGACCTTCGTGAAGGACGAAGGGCTGCTCGACCGCTTCGACCAGGTCTTCGCCAAGGTGTTCAAGGGCATCGCCTCGACCTATGGCGTCCAGACCGCAGAGATACCGGAGGACTGGCTCAAGGCGATCGCCGAGAAATATCTGACCCCCGAGGAGATGGAGGCGATCAAGTCGCTCGGCTCGTGGGAAGAGATTATGGAGACGCTCAAGAAACGGCTCGAGGAACAGCATGAACGCCATCAGGGCGGTAACAAATGGGTCGGGACCGGCGGCACCTCCCCCTATGGCAATTCGGGATATAATCCCGAAGGCGTGCGCATCGGCGGCGAGAGCGTCCACAAGCGCGCGCTGAAGGTCTGGGAAGGCCGCGAGTTCAAGAACCTCGACTCGACGCGCGAACTGGGCACCCGCAACATCAAGGTTGCGATGCGCCGCCTGCGCCGCTTTGCCCGCGAAGGCGCGGCGGACGAGCTGGATATCGAGGGGACGATCGACGGCACCGCGCGGCAGGGCTGGCTCGACATCCGCATGCGGCCCGAGCGGCACAATGCGGTCAAATTGCTGCTGTTCCTCGACGTCGGCGGATCGATGGACCCGTGGGTGAAGCTGTGCGAGGAACTGTTCAGCGCCGCGACCGCCGAGTTCAAGAATCTCGAATTCTTCTACTTCCATAACTGCCTGTACGAAGGCGTTTGGAAGGATAATCGCCGCCGCTTTCAGGAGCGCACCCCGACCTGGGACGTGCTGCACAAATTCGGGCACGATTATAAGGTGATCTTCGTCGGCGACGCATCGATGTCGCCTTATGAAATCAGCCATCCGGGCGGATCGGTCGAGCATTTCAACGAGGAAGCCGGCGCCGCGTGGATGCAGCGCGTCACGAATACCTATCCCGCGACAGTGTGGCTCAACCCGATCCCCGAAGAGCAATGGGGCTATTCGCAGTCGGTTCGCATCATTCGGGAGTTGATGAACGACCGCATGTACCCACTGACGCTGGCGGGGCTGGACGATGCGATGCGGGAGTTGAGCCGAAAGACGTGACTGCGGGACCGACATGTCGATTGATCGTGCGGACTTCCGCCGCTCCCAACCCCTGCGTATAGGCACAGCGTTCGCGCAGCACAGGGCCAGCCATGACCGTCAATGCATACCATATCATAGAACGCGGCCGCCGCGACCAGCTGGGCGAAGGACCGCTCGCGGCGCAGGACGGTTCGGTCTATTGGGTCGATATCATCGAGCAGCGGATCAATCGCCTTTCGCTCGCCGACGGTGCGGTGGCGAGCTGGGCGATGCCCGAGATGGTCGGCTGGGTGATCGAACGGCGCGACGCACCGGGTCTGGTCACCGGGTTCCGCAGCGGTGTGAAGGCGGTGGTCCTCGACCCCGCATCGCCGGTGCCGGTGTCGATCGAAGCGCTGGTGGATCTTCCCGCCGACGAACCCGCGATCAACCGGATGAACGATGCCAAGGCGGATCGTGATGGGCGGATCTGGGCCGGGACGATGCCGGTGACGTGCGATGTCCCGACCGGGTCCTTCTACCGCATCGAAGCCGATCGATCGATCACGCGGGTGGATGCAGGCTATCACGTCGCGAACGGCCCTGCGATCAGCCCCGACGGTCGGTGGCTGTTCCACACCAATACCGTGCTGGGCCAGATCTACCGCTTCCCGCTCGATGGCGCGACGCTCGGCCCGCGCGAACTTTGGCTACAGTTCGAGCCCGACTGGGGCCATCCCGACGGCATGACCTTCGATGCAGAAGGCGGGCTGTGGATCGCGCATTGGGGCGGGTCGCGGGTCAGCCGGTTCGATCCGCAGGGCAAGGTCGAGCGCGCAATCCACGTGCCCGCCAGCCAGATCACCAGCATGACTTTTGCCGGGGACTCGTTCGAGCGGATGTTCATCACCTCCGCCGCCGATGGCATCGACGAGCCGCATGGCGGTTGCCTGTTCGAGGTCGACCCCGGCGTCAAAGGCCTGTCCCCTCAACGCTTTGCGGGCTAGCCGGCGCTGTCATCGCGGGAGCCGGTGCGCTACACTGGTGCGATGCGAACCCGATCCCTGCTCGCCGCGCTGCTCGTCCTGTCGGGCTGCGCCACCGCCCCGCGCGAAACGGCGGCGACCTATGCCAACCCGGTATTCGACCGCGAGTTCGCCGATCCGGCCGCACTGCTCGCCCCCGACGGCTATTACTATGTCTACGCGACGCAGGGCGGCGAACCCGGGCGGATGCACAATATCCAGGTCGCCTGCTCGCGCGATCTGGTGCGCTGGGAGCATCTCGGCGACGCGCTTCCGCAAAAGCCCGGCTGGGCGAGCGCGACACAGGATTTCTGGGCGCCGCACGTCGCGCAACATGATGGCCGCTATTATCTCTATTACTCCGCCAAGCCGGACGCCGCACTGAAGGACACCACGCGCGGCCTGTGCCTGGCGGTGGCCGTAGCGGACCGCCCCGAGGGGCCGTTCTCCGACAGCGGCCGCCCGCTCGAATGTGGTGAGGGCTTCGTCAATATCGACCCGATGGCATTCGACGATCCGGCAACCGGCAAGAAGCTGCTCTATTGGGGCTCAGGGTTCGGCCCGATCAAGGTGCGCGAACTCGCCCCGGACCGCATCTCCTTCGCGCCGGGAAGCGCCGCGATGCCGCTGGTGGAGGTCGACAAGACCGACGATCCCGGAAACTACCAGCGCCTGATAGAGGGCGCCTGGGTGCTGCGGCGCGAGGGTTGGTACTACCTCTTCTATTCGGGCGACAATTGCTGCGGCCCCAAGGCGCATTATGCGGTCATGGTCGCACGGTCGCGCAGCGCAACCGGGCCGTTCGAAACGCTGCGCGATGCGACCGGGGCACCCGCCAGCGTCATCCTCGCCCAGCGTGACCACTGGGTTGCGCCGGGGCATAAGGCGGTGATCGCCGACGCGCGCGGCAATCACTGGATGCTGTACCACGCGGTCGACGCGAAGCGCCCGCGCGCCAAGCCGGGCGACGACATCAACACGCGCCGCATCATGCTGCTTGACCGTATCGAATGGCAGGATGGGTGGCCGCGCATCGCGGGCGACGGTCCGTCAACCGGTGCGCAACCAGCGCCCTCAGTCCGCCCCTAGCCGGTCGTCACCCCATCCGGCCCGAAGCGGAGCCGCGTGGTCAGCAGCGCGCGGAACTCATTGTAACCGCCGGTGCCGGGGAAGAAGGCGTGGAAGAACAGCTGCGGCTCTCCGTCCAGCCCCGGCGCGACCGATGCATGGCCTGGCGCCCACCAGGTCGTTGTCGACTTGAGCAGCGGATCGCCCTGTTTGACGTAGGGGCCGAAAATATGGTCGGCGACCGCGACACCGATGCCATAGGCCGGCGTGCCGAAGTCATTGCCGGCATAGAACATCCAATACCGGCCCTGCTGCTTGGTGACCCACGGCCCCTCGATCAGATGCCCTTCCCAGTCGAGGTCATTGGTCAGCACCAGATGCTCTTCGCCCACCCGCTCGCCGGTTTCGGTCAGCCGCTGTGCGTAGATCGGCGTGCTCATCGCCTCTAGGATTGCCTCGGCCTCCGGGATGTCCGCCAGCGCGGCCTTCACCTGCTGCCAATTGTCCAGCACTGCCTCGATCAGCGGCTGCATCAGGAAAAAGCGTTCCATTGGCCGCTGTGAGTTCGCCCATGGCTGAAGCGCGGCGGCGAGCGAGGCGGTGCGGCGATCGGCCTCGGTCGAGAAGACCTGATCGATGAGGTCGGGCCGCTGGCGGAACAGGCCGGCGAGCGGGCGTGGCCACACGCCGTTGGTGTCACGCTTCCACAACAGATAGCGCTCGCCATCGTCGTCGATGAAGATGTGCGAATCGATCACCCCGCCGCTCATCACTGGCTGGGCGGGATCGGCAGCGATACCGGTCGTGTTGACCGCATGCGCGGTGACCAGCGGGTGACCCAGATCGCTCCAAGGCCCAAACGGGCTGTCGCTCTTGGCCAGCCCGATAGCGAGCGCATTCGATTTCTGGCGCGCGGTATAGACGAGCCAATATTCGTCGCCGACCCGCGCCATTTCCGGGGCCCAGAAGTCGCCGACATGCCGGCCATGCGCGGTCCATTCCGGCGCCTCGCCCTCTTGGAAGACGAAGCCCTTGTGCGTCCAGGTCTGAAGATCGTTCGACTGCAGGATCGGAAACGCGTCGGGCGCATCGTTGGAGGTCGCGACAAGAACGTAACCCTGATCGGTTTTTAGCACTGCGGGATCGCCATAACCGCACGTGATTCGCGGGTCGGCGTTCTCGGTCAGCAGCGGCTGCCAATTCGGTGCGGGCAGGTCGCTGGGCGCGGGGCCGCTTAGCACATGGGGTCGCCGCGAGCCGAAATCGTCCGCGACCCGGTTGAAGAAATCGACGTAGGCGGGGTGCTCACCCGAGGCGAGTTGGTAGGTGCGTTCGGCATCGCCGCGGCGGACGGTGATCTGGCTGTGCGGCGCTTGGACTGCGGCGATGGCTTCGAACTGGATGGTCATGGTCGGTTTCGGATCCCAAAAGCGGTTCGAACGCGCTAAACCACATTTATAAGATAAATGCGAGAGTGGTTTCAGGAAGCCCGATGGGGCATGTTGCAACCTTCCTACGCATCCGCATGGATTGACGCCCGGCCCGCTTTCGTTAAAAAGTGCGATAAATAAGATAATATGGGATGCCGCAGTGAGCCTTGAGCTTCGTAACGTCCGGAAAGCCTATGGGGAAACGCCGGTGCTCGACGACGTATCGTTGAGCATGAACGAGCGCGAATTCATCGCGTTTCTCGGGCCATCGGGCAGCGGCAAGTCCACCCTGCTCCGCATCATCGCCGGTCTCGAAACCGCTGACGCGGGTGAGGTGGTTCTCGAGGGGAAGCGCATCGATCAGCTGCATCCTGGCGCGCGTGACGTGGCAATGGTGTTCCAGGCCTATGCGCTTTACCCGCACATGACGGTGCGGGAGAATATGGCGTTCGGCCTGCGCAACGCGCGGGTTCCGCAGGCCGAGATCGACGCCCGCATCGCGCAGGCGGCAGCGGTGCTGGAGATCGAGAGCCAGCTCGACAAGAAGCCGGCGCAAATGTCGGGCGGCCAGCGCCAGCGCGTCGCGATCGGCCGCGCGATCGTCAAGCATCCCAAGCTGTTCCTGTTCGACGAACCGCTCTCGAACCTCGACGCCGCACTGCGCACGCGCACCCGGGTCGAGCTTGCCCAGCTGCGGCGCCGCGTCGACGCGGCGATCATCATGGTGACGCACGACCAGGCCGAGGCGATGACGCTGGCCGACCGGATCGTCGTGATGAACGACCGCCGGATCCAGCAGATCGGTGCGCCGATGGACATCTATACCCGTCCGGCCAACAGCTTCGTCGCGCGCTTCGTCGGCTCGCCCGCAATGACCTTGCTTCCCGCCTCGCTGGTGCCGACTGACGGCTATGCGCGGGTGCGTCTCGGCGACGGGACCGAGGTAACGACCCGGATCGATCGCGCCGCCCTGCCCTCCGGTCCGGTCGAACTCGGCCTGCGCCCCGAACATGTCCGCGTCGCAGCGGCGGGCGAAGGCGCGTGCGATGCCGAAGTGCTGCTGGTGGAGCGGCTTGGCGATCGCACGCTCGTTTATGCCAAGCTGAGCGACGGGCAGGAGATTACCGCCGAAGATGTGGGGCTCAGTGCCGTCAAGCTGGGCGACCGGGTGCGACTCCACATCGATAGCACGGCGGCACATCTGTTCGATTGCAACGGCAACGGCCACCACGCGCAGGTTGCGGACTCCGCGGCATGAGGCGCGGTGATCGTCTCGCCAGCTTCGGCTTCGTCGCGCCGTTCCTGCTCATCTACCTGCTCATCCTGATCTACCCCTTATTCGCGGGAATCGGGCTGAGCATGAAGCGCGTCGATCTGTTCGGCGGGGGCAGTTTCGTCGGCTTCGACAACTATGTGAGGCTCGCGGGCGATCCGATCTTCCACGCCGCGATTGTTCAAACGCTGCTGCTCGCGGCGATGATCGTCCCGATCCTGACCGTGCTCGCATTGATGCTCGCGCTCGCGCTGAACCGTCCGACGCGTGACGCAGCGGTGTTTCGCGGCATCTTCTTTTCCTCGTCGGTGCTGTCGGTGACGATCGTGACCCTGATCTGGCGCTTCGTACTTGCTCCGGACGCCGGCTTGCTCGGTGAAGTGGCGCAGGCCCTGGGCACGCCGCCACTGCCCTTTTTGAGCGATCCGACGCTGGCGCTGTGGGCGCTCGCGATCACTACGATCTGGTGGTCGCTCGGGCTGCCGATGATGTTGTTCCTCGCAGGGCTGCAGCAGATCCCGGGCGACATCTATGAGGCCGCCGCACTGGACCGCGCGAGCCGCTGGACGATCCTGTGGCGCATCACCCTGCCCTCACTTCGCCGCACGCTGGTGCTGGTGGTGATGCTGCAAACAGCCGCACAGCTGCAATTGTTCGGACAGACGCAGCTGCTCACCGCGGGCGGCCCCAACGGTGCGACGCGGACCATGGTACTGTTCATGTTCGAAACCGCCTTCTGGCGCTGGGAGCTGGGCTATGCCGCGGCGGCCGCAGAGGTCCTGTTCCTGCTGATCGTCGCACTGACGCTTGCCCAATATTGGTTCACGATGCGGACTGCGGAGACAAGCAATGGCCGCTGATCGTTCAACTCTTGCATTCCGTCCGGGTGAAGGTCGCGTTCGACCCGCGACACTGATCGCGCTGCTGCTCGCGGCGGCGGTGATGCTGGCCCCGTTGATCTGGACGGTCCTGCTCTCGCTCAAGTCCAATCAGGCGCTGGTCGGCAATAGCGGCGCGGCGCTGCAGTTCCCCTACACGCTAGAAAACTACTGGGCGATCCTGTCGGGGGATCAGGTGTTTCGCTGGCTGCTCAACAGCCTGATCGTGTCAGTCGGCACCACGATCGGCGTGCTCGCGCTATGCAGCCTCGCCGGGTACGGCTTTGCGCGGCTGGAGTTTCCCTTTCGCCGCACGCTGTTCGTCTTCGTCCTGCTTGGGCTGGCGATCCCGGAACAGGCGGTGATCCTGCCTCAGCACCAGCTGTTTGCCGCGCTCCATCTTCACAACAGCTATCCCGGGCTGATCCTGCCCGGATTGGCCGGACCCTTTGGCGTGTTCTTCATGACCCAGTATTTTCGTGCGATCCCGCGGGATCTGGATGAGGCGGCGATGCTCGACGGCGCGTCGCGGCTGCGCATCTTCTGGAGCGTGCTCCTGCCGCTCACCCTGCCCGCCCAGGCGACGCTCGGCGTGTTCACCTTCCTGGCCAGCTGGAACAGCTATTGGTGGCCGCTGATCTCGGCGACGCGCAGCGACATGTACACGCTCACCGTCGGCCTCGCCTCGGCCCAGATGAACTATGCCCAGACCAGCGGCCTCGGCTTCCTGATGGCGCAGGCGGTGTTCGCGTCAGTGCCGATCTTCATCGTCTATGTCCTGTTCCAGAAGCACATCGTCCAGTCGATGGCGGGGACGGCGCGATGAGGATCGCCCTGGCACTCGGCCTCGCCCTCCTCGCCACCGGCTGCGGCAGCAGCAGCGGTGCGGACGAAGGCAAAATCTATCTGCAGCGTTTCTTCGGCGAATGCGGCGCGGCCTATGGCACCGCGACCGACGTCGCCGCGGCAAAGGGCGAATGCGGTATCATCACGTCGATGATCAACAAGTTCAACGCCGAGAACGCGGGCGCGCCGGTCAGCAGCAACGTCGTCGCCTGGCCCGGCTACCCGCAGCTGAGCGCGCAGTTCGCCGCCGGCGACCCGCCCGACATCGTCAGCATGCATGGCGGGGTGATCTCCGACTATGCCGCGCGCGGACTGCTCGAACCGGTCGAACCCTATCTGGAGGCGGCCGGGCTGAAGCCCGACCAGTTCACCGACGCCAGCCGCATGGCCGCGACGGTCGACAACCGGCTCTACGGCCTGCCCTGGGACACGCATGGCGGCCTATACCACATCAACACCAAGCTGTTCGCGCAGGCGGGGCTGATGCGCGACGGCAAGCCGATCCTCCCGCAATCGGCCGAGGAACTGCTCGCCCATGCCCGCCAGTTCAAGGCGCGCACCGGTAAGCCCTATCTGCTGCAAAGCCTTGTCGCCGACACGGCGGCCCAGACGCGGACGCTGTACACCTATCTGATGGCGCAGGACGCGGTGATCTTTCCCGATCCGCTGCACATCAGGCTGCAGACGCCCGAAGCGCGTCGCGTCGTCAATTATTTCAAGGCGCTGACCCAAGAGGGGCTGGGCACGCTCGATCAGGACACTCCGGCGGCAATCGCCGCGTTCCTGAGCGGCGAGGGAGGCATTTACCCGACCGGCACTTGGATGATCGACCAGTTCCATCAGGACTCGATGACGCACGGCCGTCCGCTCTACGGAAACTATGCGGTCTACCCCTATCCCCGTCTGTGGGGAAAACATGCCGAGTTCGTAAGCGGCCATGTCTGGGTGGTGCCCAAGCGCGAGCGGACTCCGGCACAACGCGCGATGATCGCCCGGTTCTTTGCCTTCATGACCGCGCATAACCTGGACTGGGCGCGCACCGGGCATCTTCCGGCCGTGCGCAATGTCATCGAATCGGCGGCGTTCAAGGCGATGCCGCATCGCACTGAGATCGCACCGCTGGCGACCATCGGCCATCCGCTGCCGGGCTATGTCCAGCGTCAGTCGGCGATCGAACGGCTGGTCGGCGAAGAGGTCGGCGCCGCGATCACGGGGCAGAAGACCGTGGATCAGGCGCTGGCCGACGGCGAGCGTCGTGTGAACGAGTTGCTGGCCGAGCTTCCCGTGGTCAGCCCGTCTTCCCCGCCTCGTCGATCAGCGTCATCACGTCCGTAATCAGCGCGATCATTCCTGCGCGTGCCGCTTCGGGATCGCGCGCCTCGATCGCGCTCAGCACTTCGCGGTGCTGCGGCAGGCTGGCGGTGCGCCCCTTGAAGCGGTTGGTAAAGCGGATCGACGTGCGCAGCGCCGTTTCGACAACGTCGCGGAACTGGGCGTAAAAGGGGTTCGCGGACGCTGCGAGGATCGCCACATGGAAGGTGATATCGGCCTCTAACGGATCGTCCTCGCCAACCTCGGCCGCCTCCATCCGGCGATACCCCGCCTGGATCAGCGCAATGCCTGCGGCATCCGCGGCGCGGGCAGCAAGCTCCGCCGCAGCAGGCTCGATCGCGATGCGTAGCTCGGTGAACTGGCGCAGCAACTCGAGCGAGAAGGTGCGCTCGAGCAGCCAGCGCAGCACATCGGCATCGAACAGGTTCCAGTGCGCCGGACGCTGCACCGTCGTGCCCTTGCGCGGGCGCGCGGTAAGCAGCCCCTTGGCGGTCAGCATCTTGACGGCTTCGCGCGTCACCGATCGGCTGACGCCATGCTGCTTGGCCAGATCCGCCTCGGTCGGGAACACGCGCGCATCATAATGCCCGGTGACGATAGCGCGGCCAAGCGAATCGAGCAGTCCATAGGTCAGATTGCGCCCGCCGGTCGCGGCGGTGCTCAGCATCGGCGAGTCAGCCTCCATGCGGTCAGGCTCCGTTTCGGGCGCGGCGCGGGCGCGCCGATCGAACAATGGCAGTCATGAGCATCATTGGCGTTAGTAACGCGGGTCAGTCGAATGCTGCAACGCTTTCGCGGCGTGCAACCATGAAAGCGTCGGCAGCGATGCGCAGCGGCTCGCGGTCGACGGCGCATGCCCGCGCGCCGATCAGCGTCGCGAACCGGTCGTAAATCTGCGGATACTCGCCGTGATCCCCCACCGGCTGGTCCACACCATCGAGCGTCAGGCGCGCACCGCCGTCGCGCAAGGCGATCCGGCGGCCGTCACGCGTGGCGATCTGGATGGTCCACTCTTCGCCCGCATCGAACCGCCAGTCGAACGCGGCGCGCCAGTCCCCGCCAATGAAGTCGATCGTCGCCGCAATCGGCGCCTGCCGATTTTCCGGCACGGACAGGGTTGCGGCGCGCACCAGCAGCGGCATGGGCGCGATCTGCGACAGGATCGACAGCGCATTGATCCCGGTATCGAACACCCCGAACCCGCCGGCATTCCAGATCCATTGCTGACCCGGATGCCATTTTCGCACATCCTCGCGCCACGAAATATGCAGCGTGTCGATCGCCGCATCCGCCAGCAGCGCCGCCGCCCGGGCAACGGCTGGCGCGAATTGCGAATGCCACGCTGTGTAGAGTACCCCGCCCCGTTCCCGCGCCAGCGCTTCGAGTGCGTCGAGCTCGCCCAGCGTCGTTGTGGGTGGCTTTTCGAGCAACACATCGAACCCGGCCAGCAGCGCGTCGCGGGCAAGATCATGGCGAGCGCTGGGCGGCGTGCAGATCGCGATTGCGTCCGCCGCCCCGTCCATTGCTGCCAGCAGCTCGGCAGCGTCGCTGTACCAAGGCACGCCGCCGCCCGGATCGCCGGCTGGCGTGGCAACCGCGACAAGCTCGAAGCGCGGATCGGCTGCGATCGCGGGCAAATGCTGGTCCGCAGCGATCTTGCCGAACCCGATGATGGCGACGCGGATCATCTCATCGCGCTCGGATCGCGGCGACGAATGCGCGCGCCTGAACGCCGACCTCCGCGCTGGTTTGCCCGGCACGATACAGCGCGCCGCCAAGACCGAAGCCGGCGGCACCAGCCGCGACATAGGGGGCCATCGTGTCGGGCGTGATCCCACCGACCACGACCAGCGGAACGTCGCGCGGAAGCACCGCACGCTGCGCCTTCACCACCGTGGGCGATGCCGCTTCGGCAGGAAACAGCTTGAGCACATGCGCGCCTGCCTCAAGCGCTGCAAACGCTTCGGTCGGGGTGAAATAGCCCGGCGCCGAGACCAATCCTGCCGCAGCGGTTGCCGCAATGACATGCGGATTGACGCAGGGGGATACGATGATCCGTCCACCCGCATTCGCGACCTGCGTCACCTGATCGACACGCAGCACGGTGCCTGCGCCGATCAGCGCCGCGTCGCCCAGACGACGGGCGAGCCGCTCGATGCTTACCAGCGGGTCGGGTGAGTTCAGCGGAACCTCGATAATGCGGATGCCAGCCTCGACCAGCGCATCTCCGACTGCGTCGACTTCATCCGGCGTGATTCCGCGCATGATCGCGATCAGCGGACAGCCGGCGAAGTGGGTGGTGAAGGCATCAAGCGAACCCGTCATAGAAACTCCGTGATACGACGAATGCCGGCCAGAAATGCCGCCTCGCCATCGATGACATGGCCGACCGTCCCCATCTGACCGAGGGCGGCGGAATAGAGCGCGCAGAGCGCAGGCGCGCCGACCAGTGCGACGGTCCCGCCCGCTGCCCGCCCCGGCAAGGCGGTCCGCACGTCGTTGCCGATCAGCAAACCGCTGGCATAGCGCGCGTCGTTCCGCCCGCCCCCCAGCAAGTGCCGCGCCCGGATGCCGAACAGCGATGCGAGCAGATCCGCGCCGCCAAGCGCATCGGCAACGCCCGCCGCAAAGGAGTCGTCGGCGCTGACTTTCCCGCCGATTTGCGCCGCCAGGATCGAATGGTCGCGCAACATCGCAAACACCTCGCCCGTCATCATCGTGCGGAACGCGTCGATCCGCCCGTCGCGCATCGCGATCCATTTGGCGTGCGTGCCCGGGTGGCAGATCAGCCCGTCCTCCGGGACCAGCCCGGCTGCAACCGCGCCCAGCGCCTGCACCTCCTCGCCCCGCATGACATCGGCGCTCGCACCGCGCTGACACACGCCCGGCACGATGCCGACCCGGCCGGCTTCGACCCAGCAGATCGCCTGCGAGAGCGCCTGGGCATCGGCCGGGCAATCGACATAGGGGGCCTCGCGCCAGCCACGGTTCGATCCCGCCATCCCCGCGATCAGCATCGCGCGATCGCCCAGCGCTTCCCGGATCTCGGCGGCGGCGCGTTCAAATCCGCCCGCCCCGACCGTAAGAACCCCTTTGGCATCCTCGATCTTCGCGACCAGCTGGCCATCGGCGTCGACCGAGTAGGCCCGGCGATTGGTCGATCCCCAATCGACCGCAATATACCCCTCACGCCAGCTCATTGCCGGCTCGCTTTGCGTCTCGGTTCCATCGCTTCCGATCATACAGGCACGGCCCGGCCTTGCTAGATACAATTTATCGGATAAATAGGTTTAATGCCCGGGTGGGGTTTTGAGGTGACCATGAAGATTGCGCGTATCGAAACGTTTCACGTTCCGCCCCGTTGGCTGTTCGTCCGCGTGGAGGCGGAAGATGGCTGTTTCGGCTGGGGCGAAGCAAGCCTGGAGGGGCATAGCGAAGCGGTCGATGGCGCATTCGAATCGCTGCGGGATCGCTTCATCGGCAGCGACCCCCGGCGGATCGAGGATGTCTGGCAGGTCGCCTATCGCGGCGGCTTCTATCGCGGCGGGGCGGTCCTGATGTCCGCCCTGGCCGGTCTCGATCAGGCGCTATGGGATCTCAAAGGGCGCCATTACGGCCTTCCCGCGTGGGAAATGATGGGTGGGCAGGTCCGCGATAAGGTGCGGGCCTATGCCTGGATCGGCGGCGACCGCCCTGACGATGTCGGTGAAGCGGCTGCGGCGCGCAAGGCGCAGGGCTTCTCGGCGGTCAAGATGAACGCGACCTCCGAACTCGACTATCTCACCGCGCCCCGGTTCGACGACGTGGTTGAACGCGTCCTTGCCGCGCAAGCGGCGGGTATGGACGTCGGCCTCGACTTTCACGGACGCGCGCACCGCGCGATGGCCAAGCAACTTGCGAAGCAACTCGAACCGCTCGGTCTGCTCTTCATCGAAGAACCGATCCTGTCAGAAAATCCCGAGGTTCTCGCCCAGATCTCGAGCCAGGTCAGCATCCCGATTGCGCTTGGCGAGCGGCTCTATTCGCGGTGGGACTTCAAGCCGTTTCTGGCCAGCGGCGCGGTTGATATCATCCAGCCCGACCTCAGCCATGCCGGCGGGTTGAGCGAATGCCGCCGGATCGCCGCGATGGCCGAGGCTTATGACGTCGCGGTTGCCCCGCATTGTCCGCTCGGCCCGCTGGCGCTCGCGGCGTGTCTGCAGCTCGCCGGATGCACGCCCAACGTCGTGCTGCAGGAGATGTCGCTCGGCATCCACTATAATGCCGGCCACGACCTGCTGCATTTCTGCGCCAATCCTGACGTGCTCTCGCCCGTAGACGGTTTCCTGCCCATACCGACCGGCCCCGGCCTCGGCGTTGAAATCGACGAGGCCGCGGTGCGCAAGGCGCATGCCGAGAAATTCCGCTGGCGCAACCCGATCTGGCGACAGGAAGACGGCAGCTTCGCCGAGTGGTGAATTCTGACCATGACAGCAGTATCTGATAAATCTTATAATTAGCTTGTCAGCGGCGGGAGCGCACTTCTATAGCGACCATAAGAAGAGTCGCTCACGAAGCGTCCGGCATGCTGTGAATCATCGAAGGGGAGGATATCGATGCGTTTAAGAACTTTGATCCGCTGTTCCGGCTCTGCGGCAGCGATCGCTCTGGTTGCCGCGCCCGCATGGGCTCAGGATGGCGGAACGCCGACGGCCGAAGCACAGCAGACACCAGCCGCAGAAGGCGACGAGATCGTCATTAGCGGCTACCGCCAGTCGCTCGAGTCGCAGCAGAATATCCGCCGCAACTCGACCCAGATCGTCGACGCGATCGTCGCCGAGGATATCGGCAAGCTCCCCGACATCGCGGTGTCCGACACCGCCGCCCGCATCCCGGGCGTGCAGGTCGAGCGCAGCGGCGGTGAAGCCGGACGCGTCCTCGTGCGCGGTCTCCCCGATTTCGTCACCACCTATAACGGCCGCGAAATCTTCACCGCCGAAACCCGCTCGGTCGCGCTGCAGGACTTTCCCTCGGGCGCCATCGGCGCGATCGAGGTGTTCAAGACCTCGACCGCCAATCTGGTCGAACCGGGCCTTGCCGGCCTGATCAACGTGCGCTCGCGCCGTCCGTTCGACTTTGCCGACTTCCATGTCGCTGGCTCGGCCTGGCTGACCTACACCTATCAGGCGCGCGATTATAACCCGAACGGCAACATCATGGTCTCCGACCGCTGGGATGTCGGCGGGGGCGAAATCGGCGCGCTGCTCGGCCTGTCCTATACCAGCATGCATTATCGGGATTCGACCCGCTCGAACACTGACTTCGTTGCCGGCGGAGGTCCGAACGGCACGCAGTTTCCGGACATCCAGCGCGTGACATATGACGAGGGGGATCGCGAACGTCCCTCGGTCAACGGCGCGATCCAGTGGCGTCCCTCGCCGGGCCTCGAATTCTACGCCGAGGGTCTCTACCAGGGCTTCCGCAACAAGTTGTCGTCGCGTGAGATGGAAGCGGCGCTGTGGGGTGGCTCGGGCTTCTCGAACGCGGTGACCGTTCCCGATCGGCCCGACCTTCTCAAGAGCGCAACGGTCACCAACCCGCGCCGCGTGCAGGGTTATCAGGGCGGCACCTACAACACGACCGACACCTACCAGTTTGCGGTCGGTGGCAGCTTCGAGACGGGCAGCCTGAAGATCACCGCGGACGTCGCACGGACCGACTCGACCTTCACCGGATCGACCGCGAGCGTCGACTATGCCTTTGCCGCTCCGCAGACGATCGTGTTCGATACCAACGCCGACGGAGGCGATGGCGGCGCGGTCTTCTCGATCCCCGGCTTCGACGCGAGCAATCCGGCAAATTATATCTATCGCGGCTTCTACGAGGAAGCGCAGCAGGCCAAAGGCAAGGACTGGCAGGCCCGCGTCGATATCGTCTACGAAACCCAAATGCCGTGGGTGAAGGCGTTCGAAGCCGGCGTCCGCTATACCGACCGCGACGCCCGTCGCGAATACGGCAATCGCTATTTCGATCGCGAGGGTGACCGCCGTCCATTCTCGGCCGTACCGCTGACCTATGAGCTGTTCGATCCCGGCTTCCGCGGCGCCGATCCCCAACCGGGGATCGTGACTTGGCTCTCGCCGACCTATGACAGCATTCGAGAGAATCTGGCGCAGTTGCGGGACTTCAATCAGCCGGGGCTGACCGGCGCGCCTGCGGCCGATCCGCAGCAGACCTGGGACGCGAACGAGAAGCATTTCGCCGCTTATGGCCAAGTGCGCTACGAAATCCCGCTGGGCGGCGAAGCCAGCATCGATGGCACCATCGGCCTGCGATACACGCGGAGCGATCTGGACCTGTCCGGCACGCGCTTCGTGCTCCCGGCGGGCGGCGGCCCGGGCGTGCAGACCCCGACCGTGGTCGAGCGCCGGTTCGAAGCCTGGTTGCCCAACTTCAACGCGCGCATTCGCTTCACACCGCAGATCCAGGCGCGGTTCGCCGTCACCGAGACCCAGACGCGGCCGAACTTCATCGACCTTCGCGCCTCTGGAACGCTTGATCGGCCGAACACCAACGGTTGCTTGGAACTGACCCCGATCCCGGCGGGATGCTACCGCACCGGCAATGGCGGCAACCCGTTCCTGAACCCGCTGACCTCGCGCAACTATGACGCCGCGCTCGAATATTACTTCTCGCGCAACGGCTTTGTGTCGGTCAGCGTCTTCCACCGCGATATGAAGGGCTTCATCGAGGGGAATACCTTTACCGGCACGCTGCCGGACGGCACCCCGCTGCGCCTGAACTCTCCGGTCAATGCAGGAAACGGCCGCATCCGCGGTTTCGAAATCCAGGGTTCGACCTTCCTCGATTTCGTCGGCCTGCCGCAGTTCGGCCTGCAGGGGAACGTCACGAACCTCGATGCCCGGTCGGACTTCAACTATGACGACGGCCTGAACCCGGATGGATCGCCGTTGATCCGCACGGTCAACCGCGAACTCCTGTTCGTGTCGGACTGGTCGGCCAACGCAGCTGTCTTCTACGAAGCCAACGGCCTCTATGCGCGGCTGGCGTACAACTGGCGCAGCGCGTTCCCGCTCACCTATCAGCGCCGCGGCGACCACCTCTACACCGAAGAAGCCGATCCGGTTCAGCGGCTTGATCTGTCGGTCAGCTATGATCTGATGCCCGCGGTGACGCTGTTCGGCGACTGGACCAACATCCTGGGTGATCCGTTCAGCTCGACGCTGACGCGGACCAACACGGTCGGCAATGCCCTGCCCGTGGCGGGCGCGTTCACGGCTACCTATCCGCGCGTCGTCCGCTACGAAGAATCCACCCTCACCGTGGGCATTCGCTTCCGCTTCTGATCGGGGCAATCGGGATGAACATGGGAGCCGGAGAGCCTTGCTCTTCGGCTCCTGTCGTTTGAGGATCATGGGATGAGCAGCGAAGCCCCCCGCGACGAACTGCCGCGCACCCGCGTCGTGATCGTCGGCGGCGGCACCGCCGGGTGGATGGCGGCGGCGGGGCTGATCCGCCGTCTGCCCCATGCCTGCAGCGTGCGCCTGATCGAGTCGGAGGATATCGGCATCGTCGGGGTGGGCGAGGCTACCCTGCCCCATCTGCGCGCGTTCGTCTCGATGCTCGGGATCGACGAGGCAGAGTTCATGGCCGTGACGCAGGCGACCTATAAGCTCGGCATCGAATTCCGCGACTTCGGCCGGATCGGGGACGCCTATCTCCACCCGTTCGGCAATTTCGGCCGACCGCTGAACGGCGTGCCGTTCCATCACTATTGGCTGCGGATGCGCGCGCGGGGTCGCGAGGGTTCGCTGTTCGACTATTCGGTCTGCAACGAAATGGCTGCCCAGGGCCGGTTCGCCCCGCCGACCAACGACGCGGCGTCGCTGCGCTCCAGCTATGGCTATGCCTATCAGTTCGACGCGACTTTGTTCGCCCCCTATCTGCGCGACTATGCCGTCGCGCGCGGGGTCGAACGGACCGAAGGCCGCGTCGTCGATGTGTCGCTCGACCCGCTTTCGGGCGACGTATCCGCGCTGACCCTTGCCAGCGGCGAGCGGGTCGAGGGCGACCTGTTCGTCGATTGCTCGGGTTTTCGCGCGCTGCTGATCGGCGGAGCGATCGGTTCGGCGTGGGAGGATTGGTCGCGCTGGCTCCCCTGCGACCGCGCGGTCGCCGCCCCCTGCCCCTCCCCGGAAGGGCCGATCGAGCCGTACACCCGCGCCACCGCCATGTCGGCGGGCTGGCGCTGGCGCATTCCGTTGCGGCACCGGATCGGCAATGGCTACGTCTTCTCTTCCGCGCATCTTGATGAGGATGCGGCCAGCGCCGCCCTCGTTTCCGCGCTCGAAAATCCGCCGCTCGCCGACCCGCGCATCCTGCGTTTCCGCGCCGGGCGCCGCGCACGCAGCTGGGATCGCAACGTCGTGTCGGTCGGCCTCGCCTCGGGGTTTCTCGAGCCGCTCGAATCCACCAGCATCTATCTGGCGCAGGGCGCGGTCGAGCAGCTGATCGCACTGTTCCCGATCGACGGGCGCATTGCCGATGCCGATCGCGACGAATTCAATCGCATGGTGGACCTTGAATACGACCGGATCCGCGACTTCCTGATCCTCCACTATCACGCGACGACGCGCGATGATTCGCCGTTCTGGAACGACATGCGGACGATGCGTATCCCCGACAGCCTGGCGGAGAAGATGGAGCTGTTCCGCGAAACCGGCCGCGTCGCGCACTATACGCAGGGGCTGTTCTTCGAGCCCAGCTGGCTCGCCGTCTATCTCGGTCAGGGAATCATTCCGCGGCATTGGGACCAGCGCGTCGATGCGATCGACCCGGCACAGCTCGGCGCTGCGCTGGATCAGCTGCACACACAGGTCGCCGCGACGGTGCGCGCCATGCCGAGCCACGACGCAGCGTTGGGGCGGATCGCATGAGCTTGCGCGCGATCCGTTCAGTCTGCGTGGTCGGTAACGGGATCGTCGGCCTTTCGGCTGCGGCCGCGTTCGCCCGCGCCCTGCCCCACGTCGCGGTGACGATCGTGCCCGCCGACCCCGGCCCCGCAGCAGTGGCGGAAATCCAGTGCGCGACCTGGCCGAGCATCCACCGCTTCCACGCCGCGATCGGGCTCGACGAGCGGAAGCTGATCCGTGCGGGCATCGCGACGCACCTGCTCGGCGCGCGCTTCACCAACTGGCCGCAAGAGCGGCAGCATTGGGTGCATGGGTTCGGCGAGCACGGGCTCAAGGCCGGGGACATCCCGTTCCACACGCTATGGCATCGCGCGTTTCAGGCGGAAGAGGCTGAACCCTATTGGCGTTACGGCGCGGCCGCGTTGCTCGGCGCGGCGGGGAAGTTCGTCCACCCCAGCCCCGACCCTGCCTCCCCGCTGGGCGGCTTCCTCTACGCGCTGCGCATCGATCCGCCTCGCTATCGCGCGCACCTCGATGCACTGACCGCCCCGCTGCCACGCCACGCGCCTTTCGCGTCGGTCGAGCGCGGCGAGGATGGCTCGATCACTGCCGTACAGACCGCCGATGATAGCCGCGTCATCGTTGACCTTTACCTCGACTGCTCGGGACCGCAGGCGGTGCTGCGTTCCCCTGGCGGCAATGCGTTCGAATCGTGGGAGCAGTGGCTTCCCGGGCGCACGATGGCAGTGCGCGACGTGCCGGACGACGTCGTCCGCCCGCTCGATCATGCCGAACGGTCCGACAGCGGCTGGCGTTGGCAGTCGCCGCACGCAGGCCGAACGCGGGTAATCGAACTTGGGGACGACACCGGCGGCGTCCCGGTG
Source organism: Sphingomonas sp. (assembly GCF_965227385.1). Lineage (GTDB taxonomy): Bacteria > Pseudomonadota > Alphaproteobacteria > Sphingomonadales > Sphingomonadaceae > Sphingomonas. Next base: position 2,827,370 of record NZ_OZ245750.1, read on the forward strand.
CGCTTTGGCCGCACGACGCCATGGACCGGCAACGTCCTCGCAATCGGCGATGCGGCGACGGCGATCGATCCCCTGTTCGGCACCGCGCTTCACCTTGCACAAGGCGCGATCCTGCTGGCGCTGGACCTGTTGCCGGGACGCGGCTTAGGACAGGTCGAGATCGCCGAGTATAACCGCCGCAGCGGGGCGGTTTCGACCCGGATGCGCGACTTTCACGCGCTCCACCATCTGGATGTCGGGCATATGACCGCCCCGTTTCCCGAAAGCCTGGCCCGCACGCTTGAGCAGTTCAAACGCCGCGGCCGCCTCCCCCCGTTCGAGGGCGAAGCATTTGAGGTCGATGCATGGCTCGCGTCGCTGATCGGCCTCGGCCTGACGCCGGCTGCAATCGACCCGCTCAGCGCCTCGGTCGACCCGGCGCGCGCAGCACACGCGATGGACGCGCTCGCCGTCCGTCTCGCGCAGGCGACGGAGCGCGTGCCGCCCTACCCGCAACTGCTTGCGCGGTTGCGGGCGGGCTGAGCGCAATCACTTCTTTGCAGTCGGCCGGATGCTGACGCCGACCGCAGGCTCGCCGTCCTTCCACAACAACGGCGCGACATAGAGGTAGCGCTTGTTGTCCAACTTGCGACACCCGGGCGTCGCGGCCCAGGCGTGGAAGGTCACGAACTGCCGTGCGCCGACGGTGACGATGCTCTGATGACCCGGCCCGCTCAGGCATCCCGCTTCGCGGTTGTTGTAGCTGTAGAGGATCGGGTTCTTGGGCGAATCGGTGCACGGTCCCATCGGCCCGTCGCACTTCGCCCAGCCCATCGCATAGGGCGAGAGGCGCTGATGCGTCTCCCAGCCATAATGGTTCGATGAATAGAACATCGCGTAGCCGGTCGGGGTCTTCACCATCGTCGGCGCTTCGATGACATGCGCCTCCCACGGCTTGTCGTTGCGCAGCAGCGCCACGGCGGGGCCTTCCAGCTTCAACCCGTCGGCGCTCATCCGCTGTGCGTAGATGTCGGTCGGCTTGCCGAACTTCGGATTGTTGCCGTCATTCTTGTAATAAAGGTACAGCTTGCCATCGGTGTCGCGGAACGGCGCGGCGTCGATCGTGCCGCCCAGATCGCGCTGGCACACCATCGGCTCGGTTTCCTTCGACACGAACGGCCCGCGCGGATCGCTGGCAAAGGCTGCGCCAACGCATTGCAGCCCACTCTCCTTCTCGCGCGCGGTGATATAGATCACAAAGCCATTGGGTACGCGCAGCACCTCTGGGGCCCAGGTAAAGCCTTCACGCGCCCACACCGGCAGCGTGGGCATGGCATCGTGAATCTTGCCACCTGTCTTGACCAGCGCCCAGTCGGCCAGATTGGTCGAGGTCGCCATCTGCACATTCGCGACATTGCCCGGAGGATTGGTCGCATAGGCATAGAATGTGCCGTCGTGCAGCATCACGAACGGGTCCGCGAAATCCTCCTCCAGCACCGGTGCGAAGGGCGCGTCATCCTTGACCGGTGCAAACGCCGTGCAGGTCAGCGCCAACAGTGCGAGAAACCCGTATTTTGCCATGCCTAACTCCCTTGGCTCCATCATCCCGGCCGGTCGGGTCAAATCGCCCACTCGACCTTTCCAGCCTTTTATCATATAAATCAGTCCAACAGGAAAGACCGTTTATCGCGGTCGGGAGCCGAGCATGAATTTCACTGTGGACCGCGCCGATTTCGGCATGCTGAACGGCGAGCGAGTCGAGCTGATCCGATTGAGCAACGGCGCGATCGAGGCGACGATCCTGACCTATGGCGCGTCGATCCACGCGGTTAAGGTCCCCGACCGCGACGGACGCCTCGACGACGTGGCGATCGGCCATGCGACACTCGCCGAATATGTCGATCAGCCGCAGTTCATGGGATCGACCGTGGGTCGCCTTGCCAACCGGGTCGCGGGTGGGCGCTTTATCCTTGAGGGCTCCGAATATCGCGTGCCGACCAACAACGGCCCCAACTCGCTGCACGGTGGCGATCAGGGGTTCGACAAGGCGAACTGGAGCGTGCTCGCGCTGGACACCGACGGCGCCGCGTCGGTGACGCTGGGCCATGTCAGCCCGGACGGCGATCAGGGCTATCCCGGCATGCTGAACGTCACCGCCCGCTACGCGATCGACGCCGCCAATACGCTGCATGTCGATTATCGCGCGGTGAGCGATGCGGTCACGGTCGTTGCGCTATCGAACCACGCCTATTGGAACCTCGCCGGCGAAGGCAGCGGCAGGAGCGCGCTCGACCACATCCTTACCATTCCCGCCGACCATTACCTGCCCACCGACGCCACCGCGATCCCGACCGGCGAGCTGCGCCCTGTGGCAGGCACCCCCTTCGACTTCCGCGCGCCGATGCCGATCGCTGCACGCGTCCGTGATGCGGGCGAGGCGCAGCTGCGCATCGGGCGCGGCTATGATCACAACTGGGTCGTCGCGCATGACGTTGCCGATGCGCTGCGGCTGATGGCACACGTCCTCGACCCAGTCTCGGGCCGGGCGATGGAGATCCATTCAACCCAGCCCGGCGTGCAATTCTATTCGGGCAATTTCCTCGACGGGAGCTCGGTCAACAAAAGCGGGCACATGCTGCGAATGGGTGACGCCATCGCGCTCGAGCCCCAGCAATTCCCCGACACCGTCAATCGCCCGGAGTTCGGATCGGTGCGGCTGGAGCCGGGCCATGTCTATCGCAACCAGATCGCATGGCGCTTCGGCATCCAGCCCGCCTGAAACCAATATCACGACAGGATCGAAGGAGAGGCCGTTTGAGCACAGGAAAAGCGTGGATCGCGTTCGGCTTGAGCGCGGTGGCACTGGCGCTGGCGACGCCCGTTGTGGCCAGGTCGCCCGAGATGGAGGGCCGCGCCGCCGCTGCCGCCACCGTTACCCGCGGGCAGGCGCGATTCACGGTGCTGACACCGCGGCTGATCCGGATGGAATGGTCGCCCGCCGCCCGTTTCGTCGACGCGCCGTCGCAGGTGTTCATCGACCGCGACCAGCCCGTCCCGCGCTTCACCACGACGGCCGAGAACGGCAGGCTGGTGATCCGTACCGAAGCGCTCGAACTGTCCTACACGCTCGACAGCGGTCGCTTCACCGCCGCCAATCTCGCTGTCCGGTCGCGCGCGTTGAAGCCTGCATTCGACTGGCGCCCCGGTGCGCCGACGACTGGCAATCTGCACGGCACCGCGCGCACGCTCGACCGCTATTCGGGCGACCGACAGATCGACAATGGCTCCCGGCTCGACCTGGGTCAGGGGCTGATCTCGCGCGACGGATGGCATGTCGTAGACGACAGCAATACGTTCGTGTTCGACGGTGACCGGCAAATGCCATGGGTGCAAAAGCGCGCGTGCGGCGATTGCCAGGACCTGTATTTCTTCGGCTACGGCCATGATTACACCGCCGCGCTCGGCGATTATGCCAAGGTTGCCGGACGCCAGCCGATGCCGCCACGTTTTGCGTTCGGCTACTGGTGGTCACGCTACTGGAATTATTCCGACCGCGAGCTGCGCGAACTTGTGGGCGACCTCGATCGCGCCGGCTTCCCGCTCGATGTGCTGGTGATCGACATGGACTGGCATCGCACCGACGATCTCAGCTGGGACCCCCGCTATGTCGTCAAGGACGAGGTGGGCGAAGGCGTCGGCTGGACCGGTTATAGCTGGAACCGCAGCCTGTTCCCCGATCCCAAGCGCTTCCTTGGCTGGCTGGAAGACCGCAAGATCAAGGCGACGCTGAACCTGCACCCCGCATCGGGCATCCCCCCGCGCGAGGAGACCTATGCCGCCTTCGCCAAGGCGATGGGGGTGACCGATGGCAAGGCCGTTCCGTTCGAGGGCGCCGACCGCCGCTTCGTCGACAACTGGTTCAAGCTGACGCTCGACCCGCTGACTGCGCAGGGGGTCGATTTCTGGTGGCTCGACTGGCAGCAATGGCCGGACTCGAAACTGATGCCGGGGCTGTCAAACACCTGGTGGCTCAACCACCTGTTCTACACCCGCATGCAGCAGGCGAACACCAATCGCGCTCTGATCTACCACCGCTGGGGCGGGCTCGGAAACCATCGCTACCAGATCGGTTTTTCGGGCGACGCGGTGATCACATGGGACTCGCTCGCCTATCAGCCCTATTTCACCGCGACCGCATCGAACGTTCTATACGGCTATTGGAGCCACGACATCGGCGGCCATATGTTCGCGGACGGCCTGGCCCCCGACCAGCGCAAGATCGATCCGGAACTCTATGTCCGCTGGATGCAGTTCGGCGCGTTCAGCCCGATCCTGCGCACCCATTCGGCCAAGGACGGCAATCTGCGCAAGGAGCCTTGGCGGTTTTCGCCTGAAGTGCTTTCAACGCTGCGCGACACCGTGGCGCTTCGCTATCAGCTGGCCCCCTATATCTACACCGCATCGCGCCAGGCTTACGACACCGGTGTCTCGATCCTGCGTCCGCTTTACTATGGCTGGCCCGAGCAGGAGGAGGCCTATGCCGCGCGGGGGCAGTATATGTTCGGCGACGACATGCTGCTGGCCCCGGTGACCAAGGCAGGAACGGACGGCGTTGTTCAGGCGTCGATCTGGCTGCCGCCGGGCCAATGGTATGACACCAACCGCGGCGAATTGGTGGCGGGCGGCCGCACCATCGTGCGCGATTATCTGCTGAACGAGATTCCGCTGTTCGTGCGGGCCGGGGCGGTGATCCCGATGAACCCGCCGTCGCTGCAGAATCTGCAACAGATCGATGGCAGCAAGCTGGTCCTGCGCGTTTTTCCGGGCGGTTCCACGCGCACGCGCCTGTATGAAGATGCGGGCGATAGCGAAGGCTATCGCGGCAAGGCCTATAGCTTCACCCCGATCACGAGCGCGCGCGATGCCCGCACCGCGCTGCTCACCGTCCACCCGCGAACGGGGAGCTATCCGGGGATGGCCACGGCGCGACAGATCACCGTCGAGTTTCCGGCAGCGGCACTGCCGACGAAGGTCATGGTGAACGGCAAGGCCTATGCGCGATCCGACGATGAGCGCGCCGGCCACTGGCATTATGACGGCGCCAGCCTGACCGCGCGGATCGTCGTTCCAGATACCGCCACCCAAACGTCGCTTGCGGTGCAGGTGGCGTTCGCTCCGGATACCCGGATCGACGGGCTGGCGTATCGGATGAAGCGGACCGCCGCAGCGGTCGCGTGGCTCAAGGAGCACTGGCCTGCGCCCGAACCACTGCCCGACGATGTATCGCTGGCCGGGCAGTTAAGCCAACTGATCGACTACGCTCCCGATCGGCTGAGCGTGCTCGCCTCCGAGTTCGACCAGCGATCCGGCCGACTTGCAGCGCTTGTGCGCGCCTCGCGCGCCGCACCTGAGGTGCAGGCCGAGTTCGAGCGGCGAATGGCGATAATCGACGAGCGGCGAAAATAGGCGGGTCAGCACGCGCAAGGAAACCACACCCGATCCCGCGCCATACGCCGTCCGGTCATGACATGAAGTCGGATCCCGCTGCTCACGGACCGATCGTCTAGTCGATGAGCGCGTGCAGGCTCCATTCAGTGCGCACGCCCAGCACGATCGCATCGGCCACGGCGGGATCGGCCGACGGGCGGCGGACATAATGGGCGTTGGGCTGGATCGCGAGCCACGGCGTGACCTGCGCGCGATAGGTCAGCTCGACGGCGACTTCCGACGCCGCCGCTCCGGTCGCGGCACGATAGGGATCGGCGGTGAACGCCGCGGCGATCGCGATGCCGAACGCGTCGGCGTCGCGCCCCTTGATCCAGCCGGTGAAGTTGAGCCCGCCGCTCAGGAACCGGTCGAACATGTTGAACCGGCTGCTCGCGACACCGGCGCGGATGAAGGCGTCGAGCGTGCCGTCGTCGCGGCGCGCGAGCGGAAGCTGGGCGCGGACATAGCTGCCCGAATTGCCGGTTTCCGCGCCCGCGCCATCGGTGCGATCGAACGTCGCCGTATAGCGCCAATGGCCGAGTAACAGCCTGCCCCCGGCAAGCGGTGCCTCGACCTCGCCGACCAGCAGCGCGCCATCGCCATTGCCCAGCTTGACGGCAGTCCGCGCCGGGCGCGCCGGATCGCCGGGAACGCCGTCCAGCACCGCCGCGCGCACCGCCCAGCCTTCCGCCGGGGCGAATGCCACGCGGGCGGCGAGCGCGGTGGACGGGAAGATCGACGGGCCGTTTTGCCCGCTTTGCGCAAAGTCCGTCCCGATCCCGTGCGGACTGCTGACGAACAGCCCCGAGGCGTCGAGCGCGTCGAATTCGGAATTGAGGTCGTAAAGCCCGACGCGCACCGAGGCCGCGTCACCGAACTTCTGGTCGACCCATGCCTCGTACAGCCGGATCGCGCGCGTACCCGTTTCGATATTGCTCACCGCCTGCGCATCGCCGACCAGATCGCTGATCGAATTGCCGTTGTTGTAAAGGCCGTAAAGCCACAGTTGTGCGCCGGTCCACCCGACCATCCGCTCAAGATCGGCGTCGAACACGATGTCGAGATTGTCCAGGTAGCGCGTCCCCCGCTCCACCCCGCCCGCCGCAATTCCCATCACTTCGGCGGTGTAGACGACCTCGAAATTCCACGGCTTGTCCTCGCCGCCTTCCTGCGCCGAAAGCGTGCGATGGGTGTGCGTCTGCGCTTCGCTTTCGTCGCGCGGCGCTTCGAGCGCGGTCAAGGCAAGGAAGGGAAGCAGCATCGGGTTTCACCATGAAAGGAGGTCAGGACAGCAGGTGCTCACACTGCCCGGCGCGGCTTACGTCGCTTGAGCCAGAGCAGCACGCCGGCGATGATCATCGTGATCAGCCACAGGCCGATCGCGACCGACAGTATCCGGCCGATCAGTCCGCCCGCTTCGCCGGTATGGATCGGGAACAGCGCAGCCATGAACCGGTTCGCGGCGCTCGCCTCAGCGATCGGAAAGATGCCGCGGACCTGCCCGTTATTGGCATCGACGAGCACATAGCTGCTCCCATAGGCTCGGCTGAGCTCATCGGGCGCCCGCAGTCGTACCCGCCAGGTGGCATCATCCGTCCGGGGCCAGGCGACCTGGGTCAGGCTGCTGCCAGGAAGTGCCTCCAGCCCGGCACGCGCCGCGGTGGCGAAGCCGATCTGCGCACCGGTCGGCGCGACCGCGGGCATCGTGACCGGCTCCGCCCCGACCAGTTCGCCAACACCGTCCTCGAATTTCAACAGCGTCCCGGTTGCCGCGATGACAAGCGCGGGGATGCCGACCCACAGGCCGAGCGCCCGGTGCCAGCTGTAGAGCCGGGGCGCGGCCGGGCCGCGCAGCGCCGGGCGCAAGGCGCGACCCCAGGTCCCTCGCCGTGGCCAGGCGGCGACGATGCCGAGGATCAGGTTGGTGCAGAGCAGGACGCCGCTAATCGAAATCAGCCAGCTGCCCCATGCGCCAAGAAGTTCGTGATGAAAGCCGACCAGGAAGCCCATCAGGCTCTGCGTATCGGGCTTCGGTTGGTCAAGGACGGTGCCGTCCCCCGCGATCCGCGCCGAGGCGCTGGTCCCCTGAGCATCCTCGAAATAGACATTGTAGCGGTCAGGAGCTCCGGCGGCGGTCCAGACCGACGCGACCTTGCCCCCGCGCGGCACCAGCGCGTCGATCCGCCGTTCGATCGCGGCCAGATCGGTCGGGCGGTGAAGCAACGAGATGCCTGCGTCGGTGATCTCCCAATGAAACACGATCAGCACGCCGGTGACGGCCTGCAGCAGCCAGAACAACGCTGCTCCCAGGCTGAGCCAGCGGTGTAGCTTCAGGATCGACCGACGGAGCGTCGGCGCACGGGTCGATGCGGTCATGTTGTCTTGTCTGACGCACTGCGATGGACCGCCAAACCTCCACTTTCCGGAACCGCGGGGGACCAATCCGAAAACGCGTCGCCTATGCCGCTGGCCGCGCCAGTCAGCGCGTATGCACTGCTGCGCACCGTGCGCGCGGTTCGGGGCCGGCGGGCGATCCGAGTGGCGAATGGAGTGCGCGACGTGCCGCCATCGCGTGGCAGCAGGATCGGATTTCAGGGGCGATCGTCAGCGGTCTGCCAGTCCGTGGACTTTCGTTTCCGGGCCCGCCGCCGCATCCCCCCTAACGTCCGGGGTTGAAGCGGCGCATCCATGCCGTCATCTCGCCATCGGGCAGCGCATCGAGAATCGCGCCGAGCGTCGCATCATCCTCATCCTGTCCCAGTTTGAACTTGCCCGAAACGCTGGTCACACGCGCGCGAAAGCCGATGATCTGCTCGAGCATGGCGTGATAGCGCGGGCCAAGTTCTTCCACGCCCCATGGCGCGGCGCGGCGCGCCTCCATCGCGTCGATCAACACCTTGAGCGCATGCTCGGTCAGAGCGCTGTCGAACGCGATCTCAGCACCGATCGTCACCTGCGCATAATTCCAGGTCGGCGCCCAGTTGCGGCGCCCGGCATGTTCCGGGCTGACATAGGCTTGCGGCCCGGAAAACAGGATCGTCGCACGCGGATCGTCGCGCAGCGCCCCATGTAGGGGGTTGGAGCGCATGAGGTGCCCGATCAGCTCGACCAGCCGCCCGGCGTCGTCGAACACGCCGACCAGCGGCAACAGGCTCGACTCCAGTGCTGCCGCCGGGCCGCCACAAACCCAGGCAAGCGGATACCCCTCAACCAGCGCGCGGACATCGGTGACGTCGAATCGCTCGAACAGCGGAACTTGTATTCCCGTCATGCCGGTCGCGTCGCTCATCATACCCTTACCCATAATGAATGGCCCCCTTTGTTTCCGAAGGCTGGAGCAGGGACAAGCGCCAATTCATAAAAGACCGATGGTCCACCTCCGGTTGCACGACGGCAACCGTGTGTTTAGCGTTGGTACCGGTTACAGTCCGATTTTCTGCGATGGGGATGGTCCAATGCTGCGACCGTGGCAAGTCAGCCTGGGTGATCGCATCGATCCGTCGCGTGATGTCCCGATCTATATGCAGATCATCCAGGCGCTGATCCGCGACATCGAACGCGGGCGTCTGACCTCGGGCACCTACCTGCCCAGCAGCCGCGAACTGGCCAGCCTCTTGGGGGTCAACCGCAAGACCGTGGTGCTGGCCTATGAGGACCTGATCGCGCAAGGGTGGCTGGATTCGGCAGGGACGCGCGGGACAATGGTATCGTCCTCGCTCCCTGATCCCGTTACCCGGCCGCGCGCCGGGGTTGAGGCGACGATGAGCGACGCGCCGATCGATTATCGCTATGCCCCGCCGCCCGAACGCCCGCTCGCCCTGCCCTCCGGCCCCGGCCTTAAGCTGGACGAGGGCGCGCCCGACGGTCGCCTGTTCCCCGCCGACCTGCTCGCCCGCGCTTATCGCACCGCCGCGCAGCGCGCGGCGCGCGAAAACCTGTTCCAGTACGGCAATCCGCGCGGTTCGCTGACGCTACGTGAGAGCATCGCGACGATGCTCAAGAGCCAGCGCGGCCTCCCGGTCACGGCCGACAACATCTGCATCACGCGCGGCAGCCAGAACGGCATCTTCCTTGCGGCGCATGTCCTGCTCCGACCCGGCGATACGGTGATCGTCGAGGCGCTGGCCTATGAGCCGGCCGTCGCCGCATTCCGGTCGCTCGGCGCAAACACCGTCTCCGTTGGACTGGATGAGGATGGCATCGACGTCGAGGCGGTCGAGCGCGCATGCCGCCGCAACGCGGTACGCGCGGTGTTTCTGACGCCGCACCACCAGTTTCCCACCACCGTATCGCTGCGCCCCGAACGGCGGCTGCGGCTGCTCGAACTCGCCCACCAGTTCGGCTTTGCGATCATCGAGGATGATTACGACCATGAGTTCCATTTCGAATCACAGCCGCTGTTGCCGATGGCGGGATATGGTCCGAGCCATGTCATCTATGTTGGGTCGTTGTCGAAGCTGCTGCTGCCCGCGCTGCGCATCGGCTATGTCGCCGCTCCACCGCCGGTGATCGATGCGATCGCGCACATGATTTCGCTGACCGACGGGATGGGAAACACCCTGACCGAGCATGCCGCCGCCGAGTTGATCGAGAATGGCGAATTGCGCCGCCATGCGCGCAAGGTGCGGCAGGTCTATGCCAGGCGACGGGAGAATTTCGCGCGGGAACTTGATCGTGGCCTGGGCGCGCTGGTCGACTATCGGATTCCCGATGGTGGGCTGGCCTTCTGGCTGCGCTTTCCGGACACCGATCTAGATGCGATGGAGGCGCGCGCCGCGGGCATGGGGCTGCGCTTTGCCGTCTCGCGCTCGTTCATGACCCGAGACGATGCCCCGCGCGGCCTGCGGATCGGCTTTGCCAGCCTGAACGAGCATGAAGCGCGAACCGCCATTGCGGCAATGCGCGAAGCGGCGGGGTGAACCGACTGGTCCCGCAAGTCTCAACAAAATTGGATGTTTGCCGATCCAGCTCCCGGGTGAAAGCTACGCCCAGGGAGACCGGAAATGATCGATCGCCGCACCATCCTCGCCGCCAGCGCCGGAACCGCGGCGACGGCGATAAGCCACGCAGCCTTTGCCGGAAGCGATGACCAGCTCGACACCGCATGGATCAATGCCCGGGTCTGGACCGGCGCCGGCCCCGACACGCGCACCGACGCGATCGGGGTGAAGGGTGACCGCATCGCCGCGATCGGTGCCGATGCGGTGCGCGCGCGAACCGGCAAGCGCACCCGCGTGATCGACCTTCAGGGCGCGTTCGTGACGCCCGGCTTCATCGACCCGCATGTCCATTTCGTGATGGCCTCGACCATGTTGACGCAGGCGTCGTTGCGCGATGCCGCGAACCGGAAAGAGTTCGTCGAGAGGATCGCCATTGCGGCAAAAGCGCTGCCCAAGGGGCAGTGGCTGGAGGGTGGCAATTGGGATCAGGACCGCTGGGGCGGCGAGATGCCGCACCGCAGCTGGATCGACGCGGTCACGCCTGACACGCCGGTCGCAGTGATCCGTTACGACCTCCACATGTTGTTCCTCAACTCGCTCGCGCTCAGGCTGGCGGGGATCGATCGCAACACCGTGTCGCCACCGGGCGGGGTGATCGAAAAGGACGACGATGGCGAACCGACCGGCATCATCAAGGATTCGGCCAAGGACCTGGTGCTGCGCGCGATCGGCGAGCGCACCCCCGCGCAGATCGACGCGGCAGTCGCAAAGGGGATCAAGGTCGCGTTGAGCAAGGGCGTGACCCAGGTCCACCCGACCGAGCTAGAGACGATCAGCTTCGATTCCACCCGACGCTTGCGCGCCAAGGGTGAGACGGGCTTGCGCTTCCGCCACTATCTCCCGCTCAAGGACTGGGAGGATCAGGCCGCGCTGATCGCGCGTGAAGGGCGCGGTGACGACTGGGTCCAGTGGGGTGGATGCAAAGTGGTGTTCGACGGGTCGCTCGGCTCGCGCACCGCGAAATTCTACGAACCCTATGTGGATGATCCTTCGACGAGCGGGATCATCGTCACCGACCCCGTCGATCTGCGCCGCTGGATCGCGGGGGCGGACAAGGCCGGGCTTCAGGTCACCGCGCACGCGATCGGGGACGAGGCGAACGACATCGTCCTCGACACGCTCGCCGCCGTCGCCAAGGCCAACGGCCCGCGCGACCGGCGCTTTCGCGTCGAGCATGTCCAGCACATGAAGCCGCACGCAATCCCGCGGTTCAAGGCGCAGCAGGTGATTGCGTCGGTCCAGCCCTATCACGCCATCGACGATGGCCGCTGGGCGGTGCGCAGGATCGGCGAGAAGCGGCTGGAGACGAGCTTTGCGTTCGGGTCACTGGTGCGAACGGGCGCGCATGTCTGCATGGGATCGGACTGGCCCGTCGCACCGATCGATCCGTTTGCCGGACTGGACGCTGCGGTCAATCGCGAGACGCTGGATGGCAACCATCCGCAGGGGTGGCATCCCGAACAGCGCGTGACGCTCGCCCAGGCGCTGCGCTGCCATACGCGGGAGGGTGCCTATGCCGGTTTCAACGACTCCAGGATGGGGTTGATCGCCCCGGGCCATCTGGCAGACTTTGCGGTGATGGATCAGGACCTGTTCGCGATCGAGGCGCATGCGATCAAGCGCACGTCGGTGCTACGCACCATCGTCGGCGGGGTTCAGCAGTTCGGCTGAGCGGGGGCGCGCAACCCGGATGCGCGCCCCTTCCCGCCTTGCTTACCGCACGACGAAGCTGGTCGTCGTGATCCGGCTCACCATCTGAACCGCGCCCGAGGACAGGGTGAAGTCGCCCGTTTCCTTCAGCTCCGCCTTGACGATGTAGCGGCCCTTTTCGCGCAGGGGCAGTTCGACCTGCCCCGCTGCATCGGTTTCCAGCGCGAGCATCCACCGTTCGGGCGAGACGAGCGTGACCGCCTGTTGCGCCACCGGCTTGCCGTTGAAGATGACTGTGAAGCGGTTGCCGTTCGGCGAGACCGGAACGATCTCGAACGGCAGTTGCGCGGTCGTGTCGCTGCGCCCGCTGCGCGCATAATAGACGCCGCCCGCGGTCTTGCCGTCCTCCTGCCAGGGCGCGAAGATATTGTCGTCCCACACGCGCGCATCGCCCGGCGCGACGTCCACCTCGATATAGCCCGGCCCACGCGTCTGCTGAGCGGTCGAAACAGGCACCAGCTTCGGCGATTTGAGCGAGGGGAAGGCGGGATCGCCGGCGGCCGGGATCGGCTTTTCGGGCTCGCCCAGCCAGATCTGCAGCTTGCCATTGGCGCCGCGTTCGGCCCACAGCTCGTGCGCTTGCGCGCTGGTGGCGGCGGCCAGCGCCAGCGCGGCGATCCACATCTTCTTCATTCGATCTTCCCCTTGCGATGAGGCTCCCCGGCGGGGAGCAGGTTGAGGGCGAGGAACAACAGTCCCGCGCCCAGCATGACGGAGCCGACCCACAGGATCGGGCCGAACACCCATCCCTGCGCCAGGATCGCGGGTGGGAAGGACAGCGGCAGCGCCGCCCATGCCCCTAGCCGCATACGCCTGACCGCCGCGACGGTAGGCGCGCGGCCCAGTCGGCGCTGGTGATGGTCGAACGTCGAAAGCGCGAACAACGCGAAGGCGAGCGCGGAAAGCGCGAGTGTCAGCGCGCTCATTGCGCCGGCTCCAGCGCCATTGCGGGGACCACCGATCTCCGCTTTTTCGGCGTGTCCGACCGGTACCGCCCCACGCGCCGGGCCATCCCGAGAAAGCCGAGCCCGAACACCAGCAGCGCACCGTCGATACCGGCCAGCATCCCGTCACCACGCGCCAGCGCGGCGAAGATGCCCGCATCGGTCCCGATCAGGTTGTAGAGCGGCAAGGCCACCAGCAACGCGCCGGTCAACGTGAACAGGACCACCCACCCGACCCGCGCCCGGCTGGTCAGTGCGAGCAGCGATGCCGCCCCCCACGCGACGAACAGGCAGTGGATTTCCCACTCCGCCCGCCCCGCCATGCCGACGGGCAACAGCCGATTGGCCCAGAACAACGCCGCGATGCCGAGCGGCAGCCCGCCGATCGCGGCGACGTTGAGCCGCTCGACGACCCGGAACCCGAAATGCGGCCGATCGGGGTTGGGCAGCTTTTCGCGCCGCTTGACGGTCCACATGACCATCCCGCTCGCGACCATCACGCACCCCGCCACGCCGCTCAAAAAATAGACGAAGCGCAGCCAGTCGTTCGCAAAGCGTCCGGCATGCACCCCGATCATCGCACCGGCGGTGGTCGACGCGGCATCCTGGGGCGGCGCGGTCCAGACCGGTTTTCCGGTTGCGCCGTCATAGGTCATGCGCGGCGTGCGCGAGGACAGCATCGTCGCGCCCGACCGTAGCACGCGGACCCGGGCCCCGGCATCGCCGGGCTCGTTCACCTCGATATAGCCCGCAGCGCCGCCCAGCCGCGGCCCCGCGTCGCGCAGGATCGTGGTGAGATCGACCAACGGCGCCGCGCGACCGGTCCGCTCCGCCTGAACACCCTCAGGATAGAGGCTGTCGTAATAGGCTTTGCCCTTGTCGGAATAGGCCGCGACGGTCGCCCAGGGCAGCAACGTCACCATCAGCGTAACGAGGCCGGTATAGGTGATCATGAGATGGAACGGCAGGCCCAGAACCGCCGTCGCATTATGCCCATCCAGCCAGGAACGCTGCCCCTTGCCCCGACGCAGGGTAAAGAAATCGCGGAAGATCTTCTTGTGCGTGACCACGCCGGACAGGATCGCGACCAGCATGAACAGCGCGGCGATCCCGACCAGCCACCGCGCCCAGATGACCGGCATGTAGTAAAGGTCGAAATGGAAGCGGTAGAAAAACTCCCCACCGCGTGTCGCGCGCACATCGACGGGGTCGCCATTGGCGTCGATCGTCATCTGTTCGCCGCGCCGGCGACGGGGGCGTTCGCCCTCCTTGAGTTGCGGCACCCACGACACCACCGCGCCATGGCTCGACGCACCGGGCAACGTGATGAACCAGCTTTTGGCGTCGGGTGCCCGTTGCGCCAGATAGCGCTGCGCCCCGGCGAGGACCCGTTCGGGCTGGGTCACCGGCGGAAGCTCGGGCCGCATCCACCGGTTCAGCCCCTCGCGGTAAAAGGCGATGGTGCCGGTCACGAACACCGCAAACAGCAGCCAGCCGAGCAGCAATCCCGACCAGGTGTGCAGAAACGCCTGGGACTGGCGAAAGCCCTTTTCCCCGGACACGCTCATGGCCGCCCTCCGAGGAAGGAGAGCCACAGCGACAGGACAGCCGCCCCCCCGAAGACCGTCGTGATCGCGAGCGCGCGGACTCCGCTACGCGCGGCGAATGCCCACATCGCCACCACGGCACAGATGACGAATGCCACCAGCATCCCCGTGGTGGTGGCAGCGGCCCGCGTCATCGGCAGCGTCCGCGACAGGGCCATCGCCCAAAGCGTCGCGACCCCGTAACCGATCGGCAGTGCCACCGCGATGCGCAGCATCAGGTCGCCCAGCCGCCGGCCCCTACCGGCGCGCCCTGTCGCCATCCCGCTCATGGATAGGCGATCCGCACCGTCGCGAACACGCTGCGCGGGCTGCCGAAATAATTGCCGCGCCCGGTGGACGAGATGCGGGCATAGTAAGTGCGGTCGAACAGGTTGTTGACGTTGACGCTCAGCGAGACCTGATCGGTCAGCTTGTAGCCAGCACGCAGGTCGACCACCGCATAATCGCCCTGCCGCACGATCGAGGAACGCGTGCGCAGGCTGCCATCGGCATTGAACACCGCCGCATTGCCGCCCCAGGTCGCGCTGAACCAGGTGACGCCGCCGCCAATGCTTGCGCCCTTGAACATCCCGTCCGGCGCGACATAGTTGGTGAACAGCTTGACCGAATGTTCGGGGATCACCGGGACGAGCGAAATGCCCTCGAGCAGCGGGTTGCTGTCCTCCAGATACTCGCTCTTGGTGTAGCTGTAGCCGCCATTGACGCGCCAGCCGGGCAGGATCTCGCCCGCTGCCTCGACCTCGATACCGCGCGCGCGCACCTTGCCGATCTGGAACACGACATCGGGCAGGTCCGCGTCGTTAAATAGGCGGTTGGACTGGGTGATCTGATAGGCCGCAAGCGACAGCAGCAACCGGTCGTCGGCGAGCGACAGTTTGGTCCCCACCTCATATTGTGCGCCGACCAACGGTTCGATCTGTCCGCCATCGCTGCGCGGCTTGGCCGAGCTTTGCGGAGAGAAGCTGTCGGCATAACTGGCATAGAGGTTCAGCTGGTCGGTGACGTCCCAGACGATGCCGGCATAGGGGGCGAACTTGCCCTCGATCCCATAGCTGGTCTCGGCCCCGACGGTCGGCAGCACCGTTTGCAGATCGGTATCCCACCAGGTCAGGCGCCCGCCCCCGACCAGCGTCACGCCAGCGATCGGGCTGAGCCGCATCTGGCCGTAAAGCCCATATTGCTCGACGCGCGTGAGCGTGCCGCCGCGCACCTGACTGACCGGGCCGTTGACGCCGTTATAGGCCGGCAGATTGGTGTAGGGATCGAGCGGCGGTTCGGCGGGCGAAACCGGGTTGTACACGTCGATCCGCGCATAGTTGGACAGGCGGGTATAGTAGCTCGCGTAATCGCTCGCCTGATAATCCGCGCCCAGGATCAGCGACTGGTCGCGCCCGAACATCCGGAACGTGCCGATGCCGTTGACGTCGAACGCCGTGGTGTCCTGGAAACTGTCGCCGCGATAGGCGATGTGGCTGGTGACGCCGCTCGCCTGCGTGATCGGCTGGCTGCCGATATAGCTGTACACGTCGATGCGATCGACATTGGCGATCAGGCCGGTGGCGCGCAGCGTCCAGCGATCGTTGAGCTCATGCGCGATTTCTCCGAACCATGACCAGCTTTCGGAGCGGAAGCGATTCCAGTCCGCGCCGAGATAGGTGGAACGATCGATGTCTAGCAGCCGCCCGTCGCTGCCATCGGTACCGCCGATAATGCCGGGCAAGCCCGACTGGATCGCCGGCTTGAACCGGTCGTAATTGCCGCCGAAGGTGATCGTGGTGCGGTCACCGATGCGGACCGATGCGGTGCCATAGGCGGCGACGCGGTTGCGATGGGCGACGTCGAAAAACTGGTCCTGATCCTGCACCATCGCGCCGACGCGAACGCCGATCGCATCGTTGAGCGGCGCGGACAGGTCGATCTCGCCCCGGAAATTGTCGTAGCTGCCATAGCCGGCCATCGCCTGCACCTTGACGCTGTCGAGCGGGCGCTTGCGGACGAGGTTGATGCTGCCCGCCGGATTGCCCGAACCGCTGAACAGGCCCGCCGGCCCGCGCAGGATTTCGATCCGGTCATAGAAGAACAGGTCGGGGACCACCCCGGGGAAGCCGAAGGCGCGGGTTGCGACACCGTCGATCAGATAGTTGTTGATGACAAAGCCGCGCGACAGGAACGACGGGTCCTCGCTGCCCACGCCATTGACGGTAATTCCGGGGGCCGCGGTCGCGACATCCTCCAGCGTGAACAGGCCCTGCGCCTCGATCTGCTCGCGGTCGACGACAGTGACGGTGTTGGGAACGTCCTTGAGCGGCGTCACGGTCTTGCCGACGCCGTTGCCGTAGCTCTTGCCGAGGATCACCACCTCGTCACGCTTGGCATCGTCAGCGGGTGCGGCGTCGCGGGCCAAAGCCCCCGGCGCCCACAATCCCGCCGCCGCAACGCTCACCAGCCACTTTCCCATCGTACGCATAACCGTTCACCCCTTGTTTGAGTCGGGGGTCGGATAGCCAAGATGTTTTTGCGAGTCACTAGCATTAGCGATTTAATTCGCCGGATTGTGGGCGCTTTCCCCATCGCGACGGTCACATCGCCTCACGGTCACGGCGCGATGCCGCCCGGCTGCGCCGCGTGACGATCAGATAGGCGACGGTCGCCAGAATGGTCGCGTCGATCATCGGCACCGTCGTGACCGTCAGCTCAAACCGCTCGGCCAGCAGCGCCAGCGTGATCGAGCCAAGCCACACCAGCGTCGCGGGCCAGCGGATCGCGGGAAGCCCCCGGATCGAGGCGGCTGGGTCGGCCTCCCGAAACGCGGTGAAGGCATCGATGACGTAGATCGCGGCAATCGGCGGGATGATGATCGCGAGGAAGATCAGGAATGGCACGAAGCTGTCGATGATCCCCCACAGCGCAAAGCCGCCGCCGATCGCACCACCGGCGCAGATGAAGATCCACGGTCGCACGCGCGGAAACGTTGCCCCCATCGACAGGCTCGCCGAATAGAGATTGGCCGCGTTGATCGTCCAGATCGACAGGATCAGGATCAGCAATACGGGCAGGCCAAAGCCGGCCATGACCACCAGCTTCATGATATCGGTCTCCCCCGTCGCCAGCGCCGGGAGCACCGATGCGATCATCAGCAGCGGGGTTGCCACGGGGAAGGACAGCACCATCCCCACCGCCGCCCCGCGCGCGGTGCGGATGTAGCGGGCAAGGTCGGGCATCGCCGCGACCGTCAGCATGTTGCCGCCGACCAGTGCCGAAAGCGCGATCCCGAAGGTCATCGGGATGGGCGGGTTCGCGGAACGGTCCAGCTCGACCCCCGATTGGCGCAGGATGATCCATGCGACCGCCCCCAAGATGATCGCCAGCAGCGGCACCGCCACCAGCGCCAGCCGGTCGAGCGCACGGAAACCGAAGATCGTCGAGACCGTCATCAGCACGCTGCCCGCGATCACGAACGTCCCGAAGCTACCGGGGATCGCATAGCCCTGCGACACCAGCGCCATGATCGCGCCGGCGAAGAACGACACATTCACCCCGAACCAGCAATAATGCACGATCGCGACGACGATATTGACCAGCGCGGCGCCCTGTTTCCCGAACGAACGCTGGATCAGCAGATAGGTGGTGAGCCGCGTGCGCACGCTGACCCAGGCGGTGAAGCACGCGCCCGCGCACAGGATGGCGCCAGCGATCAGTGCAACCAGCACCGCCTGCCAGAAGCCGAGCGCCAGGCCGATCTGTGCCCCATTGAGGAACCCCGGCAACGCGATCGAAAAGCTCGCAACGATCAGCGCGACGCGCCAACCCGCGACGGTCAGACGCTCCGGAAGCGGTGCATCGGCATATTCTCCGCCCGGAACGTCTGTGCTCATCCCCTGTCCCATCCATTCAGTGTTTCGATCGGGCAATAGGCGTCGGCGAAGCCGAATGCAGCCGGCCCGACCAGGGCCAGCGCGCGCGCCTCGCGCAGCATCGCCGGCGCGGCGGCGCCGACGACCTTGACGCGTTGTCCGTATTTCAGGCGTTCGGTCGTAATCGAATCCGCCGTCTCGCGGTCCATCACGGTGATCAGGTCGGGCACCATCGCGACGACATCGCCGTCACGGCGGGCGACCAGATTTTCGTTCTGAAACACCAGTTCCATCCGCCCCGCGCCGCCAAAGCCCTCGATCACCACGCGACCGATCGAAAAGCCACCCTGGGTCTCGCGCTCCAGATCGACGATCTTTCCGTCGAACAGCTCGCCTGCAAAGGGATAGAGCGATGTCGCGCGCAAGGCAGCATAGAGCGCTGCGAACGGATCGTCGCCCTGCGCCCGTGCCTCACGGACCGCCGCGCCGATCGCGATCGCGGCGGATACGCTCCCGCCGATCGCATGATCCTTCGCCTCGCGCCCGGTCAGCGGATATTCGACCATGTGCGCAATGCCGCCCAGCGCGACCGACAGCCCGCGCGCGACGCGTTCATGCGTCAGGTTGTCGGGTGTCTCGATCACGGTCAGCGACCCGCACGCGGCGGTCAGCACCGACGGGCAGGCCGAAAGCCCACGAATGTTGAAAATCGCCATCTGCGATTCCGGGAAGGCCCGGCCCATCCCGTCGGCATCGACGACCGGCACACCCAGCCGCGCCGCGCTGACCAGTGGCGCCAGTCCGTTGCCTCCGCCGATTTCGATCGGCAGCACGGCATCGACCCGCCGTCCCATTTCGCGCTCCAGCCGCCGCAGCCCGGTCAGCGCCTCCTGCCCGCTCGGCAGCTTTTCGACCGAGACCGTCGGCGCACCGATCCATCCGCACGGGACGACGAGTGCATCGTCAGCGAGACTGTCGAGCGACACCAGATCGAACGCATCGATCCGGCCAAGCTCGGCCTGCCCGAGCAGCAGGCTGTAATAGGGATCGCCCCCGCCGCCTGAACCCAGAAATGCGGCGCCCTGGGCAAGGTCGGCCAGCGCCGTGCGATCAATGCGCATGCTGAACTTGTCGCGTCGCGGCTTCATCGATCGGCAGGCCGGCAAGATCGCCGACTGCCCGCACGCGCAGCTGCGCGGCACGGCCCGGGAGATAACTCAGGAACACTTCATCCACTTCCACAATCTGGACAGTTTCGGCGATGCCGCCGGCGGCAACCACTTGCTCGGTGACGTCGCGGCGCATGCGTTCGATCGCCTCGGCGCGCGGTTCACGGTCGTAGGCGATAATCTGCTCGATCTGCGCACCGACCTGCGCGATCGCGGCGCCGACCGCGTTGGCGACCGCCGCATGCTGCGGCCGCAGCACCCGCGCCGCGCCCTTCAGGCTGTCGGCGATCAGGAAATTTCCGCCACCGACCGCCAGGATCGTGGCGTCGCCGCGCGTCGTCTTCATCCGGTCGACCGCTTCCTCCAGCATCGCCTGAAACCGCGCCCATGTCGCGGTAAGCATGGCGGCGCTGAAATCGGGCAACGCGGCGCTGTCGCCAAAATCCGCCCGGCCGGTCGCGACCGCGACGTCGCTAGTGGTCAGCGTCGCTCCTCCGAACACCATGGCTTCCTGCGCGATGCGATAGCCGACCGAATCCGGCCCGACCCTGAGCACGCCGGCGGGAATCTCCGCAGCTGCGTAGAGTGCGGGATCGAGATGGACGCGCGTACCGCCGCCCAGCCCGATCGCGAGAATGTCCGGCATCCGGAAATTGGTCCGTACCCCGCCGATATCGACGGCGATCGAGGATTCGCGGGGAAAGCCATTGGCCAGCACACCGATATCGGTGGTGGTCCCGCCGACATCCATGACGATTGCGTCCTGCACCCCGGTGAGGAATGCGGCACCGCGCATCGAATTGGTCGGCCCCGATCCGATGGTCAGCACCGGAAACGCCGCCGCCTGCGCCGCCGAGATCAGCGTCCCGTCATTTTGCGAGATATAGAGCGGCGCAGCGATGCCAAGCTCCGTCAACGCCCGCTCGAACGAGGTCATGACGCTCGCCGCCAGCGCGGCAAGCGCGGCGTTCAAGATCGCCGCATTCTCACGCTCGATAAATCCGATCCGGCCGATCGCGCTCGACACGGTGACGCGCGCCTCAGGATGTTCCTGCGCCACAATCTCGGCGGCGCGCGTCTCCATCGCGGCATTGACCGGTGCGAAGGCGCAGGTGATCGCCACCGCGCGCACCCCGCGCGCCTTCAGTTCCAGCGCCGCGGCACGCACCTTGTCCGCATCGAACGGCGCGATCTCGCGCCCGTCCACCTCATAACCGCCCGGCAGCAGGAAGATATGGTCGCCGATCCGTCGCGACAGATCGTCGGGCCATCCGGTCAGCGGCGGCAACGCCTCACCCGACGGGCTGGCCAGCCGCAGCACACCCACCGCGTCCAGCTTGTTGCGCTCGATCAGGGCGTTGGCGAAGTGCGTCGTGCCGATCATCACCGCGCCGACCGCATCGGGCGCAACGCCGGCCTCTTCGAGCACCGCGCGGATCGCGGCTGCCACGCCGCCGCTGACGTCCGCACTGGTCGGACGCTTGGTCCATGCCCGAATGGCAGACCCATCCATCAAAACGGCGTCGGTGTTCGTACCGCCGACATCGACACCAATCCGCACGCAGCAAACTCCCGCCCCTGAACCTCACGCAAAGGGTGCGGCGGCAAGTCATTGCCCGCAACGCGAAAAACGGGTGCGGCGGACGGGGAACGGGTAAGCGGCCCCGGATTGCGGGTAATCATGGAACCGCCGCTTGAGTGCAACGCGCGTGTAACATAGCGTGCCGGCCAGATCGCAGGGGTTGACGGGCACGATGGAGGTCGCACCAGGGTGAAGCTGATGGACGAGCCGATCCACACCAAGCTCGCCCCGCCGATGTGGCTGGGGAACCAGATCCGGCGCGACATGCTGCTCGCCCGTCTCGATACCGCGCTCGATCGTCGGCTGACGCTGATCCAGGCGCCCGCGGGCTACGGCAAGACCAGTCTGTTGGCACAGTGGCGCGCGCGCTTCGATCCGGCGCTGGTGCGGGTCGCTTGGCTGACGCTGGAACGCGACGACGCCGACCTCAAATACCTCGCCCGCTACATCACCCTGGCGCTCGACGAGACCGCGAACGGCGAGAGCGAGCGCAACGCCGCCTCGCTCCCGGCGCGGGCGGCGGTGTCCGCGGTCGTCAACCGGCTGGCGCGGGAGACCCTGCCCGTTGTCCTCATCCTCGACGATTACCACCATGCGGAGGGGCCGGAGGTGGACGCATTCGTCCGCGCGCTGATCCAGCTCGCCCCGGAGAATTGCCATTTCGTCATCGCATCGCGCGATTACCCCTGGCTCGGACAGTCGGCGCTCGCGGCCGAAGAGCAGCTGGTCGAGCTGACGGCAAGCGACCTGCGCTTTTCGACGCACGAGGCCGAAGCCCTGCTGGCACGCGCGCATGGCGAGGGGCTGGCTGATACGGAGGTCCGCAGCATCGTCGCGCGGACCGAGGGCTGGCCGATCGCCCTGCAACTCGCATCGCTCTCGCTCAAGCGCGGCGCGGCGCATCGCAGTTTGGTCGAACGGTTTCGCGGGCCCAGTTCCGAGCTTGCCCGATACCTGTCCGAACAGGTGCTGATGACGATGCCGGAGGAAACGCGCGAGATCGTCGTGCGCACCGCGTTGCTGGATCGCCTGACCGGCGAAGCGGTCAATCTGTTGTGCGACCGCAACGACGGGTGGCTGGTGCTCGAACGGCTGGAGGAACAGGGAATGTTCCTGACCCCGCTCACGCCCGAGCGGCAGGCCTATCGCTATCACCAGCTGTTCGCCGAGCATCTGCGCGAACGGCTGGAGCGCGGCGACAGCGACCGATTTCGCGCGCTGCATCGGCGCATCGCGACCTGGTTTGCGGAGCGTGGCGAGACGGCGGAAGCGGTCGGCCATGCGATCCAGGGCGATGACGATGCGTTGCTGGCGACGATCGTCGAGGAGGCTGGCGGCTGGCGCCTGATCCCGCAGGGGCAGCAGGCGATGGTCGAGCGCGCGCTCGCCAAGCTGCCCGAAGCGATGGTGTCGGCCCGCCCCCGCCTCGCGCTCGCCCGCGTCTATCTCGAGATCAAGCGCGGCGAGATGAGCCATGCCCGCGCGGATTACGACCGCTGCGCGGCGAGTTTCGACCGCGCCGACCTGTCCGCCGACCAGCGCATCGAAGTCCGCGTCGTCGGGGACGTGCTGGCCGATTACGAGAATGAGCCGGTCGGCCTCGACGACCTGCTCTCACGTGAGGCGTTACTGCGGACGTTGCCGTCCAACGACCATCTGATTCTCGCCAATGTCTGCGAAACATTGGGCGCCAAATATTTCGAGGGCGGCTGGCTGGAGCGCGCGCTGGAGCCGACAGTGGCGGCGCGCGACCATTATCAGGCGATGGGGTCTCTCTACAGCGACCTGTTCACCCGCTTTCTCGAATCGCGCATCCGCCATGCGCAGGGACGGATGAAGGACGCCACCGCGATCCTGGCCACCGCGCGGGCGGAGATCGAAAGCAATTTCGGTCCGCGATCGGACCTGGCCGCCAATTGCGCGGCGTTCGAGGCGGGTCTTCTATACGAACAGGATCAGTCCGCCGCCGCGCTAGCCCTGCTCGACTGGGCGGTGCCGCATATGGAACAGTCCGATGGCTGGGCCGATGTCTATGTCGCCGGCTATCTCAGCGCGGCACGGGCTCACGCGGCCGAGGGGCGGATCGAAGACGCGCGCGCGATGACCGCGCGCGCCCGGCGACTGGCCGGACGGCGCGGCTTGCGACAGCTCGATCTGCTTGCCGCGCTGTGCGAGGTCGATCTGCTGATCGATCAGGATTTCGACGCTGCGCGCGTGGCTGCGGATTCGCTCGGCCTCGACGTGCTGGGTCGCGCCGATGCGGAGAATTCATCGGTACACCGTCCGGTCGTGACCGCGGCGCGGCTGTGTCTGGCCAAGTTCGCGCTGATCGACGGCGACCATGATACCGCGCTCGACATCCTGCGCGCGCTGCGCCGCTGGGCGGCCCAGCACGGCGCCGGGCGGCTGCTGATCGACGTCAACATCCTGATGAGCCACGGCCTGCGCGCCCTGGGCGAGAACGAGGCAGCGCAGGTCTGTTTCGACGATGCCGTCGGCACCGCGATGTTTCAGGGGTTCATCCGTCCGTTCATCGACCTGCGCCGGTTCGGCGAAGCGGGCATCGACGCGACACTGAATGGCGCAGCACAGCTCGACCGCTTCCGGGCGCAGTTCCTGAAGGGCATCGCCCGAACGCTGGCGGCCCGCCCCGTCAGCACATCGGCGCCCGGCGTCCTGAGCGACGCCGAGGCTGCGATCGTCGCGCATCTGAGCTTCGGCTATTCGAACAAGGAAATCGCGCGGCTGATCGGGATGTCCCCCGACACGGTCAAATACCGGCTCAAGTCGGTGTTCCGAAAGATCGGCGTGCAGAAGCGCCGCGACGCCGTGCGCGTGCTGCATGAGCGCGGTTTGATCGTCGGGGAGGCTCCGGCAATTCCGGAGTGACCCGGGCGGCCTATCGCCCCTTCCCCCACCCGTCTTGCCGGCTTACCCGTCTTCCCCGCCACTTACCCTGAAAACCGCATGGTTCCCGGCGTGACATGGGTTTGAATGCAATCGGGAGGATTGGCGCCGCCACCGGACAGAAACGGGGCCGCCGACCATACACAAGCTTGGGGAAGGGGTTCAGATAATGAGGAAGCACCACGAAGTTCAGACCAAGGCCGGCACCCGCGCGATGCGCCGGATCGCCCTGCTGACGGCCTGTTGCGCGATCGCCCTGCCCGGGCTTGCCGCGGCGCAGGACGGTGGCGAGAACGAGGATGACGTGACGGTCATCGGCACGCGCGCGCAGACCGGCACGAAGACCGACGCAGCGCTGACCGAGGTCCCACAGTCGATCAGCATCATCTCTGCGCAGGAGTTCAACGATCGCGCGGCCGTCAACCTTCAGGACATCATCCGCTATAGTGCGGGCGCCAGCAGCGAGCTGAACGGCGTCGACACGCGCGGCGACTTCCTCGCGGTCCGCGGCACCGGCGCCGAGCAGTACCTGGACGGCCTGAACCGCATGCCCGGCTTCATCTATGGCGGCCGCATCGAAATCTTCACCGTCGAGAGCGCCGAACTGCTGCGCGGTCCTTCGTCGACGCTGTACGGCGGCGGCGGCGCGGGCGGCATCCTCAATTCGATCAGCAAGAAGCCGCGGGAAACCTTCGGCGGCGAAATCGGCCTGATGGGCGGCACCGACGATTACAAGCAGCTTCAGCTCGACGTCACCGGCCCGCTGGCCGATGGCGTTTCCGCGCGCCTCGTCGGCCTGGTCCGCGACGCCGACCTGCAGCAAAAGGGGCAGAAGAACGACCGGGTCGTCGTGATGCCGTCGGTCACGCTGCGGCCCGGCGCCAACACCGAAGTGACGTTCATCGGCCTGTATCAGCGCGACAAGCTCGGCAGCCAGACCTATCTGCCGACCAGCAAGACCATCGACGGCAGCGGCGCGACCAAAATCTCCGACGATTTCTATCTCGGCGAGCCGGACTTCAACCACACCTTCGCCAGCCATTATGCGCTGACGATGCTGATCTCGCACCGCTTCAACGACGTTCTTGCGTTCAACAGCCGCACCCGCGCGTTCGAGCAGGATACCGACTATCAGGAAGTGTTCGGCTATACCGGTTTCGGCGGCGCCTATGCCGATGCCGGGCGGACGGTTGCAAACCGCGCCTGGTATCTCAATCGCGCCAAATATTCCGGCCTCAGCAGCGATAACAATGTCGTGCTGAGCTTCAGCACGGGCCCGCTCGAGCACCAGATTCTCGCCGGCTTCGACTATACCGAATTCCGCGAGGACAAGGAGGAAGGCTTCGGCGCGGCGCCCGGCCTCAACCTCTACAACCCGGTCTATGGCGTGCCCTTTGCCACCGGCGTGGGCTGGACCACCGACACCAAGAACACCCAGCTTGGCTTTTACGCGCAGGAGCAGATCCGCGCATGGGACCGCGTCTCGCTGGTCTTTGGCGCACGGCACGACAAGGTGAAGTCGAACGTGAACGGGTTCCAGAACCCGGACAACGAAGCGTGGACGTTCCGCGCCGGGATCATCGGCGATGTGGTGAAGGGCGTGTCGCCCTATTTCAACTATTCGGAATCCTTCCTGCCGGTGTTCGGGTCGAACTTCTTCGGCGTTGCCTATGTCCCGCGCACGGGGCGGCAATATGAGGCGGGCGTCAAGTTCCAGCCCCACTCGCGCATGCTGCTGACGGTCGCGGCGTATGACATCAAGGAAAACAACGTCCTGATCGCCGACCCGAATGAGCTTCAGAACTTCATTCAGGGCGGATCGACGCGGTCGCGCGGGATCGAGGCTGAGGCGCGGATCAAGCTGCCCGGCGCGTTCGACCTGACCGCATCGTACA
Organism: Sphingomonas sp.; assembly: GCF_965227385.1. Classification (GTDB taxonomy): domain Bacteria; phylum Pseudomonadota; class Alphaproteobacteria; order Sphingomonadales; family Sphingomonadaceae; genus Sphingomonas. The sequence continues at coordinate 2,853,504 of NZ_OZ245750.1, forward strand.
GCTACACGCGTGCGGAATATCTGGTGGTCGATGGCCGCCAGCGTGGCGACCGGCGCGAGAACCTGCCCGAGCATCAGGCATCTGCTTGGGCGACCAAGGGCTTCGATCTGGGCGGCGATCTGCGCGCAAAGATCGGCGGCGGCGTGCGCTATCAGGGCGACAAGGTCAGCTTCAACCAGCTCTACACCATCGATCCGGTGACGCTGTTCGATGCGATGGCCGAACTCAGCTACGGCAAATGGTCGCTGTCGGTGAACGCCGCGAACCTTGGCAACGAACGGGTCTACACCAATTGCAGCTATGACAGCTCACCGACGGTGCAGGAGGGTTATTGCTATCTCGGCAAGGACCGCACCGTGCTGGCGTCACTGCGCCGCAAGTTCTGACACCCCAGGATCCGGGCCGGGGCCGCGATGCGGTTCCCGGCCCCTGTTTGTTTACGGAAGGACGATGATGCCAACCGCCGCTACTCTTACCGCCCGGCTGACCCTTGGCCTGTTGCTCGCATCCGGCGCGACCGGCGCCGCGTTTGCCGGACAGAAGCGCGTGCCGGCGGACACCATCATCACCAATGCGCGCGTCTACACCGTCGACAAGGCACGGCCCTGGGCCGAGGCAGTGGCGATCCGCGATGGCAAGATCGTCGCGGTCGGGACCAAGGCGACAGTCGAAAAGCTGAAAGGAAGCACCACGCGGGTCGTCGATCTCGGCGGGCGTCTGGTCATGCCGGCGTTCGGCGACGCGCATGCCCATCCCCTGTTCGGCGCATTGTCCTTTACGCGCTGCTCGCTGCACAATGGCAAATCGATCGCGGACTATCAGGCGATCATCCGCAAATGCATCGCCGACAATCCCGGCACCGGCACCATCTATGGCGCGGGCTGGGAGGATTCGCTGTTCCCGCCCAATGGCGTCCCCCACAAGAAATATCTGGACGCCGTCTCGACTGATCGCGCGCTAATCTTCGATTCCGTCGGTGGTCACACCAACTGGGTCAATTCGAAGGCGCTGGAACTGGCGGGCATCACCAAGGATACCCCTGATCCCGTCAATGGCACGATCGACCGCGATCCCGCCACGGGCGAGCCGATCGGCAGTTTGCAGGAATCGGCGCAGGGGTTGGTCCAGAAGCTGATCCCGCCGGTGACCGACAAGAACATTCAGGACTCGGTCAAATACACCGCCAAGCTCTTCAACAGCCTGGGCATCGTCAGCTGGAACGATGCCGGGGTGAATTGGGAAGACGATGGCAGCAGCGCGATGATCGATGCATACAAAGCGGTGCACGACGCGGGGGAGCTGACCAGCTATGTCACCGTTTCGCTCACCTGGAAGAACGATAAGGGCATGGAGCAGTTGCCCGGCCTGCTCAGGGCCGCGGCGCGGGGCAACGCGCTGGGCGTGCCGACCCACACGGTCAAATTCTATGTCGACGGCGTAATCCCGCAAAAGACGGCGTACATGATCTCGCCCTATGAACACAGCCACGAACAGGGCAGCGCGCAGGTATCGCCGGAAACGCTGAAACAGGCGGTGACCGCTGTCGATGCGCGCGGCATGCACGCGTTCCTGCATGCGATCGGCGACAACGGGGTGCGCATCTCGCTCGACGCGATCGAAGCGGCGCGCACCGCCAATGGCAAAAAGCCGACGCACCACATGGTGACCCACCTCAACGTGGTCGATCCGGCGGATCAGCCGCGTTTCGGCAAGCTCGATACCTTCGCGCAGTTCCAGCCGACCTGGTCGTCCTGGTACCCTTATATGGAGCTGACCGAGCAGGCGATCGGCAAGGAGCGGATGAAGCATATCTACCCCGCCGGCAGCATCGTCCGCATGGGCGGAAAGCTTGCTTATGGCGCCGACTGGCCGGTGGCGACGGCCAACCCGCTCGAGGGGCTGGAGGTCGCGATGACCCGCCGCACCGCCGGCGACCCCAATGCCCGCCCGCTGGTGGCCGAGGAGGGCATTACCCTCGAACAGGCGATCGAGAGCCACACGCTCAACGTCGCCTATGTCAACGGCTTCGACAAGGTGACCGGGTCGATCACGCCGGGCAAGAATGCCGACCTGGTCGTGCTCGACCGCGACCTGTTCAAGATCCCGACGCATGAAATCGGAAAGACCAAGGTGCTGGTGACCCTGTTCAAGGGCAAGGCGGTATACGGGGCACTGGAGGCGGCGGGGAAGTAAGGCGCCCTGCCCATTGGCCAGTCCTCTAAAAGCATAGGGCCACCCCGGCACGAAACCGGGGTGGCCCTAATAGTTCGGGGTATCGCCCGGCCTAGGGCCAGGTCAGTGCGAAGCGGAGCGTGTCGGTGACTGCGCGCGCGGGGACGGTCATATGGCCTTCGTCCTTGTACACCATCGACTGGACGCGAAGGCCGTGCGCGGACAACGGCTCCATCCGCTTGGCGAACGCCTCGGCGTCCCAACGCTCGAGAACCGCTTCCTCCCGCTCGCCCGAGACGACAAGCAAGCGCGCGACCTGCCCGCCCTTCCCTGCCTGCAGCCGCGCGACAAAATCGCGCTCCTCACGACGCGTCAGTGCTTCGTGCCAGAACAGCGACGGGCTGGCCGCGATGATCGCGTGAAACGCGTCCGGCCGGGTGAACAGCGTGTGCGCGGCGAACAGCCCGCCGAGCGAATGGCCGAACAGCGACTGGCGCGCGGGGTTGGTCTTGTAGCGCTTGCCGATCTCGGTCCGCAGCTCGCCGGTCAGGAAGTCGAGAAACCGGTCCCAGCCGCCATTCTTCTCCTTGGCGTATTTGGCATAGGCGAGCGAGGTGGTTGGCACCCCGGTGAAGTCGTCGATCCGGCGCACGTCATAGGCCTGGTCCGTCGGATAGCCGACACCGACGACGATCATTTCCTGTCCCTTGGTCCATCCGATCATCCGGCGGGTTTCGGCGAAGCTGGCGAACAGCGCATTGCCATCGGTCACATATAGGACGGGAAAGCCGCCTTCGGGCGCCTCACCCTCGGGATAGGAGACGAAGATGCGATAGGTCGCGCCATGCGCCGCGCGCATGTCCCACGTCGCGGTGAACGGCATGGTATAGCCAGGTGCAGTCGGCACCGTCTGCGCATGGGCGGGAACGGGCGCGAGCGCCCCGGCAGCCAGGCACAGGCCCATCGTCGCAACCCGTCCGATCATCGCTTCATCCTCCTGCCCTGCATGTCGATTGCCACAGGCTAGGGTGAACGCGCATCAATCGGCAAACCCCGGCGCCGGGTAAGCGAGCGGCGTTCCGGGTAATCAGCCCGGAAAGGCGATCGGCGGCCAGCGATCGCCCCACGGGGCCGCAACCTCGAGCGCGCGGCCCAGCGCGAGCAACAGATCGTCGCCGCCGATGTCGGCGGAAAACATCACCCCAATCGGCACGCCATCCGCGTTATGCCCGAGCGGCAGCGAGATGCTGGGCGTCCCGGTCATATTGTGGAGCGGCGTATAGTTGACGAAGCCGAACAGCGCCTCGAACAGCGCGTCGGTCGGCCGCGTCGGCGCGAGTTCGCCCAATGGGGTGGCGATGCTCGCGGTCACCGGCGACAGCACGACGTCATAGCGTTGATGAAATGCCGTCAGCGCGTGGCCGGCCCGGTCGACCTGCGCCAGCGCCTCGGCAAGCCGCTCCGGAGTGACGGTGCCGCGACGCTCGGCCAGGCCGAGCGTCCAGGGCTCCAGCACCTCGCTCGCGCGGGCGCCATAATGGTCGACGATCTCGCCACCCAGATAGTCCCACAAGGTTGTGAACCCCGCGCGCAACGCGGCGCGGTCGATCGGCTGCTGCGCCGGTTCGACATGGTGGCCGAGTGTCGCGCACAGCGCGGCCGCGCGATGGATTGCCTCGGCAACTTCCGGGGATGGCCCGGCGCCGTCCAGGCCGGTGAGATCCAGCGCGATGCGAAGGCCGGGGCGCGGCGCATCGTCCAACGCCTTGTCCACCGGGCGCAACAGGCGGGCGGCCCAGATCGTGTCGCGCATCGACCGACCGTACAAGCCGTCGGAGCACAGAATGTCATCGACCAGATTGTGCGCACGCGCGCGGACGTTCCAGCCGCGACTGGGCTTGAATCCGATGATGCCACAATTGGCGGCGGGGATGCGGATCGACCCGCCCGCGTCGCTGGCCGTGGCAAAGGGCACGAGCCCCGCCGCAACCGCCGCCGCCGCGCCGCTGCTCGACCCGCCCGCGCTGCGGCTCAAATCCCACGGGGTGGCGGTCGCGCCATAAAGCGGGCCTTCGCAGCTCGCATTCAGTCCGAATTCGGGCATCGTCGACATGCCCACTGGGATCAACCCCGCCGCGTCGAGCATGCGGACCAGCGGGAACGCGCGGCGCGCGACCTCCCCCTGTCTTGCACGCGATCCGGCCTCGCACGGGAAGCCGGGATATTCGAGCGACGCCTTGAGCAGATACGGGACGCCCGCCATCGGCGCAGCGCGGTCGATCCGCGCGGCAGCGGCGCGGCCATGGTCGAATGCGCGCGCGGCGATCGCGTTAATCGGACCGTTCACCGCCTCGATCCGGGTGATCGCCGCCTCGACCAGCGCGTCGGGCGCGACCTGCCCCGTTCGTACCAGTTCCGCCTGGCCATGCCCGTCCAGCCGGGCGATCGCGTTCGCTGTCTCAATCTGCATCGTCATGTCCCCCTTCCAGCGTGGCGCGGCGGGCGCGTCCAGCCTCTCACCCGTTTTTGCGCCGCCCTTACCCGCTCGCGCGATCCGATCAGCCCGTGGCCGCGCGACCGTCAGGCTGTTGCACGGCGCTGCGCCCAGGGGAGCAGCAGGACCATCGTCGCCGCGATCAGTCCGCCAAGCCCCATCGTCAGCGATACGACGAGCAGGCTGCTCCCGCCCGCGAACAGCGCGCCGGCCACCACCGGACCGAGCGCCGATCCGCCGCGGCCGACCCCGATGACGAAGCCGGTGCCGCTCGCCCGCAACGCCGCCGGATAGGTCTGCGCCAGGATGGGATAGAGGCCGACGACGCCCGCATTGATGAAGAAAGCGGCGATCGCCGCAGTGAGCGACAGGCGCGTGAGATCGGCTCCGGCCAGACCGAACGCCCCGATCGCGACAAAGCCGACCAGCATCGACCCGGCGACCAGCGGGCGCAGGTCGAACCGCTGGCTGGCAAGGCCGATGACCACCGCGCCGGTGAGGTTGCCGACATTGGCCCAGACCAGCACTCCGCCCGCCTGCGCCGCGTCAAAGCCCAGGTCCACGACGATCTTCGGGATCCATTTCTGAATGTAGTAGAAGAACAGGATCTGCGCGAAATAGGCCACGGTCAGCAGGATCGTGACACCGGCATAGCTGCGCGAGAACAGCGATCCGATCGACGGCTTGACCACCTGAGCGGGCGGCGGCGGCAGGGCATCGACGGGTAGGTGACCCAGGCGGCCCAGCGTCCGATTGACGGTTTCCAGCGCCCCGGCGGGTCGACGCGCGATCAGCGATTCGATCGATTCCGGCAGCATGACAATGGCGAGGGGAATGGCCACGGTGCTGGCGACCGCGCCCAGCATGAACACCGATCGCCAGTCACCGGTCGAGGCGAGCAGCGCGGAGGCGACCAGTCCGCCCAGGATCGCTCCGGTCGAATAGCCGGCGATGTTGAGTGCGACGTTGAGCCCGCGGCGCTTGTCGTTCGAAAATTCCGCGACCATCGCGCTGGTCGAAGACAGCATGCCGCCAATGCCGATGCCGGTCACGAACCGGACGATGGACAGCATCGTCACCCCGCTCGCGAATGCGGCGGCGAACATGCCCAACGCCATGACAACCAGGCAACCCAGGATGGTCGGCCGCCGCCCGATCCGATCGGCGACATTGCCGATCAGCACCGATCCCGCCGCCATGCCGAACAGTTCCATCGACAGCACCACGCCCAGCGTCGCCCGGTCGATCCCCCACTCCGCCGCGATGCCGGGGGCGGCAAAGCTGATCGCCAGCACATCGAAGCCGTCCAGCGCGTTGAGCACGATGCACAGGGCAACGACGACGGACTGGCGCCAGTGCATCGGCGCGGCGGCGATCGCCGCGCGGGGATCGAGGGTCATATCGCTCTCCTGAGGGGCGCGTCCGTGCGCGCCGTGATGTGGTCACCCTTCCCCCGTCCCGCCGGGGAGGTGGCATCGCGCAGCGATGACGAGGTTACTTCAGCAGCTTCAACCGATCGGCGACCACCGCCGCCATGTCCGCTCGCCGATCGAGGCAGCGCGACACCGGCCCCACCACGACCAAGGACAGCAGCCGGCCCTCGCCGGGCAGCGGCATCGCGATGCCAGCCAGATCGGGGGTGTATTCGGTGTTGCTCTGGTGCCAGCCCATCGCCTCGGCCTCGGCGAGGCGTGCCTCGACTGCCTCCGGGCTGGCCGGGGTCGTCGGCGCATAGGCGATGAAGTCGATCTTGCGGTACAATTTTTCCCGCTCCGCGCGCGGCATGCGCGACAGCAGCGCCCGACCGGCCGAGGTGGCGTGGATCGGCACCCGATCGCCGACCCGCGCGAAATAGCGCACCGGCTGGCGCGACTCCGCCACGTCTACGAACGTTGCAAAGATGCCCGCCGGAGCGGAGATCGCAGCCGTTTCGCCGGTTGCCTCCATCAGATCGCGGGTCAGCGTCTGGAATTTCTCGGGCAACGGCTCGGCATTGGTCACCGCCTGCGCCAGCGTCAGCCAGCGCGGGCTGGGATAATAGCCGCCGCGCGCGCGCGGCTCGTAGAGATAGCCCATGCCGGCCAGCGTCCCGATCAGCTTGAACGTGCTCGAACGCGGCCAGCCAAGCTCGTCCGCCATCTCCGCCGGCGTGGCCGGTTTCAGGCGACGTGCGAAATACTCCAGAATCTCGAGCGCGTTGGCGGCTTGGCGGACGGTGGTCATAGCCTGATGTCTCGCTCCCGCCGCGCACTGTCAACGCGCCGTGAAGCCGCCATCGACCGGCAATGCAACGCCGGTGACGAAGCTCGCCTCGTCCGACGCCAGCCACAGCGCCGCGTCGGCGATCTCGCCCGCCTGGACCAGCCGGCCCATCGGCACATTGGCAATCAGCTTCGCCTCGTTCGCCGCAGCCTCGGCCGGGTCACCGCTGCGGCCGGTAAAGCCGGTCTTCATCGGCGTGTCGGCAAGGCCGGGACACACCACGTTGACGCGGATCCCATCGGCGGCAAGCGCGAGCGCAAGGCTCTTGGTCAGGCCGACCACCCCCCATTTCGCGGCGGAATAGATCGGGCTCATCATCGATCCGACCAGGCCGGAAACGGATGCGGTGAAGATGATCGATCCGCCGCCGCGCTTCCGCATATATGGGGCCACCTGCCCCGCGCCCAGCGCGGCGGAGGTGATGTTGAGGTCGATCGCGCGGCGATAGGCGTCGAGGTCGAGGTTCTCGACCGATGCCGGGCCGGGCATCCCGGCATGCGCCCACAGGATATCGGCACCGCCCAGCCATTGCGCGGCGGCATGGATGCTGCCCTTTGCCTGTTCGGGATCGAGGAGGTCGGCGGGGATTCCGGTCACCTTGTCCGCGCCGAATTCCGCAACGACGCCCTCAAGCGCCTCCGCACTGATGTCGATCGCGGCGACTTTCGCGCCCTCACGCACGAAGCGTTCGACGCCGGCGCGGCCCATGCCGGATGCAGCAGCGGTAACGATGGCAAGCTTGCCGTTCAGGCGCATATTGGTTTCCTCGGTTCTGCGGTGCCGACCAGCACCATCCGTCCAGCGAAGCCGGATCAAACAAACGGATCGGGGAATTTCCCGGTGGTGGAGACAATGGTGGTCTTGGTTTCGAGGAAGGGATCGAGCCCCTCGATCCCGTTCTCGCGGCCCCAGCCGCTTTGCTTCACCCCGCCATAGGGGGTGGACCAGCGGATGTAGCGATAGGTGTTGACCCAGACCATGCCGGCCTCGATCCGCGCCGCAACGCGATGGGCGCGGCCGGTATCCGACGACCACAGACCAGCCGCCAATCCATAGGGCGTGGAATTGGCGATGGCGACCGCTTCATCCTCGCCGTCGAAGGGAATGATCGCGGCGACCGGGCCGAAAATCTCCTCCTGCGCGATCCGCATGTCGGCGCGGACATCGGCAAAGACGGTTGGCTCGACGAAATAGCCGCCTGCCAACCCGTCGCGCTCGATGCGGTTGCCGCCCGTGACCAGCTGCGCACCCTCGGCTTGGCCAATGCCGACATAGGACAATGTCTTGTCGAGCTGCTGCGCATGCGCCTGCGGACCCATATGCGTCGCGGGGTCGAGCGGCATGCCGACGCGCACCCGCCCCGCGCGTTCCCGAAACGCCTCGACCACGCGATCATATACGGGGCGCTCGACCAGCACCCGGCTGCCCAGCGCGCAGCTCTGCCCGCACAATGCCCATGCCGAACCGGTCGCGGCATTGAGCGCATTCTCCAAATCCGCATCGGCAAAGATGATGTGCGGCGCCTTGCCGCCCAGCTCGAAGGTGCAGCGGGTCAGCGTGTCGGCGCCCGCCTTCAAGATCGTTTTGGCGGTCGATCCTTCCCCGGTGAAGCTGATCTTGGCGACATCGGGATGCGCGACCAGCCGCGCGCCCGCGACCGGGCCATCGCCGGGAACGACATTGACGACGCCGGGCGGGAACCCCGCCGCCTCGAACAGCTTCGCCAGCGCAAGTGACGAGGCCGGGGTCGACTCCGCAGGCTTGAGCACGACGGTGCAGCCCGCTGCCAGCGCCGGGCCCAGCTTCCACGCCGCCGCCATCATCGGCACATTCCATGGCGTGATCGCGCCGACCACCCCGACCGGATGCCGGGTGGTGAAGGCGTGGACGCTGTCGTCCATTGGGATCGTCCGCCCGCCAAGCTTGTCGGCGAGAGAGGCGAACCAGTGATAATATTGCGCGTGCAGCCCGATATCGCCGCGCGACTCCCGCACTGCGCGGCCATTGTCGCGCGTCTCGATCTGCGCCAGCGCATCGACCTGCGTCGCGTAGAGATCCGCGAATTTGCGAAGCAGCGCCGCGCGCTCCCATGGCGGCATTCGGCGCCACGGGCCGTCAAACGCTGCCTTGGCCGCCGCCACCGCGCGATCGATGTCCGCTGCGCCGCCCCAGGCGACATCGCCCCAGGGTTGCCCGGTCGCCGGATCGATGCTCGGTCGCACCCCGCCGTCGATCGGCGCAACCCATTCCCCGCCGATGAACAGCCTGTCGAAGCCAAACCCGTCGAACATCCCGACTCCATAATTTCCATTTGTGGACTCATTTGTCCCTGTATAGAAATTGAAGTCAAGACAAGGAGACGGGTAAATGCTTCCGCTGCTCAAGGGCATCCGGGTTGTCGAAGTGGGCGCGGTGGTGCTCGGACCCTATGCTGGCCAAATCCTCGCGGATCTGGGTGCGGAGGTGATCAAGGTCGAACCGCTGGAAGGCGATATCGCCCGCTACGCCCATCCCACGGGGCCTGACGGCGGCGCGCTGTTCGTCAACAACAACCGCAACAAGAGGATGCTCGCGCTCGACCTCAAAGCGGCCGACGGACGCGCGGCGCTGGCGCGACTGATCGCGCGTTCCGACGTGGTCTTCCATAATATGCGGATCGACGCGGCGGAGCGATTGGGGCTGGGCTTCGATGCGGTCGCCGCAATCAACCCCCGCATCATTCATTGCGCCGCGATCGGCTTTGGCCAGCGCGGTCGCTATCGCAACCGCCCGGCCTTCGACGACATCATCCAGGCGGCAAGCGGCATTGCCGGGCTCGGCACCGCGACCGGGGGCGACCCGCGCTTTGTCCCGACGATCCTGGCGGACAAGGTGGCGGCGCTGCACGCCGTCTATGGCATCCTCGCGGCCCTGGTGGCGCGGGCCAATGGGCGAACGGGCCCGATCCAGGTCGAGGTGCCGATGTTCGAGGCACTGGCGGCGTTCCTGCTCAACGAACATCTCGCGTCGGCAACCTTCGCTGCCGACGGCGCGGTGGGCTATCCCCGCATCCTCTCCCCCAATCGCCGTCCGTTCCGGACAGCCGATGGCTGGATCGCGGTGCTGCCGTATACCGACCGCCAATGGCGCGCCTTCCTGACCGGGATCGGGCGCGACGACGTCATCGCGCAGGACTGGTTCGCCGACCCGCGCCAGCGCCCCGCCCATATCGACACGCTCTACGCGCTGGTCGCCGACGCCCTGCCCGCGCGCACGACCGATGCGTGGATCGCAGCGCTGGAGGCGCTCGATGTGCCTTGTTCGCGAGTCGCGGAGCTGGGCGATGTGCTGAACGATCCGCATCTGGCCGAAATTGGCTTTTTCGCGGTTCCACCGCATTATCCCGAAGGGATTGCCCGCAGCCTCCCCCAGCCCGTGCTGTTTGAAGGAGTCGCGCAGTTCCCCGACACGCCGCCCCGCGCACGCGGCGCCGACAGCCGCCGGGTGCTACGCGACTGTGGCCTGGACGAGGAGCAGATCGAGCGGCTGATTCTGGCAGGTATAGTGAGCGAAGCGTAGCCTGCCCCTCACCTCGATCGCGCTGCGACCAGCGTGCCCAGAGGACGGCCCCGAAACCGATGCAGCGCCGGCGTGCTATGCAGTTCCCCTATTCGAGATCTGGCGCGCAGAAGGCCACTCGAACCGCGTCGACGGGAATGGCTGGCGTGATCTGCGTCATCCTAGCGCCCTCGTAAAACCGGGTGCTGGTGGACCTGCCCTGACGATCAAACCGCTCCGAATACTCAACTCGCTGCGTTTTCGCGAGGCAGTCGATCCGCCAGAGTTCCTTGACTGGGCCACTCGTGTAGACAGGGTTCTCGCTCGTATCAATTTCTACCCATAAAAGCTGGCGCCGCGCTGTGCCGGCATCGATGTCGCGAACCCTGATTTTCCATTTCGTGAGACCTTGCGTTCGGATCACCATCCATGCGTTCGCCAACTCTCGAGACGCTTCTCTCCCGACTTCGATCACAGGGTCGTTGTCGGGATCATATTCATCCACGCTCGCGGTCACGCTTCCGACTTGGGCCAAGTATATGATCGCAACGACGCCAAGCACCGGACACCTCACCCCTGTTGTGCTGGTTCGATGCAGGCGCACTCGAACAGTTTCAAGCCAAACCTGAAATCGTGCTCTGGCGACCCGGATGCGCCGGGATACGGCTGCGATGCCATACTAGGGCGCTGCGCAGTCCCAGCGGAAAGAGAGAAGTCCTACGTTTTTCCGACCGGTCGCGTCCGGGTGGAGGCGATTCGCCGCGCACTGAGGGCCTTAGCCATCCACCGGCGCGGTTACTTCGCATGTGTGCCGCACTGGGGCTGCTTCACAGCTTCGTGTGGGAGCAGGGCCAGCCCGCTAACGTGCTACAGCGAATGCACCAGAACTTGCTACAGCGGCGTTTTCCAAAACCGCAGAAAACCGACACTTTAAGATGGTGGTCGGGGAGACAGGATTCGAACCTGCGACATCCTGCTCCCAAAGCAGGAACGAACCGCGCATTTCTGCGGGGTCGCGGTGTAAACCGGGCGCGGATTGCTCCATGCGATTCCAATGGGTTGTCGAGCGGGTGTAAACTGGCGGCCGCCGCCCAGGCGGTGCGCTGATGTTCGTCGAAGGCCTCTTCATCGACGGTTTCGCCGGCGGCGGCGGTGCCAGCACCGGCATCGCCCAGGCCATCGGTCGCGACGTTGACATCGCGATCAACCACAGCCCGACCGCCATCGCGATTCACAAGGCGAACCATCCGACCGCCGATCATCACTGCACCGATATTCGGATGCCCTTCCTTCCGCGCCACGCGACGCGCGGTCGCCCCGTCGCGGGCGCATGGTTCAGCCCGGATTGCAAGGAATTCAGCAAGGCAAAGGGCGGGCCGGTCAAGGATCGCTCGATCCGCGCGCTGTGCTGGGAAGTGATCCACTGGCTTGAGCAAACCCGGCCCGTCGTCGGCTTCCTCGAGAATGTAGAGGAATTCGAATACGCCGCCCCGCTCGACAGCAACGGCGTGCCGATTGCCGACCAGAAGGGGCGGGAGTTCAAGCGGTTCGTCACCGCGATCCGCCGCCTCGGCTATCGCGTCGAATGGCGGGTGCTGATCGCCAGCCACTATGGCGCGCCGACCAGCCGCAAGCGCCTCTACATGATCATGCGCCGCGACGGGCTGCCGATCGTGTGGCCAAAGCCGACCCATGGCGCGCCCGACAGCGCGGCGGTCAAGGCGGGCAAGCTCCTGCCCTACCGCACCGCCGCCGAGTGCATCGACTGGTCGATCCCCTGCCCCTCGATCTTCGACCGCAAGCGCGAGCTCGCCGACGCGACCAAGCGCCGCATCGCCCATGGCGTGATGCGCTACGTCGTCAACGCGGCAAAGCCGTTCATCGTCGGCACCGCCTTCACCAACACGCGCGCCTCGCGCGTCTTCGATCCTGCGGATCCGCTGCGCACGGCGACTACGCAGCCGGAATATGGCGTCGTCGATTGCGAGCTCGCTCCGCACATCACCAAGTTCCACAGCACCGGCGTCGGCTCCGACATGGCAAACCCCATGCCGACGGTCACCGCGAACGGCCAACCCGCCCGCCCCGCCGGCGCAACGCCGCTGGGCATGGTCGGGGCGACCCTGATCCGCACCGGCCACGGCGAACAGGACAAGAGCGGGAAGCGGCGCGGGAAAGGTCACCACGATCTGCGCGACCCGGCGCCGACCGTCACCTCATCGCGCGATGAGGCGCTTGGCACGGCAAGCCTCGCCCCGATCATCACCTATGGCCAGCATGGCGGGGCAAGCCGCTCCGTCGATGAACCGCACCACACGGTTGCCGCGTCGAAGAAAGACACCAACGGCCTCGCCGCCGCGACCCTGATCAAGATGGGCAATGGCGAGCGCGACGGCCAGGCACCCCGCGCCCTCGATCCCGCCAAGCCGCTCGGCACCGTCACGGCCAAGGGGTCACAGGCGGCGGCGGTCACCGCCTTCCTGTCCAGCTTCCACACCAGCAACACCAACGGGGGGCGGGCCGATCCCCTGCAACCGCCCAAGACGGCCTGCGCCGGTGGCCAACATCACGCGATCGTCGCCGCCCATATCGAACAGGCGAACGGGGGTCCGCGCAACACGAACAGCGCCGGCCGCGCCGCCGATCGCCCACTCTCGACCGCGACGGCCAGCGGCTCGCAACAGCGCATCGTCGAAACGACGCTGATCGAGGAAGGCACGCTCCCGCCGGACATGATGGCCCGCGCCGTCCGCACCGCCGCCTTCCTGGTGCAATATTATGCGACCGATGGGGAGAACGAGGCTGCGCAAAGCCAGGCTGCCGACGTTCCGCTCCGGACGGTGACGACCAAGGCCCGCTTTGCCGTCGTCACCGTGACGATCGACGCGGTGACCTATGTCATCGTCGATATCGGCCTGCGGATGCTGAAACCCCGCGAGCTGGCCAACGCCCAGGGCTTCCCGCCCGATTACAAGCTCGATCCCATCGTACCCGTTATGCTGCGCGGCAAGCTGGTCGAACGCCCCCTGACCATCGCCGAACAGATCAGCGCGATCGGCAACAGCGTCTGCCCACCCGTCGCCCGCGCCCTGGTCGCGGCGAACTTGCCCAGCCGCGCTGCAGAGGATCTGGCCGCATGACCCGCCCCCGCATCCACACCTGGACCTGCCCCTGCGCCTTCCAGACCGACACGACCACCCCTGCCCCGCCGCGGTGCCGGGACTGCGGCAAATCGATGGAGCCGTGGCTGAGCCGGCACAGCGCCCGGAGCGGGGTGACGGTGGGGGATGTTGAGCGAATTCGAGGAGAACGGTTCCCATGACACAGGTAGATGAGGCGCTGAAGCCTTGCCCGTTTTGTGGCAGCGACGAGCATCTGTTTGTTGGCTGGGTGGGGTCTTTGACTGGGGATATGCCTGATCGGCCTTATCGGGTGAGTTGCAACAATCTCGACCACGACACCGTGACAGGTCCAGTCGCCTACGGTCGGCACGCCGCCATCGCCGCATGGAACACCCGCGCCACCCCCGCCCCTTCACAGACTGACACGCTGCGGTTGGCCCTGCTCCATACGCAGATGATGCTGGAGCAGATTGCGCATCTGAAATCGACGGACTTCGCAGAGGTGCATCGCCGCATCCTCGCCAACCGCAAAGCCCTCGGAGGCTCACATGACTGACACGATGGAGGCGGCTCTCCCGTCCGATATTGGTCGCCTTCACCTTGGCGAAGGCAAGTCGGACGGCGAGCGCCTTTGTTCTCACGGCCACGCGGTTCCCGAGGGCCATCCGCTCTACTGGCCGCAGCTGATGGGCCAGTATGACGACAGCGACCCGTATTGCCTCGAACACGCCATCGAATTGGCGGTGAGCGACAATAGCTGGTGCATTTGCAACGCCGGGGATTTGGCATGACTCACACGATGGAACAGCGGGAGGCGATCCGCGCGATTGTTCGTGGCGCACTGGCCGATGCCGCCGATCCGTGCGGTAACAGCGCATGGCGCATTGAGGAAGCAGCAGCCGAGGAGCTGCTCGCCCTCACCACTTCACCCCGTATCGAACAGGGGGAAGACGAGCGCTTCAAGGCGGCAATCCTGCTGACCTTCCCTGATCGCGACTTCGACGCAGACCCTTTACAGGAAGGCGAGCGCGGATATTGGCGGCCCGTCGCTGCCGCTCTGCTCACCTCCCTCACCGCTTCACCCGCGCGTGATCAGGGCGAGCAAACCGTTGTCGGAATCATCGAGCGCAAGAACGCGACGATCTTGGCGCTGGAAGAGCACTTGGCGGAGGCGGTGAAGGCGTTGAAGCCGTTCGCCGATGCTGGCGAATACCTAGACCTCGAAACCGATGGGTTTATGCCCGGCGACAAACTGCATGTGGCGCATGAAGACCACATCATCTTTGAGGGCTTGAGGTTCGGAGACTTTGAGGTTGCCCGCGCCGCCCTCTCTCGCCTGACGGGAGGGGAGTGATGGGCCCGATAAACGACCCATAGCGCCCAGCCCCCGACCTGCTACACTCCCCGCCATGAACCCGACTCTCGAACGCCTCGCCATGGCCCTCACCGAGAACGGCGCACATGCCGCGATCCGCATCGTCTTCCAGATGTCCACCGATGACGAACTGGTCGCGGCCTGGCAGCGTACCGACGGTCAGGCCGGTGATCCGATTGCTGATATCCTCGCCGTCGAAATGGAGCGCCGGGACATCGCCTTCTAGGCCATGGGCAAGAACCGCCACGGGGAGAGTTTCGTAAAGACCGCGTGTCGCACCATCGGCGGGCTTCTGCGGACCGAACGGACGATCAAGGCCAGCTGCATGGCCTGCAAGCGCGCGCACCCGTTCACGCCGGACCAGCTGCAGGCCATGCTCGATGCCCACGGGCCGGACTATCGTCTCTGCGGCCGCCGATATCGCTGCTCATCATGCCAGGGGTGGATGCGGCTGCACTATCAGGAAGGCGGGATGTGGTGGCCGCTGTGGGATGATGCGGACGTGTTGCGGTGGTCCGATAAGGATCGGCGGAGTTAGGGCTTCGGACAGTCGAGCGCCGCCCCATTCGCCACCGCCCATCGACAGATGCGCGCCACGCTAGCCCAGCCCCGCCGCCCCCACGCCTCATGCTCGGCACGGTAGCGCTCGTCGGCCTTCGCGTCCGTCACGATGTCGTCGCCGGGGACAGGCTCCGGCTCAACTGCCAGATCGGCACGCGGCGGGAAGAGCGGCTTCACTTCGACCCGCTGCGCGCAACCGCTGGCAAGCAGCATTGATCCGCACAGCAGCGTCATTGTCACCTTGGATCGCATCGACCTGTTCCTTCTGCTTGGCATCGATAGCGGCCTTGTCGGTGGCCCGCTCTTCGGATGCCGTCTCTTTTGCCCCAGCGTCGCGCGTGGTAGCCTTTTCGTTCGCCTTCGACGTTGCCAGCGCATGACGCGCTCTTTCGTCTGAAACGCCGTCACAGCGGCCCAGCGTGAATGCCAGGGCGATCAGTGCTGCGCCGATGATGTAGGGAATGGCTGGCGCGACGAGTTCAGCCGCGTGCTTGCCGATGATCGTGGTGAGGATGCCGATCATGGCTTAGCCCCCCGCAACAGCTGCAGCACCCCAGCAACCGCCTGCCCGCCGAACAGCACGCCAACGAGGATGTAGAGCTCGACCGGATAGGCGCGCAGCAAAGCGGCCATGGCAGAAGCCATGCGAATCCCGGCGCCGGGAACGAACGCCTCCACAGCGCCGACAATGACGGTTCCCATGCCCATCGTCACGACGCCCAGCGCCCATAGCAGCGCCGGACGCGCGAGCCGGATCAGCGCGGCTTGCCAACCTGGTGTGTCGGCGGTGTTCCAGGCATCGGACTGGGCGTGGCCCTCTGCGCTTTGGTCGGGGGTCATGCCACGCGCGTCCTGAGCCAGCCGTAGAGAAAGGCTTCGTTCGCAGGCCTGCCCCGCGCCAGTTCGATATATCGCGCGCCCTGCATCGCGTTGAGCGCCTTGAGCATCACCGTGTCCGCCTCTGCCCCGCGTGCCTTGCGGTAGGCTCGGAAGGCGTTGAGCGTGGCGGGGCCGATGTCGCCATCCTCGCCAATGTCGGCATACAGCTTGCCGCCGTCGTTCAGCCCGTTGAGTGCCATCTGGAACCAGCGCGCGGGGACAGCCTGGCCCATGTTGACGCCGGTGTCGAACAGCTCTTCGCCGACCGCCGGGCTGATCTCTGCCACAGCCGCAAAGCCGGGACGGATGGCGTATTCCTGGCGATAGATGGCAACCGCCGTTTCGCGCGGGAGGTCGCGCATGTCGCCCTTGTAACCATTCCGGCGCGCGACGTGTTCGGTGATGCCCCAGCGCGTTGGGCCTCCGCGATCGGCGGGATGGTTGCTGTAGCCGCCTTCCTTGCCGATGGTGGCCTCGATCATTGCCTCGATCGTCATTTCTCACCTCGCTTCAGTTCCTCGAGCGTCGTCAGCCGCTCCTCGATCTTTTCCAGTCGCGCGCCGGTGGTATCCTGCTGTTGCCGCTCATCCATGCGCGCGACCGTGATCTGCAGCGCGTTGAGCGTAGAGACGCCCCAGATGACGCCGCTGGTCACGACAAGGGTCAGCACTGCAGCGCCGATCGATCCCCACAGCTTTAGCGCTGGCGGCATTTCGGCTTTGACCGGGGGCAGCAGATGCTCCTGCGTGAATCGCTTGATCGTCGCCTCCGCGACCTGCTCCGCGACCATGCGGACCTGCGCTGCGTTTCCGGAATCGTTCATGCCGCCACCATCCGATTGAGATTGTCGCGACCCCCGCCGCGCCAGTTGCGCGCCATTCCGGCCGCGCGCTTCCAGTCCGCGCCGCACGCCAGGACCGCGAGCTGCGCTATGACCATCCACCAGACGGCCCACCATGCGTCATAGTGCGACATCACGCCCGCGAGCCGCAGCGCGTCGACCAGCAGCATCGGTGCAAACAGCGCCAGCACCACCGCGCAGAAATGGCTGCGCATCAAGGGGAAGTGCAGCGCGCAGGACAGCGCCGCGCTGTGCCAGAGCAGGTTCACGTCAGCTTCGGACAACCCCGCCTTCCGCGCCAGCAACCCGAGCGCGTAGCAGCCCGCATACACCGCAGCGAACCGGTGGAACGGGCCGACTAGCGCGGCGGTGGCGATCATCGCCAGTTGCAGCGTGAAAAGCGGGGTCATCGGTCAATTGTTCGGCACTTCCGGATCTTCGGGATCCCGCGGAGGCGGCGGGGGAGGCGGCGGAGGTGGGGGAGGAGGCGCCGGAGGCGGAGGGTCGGTCTGTGGCATTGTCAGTCTCCTTGGGATGAACGGGTTAGAACGCGACCATGATACGCCAGTTGGTGCCGTCGCTGATGATGGCCCCCTTGTTCGATCCGCCACCAGCTGCGGTGCTTCCCGCCGTGGTCGAGTTGAGGTCGGTGACGTAATGGATCGTGCCAGCGCCAGCCGTGGACGCCGAACCCGCGCCGGAAACGGTCGCGCTGGGCAACTTGGGCGGCTTGTCGAACGCAATCGTGGTGCCGTTCCATGTGAGGTTGGCGTAACCCGCGCTGGTGCCAAGCCGCAGCGATGCGTTGCCGGTGCCGATCGTTTCGATGGTCCCGCGCGCCGCGCCGCTTGCATGGTTGTTGCGGACGACGAACCCGTCGAACCGGGTGGATGCCGACACCTCGGCCTCGAAGCCGGTGGCCGACCCGGTGATGGAGTTGGTGTTGATGTATACCATCCGCGTGCCATCGGTGAAGCCCGACACACCCGCGAGCGCCAGCAGCGACCGAATGTCCAGCCCGTTCAGCCCCGGCGATGCAATGGCACCGTAAATCGGCTGAGCGATCTGCAGGTGGTTTCTATCGTCGATCCAGGGCAACGACAGAAACGCGCTCGATGCGGCGTTGTATTGGCGCAGCCACGGGACGTTGTTACCGGCGTGCGTGATCCGGAACGTCTGCGACAGGCTCATCACCTTAGTCTGCGCGGAATCGCCCCGGAAATTGCACTGCACGATGGCATCGCCGTTGCCGTCGAGCATATTGAAGTAAGCACCCCGGAACTCAACGCCGCTGTCATAGGGCATGTGCGCCGCCGTCCACGGGGCGAACGCGGTGATCGGGCGATATCCGGCATGGTCGCTACCGGTCATCTGCCAGTGAAATTCGCACCCCTTGGCCGTGCCACCACCGGGGATCAGTGACGGCACATGGAATCCATGCTCAATGATCATCCCCGCACCGGCCTCGGACGAGACTTCCTTGCCGTAGCTGGTCGTATATCCGACCGTCAGCGCAGTGGTCTTGTTGGTGTAAGCGGGATGCGTGAAGCCCTGCTCATTCGCCGTGTACGGGTTATGGCTGGCAGACCAGCGGACGATTGCGGGATTTGGCTGGGTCGCCGGGTTCGTCGGGGTCGTGAACTCTACCAGCGCCTGCGTTGCACCGTTCGATGGCGTGGCGGGCTGCACCGTCTCCACGGTGAACTTCTGCGCCGTCGCGGTGTAATCATCGATCCGCTTCCAGCCCGCTGGCGAGGTTGACCATGCGAAGCGACCCGAGTTGGAAACGGTCCCGCCGACAACCGGGTCAGTATGCGTGCCGCTGTCACCGACAACAATCGCGGTTTCGTTCGCCGTCGTGCCGGTCAAGGCGTTCAGCGCGGACCATGTCGCGAGCGTGCGGTAACCCGGCTCTCCCTGCGCCCCCTGCGACGTAAGTCCGCGCGCGTTATTCACCACGATGCGCTCGACCGTCATGCCGTTACCTCCGGATAAATGATAAGCTGCCCCCGCACCGGAACCTCGATGGTGCCGTCCGGATACGTGACCTTGAGATCGTGAGCGACGCGGACGGGCTGAGTGACAATCCCGAACCCGTCGAAGTCCGGGCCATGCCACCGGGCGCTAAACAGGCCCTCGTTGCCATCGATCAGGGACGTCGTCGCCGATGCCAGGACCGAGCCGGCGCCGGCCGTCGCCCGCGCGCTCCACTCTATGGTGCAGCCGGTCAAATTAGCGGGGTTGCCCTCCGCGTCAGTCAGCTGAATCTCCTTCAGCCAGTCGCCTTGACGCGGCACTTCGATATCGAAGCTAGTCGCCATAGGTAATATGCTCCACGAAGCTGACGGAAACGGTGCCGAACAGGCCAAGGCTAATGTCAGGCGACAGGATTTGGCCGACTACTGCGCGGCATTCGACCACCGGCCAATCGAACTCGACCGCGTCGCCTTCCTGGATCGCCGCGCGCAAAGGCGGCGTGATCCTGCAAGTTGCGGTCAGCCCGTCGCGAGCCGTCACGCGCTCGACCTTGTAGGCGCGGTTGCCTCCTAACCCGAACTTCATCCCGGGCTGGATCTGGCTGCCCTGCTCTACGTCGATGACAATCGAAGTTGCGCGAAGGGCGGCATCTGCGCCAACTGTTGCAACGATATGCGGAGACGCGAACCCGACCGATGTCGGGAACCACTCGTCGTCAGCCACGATGTCGGACGGTACCGCGAACCCATTGCCAGCGATCGGCCGGGGCGCAGTCTCCAAAGACAGAAGCGGCACCAACACCGATTGCGCGCCCCCGGCAAAGTGCGCGACCCATGCATCCCAAAGCTGGCGGCTGTAGATATCGTCGAGGTCGATCTCACCCCAACTGATATTCCAGCGACCTCCGCCGTCGGTTTGGATCACATCCTCTTGGTCGTCGAGCGCGACACCACCGCTGATGACGCGCGACACCACATCGGCCCGCACCGGGTCAGGTTTCAGAACATGCGCCGGCACGATGAACATGGCGCGCACAATAGGTGCGGCCCAGCAGCCGGGTTACCGCCGTCAGCTCATCTGGCGCTCAGCGCTTCGATCATGGCGGTCAGCCGCCGCCGCTCCGCCGCTTCACAGGCGTTGAGGAACAGCGACAGTTCCTCGGTTCGGATGCCGAACACATTGCCCGCCGGTCGCTCGCGCCAGACCAATCCGTCCGCGTCGATGACCTCGCCCTTCTTCGGGCGGTAAGTGGCCGTCGCCACCCGCTGCACTGAATCGGTGATGGCGGCGTCAGTCGCGGTCGCGCGCTTGATGCACTTCTCCCGCATCACCGGCTCGCGCACCGCTTCCCATGTGTCGAACGTCAGGAACGACATGCGGAAGCTGGGGCGCTCGCCCTCGGGAATGAAAACGTCCGCCGCGAAGTCTAGCGGCTGTGGATCCTCCACACCCTCATCCATGAGGATGCGCGCCACCTGCTGCGCCCGCACGCCGACATGGATGCGGCTACCACCCACCCAGCGATACAGCCCGATCTCATCGGCAATGCGTAAACCCGCTCGAAGCATGTCAGGCGACAGCCCGCCCAGCCAATCCTTCAGCCGCTCGTCCGACGTGTTGATCGTCGCGTTGCCCGCGAAGACCTCTTTCCAGCGAAAGGAAGCGGTGCCGAGGTTGGTGCTATTGTCCACGCCGGGGCGAACGTCCGCCGTGCTGATCCGGAACACGGTCGCCGAGCTATTCAGAAAGTCGCGAAAGGTGATGACGGCATTGGCGGCGTCGAAGAACACCCCGCCCGATGTCTCGTTGCGAAAGGCAAGGTTGCCGGCTGAATCCAGCCGCATCCGCCCTGCGACCGCCGCACTATTGGCGGTGAAGTACAGGTCGGCGCTTCCAGCCGAATTGAGAACGATCTGCGTCGTAAAGCCGGGGTTGGTCGAAAGCACCACCGAACCTGTGCCGGTCGAGCTGTTGACGCCGGTCCCTCCCCGCGACGCAGGTAGTAGCCCTGCCCAACCTAGCGTCAACGACACACCCGCCAGCAGCGCGGTTGACGGCGAGCCGCCCAGCGTTAGCGTGACGTTGGTGTCATTGGTCCGCGTCAGCGCCGATGCCGTGATGCCGACCGCCGCAGCGTTCAAAGTCTGCCACGATTTATCGCCGCGCCAGTATTGAGCGGTCGTTCCTGCGGTGATGGTCGGCTCTTTGGCGCTCAGTGCCGCCTGTAGGTCCGTCTGCGCCGACAGCGTGCCGGTGATGTCGCCCCAATCAACTCCGCTGGCATAGGGCAACCCAGAATAAGCGGTGACCCCGTTGCCGAATTTGAACCTGCCCGTATCGGTTTCCAGCGCAAGTTCGCGAACCAGCGGAACGATATCATTGGCGGCCCACTCGGCAACTGTTCCGCCGATGACCTGGAATCGAGCTCTTCGGGTCGTTGTCATGGCGATGCCCCCGGATCGGATGGTGTGCCGCCGTCAAAGATGATGTCGCCTGTATCGGTGTCGACCGTCTCGGTCGTCGCCCAATCCGACACGCGCCCATCGCCGACCATGTAGGCGACCTGGAGCTCAACGATGGAGTTGACCGGCAAAACTCCGGTCACCAGTTCGACGGTCGCCCCCGGGTCAAGGTCCGGATATGGTGCTTCATTCCAACTGATATCGCCATCGACGCGCCAGCGCACAAACCAGGTCAGGTCGGCGCGGTCCGGTCCGCTTGCCTCGATCTGCGCGCGCACGGTCAGGCCACCGCCCTCGACCTGCGGCGTCACGCTGACAATCGATGGCGTGTCCAGTGCTTCAGGAGCGACCCGAGAGCCGACGGCCGCCGGCTCGCCTTCCTCGGTCGCCGGGTTCCAAGCGTCGATATTGGGATCGGCTTTGATCCATGAGAAGGTAACGCCGCCCGTTTCCATATTCCGCGTCAGTGCCGTGATCTCGGCGACGCCATCGAAAAACACTGCGCCGGCTTCTTCGATGCGCAGGTTGATGTAGCGCTGGCCCCGCGCGACACGACCGGCGATGTTGGTTGTCACGACGCCACGACCGAGCGCCAGCACCTTCGACAGCTTGCGCTTGGCCAAGCGACGCACCTGGCCGTGGCTGGGGACCTGCGGATCAAAGGTGTCGCTTAAGACCTTCCCGCGCGCTGCGATGTCCGCCTCGTCCGTCCACGCATCGGTTTCGACGGTGGCATATTTGTGCGCCGCAGAGACATAGGCGCAGACCAGTTCGTTGGTCGCTTGGTCATCGTCGACGCCAATGCCTTCCCATTCAAAGGCCACGATCTCGCTGGGGCCGATACTGACCGTCGGAGCGTAGTATTTGCCCGCGTAGACGATATAGGCTCCGTTCGGACCCTGCATCATCCAGCCGTCACACGCAGTCAGCAACGCAGCCTTGACCTGCTTATGCGTATCGGTGTGCTTGTGCGCGACACAGCTGCGCCAACGAGGCTCGGTTCCGCCCGACTTTAGCGCGACGGCCTCATCACAGACAGCCGCTGCGGCGATCCAATAGTCGATGTACGGCGCGATCTTGGTCGCATAGTCGACCCCCTCGCGAACCATCATGTAGTGCATCAGCTGGCGAATGACGTTCTCGGTATAGGTCCAGCCGCTCTCGTCGGCCGGATCTTCGGCGGAAGGATCCGGGCAAAGCTGCCAGTTCGACGCCATGGAGGCTGTCGGAGCGCCATTTGGGTATCGCTCTAGATAAACGTCATCCTTGACCGCGGCTGCCATCATACCGAGCATGACGACGCCGTCGCCGCGCCCGGACCAACTCGGCACCTTCGCCGAGATCGCAGGGAGTCCCGCCCCCGGATCGGAGCCGTCGGTCCAGTAGAGCTGAACGCAGTTGCCAGCATAGCGCTTATCGCCGAGCTGGTTAACGTTGTTCCCTGTCAGGGTGACCGCGTCGTCGTTCAGATAGAATTCCGGGCTACCGGCCATCTTTCCGTCATGGATCGGCGTCACATCGACCGCAGTGCCGTCGGTGGCGGTCTCGTACAGCCAATATCCCGCCGGAAAGAGCCGACGACGACCGTAGGAAGACACGCGCGGCGGACGTGGCGTTCTGACGCTGCTTTCGGTGGATTCGGGCTTTGGGGCTGCTGGGGCCAAGATGCCCGCCGCGACGCTACCCAGCCCGCTCGCAAGCAAGGCAAACCCAAGAGGGTTACCGGTGACGATCAGCGCAACGCCCACAATCGCCTGAAGGATGCCTCCGACTATCTTGCCCATGGGCGCCACGCTGCGATGATGGCGCTATCGGGAATTTGCGAGCAGACGACCCCACGCGGGCGCCGCAGCGCCCACTTGTCGCCGGTGTAAATCCCCCCTCCTTCAAACCCGTAGAGCGAGATGACGCCGATATCCCCTGGCATGAACGGAGCGGTCGCCTCGTCCAGACCATCGGCAATGCCCCGCGCCCACAGGATGGCCAGCCCACCGGCCTCCGCAGGCGCAGCTTCGCATTCTGCGGGATCGACAATCCCCCGCCACTGCGCCGCAAAGTCCGGGAAGCCGAGCGACATGCACCAGTCGGCAGGCATGGTCGAGCAGTTCCATGGGGACCGATCGAGCGCCGCGTTGCGCAGAAATTCTCCCAGCGCCGTCACGATCACTTCGGACCGAAGCGGCGCGTGGTGCCGGCGGAATAGGTCCCGGTGTTCGCGGCCGCGTTGTCATCAGGGCTTCGGCGCCGCTGGTCGGCATCGGTGAAATAGGCGTTGCTCGCCCGCGACCGCGTCGTGTCGCCCGCCGCGATCGTCAAGATGATCGCGCGATTGACCGCGTCGCCGTCCGCTCGCGCGCGCGCGACCTTGAGGCTGCGCGCCTCGAAGACCGCCTCCCATTCAACTGGGCCGTCGATCTGCCAGTCCGCGTCAAAGGTGACCCGGCCCACGTCGACGCGCGCGCCGCTGACACTTGCCGCGTCCTCCGCCGCCAGACGCAATGTTTCAGGGCTGACCCCGCTCACGGTGAATTCCAGCCGCTCCGCAGTGCCATTGATGAGCTGCTGAAAGTCCGGGAAGCTGACCAGCTCGCCAGCGCCGAGCGCAACCGCGTCCGCTGGAATGACGGCATCGGCCTCGAGGGGTAGCGGGCCGACACCACCCCAGAATAGCGCGGGAGGGTCGCTGTCGATGCGGACGACGATGGATTCCCGGTAGCTCGGCATGCCATCGGGCTACCCCGCCCCGCAGCCCTCGGTTACCGCCGTCAGGACCGCTACCTGACGTTGCCGGTATCCTGGAAATAGGCCTGGTCGCCGATGCTTTGGCGACGCGTTGCTATCGATGTCTTCGCGTCCATCCGCGCAGCCTCGGCGAGGATTTGCTGAGCAAGGCCCTGGGCGAATCCGGCGGGGGTGACCGAATTATCCGCGCTGACGTTGATATTGTACACCTTCTGCACCGCGCTCGCATGCCGCTGTGCACGCGCCTGCCCGAGCGGGATAACCTTGCCGCCCTGCGACCCCATGCGCAGCAACTCCACCCCGCCCGCCTGCTCGTTGACACGCACGGTCTGCCCGGGAGCGACATAGCCGCCGCTTGCCCGGCCGAAGAGACCAAACAGCCCGCCCAGACCACCGAGACCGCCCCAGAACCCGTCGTGTTCTCCGGCGACAATTCCATTGCCCCCGCCCTTGCCCCCGCTGAATATTCTGGCGATGGAGCCAAAAAGCCCACCACCCCCACCGCCTTCCATTTGGCTCAACGCATTGGCGATCGGCTTCATCAGAACTTCCTGCACCAGGAGCCTGATCAGCCCGGCAATCAGCGGATCCTTCGTCCCGATCGCCTTGCTCAGCGCGTCGGTAATCCCGTCCTCGACCGACTGCAGTTTGTCGACGACCAGCGACTCCACCTGGTCGCTGATCTGCCCATTCGTTCGATTGAGGCCCCGGGCATAGCGCTGGAGGGGAGATTCGGACTGACGCTCAAGCCCGGTGCGTTCAGCTGCTTGTCGCGCCTCCAAATTGGCACGGGCAGTCGCTGCATCCCTGATCTGCCCGTTCGCGATCGCGGTTTCGAGCAGCATCCGCTCTTCCTGCTGGCGTAGCTCAAGGATGCGGGCCTCGATCGCGGCACGGGCGCGGCGGTCGTCGACAAGATCGGCTTGCGCGGCGAGTGTATCCTGCGCGTCGCGGAGTTCCTGCGACTGGATGCGAGCGATGGCGTCGCGCTCCTCGCGAGCACGCGCTACCGAAAGCGGCGTCTCTTTGACAAGAATGCTCCCGTCAGGAAGTTCGCCAATGCCGAAGCGATCCTGCAGCGCCTTGATCTGCGCGGCCTTCTGCTCCTTGGTGAAGTTCTTGTCGTTCTCGATCTGCGCACGGCGTTCCTCGAACTCGATGCCGTCGAGCTCGGCCATGATTTCGCGCCGCCGCGCGGCATCGGTCGTGATCGCTAGCTCGTCCTGCAGGCGGTCGGCATAGATGCGCTGCAGTCCGGCTTGGTGCTCGCGCTCGATTTCTTCGGTGGTGGGTCCGGTTCGGCCTTTCGGGCCCTTTTTCGGCTTGTCGGGCTTGGGCGGTTCAGCGGGGCGCGGCTTGTCGGTCAGTAGCCCGGCGTCGGCTGCCTGCAAAGCAAGACTCATGGTCCGGCGGGCCTGTTGCTCGATTCGCTTGGTTTCATCGACAACGGCCTGCTGCTCTTTCTGCCTGCGCAGTTCAGCTGGATCAGGACCGAACGTGAAGCGAGCCTGTGCGCGGACATTGCGCTCGCGGCTTTCGGAAATAGTGCGCTCAGCCTTGGCGCGAGTCGCCTGCGCCTCGGCGATCTGCATCTGCGCTAGCCGAACCATCGTGATACCGGCCTGTGTTTCCAATTCCTTCGCGCGCTTGGTCGCGTCGGCCATCGATTGCGCCAGGTTGTCGACACCCGATTTTGCCCCATCGGCTGCCGTGCCAAGACCCTTGACCTGAACACCGGCCGCCTTCAGCCGCGCCTCGAGATCATCGGCCTGCTGTTCAAGGTCATCGGCCTGCTTGGTGAGGCGCGCTAAAGCGTCCGCTGCGGACTCGGTCTGCGTGACGAGATAGCCGATGCCGAGGGTCAGCGTAGCGACAGCGACGCCAACTGGGCCGCCAAACGCAGCGAGCAACGAAACGCGCGCCGCATTTGCGGCGGCGGCCATCGTTCCGATCGCGGTTGTTGCCCCCGCCGTCGCCGCCGTCATGGCAATCTTCGCACTCGTCGCCGCGACCAATGTGCCGACGTAGCGGGCGCCGACGACCGAAAGCACGACCACCAGCACCTTCGCCAGCGTATCGAGATTGTCCGCAAGCAGCATAATTCCGCCGGAAAGCGCCGCCGTCACCCCGTTCGCCTCTGCAGACTGGCCGATGTAGACGGTAAACCGGCTCGACAGCGCTTCCATCGCGCCGGATAGGGTGAGTGTGGCTTTCGACGCCTGCCCTTCGAGGGTCGCCGAACCGGCTAAGATGGACTGGAACAGTTCCTGGCTGCTGACCTTCCCATCGACCACCGCATTGCGCAGCTTCGCGATCGAGCCGCCGAACCGCTCGGCATTAGCCGCCGCTTGCAGCAACGGCCGCAAGCCGCCTTCGTTGATCTGGTTGAATTCTTCCGCGCGCACGGTTCCGCTGGCGAGCGCCTGCGTCAGGCCAAGGATTGCGCCCGATGCCTGTGTCGCCGATGTGCCGGTAATCAACAGCGCCTGACTGGTCGCCTCGGTCAGCGCCATGATCTGTGCCTGCGAGGCGCCCATTTCCTGCCCGGCTTGCGTCGCGTTCCCGAACAGTCCGGCCAGCGATTCGAGGCTCACACCGTAGCGCGTGGAGAGGTCGAGTAGCTTTGCCTGGACGTCGGCCAGCCCCTCCCCTTCGAGCCCGGCGACGCGCAGTGCGTTCTGTACCCGAGTGTAGCCGTCGATCGCGCCCTTGATCTGCTGCACGCTGAACGCGCCGGCAAACACACCCGCCAGCCCGCGAAGATGCCCTGCAATCTGCCCCGACGACGCCCTGATCTGACGTTCAAGATCGACCACCGCTCGCTCTTGCCGCTTGAGCGCGGAATCCACCATATTCGTGGTCGAAAGCAGTTCGGCGCGGTATTTCTGGACGTCCGCGCGCAGCTGCAGGATGACGGGATCGACTTCCACGGGCGCGCACCTCTAGATTGCGTGGGGACCCTATGCTGTGGCACCAGTCGCGGTTACCGCCGTCAGGGAGAGCGATATGATCCGCGCAGTTTTAGTCCTCGCCGCACTTGGCGGTTGCGCGAGCGCTTCACCTGAGGATGACGCGATTGCGATTTGTGAGGCGCGACTTCTTGAAAAGCTCCGCTCGCCAGCGACCTACGTGAGGGTGAAGGCGACCGTTGGGCAGACCGACCCTGGGTACAAGGTGGCTTTCATAACCTACGATGCGGCGAATGCGTTCGGCACCCCAGTGCGGGGACTCGACTCGTGCGTTTTCAAACTCGATGCAACTGGCGAGCTGCCATCCAAAGGAGAGATGCAGTTGGACGCCATCACCTCAGATACCGAGCGCCTGGAGCGCCAACAGCGGAGAGGCGGCGAATCCGAGCAATTTGTAATCGGGAACGTAATCGTCGGTGACTGCTGTGTGCCGGCCGCTAAGGCGCCCGCCCGCACTAATGCGCCCGCGCAGCCTTGAACCGTTTCAGCCTCTCCATATCCACCTCCGGGACCGGATCGCTTGCCGCGTTGTGAGCCTCCAGCGCTTCGACATATTCGCCGAGGGACAGACGTTCCCAGTCGAGGTGAAGCTGTCCGCAGTTCGCCAGAACTATTCCCCGGTTGAGGGGCTCAGGCTTTCCGCTTCCGCTTTTTTTTTAAGCTGCGGCCCGCGGATCGTCGCGTCGAGGACCGCCCAGGCAAGGTGTTGGCCCTCGACCCATCCCGACACCGGGTTGGGCAGATAGGTGTCGACCAGCTCGACCGCCTTAAGCGGCCCGACCTTGATCTCCTGCCCGGCAACCATGCCGTATCCGCCGCCGATCAGCGCGCACCGCAGCACTTCGCGGATATCGGACGGCAAGGCCTGACCACCGCCGAGATAGGTCGGCGTTTCGCCGCCGATCAGGCCAAGCCCGATCTCCAACTCGGCATGGATCTTGTAGATGGACTTGGCATGCAGGATGCCGTTCACGTCCTTCTGCCCGCAGGCGCGCTCGCACTCGACAATCCATTTCAGGGGCAGCGCCAAGGAATAGGCGCCGTCCCCGAATTTGACACTGTCGAGCTTGATCATGCCGCGGTCGTACGGCCGACAATGACGATGTCATAGCTGACGCTCGACCCCGACGAGCTGTTGGCGACATTGAGCAGGTCGCCAGTGCTCCCGGTTACGCCCCAGCCCGCGCCGTTGGTGATCATCATCGCCGCGCCCGGCGCAAGCGTGATGCCGTCCGATGCGGCAAGGATCGGCCCCGCGAAGCTGTTCGATGCCGGACGGGTCAGAACGACGCTGTTGGTATTCGCGGCCGCCGCCTTGATGTAGATCGCGACCACTTCCGCAGCCGTGATCGTCGCGCCAAGACTGTCGGTCAGGACGCCGGCAAGGTCGAGGTTTTCATTCGACGAAGCCGAAATGGTGCGCGTGTCCTTGAACAGGGCGTTTGCCTGGTTGACCGCCGCCGTGCCGGGAATGAAGCTGAGCACCTCATCGATCGCAACGGGAACGCGCGGCGTGCCGAGGTCGGCCTCACCGGTCTGCGTCAGATTGATCGCGATACGAATGTCACCACGAATGCCTGCCATGATAAGCGCTCCTTATGCCGGGGTGAAGGTCAGCGTGTCCTGACCCTCGATCGTGACCTCCATCGACGTCTCGCCCTCGCGATCGATCGACGTGTTGCGAGCGGTCAGGATGGCCTCGCCGGTATAGGTGCCGAGCAGCTCACCAGCATCGGTGCCGTCATCCTTGTAGACGGGAATCTCGTAATTCTTTCGCACGCCGATCGCGGCGCGGAGCGTCGGCACCTGCGATGCATCGGAGAGGCCCGAGCCGCTGACATCCCAGAACTTGCCGAGCACGCGGCTGCGGCGGGTAGCGGGAGCGCCGGGCTTGGTGCAGTCGCGGCGATAGCGCGTGGACGTTTCGGCGCCCTCGTTGATCGAGACGCTGGTCAGGTCACAGATGACGGTGAATACCTCGGGATCGGCACCATTGCCGATCTTCACCTGCGCAAAATCGAATTCGACCGGGGTGGACATGGATGCTCTCCGCTGATTTGCGGAGACCCTATGGCGTGTCAGCCCGGTGCGTTACCGCCGTCAGTGACCACCTCGAACCGCGCCCGCCGCCGCTCGGCCTCATAATGCGATTCCGAAGTGATGGACCCCCGTAGCAGCGCGGCGCGACAGGCGCGGGCGTCATCGGCCTCGCCGTCGGCGTCCAGGCTGGTGGCGATGGCGTGGATATCGTCGGCGTCGAAGATCCCGGTGCGGACCAGATGCTCTAGCAGCGCGCGGGTCAGGGCAGATGACACACCCCTTCATGCCACAGCCCGCGCTATCCCGCCACCACCGTCACGCGAAATTCGATGTTCGCTTCCAGCGCATCCGCTTCACCATCGACCTTGCGGCGCACATCGTTCGCCAGCATGAACTTTGCGGTGCCACCGGGGACCGCCACGCGGGCGCGATACATGCTGTCGCACAACGCCCCGACGCATCGGCCCATGTGGTCACGAGCGGTTTCCACCATGCCGCCCTGCCCGTCCATGCGTGCATCGGCGCGGATATAGAACGGCAACCGGATCGATCGCCGCTTGCGATGCCCGGTATAGGGTGCTGTGACCGCAGTCCCCGGCTTGACGAACGGACGTGCCGGGTTCGCTGCGCCGTCCGAAGTCAGCACGCTCGCCGCCGGGATGACGGCGACGAACGCGGCGTCATTCTTCAGGTGCGTCAGAGCCGCCTTTTCCACGGCGACGAGCAGGTCGGTCACGCTTCACCTCCAATGCGCCGGCGGCATCCGCCGCGGCTTCGATCTCCGGCGAGAGCGCATAGGAGCGCCCCGCGGCATAACGCGCGCTGGTCAGGGCATCGATTGGCCGCGACCAGTCCCGCGCGAATTTCCTTGTCGTCATCATCCGGCTCCTGTGCTGCGGGATCGGCGCACCGCTACGCTCAGCGCCTTTTCGACGTCGCGCACGATCTCGCCCTTCATCTTGTCGCGCGCGGGGCGCATGTAAGGACGCGCGGCGACGTTACCCCAGTCCCACTCGATGCGGGCGTGTGGCGCCGTGCTGGCGACCTCAACGGTCAAGGCCCTGACCCGCCGCGTGATGATGCCGTCAGCGAGTTGATGCGTGTCCGCGTTCGGTGGTTCGCCGGGTTTGCTCGGCACATGGTTCTTTCCGCTGACCGCGCCAGTCGTGATGCTTATCTGAGCCTCGACCTGGATCTTCTGCCCGCCAGCGAATAGCGCGCCCTCCACCAGCATCAGCGTTGCCGGGCTGGTGAGCTTCTTGAGCCGCGCGATGTGCGCCTTGCGGCCCTTCATTCCCATTACGCCGCCCTCCCCCGCCCATCGAAGGCAAAGCCCATGGCGTCGAGCGATTCGCCCGCGATCGTCCAGGTTCCGGCATGCGGACCGCGCAGGATCTGCAGACGCGCATCGGTGTCGACGCGGCGCGACAAGCCCGGCGCGAGAATGATCAGCCGGACATCCTTGTCGGTATATCCCGCCTCGCCGCGCATTGCCTCGGTGCAGATGTCGACCTGGGCCTTGCACTCGTGGGCGTCGGGTTCGCCGGGGCTGACGATCGAACCGCCTGCGTCGGTGACCGGCTCCCCGGGCCAGCGCAGGATGGCGTCGTGATACGGCCCGCCGAGCGCGTCAGAAACGGCCACCGCGATCTGGGCAAAGGCTTCGTCAAGCACCGGACTTCACCAGTCGCGGCCCGCCACGGTTGCGGCGCAGATAGACCTCGAACTGCGCGCCATAGCTGGTCGCGTCATAGCCTGCGCTCTTCGACGCACGCAGGATTTCGGCGTCGAGCGACACCGACATGCTCGCCGATTTGAAATCGGTCACCCCTAACGCGGCGAGGTTCGCGACCGCGCCGCCCGCTGTGCCAAGACCCTGCAGCGACATGTTATGCGCGGCGAGCAGCATTTCGGCGATTGCGCGGTCGTCCGCCGCCCAGGCATCGGTCACGATCAGGCGGGCATCGGTCAGCCAATAGTCGACCGTCGGGTCCGGTACCGCGGCGAAGGCGGGGTAGCGGAGCTTCAATGTGGCAGCGTCGGGTGTCGTGTAGGCCATGGTTCCTCGCAAAAAGGGCCGCCCCGTGCGCGACGAGACGGCCCCATTTCCCCGGTGACGAACTGGTCAGGCGGCGGGGCGCATGAAGTCCGGCGCCGCCTCGTTGATCTCGGCGCGGGTCACGTTGCGGCCGACGATGGCCTTGACCGCATCGACGGCGGGAAGACCAGCTTCGGTCCAGTGCGTGTCGTCCTTCGAGTCGAGCAAGCCGATTGCCGTGGCGATATCGCCAGGCTCCGCTGCGGGGTTCGGCTCGAGGCCTTCGACCGCATCGTCATCGGCATTGACCGTGCCGTCCCGTTTCGCCTGAATCGCCTCGAGCAGCCCGAGCCGCATTTCCTCGGCATCGGGAATGACGCGTTCGTCGATCGCGATCTGAATCAGCTGGGCCAGAGTTGCGCCGACCAGGTCAGGCGCGGCATACTCGTCGCCCTCCTGACCGACCGGCGCGAACCATTCGGCGTTCCAGTCGTCGGCATCTGCGATGCCCCCGGCGGGGACCATGACGATTTCCCCTTTCAGGTACGCGCCGCGGTCCCCGGCTGTGATGTTGCGAACCCGCTCCATCAGAACGAGTCCCGGTACGCCATCGCCTTGGGCAGGCGAATGTCGAGACCGCCGACGTTCATGATGCCGCCGACCTCATAGACCATGCTCGACTTCTGGAACGCGGGCAGGAAGCGGTGAGGCCCGGGCAGCATATACTTCAGCACCTGGGCGGTGTTGTCGTATGCCACCATGCGGGTCGAGCTGCCGGTGCCAGCCGTTTCGAGCGCGCGGCTCTTGAGGATGGTCAGCGACTCGCCGGCGCTGTTGTTCGCCTGCAGGAATGCGAGGATCGATGTGCCGGTGTCGGTGACGCGGGTGTTCGCGATATAGTTGTAGGCGCTGGTCGGGAGGGCCAGCGTGTTCGCGATGTGCGTTTCACCCGAGCCGCTTTCGACGGCGTTCAGTGCGGCGTTGATGTCGCGCAGAATCAGGTCCGGGGTTTTCGCCGACCACAGACGCGACGATCCGGTGCCGTCCGCCGCAACCTGCGCGCTCGGCACGCTGGCGTTGTTGACGAAGCCGGTCCAACCCTTTTCCGACGCGCCCGCAGGCGTGTTGCCGGTCATGGCGATACCGTAGTTGAAGCGGTCGGCCGCAAGAACGGCGGCGCCCGCCTTGTCGGACGACAGCGCCCGACCGAGCATGGCGGCCCGCTGGAGTTCCTGCGTGTTCCACTCATAGCCGATGCCGACCAGGTGGAAGTTGCGCGTCGCCTGCGACATCTTCGTGCTGGCATACGGCATGTCGAACGCGCCGCCGGCCATGAACTCGGCCTGCCCGACCTGATCCATCGAATAGACCAGCGTGCCCACGTCCCACATGTCGCCGGTCGTATCGACCGTGAAGAAGCGACCGATATCGAAGCTCGGGTACTTCGTCATGTAGACTTCGGTTTCGATGCGATAGAGCTGCGGCGTCAGGAAGGCATAACCGACCTGCGCGTCGCTCAGGAACGACTCCGCCTTGTCGCGGAAGGTCGCTGCAAAGCGCGCGTTGTCGGCTGCCCACAGGTTGATGACCTGCTTCTTGACCGCAGCGTCAGCCGCCATGAACGCGACGGGGTCGGTGACCTGGCCCGCCGCACTGTCGTAGAAGTTGGTGATAGCGTTCATGTCAGCCCCCTTAGCGCTTGACGATCTTGACGAGCGTGTCCGCCGCGCCGGTCGTGTCGAAAATCCAGTCGGTCGCGGCGATGTTGTCGGTGGACGTGTCGGTCCACTCGCCAGTCGCGGCGTCGACATACACAGGCGCGCCATCGGTAACGGCATCGCCGCACAGCACCCAGATGGCACCCTGCGTCATGATGTTGACGTTATCGTACTGCGCGTACTCATCGGCATCGCCGCCAGCGACGATCGCCTGCGCCGAAGTCGCGATGACCGGCCCCAAGAACGTCGCGGCGGTGCCGACCACGTTCGTGCAGCCATGGTCACCAGAACCGCGGAACGCTGCGGCGCCGAATGCGATGCCGCCCGACACTTCGCAGGTGCGGGTGATGCGGTTGGAGGTTTCGCCATTGGCGACCATGCCGGGATAACCCGCTGCCACCGTGTCGGAATAGGTCGTCTGAAGAACAGGCATGTCTCAACCTCCTTAGTAGCGGCCGGTGCGAACGAAATCGCGGACGCTGGCATTGTCGTTGGTGGTGACTGCGCGCGGCGTGCCGAGCGACTGAACCCGATCCGATTCCGTCTTGGCGTCTTTGGTCGCATAGGCGAACGCGCCAGCCACAGCTGCGTCGTCGAGCCCATCGGCAACCGCGCCCAGCGCATCCTTGCGAATTTCGGCATCAGTCTTGCCGTCCGTCACAAGGTCCGGCTTGATCGACTTCGCCTTGGCGACCAAGGCAGCGCGATCGGCGACCAGCTTGTCGAGCGCGCCGGGTGCAATCTTCGCTTCGGCATCCTTCAGCTTGCTTTCCAGCACAGCCTTCTCGCCCGTGAGCGTGGCAAATTTCCCGTTGGCATCAGCGAGATCGGCCGCAGCCTTGCTCAGCTTGCCGTCGAGGGTGGTGATGGCCTGCTCGACAGCCGACGCATCAGTCAGATTGACGGACAGGCCGTCGAGATTGGTGACCTTCACTCGGTCCTCCTTTGCTTGTGAAAGGCGCGCCACCGCCTGTGGGTTGGCATCACAGAGCGCAAAGGCATCCGCGATGCGGCATTCGGGGCCAGCGCGGCCGCGATCGACGAGGGCGACGTGATTGCCGCCGGTAATTTTGGACTGGCGCGCCTGGCAGGGCGTGCCATCCGCCGCGCGGAAGTCGCCGAATTCGAGCTCGGCGGCATAGCCGTTGCTCAACTCGCGCTTGCCCGAATCAACGGCGGCAATGGCCGACGCATCGGTCAGCAGCAGGTCGAAAGCCAGCGCTTCGCCGTCACGCAGCGCGCCCATGATGGTGCCGCGCGCATGGTTCCGCCAATTATCGGCGGTGACGACCTCGCGGGGGTGATTGTCGGTGATCGGCTTGCCGATGAACGAATGCACCGCCGCCTTGTCGAAGACGGTGGCCTCGTCGCGCAGGACGTTGACGATTGCCCGATCGCGCAGGCCATGGGCATTGTCGGGGTCAACCTCGCGGCCTGTGTACTGGTAGACCCCGGTGCGCGCGACCTTGGCGCGGACGGCAAGATAGCCGTCGCGGGTCCGGCGCGGGGCATCCAGGGTCAGGGCATCAGCGAACAACATGCCCGACGGTTTATGGGCATGCAGAGCGGCGCGTTACCGCCGTCAGTCAAACACCATCACGAACTGTTTCCGACACCCGCACCACGGCGGACGCCCAGGCTGATCGCTTGCCTCTGGTTCGGCCAGCACCGTCTGCCCCTCGACCGTCTTGCCGACCATCGCCTTGCTGCTCGAGTAGAGGTTGCCGTTGCGGACCTTGTGGTTCTCGCGCGGGTGCTTCTTGCCGCTATGCCGCCACTTCCAAGCCGTCAGCCCGACCTCTTGCGCGCGCTCATCGGCCAGCGCGGCCATCGTCTTGCTGGCCTGGTCCGCCGCGATGCCCATGGAGCGCGTCCGGCCCATGCCAGTCGCTTCCCGGATCGCCTTGGCGACATCGCGCACCGGGCTGCGATTCTGGACGCCGGCAAACACCGCGCTCGATACCCGTTGCCGGACCTGGTCCGAGACATCCCGGATCAGCGCCGAGTTCCACCGCATGTAGGTTTCCAGCGTCTCGCGCGCGCCTTCCGGACCGATCATCAGCCGCAGATCAACGCCGCTCGCCGAGAGGACAGCGCTGGTCCATTTCGCGCGCTGATACCGCTCGACGCGCAGCGCCCAGCGCTCCAGCTCGGCGCGCAGTTCCAGCACGATGCGGTCGAACTCCGATGCCGCTCCGTCGATCTGTGCCTGAATATCCGCCGGGCTGTCGGTGGTCAGCACCGACAGCGTTCGCCCATATGCCTCGACGATGCGCGCGGCGGCGCGTTCCCAGATCTGGATGACGGGGAGGTATGAGCCTCTAAACAGGTCCGTCGCCAGCGTTGCTGGGACGGGGATGTCGCGGAGAACGATCGCGCTGCGGCGAATATTGCGCCGGCGGCGGGCCAGGGCAGCGAGATCGACGGTCATTGAACATTTACCCTCAATGCGCTACACGCCGCAGATGCTGGGAGGCGGGTAATGCCGTACAGCTCGGGGTACGCTTCGGCGTTGGCATCGAGCATCCCAGTCACCCCTTCTTCCACATCGTGACCAGCGTGACCGCCTTTTTGCGGACCTCGAACACGCTGTAGACGCTTTCGCCGCGGCTTTGTGTCAGCGCTATGAAGCGCTGAGAGCCGTTGCGCGCGGGTCGGCTTGCGCGAAGCGTTCGCGCGCTGTTGAGAAGGCTGGAGGCCGATGCGATGTCTGCGCCACTGACATTACGCTGCCCACCGCGCTCGGCGCTGTGCCTCACGACGATATGCCGAACCAGTCCGGGGTCGAGCGCGACGCCGTCACCCTTCAGCCGAATTCCCCGCGCTTCGAGCGCAGCCTTTGCCTTTGCGCCGACACGTCCGACCTCGATCTGCTTGGCGTTGTTCGTCGCTCCCTTGGCGGCCGCGTCGATGAATGCGCGACGTCCTGCCGGGATCCACCGCCCATGTCGATCGCGGGGCTGTGTCGGGTCGAATTTGCCGCCGATCGCACCGCGAGCTCGACGTCCCGCTCTCCCTGTCAGCGCGTCGTCAAAAGGGCGGTCGCCGGTCGGCGCACCCCCGTCTTCGAGCTCTTCGAAAATCTCCGGGCCAAGCACGATTTTCCCGCGATAGGGCTCTACTGCGGACAGATCGACAGGTTCGCCGGTCAGCGAGATGTGCGGCTGATACTCGGGATAGTCGTGCGAAGCGCCCGCGCGCATGATGCTTTCGTGCCGCCACGACAGCGCCGACGAGGTGAACAGCAGCACCGCGGTGCGATTCCCGAGCGGCTCGACGATGCGAACGCCGCCGGGCTGAATCGTAAGCTGCCCCTTTTCATCCTGGTTCCATTCCCCGTCGATCTTCATCCAGTCGATCGGCGTTCGGCTGTGGGCAATGGTGACATGCAGCCCGTCCTGCAGCTCAGGAAGGCCCTGTGCGCGGGCCCAGGCCTTGAGGTCAGCCACGTTGACCACATCGCGGCGGACGTAAAGCGTGCGCGGCTCGGCATCATTCGCCTGCAGCCGTCGCCGGGGCGGTGCTTCCTCACCAATCCCCGGCGCCGGTAGAGAAGACAGATCACCTCCTTCCCGCTGTTGCGCCTGCAAAGCACTCGGGTCCGAACCATCGTCATCCGACGACAGCCCGAATCGCTCATCTTCCGGGATCTCGGCGAGCGCGCCCTCAAGACCCGGCATCCAGCCATTCTCGACGAGCGAGTTCTGATAGGCCTTCGCGAAGGCGGCGTCCGGGATAGCCCCCGACATCTGGACCTTCTCCGCGGCCTCGACGAACACCTTGAAGCGGTCGGTCTCTTCCTTGTCGCTGGGGACGTCGAGGTCGCCGAACCTCCACCACACTTCAGGCGGTCGCGAGCCGAGCGCGGACGGGATCAGCGCCGCGTCTATCTGGTCGAGGCAGGGCTTCGTCTCGGTGTCGCGCCCCTCGTCAACCATCTCCTTGTAGTTGCGGTCGTCGCCCTCGCCGGTGGCGTTGAGACCCTTCGCCGAAGTGCCCCACAGACGCGTGACCGGGATCTCGGCCGCCGCAGCGAAGGCCTCGGCATAGGTGCGGATCAGGTCGGGGATACCGGTCCAGCTGACCTGGTGCCGATCGATCTTCTCGCCGCCCTTTCCTTCGGAGTTGCCGAGGTCGTAGAGACGGCCCTGGAACACCGACGAGCCCTGCACCATCAGCGAAAGCCGCTTCATCAGCTGCGCCTCGCCATCGCTGGTCGCGACGAGGTCGAGCAGGCCGGTGATGCCAATATCCACGTTCAGCGCGTCCTTGATCATGGCGTTGAACGTGTTCAGCGCCTCCTCAAGGTTCTGGGCTGGCTCGATCAGCGATGGGACGCGACCGAGACCCCAGAATTCGTTGTCCCAGTTGCCGCTGCGCAGCCCTGGCAGCGATTCGCCGCGGAAACAGACGACGCGACTCGGATGGAGGGGGGTCTGGCCGCGCGTGCCGGTCATCGTCCAATAGGTCGGGGTGCCGTAATCGGGGCGCGACAGGTCCTCGACCCAGTCCTGACCGGCAAGGTTCCATCGCGACACGACATTGACCGCGATCAACCCCTTTGCCGCCGTGACATTGATCGGAAGCGCCGGGTCGCCCGCCGTTACGAGGATCAGCGCGCCGCCGCCAAGCCCGCGCAGGACCTCCGCCCGCTTGACCTTGATCTGCAGCTGGTGCCGCTCCTCCTCGGCCTCCAGCGCCTCGATCTGCTTGTCGTCGGCCTGCCAGTTGCGCCATGCCCGGATGCGGTCGATCGCGGGCATGCGGATTGCCTTGCGCAGCATCGGCGAGGCCTGGAACGCGTCCTCGATCTGGTCCGGCGACAGGATATTGCGGACATAGGTCCGCGCAGTGCGTGCGTCAGCGCGGGTACCAAGCCCGGTGATGACGTTGGTCAGCCCGTCGGCTAGTTTGCGCGCGATGCCCATGCGCGTCGTTGTGGCCTGTCGCGCCGCGCGTGGTTACCGCCGTCAGAGGGCTTTGGCGAGGGCACTGCGGTAATCATAACCTGCCCCAAGCATCAGCTCGGTCAGCGCCCAGACCAGCGCGTCGGCGCGATCGGGAGAGCCTTCACCGACATAGCCCGCCGCGGTGAAGTTGCACATCTGGTCCTCGAGGTCGGGAAAGGTCCCGACGTGGCTGACCTTGCCCTGTTCGTAGAGCGCGGCGATCGGTTCGGCACGAACCACTTTGCCGCGCGTTGCCACGACCTCCTTGAACGATGCGCGCGGGTCGGCGGTGCGGATGACGGCTGCGACCATGGCGCCGCCGAAGTTTCGTTCCGCTACGATGCGGTCTGCCCCATGCCGTGCCGCGAGGTCGACCACCCGCCTGCCCCAGCCTTCCGGCGACATCTGGCAGGTCCCATCTTCCAGCACATAGGCGCGGCCATCAATGCCCAGCCCGGCGACGACGATGCCGATATCATCCCCTGAGCCGTCACCCTTGGTCCCCGACGGATCGACTGCAACGACGATGCGCCGCATTTCCGGCGCGGTGGCGACGCGAAACCGATCGATGCCGGGAATAGCTCGGTCACCCTCCGCCTTACGGTCTTCCAGCGCCCACAGCGCGCCGTTGACCTCGCTCGCCCATTCCCCGTCTTCGAAGCGCAGGCGTTTCGCCGCGGACATGCCGGCCAGCACCTCGAAATATTCCTCGGGCAGGTTCTCGGCGTTGTCGCTCGGGTTGACCTTCATCTCGACATAGTCGCCGGGGTTGGGCAGCGCTTCCTTGGTCCCCGGCTTCACCTTCGCTCGGAACAGCTGGAACGACCAGTGCAGCTTGCTAGGCGGGTTACAGTCGAAATAGGCCTTGAGCGCGAGGTATGTCCGGCCCGTCGCCGCGGCGATCTCCGGCGCCAGCTCGCATTTCTGGGCAAGTCGTGACATCGCGGTCTCGATCGAGCCCCACGGGATCTGGCTGGACTCGTTGAAGTACAGCGTCGCGTATTCCGCACCGAGGATCTTCTCGACCCGCTCCTTGTCGTCGAGGCCGCCGATCCAGACCTGCGAGCCGTTGGGCAGCTCGAGGTAGAAATCGGTCTTGTCGAACCGCGCCCGCAGCGTCGGGAAGCACAGCTTCAGTACCTTGGGCATCGTATCGGCCCAAATGCTGGTCTTCGCGTGATTGAACCGGAATCGGAATATCGCGTGCCGGCTGCCTGGCGCGTTGATCGCGCGCTGGATGATGGCGCGGACCAGCAGGAAGGTCTTGCCCGATCGCGAGCCGCCGCGCAGCATGATGTTGCGGGCCGGGCCAGCGAGCAGGCGGTTGGCTTCGCGTTGGCGGGGGGTTAGTTGAGCCATGATGGCAGCAGGCCACAGAGGGGGAGCACATGCGTAGCTTTGCAATATTTCTGATCATTATCGGGCTCGCCGCCGGCGCTTTTCCGCAGCAAGCGAAGGCCGAATTTTACGACGGAAACAGGTTGTACGCACGGTGCACCACGGAAAAAGGCGAGGTCACCTTTTACCAGTATCAGGCGGCATGCATGGGATATATCGCGGGCGTAGCGGACGCTACCGGCACCTTTCGCGCTGCCAAAGGCAACGCTCAATGCGTGCCGCCAAACGTGACGATGCAGCAAATCACCGACGTGGTAGTTTCGTATCTGAGGTCGAATCCAGGCGAGCGCCACTACGCGGCGTCCACACTGGTGATGCTCGCGATCGGTAAAACTTGGCCATGCGGTAGCGAATAGCCGCTCACAGCCCCGCATCCTCCGAGCTGACATTGATCGACAGCTTCTCCCCGTCAGCATCAGCATGCTTGAGCAGCGTCGCCTCGCCGTACTTCTTCGGAAGTAGCTTCGAGGCGACCCACTTCCGCGCTTCGAACTTCACCTTCGCCGCGGCCGCGCTGTCGCGGTCGAACGACTTGTCGGCGATGTCGACGATCTCGTCGGCATAGGTCTCGGCCTGCATTTCGCGGGCCAAGGTGTACTCCTTCCGCAGCTCCTCGTCCTGGGCAAGCCAGCGCGCCACCGTCGCCCGGTCCGGCATTTCCGCCGCTTCGCAGATCGTGCGCAGGCTCTCGCCTTCGATCAGCCGGCGACAGATCTCCGTCATGACCTTCGGGCGGTCCCATTCGCGCGTAGTGGTCGCGTTGCCGCCGCTGTCGCCGCGCATCACTTCCCATCCTCCATCAACTCAGCATCAAAAAACGTCGGCTTCGTCATCACCCGCAGCCGCTGACCGAGCACATAGCTCCGCGCCACCGACGATCGTTGCCGGGGCCGGACAAAGCCACCGGAAACCCGGGCCCGTTCCTCCCGCAACTCGTCCCCGCCGGCTTCCTCGATCCATCGCCTGATCACACGCCAGTTGGTCCGGTAATGCTCCTCGATTTCCCGGGTCTGACCGAGGCGCAGGAACACGGCCCGGAAGTCATGGGGCAGCGGTCGCATCGGGCGTTGCAGGCCGGTATCGGGGCGTCGGCTGGGGGTCATGGCGTGCTCCAGTTCGCGTCCGGTGCCGAGGTGCTGCTCCAGTTGATTGTTTGGGCCCCCTTTAGGGGGTCCCAACAACTGGAGCACTGCACCTCCCGCGCTCCAGTTGCTCCAGTTTGCTCCAGTTGGATTTTCGGACTGGAGCAGATCATTCCGACACCCATGTTCCGACCTCCACAAACTTGCGTGACCGACGCGATTCATCGTCGCGATCGACCACCTGCAGGACGCCGTTCTTGATCCACTGCTTGAGGATATTCCCGATGCGCTTCCGGTCGTCTTCAGGGTCCATCGCCAGCACCTGGGCGATGATGTTGCCGACCCATTTGTCGCCGCTGCGCACGTCCTCGCGCCATTGCCCCTCTGCTACCGCACACTGCACCACCTTCAATTTCGCCGTTGTCACGCCATCGAACGCGTCCGGCCAAGACCACGGACAGGCAACGCCGACCTGGTCGCCGTTGGCGAGTTCGTAGCTGTTCATGCGATGCCACTCCGCCGCCTCGGGCGGGGACAGGTTCGCCTTGTCGTTCTGGGTCCGGAAATAGAAGCTGACCTGCTCGGGCTTGATGCCGGCCTCGGCTCCTTCCTCCTTGGTCATCCGGTTATAGACCACGACGCTTCTGGCCGCGCCGATTAGCGAGGATGCGCCGCGCGCGCTGTCTGCGGTCGCTTCGGTGCCGTTGGTCTTGCGGACGTGGTGCACCAGGTTGATCGAGCAGTTGCAGACGTCTGCGATGCGCGCCCATTCCTTGGCCACCATGTCGATGCTGCGATTGTCGTTCTCGCTGACGGCATGGCTGGACACGAAGGGGTCGAGGATCAGGACGTCGATCTGGCGCTCCTTGAGCGTCGCGATAAGGGCGTCCGACACCGGCTTGACGATGCGGGCCCCGTTCGGGGTTTCCTCGGCCAGCATGACGGGCTGGTCGCGGCCGGAATCGACATAGAGCCGGTCGCCGAGTTCGGACGGCGCCAAGCCGTAGTGGTTCAGTGCGGCGTGAAGCCTGCGTTCGGTCTCCTCGAACGGATCCTCGAGATTGTAGAGCCAGACCCGCAGCGGACCTTCCGGCACGTCCTTGCGCAGCAGGGAGCGTCCCGACGTCATTGCCAAGGCCTCGACGACCTTGACGCTGGACTTGCCGATGCCGCCGGCGGCAACGTCGACGCTCAGGAACTTACGCAACAGATGCTTGCCGTAGAGCCAGCGCCGCGGCTCGATCTCGCGTTCGTCACGCCAGACGAACTGGGTCGCCGCCATATGCGCTGGCCCGGCGCGCTCCTCCTCATAGGGCGCGCTAGGCGGCCATGGCCACTGCGCCTGATCCAGCGCGGCCCGCACGGCATCCGGACCGAATTCGCGGGCGTCATCGTCGAAGTCACGCGCCACAGTCATGCCGCCCTTCCGATTGGTGTTGCGACACGGGCGCCGATTTCCAGCGCCGCGGCTTCCGCCGCCTCCCGCCCGATGTTGCGTTCGAGATGGGAATCATCATCGGCACAGATGATGTAATCGAGGTCGGGCCGGGCATCCCTCCAGAGCCGGGCAACCGCCGCGATGTTCTTCGCCGAAAAGGCGACGATGCAGGGATAGCCACTAGACCGGTTGACCGCGGCCATCGTGGCATAGCCTTCCCCGATGCAGCAGGTTTCCCCGCCGCGACTGAAATCGCCGATGAAGCAGAACAGGCCATCGGTGCGCCCGCCGCGCAGGAAACGCTTCTGCCCGTCCCCATCGATGCGCTGCAGGTTCCAGATCGAGCCGGTGGCATCGAACATCGGTATCAGCAGGCGATTGTCCCGCTGGCGCAGTCGTGAAACGTCGAGCGCCTTCTTCACCGCATAGGGGTGGTCGGGCCGTGCCGGGCCGGATTGGGTCCAGAGATCGAGAGCATCGCGCGCGGCCTCGGCCTCGCTGCGTTGCCGCTCCTCAAGCTTTCGCTGCTTCGCCTCTGCCCATTCGCGTTGGAGCGCGGCGCGTTCTTCCGGCGACAGCGAGCGGTCGTCCCCGGCCTTCCATTTCCGGGAGACGCCGAGCCTGTAGTTGCCGAATGCACCGGCGGGCCTGTCGTCGAAGTAGAGGATGGCCCAGCCGTTCTGGCGGCCCTTGCCGTCGCCGTCGCACCTGAACCGGATCAGCTCGCCGGATGCGAGACGCGTCGCGATCGGCTCGACGGGCTTGACCCCCTCGATCTCCATGGCGGCGATGAAGTCTGTGACGGCATCGTGATAGCTCACAGCCCCACCCCCGTCACAAAAGGCGCCCCGATCGCGCGCAGCCAGGCAAAGAAGCTATCCTCGCGCCGGAACACCCCGCAGTGATGCCCCATACGGAACAGCATGTTGAGCCGGTCCCGCTGGTTCTGATCCGGCATGTCGGAGCCGTTCTTCCATTCCGGGAAGGCGACACCGCGCCCGGACACACCGGGATTCCAGGTCACGACCCAGTCCAGCGCACCGGCCTTCATGCCCTCACGCTTCCGCTGGTTCACTTCCCACCGGCTGCGACGGCCAGCGTTCGGGATCGCAACGATGTCCACCGCCGGGCAGATCAGACGCGCGCGGCGGATCGCGGCGGCGACACGGTCGTCCTCGCTGCGGGGGTCGTTGTCGCGCGGGTCGAGGTGCCAGGGCTCGTCCAGCAGCGGCGCTTCGAGGTCGCGGAAGAAGGAGGGCGCGTTCATGCCTCACCCGCCACGTCACGGACGGCGCGCTTGAACGCGGCCCAGCGCTGCGACCAGACGCGGATGATGCGGCGAAGACAGGTCATTGATCCCGCGCCTCCCCAGCCCGTTTCTGGCGAACGACGGTCAGCAGATACTCAACCTTCTTCCGCCCAACCTTGTTGTACTTGGCGCAAAGCTCATCCAGCTCGTACCGGTCGAGCATGTGCGGCCGGCACTCCCAGAGTTGACGGGTCAGCTGCGTTTCCTGCTGCGCGCCCGTCATCTGCGGCGCGGCGAAGCGCGATGGCGCAGCGGCGCGGCCGCGCGACATGCCGGATCGGTTATGTGCGCGGCCGGCCACGGTCAGCCCCCGACCTTCTCGGGCGAACCCGCATAGATGGGCAGCCCGGTTTCGGCGGCGACCTTGTCGAGCGCTTCGTTGAAGGCGATTTCGAACGTCAGGTCGGGCCGCCACAGCTCGTACCAGAAAACCAGCCCCTCGCCGGTCTTGCGATAGCGGAACCGCGCGATGAGGCGGAACACCTCGCTCGAGCGCGCGAACACCGGAATCGTGATCGAGAACATCGTCGGAAGCGTCAGCGGCTTGCCGTCGCCGTCGGTGTGCTCGCTGTCGAAGGTGAACTGCGCTTCGCCGGTCGAGAGGTTCTTCGCCTCCTTGATGACGGCGCGCTCATAAACCTGCAGTCCGCGCGAAATCTCGACCAGCTTCGAAGGCGTCGC
Source organism: Sphingomonas sp. (assembly GCF_965227385.1). Taxonomy (GTDB): domain Bacteria; phylum Pseudomonadota; class Alphaproteobacteria; order Sphingomonadales; family Sphingomonadaceae; genus Sphingomonas. The sequence continues at coordinate 2,897,550 of NZ_OZ245750.1, forward strand.
GATCGTGCCGCGGTTGGCTTTCACGAACTCCTGCGACGCTGCGGCGAATAGGTCGACCGGATCGGCGGAGACATCAACGATATGGTCTTCGATGAAGCGCGCGAAATCGCCCATGCCCATCGGCTTTGCGTTGCCGCTGATCCAGGCCTGCCATTCCTTCGACAGCGGAAAGGCATAGCGGGCCTGGTGCCGCATCGCCTGCGTCGGCTCGTCATGCGCAACGCCGTTGTCGGGGTGGTAATCGAAGATCGCCGTCAGCGACGGCTTGGTGAAGTCGTCGTTGGCGAAAATCGCCGAGTTTTCGAACTTGAACCGGTTCACCAGAGCGATGAAGGACGGCAGCTGGGTCAGCGCCGCCGTGCCGGTGCGGTGCAGCGGGTGGTCGCGATAGGCATCGAAAAGCGACGCGGCAATCGGGGTGGCCGCGCCATTGGTGAGCACGAACGGCGCAACGGTATTGTCGCGCGGATCGGTGACGGTGACGACTTCGGCGCGCAAGTGCTTCTCAGCAACCTCGAACGCGGTTTCCATCACCTCGCCGGTGCGGTCTGCAATCGAATCGGACATGATAGGTTCCTCGGGTCAGCCGCGCACGGAGCGCGGTTCGGTGGTGATTTCGCGGATGGTGCCGAAGAGGTTGCCCTGGTTCGGCTTGTTCGGGCTGAGCCGGCCATCGCTGGTGAACCACGCGACCGTGGCGCCATGCTTCTCGACGGGCAGCTTGAACGCGAGCGACGGGGTCAGGACCGAGAACTCGCGGTCCGCGTCGAACTCGACGTCGATGGTCAGCGTGATCTTGCCCTTGGCCTTCTTGCCGGTGTCGATGCCGACCGCTTCCAGTTTGGTCGCGAACTCGCGCAGCGGCTCGCTGCTGTCGGCATTGAACTGGCCATCCTTCAGCATCAGCAGCAGGTCGGACAGCGTGGATGCTGCGGGGTAGCGACGGCCGCCATCTGCGGCACGTTCCTCCACAATTTCGGATTCGTCAGACATTTCATTCACTCCGGCACGCTTTCCGGGTCGCCTCGACAGGGTGCGCGCCAGTCCCCCGCCGTGAATCTCTCAGGTTCCAGCGACGCGCTTCACGCCGCGATCTCCATCCACGCGTCCGGGTCCCAGCCCTTGCTCCGAGCCCGCTCCATGATCTCGTCATCGGTCAGGACGGTGCGGCCACCGCGATTCCAGTGCGTTCCGCGCGGATCGAGGCGGCCTTCGGCATTGCAGCGGAACACCGGGCCGAACTTCTGCAGGTATTGAGCCGCCATGCCGGCGCGGCTGTTGTCGCGGGCGTCGGGTAGCGGACGTGGACCAGGTTGCCGCCACACAGACCGCGGCGTCGCGCGCTTCGGCGCTATCGCTTGTTGCTCGACGGGCTTCGTATCGCGCGCAGGCATTTCCCGCCCGCCGAACCGGCAAGCCCGGGTCCGCACAATGCCAGCTTCCGCCAGCCAGCGACGGATGGTCCTTTCACCGACACCGTAGTGCTTGCGCAGGTCGAGGACGCGGCGCGTCGCGGCGGCTTCGGCAAAATCCGAGGGCAACGGCTTTTCGCGGTCCTCCTTGTTGCGGGCGATGCCACTGCGCGCGGCGGCGGAACAGGGCCGGCACCGCAGCGATCGGCGGAAGCATTTGACGCCGCAATCGACGCAGGTGCCACCGGTCGGCTTGGGCCCGCGCTTGACTTGTTCCGCCGGGCTGTCGCGCTGCTCAACCATGAACGCGCGGATCTTCTCGGCACGCGCTGGTGTGATCTCGCGCCCGGCTCGCGCGCGGCTCATCAGGCCGTTGTCGTTCACCGACAGCGCGCCGAAGCGACTTGCGGCCATGCCGGTTTCGGCGAGGAAGGCTTCGATCTCGGCGAGGATGCTCATGCTGCTGCTACTCCTGCGAACAGGCCGCCGGGTGCTTCGACCTTGCCGCGCGCCTTTGTGACGGCGTGACGACGGGTCGCCGGACCCGCTTCGCAGAGTCCCATCCGCCGCACGATGTCCTCGAAATAGTCCGCCTCGCGCTCGATCAGGACGCAGCGGAAGCCTTCACGCCACGCGGCCTCGCCGGTCGTGCCGCTGCCTGCGAACGGGTCGAGCACGACACCCCCCGGCGGCGTGATGAGGCGGCAAAGATATTGCATCAGGTCGACGGGCTTGACGGTCGGGTGCTTGCTCCCGACTCGGTCCATTGCGTCGGCCTTGGCGGAGTAGAAGAAGCGGGCGGCGGAGCCGGCGTCGAGGCGAGGTTCGGCGCGCCCGTTTCGGTTCGGCATGTCTCCATAGACGTTCGCGAACGGCGACGATTTCTCGTTGCCGGTGACTACACCCTGCTGCCCCGGCGCTTCAGGAAACGCCCCGACCACCTCGTCGCTGCCGTCGTGGATGACGTTGGCGGGCCAGCGGCCTTTGTTGTACTCGACGCGCTGGAATGCTCCGAGCTTGCCGTAAATATCGCTATCGACAGTTCGGCCATTGTTGCGCGCGCCGGTATCGCCCACCCGACATTCGTCGATATTCAGCGCCCCCGTGCCATGCGCGAGAACATTAGCCGCGACGGTGCCGATTAGCGGCTTGCGCGCGAGCACCCACGGCTCGCACGCGGGCTTGAGCGCGGTGCCCCAGCCATTCCCCTGATTGTGCGACTTCGGAAACCCCGAACCATAGAGCCAAGACACCATGTCGCGAATTTCGAAGCCCGCATCCTCGATCGCGACGGCAAGCCGGTGATAGGTGCGCGTGCCGCTGGCGGCGATGACATGGCCACCAGGCTTGAGCACGCGCATGACCTCGGCCCAAAACGCGACCGCGAACGCCGTCTCGCCGGTGTCCCACTGGCGACCCATGAAGCCCGCCGAAGCGCGCATATAGGCGTCATTGCCCTGCGCTGGCGCGGCATTCTCGCCACCGAACCGCTTGACCATCGACACCAGCGCATACGGTGGGTCAGTGACGACGGAGTCGATCGAGTTGTCGGGCAGCGCCTTGAGCACATCCCGGCTGTCGCCGTGGTACAGCGTCGCTGCTCCGATCTGCTCGACCCGACTCACCGCACCTGCTCCCCCAACCGCGCACAGATCCGCGCCCAAAGCGCGTCACGCTTGAAGACGGAAACCCCGATGCGGCGCCCGGCAACGGCCAGCGACGCACCATTGGCGACGTGTTCGGCAAGCAGGTTCATGAGCTGATCATCCTGCACTGGGCGTCATCCATTCCGCGCAGGAACGGTGGTCGCGAAAAGGATAGGAGCCGTCCGGCTTGCGTGGCGGCAACGGGCCGGCGAGCGGACGAGGCCGGGGGGGGGTAAGTGGGGTCATGCTGCCACCACCTTGCCGCGCGCCCGACGGAGCGCGCGCTTCCCCGGCTTTGCGCGAAAAGTGCACGGTAGGGGCGTGGGCCGGCAACCGCTCGAATGGCCTGCCCCGACGACGCCACGCACACGGTCCTTGAGCGCAGGCCCGTCGAACCGCTCGCTGAGTTCGGCGTGCGGCACCAGTTCCGGCGACTTCACAAGGCCAATGCGCGTTGCTGTAGCCGCCAGCGCGACCGCGATGAGCCCGACACGCATCACGCAGCCCCCCGCAGCCCATCAGCCTCGCTCACAATCGCGACCAGGTGCGGCAAGTAGGGCCGCAGCAGCGCCGCGATTGCCAGCGTCTCGTTATGGTCGCGGTTGCCGTCTGCCAGCGCTTTGACCAGCTCGCCCATCGCATTGATGACCCCGGCGGCGGTGACCATGTCGTTCGCCGCCGTGGCGTGCAGCGGAGCGAGCCGGAGCCCGTAACCGGCGAGCACTTCGTCGAGCGACGTCGGATCTGCGGCGAGACTGTTGAGGGCGGTGTGAAGCTCCGGCGTCGTCCGTCCGGCCAGCGCATTGCCGACCGTGTTCTCGCTGACCTCCAGCGTGTCGGCAAAGGTGCCGCGGCCGATCTTCGCGATGACGCGCGACCAGCCCGCCGACAGCAGCGCGGCAACACGATGTTTCGGAAGCGGTGCGATTTGCCGCAAGACGTTTGTGCGGTGCGTCATGCTAGAAAATCCCCATGATGAGTAGGTTCAGCCCCCTGCCCTGCACCAGCCAGACGCGCGCCAAGCTCGGCTTCGGTCAGCGGGGTGTGCGGCGTTCCGTCGCGCTGGGCGAAGAAGCGCTGCCACGCGCCGGGATCGGAATCGTCGATGACGACGGTCGCGATGCGCGGACCGGACCAGGCTGCATCGGTGCAGCCGCAGATCGACTCGCCGCAGCTGGCGCAGCGCTGAGCGACGATCGCCGTGGCCTGCTGGACCGAAACGCCAAAGATGCGGGCGAGCAGTCCAGCGCTGGCCCCTTCCCATCCGTGGTGACGGCGCGCCATGACGCGGCGGGTGTTGATGGGCGGGGTCATGCGGCCTCCGCGCTGGATGGGGCAGCGGCTGCAGCTTCCTCGGCAGCCTCAACGACCGCCTTAAGCTTGTTGATCGAGGTCAGGTTGGCACCGACGGGGTTCGGGTTTCGCTCGCTTTGCTTCCAACGGCTGAAAGTCGTCGGATGAAGCTCAGCGCGCGAACACGCCTCGCCCATGGTCAGACCGGCGGCCCTTGCGCGGGTCTCCAGGTCGGCGATGATCTGCTGCTGGTCCATAAATGCTAGATATTAGCATTTCGGCTAACCGGCAAGAGCATTTATGCTCAATGCACCATTTTAGCAGCGATGCTAACCAGTGGCGCATGGATGGTCTCGAAGCCGATACGAAACTTATCAACGATCTGTGCCAGTGGGCGGGCAAGAAGCCGTCGCGCATCGCCGCAGACTTGGGGATGGCCGCGACCACGCTCGCCCGTCCAGCGAGCGGCAAGGCGACAACACGCCTGGGTCGCACCACGCTCGCGGCACTAGAGCAGGCCTATCCCGACTTTCCGGGCTGGGGTCGCTCGGAAGCCATTGCGCGCGATGACGGCGACCCCGACCTCCCCATGGTCGGCATCCAGCATATCGACCTTTCCTTCGGGCTGGGCGCGAGCTTTACCGACGGCCCGGTCGAGATTGAGGTGCTGCAATTCCCAAAAGTCTGGGTGGAGACCATCACGTCGTCACCACCAGCTTTCCTGACCTGGTCGCGCGGCCGCGGCGACTCGATGGCGCCGACCATCCACGACGGCGACCTGGTCCTCCTCGATCGGTCCCAGCGCCGGGTTCAGGAGCAGGACGCGCTATGGGCGTTCACGATCGGCGACGTCGGCGCGATCAAGCGCCTGCGCGTCAAGGGCGACCGGTTCCAGATCCTGTCCGACAACCCATCGGTACCACCGGACGAGGAGCCCATCGACTTCGTCAACATCGTTGCGCGGGTGGTGTTCGTCGGCAAGCGGACTTGAGCGATCTTGTGATAGGGGGAATTTCGACATGAAGACAATGGCGATCGCGGTGACTATGCTGCTGGGGTTCCCCGCGCTGGCGCAAGACACCGAGACCAAGGTCGGGAGTTGGACCGTAAAAAAGACGGTCGACAGCTTCAGCGATGCGAAGCGCGGGATATCCAGCACCGCCATGGATCCGACTAAGGGTATTATGCTGGTGAAGTGCGACAAGCCGGGCGCTGGTAGCCTCTATGTATCGTTCCTCACGCCGACCTATCTCGGTTCAGACCGGATCCGAGCGGGGATCAATATGGCCAAGTTTCGCTTCGATGAAGATGCCCCGGAGGCACTGCCACGCCCCCGCTATGATGGACGAGCAGCTCACCTGTTCGACGCGAACGCACATAAGCTGTTGACGCAGATCATGGCCAGGAAGCCGGCGCGTATCCGCGTTCAATTCGTTACCTATGACAGCAACTATGCAAATGTCGATATCGACGTCGCCGGCGCTGCCGAGGCCATCAAGCAGACCGCAGTGATCTGCGAGGACGCTCAGTTTCAATGATTAGGAGGGGATGACGCAAATGAGTTTATTGATCGCGATCGCGCTGACCGCAGGGGCGCAGAATGTGGACCCGACGCCCCCGCCCCCGCCCCCGACCTATGCATCGCTGATGGAGATGGATGTTCCGGTGATTGCCGGCGACATCACCGACCGCCCATATCGAGTCGTCGGAAGGGTCGAAAAAGGCGTTCGCAAGGCGACGATGTTCTCAAAGGATCCGAGCGAATCCAAGGTCTATCGGGAACTGTGGGAAGACGCCAAGAAGCTTGGGGCCGACGCCGTGGTTAACGCGCAGTTCGGCGATCCGCGCGTAACATTGATCAGCTGGGGTTCCCGCAAGGCAACCGGGCAGGCAATCAAGTTTCTCACTGATGAGGAGATTGCGGCGCGGCGGGCCACTACAGATGCCGCGCCCAAGCCTTAGTCTCGCAGTCGTCGGCGCCGATCATCCGAATCCGAAAGGCCCGACCCGGCGGTTCGGGATAAGCCTGTGCCGCCCCGGTGACGCTATCACCCTGCGTCGAGAACCCCGCAACCGCGTGGACGAGAACGCGGTTGCCGTCTTCGACAGCCGCGGCATCCAGATTGGCTACCTCACCGCCGAGCGCGCGCCATGGATCGGCGGCATGATCGCGAACGGTCGGGAGATCTGCGCCGTCTTTCAGGAACCGACGAGCTGGGGCGCGCTGATCCGAGTCGGATTCGATGGCGATGAACCGGCGCTGCCAGAGGCTCGGACGAGGCAGGATGTTGAGCAATCCGAATTCGTCGACCCCGACCCGGAATGGCAGCCGGATCAAGACTGGCCGGATTAAATTTGCAGGAATGCTAATTATAGCATTGACTGTTACAGCATAAATGCTAATTTCGCTCCCAACGCCGCACCCCGCGGCAAGGGAGCAACACCGTGGCACAGCCCACTTCATGGCACCGCACCCCGGCAGCGCAGGCGCTCCTTGCGAGCTGCGCCGCGAACCCGCCCGCATACCTGACCCGTCGCCTCGCCAGCCATGAACGCTGGACCCGCGACGATGAAACGGCGTCGCAATTCGATCCGAACGATGATCGCGTTGACGCCCTGCACCTGATCTCGGGCCGCGCCTGCGAAACGGCAATGCGTGCGTGCGGTGAGAATCGCGAAGCGCTGCGCAAGCTTGTCTATGGCTGGCCGCATGTCGATCATGTCATTGCCGATGCGATTGAGGCTGCTGGCCGGGGTGTCGCGGCATGAGCGCCACCCAACGCGACGCCCGACTGCTTGAAGCTGCTGCTCGCGACGGCATCACCGTTTACGATCTGCGCGGCGAGAGCTTCGACACGATCAAAGCATACTGGCGCGACCCTGCGCCGTTCGATGCCGAGACTGAACGCAACCGGGCAACTGCGAACGCCGCGATCGATGCGGCTGTGCGCAAGAACCATCCGCATATCGGAGGTGACGCATGAGAAACGCAAGTCGCCGCGCCGCCGCTCAAATGGAGCGTGACGGCATCCGCAAGCTGTCGGCTTGGTCGAAGCCCCGCAACGTCGGGTATGCGCACGTCCAGCACCATATCGGCCTTCCCGCTTGCGAGCATCCGGGCTGTGCCAAGCACGCCCGCTACGCCACGCCGGACGGCAATCGCTGCTTTCCGCACGCTATCGCCCGCAAGGAGATGAACCCATGACACACGTAGATGAGGCGCTGCCCGAGGGCATGGTGCCGAGCGATGGGATGGCCGCGCGCGCGGTGATGGGTGAGATGGGCTGCGGCTCGCAGTTCTACCTGATCCTCAAAGATGCCTTCCGTCTCCATCGCGTCACTACAGAGGCCGCACTCGCCACCCCCTCCCCTGCCCCCTCTGACACGCTGCGCGAGGCGCGTCGTAAATACGCAGCCGAAGTCGAAGGTGACAGCGACAATCCGCTGCGTGTTGCCAAGGCGAACGCGATTATGCGCGGCGAGCATGACGACGAAATCGCTATCGACCGCGAGCCTGATCCGGCTCACATGACTGACACGATGGAACAGCGGGAGGCGATTGACGACCTGGTCGCGATGTTGTCCGCGATCACTGTCGAAGAAGGCTGCACGATCTTTGAGCATACCGCCGAAGAAGTCGGCGTCGCGGTTCTCGAAAATCATCATGCCATCCTCGCCGCCCTCACCACTTCACCCCGTATCGAACAGGGGGAAGAACGGGCGCGGGAGGCGGCTGAATACGTGATCCGCAAGGGCGGCTATTACTATCGCCCGAACGCGCAGGGTTACACGCCATCGGTTCATGAGGCGGGGCGCTACACCCTTGCCGACGCGATCAGCTTGACGCACCCGAACGGGCCGGATGGTCCGCGTGATGGCCTGTCATACATGCCCGCGCCCGCCGCCCTCGCCACCGAGGCAAGCGCTTATCCCCGTAAGCTGGAAGCGATCGTCGAGCCTGCACGCCAACTCCTGATCGTCGCGCAGATGACGACGTTCTCGGACCGGTATCCGCAGCAATGCCATGAGCTGGAAGAAGCCCTCTCTCGCCTGACGGGAGGGGAGTGATGGAGGTCAACCGCTATCTGAACGATAAGGCAATGGATCATCTCGACCATGCCCTTGGCCGTCCGGTCGATCCATTGGGCGAAAGCTACCGCAACTATTTCTACGTCATCGGCGAAACCGATCTGCGTCGGGAAATGGCGGCGTCTGCGCATTGGGTTAGCCGGGGCGAAGCTGGGGATGGCGAGTATTTCGCTGTCACGGATGAAGGTCGCGCCGCGCTTGCTGCCCACCTGAAGGCTATCGGCGACATGCATCGGCGGTGGATCGTCTCCTATGGCGGTTACGATATGCCAACCGTCGCCGAGACGGCATCCAAGGCGCGTTATGCGAAGTGGCTCGATATCAGCGACGTGGACGGAGACCTGACCTTCGCCCGCTTTCAACGCCAGAGCAAGGTGAGGGCCGCATGACCCGCGCCCTCTCCACCCTTCGCAATGCCTCCCCCGATGACATCTGCGTCGGGCTGGCTGTGGCTTTCCTCTTTATCGGGATGGTGATGCTGTGACCCAGCATGATCCTGCGCTGAGTGATGCGGCTTTCCGCGCGAGCGTCGTCGGTGCGTCCGAAGTCGCGGCATTGTTCGACCTGTCGCCCTGGCTGACCCATTTCGAGCTGTGGCACCGCAAAAAGGGCTCGATCGCGACGCCCGAGTTCAACGCCATGCGCGACGACGGTACGCCGGAAAACGAGCGGATCTACTGCGGCGTGATGCTCGAGCCGGTCATCATCAAGATGGCGTGTGAGCGCTGGGGCTATGAGCCGATCGACACGCCCAAGCGGCTCGACAACGGCAAGGGGATAGGCGGCCATCCCGACCAACTGGTGCGCTGCCCCGTGCGCGGGCGCGGCGTTCTCGAGGTCAAGACCGCCGATTGGCTGGTCGCCAAGCAATGGGGCGACGAGCCGCCGGCCAACTATCTGCTGCAATCACAGACCTATCAGGGGCTGGCGCGCGTGGCATGGGGCGACGTGATCGTGCTTGTCGGCGGCAACGAACTGCGCCGCTACCAATACGACTTCCGACCCAAGCTGTTCGCCGAGATCGAAGCGCGCGTCGCGGCGTTCTGGCAGACGATCGCAGACAACAAGCCGCCCAAGCCCGACTATTCGCGCGACGGCGGCACGCTGGCCGAACTGTTCAACGATCCCGCCGACACGCTGATCGACCTGCGCCGCGACAACCGGATGCCGGACCTGTGCAACGAGTATCTCGCCGCGAAGGAAGCCGAGCGCGCCGCCGCGTGTCGTGTCGATGCCGCCAAGGCCGAACTGCTCGAAAAGCTGGGCAACAACGCCGCCGCGATGGTCGAGGGGTTCAGCGTGCGGATCCCCGAGGTCGCGGGCAAGCCTGACCAGGTCATCACTGCGGACATGGTGGGCAAGACGCTCCCCGGCCGCAAGCCGCACCGCCGTTTCTACATCAAGATGAAGGAGATTTGACCATGGCAACCCAGCTTGCCGAGCGCCGGGAAAACCCGGTCGCCGTGATCCGCCAGAACCTCAACGCGATGGCACCGGAGTTCAAGGCCGCGCTGCCTCCGCATGTGCCGGTCGAGAAGTTCACCCGCGTCGCGATGACCGCGATTCAGGCGAACCCGGACCTGCAGAATGCCGACCGCCGGTCGCTTTTCGGCGCGATCGTCCGCCTGGCACAAGACGGTCTGCTCCCCGATGGCCGTGAGGCTGCGATCGTGCTCTTCGGCGGCAAAGCGCAGGCGATGCCCATGATCGCAGGCGTGCTCAAGAAAATCCGACAGAGCGGCGAGGTCGCGAAGGTGTCGGCGCATGTCGTCTATGAGCGCGACCATTTCGTGTGGTCGCTCGGCTTCGACGAAACGATCGAGCACCAGCCCCCTGCGCTTAACGAAGACCGCGGTAAAGCGATCGGCGCTTATGCCACCGCCGTGCTCAAGGATGGCTCGCAGCTGTGCGAGGTAATGACGTTCGAGCAGATCGAGAAGGTGCGCAACGTCAGCCGTGCGAAGGGTAGCGGGCCGTGGGTGCAGTGGTGGGACGAGATGGCCCGCAAGACCGTGATGCGCCGGCTGTCCAAGCGCCTGCCCATGTCAACCGATATCGAAGATGCCGTCGACCGCGCCGCCGGTGTCGATCGCGACGCGCCGCTGGTCGAGCACGACGCCACTCCCGCGCCGGTTGTCCCGCTGTCGCGCCTGGACGCCATCGAAGCGTCGCTCGAGACCAACGACGGCACGCTGGACGCCGACAACCCGACCGCCGCCGAAGGTCGCTCCAACGACCAGCACGGCGACCAATTCCCCGGCGATGAATCCGCCGCCCAGCAGGAGGACTGACATGTTCGGACTGACCACCACCGCCAAGCTGCGGGCCGCCGAGGAAGCGGCGCTGCAGATGCACCGCGAGAACAGCGAACTGCGCTCCAAGCTGCGCGCAGCCGACGCCGCCTACGAAAAGGAGCGCGCGGAATCGATCAAGAAGGGCCGCCTCGCCTCCGAACTCCTCGCCGAACGCGACGCCGCGCACGACAAGCTGCGCGAGATCGTCGCGGCGGAAACCCCGGCGTGCGCTGGCATCGGCAAGAAGATGGCCCGGATCGCGCGTGAAGGGCTGCCCGAGTTCGCGGTGCCGGTTGAGACGGCGGAGGCGGCGTGATGGACAAGCGCATCGCTGAATGGCTCGCGAGCCGGGACACCGGAGCATCGTCCAAGGCGATTATGCTGTGGCTGTCGGCGGGCGTCGTTGAAAGCGACTGGGGCGCATCTACCCCCTCAGATCCCGGTGATCTCGCTCGGTGCCTTCGCCTGCTTGACCGCGTGCCGGAATGGAAGGCGCGGATGGCCGAAATGGCTGGCGCTGGTGGGTTGTGGCCGACTTTCGCGCGGCGGTGGGATGAGATCACCACCAGCTTTCTCAGCGAAGTCGGCGGCTCCGTTCCGGCCTATCGCAGCGATTGGTCGGCACCCAAGACCTACGCCCTGATGAAAGCCATCCATGCGGAAGCATACGCCGCGGACAGGCCGAACTTCACCGAAGTCGACCTGGGCGGCGCGACCGTTCGTTTCGCGAAAATCTAACCTTCCCCCGGTGCCTCGCGCTGCCACGCCCCCTTGCAGCGAACCGCCACTGCCCATGCACCGTCGAGGCCGGTGCTGGGCGACAGGATTTGAGACGATGAGCGACAATCCTCTTATCATGCACCCGCCGCGCCTGTCGGACCTCAAGGGTGATGCCCTGCGCAGTGCTTTGAAGCAGCGTCACGAGGACAACAAGGGCCGCTGGCTCGTGGTCCGGAAGCAGCGCAGCGTGCTGGCCCGCATTCGTGATTGGGTGTTCGGATGAGCGCGCGTTTCGGCCACGAGAGTCGCTTCGACGGGCAGCATACGATGCGCCTCGATTTCTGGCTGACCATCGGACGCGGCCAAAGTGGCAGCGATCGGCCCAGTGTAAGGGTGTCCGCCGGATATCCGAAGCTGGCGCGCAACGAGCGCGCTCTGAACCTCAAGATCGATCTGCCTATCGCGCTCTTCGAAACGCCGTCCCTGTCTGCTTCGATCAAGGTCGAGCATCCGACGCAGGCGGTCCACATCGACGCCAGTGCGGTCGCAGAGGCGGTCCGCCAGGTCGTCGGCATGGATGTCGATATCGCTGTTGCGCAGCCGGAGAGGGTGGCATGAGCGAGCAAACCGCCAACGTTCGCGCGTTCATCGAGGCGAACAAGTCGAGCGGCGTCATTTCTGACGCAGCGCATGAACAGGGCGGCGGGCGCTATACGCTCGCCAGCGGCAAGTCATTCCGATTCACGCTGGCCGAAATGCGGTCGATGCCAGAACCTCGCTGGGATTTTGGAGCAGGACCGACCGCCCCATCCTGTTCTCCGCCCCGATGGTCCGCGCGCTGCTCGACGGGCGCAAGACGCAGACACGGCGCATCATGAAGGTGCAGCCACCGAAGAACGAGGACTTCCCCGGCTCGTGTTTCGGTGTGGGTCGCAAGGTCGCCGATGGCGTGAAATGGGTCAGCTTGAACCAATACCCCAGCCTTCCAAAGCATCCGACCAAATGGGATCTGGACGGCAGCGTCGGGGTGGCGCGCGCTGCGGGCTTTCCCATGGAGTATGACGCTCGCTTCGCCGTTGGCGACCGCCTCTGGGTCAAAGAGACATGGCGCGGGCATAAAAGCTGGGACGACCAAAAGCCGAGCGAAATCCTCGCCTGTACGCGGGTGTGGCATGAAGCCGACCGCGACAACTGTGACCAGCACGGCAAAATCCGGGTCGCCATCTTCATGCCCCGCTGGGCGAGCCGCATCACGCTGCTGGTGACCGATGTCCGGGTCGAGAGGTTGCAGGATTGCAGTGAAGCGGATGCGATCGCTGAAGGCATTGAGGCGCGCGGCATGGGTTCGCTGTGGGGCTGGATCGACTATTTGGAAACCAACCCGAACCTGACCCGCCACTTCGCTGATCCGCGCCGGTCATACGAATCGCTTTGGGACCGCATCAACGGCCCCGGCGCATGGGAAGCGAACCCGTGGGTCGTCGCGGTGACGTTCGAAGTCGTGCGCGGGAATATCGACCAGGTGGCGGCCAGCTGATGGGCGCCTTGGAACGCCTCGACAAGCTGCCAGACTGGCCGGCGCGGATGACCGCACCGGTGGCGGCCGCATACATGGGCGTTTCGCAGAACACCTTCACGGCGCGCTACGCCGCCTATAGCCGCCGCGAGGGTGCCAACGTGTTCTGGGCCAAGGCGCAACTCGACCGGCTCATTGCGCAGCAATTCGAACTCGAGGTGCCCGCCCTGCCCGTCAGCCCGGTGATGGACAGCGCCTATGATGCGTGGAAAGCTGGGAGGCGGGAGAAATGAAGATGCCCGCTGGCCTCCACATCGTCACCAAGCGACCAAAGGGAAAGCCGGTCGTCCATTACGTCTATGCCTGGCGCGGCGGTCCGCAGATCGCGCGCAAGGAAGGCGGCACGAAACCGGCGGTGACAGCCGAACTGGCAGACCTCGCCGCTGCGGCCCGCGCGGGAAAGCCCGAGGTCGCGTTCGCCGACACCATCGCTGGCCTGATAGACCGCTACACCGCCTCGCCGGAGTGGAAGTCGCTCTCACAGTCGACGCGCACCGACTATGCGACCTGGCACAAGCGAATCGATACCGAATTCGGCACCGCGCCATTGCGCGCCTTCGCCGACCGCCGGATCCGCGCCGATGTGCTGGAATGGCGCGACCGCTGGGCCAGCCAGCCCCGCAGCGCCGATGCGGCTATCACGGCGTTCTCGGCGCTACTCTCATGGGGGTTCGATCGCGGCTATCTTCCCGCCAACGTCCTGCTCGGCACCAATCGGCTCTATGAGGCCGATCGCTCCGATGTGATCTGGGAACCGCACCACTTCGCCGCGTTCCGCGCCAAGGCAACCCCGGAAGTCATCGAGGCGGTCGAGCTCGCCGCCGCAACCGGCCTGCGTCGCGGCGACCTGGTCAAACTGCCATGGGCAGCGGTTGGTGAGCACGCCATCGTCTGGAAGACCAGCAAGAGCCGGGGCCGGACCCTGGTCACCATTCCGTTGATGCCGGAGACCAAAGCGCTGCTGGCGCGGATCAAGGCGAGGCAAGAGGCCGCGATGCTGGCACGGCGCCAGGACAAGCGGAAACCGCTGCCTGAAACCGTGCTGGCGAGCAGCTATCTTCGGCCCTGGACCGCGACCGGGTTGGGTTCGCGCTTCCACGACTTCAAGCTGGAAAGCGGTATCGATGTGCACCTGCACGACCTGCGCGGTACCTTCGCGACCCGCTGCATGATCGCCGGGCTCACCGATCAGGAAATCGCCGACATCTTGGGCTGGGACACCAAGGATGTTGCCGCGATTCGCTCGAAATATGTCGATCAGGCCCGCGTTGTCATCGCCATCGGCGAGCGTATCGCGCGGGCAAGCGTGTAAACCGGGTGTAAACCGGAAAAATGGAGGTCAGCTAAGTGCTTGAAAAGTGGTCGGGGAGACAGGATTCGAACCTGCGACATCCTGCTCCCAAAGCAGGCGCGCTACCAGACTGCGCCACTCCCCGACGCGAGCGGCTCGCCTATACAGGTGTAACCCGAAAGGCAATGCGCTGGTGGGCCCGGCAGGACTTGAACCCGCAACCTAGCCGTTATGAGCGGCCAGCTCTAACCAATTGAGCTACAGGCCCCGCCAGCGCGTTTCGCCGATTACGGGCGATCCGTCGCCTCGGCAAGCGCCGTGAGGATCTGATCGTGCGACGCGGGTGCGATGCCCAGCTTGTCGAGCATGTCGAATGCGCGCTCCCACCAGCGACGAAATTCCGCCAGTTCGGCGGCGTCGCGGACATAGGGGGTGTAGCCCGGCGCTGCGGACGGCGAATGATAGGAAAACATCAGCAAGCGCACATCCGAATCCGCCGCAACCTTGATCGCCTTCAGCGCCAGTTCGATCGGCATGTCCTCGGGCGTCAGCGCGACCCGCGACGCGAGCCGCAGCCGGGACGCGATCCCGCGTCCGCGCGGCACCCGGCCCAGCGCTTCGTGCAGCCCGATCCCGCCACGCCGCAATGCACCGGTATAAACCGTGGTCAGCGGGATCTCGATCAGCTCCCCCTCCCCCGCCTTAAAAGCCTGGTTCGGAATCCTGCGGTAATCGGGACCGCCCTCCGCAGCATAATTATAGCCCGAGCGCATCGACGTATCGACGCGATATCCGGCCGCCGCGAGCAGCCCAAGCGTGTCGGGGCCCAGCCCGTAGCGCCCGGTCCGCATCATTACCGGACGCCGCCCGAACGCCGCCGCGATGCCATCGGTGAGCGCGGCGATCTTCGCCGCCTGCAGATCGCGGGGCAGGTTGCCAAGAAAGCTGTTGCGCGGGCTGACCAGTTCGTCATGCGGCGGGTTGACCCACGGGTGCAGCTGCGACCCGATCGCCGATCCGCCATCGGCGATGATCCCTCTGAGAATATCGACCGACCGCCCACAGCGGACGATCGGATCGTCGATCATATAGGTCGCTGGGACGCCATGGTCGGCGAACAGCGCATGGATCCCCGGTAGGGCGTCCATCGCCTGCGTGCCCCGGTTTTCGCGCGCCAGGGGCTGCGACCAGTCAAACTCTTCCTCGGTATCGACGAACACGGCAAAGCGCGTGCCGAAGCTGTCGGGCCACCGCACGGCGGCATCCGGTGGCGGTGCGGACGGTCGATAGCCGGCCGGTTCGGGCTTGAGTTGCGCTGCGCGTTTCACGCCGCGAGTTTAGCGCGCCTGTTCCAAAGACTTGGTTACCATGGCGGGAAGTTCGATCGTAATCGCCGCGTCGGTGACCGTCAGGCTCCCGCCAAGCTCGCGCGCGATGTTGCGCACCAGCCGCAGTGCAAAGCCGGTGCCGAGCAGAGCGGCATCCTGATCCTCGTCATCCAGGTTGAACAGCGCATCGCCGTCAACCGCCGTCAGCGCGTCGGGCCGGTCGAACGCGATCGCGATCAATCCGCCGGTCGCGTGCACCTGTATTCCCACGCGTTCGCCGTCGCGCGCTGCGGACAACAGGGTGGCAAGCAATCGCGACATCATCCGCTCGATCGCACGGCCGTCGCCGCGTACCACCGGATCGTCGATCGGCAACGAAATCCACGCGCCGCGCAACTCCGCCAGCGCGGCCAGATCATCTGCAATGCGCGCCAGCAACGGCCGCAACGTCACCTCGCCCGATCCCAGCGTAAGCGCCGACGCCTCGATCCGCGCCGCGATGTCCAGGTCGTCGATCGCCGCGAGCAGCGCGCGCGCATGCATCCGGATCGTCCCCGCACGCTCGCGATAGACGGGCGGCGCGTCGCCCAGCATCTCGCGCTCGATCATCTCGGCAAAGCCCGCGATGGCGTTGGTCGGGGTGCGCAATTCGTGCATCAACTGGCGCAGCGAATCCGCCGCCGGGCTGGCGGGCGGCGGCGTCGACGGCGCTGCGCTGTCATCCCGGCGAGGGCGGCGTGCGGTTCCGCGATATCCCGAAAAGCGGCCGGTCGCGCGGTCGAACGCGGGCGCGGCCGAAATGCGCCATTCGCCAGCGGCATCCGATTCGCCGACCACCATTAGCCGTGCATCGCTGAACATCGCCCGCTGGCGCAGCGCCCCCGCCGCAACGCCATCCGCGCGCGACGCGTCGCTCGACGCATTGAGTTCCAGCGACAGGCCGATCAGCGGCGCGCGCGAAACCCCTTCGACCCATCGGATCACGCCCTGTTCGTCGGTCTCGAAGCGGAACCCGTCGACCCGCGCCGGCAACGGGGCGTGCGCCGCACGCTCCTGCTGAAGCGTGTAAAAGGCGTCGATGCGCGCGACGACGTCGGCAATCTCAAACGGACCGGCCGGCTCGTCGACCGACGCTTCGCCCTCGATCGCGTCGGCGGGCGAAGAACCCAGAATGAAGACGTCATCCATGTCTGGGGCCTGCACGTCGCCGGACTCGGCAGCAAGGGGCAATGCGACGGACGGAGCCGTGTCGGTCCCGCTTTGGGCCGCTGCTGCCTCGGCCGGGGAATCTGCTTCTGCTGCCGGCTCGGCTTCGCGCGCCGGCCCGGACGGTCCAGCGCTCTCCAACGCACGCACCACTGCGGGAATGGCCAATGCAGCCGCACCGACCTGGACAAAGGGCAAGGTGTTGGCAGGGACTTCGGTAGCCTGGGGCGGCTCGACCCGTTCGAGCACCGGACGCAACCGCATCCGCACGCGCGATTCGACCCGCGCCACGGCGTCGAGCACCGATCCGGCACCGGAAATGGCGACAGCGTCTCCATCGGCATCCTCGGTCCCGACCGGCAAGGCGACCAGTGCCGGGTCGTGCATCGCCCCGGCGGCTGCATCGCTCGCGCCCGTCTGCGCAGAATCGCCAGCCGGGATCGCCTCGGGCGCCCCTTCTGCCTCGCCAGGCTCGATTGCCCCCCCCGCGTTTCCGGCCGCAAGCGGGACGGCGGGAGCGTCAGCATCGGGCCCCGCGTCGCGCTGCGGGACCGACGCGGAATCGTCTGCATAAGCCGGCAGGGGCGCGCCGACCGCGTCCACGCGGAACGGTTCGGCCTCGACCGACTGCGCCGGGGTATCGACTGGATCAACCCCGCTCGCTTCTGGCACGGGTTCGGGCGCCGACACCACCGTGGGGGCGTCGTCGGTTTCCACGGCTGCAGCGACCGGCGCATCGCCGTTGCCCGCTGCAACCGGATCGAGCGCGGCGGCAATTTCCGCGGACTCGGCGACCGCCCCCGTCACCACGAAATCGACCGGCCCGAACGTCTCCAGCGCCCGCTCGATCCCCGGGGGCAGGTCGCGACGGTCGCGCAGCACCGCTCGCCCCGCGGCAGACAGGCGCGGCAACAATTCGACCCACTCGCCCGACGACATGCGTGCCGTGCGCAGCAACGGTGCGGCGACCGAGATATGGTCGAGTGCGCACAATGCCACCAGCGGCGCGGGAGGATTGGCATGTTCCAGTGCGCGCGCGCTGGCCGCACGTACGCCGATCGGGACATCGTCGCGAATCCGGCGCAGCAACTTGAACGCGCGCACATCCGCGGCTACCCGGCGCCGGCCGATCAGGTCGACCAGCTGACGCCACGCAGACGCCTTTCCGAACGATGTTGAAACATCGCCGGCCAGCACGGTCTCCAGGGTGTCGTCGTAACGCAAAAAACGGTCTGCCCAGTCGGGCCGGAAATCGGCCGGTAAGGATTCCTTAACCCGCCCGAACCCCCCGTGGAAACAGGAGAATTGGACCCGCAACGGCGGCGTCGCATAGTGGGACAATTGCGCTTGCAAGTAATTATATTATGTCTCAATCGCGCGTTGCGACCGAATCATGTGGCGCAGGGGAATCATCAATGGCTTTCGACGATATCGACCGTCAGATCATGGCGCATCTCCAGAATGATGGGCGCATGACCAATGTCGAGTTGGCCGATCGGGTCGGCCTGACGGCCCCGCCATGCCTGCGCCGGGTCCGGGCGCTTGAGGACAAGGGGGCGATCCGGGGCTATCACGCCGATCTCGACCCCAATTGGCTGGGCTATACGATCATCGTCTTTGCCATGGTCAGCCTGAAAAGCCAGGCCGAATCCGATCTCGAAGCGTTCGAGGCGCACGTTGCCGCGATTCCCGAGATCCGCGAATGCTACATGCTCAACGGCGATATCGACTTCATCCTGAAGATCGTCGCCCGCGACCTCAGCAGTTTCCAGCAGTTCCTGACCACCCGCCTGACCACCGCGCCCAATGTCGCGCATGTCCGCACGTCGCTCACCATCCGCACGTCGAAATCGCATCCGGGCGTTCCGGTCGACTGACACGAAAAAGGGGCGGCACAGCGGCCGCCCCCTTCGTTCGGTCCGGATCCAGCCAAGCTGGATCACGGCACCGCCGTATCCGCTTCAGCGAAGCTGAACCGGGCCAGCCGCCGTCAGGCGGCCGGAGCCTGGTCGATCCAGGTCGTCCAGAACCGGGCAATCTCGGCGCGCGGCGACGCGGTCACCGCCTGGAACGCCGCCTTTGCCTCGGCCTTCTGGCCCAGCATCGCCAGCGCGATGCCCAGGCGCGTGTTGACCAGATTGGCGTCCACGCCGCCCTTCTGCAACGCAACGCGATACAGTTCGGCGGCCTTGGTGAAGTTGCGGCTGCCCAGATAGGCGTCGCCGACATTCTTCGCCGTAGTGCCATTGGCCGCCGCGGTTGCGGTCTTTTCCTCCGCCGCGAGCGAGCCCTCGGCCTTTTCGCGGACGACGGCCGAGCGATACAGTTCGTTGATCGCCGCGTTGCTCGCCTGGATCTTGCCCGCCGCGCGACCTTCCTCGATCACCGCCTTGGCCTCCCAGGGCAGACCACGACGCTGCGCCAGATCGGCATATTCCTGATAGTCGAACTCGCCGCCCATCGCCTTGGCCGCGCGCATCAACCGCATGACATCGAGCTGGAGGTCGGCGTCCATCGCGACACCCTTTTCGCGCGCCTGCTCCAGGTACACCAGCAACGTGGCGCGCCAGCCCTCCGCGCTGGGATAGGCAGCCATCTGGCGGCTCAGCCACTCGCTCGCAGCGGCCTTCTTGCCGCCGCGATACAGGCGGTCGACCGCGAAGCGATACCATGCCAGCGGCGCCTTGCGGCCCGCCGCTTCCTCGGCCTTGATCGCGGCGTCGATGCTGGCAACCCCGGCGTCGAGCTGGCCGGCGTCAAGCTGCGCCTGTGCGATCAGCAGGTTCAGGTTGGCGCCATTGGGAACATAGCCCAACTCGCGCGCCTTCAGCAGGAACGGGATCGCCTCGGCCGGCTTTTTCTGGCCCAGCGTCTTGTCGCCGCGGAAGAAATTGTACTGACCCAGGTTCGCCGGCTCGGTCTTGGGATTGGCGATCAACGCGTCGAGCGCGCGGATCGTCGTGGCATCGTCCTTCAGATTTGCCGCGGTGGTCAGGCGGAAATTGGCGACGAAGAATTTTTCGTCGTCATTGGTCGCCATCGCCTCCAGCGCATCGAGCTTGCCCGCGGCGCCCTGGAAATCCTTGGCCTTGATCAGGTTCTCGACCTCGACCGCAGCCTTGCGGAACGCGTCGCTCACCTTGAACTTGGGTGCTTCTTCCTTCTGCTTCTTCTGTGCGGCTGCGGGTGCCGACACGGCAAAAGGCACAGCCAGCAGAACCGCCGCGGCAAGCGCAGCCTTGGAAACAGACTTCATCCGGAACTCTCCTCACGCATCTGTGCGTAGCGGTTGACGCGACCCGCTCTAGTAATCCGTCCCGCCCGGTCAAGGCGGTGTATCGCGGTTTCGGGCTTTCGCACGCGTTCGCTGAACGCATTTTGAATGGTCTGGCTCCCGAAATGAAACGCAGCGCCGACGCTCTCGCGTGCGCGCGCACGCGGGTGCGCGGGCTTGGCAGGTGGTCGCGGGGCGGCTAGAGCGGTCACAACACTGAAACAACCCTTCGAAAGCACCGATTCTTGACCGACGAGACCGTCCTCGCGGACCCTTCCGATATCACTCCCATCTCGATCGTCGACGAGATGAAGACCAGCTACCTCGATTACGCGATGAGCGTGATCGTGGCGCGCGCGCTGCCCGACGTTCGTGACGGCCTGAAGCCGGTCCACCGCCGCATCCTCTATGCGGCGCAAGAGGGCGGCTATCTCCCCGGCCGCGCCTATCGCAAGTCTGCCCGCCTGGTCGGTGACGTGATGGGTAAATACCACCCGCACGGCGACAGCTCGATCTATGACGCGATGGCGCGCATGGCCCAGGACTGGGCGATGCGCGTGCCGCTGATCGACGGCCAGGGCAATTTCGGGTCGATGGACCCCGATCCGCCCGCCGCGATGCGCTACACCGAAGCGCGCCTGGCCAAGGTCGCGATGTCGCTGCTCGACGATATCGACAAGGACACGGTCGACTTTCAGGACAACTACGACGGCTCCGAAAGCGAGCCGACGGTCCTCCCCGCGCGCTACCCTAACCTGCTCGTCAACGGCGCGGGCGGCATCGCGGTCGGCATGGCGACCAACATCCCGCCGCACAATCTTGGCGAAGTGGTCGACGCCTGCCTCGCCTATATCGACAATGGCGCGATCACGATCGAAGAGCTGATGGAGATCGTGCCGGGGCCAGATTTCCCGACCGGCGCGCAGATTCTCGGTCGTTCGGGCTGCCGCAGCGCCTACCAGTCGGGCCGCGGCTCGATCATCGTGCGCAGCCGCTACATCACCGAACAGCGCGGTGAGCGCCGCTCGATCGTCCTCACCGAAATCCCGTACCAGCAGGGCAAGAACGCGCTGGTCGAGAAAATCGCCGAGGCTGCCAAGGAAAAGCGGGTCGAGGGGATCAGCGACATCCGCGACGAATCGTCGCGTGAGGGCGTACGCATCGTCATCGACCTCAAGCGCGACGCCACCCCCGAAGTCGTGCTCAACCAGCTGTGGCGCAACACCCCGGCGCAGCAGAGCTTCCCGGCCAACATGCTCGCGATCCGCGGCGGCCGCCCCGAACTGCTCAACCTGCGCGACATCATCGAAGCGTTCGTCAAGTTCCGCGAGCAGGTGATCACCCGCCGCTCGAAGTTCGAACTCGCCAAGGCGCGCGACCGGGCGCACATCTTGCTGGGCCTGGTGATCGCGGTCACCAACCTCGACGAAGTCGTCCGTATCATCCGCGGCTCGTCCAGCCCGACGGCGGCGCGCGAATCGCTGCTGATGCGCGACTGGCCGATTGCCGAGATCGCGCCCTATATCCGCCTGGTCGAAGCGGTCGAAACCGAAGTCACTGGCGACACCTATCGCCTGTCGGACGTTCAGGTCCGCGCGATCCTCGACCTGCGCCTCCACCGCCTGACCGCCCTGGGCCGCGACGAGATCGGCGACGAGCTCAAGGAACTCGCCGATTCGATCGCCGAGCTGCTCGAAATTCTCGCCAACCGCGCCAAGCTCTACGAAGTGCTGCGTGAGGAACTGGTCGCGGTCCGCGAGCAGTACGCGACCCCGCGCCGCACCGAAATCGCCGCCGCCGCCGACGGGATCGAGGATGAGGACCTGATCGAGCGTGAGGACATGGTCGTCACCGTGACCATGCAGGGGTACATCAAGCGCACCCCGCTCGACGCCTTCCGCGCCCAGGCGCGCGGCGGCAAGGGGCGCGCCGGCATGGCGACCAAGGACGAGGACGCGATCACCGAGCTGTTCGTGACCTCGACCCACACCCCGGTGCTGTTCTTCTCCACCCTCGGCCGCGTCTATCGCATGAAGGTGTGGAAGCTGCCCGAAGGCGGCCCCGCTACCCGTGGACGCCCGATGATCAACCTGCTGCCACTCGCGGCGGGGGAAACTATCTCGACCGTCCTCCCCCTGCCCGAGGACGAAAGCGAGTGGGGCTCGCTCCACGTCATGTTCGCGACCGCCAAGGGCAATGTCCGCCGCAACAGCATGGACGCGTTCACCAACGTGCCCAGCAACGGCAAGATCGCGATGAAGTTCGAGGGCGAGGATGAGGACGATCGCCTGATCGGCGTCGCCCTGCTTGACGAAGGCGACGACGTGCTGCTCGCCAGCCGCGCGGGCAAGGCGATCCGCTTCGCCGGCGACGAGGTCCGCGAATTCCAGAGCCGCAACTCGACCGGCGTGCGCGGCATGCGCCTGCTTGGCGACGATCAGGTCATCTCGCTGTCGATCCTCCACCGCGTCGGCACGACCGCGGAAGAGCGCGAGGTCTATCTCCGCTTCGCCCCGTGGAAGGCGGAGAAGGAAGGCGAACCCGACCTGTCGCCCGAACGGTTCGAGGAGCTGCGCGCCAAGGAGCAGTTCATCCTCACCGTCTGCGCCAATGGCTATGGCAAGCTGTCCTCGGCCTATGAATATCGCCGCACCGGTCGCGGCGGTCAGGGCATCACCAATATCGACAATATCGCCCGCAATGGCGCGGTGCTGGCCAGCTTCCCGGCGACCCAGTCCGACCAGTTGATGCTCGTCACCGACCAGGCCAAGATGATCCGCCTGCCGCTCAGCTCGCTGCGCGTCATCGGCCGCGGCTCGGCCGGCGTGCGCCTGTTCCACGTCGCACAGAACGAACATGTCGTCTCCGCCGCGCGGATCGAGGAGAGCGAGGAGGACGCCGAGGCCAATCTGGGTGACGGCGAGACCGAAACCGCTCCGCTGCCCGACGCCACGCCGGGTGACGATCTCGCATCGGGGCCGGAGGGCGGCGAATGACCCGCCCGACGACCGCTTACAAGGTGCTGACCGCGCCCCAGATGGGCGATCTTGAGGCGGGCAGTTTCGAAGGCGCGCCGATCGATATCCAGGACGGCTATGTCCACCTCTCTACCGCTGCCCAGCTGACCGAGACGGTGGACAAGCATTTCGCCGACCAGCCCGATCTGTGGGTCGCGGCGGTCGATCTCGACGCGCTCGGCGACGCGATCAAATGGGAGGTATCGCGCGGCGGCGCGGAGTTTCCGCACCTCTATGGCCCACTGACGTTGGACATTGTGGTGGCCTATTCCCCGCTCGAACGCACGGAAGACGGCTCGGTCGTGCTGCCCGTCACGGGCTGAATTTCCCCTCCCGCTTGCGGGAGGGGCAGAGGGAGGGCCGGTCAGGCAAACAGGTCCACGACCTCGACCCCCTCACCCTCGGCCGCCAGCAGCAGCGTTCGGTGACAAACGCACGGGTCGCGCTCGAAGCACAGCAACGCGCTCGGCGTCTCAGCAATCAGGTCGCGCATCCGCGCCGCCTGCGCCTGTGCTTCGGGGAGTTCGAGCTGCCCGGCATAGACCGCCTCCAGCGTCGCCCGATCGCCCTTCTTCGCCGCATCGCGCCCCGGCTTGGGCGTACCCAGAGCCTTCAGGTGCACATAGCCGATATCCCGCTCGGCCAGCGCCGCCGCCAGTGATGATTTCGAAAATCCCGGTCGTCGCGACAGTGGCAATTGCCGCACATCGATCACTTGGCGCACGCCCGCGCGTTCCAGCGCGGCAAGGAACGACGCGACTGTCGCCCCCTCATATCCGATGGTGAAGACCTTCACTCATTCCTCCGCGTAACATACCGCCTCGATATTGATCCCGTCGGGGTCGAACACGAAGGCGGCATAGTAGTTCGGCCCGTAATTCGGCCGCAGCCCCGGCGCGCCATGGTCGCGCCCGCCCGCCGCGATCGCAGCTTCATGAAACGCATCGACCTGCGCGCGCGTCTTGGCGCGAAACGCGACATGCGTCCCCTCCCCCACGTTCTCATTGTCGCCGACCCAGAACTCGCCGCCGCCCTCGACGCCAAAGCCATAGGCAGCACCGCCTGAGCCATTCTTGTCAGCGAGCACTTCGGTCAGGCACTTCATGCCCAACGGCTTCAACGCCGCCTCGTAAAACGCCTTGGACCGCGCCGCATCGGCGACCGCCACGCCCATATGATCGATCATGTTGACTCTCCTTATTTCTGTAATTACAGAAATTACATCATGACCCGTTTCGCAGAGCATCCCGACGCAAAGGCCTTCATCCTCCACTGGGGTGAGATGGGAACGCATTGGGGCGTCAACCGCTCCGTCGCGCAGATCCACGCCTTGCTCTACCTCGCCGACCGCCCGCTCCACGCGGACGAGATCGTCGAAACGCTCGGCCTCGCCCGCTCCAACGTCTCCACGGGGCTGAAGGAGCTGCAAGGCTACAGCATCGTCCGCCGCGTCCATGTCGAGGGCGACCGCCGCGACCATTTCGTCGCGGAAACGGACCTGTGGGACATGCTCATGCGCATCGTCGCCGAGCGCAAACGCCGCGAGATCGACCCCACGGTCCAGCTGCTCGGCGAGCTCGCCCAACGCCTCGCCGCCGACCAGAGCGCCCCGCCCCAGGTTCGCGAGCGGATCGGGCGGATGCACGAATTCATCGGCACCCTCGGCGGCTGGTACGACCAGGTCCGCGTCCTGCCCAAGCCCACCCTCGTCACGCTGATGAAGCTGGGCGGCAAGGTCGCGCGGTTCATTCCGGGGACTTCGAAGAAGGACTGAACGTCAAACCCCCAAAGACGAACTTCGCACAGCCAATTGTTTCTGGATTTACAGAATATACAGCAAGGAGAAGTACGATGATCGAGACCGTCTATGCGCTCTATCTCGCGATCACCATCGCGCTCACCATCTGGGTCGCACGAACGCTGAGCCGCAACGGGATCGTGTTCCTGATGCAGTGCTTCGGCCAGAATGAGACGCTTGCGAATTCGACCAACCACCTGCTGGTCGTCGGCTTTTACCTGATCAACCTCGGCTTCATTACCCTAACACTCAGCCTCGGCAACGAACCGACCACCGTTCCCGAAGCGATCCGGTTCCTCAGCAGCAAAGTGGGGCTGGCCGTCATCGTGCTCGGAGCGATGCACTTCTTCAACATGGGCGCGATCGCCCAGTTCGGGCGCAAGGTGAACAGCTGGCTCAATCACGAAACCCGGCCAGCGGTCGCCTGAACGGCTGGCGGCGCATCTCGCAGGGGATGCGCCGCTTGCCCTTTATCCCCGCCGTGGATGGAGACCATCGATGTACGTCCGCTTTTATCGCGGTGGCTTCCTTGCCACCCTGCTCGCCGGTCCGATCTTTCTGCTCACCCTCGGCCTCGCACCGCTGGCGCTGGACGCGGCCCGGCCACTGACACTGCATCCCGCCGTCGCCGATGGCGCGGGGATGCTGCCGATAGCCGCGGCTTCTATCGTGCTCGGATCCGTGCTTGCGGTGATGCCGGTGTGGCTGGGTGGAACGACGATGGGCTGGATCGCGGCCCGCAATCCGGGGCTGGCGCATCCGGCGGTCTGGGGCCTTGTTGGCGCGGCAATCACTGCTGCTGCTGCGATAGCGCTCGATTTTGCCCCCGACACGCCGATCGGCTTCGCGTTGATCGCGACCGGCGCAATTTGCGCGACGATCGTCCGCTACGGCACCCGCTGGTCCGACGAGAGCGCTCCGCTCACCCCCCACGCGATCAATGCCTGCGCTGCAAAATAAGTGGGCCAGATCAGCAGGCTAGGCACCACCGACTCTGCCAGCGGCCCGAAGCGCGAGAAAATCAGCAGGTCCGACACCACAAACACCACTGCGCCCAGCCCGACGCGATAGCGCGGAAAGCGGCTGGTCCATGCCAGTGCCGCCATCACGCCAAGGAACGCCGAATAGGCCCCCGCCTGCACCGCCCCGCCCGCCGGAGCCGCGAACAGCGCCGCGATCCCGATCGTCGCCGGGGCCAGCAGCCACCCGAACGCCTTCTGGCTTGGCGTCAACGCCGCCCGCCGGTTACGCAGATACAGCACGCACGCGACCAGATGCCCCGCCGCAAACGCCGCGCCGCCGACCACCAGCCCATGCGTCTCCAGCAACAAATCGCCCAGCGCGCCCAACGCCAGCGCTCCTGTCAGCAACCACCCGTCCGTGCCGCGCGCCCGCGTCGCCACCCAGATCGCGAGCAGCGCCACGCCACTCGTCTTCCACACCGGTCCCCACGCACCGGGATCGACCAGCCCCCACGCCTCCAGGCAATAGCTCGCTCCCGCGACCACCGCCGCCCCGAACAGCCACCCCATCGCTTCCCCTTTCCTACAAGCCTCCCCTTGGCGTAAGGGCGTCACAGGGGTCCGGCACCGCCGGACACGTGTCAAGCACGCGCATGACAACCCGCATTTTTCGTCAGTTTCCCCACCAAAGGGTGTCAGGCTCGATCCTCATGAATAGCCATCAAGTCCATATCATCGGCGGCGGCCTCGCCGGATCAGAAGCGGCGTGGCAGCTCGCCAATGCCGGCATCCGCGTGAAGCTGTCCGAAATGCGTGGGTCCGGCGACATGACCCCCGCGCACCAGACCACCGGCCTTGCCGAACTCGTCTGCTCGAATAGCTTCCGCTCCGACGATGCCGAGCGTAACGCGGTCGGCCTGCTGCATCAGGAGATGCGCGACCTCGGCTCGCTGATCATGTCGCAGGGCGACGCCCACAAGGTCCCGGCCGGCTCCGCGCTCGCGGTGGACCGCGACCTCTTCTCCGACGGCGTCACCGCCGCACTCGAAGCGCATCCCAACATCACCATCGTGCGCGAACGCGTCGACCAGCTTCCGGCCGAGGGGCTGACCATCGTCGCCACCGGCCCGCTGACCGCCCCCGGCCTCGCCGACAGCATCGGTGCGGCCACCGGCAGCGACGCCCTCGCCTTCTTCGATGCCATCGCCCCGATCGTCCATTTCGAGAGCATCGACATGGACAAGGCGTGGTTCCAGTCGCGCTGGGACAAAGTCGGACCCGGCGGGAATGGCAAGGATTACATCAACTGCCCGATGACCAAGGACGAGTATCTGGCCTTCCACCAGGGCCTGCTCGATGGCGAGAAAAGCGAGTTCAAGGACTGGGAAAACGTCCCCTATTTCGAAGGCTGCATGCCGATCGAGGTGATGGCGGAGCGCGGCGTCGATACGCTGCGCTATGGCCCGATGAAGGGCGTCGGTCTCGACGATCCGCGCACCGCGTGTGACGAATTCCCCAAAGGCCGCTGGCCCTATGCCGTGGTCCAGCTGCGTCAGGACAACGCCACCGCCACGCTGTGGAACATGGTCGGCTTCCAGACCAAGCTCAAATATGCCGAGCAGGTCCGCCTGTTCCGCACGATCCCCGGCCTTGAGAATGCCGAGTTCGCCCGGCTGGGCGGCCTGCACCGTAACACCTTCATCCGCTCGCCCGAACTGCTCGACCCGACGCTGCGCCTGAAAAGCCGCCCGCATATCCGCTTTGCGGGACAGGTAACGGGGTGCGAGGGCTATGTCGAAAGCAGCGCCATCGGCCTGATGGCAGGCCGCTTCGCCGCTGCGGAGATCCTCGGCCGTGACCTGACGCCGCCCCCGGTCGAAACCGCGCTCGGCGCGCTGCTCGGCCACATCACCGGCGGGGCGGAGGTCGAGACCTATCAGCCGATGAACGTCAATTTCGGCCTGATGCCACCGATCGAGGGGCGTACCAAAAAGGCCGACCGCAAACTTCTCTACACCGCGCGCGCCCGCACGGCCTTCGCGGAATGGGTCAAGGCGGCGTAGTTTACTCCTCCGCCTCGGCCAATGCCTTGGCAACCTCGGCCCGGCAATCGCAGCGCGGGGTCGCCTTGGCCTTGCGCTTCGGCGCGGTGGTGGCGAATTCGGCGCGGGTCAGCGTGCCAGACTTGTCCTTGTCGGCGGCGGCAAACTTGTCGCTGGTCCGCGCCGCCCATTCCTCGAACGACAGCCGCCCGTCGCCATTTTTGTCCAGCTTGGCAAAGGCCCTACGCCGAGGCTGCTGCAATTCGGCGAGCGAGATCAGCCCGTTCTTGTCCTTGTCGTTGCGATCGAAGCGCTTTTCCTCCCGGGTCCGATCCGGTGCCTGCGGCACTTCTGCCAGCTCGGCCTCCGGTTCGGTTGCAGTCTGCCCGGCCCTGGCCGGCGGCGGCGATGGCAAAGGATCCGGTGTCGCCTGGCTCTGGAACAGAAACACCCCCGCCCCCGCCATCAGCAACGCCGCCAGACCGCCTACGAAATATCGCCACATACCGACTCTCCCCCGCCGCAGCGACAGGCTAACGCCTTCGGCGGCGGCAGCAAGCGCTCAGCGGCCGGTCATCCGATGCCACAACGCCCGCAGCGTCCGCTGCGGCGACCCGACCGGCACTCCTGCCAGATCCATCCGCGCCAGGTGCGCCATCGCCCCCAAGGCCCGACCATTCCGGCTCCAGCGGACCGCGCAAGCGTCAGCCAGCGCAGCCCCGGCGATCCGCCGCGCTTCCACCGCCTCGCCGGAATCGCTCAACTTTGCCGAGAGATCGGCCAGCGCCCAGCCTTCCCCCGCCCGCTCCAGCGGATCGGACTCGGCAGACCCAGCCACACGCCCGGCCAGCGCGAACAAGGCCCGACCGCGTGCGCCATGCGACCGCAGCGCCGCCCCATCGAGTTCCGCCTCCAACAGCACGCGCCAGCCTTCGACGATCTGCCCGACCTCGACACCGGTCACCCGGTCGCGCAGCACGTCGCGCGCAACGCCCTGCAAAACGGGTTCCGGCGGCGGCGGCGCGCTGTCGAGCTTCGCCAGCGCATCCTGCCACCATTGCATGCGGATCTGGCCCAGCATCGGCTCACTGGTCGTGCGCAGCGTCTCGGCCAGCTTGTCATCCAGCGCGAACAGCGCCGCCAGCGCCGCCGCCGCAGCGGGCGTCGGCATATAGGTCAGCACCAGCCGGCGCTCGACGTCGATCACCGCTTCTCTCCTCGCCGCCCGATCGTAACCACCGCGTTAACCATCCGTCTTCAATCCCCCTTAGCCCAGTTTCGCGCATAGCCGACGAAGGAACCGGGGACCCCTTACCATGCCGTTGCGCTCAACTGTCGTGACCAGCGCCTGCAGCACGATGGCCGCGCTCGCCCGCGACAAGCGCGGCAACACGCTCGCGATCGTCGCTGCATCGCTGATCCCGCTGGCCGGGATGGTCGGCGGTGGCGTCGATCTGAGCCGCATGTACATCGTCAAGACACGGCTGCAACATGCGTGCGATGCCGGCGCACTGGCCGGGCGCAAGCAGATGGGTGGCGGGACCTGGGCATTCAACAGCTATGCGGCGCGTGCGGCGGCCGAACGCTTCTTCGACGCGAATATTCAGGCCAGCCCCTATGGCGCGACGTCGGTGACCAAAACCTATACTGAAAGTGCAGGCAAGGTAACCGGAAACGCCAGCGCCACGCTGCCGATGACGCTGATGCGCGTGCTGGGCAAGACAACCGAGACGCTTACCGTCAACTGCGACGCCGAAATGCGCCTCCCCAACACCGATGTGATGTTCGTGCTCGACACCACCGGGTCGATGGCCAGCAAGGCGGTTTCGAGCGATAGCCAGACCAAGATGGAAGCGCTGCGCTCGGCGGTGAAGTGCTTCTACGAAATCGTCGCTCGGCTTGACACGGCCGAAAATTGCGCGGGCGGCGCGCCGTCCGGCGGGACCAGCAACACCGTCCAGATCCGTTTCGGCTTCATGCCCTACGCGACCAACGTCAATGTCGGAAAGCTGCTGCCGACCGGCTTTATTGCGAACAGCTGGCCCTACCAGTCGCGCGAAGCACAATATACGACCACCACCACCACCACGTGGAGCCAGGGTGGCGCTACCGAATCCGCCAGCCCGAGCATCCAGCAAGGCAGCACAAGTGGCTGGAGCACGATCAGCACCACCTACAACGTGTCCAGCAGCTGGTGTGACAGCCAGGTGCCGCCAGACGGCGAGATCAACTATACCGGCTCGCCCTCGACCCGGAATTACCAGGAGGGCAGCGGAAATCCGCGCACCGTGACCTGGGAAACCGAACAGGATGGCTGGCGCTACGAGTATCGCGCCAGCTACCGCAGCAGCGACGACCGCTGCCGCATTCAGCGGCGCAGCCGGGACGTCGAAGTCACGCGCTACTGGACGCGGACCGATACCGGGACCGAGACGACGACCCGGACCTTCAACCGCTGGCGCTACGCGCAGATCAGCCATGACGTGAGCGGATTGAAGAACGGCACCAGCTGGAACAACTCGGTCAGCCTGCCGATCGGCTATCAGGGTGCTGCGCGCAGCCTGACCTGGGACGGGTGTATCGAGGAACGCCAGACCGTATCGCAATCGAGCTACAGTCCGATCCCGTCGGATGCGAAGGACCTCGACATCGATCTGGTTCCCAACTCCGGGGACCCGACCACGCTGTGGGGGCCGGCACTACCGGGCGCGATCTTTGCGCGCGACGTCCAAAGCTATTGGTCCGAGCTTGACCGGAACGAGGCGCTTACGACGGCCGATTATTACAACAATGTCCCTTATTACTGCCCGGAAGAAGCCAAGAAGCTTCAGGCTTGGCCGACCGCGTCGGCATTCGAATCCTACGTCAACGGCCTGACGCCCAACGGCAACACCTATCACGACATCGGCCTGTTGTGGGGCGCGCGCTTCATCTCTCCGACCGGCATCTTTCGTTCGGAGAATGAATATACGTCGCAGGGCGGCGAGATCGAACGCCACCTGATCTTCATGACCGACGGTGAGGCGTGCACCGGCGACACCGACTATGCCGCCTATGGCTTCCCCTGGCTCGACCGCCGCACGACCGACCCCAATCAGGTGCCGACCGGCGGCTGCCTGACCACCGGCACGATCACGCAGCAGGTCAATGCCCGCACCCAGGCAATCTGCACCGCGGTAAAGAACAAGAACATCACCCTGTGGGTGATCTGGTTCGGCGCATCGAGCAGCACGATCGAGGGGATGATGCAGAGCTGCGCCACGCCCGGCCGCTATTTCGCCGCGCGCAACTCGACCGACCTGCAAAACACCTTCCGCTCGATCGCGGACCAGATTTCCCAGTTGAGGCTTACCCGGTGAAGCGGCGATTCTCCCTCCGTCGCTTTGCCCCCGGCGCGCTTCGGCGCGACGAGTCGGGTGCCACCATCGTCGAGTTCGCGATGGTGGCACCCGTCCTTGGCCTAGTCCTGCTGGGCGGGTTCGATGTGGCCCACACGCTCTACACCCGCGCGGCGCTGCAGGGCGTGGTGCAAAAGACCGCGCGTGACTCGACCCTTGAAAGCGGGGCCGATACCACGACCCAGACCGCATTGGACGACAAGGTGCGGGCGCAGGTCAAGGCTTTGGCCAACAACGCCACGATCACGATCGATCGCCGCTATTACCGTACCTTTTCCGAGGCTTCGGCGGCGCGTGCAGAGACTTGGACCGACACCAACGGCAATGGCGTATGCGACGGTAGCGAGCCCTATCAGGACGCCAACCGCAACAATGCATGGGACCGCGACGGGGGCAATGCGGGTCAGGGCGGCGCGAAGGACGCCACGCTCTACACCGTCACCGCCAGCTACCCGCGCATCTTTCCGCTCTATAATCTTGTCGGGGGGGGCCGCACGACCACGATCACTGCATCCACCGTGCTCCGCAACCAGCCTTATGGCGACCAGGGCAGCTATGGCACGAGCCAGGTCCGCAACTGCCCCGCGGCGATCGAGGCATCGCCGACGCCGGTGAACACCAGCTCGCCCTCGCCGACGCCAACCTCCAGCAGTTCGGCAAGCCCCACGCCGAGCCCGACGCCCACGTCGAGCTGTGGTATCGGTCTGCTCGGGCTGTGCCTCCTGTGATCGCCAACCTGTTCCGACAGCGCCGCAGTCTGCGGGCGCTCGGGCGCGACACGGGTGGCCTCGCCCTGCTCGAATTCGCGCTGTCGCTACCACTGTTGCTGACGCTCAGCCTCGTCGGGGCCGAACTGACCAACTACATCACCAGCCGGATGCGAATCAGCCAGATCGCGTTGCACCTGGCCGATAACGCCGCACGGATCGGTTCGGGCAGCCAGCTTCAGGCAAAGACAATCAACGAAGCCGACATCAACGACCTGCTGACCGGTGCCGGGCTCCAGTCAGGTGAACTCGACCTGTTCCGCAATGGACGGGTGATCATCTCGAGCCTTGAGCCGGACCCCGCGAACAGCGGCAAGAACCGCATCCGCTGGCAACGCTGCCGCGGCAACAAGACGTCGCAGACCTCGGCCTATGGCGCCGCCGGAACCGTCAATCTCAACGGCATGGGCAAGACCGGTCGACTGGCGATCGCGCCCAGCGACGGCGTCACCATGTACGTCGAGGTCTATTACGAATATCAGCCGCTGTTCCGCGCGGCCCTCGCCCCCAACACCAATTTCCGCGAGGAAGCGTCGATGATGGTCCGCGACCGCCGCGACACGGTGGGCGGAACCAACGGCGTGTATCAGGTCACCGGCGTCACCGCCTCGACCTGCTGATCGCGGAGCCCCTCCCCGTCAGGAGAGGGGCTCGCAATTCTCAGCGGTACGTGACCTTCTTGACGCCCGCCACCACCTTGTCGGCGGTGATCAGCGCCAGCTTCTCAAGGTTCGCGGCATAGGGCAGCGGCACATCCTCGTTCGTCACGCGGATGACCGGAGCATCGAGATCGTCGAAGCCCTGCTCCATGCACACCGCGACGATTTCCGACGCGATCGAACAGACTGGCCAACCTTCCTCGACCACCACCATGCGGTTGGTCTTCTTCAGGCTCTTGAGCACCGTTTCGGTGTCGAGCGGGCGCAGCGTGCGCAGGTCGATCACCTCGGCGTCGATGCCCTCTTCGGCCAGCTTCTCGGCGGCTTCCAGCGCAACGCCAACGCCGATCGAATAGCTGACCAAAGTCACGTCCTTGCCCTCGCGCACGATCCGCGCCTTGCCGATCGGCAGCACCCAGTCGTCGAGCTTGGGCACGTCGAAGCTGCGCCCGTACATGAGCTCGTTCTCGAGGAACACGACCGGATCTTCCGACCGGATCGCCGCCTTGAGCAGGCCCTTGGCATCCGCCGCGTCATAGGGCGCGATCACGATCAGGCCCGGAACGCTGGCATACCACGGGCCGTAGTTCTGCGAGTGCTGCGCGCCGACGCGGCTCGCCGCGCCATTGGGACCGCGGAACACGATCGGGCAGCGCATCTGGCCGCCCGACATATAGTTGGTCTTCGCGGCCGAGTTGATGATGTGGTCGATCGCCTGCATCGCGAAGTTGAACGTCATGAACTCGACGATCGGCTTGAGGCCACCCATCGCCGCGCCCGACCCGATGCCGGCAAAGCCATACTCGGTGATCGGCGTGTCGATCACGCGGCGCGGACCGAATTCGTCGAGCAGACCCTGGGTCACCTTGTAGGCGCCCTGATATTCCGCGACTTCCTCTCCCATCACGAACACGCGATCGTCCGACCGCATTTCCTCGGCCATCGCATCGCGCAGCGCTTCGCGCACAGTGGTCTTGACCATCTCGGTCCCGGCGGGAAGCTCGGGGTCGGCAACGCTCGCCGCCTTGTCGCTGGCCAGCTGCTTGGTACCGCTGTCGGCCTTTTTGGGCGCAGCATCAGTGCCGGATTCGGCTGCCTTCTGCTCCTGAGCGGGCGCTTCGGCCTTGGGGGCAGGCGCTGCGGACGCATCCTCGCCCTCGGCCGCGATCGTCGCGATCACGGTGCCGACCTTCACCCCGTCGGTGCCCTCGGCCACCAGGATCTGCGCCAGCGTGCCTTCATCGACGGCTTCGAATTCCATCGTCGCCTTGTCGGTTTCGATCTCGGCGATGATATCGCCCGACTTGATCGTATCGCCTTCCTTCACCAGCCACTTGGCGAGGGTTCCCTCTTCCATCGTGGGCGAGAGCGCGGGCATCTTCAGCTCGATCGCCATTTCAGTACGTCTCCACCAGAACGTCGGTATACAGCTCGGCCGGATCCGGCTCCGGCGCCTGCTCGGCAAAGTCGGCCGACTCGTTCACCGCCTTGCGGATCTCGGCCTCGATCGCCTTCAGCTCGTCTTCCTTGACGCCGATCGCTTCGAGTTCCTTCTTCACGCCCTCGATCGGGTCGCTCTTTTCACGCACCGACTGAACCTCGTCGCGCGACCGGTACTTGGCCGGGTCGGACATCGAATGGCCGCGATAGCGATAGGTCTTCATTTCCAGGATGATCGGACCCTTGCCCGCGCGCACCCACGCCAGCGCTTCTTCTGCCGCACCACGGCACGCCAGCACGTCCATGCCATCGACCTGGATGCCCGGAATGCGGAAGCTTTCGCCGCGCTTGTACAGCTGGTCCTCGGAGCTCGCGCGATTGACGCTGGTGCCCATGGCGTACTGGTTGTTCTCGATCACGAAGATGATCGGGAGCTTCCACAGCTCGGCCATATTGAAGGTCTCATAGACCTGGCCCTGGTTCGCCGCGCCATCGCCGAAATAGGCCATGGCGACGCCACCGTCACCGCGATATTTGTGGGCGAAGGCCAGGCCAGCGCCAAGCGAAACCTGCGCACCAACGATGCCATGGCCGCCGTAGAACTTCTTCTCGGTCGAGAACATGTGCATCGACCCGCCCTTGCCGCGGCTGATGCCCGCGGCGCGACCGGTCAGCTCCGCCATGATCTCCTTGGGATCGATGCCGTATGCGAGCATGTGGCCATGGTCGCGATACCCGGTGATCACCGAATCCTTGTCACCGTCCAGTGCCGACTGCAGGCCGACCGCAACCGCTTCCTGACCGATATAGAGGTGGCAGAAGCCGCCGATGAAGCCGAGGCCGTAGAGCTGGCCCGCCTTTTCCTCGAAACGGCGGATGAGCAGCATCTGGCGATAAAATTCGAGCAGCTCCTCCTTCGACGCATTGTACCGTTGCGGTTCGTTTGGACGCTCACGGTTGGTTGGAGCTGGTTCGTTAGTGCGGCTCTTGGCCGGGGATTTTGCCACGATGATCCTCATCCTGGGGAAAGATGGAACCGGCCCTATAGGCCGGATATCGCACGCGGCGCAATGGCCCGCACGGCTAGTAACAAACGTGTCTAACGCTACGGCGGCTTGCACGCGCGCGCGGCGCCTACACCTCAGTCGAGCGTGACGATGACCTCGTCGGGGTGGACGACGTTCAGCTTCTTGCGCGTCAGCTCATCGACCATGTCGGGGTCGGCGCCGCTCTGCTTGAGCAACGCGACCCGGTTTCGCAGCTGCGCGCGCTGCGCCTCCAGCTTCGCCAGCTCCGCCTTCTTGGTTTCCAGCTGGCGCTTGTAGTCGCCATAGACCAGCACCCCGTTCGGACCCAACACCGCCGAATAAGCGAAAAAGCCCATCAGGATGATCGCCACGGCCGGCAGGCCGGCGCGACGCAGGATCGTATTGAACGGGGTGGACCGGCTCATACAGTTAATCTCGCCTAAACCGACTCGACGATCAACCCCGTAGAATGCCGCGACCGGCATAAACCGACGCATCGCCCAACTCTTCCTCGATGCGGATCAGCTGGTTGTACTTGGCAAGCCGGTCGGATCGCGCGAGCGAGCCGGTCTTGATCTGCCCGCAATTCGTCGCGACCGCGAGGTCGGCGATCGTCGCATCCTCGGTCTCGCCCGAACGGTGCGACATCACGGCGGTATAGGACGAACGCTGCGCCAGGCTCACCGCCTCCAGCGTTTCGGTCAGCGTGCCGATCTGGTTGACCTTGACCAGCAGCGAATTGGCATAGCCGCCGTCGATGCCGCGCTTCAGCCGCTTCGGATTGGTCACGAACAGATCGTCACCGACCAGCTGGACCTTGCCGCCGAGCTTCTCGGTCAGCAGCTTCCACCCGTCCCAGTCGTCCTCGGCCATGCCGTCCTCGATCGAGAAGATCGGGTAGCCCGCGCACAGATCGGCGAGGAAATCGGCATTCTGCGCCGACGTCAGGGTCTTGCCCTCACCCACCATCTTGTATGCGCCATCGCGATAATATTCGGTCGCGGCGCAATCGAGCGCGAGCATCACATCGTCACCCGGCTTGTATCCGGCCTTCTCGATGCTCGCCATGATGAAGTCGAGCGCCTCGCGGGTCGATGCGATGTTCGGCGCGAACCCGCCCTCATCGCCAACCGCGGTCGACAGGCCCTTGTCGTGCAGGCCCTTCTTGAGCGTGTGGAAAATCTCAGCACCGCAGCGCACCGCTTCGGCCAGCGAGTCCGCGCCGACCGGAACGATCATGAACTCCTGGAAGTCGATCGCATTGTCGGCATGCTCGCCGCCATTGATGATGTTCATCATCGGCACCGGCAGGACATGCGCCGAAACGCCGCCGACATAGCGATAGAGCGGCAGGCCGCGCGCATCCGCCGCCGCCTTGGCAACCGCCAGGCTCACGCCCAGGATTGCGTTCGCGCCCAGCCGGCCCTTGTTCTCGGTCCCGTCCAGCTCGATCATCGCGTAGTCGATCTCGGCCTGATCCTCGGCGTCGAGGCCCGTGATCTCCTCGGCGATCTCGCCGTTCACGCCCTCGACCGCCTCGAGCACGCCCTTGCCGAGATAGACCGACTTGTCGCCGTCGCGCTTTTCGACTGCCTCGTGCGCACCGGTCGACGCGCCCGACGGCACCGCCGCACGGCCAAAGCTGCCGTCTTCGAGCAGCACGTCGACCTCGACGGTCGGGTTGCCGCGGCTGTCGAGAATCTGGCGTGCATGGATGTCGATGATTGCGGTCACGAAATGGTCTCCCTACCTTGGGTCAAGACGGTGTCGCGCGGGCCTCTATCCCGTTCGTCGCCGCTGGGCAAATCACGGATGGCGCGGAACCCTCGCGCCGCGCCATGGTTGTCTGGACGAACCATTAGAAGGGATTCGAGCGATGGCTGACGAAACATTCCCCAAGGACCAGAGCATGGACCCCGCGACCGACGCCCTGGTGGCGACGCGCCCGGCCGGCGCGACCGCGTCCGACGACGGCAGCAAGCGCAGTGCCGGCGCCTTCGTCCGTGACGAAGCCGGCAAGCTTGCCGGGCAGGCCGGCGACAAGGCGCGCTCCTTTGCCGACACGGGCAAGGAAAAAGCGACAGGTGCGCTCGACGAATTTTCGAACATGATGCGCGACGCGGCGGGCACCGTCGATGAGAAGCTGGGCGAGCAATATGGCCAATATGCCCGCTCCGCCGCCGACCAGATCTCCGGCCTAGCCGAATCGCTGCGCGGCAAGCAGGTCGACGACCTGCTCGACGATGCCCGCGAATTCGTGAAGAAAAGCCCCGCCGTCGCCGTCGGCATCGCGGCCGGTGTCGGCTTCGTCCTCGCGCGCCTGCTCAAGTCCGGGCTGGATGCGGCAGGAGACCTCGCCGACAAGGGTGATGCGAACCGGGACGATCCCAACGACAGCACCAAGGCATAACATGGCCTGGGGGGCGTGGTGAACGAACGGGAAGATGACAGCATCGGCGCATTGGCGGCTCAGGCAGTGGCCGATGCGCGCGCCTTTGCCGATGCGGAAATCGCTTATTGGAAGGCGCTGGCGCTCGCCCGGCTGAGCGACGCGCGTGCGGCGCTGATCCTCGGTGCGCTGGTGTTCCTGCTCGCCAATTCTGCCGCGATCGCGCTGATCGTCGGCCTGGTTCTGATCCTGTCCCCCCATGTCGGCCCGGCGGCCGCGACATCGATCGTCGTGGTCACCGCGCTCGTAGCTGCCGGCCTTGCAGGCCGTGCAGCGCTCGTCCGCTACCGTCGCGCCATCCGCCCCCGGAACATGCCATGAGTGAAATACTTCCTACCGAACTGACCGAGGCCGAGGCACGCAGCCGCAATGCGCGCGCGCGGCTGTTCGGCACGCTGGGACGGATGCAGGACAAGCTCAATCCGATGGCGCTTGCGCAGGACGCGGTCGAGAATGTTGCCATCGGCGTTGCCCGCGACACGGTCGCCACCGTCCGCGCCAACCCGCGCACCGTCGCGGTCGTTGCGGGGGCCGCGATGCTGTTCCTCGCACGCCGTCCGCTCGCGCGATTGCTGGTCGGTGGTGCAACCGCTGCGGCCAAGGCGAGTTTGAACAAGCGCAAGTCAGACACCAGATCAGGGGCGAAGGCCCGTCCGAAGAAAGGATCCTCGACATGACCACCCCCCGCAAGACCGCGCCCAAGGACCGCGCAGAGGGTATCGAGAAGAACCCGCTCGCGCTCGTCGCCGGCGGCGTCGCACTCGGCGTCGTGATCGGCGCGCTCGTTCCGCGCCTGCAGAAGGAAAAGGAATTGCTGGCGCCCGTCGGCAAGCGGATCGCCGAAGGCGCGACCGCTGCTGCCGCCGCCGCGCGCGAAGCCGGCAAGGCCGAGATCGACGCCATCCTGCCCCAGCGCGATGCCGCCAAGGAACAGATCGGCAAGATCATCGGCTCGGCCGTCACCGCCGCGAAGGAAGCGGCGGCGAGCAAGACCGACGCGTAATCGCATCCGTGTCGCGCTTTTACGGTGCGGCACGGTATTGAGTGCAGCGCAACAACGCGGCTAAGGCTCCCGGGTATATCTTTCCCCGGGAGCATTTATGAGCAAGCTGCACCTCGTCTTCGGCGGTCGCGTTAAGGACCCGATGACGCTTGATTTCCAGGATCCGACCAAGCTCGACGTCGTCGGCATCTTCCCCGACTATGCCAGCGCCGAAAAGGCATGGCGCGGCGCCGCGCAGCGCACGGTCGACGATGCCGAGATGAAATATGTGGTGGTCCACCTCCATCGGCTGCTTGAACCGGACATGGAGGGGTAACCAGCACCGTCGCCCCAGCGAAAGCTGGGGCCTCACGACATGCGCGCGCGCTATCACTATGAGACCCCAGCTTTCGCTGGGGTGACGATCAGGCTTAAATAAACTCGATCTTGCTGACCTCATACCAGCGGTCGCCCGCCGGCACCGTCACCTCGACTTCATCGCCCAGGCTCTTGCCGATCAGCGCGCGGCCCAGCGGCGAGTTGTAGCTGATCTTGCCCGACTTGGCGTCCGCCTCCGCCTGGCCGACGATCTGGTACTTCACCGACTTGTCGTCCTCGTCGAGCAGCGTCACCGTCGCGCCGAACACGATCCGGTCGCCCGACAATTCCCGCGGATCGATGATCTGCGCGCGCGACAGCTTGTCCTCGATATCGGCGATCGTCGCCTCGACCTGGCCCTGCCGTTCCTTCGCCGCGTGATATTCGGCGTTTTCCGAAAGGTCGCCATGCGCTCGCGCTTCCTCGATGGCGTCCACGATCAGCGGACGCTCGGCTTTCAGCACTTTGAGCTGCTCGTTGAGCTTCTCATAGCCTT
This sequence comes from Sphingomonas sp., assembly GCF_965227385.1. GTDB lineage: Bacteria > Pseudomonadota > Alphaproteobacteria > Sphingomonadales > Sphingomonadaceae > Sphingomonas. The sequence goes on from NZ_OZ245750.1 coordinate 2,937,095, forward strand.
CCGCCAGCATCGGCATCTTCTCGACCGTCGCCATTTCAGCACTTGTCCTTCGTCAAAACCCCTTCCCCCGGCGTGCCTCAATCGGCCCGCTCGCACCCTAACCTTCGTTGTGGGGGATCAATTGTGCGATTGCGAATAGTAAGCCTGCAAGGGACGGACTTCAAGGGACTGGCCACTCAGGGCGGTAATCGCCTGTGATGCGGCGACGCTGGCGGGTGCCGTGGTGAAATACGGGATTTTCAGCGACAGCGCCGAAGCGCGGATCGACTCGCTGTCCTTCAGCGACTGCCACCCCTCGGTGGTGTTGAAGATCAATGCGATATCGCCGTCGCGGATGCGGTCGACGATATGCGGGCGGCCCTGCGCCACCTTGTTAACCCGCTCCACCGGCACGCCCTGCGCCGTCAGGTAATCGGCGGTCCCGCCGGTTGCGACGATGGCAAAGCCCTGTTCGACCAGCAGCTTTACGCCCGGCAGAACCACCGGCTTGTCGCTGTCCTTGACGCTGACGAACACATGGCCAGCCTTCGGCAACACCGTCCCCGCCCCCAGCTGCGCCTTGGCAAAGGCGGTGGGGAAATCGCGATCGATCCCCATCACTTCGCCGGTCGACTTCATTTCCGGCGACAGCACCGGATCGACGCCGGGAAAGCGATTGAACGGGAACACGGCTTCCTTGACCGCGATATAATCTATGTTCCGATCGATCTTGGGCAGGTCCTTCAGCTTCTCGCCCGCCATCACGCGGCTTGCGATCTTGGCGATCGGAATGCCGATGGCCTTGGCGACGAACGGCACGGTGCGCGAGGCGCGCGGATTGACCTCGATCAGGTAGACCTCGCCGTCCTTGACCGCGAACTGGATGTTCATGAGGCCACGGACCTTCAGCGCCCGCGCCAGTGCGTCGGTCTGGCGCTCGATCTCGGCAATAATCGCGTCGGGCAGGCTGTAGGGGGGCAGCGAGCAGGCGCTGTCGCCCGAATGGACGCCCGCCTCCTCGATATGCTGCAGCACGCCTGCCACGACCACATCGTCGCCATCGCTGATTGCATCGACATCGACCTCGATCGCGTCGCGCAGATACTGGTCGATCAGCACCGGGGCATCGCCCGACACCTGCACCGCCGTCTGGATATAGTGATCCAGCTGCTCGGGCGTATCGACGATCTCCATCGCCCGGCCACCCAGCACGAAGCTCGGCCGCGTCAGCACCGGATAGCCGATCCGCTCGGCCACCGCGATCGCCTCTTCGCGGCTGCGCGCAATGCCGTTCTTGGGCTGCTTCAGGTTCAGCTTGGACACCAGGTCGGCGAACAGCTCGCGATCCTCGGCCAGGTCGATCGCATCCGGGCTGGTGCCCAGGATCGGGATCCCCGCCTGCTCCAGCGCGCGCGCGAGATTGAGCGGCGTCTGCCCGCCAAACTGGACGATCACCCCGGCCAGCGTACCGTTCGACATTTCGACGTGCAGGATTTCCAGCACATCCTCCGCCGTCAGCGGCTCGAAATACAGCCGGTCCGACGTGTCATAATCGGTGCTCACCGTTTCCGGATTGCAGTTGACCATGATCGTCTCATAGCCCGCATCCGCCAGCGCGAAGCAGGCGTGGCAGCAGCAATAGTCGAACTCGATCCCCTGCCCGATCCGGTTCGGCCCGCCGCCCAGAATGACGACCTTCTGGCGCTCGGTCGGCATGGATTCGCACTCGGGCTCGCCGAACGATGGCGCCTCATAGGTCGAGTACATGTACGGCGTCTTGGCATCGAACTCCGCCGCGCAGGTGTCGATCCGCTTAAACACCGGGCGCACGTCCAGCTTGTGGCGCAGCTTGCGCACATCGGCCTCGGTCACGCCGCCGGTCATCGCCTTGACCACCTCACCGATCAGGCCCGACGACTTCGCCATCGCGTCGGTGCCCTCGCGCAGGTTCGCCGAGCGCAGCGCCAGCCAGGCAAGCCGCTTGTCGCTGAACCCCATCGCCTTGAGCCGCCGCATCCCCGCCGCGTCCTGCGGCAGCCCGTTGCGGCACACGCCTTCTTCCGCCGCGACGATCTCGGCGATCCGCTCCAGGAACCACGGGTCATAGGCCGCGAGCGCATGCACCTCGGCTACCGTGAAGCCCTCCCGCAGCGCCTGCGCCGCGATCAGCAGCCGGTCGGGCGTGCGCTGCGCCAGCGCCGCCTCGATCACGTCGCGCGGCGCACCCTGCAGATGCTCGACATTGTTGAATCCGGACAGGCCGGTCTCGAGGCCCCGCAGCGCCTTTTGCATCGATTCATGGATGTTGCGGCCGATCGCCATCACTTCGCCGACCGACTTCATCGCCGTGCCCAGCGTCGCTTCGGCACCCTTGAACTTCTCGAACGCAAAGCGCGGGATCTTGGTCACGACATAGTCGATCGTCGGCTCGAAGCTCGCCGGGGTCGCGCCGGTAATGTCGTTGGTAATCTCGTCCAGCGTGTATCCGACCGCCAGCTTCGCGGCGACCTTGGCAATCGGGAAGCCCGTCGCCTTCGACGCCAGTGCCGAGGACCGCGACACGCGCGGGTTCATCTCGATCACGATCAGCCGCCCGTCCTTCGGGTTCACCGCGAACTGCACGTTCGACCCGCCAGTCTCCACGCCGATCTCGCGCAGCACCGCGATGCTGGCGTTGCGCATGATCTGATATTCCTTGTCCGTCAGCGTCAGCGCGGGCGCTACCGTGATCGAGTCACCGGTATGGGTGCCCATCGCATCGACATTCTCGATCGAACAGATGATGATGCAGTTGTCGTTGCGGTCCCGCACGACCTCCATCTCATATTCCTTCCAACCGAGGAGCGATTCCTCGATCAGCACCTCGGTCGTCGGCGATGCGTCCAGCCCCTTGCGGACGATCTCGATGAACTCTTCCTTGTTATAGGCAATGCCGCCGCCAGTGCCGCCCAGCGTAAAGGACGGACGGATGATCGCCGGCAGCCCGACCTTCTCCAGCCCCTCCAGCGCCTCGGCCTCGCTGTGCGCAATCGCCGAACGCGCGCTGTCGAGCCCGATCTTGTCCATCGCGTCGCGGAACTTCAGCCGATCCTCGGCCTTGTCGATCGCCTCGGCATTCGCGCCGATCATGGTGACGCCGAATTTCTCCAGCGTGCCATCCTGCGCCAGCGCCAGCGCCGTGTTCAGCGCCGTCTGCCCACCCATCGTCGGCAGGACGGCGTCGGGCCGCTCCTTCTCGATGATCTTGGCGACCACCGCGGGCGTGATCGGCTCGACATAGGTCGCGTCGGCCAGCTCGGGATCGGTCATGATCGTCGCCGGGTTCGAATTGACCAGGACGATGCGATAGCCCTCTTCCTTGAGCGCCTTGATCGCCTGCGTGCCCGAATAATCGAACTCGCACGCCTGACCGATCACAATGGGACCAGCGCCAATGACGAGGATGGAGGAGATGTCGGTGCGTTTGGGCATTAGTCGACGGCATCCTTGGCGTTGACAGAAACTTTATTATTGCGACGGTCGGCGTAAAGCCCTCTAAATATCCATCGCAAAATAAAGTAAACAAGAAGAAGAAAAGCTGGAAAAACCATGCCAACGATTACGGCTGATACAATTGCATCGGCTGTCCGACACTCACCAGCGTATCGGTAGTTTTCATCCACCTCAGGTGGACCGGAAATATCTACAGGTGAAAACGTACCCAAAATGCATTTTCGATCTGCTATTTCCCAAGCACCATTTTCTACTCGAGCGGCGTAGACATTCTCTGTATTTTGCCAACCGGCGAATATAGAAAAACTTACGGATGCAACAGCAATAACTATCCAGCAGCGACGAAGCAATTCGACCCAGTTCACCGCAACATTCCCACAAACCGCTCGAACAGATAGAAACTATCCTGCGGCCCCGGCGACGCCTCGGGGTGGTACTGCACCGAAAACGCCCGCCCGCCGTCGATCTCGATCCCGCAATTGCTGCCGTCGAACAGCGACACATGCGTCTCAACCACGCCTGCGGGCAGCGTCGCGCTTTCGACCGCAAAGCCGTGGTTCATCGACGTGATCTCGACCGCACCGTCGGAGAGCCGCTTGACCGGATGGTTCGCCCCGCGATGCCCCTGGAACATCTTGGTCGTCTGCGCGCCCACCGCCAGCGCCAGCAGCTGATGGCCAAGGCAGATGCCGAACAACGGCTTCTTGGTCGCCAGCAACTCACGGATGACCGGCACGGCATATTCGCCCGTCGCGGCGGGATCGCCCGGCCCGTTCGACAGGAAGATACCGTCGGGGTTAAAGCTCAACACCTGCTCGGCAGTCGCGGTCGCGGGCAGCACCGTCACCTTCGCCCCGGCCTTCACCAGATTGCGGAAGATATTGTGCTTGGAGCCGTAATCGATCGCCACGACATGCGGCCGCGCGCCATCGCCATCGACCTCATAGCCGAACCCCAGCCGCCACACGCCGCCTTCCCACCCGAAATGCGTTTCGGTGGTGACGGTAATGGCCAGGTCCATGCCCTCCAGCCCGGGCCAGGCCTGTGCCTGCGCGATCAGCGCCGGGATATCGAATGTGCCATCCGCCGAATGCGCGATCACGCCATTGGGCGCGCCCTTGCCGCGAATCCGCCGCGTCAGCGCGCGGGTGTCGATGCCCGACAGGCCGATGCGGTCATGCTTCTTCATCCAGCTGTCGAGATGCTCGACGCTGCGGAAATTCGACGGCTCCGTCACATCCTCGCGCACGATCATGCCGAGCGCGTGCGGATTGTCCGCCTCCACGTCATCGGGGTTCGCGCCGACATTGCCGATATGGGGGAAGGTAAAGCAGATCATCTGGCCCGCGAACGACGGGTCGGTCATGATCTCCTGATATCCGGTCATTGCGGTGTGGAAGCAGACTTCCCCCGCCGCCGCGCCCTCGGCCCCGAATCCACGGCCCCAGATGACCTCACCGCTCGCGAGAACCAGAACGCCTGTAGCTCCTTCAGGCACGATAATAGGCGTGGCTTCGGCCATCAGAGAAGGTCGCTCCTGTCAGTTTTTCCGGCGATGTCGCTAAGCGCTGCCCGCTAGACCCCTACCCCCCTCGCGTCAACCGTCCGTCGCGACTATCTGGGGCAAATTCCGATTCAGTTGAAAGATGAACCAAATGATCCGCGACGACATCAAGGCCGCCCTCGTCACCGCCATGAAGGGCGGCGACAAGGAAGGCACGGCCGCCATCCGCCTGATCCAGAGCGCGATCAAGAACCGCGATATCGAAGCGCGCACCCAGGCGCCCGTCGCCGACGACGACGCGCTGGTGGTCGAAGTGCTGCAGAAAATGGTGAAACAGCGCCGCGAATCGATCGAGATGTTCGAAAAGGGCGGTCGCCAGGAACTCGCCGACAAGGAGAAGGCCGAGGTCGCAGTGATCGAAGGCTTCCTCCCCGCCCAGATGAGCGCGGAAGACACCACCGCCGCGATCGAGGCGATCAAGGCCGATCTCGGCGCCACCGGCATGAAGGACATGGGCCGCGTCATGGCCGAACTGAAAGCGCGGCATGCGGCCAGCCTCGACATGAGCAAGGCGTCCGGGCTTGTGAAGGCAGCGTTGAGCTGAAGGCCGCATGATCCTCCCCCTCTCGGGGAGGATCAGCCGCGCCAAGAATTCCTTCCGCCAACAATGCTTGGCGTCGCGGCAATCCCCGCCTAAACGCCCCTCATCATGAACGCACCCAACTCCTTCCGCGCCCAGCCCGATGATCGCGGCCATTTCGGCCAGTTCGGCGGGCGCTATGTCGCCGAAACGCTGATGCCGCTCGTCCTCGACCTCGAGCGCGAGTATAAGGCCGCGAAAGCCGACCCGGCCTTTGCCGCGCAGTTCGACGACCTGCTCGAACATTATGTCGGCCGCCCCAGCCCGCTCTATTACGCCGAACGGCTCACCGAAGCGCTGCGCGAAAACGCACCCGACGGCATGGGGGCCGAAATCTGGTTCAAGCGTGACGAGCTCAACCATACCGGCGCGCACAAGATCAACAATTGCATCGGCCAGATCCTGCTCGCGATCCGCATGGGCAAGACGCGGATCATCGCGGAGACCGGCGCGGGCCAGCACGGCGTCGCCACCGCCACCGTCTGCGCACGCTTCGGCCTGCCCTGCACCATCTTCATGGGCGGCAAGGACGTGTCGCGCCAGCAGCCGAACGTCTTCCGCATGAAGCTGCTCGGCGCCGAAGTCCGCCCGGTCACCAGCGGCGCGGGCACGCTCAAGGACGCGATGAACGAGGCGCTGCGCGACTGGGTCGCCAACGTCCACGACACCTTCTACATCATCGGCACCGCCGCCGGCCCGCACCCCTATCCGGAGCTGGTCCGCGACTTTCAGAGCGTGATCGGCAAGGAAGCGCGCGCCCAGATGCTCGCCCGCACCGGTCGCCTCCCCGACCTGCTCGTCGCCGCGATCGGCGGGGGCAGCAACGCGATCGGCCTGTTTCACCCGTTCCTCGACGACGCCGATGTCGCGATGCTCGGCGTCGAAGCGGCGGGCGAAGGGCTGGACAAGAAGCACGCCGCCAGCCTCGCGGGCGGCGAACCCGGCATCCTCCACGGCAACAAGACCTATCTGCTGCAGGACGAGGATGGCCAGATCACCGAAGCGCATTCGATCAGCGCCGGCCTCGACTATCCCGGCATCGGCCCCGAACATGCCTGGCTCAAGGACATCGGCCGCGTCGAATACACGTCGGTGACCGATACGGAGGCGCTCGACGCCTTCCAGCTGCTCTGCCGCACCGAAGGCATCATCCCCGCGCTCGAACCTTCGCACGCGATCGCAGCGGTCGCGGTGAAGGCACGGGAAATGCGCCAGGATCAGGTGATCCTCGCCAACCTCTGCGGCCGCGGCGACAAGGACATCTTCACCGTCGCCGAGGCGCTGGGGGTGGCGATATGACCCGCCTCGCCACCACCTTCGCCACCGCCGCCGCACACCACCGCGCCGCGCTCGTCACCTTTGTCACCGCCGGTGACGGCGACACCGCCGCGATCCTCGACGCGCTCGTCGCGGGCGGGGCCGACGTGATCGAGCTCGGCATGCCGTTCACCGATCCGATGGCCGACGGCCCGGCGATTCAGGCCGCAAACCTGCGCAGCCTCGCCGCCGGCACCCGCACCGCCGACGTGCTTGCCATCGCCGCCGCCTTCCGCAAGCGCCACCCGGAAACCCCGCTGGTGCTGATGGGCTATGCCAACACCATGACCCGCCCGACGCCCGAAGCCTTCGCGCAAAAGGCGGCGGACGCCGGCGTCGACGGCGCGATCATCGTCGATATCCCGGCGGAGGAAGCGGACGAAATCGCCGCCTTCGCCCCCCACGGCATCGCCACGATCCGCCTCGCCACCCCCACCACCGACGCCGCGCGCCTGCCCGCCGTGCTCGATGGCGCGAGCGGCTTTCTCTATTACGTCTCGGTCGCCGGCATTACCGGCAAGCAGCAGGCGGCACAGCACAGCATCGAAGCCGCCGTCGCCCGCCTGAAAGCCGCAACCGACCTCCCCGTCGCGGTCGGCTTCGGCGTCCGCACGCCGCAGCAGGCCGCCGCGATCGGCCGCGTCGCCGACGGCGTCGTCGTCGGCTCGGCAATCATCGACATCATCGCGGCAGAGGGCACCAACGCCCCCGCCGCCGTCCGCACCTATATTCAATCCCTGTCGGCCGCGCTGGCCGCAGCACGCAAGGAAACCGCCGCATGAGCTGGCTCACCCGCGTCCGCAACGCGATCTCGCTCGTCATCCCGAACAAGTCGGAGACGCCCGACCATCTCTGGCACAAGTGCAAGGGTTGCGGGCAGATGGTGTTCGTCAAGGAACTCCAGGAAAACCAGTCGGTCTGCCCGATCTGCGACCATCATGAGCGCATCGGCGGCCGCGCGCGGTTCGAGCAACTGTTCGACGCGGGCAGCTACACGATCCTCCCGAACCCCAAGGTCGCCGAAGACCCGCTCAAGTTCCGCGACCAGAAGCCCTATCCCGCCCGCATCAAGGCCGCCCGCGCCAGCACCGGCGAGCAGGACGCGTTTCTCAACGCCAGCGGCACGATCCTCGGCCAGCGCGCGGTGATCGGCGTGCAGGATTTCGCCTTCATGGGCGGATCGATGGGCCAGGCAGTCGGTGAAGCCTTCATCGCCGGCGTCGAAGCAGCGATCGCCGCCAAGGCGCCCTACATCGTCTTCACCGCCAGCGGCGGCGCGCGCATGCAGGAGGGTATCCTCAGCCTCATGCAGATGCCGCGCACCACCGTCGCGATCTCGATGCTCCACGATGCCGGCCTGCCCTATATCGTCGTGCTGACCGACCCGACCTCGGGCGGCGTGATGGCGGCCTATGCGATGCTCGGCGACGTCCAGATCGCCGAGCCCAAGGCCACCCTCGCCTTCACCGGCCGCCGCGTGATCGAAAGCACGATCCGCGAAAAGCTGCCCGACGATTTCCAGACCAGCGAATATTATCTCGACCACGGCCTGATCGACATGGTCGTCCACCGCAAGGACCTGCGCGACAAGCTCGGCGCCCTGATCGGCCTGCTGGTGGAGGAAAAGGCGGCGGCGTAGGGGAACCTAAAAAGCCCTCTCCCCTCCGGGGAGAGGGTTGGGCATCTAAAAGCCCCTCCCCTTCAGGGGAGGGGTCGGGGTGGGGCAGACATGGCAACGGAAACCGAACTCTCCGCCTTCGCCCGACAGAACCGCCGAAACCCCACCGAATACGAAAAGCGCCTCTGGCGACACGTCTCGAACCGCCAACTAGGCGGCTACAAGTTCCGCCGCCAGCATAAGTTCGCCCCTACATCGCCGACTTCTTCTGCCCGGCCAAAGGCCTAGTCGTCGAAATCGACGGCGACACCCACCGCGCCGACCGCGACGAGGCGCGCGCATCTTCTTCCTCCGCTCCGGCTTCACGACGCTCCGCTTCACGAACGGCGAGGTGCAGGAGAATATCGACGGCGCGCTCCAGGCGGTCCTTTCGAAGCTGGAGCCACTTCCCGATAGTTGGGCTGACGACGCCAAGACTCCCCCGCCCCAACCCCTCCCCTGAAGGGGAAGGGCTTGAAGCTCGCTCGTCCATGCCCGCACGCCACCGCATCACCCGCCCCCTCCGCTGGCTGCTCCTGCTGCATGGCGAGCGACGCAGGGATCACCGCCCATAGCGCGCTGTGGCGTCCTCCTTGGAGGTTCATCACGCAAACGTATCGCAGTTAACGCGTCGATGTGATGCAGCCACATACTACTACGTTTACAGAATGTACTACATTTACTACATGGGGGCTATCGCAACTATGGAGTGATTCGCATGCCTCAGGAGGCAAGTTTTCCGGAACAAATTCTGCACAAGCCGGTGTATGTCGTACCGTACTTCGACCACGACCCTTGGTACGCGGGCGAAACCGACGCCCAGTTTATAACTCTTGGCTGGTCTCAGTGGGATCAGCGCGAACTGTCGGCCAAGGTGGTTCGTCATTCTGGTCAGAGATGGTCCCGCCAATCCGAGGAGCTTCCTCTTCCCCGAGCCATCGACCTCACGATCCTCACTGCCCTTGCTTATGGGCAGGGCGACGATCTGGTACAGATCAACGTGGGCACATTCGAAAATCAAACCAATCCTATCACGGTAGCGCATGGCTCAAAGCGTGATCGCACTGCGGCAACCAAAGCGATGCGTGACGATCCGCTTATGAAGTCGCGGCTGCGTGCGCTGTTCGACGTTTTGAAACCGATGCATGATCAAGGGCTGATCTAGCTGCCCAAACGTGTGAAAGGCGTTGCAGAAGGTTTCTTTGCAACGCCTTTCCTCGTGCCATACGAACAGTCGAGCTCCAGAGACACAGCGCATAATTCGCGTTCATTGTCCTGAAACCTCGGGCGCTTCCCCCCTCCCCACCGCCCCCACACCCGCTATACACCCCCGCAATGCCCGACCACGCGACCTCCTCCTCCCCCGCCGTCCAACGCCAACTCGACCGCCTCTGGGCGCTCGGCCCCGGTGCCGATGTCCTCGGCCTCAGCCGCATTACCGCGCTGCTCGACCGGATCGGCAATCCGCACCTACGCCTGCCCCCCGTGCTCCATGTCGCAGGGACCAACGGCAAGGGTTCGACCTGCGCCTTCCTGCGCGCCGCGGTCGAGGCGGCGGGCCTCACCGCGCATGTCTATTCCAGCCCGCATCTGGTCCGCTTCAACGAGCGTATTCGCCTCGCCGGGCAGCTGATCGACGACGCCGCCCTCGCCGCCCTGCTCGAACAGGTGCTCGATGCCGGGGGAGACATCGGCGCGAGCTTTTTCGAGGTGACCACCGCCGCCGCCTTCCTCGCCTTCGCCCGCACCCCGGCGGACGCCTGCATCATCGAGGTGGGCCTGGGCGGACGGCTCGACGCAACCAACGTCATCCCCGCCCCCGTCGCCTGCGCCATCGCCCAGCTCGGCATCGACCATCAGGCATTCCTCGGCGACACCGCCGAAGCCATCGCTGGAGAGAAAGCAGGCATCGCCAAGCCCGGCGTCCCGCTCGTCACAATGTCCTATGGCGACAGCGTCACCGCCCGCATCGCGGAGGTCGCCGCCGCCGGGAACGCTCCGGTCCACGCGCGCGGCACCGCATGGGACTTCGCCGTCACGCCCGATCGCCTGATCTACCGCGACGCGCAGGGCGAGGTCGCTACCCCGCTCCCCACCCTCGCCGGCCCGCACCAGCCCACCAACCTCGCGCTCGCCATCGCCACGCTGCGCCACCAACGCGTGCTGGCGATTCCCCACAGCGCCTTCCCCACCGCCGCTACCGCCGCCCGCTGGCCCGCGCGCATGCAGCGTCTGACCCCCGGCCCGCTCCTCGCGCTCCTGCCTGAAGGCGCCGAAATCTGGCTCGACGGCGGTCATAACGAAGCCGCCGCGCAATCGGTCAGCGCCACGCTGGCGCAGGTCGCGAACGGCCGTCCCGCGCACCTGATCCTCGGCATGCTGTCGAACAAGGACGCGACCGGCCTGCTCGCCCCCTTCGCCCCGCTCGCCGCCAGCTTCACCGCGGTCCCGGTCCCCGGCCACGCGCATCACGACCCGGCCGACCTCGCCGCCACCGCCCGCGCGCTCGGCATCCCCAGCACCGCCACCGCGACCGATGTCCCGACCGCGCTCGCCGACCTGCACAGCGCCGAAGCCCCGCTCGTCCTCATCCTCGGCTCGCTCTATCTGGCGGGCGAAGTGCTCCGGGAAAACGACGAACTCCCCGACTGATTCCCACCTTGGCGCTTATTGCGATTGACTATCAATAGAAGCTTGGCACACTGGCATTCCCGATCAAGGAGTCGCCCGTTGCGCCAATCCCCCGCCCGCGCCGAAACCCTCGGCACCCTCCTGCCCCGGCTCCAGCCCGAGGATCCCGCCGCCCGCCTGCTGCTGTTCGGCATCCGTCAGCTCGGCGCGCATGGCCTGGGCGACGCCGCTGCCGCGCACGCCTTCATCACCGCATTCGGCAAGGCCTTCCGCCGGCCGCTCCTGCTGCTGCGATCGCTGATGGCAGAGATGTCGGCCGCCAGCGCCGGCCCGATTCAGATCGCCCCCTGGTGCTGCGCCCGCATGACCGCATCCGAAGCCGCGCTGCTCGAGGTCATCGCCAGCGTCGAGCGCGACAGCGAACGCGCCCGGCTGCTGCTGTCCGACCTGCTCGGCGTGCGCCGCGTCGACACCGTGATGGCCACCGCCCACGCGCTGTCTAACGCCTTCGCCGATGCCGGGATGCCGGTGGAGGTTTAGGTTCGCACCACGGGCGGCTCGACCTCGCCCTCCGCTCGCGCATCGCCCTCGCCTTCGGTCCCGGCATTGCCGATCGACCGGTCGACCAGCCCCGACGCCATCATCCACCAGAACAGCAGCACCCCGGGCAGCGCCAGCACGGTCGTGAACAGATAATAGTTCACATAGCCCATGCCCTCGATCAGCAGCCCTGCGGTCGTGCCCGACAGGAACCGGCCCAGGATGCTCGCCGCCGCCGAAAGCAGCGCGAACTGCGTCGCGGTGAAGCTGAGGTTGCACAGCGCCGACAGGTACGCGACCACGCACACACCGCCGACGCCGCTCGCGAAATTCTCGAACCCCATCGCGGCGGCCATGCCGATGTTGCTCTTCCCGCTCGCCGCCAGCGCCGCAAATGCCGCGTTGGAGATCATCATCAGGAACAGGCTGAGCAGCACCGACCGCTTCATGCCAAGCTTCACATAGAGCACGCCGCCGACGAAAATACCGAGCAGCAGCGCAATGAATCCAACGAATACGTCGTAAAACGCAATCTCCGTCTTGCTGAACCCCAGATCGTTGAACAGCAGCCGCAGCGTCAGGTTGGCCAGCGTGTCGCCCAGCTTGTGCACAAGCACGAACAGCAGCACCACCGCGCCGCCCTCGCGCCGGAAAAACTCGATCAGCGGCCCGACCTTCCCGCTATCAGCGGGCGCAGCAGCGACCGGCCGCAATAGCGCGATGCCCAAAAGCGCGGCGGCACCCGCCACCAGCAGCGCGGTCGCCAGCGGATCGCTCCACCCGCGCCACAGCCCCACCCCGACACCAGCAACGGTCACCAGCCCCAGCCAGGTCAGCGCACTCGGCTTGCCCGCATCGCGCGCACGGCGGGCGGTCAGGTCGAACAGCGGGAACAGATAGCCGACCAGCACCATGTTCGACAGGATGTTGACCCCCAACACGCCGTCAATCCAGCGCCCGACCAGATACAGCGGGACGAACGACAGGATGAAGATGAGGTAGGGCCGCTGCGCCATGCGCTCGGGCCATTCGCGGCTCACCTTGCGCTCCGGCTCGCCGACGATCAGCCCGGCGAGGATCGCGGGCAGCGCAAAGATCGCGCAGGCGGCATAGGCCACGCCCCACCCCGCGCCATCGGCAACGTAGAGCGCCAGCCCGCCCGCACCGGCGGACCCGATCCGCCAGCCATATTGCGACATGCCCGACCCGATGCCGAGCTGGCGCGGTTCGAGCAGTTCGATGCGATAGGCGTCGATCACGATGTCGAACGTCGCTCCGGCCAGCCCGACCATAATCGCCGCCGCCACGACCCAGCCGAGCGACGCAGTCGGATCGAGGCTGCCGAGGAACACCACCGCCGCCGCGACCAGCGCGCCGGTGACGATCAGCCAGCTGCGCCGCGCGCCGATCGCGCCCAGCACCGGAATGCGGAACTTGTCCACCACCGGCGCCCATGCCCATTTGAGGTTATAGGCGAGGAAGGTCAGAGCGAATGCCGTCACCGCCGACTTGGTGATCCCATCCTGCGCCAGCCGCGTGGTCAGCGTCGCGCCGATCATCGCAAAGGGGAAGCCCGACGAAATGCCCAGCGCAAGCGCGGCCAGCGGCGCCTTTTCGAAATAGGGCCGGATCCCGTCGATCAACGATCCACTGGCCGGCTTCACCGCGTCGCTCATGCAATCCCCCACGCTTTGGCCGCGACCCTAGCGGGAAAAACGCCGCTGCAAAGCCCGGGGACGGATTATTGCGCGACGGGCTGGAACAGGCGCAGGGCGGACGGAATGCGCTTGGGAGTGCGCCCTTCGGTCAGCGCCTCGCAAATGTCGATCGCCGCGACCAGATCGCGCTGCTTGTACGGCTTGATCAGGCAGCCAAGCCCGATCGGCTCGAATTCCGCCGGGTCGCGTCCGGTGATGATCAGCACCGGTATATTCTCGGCGCACGCGGCATGCGCGACATCCGCACCACTGCCATCGCTCAGCCCCAGGTCGACCAGCACGATATGGGGCTTTTCCGCCGCGATGATGTGGCCGATCGCCTCGCCCACCGAATCGGTCGTGGCGACGACGGTAAAGCCTTCATCCGACAGGAAATGTTCGGTGTCGAACGCCACCAGCGGTTCGTCCTCGACGATCAGGACCCGAACGATCTGCCGCTTTTTCTTCCCGAACACCATGACCCACCCGAACGTTACGCCCTGACAACGCATTAAGCGCCCCGGAGTTCGTCCCCGCACAAGATTTTTGCGCGAAAGCCAAACCCGCTGTATCGCGCGCTAATGCCCCCTTCATCGACCAATCAACCTGAACGGCAACCTGCCAAGGCCGGCGAACGTATCGCCAAGCTGCTCGCCCGTGCCGGAATCGCGTCGCGGCGAGAGATCGAACGCATGATCGCCGATGGCCGCGTGGCGATAAACGGTCAGGTACTGACCACGCCCGCGACCGTGCTCGCCTCGCTCCACGGCGTCACCGTCGACGGCAACCCGGTCGCCGCGCCCGCCCCCGCGCGCCTGTTCCGCTTCCACAAGCCCGCCGGGCTGCTCACCACCGAACGCGATCCCGCCGGTCGCCCGACCATCTATAGCAATTTGCCCAAGAGCCTGCCGCGCCTGATGCCGGTGGGCCGCCTCGACTTGTCCACCGAGGGGCTGCTGCTGATGACCACCGATGGCGAACTCAAGCGCCAGCTCGAACTCCCCGCCACCGGGGTCGAGCGCAGCTACCGCGCGCGCGCCTATGGTCAGGTCAGTCAGGAGCAACTCGAAGACTTGATGCTCGGCGTCGAGATCGAAGGGGTCCGCTACGGCTCGATCAACGCCAATCTAGAACGCCGCACCGGCGCGAATGTGTGGATCGAACTGACGCTGACCGAGGGCAAGAACCGCGAAGTCCGCCGCGTCCTCGAACATCTCGGGCTCAAGGTCAGCCGCCTGATCCGCACGCGCTATGGCCCGTTCGAACTCGCCGACATGCCCGTGGGGGCGGTGGACGAAATTCGCCAGCACGACCTGATCGTGTTCCGCAAGGCGCTGACCGGCCCCGGCGGGGGCAAGGCTGCATCGAACCTGCAATTATCGGGCAAGTCCAAGGCGGTCGACGCGCCACCGGAAGAGGCTCCCGCCGAGTCCGCCGCCGCGCTCCCGACGAACCGCGCAGAGCGCCGCAAGGCGGGCGCGCAGACCAGCGAGCCCGAAGCCTATAAGCCTGCGCGCACGCCACGACCCAAGGCCGAGAAAAAAGGCCCCGAGAAATTCGGCGTCGCGCAACGCCGGCGCCATCAGGCGGCAGCGCAGCGTAAGGCTGGCGCGCCTTCCCACCGGGAGGGGATCGATCCGGATCCGCGCCGACCACGGCCCGATGCGGCCGACCCCGCGCGGCAGCACGCGCACCGCCCCCGCCAGGACGCGCCCGGTCGCCCCCCGCAGCAACAGGGCAAGCCGTTCGCCAAGCCTTCCGCCACGCGCCATGCCCAGCATGACGACGACGGCAGCCCGCTGCTCGACCGGCCCAAGCGCGGGCGTCCCAACGACCGCCGCCCCGCCGCGTCCCCCGGCAAGCGTCCGCCGACCGGCAAGGGCGGCCCGACCAAGCCCACGCGCGGCACGCCTGCGCCCAGCAAGCGAGGCCCGCGCACATGAGGATCATCGCCGGAACTTGGCGCGGCCGCCCGCTCGTCGCGCCCAAGGGCGACGCCACCCGCCCCACCGCCGATCGCACGCGTGAGGCATTGTTTTCGATGCTCACCAGCCGCGTCGGAAGCTTCGAGGGGCTGGCCGTCGCCGACCTGTTCGCCGGCTCCGGCGCGCTCGGGCTTGAGGCACTGTCACGCGGCGCCGCATCGTGCCTGTTCGTCGAACAGGACCGCGCCGCGCTCGACGCGCTGCGCGCAAACGCCGACAAACTCGACATCCGCCCCGACATCCGCGCCGGTTCGGTCTTGTCGCTTGGCCCGGCAGCGAAACCGCTCGACCTGATCATGATGGACCCGCCATATGGCACCGGCGCCGGTGCGGTCGCCCTCGACAAGCTCGCCCGCCTCGGCTGGACTGGCCCCGCAACCTGGATCAGCATCGAAACCGCCAAGGGCGAGAAGGTCGAAGTAGACGGCTTCGTCACCGATACCGAGCGGGTGCACGGCAAGGCGATGCTGACGATCTTGCGGGCTGCAGAGTGACGGCGACGGCTCCCCATCGGGACGCCGCCGCCTGATCATCAAGGCAGCATCCGCACGCCCGGCTCACGGTCCCAACACCGCTTCGCCGCCGCCGCGATGAAGCCGTCATCCAGACCCGTCACACCGTCGTCGGCCTCCACGCCCGCCTTGTCGAGCAACGGCTGAGCTTCGTCACTCGCCGCAATCGCCTTCAAATGCGCAAAGGCGTCCATTACGAACTGCACCGCGGCGCCTTCCTTGAGCAGCATCGCGGTGCCCTCGTCCGACAGTGCGATCACCACCGCATCCGCCATCACCGACGGATAACCCGCGAGCTGCGCATCTGCCTTCAGCAGCGACCCGTCGGAGAGTTTCGCACCACCGACCTTGGGCGCGACGATCACCGCGCGCGCACCCGCGCCTTCGATCGCCTTGGTCATCTTGGCGATCGCAGCAGCGTCCGATCCGTCGGCAACTAAAATCGCGATCGACCGGCCGACAATATCCTGCGGCTCCAGCGGCCCGTCGATGATCCGCAACGCCGGCGACAGGTCCAAATCCTGCACCTCCGCCGCAGTTTTAGACGCAGCAGGCACCGGCATCCCGATCCCATCCGCGACGCGCTGCGCCAGCTCCGGATCGACATTGACCAGATTGGCAACCGTCCGCTCGCGGATATGCTCTAGCCCGACCTTGGACAGCTCGAACACAAGTGCGAAGGCGACGTGAGCCTGCTCCGCTTCTGCCAGCGAGCGGTAGAACATTCGTGCCTGGCTGTAGTGATCGGCAAAGCTCTCCGGCCGCAGCCGCAGCTTGTCGCCCTGCTCCTGCTCGGCAGCGCGGCCGGGATGCGTCTCGAAGCCCGTCACCGGGCATTCGCGCGGGCCGGTCACTTCGCCCGCCATGTCGAGGGAGTTCGGCTCGTAATTCGCGCGCCCCTTGGGCACGTTCATCTGCATCTGCCCGTCGCGCTGAAAGTTCATCACCGGACATTTGGGCGCATTGATCGGCAGCTGATGGAAATTGGCCGTGCCCAGCCGGCTCTTCTGGGTATCGAGATACGAGAATAGCCGCCCCTGCAGCAGCGGATCGTTGGTGAAGTCCAACCCCGGCACGATATTGCCCGGACAGTACGCCACCTGCTCGGTCTCGGCGAAGAAATTGTCTGGATAGCGATCGAGCACCATCCGCCCGATCGGCCGCACCGGCAGCACTTCCTCGGGGATGATCTTGGTCGGATCGAGCACGTCATAGGGCAGGCTGTCGGCGAACTCTTCGTCGAACGCCTGGATGCCCAGCTCCCATTCGGGGAAATCGCCGCGATCGATCGCTTCGAACAAGTCGCGACGATGGAAATCGGGATCTGCGCCGGCGATCTTGACCGCCTCGTCCCAACAGGTCGATTGTACGCCCTGTTTCGGCTTCCAGTGGAATTTGACGAAGGTCGACTTGCCCTGCGCATTGACCATGCGGAAGGTGTGGACGCCAAAGCCCTGCATCGTGCGCAGCGAGCGCGGGATGGTGCGATCGCTCATCGCCCACATGATCATGTGCATCGATTCGGGCATCAGGCTGATAAAGTCCCAGAAGGTATCGTGCGCCGACGCCGCCTGCGGATATCCGCGATCCGCCTCCATCTTCACCGAATGGACGAGATCGGGGAATTTGATCGCGTCCTGGATGAAGAAGACCGGGATGTTGTTGCCGACCAGGTCCCAATTGCCCTCTTCGGTATAGAATTTGACTGCGAACCCGCGCACGTCGCGCGGCGTATCGACCGACCCAGCGCCGCCGGCGACGGTCGAAAAGCGGGTAAACACCGGCGTCTTCTTGCCCTTCGCGCTGAACAGTCCGGCCTTGGTCAGGTCGGACAAATCCTCATAGCTCTCGAAATAGCCATGCGCCGCCGAACCGCGCGCATGCACGATCCGCTCCGGGATCCGCTCATGGTCGAAGTGGAAGATCTTCTCGCGCAGCACGAAATCTTCCAGCAGCACCGGCCCGCGCGCGCCGGCCTTCAGCTGGTTCTGATTGTCGGACACGCGAATGCCCTGATTGGTGGTCAGGTGGTCCGCGCGCGCATGATCGCCCTGCTCGGGTACGCGCTGGTGGGTTTCGCCACCGTTACCGAAGTTGGTGTCGAACTGTGTGTCGTCTGTCATGTGGGAAGCCCCTTGCGATGCCATGCCCGCTCAACGGGTGGCAGCGGGCAAGGGTCCGCCCACTAACCTCGATCAGTGCGATTACGCCGCGTCACGCCCCTTGAGCGCGAGCAAGGCAATCAGGCTCAGCACCGCCGCGCCGCTCAAATACCAGCCGACCGGAGCCAGCCCCGCATCCATCGCCAGCTTCTGCGCGATCACCGGCGTCAGCCCGCCGCCGATCACGCCCGCAATGTTGAACGCCATCGACACGCCGGTATAGCGCACCCGCGCCGGAAACAGGTCGGTCAGCCAGGCGCTCAACGGCCCATAGACGAACCCCATCGCGAACAGCAGCAGCGCCAGGAACGCGAACACGCCGCCCAGCCCCGCGCCCATCAGCGGCGCGATCACGAACCCGCTGCCCGCCACCATCACGCATCCGCCCGCGAGCACCCGACGCGGATCCCAGCGCGCATCCGCGGCCCAAGCCGCCAGATAAATCCCCGCCGCCATGAACAGGATCGCAACCAGCTGCACGCTCAGGAACGCGGGCTTGTCATAGCCAAGCGTCTTGGTCCCCCAGCCGAGCAGGAACGCCGTCGCGATATAATAGGTCGCGAAACAGCACACCGCGCCCAGCGTCCCGCCGATCAGCACACCGCTATGCCGGCCGACCACTTCGCCCAGCGGCACCTTGGCCGGCGGCGCCTCGGCCAGCGACGCCTTGAATTCCGGCGTCTCGCCCAGCTTAAGGCGCACCCACAGCCCGACCAGCACCAACGCCGCCGACAGCGCGAACGGAATGCGCCAGCCCCAGTCGGCAAACTGTTCGGGCGTCATCCAGCTCAGCAGCAGCAGGAACAGCCCGTTGGCGGCGATGAACCCCGCCGGCGCGCCCATCTGCGGCGCGCTGCCGAACCGCGCGCGCCAGCCCGGCGGCGCATTCTCGACCGCCAGCAACGCCGCCCCGCCCCACTCACCGCCCAGGCCAAAACCCTGGCCGAAGCGGAGCAGGCACAATGCAAAGGGGGCGATCCACCCCGCCATTTCATAGGTGGGCAGGAACGCGACCAATGTCGTCGACAGCCCCATGGTCAGCAGCGACGCGACAAGCGTCGCCTTGCGCCCGATGCGGTCGCCATAATGACCGAACACCGCCGCCCCCAGGGGCCGGGCGAAGAACGCGACGCCCAGCGTCGCAAAGCTCAGCATCTGCTGAACCCCGGCATCACTCGTGGGAAAGAACACCTGCCCGAACACCAATGCCGCGGCGGTCGCGTAGATGTAGAAATCGTAGAACTCGATCCCCGTCCCTACGAAACTCGCCCACAGCGCGCGCCGTCGCCGCGTCCGGTCAGCGTCCATCCGTCCCTCCCAAATTCAGCGCCCCCCGGCGCCGCTCACTTCGCGTCTTCATAACAGGTCGTGCGCGTCACCTGCACCACCTTGCCGTCCTTGTCCTTGACCTCGTTGCGCCCCTCGACGCACGGCTTCTGCTCGGGCTGCTCCCCTTGGAACCCGTTCGTCCGCCACCCGACATACAGCGCAACCAGCGCCAGCGCCGCGATCAGCACCAGCCTGCGTTTGTCGAACCTGCGCTTCAGTTTCTCCAGCATGCCCCCTCCCTGCCTCACTCCGCCCAGCCCCGCAACTACTCACGCAATCAAGCTTGCCCCGACTCGCGCCGTTCCCTACCTGTTCGCAATGTCCGTACCTCAGCCTTCCGCCGACGATCCCCCCTATCTGCGCGGCCTCAACGCGCCGCAGCGTGACGCCGTGCTCACCGTCGATGGCCCCGTGCTCGTCCTCGCCGGCGCTGGCACGGGCAAGACCGCCGCGCTCACCGCGCGTCTCGCCCACCTGCTCTGGACCCGCCGCGCCTATCCGTCGGAGATCCTGTCGGTCACCTTCACCAACAAGGCCGCGCGCGAGATGCGCGAACGCGTCCGCCACCATGTCGGCGACGCGGTCGAGGGGATGCCGTGGCTCGGCACCTTCCACGCGATTGGCGCCAAGATGCTGCGCCGCCACGCCGAGCTGGTCGGGCTGCAGAGCAACTTCACCATCCTCGACACCGACGACCAGCTCCGCCTGATCAAGCAGCTCATCGTCGCCAACGACCTCGACGAAAAGCGCTGGCCCGCGCGCCAGCTCGCCGGGCTGATCGACGGGTGGAAGAACAAGGGCCTGACCCCCGAGATGCTCGACGCCGGCGAGTCCGAACATTTCGCCAATGGCAAGGGGCAGTCACTCTACCAGCAATATCAGGACCGGCTGCGCGCGCTCAACGCGTGCGACTTTGGCGACCTGCTGCTCCACATGCTCACCATCCTGCGCACCCACCGCGACGTGCTGGCGCAGTACCAACAGCGCTTCCGCTACATCATGGTCGACGAGTATCAGGACACCAACAGCGTCCAGTATCTCTGGCTCCGCCTGCTGGCGCAGGAGCGCAAGAATATCTGCTGCGTCGGCGACGACGACCAGTCGATTTACAGCTGGCGCGGCGCGCAGGTCGAAAACATCCTGAAGTTCGAAAAGGACTTTCCGGGCGCCAAGGTCATCCGCCTCGAGCAGAATTACCGCTCCACCCCCCACATCCTCGCCGCCGCCGGCGCGGTGATCGCCAACAATTCAGGCCGCCTCGGCAAGGAATTGTGGACCGAGATCGACGCGGGCGAAAAGGTCCGCGTCATCGGCGTGTGGGACGGCCCCGAAGAAGCACGCCGCGTCGGCGAGGACATCGAAAGCGCCCGCATCCGCACCGGCAAGTCGCTCGACGATTTCGCCATCCTCGTCCGCGCCCAGCATCAGACGCGCGAGTTCGAAGACCGCTTCATCGCCACCGGCCTGCCCTATCGCATCGTCGGCGGCTTCCGCTTCTACGAACGCGCCGAAATCCGCGACGCGCTCGCCTATCTCAGACTCGTCCACCAGCCCGCCGACGACCTAGCGTTCGAACGCATCGTCAACGTGCCCAAGCGCGGCCTGGGCGACAAGGCCATCGCC
Organism: Sphingomonas sp.; assembly: GCF_965227385.1. Lineage (GTDB taxonomy): Bacteria > Pseudomonadota > Alphaproteobacteria > Sphingomonadales > Sphingomonadaceae > Sphingomonas. The sequence goes on from NZ_OZ245750.1 coordinate 2,958,163, forward strand.
AAGATCCACATGCTCGCCCGTGCCGAGGGTATCCCCCTGCTCGTCGCCGCTGCGCGCATCCTCGACACCGATGAACTGACGCCGCAGGCCCGCCGCGCACTCGGTAATTTCGTCGGCGACGTCGCCCGCTGGAGCCAGATGCTCCGCGCGCCGGTCCCGGTGGAGGGTGAGGAACTGCCGCCCACCCGCATCGGTCAGCTTCCGCACACCGAACTCGCCCAGATCATCCTCGACGAAAGCGGCTACACCGCGATGTGGCAGGCGGACCGCACCGCCGAAGCCGCCGGCCGCCTCGAAAACCTCTCCGAACTCGTCCGCGCGATGGAGGAGTATGAAACGCTCGGCGCGTTCCTCGAACACGTGTCCCTCGTCATGGATAACGAGAATAACGCCGACGAGCCCAAGGTCACGATCATGACCATCCACGCGGCCAAGGGGCTGGAATTCGACACCGTCTTCCTCGCCGGGTGGGAAGAAGGCCTGTTCCCCAGCCAGCGCTCGCTCGACGAAGGCGGCCTCGCCAGCCTCGAGGAGGAACGCCGCCTCGCCTATGTCGCGATCACCCGCGCGCGCCGCCTCGCGACGATCCTCCATGCTGCCAACCGCCGCATCTACGGCCAATGGACCAGCAGCATCCCCAGCCGCTTCGTCGGCGAACTGCCCAAGGAGCATATCGACGAGGAATCCACCCTCTCCGGCGGCGCGAGCCTGTGGCGCGCCAACTGGAGCGAACACACCGACCCCTTCGCCCATGTCGGCCGCGGCACCGGCCGCGGCCCCGGCTGGCAACGCGCCGCCGCCCCCAGCTCGACCTTCACCACCGCCCCCAAGCGCGTGGTCGAAAATCGCGGCAGCGCGGTCAGCCTCGGCAACAAGGGCCGCGACGACCTCTCGCTCGGCATGCGCGTCTTCCACCAGAAATTCGGTTACGGCGAAATCGTCGAGATCGAAGGCAACAAGCTGGAGATCGAGTTCGAGACGAGCGGGCGGAAGCGGGTGATGGACAGTTTCGTCACCATCGACGCCTAGAAAAGCCCCTCCTCTTCAGAGGAGGGGTTGGGGTGGAGGACACTTGGCAGAGCCAAACCGCCTAATCGCCCCGCAACATCCCGGCCAAATCTTGTCCTGCATAGGCAATGGTCAGGATCACCACATCATCGCCCGACGCCACGTAACCAATCGTCGCGCGCCGCCGAAACGGTATCGTCCGCAAGCCGGGCCGGAGATCGTCACGCGGCGTCCCGCGATGGGCGAACTCCGCCAGCGTCAGGCACCGCTCGATCAGATCGTTCGTCAGGCCATCAGCTACCTCTGCCGAAGCCTCCTGCGTCACATAGGCCCGCAAAGCATCCAGCTGCCGCCAGACACGCGGCGCGAACACGACGCGGTATCGCCTCATCCGCGCGCGCGCCGCGCGTCTGCCAACTTCCGCCGCACCTCATCGACCGTCATCACGGCAGCGGGATCAGCCTTCCACGCATCATAGGCGGCGGCGAGTTCCTCCCGCTCCCACGCCACTCGCGCTGGATCGTCGTCCCGCGTCGCCAATGCGCGAAGGCCCTCCTCCACGACTTCACTCACACTCGCATACTCCCCCGCTCTGACCCGCGCCTCAACGGCATCGGCCAGATCTTCAGGCAGTTCGATATCAAGACGGCGGGTGGATTCCATCGGGGCCTCTCGCGATAGGCCGAGAGGATATGATGGAAGACGGGGTGGTTCAAGCTCATGCGTCTTCCATGAGAGCCGTCGTCCCCCTGTCTCCGCTCGCCGGGATGGCAAACTGTCGCAAGTGCGGCGGTTAGCTTGTGATCATCAGCGGGCTAAGGCTTTCCCGCGAGTTGCCCAGAAAGGATCGTCGCAGGGCTAATCAAAGGCAACGCATCGTCTTTGACGAGCCCATCGGTCACAGGACGAAATAGTGCTGCCAATATGATAGCTCTGTCTGCATCTTCTGATACCGCTTGCTGCTCTAAAAGAGCCAGATAAGTATGCGCCATACTTTCTCTCGACCTAGCATCAACTGCCAAGTGTTGCTCTGCCATTAACATACGCACCAGCACTCTCAGCAGCCAGAGGAACAATGTCAAATATAGTAGCGACACAGATCCAGCGAATATTAACTCGTGAACCCAAGTAGGACGAAGAGTGCCTGCCTGAACAATCGCGGTACCCTCGACCAATGCGTCTGAAAACAACCACTTGGCCAAAGACAACGCCCCCCAAGATACGGCGACAGCTAGCGATGTTCCAACCACACCGGTGCCTAACGCCCACCGCTTCCTTTCCAAATAGGTATTCTCGTGCCCTTCGGCTCGGTCTCCCCATTGCTTGACCGCAGCGCGTATTTTCAGTTGAGAAACATAAAGGTCGTAGGACTCCTTCCAGCGGGCTGCTCGATCATTCTCCGCACTCTGATACCCCCCCTCTCTCCGCTCCTCATTATTGGCAAATTCCTCAGCGAGTCGCGCGGAAGTGGCGGCAAATTGATCGATTTCACGTCGCGTCTCTTCTAAATTTTCTTCTAACTTCGCGTGGTGCTCTGCATAGTCTTCTTCGATGCGCCGCACCGCTAGTCGTATAGAGTCCCGGCTACGACGAACCGCTTCGGAACCGAGCGCCTCACCGTCCGCCCAAGCCAAGAAAACGCCTTCCAACCCTCCTCGCGTTCCGACATCAGCCAAGGACTCTCCCGGGGAAGCTACTAAGTATCTCAACGCGCCGGCAGCGACATGGATACCGCGCTCATGGAACAACTTTCTAACTAATACGGCTTGAGGATAATGCAAATTTATCGGCTTAGTGGATTTAAAAAGCCTCGAAATGTTCGACGAAAAATTCTCATCATTGTCCAAGAACTGCTGATTCAAGTTTTGGAAATGCTGCCGCATTTCGTTCCACTTAGAAATTACATAGTTCAATTGAGCCGACGGTGGGGAATTTTGATTTGATGCCGCTTGATAAAACGATTCATCTTCGTTTCGCCACAGCCCACGCTGTTCATCAATAAAACTAGATATCTGCTCGCGTTCTGAAAACGCTCGAAGACCACCAGCAAATGGACCAAGTTCAATATTCAGCATGCTGACGCTCCCTATCCGAAGATTGGCGAATGAGGAATTGGCGTAACGGTCTCATGGTGAAGGGGATAGCGCTTTCCCAGCGTTCATTTCGCCAACTGGTTGTGGATCATGGACAGCCAATCAAGCCATAGCCTGCACCGTCACGGGAACAAACCGCAAACAAACCCCTTTCCTACAAGCCCCATCCCAGCACATAATCTTGTGGATGAACGACTCGCCCACCCCGCTCGCCGCGTCTCACGAGGATGAAGCCATCCTCGCCTTCACGCCCGCCCCCACCTGTGGCCGCGCCGATGGCTGGACTGCGCGGCGACAAACCGACTTCATCCACGCGCTCGCCGTCATGGGCACCGTCACCCGCGCCTGCAAAGCCGTGGGGATGAGCCGCCAGACCGCATACAAATTGCGCGAGCGGCCGGAGGCGGCCGATTTCGCCCGCGCATGGGATGCGGCGTTGATGATGGGCTATGACCGCATGTTCAGCATGGCGATGGACCGCGCGCTCAACGGCGTCACCCGCCCGCGCTATTATCGCGGGCGTCAGATCGGCACGATCACCCGCCCCGATTTCCGTATGGCGCTGGCGGCGCTCGCCGAACCTCCCGCACCGCCCCAGCGCCGTCCGAAGCTGACAGAATGAAGCGCGTTGCGCGGAACTTCGTCAGTTTCGCGACGCCGCCGCGCCCCGCTCGACCCGCACCGCACCAACCGCCCACAGCGCCCACGCGATCAGCAGCGGCTGCGCCAGCAATCGCGGCACATGGTACCACGCCGACAGTCCTGTCCCGCTCCCGCCCAGCCACGTCAGGTCGATCATCGCGTGCTTCACATTGGCCGGCCACACGCACAGCGCATAGAGCGCCAGTGCCCAGCCCGCCGCCAGCCGCCATTTCCGGGTCATCAGTGCCGCAACACAGATCAGCTCGGCCGCGCCGGTGGTCAGCACCACCTCGCGCGCGTCCCACGGCACCCATGAAGGCACGATCCGCACCATCGCGTCGGTGTACAGGAAATGCGCTACGCCGGCCGCTGCATAAAAGGTCGCCAGCGCCCACCGCCCGATCCGCCGCGCCCGCGTCTCCGGCACATCAGGGCGCGCCGCGTCCATCGCCTACAGCTTCGCGGCGGCTTCGATAATCGGCACGAACTTCTCGGCGGTCAGGCTCGCCCCGCCGACCAGCGCGCCGTCGACATTGTCGACCGCCAGGATGGTCGCGGCATTCGCGCCGGTGACCGAACCGCCATAGAGGATGCGGATCCCCTCGGCCTTCTCCGCGCCGACCATCATGCCCAGCTTGGCGCGGGCGATGGCGTGGATCAGCTCGATTTCCTCCAGCGTCGGGGTGCGCCCGGTGCCGATCGCCCAGCGCGGCTCATAGGCCAACGTGAACCAGCTGCCGTCCGCATCCTCGGGCACCGATTTCTCGATCTGCGCCTGCACCACCCGCTCGGCGCGACCGGCATTGCGTTCCGCCTCGGTCTCGCCGACGCACAAGATGACGTTCAGGCCGTGGCGATGCGCCGCCGCTGCCTTGGCCCAGGCGTCGTGGCTGGTCTCATTCTGGTCGGCCCGGCGTTCGCTATGCCCGACGATGGTCAGCGTGGCGCCAGCGTCCTTCAGCATCGGGGCAGAGATGCACCCGGTATGCGCGCCGCTGTCATTCTCATGGCAATCCTGCCCGCCGATCGGCATCCCGCCCGCGACCGCGACCGCCGGGGCAATCAGCGTCGCCGGGGGGCACAGCGCGACATCGACGCCGGGATTGGCGGCCGCCGCCTCGGCAATCGCCGCGACTTCGCCCAGCGAATCGGTGACGCCGTTCATCTTCCAATTGCCCGCCACCAGCTTTCGCCGCATCCCGCTTCCCCTTTGTCCACTATTGGACAAGCCGATAGGCGGCGATGTCCCGCCGCACAAGCATCATACCGCCACCGGTGCCGTTGTCGCTTGATGCCCGTCCCCCTGCCCCCTAAAGCGAAGCCAATTCTTACCTTCTCAGCGGGTTTCCATGCTCACCAATTTGCGCCGCGTCATTTTCTCGACCCCCGGCAAGATCGTTGCCCTGCTGCTGCTGGTCGCCCTCGGCGTCGGCTTTGCGATGATGGACGTCCAGAGCCTCGGTGTTGGCGGCGCATCGTCCGGCGGCGCTCTGGTCCAGGTCGGCGACAAGAAGCTGACCGAGCAGGAGTTGCAGGACCGCCTCCGCAACGCGCTGGAACGGGTGCGTCAGCAACAGCCGATGCTGGATATGGCGCAGTTCGTCCGCACCGGCGGGTTCGATCAGGTGCTGAACCAGGTCATCGACGGCATGGCGCTCGAGGAATATGCCGCCGAGCACGGCATGGCCGTCTCCCCCGCCGCGATCGATGGCCAGATCGCCTCGATCCCCGCGTTCCAGGGTTTCGACGGCAAGTTCAGCCAGCAGCGCTTCGACCAGTTCCTCTCCGAACAGCGGCTGACCGCCGAACAGGTGCGCAGCGACATCCGCCGCGAGACCCTGGTCCAATGGCTGATGGCACCGATCGCCAACGCTGGACCGGTCCCGACCGAACTGGCCGTGCCCTATGCATCGCTGATGCTGGAACGGCGCAAGGGCTCGGTCGGCTATATCCCGATCGGCGCCATTGCCATGGGCAACCCGCCGACCGACGCGGAGCTGCAGGACTATTACAAGAAGAATGTGGGCCGCTACACGCTGCCCGAGCGTCGCGTGGTGCGCTACGCCGTGGTGATGCCGACGCAGTTCGAGGCCGGCGCCAAGGCGACCGAGGCCGAGATCGCGGCCGAATACAAGAAAAACGCCGCGCAATATGCTGCCAGCACCCGCCGCAACCTGGCGCAGATCATCGTCGCCGACGAGAATGCCGCCAAGACGATCGCGGCCAAGGTAAAGGCCGGTACGTCGATGGCCGACGCTGCCAAGGCGGCGGGCCTTCAGGCGTCGACCTTGCCCAATGCCGAGAAGGAAGCGTTCGCCCGCGCCAGCAGCCCCGCTATCGCCAATGCCGCCTTTGCCGGGGCACAGGGCACGGTGGTCGGCCCGCTGCGCTCTCCGCTGGGCTGGCACATTGTCCGGGTTGAGGGGATCGAACAGGTTGCCGGCAAATCGCTCGATCAGGTCCGCGGCGAACTCGCCGAAACGATCTCCAAGACCAAGCTGGCGACCGCGCTCGCCGATCTGCGTGCCAGGATCGATGGCGAGATCGCCGACAATGCGACCTTCGACGAAGTGGTAGGCGCATCGAAGCTGAAGGCGGAGACCAGCGCGCCGCTGTTTGCTGACGGCCGCACCATGGGTGCCGGCGAGGCCGCGCCCGATCCCACGCTGGCGCAGATCGCCCAGGCCGGCTTTGCCATGGAAACCGGCGACGATCCCCAGCTGATTCCGCTGGGCCAGGAGGGCGCCTTCGCGCTGGTCAAAACCGACCGGATCGTTGCCGCCGCGCCCCGTCCGCTGGCAGAAATCCGACCTGATGTGGCCGGCGACCTTGTCCGCAGCCGGCAGCTTGATGGCGCGCGCAAAGCCGCCAACGCGATCGTCGCCAAGCTGGGCAAGGGCATGCCGATCGCTCAGGCGATGAAGGAAAGCAGCCTCAACCTGCCGCCGATCCAGCCGCTCGATGCCTCGCGCGGTCAGCTTGCCCAGATGGGCGATCAGCTGCCCCCGCCGGTGCGCCTGATGTTCAGCATGGCCGAGAAGAAGGCCAAGGCGATCCCGGCGCCCGAGCGCGGCGGCTACTGGATCGTCCAGCTCGACGACATCGAAGAGGGCAATGCCAAGGGTAACGCCGCGCTGATCGGTCAGACCCGTGGCCAGCTTGGCCAGCTGATCGGCAATGAATATGCTGAACAGTTCGCCGCCGCCGCGCGCAAGGCCGTGAAGGTCAAGCGCAACGAAGCCGCCATTGCCGCGCTCAAGGCGCAGCTGAGCGGTCAGGCGACGGGCGGCAATTGATCGCCATGCGCGGGGGGATTGAGGGGATCGACGCCGCCCGCGCGGAACTCGCCGCCGGTCGGCCCGCGCTGATCTGGCGGCGGCAGCTGGCGGATACCGACACCCCGGTGGCCGCTGCACTGAAGCTGATCGAGCCGGGCCGGGGCGATTTCCTGCTGGAATCGGTCGAGGGTGGCGCGGTGCGCGGTCGGCACAGCATGATCGGTCTCGCCCCCGATCTCGTCTTTCGCGCTCAGGGCGAAGCGGCTGAACTCAACCCCGATTGGCTCACCGACCGCGACGCATTTGTCCCGGCGGATGCTCCGACGCTCGCCGCCTTCCGGGCGCTGGTACAGTCGTGTCGCATTGACGTGCCGGCCGAATTGCCCCGGGCCCTCGCCTGCCTGGTCGGCTATTTCGGCTATGAGACGATCGGGCTGGTAGAGGCTTTGCCCCGTGCCGCGAACGACGCGTTGGGCCTGCCCGACATAATCTTCGTGCGCCCGACCGTGATCCTGATCTTTGACCGGCTGGCAGATTCGCTGTTCCTCGTCGCGCCGATCTGGCCCGACGCATCGGCCGATCCCCAGCAGCGGATCGACACCGCCGCCGATCGGATCGATGCCACCGCGGCGCGCCTTGCCGCCGCCCCGCTGCCGCCTCGCGCCGTTGCGGAGGCGATGGACGTCGTGCCCCAGCCGGTCGTCGCGGCCAGCGACTATGCCGTCATGGTCGACCGCGCCCGCGAATACATCACCGCCGGCGACATTTTTCAGGTTGTCCTTGCCCAGCGCTTCACCGCGCCATTCGCGCTTCCACCGATCGAACTGTATCGCGCGCTGCGCCGGGTGAACCCCTCACCCTTTCTCTATTTCCTCGACCTGCCCGGCTTTGCCCTGACCGGGTCGAGCCCGGAAATTCTCGTCCGCGTCCGCGATGGCGACGTGACGATCCGCCCGATCGCCGGGACACGACCACGCGGTAAGGATGCCGCCGAAGACGAGGCGAACCGCGACAGTCTGCTCGCCGATCCCAAGGAGCGCGCCGAACACCTCATGCTGCTCGACCTTGGCCGCAACGATGTCGGCCGGGTCGCAGGGGCCGGGTCGGTCAAAGTCACCGACAGCTACACCGTCGAATTCTACAGCCATGTGATGCACATCGTATCGAATGTGGTGGGCAGGCTGCGCCCCGACGCCGATGCGCTGGACGCACTGTTCGCGGGCTTCCCCGCCGGCACCGTCAGCGGAGCGCCCAAGGTCCGCGCGTGCGAGATCATCGCCGAGCTCGAACGCGACCAGCGCGGTCCGTATGCCGGTGGCGTCGGTTATTTCTCGCCCGATGGGTCGATGGACAGCTGTATCGTCCTGCGCACCGCGATCGTGAAGGACGGAACGATGCACGTCACGGCCGGCGCGGGCATCGTCGCCGACAGCGACCCCGCCTATGAACAGCGCGAGTGCGAGGCGAAGGCCGGCGCCCTGTTTGCCGCCGCACGCGAAGCCGTTGCCCGCGCGAGCGAGCCGGGCTTCGGCCAATAACTAGTCGTCGAGTTCGGCGCCACGCGGCATCGCCGCCTCTTCGTCCTTCTTCGCTTTCATCTCCGCCTTCCACTGCTGCAGCATCCGGATGGTGCAGCCGCTCTGGCCATAGCTGCCGATCGGGCTACAGCTCCCGGGCAGCGTCGCCCGGTTGACCTCATCGACCAGCTCGGCGCGGCGAACCCAGCTCGTTCCTGCCGGCCCCGGTTCGCTTTTCCGCAACGCCTTGGGAATGCGGAACGGCGAGTCTCCGGGCCGTGCGCAGATCACAACCTCGTCCGGGCTCTCGGCTTTGGGACAGGATTCCTCGCCATAGAGCAGCACACTGCGCACCCGTTGCGGCGGCACGCTACCATCCGCACCACCTTGCTCCTGTGCCATGACGGGCGATGCGGCCAGCGATGCGATGAGGAACGGACGGATCATGCTGGCCTCCTGGACTGAGGCCCAGTCTATCGCACGACGTCCCATTAAGCTGGGCTGAACCACCATGCCCAGTGCTCACATCGTTTACCCCAAACGGGTGAATTTATCACTTGCATCGACTTACCCAGCGCGGGTAAGGGAACCGCATGACGACGTTAGCTGGTTCCAAAATTCGCCGCTTCCGTGAGGAACGCTCCATGTCCCGTGCCGCATTCGGCGCGTGGTTCGACACGCCCGGATCGACGGTTCAAGGCTGGGAAGAAGACGGAAAGCGGGCCTCTCCCGCCGTTCTCAACCAGATCGCGGCGAACGGCATTGCGCATCATCAGGACTGGTATGTCCATGTCCGAAATCTGGAGCAGGCGATGGACTGGACCCCTGACAGCTGGACGCGCGCCGAAGCACGGCAGTTGCCGATTTACCCCGACGGCGCCGCGCTGACCGCCGCGACCGACACGCTGTCCAATTTCCCGCCACTGGTTTTCGCGGGCGAGGCGCGCGCACTGACGCAGGAGCTGGCGCGTGTGTCGCGTGGCGAGGCATTCCTGCTGCAGGGCGGCGACTGTGCCGAGAGCTTCGCGGAGTTCCACCCGAACAACATCCGCGACACATTTCGCGTGATCCTTCAGATGGCGGTGGTGCTGACTTTTGCGTCCAAGTTGCCGACGGTGAAAGTCGGTCGCATGGCGGGCCAGTTCGCCAAACCGCGGTCGGCGGATACCGAGACGATCGATGGGGTCGAACTGCCCAGCTATCGCGGCGACAATGTCAACGACATCGCGTTCACCGCCGAGGCGCGCATCCCCGATCCGCAACGGATGATCCGCGGCTACACCCAATCCGCCGCGACGCTGAACCTGCTGCGCGCCTTTGCCAGCGGCGGATACGCCAATCTGCATCAAGTGCATAAGTGGACGCTCGACTTCATGGGCCGCAGCCCTTGGGCCGACAAGTTCGCCGATGTCGCCGATCGCATCGGCGAGGCGCTCGACTTCATGGAAGCGTGCGGGATCAACCCCGAAACCGTGCCGCAGTTGAAGCGTACCGATTTCTACACCAGCCACGAAGCGCTCCTGCTCCCCTATGAGCAGGCGCTTACACGGCAGGACAGCCTGACCGGGGACTGGTACGATACCAGTGCGCACTTCCTGTGGATCGGCGATCGAACGCGTTTCGACGGATCGGCGCATGTCGAGTTCCTGCGCGGCATCGGCAATCCGATCGGGATGAAGTGCGGCCCGAGCTTGGAGCCCGACGCACTGCTGCGCATGCTCGACACGCTCAATCCGACCCGCACGCCGGGCCGGATGACCCTGATCACCCGCTATGGCCATGACAAGATCGAGGACGGCCTGCCCAAGCTGGTGCGCGCGGTGAAGCGCGAAGGGCATCCGGTGGTGTGGAGCTGCGACCCGATGCACGGCAACGTCATCAAGGCCGCGAATGGCTACAAGACGCGTCCATTCGATCGCATCCTGGCCGAAGTGCGCGGCTTCTTCGCCGTTCACCGCGCCGAGGGGACCTATGCCGGCGGCATCCATGCTGAGATGACCGGGCAGAATGTCACCGAATGCACCGGCGGCATGATTGACGTCAGCGAACACGACCTCGCCGACCGCTACCACACCCATTGCGACCCCCGCCTCAACGCGGGCCAGAGCCTGGAGCTCGCCTTCCTGCTCGCCGAAATGCTCAACGAGGAGATGGCGGAGCGGCGCAAGGCGGCGTGAGGACGAACCGATCCTGCGGGGTTACAGCGCCCGCAGGATCGGTAGTCCGGCTATTGCCAATTTCCCAGCAGCACGAACGGTGCCCAATAGAACGGGTGCGCATAGCCGGTGACCGCCGGTCCCGTCGGCCCACTCCGTGCCGCGCGGCCGTTGCCGCGATCAGCTCCTGTACCCCCTTGCCCATCCATCAGCGCGATCTGCGCCTGGCGCAGGGCCTCTGCCTTGCTGATGCCCCCCTGTGCATGGATCGCGTAGAAACGCTGCATCAGCACTGCGGTCGACTCATCCGCCACCGACCAGAGTGAGGCGAGGACCGCCGACGCGCCTGCCTTTTGCGCGAGTTCGGCGAGGCTGGCGTCGACCTCCGACCCGTTCTGGTTGCCGCCCGGCACGCCGGTCTGACAGGCCGACAGCGCGAGCAGATCGACGTCGATCGCCGTGAAGCTGCCATCCTTGATAAACTCGGTCAGCGGCAACTCCTTGCCCGTGCCCAGCAGAAGAAAAGACTTGTCGGCACTGGCCGGATCGAGCGCGAAGTGCGACGCGATATGGATCACGCGATAGCCCCCGGCCATCGCCGCCCCGAGCGCGGCCCGGTCGAACGCACCATCCAGCCGGACCACGCCGGGAAGCACCCCGGTGGTCGCGCCGTCCGCGCGGACGATGCCCGACAATTCGGCCGGCACTGCAGGCAAGGGGCTCAGCCCGGCACCGCCCTGGCTCGCCCCCAGCGCAGCGACGCGCCACTCGGTCGAGTCCGACGGCCCCATCTGCACCTCGTCGATCGACCGGAACGCGCTGAAGGCGTAGCGTTCGGCGAGCCATTGCTTGCCGTCATGGAGCGCGGCCACCGGCAGGTAGCGCAGTGCATCGTCGAGCGAGAGCATCACCTGCCGGACCCCCGCTGCCCGCAGCGCCTTGTCGACCGGTTCGAATATCGCTTTGTAGAGCTTGGACGCGGGGTCCGTAATGAACACCGCCTGGTCGCTGATCGCCTGTCGGTAGAGGCCGATATCCTTGCGCATCGCGGTGATGTCGATCGGCACCACGACGGATTTCTGGTAGTTTGCGGTGGTGATGAGCCAGTGGATGCGGTCAGGCAGCACCACGGCATGCAGTGCGGCGACGTCCTTGCCCAGCCGTCGGACGGTCGAAATGAGGCGTGGCTGGATCGATGCGACACGGTCGGCCTTTGCCTGCTGATCCGGGGCCAGCGTGACGTCGAGTCCGGCGACGACATTGGCCAGATCGCCCAATTCGCTGCGGAACGCGGTTTGCGCGGCTCCCAGCGCCGTGGTCGCCGCTGCCAATTCCTGCTGCTGCGCCGGCGTCAGCGCGTCTTGCCGCTGTAGCGCAATCAGCCGGTCGCGCGCCGCCCCCGCCTGCGCCAGCGCCGCAGTGGCGGCATCGAATGCAGCCATGCTCTGCATCTGCTTGGCGTCGAGCGGCATCTGATCGAACGCCTCGCCCTCGCGCCGTTTGTCGCGGGTATAGTTATAGCTCTCGAAATCCTTGAGCATGGCCAACACATGCTCGGCCTCGCCGAACCGGCCCATTTCCATGAAGATGCCGGCGAGATAGCGATAGCGGTCCTGATGGACGCGGATGAAGCATTCGCGGATCGACGGATCGAGCTCGGAGATGCGCTTGCGCGCGTCCTGCAGCTTGTTGACCGCCACCTTGGCGAAGAACAACGCCGCCTCGCGCCGCCCGCCGCCGCTCGCTTCCTTGGCGGCGCTCGACCAGTGGCATGAGGATTCGATCAGCGCGAAATAATTGTCCCGGCTGCCGAAGCGGCTGGTGAGCGCCGCTTCCTTGATTGCGAGCGAGCGGACCTTGGTCGCCAGATACTGGTCCATCTTGCCGTAGAGAAGATAATGCTCCTCCAGGCCGCGGAACCCTTCGAACACGGCATATTCGGAGCCGTTGTCGACCGCAGTATCCAGTTCCTTGCGCAGCACCGCCTCACGCGCTTCGAATGTCGGCTCGGCAGCAAGGCCCTCGGTCTGCGGGCCGATCGGGATGGGGGTGAATCCTTCGATCCGCACCAGGCATTTGATCGTTGCCTGCGTCCCGCATGCGTCCTGCCATTTCCTGGCGTCGTCACTGCCCCGCCGCACGGCTTCCGCCAGCCAGTAACGCGTCTGTTTGACGTCGGCCGGCATACCCCAGCCCAGCGCGGAAGCCCGCACCATCGCCGCCGCACCACCGCTCCAGGGCGTGGCCGCCGCATGCCGGAACCAGCGCAGCGCCATCGCGGGGTCCTTGGGCACGCCGGACCCGTGCAGATACGCCTCACCCAGCGCAACACGTGCGCTGTAATCCCCGCAATGTACTGCCCAGCGCAGCAGGCGAATCGCCTCCTTGGGGTTCGCCTTGGTCCCGTCGCCCGCGAGATACATGCGCGCGAGCAGGACCGCATTGGCAAAGCTTGCCGACGCCGCGCGTTGCATCCATTCGAACGCTTGCGCGCGGTCATATTGCGGTGCGCCAGCCCGCTCGGCCGCGGTGAACTCCAACTCGCCCTTGTAATAGAGTGCCAGGCTCAGCGCCGCATAGCCGTCGCCGCGGCGATAGGCCTCCTCCCAGGCGCGCACCGCCCTCACCGCGCTCTTCTCCACCCCAAACCCGTTGAGGTGGAGATAGCCTAGCGCCCGCTGCGCATCGGCCGAGCCACGTTCGGCGGCAATGGTGAACCATTTCAGCGCTGCTGCGGTGTCACCTTTACCGTCGTCGAGCAACCGCCAGGCATATTTGGCTGCCGGTTCCTTCATCCCCAGTTCGGCCAGCGCGGCAAAGGTCGCGACATGCGACGCGTCACCGTTGAAGTTGAACACCCGCGGCGAGTCGAACTGCGCGAGAAACGCAGTCCGTCGCTCCTCGGGTAACGCCTTGAACTCGGCGGTTTCGGCATAGCGCACCAGCTCGCGCTGCGCCGCCTCCTGCAGCTGCAGGTCGATCATCAGCTTGAGCTGGTATTCCTTCGCCACCGACGGGTCGCTGGCGGCCTTGGTATATTGGACCGCGAGCGCGAATTGTTGCCTGGCCAGCTTACCCGCCTGCAATGCCTTTGCGACGTCCGTCAGCACCTTGGGGTCGGTCAGCGCGGCGATTCGTTGACGCCATGGCGCGCTGTCGATCTTCAGCCCGCCCGCATCCATCAACGGCCCGGGATGGGCGAGTGCGGCGAGTGCCCACCCCGCCCCCTTGTCTGCGCTGGCCGTCAGGATGCGGAGCGCCGCAGCCCTGTCGGCGTCATCGGGTGCGTCGCGGAGGATCACTTCGACCAGATCGGACGCGGCGTCGTCTTCACCGGCAGCCAGCGCCTTTTCATAATATTTGCGCGCCGCCTTCAGATCCATCGGCACCTGTTTGCCGGCGGCAAACACGTCCGCCGCAATGGCGATATCCGTGGGGTCCTCGCTTTCCGCCAACTTGTGATAGAGCCGGATCGCGGCCGGATTATCGCTTGGCACCCCGCTGAATTCACCTGCGGAAAGATCGAGAGCGAGGCTGCGCGTCGCACTCATGCTGCCGAGCTCGGCGGCCTTGCGATACCAGGCGCGGCCGGCTTCCAGGTCGCGCGGCATTCCCCTGCCGTTCTGGGCCATGAAGCCAAGGCGAACCATCGCCTCGGTGTCTCCTGCATCGGCCGCCTTGCGATACCATGCGATCGCCATCTGGATATCGCTGACCAGGCCGATCCCGCTTTCATAGAAGGCGCCGAGGCGCCGCATTGCGCCCCTCTCGCCGCGATCGACCGCAAGACGGATGAATTCCGCCGCGCCCCGCTCGTCCTTCGGGCCGCCCTGTCCGCTCTGGAGCATGACGGCGTAATTCTCGGCGCCCCAGCCCGATCCCTGATCGGCCGCGATCCGGTAAAGCCGTCGCGCCGCGACCAGATCCTTGGGACCGCCCTGCCCCGTCTCCTCCATATAGCCCAGCGACGCTGCGGCGTCCGGCTCGCCCAGCTGCATCGCGCGCTGGTACCATGTGCGGGCGCTCGCGAAATCCTTTGGCACGCCCTTGGTGCCGAAACGATAATGATCCGCCAGCGCATTGGCCGCGCCGGCGTGGCCAAGCTCCGCTGCGCGCGCATAGGTAGCGATTGCGGCCGGAACATTGATCGGCGTGCCGGTGCCATTCAGATAATAGTCCGCCAACCGCCCGAGCAGCCAGACATTGCGCCCCTTTTCCCCCGATCTGGCCAGAGCGAACGCACGCTGCAGATCTTTCGGAACCCCGCTGCCGGTTTCATACATCGATGCGAGTGTGTTGACGGCCTGCAGGCTGCCGCCGGCAGCGGCGCGCTCGATCAGGCTCAACGCCGCCCTGGCGTCGCCCGCCTTGCTGATAGCGCGTCCGAGATTGGCCATCACCGCAGCGTCGCCCGGATGCGCTTCGAGCGCGCGCCGACATAGTTCGATGGCGCGCTCGGCGACCAGCGCGTCGAAGTCGACGCCGGTCTTGTCGTCGGGGGTGGGCAGACGCGCTTCCTGCGCGCACGCCTTGCGCATGTCCCCCTCCCGCGCCGTGGCAAGGCCGGGGGTCATCGCGGCGAGCGATGCGCCCGCACATAGGACGAAGCTGCGTCTCATCTGTTCCCGCTTTCGCGGACAGTATCCAACAGCTGGGGATGCGGTGACAAGTCCCGCAATTCAGACGTAATTGGATGCCAGAGGGCCTGTAAGCCGGGTTCTGTCCACGCGGCCCTTTCCCGTGTGGGAGTTGCGCGCGATAGGCGACCATTCCTCTAGGCCCGCATTTGCATGGGGGCTCAAGCAATCAACCCGGGCCGCCGGGCGGAACTCCCGATGCGCGGCCCCTATTCGATCTTGCTCCCGGTGGGGTTTGCCGTGCCGCTTCCGTTGCCGGTCGCGCGGTGCGCTCTTGCCGCACCCTTTCACCCTTGCCCCTACCCGAAGGTGGTGGGCGGTCTGCTCTCTGTGGCACTTTCCCTGACCCCGGCGAACCGGGACCGCCGGGCGTTACCCGGCACCGTGTTTCCGTGGAGCCCGGACTTTCCTCGGTACACTTGCGTGCAACGCGGCCGCCCGGCCCTCTGGCACAGGCGGCGATAGGCTCAAACGCGGCGCGGTGCAAATAGCGGCTTCGCGGCGGGCCACCATGACAGCCAGAGCTCCACGGCGAGGAGGGGCAGGACGAAGCTCAACCAGCCCCGGGTCGCTGCACGCAACTCCGCATTCTCGATAAAGCCGAGCAATCCTCCATCCGCTGCCGCCATCATCCGCACCCACACGAACGACAGCGCAATCGCCGTGGCGCGGATGAAGAATGCACGATGCAGGTCGAATCGCCGTCGCCGTGCCGCCTGCCATGCGACGAGGACGAAGCCGATCCACACTGCCGCGAACAGCGTCAGTGGCACCTGGGTCTCCTGCGCTGCGATCGTGCGCCCCAGATGCAGCGCGAACAATCCGGCGAGCAGCGAGGCCGCGAGATAGACCCGCCCCAGCGCGCGGTGCAGCGACGGCCAGCGCCCGCGCAGCGACGCTGCGAATTGCATCGGCGCGATCAGCAGCACGGGAATCGCCAGCGCGACATGCGCGAAGTACCAGATGCGGCGACCCCACAGGGTCTCCCCCGTCGGGACTTCGCGCGTGGCAATGAAGGCGAAGGAGTCGTTCAGAAACCACGCTGCAGCCACCACGACGATCAGCCAAAATCCTCCCCAGAGCCATCGCCCCGCGCCGGTCACCGTTTTGCCGAGCCCTTGATGGTCGCGGGCAGGCGGTATCGGGCGTCGTCGATCGTCACCTCGATCGCATCCTTGTCGATGATCGTCACGGTCGCCGCCTGCGCGCCGTCGGCCGCGATCACGCCCCGCCCGTCGCGCGTCACGCGCAGCCGGTGGAAGCCGCCATCGGGATGGCGGACCGTCAGCATCAGCCCGTCCTGGGTCTGCGCCCGGTCGATCGTGCAGCGGGTAGTGAAGTCGTCTCCCCCGCCCAGTGCACAGGGAATGCGCCCCTCTGCCGCGCCACGCGCCGCTTGGGCGCGCGCGTCCTGCGCATGCTCCGCCTTGGTCTTGACCGGGCCGGGATCGCAGGCCGCGAGCGGGAGCAGCGCCCCCGCGGCCGCCAGAACTTCAGATATCCGCAAAGACATGCGTTTCGGACTTCGCCCCCGGATGCGTCACCGCGCCCTTATAGGCGGGTCCGACATTCTGCGCATAGCGCCACAGCGCACCCGACTGATAATCATTGGTACGCGGTTGCCAGCGGGTGCGACGCTCGGCCAGCACGTCTTCGGCGACGAGCAGGTCGATCGCTCCCGACTCCGCATCGATGCGGATCGTGTCGCCGTCCTCGACCAGTGCAATGGGCCCGCCCTCAGCCGCTTCCGGTCCGACATGGCCGATGCAGAAGCCGCGCGTCGCGCCGGAGAAGCGCCCGTCGGTGATCAGCGCCACCTTCTCACCCATGCCAAGGCCATAGAGCGCAGCGGTGGTCGACAGCATTTCCCGCATCCCCGGCCCGCCCTTCGGCCCTTCGTAGCGGATCACGACGACTTCACCCTCGGCGATCGAACGCGCCTCGACCGCAGCAAAGGCATCCTCCTCGCAATCGAAGCAGCGCGCCGGCCCCTCGAACTGCAGCCGCGCCATGCCGGCGACCTTCACGATCGCACCATTGGGCGCGAGGCTACCGCGCAGGCCGACAACACCGCCGGTCGGGGTGATCGGCGTCTTGACGTCGTAGATGACCTTCTGGTCCGGATTCCACGTGACCTGATCGACATTCTCGCCCAGCGTCTTGCCCGTCACGGTCATGCATTCGCCATGCAGCAAACCATTCGCGAGCATCGACTTCATCAGCATGTAGACGCCGCCAGCCTCATACATGTCCTTGGCGACATACTTGCCACCCGGCTTCAAGTCGGCGGCATAGGGCGTTGATTTGAATACCTCGGCGACGTCGAACAGGTCGAACTCGATCCCCGCCTCGCTCGCCATGGCGGGCAGATGCAGCGCGGCGTTGGTCGATCCGCCAGTCGCGGCCACGATCCGCGCCGCATTCACGAACGCCTCGCGCGTGCAGATGTCGCGCGGGCGGATGTTGCGCTCGAGCAACTCCATCACCTGATAGCCCGCCGCGACTGCGATCTGCTCACGGCTCGTATAGGGGGCGGGCACCATGTTGCTGTTGGGCAGCGACAGACCGATCGCCTCGCCGACGCATGCCATGGTGTTGGCGGTGTACTGCCCGCCGCACGCGCCGTGCCCGGGACAGGCGACCTTCTCGAGCGCGTGGACTTCGCTGATCGGGCATGTGCCCGCAGCGAACTTGCCGACGACCTCGAACACATCGACCACGGTGACGTCGCGGTCCTGATAGCGGCCCGGCAGGATCGACCCGCCATAGACGAAGATCGACGGGATATTGAGGCGCAGCATCGCCATCATCATCCCCGGCAGCGACTTGTCGCACCCGGCAAAGCCGACCAGCGCGTCATAGCAATGGCCGCGAACGCTGAGTTCGACCGAGTCGGCAATGACTTCGCGACTGACGAGCGAGGATTTCATCCCCTGATGGCCCATGGCGATACCGTCGGTCACGGTGATCGTGTTGAAGCGGCGCGGCATCCCGCCATTGCTCTCAACGCCCTTGCGCGCGGCATCGGCTTGGGCATCCAGCGTAGTGTTGCACGGCGCACTGTCATTGCCCGCGCTGGCGAGCGCGACGAACGGGCGTGCAATCTCTTCCTCGCTCAGCCCCATCGCGTAGTAATAGCTGCGGTGCGGGGCGCGCTCCGGCCCGACGGAGACGTGGCGCGAAGGCAGGCGGGATTTGTCGAAACGGTTGGTCATGCCGCGCCTATGTCGCCGCAGCCCGCCCCTGCGCAAGATGATCGCGCACGAATGTTACCAGTTTCGCGAGAATTTCGCACCAACGCGCTACTCCGTCCGGGTCGGAGATCAAGTCGTTCCGAATTTCGATGCCCAGATAGGGGGTTCCGGTTGCCTCCGCATGCCGGTTCATCGTCGCGTTGAGGATACGCCCCGAATAGGGCTCATTGTCCCCCGTCACGATGCCCTGGGCCGCCAGCCAGTCGACTGCCGGGCGCGCGGCCCGCGCGTCGCGATTGTAGAGCACACCCGCCTCCCAGGGCCGCGGTGCGACGGTCCCGCTCTCAAGTGCAGAGGTGAAGCTGTGGACCGAGACGAGCAGCGCGGGGTGCTGCGCGCGGACCTGCGCCGCGATCGCGCGATGATAGGGCGCGTGGAAACGCGCGATCCGTTGCGCGCGATCGGCGTCGGCATTGCCGGGAATGACATGACCGTCACTGACATGCGGGATGAGGCCCGGGGCATCGACCTCGCGGTTCAGGTCAATTACCAAGCGCGACACGGTGGCGAGCAATGCGGGTCCGCCCAATCGCTCGGCCAGATCCCGGCTCACCGCCGCCGCGCCGATGTCGATCGCGATATGCTTGTCGAGCAACGCGGGGTCGATGCCGAGATCGATATCGCCGGGCACATGGTTGCTGGCGTGATCGCACAGGATCAGCACGTCACCGGTTCCTGCGACCCGCTCCACCACGCTCACCTCTTTCCTCCCAGAAATGCATCGAGCCGCTGCGCAAAGCCGCGCGAGCCGAACGCATTTTCGAACGCCTGGTCATGTCCAGAGGCGTCAGGGTCGCGCAGGATCGACTTCAGCAGCCGCACGGCGTCGGGATCGTTGGCGCAGATCGTCGCCGCCATCGCCCGTGCCTGCTCCGCAGCGTCGCTTGCGCGGCACTGGACCAGGCCGATCCGGACGCCCTCGTCTGCGTTGAACCGATCACCGGTGAACAGCATCCGCGCCGCCTGCCCTGCTCCGAGCCGCGCGCGCAACCGCGCAACATCGCTGGCGGGGTAGCCGATGCCGAGCTTTGCCGGCGTGGTCGCGAACAGCGCCGCATCGCCCGCGACGACGATGTCACACGCCAGCGTCAGCGCGACCGCAGCGCCGAAGCAGCCACCATCGACCGCTGCGATGACAGGAATCGGCAACGCTGCCAAAGCCTCCAGAGCGCGCTCCATGGCCAACCGGAACCGGGTGCGCAGCGCCGGGTCGGCTATCAGGGCAGCAAATTCGGAAAGGTCAGCGCCGGCCGAGAAGACGCCCGGCATCGCGGATTCAACGATCAGCACATGCGCGTCGCTCGCGGCAATGGACGCCGCTGCATCCGCGATTGCATCCCACGCGGCGATCGGCAGCGCATTGCGCGCGCGGCCCCGGTCGAGCGTCAGCACCGCGGTGGCTTGATCGAACTGAATCCGGATCATCGGCGCCCCAGAGGGCGAGGATGGCGCCCGCCCGAAAGCGGGGGCCACCCACGGGCGTCTCGCTCCCGGCGCATGACCCGCCGCGAAACCTCAGCAAGAACGGGGCCAACTGCCAGCGCTCTCCCAGTCAGCCCGCGCGCGGCACCACCGCGTCCCGATATGGGCCAACAACCTGTCACGACAGCACCGTTTCGAGACACCACCAGTCCCGCTGATCGTGGCGCAGGCGCTCGGCCGCAGCCGCGCAACTCGCGCCATCCGCAAAGGTCGCGAAACACGTCGCTCCCGATCCCGACATCCGGCACAGGTCGGCGCCCGGCTGGCGTTCCAGCCACGCGATGGCATCGCCAATCTGTGGCGCGACGGTCAGTGCGGGCGGGTAGAGATCGTTGCGCCCCGCCCTGGCCCGCGTGATCAAATCGCCCTCTGCCGGTATAGGCCCGCGATCCACGCGATCCCACGCCGCGAACACCGGCGCCGTCGCCACGGCCACACCCGGATTGACCAGCAGCACCGGCACATCTGGTGCCCCGTCGATCCACGCAAGCTGTTCGCCGCGACCAGTCCCGATTGCCGTCCGCCCATACAGGCATGCCGGGACGTCCGACCCGAGCCCGTCGGCGACAGCGAACAGGCGCGGGTCGTCCAGCGACACGCCTTCGCGCCGCGCCAGCAGCCGCAGGGTCGCCGCCGCGTCAGCTGAACCGCCGCCCAGGCCCGACGCCACCGGCAGCCGCTTGTCGAGCGTGACCCGCCCCGGCGTGGCCACCCCGAACGCAGCGCCGAACGCGTCGCGCGCGCGGGTCACGAGGTTATCGCCTTCGCCGGCCAGCACGCCGCCGAACGGCCCCTCGACGGCAAAACCCTCGCCGTCGGCATCAAGCCGCACGACATCGCCGTCGCGCACGAACGCGAACAGCGTCTCCAGCTCGTGATAGCCGTCATCGCGCCGCCGCCGCACGTGCAGCGCCAGGTTGAGCTTGGCCGGGGCGGGCTCGATCAGGATCAGTTTGCCGCCATCCTTAGCGTCACGCCGTCAACCAGCTTTCCCGCCAGCCGCGCCTTTTGCGCATCGTCCGCGTTGATCAATGCGGCGCGCCAGGCATAACGCGCTTCGAACCGCCGCCCCGCGCGCCAATAGGCATCGCCCAGATGTTCGTTGATTGTGACGCTGCCCGGCCGACCCTGCGCTGCCTGTTCGAGCAGCGGGAGCGCACGGGCCAGATCGCCACTGCGATAATAGCCCCAGCCGAGCGAGTCCGTTATTGCCGGATCATCGGGACGTAGCCGGTTGGCGCGTTCGAGCAGCGTGACCGCCGCGGTCAGATTTTCTCCGCGCTCGACTTGGGCATAGCCCAGATAGTTCAGCGCGACGGGTTCGTCGGGTGCCAGCTCCACTGCCTTGCGCAGATGCGGCAGCGCTCCAGCCCAGTCCCCCGACCGCTCCAGCGCGCCGCCTAGCTGCAAATGATGAACCCAGTTCGCGTCCGCGCCCGCCTGCGCCAACGCCTCGGCATAGAGCGGTGCAGCATCGGCATCGCGCCCCTGATCGGACAGAAGGTCGGCATAGCGCCGGATATCGCGCACGTCCGCTCCCTTCGCCGTCGCAAGCGATTGCGCCAGCGCCAGCGCCTGAGCGGGATCGCCCTGTTTGCGGCGAAGTTCGATCCGTTCGGCCACGGCTGCACTGTAAAACGGACTGGCAGGCCGTATCGTCCCGAGCACCAGCTGCGCCCGGTCGAACGCGCCCTCCTCGCCCAGTGCCGCAGCGAGCAGCAGCCGGGCGCGATCGTCTCCGGGATCGAGCGACAGCGCGGATCGCGTCAACAGGATCGCAAGCACCTGCGTCTCCTGCCCCTGCAGATCGGCGGCAAGACGCGTCAGCAGGCGGCTGGTCCCGAACGCGGCACCGGGACGCGACGACACCAGTGCCGCGCGCAGCGCCACCATCGTGGGATCGTCCCCGGCCAGCAGTTCATGCGCCGCACGCCGGTCGCCGATTCCGGCCATCAGGTTTGCCGCGTTCCAGCGCAGGTCGATACTGCCCGGGTCAGCCCCCAAGGCGGCCCGCAGCGCGGCCACCCCTTCGTCCCGCCGGTCCGATGCAAGCAACAGCAGCGCGCGGTGCTCGGCGATATAGCGTCGGCTGAGCCCGCTCTCGGACGCGGCATCGAGAATCGCGAACGGATCGCCACCTCGATCGAACGCGAGCCATGCGCGCAGCACCGGCGTCAGGAAATCGAGCGGCCCGGCCCCGATCCGGCCCACCGCATCGTCGGCGGCAAGCTTGTTCTTGGACCGCACCGCATCGGCAAAGGCGAGGATTGCGGTATCCGGCGGCGCGACGTTCGACCGGACCAGCACCGCAGCTGCCCGTCGCGCCAGTGCGAGGTCGCCCGCCGCCAGCGCGTTGCGATAGGCGCGGATCGCGACGACCTCGTCCCCGGGGGCGGCGGTCAACGCCGCAGCATAGCCCGCTGCGGCGGCATCGACCGCACCGTCCGCCGCCGCCGCACGCGCTTTCACATAGGCGCCGAGATCGGCCTGTGCCGCCGCCGGCAACAGAAGCGTCAGCGCTGCCGCCGACCAGACGAGATGCTTACATGTTGGGATAATTCGGACCTCCGCCGCCCTCGGGGACGACCCAGTTGATGTTCTGCGTCGGGTCCTTGATGTCACAGGTCTTACAGTGGACGCAATTCTGCGCGTTGATCACGAACTTCGGTTCGCCGGTTTCCGCGCCGACAATCTCGTAAACGCCAGCCGGACAATAACGCTGAGCAGGCTCGTCATACATTGGCAGGTCGTAGTCGACCGGAATGTTGGGATCCTTGAGCGTGAGATGGACCGGCTGATCCTCCTCATGATTGGTGTTCGACAGGAACACCGACGAGAGGCGGTCGAAGGTCAGCACGCCATCGGGCTTGGGGTAGTCGATCGGCTGCACCAGATCCTTGCGCCACAGGCTCTCGTGATCCGGCTTATGCCCCAGCGTGAAGGGCATCTTGATGCCCCAGCTCTCGAGGAACATGGTGACATTGGCGAGGCCGGAGCCGACCAGGTCGCCGAATTTCTTGACCAGCGGCACCACGTTGCGAACGACGCTCAGCTCCTTGTAGAGCCAGCTCGCCGCAAACGCCTCGGGATATGCGGTCAGTTCGTCGCCCGAGCGGCCGGCGGCGACCGCTGAGAACGCTGCCTCGGCCGCCATCATGCCGCTCTTCATAGCGCCATGCGTACCCTTGATCCGCGGCACGTTGAGGAAGCCTGCGCTGTCCCCGATCAGGGCGCCGCCGGGGAACACCAGCTTCGGGATCGACTGCAACCCGCCGTCGCTGATCGCCCGCGCGCCATAGCTGACGCGCTTGCCGCCCTTCAGGATCTCCGCGATCGCAGGATGCGTCTTCCAGCGCTGCATCTCCTGGAACGGTGACAGATAGGGGTTGGAATAGTTGAGCCAGGTGACGAAGCCCAGCGCCACCTGTCCGTTCGCCTGATGGTAGAGGAACCCGCCACCGTTCGACCCTGCGGTCTCGTTGAGCGGCCAGCCCTGCGTGTGGATCACCCGGCCCGGCTCGTGCAGCGCGGGGTCGATGTCCCACAATTCCTTGACACCAAGGCCATAGATTTGCGGCTCGACGTCCTCGCACAGATTGAACTGGCGCTGGATCTGCTTCGACAGATGTCCGCGCACGCCTTCGCCGAAGAAGGTGTAACGCGCGTGCAGCTCGAGGCCGGGCTGATAATCGGGCTTGCGCGTGCCGTCGCGGGCCACACCCATGTCGCCGGTCGCGACGCCCTTCACAGACCCGTCGTCATTGTAGAGAATCTCGGCCGCGGCAAAGCCCGGAAAGATTTCGACCCCCAGCCCCTCGGCCTGTTCGGCAAGCCAGCGGCACAGGCTGCCCAGGCTTCCGGTATAGGTGCCATCATTGTGCATGAACTTGGGCGTGATGAAGTGCGGAATGGCCCATCTGCCCTTTTTCGATAGCAGCCAATGCTGATTGTCGGTCACCGGTACCTGCGCCAGCGGACAGCCGGAGTCGCGCCATTCGGGCAGCAGTTCGTCCAGCGCCTTGGGATCGATCACCGCGCCCGAAAGGATATGGGCGCCGACCTCGGACCCTTTTTCGAGGACGCAGACCGCAATCTCGCTGCCCGCCGCCTGGGCCAGCTGTTTCAGCCGGATCGCCGCAGCAAGGCCCGCCGGCCCCGCGCCCACGATCACCACATCATACGGCATCGACTCGCGTTCGCTCACTTCCTGTCTCCTCTCGGAACACCGGCGTAACATCTCGTCGTGTGTCCGGCGCATTCCGTCCCTCCCCCGATGAAGGCAGATTGACGCTGGCGTCAAGGCATGACTCTGTGAACCGATGGGTATCGAGGGGGCAACCGACTGGCGCGCCGAAGCCGCAAGCGCACTGAACTGGTGGCGCGATGCGGGCGTTGACGTGCTGGTCGAGGATGATCCGCGCGACTGGACCGCGCGCCCTGCCCCTACGGCACAGCCCGACGCCCCGGTCCGCGTCGCACCCGCCGGCCCCGAACCCGAAGCCCCGTTGCCCGCGACGATCGAGGCATTTCTCGACTGGCGCTATGGCGCAGGGGCTCCCGAGGCGACGATGGGTGAACCGATCGTCGCGGCGGAGGGCGATGCCGATGCCCCGCTGATGGTCATCACCGACCTGCCGGAATTTGACGGCGGCGCCCCCGCCTTACTCGATGGCGCGGCGGGGCGGTTGTTCGACCGCATCCTGATCGCGATCGGCCAGTCGCGCGAGTCGATCTATCTGGTTCCACTCTGCGCCGCGCGCCCGATCACGGGTCAGGTGCCGCGCGATCTTGAGGACAAACTGGCTGAAGTCCTGCGGCATCACGTCTCACTGGTTGCTCCGCCACGACTGCTGTTGCTGGGCCAGGCGACGAGCCGTGCGCTTCTCGGGACTGATGCCGCTGCGGAGGCTGAGGGTTTAACGGCATTTAACTATTCTGGCGGAAAATCGGAAGTCGTCGCGATCCGCCACCCGCGCTTTCTGTTGCGCAGGCCTGCGGCAAAGGCCGACGCCTGGAAGGACCTGCAATTGCTGATCGAGGGGCAAAGCCTGTGAGTGCGCGTATCCTGCTAGCCGCCTGTGCATTGATCGCGCCGTTGACGGCGCATGCGTCGGACGACCGTACATCACCGATCGAGCGGCGCGAGGCGAGCGATGGCGTTCCCGCCCAGCTCGCCCGCGAAGAACGCGATGCCTATCGCGCCGTATACGCCGCGATCCGCGAAGCACGCTGGGCCGACGCGCAAATCAAGCTGGACGCGATGCGCCCCGGCCTGCTCCACGCCACGGCGCGCGCCGAACTCTATCTGGCCAAGGGGTCGCCAAAGGTCGAGTTGCCGCAACTGATGGCATTGCTCGGCGAAGCGCCCGAACTGCCCCAGGCCGAACAGATCGCCCGCCTCGCCAAGCTGCGCGGGGCGACCGAGCTGCCCAGTCTGCCGGCGGCACAGCGGATGATCTGGCATGCGGGTGCGCCGATCCGCAAACGCTACCGCTCGGCCAAGTCGGACGCCGCCGCCGCGCAGGTGGCCACCGCGATGGCGCCGCTGATCAAGCTGGACGACGCATTGGGGGCAGAAGCGCTGCTCGACACCCGCGCCGTCGATCTCGATCCCGAAACGCTCACCGAATGGCGGCAGCGGATCGCGTGGATGTATTACACCACTGGACGCGACGCCGATGCCCGCCGCGTCGCTGCGCTAGCCCAGACCGGGAGCGGCGAGTTCGCGCCGCTGGCCGATTGGGTCCAGGGCCTCGCCGCATGGCGCCAGAATGACTGTGCCGGTGCGCAGGCGGCATTCACCGCCGTCGCGCAGCGCGCCGCCGACACCGAAAAGCGCACCGCCGGCCTCTATTGGGCCTCACGCGCCGACATGGCATGCGGCCGCCCGGATCTGGTCAGCACCCGCCTGAAGAGCGCGGCGCAACATGATGAGACTTTCTACGGCATGCTCGCCCGTCAGGCGCTGGGCATGAAGGAAGCGCCGGTGCGCGCCGAAAAGTTCGTCGCCGCCGACTGGAAGGCGCTCGACCGTCGCCCCAATGTCCGCGTCGCCGCCGCGCTGGCCGAGATCGGCGAGGACTCGCTGGCGAGCGAGGTCATCAAGCACCAGTCGAAGATCGGCGATGCACGCGAACATGCGTCGCTGACCCGCCTCGCCGGTCGCCTTGGCCTGCCGGCGACCCAGCTGTGGCTGACGCATAACTGCCCTGTCGGCGCACGGCCGGTCGAGGAAGCACGTTACCCCGCCCCCGACTGGACTCCGGACGGCGGCTGGCGCGTCGACAAGGCGCTGGTCTTCGCCCACACGCTTCAGGAATCGCGCTTCGACGCCAAGGTGCAAAGCCCGGCCGGTGCCTACGGCCTGATGCAGATCATGCCCGCCGCGGCGACCGATATCGGCCGCAAGCGCGGCGTCACCATCGGTCGTGCCGATCTTTCCCGCCCGTCGACCAATATGGAGGTCGGCCAGTCCTATATCGAACAACTGCGCGATCAGCCCTTTACCGGCGGCCTGCTGCCCAAGGTGATCGCCGCCTATAATGCCGGGCCGACCCCAGTGGCGAACTGGAATGCGCAGATCCGCGACAAGGGCGACCCGCTGCTCTACATCGAGAGCATTCCGTACTGGGAGACGCGTGGCTACGTCATGACCGTTCTGCGCAACTATTGGATGTATGAAAAGCAGGCCGGTCGCGACAGCAGCAGCCGTGCGGCGATGAGCCAAGGGCTGTGGCCCAAGGTGCCGGGCAGCAACGGCGCAACGGCGGTGCGAATGACTGCTTCGGTGCCCCAGGACGACCGCGTGACCGGTGCCAATTGACGACAGCATCGCGTTCCGGCCGGTCCGGATCGCAATCCTCACCGTTTCGGATACCCGGACGCTGGCGGACGACCGCTCCGGCGACACGCTGGTCGATCGCCTGACCGGCGCGGGCCATGAACTCGCCGACCGCGCGATCATCCGCGACGACACCGACTTGATCGTAGCCCGGCTGCACAGTTGGATCGACGACGAGACGCTTGATTGCATCATCACCACCGGCGGCACCGGCGTTACCGGTCGCGACGTCACGCCCGAGGCGCTGGAGCGCGTCGCCGACAAGATGATCCCCGGCTTTGGCGAACTGTTCCGCTGGCTCAGCTATGCCAAGATCGGCACGTCCACCATCCAGTCGCGCGCCACCGCCTGCGTCGCGCGCGGCACCTATATCTTCGCGCTTCCCGGATCGACCGGCGCGGTCAAGGACGGCTGGGACGGCATCCTGGCCACCCAGCTCGACATCCGTCACCGCCCCTGCAATTTCGTCGAGCTGATGCCGCGCCTGCGCGAACGCTGAGCGACGGAGCACGACATCACGCAGCCATTTGTTCTTTCTTTGTTCCGGCAGGCGCGTTATGATACGCCATGGCCAATCCCCGCCCGGTCCGCGGCGCGACGCAAAACCGCGAAAGCAGTCGCTTCGCCTTGCCGATGCGTGAGGCCGACGGGGACTGGCTGGACGCACGGGAAGATATCGACGGCGCTGCTCCCCCGCTGCGCACCACCGTCACCGTCGAGCATCCGCGCACGATCCTGTCGCGCAACCAGTCTCCCGACATCCCGTTCGACCGATCTGTGAACCCCTATCGCGGCTGCGAGCATGGCTGCATCTATTGTTTCGCGCGGCCGACCCATGCCTGGCATGACCTGTCCCCGGGGCTCGACTTCGAAACGAAGCTGTTCGCCAAGCCCGACGCCCCGGCCCTGCTCCGCGCCGCGCTGGTGAAACGCGGCTATGTGTGTGAGCCGATCGCATTCGGCACCAATACTGATCCCTATCAGCCGATCGAGGCGACCTGGCGGATCACGCGCGACTGCATTGCCGTGCTGGCCGAGTGCAACCATCCGATCACCATCACCACCAAGTCCGACCGGGTTACGCGCGACATCGACTTGCTCGGCCCGATGGCGGCAAAGGGGCTGGCGGCGGTGATGCTGTCGATCACCTCACTCGACCCAAAAATCGCGATGACCGTCGAACCCCGCGCCCCGCACCCCGAACGCCGCCTGTCCGCCGTGGCGAAGCTGCGCGCCGCCGGCATCCCGACCTTTGTTTCACTCTCCCCGGTCATCCCTGCAATCACCGACCACGAGATCGAACACATCATGGAGCGCGCAGCGGAAGCCGGAGCGCTGGGCTGCTTCTTCCTCCCCGTCCGCCTGCCGCACGAAGTCGCGCCGCTGTTCCGCGCGTGGCTGGAAGAACATTTCCCAGACCGAGCGGCCAAGGTCATGGCGACGATCCAGTCCCTGCGCGGCGGCCGCGATAACGATCCCAATTTCCACACCCGCATGCGCGGCCAAGGCCCCTGGGCGGAGCTGCTGCGCACCCGCTTCCGGATTGCAGCGAAACGGTTCGGGCTCGACCAGCCCTTCCCCCCGCTCCGTCGCGACCTGTTCCGCCCACCCGCGGAGGATCAGGGGGAGTTGTTCTAGGCCAGGATGACGCGTGCGCTGTCCCGGCGGATCGCGACCCCGTTGGTTTCCAGCAATTGGGCGATGAACGCTGCCGGATCGGGCATGCCGCGGTCGAGGAACATCCGCACCTCTGCCGCACCCACCCCGTCTACCGCTGTGAATGCGCCGATCCAGTCGTCGGCAGTCACCAGTCCCGTTTTCCGGTTCGGTTCGATCAGGGTTTGCAACCACGAGAACAGGTCGCTCTTGGCATCGCGTTTTCGCGCAGCCCCTTCGGCCGCCATCATCAGCACCGCGCCGCAATCGTAATTCGCGCGATGTTCGCCGCGCTCCAGCGCGCCCGACAGCGGCTTGCTGCCATTGACGGCGATGCACGCGTCGATCGAACGCTGCAGCCGTGCGCGCACATCATAGGCCGGGTCGTAATGCGCCAGAGCGCGCACTGCCATCAGGTCGGCGGCGCCCTCGGTCATCCAGGATTCGCTGCGGCGTTTGGCACGCACGGTCTGGCCCATCCAGAAATGAGCGCCCTCATGTCCGATGAACCATCGCGTCTGCGCGATCAGGGCAGGCTTGGGGTCGACCATCCCTGCGCCCTTCAGGTTCATCACCACCATGCCGTCAAGCACGCTGCCGCCCTGCGACACCCCCTTGAACGCGGTGCCGCCCCATGCGGCGAGCAATGTCGGCCGTGCACCTGCCGGTTTTCCCAGGCGTTGCGTGTAGAAATCGAACAGGCGCGGTGTGAACCGGTCCAATTCGTCGCGCGTCCACTGGGGCAGGCCCGGGTCGATGATACCGACAAAAGCGGGCGTCGCGGCGGCGCGTGCGGGTCCGGAATAGATGTAGCTTTGCTGCTTTTCGAGCTTCAGCTTGACCGCGTCGCGGTACAGCTTGCCCTCGAATAACAGCGCCTTGCCCGGGTCGCGGACCGTCAGCCGCGTCGCCACCTGTTCGAACGGAAATCCGTTGAGGTCGAGTGGCAACTCCTTCGCCGCTGCGCTCGATGCCAGCGGCGCAAGCAGGTGATGATCGCTGTAAATGCCGACCCCGCCGTCGGAGAAGGCGAGCACCGGCTGATAATCGGCGATGATCGGATCCGCATAAGGCGTGACCCGAATGCGAACCGAGCTCAGTGGGCGCCCATCCCCCACCAGCACGTCATAATGCCCGATGCGCTCAAGGCGAACGCCCGGCGTCTCGACCTGCAAGCTCCGTGCACGCCACGGTTTGCCATCGAGGGCGTTGGACGAGCGAACGAAGAACCATGCCGGTGCGGCGCGCGCGAATCGGTATTCGAGCAGCCACGCGCCGTCGCTAGCGCGGCTCAGCACAACGTCGGTCGGCCCTTTCGGCGCGTTCGCTGCAGCTTGATGCCACGGGGCCAGCGTTGCGCAGACCAACACCAGCAGCGGGATGAATGACCGAATGTTTCGCATCCGGCGTGTATTACATGATTAACACGGCGCGGCAAGATGTTGTCGCCGGGAGCGGGCTTGGGCCGAATACGCACCGGCTTGCCTTGCTCCACGGACAAGGCGATGCTGGGGGCATGGCGAAGGCACGCTGGCCCGATCTGCTCTGGTGGCGACACGCGGCGCTGTACGGCGTGCTGCTCGCCCTGTCGGCAGCGCTGTTGCAGTGGCTCGATTATCGCTGGCTGGCTCGAACCCTGTCGTTCGAATTTTATCTGCTGCTCGTCGCGATCGGCTTTCTCGCACTCGGCCTTTATGTCGGCGCGCGTGTGAACGGGCACCCGGCCCCCGTGCGCGAGCCCGGCAACCCGGACGCTCGCAAGTCGCTCGGGGTGAGCGAGCGCGAGATGGCGGTGCTCCTCGAACTCGCGGCGGGTTACTCGAACAAAGAGATTGCCCGTCGGCTCGACGTGTCGCCGAACACGGTGAAGACGCATGTCGCGCGCCTGTTCGAAAAGCTCGGCGCGCGACGCCGCACCGACGCGATCGCGCGGGCGCGGGAGATCGGGCTGCTATCCTGAACGAAATTGGGGTGAGCGAGGCCAAATCACCCCTTTGGGCGATTGCTCCAGGTACGTTGCGGATCGCAACTGGCGGCCGCCTGAAGCAAGAGGAGGAACCACCATGCAGCGTATCATTCTGACCTATGGCGTGATCGCCGGTTTTGTCGTCGCCATTCCGCTCTTCCTGATGGGCACGCTGATGGCCGACAATCCGCCCAGCGGCGCTGTCGGCATGGCAATCGGCTATCTGATCATGCTGATCGCCTTCACCGCCATTTTCGTCGCGGTGAAGCGGTATCGCGACGATCGCTGCGGCGGGGTGATCCGTTTCCTCCCCGCGCTCGGCATGGGCGCGGCAATCGCGCTGATTGCCAGCCTGTTCTACGTCGTCGCGTGGGAGGCGGTGCTGGCGATCAATGGCGGCGACTTCATCGCGGATATGAGCGCGCGGATGCTCGAAGAACGCCGCGCCGACGGAGCAACGGCCAGCGAGTTGGCTGCTCTGCAGGCGCAGATGACGCAGATGCAGGGACTCTACGCCAACCCGATGTTTCGCGTGCTGATCACCCTGACCGAAATTCTCCCGATCGGCCTGCTCGTCGCGCTGGTCGCGGCCGCCACGCTCGGCTCCCCGCCCCGCCCGTTTCGCAAACGCCGGGCCTGACCGTTACCGGCGGCGGGTCACCCCGCCGCCGCAAAGCGGAAGTCGCGATACTGCTCGCGCAGCGCCGTCTTGAGCAGCTTGCCCGTCGCGGTGTGCGGCAGTTCGGCGACGAACTGGATTTCATCGGGCAGCCACCATTTCGCCACCTGCGTGGCCAAATGCTGCTGCACCTGCTCCGCCGTCACCTCGCTCCCCGGTTTGCGCACCACCAGCAACAGCGGGCGCTCGTCCCATTTGGGGTGATGGATGCCGATCGCCGCAGCCTCCGCCACGCCGGGACAGCCGACCGCGGCATTTTCCAGCTCGACCGAGCTGATCCATTCGCCGCCCGATTTGATGACATCCTTGGCCCGGTCGGTGATCTGCATGATGCCGTCAGGATGCAGCACCGCGACGTCGCCGGTGTCGAACCAGCCATCCTCGGTAAGGCACGGGCCGTTCGCGTCCTGGAAATACTGCTTGATGATCCACGGCCCCTTGATCTGCAGCCGCCCCGAACTGACGCCATCGCGCGGCAGCAGCGTCCCGTCCTCATCCACCGTGCGCAGCTCGACGCCGAACGGCGCGCGCCCCTGAAACACCGTCTTTTCGACCTTCTGCTCGAAACTCAGATCGTCCCAGTCGTGCGTCGGCGCGCCCATCGTCCCGATCGGTGAGGTCTCGGTCATGCCCCAGGCATGGTTGACCCGAGCGCCCATCTTCATGATCCGCTCGATCATCGCGCGCGGCGCGGCCGAACCGCCGATCGTCACGACCTTCAGATGCCGCGGCGCTTCGCCGGTCGCGTCGATGTGCTGGAACATCGCGAACCACACCGTCGGCACGCCTGCGGTGTGCGTCACCCGCTCGCGATTCATCAGGTCGCACAAGGTCTTGCCGTCATTCACCGCCGACATGACCAGCTTCACCCCCGCCATCGGCGCGGCAAAGGGCAGGCCCCAGCCGACCGCATGGAACATCGGCACCACCGGCAACACCACCGCCTGGGTCGACAGGTCGAACACCGCCGGCTGCAGCTCCGCCATCGCATGGATCATCGACGAGCGATGCGTGTACAGCACCCCCTTCGGATTGCCCGTCGTGCCGCTGGTGTAGCAGAGCATGCACGGCTCGCGCTCGTCGCCCTCGACCCAGCTGTAATTGCCGTCCTCGGCGCCGATTACGGCCTCGAAGCTGTCCGGGCCGTCACCATCGAACACGATATAATGCTTGATCGTCTTCCATTGCGGCTTCAGCTTGTCGACGATCGGCTGGAACATCCGGTCATAGATCAGAACCCGATCCTCGGCATGGTTGCCGATATAGGCGAGCTGATCTTCGAACAGGCGCGGGTTGACCGTGTGGACAATCCCGCCCATGCCGATCGTGCCGTGCCATGCAACGAGGTGACGGCTGTGGTTCATCGCGAGCGTCGCCACGCGATCGCCCTTGCGGATTCCGCGCCGTTCCAGCGCCTGCGCCAGCTTGCGGCTATCCCGCGCGATGCCCGCCCAGTTCGTCACCGTCTCACTGCCATCGGCCCAGCGGCTGATGATCTCGCGCGATCCGTATTCGCGCTCGGCATGCTCGATCACCCGAGGTACCCGAAGCTCGAAATCCTGCATCGCGCCCAGCATCGCTCTCTCCTTATCTATACGGCTTTCCGTATTCGTAAGGCCATCCTGTCCGTTCGAGCGCAGGGATGCAAGGGGTCGGTATCAGCTCGCCAGCGCCAGCCTCGGCTGCTCGGTCGGCTTGAGTTCGGCGCGCTCGATCCCCGGCAATCCCTCGATCCGCGTCGCCAGTTCGCCGTCGAGCCGGAAGTTGCGTCCCAGAACCAATTCCGCCTCCCCGCCATCGGGCAGCGGCGCGTCGATCACCACCTCGCACCGCCCGCCGCGCGCATCCTCCAGCAGCTTGGCGACCGCCGCCAGCGCCCCGGCTTCACGCACCGCCATGCGCAGTGTCAGGCGCACGTCCTTCGCCATCCCCTCGAACGGCTGCACCTTGCGCACCGTCACGCGCGCACTGTCCTCGCCCGGTCGCCGGTCGAGCTCGACGGTCAGGATGCCGCACCCGCCAACGCGCGCCGCCTCCTCCATCTCTTTGGCGGTGAACTCCTCGAAGCAGGTGCACGGCACCGTCCCGCTCGCGTCGGACAGCGTAGCCATCATGTACCGCTTGCCGCGCGCAGAGGTGCGCCAACGCGCATCCTCGATCAGCGCGGCAATCGTCGCACCGGCGCGCCCGCCCTCGGCAATCTCGATCTCGTTGAGGCTGGCGATGCTCCGCGCCGAGTGCAGTTTGGCGAGATGCTGGTAGCGGTCGAGCGGATGCGCGGAGAAGAAGAAGCCGAACGCCTCCTTCTCCGCCTCGATCCGCTGGCCCAGCGTCCAGTGCGCGCTTTTGGGCAGCTGAATCGCCGATCCCACCGGCTCGGCCTCACCGAACAGGCCGCCCTGCCCGCTGGTGCGGTTCTCGTGCGTGCGCTGCGCCACCGCCATGATCGTCTCAGCGGCAGCATGCACCTTGGCGCGATCCGGCGCGACGCTGTCGAACGCCCCCGCCCCGGCCAGTGCCTCGACCTGTCGCTTGTTGAGAAGGCGCGGGTCGACCCGCCGCGCGAAATCGTCCAGGCTCTGGAACCGGCCTTTGGCCTGTCGCTCCTCGACCAGAAGCTCCATCGCCCGCTCGCCCACGCCCTTCAGACCCGCCAGCGCATAGCGCACGGCGAACCCGTCGCCATGTTCGGCCACGGAAAACTCCGCTTCGCTCGCATTGATGTCGGGCGGCAGGCAGGGCGTGCCGAGCCGCTTCATATCCTCGACGAACACCGCCAGCTTCTCGGTCTGGCCGAGTTCGAAGCACATTGAGGCCGCATAGAATTCATGCGGATAATGCGCCTTCAGCCATGCCGTATGGTATGCAAGCAGCGCATAGGCCGCCGCGTGCGACTTGTTGAAGCCATAGCCCGCGAACTTGTCGATCAAATCGAACAGCTCGTTCGCCTTGGCTTCGGAGATGTTGTTGACCTTGGCACAGCCCTCGACGAACAGCGCGCGCTGCGCGTCCATCTCCGCCTTGATCTTCTTGCCCATCGCTCGGCGCAGCAAATCCGCGCCGCCGAGCGAATAGCCGGCCAGGATCTGCGCGGCCTGCATCACCTGTTCCTGATAGACGAAGATGCCGTAGGTTTCCTTGAGGATCCCCTCCAGCAACGGGTGCGGATACTCGATTGGCTCCAAGCCCTGCTTACGCCGCCCGAACATCGGGATATTGTCCATCGGACCCGGGCGATAGAGCGAGACGAGCGCGATGATGTCGCCGAAATTGGTCGGCCGCACCGCCGTCAGCGTCCGTCGCATCCCTTCGGATTCGAGCTGGAACACGCCCACCGTCTCACCGCGCTGGAGCAGCTCGTACACCGCCGGATCGTCCCAGCCGAGCGCGGCCAGATCAATACTGATGTTGCGCGCGGCGAGCAGGTCGACCGCCTTTTGTAGCACCGACAGGGTCTTGAGCCCGAGAAAGTCGAACTTCACCAGCCCCGCGCCCTCGACATATTTCATGTCGAACTGCGTCACCGGCATGTCAGACCGCGGGTCGCGATACAGCGGCACCAGCTCGGCCAGCGGTCGGTCGCCGATCACCACGCCCGCCGCGTGGGTGGATGAGTGGCGCGGCAGCCCCTCCAGCCGCATGGCTAGGTCGATCAGGTGACGGACATCGCTCGCGCCATCATATTCCGCCTTGAACTCGCTCACCCCGTTGAGCGACCGCGACAGCGTCCACGGATCGGTCGGGTGGTTGGGCACCAGCTTCGCCAGCCGATCGACCTGCCCATAGCTCATCTGCAGCACGCGGCCGGTGTCCTTGAGCACCGCGCGCGCCTTCATCGTTCCAAAGGTGATGATCTGCGCGACCTGGTTGCGCCCATATTTCTGCTGGACGTAGCGGATCACCTCACCGCGCCGGGTTTCGCAAAAGTCGATGTCGAAGTCGGGCATCGACACGCGTTCCGGGTTCAGGAAGCGCTCGAACAGCAAGCCCAGAGCCAGCGGGTCGAGATCGGTGATCGTCAGCGCCCAGGCGACCACGCTGCCCGCACCCGAACCGCGCCCCGGACCCACCGGGATCCCGTTCGCCTTGGCCCATTTGATAAAGTCCGCGACGATCAGGAAGTAGCCGGGGAACCCCATCTGAACGATGATGTCGGTTTCGAACGCCAGTCGGTCGCAATATTTCTGCCGCTTGACCGGATCGGTGATCCCCGCCGTCTCCAGCCGCGCCTCCAGCCCGGCTCGCGCATCGGCGCGCAGCTGCGCCGCCTCCCCCTCGATATCGCCGGCCAGGCTGGGCAGGATCGGCTTGCGCTTCGGCGCGGCAAAAGCACAGCGCTGCGCGACCACCAGCGTATTGTCGATCGCCTCGGGCAAATCGTCGAACAGCCGCTTCATCTCGGTCGCGGGCTTCATCCACGCATCGGGCGAGGAGCGCTGGCGATCGTCGCTCGCGACATAGGCAGAGCCCGCAATGCACAGCATCGCGTCATGCGCCTGATGAAAATCGGGCACGGCATAGCAGGCGGGATTGGTCGCCACGATCGGCAGGCCACGGTCATAGGCCAGGTCGAGCAGCTTGGGCTCGGCGCGCCCCTCTACCTCGTCCAGCCGCCGGATGATTTCGATGTACAGCCTATCGCCGAACAGCGCCTGCAGCCGGTCGGCATAGGCCAGCGCCGCCTCATCCTGCTCCTCGGCGAACAGCCGCGCCAGCCCGCCCTCTCGCCCGGCGGTCAGCGCGATCAGCCCGTCGGTGCGCCCTTCCAGCGCCGCAAAGGGCACATGCGCGTCCTTCTCGATCGGCCGGTCGAGATGCGCCATCGACACGAGGTGGCAGAGATTTTCATACCCCGTGGCATCCTGCGCAAACAGCGCCAGCCAATCGAGCGCCGGCGTCACGCCATCTGGCACATCCGGCCGCTCGACGCATAGCAGCGATCCGACGATCGGCTGCACCCCGGCCTTCTTCGCTGCATCCGAATAGGACATGGCAGCATAGAGCCCGTTGCGGTCGCACAGTCCCGCCGCCGGAAAGCCCAGCTCCCGCGCGCGCGAAGCAATCGCCTTCGGCTCGATTGCACCCTCCAGCATCGTGTAGGCGGAAAAGACGCGAAGGGGCACGAAACCGGAATGAGGCATGGGGCGGTTATAGGTGCGCGAACCCGCGAGGGTCAAAGCAACCGGTCGTGTTTTCCACAGCTAATCGTCAGCACCATACGTCGTGACCCCGGCCTTGTGCCGGGGTGACGATCAGAGGAGGCGCTCGATATCCGCCGCGATATCCTCGGGCTTGGTCTGCGGGGCGTAGCGTTCCACGACGTTCCCCTCGCGGTCGATCAGGAACTTGGTGAAGTTCCACTTGATCCCCTCGGTCCCGAACAGGCCCGGCGCCTGTTTCTTCAGCCAACGATACAGCGGCGCCGCATCCGCGCCATTGACGTCGATCTTGCCGAACACCGGGAAGGTGACGTCATAGCTCAACGAACAGAAATTCGCGATCTCCGTCGCATCGCCCGGCTCCTGCGCGCCGAACTGGTTGCACGGAAAGCCCAGCACCTCGAACCCGCGCTCGCCATACCGGCGGTGCAATCCCTCCAGCCCGGCATATTGCGGCGTGAACCCGCATTTCGACGCGACATTGACGATCAGCAACACCTTGCCCGCGAACTCCGACAGGTCCGCCAGCGCGCCGCTCGCGGTGGTGACGGGTATTTCGGTGATCGTCGTCATGCCGTTTCCTCCAGCAATCCCTCGTGCAACCGCACCACACGGTCCATCTTTGCCGCCAGCCGCTCATTATGCGTCGCGATCAGCGCCGCCGCGCCCTCGCCGCGCACGAGTCGCAGGAACTCGGCAAGCACCACATCTGCAGTTTTTTCATCCAGATTGCCGGTCGGCTCGTCCGCCAGCACCAGCGCCGGCCGGTTGGCGAGCGCACGGGCGACAGCGACACGCTGCTGCTCGCCGCCCGACAGCTGGCTCGGTCGGTGCGTCAACCGGTGGCCAAGGCCCAG
Organism: Sphingomonas sp.; assembly: GCF_965227385.1. Lineage (GTDB taxonomy): Bacteria > Pseudomonadota > Alphaproteobacteria > Sphingomonadales > Sphingomonadaceae > Sphingomonas. The sequence goes on from NZ_OZ245750.1 coordinate 2,995,388, forward strand.
CGCGGTCAGCAGCGCCTCTGCCCGCGCGCGCGCATCGGCATGGGTCGCGTTCTGGATCAGCTGCGGCAGCACGACATTTTCGGTCGCGTCGAAATCGGGCAGCAGATGGTGGAACTGATAGACGAAGCCAAGCTTGTCGCGCCGCGTCAGCGTGCGCGCATGGCTCTCCAGCTTCGCCACCTCAATGCCCGCGATGCGGATCGACCCCTCGAACCCGCCCTCGAGCAGGCCGACCGCCTGCAACAGCGTCGACTTCCCCGAACCGGACGGACCGAGCAGCGCGACGATCTCGCCCGGCGCGACCGACAGGTCGATGCCGCGCAGCACCTCGATCGTCGCGTCGCCTTGGGTGAACGCGCGGCGCAGGCCCTGGGTCTGGAGGACGGCTTCACTCATAACGCAACACCTGTACCGGATCGGTGCTCGCCGCCTTGAACGCGGGGTAGAGCGTGGCAAGGAAGCTGAAGCCCAGCGCCATCAGCGCGATGCTGGCGACCTCCAGCGGATCGGTCTTGGCCGGCAATTCGGTCAGGTAACGCATCGAGGGATCCCAGATTTCCTGTCCGGTGATGAAGCCTAGGAAGCTCAGCACCCCCTGCCGGAAATAAAGCAGGACGAAGCCCAGGATCAGGCCGGCAACGATGCCCAGCCCACCGATCGCGGTGCCGACGGTCACGAAGATCTTGATGAGCCCGCTCCGCGTTGCGCCCATCGTACGCAGGATCGCGATATCGCGGGTCTTGGCGCGGACCAGCATGATCAGCGACGACAGGATATTGAACACCGCGACCAGGATCAGGATCGACAGCACGGTAAAGGTCACCAGCCGGTCCACCGCCAGCGCCTCGAACAGTGTGGCGTTGAGAGTGCGCCAGTCGCTAAGCTGTGCGGTCTGCACCACCTTCTGCGCCAGCGGGGCGAGAATTTCGCCGACGCGGTCGGGGTCCTCGGTGTCAATCTCAACCATGCTGACCGAATCGCCCATCAGCAGCAATGTCTGAGCGGTCTCCATCGGCATGACCACGAACGCCTTGTCATAGTCGTAGACGCCCACCTCGAAGATCGCGGCAATGCGGTACGACACGATCCGCGGCACCGTGCCGAACGGAGTGGTCGGTCCCTGCGGGCTGATCAGCTGGACACTGCTGCCCAGTGACGCACCCAGCGTGCTCGCCAGCCGCGACCCGATCGCGATGCATTCGCAATCCGGGGTCAGCTCGGCCATCCGGCCTATCACCACATTGCGGTTGAGCGTCGGATTGGCGCGCAAGTCGCCAACCGTCATGCCGCGAATCAGCACGCCTTCAACCCGCCCCTGAAAGCTCGCCATCAGCGGCTGCTCGATCAGCGGGGTGGCGGTCGTCACGCCCGGCGTCTTGCGCGCCTCGGCCGCCACCTCGCGCCAGTCGCGCAGCTGGCCGCCATAGCCCTGCACCACCGCATGGCCATTGAGCCCGGTGATCTTGTCGAACAGCTCGGCGCGAAAGCCGTTCATCACGCTCATAACGATCACCAGCGCGGCGACGCCCAGCATCACCGCGACCAGGCTGATCGACGCGACCAGCGCGATAAAGGCCTCGCCCCGGCCCGGCAGCAGGTACCGGCGCGCGATCATGCGTTCATATCGGGAAAGGAACATGGCGCGGTGTTAGGGGGTGGCGCAGGCGCGCGCAATCACGCTGTTGCCAAATAAACACAGCGTTGCCGCAATCCGCCGCCGTGACGTCAACGCCCCGTGACAACCGCCCGCCGCCATCCTAGCACGCTCATACGAAGCAATGGCAAAGGCCGTGGTTCGGGGAGGCTCTTCAGCCCCGTCTTGCAAAGGACGCGCGGGCAGAAGTGGCCACTTAAGGGGGCTGACGAGGCATCGTCACGCAGGGGCCCGGGTCGGAAACGGCCCGGGCCTTTGGCATTTCCGGACATTGTCGCGGCTTAAGCAACTGGCTAACAGCCTAATATGAGCGCCGAACAGTCGACAGTCACCATTGCACGTGTAAACTGGCCGAAAGTTTTGCGTCTGCACCTGCTGCCGCCGGCGATCCTCATGCTGGGATGGGCGACATTCTCGGATCTTTCACTGGCGGAAGTTTTCAGTTGGGAGAATATGGCAACCACGAGTCGATGGCGGCCAATCCCGTATATTGCTTTGCCAATGCTGGCCCTGTTCACGGTCTTTTTCTTAACCCCCTTGCTTCTCCACTGGGCGCGACGTGGAAAGCTGATCTGAATTCAGGGATCGCGATTGCATGCGATCTATTTTCAGTCTTTCCCCATTGCTGAAATCGAATCACAGACTATTCGCTCACATTCTGATCATATGGGCAGCGAGTTAGCCTTTTACCTGCGATCCGGCGGTGAAAAGTCGATCGACTTGAATTTCTCCGACGTTGACGGTGCTGAGGTAGCGCGCCGCCTCACCGATGCGGTGCTGAACTCACGATCAAATGCCTGTTAAGGGCGGGGAGGAAGCCTTGGGAGCCATCCCGGCTCCCTCCCCTGTCCGGCGATGCCATCCCGCGTGCAAGGGACGACACCACACCGGAATTGCGATCAGAAGTTGAACTTGATCGTCCCGCCAAAGGTCTGCGGATCGCCGACCTGCGCCGCGATCAGGCCGGTGTTGCCTCCCGTGCCCGCGAGGTAGAGGTCGATATAATCCTTGTCGAAGGCGTTACGCGCCCACAGGAACACGTCGAACTTGTCCGTCCGGAAGCCGCTGCGGAAATTGTGCAGCGAATATCCGTCCACCCAGGTGTAGATCGACGGCGACGGGTTGGACGACCAGCTCGAGCGCGAGCTGGCGTCATAGCCGAAGTAGAACTGCCCCTCGCTGCCAAACACGTTGTCCGGCGCGTTCGCCTCCGCACCCCAGGAGAATGCCCATTTCGACACGCCCGGCAGCACGGCGCCCGACGCGTCATAGATCGGCGGGCTGACCGCACCCGGCGTCCCCGGCGCGCCGACCGTGCCGGTGAAGGTGCACTTGCCGGTCTGAACGATGCCGGTGGTCGATCCGCCAGCCAGTTCGGGCGGCGGCGGTGCGTCGCAGAATTTGTCGAACTTGGCGTCGGTATAGGCGCCGCTGATATAGGCGTTGAACCGCGCGCTCGGCCGGATCGAGAAGTCCGCCTCGACGCCCTTGCTGCTCACCTTCTCCGCATTGGCCAGGTAGCCGCGCACGGTGACCAGCTGACCGTTGCTCACACTTGCCTGGAAATCCTTGATCTTGGTCCAGAAGCCGGTGATGTTGAACGTCGCCTTGCGATCCCAGAACTGGGTTTTCAGGCCCACTTCGAAGTGAGCGACCTTCTCCGGCTTGATCGTGAAGTCCGCCGCGTTGGGAACGCCATTGGCGTCGGCGCGCACGCCGTTCAGGTTGATGCCGCCGGTCTTGAACGAGCGCGCATAGGTCGCATAGGCGTTGATATCGTCGGTCAATTCATAGCGCAGGTTGAGGTCGTAGGAGAGGTTCCACGCACTGAACTGCGGCTCGAAATATTGCGATGCCTGAATGCCGCGCTGCGCCGCGATCCACGGGTCGGTGTAATAGGGCGAGCCCGGCACCGGCGACACCTCGCGCCGCGTCCCGTCCGACGCCGTGCCGGTGACGACCGAGTTATACAGGCCGTCCTTCTTGTCATAGTTGATGCGGATGCCGGGCGAGACGGTGAAGCGATCGCCGAGCTTCAGGTTCAGCTTGCCGTACAGCGCCAGGCTGGTGTTATCGAGCCGGATATCATTGATCGCGACCAGGTTGTTCAGCACCGCCGGGTTGGTCGACAGCGCGCTGGTCGGGTTGAGCAGCCAGCGGCTGGCGTCGCGTCCGGTTTCCTGGATGCCGCTGGTGCGGATCTTCTGGTGGAACGCGAACGCGCCGACCACGAAGTCGAACCCGTCCCCTTCATGATTGAAGCGGAATTCCTGCGAATACTGGCTCTGCTCGGTCGGATTGTTGACCTTGGTATAAACCTGAAGGCCGGTGTAATCGCGATCGTTCGCCGGGGTCCAATCCCAGAAGCGCCACGCGCTGATCGACGTCAGCGTGTTGCCCTCGCTCACATCCCACACCGCCTTGATCGATGCGCCGCCGATCTCGTTGCGCGCCGACAGCTGCGCATCGACATCGGTCACCCGGTCATAGGGATCAGTGCTGGGCGGCGCATAACCTGGGAAGTAGGAAATCAACGCCGGATATTGCCGGTTCGCCGCGCGCTGCGTCGGGCTATAGCCACCGTAGGTGAAGGCGCAGCAGATCGGATCCTGCAAGTTCCAGTCACCGGCAAAGGTGACGCTCAGATCCTCGCTCGGCTTCCACAGCACCGACCCACGGATACCGATGCTGTCCTGCGACTGGATCCATGTCTTGGAATAGGTATTCCACAGCGTGCCGCGGCGATGCGTCGTGGTGACGCTCAGTCGCGCCGCCAGGTTCTCGGCCAGCGCGCCGGAGATCGACGCCTTGCCCTGCTTGAAGTTGAGGTTGCCGACCGAAATCTCGCCACGGCCCTCTAACTCGAAGCTCGGCGCGCGGGTGGTGATGTTGATCGCCCCGGCCGTGGTGTTCTTGCCGTACAGCGTTCCCTGCGGACCGCGCAGCGTAACGATCTGCTCGACATCGACGAAGTCGAGCGTGGCCGAGGCGATCCGGTTATAGAAGACGTCGTCGATATAGATGCCAACGCCCTGCTCGAACCCGTCATTGGTCAGCCCGAACGGCGCGCCGATCCCGCGGATGTTGATGAAGGTATTGCGCGGGTTTTGCGAATAGAATTGCAGCGTCGGCTGCAGCTGGGTCAGCCCGGTGATGTTGTACGTGCCGCGCGCTTCCAGCGTCTTCGAACCGACGACCGAAAGGGCGAGCGGGACGTCCTGCACATTCTCGGACCGGCGGCGGGCGGTCACCACCACAGTGTTCGCATCCTGCTCGGCCGTGTCGTCAACCGCCGCGATGGGCGCTGGTGCGGGCTTCGCTTCTTCGACCAGCGCGGCTGGCGATGCGATGGCCAGCAACAGCGATGAAAATGTCGTCAGACTCACGTGCCGATCCCCTTTTGATGTCGTCGCGCTAAACTCCACCAATCGCGTAGGCATTAGCCAGAAAGCAATTCTATTCCCAGTGCATCGATGGGCTTTAGGCGCGATATTCTCTCGGTTCGGCGCTCTTGAAAGCCGCACGACACTCCCCAAATCTCAATCGTTCGGCGCCGTCAGGGCCGGGCAGACTTGGCATCGCGGATGAGCCGGATGCCGCAAGACGTTGAAATTGCTCATTGGAGGATTACGCTATGCGTCAGATCGATTTGACCCCCTTCCGCCGCTCGACGATTGGCTTCGACCGGCTCTTCGACATGCTCGAAGCAACCGCGCGCCAGTCCAGCAGCGAGAATTATCCGCCCTTCAATCTCGAGCGCGTGTCGGACGACCGCTATCGGATCACCATCGCCGTCGCCGGCTTCAAGGCTGACGAGATCGAGATCGTCGCCCAGCAGAATCTGCTGCAGGTGACCGGCAAGAAGGGCGAGACCCAAGACAACAACCCCGCACAGATGCTCCATCTCGGCATCGCCAATCGCGGGTTCGAGCGCCGCTTTGAGCTGGCCGACTTCGTCCGCGTCGAGAGCGCGGACCTCACCGACGGTCTGCTCGTGATCGAGTTGGTGCGTGAGGTACCCGAGGCGATGAAGCCGAAGAAGATCGCCATCGGCGGCGGCACCGAAAAGACCGCGATCGAACATCGCGACGTCGCCTGAGGTGACACCCCATGGCGGTGCGCTGACCCCTTGCGCATCGCCACAAAAGAGGGCGTCCGAACTGCGGTTCGGACGCCCTTTTTGCAGCCTGTATCAGGCGATTGCGATCACACCAGTCGCGACTGGCGCACCGCCGCCTCGATGAAGCTGGCGAATAGCGGATGCGGATCGAACGGCTTCGATTTGAGCTCCGGGTGGAACTGAACGCCGACGAACCACGGATGGTCGGGCCGTTCGACGATTTCGGGCAACATCCCGTCGGGCGACATTCCGGAGAAGACCAGGCCGCCGGCCTCAAGCCGCTCGCGATAACCGGTATTCACCTCGTACCGATGGCGATGACGCTCGCTGATCGCCTCGCCGCCATAGATCGACGCCACGACCGAATTGCCGTCGAGCTTCGCGGGATACGCACCAAGCCGCATCGTGCCGCCCAGATCGCCACCCTCTTCGCGCTTCTCGATCCCGTCCCTGCTCATCCATTCGGTGATGATGCCGACCACCGGCTCTTCAGTCGGCCCGAACTCGGTCGAGGACGCGTTGGCGATCCCGGCCATGTTCCGCGCACCTTCGACGCACGCCATTTGCATGCCAAAGCAGATTCCGAAATAGGGCACCTTGCGCTCGCGCGCGAAGCGGACGCTGGCGATCTTACCCTCCGCGCCGCGCGAACCGAATGCACCGGGGACAAGGATCGCATGGCACGGCTCAAGATTGGCCGCGACCTCGGCATCGTCGCCCTTTTCGAACAGCTCGGCGTCGATCCAGCGGATGTTGACCTTCACCTTGTTGGCGATGCCGCCATGGACGAGCGCTTCATTAAGCGACTTGTACGCATCCGGCAGGCCGACATATTTGCCGACCACGCCGACTGTCACTTCGCCTTCCGGGTTGAACAGCCGGTCGGTAATCTCGGTCCAGCGCGACAGATCGGGCGCCGCGCCCGGCTCGATCCCGAATGCACGCAGCACTTCGCTGTCCAGCCCCTCGGCATGATATTGCAGCGGAACGGCATAGATGCTTGGCGCGTCGAGCGCAGGAATGACGGCGCTGGCGGGCACGTTGCAGAATTGCGCGATCTTCGCGCGCTCGCTCGCCGGCAGCGGCTTTTCAGCGCGGCATACTAGCACGTCGGGCTGTACGCCCAGCGACGCCAGTTCGCGCACGCTGTGCTGCGTCGGCTTGGTCTTTAGCTCGCCGGCAGCGGCAATATAGGGCACCAGCGTCACGTGAATGCTGATCGACTGGCCGCGGCCAAGCTCGTTCTTGAGCTGGCGGATCGCCTCGATGAACGGCAGCGACTCGATGTCGCCGACGGTGCCGCCGATCTCGCACAGCACGAAATCCAGATCATCGGTCTCCGCCTGCGCGAAGTCCTTGATGGCATCCGTCACGTGCGGGATCACCTGGACGGTGGCGCCCAGATAGTCGCCGCGCCGCTCACGTTCGATGATCGTCTTGTAAATGCGACCCGATGTCACATTGTCCGACTGGCGTGAGGCAACCCCGGTGAACCGCTCATAGTGGCCAAGGTCGAGATCGGTCTCAGCCCCGTCATCGGTCACATAGACTTCGCCATGCTGATACGGCGACATCGTGCCGGGATCGACGTTCAGATAGGGGTCGAACTTGCGGATACGGACCTTGTACCCGCGTGCCTGCAGCAGCGCAGCGAGGCTGGCGGCCATGAGGCCCTTGCCAAGCGAGGAGACCACGCCGCCGGTGATGAATATATACCGCGTCATGGGAGTCACCGCTTATCCTTCAAGCACAAGTTGGGGCAAGCGCCCGACTCCGGGCGCCGCCAAATAAAGTTCGATTATGCCGCTTAGTTGGCGAGCGGGACGGCGCTGTTGTCCGCAGGGGCTGCGGGAACAGGCTGGGTCGCCGGAGCGGTCTGCGTTGCCGGAGCGGTGGCACGGCTGGTGTCGATGGCACTGTCGCCGCGAGTAGCCGCCAGCACCGCCAGCGTGATGCTCATCACCACGAACGCACCGGCCAGGATTGCCGTCGCTCGTGTCAGGAAATTCGCCGCGCCGCGCGCCGACATCAGGCCCGACGGGCTACCGCCGGTCGTCAGGCCACCGCCTTCGGACTTCTGCATCAGGATCACCGTCACCAGCAGAAAGGCGATGATGGCGTGAACGACGAGGAGGAAGGTGAACAGCATGGCGGTCTTTCTCGGGAAAGCGGCCACATAGGCAACCCGGGGGCGCGGATCAACCGCCGATCGTCAGCCGGGGCACTCCGGGATCGTCACCGAAACGGAACATTTCGTCATCGTGCTGAAACCCGTTGGCCACCGGGGCGTTAATATGCCCGAAGGAACGGTTTCTTGCGGACCTGTAACGATAATGACGAGTAGTGCGATGAACGCCATGACCGACCATTCGCTGGACCAGTGGAAATCGACATTGATCGATTATGTACGGTCGGGCGAACCCGATCTGACCAATCGGCAGATGGCGTTGATGCTGCTGGTGTATCTCGATCCTGGCCCGCACACGGTCCGCGGACTGGCGCGCGCGCTGAACGTGTCCAAGCCTGTAGTCACACGCGCCTTGAACAGATTGGGCGCTCTAAGCTATCTGCGCCGCCAGCGCGACGAAACCGATAAGCGGAACATCTTCGTCGCGCGGACACCGGAAGGGGCGGAGTTTCTTGCAGAATTCGGACAATTCGTTACCGGCGACGCCCTCGGCACCAACGGCAGAGAATCCGCCTCGGCGTAATCGATTCGCGCTCACCGGCCGCTCGGTTCAGATCGATCCTCGCCGTGAAGCGGCGCGCCGCGATCTGGCCGATGTGCGCCTCGCCGACCGGGTTTTTGCCCCGCATTACGCCGCTCCGCTGATCCGGATCGCAGCCTGCCCGACCGTCCTGCGCACAACGCGTGACGCCGACGGCGAGGTGCTTGCGACGCTCGTCCCTGGCGATCGGTTCGAGGCGCTCGAACTGTCCGGCGGTCTGGCTTGGGGAAGCGCGCCGGATCACGGCTTGGTCGGCTACGTCATGGCTGCCGATCTGGGGATCCCGGCGTGACGGTCTCGGTTTTCATCGACGGCGCGGCCGGAACGACCGGTCTCGAGATCCGCGAACGCCTTTCCGGTCGCGATGAGATCGCGCTCATCGCGCTGACCGATGCGGATCGCAAGAATGCGGCCAAGCGCGCTGCAGCGCTGAATGATGCCGATTTCGTCATCCTGTGCCTGCCCGATGAGCCGGCGCGGGAGGCTGTGGCCCTGATCGACAACCCGCGGACCCGCGTCATCGATGCGTCCACCGCACATCGGGTCGCCCCCGGCTGGACCTATGGCTTCGCCGAGCTGGAACCGTCTCAGGCGCAGGCGATTGCGGATGCGCCACGCGTATCCAACCCCGGGTGCTGGCCGACCGGCTATCTCGCTCTTGTGCGCCCGCTCGTCCGCGCCGGCCTCATTCCCGCCGACTGGCAGCTCAGTGCCGGAGGTGCCTCGGGCTATTCCGGCGGAGGCAAGGCGATGATCGCCGAGTTCGAGGATGGATCTGAGCCCACCGGCTTCCGCGCCTATGGCCTCAATCTCGATCACAAGCATCTGCCCGAGATGCAGAAACATGCCCGTATGGAGCACGCGCCGATCTTCATGCCTGCGGTGGCCCATGCGTATCGCGGCATGCTGGTCGAAGTGCCGCTGGCGCTCGCCGCCCTGCCCCGCAAACCCTCGCCCGCCCAGATCCTGCAGACATTGGCCGACGCCTATCGCGACTCGGCGATCGTGCGCGTGGTCGACGATACGGAAGCGACTTTGGTGCGGCTCGAGGATGATGCCGGCACCGATCGGCTGACGATCCGCGTGTTCGCCAATGCCGATCGCGGTCAGGCCCGCCTCATCGCGACGCTGGACAATCTGGGCAAGGGCGCGGCGGGTGCCGCGGTTCAGAACCTCAACATCATGGCCGGGTTCGACCAGACTTCAGGACTGGTGCTTTAGCGCCGAATAGGTATGCGCGCTTCGCAGCGCACCTGTCCGCTGCTAGGGCGGCGGGACGATGACATTGGGAGGATCGATGCGACAGCCTTTCGGCAAGCTGCTGCTGTTTGGAGCCACGGGCGACCTGGCTCAGCGCATGCTGATTCCCTCGCTCTACGGCCTCCATGCGGATCATCTTCTGCCCGAGGCGCTGACGATCACGGGTACTGCGCGGTCAACGCTGTCAGACGCGGAATATCGCGACTTCTGTGCCAAGGCGCTGGAAACCTATCTGCCCGCCGACCGCAAGGACGCCGCAGCGATCGCCGCGTTCCTGGCCCGCGTCCAGTACCAGCCGCTCGATGCGTCGACGATCGAAGGCTATGACGATCTGGCGAAGAAGCTCGGCGACATCTCTGGCGGCCTCGCCATCTTTCTGTCGACCGCGCCCAAATTCTTCGAACCCACGATCAAGGGTCTTGCCTCGGCAGGGCTCGCCGGTGACGATGTCCGCATCGGCCTTGAAAAGCCGCTCGGCACCGATCTTCCGTCCAGCCGCGAGATCAACGACGCGGTCGCATCGGTCTTCCCGGAAAACCGCACGTTCCGCATCGACCATTATCTGGGTAAGGAAACCGTCCAGAACATCCTCGCGCTGCGCTTCGGCAATTCGCTGTTCGAACCGGTGTGGAACGCGGCCGGGATCGACCATGTCCAGATCACGGTCAGCGAAACCGTCGGGCTTGAGGGGCGCGCCGGCTATTATGACGATGTCGGCGCGCTGCGCGACATGGTCCAGAACCACATCCTCCAGCTGCTCGCGCTGATCGCGATGGAGCCCCCTGCCCGCTTCGACGGCACCGCGATCCGTGACGAAAAGGTCAAGGTGCTGCGCTCGCTGCGCCCGATCGCCGGGCGCGACGCGGCCGACCTGACCGTCACCGGCCAGTACACGGGCGGCGCATCGACCGGCAAGATCGTCGCGGGCTATGCCGAGGAGCTGGAAAAGCCTTCGAAGACCGAAACGTTCGTCGCGATCAAGGCGCATGTCGACAACTGGCGCTGGCAGGGCGTGCCCTTCTACCTACGCACCGGCAAGCGGATGACCGAACGGCGCAGCGAGATCGTCGTACAGTTCAAGCCGGTGCCCCACTCGATCTTCGCGGAGCGCGGTGGCGTGCTCCAGTCGAACACGCTGATCATCCGCATCCAGCCGGAGGAATATGTCCGCCTGCTGGTCATGGCCAAGGAACCCGGGCTCGACCGCGACGGCGTGCGTCTGCGAGAAGTGCCGCTGAACCTCAGCCTCGATACCGAATTCGCCGGCACCCGCCGCCGGATCGCCTATGAACGGCTATTGCTTGACCTGATCGAGGGCGACCCCACCTTGTTCGTGCGCCGTGATGAGGTTGAGGCGCAATGGGCCTGGATCGACGCGATCCGCGCCGGCTGGGACATGGCGGACGTCAAGCCGAAGCCCTATGCCTCCGGTACCTGGGGTCCGTCCGCCGCCATCGCGCTCACCGAACGCGACGGCGTGACCTGGAACGAATAAACCTCATACCGGATTGAAGGTTTCCCACTGGAGTAGTTGAAAATGGCCGAAGAAATCGAATGGTGGGAATATGAGGAAGCGGGCGAGTGGGTCGATGCCCTCGCCGGCGACATTGCCTTCATCATCGAAAGCGCGATCGACGCGCGCGGCGGCGCGGTGATCGCGCTGGCAGGCGGCAAGACCCCCGCCCCGGTCTATGAAAAGCTCGCCGCGGCAAAGCTCGACTGGAAGCGCGTGACGATCGTCCCGACCGACGACCGCATCGTCCCGCTCGGCGACCCGCTGTCCAACGTCACGGGCCTCGGCAAGGTGTTCATCCCCAAGGGCGCGCGCGTCGTTCCCTTGGTGAGCGAAAAGGCCGATGATTATAAGGCCGCCGGCCGCGCCGCCGATGCGCGCCTCGCCGATCATCACTTCCCGCTCGACCTCGTCCTGCTCGGCATGGGTGCGGATGGCCACACCGCCTCGATCTTCCCCGGCCCCGATTTCGACGAAGCGCTGAACGGCCCCAAGGAGCGCCGCGCGCTGGGCGTCATGCCCGACCCGCTGCCGCCCGAAGCACCGGTCGCCCGCGTCACCCTGTCGTCCGCCGCCATCGCCAACGCCAAGTCGCTGATGATCGCGATCACCGGCGCTGAGAAGCGCAAGGTGCTGGAGGCAGCGATCAAGCAGGGCGCGTCGAGCAGCTATCCGATCGGCCGCGTCCTCGCGGAGACCGAACTGCCCGTCGACGTCCACTGGCTGGAGTAACCACCATGCCGACGCTCCACGCCGAAATCGCCGCCGTCACCGATCGCGTGATCGAACGCTCGAAGGAACGCCGCGACGCCTACCGCGCGCTGATGAATCAGCAGCGCGAGGGCGGCGTCAGCCGTCGTGGATTGGGCTGCGCCAACCTCGCCCATGCCTATGCCGGCACGGACGAGCAGCGTGACGCGATGAAGCCCGCGAACCGGATGAATATCGGGATCGTCACGGCCTATAACGACATGCTGTCGGCGCACGCGCCCTATTATCGCTATCCCGAACAGATGAAGATCTGGGCGCTGGAGGCTGGCGCGACGGCACAGGTCGCGGGCGGCGTGCCTGCCATGTGCGACGGCGTGACGCAGGGCTATTCGGGCATGGAACTGTCGCTGTTCAGCCGCGACACCATCGCGCTGTCGACCGCAGTCGCGCTCAGCCACAATACGTTCGAGGGCGCCGCTCTGCTCGGCATCTGCGACAAGATCGTTCCCGGCCTGTTGATGGGCGCACTGCGCTTTGGCCATCTCCCGATGATCATGATCCCCGCCGGCCCGATGCGCACCGGCATCGCCAACAAGGAAAAGGCGCGGGTCCGCGAGCTTTATGCCGAGGGCAAGGCGAGCCGCGAGGAGCTGCTCGAATCCGAAATCGCCGCCTATCATGGCAAGGGCACCTGCACCTTCTACGGCACCGCCAATTCCAACCAGATGATGATGGAGGCGATGGGCCTGCACGTGCCCGGCGCGTCGTTCATCAATCCGGGCACGAAGCTGCGTCAGGAACTGACCAGGGCGGCGGTGCAGCGGCTGCCCCAGATCGGCTGGGACGGCGACGATTATCGCCCGATCGGTGAGGTCGTGGACGAGCGCGCGATCGTCAACGCCGCAATCGTGCTGCTCGCTACCGGCGGCTCGACCAACCACCTCATCCACCTCCCCGCCATCGCCCGCGCCGCGGGCATCCTGATCGACTGGGAGGATTTCGACCGTCTGTCGCGCAGCGTGCCCCTCCTCGCCCGCGTCTACCCCAATGGCTCGGCGGATGTGAACGGGTTCGAGGATTCCGGTGGCCCGACCTTCGTGATCCGTGAGCTGCTCAAGGGCGGCATCCTCCATGGCGACACGCTGACCACCTTCGGCGACGGCCTCGACGCCTATGGCAAGAAGCCGGTGCTGGAGAATGACGCGCTCGCCTGGGCCGATCATGGCGATGCCAGCGGCGATGACAGCATCGTCCGCACGATCGACGCCCCCTTCTCGCCCGAGGGCGGTTTCCGCATCCTCGCGGGCAATCTCGGCCGCGCCTGCATCAAGGTCAGCGCCGTCGAGCGTGACCGCTGGACGATCGAGGCACCCTGCCGCGTGTTCGAAACGCAGCAGGCGGTGCAGGACGCGTTCAAGGCCGGAGAACTCGACCGCGACGTGGTCGTCGTCGTGCGGTTCCAGGGGCCGCGCGCCAATGGCATGCCCGAACTGCACAAGCTCACCCCACCGCTCGGCGTCCTGCAGAACCGCGGATTCCGCGTCGCGCTCGTCACCGACGGGCGCATGTCGGGCGCATCGGGCAAGGTCCCGGCCGCGATCCACCTGTCGCCTGAGGCACTGGGCGGCGGCCCGATCGGCAAGCTGCGCGACGGCGACATCGTCCGTCTGTGCGCGGAGGAAGGCGTCCTGCAGGCGCTGGTCGATCCCGCCGAATGGGACGCGCGCGACCTCGCCGCCGCCCCCCCGACCGACCTCGGCACGGGCCGCGAGCTGTTCGCGATGATGCGCCACGGCGCCAGCGAGGCCGAGGCCGGCGGATCGGCAATGCTCGCCGCGGCCGGCCTCTGAGAAAAAGAACAGGGAGAAGACGTTTGGAAGTCGTAGCGGTCGATATCGGCGGGACCCATGCCCGCTTCGCCATTGCCGAGGTCGAGAATGGCCGCGTCGTTTCGTTGGGCGATCCGGTCACGCAGAAGACCGCCGATCATGCCAGCTTCCAGCTCGCCTGGCAGGCATCGGCCCGCGAGTTCGACCGCCCGATGCCGCGCGCGGCGGCGATCGCCATCGCCTCGCCGATCAATGACGAGCTGATCAAGCTGACCAACAACCCGTGGATCATCCGCCCGCCGCTTATCCGCGAACGGCTCGACGTCGACAGCTACAGCCTGATCAACGATTTCGGCGCGGTCGGCCATGCCGTCGCCCAGTTGCCCGACGAGCATTTTGTGCATCTGTGCGGCCCGATGACAGCGTTGCCGGAGAAGGGCTCGATCACCGTGTGCGGCCCCGGCACCGGGCTGGGCGTGGCGCAAGTCTTCCGGCCCCCGAGCGGCGGCTATCACGTCATCGCGACCGAAGGCGGACATATGGATTTCGCCCCGCTCGACAGCATCGAGGATGGCTATGTCCGCCGCCTCCGCTCGACCTACACCCGCGTCTCGGCGGAGCGGATCGTATCCGGCCCGGGCATCGTGCCGATCTACGAAACACTGGCGCAGATCGAGGGCAAGGCGGTCCACAGCCTGTCGGACAAGGAAATCTGGACCCTCGCGCTGGAGGGCAAGGACAGCCTCGCCGTCGCCGCGCTCGACCGCTTTTGCCTCAGCCTCGGCGCGGTCGCCGGCGACCTCGCACTCGCGCATGGCCCGACCGGCGTCGTCATCGCGGGCGGCCTCGGCTTCCGGCTCAAGGATCACCTGCTCGGCTCTGGATTTGCCCAGCGTTTCGTCGCAAAGGGGCGCTTCCAGGGATTGATGTCCTCGATCCCCGTCAAGCTGATCACCCACCCCCAGCCCGGCCTCTATGGCGCGGCGGCGGCCTATGCGCAGGAGCATACGCAATGACCATCGAAACCATCATGCGGACCAGCGCGGTCATTCCCGTCCTTGTCATCGACGACGCGGCGACCGCTAAGCCCCTCGCCGAAGCGCTGGTCGCCGGTGGTCTCAAGGTGCTCGAGGTGACCATGCGCACCCCTGCCGCGCTCGACGCGATCCGCGAGATGAAGAAGGTCGAAGGCGCGATCGTCGGCGCCGGCACCGTCGTCAACACCGATCAGTTCGCGCGCGTGATGGACGCGGGCGCCGAGTTCATCGTCTCGCCGGGCCTGACCGATCGCCTCGGTCAGGTGACCGTCGAGAGCGGCGTGCCGTTCCTGCCCGGCATCGCCAATGCCGGCGACATCATGCGCGGCTACGACCTCGGCCTGCGCCACTTCAAATTCTTCCCGGCGGAAACCAGCGGTGGTCTGAAGGCGCTCAAGGCACTCGCCGCGCCGTTTTACGAAGCGAAGTTCTGCCCCACCGGCGGCATCAGCGCCGCGACCGCCCCCGACTGGCTCGGCTTCGACCCGGTCCTGTGCGTCGGCGGCAGCTGGGTCACGCCCAAGGGCGCCAGCATGGCCGAAGTCGAGGCGCTGGCGCGCGAGGCGGCGGGGATGCGTTGACCTGACTGTATTATTCATGTAATACAGCTGAATGTTCGCACCCGTCGTCACCCTTGTCACCCTCGCCGCCGGATTGCCGCAGGTCTTCGACCCCGGCCGCGAGAAACCGCCGGTCGTCCCGCCGAACCAGGTGCTGGTGCTGGGCACGCCGCACCTGTCCGGCATTCCCGCCGATCAATATCCCGAAAGCTGGCGCCCGCTGCTCGACAAGCTGGCCGCATATCGCCCCCAGATCATCACGATCGAGGCGCTGTCGGGCGCGCAATGCGCTTATCTGCGTACCTATCCGGGACGGTGGACCAGTAGCGTTGCGGACTATTGCTGGGATCCAGCGCCGGCCCGGGCCGCGACCGGCCTCACCGACACCGAAGCCGTCGTGGAATCCGAACGGCTGCTCGCCGCCCGCGGCCCGACCCCGACGCCCGCCGCACGGCGGCGGCTTGCCGCGACCTTCCTCGCCGCGGGCGAACGCGCATCTGCGCTGGTCCAATGGCTCCGCCTGCCCGAGGGCGAACGCCATCCCGGCGACGGCCTCGACGCCGCGCTGGTCGAAGTGCTGGAAAAGGTCCGCGTCCGGCACAACGAAGATTATGCGATCGCCGCGCAACTCGCCGCGCGCCTCGGCCTCGAGCGGCTGCATTATGTCGACGACCACACATCGGACTTCGTGATTTCCGACGAGGCGGCATTTGGCGCCGCGATCCAGGCGCAATGGGACAATGCGGCAAGCAAGCAGCGCAAGGCCGCCGATGCCAAGCTGATGGCGGGCATGAAAGCACCCGGCGGACTGCTCGCCGCCTATCGCGGTTATAATGATCCCCGTACCTTCGCGCTGATTTATCAAAGCGATTTCGGCGCGGCGCTCCGCGACCCGTCACCCCAGCGCTTCGGGCGGCAATATGTCGGCGGCTGGGAAGTGCGGAATTTGCGCATGGTCGCCAATATCCGCGAAACGCTGGTGTCTGCACCGGGTTCGCGCGTGCTGACCATCGTTGGCGCCTCGCACAAGCCCTATTTCGACGCCTATCTGCGCCAGATGCACGATGTGCAGCTGGTCGATGTGGAGTCCGTGCTGAAATAGCATGCACTCGGGCGCTGTTAGCGCTACCCCTGACGACACACGGCACCGCGATGACGCGGGCCGCTTCGGAGGGGGCGAAGAATGGATGATGCGGGTTCGCCGCAAGCGACGCTTGCGAAGATCAGCCGACGGTTGATGCCGCTGCTCTGCACCATGTACCTCCTCGCTTACATCGACCGGCAGAACGTTTCCTACGCCAAGCTGGAGATGGTCGACGCGCTCGGCATGTCCGAAGCCGCCTATGGCCTGGGTGCCAGCCTGTTCTTCCTCGGCTATTTCCTGTTCGAGGCACCCGCGAACATGATTCTCGCCCGCGTCGGCGCGCGGCTGTGGTTCACCCGGATCATGCTCACCTGGGGCCTCATCACCATCGCGCTCGGCTACACGCAAAGCCTGACGATGTTCTACGTCCTGCGTTTCCTGCTCGGCGTGGCAGAGGCGGGCTTCTTTCCGGGCGTGCTTTACCTCCTCACCCTCTGGTATCCCCAGGCGCACCGCGCGCGCATGGTCGGACTGTTCATGATCGCCAGCGCCTTTGCCAATGCGGTCGGATCGCTGATCGGCGGCGCATTGCTTGAGCTCGACGGGTTGGCGGGACTTGCCGGATGGCAATGGGTGTTCGTCGCCACCGGCCTGCCTCCGGTGCTGCTTGCACCGGTGGTGCTGTGGAAGCTGCCCAGCACGCCGGGCGAAGCGAAATGGCTGAGCGCTGGCGAGAAAAAATGGCTCGCCGACACCCTCACCGCCGAAACCCCGGCAGGCGACGCCGGCTCGGCGTGGCGCGCGCTCACCGATCCGCGCGTGCTGCTGCTCTCGCTGCTCTATTTCGCAATGCCGCTCGGCGCCTATGGCCTCAGCTACTGGCTCCCGACCATCGTCAAGAGCTTCGGCGCCTCGAACATCCAAAACGGGATCATCAACGTGATCCCGTGGATCCTCGTCGCGGTCGCGCTCTGGGCGGTCCCCCGCCACGCCGCGCGGCATGGCACCAGCCGCTGGCACGTCGCCGGCCCGATGCTGGTCGCAGCCGCCTTCTTCCTCGCCAGCGTCATCCTGCCCGGCGCAGCGGTCAAATTCGCCTGCCTGTGCATCGCCGCCGCCGCGATCTTCTCTGCCCAGCCGGTGTTCTGGAGCATCCCGCAAGGTCTGCTCCGCGGTGCCCACGCCGCGGCCGGCCTCGCGGTGATCAACTCGGTCGGCAATCTCGGCGGATTCGCAGCGCAGAACGCCGTGCCGATGGTCCGCGACTATACCGGCAGTACGCTCGCGCCCATGGCGATGCTGGCAGGGGTATTGGCGGTCGGAGGGATTGCGTTCCTGACCGTCCTGCCGCGGTTGGGGGTGGAACGTCCGGCGGACTGATCCCTACATCTCCCCGCGTGCTCGGCGCAGCGCATACCATTTCTGGACGTTTGCGTTGTGCTGTTCAAGCGTGTCGGCGAAGATGTGTCCGCCGGTGCCGTCAGCGACGAAGTAGAGCGCGCTGGTCTGCTCCGGGTTCAGCACCGCGTCGATGCTCGCACGGCCGGGATTGGCGATCGGCCCGATCGGCAGGCCCGCGCTGGCGTAGGTGTTGTACCCGTTCTTGTCCTGCAATTCGGAGCGCAGGATCCGGCGGCCCAGCGGCTTGCCTCTGGTCACCGGATAGATCACGGTCGGGTCGGCCTGCAGCGGCATTCCGCGCTTCAGCCGGTTGGAATAGACCCCCGCAACCATCCGCCGCTCTTCGGGCTTCCCCGTTTCCTTCTCGACGATCGAGGCAAGGATCAGCGCTTCCTGCGGCGTGCTCACCGCGATGTTCGGCTTGCGGCGCCCCCATGCCTCGGCGAGATATTTGTCCATCGCGCTCTGCATGCGATCCAGCACCTGCTGCCGCGTATCGCCGCGATTATAGGCATAGCTGTCGGGCAGGATGCTGCCCTCGATCGGTACCTCGACCTCGCCCTGCAGCTGCTCGGCCGCCATCAGCCGTTCATGGACCAGGATCGACGGCATCCCCTCTGGAATCATCACGAAGCGCTGGAGCGTACGCCCGCCCTGCAGCATCTTGAGCAGGTCGGACTGGCTGATCTTGGCCGGTACGCGATATTCGCCCGCCTGGATCGGCGTGTCGTCGCCGAACACCCGCGCCATCCACAGGAACAGGTCCGCATCGCGGATCGCGCCCTGCTTCTCCAGCTCACGCGCGGCGGTGGTGAGGGTCGATCCCTGCGCCACGGTCAGCGTCATGTTGCGCGTCCCCGGCCCGGCCCCGCCCCATAGCTGCGCCGCCCAGAATGCCGCGCCGACCAGCGCGAGGATCAGGAGAACGCCGAAACAGCCAAACTTGCGCAACGCCAATCTCCGTCCTGAAGAATCTCCCCTCCCGCACGCGGGAGGGGAACGAGATCAGACCGCCTTCATCACCAGCGACGCGTTGGTGCCGCCAAAGCCGAACGAGTTGTTCAGCACCGCGCGCACCTTGCGCTCCTTGGCCTTGTGCGGGACCAGGTCGACGCCGGCGCAATTCTCGCTCGGATTGTCGAGGTTCAGCGTCGGCGGCACGATGCCGTCGCGCATCGCCAGGATGCAGAAGATGCTCTCCACCGCGCCCGCGCCGCCCAGAAGATGGCCGATCGCCGACTTGGTCGAGCTCATCGACAGATCGCCGATCGCGTCGCCAAACAGACGGCGCACGCCGCCCAGCTCCAGCTCGTCGCCCAGCGGGGTCGAGGTGCCGTGCGCGTTGATGTAGTCGATGTCCGACAGCGCCAGGCCCGACTTCTTCATCGCCATCTGCATCGAGCGGAACGCGCCCGACCCCTCGGGATGCGGTGCGGTCACGTGATAGGCGTCGCCCGACAGGCCATAGCCGACCACTTCGGCATAAATCTTTGCGCCGCGCGCCTTGGCCCGCTCATATTCCTCGAGCACCACGACGCCTGCGCCCTCGCCCATGACGAAGCCGTCGCGGCCCTGATCCCAGGGACGGCTCGCCCGCCACGGTTCGTCACGGAAGCCGGTCGACAGCGCGCGCGCCTGACCGAATCCGGCGATGCCGATTGGGCAGATCGTGCTTTCCGCACCGCCCGCCAGCATGACATCGGCGTCGTCCATCGCGATCATCCGCGCAGCGTCGCCGATCGAATGCGCACCGGTCGAGCAAGCCGTGACGACCGCATGGTTCGGCCCCATCAGGCCGTACTTGATCGACACCTGACCCGAGATCAGGTTGATCAGGCGGCCGTGGACGAAGTGCGGCGACACGCGCTTCGGACCCTTTTCGGCCAGCACCAGCGATTCGCTCTCGATGCCCGGCAGACCACCGATGCCCGATCCGATCGAACAGCCGGCGCGGAACCGCTCTTCCTCGCTCATGTCGAGCAGGCCGGCGTCCTCGATCGCCTGTCCGGCGGCATCGATACCATAGACGATGAACGGATCGACCTGGCGCTGGATCTTGTGATCGACGCGCTTGCCCGGGTCGAACCCATATTCATGGTCGGCGGGCTTTACCTCACAGGCATAGTTGCTCTGGAAGTCGGTCGCGTCGAACCGCGTGATCGTCCCCGCGCCGGACTTGGCGGCAAGGATGTTTTTCCAGCTGGTTTCGACATCCCCGCCCAGCGGGGTGACAAGGCCGAGGCCGGTGACGACGACGCGGCGCATAGTTACTCTCCGGTGTTGATCGCTACAAAACAAAACGGCTCCCCACCCCTTTCCGGGACCGGGAGCCGTTCGTCAAATCCTGCCCAAGCGGGCGGCCATCCGGGAAACCCGAATTAGCCCTGATTCTCGTCGATATAGGTGATCGCGTCCTTGACGGTCGTGATCTTCTCGGCGGCATCATCGGGGATCTCGACGCCGAATTCCTCTTCGAACGCCATGACCAGCTCAACGATGTCGAGGCTGTCTGCGCCCAGGTCGTCGATGAAGCTCGCGTCTTCGGTGACCTTCTCGGCTTCAACGCCGAGATGCTCGACGACGATCTTCTTCACGCGATCGGCGGTCTCGCTCATGTACCCTGTTCCTTCTTGTAGGTTGAATCTCTTGATCCTGAACGCACCTAGAACGCTGCCAGCCCCTGCGCAAGAGGGGGACGCAGCGTCGGCGCTGGATCACAGCATCGCCATGCCGCCATTCACGTGCAGCGTCTGGCCGGTGACATACCCCGCTTCCTTCGACGCAAGATAGACGACGGCGGCACCAATGTCTTCCCCGCTGCCTAGATCACCCGCCGGAATCCGGGTCAGCAACGCGGTCTTCTGCGCCTCGGGCAGCACATCGGTCATTGCCGAGCGGATGAAGCCCGGCGCGACGCAGTTAACCGTGATATTGCGGCTCGCCAGTTCCTGCGCCATCGCCTTGGACATGCCGACGAGGCCGGCCTTGGACGCGGCATAATTGGCCTGGCCCGGATTGCCGGTCGCACCGACGACAGAGGTGATCGAGATCATCCGGCCGAACCGAGCCTTCATCATCGGCTTGGCCGCGGCGCGCATCAGGCGGAACGCAGCCTCGAGGTTGACGCGGATCACCTGATCCCATTCCTCGTCCTTCATGCGCATCGCCAGGTTGTCGCGCGTCACGCCGGCATTGTTGACGAGGATATCGAGCTTGCCGAGCGCCTCGACCGCCGACGGCACCAGCGCGTCCACCGCCGCGGCGTCGCTCAGGTTGCATGCCAGCGCGACATGATCCCCGCCCAGTTCGGCGCGGAATGCCTCCAGCTTTTCGGCATTGGACCCCGAAACCGCCAACCGCGCGCCTTGAGCGGCGAGTGCCTTGGCGATCGCGGACCCGATGCCCCCCGAAGCGCCAGTCACCAGCGCGGTCATGCCTGTCAGGTCGAACATGTTCATTCTCCTCAGAGCGCCTTCTCGAGCGCTTCGATATCGTCCATCGTCACCACGCTGGTCACGGCCGCATCCGGCGCAGTCCGCTTGACCATCGCGCCCAGCACCTTGCCGCCCAGCTCTACATAATCATGCACCCCGGCGTCGAACATCGCCGCAACCGACTCGCGCCACCGCACCATGCCCGTCACCTGATCGACCAGTAGGCCGCGGATCGTGTCGGGATCGCTCACCGGCGCCGCGGTGACGTTGGCATAGACCGGCACCAGCGGCACACGGATCGCCACATCGGCCAGCGCCTTGGCCATCGCGTCGGCGGCTGGCTGCATCATCGGGCAATGGAACGGCGCCGACACCGGCAACAGCACGGCGCGCTTTGCCCCATGATCCTTGGCAATCGCCACCGCACGATCGATCGCGCCCTTTGCGCCCGAAATCACGACCTGCGACGGGTCGTTATCATTGGCGACGGTGCACACCTCGCCCTCGGCGGCGGCATCCGCAATCGCCTGCGCCTTCACCAGGTCGGCACCGAGCAGCGCGGCCATCGCGCCCTCGCCCACCGGGACCGCCGCCTGCATCGCGCGCCCGCGCAGCTTGAGCAGCCGGGCGGTCGTCGACAGGTCCAGCGCGCCAGCCGCACACAGCGCGGTATATTCGCCCAGCGAATGGCCCGCCACGAAGTCCGTCTTGTCGGCCAGCCGGACGCCGCCCTCCTTTTCCAGGACGCGCAACACCGCGATGGCGTGCGCCATGATCGCTGGCTGGGCATTCTCGGTCAGCAACAGGTCGCCCTCGGGACCTTCGGTCATCAGCTTGAACAGCTTCTGGCCCAGCGCGTCGTCCACTTCCTGAAACACCTCGCGCGCCGCCGCACTGGCCTGGCTCAGCGCCAGCCCCATGCCCACGGATTGGCTTCCCTGCCCCGGAAAGATGAAGGCTCGCATTGTTCTGGCTCCTAGAAATCAGGCCCCGCGCCCTATGCGTGTCAGCCCCATCCCGCAAGATGAACGAAGCTGAACGGGTTGCGACACAAGGCGACCATTTTGCGCAGTACCCGCGAAACCCCTGCGACACGCAGCCCCCAGATTGATCTCGTCGCCCGATACCGGGCTTGAACGCAGGAGACTGGAAATGAAGAAATTTGTTCTCGCCGCCGTCGCCGCATCGGTCGCGGTCAGCCCGATCCTCGCCGCAGCGCCCGCCGCTGCCGCCCCGGCGCAGCAGACCCGCACGGTGATCAAGCACAAGCCGAACGGCAAGGTCGTGGTCAAGAAGACGGTGAAGAAGGCGCCCCAGCAGCGTTATCGCACCAGCTGGAAGCGCGGCGAGCGGTTCGACTATCGCCAGGCGCGCAACTATCGCCAGGTCGATTATCGCCACTATCGCGGCCTGAAGGCCCCGCCGCGCGGCTATCGCTACGTCCAGTCGGGCAATGACATCGTGATGGTCGGCATCGCCAGCGGCATCATCGGCGCCATCTTTGGCAACATGATCCGCTAAACGGCTAACGGCTTCCTCCGGGCGGCGGGGTGTGCATCACCTCGCCGCTTGCCTTTTACAAACCGCGCGCGTAAGGACGCATCGTTGAGCGGCGGCTTCGGCTAGCCGCTTTTCGTATTTTGGAACGACAGCCGGAGGGGCGACCGCATGGGGCGGCGTCAGCGATCGGCCAACAGTGAGAACAGACGCATGGCTCTGTACGAGCATGTGTTCCTTGCGCGCCAGGATCTGGCACAGGCGCAGGTGGACGCACTGGCGGAAACCGCCACCAAGATCGTCGAGGATAATCAGGGCAAGGTCGTAAAGACCGAGACCTGGGGTCTTCGCAGCCTCGCCTACAAGATCGCGAAGAACCGCAAGGCGCATTACGTGATGCTCGAAATCGACGCCCCCGCCGGTGTCGTCGCCGAGCTCGAGCGCCAGACGCAGATCAACGAAGACGTGATCCGCTACATGACCGTCCGCGTGGACGAGCTGGAGCAGGGTCCGACCGTGATGATGCGCAAGGGTGACCGCGAACGCCGCGGCCGTCGCGACCGCGACGGTGACGAAGGCCGGGGAGAATAAGACATGGCACGACCCTTTTTCCGCCGCCGCAAGAGCTGCCCCTTCTCCGCGAAGGACGCGCCCCGGATCGACTATAAGGACGTCCGCCTGCTGCAGGGCTTCGTCTCCGAGCGTGGCAAGATCGTCCCCTCGCGCATCACTTCGGTGAGCGCGAAGAAGCAGCGCGAGCTGGCGATCGCCATCAAGCGTGCGCGCCACCTGGGCCTTCTGCCCTTCATCGTGAAGTAAGGAGCGCAGCTCATGGAAATCATTCTGCTCGAGCGCGTCGAGAAGCTCGGCCACATCGGCGACGTGGTGAAGGTCAAGGACGGCTTTGCCCGTAACTACCTGCTCCCGAACAAGAAGGCGCTGCGCGCCAACGAGGCCAACCGCAAGGTGTTCGAGGCGAATCGCGAGCGCATCGTCGCCGAGAACGCCGCCAAGCGCACCGAAGCCGAGAAGGAATCGAAGGGCCTTGAGGGCGTTTCGGTCACCCTGATCCGTCAGGCGTCGAACACCGGCCAGCTGTACGGTTCGGTCGCGGTGCGCGACATCGTCGAAACACTCAACGCCGACGGCCATAAGGTCAACAAGGCGCAGGTCGTGCTCGACAAGCCGATCAAGGCGATCGGCCTTTACGAAGTCCGCGTTGCGCTGCACGCCGAGGTTGCGGTGACCGTCAAGGTCAACGTCGCCCGCTCGCCTGAAGAGGCCGAGATGCAGGCACAGGGCGTCAACGTGATGGAGGCGATGTTCGAAAAGGACGAAGCCGGCTTCACCGAGGACTATGATCCCAACGCCGAACCCGGCGAGATCGCCACCGAGGCGACCGAGGAGCAGGCCGAGGGCTAATCCCCTCGCCGCTTCCGGCACAGACAAAGAAGAAGGCCGCCCGGTGACACGACCGGGCGGCCTCTTTTTTTTCGCTTGGGAGCGAAACTCTTGAGGTTACGGCGCGACGACCATCGCGCCCAGCACTGCAACCAGCGGAATGGCGGCCAAAGCCACCGACATCAACTTACCCATTTCTATTCTACCTGAAGCGTCGTTCAGGGTTAACAATGCGTACTGACCGCTAAAGTTGCATCGGACGGAGTCAGACGCAGCTTCACTTCCGCCCGAACAGCTTCTCGATATCGCCATGCGCCAGCTTCACCCAGGTCGGGCGGCCATGGTTGCACTGGCCCGAATGCGGGGTGACTTCCATCTCGCGAAGCAGCGCATTCATCTCCGCGACCGACAGCACGCGGCCCGCGCGCACCGATCCGTGGCACGCCATCGTCGCGGCGACATGGTCGAGTTTCTCCTTGAGGCTCAGCGCGTGATCGAACGCCGCAAGTTCATCCGCGATGTCGGTGACGAGCGCGATCACATCGCCCTTGCCCAGCAGCGCCGGGGTCGCGCGCACTAGCATCGCGCGCGGGCCGAACCGCTCCAGCTCCAGCCCGAAATCGGCCAGTTCGCCCGCGCGCGCCTCCAGCCGGTCGCACGCCGGCTCGTCCAGCTCGACCACCTCGGGGAGCAGCAATGCCTGACTCGCCACTCCGCCCTCGCTCACCGCGCGGCGCATGCGTTCGAGGACGAGGCGTTCGTGCGCTGCGTGCTGGTCGACCAGCACTAGCCCGTCCTCCGCCTCCGCAACGATATAGGTCCGCGCCACCTGCCCCCGTGCAACGCCGAGGGGGTAGCTGATGGATGCAGGTACCGGCTCGGCGGCGGATTCGGCGCGCGCCTGAGGCGGAGCGATGAAGCTGGGGCGGCGGTCGTGAACCGCACTCCCGAACATCGTCGGCACCCCGGCGAAAGCCGGGGTCTCGCGGTTGGATAGGGTCTCGCTCGGCCACGGGAGATCCCGGCTTTCGCCGGGCTGAAGGTGGGTATCTGCGGTCTCGCTCGTCCACAACCCCATCACCGCGGCATTGGGCCGCTGCACGCTGCGATGCCCTGCCCCGTCCAGCGCGCGCCGCAGCCCGCTTACGATCAGCCCACGCGCCAGCTGCGGATCGCGGAACCGCACCTCGGTCTTCGCCGGATGGACGTTCACATCGACCTGATCGGGCGGCACGTCGAGGAACAGCGCCACCACCGGATGCCGGTCGCGCGCCAGCATTTCGGCATAGGCGCCGCGCACCGCGCCGGTGAGCAGCCGGTCCTTTACTGGGCGTCCGTTGACGAACAGGTACTGGTGATCCGCCACACCGCGGTTGAACGTCGGCAATCCCGCGACCCCGCCCAGCACGATCCCCTCGCGCTCGAAATCGATGCCGACGCTGTTCGCCGCCAGATCGCGGTCGGTCAGCGCGGCGACGCGCGCGATCCGGTCCATCCCTTCCTGCACGGCCAGCACCCGCCGCCCGTCATGCTCGACCGAAAAGCCGATTTCGGGCCGCGCCATCGCCAGCCGCTTCACCACATCTAGGCAGGCGGCATATTCCGAGCGGGTCGAGCGCAGGAACTTGCGCCGCGCTGGTACCATCTCGAACAGCCCTTCGACCCGCACCCGCGTTCCCGGAGGCAACGCCGCCGGCCCCTCCGCCGCCAGGGCGCCATTGTCCACCGTCCGCGACCAGCCATCCGCGCCCCGCGGGCGGCTCTCCACGGTAAAGCGTGACACGCTCGCGATCGACGGCAGTGCCTCGCCGCGAAAGCCCAGGGTCGTGACCGCGTCGATCGCATCGTCGGGCAGTTTCGACGTTGCATGCCGCTCCAGCGCCAGCGCCATTTCGGCGGGCGTCATGCCGCATCCGTCGTCGGTCACCTCGATCAGGTCGATCCCGCCGCCGGACAGCCGCACGCTAATCCGGGTCGCGCCCGAATCGACAGCGTTTTCCACCAGTTCCTTGAGCGCGCTGGCGGGGCGTTCCACCACCTCACCTGCGGCTATCCGGTTGACAAGATGCTCCGGCAAGCGTCGTATTGACATGCAAGCCGGTGTAGCCCAAGCGGCGCCATCCCGCGACCCGTATCCGCCAGATTTCCTTCGGCCCCAGATTTTCTCCGCCCTGGAGTCGATCCGACCGAAACGGGTCAAGGTATGATTTTCAGTGCGAACCAGCGGCCCCGGGCGGCCGTGACAGAACGGTGCGATCAGAATGATTTTCTCCCGCCTTTTCAAGTTCATGTCCCATGATCTCGCGATCGATCTGGGGACCGCGAATACGGTTGTCTATCTGCGCGGGCGCGGGGTCGTCCTGAACGAGCCGTCGGTGGTGGCGGTCGAAACACTGAACGGCATCAAGCGGGTGAAGGCGGTCGGCGACGACGCCAAGCTGATGATGGGCAAAACCCCCGGCACGATCGAGGCGATTCGCCCCCTGCGCGACGGCGTCATTGCCGATATCGACGTAGCCGAGCAGATGATCTCGCACTTCATCCGCAAGGTGACCGGACAGCGCAAATTCATGCGCTGGCCCCAGATCGTGATCTGCGTGCCCAGCGGATCGACCAGCGTCGAACGCCGCGCGATCCGCGACGCCGCGCAAAACGCCGGCGCTTCTCAGGTGTGGCTGATCGAGGAGCCGATGGCTGCTGCGATCGGCGCCGACATGCCCGTGACCGAGCCAATCGGATCGATGGTTGTCGACATTGGCGGCGGCACGACCGAAGTCGCGGTCCTCTCGCTGCGCGGCCTCGCCTATTCGACATCGGTTCGTGTCGGCGGCGATAAGATGGACGAAGCGATCGTCTCCTATGTCCGCCGCAACCACAACCTGCTGATTGGTGAAGCCACGGCCGAGCGGATCAAGCAGGAAGTCGGTGTCGCAAAGCCGCCGGCAGACGGCATTGGCCTGACGATCCACATCAAGGGTCGCGACCTGGTCAACGGCGTTCCCAAGGAAATCCAGATCAACCAGGGCCAGATCGCCGAAGCGCTGAGCGAGCCCGTCGGCACGATCGTCGAGGGGGTGCGGATCGCGCTCGAAAACACGGCGCCCGAACTGGCAGCCGACATTGTCGATCAGGGCATCGTCCTTACTGGCGGCGGCGCGTTGCTCGAAGGGATCGACGAAGTGCTTCGCGATGAGACGGGTTTGCCCGTTACCGTCGCCGAAGATCCGCTCACCTGTGTGGCGCTGGGCACTGGACGTGCGCTAGAAGATCCGGTGTTTCGTGGTGTTCTGATTCAGGTCTGAGGAAGCGGGGGGTATGGCGCCGCCACATAACCGGCGCCCCGGGTTTTCGCGGCGGGCGCAATACGGGCTGTTCATCGGTTATGTGATCGCGGTCGGCGGTGCGCTGGTCGCGGTCGTTCTGTTGCTGCTCTCGACCCTGAACCCGCCCGCCTATGCCGTGGTACGCGGGGCCTTTTCGGAACTCGTGACGCCCGTGGCATCCGGCGCTGACTGGACGCGGCGCAGCGTGTCCGGCGTGCCCGACGGGATCAGCAGCTTTTTCGGCGTGCGCAGCGAGAATGCCCGGCTCAAGGCCGAGCTGGAGGCGAGCCGGACGCTGATCGAACATGCCCGCGTCGTCACACGCGACAATCGCCGTCTACGCGCGCTGCTCAAGCTGCGCGATCGGGTCGCCGATCCGATCGTCGCCGCGCGCATCGTCTATGCCAGCGGGTCCAGCACGCGCCGCTTCGCAACGCTCAATGCCGGCAGCTGGCAGGGCGTCCGCGCGGGCCAGCCGGTACGTGGTCCTGACGGCCTGATCGGTCGCGTGGTCGAGGTGAGCCCCAACACCGCCCGCATCTTGCTGGTGCTCGACCCCGAGAGCGTCGTGCCGGTGCGCCGCATCCGCGACGGGCTGCCGGCCATTGCCGCCGGGCGTGGCGACGGACTGCTCGAAATCCGGTCGGCGAGCGCCGCGCAGATCCTGTTCGAGCCGGGTGACGCGTTCGTCACATCCGGCACCGGCGGTCTGTTCCCGCCCAATATCGCGGTCGCGGTGACGCTGGAACGTGCGCGCGACACCGCCAAGGCCAGACCCACGGCAAGCCCCGACATGCTTGACTATGCGTTGGTTCAGCGTGCCTTCTTCCCCGAGGCTGCCGACGTTCAGGCGCCGGACAAGGCACCGCGGTGACCGGCACGCGCTTTGCGGGCCTGGGTCAGCCCAATCTGTCGCAGCGCGCGCGCTGGCTCGCCCCGCTGTCGATCATCCTGGCTTCGCTGATCACGCTGATCCCGTTCAAGGCGACGGTACCGCTGCTGCCGCCGTTTGGCCTGATGATGCTTCTGGCCTGGCGGCTGCACCGGCCGGATCTGCTCAAGCCCTGGGCGCCGCTGCTGCTCGGCTTCGTGGATGACATGGTCAGCGGCCAGCCGCTCGGCAACGCGATGTTCTTCTGGACCGTGTCCTTCATCGCGATCGACGTGCTGGATACCCGGATCGTGTGGCGGGATTTCCTTCAGGACTGGCTGCTTGCGGCCGGCGCGATCGGATTTTGCCTGATCGGCGGTCGATTGATCGCCACGCCCCTCAACGCGCATGTCGATACCGTGCTGCTGATCCAGATCCTGATTTCGATCGCGCTGTTCCCGGTGCTGTCGCGCCTCGTTTCCCGCCTCGATCAGCGCAGGAAATGGCAGTGAAGGGCCCCGTCCGCATGATCAGCGAGGGGCAGCAGAGCTACAGCTTTTCGCGCCGCGCGATGCTGCTCGGAAGCATTCAGGCCGGCCTGGGGCTGGTACTGGCCGGGCGGATGACCTGGCTGTCCGTCTATGAAAATGACAAGTACAAGCTGCTGTCGGAGAGCAACCGCGTCAACCTGACGCTCACGCCGCCGCGGCGCGGGTGGATCGTCGACCGGCGCGGCGTGCCGATCGCCAACAACCGCACCGATTTTCGTGTCGACATTATCCCCGACCGACTCGAAAACAAGGGGCAGGTGCTGACCGCACTGCAGCAGATCCTGCGCCTTACCGCCGAAGACCTTTCGCGGATCGAGGATGACCTCAAGGGCGCGGCGGGGTTTCAGCCGGTTCAGGTGGCCGAAAATCTCGACTGGGAACGCTATGCCGCCGTCAGCGTGCGGCTGCCCGAACTTCCCGGTGTCGCCCCGACGCGCGGTTTCGCGCGCAATTACCCCGCCGGCGCGGCGGTCGGGCATCTGATCGGCTATGTCGGCACTGCGTCGGCGGAACGGTTCAAGGAAACCAAGGATCCGCTGCTGCTGACTCCCGGCTTCAAGCTCGGCAAGGACGGGCTCGAGAAGATGCTGGAGGACAAGCTGCGCGGTGCTCCAGGGGCCAAGCGGTCGGAGGTGACGGCACGGGGCAAGCTGGTCCGCGAGCTGGAAACCCGCCCCGATACGCCGGGCAAGACCGTCCGGCTGACGATCGATGCGGGGCTTCAGGAATATACCGCGCGTCGGTTGGGCACTGAATCCGGCTCGGTTACGGTGTTCGATCTCACCAATGGCGACATCCTCGCAATGGTGTCCATGCCGTCCTACGATCCCAACGCCTTTTCGGACGGGATCAGCCGCACCGAGTGGAAGATGTTGTCGGACGACGACCATCTCCCACTGATGAACAAGACGCTGCAGGGCCTGTATCCGCCTGGATCGACCTTCAAGCCGGCAACCGCGCTGGCGATCCTGGGGGCGGGGATCGATCCCAATCGCGTTGTCTTCTGCAATGGCGGCTATCAGCTCGGCAATCGCCGGTTCGGCTGCCTGGGCCGCCATGGGCCGATGACGATGCACACGGCGATCGCGCGCAGCTGCAACACCTATTTCTACACGCTGGGGCGAGAGATCGGGATCGATCCGATCGCGGCGGCCGCCCGCAAATTGGGCTTTGGCGCAGAGTTCGACCTGCCCCTCCCCTCGCAGCGTTACGGCACCGTCCCCGATACGGCATGGAAGATGCGCCGCTTCAAGCAGGAATGGACGCAGGCCGACACGCTCAACGCAGCGATCGGCCAGGGTTATGTGCTGGTCAGCCCGTTCCAGCTCGCGGTCGCTACTGCTCGCATTGCGTCGAGCCGCGCGCTGCTGCCCCAGCTGATCATCGACCAGCCCAGGCCACCGCTCCGGCTCGACTTTCCCGAGGAACATCTCGCCATCGTCCGCGCCGGGATGGACGAAGTGGTCAATGGCGCCGGCACCGCGGTCGCGTCGCGGCTGCCGCTCGACGGCATCCGCATGGGCGGCAAGACCGGCACGGCGCAGGTCCGCCGCATCATGGACCGCAATCGCGGCCAGGGTGGCGAGTGGAAATATCGCGACCATGGCCTGTTCATCTGCTTCGCCCCGGTCGACAATCCGCGTTACGCCGCGTCGGTGGTGATCGAACATGGCATGGGGGGCGCCCGCGCCGCCGCGCCGGTAGCCAAGGACGTGCTGACCTGGCTGTTCGACCGGCAAAAGGCGCTCGACACGCTGGCGGTGCTCGAGGCGGGTTGGGGCGGCGATATCCGCACGCGTATGGCGGCAAAGGAATCGGCGTTCCGGGCGGCACAGGGACTGCCCCCGCGAGCCGACCGGGCGCCTGTTGCGGTCCCCAATCCGGCTCCGTCGCCCACTTCGACCGCAACGTCGGCCGCGGCACCCGCGTCGGCAACGGCTCCGGCCCCTGCCCCTTCACCGTCCGCGGCGCCGTCACCCGCTCCCGCAACAAACCCGACCCCCACAGCGCAGGCGCCGCAATGACCACGATCGGATCCGGCTTCGTTCCAGCTCCGGTGCTGCGCCTGCCATGGGGCGCGCTCCTGCTGGTCACCGCCATCGGCCTGTTCGGAACGGCGATGCTCTATTCCGCAGCCGGCGGAAGCATGACTCCCTGGGCGCTCAGCCACGGCATGCGCTTCTCGGTCTTCCTCGCCATCGCGCTCGCCATGTCGCGCGTTCCGGTCGACTGGTATCGCCAGCTGGCGTTTCCGATCTACGGCGTCTGCATCGTTCTGATCATCCTGACCGAGCTCATCGGCCATGTCGCGGGCGGCGCGCAGAGCTGGCTCGATCTTGGCTTCATGCGACTGCAGCCGTCGGAGCTGACCAAGCTCGCGCTCGTGCTGGCGCTGGCCCGGTTCTACGAGATGCTGCCCGCCGGGGAAACGCGCAAGTTTGGCGCGATCTGGCCGGCGGTGGTCATCACCATGATTCCAGCCGCGCTGGTACTCATCCAGCCCGACCTTGGCACGGCCATGATGATCGTTGCCGGCGGGGGAGCGATGATGTTCCTCGCCGGGGTGCCGCTGCGCCTGTTCATCGCGGGGGGCATGGGTGCAGCGGTCGCGATCCCGCTGATGATCAACTACGGCATGCAGGAATATCAGCAGAAGCGCGTGCTGATCTTCCTCAATCCCGAACAGGATCCGCTGGGCGCGGGATATCACATCACCCAGTCCAAGATCGCGATCGGATCGGGTGGCCTGTTCGGCAAGGGGTTCGGCAACGGCACCCAGGTGCATCTGAATTATCTGCCTGAGGGGCATACCGATTTCGTGTTCGCGCTGATCGCGGAGGAGTTGGGGCTGGTCGGCGGGGTCGCGCTGATCGCCGCCTTCGTCGCGCTCTGCCTGTGGGCGATCGGCGTCGCGACGCGCGCAACCAGCAAGTTCGAACGGCTGACCGCCGCCGCGATCTCCGCCACCATCTTCTTCTATGTCGCGATCAATCTGCTGATGGTGATGGGCATGGCACCGGTGACCGGAATCCCGCTCCCGCTGGTCAGTCATGGCGGGTCGTCGATGATGACGGTGATGCTCGCGATCGGCATCTTGTTCGCGATCGACCGCCAGAGCCGGCACAGCGCTGGAACCGCACGCTGGTAACCGCAAATTTTTGCAAAAAGCCTGTTGCATTCGGCAAAGGCTCCCGCTATCCGCGCCACTCCCGAACGCGGCAAGCGGCTGTTCAGCCCTTTCCTCCGCCGGAATGGACGCATAGCTCAGTTGGTAGAGCAGCTGACTCTTAATCAGCGGGTCCTTGGTTCGAGCCCAAGTGCGTCCACCAAAATCCTTAGTAAATTCAATGGCATAGGTGACTAAGCAACCTTCTCTGGAAGAGGCTGGAACCTAGAAATTGCTATAGGTTCCCTATAGGATCCACTAAGCCGCCCCCCCCCCCCTCTCTCCGGCTAATTTGGTCGGAGCGACCGACAGATCCGTGATGGCCGGGTCAACACGGCGACACGATGCAGCAAGCGAGACCTTGCTGGCATCGGGCCGTTTGGGAGATTTGCGAGAGAATAGTCAGTCGCTCGGCTGAACGTGGACCTGGAGAGCCCACCTCAGCACATTGACCAGCTATGTGGATCGCCGGCGGCTCGAAATGAATGCTTTCAAGCTATCGGTCGGGACAAGCGTCGAGCGCCCAACCTTAACCGTCTCGATCTCGCCGGCCGCGATGAACTGGTAGAGCTTTGACTTTCCAATCCCGAGCATCTGGGCCGCTTGGGGGATCCGCACGGCTAGCGGCTCTACTCTGGCATCGACGATCCGCGCCCTCACAGCTCAGTCCTTTCTTTGATTCGTATCGTTTGCCGAGGCTTGAAAACATCCAGCCCGAATCGTTTGCGGAGTCTGGCAGCGACGCTCAGGGCGTAACGCCGCTGCCGCCAGGCCGTTGGGCTATGATAGGTTCCGACGGCCTTCCAATAGTCGCTCGTCAGGGCGAGGCCCGACAGAAATATCCAACGTGCCGCACTGACATTGAAACAGGCGTCGTGAGTTAACCACCAACGGATGCTCGGCGCCGGCTTCCCTGTTGCGGCGGCGAACTTCGAGATCCACCAGCTGTTGATTTGCAAGGGTCCCAGGTCGTGACTGCCGTCACGGTTCGCGATTTTCGCCCCGATCCAGCCGCCTTCCTGATCACGTAGTCCCCACAGGGTTTTCTCGAGCCAGCCATGATGACCAGACGCTGCTTTGATGCACTGGCCGATCAATTGCTCTTGCGCCGCACGATGTTTGGACATTTGGCTTTTCTCAGCGCCAGCAGCCGTACTCGTTACGAGGGCAGCCACAGCGCCGAGGGTGCGAAACCTAGCGATCATGATCACCAACTCCGTTCGTTCGTTCAGGGTTGGCCGAATGAGGTTGAGCGGACTGTTGGCCTTCGCGATGACCAGCGAGCCGCGACCGTTCCGCGAGTGAGGTCAGCCATCGGTCCAGAGCGCCGACCACAGTTGCCGCTCGACCTGCCAATACCGTGGCAAGCGACTGGTCTCCGCGCTCTTCGGCCTCGCGGATCGCTGCGAGCTCCGCCTTCCGGGCCTTGCGGGCCGCCCGGTCC
Source organism: Sphingomonas sp. (assembly GCF_965227385.1). GTDB lineage: Bacteria > Pseudomonadota > Alphaproteobacteria > Sphingomonadales > Sphingomonadaceae > Sphingomonas. Next base: position 3,028,973 of record NZ_OZ245750.1, read on the forward strand.
TCGCTGCGAATTCGGTTCCAGCGGTCACCATGGTGTGCTTCGCGCTGACGCACCGAACTGCGATCGAGGCGACCCAAGCCTTCGAGCGCCGAGGTCTTCTCGCCGGTTCGCCGCTCCAGTTTGTCGACGAGGCGCTTCTCGTCCTCGGTCCACAGCTTGACGCCGAACCGGGCGCGCGTGATCGCAGTGTAGTAGTTCTGTCCGGTCACCAGCGGCGAGTTAACAGGCGCGAGCACGTAGACGCGATCGTAGGTCTTGGATTGAGCCGAGTAGACGGTCTCCGCATAGCCATGATCCCAGCTTTTGTGCTGGCTGAGATCGACTTGCTGGACCCTTCCGTCGCTGTCCCAGCGGATCGTCGCGACGGGGCCGCGCAGTGCCTCGACCGTCCCCCGCTCGGCATTCCTGACGCCGAGCTCGTGACTTACCAGACGCCACTGAATGCGATCGCCTTGTGAAAGATCGCGCTGCTCGGTCCGGAAGACATTGACCTGCGACGCTCGCCCGAGCCGCGGATCCCAACGGATTGTCCGACCACGCTCGTCGATGAGCTGGACAAGCTGCCGCCCGCCGGGTCCTTTTCCAATCCCGAGCACACGATATTCGGCATCTCGGGTGAGTCCGAGACCGGCATTGTCACGGGAAAAAGTAATTACTTGGCCGCCGGAGTAGAAGCGCGCGAAATACTTCTCCTGCGCGGTCATGCCCGCCGGCGTCAGCACCTCGAGTCGGCTGTCTTCCGCGGCGACCGCACCCTCCGCCTTTAGCGCCTTACGCACTTCAACGTTCACGATCAGGCGAGTCGCGTTCTCGAGAACAAGGATGTTGGTATTGGCCCGATTTTCGGGTTTGAGCCGCGTCCATTCGTGAACCAGCGCCTTGGCGAGGTCACCCGCGGTGCTGCCACTGACGACACGATCCAGGCTGGCAAGCGAGGCGGCATATTCGCCGGCCCGCGCCTGGGTCACCGCCGCCTTCATCGCTCGCGTTTCCTGACGAACTGACTCGGTGAGTGTTGCCTTCGAAAGCCCAAGCTCTTGCATCAGCCAGAATGGCTTGCCTTGCTCGATCGCGCCGGTCTGCTTGTTGTCGCCGAGCAGGACCAGACGCGCGCCCGTCATCCGGCTGATCTCCAGCATGCGCTGCGCTTGGCGATTGCCGAGCTGTCCGGCCTCGTCGAGCACGAGTACGTGGCGATCGTCGATGCCTCGTCCGCCGGTCGCGAGAAGGCTTGCGACGGTGCGTGATGGGATACCCGCGGTGGCGCCGAGATTGGCGGATGCAGAAGAGGTCGGAGCCAGCGCGATCAATTCGGTATCTTCACCGGCCGCTTCGCGGAGCGCTCGGATCAGCGTGGACTTCCCCGCCCCTGCCACCCCATGAACCCCTAGCACTCTGTCGCTGGACAAGCCGAGATGGACCAGCGCGCCTCGCTGAGCCGGCGTGAGGCCGGCATCCGCGCTCACCTCCTGCAGCCGCTCGCGCGACGCCAATGGCCTGGCGTCATCGATGGCCAAGGCGAGATGCTCGGAAAGCGCGAGTTCGAGACGCGCTGCCCGTCGCGTGGTCCGGCCGCGCGTGAGCACGGCGTCACCGGTCTGCTCGTGTGTCTCCAGAAGCTTGCGGCGCGCGAGGTGAACGTCCGCCAAAGGGCGGATATCCGCAAGACGGACCTCTCCTAAGTGCGATGACAGGGCGAGGCGCAGCATCTGCCCAAGATTGCTGACCGCTTCGCGCCCTTCCGCCTGACGAAGTCCAAACAGCATCGCCCGAGCTGAAGTCGCGCGGTGTGGCACCACCATTTCGTCTTCCCGACTCGAAGCCTCGGTGCGAACGACATCCAGTGCCTCGCGGTGATTTGCCGAGCGAGCGGCCCATCGCGCTTGCAGCGATTCGTGGCCGAGCTTCTCCTTCGCGCCTCGGGTCTCGTAAAATGAAATGCGCCGCGCTGCCTGCCCGGTAAGGCCGTTCTCCGCCGCATGCGCATCGATCTGCTCTGCGCGTTGCGACATCGTCGTGATCAAGTCTTGAGGGACACCTGAAATCTCGAACAGCCCGGTCCGCGGATCGCGGTCGATGCCATAGCCCAATTCCCGCAGTCCGTGTGCCAGCTCGTTGCGGTAGACCTGCCCCGCGGTCATCTGCTCGGCGTACATCGCGCGCGTTTCGAGGCTCGCCATGGGCGCGTCAGCTTCCCAATTGGTCATGTTCAACACGACCACATGGGTGTGGAGATGCGGATCGAGCTCGCGCGACGCATGCTCGGTGAAGCGCGCGAACAGGAGGCGGCCGGTCGTCTCATGGACGATCTCGCCAGCCATCCGGTGGCGCAGCATCGCATGCTCTTCAAGATAGCCGAGCGCGGTGCTGACAGCGCGTTCGTGGGCCTGAGCGATGCGGTCGTCGCCCATGACCAGCGCCATGACCGACACTGATTTGGGTGCGCTGACCGCGAAGTCCCAGCCGGGATGATGCTCGATCACGCCAGCCTTGCCGTGCCGGCCGAGCTGCTGGTCGCCAATCTTGCCAGCCAGCAATTGCTGGAACAGCGCCGGATCGACGGTTCCCTCGAGCCCGAGATCGGCCGCGAGCGCACCGCCCCAGGCCGACCCCTCGTCAGCGCCTTTGGTGTAATAGTCCCCAACCGAATAATAGCGGGCGATATTGGCGGCGGTGCCCTTGAGGCGGCGCGGATGGATCATGCCGGCCTCGCCGGGCCACGCGCGCCGTCCTGGCGCCCATGCTGCCGCAGCCGGAACCCGTTGGGATTGCCATGGAGCATGAGCAGCGGCACCGATGCTGAATCGGTTTGCACTGCGGCAGGCACCTCAGAGGGTTCGGTGATCTCGTCTTCAGCTGGGCCTTGAGGCGGGGTATCCCCGGTCGGCGCATCCCATTCCAGCGGAAGTTCGGGGCTCACGTTTTCGCTGCGAGGGCGAGGAGCCCGGCGCCGGGATTTGCCGGATGGAGCCGGGACTGAAGCGGAAGCGAGTCGTTCGTCTGCCAGATCAACCCGATGCGGCGGGTCGGTCCGCTCCTGAAACGCCGCCGCAATCGACGGCATGGCATGATAGATATCCTGGAACCGGACCACCGGGAGATTGCGCCCGAACCGGAGGTAGCCGGTGAGATTAGGGAGGTTGGTGACCTCGGTGTGGAGCACGAGCGGCCGCGTCACCTGCATCCGCGACAGGTTCACCCCGTCGCGCATGTCGTTCACGCCATAGGACATGCCCTCATTGGCTTCGATCTGCTCGACCTGGCCCAGATTCTCGCTGACATGCTTGGCGGTCGGCGTGTCGTTCGCGCGCAGCGCCACCCAGGTGGAGCAATAGCCGGTGATTGCCGCGGCATCCTGAATGCCGTAGGTGGCTTCAAGCTGGGGATAGCTCTGGAAGCCGAGAATACCACAGCCACCATATTTGCGGGCGCGGGCGAGAAAGTCCGAGAGCGACGGCAGCTTCTGCAAGCTCGGCAGCTCGTCGATCACGCAATAGAGACGCCGGTTGCGGTCGGCAGAGAGGCTCATGATCGCACTGATCGCGATATCGAGCCAGACGGTGATCAGCGGCCGCAGGGAGGGCAGCTGGTCGGCCTTCACGGTCACGAACAGCCAGCTGTCGTCCTTCTCATTCGCGACCCAGTCGCGGATCGAGAACCCGTCCTTGGTGTCGTCCAGATAAGAGAAGCTGCGCATCACCGAAGCCAGTTCAGCCTGGATGCCGGCCGAGGTCCGCTCCCCTTCCATGCTGATGAACGCAGCAGCCTCTGTCCCCTGCGCAAAAGCGGCGAGGTCCTTGAGCTTTGAACGCACCAGTGTGTCGAGCAGCTGCGATACCAGCATGCGTTCCTGCCGAGCGAGCTTGCGCAGCACCGCGACCAAGGTGCCGCGGGCAGACTTCGCCCAGAACGGGTCTCCCGACTTGTCCGGGATCGTCGATTCCGCGATCTGGTCGTAGTGATATTCCCGGGGGACATCGACCCAGGGGCTCCAGCGGTCGGACCGCACGTCGAGCGGGTTAAGCATCACGTCGATCCCGGGGCGGTAGAATTTTTCGACGAAGGTCCCGGCGGTGTCATAGACGATCGCTCGACGGCGCTTCTCGCGGATGCCGGCCAGCATCTTGACGATGATGTTGGTCTTGCCCGTTCCGGGGGCGCCGCAGATCAGGATATGTTCCGGCTCGAAGCTCTCGGGCACTGCCACGCCACCGATCGCGAAGCTGCCGCGCGCATGCCGCCAAAGCGCCCGCCTAACCTGCCGCGCGCTGCCGAACCGGGCGCCTCGGAGGAACTGGTTGGACCCGAGCCCGCGACCCATCTGAGTAAAGTAGAACCAAGCCCAGGCAAGCATCGCGAGGGTGAACAGGCCCGCGATCAGCGCGCCGCGCAGGAGGTTTCTTTCGAACCGCCGCAGCGTCGTGCGAGCAAGGCTCGATTTGAGCAACAGTTCCGGGTTGGTCCAGTAGCGTTGGCCGGTCGGGGTCTCGAACAAGATCGGCGTGGCGTTGCCTGGTACCGCGTCCCCCATCACCGCGGCCTGGCCAAGCTTGGCGAGGACGAACCGCTCATAGGGCGACGATTGCTCGAACGCATACCAGCCGGTGCCAATCACCCAGATAACCAGCCCGGCCAGCATCGTCTGATAGAAGACCTGAGTGGTCATGCGGACATTGTGGACGATCGCCTGCCCGCCCCTCGTCCAGGAACCGAGCGTATCGTTGCGGAAGATGCTCATCGGCCGATCTCATCAAGCAGGCCGCGCTCAGCCAGCAACACACGGGCTCGATCGAGCGCCTTGTTGCAGAGGTCTGGCGACTGGTGGAGCGCGACCTCGGAGAGCAGCGCGAAGATCTGGATGGCAATTCCGAGGATCTCGTCGTTCGCAGTGAACGGATATCTGCCGCCCGGGGTAGCGGCTTCTTCGAGAACCGGTTGCAGAAACTTGGACAAGCTGAGATTGCCGCCATATGCGCGCAGCCTCAGCCGTCGATAAAGCTCGTCATCCATTCGGATCGAGACCACGGGCATGCAACTCTCCGTCTCAGCTGCCCGCCATGGCGAAGACCGTATTAGCCGCCCGTCGATGGCGGTGCACGGGTCGGGGCGCTGAAGTGCCGGTTCGGCGCATACAACGCACACAGACGGCGTGGTCTGTGCGAGGCGCGCTCGCGCCGACGACGTGTCGTCGGTCAAATATCCCTTCCCGAGAACTGTTTACGCAGGACGAGCTGGAGAGCAGACGATGTGTAGTCGCTTTTCACTTCATAACCGATGACATGTAGTCTCCGATAACGAGCTGCAATGACTGCGAAATATTGCGCAGCACCCGTGCGTACGGTGCATTACAAACGCCTTGCGGCGTGCGTCCTGCCTTCGCAGCGCCTTGCTGCGCTGCGCAGCCTCGTGCCGGAAGGCGCGGGGCTCCCCGCAAGGGGATTCTTTTAGGGGACGCCGGCGACAGCCGGCCTTCTATCGCGCCCATTGCAGACTCCACCAGGCGATGCGAGACTGACGCTGGCGGGCAGACGATCCAGAAGGAGATCGCAATGCCCAAACTGACCGACCGCGAAAAGCTGGCCGAACTCGACAAGCGCCAGCGCGCGCTGTCCGAGGAGGCCGAGTCAGTGCGCCGAAGCCTTCGCGCCCGCTATGGCGCAATGCTTACGGACATCCCCGTCGAACGGATCAGCGAGAAGGAGTTTCGCGACCTCCTCACCCATGCGATTCGTGCTGGCGGCAGCCCCGCCATCGCCGCCCTTAAGGCGCTGCCCGCAGCGCCTATTTGAACGTTCGCCGCCCCGAAGGGGCGTCCCTGCGACGAGCACGGCGGAGCCGCGCGCAGGAGGCCTGCATCCCCGACAGGGGATGCAGCATCGCTCCGCGACGGACCCCGCCAGGGGTCCCTGAGCGAAGCGACCTCCACCGCTCACAAAAAATGGGGGACCGGTCCGGAAAATCCCGAACCGGTCCCCGCCATCATCCTGCGTGGCGCCGCTGCCCCGCCAGCCGGAAGAATCGCGCCGGAACCCCTGCGGCCCGCACCAGTCGCGCCAAATGCGACTGCAACCCCGACCCCTCGCAGACCAGCGCTTCCACTGGCTTGAGTGCCAGCAGCTGTTCGTTGCGCGCGAACCCGGCTCGTTGTCCAAGCTTGCGGTTGAGCGTGAACGCGATCAGCGGCGTCCCCGTCCGTGCAGCCCAGGCCGCAGCAATCGCATCGCAGCCCTTGTCCTGCGCGGTCGTCGCAAGGACCATCGACGGGATGCGCGCCCTCACCTGATCCAGGGCGTCGATGAGTTGGCCGCAATCCTCCCAGGCCTGTCCGCCAGAGAAGATCACCACCGGCCCTTGCGGAGCGTGTGCCTCGTTTTTGCGTTGGCGTCGCGCGGCCAGGAAGTCAGCTGCCGCCACCACCGAGGCGGTACGCTTGCTCGATACCAGCGACCCCCGTGGCGAAGACCAGGGGCGTCCGGTTTCGGCATGGTAGGTCGCCGCGGCATGATCCCGCATGCAGGCCGCCGCGTCACGGGCCTCGTCGAGCGATTGACAGTGCAATTGCGCTTCCTCGAGCTCGGCCATCATCACCTCGCTACCATCGGCATCGCGGATCAGCGCCTTGATCCGGGTGGCCGCCTTGTCGGCCTCACCGTCGAGCTGTCCGGACACCCGGTGGAAGCTGTGGACGATCCCCCAGGCGAACCGGTCGGCAAGGCTTTCCAGCCGCGAGTCGCGCAGCACGTCGAACAGCGTGCGGACCAGCATCTCGGTCGCCAGTTCAACCTCTCGCGCGTCGGGCATACCGGCATCAGTCACGTCGGTTCCGGCATCGATCCGGAACCCGTCGATGGTTTCTGTGAAGGCTGTCGCGAAGCCGTCGCTGGGCGCTGCTGTCTCGGCGATGATAAGGTCGGCAATCTCCGTGAAAGAGCGGATGGATCGTGCAAGCTTGGTCATTTGAACCTCCTTTTCATAAGAGGTCATTTTCCCGGCACGGGCGCCGAGCGGCGGGGTCAAGGATCGGGCGCAGCCCGACCGCGCAGCGGCGGTGGGGGTCACGATTTTCTCTGGCGGCTACATTGCTCGCGGTCTCTGTCCAGCCGCCCGATCCGCCAGGGAAAATGGTGGGGCCCCGCCGTCCTTGAGGCCGCCGCGTCCCCGTGCCACCCTTAGAAGACTTGAGAGAAGAGAAGAGGCTGGGCTGGCGGGGGCTCGATGCCCCCGTCAGCCCATCGTTCCAGGCGACGCACGCGCCTGCTTCTCGACCACATAACAACAGGCTCCTCGCTCGCGCGAGAAGCCTGTTGCGACGAACCGTTGCCCTCCCCCGCGAATCACATTGCCGCGAAGGCGATGTTCTCTCAGAAGCTGAAGGGGACGGCCAGACCGCCGCACGCGTAACAGGGGTGTTTGCGTGACCATCGAAGTCGAAGCGCAGGCGCATAGCGCCTCGCGCGTGATCCTCGCCTCGCCGCGGAACCTGTTCCGGGCGTTCATCGATCCCGAAATGCTCGCCTCCTGGCGGGCACCGCAAGGCATGAGCGCGACGCTCTCGGCCTTCGATCCGCGTGCTGGTGGCGGTTATCGCATGGTGCTGCGCTACCCCGAGCCGGGCCGAGGCAAGACCGCGCCCGACAGCGATTCGGTTGAAGTCCGGTTCGCCGAACTGGTTGCCGAGGAGCGAATCGTCGAGCTTGTCAAGTTCCGCAGCGACGATCCCGCCTTCGACCGTGAGATGCGCCTCACCACCACCTTCGCCCCTGTCGCGGATGGCACCAGGGTGACGATGGTTGCCGACCATGTCCCGCCGGGGATCGAGCAGGCCGATCACGAGGCGGGCATGGCGAGCTCGCTGCGCAAACTGGCGCTCCTCACCGAATAGTCAGCTGTTCCGACGCCGCTGGCGTCGAGCACAATCACGATAAATCGACGGGTCCCCGAATCGGCTGGCGCGGAACTTCCTCGAGATCGACACCGGCAATGCGCGTGACCCGCGCCCGAATCCGATCCACAAGATGAGATCCTTGACCTGATCCCGACGACAGCGCCGAACGAAGAATATCGCGCGCTTCGTCTTCCATCGAGCGTCCGTGCCGAGCGGCCTGGAGATGCAGACGGGATTTTAGCGCGTCATCGATTTCGCGGATGGTGATGCTCGCCATACAATCCGACCTTGGGCCCGCCCATCCTGTCGCTCATTGCTGCACGTCAGGCAAGTCGGCGCTTCTCGTCCGATCATATCACCCGCCCGGCAGCGCCGGCGCCTCCAGCCGCGATCCGCCCGGTGGCACATAGGCCTCATACGGGTTGCCGTCGTGGAGATGCCCGAACGGGGTCATCACATAATCATTGCCCTGCAGCGACACGGCGCACAGCACATAGCGCGGCACGCCGGTAGCGGCATCGGTGCACTCCATCAGCGACAGGTCGCCATTCGCGGCGGCACGCATCATGGTCCGGAAGTTGCGGATATAGGCTTCGGGAATCGCCATCTCATGTCTCCCATCAGGCCGCGTTGCGCGAGCGCGGCAGCACAGCTGCGGGCGCTTGCGCCTGATCGGCCTTCTTGAAGGCGTGGATCGGTACGCCGACCTGGCGCAGCAGCTGGTAAAGATTGGCCTGCAGGCCCGATCCTTCGCACAACAGCGCCTCGACCGGCTTGAGCTCGGCGAGCTTGCGGTTACGCGTGAATGCGACCTTCTTGCCCGTCCCATAGAGCCCATAGGCGACCACCGGCACATGGGTGCCCGGCCTCGCCGCCCAGGCGGCGGCAATCGCATCGACTCCCTTGCGCTGCCCTGTGGTGACCAGCGTCATATGCGGCACCCGTGCCTTGATCTGGTCGAGCCGCGCCCAGATCGCCTCCCAGTCATGCCATTGCGCCGGTCCCGACACGACCACGATGGGAGCCTGCGGCAAGTGCCGCTCGCGCTGGGCCAGGGCACGGGCGCGCAGGAAATCCTGCGCTGCGATCTGGCTCGCCGACGAGGCCGAGGACGCTCGCGTGCCCCGCGCCGGCGACCAGGGCCAGCCGGAACAGGCGCGGTACATTTCAGCGGCATAGTCACGCATGCACTCGATCGCCTCGCGCTGCTCGGCGAACGACTGACAGAGCAGCTGCTTCTCCTCGACCTCGAGTGTGTAGATTTCGCTGAGATCGGGCGCGCGCGCCAGCTCGCCAAGTTCCTGCGCGACCACGTCTTCACGGCGCTCGAGCTTGCCCGCGACGAAGTGGAAGGAGTTGACGAACCCCCAAGCGATCTCGGCGGCGAGCGGCTCCAGCCGCGTGCCGGTGAACAGGTCGAAGATCGTCGCGACGATCCCGGCACAATCAGCCTGGGCGGCGATCGGCTCGGGCATTTCATGCTCGCCAGGCGCCTCGCCCGGCTCGACGATCGACAAGGGCAAGGGCTCGCCAAAGGCGGCCTGGAATTCGGGGGTGGCGATGGCTTCGGCGTAAAGCGCTTTCAAATCGGCGAAGCGGCCGACGCTGCTGGTCTGGCGGGACATGATCCTGCTCCTCGAACGCGATGGACGAAAAATGGGCCGGGGACGGCAAGCGCCCCCGGCCCGGCAAGCCCAGTTCAATAGGGCACGTGGTCGTCGAGATCCGGGCCCGCGTCCATCAGCCCGCCATCGCCGCCAGCGGTGCTTTCGCCGAACCCGCCCTGGCCATCCGGCGCGTCGTCTGCCCGGCTGCCCCGGACCGACGTCCCGAAATCGTCACGTCGCTGCGGCCGCCGCCAAGCGACGCGATAGCCTTCCTCGTCCGTGCCGAAGAGCGCGACCGGCAGCGGTTCGGAGAGGCTCGGATCGTCGATCGTGCCCTGAAAGAAGACCTCGCCAGTGGTGTGCTTCGCCACCGCCTGCCACAGTGCCCCGACCTGCACCCAGCGATTGCCGACATTGAGCGCGAGGATCTCAAAAACCGGGGCCCGCTCGTTGCTGCTTTCGACGGGGCGCAGCCCCAGACGCGGCAGGTCGATCGTCCGGGTCGCGATTGAACCCATCAAACGGCCATTGCTCTGCTTGAACTCACCGATGTTCATGACTCAGTTCCTTTGACGTTCGCCACCTCGGCCAATCCGAAGCGACACCCGCAAAGATTCCTCTCTCCTCTGCTGCCTGCCCTCGCCCGCGCCGCGACGCCGATGGCTGCAGCGCGACGCTTCCACGCGCCCGATGTACCGCCGAGTGAAAGCCGGGGCGGCCGCGCCCAGGGGCGCGGCGGCGGATGGTGGGGCACGCCCTCCTTCCCGTTCAGGCGCGTCCTGCTGCAGCTTTTCACCAGATCCGGCGTGCGAACACGAAAGGTCCCGTGCCGCACGACCCGGCGGTACGCCACTTTTTCCCGCCTTTCCTCCACCCCGCACCAAACCGGGCAGAGCGGTTTAGCGCGATATAACCGCCCGATGGACGCAGCGGCGATCTGGGCCGTCGGCGGTCTCACGCGCAAGCGCGAGCGGAGTGCCAGCGCGCACCTGAGACAGGACGGCATGGCGTGGCTTGGAACCAACAGGCGCTGGAGCAGCTCGCGAAGGATTTCGAGATCAGCACCGCCGAGTCGACGCCGGCGCCTCAGTCCGCAAGGTCCAGCCCGTCCGCACCACGCGCCGCCATCACAACACCCGCGCGATCAGCTCATCTGACGTCATCGGTGACGTATCGGAGACGCGCACCGGCTGTATCGGATCGCCGGTCCGAAGAACAAACTGGTCCTTGCCAGTCGCGAGACGCAGCCGTGTGGCGACAGCATAAGCGTGCTCGAAAGATGCAAGGCGCGCTCGCAAGGGCGAGAAGTACGACGTGGGCATGTCCCTATTCTCCAACAGGCGCATCAACAGCCTGAGCGTCCAGTGCGCTACCGATCGCCACCAGGGCCGCAGCCAGGTGGTCCTCGACCTCTACAGTAGGGATGGTCAATTCCTGCGCCACGACAGAGATTTTCCGGCCGAGCATGCAATGAAGCCAGAACACCGTCCTGGTACGGGCGGGCAACGCCTGGAACGCGGCGCGGTAGCGCGCCGCAATGTCATCACGGTTCATCACACTATCCACAAGGGAGGGGCAGATTGCCGCGCCAGGCTCGACTCAATGCGCTCGCCCGAGGCATTACTGGGTCACCGCCGCACGGATCAGCCGACTGCCGGCACCATTCCGCCAGCTGACGCCGTCACCACGGAAAGACCGGAAGTGCGCTGGATTGCGGTCCGTCGCAGTCGAGCAGCACATAGGCGCAGCCGTGCCGCCGGCCGAAAGCGAGAATCGCATGAAGCTCGGCCGGCAGCGGGTCGCCCCGCCCAGGCACCCGGGTCGGCAGGAACCAGCCGCAAGGCGTTATGGAAACCGCCAGCGGCTGATCAACCGCCGGCCACCCTGCCCACTCGCTCAGTTGCTCAGCCGTGGCGCAACGGACATGCATGGTGCCCAGCACGACGTAATGGCCGACCTGCATGTCGCTCTCCATGATCCAGGCACCCGAAATAATGGCAGCTCAGCCGTGCCGCGCCGCCAGCCACCACGCCCGAAGGCGTCAGTTGGCGCGCTCGAGCAGCTTGCGGGCCTTGCCTTCAAGATCGAGCCGGTCATCTTGATGTGCTTTACCGCGGGCAATGGCCGTGATGCCCTGAACGAAGTCGTAGAGCGATTCCGGCGGATGACCCTCCTCGGCCAGCACTGTGGCAATCACCTTGCCGGCATCTGATTTGGAGAAGCCGCGATTGCGCAAAAAGACTGAACGGTCCTCGTCGGTACGAGCGACGATGCGTTCGCGGGCGGTCTTGATCCCGCTGATGAACCGCGCCGGCGAGGAGTCCGCGAACTGGGCCAGCGCCGGCTCGGCCTGATGGGCGAAGCGGTTCGCCGCGAACTTCGAGTGACGAATGTTGATTTCCTCGAAATTCTCGACGCCCCACAGATTTCGGTTCATGCAGACCGCGCGGAGATAGAAGGTAGCGATGCCAAGCGTCTTGGAGCCCACCTCCGAATTCCAAGAGTAGAAACCGCGGAAGTAGAGATCCGGGTCGCCATTCGGCAGCTTGCCGGCCTCGATCGGGTGCGTGTCGTCGACGAGGAACAGAAACACGTCGCGGTCGGATGCATAGAGGGTGGTGGTGTCGCGCGAGACATCGACATGCGGGTTATAGTGCATCGTGCTCCAGTCGAGCACGCCGGGCACCTTCCAGCGCGTGTCGCCCGTTCCATTGCCGGCAATGCGCATCACCGCCGCGACGAGCTCATGGTCCCAGATGCGGCCATAGTCGGGCCCAGTCACCGCCCGCAGCTCGGCCCGGCCATCGCTCGTCTCGAGCAGCTTCACCTGCTCGCCGCGATGCGCGATGAGACCATGCTGCATGTTGATGCCGGCGAGCGCGGCAGGGAGCGTTCGGAGATAGGAAGCCGGCGCGCCGACGAGGCTGCAGAGCTGGCCGAACGACCAGTTGGTCGGCGCGACCGGTTCGCCCCGGTCGGGAACATGGAGCGTCAGCCGCTCGGGGTCGTCGCTGCGCGCCTCGACCCGCACTGCCCGGCTTTCGACAATGCGCGTGGTGGCGCTTTCCGCACGGGCGCGAACGCGGTCGTACAAGCTGTCGAGCGAGAGGAAACGCTCGTCATCGGGCCGCGAGAACCATTCAGACGAAACGCGGCTCACATTGTGGCCACGGCTGATATCGACCTTGTACGGCGCTGAGGCGGGGTGGCCGACGGGAGCGAGCATGTTCATGGAAGGATCTCCTGAATGTCATGAGATCCACACGCCGGACCTCGCATCCTTCCTTCCCCCTCCCCTCTGGTCGTCGCGGCGAACATATGGTGGGGGCGGCGGCGATCGTTCCACCGAGAAACGCATCCTGAGGCATTCTATAGCGTGCTGCCGACGTCTCGATCACGATGTGACCGGATGTGAAACAGGTCTGGATGGCTGCTGGATGAGGGACAGCGGAAACGCCGTCGTCCGCCGGACTGTGTCAGGCGACCCACCGGCGAGCGCTGGAATTGAGCAACAAAGCAGGTTCTCCGCCGGCAAGCGGTTCAGCCCGGACAGCGTTCGCGCAACGATAGTGTTTCCGAAGGGGCAAGCGGCTCCGTGGGCGCGACACACGCATCGTAGCGCAGCTTAAGCGCTCCGTGCTTTCGAGCTGCGGCAGCCTTCATCGTCACGTTCACGAACCGCCTCAAGTGCCGCATCGGCGGCTCCTGCGGTGACCTTGGAGTCTCCCGCCGGCTTTACAAGGATCGGCCCGCGCTGAATGAAGCGACCGTTCTTTCTGGCTGCGTTTTGTGCCGGGTGATTGCGCATTAGTGATGACTAGCCATAGAGAAAGTCCTGACTGTGGGCGGCGTCAGGCCCCGGTATCGCCTTTGCCCCACCCGACCGACGAACCGCTTCAATCAAGTCCCGGCGAGCCATTTCGCTCCTGGCCTTGCTAACCGGTACCAGCTGCACCACCGCCTGCCCGTGACGCGTGAGGATGACGTCGTCACCCGCCTCGGTACGGCGAACGAGTTCGGTTAGCTGGCTCTCGGCATCGCTGAGCGGCACTTGCACGCGTTCATCCCCGAACTCCAATATGTGATTTAGTTTGATCCAAATGATGGTTCAAGTCGAGCCACAGGTGAGCGGGGTGTGCTCTATGCGGCAGCGCGAACGAATAGTCGCATGCGACAATGAGTGCTAGAAATGGATGAACCGGCCGCCGGGAGCGAGTTGCTGGATAAGATCGAATTCGTCGCGGTTCGAAGTGAGCACCGGCAGCCCCGCTTTGGCAGCGGTGAGAAAAATGAGCGCATCGTTCAACGCTTCCTTGCGCTGGTGCCGCTGGTAATTTTGGATCCGCGCTAGCGTGCCGGCGATGAGTCCAGCTTCGACCCATATCTCCGGGTCGGGCGTCAGCAGCCGCGTGGCCGGGATACTGGCGATTAGGCCTGCATAGTGATCCCGGAGGGTCTTCCATCCAGAATGCTCAGGGTCGGCATTTGCTACGCCGGTGCTCAGTTCCGCGACGCAGACTGTGCAGTGAAACAACAGGCCCCTTTCAACAAGAGCCTCGGCCGCAGCGGGCAAGGTGCCCGCCGCGGAGCGGATATAGACATTGGTATCGGCCATGATCGCCGCACGGCCTTCACCAGCAAGGTCGGCAGCGGCGACAAGCTCATCTTCTGGCCGCCGCGAGAACTGCCGGATCGTCTTCTCTGACTTAATGCGCCGCAGATGCGATCGCAGATCAATAGTCAAGCTGATGATCCGCCCCGAGCTTACCGCGAGTCTTCTTCAGGAAGCTCGCCGCCGGATCTGGCTGGGCCAGCATAGCCAGGGCAAGCAGGCCAAGCTCGGTTGGCCTGGTCGCACCGCTTTCCCGCTTTGCCGCTTCGAGCAACGCCTTGGGGGCCCGGAAGCTCACATGCTCCGTCGAATCTCCATCGAGCAGCCCGGCCCTTCGCGCGTCTTCCATAATGACCGACGCGCTCGAAATGTGGCCACTTGCCGCCGGGTGACCCTTGGACGCTTTGCGGGCCGTTGCGGGGGGTGCTGCATGGGCTGCCATATTCGACTCCTTTGTGTGCAATATAACCAGGTCTGTCACACAGACAAGAATCATGCGGCCCCAACTGCTGGATGCGCATCCATGATGGCGGTAACGATCGCCTCCGCGCGCTGCGCCGGCACGAACAGCCGTGTCTTGTAGGCGATGATCTCGGTGAAGCATCCGAGCGACTTGAGCCATTCCCGGCGCTCGGGCGGAAAGTCCCTGATCTCCAATCGCACATCGTCATTCACATGGGAGCGTGCGAGCCGCGCGAGTTCCAAGCCAGGTATCGCAACGCCTTCGCGGTTCTGGCCGGCGGCGACGATCTCCGCCGGGGACAGCTTGATCGCCATCGACACGCCAAAGGCTGCCGCCAGCTTCTCGAACCCAGCGGGCGTCACGATGCGACCGATAATGGCCGCGCCCTGCATATCGGAAATGCGCCAGACCCTTACATCGTCATCGGGCAGACGGTTCCAGACCGGGAGCAGCAGTCCGGTCGCGATATTGATCGTCTGCACGTCCAGATGCGCGACGATCTCCTCGCATTCGCGCTGCCATAGCTGCTGCGCCAAGTCCTCCCCAACCTCCTGCCAGCTTGACTCGGCAAGCCGTTCATCCCTGACGCGCTCGCTTCCGTTCGGCCTCACCAGGCGCCAGACCGGGATTGACCGCCCCTCGTCGTCAAGGATCGACCAGGACGGCACGCGTAGCGCCACTCGACCCGAGCGCTCGTTGCGCAGATATGCAATGCTGGCGATGCCCGCGCACTCGGCAAGGACTCGCTTGAGCGGCGTTGCGCGCCGGCGTTGATGAAGCTCGAGCCGGCACAGCTTGGTCTCAGCGCCGGTCACGGGGTCGCGCCGCAACAACTGCTCTTCGAGGACGGAGACCCGCTCGGCGATGATGGTCTCGACACCGACATCGAACGTCCCCGCTTCCCGCGCGGCGTCGATGCGCGCTTCGATTAGCGCCAGATATTCCTCAAAAATGGCGTTCTGCGTGTTGATTCGGAGCGCCAGCAGACGGTTCAACCAGCGCTGGATCGGCGGAAGATTATCGAGCAGCGCGCCACCCTCACTTTCCACCAGCTTGAGGCCAGTCATCTCGACGAATTCGGCAAGGCTGGTGCTCATCAGCTTGCCGCGGTGAAGCAGATGATACCACTGCGTCAGCGCGTCGCGCGCATAGTCGCTTTCCAGATTGTCCGCCGGATCGAAAAGGTTCTGCCCACCCGTCTGGCGCTGACCGCGGGTCAGGGCACCCAGGCTGTCGAGCCGGCGCGCGATCGTGCTGATGAAGCGCCGCTCGCCGCGGCAATCGGTTGTCACCGGCCGAAAAATCGGGGCGCTGGCCTGATTGGTTCGGTGTGATCGTCCGAGCCCCTGTATTGCGCTCGATGCGCGCCAGCCGGGCTCAAGCAGGAAATGGACGCGGCGACGGTTAGCCGACGCGCAATTACGGTCGGCATGATAGCTGCGGCCGGTACCTCCGGCGTCCGAGAATATCAGCACCTGCTTGCGGCCGGACATGAAGGCGTCGGCTTCGCCAAGATTGGATCGCGGGCTGCGGCGCTCAACCCGCTGTCGGCCACCGGCATCCGTGAGCAAGCGCTGGGTGCGGCCGGTGACCTCGGCGACATCGTCGGGACCAAAATGGCGGATGATCGCGTCGAGCGCGCATGGAATCGCCGGCATCGCGCACAATCGTTCGATCAGGTCATCGCGGGCGCGGATCGCTTCCTGCGAATGAACGGGGTTTCCGGCGTCATCGCACATCAGTTCCGAGCGGGGTTCGCCATCAGTGCCCGTGAACACCCGCAGCATGCGAGTCGGGAAGGCAGTCTTCAGATAATCGATCATATATTCGCGGGGGGAGAGCTCGATATCGAGCATCGCGCGCTCGTCGGCGTCGAGGCCGGCAAGCCGGCGATCAAGCATCGCCTCGGCGGTCGTCACCAGCTGGACGATCACATGCTGGCCCGCCTCGCGATGCCGCTCAATCGCGTGCAGCAGCGTCGGCAGCTTCATCGCGAGGAGCACCTGGCCAAAGAAGCGCTGCTTAGCGCTCTCGAAACGTGACAGTGCGGCGCCCTTGGCCTGCCCGTTCAAGGCCTTGCCGCTCATCCGATCGACGATGTTGGTCGCTTCGAGCACAGCGTCGAGGTGACGGTGGATCACGCTCCAGGCGTCGGCATAGGCATCGTAGACGGCGATCTGATCCGACGAGAGCGGATGTTCGAGTGGGTTGTATTCCACGCCCTGGAACGTGAGTGCCCGCGCCGTGTAGAGCCCAAGCGCCTTGAGATCGCGCGCCACGATCTCCATTGCCGCGATCCCGCCGCTGGCGATTGCCGCCATAAACGCGTCGCGACTCTCGAAGGCCGTGCCCTGCCCCCACAGGCCGAGGCGCGTGGCGTAGCACAGGTTGGCGGGATCGGTTGCGCCAGTCGCCGAGATGTAGAGGACGCATGCACGCGGCAGCAAATTCTGCAGGCGCACGCCGGCGAGGCCCTGCTCGGAGCCCTTCTGGGTCCCGCGACGGGTCTCGGTTCCGGCGGCATTGGCGAGTTCATGCGCCTCGTCGAACGCGATCACGCCCTCGAAGTCCTTGCCAAGCCACTCGACGACCTGATGCAGCCGCGCCCTCGCATCGTCGCGCTGGGACCGGAGCGTCGCATAGGTCAGGAACAGGATGCCGCTCTGCATGGTCACCGCCCCCCCGAACGGGAATGCATCCAGCGGCTGGATGTCGATCGGCAACCCGCCAAGCGCCGCCCAGTCGCGTCGCGCGTCCTCGATCAGCGCACTGCTCTTCGAGATCCAGACGGCGCGCCGGTGGCCGCGGCACCAGCGATCGAGAATACAGGCGGCGACCTGCTGCCCCTTGCCCACGCCGGTCCCGTCGCCGAGCATGAAGCCCATGCGATAGGCACGGCCGGTCTCGTTCGCCGACAGCAGCGTGCCTGCGTCATTGGGCTGATGCCGTCCGGCCAGATCGCGCTCGAAAGCCTGGCCCGCATAGACGACTGTCTCGAGCTGGGCATCCGAGAGCGCCGCAACCGCTCGTGGTGGAAGCAGCGGTCGGTAACTCGGTTCAGGCGGTAAAATCGAAGACATGGCCACGGATTCCACGAGCTGGTCGGGATGCGGCGCTGCGCCGGGGATCGTCATTCGTGCGAGGCGCCACGGCACATAGATGCCGATCTGTTCGCCGGCCGGTGCAGGTGCACCGAGGACCTCATAGTCAAGCAGCTGCGGCTCGCTCTGAATCGGCGCAGGTGCGATCGGCCTCGCGACACTGCTGCGGCTCAGGGAGGCGAACAGCCCTGTCGAACGCGGCGTAGGAGCGCTGAGCCGCATGGCAGGCGGCGCGGGCGCGGGCGGATCGCCGGGATGGAGACGAGCCGGAAGCGCGAGTACCAGATCCAGCGCCTTGTCGAGTGCATTAACCGTCGCCCGCTCGGCCACGCCCTGCCAGCCTTTGTCGAAGACACACAGCCTGACCGAGATCGACGTGCCGTGCTTGGCATAGGGCTGACCCGTGATGGTGATCTCGGCGCGCGGCGGCACAAGGCTCGCAACAGCGTCATAGCTGCTGGCCGCGGTGCCATCATGCGCGAAGGCCGGAGACATGATCGCGACGCATCGTCCGCCCGGGGCCAGGCGCGCAAGCGCGGACCTCAGGTGCCGCGCGCCTGCGTGGCGGTCACGGCCGCGTCCCTCGCTGCGGGCGAAGGGTGGGTTGATGAGGACGACGGTGGGTCGCGCCTCCATACCGAGCAAATCGTCGACGAGCTCGGCGTCGTGCGTGGTGACCGGTTCATCGAATACCTGCTCGATGAGTGCGGCACGCAGCGGGTCGCGTTCGTTCAGGATCAGGCCAGCACCCGCGCACCGAGCGTGAACCGCGAGCATTCCTGTCCCCGCCGATGGTTCGAGCACCGTGTCGGATGATCCGATCAGGGCGGCACGCGCCGCCAGCCAGGCAAGCGGCATCGGTGTCGAAAATTGCTGCAGCTCGACCTGCCGCTCACTGCGATAGCTCTGTGTGGGAAGTGCCAGGCAGCCAGCCAAAATGGAGGCAAGCGCCTCGTAAGGATCCTCGGGCAAACCATCCCGGTCGCGAAGCAGCGCCCGCACCTGCGCCAGCTCGAGCGCGTCATAAGCGTCGCGCAAACTCCACGCCCCGGACGCATCGCTCACACCGAAGCGCTCGGTCATCAGCCGGGTCAGCGAACGGCGTGAAAGGGACCGGTGCTCGACGAGACGTTCGGCGAGCAACCGCGCCGCCGCGTCGAGCAGGCGAGCCTTCTTGTCGATGGGATCGTATCGTGCATCGATATCGGGATCGATGGCGGCGAAGAGCGGATAGGACATGAAGTGCCTCCAGAGCGATGATGAAGGCTGCTGCCTTCAGCAATTCGCTCCCCACTCCCCTTTCGCGGGGCAGGTCGGCATGCCTGACTGATATGATGCAGGGGCTCACCGGGGCCGGGCGAGGCGTAGCGTAGCGTGACGTGGCGGCCTAAATCACTTCAGGGCGATTGATCCTAGGGAACGGTCTCGAGATCGGTCTGACGAAACTCATCATCTGTCGCGAGGATGGGAACGCGATAGAATTTGGCGCAGGCATAGTGGAGGCAGTCGCCCAGATTGAGACCAGAGCGGCCAGCACTAAATCGATGGGCCGCGTACAGCGCCAGCCGCGTCGTTTCGGCAGCAGCGGGCATGTCCCTCAGCTCAATCCCACGCTCATCCAGAAACTCGAGAATGACCTCCCCGGCTTTCTCTACTGATGTATTGAGTTTGTCCGGTCGAGCCAGGCCGATTGCAGCCTCCAGGATGGCGATCGGCGAGGTGAGCGCACTACTAGCCTTTGCAATCGCATCGGAGATGCGCTGCGCTTTCCTTTCATCCGAGAGAATCGCGATGATCGCGCAGGCGTCTAAGTACATCAGCGCTCGTCCCACATCTCGTCAAACACCTTGCGGGAAAGCGGCTTCTTAGCGACCCCGGTTGGCCCGACGCCATGTTTTTGCAGAAGGCGCGCTGCCGTCTCGCGAGGCGTTTCCTCCTGGCGTCGACGCTGGATCGCCTCTCTCATCGCGATGACGATGGCATCGGTAATCCCCACACCGGCGATATCAGCGAACTTGCGTGTGAGCGCATCAGCCTCAGCATTGTTGACGTTGATCGCCATTTCCACCTCGTGTAGATTTCTAACTATCAAAATGTAGATATCGCAATCCCACCTTGCAAGGAAAACAGGGGTGCCTGCCACAATGTCTGGACCGGCAAGCGCGCGATCAATTGGCGCGCTATAACGATGATTTCGAGCGGTGTTGCAGATGCCAGGGCCGGGCGAGCACCCGGCCCTGGTAAGGTTCACCAAGTTCAGGCCGCCTGCGCCAGCGTGTCCGGCTCCGCGCCCATGGCCCCTTCGTCCTGCTCGCTCGCCTCGACGGTTGGCGCGTCGGCGATCACCGCTTCCTCCGCCTGTGCCACGCCCATTTCGCCATTATCGAACCGCATCGCCGCAGGCAGCCAGGCGAGCGCGCGCGCCTTGATGTCCGCTTCGGCGATAATTTGGCCGGCGAACAGCTTCTCGGCGGATGCCGCCAGATCGAACTTGCGCGAGGACGCGTAACGGCTCTTTAGTTCGACGCCACCAATCTCCTCGAACAGCTTCAGAATCCCTGGCTTGGTGATCCGGTCGAAGAAGTTGCGCGCCGTCGGACGCCACCATGCCGCGACATCGATCCCCAGCTTCCGGCCAAGGTGAACGACGAACGAGCTTCCGGTCATTCCATCAGGCACCGCGTGCAGCGTGCGCGCCACTGCCCAGCCCAACCAAGCGGCTCGCGCCCCCTGGTCGAGTTCGCAAAAGGCATCGTAGCGATCCTCGACTTCCTTGTGGCTGATCCACGACCGGTTGAGTCCTTCGTCGAGCTTGGCCCAGGCCTCCGCCGCGGGCGTGCCGCTCTCGAAGCCATGCACCCGCGGGCTCGGCGCATTCGCGCGGAGCTCGCTCGGCATGCCGTGATAGCTGGTAAGCCGCGTGGCACTATCGACCATGATAAAGGTGCCGAGGTCGAGCGCGAAATGCGGATCGTTCGCGACGTGGACGGCAAGCAGCTCGGTCTTCATCATCGCCAGCTCATCGCTCAGCCGCTGGCTGAATTTGACCTGGACGGTGTCGTCCGTGTCGTCGTCGGCTTCGCTGTCGCCCTCACCAGTTTCACCGACCTCCGCATCGGCATCGGCCTCCGGCGCCGGCTCGACATAGAGCTGCTCATGGATGCGGGGCTGGCCATCAGCGCCGATCACGACATAGGCGATCGCCGCGGCACGCTGTTCGTCGCTGATGACCTCACCGGTATCGCCGATCGCCTCGAGCTCGCTTTCGAGCGCCTCGATCCGCTCGGTCTGTACGTCGGAATATTCATCGGCTTCCTCGGCGGCGGCCTCGATCTCGCTCAGCTCCGTTTCAATTTCCGACTTGCGCGCCGCTGAGTCCTCGCTGAGCGGTACGGGTTCGCCATGAATGCGGCCAAGCCCGCAGGTCGCCATATAAGGGACGTGGAGCGCAGGGACGACTCGAACTTCGGCAAAGCCCTCGCGTTCGCGCAGTGCGGCAGCGGCAGTCTGCAACCGCTCTTCAGCGAGACGATCGACAAGCTCGCCATCGAGCCAGATCTCGCTCGCCGCGTCAGTGAACAGATCGCCATCGATGCGGCCGCCGGCAGCTTCATACGCTTCCCGGCCGACCAGCAGCGCCTTGGGATCACTGCCCTTATAGCCACCGTCCACCAGCATGCGGCGGATTTCGTGGACGTTGGTGGCGTGATAGCCGGCGCCAAGACGCTCGAACACGCTGGCCTGCCGCGCCGTGTCTGAAGTGCTGGCGTACGCAATCGCGACATCGAGGGTGATGGACCCATCACGCAGTGCCTCGAACACAGGTTCTGCGAGACTCGCGAGGCGGAGGCGACCCCGGACGAAGCGTTCAGTTAGTCCAAAGCGCTTGGCGACATCGGCCGGCGTCTTGTTCTCGATGTCGATGATATCCTGAAATGCGCGACAGGCGTCGGCGGGGTTCATCTCGAGATTGAAGAAATTCTCGGAGAAGCTGATCTCAATCGAGTCCTTGGCGTCCTTCAGCACCAGGACGGGAATCTCGTAGTCGGCGGGGAAGATGCCCGCCGTCATATTTGCGTGGACGCCGTCGAGTCGGCGCCCTCCAGCAAGAATGCGGTAATGGCCTTTCTTCCGCGCCACCGGCAGGGCCACCAGGTTCTGGATCAGGCCATTCGCGGCGATATTGGCTGCCAGTTGGGCATCGGCCACCGGGTCGGACGACTTGCGCACATTGGATGGCGATTTGGCGCAGTTGGCCGCCTTGACGAAGATGATGTTGGTCATGAATTCGAACTCCAGTGCGGACGGCCTGACCTTCAGACCGCATGCCGCACCGGCCCCGCCTCCCTCTCCCCTTCCATCACAAGTGCATCGTTCCAGTCCTTCTGGCCAAACCAGGGCCAGATTGTCTCAATCACGATATCCAATCTGGCGTAGGCGTCCCGGGCCTTGCGCTCGGCGCGTCTGCCACTGAGATCAGCATCGGGCAGAAGGACCAGGCGTCGAACACTCGCGGGAATGGCTATGTGAGACAGGCGCTCGCCGCCCAGCGTCGCCCACACCGGGATGCCAAGCAGCCGAATGGCGGACAGCGCGGATTCGACACCTTCCGCCAGACCCAGCGCAGGACCTGCTGGTGCGAGTTGCACCGCACCTCTGAGCGGCCGACCCAGTGTCAGCTTCGGCCTGACAAGGCCGGTCGCCAGTCCAGCCCCGGCGGGATGGATGAACGAGCGTTGCACCGCCACGAGCGAGCTATCCTGGCGCACCGCGGCGATCAGGGCTGGCCGAAATCGAACTGCCGGTCTCCGGCCCAGGGGCGTCGAAGCATGGTAGCGCAAGGCCGATGAATTCGCGTCGAGCGTGCGGCCCGCGAGATAAAGGGCAGCCGGGGTACCGACGAGCGGCGCGGACTCGTTCCAGATCTTGCGGGCTTGGTCTGCGAACCCAGCTGATGGAATGCCCGGTTCGACGCGCATGCGAGATCGATCCGCTGGAACGGCAAGCCGGCGCTGCCGAATTTCGCGAATCACATCAGCGGTTTCGCAACCGGCAAAGCATTTGAAGAGCAGACTGACGGTGCCGACACGGACCGACAGGCTGGGCGTGCGATCGTCATGCGCGGGACAGTGACACATGGCCCCTCCCCGCCGCCAGCGGCCGCCAAGGCTGTGCAGAATGCGTGCGGCTGCTTCTTCAAGCTCGGGAATGGTGCGGACGATCGGCATAGGTGGCTCCTCGCCACCTCACTCCCCCTTCCCATTTACCGCTTCGAAACGACCCGATTTGAATGATTATCATTCTCAGTCCGCCACAGAATATGCTAGAATGCGTGGCTGGACTGGAGAGGAGGTAGTTTGCCCCCGACCGACGAGGCCGTCCAATGCACAGCAAGTTTTACGAAGACATCAATCGGTTTCTCTCCATCCAGGACAGTGGCCAGCTTCAAGAGCGTCTCGAAGCCGCCACGCACGACCTAGGCTTCAAATGGTATGCGATGGGGCACCATGTCGATCTTCGCGGCTCACCCGAGGACGCGCTGCGTCTCAGCAACTATCCCTCAGACTGGATCGAACACTCGCTGGCGGAACGCTTCTATGCCAGTGATCCGATCCATCGGGCCAGCACGCGGACCGCTACTGGCTTTCTGTGGTCGGAAGTCAGCTCGCTCATCGACCTGACCCGCCGTGACCACGACATTCTTCAAGCAGCAAGCCGGCACGGCCTTGGCGAGGGCTTCACCGTCCCAGCTCACGTCCCCGGCGAATATCGCGGCACTTGCTCATTTGGCACCACTTCGCTCGACGATCTCGGGCGTCGCGCATTGCCCTTGGCCAGCATGACCAGCAGCTACGCATTCGAAGCGGGGCGACGCATCCTGCGGGCGGAGCGGCGGACCGCAGAACCGAGCGGCGATGTCCCGCTTCTCACCGATCGACAGCGCGACGCGATCGTCCTCGTTGCGCGCGGAAAGGCGGATCCCGAGATCGCTCAGCTGCTCGGCATCTCGCAGGCCACCGCGCATGAGCACGTCGAAAATGCCCGCCGCGCCTATGGCCATGCCCAGCGCCCGTACTTGGTCGTCCGGGCGCTGTTCGATGGCCAGATATCGTTCAGTGAAGTGCTTCGCCGGTGAGCAACCCTCCGATCAGAGGGTGTCCGCTTTGCTCACTCTCCTAGAACTGAGCTGCCGCCACATGGCGGGAGCTAAACATGATCCAGATTATCAAAGGGAGCCGCGCGCTGGGTGCCTCTCCCATTCTCGACAACATGCACCGGGCGCGCAAACACGTGTTCGTCGATCTGCTGAAATGGAATGTGCCGGTCGTGCGAGGCGAGTTCGAACGCGACCAGTTTGACACCAGCGACGCGATCTATCTTGTAAGCACCGACGACAAAGCTGCGCACCTTGGGTCATTCCGGCTGCTGCCGACCGACCGGCCACACCTGCTGGGCGCGCTGTTCGCGGAATTGTGCGATGCGCCAGTTCCAACGGGGCCTGACATTCTCGAGATCACGCGGGGTTGCCTGTCACCACGGCTGCGCGCCGCGGAGCGGCTGCGCTTGCGCAATCGTTTGATCAGCGCGGCGGTGGATTATGCGCTCGACAACCACATCTCCGCTTTCACTTGTGTCGCCGATTCAGGCTGGCTTTCGCAGATCCTGGCGATGGGTTGGGATTGCGAGTTGCTCGGGATGCCGCGTCTCGTCAACGGGGTGACAACTGGCGCGCTGCGGATCGATATCGAACCCCGCACGGTCGATGTCCTCCGGCAGGCTGGCACCTATATCGCAAGCGGCCTCCGCAACGGCGCTGCCGCGTCGCTCGCTGCGTGAGGCGGGCGCGATGACGGTACAGCAGCAGCGCTTCTCGCCAGAAGCAGTCGCTTCGTGGTCCGCCGCGCTACGGCGCGACGGCTATTGCATCATCCCGGATGCGGTCGATACCAGCGCGGTCGACACCCTGGCCGGCGATCTGGCCGGCGCGTTCGAGACGACGCCTGCCGCCTCTGGCCCCTTTTACGGCCCATGGACCAAGCGTTTCCACGGGCTCCTTGGCCGCTCGGCGGAGATGGACAGCTTCGTGCGAGACCCCCTGATCCTGTCGATCGCCGAGGAGATCCTGCTGTCTGGATGCGAGGTAATTCAACTCAACCTCACTCAGGCGATCGAGATCATGCCTGGCGGTCGCGAGCAGCCGCCGCACCGCGATCAAGACATGTGGCCAGTCCGCCAGCCCGGCCTCGAATATCTCGTCAATGTAATGTGGCCGTTTACGCCCTATACGGCCGAGAATGGCGCCACGATCGTCTGGCCTGGCAGCCACCTGCGGCAGGATGAGATCGTACTCGATTCGAACGAGGCAATCGTCGCCGAGATGGCTCCGGGCAGCGCGCTGCTATTTCTCGGATCGACCTTGCATGCGGGTGGCGCCAACCGCACTACGGAGTCGCGGCGCGGCATGATCGTGAGCTACAGCCTTGGCTGGCTCAAACCCTACGAGCTGCCCTGGCTTGCTTATCCGCCCGAAATCGCACGAACCTTTCCTCGCGAGCTGGCGAAGCTGGCGGGTTATCGCTCCCACCGGCCAAATCTCGGTACCTTTGAGGGGCGCTGTGCCTCTGACCTGCTCTCCGAAGATGTCACTCCCAAAGGCGCAGTGGACGCCTTGCGACCGGAGCAGGAAGCGTTGATCGAGCAATATTATACCGGTCCGTTTGACGGTGGGCAGCATGGTTTCGCAGCTCCACCGCGCAAATGAGGCGCAGACCGCAGCGCGGCTGGACGGGCTTCGTGCGATCGCCAAGCTCACCTTGCGGTTGCACCAGACGATCGGCGGACGCATTGGCCAGGACCTGTTTTCAGCCCCGGCAGTCGACATGCTGTTCGACCTCTACATGCAGACGGACCGGCAGCCGATTTCATTGACCAGCCTGTGCGGGGCGTGTTCGGCGCCGCCCCGTACAGCGCTCAATACAATCAACCGGATGGTCGCGCGCGGCATGCTCGAACGATCGGCGGATCCGGATGACGGCCGTCGAATTCTAGTGTGCCTGTCGGGACAAGGCGTCGCATTGCTCGACGCTTGTTGCGCGGAACTTCGATCATTGTTGATCCAGTTCGGATCACGCTGAGGCTGCCGGACTTGCCCTGCGCAGTTCCTTGAGGCAGTCTTGACGCACGAAGCGGAAACTGCCGGCGGCCGCTTCATGGATTATCTCCGCCAGGCATCACGAGCGCTGAACCGCGAAGGTTCGCCGCAAGCATCGGCTCTCCTGTCGGCATCCCTTGGATGCTGTGCTCGTGTGTTTTTCGCGCACGCATGTCGAACGTATCGACGTGCCTCGCAACTCGGCCGGCGCCTGAGGCCATGCTCGATCCCGTCGGGCCGGCCCTGGGCGTTTCGTCTGAGGATGACCGCCGCCTCGCCGCGATCTATCGTGAGCGGGCGCCTCAACTCGTCCGCTATCTGCGCACGCGGCTGCGTGGGGGCGAAGGCGAGGACCTTGTACAGGACGCCTTTGCCCGCCTCGCTCGCCGCGGTTCGCTCAGCGCGTTGCAAAATCCCGAGGCGTATCTCAAGCGCATCATTCGCAATCTGCTCATCGACCGCAAACGCAGGGCCGCGGTTCGTCCGCAGCTTGTCGAACTGGATGGCAACCAACTGCATGTGCGGGCTGAACAATGCGACGGGATCGAGCTAGCGCAGTTGCAGGCAGAATATCGTAGCGCCGTGGAGAGCTTGCCGCCGCGCACGCGACAGGTCTTCCTTCTGCATCGAGTCGAGGGCCAGAGCATGAAGGATATCGCCGCTGATCTCGAGATCAGCACACGAACCGCTGAATGGCATGTTGCACAGGCGATCCTGAAAATCGGCGAGGCACTGGGCCGCCCATGACTGATCAGGCACGATCCGACGGGCCGGGGCGCGGCTCGCTCACCGAGGAAGCGGCAGTTTGGTTCGCTCGCATGCGCGGCCCCGATGCCGAGGCGCACCGGCCCGCCTTCGAGGCGTGGCTCGCACACGGGGCGCCGCATCGCAGCGCCTATAACCGCGCAGCCGAGATTTTCAGCATGGGCAAGTTTCTCGAGATCGAACGGTTCTCGCCAGTCCTCAACTACGGGGTCGAGGCGGAGGGGCGGCAGCCCTCGTTCTTCAGGCGGGGTGTGCTGGTCGCCAGTGTCGGGGTGCTCGCAATGCTCACCGCATGGTTTGCCGGCGGCCCGGCGCTGATCGGCATTGAACAGGCACCTGAGGTGGCTGAGCGGGTGTCAGCTGGAACCGCGGTCTATTTACAGACCGCCGCTGGCGAGAGCAGGATCGAGCGATTGGCTGACGGCTCGGTGGTGACGCTGGGCCCGGCAAGCCGGTTGCGTGCCCGCTTCGGCGTCATGCGCGAACTCACGCTCGACCAGGGACAGGCACGGTTTCAGGTCGCGCACGAGGTCCGGCCCTTCGTCGTTGACGCGCGAGGCACGCTGGTAACTGCCAGGGGCACGGTGTTCGACGTGAGCATCGGCGCTCAGCAGCGGGTGACGGTTCGCCTGCTCCAGGGCCTGATCGACGTCGAACGCCCGATCCGCAGTGCGAAGCCGGTAGTCGAGCGATTGCGGCCCGGCCAATCACTCGTGATCGATATGCTGTCAGCGGGCGTTTCCAGCGGCACCTCGCCGGTCGATTCGCGAGGCGCGGCGTTTTCAGCGCCGAGAGTCCAGTATCATGCTGGCGTTCGGGAATTCGAAGCTGCTCGACTGGGCGATCTGGTCGCCGAAGCGAACCGTTTGGCCCGCATTCCGATCTGGCTCGCCGATCCTGAGCTGGGTAACCTCAAGGTCTCGGGACGGTTCGATCCTAAGGACAGCATCGTGCTGGCCACGCGAGCCGCCACGATCTTTGATCTCGAGATCGATCGCAGCGATCCTTCGCGGATCGTCCTGGCGTCGCGTCGATAAGTCGCAAGGCCCGTACAATCTTTGATTTACCCCGCATTCGCTCGAAAGCCGCGCTTTGCAGGGTAAATGTTGATTTTAGCCATTAGCCCCGAGCGAAATCCCCAAAAGAAGCCTAGGGACGAGAGACAAGGCATGGCCTTGCTTAATGCGGTCTGGCAGACGATGACGCATTATGCACTCGATAGCGGCTTCCGAGACGAACTGCCTCAGGAGCTTCTACCCCATTTCGATCGCTGGGACGGGCAGAATCCTGCGCGATGAGATGAACGCGATCAAATGTCTGAAGACTTCCAATGCCTGATAGCGATGCCATCGAGGCCGCGCTGCGGCCGCTTCTCGACGCGTTCTACGCCAAGGTGCGCCAAGATGCGCTGATCGGGCCGGTGTTCATCGAAGCAGTACATGACTGGCCCGAGCATCTGGCGCGGATCGCCGATTTCTGGTCGTCCGTCATGCTGTCGAGCGGCCGCTACAAGGGTGATCCCGTCGCCAAGCATATGGCGCATGCATCGCGGCTCACGCCAGAGATGTTCGACCGTTGGCTCGCTATTTGGGCGGAGACCACGAACGACTTGCTGGCGCCGCCCGTGGCCCAGGCGCTGCAGGGCAAGGCAAGGCGCATCGCCGAAAGCCTGCAGCTCGCGATCCGCTACCCGTCTCCGACGCAAAGGGAGCTGATGAAACGCTCGCACCACGACACACGCTGATTGTCTCCCAAGTGCAGGCCTGGCGGCAGCCCGGCACTCGCTAGTTTTTTTTGATCGCCAACCCCGTAGTTCGCGTCTGCCTGCGTCCTTTCCGACAGCGCTCAATTTGGAAGCGTGTTGACGGGGGACCTCAAATGGACACGACCTTACAGCGGCGGCTTCTCGCAAGTGCTGCCTACGCACTCATCCTAACTGCCACCGTGGCGGGCGCGCAAGGCGGACCGCGCCAGTCATATGTCATCGAGGCAGGGGATTTGGGCAGCGCGCTGCAAAAGGTCGCGCGCCAGTCCGGCAAGGAGATCCTGTTCTCGGCCGATGCAGTGGCCGGCAAAGAAGTCCCGGCGCTGAGCGGCACTTACACGGCGGAGGACGCGGTTCGGCGGCTGCTTCGCGGATCTGGTCTGATCGCCACGTTCGACGAACGCGGGATTACGATCCGGGGGCGATCGGAAGCGCCGGACGAAGCAGCCGAGCGTCCGGCGGACACGGACGGGATCGTCGTGACGGGATCACGGATCGGCGGCCCCACACTGATGTCCCCTACGATCATCCTCAAACAGCGCGAGATCGCCGATGCAGGCTTTTCCAACCTGGGCGACCTGATCAGATCGATTCCACAGAACTTCTCGGGCGGACAAAACCCCACGGTTGCCGGCGGCGGCAATCAGGGCGGCACCAACCAGAACACGACCTCGTCCTCCACCCTGAACCTGCGCGGGCTCGGCCAGGATGCAACGCTGACGCTGCTCAACGGCCATCGCTTGCCCTATGATGCGGTGTCCCAAGGCGTCGATATCTCGGCCATACCGCTCGCGGCACTCGACCGGATCGAAATCGTGACCGATGGCGCGTCGGCGATTTATGGCTCGGACGCAGTCGCCGGCGTCGCAAACATCATCCTGAAGCGCAGCTTCGATGGCGTGCAGGCCTCTGCTCGCCTTGGCCTGTCGACCGATGGCGGCAACGAGCAACAGCAATATTCGCTGGCGACCGGCACCGACTGGCAGTCCGGAGGCTTTCTCGTGAGCGGCGACTTCAGCCGCTCAACATCGATTCTGGCCGGTGATCGCAAATTCACACGCGTGCTCCACCCGACCGCGACGCTGGTCCCAAGCCTGAAGCAATATACCGCGATCCTGAGCGGCTATCAGCAACTCGGGAATGCCGCCCGCTTCGAAATCGATGCCACCTACATGCATCGCGACTCCCGCCTCCAGCTGGCCTCGTCGACCACGGCCAGCTATTTGACGAACGGCGCCCTTGCTCAGCCGAAGATTACCAGCTTCTCGGTGTCGCCGTCATTGGCATTCGAGATCGCCCCCGGCTGGGAAGGCTATGTCGAGGGCACCTATGGCGAGAGCCGCACGGCGGTGCGGACAGGCGTCTATTCTGCCGGGAACCTGATCCAGACGGCGCTCGTCGACTATAACAACATCCTCAAGGCCGGCGAAGCCGGGTTCACGGGAACGCTCCTGTCGCTGCCGGGCGGCCCACTCAAGATCGCGCTAGGCGGTGGCTTCCGCTCCAATACGCTCGACTTGTTCACGCGTTCGATCGTTGCGGGCACGCAGCGCGTATCGGCCGATTTCATCCGCTCGCGCGACAGCCGCTATGGCTTTGCCGAACTTCGCACGCCGCTCATCGAACCTGACAATGCGATGAGTTTCATTCACCGGCTGACGCTCAGCGGCGCGATCCGCTACGAACATTATGATGGCTTCGGTGGAGTCGCGACCCCCAAGGTTGGCATCCTTTATTCACCCGTGCGTGACATCGACCTGAAGGCCAGCTGGGGCCGGTCGTTCAAGTCGCCCACCCTGTTCCAGGAGTTCCAGTACAAGTTCGTGGCGCTGCGGCTGGCCACGGCATATGGCACATCGACCTTCCCATCCGGATCCACCGTGCTGCACGTCACGGGCGGCAATCCGGAGGGTCTCCAGCCGGAGCGCGCCCAGAACCTGAACTTCACGCTTGCATGGCGCCCAGCTTTTCTGCCGGGCGCCGTGATCGAAGCCAGCTATTTCGATGTCGATTACAAGGACCGGATCGTCGCGCCGATCAGCTCGTCGCTCGGTCTGTTCGCCGATCCGAACTACGCCCATCTGATCACACGGACACCGACAGCCGAGCAGGTCGCGGCGACGTTAGCCGATGCCCCGGCGGGACTGTCGAACCAGGCCGGCGTGCCATTCGACGCTTCGCGGGTTGTGGCAATTGTCGATGGCCGTCAGCGCAACTCCTCGCGGCAGGCGATCAAGGGCGTCGATCTGAGCCTCCGCTATATGTTCGGTATCGGATCGACCAGCACGCTCACGCTGCTCGGCAGCGGCAGCTATATCGAAAGCGAGCAGATACTGGTGGCAGGCCAGCCCACGGTTCAGCTCGCGGGAACGATCTTTCGAGCTCCGCACTGGCGCGCCCGCGGCGGCATGAGCTGGCAGGATGGCGGTCTCACCGTCACCTCTTACCTCAACTATGTCGGCGGGACGCAAGATCGCCGGATCACCCCGTTCGCCGATGTCGGATCCTTCACGACGCTCGATGCCACGATCACCTATCGCGTCAATGCCGAACGGTCGCCGTTCCATCAGCTCGAACTGGCGCTTGCCGCGTCGAATTTGCTGAACTCGCCGCCTGATCTCATCCGCCAGTCGCTGGCGATCGATCCGACTTATGACTCGACCAACTACTCGCCGGTCGGCCGCTTCTTCAGCCTGACGGTGCGCAAGACATGGTGATGGAAGCGCAAACTTGCCTGCGCACAAGCCTCAGCGCCGTTCTTCTCGGCACTTTGATCGCCGCGACGCCGGCTGTCGCCAAGTGCGAGGATATCGTACCGCCTGAGCAGGTCGCCATGTCACGCCGTGACATCGTGCCCCTGGACCTTGTGCGATTGCGCGATATCGGCACGACAGCCGACATGATGGGGAACGGGAGCGCGATCGGGATATCGCCCGATGGCACCAAGCTCGCCGTCCAGTTGCGCCGTGCCGAGCCGACGACCAACAGCTACTGCCATGCGCTCATCGTGATTGATCTCGCCAAGCCGTCCACGCCGCGCGTGATCGATCGCGGCGGCGACTATATCCGGTATCGCTTCCAGAGGGGGCCAATCGCCTATTACACTGCCGGTGACCCGTTGCTCATCGAACCGACATGGTCGCCCGATGGTCGTCATGTTGCGTTCCTCAAACGGGTGTCCGATCATGTTCAGGTCTGGATTGCCGCATCGGACGGATCAGGCAGCCGCCAATTGACGAACGCGCCCGTTGATGTGGAGGCGTTCGACTGGGTCGAGGGTGGGCAGGCGGTGACGTTTCAAGCACGCCCGAAGCGTATCGAAGCCCTTCGCGAGCTCGATTCGGAAGGCCTGACTGGCTTCGTCTATGACAAGCGCTGGTCGCCCATTGCACGGAACAAGCCTTCACATCGCGAGCCAACCGACACGCTGATCGAAACGATCAGTTTGGACGGTAGACTCAGGCCAGCAACCCCTGTTGAGCAGCGTTCGATCACTGAAAAGCAGGAGCGGCCCGACGGGGCATACTGGCTCTCAACGAGTGCCAGTGGCGCCGCCTGGTCGTCCCCGCGCGACCGCAGTCGCTCATATGTCGATGGCGCACTGAACATCCGCTTCAAATCCGGCGAAATGATCGGATGCACGGCCGACAGTTGTGAGGGGCGCTTTAACGGCCTGTCGTTGAGCGAAGATGGCAAGAACTTGCTCTTCCTGCGCCGGACTGGCTGGGCCAACAGCCAGGATGCGCTCTACATCTGGCACCCGGGGAAAGGATTGCCGCGGCATCTGCTGACCACGCGCGATCGCTTCCTGGGATGCCGATGGGCAAGGCAGCGGATCATCTGCACGCTTGAGCAGTCCTCCCGCCCACGTCGGATTGTAAGCCTTGACTCGGCCACTGGCTCGATCAGCGAGATCTTCGATCCCAATCCCGAGTTTCGGCACCTGCGGCTTGGACCTGTCGAACGCCTTGAGTGGCGCAACAACCGAAACGTGCCGGTTTATGCGGATCTGGTCCTGCCACTATCGCGCAAACCAGGCGAGCGCGTCCCGCTCATCATCGTTCAGTATCGCACGCGCGAGTTCCTGCGTGGGGGAACAGGCGATGAATATCCAATCTTTGCCTTGGCCGCGCAGGGTTTTGCCGTACTCAGCTTCGAGCGGCCGACACAGCTCTCGCTGATGCAGCCGACAAAGAACCATGTCGAGCGGGCGAAGCTCGATTACGGTGACTGGGCCGATCGAAAGAGCGTCATGTCGGCGTTCGCATCGGGCATCGAACTGCTCGATCGCCGCGGTCTGATCGACCCCAAGCGAGTGGGCATCACTGGCCTCAGCGATGGCGCCGTGTCGGCCAAATACGCCATGCTCAACAGTCGCCTCTTTGCTGCAGCCGCACTGAGCGGGTGCTGTACCGAACCAAAGACCCACGCGCCGCTGCTCGGTCAGAACGGTTGGGATAATCTGCGGACGTATCTCTACCCCCGATATATCGATGACGCTCCGGCGTTCTGGAACACATTCTCGATCGCGAGAAACGCGGAACGATTTCGGACGCCGCTGCTGGTCCAGGCATCAGATGACGAGTATCTCGCTGCGCTGGAGACGTTTACGTCGCTGCGAGAGGCGGGCGGCATCATGGATCTCATCGTCTTCCCCGATGAGCATCATATGAAATGGCAGCCGGCGCACCGCCTTGCCATGTACAATCGCTACATTGCGTGGTTCAGCTTCTGGCTTAAGGGCGATGCCGGCCTGTATGCGCGGCCTGAAGATTTGGAACGGTGGCGCGAGCTGCGTGACCGAGCGGGCAAAGCCGAACCTAGCTGAGGCAATTGCGGGCCCAGGATTCCGCATCGCTCAGCGTCAGGATGCGCACATAGGCATCCCCTTGCTCGTCGACCGGGCGCTGGAAGAAGGCTTCGATTGCTGAGCGATCGATGAGCTTGCGAGCGCTCAACTCGCCGTCCAACAGCTGCTCCTTGATCGCCGTTCGGTAGCGATCGACGATCTGCCGGTAGAAGGCGCCCGGTCCTCCTTTCGTACGTCGGTCGCATATCGCCTCGGGAAGCATGTTGGCGAAGGCATCTCGGGCGGCCGCCCGGTCTCGGCCGCCCTCAACCCACTGCCAGGTCTGGATCGCCAAGCACAGTTCAACGATCGGTTGCGCCAGCATCGGCGTGATCAACTCGATCGGCTCGGCGCGAGGAAAGCCTTCGCTGAAATTCTGCGGGCGCAGCAGCGCTGCAATGTGAGCGGCCCGCCCCGGCAAAGCGCCGGCAGGTGCAGCAAGCCAGCTATGGTGCGCCTCCGCAGACCCTTGCGCAGCCGCCAGCTCGGGATGAACAAAGCGCAGATCGCTCGCCCAATGATAACGGGCAGCGCTCTTGGGTATTTTGCGGAGCGCCCGCGACACGGCCTCCCACACGCTGCATCCCGTCAGTTCGCAAATGTCCGCGACGGTACGCCATGCGCCTATCCGCTGTCCCCTTGACTTCAACCGGTCAGCGATCGGCGTGGCGGACTGCGTGAAACAGAATACATTGTCGCCGCCATTTCCGGAGAAGACCGCTTCGGCCGAGATTTCGTTTGCGAGGCGGCGGTTGGCCTCGTCAAAAGCCTGGCGCCCCGGAGAGCCAACCGGTCGTGGTAAATGAAGCGCGCTTGAGCGGGTGATCGCGATGTCGTCCAGCCTGTAGGACCTGTCGACCAGTTCCAGCTCGACGTGATCGGCGACGATCCTGGCGAAACCGCGTTCGTCCCCTTCCGGCCCTGGTGAAACCAGATTGAAGCAGACTGTGTTCGTGCCAGCCAGCGCCGCCGCGACGATCGAGGAATCGACGCCGCCGGAAAGGCAAAGCTGGATTCGCGAAAATTCACTGGCGAGCGCACGAACGGTACCGACCACGGCAGCTTGGAGCGCATCGCGAAGATCGGATCGATGCAGACCAGTCGGTCGCACGTAGTTCCAGGGTGACCAATGCTGCCTCAACGCCGCATATTTCGCGCCGCCGACACCAAGAGCCCAGCCTTGAGGGATCTCGTACACATCGCGGACCACCGTCTTTGTGCATCGAAGCGCGGGTCGCAGCAGGCATGCAGCCATCGCATCCCAATTGATCGTCGGAACGACGACGCCCGCCGCGATGGCCAGATCGAGGTCCGAGAACAGGAAGATTTCGTCAGCGGTCTCGCGAACATAGCATGGGATCGCGCCGCTGGGATCTCGATAGACCTGCACCGATCCCAGCGCGCATCGCGATATGGTGACATATTGTCCCCAATACCGGTCTGTAAGCAGCGTCGGCAGACCATCATGCTGCTCGAAAGTTCGATCCAGCGCCCTAACCCGTTCGGGTTGATCCGATCGAGTGAACAACCGGCCAAGCACGAAAGCTCGGCCGGATGCGGTGTTCATCACCGAAGCTGTATCGTTAGTCCAGAGCGTCAATTGCGCGGGCGTTGGCACAGGCTTAAGGCCGAGTGCCGCCAACCGAGTGGGTCCGACAGAGATGCCTCTGCCATTGCGGCGCTCGATGACGGCGAGGAAGCGAAGCGTCATTAGACGGCCAGAATTGGCCGATAGTGCGCGACCCGCTCCTGCTTGTCGCCGATCACCATGTCGCCAAGCTGGACCCAGGCATGCGCCGTGAACGGATAGTCGCGGACACCCATGATGAAAGTTGGGCGGTGGCCGCTTCGAATTAGCAGGTCGAACAGTCCGACGGACTTCATCAGGCAGCGCTGATGCGGGGAGATTATCAGATCAGCGGCTCGATGGGCCGCGGCAACATCTTCGATCGCTCGACTCCGGGTGCCCGGACAGGTGTGCATTCGCGCGGCAATGATCGTAGCCAACCCGCCGCGGCGCAGTTGATGTTGCGCGCGAAGTTGCAGCATCGTTGCGAGGCAAATGAGGTCCAGTGAAGGGACTCCTTTTTTGCTAAGGTCGCGCGTCGCCTTGGCGGCGATGGTCTCGCCCAGCGGGCGTGAAGGATCTTGGCTGAGGCACAGCAAGCCTTGGTTGAGCAGCGGCTGGAGCCTGGCCTCGTCGGATCCCAGCAAAGATGTTCCGTTGATCGCCCGAACCAGCGCCTGCGTCGTCTCAGGCGAAGCGGCGAAATAGCGGTCACGCTCGACGTCGAGGAAGATGGAGCGCTCGCCCAGCAAGCAGAAATGGACACCATCTGGACTGGTGAGATGCATGAGCGGGCGCTCCGGAAAAGAGGCGCACGGCTAGCACCGTGCGCCCGCTCGATCAGTCGTCGGAAAGGCCGGCTTCGAGCTTCTGCAGGCCGAACTCGTCCGGCTCACCGACAACCGGGATGCCCTTCGTTTCTTCGCTGGCGATGCCCAGCTCGAACACTTCCTTCTGCATGGTACTTCTCCTTGCATTGCCTGACGGAATGTCGGCAATCGCAAGTGTAAGCCTGCGGAAGGCTGCTCCCGCTGAATATTCCGCGCAAATTCTGCCGAGTATACGCGGCGGCCGGGCGTAAATTACTGCTTCACTATGTCATCACGCAGCTTACCGGCGCTTGAGCTCTTTGAATATCGTTCCGACATGGTCAATTCGACGCCGATGATATGCAATGATGCGCCTTCGAAGGTTCGTCCGTACGTCGATATTGCCATTTCGCAGGAAGGTACG
The DNA here is from genome assembly GCF_965227385.1 of Sphingomonas sp. Classification (GTDB taxonomy): domain Bacteria; phylum Pseudomonadota; class Alphaproteobacteria; order Sphingomonadales; family Sphingomonadaceae; genus Sphingomonas. The sequence continues at coordinate 3,064,972 of NZ_OZ245750.1, forward strand.
AAGCTCCCTGTCAGAGTCGTCGAACAGGCGGGCCTCGGCGAGTCGTGAATAATGAAGCCGCTCGCTCATACGCTGGATCTGACCGGGGAACTCCGCATTGCCGGTCGCTTCACCGATCGCGCGGAACAGGATTGCGGTGAACGCTGCATGGTCGCCGGGGGCTGAACCAGGCATTCGATCCCGAAAGAAGCGCAGTGATGCACGCAGCATGGCCGTGTCGACAAAACGCAATGTTCCGAGCAGGTGCTGAGCGTTCCAGATATAGAGGCCAGCCAGCGTGTCGAGTTCTGGGCAGATGACGCGGATACCGCCGTCGGGATGGGCTTCGAGGAGTTGCTCGCCCACCATGCGCTGGATGGCCTCCCGCACCGGCGTGGTGCTCGCGCGATGCCGATCAGCCACTGCATGCAGGTCCAGGCGCATGCCGGCATGGAACATCCCATCGAGATATTCTTCCTTGAGCGCGCGGTAGACGCGTTCCTGCGTGCTGCCCTCGAACGACATGTCATCCGGACGCTGCGAAGGGCGTCCGCCATTTCGGCGTCAGCGCCGCGGTCAGTTGTTCGAGCTGGCGCTTGGCGATGATTTCGACGCAGAGCCGTTCGAACTCCCGCAGATCGCCGGCCGCAAGCTGCCGCGGGAACGCCATCTTCTGGCTGGCAAACATGAGCGGGATCAGGATGTGGCCGGTCGAGATATCGAGCTGATAGGCGCAGCGCAGATGATCATCGAGCCGCACCTTAGGGTTGCCCGACTCGATTTCGCGGAGCCAGCGCACGCCGATGCCGAGCGCCTTGGCGAGTTCGCGCTGGGTAATCCCTTCGCGCTTGCGCGCCTCTTCAATGCGCCGGCCCGATCGTTCCTTCACGAAATCGAGTGGAGCTTCGTCATCATAAGCTTCGCGACTAAACGACATCTTCGCGCCTCCTCAGTGGAGTACGCCCTGCCAAGGCCCGTCCTGCACCCAGCTATGGTGTGCATCACACCTGCGTCAAACGGAATTGCCGCAGATTTTTCCAGAGCTGCCGCATTACGACTGCGCGGAAGGTCCAACCTGGGTAGCGATTTTACTGCACACGAGCGCTCCGCCACCGAAGTACCGCAATGGATCACGCTCTTTGGTCGACGCGCTCTGCGAGTTGGAGTGGGGGATTGCGGGTTCAGCGTTGCTCGCATGTCTATGTCGAGACTACGCCCGCGAACGCAGGCGCATTTTTTGCGCGACAACCCAAGCCAAACAGCGGAATCAGTTGTCGGCGACGCCAGCTTGCCACGGATCGACGATCGGGACGCCCGTCGCCGTGAAGTCCGAAACATTCTGTGTTGCCAGCGTCATGCCGTGCACCAGTGCAGTGGCTGCAATCCATGCATCCCGCTCACTTTTCGGGTCGGGGGCATGAAGCTGCGCGCAACGCGTCGCAATTTCCGCTGACATCGCAAGCACCCGCCCTTCAAATGTCGGATACACCGTATTTATCAGCCAACGGCGGAGCATGGGACCTTGCACAGGATCCCGACGCTCCATCCTGAGCACTCCATGTTCCAGCTCGAAAATGGTCATGGCAGAAAGGTACGTCGTGTCCGGGGCGACCGCTTCCAGCCATGCCACGAAACCCGCATCTGCCCGGCCGCTCCCGAGCTTGCGGCTTTCGGAGACGACATTGGTATCGAGTAAAATCATTCCTCGAGGATCGCCTCGTCCCGGCTCGACATGCTGGCGCGAGGCGGCTCCCAATCAAAGTGGACCGGCTCGGACGGCCGCAGCGCCGCCGCCAGGGACCGTCGTCGGTCGGCCATATGTTCAAGCGCTTCTTCGATTATTTCCGCTTGGCTGCGTCCCGAGGTCGAGAGCAAGCGCAACAGTTCGACCGCTTTTGATGAGCGAATCGTGATTGGCGGTTGCTGGCGGCGGACAGTGGCGACCATTACACTTCTCCTTCGCCTGATATAGGCGCGTGCTTGTACGCGTGCAGGCACGATGACATTGCGCCTACCTTACGCCTCTCACGCGAGCATGGAGGTCGCGCAGAAGAAGTGGCTCCGCCTGACGCACCTGGTAAAGTGCTGCGATGTAGATGCTCAAGATGGTGGGCGCATCGCCGCCAGTGAGTTGCTGGACACGCCCCGCGATGCGAGCGGCTGTTTCGTTCACCCCGCGCGGCGCGCCCAGGTGATGCTCTTCGCGACCGCTCAGCCCAGCCGTCGCCAGTTCTTTCAATCGCTGGGCAACCGCCGCAGCTGGCACCAGATCCAGATTCTCGACGGCCACCTGAAGCGTTGTGCCCCAAGCGAGCAGTGACCGCGTACTGCAGATCAGGTGACAATGCGCCTCGATCAGCAGATCCATGCCCGAAGGCGATAGCCTCAATTTGAACGTGCGTGACTGGCGCGCCATAGCCGTCCGTCTCCTACCGATCACGCCCGGCACTGCTCGCGTGCCGCCGCGGCGAGCCGCCCAATCGCGCGAGCGGCACGTCATTGCCGCTCACGCGACTGAGCAGCGCTTGTTCGACACCCGCGACTTTTTGCGCCCGGCTGCGCCCTTGCAAGTGGTTGCGCGACCGCTTCGGCCGGTCACTGCCCTGCTCATTGTGCGGCCGTTCCGCACCGACCATGCATTGCCGTGCATCGAGAGGGCGCGAACTCACGGATCGCCCAACTCGAGCTTCCATTCGATCAGCGCGCCGTAGCGGCGCGATGAGGAGACACGTCATGCCGATCCGGTCATGGTGCATAGCTTCGCCTGCCCTTCTACCGACTATTCTCATTCTCCCCTCCCCGTCCCAGGCGCAGACCTATCGTCCGGACGCGGAAGGCTATCCCTGTGCGGCCCGCACGCCGCTGGCGGTCGCATCGACCGATCAGGGCTTCACGATCGAGCCACGTCGGCAAGTCCCCACGCGGGTCGCGGCGCAGGTCGAACGACAGGCAGTAGCGATCGGAAGCTCGCTCAAGCTGGACCGCTCGATCTTCGTGACCGCCGGCAACACCGACACGGAGGCGGAAGATGCTGCGCGTCGTTGAGGTCGCCATCGCCGTTGCGCTGCTCGGACCAAACCTAGCCAACGCTCAAGGGGCACCTGCCGCCGATACGGAATCGTTCGCTGCCGCGGCAGCCGAAGCGCAACAAGCCCTACGCCAGACCTTCACGAACCTGCAGTTCGAGGACTTCGGACCGGCGCCTGTGAAGGGTCCGCTATATCAAGCCAATGCCGGCGGGAGAATGATCTATTTCGCGCCCGAGAGCGGTCATCTTCTCTTCGCCGCGGTCTATGACCGGAACGGAGTCAATGTGACCGCGCTGGCGCAGGATGCGAGCGCGCGAAAGCGGTTCGGCGCGATCGATACCAGCCAGGCTCTGGCGATCGGTCCGCCTGGCGCTCGTCAAGTGATCGAGTTCACCGATCCCGACTGCCCCTATTGCCAGGCGCTAGACCGATATTGGTCGGCCAAGGCCGCCGAAGGCAAGCAGGTCCGCCGGCTGATCTTTTTTGTGAGCGGGATCCACGCGCAGGCGGCGGCGAAGGCGGAGCATATCCTGTGCTCGCCCGATCCGGCGGCGGCGTTCAAGGCGATCTATGCCGGCACGGCACCCAAGACCCCGCTCAAATGCCCCGAGGGCGCCCGCAAGGTCGCGGCGCAGGGCGAGGCCGTGCGCAAGCTTGGCATCTCCGGCACCCCGACCCTGTTTCTCGACGGCAAGATGATCTCCGGGTTTCAGCAGGCCGAGATCGAGGCGTTTCTCGAGGCCAGCCAGCGCGTCGCCGAGCCACCCGGCTGATCGCAAAGCCGCGGCCGGAGCGCCACTAAAACCTCAATTGGCGGGTCTCGTCTCAGCCTGCGCGGCGTCATGCCGCTGCGGCGGGAGGAGCACCGGGATGCCGGCGAGCGTGCCCCTCTTGGGGGCCGTCCAGCGCGCCGCCGGCCGGCAGCGATCTCATGTCGAACCGGCAGGCATATGCGGACGGCTCTCATCGCCAGGAGACCATCAATGCTGAAACTGATCCATCATCGCGGGCTTCGTACCGCCGACAATTTGCTGCTGCTCATGCTTGCGTTGGGCGTCGGCGCGGGCGCGGCGCATGCCTTCGCCCAGCCCCAGGTCGGCGATCTTGGCTACGACATCTACAACATCGTCGTGAACCAGGGCGTCAAGGGCCCGCTCGGCTTTGTCGGCGGTGTCGCCGCCTTCCTGTTCGGCGTCTCGCGGCTGTTCTCGAACATCATGATCGGCATCCCGACGATCGTGGCTGCGGTCTGCCTGATCAAGGCGGACTCGATCCTGCAGACCTTCGGCATGATCATCTGAGGGCATGTGGCTGCGGCTCACGCGGCTGCTCACGAGCTGGGGGCGATGGTCGCCTCTTGGAACTCACGCTTGCGCGTGACGAAGCAAGGAGAAGGGCGTTGGATGAACGTCTTCCACAATTCCTGCACCGGCCGGTCCAGATCCTCTGGTTCGACAGCCAGGAGTTCATCGTCGTGATGTCGACCATCTTCGTCGCCGTAATCGTCGGCGGGCTGGTCGGTTGGGCGCTCATCGGCGCTCTTCTCCTCTTCATTCCCTGGAAGCGCACCAAGCCGCGCGGATTCATCCCGCACGCGGCCTGGCGCTGGGGCCTGCTTCGCTTCCGTCATTATCCGGGTCCGACCCAGACCCGCTTCTACGAGTAGCTCCGATGGCGCACCCATTTCAGCGCAAGGCTCCGGCCGACATGATCGGCGACACGCGGCCAAGCTGGCACCTGCATCGCTATCTGCTCGGCTCGGCGAACCTGTTCGAGGAGAACCGGCTGCTCAAGTTCGCGATTGCCGGCACGTTCGGCATCACCGCGGTGCTCGGCATGCTGCTCTATACGTCGAACCTCAACCAGCGGACGGTCATCGTCCCGTTCGGCGCTGGCGGCGACCTTTACGTCACCGGCAACAAGCCATCCGAAGCCTATCTGCGCACGATCACGCGCAACATCGTCAGCCTGTCGGGCACCTATTCCGCTTATTCCGCCGACCAGCAGTTCCAGGAGCTGCTGAGCCTCGTCCACCCGACATCCTATAACAATTTACGCGACAGCCTGAATGGGTTGCTCGACGAGCTTGCGCGCAACCCGACCCTGTCGATCGCGAGCTATGTCCGGACCGACAAGCCGGTCACCTACACGACCACCGAAATCGTCGTCCCGGTCGAGAAGGTGCGCGTGATCGGCGGCGTGATCCGCAAGTTCCAGGGCATGCTGCGCGTCCGGTACGTGATCGACAATGGCCGTTTCTGGCTGACCGCCCTCCAAGAGGAGAATTTCAATGCCGATCCTCGGTAAGCGCTCGAGGCTTGCCTCGAGCCTGGCCGCGCTGTGCGCCGCCTCCCCCGTGCTGGCGCAGTCGATCGCGGCGCTGCCCGACCAGACGAGCCGCATCCGATTGTCCAACCGGGACGTCAATCACATCGTCTGCGTCGGAGGCGAGATCGAGGACGTGAAATTCTCGGCCGAAAAAGGCATCGCGGTCGAGCGTGGCGGCTCGGACGCGTGGATCAAGTTCCTGGTCAAGGAGATCGACGAGGCCGGACTCAAGACGCGCAGCTTCGTCACCGTGCCGGCGGAATTCTACGTCGCCTGCAACGGCGCCATCTACCCGCTCTATGCCGAGCCTGCGGACATCGCTGCGCAGACCGTGACGCTCGTGCCCGGCACGACCCAGCGCGGGCGGGTCAACGAGGCGCTGCTCGGCCCGTTGGTCGAGGAGGAACGCGCCGTGTCGATCGCGCTGTCGCTGCTGCAGGACCGGGTACCCGGCTCGTTCAGCGAGGTGGCGCCGAACCAGTCAGCGCTGACCGTCGCTGACCTCCCCGGCACGGTGATCCGCGAACGGCGGCGTCTGGCGATCGAAGGCGCTGGACTGTCGGCAAGCGAATATCTCGTGACCAGCCCCGTCGCCGTCACGCTCGACGAGCGCAACTTTCTCGACGGAGCGCTTGGCGCCGACATCTTCGCGGTCACCCTCGACCGCCTGACCCTTTCGGCTGGCGACGCCGCTCGGCTGATCGTCATCCGCCGGAGCAATGCGTCGTGACGGAAAACCTGGAAACGCCTTCGAATGAGCCGCCTCGCGCGATGCGCGGCTCGTCCCGGTCCGAGGTCGATCATGAGACCGTTGCCGAGCGGCCGGCACTGCTCGACCTGCGCTCGCAATGGCAGCGGCTGACCTCTGACCAGAAGCTGCGCGCCAAGCAGTTCAGCGTCGCTGCGGTGATCGGCGTCGTCGGGGTGGGCCTCTACACCGCAAGCTCAGGCAATAACGACGACGCAACGCCACCGCCTGAGGCGACCAAGCTCGACATGGGCGCCGGGCTTCGCGGCGACAGTCTCGAGGTCAAACTGCGCGGCGACCTGCAGAAGATCCTCGACGGCCAGAACCTGCTCGGCGACCGCGTCACGGCGATCGAGGAAGGCAAGGTCGCGCCCTTGGCCCAACCAGGCACGCCGAGCCCTTCGGGAGAGGATCTTCCCCCTGCTCTGCCGGGTGACGTGCCAGATTATCCGCCAGCCCCGCCCGACGCATCGGCAGGCGCCAATCCGCCGCCCATGCCGCCCGTGGCCCCGGAAGCGCCGCCTGCCCCACCAGTCGAGCGCCAAGTCGGCGCGATCGGTGCGGCCACCAGCGCGCCGGCGGCGGCACCCGGAGCTGAAGGCTCAAAAAAAAAGCTGCGCACGATCTATTTGCCACCTGGTTTCATGAAGGCGCGGCTGCTGACCGGGATCGACGCGCTGGCGAGCAAGGATGCGACCAGCAATCCCGAGCCGATCATCGCGCGTGTGCAGGCGCCCGCCGTGCTCCCAAATGACGTCAAAGCCAATTTGGCCGGCTGCTTCGTGATCGGGAACGCGACCGGCAGCCTCGCCAAGGAGCGGGTCGAGGTGCAGCTCGTCTCGATTTCGTGCATCGATTTCGAGGAGCGCGCGGTCGTCGACCAGCCGATCAAAGGCTTCTTCGTCGATGCCGACGGCAAGAAGGGCCTGTCTGGCAAGGTGGTGACCCGGGCCGGCGCGACGCTCGCGCGCAGCTTCATCGCCGGGACGATCGCCGGCATTGCACAGACAGTGGAGAGCAGCGTGGGCGACGTGTCAACGTCAGCACTCGGATCGGTGCGCAGCCTCGATCCCGCAGATGCCGCGAAAGCGGGCGTCGCCGGCGGCTTCGCCAAGTCATCCGACAAGCTCACCGAATTCTACCTCGATCTCGCGCGCCAGGCCGGGCCCGTTGTCGAGGTCGGCGCCGCGAAGGACGTGGTCGTCGTCATCCAGGAAGGTCTCGCCCTCGAGATCAAGCCGACCATCGGGAGCAAGTTTTGATGACGCCTCATCATCCAAGTTCAGGAAGCAACCAGATGCGCAACGCGCCAGTGCGAGCCTGCGCCCGGGCCACTCTGCTCGCCGCGACGATGCTGTGGCTGCCGGGCTGCGCCACGCTCGGCTCGGTGATGTCACCTTACTCCGAGAAGTTCAGCTGCAAGAATGACGATCACGGCCAGTGCGTCCATCCTGAGCAAGCCTATGCCGATGCCGTCGCCGGCGTCATCTCCAAGTCCGATCCCCGCGTGACCAACGACAGGACGATCCTCCGCGATCAGGTGGGAGCGGACATGAAGCCGCGACGCGGCAGGGCGCCGGCCACGGCTTATGGCAGCTATCGCGACAGCCTCTATGCCGAGATGAAGGGGCTGCTCGAAGCGCCGGTAACGCCGATGCTCAAGCCGGCGCGGACCGTGCGCACCCTGATCCTGCCTTATGCCGACCGCCAGCGACCCGACCGGCTGTACATGCCGCGTTATATCTACTCGATCCTGGACAAGCCCGCCTGGGTGGTCGGCGGAACGCTCGTATCAGCGCCATCGCGCGCCGCCCAGGCGCCGGTGCTTGGACAGCTGCAGGAAACGCCTGCCGATGCCGCGGAGCGTCCGGCGCCGGAGCTACGGCGATGAGCGCGCGCGCCTCCACGCTCAGCTATTCGCGGCTGCGCAACAATGTGCGCCGCGACAGCTTCTCCGATTTCCTGCCGCTGATCGCGTGGGACGCGGAAGCGGAAGCGTTTCTCTGCGTGGACGATTGTTGGGGCCACGCCTGGGAGATCATCCCGACCGCCTATCTCTTCACGCATGTGCAGAGCGCGCTGCAGGGGCTGCTCAACATTCATTTCCCGGACGGGACAGTGCTTCAGCTTCACACCTTTGCCGATCCGCTGATCGACGAGACGCTCGACGCCTTTCTCGACCTCAAGACCCGCGACGACCCGCTGATCCAGGCTTCGGCGCGGCAGACCCGAGCTTATCTCAGCGAGGGCCGACACGGCCTCAAGGCGTTGCATGGCATTCCGGTGCGTAACTTTCGCACCTTCCTCTCGATCAAGACACGGCGGCGCCTTGATGAGGATCTGCGGCGGCAGGTCGAGGAGCAGCTCGCCAAGCTTGGCATCCGTCGGCTCGCGCCCGAAGAGCTGGTCGCCTTCTACCGTCGCATCTTCAACGGCATCAGCCAGGCCGCACCCGGCGTTTTCGCCGACGGCACAGCGCCAGGCGCGCCGCCGATCGCCAAGCAGATCATCGATGCCGGCCCAGATTTGAGCTTCGAAGGCCCCGAGGTGTTCCTTGGCAATCAGGTCGCGCGCTGCCTCACGCCCAAGGCGCCGGCGCGGCGCATTACCGCCGAACGGGCGAACCGGCTGCTCGGCGGCATGCGCGGCAGCGCCGAGGATAGCGACCAGGTCGGTGGTCCGTTTCTCTACACGCTCAATATCCTGTTCGATCATTCGCAGTTCGAAATTCACAAGCGCGCGCAGATCCTTTCCGCTCAGAAGGCGGCCGGATCGTTCGCGGTCGAGGTCGGCAAGCAGATCGAGGAGATTGGCTGGATCCTCGACGAGGCGGGCAACTCCAAATTCGTCCGCGTGATCCCGACCTTGTGGGTGTTCGGCCGCGACCGCCACCATGCCCGCGAGCTCGCCGCCCGCGCCAAGCGGCTATGGGAAAGCGAGCCACTGCCCTTCTCGATGCAGGAGGAGAGCTATCTCAACCCGACGCTGCTCGTGATGAGCCTGCCGTTCGGGCTTTATGCTGACCGCACGACGCTGCGCATGCTCGAGCGCGACTTCCGCATGCCGGTGAAGGCGGCGGTGCTGATGTCGCCGATCCAGACCGATTTTCGCGGCGGCGGCCGCCCGGCACTGCTCTATACCGGACGCAAGGGGCAGCTGGTCACGCTCGACTTGTTCGACCCGCGAATCAACAATTACAATTTCATCGTCTCGGCGGAGAGCGGCGCGGGCAAGAGCTTCCTGCTCAACAATCTGTGCCAGCAATATTATGCCTGCTCGGCGCTCATCCGCATCATCGATATCGGGGGCAGCTACCGCAAGCTCTGCACGCTGTGCTCGGGCCGCTATATCGACATCGGCGAAGAGCGGATGGTGCTCAACCCCTTCGACATGGGGCTGGCGCTCGACGGTGACGACAAGCAGTCGGCGATCACCATGGCGGTGGCGATCGTCGCTGAGATGGCGAACGCTTCGACGCGCACGGGCGTGACCACCTCGCAGTGGAATCTGCTCAAATCGGCCGTGCAATGGGCGATCGACAGCGGTCGCGCCGATCGCGGCGTCGATGCCGTGCGCGAATGGCTCGGCACCTACCCCGCCCAGACCCACAGCGATCTCGATCGCGTCGATCATCTCGTACCGATGGCGCGCGAGCTCGCCTTCAACCTGCGCGATTTCGGGTCGGACGGCGCCTACGGCCATTATTTCAACGGTCCGTCGACCTTCGACATCCGCAACGACGAGTTCGTCGTGCTCGAGCTCGAACGCCTCAAGTCGATGCCCGACCTGTTCAACGTCATCGTGATGGTGGTGGTCAACGCGGTCACGCAGGAGCTGTATCTGTCCGCCCGCGACCGTCCGCGCTTCGTGCTGTGCGACGAGGCCGCGCAGTTCATGACCCGCACCGAAGGCCAGGATCTCTCGCGGCTCGCCGAGGCGTTCGGCCAGGGCTATCGGCGCGCGCGCAAATATCGCGGCTCGTTCGGAATCGTGCTGCAGTCGATGAACGATCTCCAGCTGTTCGGCGGCACGGGGCAAGTGATCCTCGAAAATGCCGCGACCCGGTTCCTGCTGCAGGGCTCGACCTACGACAAGGCGGTCGACAACAAGATCCTCGATTATTCCGGGTTCGTCCTCGACCTGCTGAAATCGGTCCGCAACTCAAAGCCCAATTACAGCGAGGTGTTCGTCGACTCGCCCTTGGGGCTCGGCATCGCGCGCTTGGTCGTCGATCCCTTCTCCTACTGGATCAACACCTCGGCGCCCGAAGAGGTCGCCGCGTTCGATGCGCTGATCCGGCAGGGACTGTCACCGCTCGAATCCGTCTGCCGCCTGGCCGGAGTCGATCCGGCGACTATCCTTGGCGCTGGCCATTTCGCCGGCTCGGCGCGGGAAGCGTGAGCGTCATGCGCCAGAAATCGATCGTCCATCCCGACCAGCTGCCGCTCCGCTTTGACTCCCGGGCCGATCTCGATCGGCTGGTCGAGCAGCGCGCCGCCGAGCGCCTCGAAGCCGATGCGTTTCTCTGGCGGCTCCGGATCATATCGATTGAATCGCTGCTGCTGGCTGGGCTCGTCGCCGGGCTCGCGCTTGCCGCTCGTCAGCCCAGCGAGACGATCGTCCGCGCCGCGACGCTTGCTGGTGCCGCCTGTTTCGCTGCGGGCATGCTCGCGCTTGGTCTGACGGCCGGCATTGCTCGGCTCGTCGATCGCATCCGACAGTGGAGGTGCAAGTGAACGGCCTGGCTTCGCCCGATCCGTCGCCCGCCGCGCTGCGGCTGATGATCGGCAGCTATGTGCTGCTGTTCATCGAGCTGTACCTCGTGATGCTTCGCCCCGATCTGGCGCTCGACCTGCGCTGGATCATCTGGCTGGTGACCTTTGTGTCCGGCGCATCGTTCCTGGTCGCGCTGTGCGGGCTGCCGACCGCCGAGGATTTCGGAGGCGGCGATGATCGCTGAACCGAGCCTGCGCCTCGCCATCCTCCAGGGCCTGACCGTGGCGGCTTTGCTCGCGGGGGCCGCCGTGATCGGGATCACCGGCGTGGCGGCAAATACCCCCCAACCTGCTAAAACCGGAACCTCCACCATCGGGCGCGTCTGGCCGATCGCCGAGCCTGATGCCCTGGCGGAGATCGAGGCGAAGGTCGCCACCCTGCCAAAGGACATGAGCCGGCAGTTCGGTCCGCGCGCCAATTGGTCGGCGCTACGCGCCGCGTCGCTCGGCGTCGCGTCGGTCGATCGTACCCGCGCCGTCGTGCCCTTCCACACGCTCGAATTCGACATCAAGTTGCCCGATGGTCGGCTCATCTATCCCAAGGGCTACAGCTTCAACCCGCTCAGCTATGTGAAGCTGCCGCAGCGGCTGGTGGTCGTCCACCCGCGGGATCTGCCCTGGGCGCTGCGCACCGCGCGCACATCGGACTTCGTGATCGTCACCGCGGGGGACGCAATCGAACTCGGAGAGCGCACCGGACGCGCCATATATTTGCTCGAGGAGCGGGTGAAGGAACGGCTTGGCTTGACGGTCGCGCCAGTGATCGTCGCTCAATCAGGTCACAAGCTCATCCTGACCGAGATCGGCCCGAAAAGCCGCTCGGCCGGCATCGCCACCCCGCAGCGGGAGGCAGCGAAATGATCGCTCGAACTCGTGCGCTGCTGGCGGCGCTTGCACTTGGCATTGCCGCGCCGTTTGCACTTCCCGGCGAGGCGCAAGCTTCCAAGTGCAAGGCGGGGACGATGTTCAACCCGATCACCAAAGTGCGCTGGAACTGCATCTTTCCGATCTCGATCGGCGGCGTGCGGGTCGGCACGCACGACAAGCTCGACAAGGCGCTCGACGCGCAATCAGCGTCCAAGCCGCTTTGCGCGTGTCGCAAGGGACTCGAAGTCTGGTTCGGAGTGAAAGTCTCCTACTGGTCGCCCAATCGCATGATCGATGTCGTCACCGAGCCCGGCTGCATGATGGCGCTTGGCGCCGATCTGATGGCCACCGGCGGCAAGCTCCAGGGGAGCCAGTCCTCAATTTCTGACGGAACGAACACGCGCAAGATGTTCGCGCAGCTGCATTATTATATCTCGCCGGTCTGGGCGATGCTCGACATGTTCACGGATCTGCCGTGCCTCGAGAATGACGGGTTCGACGTCGCGCTGATCACTGAAGTACTGCCGACCTGGCAATCGGCGACGCTCGGCGCGATCATCCAGCCCGAGGCGATCCTGTTCGGCAATCCTGCAGCTGGCCTTGCCTGCATGGCGGACAGCGCCGCCGCGGCAGCGGGCAAGGTCATCGATCCGCTCTTCTGGTGCATGGGCAGTTGGGGCTCTACCTACCCGATCGCCGGCGACATCCATTTTGGCGACAGCGTCGAGGCTTGGGCAGGCCTGGCCGCGCGTGGCACCTTCATGATGGGACGGCTCGGCGCGCTGACGATCAGCTCGCCCGATGGCTGCTCGTTCACGCCGAGCCCGATCTGGACCAAGTCCCGTTACAAACTTCAGCTGATGGAGCCGGTCAAGGCCGGCAAATGCGTCAATATCGGGCGGCCGGGCGCGCTCTGGACGAGCGGCAAGCACGCGCCCGGTGAAGACAATGCTCAATTCATGTTGTTCGAAAAGGTGATCTGCTGCGCCGGAATTCCGGTGCCATGAGCAGGTTGCTTCCCCGACGTCTCGTGTGCGCAGCCGGTAACGTACGGTCTGCCCGCCAAGGCCTGGACGGCCGCTGGCGCGCATGCGGGACAGGAGCGGCGCCGCTTCCCCCCGGCGGCGTCGCTCCACCCCTGGCCAGCGCGGCCGCACCTTTCCTCCCACGGCCAAGGCTCGCCTCCCCGGCCTGCGCCGTTTCGGCGGCCGCGCTGGTCCTTCTTGCAGTTTCAGACGTCGCACTCGCCCAGAGCATGGAAGACCGAGCGCGCGCGGCCGCGGCAGCCTCGCGGGCAAGGTCGAGCGATAGCGATGCGATCCAGCGCAACTATGTGACGCCGGGCCTTGCCGGGCAGCCGATCAGCACGGTCGATGCCAAGCGCAGCTTCGAGACCAACCTCGCCTGCCAGAAGACCGCGAGCCTGCTAGAAATTCTGGTCCAGCCCTCGCCGACCGGCGACCTCGGCGCGGTGCAGGTTGCGCGCGACGTGGATCTCGACGGCACGATCGACAGCCGCTCGACCCTGCCGGTGCCGGTCTCGGGCTTGTGCGCCAACGGCATCATCTCGTGCCAGCCCGGCAGCTGGAGCGGCTGCCGCACCTATCGCTGGGACGTGGACAGCGCACGGAACCTAAAGCTCGCCGAGGCCGCCATGCCCGAACTCGCCGGCTGCTACTGCATCAACGCCAGCTGCGGCGCGAACCTCGCCTGGAGCAATATGCCCGGCGTGCTGCGCGACCTGGGCGGCGGCATGATCGGCGCGCTGACCACCGCCGATCCGCGAATCGGTGTCGCGCAAGCGCTGATCGAAGGCGCGATGATCCGCTATGTCGGGGCGCAGGCGACGGCCTGCACGAACAGTCCCGCCTTGTCCCAGCTCGCCTATCGCGCCACGCCCACGACCATTGCCGGCGATGCGCAGGCGGTCTCGGCGAGCAGCTCGGTGTTTCAGGCACTCTCCGGTTCGCCCGCTGGACTTGGGAAAGCACAGCAGCTGCGGCAATGCACGATCGAGCGGCAAGTCAGCGTCACCGGTGCAAGCATCGACGTTATCGTGCAGCGCGTTTCCGGCGGCTATGCCACCAACCGCTATGGCAAGTCGGTCGAGTTCCTGATGGGGTCGCCCGCCAACAATTCGCTCGAGGGCGGCAACTGCAGCCTGTTCGACTTTCGCATGACGCTGCGCGTCGAACAGCCCGAACGCATCACCTCTGCACGGCTCATCGAATATTTTGGCGATGACTGGGCGCAAGTGCGGATCGATGGCCAACTCATCGCCTCAGGACCAAGCCCTTGGACCAGCGAAGGCCTCCCGCCCGCAAAATGCGAGCGCAACGGCGCCTTCCATGCAGCCCCCAATGTTGATCTGAAGCCTTGGCTCAGCAAGGGCGATCATGAGGTCTGGCTGCGCGTCGCGGTCGCCGATGGCGGTGAGGCCATGGCGCGCATCCAGCTCGAGCTCGACGACAGCTGCAAGTTCGGCGAACGGCTCGTCGACCGCTGCACTGCGATTGCCAGCGATCGCAAGTGCCGCCTCGACAGCGAGCATGTCGATAGCGTGCAGACATTTCGCAACGGCGTGAAGACGGGCCTCCATCCGCTGCCGCAGCGGCGGCAGTTCGGCACCTCGGCCTGCCCGGTCGAGCTGCAGCGAGATTTCTTCCAGCGCGACCGCGTTTATACCTGCGAAATTGACAGCAGCGCACTGCCGGCACCTGATCTTAGCCGTGGCACCTATATCCTCGACCGCTCGACCGAGGCACTGCTCGCCGATCGCGTGCGGACCGCAGATGGCGGCACGCAAGAGAGCATCAGGCCCTTCAGCCTGCCCGCGCGAGGCCCAGTCCCGGCCTGCGAACCCATCTGCAAGACCCGGGCACCGACGATCAACACCGCCGCCGCGCCACAAGGTGTGGTTGGCAGCCGCCAGAACGACCCGGCGTCGTTCGACACGTTCTACCATAGTTGCGGAGACGATAATCGATGCCCGCTCGGACCCGGCGAGGAACTGGTCTCCGCCTGTGGCTGCCTCAATGATTTTCCCGAGGCGGTAGTGATGATGCAGACCGTGCGCCTCGCCGGCGCCGATCTTACCTGCACCGCGGCGCCGCAATGATGGAGCGGCACTGGTTCACGCCAACCCGCGTTGCCCTGCTCCTGCTGGCGTTGATGGCGTTCATCGTCATGACCCAGACCGCTTGGGCAGCAGCCAGCGCTGACACAGGCGCGTTGTCATCGCGGCCAAGCTCGTTCGCGCTCCAGGTCAATCCGAGGCTCCCGACGGAAACCGGCCAGAGCGGTCCGAAAGCGCCGGTGCTGCCCGCCCTATGGAACCCCGATCCAGATTCACAGCCGGAGCCGCCGCCTGCGACGGCCCCAATGCCCAAGTCTTACTCTGCGCCCGCCCCAAGCCCTGCCCTTGGACCTCAACTGTCGTCTGGCGGAGCAAGCCAGATCTGCGCCGCTGACCTCAACGGGAATGGCGATGCGGCCGATGCCGGCGAGGTCGCATCATGCATCGCTACCTTGCCCTCGGGCTGGCAATGCCCGCTCCAGCAGACGGCCTGCGTCACCGACGTCCAAGGCCAATATGCCTGCCCGCTCGGACCCCAACATGGTTGCGCGGTGCCGATCGGCGGATCCACGCCGACCTGTTCGCCAAACCAGTGCGCCGACCCCAGCGTCACCCCGATCGAAGAAGTACCGCCGATCGACGATCCAGGC
Source organism: Sphingomonas sp. (assembly GCF_965227385.1). Classification (GTDB taxonomy): domain Bacteria; phylum Pseudomonadota; class Alphaproteobacteria; order Sphingomonadales; family Sphingomonadaceae; genus Sphingomonas. The sequence continues at coordinate 3,080,424 of NZ_OZ245750.1, forward strand.
ACCCCGGCTGACGGCGGCATCGATGCCGATGGCAACTGCATGGGCCGGATCGAGATCTTCAGCGGGCGCGCGATGCGCTGTCGACCGCCCGGTCTCAGCGTGACCTTCGCCAGCTGTTGCCGTGACAAGGGCAAGATCATCAAGGATGGCATGGGCTCACAGCTGACCTCGCTGAGCACCAAGATCGCGGTCGCCAAGGGGGTGTTCAACGGGATGAGTGCCGCGTTCGCAGCGTTCAAGGCGGGTGCGACCGCCAGTCAGGCGGCCAACGCCGGCGCGAGCGCGTTGATCGCCGGGTTCGACCCAACCTCGCTCGCGATCAGCCTGGCGATCAACTTCATGATCGAGTTCCTGTTCAACGGCTGTGACAGCCAAGATATGGAAACGGCCATGCTGCGCAGCTCTGGCATGTGCCATGAGGTCGGCAGCTATTGCACCTCGAGCTTCCTCGGCATCTGTCTGCAAAAGGCTCGCGGCCATTGCTGCTTCAACACCAAGCTTGGCCGCATCATCCAGGAGCAGGGCCGTCCGCAACTCAAATCGTTCAACGGCGTCGGCTGGGGCACGCCCAAAAAGCCGCTTTGCCGCGGCTTCACACCCGAGGAATTCCAGGCGCTCGACTTCAGCAAGATGGATCTTAGCCAATATTATTCCGAGATCGAGTCGCGCGCGCAGGACCAAATTCAGATCCAGATGAAGGACAAGATCGATGCCTATCTCAAGGCCATCGGCGAGTAGCGCGTTTGGGCTCGCGCTCACGCTGGTTGGCGGAGCGGCGCTTGCTCAGGACACGGCGAAGAGCCGGATCGAGCGCGAAGGCGGCACCGCGATGCAGCGGCTCGAGAAGGCCGTCGGCAAGGCGAAGCTGCAGGAGTCCACAACCCGCGGCCCCAACCTGTCCGCACGACCCGACCCCCACTCGCGCCAGCGCGCCTTTGAAGGGTTGCGCAAGCATCGCATCTCGCCCGAAATCGACCAACGCGCACGCGCCGCGCGGGCCGCGGCCGAAACGCAGTTTGCGGCGCAACGCGAGCATATGGCCGAGCGCTTGCGCGAAGCGCTGGGTCTTCAGCCGGCCGAGATGGATGCCGTCGCCAAGGCGGTCACGCGACCGCCATCGAGCTGGGTGCCGGTGCTGTTCGTCTCCTCCTCGATGCCTTTGCCGGTCCTGCGCGCCTATGCTCAGCAGCTCGAACGAGCCAAGGGCGTGCTGGCATTTCGCGGCATGCCGGGCGGCATGCGCAAGATGGGGCCAATGGCCAAGCTCAGTACGCAGATCCTTCGGATCGACCCTGGCTGCGAGGGTCCGGCCTGTGCGATGCGCAACGTGCAGATCATCATCGATCCGCTCGTCTTCCGCCAGCATGGCATTGCCCGTGTGCCCGCGCTTGCCATGATCCCCAGCGATCCAGCGCAGCCCTATTGCGAGCGCGAGGCGGATAGCCCGCGCGCAGCCCATATCGTTTATGGCGATGCCGCGCTTTCGGGCCTGATTGAGGAGTATCGCCGCATCGGCGGTGAAGTCGAGGTCAAGAATGTTCAGGCTCTGCTGGGCGGCGCTTAGCCTGATCTTCGCACTGGCTCGGGCGCTCGCCCGCCTACCGCGGCAGGCGGCGGTTGCGCTCGGCGGGGAGCAAGCAGACCAGCCCGCTCGGCCCCGCCGGCTGCTCCTCGCGCTCGCCACGGCCCTGCCGGTGTCCCTCGGCGGCGCCTGGGTACTGCCCCGGATTACGCTGGTGATGAGTCCGTCGGTCGATGCCTGGATCGTCAGCCCGGCCCCCGGTACGATCCACAAGGGGGATCTCGTCCAGTTCATGCTCTCGCATCCAGCGGTGGGACCCCAACCTGTCAGCGCGACCAAATATGCGCTCTGCCTGCCTGGCGAACGGCTCACCCTGGTCGAGCAGCCCGCCCCCTTTCCGGCGAACCGCCGTACCGGCCATTTCTACTGCAATGGCTCTCTCCTCGGCGTAAGCTTCCCGGTGGGCCCTAGAGGCTTGCGGCTCGAACATGCGCGCTGGCACGGCGTCATTCCCCCGGGATATGTCTATGTCGGTTCCAGGCACCCTCGCGGATTTGACAGCCGCTATGTCGGCTTGGTGCCGCTCACGGCATTGCAGCGGATGCGGCGGCTTCTTTGACGATCTGCCTGCGCGCGTGGTCGCCGAGATTTCCACCACATCCTGCCAACTGAAATTGCGATAGAGCCGCAACGCAATTGGCAAGAGCGAGCGCACCAAGCACGGCCTGTTCAAGGTGTCCCGTTTCGCCCGTTAGATTTTGCGTCGTGGCATCGCTGAGGAACGGGAGGGTTTCAACGCAGGCCATAGCCGTCGCTTAACGGGAACAAAGACACGTATCAGATGTCCTATGTCCTAAGGACATAGGACATCTGATACTGCGTTGCAACCACTTTGCAGCAGGCCGCAACTCGCACAAACTACTTGACGATTCCTGTATCGAACTCCATACGTCCTAAGGACGTATGGAGTTCGATACTGATGTCGATGTATCTTAGTCAGGCAATTATTCGACTGCTGACCGACGACAATCTGCCGCTGGTTACCGAGTATAGCCTTTATCAGCGCGTGCGCCCGATACTGGTGCAAGGTAGTTATGCCGGCGAGGCAATCATCCGTCTCCCCAGCTACTGGAAGCATACGCAGCTGCGCGCTATGATCCGTACGCTCGAGAAGAAGCGGATCCTCGCATCGGACGATGATTTCAAGGCCGGCGTCTGGCGTGTCATCCAGGCGTCTAACGCCCCGACCGCAGAAGAAGCGATCGTGATGGTCGACCCCTTCGCCTACATCTCGCATCTCTCGGCGATGCAGCGTTACGGCCTTACCGACCGCGCCCCTGAGGCATTGCACATGACCACCCCAGCGCGGCCGTTATGGACGGAATTGCGCGATGCGCGGATGGAAGATGATTATGAAGAAGAGTTCGACATGGTCAATTTGCCGCCGCTGACCCGTATCGGCGTCAAATCGCAGGTCCGCCGCCGGTCTGTCGTGATGCACGAATCCAAACACCCTGCAGATCCCACCCCAATTGCCGGCACCATTGCCAAGATTGCGCCGATCGGCCGGGTTTTTGTCGACATGCTCGACCAGCCGGCCTTGTGCGGCGGCATCCAGCACGTGCTGGATTGCTTCGAACGCCATAGCGAAGACTGGCTGCCCGATATTGTGGCAGCGGTTGATGCCGTCGATAGCCCGATCGTCAAAGTTCGCGCTGGCTACATTCTAGACGAAATGCTCAATCTCACCAATCCGCGTATCGCGCGCTGGACCGCGTGTGCGCAGCGCGGCGGTTCACGGAAGCTCGATCCCCAGGCGGCATATGGCAATACCTACTCCGAAAAATGGATGATCGCGCTGAATGTCTGAGCCCGTCCTGCCCTCCGACGCCCCGATCGATACTGTCGATGTCGATATTCGCGCCTGGGTGGAACGCGCGCGCGCCGATCCACAACTCTACCGCGATCGCCAGGTCACCGAGATCGTACTTGCTGCGATCGGCCTGTCACTCTCACTAAAGGAGAGCTTGGTCCTCAAGGGCGGCACCTTAATGGCGATCGCCTTCGGATCGCGGCGCGGAACAGGTGACGTCGACTTCTCGGCAACAGTGGAACCCGACGGGTTTGCTGAATTGCTACGTGCCGAACTCGACGCCAAATTGCCTATCGCGGCAATCAAGCTGGGATATCTCGACTTAGTCTGCCGCGTGCAGGGGCTCAAGCGGCGCCCCAAGCCCGAGCTGTTCGAAGGTGCCGACTTCCCAGCACTCGAATTGCGAATTGCCTCGGCCGAGCGCGGTACGAAACAGGAAACGGCGCTTGCGGAAGGTCGTGCCGGGCGGATCCTCATTGTCGAGGTCAGTTTTCGCGACCAAGTCTATGCCTTTCAGGAACTCAACCTCGGCCGCGCCGACGTGGCAGTGCAAGCCTTCACCGCAGAGGAACTGATTGCAGAAAAGCTCCGGGCATTGCTGCAACAACCGATCCGCAACCGCAATCGGCGTCAAGACGTCTATGATATCGCCTTTCTGATCGAAGCCAATCCGCCAAGTGCGGAAGCGCGTGAGCAGATCCTCGCTACCTTGCGTGAAAAATGCCGGACTCGCAATATCACGCCGGACAGGAACTCCATCAACGATCCTGAAGTCGCGGAACGGGCCGAGCGCGAATGGAATACGCTCAAGCTCGAAATCGCAGATTTGCCCGTATTCGCTCCGCGCTTCGCTCTCGTCCGCGACCTGTATCTGGCGCTGCCTTGGGAGGTTGAAGGCCAATAGCTGCTCACGCCTGAGAGCAGAACTACCCGCTCAGCCATCCTTACGCAAGATTGACGAGCGTCAGAACCAGGGCAAGGTCGCTTACCCATGCGAGTGGCGTGTGCGACTTTCTCAAAAGCACGCGCGGCAGCGATATCATCGCCTATTTACAGTTGCCGGCATCCACGCGGATTTGACGGCCACTATATCAGCTTGTGCCGCTCGCGGACTTGCAACGATGTGGCGGCTACTTTGACCAACTGTGCGCGCGCTCGCCCGCGTTTCCACCACACCCGGTCAATGAAAAATCTTTAAAGGCTCAATGCGATTGGCAAGAGCCGGCGTGCCAAGTACGGGCCGGATCAAGGCGTCGGGAGGGCTTTAGCAAGTGCAGAACCGCTCATGACGTCGCTCGGACAGCTCAGACCAGGCAGCATGATCGCGCCATTGCGCTATGCCCGCTTCCGCAACATCTGGCTGGCGAGCCTGCTCTCCAACCTCGGATTGCTGATTCAGGGCGTAGGCGCGGCTTGGGCAATGACCGAATTGAGCAGCAGCGCGACGCTCGTGGCGCTGGTGCAGACGGCCACGATGCTCCCGGTGCTCCTGATCGCTATCCCGGCCGGGGCGATTGCCGACATGTACGATCGCCGTACGGTTTCGATCGTTGCGCTGTTGATCTCGCTTACGGCGGTGAGCCTGCTCTTCATCCTGTCACTGCTGGGCGAGGTGTCCGCAATTGCCATCCTGGCGTTCTGCTTCGCCATCGGCTGCGGCATGGCCTTGTTCTGGCCGGCATGGCAGTCGTCAGCTGGCGAGCAGGTGCCGGTCGAGAGCCTGGCCGCTGCCGTGGCGCTCAACAGTATCAGCTTCAACATCGCGCGAAGCTTCGGCCCTGCCCTGGGCGGCGTCATCGTCGCCGCTGCCGGCGCGGTGGCATCCTTTGGCGCGAGTGCGCTGCTGTATCTGCCGATGCTGGGTGTGCTTCTTGCCTCGAGCAAGACGCATGAGCCATCCCGCCTGCCCCCCGAACGGCTCAATCGCGCCCTGATCTCCGGCATTCGCTACATCCTGCACTCGCCGGCCATTCGCATCGTCATCGGCCGAGCGCTGCTGCTCGGCTTGCTGGCGGGCTCCGTAACCGCGCTGATGCCGCTGGTTGCCCGAGACCTTCTCAATGCGCAGGCGAGCACCTTTGGCGTGCTGCTCGGCTCCTATGGCGTGGGCGCGGTCGTCGGCGCGTTCAACGTCGCGCGCCTCAAGCTTAGGCTTGGCTCCGAAGGCGTCGTCCGCGTCGCCACCATCATTCTGAGCGCCGCGACTTGCACGATCGCGTTCAGCCGGAGCGAATTCCTGACCTGCGTGGCGCTTGCGGTGGCAGGCGGCGGCTGGATGCTCGCGACGACGGCGCTTAATATCGCAGTGCAGCTGCCGGTGCCGCGTTGGGTCGCGGGACGCGCGCTCGCAACCTTCCAGGCGAGCATTGCCGGGGGCATTGCCATCGGAAGCCTGGGTTGGGGCGCGGTCGCCGATTCAACCGATGTCCAGACGGCGCTGCTGATCTCGGCGGCAGGCATTCTCGCCTCGATCCTGTTCGGACTGCGCTGGAAGATGGAGGAGGCTCGAAGCGACGGCGCGAGTGCGTCCCCGGATTTGCCCGATCCGACGGTAAAGCTGGCCGTGACGCATCGCAGCGGACCCGTCGTGATCGAGCTGGAATATCGCGTTGCGCTTGACGACGCGCGTCCCTTCTACCGCATCATGCAGCAGGTCCAGCTCAGCCGGCAGCGCAATGGTGCCTACGCCTGGTCAATCGCCCGTGACCTGGCCGAGCCCGAGCTGTGGGTCGAACGCTTTCATTTTCCGACCTGGATCGACTTCCTGCGCATGCGTAACCGGCCCACGGCGGGCGAGCGATCACTGGAGGACCAGGCCAGCGCGTTTCAGATCGGCGGTGAGCCTGTTCGCATCCGGCGTATGCTCGAGCGACCGTTCGGATCGGTGCGGTGGAAAGCGGAAGCTCGCGACCGTGGCCTGCCCGAGACCTTCATAACTGGCGCCGGAGGTGGCGCGTAGCGAGTGTGGCACTCTGGCACTCGGAAGGACCTGGCTTTTTTCTCCCCGATCTGATTGCCGATGCCATAGGAGAGGTGACTGTCGCAACCGGACGGCAAGCTGGTGATCGGACTTGATCTCCGCCGAGAGACGACCAGCAACCGGAGTGATCAGCCTTTGAGATCGAGCAGCGGCAGCGGTTCGGAGGCCTCACGCTCGAAGTTGGAGACCGTCACACCGACCAGCCGAATGCCCATCGTCAGCGGGTAGAGCGTACGGATGAGTTCGACGCTGGTGCGCCGCAAGTCGCCCGGATCACGCACTGGACGCGCGGCAGTCCGGCTGCGCGTGACCTGCCGGAAGTCAGCGAACTTGGCTTTGACCGTCACGGTGCGCCCGAACATGCCGCGATCGGCGCACCAGGCCGCGACATCGTCGGCCATGCGCAGCACGCCCGCCTCGATCTCGGCTGGGTCGACCAGATCACGCTCGAAAGTCGTCTCCGAACCTGACGACTTGCGCTCGCGGTTGGGGTTGACGGGCCGGTCGTCGATCCCGCGCGCTATGCCGAAATACCATTCGGCTGAGCTCCCGAAATTGGCGACCAGGAACTCGCGCGATTGCGCCCTCAGATCGCCGCCGGTCTCGATGCCGAGCCGTTTCATCTTCGCCGCGGTCACCGGTCCAATGCCATGAAATTTAGTGACCGGCAGGTCCTCGACCCAGGCGGCACCCATGTCAGGTGTTACCGCAAACTGCCCATTGGGCTTGCGGTGATCCGAGGCGAGCTTCGCCAGGAACTTGTTGTAGGAGATGCCGGCTGAGGCGGTGATACCAGTCTCCTCAAGGATGCGCGCCCGGATTTCCTTTGCGGTCGCCCATGCGGTCGCGATGCCGCGGCGATTGTCCGTGACGTCGAGATAAGCCTCGTCGAGCGATAGCGGCTGGATGAGTTCAGTGTAGTCGGCAAAGATCGCGTGGATCTGGGCAGACACCGAACGATAGACGTCGAACCGGGGCGGCACGAAGACAAGCTCGGCGCAGCGGCGCAGCGCCGTGACCGACGGCAAGGCTGAGCGCACGCCAAAGGCCCGCGCCTCATAGCTTGCTGCCGCAACGACACCGCGCCGCCCGCCATAGCCGACCGCTACTGGGCGGCCGCGAAGCACAGGATCGTCGCGCTGCTCCACCGACGCGAAGAACGCATCCATGTCGATGTGAATGATCTTCCGGACAGGTGCATCGCTCACATGAGCCACATAGCAAGGCTCGAACAAAATGTGAACTCGCCGCGATCACGACCGATCGAGCGCCCCTGCCCGACCTGCTCCTAACCGGCAGCGACGATCGGCCGCTCGAGCCGCACCGTGTCCAGCAGGCGCTCGACTTCCCCGATCTCGCGCGAGGTGCCTGAGGGCGCGACCGACCAGTTACAATGCGCATGTGTGGCGGCGTCGTGCACCTTGATCGGTCCGATAACGGCGCGCCACCGCCGCTGGCTGCCGCCGGCCTTGCGCATGAGCTGTTTGACAAGAAGATCCTGAAGCTGGCTCGCCGTCATGGCCGACGCTCTGCATTGGGCAGGGCTGCATCGCAAGAGCGACGATTTCAGGACGCGCCCCTCCCTGGCCTAGCGGCAGGTCGGGCAGGCTGAAGATACGCGCAGTTCGGCTGCCGAACGCCATTCCCAGCGGTGTCGGCCCGCGATACTGACTGGCGATGCTTGCTCGCTTCACAGTCCTCCTCCTCGCCACGTCATTGACGAGCAGCTGCATGAACGCGCCCGCGCCGGTCGCGGCCAAGACGCCGGGATCGCTGAAGCTCGCCAGCTGGAACCTCGAACATCTCGCCGAGCGTGATGGCGTGGGTTGCCGCCCGCGCAGCGAGGCCGACTATGCCGCGCTCCGCCGGCATGTGTCGGCGCTCGACGCCGATGTCATTGCCTTCCAGGAGGTCGAGAGCCGCGCCGCGGCGCAGCGCGTCTTCGATCCTACGCGTTACGATGTGCTGATCTCCGGACGCCCAGCGAGCGGTCGGGGTGGCAACTGCTATGGCAATCCCGGCCAAGTAATCGGCCACCAGGCCGTTGGCTTCGCAATCCGCAAGGGCGTGCACTGGAAGCGCAATCCGGACCTGACCACCCTCGCCCTCGGCAATCCCGACCTGCGTTGGGGCGTCGACATCACGGTCGAGGGCGCTCGGCCGATGCGGCTGCTCGCATTGCATCTCAAGTCCGGCTGCAATTCCGGTCGGACGTCGACCGACGTGGATTGCCCGGTGCTGTTCAGCCAGCTCCCGGTGCTCGAGCAATGGATCGATGCGCGTGCTGCAGCTGGTGAGACGTTCGCGGTGCTCGGCGACTGGAACCGGCGGCTCGCCGCCCGCGGCGACACCTTCTATGCCGAGATTGATGACGCCGATCCGGGCGATGCCGACCTGGCGCTTGCAGCTGGCGATCGTCAAGCCGGCTGCAAGGCGCGCTATCGCGAGTTCATCGATCATATTGTACTCGGCGCCCGCGCCGCTCAGCGGCTCGTCCCGAATTCATTCGAGGAGTATCGGTACGGCGACGTACAGGAGGCTGAGCACCCTTCCGACCATTGCCCGGTGTCAATAAGGCTCGGCCGGCCGTGAGAACATTTCGCTGCGCCTTTCGCGGAGGCTCGCCGACAATGTCCCGTGCGGAACGACGTGAACTGGACTGGTTGCTGACTGGTAGGTTTCAGAGGTGATTGATAGCAGCCGTCCGGCCGGGCATACCAATGTTAATCGCTCTAGCGACGCCGATGTTGCACACGTGCGAAGCTGACAAGCAGGGTGTTGCAAGCCTAAAGATGCTGGAAGACGTTGCGAAGAGTAAGCTCTTCTGACCAGACGTGCACATCGTCGCCCGCAGCCCGGTGGCGTAGCTGCCTCGCTTCGGCACTCCCGAAGCGAGGCATGGATTGATACTCAAAGGCCCCGATCGCGCGGAGCTTCTCATCGTTAGATAGCGGCTGCCCTGGCGCGGGAGGACGAATGACCGCCATTGCGGTAGAGGATTTCGCGTGCCTCGTCAGCATCGACACCCGAGGCGTGGACAGTCACCAGGACGCCGCCGCGCTTGAGTTGATCTCCGTAGTAGCTCGCATCTTCGTCGCTGACGCCATGCTTTTTCAGCGCTTCGTTGAAACTACCTGCGGCAGCGCCGGCAACCGCGCCGATCGCCATTGCTTCGGGGACCACCGAGGCAGCGATTGCGCCGAGCGCTGCCAAGGGGCCGACACCAGGTATCGCCAGTGCGGCAACGCCCAGCCCTGCACCAAGTGCACCGCCGCCGAGAATCCCGCGAAGCATGTTGGTATGTTCTTCGTCCGTTATCTCGCCGCCACCCTCGCGCGTGGTCATCGTTCCCTTAGACTGAGCAATGAGCGAAAGTGAACTGTCGTTGACACCAGCGCTGCGCAGTTCGGAAACGGCACGTTGTGCCTCATCGTTGCTGTCGAAGACTGCGGAAATCACGCCGCCGCCAGAATGACCCATGCTGGCCTCTCCGCCCATTGCGGCCGATACGCCGCCCGTGCCGCCCGTGACTGCATTCGCGGCGCGATCAAGCGGGCCACGGTTGGGATCATCTTGGCCTCCCAACGCGTTCTCCATCCGATCGATCGGACCGCGACTGGGATCGTCGCGTCCTTCAAGTGCGTTCTGAGCCCGATCCAGCGGCCCACGATTGGGGTCGTCGAAGCCAAAAGCGCCTTTGTTGTTATCGCTCATATCTGCTCTCCTGCACGCTTGGGACATGATCAACAGTGAAAAGTTCACTGGCGATCACGGCGAGGCAGGCTCAACGCGTTTCGATGGGGTAAGGTTCAACGATGCGCCCGTAACCGGCACTCATCGTCGCCGGCGCAGTCAATGAAGCGTGTGCTCGAAATAGTATCATCCATTGCCTGCTTCAGCGCGTCCGCGGGGGGCCAAATGCATTGCTCCCTCGCCGGGCAAACGGTGCCGGAACGAGATCGTTCTGAACCGTTCGAACGGACACGCGTAGTGTTGGGTGCCGCGGCGTTGCCGTAGCTGGGGGAAAAGTTGCGATGAACACAGAGACAGCGAAGCCGCTCGATGAGGCCTCGCGCCAGTTCGACGCGATCGTGAACAACACCACGATGGCCATTTTTGTCATGGACGAGCGACAGCAGTGCGTCGCTCCATGCGCAGTCGCCCAAGGTCCAGCCCTACGAGTTCGCGCCCATGGATGATGCGACAGCAGCGTTTTCGAAGGCCGCTAATCGCGCTTGTGACTGGCCACCATCCGCATCGCATGTTCGCGCACCTCCGGCGCAAACTTATTCGTCGTCGGCCCTTACAGGCTCCACCTTCTCGGGACTTAGAGCCTCGGGCAAATCCAGCGCGGTTCAGTGCTTGAACGCTCCCCAGTTCGCTGGGGAGCGCTCGCGTCTGTAGTTCAATCCGCCGACTTCTGGGACTTGGCGGTGTCCTTCACCTTCTCCCTTCCCCATCGCCGAGACGAGCACGTCGCCATCGGCACTGAAGTTGCTGGCGGGCAGCGTCGCGACACGGTCGCCGACGCGCACCGCCAGCGATTCGATCCGACCGCGGGCGTTGCGGTTGACCTCTTGAACCCGGCCGACCAGCCGCCCGCGGGCGTTCTCGATCCGCATGCCGGGATTGATCGCGGGCAGGCCATCGATGAGAACGCGAATCTAATCGCGGCGGGTGATCGCCTCGACGACTTGGCGGGGATCAGGGGGATTCGGCGTCTTGGTAAGGCTGTTGTAATCCGGCTTATCATATAGGCCTCTGTCGATCCTGCGGAGCTGCCTGATCGACCGGCCTAGCGGAGCGCCCAACCGGACCATTGCGGAACACAGTATATCCGTTATCCTAGATATATGGATAATGATTCGGCTATCACGGTACTCGGTGCATTGGCGCAAGCGACCCGCCTCGACGCGTTTCGACTGCTCGTTCGGCATGAGCCCGAAGGCCTTGCAGCCGGCCAGGTCGCGAAAGCGCTCGACGTGCCGCAGAACACCATGTCGGTGCATCTCGCGACCCTGACACGTGCCGGACTGATCCGGTCCGAGCGGCGCAGCCGCATCATCAACTACCGCGCCGATCTCGAACAGTTGAAGGCGCTCACCCTGTTCCTCGTGAAGGACTGCTGCGGCGGGAAGGCGGAGCTTTGCGAGCCGCTGATCGCCGAGCTCAACCCTTGCTGCTGACGGCCTCACATGACCGTCGATATCATCATCTACCATAACCCCGAGTGCGGAACGTCGCGCAACACGCTGGCGATGATCCAGAACGCCGGCATCGAACCCCACGTTATCGAGTATCTCAAGACCCCGCCGAACCGCTCGCGTCTCGTGTCGCTCATCGCCCGCATGGGGATCACGCCGCGCGCGCTGCTGCGCGAGAAGGGTACGCCCTATGCCGAGCTCGACCTTGGCGATCCGGCGCTGAGCGATGACCAAATTATCGATGCGATGATCGAGCATCCGATCCTCATCAACCGACCGCTCGTCGTCTCGCCCCTCGGCGTGAAATTGTGCCGCCCCTCAGAGGAAGTGCTCGATCTGCTACCCTCGCCTCAGCGCGGCGCATTCAACAAGGAAGATGGCGAGAAGGTCATCAACAACGCCGGCGACCGGATCGGAGCATGACCGCCGCCCTCCCGGCAAAGCCGACGATCAGCACATTCGAGCGCTATCTGAGCGTTTGGGTTGCGCTGTGCATCGTGGTCGGGATTGCGCTCGGCTATGCCTTGCCGGGCCTGTTCGGTGCGATCGCCTCTGCCGAGGTAGCGCGCGTCAACATCGTAGTCGCGCTGCTCATCTGGCTGATGATCATCCCGATGCTGCTCAAGATCGACCTCACTGGGCTCGGCTCGGTCCGGCAGCATTGGAAGGGCGTCGGCGTCACCCTATTCATCAACTGGGCGGTGAAGCCCTTTTCAATGGCGCTGCTCGGCTCGTTGTTTCTGGGCTGGCTGTTCCGCCCGTTGCTGCCGGCGGGCGAGATCAGCTCCTATATCGCCGGCCTGATCCTGCTTGCAGCCGCGCCCTGCACGGCGATGGTGTTCGTCTGGTCCAACCTCTGCGAGGGCGAGCCTACCTATACGCTGAGCCAGGTCGCCCTGAACGACGTGATCATGGTGTTCGCATTCGCGCCTCTGGTTTCCCTGCTGCTCGGCGTCGCCTCGATCACGGTGCCGTGGGACACGCTGCTGATCTCTGTCGTGCTTTACATCGTCTTGCCTGTGGTCGTCGCGCAGGTCATCCGCCGCGCCATGATCGGAACAGGTGGGCAAGCGGCACTGGACAGCCTGCTGGCACGCCTCGGGCCAGTTTCATTGCTGGCGTTGCTCACCACGCTGGTGCTGCTATTCGGGTTTCAGGGCGAGGCGATCATCGCTCATCCGCTCGTCATCGCGCTGATCGCGGTGCCGATCCTCATCCAGGTCTATTTCAACGCTGGGCTGGCCTATTGGCTGAGCCGCCGGTTCGGTGTCGCATGGTGCGTGGCGGCCCCGGCCGCGCTGATCGGCGCCTCCAACTTCTTTGAGCTGGCGGTTGCCGCGGCGATCAGCCTGTTCGGTCTCAACTCGGGGGCGGCGCTGGCGACCGTGGTTGGGGTGCTGGTCGAGGTGCCGGTCATGTTGTCGGTCGTGTCGATCGTGAAGCGGACCCGGCCGTGGTACGAAGCGCGCGCGACGGCATGACGGAGATCTATTTCTCGGAAGCCCGACACGCTGACGATGTCCTGCGGCTTGCGCTCGATGCGGCGCAGCTTCCGACCGACGATCTCGGATGTGCCGACCAGACGTTCTTCAGCCTGTCCGACGATGACGGACTGATCGGGTTCATCGGGCTGGAGGGCGACGGCGCCGACCGGTTGCTGCGATCATTGATCGTGCTGCCGACCCGCCGGGGTCAGGGTTACGGCCGCATGCCGGTCGAGCGTCTCGAAGGGATTGCCGAAGACGTGGTCGAGCGGCTGCACCTCCTGACCAGCGGCACCGGCGAGTTCTTTCGCAAGCTCGGCTATGTCGACGCCGATCGTGACAAGCCGCCGGCCTTCATCGCCGCGACCGCCCAGTTTACGTCGATGTGCGGCCCGCGCGCGACCTATCTCGTCAAGGATCTTGGATGACCCGCCTTCGTGACCTTACCGACCCCGACCATTTGCCCGCTCTCGATCCCAGCGCGGTGATCACCCGGCCGGGTGCCGGCATGGGCGGCGATCAGCCTCCACCGCGCATCCTGCTGCTCTATGGGTCGCTTCGCGAGCGCTCCTTCAGCCGGCTCGCAGTCGAGGAAGCAGCGCGTCTGCTGATCCTGTTCGGCGCCGACGTGCGGATATTCGATCCGAGCGACTTGCCGTTGCCTGACCAGGTGACGGGCGACGATCATCCCGCCGTGCATGAACTGCGCGAACTCGCCTTCTGGTCAGAAGGCATGGTCTGGTGCAGCCCCGAGCGGCATGGCCAGGTCACCGGCATCATGAAGGCCCAGATTGATCACCTTCCACTCGAGATGAAGGGGCGGCGCCCGACACAGGGCCGCACGCTGGCTGTGATGCAGGTATCTGGCGGCTCGCAGTCGTTCAACGCCGTCAACACCCTGCGGCTGCTCGGCCGCTGGATGCGGATGTTCACGATCCCGAACCAGTCGTCGGTCCCGATGGCCTACAAGGAGTTTGACGAAGCAGGCCGGATGAAGCCATCGAGCTATTACGACCGCATCGTCGATGTGATGGAAGAGCTGGTTCGCCTGACCGTGCTATTGCGACCGCACGCCGTGCAACTTGTCGATCGCTACTCGGAACGCAAGGCCGCCGGCTTGGCGGCTGAGCCGACTGCCGACCATTCGGCCATTGCTAACGCGCGCGCCTGACGTGTGAACCACAGGACGTTCCATCGAGCCGGCACTTAGCGGCGCACCAATGACAATCGTTCGACAATAGCCTCATTCGACTGCCGCATTGGGTATCCGACGGCTTGGCGGTACGACCGAAAATGCGGCGTATAACTGACGTGGCGCCGCTGAGCTGAATCGCGAGGACAGCTCCGTGGCGCCGCCTACTGGAAGCTGATAGTGTCGCGCGCATGAACCAGGCACGAAACAATGTGAAAGTCTCTGGCGCGGGCTCCCGCACCATGATGTTTTCGCATGGCTTCGGCTGCGATCAGCATATGTGGGGGCTAGTGGCGAAAGAGTTTGAAGCCGACTTCCGCGTCGTCCTGTTCGATCATGTCGGCGCCGGCCGGTCGGATTTAAATGCTTACGATCCCGAGAAATATTCCAGCCTGGGCGGCTACGCCGATGATGTAGTCGAAATCGGCCGTGCATTGCAGCTGTCGAACGCCGTGTTCGTCGGGCATTCGGTAAGCGCGATGATCGGCGCATTGGCCAGCCTCAAGGCGCCTGGGATGTTCGGCGAGCTGGTGATGGTGGGGCCCTCGCCGCGCTATGTCGATGACGGCGACTATGTGGGCGGCTTCTCGCACGAGCAGGTGGACGAGCTGCTCGAGTTCCTCGCGGCCAATCACCTGGGATGGTCGGCTGCGATGGCACCTGCGATCATGGGCAATGCGGATCGTCCGGAACTCGGCGAGACGCTCGCCGACAGCTTCTGCGCAACCGATCCGGAGATTGCCCGCCAGTTTGCCCGAGTAACCTTCTTCTCTGACAATCGTGCCGACCTCTCGCGGATCGAGGCTCGAACGCTCGTTCTGCAATGTAGCGAGGACATCATCGCGCCGACCTGCGTCGGCGAATATGTTCACCAGCAGATCCCGAACAGCGAATATCGCTTGCTGAATGCCACCGGACACTGCCCGAATCTCAGCGCGCCGGCGGAAGTGACGGCGGCGATCCGCGCCTTTGTCTGAAGCCGCGCCCACGGAGGATCTGCAGGACCTCTACGAGAACGCGCCTTGCGGCTATGTGTCGCTATCGCCTGCTGGTCGCATCGTGAAGCTGAACGCCACGTTGGCGACCTGGCTCGACACACCCGCCCATGCGCTGGTGGGACAATCGGTCCACGCCTTGCTATCGTTCGGAGGGCGCATCGCTTTCGAGACGCACCTCGCTCCGACCCTGCGGCTCCAAGGCACCGTCAACGAACTCGCCCTGGATCTCGTCGGTGCAGGCGGCGACAAAGTACCGGTAATCGTCAATGCGGCCGAGAAGCGAGGACCGGATGACGCGCACCTCTTCACGCGTATGACAATTTTTAAAGCTGTCGATCGGCGGGCCTATGAAAGAGAGCTGGTCGAGGCGCGGGATCGGGCCCAGGCCACAGCCAACGCCGAGCACGACATTTCCATGCTTCGCGAGCAGTTCATCGCCGTTCTGGGCCATGACCTTCGCAACCCGCTGGCCGCGCTTGCTGCGGGTCTAAACATGCTGCGCGACCGTGAAACGCTCAGCGACCGGGGTCGGATCATCGCCAAGGAGATGGGCGCAAGTATATCTCGCGCGACCGCGTTGATCGAAAATGTGCTCGATTTCGCGCGAGGCCGCCTCGGCGAGGGCCTGACGCTTGTCCGTGATGCTGATGAGCCGCTCGCCCCGATACTCGAGCAGGTCGTCAATGAAATCAGAGCGGTCGTTCCCGACCGGCAGATCATCACGCGGTTCGCGCTCGATCAACCCGTGAATTGTGATCGCGGTCGCATGGCTCAGCTCGCGTCGAACCTGATCTCGAACGCGGTGACCCATGGCGCCGCGGGCATGCCGATCGACGTCGAGGCGGAATGCTGCGACGGTCAGCTGACATTGTCAGTGACAAATGGCGGCGTGGCGATCCCACTTGATGCACAGGCTCGGCTGTTCCAGCCATTCTTCAGGGGCGCGGTTAGGCGTAGCCAACAGGGGCTAGGCCTTGGGCTGTTCATCGTGAACGAAATCGCGAAGGCACATGGCGGCGAGATGAAGGTCAGCTCGACGGACGAAGCAACCCGGTTCACCTTTACAATGCCGCTGTCAGGATCAGCGCAGCGTGATCCTGAAGCCTCCGAACCCTTCGCGGCGGGCTGATCGCGTTCCGGATCAAGTGTGGTCCCTTTTCAATGGACGTGCGTTTCGCCTCGATGTTTCTCAATTCCGACGATCAAAACGAGCCGCCCTACTTTCTCAGGGATGGTGGCGCGACCGGGGCGCTCCTGCGCAGTCATGACTGGTCTGGTTCGCCGCTGGGCGCGCCGGAGCGCTGGCCTCAGCCATTGAAGACGTTGGTGGGCGTATTGCTCACCGCCAATCAGCCGATGTTCGTCGTGTGGGGCTCGCAGCGTACCTTGCTCTACAATGACGGCTATGCCGAGATCCTGGCGAGCAAGCATCCCGCCGCGATAGGCCGCGACTTTCTGGAAGTCTGGTCAGAGATCAAGGCGGACCTCATCCCGATCGTCGACCAGGCTTACGCTGGCACGCCGGTGCAGATGGACGATATCGAGCTCCTGATGCAGCGAAAGGGCTATCTCGAGGAGACGCATTTCGCATTCTCCTACACGCCGGTGCGGGACGAGGCCGGGCTGGTCGCGGGGTTCCTGTGTCCGTGCGTGGAGATCACCGAGCAGGTGCTTGCAGAGCGGCGACGACTGGCGGACATGGAGCGTCAGCGCAGGCTCTTCGAGCAGGCGCCCGGTTTCATCGCCATTCTCAATGGCCCCGATCACGTCTTCGAGTTTGCGAACGCGGCCTATCGCCACCTGGCAGGGGAACGGGACTATGTCGGAAGAACCGCACGTGACGCGCTCCCCGAGGTCGCGGGCCAAGGCTTCTTCGAGTTGCTCGATCAAGTCTATCGAAGCGGCAAGCGCTTCGTCGCTCATGACACGCCAATCAGCCTTGACCGCGCGAATGGTCAGTCGGAGCAGCGCTATCTCGACTTCATCTATGAGCCCATCCTGAACGAAGGCGGCGAGGTAACCGGTATCTTCGTGGAAGGGCATGACGTCACTGAGGGGCATCGGGCACAGGCCGAACTGCGCGAGAGCGAGGAGCGCGGCCGCCGCATCGTGGAGGGCGTGAGGGACCACGCTATCTTCACGACAGATCGGGATGGAATGGTCGTGGATTGGACACCCGGCGCACAATCCGTGTTCGGCTGGACGGCGAGTGAAATCATCGGTCGATCCAGTGACGTGCTGTTTACGGAAGAAGACCGCGCCACAGGGGTGCCGGTTCAGGAGCTGGTGATCGCGAGCGCCGAAGGATGCGCCAATGACGAGCGATGGCACATACGACGAGATGGCACGCGCATCTTCGCCAACGGATCGGTCCGTCCGCTGCACGACGCCCGGGGCGTCATCGCCGGCTTCATCAAGATCGCTCGCGACGAGACCGAACGCCGGGCAGCGGAGTCGGCGCTGCGCGAGACTGAGCAGCGATACCGGCTGGCGGCAAAAGCAACCAACGACGCGATCTGGGATTGGGATCTGGCCACCAACCATGTCGAATGGAACGAGGCGGTAAGCGTTCTGTTCGGATATGACCTTGATCAGGTCGTGCCGACCGGAGAGTGGTGGATCTCGAACATCCACCCCGACGACCGCGACCGAGTGGATGGTGCCATCCATGCCGTGATCGATGGCGAAGGCGAAGGCGATCAGTGGGCCTCGGAATACCGGTTCCACCGCGCCGACGGCACGTTCGCCGACGTGTTCGATCGAGGCCACGTCTTTCGCGACGAGAACGGACGCGCGGTGCGCATGATCGGCGCGATGCTCGACCTGACCGAGCGCAAACGCGCGGAGGCGGCGCTGCGCGAAGCCAACGAAACGCTCGAAGCTCATGTGGCGGAGCGCACGGCCGAACTGATGGCGGCGCAGGACGCGCTTCGGCAATCGCAGAAGATGGAGGCGGTCGGGCAGCTCACCGGCGGACTCGCGCATGACTTCAACAATCTGTTGACCGGCATATCGGGCAGCCTGGAGATGATGCAGATCCGCATCGCCCAGGGGCGTATCGCTGACGTCGAACGTTATGTGAGCGCCGCGCAGGGCGCATCCAGACGAGCCGCAGCGCTGACCCACCGGCTACTCGCATTCTCACGCCGGCAGACGCTCACCCCCAAGCCAACGGACATCAAGCAACTTGTGGCCGGGATGGAGGATCTGATCGGGAGGACCGTTGGCCCGGCCATCGGAATCGAGACCGTGAATGCCGCAGGCCTCTGGCCGAGTCTGATCGATCCGAGCCAACTCGAGAACGCGATCCTGAACTTGTGTATAAACGCCCGCGACGCGATGCCGGACGGTGGAAAGATCACGATCGAATCCGGCAATCGCTGGATGGATGAGCGTTCGGCCAAGCAGCGCGGACTGGAGCCAGGGCAGTATATATCGCTCTGCGTCTCCGACACCGGAACCGGCATGAGTGCCGCCGTGATAGAAAAGGCATTCGATCCCTTTTTCACGACCAAGCCGATCGGCGAGGGAACTGGGCTCGGGCTGTCGATGATCTACGGCTTCGCCAAGCAGTCGGGGGGCTCGGTCGCGATCTACTCCGAGATGGGGGAAGGTACGATGGTATGCATCTACCTCCCCCGCTATCTTGGCGAGACCGAGATCGAGCACGCAGATGAGGCAGGCCGACATGTTCCCCGAGCCGAAGTCGGCGAGACCGTGCTGGTGGTGGATGACGAGCCCACCGTGCGAATGCTCGTGACGGAAGTGCTGACCGACCTCGGCTACACCGCACTCGAGGCGGCTGATGGTGCCGCAGGCTTGGCGATCATCAACGCGGATTTCCGCATCGACCTACTGGTTACCGACGTGGGCCTACCCGGCGGGATGAACGGCCGACAGGTGGCAGATGCCGCGCGTAGTGTCAGGCCTGACCTGAAGGTGCTCTTTATTACGGGCTATGCGGAGAATGCCGTGTTGAGTCATGGCCATCTCGATCCAGGTATGCATGTTCTCACCAAGCCTTTTGCTATGGACGTGCTGGCGACCCGCATCCGCGGATTGATCGAACACTAAGGGAAGCGCTCGCAAGGTTGCAGTCGATCGCCATGTCTTCGAAATCGGGTGACGGCGATCTGCAGCGCCTATCTCACCTGGAAGTGCGTCCGCTTCTGGGAGCCCTGGAATTCTGTTTCAATGAGCAACATTAGGGCGCTCTGCGGACAGCCGCCATTCGATGCCCTTCGCAAGGTCCCGCCTCATTCACCGCGTGCCGGCGTTTCAACGACACGGAAGACTTCGCCCGATCCTGCGTCGCGAACCAGATCGACCAGAACGCCGTCCCAATGATAGTCTAGATGGCGACCCTGAAGCGGATCGGATGCGCAATCCGGATAGAAGAGCGCTACGCATTCGCCGCCAGAGTGCCGCACGCTGGGATAGACCACGCCGTCCGACCCGCTTGCCTTCAAACCGATTGCCACTCGCTGGGAGGCATCATAGCTATCGCGATCGAGCACCGGATCAAGACTTGGCTCGGCAGCCCGCAGATCGTGAAGGTCTGCCACCACGAAGAGGACGATCTCGCGAAATTGCGACGTCCAGCCAGGCGCCTGCGCCGTGCTGGCCATGAACCGCGCATGATGATGGATGGTCTCGAACAGAGCGGTTTCGAACGTGCCAGCGGCATACAGCACGCCGAAGCTGCCATCGGTGAACCGGCTCGGTCGATCCGGACTGACATGGGTGAATGGCGCCATCAGATAGGATGCGCCGCTTCCGCCAACTCTGCGGTCCGTCGGCACCAGGTCGATATTGCCGATGGTCGCCATGATGCGGGGGTTCGACTTCTGCTCGGCTGAAAGCAGCAGCGGCCAGTCCGCTGGATCGGCGATGTCCTCGAACAGATCGGTTGGCGGAAAAGCGCTGCGGATGATCCGGACAGCATTCTTCCACTCGACGCGTACAATAGGGATTTGATCGCTTGCGATCACCAGCCGCCACGCTCGGCGTCGAGATAGCGCCGCACGCGCATGATGTCGGTGAGCTCGCCCCCGAGCATCACCGTTAGCGCGCTTGCACCACCGAAGGCGTCATTGGCAGCTTTGATCCACGCATAGCCGCGTTGAGACTCCGTGAAGATCAGTCGCAGCGCCTTGTGGATTCCCATCAAGTTCGACAGGCGCGCACGTCCATCGCGCGAGATCCGCCCCGGCCCGTCGACCTTCCAGCGGCGATAGGAGCGCACCGGCATGTCGAGCAGCGTCGCCGCCTGTTCGTCGGTCAGTTCCCATTTGCCGAACAGATTGAGGGCGGCGCGGAACATCGCAGCCGCTTCCTCCTGTGTGACCGGCTCGGGGCGAAACGCCTGTGGAGCCGTATCAACGGGGCGCAGTGACAACATGGCAGTTCTCCATGTGGCATTACATAGGACGTAAGCTGCCATTTGGCAACATGATTAGATTGCCGCTAATCGCCGGTGCGGCAGCGACGCGCCTTCGCGGCACCTTAATGCCCCGGCCGTTGCTTGCGTATCCGGACTGCCAGACATCCAACTGGTGCCTACCACCCTGCCCTCGTTCGATAAAATTCGGAAAGCCGCAGCGATGCGTCACGATCAAGGTAGCCGCTCGATGCGGCGGGCGGTCGCTAGACTGGTCTCGACCACCTTGATGCTCATGCCGGCCGCGGTGCTGGCGCAAGCCGCGCAAGATGCGGCCGCAGCGAAGCGCAAGCATGGCTATTGGTGGTACGAGACCCCGCCGCCGCCCAAGCCGCCTGAACCCGCGGACGAGCTCGTCAAACCAGCCATCCCGCCAATGGCGCAGCTGGCGACCTGGACCCCGCCGCGAATCCGCAAGCTGATCGAGCAGCAGCGCGACTATGCCGCAACGGTACTCACGGTTGATGCAGTCGCCGACTTCTGGCGCCTGCAGGATTTCGCGCGGCGCAAGGCGCGGGCGTTCGCCGGCGTCACCCAGCTCGCCATGCTCCAGCATCCCGAGCTCAACTCCAAATCCGCCAACCCGATGGTGGGCGATGCTCGCGCGGAGCTCAATGCGCAGAAGGATGGGCTGCGGCGCGGCTATCTTCGCGCCAAGTCGGGCGAGTTCGCGCTGGTCATGTTCTCGCGCTCGACCTGCGGCTATTGCCGCGTCCAGTGGCCGATCCTGCAGCGCTTTCAGGAAGAGATGGGCTGGCAGGTCACGCTGATGGACATCGACCGGCGGCCCGAGCTTGCAGTTCGCTACGGCGTCGAAATCACGCCGACCACGATGCTCATCCGCCGCAACAGCGCGCAGCGCATGGTGATCGCAAGCGGCGTGGAGACCTACCCCAACCTCACCCAGATGTCGTACCAGGCGACCCGGCTGCTCAGCGGCGACATCCGGCCCGAGCAGTTCATGACCGGCCCGGGCGAGGAAGACGGCTTCTTCGACGCGCTCGCCAATGGCCCGGTCGCGGCGACCGACCCGCGCGCTTTGGGCGGCGACCTTGTCAGCTCAGCGCTGGAGCCGCAGCCATGAGCAATATCCCGCCACCCTTGCCGCGCACGCATTCGATGCGGCTCCGCCAACTCGCCCGCATGCTGGTGGAACCGGCCGATGAACTCCAGCAGCCAAGCCCGCAGGTCACCGGACCTGGACGTCCGGCCGATGACGGGCACCCGCGATCCGCGCTGGAGCGAACTTCTTCCAGCACCTACCACCCCTGCGGGCGAACATCGCGCTTTGCCGCCGCGCTTGGCGCGCTGGCCAGCGGTGCGGCGATCCTATGCGTCACCTTCAAGGCAGATGCTCAGCCGGTCTCGCGCGGCCGGGCCCTGGCAGCCGCAATTCACCCCGTCGCCGACCCCGCCACGATGCATCACTGGCTGGGCCGTGTGCCCCGGACTCGCGATTTTCCGTCGGATCTGGATGCGACCTTGCGTTCGCAGGCGTCGCTCTATGTGGTTGAGATGACGACCGCGCCCGGATGCGTACCGTGCGCCGATCTCTGGGGGCGGCTGCAACAGCTGCGCGCGCGCTTCGGCGTCGAGCTGCGGACGATCTCCGGACAGGACGCGCTGCTTCGCTCTGGAAAGCTCGGCCTGCCATGGGTCGGTCATCCCGTCGCATGGGTGCGGCCCCGCCGCGATCCAGACCGAATGATCCCGATCGCAGTCGGCACCGACCACGCGCCCAATCTTACGCGCAACCTCTATCTTGCCGCCAAGATGCTCACTGGCGTCCGCCCGGCGGTGGCGGTTCGCGCCATGTCCAAATTCACCGGGATCGTCGGCGCACCCGCTCCCGCATCTCGCAAGCGCTGAGCATGGCGGGCTCGACGTCATTCCAGGCTGACTATCAGAGGATCCCGCCATGCGTTCTGCCGCCACCCGCTCGCCCCTTGCGCTCGGGATCGCCTCCGCCGCGCTGCTGAGCGCCGCGCCAGCGCATGCGCAAAGCTGGGCGGAGAGCTGGTTCGACAATGTCACCTATACCAACCCAGGCAGCTTCGAGGACCAGACGCGCGGCTATGTGACCGCAGGCGGCATGTCGGGCCGGGTCGATGTCCATAACGATTATCCCATATCGGTGACCCTTCCCAAGGTTCGCGCCGGCTGCGGCGGCATCGACATGTTTCTGGGCGGCATGTCGTTTCTCGACCCGGATTATCTCGTGCAGAAGCTCGAGAGTATCCTGCAGGCAGCGCCAGCGGTCGCGTTCCAGTATCTGCTCGAGACGCTCGACGAGAAGATGGGCAACATCATCTCGAAGATGGAAGCCGCGACCAACTTCCTCAATTCGATCCAGGTCAATGACTGCCGCCTCGCCAACCGCATGGTCCAGATCGTCAAGGGCGATGACAACATGTCGGGCATCATCGAGGAGATGACTGGCTACCGCTCGGTCAAGCAGGGCTTCGCCAAGAGCTTCCAGCAGTCGCGCGAGAAGATCGAAGCCAACAACAACAATCCGACCGAGGATCTGAAGGACGCGCTCGAGAATTGTCCGCCCGAAGTGACCGAGATCTTCCGCACCGGCTCGCTGCTCGCCAACGCCGCGGCGCGGGTCGGGGCGAGCAGCTGGGCCACCGTCATGCGCGCCAGGGTAGGCGACGTCTACATGCGCTGGAACGCGGCCGACAAGGTGCCGCTCTTCTCGGCGATTCCTGCTTGCTCGGCGCAGGATAGCGAGAGCCCGCACGATTTCCTGACGGGTCGAGTCCAGCGGCGCGGCCTTTCGATCCCGCCAAGCGGGACGGATTGCACGCAGGACGGCAATGGCCGCGGCGCGCTGGTGCTGACGCGTGAGCGGATGCAGTCGATCGCCACCAAGATTCGCACGCGCGTCGCGCTCAGTCCTGAGGAGCGCCAGTTCGTCGCCAATGTGCGTACCCTGCCCGTCTACCGCATGCTCGAATGGGGCGTACGCCAGGGCACGGTCGACTCCGTCATCGGCGACACCGACGAACTGGTGGCGCTGAGCCTCGCCTATCAGATGCTCAACGATCTCACGCGCACGATCGACTTCGCGGTCGGCAATGCCGAGCGCGGTGCGAGTGCGGCCGGGGCGGCGGACGGCGCGAACAAGAATGTCTGCCAGACCCGCATTCTCGCCAAGGGCATCGAACAGCTGCGCGACCTGCGTGAGGAGGTGCTGCGCCAGCGCGCGCAGATGCGTCAATCCTATCTCGCCGCGCTCGGCACCGCGAACCTCTCGACCTCGTTCGCCGGACTGCTGCGCGAGCGTGACCGCGATGCGCGCAATGCCGCCGGCGCCGCCGCGGCAAGCCAGCGCTGAGGAGCCGCCCATGCGCAACGCCGCCCGGGCGCTCGCCGCCCTCCCTGCCCTGCTCGCCGCCTCGCCGGCGCTGGCGTTCGACACGAGCTTCCACACCTATAACGGCTTCCAGGAGACGGTGGACGCGTTCCGCATGGTCTCGCTGATCTTCGCCGACCCGCGCTACGAGACGCTGGTGCTGATCATCGCGACCGTCGGCATCGGCCTTGGCGCGTTGCTCGCGAGCGCGCGCGGCTCGGGCATCGGCCTGATCGCGTTCGGGTTCCAGATCCTGGTCGGGGTCGGGTTGTTCGTCGGGCTCGTTGCCACCACCGGCACGGTCCATGTCTATGATCGCGTGAAGAATGCGTACCAGGCGGTCGGCGATGTCCCCGTGCTGCTCGTGCTGGTCGCCGGCACGACCAATATGATCGAGCGCGCGATGGTCGAGACGATCGACGACAACAGCGCGGATCCGACCACCAAATATTCGTTCGGCGGCGGCGGCCACGCGTTCGACCTGTTCCTCAACGCCACCTCACCGCGCGCGCCGATGACCGACAGCTTCCTCGACGCGACGATCAAGGACTATGTCCGGCAATGCTATCCGGTCGCGCGGGTCTCTCCGGCCTATGGCATCGATGACGACAAGCTGTTCCGCACCGCGACCGACCTGCCCGCAGCCTTCGCCGCCATGGCAGGGCCCGCCACTTTCTCGACGGTGTTCACCCAGGCCGACAAGGGCGGCACCACGGTCAGCTGCGAGGAAGCCTGGACCCATATCGCAGGGCGCCTGTCCGATCCCAATCTATTCGAACCCTATAGCCGACAGGTTTGCCGCCAGAGTGGCTTTAACATCGACAGCGCGCCGCAGCTGGCGCGTTGCCGTGAGCAGCTCGGCGCGATGGGCCAGGTTATGATCGGCAAGCCGCTCAGCGCCCAGAGCCTGATGACGCATATCCTGCTCGGCCAGACCGTCGGCGACGTGTTGTTCGAGGACAGCCCGGCAAGCGCCGCGCGGGTGATGGCGAACCGCGCTGTCGTATCGAACGGCCTCGCGACCATGTCGGTCGCCAATGAATGGGTGCCGACCATACGCGCCACCGTGTTCGCGATCATGCTGTTCATGGTGCCGGTCGCGCTCTTGTTCATCCTCACACCGATCAACTTGCGCGTGGCGAGCTTCGCGCTCGGCCTGTTCGTGTTCGTGGCGCTATGGGGTGTGATCGACGCCGGCATTTATCAGCTCACCCTCGGCCGTGCCGCCGCCGTCATGGCCGAACTCCAGTCGAACGGCGTTGCCGCCAACAGCTGGCTGCTCGCGCCCTCTTCGGCGACCAAGGCGCTCGCCGTGTTCGGCAGCTTCCGCACGGCCGCCGCCGGCCTCGCCGGTGCTTTCGTGTTCACCGTGTTCCGGTTCAGCGGCAATGTGTTCAGCTCGTTCACCGGCAGCGCGCAAGGCATCACCGGGCAAGCCGCCGCCGCCGCCGCGCCAATCGCGACCAGCGAAGGCTATGCCTCGGCGCTCGAAAGCCAGGCGTCCGCCATGGGCACCCGCAGCCGCGCAGCCGCCGCTTCGAGCTTCGGCGATTTCGGGGAGCGCAGCAGCTTCAGCAGCAATCGCAGTTATGGCGAGGCCGGCCACATCATCGGCGAGCGCCCCGGCACGCCTAGCGGCACTGCATTCGCGCTCGGCGGCATCGAAGGCGCACGCCAGATGGGCGCGCTGGCCCCGGCGCTCAAGGGCCGTGACCTCGCCGACCCGCAGGTCGCGCGCGAGGTGCAGGGCAACGCCGCCACCACCGCGATCCACCAATTCGCCGAGAAAGATGCGCTGCGAAGCTTAGGAACCAGCTATTTCGGCCAGGGTCAGGCCGGCGAGCGCGCCTTCGCCGCCTTCTCACAGAACCTCGTTCAATGGCGCGCCTTCGGCGACCAGCGCGCCTATGACATGATGCTGCAAGGCGCGCAGCGGCACTTCGAGCGGCAAGGCTATTCGCCCAAGGATGCCGCACTCAAGGCCTCGGGCGTGATCGGCGAGGCGCAGAGCGACCCGACCTTCGCAAAACTCATCGCCAACAGCTACGACCAGGAGCGGATGCTCAGGAACGACCTGACCGCAGCCCAGGTCACGGCCGGCGCGATGGAAGGCCGCCGTGACTTTGCCGGCGATCAGGTCGCAAGTATCGAGCGCGCCAATGTCGCGACCGAGCAGGCGACCCGCACCGGCACCAATCAAGGCCAGCGCGAGGCAGCCGCGCAGCTCGGGATTACCCCGCAGGAGACCGCCCGCCGCATCGGCTTCATCAACGCCCTCTCCGGCGAAGCCCGCTCGACCGCCATTTCCCAACTCTCCCGCGCCACCGGCCGCAACGAGAGCCAGGTGCTCAGAGCCATCGAGACCTACAACGCCGCTACCAGCCTCGGAACCGCCGATGGCGCCACCGCGGAAGCCGCCAGAGAGGGCACTAGCGTCTATGCAAGAACCCGAGAAGCCGCCGGCTACGACTTCGCCGAACGCTCGGGCAAGCTCGACGCGCAGCGCGAGGTCGGCACCCAAGGCACCAGAGCCGCCGCCCGCATCGGCGAACAACGCCGCCAGGCCGATAATTTCGGGTTCGCCGAAGGCGCCGCAGCCGCCGGTACATCGACGAGGGAAGCAGCCCGACTCGACAGCTTCATCAGGACGCTCAGCCAAACCGCCGGCAACCAGGTCGATATGGCATCGAGCGGTGCAGCCGGCATTGCCGACCGCGCCAGAAACGACCGCACCACCAGAATCGTCGAGAGCGAGCGCCTCAGCCGCATGCAAGGTCTGCTGCGCGCCAACGGCATCGCCATGTCGAAGCGCGACCTCGCCCTCGCTCAGAATGGCGACCTCAACCTCAATCTCAGTCCGCAGCAAGCCGGGCAGCTCCACCGCGCCGGCCTGATCAACGACAGCCAATATGGCGCTATCGCCCAAGGTGGCCAGGCGCGCTTCAACTTCGCCAACAACGACCTGCTGGTCTCGACAGGCACGTCGTTCCAGCAATCGGCACGCAACGACACCAGCACGAGGTTCGAGGCCGGCAAGCAGGCTGGCCCCGACACGATCGAGCATTTCCTCGGCAACGGCGAAGCCGGCCACACCGCAATGGCCAACTGGCTCAAGGGCGGGTTCGAAATGGACCGCAAGGGCGAATGGCGCCTCACCCCGCAGGTCTCAGACACACTTCAGCGCGATATCGGCGCTATCATCGCGCAGACCGGCTGGCAGCGCTCGCTTACGCGTGGGGCCGAGAAGCAATCAATGATGGGTACATCGTTAGGCATGAGCATTAGCGGGGGCGCATCCGCAAATGATGGCGTGGACGAAGCCAGGCGTGGTGGTCGCGAGTCCACAAAAAGGCCCTCAAGGGCGGGAGGACGTGCAGGTGGTCACTTTGCCTTTGACAGCCGAGATACGGGCACCGTTTCATCGTCCGCGACGTCGTCAATGGACATCGCAAATTTTGATGTCAGGACGGCCATTGCGGCGGCGGAAGCGTCGGCAGCGCGTTCAGACACACCTGCCCTCACTTTTTCCCGCGAATTGTCACGCCAAATACTAGGCAACGACGGACTGCGCAATCGGTACCTCGAAAACTCTGCATTTGGACGTGGAACTTGGGACCTTACTTCGCCTATCACTTCGATGGAGCAGTCCTCGTTGCTGAGCACGGGACGTCATGTGACAGATCGCGACAAAGGCTTAGGAGATGCAGATCCGGACTATCGCATCCGCAAGAACTAGTGGTCTGACTTGATCCGTTCGCGATCAACAATCCATTCGGAACCGGACCGCGGATTAGCGCTGTCGGCCCAAGGCGGAGGGGCGCCGGGCCGCTGAAACCAAACGTCACAGTCGTGCCAAGATACTGGAATTTCAGCTTCAGCGAACATACGTCGCAGATAGCCGAATCCTAGGATCAGTCCTGCCGTGAGGGGTAGAAAGATGATGTTCGTGACCACACCGATCCCGCTCATGTAGAACTTCTCTAGCGGAACTCCCCAATGGGTACCCATCGGCAGCCAATAAAGCGGTATCGCGATCCACCACGCTTTTGCGTACCAAGGACGCCAAAGATAGTCACCGGCCCGCAACGGCGGGGCCAATGGGGGAAGCGGCTTCACCTTAATCGAAGGATCTGAGTTCGGAGCGGGTCCCATGTCATCATCTCCATCCGTTTCCCGTGAAGATCAAATTGCCAGCCGTCGCTATTTGGTAGCAACGTCCGCGCCATCGAGTTCCGCGATGCGGTCGCCGCAAACTCTGTGGACGACCCGCCCCAGCTCCTCGATCTGTGCCGCAAGCCAGTCCAGCTCTTCCGAGCTTATCCGATAGTGCTTTGAGTACCGCGCCTTCACATAAGCATCTTTGAGCTTCTCGAACATCGCACGCTCTCGCCGATTAGATGAAGGCCAGATGCCATATAGTCTTCGATCCAGCCGCTCCGCTTGCGAGCGCAAGAAGCCCAGATTGTGCACGTGCGGGGTGTAGAAAGTAAGCACCAATAGAACGCAATGGTAGAGACGTTCCGTCGCTTGATGCATCAGAAAAGCGGCATCCTTCAGACGCCCCTTTTCGGCACTGAACTTTGCTGTCTCCAGAACGCCTGCAGCAGCTGGAAACCACTCCTCGAAATACTCTCGCGCAAGCTCCAGGGCCTGCGCTGCCGTCTTGGGCTTGGGCTGATGCAACTCGCTATCTTCGCTCTCGTAGAGCGCGATACCATCACGGGCGATGTCCATGAAGAAGTACCGTCCATGCGCCAGGCCATCATTCACCTCTTGGAGCGAATGCACGATGAAGTTCACTGGCGTACGAATGGTTTTCGTGATCGACAGCTCTCGTATCAGCCGCTCGTCGGCGCGCTGCCAGTAGGCCACCCGGTCGGTCAGTTCCTTCTGATTGACGATCACCAGCAGGTCGAAATCGGATTGATATCCCTTCGCCGTATGCGGTTCATCAACCCAACCGCCGCGCGCATAGCTGCCGTAAAGAATGACCTTCAATATTCGCCCGAGCTTCTTCTCGCCAGTGGGATTGCCGCGGGCGTCATCGAATTCCTCGAACAGGATCCGTAGCACCCGATCGAGATCGCGTTGTTTGGCGGGAGGAAGATGATCGAGATCGCTGCGCATCGTCTCCTCCTAACAACCCGACCAGGCAATTGCCCAGCAAAACTGCGGCAACTTCGACCGGTTCTACGGCAGCGCGCCTCCTCCCCTCCGTTCGAACTGAGCCGGCCACGGCAGGATTAAGAACGGCAGCGCTATTTCCGGACCTGGGCCGCTTGCTGACATGCCGCTTTTAGCCGTGAGGGGCAGAAAGCGGCTGTTTAGCAGGTGTCACAACCGCTCGGTTTTGACACCATGCCGATGCGGCGAATCAAAGCAAAGGTCTACCCTTCTGCGGGCAACGAGCCGCTGTCGTGGCACCATTCAATAATACCATGACGAACCCAGAAGTGAGCGAAACATCCGGCAGTCTGCCGAACTGACGGATGCAAGGAGACCCGCCTCAGACGATCGCGATGCACCATCCAACGGGGACGACGTATTGGATTGAGGGATAATTGGAGTTTCTCGCCGCATCCGCATGGGCAGCGCATGATGGCCCATTTCGGGGTGCCACCACCTTGCACCATATAGATCACGCCTGCCCTCAAATCTTGAGGCGCCGGTTGCCTCTCGATCGAGCGGAGCACGAGGTCCGGACGAACAATCGATTTAGCCTCTCGAGCAAGCCAAGTAACGTACCTGCGCAGAGCCTTCATTGGCCGACCCGATCCAGAAAAGGCTGCATGTCACCTCGTCCCCAGTAATCCATATCACTGCAGACGGGGCAATGATCGTCTTGTTCAGCCCCAGGCCGCCGATCAGCCAGCAGATCGAACCGACGAACGCCATGCCAGCGCCAGCCTGAGCCTCTAAAGTCCGTCAAACCTTGAATAAGTTCGTCAACCGCCATGCACGCGGTTGCGGTTGTAAAGGTCACAACTGCTGGAGCTGGCTCGCCGCCGCCGCGCACATAGGCTTCCCGCTTGCGGCGCTCAAACTCCTCAGGACTGGCTCTTTTTAGGGCTTCATCGCGCGCGGTTTCCGCATCGATCACTCTTCGGCAGATTAAGCACTGCCCTGATGGTGCCAGTACCGTCACTCGACCACCGAGTTCGGCGATACGACTATCCTCTGCAGGGCGGATCGCTAAGCCCATGTCGATGACCGGAACGAGATAGAAATAGGCGAAGCGGTTAAGGAGCAAACGGCCATCATGGTCGTCCGTGCAGCCAAATACGACATCGCATGCCTTTAAGGCATCCCGTGCAGCCGGGTCGCCGACCCAGCCACGGAACGACACCGTGCGGACTCCGAGGCCCAGTTCGGTGATTTCCCTAGTTAGCACGTCGACCTTTGGACGCATCGCATCGGCATCGGCCCGGCGGGCGCCGTGCAATCGGTTGAGATTGGTGACATCAACGATGTCCTCATCGAAAAGCGCTAGCTGTCCTACCCCAAGCCGAGCGAGTAGCATCGCAGTCGCGCTTCCAGTTGCACCACAGCCGACAACACCCACTCGCAGGCGACGAAGGTCACGGCCGAGTTTAGGGCCGAACGCTAGATCTTGCCGTGCCAGGAAGTCAGCCGACACACGGCTGTGCAGACCGTGGAGCGCTAACCCATTCCCGAGGATGGTGACGTAATCCGCTGCAATAGCGGACCTTGGGTCTGACCATAGGCGGGCACTCCACCCATCTGCGTCGGTGCGTAGGCTCACGAGCTGCGCAGAGGCACCAAGCTCCTGCCGAAGATGCATGAGCAAACTGCGGTCATCCTCGTCAATTTCCGCTGCTCCTGCAGCGCTATCCGTCAGCTGCGTACGTACCACGCCAAGGATCAAATCCTCAGCTGTGCACCTTGCCATCGCCTCAGTGATGCCGGCAGCACTCGTCTGGTCTCCCGCCAGTTCAAACGACAGCAGACGCAGCCGGCGTTGCCGATCCCAAGGGTCGCTTGCGATTTCATTTGTGCCAAATAGGGCAAAGCAGGGGGATCCGCTTGTTGATCCCGACAGGAGCGCTTGGTGAAGAGCAGACGTATGGCGCTGCTGCAGAACAAGTGAAAAACCGCTCATGCCGCGAGCTCGAGGGCAGCTTCCACCCGCTTAATCATGGTCCAGATGCCGTCACGGCCTGGTCGCCAATCACTGCTGTGGCGCGACCATCGCTGCCAAGTCTGACTAACGAAGCTGAAGGGAACATCAGCGCATCGCGCATAGGTTGAAGTCGCGACGAGCCGCAGCCAAGGCATGGCGTAAAACATATCGGGCGCAACGTCGGGATAGCCTGGCGGCAGCATGATCAGGATATCCGCTACCGTAGCATCGAACCGACCAGGTGGCAGCGGCATGGCGCGGAGCACGATACCGCGTTGGCCGCCCTCTTCGACCTCATCATAGCCGAGCCCCCGCTCGGCGAGATACTTGCGGCACCTCATCGGGAGAGCGGCCATGGCTCAGCCCTCCGTCGTTTGGTTGGTGCCGGTGAAGAAGCGCTCCAGGCCCTTCGGGCTCAACGGCGCCTTGGCACCATCCGCGATCGGCCGGTCCTCGCCGCCATGGACCTCGAGCCAGACGCCGTAGGTCGCGGCATCCACCTTCGCGAGCTTCTTCAGCACATCGCCACGAACCTCCGGGCTCCCCCAGATGAACTCGTCACCGTCGAGGGTGAAGCGATAAAGCGCGTCGGACCGGAAAATCAGAAACCGCTCGACCTCGTTTGCGAGCAGATCCGTCGTTTCGTCGAGATTGAGGGCGTTCAGGCGGCCACTAGGCGCCATCGAGATAACCAGATGCTCCTCAATCGGCCGGAGACCGGCCAACTCAATCAGCTGCCGAGCCGTTGGCTGAGGGTCAGTAGTCACTGCCGAACGGTAATTCAGGCGCTCGTCGCCGAGTTCGATGCGGTAGCTCATGCCTGGGCGGGGGCGCCGCCCTTCCCGAATGCAGCCGCCGATATCTTCGATTTCATGTTGGAGAGTCGCCATTGGCGTACCTTTCTATGGATTAGGCGGAAGCCCGATGCCCCGCATGCAACCCATATAATAGCTAGGACTTGGCTATTCAATAGCCATCGCATAGCTTATTTAAATTGACATATTGGCTGTTGGCGCCTACATGCATGCCTGCAGTTGGAGGTAGTATGGTCGCGAAGAAGACGATGACGCTCAATCTCACCGACGCGGAGATGCGCGCATTGGATGAGCTGTGCGAAAAAAAG
This sequence comes from Sphingomonas sp., assembly GCF_965227385.1. Taxonomy (GTDB): domain Bacteria; phylum Pseudomonadota; class Alphaproteobacteria; order Sphingomonadales; family Sphingomonadaceae; genus Sphingomonas. The sequence goes on from NZ_OZ245750.1 coordinate 3,112,742, forward strand.
GATCTCAGCAAAACCGCGGTCATGAGACAGGCGCTCCGATTGTACCAGCTCATCGAAGGGCGGGTTGAGAAGGGCGATAAGCTCTTCTTTGAAGATGAGGCCACCAAGGAAAAGGCAGAGGTGATGATGCTATGACGATCACCGTAAGCCCAGTTTACCTGTTCAATGCCGTAACCAACGAGGCTGAGTCAGCGGAGCTTTGGGACGGCATCACAGAAAAACAGCTAGGTGACTGGGAGGGCGAATGGCTCCCCGAGCTATTTAAGTCCGTTCAGAAATTGCATCGTGCAGGCATCGAAAGACGCCATTGGCCGCAAAGCCGCCATTGGAATTGGCGGAGAAAAACTGAGGCTTTGCAGGGTATGCTCGCCCAACCCGGGTTCAGTATTGTCTGTAACGGCATGACTCAAGGAATGATGATCCTCGACACGGTAATGAAGCGGTGTCGAAGCGAAGGGCAGAAGGGCAAAGAGATTGTTTATGTAGACTTCGTTGAAAATGCGCCGTGGAACCGTCCGGAGCTGCATGAACCTGCATTATATCGTGGGGTTGGCAGCATTATGATCCGGTCAGCCATCGCGCTGAGTGAGGAACTAGAATTTAAAGGGCGCATTGGCCTCCACTCTCTGCCGCAGGCGAACAGCTTTTATGCGAACACCTGCGGAATGTCCGACCTCGGTATGGACGCGGACTGTCAAAACTTGCGTTATTTCGAGATGACACCAGAGCAAGCGGAGGCCTTCATCGCAAAAGGAACTCAGCCATGAAGGTCGAGATTACGAAAGAATGGTGCCTCAGAATGGCTCAAGTCGAGGCGAAAGCCGAGATCGGAGCTGGCCTACATTCTATCGATCCGATCTTCGACGGGGAAGCGATGTTCGGTGATAGTACCAATCAGGACACCGGCATTGCCTTCGGTCGGTTTGTGCGGCTCATGCGCCGCAACAAAGGACTGACTTTAGAAAAGCTCGCCGAAGATGCGGACTTGGATGTATCTGAGCTTATTGAAATAGAGGACGACTTACATCATAAGCCAGAGCTGAGAACTGTATATCAGCTAGCTAACTTTTTTCAAATCCCCAGAAATAATCTGTTGCAGGTTGCAGGACTTGTTACTGCGAAGAACGACAATATAGTAACTGAGGCAGTCCGGTTTGCAGCCCGATCAGAGTCGGTGACCGCTTTGACACAGCAAGAGCGTATGGCTCTAGAGGAATTCATTAGTGTATTGAGTAAAGAAGACTAAATAAAGGGCGGTCGAAATGAGTAAGAACAAAATCCTTTCAGACAAGACCGCTCACGATATCGACCGGCGGGTAGAGCGTGTCCTCAAGGGCCTAGGAAATCCGGAACCTCCTTTACGTCTAGAGGACGTCAGGCATTTGCTCAAACTGGATAAGGCATTTTACACCGCCAAAAATCCTAGTGCGGTTCAAGAGAAAATCAGCCGTATTCGGGTGGCTACGATCCAGGTCTACGAGCGGCCCGCACTGCTTTGGGATGCGATCAAAAAGTTGTCGTTAAAGGCGCTCTACCTGCCGGATAGACGCAGGATCCTCTTAGATGGCGACCTGCCGGAGAAGAAGCACCGCTGGAATGAAGCCCACGAAATTGGGCACAGCCTGATCCCTTGGCATGAAGACGTCATGCATGGAGACAATAATCACACATTGCTTCCTCATTGCCATGAGGAAATCGAAGCTGAAGCGAATTTCGCCGGAGGGCGTCTTCTCTTTTTACAGGACCGATTTACGGAGGAGGCGTTGTCCTCGTCTGCTACCATTTCGGTCATCAAGGCACTGCACGGGAAGTTTGGAAACACTCTATCCACGACTCTTTACCGGTTTGTCGAGGTGGCCGGAAGAGAGCGGCCGCTGGTGGGGATGATCACTGGTCATCCTCACAAATCTAAGAGAAAGCCAGACTTCGATGCTATGAACCCAACCAAATACTTCATACAATCCCCGATGTTTGCTGAGCGGTTTAGTAAAATGTCGGAGAGGGAGGTCTTCAATGCGGTGGCTGGGTACTGTGGAGCGCAACGCGGAGGAATATTAGGGGAAAGGGACCTAATTCTCACCGACGACAACGGCGACGATCATCGCTTCCACTTCGAGACCTTCTATAACACGCACGATGCGCTAACGCTCGGAGTATACCGGGGGCCGGAAGCTCGGATCATCGCAGCCTAGGCGTGCCATAGTGGTGCACCTAACGAGCATCCATAAAAACGGCCGTTTGCAGGAGGTCAAAACCGGACGGTTCTGACACGGCCTATCGATGCACCGTTTTCTGCGAGTCCACAGGTGTCAGAAGCTAGTTTCAGAATGTCGGGTTATGGCATCGGATCACCGACCGCCACCCTGTATTGCGGCAGCAACGGTCCAGTCTCGATGCCAAGATGAATTGTCGAATCGAAGCATCAGCCCGATTGGATAACTCGACCAATGACACGCGCGGTCCCGGAGGTCTGGAGGTCCCGAGATGGTTGTGACAGCTCTGTGGTCACGCCTCGGGCGGAGTCGTCTTCTTTGCCCTGCGTGGTGCCTTTGCGGCCGGCTTGCTCTCAACCTTCTGTCCCGGTTTGCGGCCCAATCCGATCTTCTTGGCCATCTCGCGACGCTGCTCGGAATAGGCCGGCGCGGTCATCGGATAAGTTGCAGGTAAGTTGTAGCGAGCGCGATACTGGTCAGCGGTGAGCCCATGGGTGCCCAGATGACGAGTCAATGTCCGGTACGGACGTCCGTCGATCATCGAGATGATGTGCTCCCGACTGGCGAGACTCTTGCGAGCAGTGACCGCCGGCGTAAACTCTGGCGCAGCAGCCATCTCAGCTTCGGCCGATCCTGGTGCAGCAAGTTCACCGACCGTCTTGTGCATCGCAGTCAAAAACGCGACTGCGTCTCCGGTCGAGGACCGAGTGTTGTTGTTGGCCAGCCAGGCTGCGGTAAGTTCAGCTGCAAGTTCAACTGCGCTGAGGCTCGTTTCGTCGCTCATGATCGTCTCCATCAGATTTGGAGCTCTCAATAGAGACATAAGGGCCAATAACAATGATCGTCGGCGGGCAGTGTTAAAATCTTCGTTGTGACCGGACCACAAGGTCCGCCTCACGAGAGCCTGTCCACGATCAAATTGATTGGCAGCCTAGCGCTTCGCCAGTCCCGGGTTGTTCGCGGTCGTCCCGACCGTCCGGCAAAACAAAGCACGTGTGAGCTTACGCCCGAACACCGCCTTGCAGCTCATGATGGCCGCCGGGTCACCCGTCAGGTCGCCGATCCGAACAGCTTTGGCACCATCGGCCAATGTGCGATCCTCAACGTTGATCGCCATCAGCCGCCCAAAGCGGTCAGTCCCCGCGCAGCGCAACCTTGCCCAGCGAAGCGCCACGCATCCGCGCCTCTCGCAGCGCCTTGCGCTCCTTGTCCGTCATGCTGTTGGCTTCGGGGCGGGTCGCAGGATCGCCGGCGCATGCCGCCGGATCGAGCGTCCACCCAAGCTGGGCAGCCAGACACTCGGCAAAGGCCTTCGCCATCGGCGGCGGCACCGCATTGCCGACCTGGCGATATTGCTGCAGCCGTGGAATCCGGTCAGGCCAACGGAAATCGTCGGAAAAGCCCTGGATCCGTGCGCTTTCGCGCACCGTGATGACCCGGTGATGCTTGTAGTGGACCGGTCGTAGCGGCGAGAAGTTTCCCGACCCAGCGCGCAGCGTATAGGAGGGGCGCTCGGGATGGAGACGGTCATGGAATGATCCGCGCTCGCGCTTGCCCGGCTGCAACGTGCTCAACCGCGCGACCATGTCGGCGGAATGGACCGTCGGCTCATGATTATAGATGCCCGTTTCGCCAAACTCGCCGGCGTCAGGCAGATCCGCGATTGCACTCGCCGACGAGCGATAGGGTGTTTCGTCGGTACCGTGAGTCGCCGCGGGGAACCGCGGCGGCACCTTCCCCTTGATCCCTAGCATCACCAGGCGCTTGCGATTCTGGGGCACGCCAAAATCAGCCGCCGATACGATGCGGTGATCGACGGCATAGCCTAAAGACCGAAGCGCAGCCTGCGTTTCCTCCAGGAAGGCACCTTCCGAGATCGCTGCCAGATTCGGCACATTCTCGAGCAGGAACGCGTTCGGCTTCAACTCGCCGACGAGGCGGATGAAATGCCCGATCAGGTCCGCGCGTATGTCCCGCTTGCCTTGTCGCTTCCCCGCGATCGAGAAGGGCTGGCAGGGAGGGCCGCCGATCAGGACATCGATCTTTTTGCACTGAGCCTTCGCAAGCAAGTCGGCGCCGGAGGCGACGCTCAGATCGGCGATGAAACCGGTGCTGCCGCGATATTCATGATTGTAATTATACGCATCGACCGCCCGCGCATCGAGTTCGAAGCCGGCGGCGATATGCAGCCCGGCATCGAGAAATCCAGTCGAAAGCCCGCCGCATCCGGCGAAAAGTTCAATCCCTGTCGGCATGGTCCGGCTCATTGTTTAGGTACATTGGTTGCGCGGATCATCGCGAGCTGCGCCTCGGAGGTGTTGATCGCGTAGCTTGCCGAGCGGATGATCCGCAGATCGCCGGGCCGCTCAGCGATGTTGAATTCCATGAGGTGGACCGCCGATTGGTAATCCACCTTGAGCGCCAGGGGCCTGACTTTCAGGCCTGGAAAATAATGCGCGGCGTATTGGATCATGTTGAAGATCTGCACCCGGTTGAGCTCGTCGGATACAGCTTTCGCCTCAATCGGGAAGACGACCGGAACATCATCGTCGCCTGAGGCGATACCAACGTCAATCGCATCGAGCTCCGCCTGTCCGATCCCCGGCACGCTCTTTCGCACATGACTGCGCAAGCGGTAGATCTTCATGCCTGTAAAATGATCAAGCAGCTGGCAGTAGCCGACCACGGAGAGCAGCGCCTGCTCGTCCATTTCCGCCATCGTCTCAGGAAGGAGCCGCCGCACTGGCATTGGCGTCTGGTCGATCGCCGGCACGAGTTCGCTGACGGGGACCTCCATGATCCCGCTCGAGGCCTTCTCGAATTGATAGCGACCGCGGCCGACCGCTCGCAGGACATGGAAGCCCTTGGCCAGGATTTCCTCCGGCAGCTTGGTGCGCGAACGCATGCGGTAGATGACATCGGCAGGATTGCGCGATGAAATGGCATCTGGATTGTCCGACACCGCCCGCACTGCTTCGACCGCCGTCCGAACGTCGTCGAGCGAAAAGACAACCGTAGCAGCGCCGGGACGCCAGCGGTCCTGGAACAGCTTCAGGATGACCGGAACATAGACTTTTGAATTTCGCCCATGGCCCTGCAGGCTTTTCGCTCGAGGACTGGCCACGACCGCATCGGCCTTGGACGCTCGCCGTCGCCGGGGGGCACTGTCATCAAGGTCCAACTCGTCGCTCATGCGCACCCGCTATCATGATCAGAACATCTATGGAACATCTCTTCGCCGCTACGTCGCTTTTGGCGAATCTTGGGTTACGGGTATAAGTTGAGTGCTGCTATATATAGTCGCGCCGCCAAATCCCCCCTGCCCTCCAACCCTGCATGCGCGTCCGGCAATTGCGGATGAATCATTTGCGGGCGGGAGTGCAGGCAGCCTCGAAGGCACCCCTATATGGGCCGGCCATTGCCCGTTTCATTGGGAATTGATATGGCGCTCGCATTCGCAAGGACCCGGTGAAATTCCGGGTGGCTATTCCGGCCGCCGATCCGCCGGACAACAACACGCACCAACCCTGTGCGCCCCAAGTGCGCTCTGTGCCCTGTTGTGGATCACCAATGACATTCGATGTTTCTGTTTACCGCCGCCAGTGGTTCACTGACGCCATTACGGCGCGCCGGGACATATTGGCCGGCATCGTCGTCGCGCTTGCGCTCATTCCCGAAGCGATCGGCTTTTCAATCATTGCCGGCGTCGACCCACGGGTCGGCCTTTACGCCTCGGTCGCCATCGCGCTGACGATCGCATTTATTGGCGGGAGGCCAGGCATGATCTCGGCCGCGACGGCGGCGGTCGCCATATTGGTCGTGCCGCTCGTGCGCGATCATGGCGTCGAATATCTGTTCGCCGCTACGATCCTGATGGGCCTCATCCAAATCGCAGCCGGCCTGCTGCGGCTCGATCTCGTCATGCAGTTCGTCTCGCGGTCGGTCATCACCGGCTTCGTTAACGCGCTCGCCATCCTGATCTTCATGGCCCAGCTGCCGCAGCTTACCAATGTCGGCTGGGAGACCTATGCCATGGTCGCTGGTGGCCTGGCGATCATCTACGGTTTTCCTCGCCTCACCACAGCGATTCCTTCGCCGCTGGTGGCGATCCTCGTCTTGAGCGCAATCGGCATAGCTATGGGTCTGCCGGTCATACTGTGGGCGATATGGGCAAACTGCCCGAAGCGCTGCCCAGCTTCGCGCTGCCCAACGTACCGCTGACGCTCGACACGCTGCGGATCATCCTTCCCTATTCACTGACGATGGCGGCGGTCGGTCTGCTTGAATCCCTGCTGACCGCGCAGATCGTCGATGACATGACCGATACCGACAGCAACAAGCGCCAGGAGTGCGCCGGCCAGGGCGGTTCGAACATCGTGTCGGCACTGTTTGGCGGCATGGGCGGCTGCGCCATGATCGGCCAATCGGTCATCAACGTCACGTCAGGTGGCCGCAGCCGGCTGTCGACCTTCGTCGCTGGCGGGTTCCTGCTTTTCCTGCTTGTCGTCCTGGGTCCCTATGTCGGGCGCATGCCGATGCCCGCGCTGGTTGCCGTCATGATCATGGTGTCGATCGGCACGTTCAGCTGGAACTCGATCCCGAACCTGCGTCGCCACCCACTGACCTCGTCCGTGGTGATGATAACGACCGTCGTGGTCGTGGTGGCGACTCACGATCTGTCCTTGGGGGTGCTCGCCGGCGTGCTGCTCTCGGGCATCTTCTTCGCCGGCAAGGTCCAGCGCATGTTCTCAGTCGAGCGCGAAGTGTCGGTCGATGGCACACAGGCGACCTATCGCGTTACCGGCGAGATCTTCTTCGCGTCGGTCGATCGGTTCACGCGCGCGTTTCAGGCCGAGGACAGCGCGAGCCGAGTCCTGATCGACGTGACCGCAGCGCACTTCTGGGACATCTCGGGCGTTGGCGCGCTGGACAAGATCGTCGCGCGCTTGCGACGCGATGGCCGCGATGTCGATGTGATCGGCTATAACCGAGCGAGTGCCGACATCGTCGATCGCTTCGCACTGCATGATAAGACAGGCGTCGAGATGGGACTGGCTCCGCACTGAGCGGAACTCGCGGGTAATCCGATAGGCCACCCAGTCGGCGAGCTTGGTCAAGTCGTTGGGGGGAAGCCTATAGGTCTCTCGCACGACGATGTCGTTGGTGGCGGCGCGCCGATCGGACAACCCTTCAGGCAATGAAAGGTGTGCAGCTCCGCCTGGCGCGACTGTGCTAAGCTTGGCGAAATCGCCAACACTTCGGCAAGCGCCACCGCATTGAAGATCGTCGGATACCATTGCGGCTGGCCTGCGTTCATTTCATGCTTGCTCTTCATTCGTTGAAGGTTGGGCTGAGGCCTGGAAAACAGCGAAATCAGTCTCGCAAACTATGCCTCACGGCGCAGAACCATCCCACCCGGCAGAGTCTCAGCCAATGGAGCCATCAATGAACTGCCCCGCCCGGGCTCATTGCTTCAAGCTGGCGGATGCGATCGAGGATGCGGAGGAAGGTCCGATGCCCCTCCATCTGGCCCTCGGCCAGTAATTCGTCCGCGCGTTGTGACGCGACATACCACGCGTGCGCCCCATGCTGCCGCACCAGCTGGTGCGCGCAAGCCCAGATCTCGCGTTCTTCGATCATGAGTGAGGATACCGCCTGATCCTCACCCTGCCCAGCCCCGGCATTCGTCGGCGCCGCTTCTGCAGTTAAAGCGTGTCGATGAGCCACCGCACGAACCCAAGCGCGCCGGCCATGAACGAGCCAAGCAAGAGGATCGCGATCAAAGCATATTCCAGAGCCTGCACCCGTGCGCGCCAGTCAGGTCTCTTGCTCATTACCGACGCCAACCAAAGCGGAGCGATGAAGGGAAGAAAATTCGGCGTGGCGCATGGGCTTTTGGGCAATGTCCTTGGACGAACTCAGTAACAACCTGGACCTATATGTATCGTACGTACGACGCTTCAGATCAGCTAAAACGCCGCCGCTGCCATCCAGGCCGCCATCGCGACCATCATCAGGTTCTCCGTCAGCGAAACGAAGCCGAGCGGCACGTTGCTGGCCCCACCCACGCAAGCACATTTCAGTTCGCGCCTGTCGACATAGACGGCCTTGACGACGGACGCCGCGCCAATCGTGCCGATGAACAGCGCGATCGGCACAGAAAGCCAGGTTAGCGCACCGGCGATCATCAGCACGCCCGCAAGTCCCTCGGCAAAGGGATAGACATAGGAATATGGCACCCAGCGCTTTGCCAGCAGGTCATAGTTGAGGAACATCGTCGCAAAGCTCTCGACATTCTGAAGCTTCAGCAGTGCCAGCACCGTCATGCTGAACCCGATGAACCATTCCGCCGCGCGCAGCGTAAACGGGGTACCATGAACGGCATGACTCGCCGCGAGCGCCATCAGCGCAGTCATGGCGAACAAGGCGGCGATCGGCTTGTAGCTCGTCGCCTTCGGATCTGCGACGACCTTGCCGAAATGACGCCGAAGGTCGTCATAACCGCCGATCCGCTTGCCTTCGATGAAGATCTGCGGCGTCGTCGCCACGCGATGTTCGGTCTTGAACGCGTCGGTTTCCGGGCGCGTACGAAGCCAATGATCCTCGACCGCATAGCCTTGCCGGCGCAGCAGGTCACGAGCCTTAAGGCCGTAGGGACAGACATGCGTGTCCATCGCCATGCGATAAAGAACAGCGCGGCGGGGTTCGGCAGGTAAGGTCATTGCAGCAGCTTTCGACTGGAATTCATCAGGCTGCAGCCCATATAGGCGCCGTACCATGGTACGGAGTCAAGCGATGTCCCGATTGACGATTGCCGGGCTGGCGCGCGCGGGCGGCGTGGGTGTCGAAACAATTCGCTATTATCAGCGGCGCGGGCTGCTGAAGACCCCGGCCCGGCCCACCGGCGCCGGACAGGCGGGTCACATCCGGCGCTATGGCGAGGAGGATGTCCACCGCCTTCGCTTCATCCGATCAGGTCAGGCGGCAGGCTTCACGCTCGAGCAGATCGCAGAGCTGCTTGCTTTGGACGCGACCAACGACCGCACGCGCGCACGCGAACTTGCCGTCGAACGCATCGCTGCGCTCGACACCAAGATTGCCGAACTGGAGAAAGCGCGCACATCCCTGCGCCGGCTGGCGAGGGAATGTGGAAGCGGCGCGACGGGTCCCTGCCCGATCATCACCTCGTTCGAAACTCCTGAAAGCGCGACGCTGACCGCCTCCAAGTCTTTGCCCTAGCGTCTGTGGTCATCCGGCCTGCTTCGAAGTCGGTTAGCAATTGTAGAAGCGCTGGACGCGAGGTTGGGGCCGGACCAGCCGCATCGGCATAATGCTGGGGCAATTCCATCCAGCCTTTGTATCGCTGGCTCCGAATATAGGCCGAACAGCTGTCGCGCTGCGCCTCGAGTGAATTGAGCTCTCGACCGAGCTCCTCTTCACTGCTCCTGCGCGTGTCGATGACACATCGGCGGACGGCGGCGGTATCGAGACCTGCATCGCGTGTCTCCACTGGTGCCTGCCGCCCTACGCCGGCTCCGCCGCCCGCCGATGTGCGTTCCCGCGACGCGTTCAACGCGCGCGACGGATGGACCAGATCAAGGTGGAAATGCTGCTGATCAGGGCTGCAGCGCCCATCAGAATATAGGCCGTGGCCATGCTTGCTCCTTTCATTGGAGCTAAGCCATGTTCACTTTACGTTCCAACATTGCAAGAGCTTTTCTGGCTGAGAGCGCCGGTTGCCGCCTGGGCGCCCGCTCGTGCCCCCATCACCAGACTATTGCAGTGGAAGCACGAACTTTGTGATCAGGTGGATGCGATCTTCGATAGTGCGCATTCCGCGGGAAAGCCGTGGTGGCAGATGCGCCCGCCCGGTCCGATCGCAAGCCCTGAAGAACCGAGATGTCGCATGGGAGGGTGATTCCCGATTACAATTGCTGATGGCAAACCGTGACCGGCGCGGTGGCGCCGTACAGGCGTTCGGCACATCGACGCGAGTCCTGTTCCCTAATGCAATTGCGCCCTCCATGTTTGCACTGCCCCGGTAGACCTGCCGGTCGCCGCCGCTTAGACGGCCAAGCCTGGCGCTGCGGCGGAAGATGACGGCAGCCAAGATCGCGGTGCTAACGACTCGCAGCTGGCTTCATAGCGGAACGAACGCAGCCAACACTTGGTTCTATTTGGCAATCAGGGAGATCATCATGGCCGACACCAAACAAGACGCCGTCGCGCTGCTCAAAGCCGATCATCGCACCGTCGAAGACCTGTTCGAGCAGTTCGAAAGCGCAAAGGGCGAGGGCAAGAAGCAGAAGATCGCGCTGCAGATCTGCATGGAGCTGACGATCCATGCCAAGATCGAAGAGGAGATCTTCTATCCGGCATGCGAGGGGAAGATCGAAGAGGACCTGCTGAAGGAAGCCTATGTCGAGCATGACGGCGCCAAGGTGCTGATCGTCGACATCGAAGCGGGCACGCCTTCCGACGAATTCTACGACGCCAAGGTCAAGGTATTGTCCGAGCAGATCGAGCATCATGTCGAAGAGGAGGAAAAGCGCATGGAGGGCATGTTCGCCCAGGCGCGCAAGGCCGGTCTCGACATGGACGAGCTGGGCGATCGGCTGCTGGCGCGCAAGACCGAGCTTGAGGCGGAGTATAAGGCGTCAGGATTGCCGAAACCCGAATTGACCACACTCGACCAGGCATCGATCTGAGCGTGGCCATGTACTGGCTGGACGGCTGGAAGCTCGGTCAATCGCTCTGGGCCAATGCGACGACTTATGGCGAAACCATGCTGGCAACCTGCCATGTCATGGGCAGCCGCAGCCAAACGATCGATACCGCAATGCGTAATCCGCTACACGGCGATTATCGCGAACTCGGCAAGATGGTGCCAGAGAAGGTGGCCGCGTTCGGCAAGGCCGGGTCCGTGATGGCGAATGACTGGACCGCAATTCACGGCGAGATGCTGGATCAAGGCCGCGACCTCATGAGCGTCTGGCTCAGCTGGCCGCCCAATGCCGCGAGAATGGCGCGCATCGCGGATCGAGGCTCGCGCCTGGTCCTCGAGATGAGCCTGGCCGGCGGGCGCGCGATGGCGCCGGTCCATGCCGCGGTGACCGCCAACGATCGCCGGTTGCGCCGCCGCCGCTGACGGCGCGCTGGCGCGTCATCGAACCGGTCAATCGGCGAGCGTTTCGAGGAGCGCCAGCACCCGTGCGGCGCGCGTTTCCACCTGCGTCGTTTCGTTAAGCAGCAGCCGGTCGCCCTTTACGATCAGCCCGGCAGCCGCGGCATTGGCGCTGAAGCCGGCGCGTGGGGTCAATGCGATGGCGGCGTCCCCGGCGTCGATCCGGGCGATCTCCAGCGCGCGCGCTGCCGTGCGAATGCGCGCTTGCAGCAGCAATACTTCGGCTTCAGCAGGCAGCGGGCCGAACCGGTCGACCAGCTCCTCTTCGAACGCATCGAGTCCGGCTTCAGCCTCAAGCCGCGCCAGCCGGACATAGAGTGACAATCGGGTGTCCATCTCCGGAATCCAGTCGGGCGGCAGCATGCCGGACACGCCGATATTGAGCTCGGGCGTCCAATATTCGACCGCTTCCCCGCGCGCGCGGCGAAGCGCCTGACTTAGCAGATGCTGGTAGAGATCGGTCCCGATCAGCTTCATGTGCCCGGCTTGCGTTTCGCCCAGCAGGTCGCCGCCGCCGCGCATATCCAGGTCCTGGGCGCTGATCTCGAACCTTGCGCCCAGGCGGTCGAAGGCGGCCAGCGTCCGCAAGCGCTTGAGTGTGCGCTCGCCGATCGCGTCCTGCGCCTGCGTCAGCAGGAGCACCTGCCCACGCCGGTTGCCACGCCCGACGCGGCCGCGCAGCTGGTGAAGCTGCGCCAGACCGAAGCGGTCGGCGCGCCAGACGATCATCGTATTGGCGCGCGGCACGTCCAGCCCCGCCTCGATGATGTTGGTCGCGAGCAGGATGTCGCCGTCGCCAGCGGCAAAGCCGACCATCGCCGCATCGATATCGGCCGCCGGCATCTTGCCATGCGCTTCGACGAGCTTGAGGTCCGGCGCGACCCGGCGCAGTTTCTCGGCGACGTGCGCCATGTCCTCGATCCGCGGCACGACGACGAAGCTCTGCCCGCCCCGCCCCTTTTCACGCAGCAAGGCGGTGCGGATGCGCGCATCGTCATATTGGTCGAGGCTGGTGCGGATCGGCTGGCGGCGCGCGGGCGGCGTCGCGATCGTCGACATCTGCTGAAGCCCGATCAGCGCCATCTGCAGCGTGCGCGGAATTGGCGTGGCGCTCAACGCCAGCAGGTGCGTCTCGCCACCGCCGCGCAGCCGCGCCTTGTCGGCCGCGCCGAACCTTTGCTCCTCGTCGATCACGACCAGGCCGAGCTTCGCATAGCGCACGTCCTTGCCCATGATCGCACCGGTCCCGACCACGATGCCGATCGTACCGTCGGCAAGGCCCGCCTTGACCGCCTTCTTCTCGGCCGCGCTCGACAATCGTGAGAGGCCTGCCACCTCAATCCCCGATGCTTCGAAGCGGCGGCGAAAACTCTCGAGATGCTGGCGGACCAGCACCGTGGTGGGCGCGGCGATCGCGACTTGCCAGCCCGCCAGCGCAGCGAGTGCCGCAGCGCGCAACGCGACCTCGGTCTTGCCATAGCCGACATCGCCGACGACCAGCCGGTCCATCGGCTTGCCGCTGGCAAGATCGGCACGCACGGCGTGGATCGCGCGCGCCTGATCGGCGGTCTCGTTGGACGCGAAGCCGTTGGCGAAGCGCTCATAGGCGGCGGGATCGGGGTCGAGCACCGGTGCCTCGAGCTTTGCGCGCGCCGTGGAAAGTTCAGTCAGTGCAACCGCGCTTTCGCCGATCGCCGCATCGATCACGCCCCGCCGCTTTTCCCAGGATGCGCCGTCCAGCCGGTCGAAGGTCACCGCGTCGGCATCCGCGCCATAGCGCCAGATGCGATCGGCCGCGTCCACGGCGACCAGGCGGCGCGCGCCGCCGGCGAATTCAAGCGCGATCATCTCTCCCGGCCCGCCGCCTCCGCTCGGGACTGGCTCCAGCCCGGCGACCTGCGCAACGCCGTGATCTTCATGCACGACAACGTCGCCAAGCCGGATCTCCCCAACGGCGCGCAGCGGATCGGTGGCAAGCGTCGGCGCATCGCCGGTCACCGCGCGGCTGCCCAACAGATCGGCGGCCGCGACGACGACGTGGGACACGTCCACGAACCCAGCATCCACCGGCAATTCGATGCTGCCGGCCGCACCGGCTGCCAGGCTCGTCACTGCGGCAAAGCCGTCAAGCTCACCAAACTCGACCTTCAGCCGCTTGGCGATGCGCGGCCGCAGAAAGCGCAAGTCGCGCGCGCTGCCAGCCAGGACCAGCGCACGGCCCTCGCCCAGGAGCGGCTGCGCGAAGCGAACGAACGCCGGCATCGGTCCGCGGCGCTCGGCGAAGTTCGGCACGTCTTGCGGCGGATCGCCGAACGCTTCGACCCGCCAGCCGCGCTGCGCCGCAGCCCATGCGTCGTCGTCGATCGCATCGATCGCCGACTTGGCGAGCGCAGCGGTGTCGCTTGCCAGTTGCACGAAGCGTTGCCGGCGCTTCTCCGCCTTGTCGGACAAGGCGAGCACGGCTGGCGGCAGGTGCGACAGGATCGGCACCGGATCGGCGATCTCAGGTTCCGCCGCACGGCCGATCTCAAGCATCTCCACCTCAGCGACGCTGCGCTGGGTGACAGGATCATAGGCGCGGATCGCGGTGATCCTGCCCTCGGCAATCTCGATCCGCGCCGGAAGGCCAGCGTCCGCCGGAAAGATGTCGATCACCTCGCCGCGCACCGCCATCTCGCCGGGTTCGTCGATGCGATCGTCGGCAAAATAGCCAAGCGCCTCAAGCTGCGCGGCGAAGGTCGACAGGTCGATGGCATCGCCGACACTAAGGCCTGGCGGTGCGGCGTCGAACGCGCCGGGCGGCGGATAACGGCGCGCCGCCGCCTCGCCGCTCAGGATCACGGCGAGCGGTGCGCGCTTATCCGACTGTTGCGCCTGCCGCAGCGCACGCAGCGCCGCGACTCGCCGACCGGCATTGGCGGGCGAGGCCGGCGCGGCATCGCCGGGCAAGGCATCGCTGGACGGCAAGAATAGGATGAGGCGATCGGGCAGCAGCGCGCGCACGGCTTCCGCCAGCGCCTCGGCCTGTTGTTCGTCATCGGCAAGGAAGACGACGTCTTCGCTCGTCAGCGTCTGCGCGATGCGGACCGCCGTCCAGGCGAGATTCATGCCTTCACCGCAGCCGGCGCAGCGGGCCAGTCGCCGTCCTTGAGCGGCGGCAGTGCTTCGAACGCGGCGCAGCCTGGCTTGAACGTCAGCCGATCGCTGGCGAAGCTCAGCTGCGCATAGGGCACGGCCCGCAACACTTCCGCGACGGCCGCGGTCCGTTGCGCGACGACGACATAGCTCACGGTGCCGGTTCCGCATTCCACCAACGCCTCGACCGCCTTGCCGATCGCCTCGCCTTGCGCATCGACCACGCTCGTGCCGGGGATCCCGGTGGCGGTGAACAGGCTCGGTACGGACGAGCGCCGACTGGCCACCTCAGCGGATTTTCCTCCATCCTCATAGCCGCGCTGACGCCCGAGCCAGCGCCAGATGCCAACTACATTGACCAGTGTCAGGAAGAGGTTGGTCGCCAGCAAGTTGGTCTGGCCCGAACTCACGCCAATCCATGACCAGCACAGCGACCCAATCGTGAAGACGACAAAGCCCCAACCGGTCACCCGCGCACCCAGATTGGCGGCGGTCATCATCGCGGCGATCACCGTGGCGATCGGCGCGATCCACCCTGCTACCTCGTTCAATTCCGACCCCTTTGTTCCAGCGAGCATCTCAGCAGCGCGTCGCGTCCAAACATTCGTCAAAGCAATTGGATACCAATCCATCACGCGACCGCAGGAGTTCCGACCGACCGCGACGGACACGAGCTGCCAGAGCCGGAGGCATTCAGCACGCTTACGTGGCAAGCATGCTCGAGCGGCTGACATGATCGACGCGTTGCGCGCGCGGCCAGCGCCCGCATCCTCGAACAATCGGGACGGGTAAACGACTTTGACGCGGCTTCAAGAAACCTGCTGCAAAGCTTTTCGTCATTCTGGGATTGATGGTGGCGGCATACTGGCGTCTCTCGCAACAGGCTTCCAGCGAGACTCCGTCGACCGATAGTAAGGCAGCCATGAGAGGGCCGAGAATCGCTCCGCCAGCTCAAGATTGCCCGGTTTAGCGCGGCCTGTGATTGAACCGATTGCGCCATTCTCTTACTGCTCGATCAGTCATCGAAGGGACCGAGGCAATGCGGTTGGGTCTGATCACCACTGCGGCGGTGTTGTTGGCATCTTGCGGCAAACCACAGGATGCGACGGACATGCAGCCATCGCCCACGGCAATAGCCGCTTCCCCGTCGCCTTCGTCGTCGATTTCTGCAAGATCCGATAGCGTGACGGGCTCGACCGAGCGTTGGTCCCTGCAGCCGACCGGCCAAGAGGCTGTACTAGCGCTGCTGGGAACCGACAGAAGCGCCGTTGTCCATCTGATCTGCCCCGGTGGCGAAGATCAGCTGCTGGTCAATGTCCCCGGCTTTCGTCCCATCGACAGCGAAGAACGACTGTCCTTCGGCAGCGACGGCCATGCTGCAGCGCTCGTTGCCGATCCAGGTGGCGACGCGCAGCGTGGCGGCGTAACCGGTGCTGGCAAGGTGCCTGGAAACCTCGCCGCACTCGTCGGCGGCCGTCTTTCGATAAGCTATGGCGCGCAATCGAGCGGACCTCATCCTGCCCCGCCGCCGGCTCTGTCTCGCGCCTTCGTTGCCGCCTGCGGGAAGAAGCCAGTCGCATCAACCCAGCCTAGCCCTCAGGGCCAGGGGACGGTTAGCGCCTGCTCGGTGCAGGACGGGAAAGCTGTTCGCGTTTCACCTCGCAGTGCCATCGGCACCGAGCCTTTCTGGGCCGCCCGGATCGAGGGCCGCTGCGTCGTTTACTCCCACCCCGAAGATCAAGACGGCACGCGAGTGTGGACGCGTTATGCTAAGAACCTGAAGAGCGAAACCTGGGCGGGCGCACTGGAAGGACAACCGTTCGAGCTGAAGGCTTGGGCCGATCAAAGCTGCTCAGATGGCATGTCGGACAATCGGTATTCGTTTGCGGTCGAGTTGAAGGTTCGGGGAGAGCTGCGAAGAGGCTGCGCCAACGCCTCGTGATGTTTAAGGTCTAAGATCGTGCGCCAAGCAGATGATACCACGGCGCGCAGGCCGACATGAGAGAGCCTGAGTGGCTTGCCAAGGCTGAGGAGGTGGCACGATGCTTCCGTGCAACGACGAAGAACCAGCGCAGTGCACGCCATTCGGTGTACATCGTCCTGCTTCACGATCCTGCCAAGGCAGGCCGTTGGGGCCTGTATGTGGGGCAAACCTCGCGCGACCCGGACTGGCGCTTTGATCAGCATAAAACCGGATACAAGGCGAGTGGCGCAGTGAAGCGGTTCGGCGTTCGCTTGCTGCCACGCCTGGTAGATCATCTAAATCCCATGATGCAGTGGGAGTCGCTCGAGATCGAAGCGGCACTCGCGAACGCGTTGCACGACGGCGGCGTGGCGTGGGTCGAGGGCGGGCACTAAACTGCGCGCTACACAAGGCCTCGATAAGCGGTCACACGGTTACGCCGCTCCTGGCGACCCCTTCGAGAACCAGGCAGCATTTTCGGCCGTCACCAGCGCAACCATTCACGCAAGGATAGGTTTGGCCCGACAGTCGAGACAGGAGCATAAACCATGGCCAAGGTGTTGTCGCAGTTCGTTATCACCCCGAACGGCACGGGCGAATACATCCTCAACCTTGAGGATGACGACGGCGAGTCAGTTGAATTCGTGGCCAGTTACGAGCAGCTCGATCTGATCGCCGAGGCCTTGCAGGAGCAACTCGACGGCGATGAGGAAGAGGTTCTTGCCGTCGATGACGAAGGTGACCTTGCCGATAAGACATAACCACCGGCATTTGCCAGTACAGGCCTTCGCTGCATAGATCGTAGGCGCCGCCGAAACCATTCGTCTCGGTCGCCTGGGAGCAGTTCGCAACTATGCTCTGCCTGAAGGTCGAAGGCTTTCAGCTCCGGGGCCGCGGCAAGGGGCGATGTGCGACCTTAGGAACCCGGCAGCCGCTTGCGCCGTTCGCTCATCAATGGTCGGCTCGTCGCTCAACAAACTTCTCCGCTCCACCATCGCGGACCTTGAGCGCGATATCGACACGATCAGCGATATGCTGGACGGCCCTGACAGCCGTGACGACAAGGTCCGGCTGTTGGCCTATGCCGGTTATCGCAGCGCCGCAGCGGTCCGTCTGCGGGGCCGCATCGTACGTTACTCCAAGCCGCTCGATGCAGGCGAAGGTCTGCTCACGCGGATGCGGGCCATGCTGGCGATCTACAATAGCCAGGAGGTGCCTGGCGTATCCGTGCGCGTCGAGGGCTATGGTCAGGCGCATAACATCGTCACCGACGAGGAAGGCTACTTCCAACTAGAGATGACGATCGATCGGCCGCTTCCTGCGACGACGCAGTGGGAGCAGGTGGCGATGTCACTTCCGGACCGCGAGATGGAGCAGCGACGCGTGCAGGTTCCAGTCATCGCGCCGGGAAGCGATCAGCATTGGGGCATCATTTCTGATATTGACGATACGGTGGTCGAGACTGGCGCGACCAACTTGGTAAAGAACTGGCGCCGCGTGCTCGTCGAGCAGCCGCAGGACCGGCTGGCGGTGCCGGGCGCAGCTTCGCTCTACAAGATGATCGCGCGCGACCATGTCGCCCCTGCCCGACCGTTCTTCTACGTCTCGTCATCACCTTGGAACCTCTACGGGTTCATTACCGAGTTCCTCGAGCTGAACTCGATCCCGCACGGCCCGATGTTCCTGAAGGACTATGGGATCGACTCAAGCAAGCTGATCGACAGTGGCCATGACGAGCACAAGCTTGCCGCCATCGAGACGATCCTCGCTTTCTATCCCGAGTTCCGCTTCCTCCTCATCGGCGACAATGGCCAGCGTGACGTCACCATCTATGCCAAGGCCGTCGAAGATTATGGCACGCGGGTAGCAGGCGTGTTCATTCGCGATGTCGATGGTTCCTGTCGCTCGGGGCCAGAGGGCGACTTGCTCGCGGCGATCGAAGCGCGCGGAGTACCGACCTTCTGCGGCGCAGGGTTCGAGGATGCAGTGTCGGTGGTAACATCGCTGAACCTTGACCGGCCGCTCGAGGCGGCGCGTGCCGTGGTTGCGCCAGCGCAGGATTGAGCTAACGACGTGATCGTGCGGAGCTCGAACCGGTAAGGCGGCCGCCGGTCGGGTTTAATGAAAATCATGGCTGCGCACCTTGATCATCTCGCTGCTGCCCTTCTCCTCGGGCGAGACCGGATAATAGAGATCACGCGGCCTCCAGCCCGGATCACCCCGGTCTGGTGCGCCGGGATGCGTTGCCCCGTCGCCCGCCCCAAAACTAAGCGGGAAGTCCATCCGCCCGACCGAGCGCAGCATCTCGTCGCGATCGACCACCCGATCGATCACGACATGGATCACCTGCCCTTCCTTCTGCAGCCGACCGCGGAGTGACACCATCGAAGCCGACATGACCGTGCGCCGCTGCTTCTCGAACCGATCAGGCCAAAGAATGCCGTTGGCGACCCCGGTCTCGTCCTCAATGGTGATGAACAACACGCCACGCGCTGAGCCCGGCCGCTGTCGCACAAGGATTACACCAGCGACCTCGACATGCCGGCCATCGCGGATGGCCACCAGATCCGCGCAGCGGACTACCCCTTCCCTCGCCAGTGACTGGCGCAGGAACTGCATCGGGTGCGCCCGCAGCGAGAGCTGCAGCGAGCGGTAATCCTCGACCACCTCGCGTCCATCGCTAAGCGGTTGCAGCGTCACCAGCGGCTCCACGCCCTCTGGCGAAAAGCCGCCCTCGCGCGCATCGGCGGCAGCGAACAGCGGCAGCGGGGCCTCGCCCAACCCCTTGACCTTCCACAGCCCCTGTCGGCGATCAGCACCAAGGCAGTGGAACGCGTCCGCCTCAGCGAGGCGCTCGATCGCTGCACGCGGCGCGCCGGCACGCCGCCATACCTCCTCGACGCTCTCGTACGGTAGGTCGCCACGCGCCACCGCGATCGCCGCGCCATGGACATTCGCAAGTCCCCTCACCTGCCTAAACCCCAGACGCACTGCGAGATAGCGCCCATCTGTTTCCTCAAGCGTGCAATCCCAATGGCTGTGATTGATCGACACCGGCCGAACCTCCACGCCATGCTCACGCGCGTCGCGTACGATCTGCGCTGGCGCATAGAAGCCCATTGGCTGCGCATTGAGCAGCGCCGCACAGAACACGTCTGGGTGGTGATGCTTCATCCAGCAAGAAGCATAGGCAATCTTGGCGAATGACGCGGCGTGGCTCTCGGGAAAGCCATAGCTCCCAAACCCCTCAATCTGCTTGAAGGTGCGCTCGGCAAATTCTTGCGGGTAGCCGCGCGCGACCATGCCGCCGACGAGCTTGTCGTAGAAATGACTGACGCCGCCGGTCAGCTTGAACGTTGCCATCGCGCGGCGCAGCTGATCGGCTTCTGCCGGCGTAAACCCTGCGCCTACAATGGCGACCTTCATCGCCTGCTCCTGGAACAACGGCACGCCGAGCGTTTTCTCAAGCACCGCGCGAAGCTCGGGCCGCGGATATTCAGGCTGCTCCTTGCCCTCGCGTCGGCGAAGATAAGGATGCACCATGTCGCCTTGAATTGGGCCGGGTCGCACGATCGCGACCTCGATCACAAGATCATAGAACCGCACCGGCTTCATGCGCGGCAGCATCGACATCTGCGCCCGGCTCTCGATCTGGAACACGCCCAGGGTGTCGGCCTTTTGGATCATCTTGTAGACCGCAGGATCATCATCCTGCAGGTCCGCCATGGTGACCTTGATGCCCTTCTCCTGCTCGAGCAGATTGAACGCGCGGTTCATGCAGCCCAGCATGCCAAGGCCCAGCACATCCACTTTCATGAACTGCAATCGGTCGATATCGTCCTTGTCCCATTCTATGATCTGGCGGTCCTCCATGCGCGCCGGCTCGATCGGCACGAGATCGTCGAGCCGGTCTTGCGTCAGCACGAAGCCGCCTGGATGCTGCGACAAATGCCGTGGTGATCCAATGAGTTGTCGAGCAAGTCTCAGCGTCAGTTTGAGGCGATGATCCTGGGCATTGAGGTTGAGCGTCTCGATCTGCTCGTCCGAGATGCCGTCCATTGACCAGCCCCAGACGAGGCCCGTCAGCATCTTGGTCAGATCGCGGGGTAGACCCAGCGCCTTGCCAACCTCGGCGACGGCACCCCGCGTGCGGTAGCGGGTCACCACCGCGGTCAGCGCCGAATGCTCACGGCCATAGGTCTCGTAGATCCACTGGATGATCTCTTCGCGCCGCTCATGCTCGAAATCGACATCGATATCGGGCGGCTCCTTGCGCTCCCCCGACACGAACCGCTCGAACAGCAGCTCGTGCTGGATCGGGTCGATCGAGGTGATGCCGAGCAGGAAGCAGACGCAGCTGTTCGCGGCCGAGCCACGACCCTGACACAGGATGCCGCGGCGGCGGCTCTCGGCGACGATTGCGCGAACCGTCAGGAAGTACGGCGCATAGCCGAGCTGGCCGATGAGCCTCAGCTCGTGTTCGATCTGATCGGCATAGGGTTTGGGCATGCCCTCCGGCCATTTGGCAGCGGCCGCATCATAGGTGAGTGCGGCGAGCGCCTCCTGCGCCGTCTTGCCTGCCATCACCTGCTCATAGGGGTATTGGTAGCGGATCTGGCCCAAGTTGAACTGGCATTGCTCAGCGATGTCCGCGCTTGCCTGGATCGCGTCTGGGAATGCCGCGAATCGTCGCTCCATCTCGGCCGGGCTTTTGAGCTGCCGGTCCATAAAGCGCTCGCGCTGATATCCTAGCGCATCGACGGTGGTGCTAAGCCGTATTGCGGTCACCACGTCCTGCAGCGGACGAGCCTCGGCGGTGTGATAGAGGACGTCGCCAGTCGCCACGGATCGAACGCCAGCCGCGCCAGACATGGCATTGAGCGCGTGCAATCGCAGCTGGTCGTTGGGTCGCCGCCGATATGACAGCGCGCAATAGCTGCGTGCGCCGAACACGCCGGCAAGATCTGCTAGCTGCGCCGCGGTGATCGCATCAGCCTCGTCCGGCAGGAGGATCGCAATCTGCCCCTCGGCATGATCGGCGACATCCGACCAGTTGAGCAGGCAGCGCCCCTTCCCGCCCCGCGCCTTGCCGATCGACAGCAACCGCGTGAGCCGCGACCACGCGGGGCGGTCGGTCGGGTAGAGCAGCAGCGCCCGCCCATCGATCGTCTCGACCCGCGCACCCGGGATCATGCGCACGCCGGTCGCCTTTTCGCCGTCCCAGCCGCGCACCACGCCAGCAACGCTGTTCCAGTCGGCAAGGCCGAGCGCCGAGTGGCCGCTCAGCTGTGCGGCGGCGAACAGCTCCTCGGGCGAGCTCGCGCCGCGCAGGAACGAGAAGTGGCTGGTGACCTGCAACTCAACATAGCGAGGCATCAGCCGAACAGCCCATGGAGGTACCAGGAGAGGTCGCCGGTCTCAGGCTCGACGCCATCGCCGCGCCGGAACAGCCAGAAGCGCTCGCCGCCCTCGACCTCGACTCGAAAATAGTCGCGCACCGCCCAGAGCTCGGCGTCACGCCGCCACCACTCACCATGGATGCGCTCGGGCCCGTCACCCGCGACCACCTGATAAGGTTTGCCGCGCCAGGTGAAGCGGCGCGGCGCATGATCGGGCAATAGGGCGACGACGTGCGTGAGCCGCTCCGGGCGGGACAGCATGCGCACGGGGCGCTGCCACTTTGGCCAACCGCTCGGTGCGGCCAGCGCTGCGATCCGGCGCACGGCACGTTCCGGCACGTCGCTCTCCTCGCACGCGAGGCGGAACACGCCGGTCTCCCCTGCTCGCCCGGCCAGCTGATCGATGGCCGGTGCGAGGTCGACGCCACGACCCTCTTCAGCCAGCAGGCCGGCGGCGGATATCGCGCCGAGCGGTTCGCTTTGCGTGACCGTCAGCCGCATCTCCTCGATACCCAGTCCAGGGTCGATGCGATCCATCCTGAGCGCGAACATGCGGCCAAGATGGCGAGCGTCACGCGTCGCACGGGAGGCGCCGATCGCGATCCGCTGGCGCTGGGCATCGACGCGAACGGCCGTCAGCACCGCGCTGCGCACGCCCAGGCCACGCTGTTGCAATAGCGGCACGAGATCTTCGATCAGATCGGCAATCACCTGTGCAATGCTCTCCGCCGTACCGACTGGCTCGAGCAGACGTCGCGTTACCTCAGGCACCTCAAACGGCACCACCGGCACGAGCGGCTCAGGCGCACGCCCGAGCGCCTGGTCAAGCCGCGTCACGGTGGAGAGGCCAAGCCGTCGCGCAAGCGGACCGCGCGGCATGGGATAGAGGTCACCGATCCGTTCCAGCCCGAACCGGGCGGCAGCCACCAGCGCGGAAGGCTCGAGCCGCAACGCTGCGATTGGCAGCGCAGCCAGCCGCTCCGCTTCGCGGCCTGAGGGGAGTAACGTGATTCTCCCGCCCCCATAGCGTGCGAGCGCGTGCGACGCGCCCAGCGTGCCTGACACCGCCAAATTGGCGTTGAACCCGAGCCGCCCGAGGAACCGCAGCAGCTTGCGGCAGAAGCGTTCTTCGCCGCCAAACAGATGCGACGTGCCGGTAAGGTCGAGCCATAAGCCATTGTCGTCGCTGACGCTCGCGCCCGGCGTCCAGTGCCGCACGGCGTGCAGCGCCAGCCGCGCTAGCCAGGCACGGTCCGCATCTCGCTGCGCATCTCGAACATCAAGATCGCCGACCAGAGCGCGGGCATGGGCGGCCGCCATGCCGGGCACGAGGCCCAGCGATTTCGCCAGCGGACAGGCCGAAGTGATCACCTCGCGCTGGCCGATGCGCTCGATCAGCACGGTCGGGCGATCGGCCGGCCGGGCAGCGGCCATGCGCAGCGCAACGTTGCCCGGCGAGCCCTCATCGGGCCGCATTGCCTTGAACGGGTGCTCGGCGGCTTCCGAGCGCCGGCCCATCTCGCGCATCGGCGGCTGCTGGTGTGCCGGCAGCCTTGCGATGCGCTCAGCAAGCTCGGCCTTCTCCAGCGCCCCGTCGCGTGCCCAGCGCGCGCCCGGCCGCCACCCGCCGCCGCGCGGCACCGAGCAAGCACCAGGATCATCGTCAATCGGCTGGGGCAACGCCGCTCGCGCGGCGCTCGGCTCAGGCTGCCTGGTTGGCCGCTCTATCTGCCGCAATCGCTCGATCGGAAGCTGCGGCAGGTAGAGCGAGGCGACCCGTGTCATCGCAAGCCTCGACAATAAGAGAGAATGGATTGCCACCACGCTGGCGCGCGAGCTCGACGGACCAACACGCCCGGCCCACCCCGGCATGGGGAAGCCTTACGGATGGGACGCAGCCGATCCGCCAGCGCGTCATCGCGGTCGAGAGCTGATCGAGCGGATCACGCGCGGTCTTACGCCAGCGACGCAGCAAGAACATCGGGGTCGCGCCATCACAGGCGGCAAGCTGGAGCCGGCGGGTCGCGGTTTGGTCGGCGACCTTCACCTCGGCGATCACTGCCGCAAAGCTGCCGTCGCGCAGTGCGTCCTCGGCCAGCGCCAACGCCATTACATCGTCACGCGCCTCAGCATAGAGCAGGCGGTCTGGCCCCAGCCCCGCTTGCTCAAGGCCTGGCGCGTAAAGGTCCAGCCGGGTCAGCGCCCAAACCGCTGTACCGCCCGGCTGCTCAGCAAATCGCGCCGCGATGCCGGCGACGAACAATGTGGCGGCGGCATCATCGCCAAGCGTCGGCGAACCCGCACTGACCTCATGGAGCGCGGCAGCATCGAGCCCGCCGCCAGCCAACCGATCGTCCAGCACCTCAATGCCAAATGGAAGCACCTCGGTACGCCGGGATGAAGGCGCATCGACCTGGGCGCGCAGCTGCGCGAGCAGGCGCGTACGATCGGTATCGGCAAGGGCGGTGGCGGCAAGCATCAGGAACAACGACTCAGATGTTCCTATAATGTTCCGCCTTGCCGCTAGATTCGTCAACCCGCTGAATCGCGGCGGATGACCGACGCGCTGTCGCATTGTAGGGCGCCGCCACCATGACTACCCCGCTCGCCATTGGATTCGACTTCGGCACCACCAACTCGGTGGTGGCGCGCGCGCGCGACGACAGTTGCGATCTGATCAAACTGGATGGCCCCGCCGGCGCCGACCCGGTGTTCCGCTCGGCGCTGTGCTTCTGGCAGGATGACGCTGAAAAGGGCGGCCTCGGCGTGGCGGCGGGTCCGTGGGCGATCGAAGAGTATCTTGAATTTCCCCAAGGCAGCCGGTTCATTCAATCGTTCAAGTCGGTCGCCGCCGCTGCAAGCTTCGAACATGCCTTCGTGTTCGAGCGTCGCTATCGCTTCGAGCAACTCGGGCGACTCTTCTTGTCGCAGATGGCGACGCACGCGGGCGGCGCGCTCGACATCAAGGACGCCCGGATCGTCGTTGGCCGCCCCGTCGAATATGCCGGTCATCGGCCGGACGAAGCGCTGGCGCGCCAGCGCTATAATGCGATGTTCGAGGTGCTCGGCACGAAGATCCATTATGTTTATGAGCCGCTCGGCGCTGCCTACAGCTACGCCGCGCGGCTCGACGCACCGGCAACGGTACTGGTGGCCGACTTTGGCGGGGGCACCAGCGACTTCTCGATCGTTCGCATCGGCGCGCCGGGCACGACGCCGCGCTGTACCCCATTGTCACATGCCGGCGTTGGCATCGCCGGCGACCGGTTCGACCAGCGTATCGTCGAGCACCTCGTCCTGCCGATGCTGGGAAAGGGCGGGCAGTATCGTTCGTTCGACAAGCTGCTCGATATTCCCGGTGGCTGGTTCACCGATTTCTCCGACTGGTCCCGCCTCGCGCTGATGCGAAACCGTCGCACCATTGCAGAGCTCGAAAAGCTGCGTCGCGCGGCGCTCGATCCGGATGCCATTGGCAGGATGATCGCGATCATCGAGGGCGAGCTCGGCTACCAGCTCTACGATGCGGTCGGCACGCTCAAGCGCGCGCTGTCGAGTGACGCTGAGGCGCATTTTCATTTCGAAAGCGATAACCTGCTGATCGAGGCCGATGTCACGCGCGCCGAATTCGAAGGCTGGATCGACGATGATATCGCCCGGATCGAGGCGGCCGTGAATCGGGCGCTAGCCGGCGCGCACGTCGAACCAGAGGCAATCGACCGCGTGTTCCTGACTGGCGGCACATCGCTGACCCCGCGCGTGCGCCGTCTGTTCGCAACCCGCTTTGGCGAGCACCGCATCGCCGCAGGTGGGGAGCTGACCTCAATTGCACATGGTCTGGCGCTCATCGGTCAGCAGGACGACATCTCCGCCTGGACCGCTTGAGCCTTTCATCCTTCACGCTGCGCAGCCGTTCTGCTTTCCAGAGAGGAACGAGCGATGGCCGACCCAGCTATATTCTTTGCCCGCGAGCGCGAGCATCGTGGCCAGGCAGCGCTCGCTCGCGATCTCGCCGCCACAGCGGTTAGCCGGGTCGGGCGCCAGCGGCACCTGGCCGATGCAGCGCGGCGCGCAGCTGCCGTGGCAGGCAGTCTCAACGAGACATTGCTGATCCGGCGCTAAGTCGTTTGGCCTAGCAGGCGCAGCGTCTCACCATCTTCAGCGCCAGCGAACCAGCGGTCGGTCGCAGCGCCAAACAACATCGTCGGCTGCGCAGCCTGGAATAGCGTCAGCGATGAGCGCAGCTTCATCGCGTCGACCTCGCCGAACACCTCTACAACATTGCTGGTCCGCAGGTCCTGCAACGCTCCGACGCATTCAAGATAGCGAGCACCCAGCACTGGATGCTGGAGATAGGCCCGAGCTTCATCGAGCGAGCTGATCCCATAGAACTTCGCCATCTCGCTGCGGCCGAGGCCGGCAAGCTGCGGAAAGATGAACCACATCCAGTGCGAACGCTTGGCGCCGCGCCGGATCTCGGCAAGCGCAGCGTCATAGCTTTGAGCCTGCGCCTCAACGAACCGCTCGAGTGAAAACGCGATCGTCATAGCAGGGCCGGCTGGCTGGCGCCGGGCGGCGACCCATAGACCTGCTCGGGGATCAGCGTTCCAGCGGGGAGGATCTTGAGCACATCAGCGGCGGAAACTTGCGGGTTCAGCCAGTCAGCCCATTGGTCGCGCGCTAGCGGGATAATCTGCCGGTGGTGATAGGGTCCGACATCCGGCCCCGCATCGGCGGTCAGCATCGTGAAGGCCTCGCCCACCTTCTCATGCGCACGCCAGATCCCGGCGATGGCGAACCAGCGATGATCCTTCATCGTGAACAGCCACTTGTTGAGCCGCTTCTGGCCGGGGTCGTCGGAATCGGTGAACTCGTAGAAGCCATCGGCGAGGATCAGGCAGCGATGCGAGTCGAAGCTGCGCCCTTCTGACCGGAAATTGTAGACCGGCTTGCCCGTCGGGCCTGGCCAGCTCCACCGGCGGTTGACCAGTTCACCAGCCCCGCCCGCCCCATCAATGCTCCGCACGATCGGCGCGACATCCGTGATCTTGATGTCCTCGCGAGCGGCGACGTTGGGCTTCCCTTCCGGCGTTTCGATCCGGATCTTGAGCTCGGCGAAGTCTTCCATGATCGATGCCACATCGACCATCAGCCTATAGTCATTGCACATGCGCGTGCTCCGGTTTGCATCGTGTCGATGTTCGCACTATGTTCTTTACCATGCAAGCGAGTCCCCTTGCATCCGACGCCGCACTCGGCAGCCGCCGCCCGATCATCCGGCGCAACCCGGATAACGCGCAAGAGATCGAGATGGTTGAAGCAGCATGGGGTCTTGCGCCAATCGAGCGCGGCGAAAAGCCGTTCAAGTTCATCCGCTCGGAAGGCCGCAGCTTTCCACTGATGCGCTGCCTCGTGCCAGCAAGCGAGTTCCATGTCCGCAACGACGGCCGTCGCTTTCGCGTGACCCTCGACGATGGCAACTTCTTCTATCTCGCTGGCGTTTGGCGGCCGGCTGAAGCGGATTGGCCGCTGAGCTATGCTGTGGTCACCATCGAAGCCAACACCGACGTGATGATCTATCAGGAGCGGCAGGGTGCTGTGTTGCTGCGTCGGCAGAACATGGCGTGGCTGGATCTGCTCGTTCCCGAGCATGAGCTGCTGCAGCCGCTGCCGCCGCGCAGCTTTCGTGTCGAGGAAATCGCACCGCGCGTGCCAAGCCGCGAGCAGCTGACCCTCGCGCTCTGATCTGGAACCAGATGAATCCTCGTCGATTCTGTCATGCGAAGGAGAGGGACATGGCGGACAACAAGGCAAAACGCGGTGGTGCTGACCGCCGCACAGTTGCAGCTGGCGAAGGTTATGAGGTCAGTTATTTCGCGCGCAAGCACGGCATCAGCCGAGATCAGGCGGAGACCTTGATACAGCGGGTTGGGAACGATCGCGAGAAGCTCAACGCAGCAGCGCAGAAGTTGAAAGCTTAGCCCAAACCTCAATCTCGCGGGCCATCGTGCGGTAAGACTCGGGTCGCCGCAAAGGGCGGATAATGCCCTTTTCGTTAGCGACTTGCTCCCTAGCTGTGCGGCGAAGGGGAGCATGATGAACACGCGGCTTACGACGATCCCGCCTGAGGTGATCGAATGCATCGAGCACGGGCGCTTGCCCCGCATCCATGAGCTTCAACGCGTTGCCGCTTCGATCCGCTCCGATCTTGAGCGGTCGGCCTGTGCGTTTTCATGGGGCGCGGCGATGCCCGATGAGTGGGAGCGCCTGCTGATCCTGCGCGTGGCGCAAGCCGCGCTCACCGGTAATGGTGATGAACCGACATGACGACTTGAGCGCCGAACCCACGATAGGCTAGGGTCAGGGCGCGGCGCAATCTGATTCAGGCTCCGCAAGGGGATCGGGTTTGCCGGGCTCACCGGCTTCCTTCAATCCAAAGCCTATTCGGGCTTGGCGGCATCTACGCCGGCTACTGCGTATACAACGTCGCCTGCTGGCGTGCGCCGCGCAAATCAACCCTTCGGTGTAACCCAGACCGACACCGGCACCACCACCTTGCCCGGCGCCGGCTTGCCCACATCGACGCGGTCCGCTTTGACCAACTCACCTGTCTCCAGGTTGAAGGACGCCCACGGTTTGGGCATCCGCCCAAATGACATTTTCTGGATCGGCTGACCGGTGGTCGAGTTCATGATCGTGGCGATGATCGGCATGGCCGCGCATTACTTCACCGCTTCAAAGCCTGTCCACCGTGCCGCCAAAAGATTGCTGTGGGCGATGATATCAGGGCTCCGCCCGCACCCATGCAATCGATGTGGCGACTGGCAGCGGGATGATTGCTAACGACGCCGCTTGACCAAGCCGTCTCGAAACGCTGATCTCGCAGCGATGATGTTGCAACGAGAAGGGGCATTCTGACGCGCATTCGAAATCATAGGCAGTTGCCGCGGCAGGACATCACTCCATGAACGAGAGATTCGTGGAGGGGAGCGGCATGACCTCGCGCTGGCGGTGGCTGATGCGGCTGCTGCTGCGCCGCATCTGGTTCCGCGCCGCCCTCTTTTCCCTATCGTCCGTTGTCCTTGCGCTCCTGGCGGCATTCGTGGCGCCCTTCATTCCCTATGAGCTTAGCACCAAGATCGGCTCGGACGCGGTCGACAACATTCTTGGGATCCTGGCTTCGTCGATGCTGGCGGTTACGACCTTCTCGCTGACCGCGATGGTCTCTGCCTTCTCCGCCGCGAGTGGCACCATCACGCCCCGCGCGACTCAGTTGCTGGTCGAGGATTCGACAGCCCAAAACGCGCTGTCGACATTCATCGGCGCGTTTTTGTTCGCGATCGTCGGAATTTGCGCGCTGTCGACTGGCATCTACGGAACCTCGGGTCGCGTCATCCTCTACGCCGGCACCATCCTCGTCATTGCGATCATCGTGATCACGTTGCTGCGCTGGATCGGGCATTTGTCCAGCTTTGGCCGGGTCGGCAACACGATCGATCGCGTCGAAAAGGTCACACACGCCGCAATCGAGCGTTCAGGCTACAGGGTTTCCGTCGCGCCCGCTGGGATACCTCCCAGGCGGGGCAGACGCCCGGTATTCACCGACAAGATCGGTTACAGCACGCATATCGATCTCATTGCGCTCGACAAGGTCGCTGCGCGCCTCGGTTGTACGATCGACCTTTCGATCGCGCCCGGCGCTTTTGTGACCCCGAACCGCGAGATCGCTTGGCTCGATGGCGGCAATGCGGCGAACGACGTCGAGATCCGCGACGCGTTCACCTTCAATCACCACCGCCAGTTCGATCACGACCCCCGGCTTGGGCTGGTCGTGCTGTCCGAGATCGCGTCACGAGCCTTGTCGCCTGCGGTCAACGATCCTGGCACGAGCATCGCCGTGCTAGGATCGGGTGTGCGAGTGATGGCCGCGCTGCTCGATCAGGCTCGGACCGGCGCAAAGGATGGCGAGCGCGTTCGGCTGCCCGAGATCGCGATCGAAGATCTGCTCGACGACCTGTTCCGGCCGATCGCGCGCGACGGCGCCGGCATCGTCGAAGTCGCGATCAAGCTCCAGCGCTCGCTCGCCGAAATCGCCGGGATGGTGCCATCGGCGTATGGGCCGTTGGCGATGCGCGCCGCGGACGCCCTCGCGCGCTGCCAGGCCTCGATGACGTTCGAAGCCGATCTTGAATGTGTGCGCACCGTATATCGTGCGCACTGGACAGACCCCAAGACCTGAGCTGGCGAACTCGGGCCCATGCCGCCGGTTACCGAGTGATCGAAATGCGTGGCCGATTGCCGCGCCATGAGGACCGAAAGCGCGGCCGCCGCGTTCGCAATTCATGTTCTTCGACAGCCTGCCCGGTTTGCTACGTGTCGCGGTCATCTCCCTGCTCGCCTATGCCGCCATGGTTCTCGTCCTGCGGATCGCGGGCAAACGCGCGCTCGCCAAGCTGAATGCCTTTGACCTGGTGGTAACCGTGGCGCTCGGCTCGACGCTGGCCACAGTGCTTCTCAGCAAGGATGTCGCGCTTGCGGAAGGCATGCTCGCCTTCGCCGCGCTGGCGTTGCTGCAATGGCTCCTATCGCGCCTTTCGATCGCAAGCGCGCGGTTCCGTAAACTTGTCCGCGCGGAGCCCCGGCTGTTGCTCGAAGATGGCGTTTACTGCCGCAGCGCCATGGCGAAGGAGCGCGTGACGGCGGATGAAGTCGATGCGGCGATCCGAAGCGCCGGATTTGGATGCATCGAGGCCGTCGCGGCCGTCGTTCTCGAGACGGACGGCAGCATGAGCGTTGTCGCACGCGCGCAGAACGAGGAACTCACTGCACTGCGCTCAGTCCAGAGATAGCGGCACGCATGTTACATGCATCCTCAGGAAAGCGGCGCCTGAAAGCAGACAGTGCGGTTAGGGCGCATCGTTCGAGTCGTCGCGTCGGGCGGAACTCTCAAGCTCGACTTGCGGCTTCATCGCTCGCGTCAACGCCCGCGGCTCCTTGAAGGTGAGCGTGCGATACGGGAATGGAATCTCTATTCCAGCTTCGTCGAGCGCGCGCTTGATCGAGCGCACGACCGCATCGCGTGATCGGTGCGCTTCGTACGGCGTGGACCCCGCCCACCAGCGAACAAGAAAGTTGATGGAACTGTCGCCAAATTCCTTGGCCAGGACATCGATGCGACGCTCCGCATCCACTCCTTCAGATGACCGGACGGCAGCCTCGATGACCGACGCTGCTTCGTCCAGGTCGGTGTCATAGGCGACGCCGATTTCGACTTCGTGGCGACGCGTGGCCTCGTCCGTCAGGATCTTGACCGGGTTCTTGAATAGATAGGCGTTCGGCACCAGCACCAGCTCGTTGCTGAGGTGTCGAAGATGGGTATCCCGCAACGTGATGTGCTCGACCTTGCCCTCGACAGCCTCGCATTCGATCACATCGCCAATGCGCATCTTGCGCCTCAGCATGATCAGTACACCGGCCAGGAAATTCTCGAAAATGTCCTTGAAGGCAAAGCCCACAGCCACCGAACCTAGCCCGACCACCGCGAGCAGGTTCGCCGGGGTCACCCCGGGCAGCACAATCGAACTTGCGATCATGAGTCCGACGACCCAGATCACAACACTCACCAGCGTCTCGGCGAGATTGATCAGCGTTGCACGAACATGCGTCCGTCCTAACAAACGGTCCGCAATCCGCCTTGCGAACTTTGCGGCGATCCAGGTGACCAGCAAGATCAGCAAGCCGATCGCAAGCTGAGGCATGATTCGGATGAATTCCGCGAGCATCTCTCGGAGCCGCTGACCAAGAATATTGACTAAGTCCATCAGAGCTCCAAGTCCGCGCAATCCGTTCCGCCGGTCCATATAACGAGCGGTATCCGGTTCGGGACCAGGGAACTTTCGCCACAGCGTCGATCGTGCCACTAGCAGCGTTGCGGAGAAGCGGATCGCTGCTTCCGTCGCTCTCGGCATCGCTGTCGCTGTACGGTATTCGCCTGCGACCCTTCATCTTGTGATTATGCTCGGACAGCTTGAACCATCAAAGCAGGTTCCGAGTTGAACAGCGATGCCAGAATTCGCGTCACCTGAACCCTACATCATCTGGCTGACGCTTGCGGGCGTGCTTATTGCGCTGGTGGCTTGGTTGCCGCTTGCGCTGAAGCGTTTGCCGCTCTCGCTACCGATCCTGTGCATCGCGGCTGGCATTGGCATCTTCTTGCTGCCAGCGGTCTCGCTGCGTCCGCTGCCGCTCAGTTATCCGCAGATCACCGAGCGATCCACCGAGCTCGTCGTCATCATTGCGCTGATGGGTGCAGGACTGAAGCTCGATCGCTTGTTCAGCTGGCGACGGTGGAGTGTAACCTGGCGACTCCTGGCAATCACGATGCCGCTTTCGATTATCGCCATCACCGCGATCGGCGGTTGGGGTCTTGGCCTTAGCTGGACCGCCGCGCTGCTGCTCGGCGCGTGTCTCGCGCCGACTGATCCGGTGCTCGCCGCCGATGTCCAAGTCGGCCCGCCCGAGAGCGGGGAGGAAGATGAAGTCCGCTTCGGGTTGACCTCAGAGGCGGGTCTAAATGACGGCTTCGCATTCCCGTTCGTCAACCTTGCCATCGCGCTAGCGCTGTCCGCCGGCACCGGCGCGCCGTGGGCGCGCGACTGGTTCGTCCACAATGTGTTGTGGGAGATCGGCATCGGGATCGCCGGCGGCTGGCTGATTGGGTGGGTGTTCGGATGGCTCACATTCCGCGTGCCGGCGGAGACGAAACTGGCCAAGACCGGCGATGGGCTGATCGCCATCGCGGCCACCTTCATATCATACGGCCTTACCGAGATGCTCGATTGTTACGGCTTCCTGGCCGTGTTCGTGACTGCACTCACGTTACGCCGATCGCATCATAATCACGATTTTCATCATGAAATGCACGATATCACCGAACAGGTCGAGCGCATCGCCATGATGGTGTTGCTGATCCTGTTCGGCGGGGCGCTCGTCAACGGGTTGCTAGACGCGTTGCGTTGGTCAGATGTCGTTGCAGCTGTCGCCATCATTCTCGTCGTTCGCCCCGCGGCCGGCTTGGTCGGCCTGATCAGCCTGCGTGCCGCCGCCTCCGAGAAGCTGACGCTTGCCTTTTTCGGCATCAGGGGGGTGGGGTCGTTCTACTATCTTGCCTATGCCCTCAATCATGCGCAGTTCGAACAAGCCGAGCGTCTCTGGGCAATTGTCGGCCTCGTGGCGCTGTTCTCCATCCTGCTTCATGGCCTTACGGTCACTCCAGTCATGCGTTCACTCGATCGGCAGCAAGGGCGCGATCCCGATCGGGAAGAGCTTCCGCCGCCAGGCCTGCAAGGCCCTGCCACCAATTAAGGACCGAATGCATTGCTTCCATACGCGTGCAACACGGCCTCGACAGCTGGCTGCAGAGCGCACGCCCCCTCATCCGGGTAGCAACGGCGTATAGTCGGTTGTATGTTACCGGGGCGGGTGCAATAGGGCTCGCGGGTGCCGATCCTACAGGGCGGCAGGTGTCAGCGCTGGTCGGGCCGCCAGTGCAGAACCGCTTCCAAGGTCGGCCGTGAGCGACATGCCCCTTCGCGCGCCAAGCGCACTGCGCAGCTTTCTAAAAAGCCAGGCTTCGGGTGGCCTGGTGCTGATGGCAGCTGCCGCACTGGCCCTGCTGGTGGCAAATTCGCCTTTGGCTCCTGCCTATTTCGATGCGCTGCAGACATATTTAGGTCCGCTGAGCCTCTCGCATTGGATCAATGACGGTCTGATGGCGGTGTTCTTCCTCCTCGTGGGCCTGGAGATCAAGCGCGAGGTGCTCGATGGGCAATTGTCGAGCTGGAACCGCCGCATCCTGCCGGGCGTGGCTGCACTGGGCGGGATGATCGTGCCAGCGCTGATCTTCCTGGCGTTTAACGGCCACGACGCGAACACCGCACGTGGATGGGCAATTCCCTCGGCGACCGATATCGCGTTCGCCCTGGGTGTCTTGTCGCTGCTCGGCAATCGCATTCCCACATCGCTGAAAGTGTTCCTGACGGCGCTCGCGATCATTGACGACCTGGGCGCGGTGATCATTATAGCCCTGTTTTACACCAGCAATCTGTCGATCCTCTATCTTGCGCTTGCCGGCGTGATCCTGGCCGCGCTGATTGGCATGAACCGGTGCGGCGTCGTGCGTCTTGCGCCTTATCTGCTCTTTGGCGGCCTGCTGTGGTTCCTGGTCCTCCAATCCGGAGTTCACGCGACCATTGCTGGGGTCGTGCTTGCCCTTACGATTCCTCTGCGTCGCGCACCCGGCCGCCCCGACGACATGAAGCACTCGCCGCTGCATAAATTGGAACACAGTCTTCACGGCTGGGTGACGTTCCTGATCGTGCCGATATTTGGATTTGCCAATGCCGGCGTTTCCTTCGCCGGCCTGACGCCGGCAGTTCTCACCGACCATCTGACGCTGGGTGTCGCCTTGGGGCTGCTCGTCGGCAAGCTCGTCGGCGTGTTCGGCAGCGCTTACCTGGTGATCCGAGCAGACTGGGCCGACATGCCGGCCGACGCGAGTACGGTTCAACTGCTTGGTGTGTCACTTCTGTGCGGCATCGGTTTCACGATGAGCCTGTTCATCGGCCTGCTGGCATTCGCGAATAATGCGTTGCTTCAAGAGGAGGTGAAGATCGGTATCCTCCTGGGCTCGGCGCTGGCGGGACTTCTTGGGTGGAGCATCTTGCGCGTTGCGCGTCGCGAAACGTCGTCGACTTCAAAGGTTCAAGAGGCCGATCACGCCTGATAGCGTGCCACGCGCGGGATCACCTCGATGATCGTATCGCCCTCAATCAGTCGAGCAGCCTCAGGCTCCCAGAATCCGAAGCATTTGCCATTCCGATAGATTCGATGCCCAAGACCGGTTTCGATGTCGGCGAGGCGAGTTCCGATTTCGGCCTCGGTAACCGTCCGTTCGTGCAAGGCGACGCGCCCGCCCGATGCGGCAAGATCGGCCATATATTCCGCAAGATGCGCCCCATGGGTGGAGCCGGCGAGCAGCAATCCGGCGAAGCTCGCCGGATTGATCACGGTGTCAGCTCCTGCCTGATGAGCGATCGCTTCATTGTCTTCGGAACGGATCACGACACTGATCGGGACCGATGGCGACAATCGTCTCGCGGTCAGTACGATCAGGATCGACGTGTCGTCACGACCGGCGGAGACGATCAAGGCCGACGCGCAATCGATCTTCACGGCCTCGAGCGCCGCGTTTCGCGTCGCGTTCCCCTCCATTACAGTCGCGCCGCAGCCTTCCGCCGCTCGCAGCGCGGACGCACTTTCATCGATCACCACGATGGTATTGGGGTCGGCACCGCGCCGGATCAGCTCATTTACAGCTTCCGAGCCGCTCGTGCCATATCCTGCCACGACAACATGGCCTTCAAGATGCCGCTGGATCACTTTCATGCGCCACCTTTCCCATACGCGTCTGAGAAGAAAATCATAAGCCGTGCCAAGAAAGATCAACCACACGAACAGTCGGATCGGCGTGACGACGAACGTGTCGAACAAGCGCGCCTGCTGCGTCACCGGCACGATGTCCCCATAGCCGACGGTCGTGACGGTAATCATCGTAAAATAAAGCACGTCGGCAAAGCTGATCGGCTCGCCTGAGCTTTGCCGCAGCCCGTCGCGGTCGAACCAGTGGACCGCGAGAGCCACGCCGATCATGCCGAAAGCAAGCGAAATGCGCCAGACCAGCGACAGCCAGACCGGCGTGCGGCGCTTGCGACGCAGATGATATGACCAGTGGTCCGCGTCGTCAGAGCGCATCGCTACCACTTGCCGACGCATCGTGTAGGGTCATGCCGAGGGTGGATTGTCGCTACGCATTCAGCCCGGGCGCCATTCGCTCAGCATCGTGCCGTCAGCTTCCTCGAATGCCACGCGGTCAAGCTTGGTCGCGACGACACACACCGGACGCTGGTCAGGGCCGGGCGCGCCGCACCGTATCGCTCGGCCGTTTGGATAAGACGCGATCCTGCCTTCCAGGATCAGGCGATATCCCTGCGCGGGCGGCTTTAGCGGCGCTTCGCCTTCTGGCCGGATAGTAAACATATAGGCACGGCCATTGCGCCGTCCGATGCGGGAGCCGCCAGCCTCGAAGATCGCAGCCAGGCCGAGCGTTTGAGGCGCTGCGCCGATGTTAGCGGTCTGAAGTGGGTCGCCTTGCACCGTCGGACAGCGCTCCGACTCCATCCATGGGCGCGGAATCCAAAACCCTTCGACCGCTTCCCAATCAGGTGCATCGGCGCTTCCAGCGATCAGCGCAGACCCCGCCCAATCGCCCGGGATCATGTTCAGCACGATTGTCTTGCCTTCATCGCCCCAAGACCAGCCCGCCACGCCCGACGCATGCTCGAGTGCTAACGGCGTAGGACCGGAGCAGCCAAATGCGATCTTGATGGAAAAGGTCCGGCCTACCAGAGGGTCGGTTGCCGCCGGTTTCTCGGCTGCCGTATATTGCGAGGTGGCTTGCCGCGCCGCATCGATCAAATCGGCGCGCGACAGCCGTGGCCGCGGCGCAGGCGGCAGAGGCGCGGGCGGTCGGGCTGGCGCCTCCAGCTGGACATTGGCCGGTGTGGGCTCAGGCGCGGACGCATCACAGCCTGCGAGCACCAAGGCGAGCGCCGATGAGACGATCGCTATCCGTGCCGGACGGTCCTGTGGCGAGTGCGGCTCCAGGGAGAACATGCGGTTACGATAGCAGGTCCGCACGAAATTGGGAGGCTTGACGAACGCATCTGGCATGGCTCTGCAGGGCGGATGGAGTTCAATCAGATCGCGGCGCTGGTCGTCCTGGTGGTTGTGGTCGGCGTGCTGATCCATGGCAAGCTGCGCTCCGATGTTGCCGCGCTCTCGGCCGCGGCAGCACTTCTTCTTCTTGGGGTAATACGTCCCGTAGAGGTGCAAGGCGCGTTCGCCAGTCCCGCGATCATCGCGCTCGCCTGTCTGTTCGTCATTGCCTATGCGATCGAGCTTTCAGGGCTGCTCGGGCTGCTTATCCGCCAGGCGACAAAACTGTGCGCGCGACTTGGGGCCGCAGGATTGTGGCTGGTCATGCTGGCGTGCGGGGGCGCGTCGGCGTTTCTCAACAACACGCCGATCGTCGTCCTCGCGGCGCCGGTCGTCAAGGACGTCGCAACGTCGATCGGTCTTTCCCCGAAGCGTTTTCTGATCCCGCTCAGCTACGTCACGATTCTTGGCGGCGCCTGTACGCTGATCGGCACGTCCACCAACCTGCTGGTCAACGACATGGCTCGAAACGCGGGACAGCCCGTGTTCGGCATCTTCGAGATCACGCCGGTCGCATTGGTGATCGCCGCTGTCGGAGGTCTTTACCTGTTTCTGGTCGGTGGACCGCAACTCGCGAAGAGCGAAGGAAGCACCGGTCCTGTCGCAGATACGCACGAGCAGACTGGCGACGGCACGATGGGCGATATCGAGCTGTTCGCGGTCGACCGGCCATTCGAGCCGAAACGCGCCTTCATTGCCTTGCTCGTGTTTGTCGCCGTGATCGGGGGCGCTGCCACCGGCTATGCGCCGATCGCGGCGGCCGCTTTCGCTGGCGCGATCACGCTCATCCTGTTGCGCGTGATCAGCCCTGAAGAAGCCTATGCCGGCTTGCGTCCCGAAGTCCTGCTGCTCATCGCCGGTATGGTCGTCGTCGGACTGTCGATCGAGGTGACCGGGCTCGCCGCGTCAGGCACTGAATTGCTCATCGACTTCATACGACCGTTCGGCCCCTGGGTCGCCTTGGCCATTCTGTACGGCGTCACGCTGTTCGCCACCGAATTCCTGTCGAATGCGGCAGTCGCTGTGCTGATCACGCCCGTGGCGGTCGCGTTGGCCGAAAGTCTGGGCGTTGAACCACGCCCATTTCTGGTCGCGGTGATGATGGCAGCCAGCGCGGCGTTCGCTACACCCTTCGGATACCAGACGAATGTTCTCGTCTTTCAGCTTGGCAAGTACAAGTATATGGACTTCGTGCGGGTCGGCGTCCCGCTGAACGTGCTGACTTGGATCGCTGGGGTTGTCGCGATCCCTTACTTTTTCCCGTTCTGAACTCAATCAGACTCCAGCCGGAACCTTCGTACCACGAGCGAGTCCTCCTTTCGTACATCGGAGAAAATCATGAATGTGCAGAGCATATTGCAAACGGCGACTGTCTTACTGTTGCTGACGGCGCTTGGCGGCGTCGCGATGGCGGTACAACGTCTCACGCGCAACCAGAACCCGCCGAACTGGTTGGCGATGGCCCACGGCCTGCTCGCTGCCGCGGCGTTCGGCCTGCTACTGTACGCTTCTTTTCAGGATGACGTTCCAGGTAGCGCCGCGACTGGCATTGTCATCTTGTTGGTTGCTGCGGGAGGCGGCATCGTCATGAACCTGCACTATCATCTTGCCGGCAAGCTGATTCCGCAGTGGCTGTTGCACCTTCACATTCTGCTCGGCGTGGTCGGGACCACGCTTGTGGCATGGGGAGCTTGGGGTGCACCCACATTGTAGCCGTATTGAGCACGACTGACCGCTTCCGCCCCGCTCCCCAACTGATGACCACATGATATCCATGCCCGACCGAGCAGAAATGGCGAAGGATCGCACCGACCTTGCCGAGGATCGGACCGTTCTGGCGCACGAGCGCAGCTTCGCGGGCTGGGTCCGGACGGGAATGGCAGCGGTGGGCATCGGCGTCGGGTTCCACGCGCTATTTGAGTCGCTCAACCCGACATGGGTACCGAAGGCAATCGCAACGGCGTTCCTGCTCATAGCGATTTTCATATTTTTGTCGGCCGAGCGCAGAGCGTGTCGCATCCTGGATAATCTGGATCCGCATAACGTGGCTGTGATCAAGCCGATCAGAATTCGGCTACTGAGCTGGGCGCTGGCCGCTGCTACAGCCGCGCTTGGCGCCGCGCTCT
This sequence comes from Sphingomonas sp., assembly GCF_965227385.1. Taxonomy (GTDB): domain Bacteria; phylum Pseudomonadota; class Alphaproteobacteria; order Sphingomonadales; family Sphingomonadaceae; genus Sphingomonas. The sequence continues at coordinate 3,151,594 of NZ_OZ245750.1, forward strand.
GGTTGTTGGTTCGCGTATGAAGTTCACGGCCTACTGTGAATGCCAGCAAGCAATAGATCAGAAGGTTGTCCCTGCCTGCCCCAGGTCCGGGACAACAAGTCCGGCTGCATCCGCGTGCTGCGCGGTCATGGGTCTACGGCCTATCTAAATACCCCGTTTCCCAGATGTTACCGGTGCCCAGCGGCCGATCGTGCCTGCCCGCCCGGGAGCGCTGTGCTGTCCGGATCTCTCTGCTATTAAATTGCTGTCAACTGTCGACAAACCGATTTAGTCTGTTGTCCGACACTCGATGCTCTGGACAACGCTAATGGCGACCGTACTGCTGACCGACATTGCCTGGCCTGATTGCCAACTGGAAGAGGAGTTGCTTGCCGCTACCGGGCACAAGCTGATCTGGCGAGACACGAACGCGCGATCAGAAGGTCATGTCTTGGCCCTTTGCCGGGAGCATCAACCCGACGCCATTATGACCTGTTGGGCCCCGGTAAGCGAGGCCAGCATTGATTCGGTGCCGAACCTGCGATTGATCCAACGGCTCGGCATCGGCCTCGACAATATCGATGTCGAGGCAGCCACGCGCCACGGCTGCTGGGTTGCAAATGTGCCGGGATATTGCGCGGAGGAGGTCTCGGACCATGCGGTGGCGATGTTGATGTCCCTCGCCCGAGATCTTCCTCGGATCAATGCGAGCGTGCGATCCGGCATTTGGGACCCTGCACTGGTCAAAGCCCGGCGGGTTTGTTCTCTCACCATCGGTCTTTTGGGCTATGGCAGCATTGCGCAAGCCATTGCGCGCAAGCTGAACGGGCTTGGTTGCTCAATTCTTGCGCACAACCGTTCCGGCGTGGTCGCAGGTCCTGCCCGCTATGCTCCTCTCGACGAGATGCTCGCGACTTCAGATGCCGTGATTGTGCTTGCCCCGCTTAATGCAGGCACCCGACATCTTCTAGACGAGGCCGCATTCGCACAGATGCGCACGGGCTCGTTCCTGATCAACGTCAGCCGTGGCGCCATCGTCAGTAACGATGCGTTGATTCGCGCGCTAGCTGATGGGCGCATTGCTGGCGCAGGCCTCGACGTCATCGATGGCGAGCCGGATATTCCGCCTCTCCTGCTTGCTGATCCTCGGGTGATCGTCACGCCGCACGTTGCCTTCTCCTCCGCGGAATCGCTGATCGATATGAAGCTGGCGGTCTGCGAGGAAGTCGCTCGCGTGCTCGGCGGGGAGCCGCCGCGTCAAGCTTGCAACCGATTGCAAGAAACGGCGTACTGACCCGGGCTTCGCCCGGCAGACGCCGGGGCAGGCCGTTAACGAAGAACGGCGATGCGCTTCTCGCACGGGTGACTCGACAATCCCAACTCAGGCGGTATTGTTGACAGTCTGCAATTCAGAGCGGGGGAAAGATGTCGCTATCTGCTAGTCAAGAGGGGCAGCCCCCAGCTCCTACCACATCGGGGCAAGGCACGCCCTATCGCTGGCGCATCTGCGCGCTGATCTTCGTGGCGACGACCATCAACTATGCCGATCGTCAGCTATTGGGCATTCTGAAACCCATCCTCGATACCGAAATCGGCTGGTCAGAACGCGAATATGGCTATGTCGTGCTCGCGTTTCAGGCGGCCTATGCCATCGGCTTGACTGGCTCGGGGTGGCTGCTCGACCGCATCGGCGCGCGGCGCGGTTATGCGCTCGCGACTGGCATCTGGAGCCTCGCGATCGCCGCGCACGCGGTTAGCAGCAGCTTTATCGGCTTCGTTGCAGCGCGTTTCGCGCTGGGAGTCAGCGAGGCAGGCAACTACCCCGCCGCGATCAAGTCCGTGGCCGAACATTTCCCCCAGCATCAGCGCGCCACCGCAACTGGCCTGTTCAACGCGGGATCCAATGTCGGCGCAATGCTGGCGCCGCTGCTTGTGCCGCTTGTGCTGGCGGCGCTCGACTGGCGCTGGGCGTTCCTGTTTGCGGCGATCCCCGGGCTGATCTGGGTTGTTGCATGGCTACTGCTGACCCCACGCGAGCATCGCCCGGAGCGGGCCGCGATGCGCCGTGCGACTCCACTGCGGCACCTGGTCCGCACTCGCGGACTCTGGGCCTACGCCATCGCCAAATTTCTGACCGATCCGGTCTGGTGGTTCTTCCTGTTCTGGCTGCCGGATTTTCTGAACAAGAGCCACGGTCTTCAAGTCAGCCAGCTCGGACTGCCGCTCCTCACTGTCTACCTGCTTGCCGACGTCGGAAGCATCGCGGGCGGCTGGTCCTCATCCGCGCTGATCCAGCGCGGCGTCTCGGTCAACAAGTCTCGCAAATTTGTGATGCTGACCTGCGCCATCCTGATCCTGCCAGTGGCGTGGGCCCCCTCGCTTCAGGGGCTGTGGCCCACCGTATTCCTGGTCAGTCTCGCTGTAGCCGGACACCAGGCCTGGTCAGCCAACCTGCTCACGCTCGTCTCCGACCAGTTTCCGGCGGAGGAAGCGGCTTCAGTGGCGGGATTTGGCGGTACGATCGGCGCGGTCGGCGGGATGGCAATGGCCTGGATGGTCGGGCATTGGCTCGACGCCGAGAGCGGCTATTCGGCGATATTCCTTGCCGCGGCCGGAGCCTATCTCGTCGCGTTCGCGGTCATCCATCTGCTGGTTCCAGTCATTGGCGGACAGGAGCACCGCAGCGCATCCCCGCTCGCGTGAGGACGCGCAACGACATCAATCCAGGGCCAAGCCATGCAAGTCTATGATGACACTCCCTGCCAGCTCGGAGAATCGCCCCTGTGGCATCCCGAGCGAGACGAGCTCCTGTGGGTTGATATCCTCGATCAGCGCCTGTTTGCCTCCAACGGCAATGACCAGCGTAGCTGGCGCTTCGAACGCCCGGTTTCGGCGATCGCATGGGTCGATCGCGAGCGCCTTATCGCCGCCGACTCGAATGAACTCTTCGTGTTCGACCTTGCACGAGCTTCGCGAAAGTCGATCTGCGGCCTTGAGGCCGACAAGGTCTCGACGCGAAGCAATGATGGGCGCGCGGACCCGTGGGGCGGGTTCTGGATCGGCACGATGGGCCTGCAAGCGGAAGTCGGTGCGGGAGCGATGTATCGCTGGTATGGCGGCGAACTTCGCCAGATCGCCCGCGGCCTGACCGTACCGAACGCCACTTGCTTCGATGAAGACCGGCACCGCGCCTATTTCGCCGACACCGTCACACATCGCCTGATGACCGTGCCCATGGACGAGGATGGCTGGCCGACCGCGCAGCCTGAGGTTTTCCTCGACACTTCCAATGAAGGCTTGCTCATGGATGGCGCGATCACCGACCGGGCGGGCAACATTCACATCGCTTGCTGGGACGCGAGCAAACTGATCACCGTTTCGCCCGAAGCGGAAATCGCCGCCGAGTTGTTCGTGCCCGTGCAGCGACCTACTTGCCCCGCCTTTGGCGGCCCAGATGCAGCGCGACTTTATTTGACCAGCGCTGCCGTCGATCTCGATGGTGAACTGGACGGCCTCACCCTTTCCGCCACCGCGAACCTGCCTGGTAAATTCGAGCCGCGCGTTGTGCTCGCAAGCTAGCGACAGACACGATCAAGGCATATCGCCCAGCGCTGCGCAGCTGTCTTGGGCAGCAGGTTTGCGCGCGCCAGTGCATGTCCAGGTGCGTTCACGAACTATGGTCGGGCGATGAGCTGATCAAGTTGCCCCGTTTCGCGCGCTCTGCGGCCATAAACCCACTCGAAGACGGGCGTCGCCATGACGGTGGTGATGATCGCCATCAGCACCAGCATCGAGAACAGCGTCGGTCCGATAATGCCCTGTTGCAGGCCGATGTTGATGATGATCAGCTCCATCAAGCCACGCGAGTTCATCAATGCGCCAATCCCGAGCGCGGTGCGATTGTCCTCGCCCGACAGGCGCGCGGCAGCGTAGCATGCCCCGAACTTGGCCAGAATGGACACGGCAAGGATGCCCAATGCGATCAACAGCAATGGGATCGAATTCACCATGTTAAGTTGGGTATTAAGCCCCGAATACGTGAAAAACATCGGAAGCAGCAGGACCACGGCCAGCGGCTCGACCTTCTTCTTCAACTCCTCGACCAACAGACCGCGCGGCATGCACACGCCGATCAGGAAGCCTCCGAAGATCGCATGGATTCCGATTGCGTCCATCAGAAAGGCCGAAAGGCAGAACAGCAGCATGGTGATGGCGAGGATGTCCGTGGTCATCTCGCCGCGCGCTTGTACCGCACGCTCGAGCGGAATGAGCAGGCGGCGACCAAATTTCAGCATGAAAGTTGTGTAAAGCGCAGCCCCCAGGATCGCGATGACGGCAACGCCCGGGCCGGCGCCGAACGCGGCGAGCACGAGCGCGAGCACGCACCACGATGCTGCGTCATCGAAGGCACCCGCGGTAAGCGTCAGCGTGCCAAGGGAGGAATTCGCCAGCCCGCGCTCGTTGATGATACGGGCGAGCATGGGAAAGGCTGTGAGTGCGATGCATGCACCGAGAAACAGCGTCGCATTCGCTTGCGAAATGCCGGCTGCGAAGAGGCCTGGGATGTTGAGCAGCACCGGTGTTATCAGCGCCGCCAAAAGAAAGGGCGCGACAATGCCGGCTGCGGACACGAACCCGGCGCTTTTCGCCTTGCTCCTGAAATGGTCGAGCCGCAGCGTCAGGCCCACCATGAACATGTAGAGCCCGACACCCAGCTGTGCGCCGACGTAAAGGACAGTACGCGATTCTACTGGGAAGATGGCGTTGTGCAGCTCGGGCAGGAAGAGTCCGAGCAGTGACGGCCCGAGCACGACACCTGCGACCATCTCGCCTACCACTTGGGGCTGTCGCAAGAATGTCTGCCCAAGCCTGCCGACGACGCGGCACGTGAATATGATGACGGCGAGCTGCAGGAAAAATCGGATGCTGAAATCCGTCGGCGTGTAACTTCGCGCGGTCACCATGGCCGGCCCGTGGGGATTCAGCACGTCGGTGAGGACCGCCCATGCATCGCTCAACCAGTCCAGCATCGCTTGCCCCCCACAATATTACAGCCCGCCGCGTGCCCGATTGCACCTTGAATCGTCCCGCTACCCGCGCTGACAAGCCTCACGGTAGACAGAAAGCGCAACGCGACGCTGCTTCCGGCCGGCACCTTGACGGTGCCACAAGGCACGAACGGCATGACCTGTCGCCGGCTGGCGCAGGGCATGAGCGTACAAGCCTTGCGCACCAGCGTTGCGGGACAGGAATGGGCAGCGCGACGATTTGGCAGCGCTCGGGTCCACCCGCCCACGCTAACGCAAGCGATTGCGACCGCCATTCTCCTCCTGATGGATCACGACCGGCCAGCCCGGGAACTGGCCGTCGCGGGCGGCCGGATCGGCAAAGAATCGATAGGCGCTCAGCGTATAGGTGCGCGCCTGCGTGTCGAATTCGATCATGCCAAATCCGCTGCCCTTTTGCTGTGCCTGCGCATAGCGGTTCGCCGCCGTGCCGATGTCGGGATTGGCGACGGCGTAGACATAGACGCGATTGCCGAAGCTGTCCTGATACTCACCGGTCTCGGCAAGGCCATGGGCTGGGCGGTTGCGGACCGGCAGGCCCACCGCATCCGGTCGCCACCAGCGCGGCCACCCGGCCGCGATCGCTGGCGTGCAGAAGGCCCAGCTGCTGTCGCGCTGCGCCTCCACCCCATATTGCGTGAGGGTGCCAAGATGCGTGTCGCCGCAGATATGAAGCGCCTTTGCCGTGCCCATGAGTCGCACTGCCCGGTCGCGCGCTGTACGCGGCCAGCCATTGCTGTCGATGTCATATTTGAGGTAGCGGTCCGGCTCTGGCTGGTGCGTCGAGACCCCCGCGAACACGGACTGGCTAATCACGGCCTTCAGCTTATGGCCACGCCAGTCGCTGGCCCAACGTGCCAGGAATGCTTCCTGCCTGGCGCCCAGAAGCTGGAGGTCATCGCGATCCATTGCGGGATTGATCGATCGGGGATTCTCGCCCTGCCCGGTTTCGCCGACGACGAGCTTCAGACGTTCGGGTCCAGACTTCCATTGCCGGTCGGCGATGATGGCGAAGCCGACGCCGCCATAGACGAGTTCGGTATGATAGACGCTGATGCCTTGTGCGACCGGCGCGGGATCGACTGGATCCGGCAGGTGGGAGACGGTGGTGCGATGGACCGCATTCACCACCCGGGGAGGCTCGATATAGCCCCCCGATCCATCGGATCGCTTGGAAGCAAGCGCCGCTTCGGAGAATGCCGCGCCGCCCTCGCCCCACAAATTGCCCTGGAGCACGTCATGGTCGTCGGGCAGGCAAACGGTCGGCGCATGCCGCATCACGTCGCGGAATGCCCAGCCGAACTGGTAGTATTTGCGCAAATAGTTGAGGATCGCCCGATCGGCAGGCGCCCGGATGACGCCGAAGCCGCCATGATTCTCGTAGATCTGATCGCCGGAGAACAGGACAAGATCGGGCTGGAGTCGAAGGACATTGTTGGCCACCGGCTCATAAGGAAAGGCATAGTCGTTCTGGCAGGTCAGCGCCGCCATGCGCAGCGGGCGCGCGGCGGGCGCCGCGCGGATCGTGCCGGCATATTGATCGGTCTCGACCGCGCCACCGCGCAAGCTCTCGCGATATAGCAGGCGATAGCGCAGATCGCGCCCGGCTTCCCAGTTCGCGATACGGAATGTAGCCACCCAAGCGTCGGGATCGAGCCGAGCCGTTCCCAGCGAGCTCCATTTTCCGCCGCGTTGCACCTGCAGCTCGATATCCTTGCTGTCCTGCGGTCCCATCGGTCCCGTCAGCGCACTCAGCTTGAGGACATAGCCCTCGCCCCCACGCGTGTCGCTCAACGTGTACATCGCCCACAAGATAGGCCCGAACCGCTGCTTGGACGCATGAGCAAAGGCATCCCCTGTCAGCCGCCAGTCACTGAACCGGAACCTGGAACTTGCCTGTGCCTTGTCATCGATCGCGGGGGTGGAGAAGTTGCTCACGACGGCGACGTTGCCGAGCACGCGCGCCGATGCCACTTGAGCGGCGAGCTCGACTGGCGCCATCTTGCCGTCCATTGCCTGGACGGTCAAAGTGAGCGCCACGCCGCCGTCGCGCGGCTCACCGCGCAGCAAGAGCTCAAACTCGCCGCTGCCCATCGTCCTGGGCAGCTTCGCCGACCGATCACCCAGGACGATCCGGTCTTCAAGGATGCCGGCATCCAGCCCCTTTTGAACGAAGCAGTTGCTGCGATATTCGTCGATCTCGCTCCTGATGCCGATCCGGAGCGACGCGCCGCCATTGGCATCGGGCGAGCCCAGGTTGCGCACGCGAATTGCCAGGCTGAAACGGCGTTCGGCGTCGACCAGCTGATGCACGAGCGAATGCACGCTGCGATTGCCCCCGGGCGAGGCACACTCGATCGCGCCATCGGCGATCCGCCAATCCTCCATCGGATTGGCCCAGTAATCGCCCCCGATCCACACGCGATCGTGTCGCGAGGACCAGTTCGACTTGGCCGTGCCCGCCAGCCGCTGGCCTTTGGCCAATGCGCCGATTGTTGCTGCGCCAGGCGTGGCGAGCGCGCTAGCGACTGCGCTGGCAGCCGCGGCTTTCAGGCTGCTTCTGCGGGATACGTTGTCAGGCATGATTTTCTCCAAGGTCGTCCAGCAGTGCGCGACGTTCAGTCGCGCGACCGCGCGGCGGCAGGCAGGCGTCCGACAGGCATGATCCGATTTGCCGCCACGTTGGTACGCCGCTCGCGCGTACCGTCTCGCCAGATCACCTCGACGCTGGCAGCGCGCGCAGACGAGCCCAGACCGAAATGCACCCATTCATTCATGCTTTGGCTATGGACTTCACCCGATGAACCTACATGGCGCAGTTGTTCGCCATGCGGCCCGGCAATGCGCACGATCGCGCCGGCGCCATCTGTTCCTTTGGAAGACGCGCCGACGCGGACGACCAGCCAGTTCCCGGTCGATGCCGTCACGTTTCGGTAAAGATGCCAGCCGCCCAGATCGTCGTCGCCGTTCAACAGGTCGAGCTTGCCGTCCCCATTGAAGTCATGCGCCGCGCCCATGTCGCCATGGCTGTTGCCACCGATGCCCGCAGTGGCACTGGGCATGTCCATGCCGGCAAATCCGCCCTTGCCCTGGTTGAGCAGGATCGAGTCCGCGACGCGGCGGCGCAATCCGCCGAAGTGGTGAAGGAAGAAGTCGGAGCGACCGTCATTGTCGAAATCGCCTGCGACAACGCCCCAATTGTTGCGCGCCGCTGCATCGGGCAAGCGAGCGGAGGCGTCCGTGAAGCGGTCGCCATCATTGCGCAGCAAGAGATCTGCAACGCCCATGTCTTGAGGTTTCCAGTCGGGCTTGATCGACGAGACGCCGGTGACTGACGCTCGAATGTCCCAGGCATGATCGCCTGAGAGGTGCCAGTCGAGACGCCACCGGTCATTGCCGAGATGCGCGAGATACCAGCCATCGCGGTTGCGCTCCGTCGCCCGGCCGCGCGCCTGTTCCGCTGCGATGGTCAACGGCTCGACGGGGGTTTCAACCTGCACGCCCTTCGCGCCCAGGAACAGGGGCAGAACCAGCCCCTGTGTGCGCCGCCAATGCCAGAAATCACGCAATACCACCGGACCGGCAGCGGTGAATTCGATGCCGTCGCTGCCTTTGTTTCCCGAATCGCGAAGATCGAGGCGGCCGCTTGCCGGATCGAAGTCGACAGCATTGTCGGCGATCTCGTAATAGACCTTGCCGCGTGCGAGATAGAGGTCAAAATCGCCGTCATTGTCATAGTCCGCTTCAGCGGCGGCTGTGACATAGGAGATTTGCGCCATCGCCTCGCCAAGCCGCGCGCGGGTCACGTCGCGGAAGCGGAAATTTCCGGCATTCTCCAGGAGCGTGAGCGGAGTGAACAGCACCAGGTCGGGACGGTGATCGCCGTTGAAGTCCGTCACGAGTGCGCGTTCGGCCTCGATCGGTTCGAACTGGCCGTTGGCACGATAGCGAAAGCGACCGCCCAGATTTTCGAACAGCAGGTTGCGCGGACCGGTTTCGCCGGGCAGCTGGCGCGCATTGATCGCGACGATATCGAGATCGCCGTCCGCATCGAGATCGACCCAGCGCACCGATCGCCCCCGTGCGCCATATCCAGTCAGCCCGGCTTGCGCGGTGACGTCGGCATAGCGCCTGCCCTCGAGGCGCAGCAAAATTGGGGGCCTTGGTTGCTTGCCATTGCCCCCGCCAACGGCAACCAGCAGATCGAGGTCGCCATCGCCATCATAGTCGCCGGGCGCCATGCCGTGAATGTCGCGATAGATATCCGGGAGCTCACCCGCGACGAAGCGTCCGTCCGCAGTGCCCCAGAACAATTGAAGGGGATCTTCGTCATGATTTCCGAGCAACAGATCCACATGTCCGTCGCGATCGAGGTCGGCGATGACCGGCCCGCCATATTTCCATCCCGGCGTGGAGCGAAGTCCAGATGCCGCGGTTACCTCTTCAAACCGGATTTGACTTCGCTCGGCTTGCTCGGCTCGCTCGCTCGCCTGCGGCGACGGCGCGGCGGCGACACTCGCCATGATCAGCCAACCCAACATCGTGTCTCTCCCGTTCATGCGCTTTTGCTGGAAAGTGCCTGAGCGCTGTAGATTGTCAACATTTGATATTGGCGGCACCCTTGACACTTTCGTCGACAATTGACAATTGGGGAGGATGGCAGGGGTGACGAGCGCGGGCGCCGCGATGGGCGGTGATCAGGTGGTGGCAGCTGGCGAGGCGGCGCGCATCGTGGCGGTGGAGGCGGTGCTGTACCGTGTGCCGCTGGCCGAGGCGCTGGTCGATGCCGGGCACGGCCTGCACACGCATTTCGAGCTTGTGACCTGTCGCATCGTCTGTGCCGACGGGGTCGAGGGTGTCGGCTACACCTATACCGGCGGCACCGGGGGCGGCGCGATCCGCGCGCTGCTGCGCGAGGATATCGCCCCGCTGCTCAAGGGCGCCGATGCGCATGATGTCGAGGCGCTGGCCGCGCGCATGCGCGCCACGCTACACTATCTCGGTGTTGGCGGCATCTGCGGCTTCGCCATCGCCGCCGCCGACATCGCGTTGTGGGACATTCGCTGCAAGCGGCTCGGCAAGCCGCTCTGGCAGGTCGCCGGCGGCACCGATCCTGCCGTCCGCTGCTATCGCGGCCTCATCGACCTTGGCTATTCCGACGACCAGCTGCTCGAGCGCGTCGCCGCCGAGTTCGCCGCCGGCCATACCGGCATCAAGCTCAAGGTCGGCCGCCCCGACATCGCCACCGACATCCGTCGCGTGCGCGCCGTGCGCGAACTGATCGGCACCGATCGCGCGCTCATGGCCGACGCCAACTATAGCTGGGACGCCCCCGCCGCCATCGCCTTTGCCCGCGGCGTCGAAGACATGAACCTGGCCTGGTTCGAGGAACCCGTCGCCCATGACGACCTCGACGCCTATGCCAGCGTCGCCGCCGCCACCGCCATCCCGCTGGCCTCCGGCGAAAACCTGCGCACCCCGGCCGAGTTCGGCCAGGCCATCGCTCATCACGCCATCGCCGTCCTCCAGCCCGACGCCTCCAATATCGGCGGCATCACCCCTTGGCTCGACGTCGCCCGCCGCGCCGCAGCCGCCGGCAAACCCGTCGCATCGCACGGCATGCACGAACTCCACGTCTCCCTCATGGCCGCCATCCCCAATGCCGCCACCCTCGAAATCCACTCCTTCCCCATCGACGCCTACACCACCAACCCCACCACCGTCACAAACGGCAAAACCGCCGCTCCCAACACCACAGGATCAGGCGTCAGCTTCAATACCCAACGCCTCAAACCACATCAGGTGATCTAATGACCGCGATTGACCGTTTTCGCTGCTTCATCGACGGACGCTGGACTGAAGGCTCGTCCGGCGAATGGATGGAGGTGCTCGACCCCGCCAGCAACCGGCCCTGGGCAGAAGTGCCTGCCTGTTCGACCGCCGATTGCGAGGAGGCGCTCGATGCGGCAACACGCGCACAACCTGCTTGGCAGGCGCTTACGCCCATGCAGCGCGCCGAATATCTCGAGGCGCTGAACGCCAAGCTTGAGGAAAACCGAGAGCATTTCGCGCGGCTGCTCGTCCGCGAGCAGGGCAAGACGCTGCGCGAGGCGCATGGCGAGGTCACCGATACGATCGGCTATATGCGCTATGCCGCGCAGTCGGCGCGCTGGCTGCGTGGGGACATCTGGCCGGCCGATGCGCCCGGCGAGCGGCTTATGACGTTCAAGGTGCCCTATGGCGTCTGCGTCGCGATCTGCGCCTATAACTACCCGCTCGCGCTGATCGGCCGCAAGCTTGGGCCTGCGCTGGTGACGGGCAATACCGTGGTGTTGAAACCGCATGAGGCGACGCCAGTCACCGCAGCCGAGTTTTGTCGCCTTGTCGAAGAGGTCGGCATCCCGGCAGGCGTCGTCAACATGGTTACTGGCGACGGCGCCAGCGTGGGCGCTCCCCTCGTGGCGAGTTCCAAGACGCGGGTCATCACGCTTACGGGCAGCATCGCCGCGGGCCAGCGCGTCGCGCGTCTTGCGGCCGACAATCTCGCGGGGTTGTGCCTCGAGCTGGGAGGCAAGGCGCCCTTCATCGTGCTGGCCGACGCCGATATCGACAAGGCGGCGGAGGCGGCGGCGATCGCACGTTTCGCCAATAGCGGGCAGGTCTGCATCTGCAACGAGACGGTGATGGTGGAAGCATCCGTTGCCGACCAGTTTACCGCCAAGCTGTTGGAAAAGGTGAACACGATCCGCACCGGCAATCCAATGGACAATCCCGACATGGGTCCGCTCGCCACCCGCGCCGCGCGTGATCGCGTGCAGCATCTGGTCGAAAGCGCGGTCGCAGCGGGCGCAGAGCTGCTCGCCGGTGGCAAACAGGGTGCGCCCGAAGGACTTGAGGACGGCAACTGGTTCCAGCCGACCGTGCTCGCCTGTGGCGACGCGTCGCTTCCGCTGATCCGCGAGGAGATCTTCGGGCCGGTCTTGCCGATCATGCGCATCGACGACGCTGAACAGGCAATCGCGCTCGCCAATGCCCGCAATGACGGCCTGTCCGCTTATGTCTGGACCCGCGACAGCAGCAGGATCAACCTTTTCATCGACCGCCTCGAGACCGGCACCGTGTTCGTCAACAAGGGCATTTCGGGATCGTTCCATGGCTACCACAATGGTCACAAGCGCAGCGGCATCGGCGGCGAGGACGGACCTTATGGCCTTGAGAACTATCTGCAGAAGCGTACCGTCTATCTCGGATATTGAGCGCAAAGATGGATCGGCTGATCGCCGTCGACTGGGGCACGACCAACCGACGCATCTATGTGATCGACGAGGGCGTCGTTACGCTTACTGAGCGCGACGCGCTGGGAATTCTCGCGGTTTCCCCTGCTGCCTATCCGGCGCTAATCGAGACGCTGCGAACGCGGCACGGCGATCATCCCGTGCTGCTGGCGGGCATGATCGGATCCAATCGGGGCTGGCGCGACGCGGGCTATGTCGAAGCCCCTTGCGGGATTCCCGAGCTGGCCGGTGCCCTTCGCGCTGCCGGGGACCGCATCTGGATCGTGCCCGGCGTGTCGTGGCAAGCGAATGGATGCGGGGACGTGATGCGCGGTGAGGAGGCGCAGCTGCTGGGCGCCATCGCCGCCGGGTTGGCGCCCGCACGCGCCTTGCTTTGTCAGCCTGGCACGCATTGCAAATGGGCAGAGATGAATGAAGGTCAGATCGCGCATTTCGTGACCTCGATGCCCGGTGAGCTGTTCGCTCTGCTGCGAAACCATTCCCTGCTCAGCGCGCAACTTACGGGCGACGTCACGGAAGGTGAGGCCTTTGCCGAGGGCGTCGAAGACGCCAGGTCGGGACATCTGCTCGCACGCTTGTTCGGCATCCGCGCCGCCGGCGTGCTCGGCCTGCGGAGCGACGCCGATGCTGCCTCCTATGCCAGCGGGCTGCTGATCGGCGCGGACTGCGCCGCCCATGCCGCCGGGCGGACCGTCCATCTGCTCGCCGATGAAAAGCTCGGGCCGCTCTATGCTCGCGCGATCGAACAATGCGGTGGCACAGTCGTCATGATCGACAGTCACGCTGCCTTTGCAGCTGGCGCAAATCGAATTTGGGAGTTGGCACGATGAGGCCTTTTGAAGCAGCATTTGAGCGCATGCCATTGATTGCGATCCTGCGCGGCGTCCAGCCCGAGGACGCGGTGGGGATCGGCGCGGCGCTGATCCATGCAGGCATCACGCTCATCGAAGTCCCGCTCAACTCGCCCCAGCCGTTCGACAGCATTGCGCGCCTGGCCCGGGAATTTGGATCGGACGCCGTCATCGGCGCCGGGACCGTCCTGTCGGTCGATGATGTTGCACGCCTTGCCAATGCGGGCGGGACCCTCGCGGTCAGCCCGAACATGAATCCCGCGGTGATCCAGGCATGCGTGGCGACTGGGATCGTCAGCCTGCCCGGCATCGCGACCGCAAGTGAAGCGTTCGCGGGGCTCGAGGCAGGAGCGGCGGCGCTCAAGCTGTTCCCCGCAGAAGGAAGCTCGCCCGCCTGGCTCAAGGCGCTGCGTGCAGTGCTGCCGTCAACCATACCCGTGCTGCCCGTGGGCGGCATTCAGCCCTATACCATGGATCCGTGGCTGCGCGCCGGGGCAAGCGGCTTTGGACTGGGGTCAGGTCTCTTTCAACCCGGACTGGCGCCAGAGGAGGTGGGCGCGCGCGCAGCCAATTATGTGGAGGCGATGAAGAACGCCACGGTCGCCGCGAATGCCTCGGTCTAGCCGACCAAGCCGACCAAGCGTGCTGCTACCGCCATCGCATCGGGGTGTTTTCGGCAGAGCAGCGCTACGCCACTCCCGTTCCCAGCCCCCTGCTTCGTACCTTTCTTAGGCATCGATGCCTAAGGCCCTTCGACTGAGCGCGGGCGAGTACCGAGCCGAGATTTACCCTGACAATGGCGGCAGCCTCGGCCGGCTGTTCTGGCGCGACGAAGCTCTGCTTCAATCGAGCGCCGACCCCCAGCGCCTGCGTGATCCGAGCAGCGTCGGGATGTTTCCCATGGTGCCATTTGGCGGGCGTGTCGCGGACGCGAAGTTCGACTGGCGCGGTAAATGTCACGCGCTTGCCGCCCACCCTGGAGAAAGTCATGCGGTCCATGGCAATGCCTGGATGGAGCAATGGACGGTTGAAGATGCGGGCCGAACACAGGCGAGGCTGACACTCGAATCCACTTGTGGACCGCTCGCATATCGCGCGGATCAGCACTTCAGTCTGGACACAGACGGTCTTCACGTGTTGCTTGGCGTGACCAGCCTCGCCGACATGCCCCTGCCGTTTGGGCTGGGCTTTCATCCATGGTTTCCACGCCGACCCGGCAACAGAATTCGCTTCAAAGCCCGACGCTTCTGGCTCGAGCGCCCTGGCGGTATTCCATCAGATCCCATTAGCTTGCCGCCTGAGCTCGACTTTGCCGCTGGTGCCGAGCTGCCCTCAACCTGGCGCAACAACATTTATGAAGACTGGTCAAGGGCGCTGCAGATCGATTACCCCGACCGCGGGTTTCACGTCGCATTGACTGCCTCGTCAAATCTCGACTGGCTGATGGTTTATGCCAATCCGGCGCTCGATTTCTTCTGTCTGGAGCCGCAATCACATCTCCCAGACGCGCACAATCGAGATGGAGTGCAGGATCGCTATGGGCTCGTCGTGCTTGACCCCGGCCAATGCATCTCCGGCAGAATTTCAATCCGCGCTGGCGAACTCGCTTAATAGGCCTCGCAGCATCAGGTGCAAAACGCGCGCGAACCTCCAACGCTGCAAGTTCTCAATCAGCCTGATAATCACTGCTGAGGCGAGAGAGATTGCCGCATGAGGCGATCAGCAGATGGGCGCCGAACAGATGCCCTGCCCCATGCAGCTGCTCCAGCCGCTCGCCGCGCAACGAGGCAAGCGCCGTGCGATCGACCTCGTACAGACCCGCCACGTCAAGCACCCTATCATCGGAGCATGCGCCAGCCAGCTCGGCCGGACGGATTAACCGTGCCTCGACCAGCGCGGTGATGAAGGCGGCCGTCGGCCGGGCGGCCTGCATGATCGCCACGAGCAGGTCCCTGGCGCGAGCGAGCGCCGCAGTCCCCTCACCTGCATCGTCGAACAGCCGCTCGCCTTCGTTTTGGCTGACCCGACTGCTGTCAAGGTCGATCGCAACTGCGCCCTCCCCCTCCGCCCGTTCGGCGACAAGGAAGGGCTGCCGGCGAATATGAAGCGGGACATAGCGTGTTCGCCAGCGGTCACCCCGGAGAAACGCATTATGGCCGGCCGAGCGGCCGAGCAACGCGCACAGGCCGAACTGGCCGGTCCCCGGATCCTTGACCAGGAATACCGGAAACTCGACCACTGCCTGTCGCAGTTCATTTGCCGTCAGTGGGACGAGGGGAACATCTTCGCCGAACTGCGCGCCATGCCCCTGCCTTATGCGCAGGCCGCGATGTTCCGCCGGATCCAGGATTGCGATGTTGGACACGGATATCCCTTCAGACTGGTTGCAGGCCATAGCGCGCAATCCTGTCCAGCAGGTCGCGAGTGCTGGGCAGCCGCTGGATCATCGCCGCCGCCTCTTGCTTGTTATGCATGAAAAGCTGCTCGCCGTGGGCGCGCGCTTGCGACGACAGGCCGCGGGGCGGGACGCGCGTCTCGAAGCCCATTCCGTAAAGCACATATTGATAGCTCGCGGCCGGGAACACTTCGACGGCGCGGTCGAAATCGTCATGCCATGGCGGCTGCTCGCGCCACAGGGTCAGGAGTTCGGTCAAGCTTTCGGGAATCGACTCCGTCCTGCGATTGTCGGCCCAGAACGGCTCGGTACGCCGGCTCAACAGATAGTGGAGCTTCAGGAAATCGATGATCCGCGCCCAGCGGTAGGCGAAGGTCGTGTTATAGCGTCGTGCAACCGGGTCCATCGCCGCGCGTGTCGCCGGCATCTGCTCGGCAATGAACTGCGCCGCGATCTCGACCAGCAGGATGGCCGAAGCCTCCAACGGTTCCAGGAAGCCTGCCGACAGTCCCACCGCCACGCAGTTGCGCTCCCAAAAACGCGTGCGATGTCCGGCCTGGAACTCGATCTTGCGCATCGGCAGCGCCTCGGCATCGCCGCCGATCGAATGAACATAAGCGCGCAAGTCTGCGCGCGCTGCATCATCATCGATATGCGCGCTGCTGTAGACATGACCGACGCCACGTCGGCTCTGCAGTCCGATATCCCAGATCCAGCCCGCCCGTTGCGCGGTCGAGAGCGTATGCGGCAGAATGGGGCTATCGGCGGCCGGATAAGGCACCTGCACCGCCAGCGCGCGATCGGCGAACAGCACTTGCGTGCAGGGAATGAAGCCGACGCCGAAGTGCTCGCCCAGCAACAGTGCACGAAATCCGGTGCAGTCGATAAACAGGTCGCCCGCGATCTCGCCGGCCTGCATTGTCAGGACGGCGGCAATATCTCCATTCTCCGCCGACCGAATCCCCGTGACATCGGCGGCGACATGGCGGACGCCAAGAACGCGCGTGCAGTGCTCCTGAAGAAACCGCGAAAACGCCCCGGCATCGAGATGATAGGCGTAGTTCGCCACCGCATCATATTCGGCGGTCGTGATCGCTTTGGGTGCGCGTCCCGCTTCGCACAACGCTTCTTGCGGGCAAACCGCGGCGGCGAAAGAGCCATCGGAAACGCCCGCCAGCCATTGCCTGGCCATATTGGTCTCGAAATAGCCCTGCGGCAGCACCAGCGGGTGGTAATAGGCGTCGCCCCGCGAGCCATCGACCCATCCGACAAATTGCGCCCCTTGCTTGAACGAGGCACTACACTGGTTGAGGAAATCGGTCTCGCGGATGCCCATGCGTTTGAGCGTTCGCCGCATCGTCGGCCAAGTTCCCTCTCCCACGCCGATAATCGGGACATTGGGCGATTCAACCAGGGTGATCTCAAGCGGGCGTTCATCGCTCTCGCGCGTCGCTGCAGCCAAGGTTCCGGCAGTCAGCCACCCGGCCGTACCGCCACCGACGATAACGATCCTCGTCACTGGTTCCATCGCAGCCGCCCCGCCCTGGATTCAAGAAAATGGGCCGGCGCAATGCCGGCCCAGTACGAGGCTACCAGCTGGAGGGGACCGGCTTGGCCTGTGATCTTGGCAACCCGGCGGAACTCAAGGCAGCATTCCGGTCGAGCGGTGATGGATCGTTTGAACACGCGACAGGACAGTTGCGTCATCATCGTAGATTGTCAACACATGACGGCCGCAAGTTCGATTCCGTCGGTGGGTAAGACCGGGATGATAGGCTTACGGCAATCGCTCTGAGGTGCCTCTCTTGAGTGTGCCCCGAACGGCCAGCGGTCCGTAATCGACCGGCGCTGACTGGTTTGGTGACACGCGGCAGGGACTAACGCACATTGGACTTCAATGCGGTGACGGCCGCCGCACCGTTTCCGGCGCGAATCGCGGCGACGATCTGCTCGTGCTCTACGATCGCCTGATCCGGCGAGGCCAATCGGCGATAATTCATCCGCATCCGCATGATGATCGGTTGCCACAGATTCACGAGGTCGTCGCCCCCCGCTTCGTGGACGATCAGACGATGCAAGGCGATGTCGGCTTTCGCGACCTCGGCGAAATTGCCGGCACGCAGCTGCATGGACAGGTCGTGCAGCGCCTCGCCGAGCCGTTGCAGAAACTCGCCTGAGGGATTTTGGGCGACGCGCTGCAGGGCGTAGGTTTCGATGTCGAGCCGTAGCTTGACCAGCATCGTCTGCACCTCGGGCGCGGCGACATCGTTGACCCGGGTGTCGCGGTTCGCCCGGGTGACCAGCAGTCCTTCCTTTGAAAGCTCGAGCAGAACGTCCCGGATCGGACCGCGCGATACGCCAAAGCGCTGGGCGAGCGCTTCCTCGGTCACCTTCTGGTTCGGCGCCAATGCTCCGGCGACAATATCGGCTCGCAAGCGATCGGCGATCTGCTGCCGAATGCCAATGACTTCCATTTGCCCCATTCAGTCCTCCCTGGCGGACAATGCCCGGCCTCAAGGCCGATCGCGCTGTCCGGCAATATCCATTCGATGCGCACGCCGCTGTCGGCGATGCGCGTGGGTCGGATCCTATTTCAGCTGGTCGTCCCGACACAGCTGCACGGCCAGGCCATGGTCGGCGACCAGGTCAGCGCCGGTAATGGCTGCGGCGGCATCGGAAATGAGAAACGCGGCGACATTGCCGATTTCCTCGATCGTGGCGAAGCGTTGATCGGCGTGCATCGCATTGAATCCGCGCTCGAGTTCGGGCGCATCGTCTATGACCTTCTGCACTGCTTCTGTCCGGGTAAGGCCGGGGCTCAGCGTGTTCACCCTGATGCCGCGCTGGCCCAGGCTCCAGCACATCGCACGAGTCATCGCGGCGATGCCGCCCTTGGTGGCTGCGTACATCTCATAGCCCGCGACGCTCGCGACCGAATGGTTCGACGAGATGTTGAGGATGGCGGAGCCGGCCGGCATGACGGGGGCCAGCGCCTGGGTCAGCAGGAAGATCGAACGCACATTGGTCGCCCATAGCCGGTCGAGATCCTCGATCGGAAAGCTCAGCAGATCTCCTTCGATCGTCACGCCGGCATTGTTGATCAAGGCGTCGACCCGGCCGTAACGCTGTCGCGCTTCGCCGGCGAAGGCGGCGATGCTTGCCGGATCGGCGACGTCCAGTTGCATGAATGCAGCATCCCCGCCGCGCCCGGCAAGCTCGGCCGCCTTCTCGTCGCCATTGGCGCTGCGTTGGCCAAAGAAGACGGTCGCACCCTGCGCGCAGCAGGCCTGTGCGATGCCCCAGCCGATGCCAGCGCCGCCGCCGGTCAGAACGACGACCTTGTCCTTGAGTGCAGTGGCGGTCACGCGGGCTCCTTCTTCATGGCTAGGGTCGCAGCAATCTCCTCGATCGATCGGCCCTTGGTTTCAGGCAGCATGCGCCACAGCACGACGAAACCGATCGTCACGCACAGCGCATAGGTGCCGAAAACCGACGCAGCGCCGAAACTGACCAGCTGCCAGGGGAAAAGCTGCTGTACGAAATAATTGATCAGCGCGGTCAACAGCGCGCAGGCAGGGATGGCGACACCCCGCACTCCTGTCGGGAAGATTTCCGCCAGGATAACCCACATGATCGGGCCGATCGAGAATTGGAAGGCGGCGACGAACGCCGCAATGCCAATCAGCACGGCCCACAGATTGATCGAGGTGGCAGCCTTTAGCAGTTCCGCTTCATGACGCTCTGCCACGTCGCGTCCGATTGCGCCGTTCAGCGCCTGCTTGAACGCGACATCATTGTCGAACGTGACCCCCACGACCGGCGCGAGCGACGCGCGGTCGATCTCCACCGGCAGCGCTGCAATGCGCGGCGCCTCCAGCCGATAGGTCGCCGTCGCGAAGGAAAGCGAGCAGGCAAGCAGGCTGACCGCAGCGACCGCCAGCCCGCCCAGCAATATCGTTCGCCGTCCGATGCGGTCGATGAACACCAGCGCGAGCGAAGTGGCGATGATACTGAACACGCCGTTCACGACCGGGACCAGGAACGAAGCGTCCGCGCCCACGCCCGATTGCTCGATCACATAAGGCGCATAGAACATGATGGCGTTGATTCCGGTCGTCGGCTGGACCGCCGCGATGACCAGGCCGATGATTGTCGCACGAATGATCGTGGGCGAAAACATCCGCGCCAGACTCTGCCAAGTGCCTTCGCTGGGCCCGGAATTTCCGGCGCGTTCAGCCTTAACCATTGCCTCGATTTCGGCCACTGAGCGTTCCACCTCGCCTGCAGGGGCGAGTTGACGCATTACAGCAGCGGCCTCTTCTCGCCTGCCCTTGAGCAACAGCCATCGCGGGCTTTCCGGGATCTTCAGCAGGAACAGGATCCACAGGATTGATGGCGGGATCTGTACCGCCAACATCCATTGCCAGGTGTAGCGATCCATGCCGGTGGCGGCCGCGATCGGCGCCCCGTCCGCGACCCAGCCCTGGATGAAATAATTGGCCAGGTAAGCTGCGAACAGGCCGACCACGATGTTGAGCTGGTTCACCGCGACCAGCAATCCCCGCTTCGCAGGCGGCGCAATCTCGCCGACATACATTGAGGAAACCGACAGCGATGCGAAGGCCAGGCCGCCAAGGAAGCGAAATGCGACGAGCTGCCACAATGTCTGCGAGAACACCGCGCCGACCGCCGAGATCAGGTAGAGCCAGCCGATAATCAGCAAGGTCGTGCGCCGGCCCAGCCGATCGCAGACGAACCCCGTCACCATCAGAGCGAAGACGACGCCGAGCCCCGGCGCGCTCACCGCATAGCCGAAGCCGATGGCATCCGCGCCCAGATCGCGCATGACATAGGCCTTGGTGCCCGATACCAGCGCAGCGTCGAGGCCGAAGACGAACCCGCCGAAGCACACCATGATGGCAAGCAGCAGCGCGCGACGATTGGTGTCGACGCCGCCCATCTGCGTGGGCGCCGTTGCGATCGGTCCAGCCATGTCAGTTCCCGTACCGGCGACGATAAAGATCGTAGTTGAAGCGCTTTCCGGCAGCGACCAGCTCCGGATACGGCATGTCGGTGTTGCTTACCCAGCCGACATTGTAATTCTCACCGTCATAGGCGCGCCCGGTCACTGGATCATCGACATATTGAAACCAGTGTGCGCCGACCATCATCGGATTGGCGAGGATCGAGTTCATGTACTGCTCATAGATGCGGCCGCGATCGGTTTGATCCGTCGCAATCACCAGGCCAGGGTGATAGAGGCCAGTGTCCGACGTCGAGCCGATATGGAATTCGCCGATGATCGTGGGCCGGTCGACCTTCTTGAGGAACCCCCAGGTATCCTCGTGGAAATCCTCTCGATAGACGTTGTAGCTCAACACGTCGGAATATTTGATCGCCGCCTGGGTCACTTCCTCGGGCATGCCCCACTCCGCCATACGAACGCCCATGTACATATGGTTGGGCATGACTCGCTTGATTTCATCGCGAACCGTCCGGAAGTAGGTGTCGGCATAGTCCGCGAACAGCCGCGCCAGGTCGGGCACCGCCGCTTCCACGTCCGGGAGGGACGCGCCCGCGCCGAACGCATCCCAGGATGCATATTGGCTCTTCCATGCCGCGTTGAGCGCAGCGATGGTCGGGTATCGGCCGCGCAGCATCTCCACGAAACGCGCCTTGGCCGGGCTGTCGGCAGCAGATTTGGCGAGCGCGTTGATCACGGCTGCATAGCGATTACGATTCGTGTCGACCCGGCCCCAGCTCTTTTCATTGTCGACGAACACACCGACGCACCAGGGCGAACCCTTCACCTCGCGTGCGATCTGTTCGATCGTCAGACGCGCCCGGCGCTTGAACTCGGGATCATACACGTCGGGCAGCGGCGACCAGTAATCGAAGCCCGATGACAATGTCTTGAAGTCGCCGATGATCCAGCCATTGGCGAAATAGGGCATTTTCTGGTTATCGTAGTACATCGGGTCGATCCAGTTCCCGAAGGAGGTCATGCCCCAGTCCTTCATACGATCCAGCGTCACCTGCCGCCACTTGGCCATGTAGTTATCGCCGTAACGGCGCTCGAGATTAGCGCCGTAGAAGCTGTAGATCTCCCCATGCTTCAGCGCGCCCTGATGGAAGGTGCGCCGATACCCGTAGTGCTTGCCAAGCGGCTCGTCATAGGACGGCAACCACTGGAACATTTGCCGGCGGATCGGGGACGCAAGGAACCGCGTGCCGCGAACCTCCGGCGCGACCGGCGCGAAGTCGCGCGAGTCCTCGGGCGTCAGCTCCTCCGGATCGATCTTGCGCACCGACGAGTCCACGAAGTCATAGCCCGTCACCGTCTCGAGATTCGCCATACGAACATTGGCGATGCCGCTCGAGAAGAACAGGTGGCCCTCGGGATCGACCAGCCACCATTTGCCGTCGACCTTCTCGGTGCGGAAGTAGCCGGTGCCGCGCACCTTGGGTCCGCTTGCCCAGCCGCCGAAACGCGATCGATCCGGCGGCCCGTTCGACGCCGCGAGCTGCGCCAGTTCCTTTTGCGCCGCGGCCTTCAGCTCCGCTTCGGAATGGATCTTGATTGGGTATTCCACCTTCGCCGCCTGGCCAAACGGGTCGACGATATCGGTAATGAAGAACGGATCGGTCGGTGGATTGCGGCGGAGGCGGAAATTATCGAAGATAAGGCTGCGAGGCGTCGTCATCGCCTGGGTGCGGATGGTGATGCTGACGATGCGCGACAGGTCGATTTTCTTGCTGCCCGTCCGCCAGAACAATTTCGTCTCATCGCTGGCCCAGCCCGGCGGGACTTCGCGCATCCCACTCTGCACCATCGCTTCGAAGCCCGACAGAACGGCATAGGCGGTCACTGACTTGCCTGCTGGCACCACCGCCATGGTGGTCTGAGACGCGCCGTTCGCATCGGTGATGATCAGAAAAATCTGGGTTGAGATTTTCGCCGGGTTCGCGATGTCGAACGCAAGGTTCACATCGCCCTTCCCGGTAAAATCCCAGGGCGTGGCGGGCTTGAGGACCACATCGTCCTCAGCGCGGGGCTGGAAATCGACTCTGAGGCTTTTGCCGGGCCCGTTGGTGGCCGGGACGATTCGCGCCGAGGCATTCTCGGTTTGTGGCGCGATGCTGCGCGACGATTCGAAATCCTCGATCGTCCGGATCACGGTGTCCTGCGCCAGCGCGGACTGCGCCAGCACGGCAATCGCGCCCGATGCGAACAGCATCATCCTAATCGCTTGACCGCGCATATCTCTCCCCTTCGGCATTAGCTTTGCCAGCTTTTCGCCGCGCTTGCCCGTCATGTCAATTGTCTACAATGGTTTATAGCGCCAACGGATCGCTGCCGGTTCTGCAGCGGCTTGCTAAGCCACTGACAACCTGCCTACTGTCGACAATTGACAGAACGGTCGACAATTGACAATTGGGGAGGATGGCAGGGGTGACGAGCGCGGGCGCCGCGATGGGCGGTGATCAGGTGGTGGCAGCTGGCGAGGCGGCGCGCATCGTGGCGGTGGAGGCGGTGCTGTACCGTGTGCCGCTGGCCGAGGCGCTGGTCGATGCCGGGCACGGCCTGCACACGCATTTCGAGCTTGTGACCTGTCGCATCGTCTGTGCCGACGGGGTCGAGGGTGTCGGCTACACCTATACCGGCGGCACCGGGGGCGGCGCGATCCGCGCGCTGCTGCGCGAGGATATCGCCCCGCTGCTCAAGGGCGCCGATGCGCATGATGTCGAGGCGCTGGCCGCGCGCATGCGCGCCACGCTACACTATCTCGGTGTTGGCGGCATCTGCGGCTTCGCCATCGCCGCCGCCGACATCGCGTTGTGGGACATTCGCTGCAAGCGGCTCGGCAAGCCGCTCTGGCAGGTCGCCGGCGGCACCGATCCTGCCGTCCGCTGCTATCGCGGCCTCATCGACCTTGGCTATTCCGACGACCAGCTGCTCGAGCGCGTCGCCGCCGAGTTCGCCGCCGGCCATACCGGCATCAAGCTCAAGGTCGGCCGCCCCGACATCGCCACCGACATCCGTCGCGTGCGCGCCGTGCGCGAACTGATCGGCACCGATCGCGCGCTCATGGCCGACGCCAACTATAGCTGGGACGCCCCCGCCGCCATCGCCTTTGCCCGCGGCGTCGAAGACATGAACCTGGCCTGGTTCGAGGAACCCGTCGCCCATGACGACCTCGACGCCTATGCCAGCGTCGCCGCCGCCACCGCCATCCCGCTGGCCTCCGGCGAAAACCTGCGCACCCCGGCCGAGTTCGGCCAGGCCATCGCTCATCACGCCATCGCCGTCCTCCAGCCCGACGCCTCCAATATCGGCGGCATCACCCCTTGGCTCGACGTCGCCCGCCGCGCCGCAGCCGCCGGCAAACCCGTCGCATCGCACGGCATGCACGAACTCCACGTCTCCCTCATGGCCGCCATCCCCAATGCCGCCACCCTCGAAATCCACTCCTTCCCCATCGACGCCTACACCACCAACCCCACCACCGTCACAAACGGCAAAACCGCCGCTCCCAACACCACAGGATCAGGCGTCAGCTTCAATACCCAACGCCTCAAACCACATAAAATCGGATAAGCGTCATGCCTCTCAAAAGTGCTGTCTATGTTGAAAAGGGCCGATTCGAACTTGCCGAGGGCAAGCGCCTCGAGCCGCAGGCCGGTGAAGTCACCATCCGCGTCGGCTATGTCGGTCTGTGTGGCACCGACCTTCACGTCTATCACGGAAACATGGACCATCGCGTCTGCCCGCCGGGCGTGATCGGACACGAGATGTCGGGCGTTATCGAAGCCGTAGCCAATGATGTCGAGGGCTTTGCCGCCGGTGAGCGCGTCGTGGTTCGCCCGCTCGACTATTGCGGCGATTGCCCGGCGTGCTCGGCGGGTC
This sequence comes from Sphingomonas sp., assembly GCF_965227385.1. Taxonomy (GTDB): domain Bacteria; phylum Pseudomonadota; class Alphaproteobacteria; order Sphingomonadales; family Sphingomonadaceae; genus Sphingomonas. Next base: position 3,176,088 of record NZ_OZ245750.1, read on the forward strand.
ATTCGCACATCTGCCACAACCTTAAATTCATGGGCATCGACACCGCCGGTGCCCTGCAATCCTACTGGACGGTGAAGGCGCGCACGCTGCACAAGCTTCCCGCGAATGTCGATCTGCGCCGCGGCGCGCTGGTCGAGCCGCTGGCGGTGGCCTGTCACGATGTCGCGCGTGCGCGCGTCGCGGCAGGCGAGAAGGTCGTGGTTCTGGGCGGCGGGCCTATCGGCCAGTTGATTGCACTGGTTGCGCGCGCACGGGGCGCCGACGTGCTGATATCGGAACCGACCGCCGTGCGGCGGGCCTATGCCGCCAATGCGGGCTTCGCGACCTTCGACCCTGCTACAGGCGACCTTGCCGCGCATGTGATGGACTGGACCGGGACCAAGGGCGCTGACGTTGTTTTCGAGGTCGCGGGTGTTCAAGCCACCGTCAGCGCCATGACCGATATCGCCGCCGTGCGCGGCCGCATCTGCATGGTCGCTATCCATTCAACCAAGCCGCAGGTGGATCTGTTCCGCTTCTTCTGGCGCGAGCTCGAACTGGTGGGCGCCCGTGTGTACGAGGCAGTCGATTTCGATGCCGCAATTGCCCTGATCGCCAGCGGCCAGGTCGATGTCGATGCGCTGATCACATCGGTCCATCCGATCGACCAGGTTCAGGCCGCGTTCGAAACGCTCGACAGCCCCGATCCAGGTATGAAAACATTGCTGGAGTGCGAGGCATGAGCGCCGCTGAACTATTCGACCTGACTGGCCAAGTGGCACTGGTAACCGGTTGCCGCCGCGGCATCGGCATGGCCATGGCCCTGGCGCTTGCCGAAGCAGGAGCGGATATCATCGGCGTATCGGCTTCGCTCGAGCCGGGGGACGAGGTGGCACGCGCAATTCGCGCGGCCGGCCGTGACTTCCAAGGCTATCGCTGCGATTTCGCCGATCGGGCCGCACTCAAGTCGACGATCGCAGCGATCGTGTCGGACCATCCACGCATCGACATATTGGTCAACAATGCCGGCACGATCCTGCGAGCCCCAGCCGCCGAACATCCAGACGAGTTTTGGGACAAGGTGATCGAGGTCAATTTGTCAGCGCAGTTCCTGCTCACGCGTGAGATCGGTCGCGGCATGGTCGAGCGCGGCCATGGCAAGGTCATCTTCACGGCATCGCTGCTGTCATATCAAGGCGGGATAACAGTGCCCGGCTACGCGGCCAGCAAGGGCGGCGTTAAACAGCTGACGATGGCTTTCGCGAATGAATGGGCTTCAAAGGGCGTGAACGTCAACGCGATTGCCCCGGGCTATATCTCGACCGATAATACCGAGGCATTGAGAAACGATCCGGAACGCGCGCAATCGATCCTTTCACGGATACCGGCGGGACGATGGGGCGAGCCCCAGGACTTCAAGGGCCCGACCCTCTTCCTCGCCTCGCGCGCATCCGACTATGTGCACGGCGCGACGCTGCTGGTCGACGGCGGGTGGATGGGCCGCTGATCGAAAGCGCCGCACGGGCCGCGCCACCGCGAGGTTGGTCGCGGCCTCCCCAACTCGAGGAAGCGCTGGCTCGTACAAGCTCTCCTGCGGACATGAAGTGACGCGCCCGTGGAAACGTGGGGCGATCCTATCCCCGCAATGCGGTCCTCCAGCGCCCCGTCGGGATTTGGTTGGTCTATCTGATCAAGGCGGGCACGCCCGGACGCGCGTCATCGACGTCTCGACCTGCCGCACGGCACAGCTCAGTCTTGGGATAGCTCCTGTCGCACCGTCGAATTTGGCGCCGAACCCCGTCCGGGCCTCGAAGTCGCTGCCGACGCGGATCAGGCTGGACGAAGAAGATGGCGCTGCGGATCAATTTAAACGCGGTCCCACGGATGCGAACTCCAGTCCGAGACTTGATCACCAACGCGGTATTGCTCCGGCCAAACTATCAACCAGCTCCGCAGTTGCACCGCCGATGGCGGGCATTGCCAGTGACGTGGCAGTGGCCGTCAATGCCACCCACGTCAGATATGCGGCCCGTCACCGCTCCTTCACGCGCTCAATCAGCAAAACCCAGTCCTTGCCGCCGTCTCCGGGCGCGGGGCCGGTGACCAGCAAATCACGATTTGTCTGATGCTCGGAGCGCGCCTCGGTCGCCTTTTCGATTGATTTGACCATCCCGCCCGTGGTCGGGTCGAACCAGGAGATGCGATATGTCGCATTGTCCACCATGGCGCGCTCCCGGATCGATTTGCCATCATGGGCATAGACGATCATCTTCTCGCCCGGCTCGCCGAACCAGAATGGCTGGCGGGTTCCAGACTGGGTATTGAGCGGTTCCATCGCAAGCACGTCGTTGCCGACGTGCTTGCGAAAGAAGTCCAGCGCGATCTTCGCGTCGTGCCACTTGGTCGCACGCGTGCGGTGGTCCTCGCACAGCAGGTCGCTGCAGCCGCTGGCATAACCGTAATAATATTCGACGCCGTAACCACCGCCGGTCAGTGTTGCCCATAGGACCTGTCCACGCACGGCACGGCGATCGTCATCGAACTTGCGCGGTCCGGTAAGCTTGCCGATGGGATAGTCGGCGTCGATCGGGATGCCGGCATCTCCGCCGCCCTGTTCATCACTGGCGATCACCCATGGGCGCCCCGCCGCGCTTGATCGCAGCGCCCATTCGGCAATCTCTGGCCTCACGTCGGAAAAGTCGGCGAACTGACCTTGCATGGAGATGCCGGTCACCGCTGAACGCTCGCCGAGCAGCGGAAAATACCGGACCTTACGGCCAGGATAGCTGTGGCTGACCCGCAGATGCTGATAGGGATCGAGTTCGGCGATCTTGGCCATCGCGGCGATCTCCTGCGGGGCGGTCTGCGTATTCTCCTCACCGGCATTCCAGTTCAGCGCCAGGAAGTGACCATAGCGGGCGATCATTTGCCGCAGATATGCGACCCGTTCGATGCCCGTATCGCCGCCGTCCATGAAATCGTCGTTCTCAAGCTCCTGCAGCTTGAAATGAAGGAACATCCCACGATCGTTGGCATAGCTGAACACCCTGCCCCATTGATCAAGCTTCGACACGTCGAAACGCAGATGTTCGACGCCCTCGTCCCATTGTTGGCGCGGACCAAGCTCGTTGTATTCGGCGATCGACACCTTCATCCGGTGCGGGAAAACATTCTGGTCGTCGCCGCCCAGGCTGAACGTCAAGAAGGAGAACGCATTCATTCCCTGATCGGCGAGGTATGCAACCGCGCCGAGCAGGTTGCGGCCCTTGCCGTTCCAGCCATATTTAACGATGTCGACACCGGCACCGTCATTGGCATGCGGCGCCCAGCGCTTGCGCATGTTCTGGCGGTTGGGCGTGGCGTCGAAATCGCCGTAGGCCAATGCGTTCTCCGGCGCATCAGTGCCGGCTTTGAAAAACACTTCGCCGGTGGCCGAATATCGCAGATAACGTTGTCCTGTATAGAGGAGGCGGCCGCGGTCGCGCGGATCGACCGACCCGGGAACCGTGGGGGCGATGGCGATCGTGCCGCTTTCGCCATCCAACGTACCTATGGAATCTCCTGCCCCGCCCAGGATGATGTTGGCGCCACGGCGAAACACAATCTTGTAGCGCCAGTCGCCCGAAACGTCGGGGGTAAAGTGCACCCGCCACACGTCCCCACTCTCGCAAGATGTCAGGGCCGCCTTGCCGCAGGCTGCGAAATAGCCGGGCACGCGATAGCGCCGGCTGCCATTGCTGAATTCGACATCAAGTCGATAGTCTGTAAACGGGTTCGGCGTCGCCGTTTCTGCCGATCTTGGGCCCTTGAAGTCCAGCGTTACGGTCCGCCAGACCTGTCGCTCCCCGCTCAGCTTGGGCGTGGCGGTTGCCGGCAACACCATCGCGGCGGCGCTGGCTGCGCCCCACAACCAACGCGCCTTCCATCGTCCTGGCGCGTGACGCATTATTCTCGCTCCATCCACACCGGCGTAGAGCGCCGGCCACTCGACGAACACGGCGCTGGCGCAGCGCAAGAAGGGGGCGGAAATGGCCTTCGCCACCCCGCCCCCTCGAAATATCTGACGCGACTTCGTCAGAACTTCGCGCGCACGCCCAGCGAGTAGCGAGCACCATAGGTTTCGTAATCGATCAGCTGCTCCTTGAAGCGGCCATGGCGTCGGGTCGATTCGTTGGTGATGTTGAGGCCCTCGGCGAACACCGTCAGATTGTCCGTGACGTCGTAGCTCGCGCTGACATCGAACTGGCCATAGGCTTCGGTGAATACCGGCTCGCCCGCTCCGGCAAATCCGAGCAAGAACTTGTCGCGCCAATTGTAGGACACGCGCGCCTGAAGCCCGTTCTTTTCATAGAAGACGACGGCATTGGCCGAGTTGCTGAGGCCGGTCAGCGCGAAGGTGCTGCCCGAGACGTCATAGACATCGTATGAGATGTTTCCATCGACCAGCGTCCCGTTCAGGATCACGCCGAAGCCGGTATCGCCGAACACATGCTGCACGGCCGCTTCGAGACCACGCACCGATGCATCGCGCAGGTTGCCGGTCGAGGAAATGTCGAAGGTGACGACCGGATCGCCAGGCTGCGAGACACAGGCCGGGTTCGGCGCGGACCCGTTCTCGGGGCATCCGGGCCGTGGATTCACGCTTGGGTCGGTGATGGGATTGCCAGCCGCGTTACTGATCGGCCCCGTAAGCCGAACCGCGCCGATGAAGTTGGACACCCACTTCTGGAAGGCGCCGACCGACACATAGCTGCCCGGGCGATAATACCATTCCAGCGAGAAATCCAGATTGTCCGACGCATAGGGTAGCAGACCGGGATTGCCCTGGCTCGCATTGAACGGACCCCCCGGACGCCCTGAAATGGTGGTACCGGGGAACATCGCTGAAATTGAACTGCGGGCGATGGTCTTGCTGAACGCGCCTCGCATCAGGAATTTGTCGAACGGCTCGTAACTGACCGCGAAGTTCGGCAGCCATTGCTCATAGTCAGAGGTAAGCGTCTGCGCCGCCACCGTGCCATCAAAGACGGGCTGCAGCCCCTGCGCGTTGAAGTAGCGGAAGCCGACCAAACCCTCGCGAACTGAAGAGCCTTCGACATTGGTCTTTTCATAGCGAAGTCCCGCATTGGCGCGGATCGGCCGGCCGCCAAGCTCACCCTTCATCGTCAGCGTGAAATAGCCGCCATAGGTTTCCTCCTGCACGCCGTTGAATTGCGGCGGCGTGATGGTGAAAAGATTCTGGGCACGAACAATGTCGAGAAAATCCTCAACTCGATAGATCGGAATCTTCGGGAAGACGTCAGGGTTGACCGAGTCTACGAACTGCAGGTCGAGATTGGTAATGGGCACGTTGACCAGCAAGAACGTCGCATTTGACGCCGTATCGACGGAGTATTTCGTATAATCTGATCCGACCTTGATGGTGATATTGTCGTTAGCCCTCCACTCGGCCGAGCCGCGCAGCTGCTTGATGTTGTTGTCCATCGAGTATCCGCGCTTCTGATACAGATCGGATCCGATGTTTGCCTTGTTGTAGGGATCTCCCCCCGGCAAGCGCGAAGCATCAAAGCTCGCCGCCGGAAGTCCGTCGGTGAACTTGCCGTTCAATGTGACGAGGCTACCCGTGTTGAAGAGGTCGACGATGCTTTCGGACGTCTGGCCATCCGGGTTCGACTTCGACGTCGAATCATGCGCATCGAGTTCAAAGGTCAGGCTATCGCTGACTTCCCATTTCAGATTGACTCCGAGCGAGTCATTTTCACCCTTGTGGTAGAAATCCCACGCCCAATAGTTCAGCGTGTCATTGAACGTAGTGATATCGACCAGCGTGCCATTCTTGTCCGCGACACCACGATCTGGCGCGTCGAACCAATAGCTCATCCGATTCATCTGGGTCGTTTCCTTGAACCGCGACATGGTATAGTCGGCAGTCAGGGTGAGCCCATCGACCGGCTCGGCCTGCAGCGTCGCCTGCGCATTGAAGCGCTGGCGCTGCGTATCCCACAGATCCTGATCAATCGTGAAAGGGGCCCACCAGGACTTCGTCGGGTTGACGCTCGTGTCGATCGCGCTCGTATCGATCTGGACCGCGCGCCCCCCGGTGCGGTTGCGGCGCCAGCCGCCCGAGGTGCCGATCCGGTCCTTGTGCGAGTTGCGCTCCGAATAGGAACCAACAAGGAGGACGCCGACGCGGTTGTCGAGGAAGGTTCCACTCACCAGACCCGAGAGTTCGGGCGTAACTTTCGAATCCTTTTCGACGCTCGTGTCGTAGACCGCCTTGGCGCTCACGGCAGCGCGAAAGCCTGGCTGGTCGAACGGACGCGGGGTGCGAACGTTAATGGTGGCGCCAAGGCCTCCGGAATAGATGTCGGCCTGCCCCGTCTTGTACACCTCAACCGCCGCTACACCTTCGGAGCCAAGCTCACGAAAATTGAAGCTCCGCGAGACGCCTTCAGCCTGAAGCGAAGAGGAGTTCGGCATCTGACGGCCATTCAGCGTGACCAGGTTGAAGCTTGGCCCAAAACCACGAACGGTTACCTGGTTACCTTCGTTGTTCGATCGGTCGATCGATACGCCCGAGATGCGCTGAAGCGACTCGGCAAGGTTCGCGTCGGGAAACTTTCCAATGTCTTCCGCCGTGATCGCGTCCACCACACCGATCGCCTGACGCTTGATCTCGGCGGCACGGGCCAGCGACTGACGGAACCCGGTGACGACAATCTCCGGCTCAACAACATCCGTATCAGCCTGCCCTTCGCCTGCGGTCTGCGCACGCGCGGCGTGAATCGGCATGGTTACGGCCAGCGACAATCCGACTGACGCCAGCAATCGTACATGCAAGTTCCGCATGAAACCTCCCCTTCGGTTATATCTACCCTGCTACCGTTACCTTGCGACGGTCGATTGTCAACAGTCTACTTTCTATCGGGCTGCGGTGTGTCGGTGGCTATGATGAATTCTGAAACGGCCGTGAGCCGCAACTCCCTTGACCGGCCGCCGAGCGGACGGAGGTGACGACAGGAGCATGGATCAGTCAGCAGAACGCCAAGGCCAAGCGCTGCGCGACATGCCGCCCGCAAGTCTCCGGTTCCTAGCGCGGGCCTTGCACGCCGACGCTGTCGACGCCCGAACGCCTGCCATAGCCTCGTCCACCACATTGGCAGGTCGGCCCACCGTCAGCGGTTGGGCCCGGGCCGCGTGACGCGCGGCGGGTTGGGAAGCAGCGCTGGCGGAATAGCAATTCGCTTGTCATCTGCACCCCCAGCGAAGTTGCTGAGGTTATAGGCGTTCTCGCGGCCCCAGTCTGCTTCCACTCGCCCATCGCCTAGCACGATGTTGCCGAGCTTCTCGCGGAACCATTGCGCCAGATCGTCATAGTCCAACGTCGTGGCAAGGTTACGCCGCTCACCCGGATCGACGCGCAGATCGTACAGCGCCAGATCCGCCTTCTTTGGCGCCACATCCAACGCCCAGGTGACATCCCGATTGAGGTTAGGACTCCTCCCTTCCGTTCGGAAATCCCGGGTGCGCATCGAGAAGGCGAAATCCTTCGTCCGCATATACGCCCGGTGACCGTTCACCAGGTTCATTTCGCCTAGGATATAGTCGCGCTTGAGCTTTGGATCGACGAGCGCACGGGCAAGGTCAAACCCGTCGAGATAGGCGAATTCAGGCTTTCCGACATCAACGCCTGCCGCCGCCATGATTGTCGGCGCGAAGTCGACATACTCGACGAATTCCCGGAACACCTTGCCGGCGGGGAACGCTGTTTTGTTGGAGGAAATGACGATCGCCGCGCCATGGATGGATTGGTCCCATGGACCGAATTTCCCCATGATCCCCTGCTCGCCAAGTTGCCAGCCATGATCGCCAATGGTGATGACAACCATATACTCGCGTCCATTGGACTTCGAATATTCGACGAACGAGTCGACTGCCTTGCCGATCAGCGTATCGCCATAGGCGGTGAACGCATAATAGTCTCGTACCGCCTGCAGCTTTTCGCTGTCGGTCAGTCTGTCAGACTTCGCTTCATTATAGGTCTCGACGAGCTGGGGAGGCAGCGCAGAGAGCTCGTCCGTATCGAATTCGGGTAGGCGATAATGTTTGCTCTTGAACCGGTCCCTGAAGCTCTTGGGCGGAAGAACCGGCGTATGCGGGAAATGGAAACCCAGATTGACGAACAGCGGCTTCGTACGGTCCGCGCCCTGCAGCGTCGCACCCCAAGTCGACTTGTAGTCGCGGTTGGCGTTGGCGAGATAATTCTGAAACTCCTCCAAGATCCTGCCGTCGATCGTACGGCCGGCCGGCATTGGATTGACGCCGCCCAAAATCAGGGAAGTATGGATCTGGGTGCGGGCGCGAAGGATGTCGAACTCCTTCTCCACCGCAGCCTTGGTCGCCTCCTCTGCGGCGCTCAGTTCGCGGTCGGCCCAAGAGATCTGATAGGTTTTCGTCCGTCCGTCGGGATAGAATACCGTCTCAGTTCCAGCGCGCCGCAGTAGCACCGAATCGGCCAGACCGTAGCTGCCCTCCGAAGTGAAGTCGCCAATGCCATTGCGCTGCATGTCGCGCGCGAAGTCGAGTTCGAGGTCATAGATCGGCTCCGACTTGTCCTTGGGCGCAATAGAATAGTGCCGCTTGCCGATGACGGCCGTGCCATATCCGGCGCGCCGCACAGCCTGCGAGAAGGCCGGCCGCACGAAATCGGCGGTCTGATGCGTATTCTCCCAGCCATATTTGCCGTTGCGGAAGGGATAACGGCCAGTGAGCATCGAAGTGCGCGAGGGCCCACAGGTCGGCGCTTGATTGAACGCGTTCACGAACAGCACGCCTTGACGGGCCAGCCGATCCAGATTGGGCGATTCGACCGGACCCAGCCTGCTCTCGGCGCGTCCCGTCATCGCACGGTTGAAAGCTGCCACCGAATCAGGGCGCTGATCATCGGTCACAATCCACAATATGTCGGGCTGCGACTGCGGCAGGGTCTGCGCCCGGGCCGCGACGCCGGAAAATGAGACAATCAACGCCCCAAGCCAAACGCCGGCGAGCCGCCCCAAACCTCCCATATGATCTCTCCTGTCGCAGCGCGGGTCCGCATGCCAAGCGCCGGAATAAGCTCAGGCACGATATAGATTGTCAAGTGTCGACATTCTGCTACTTTACAGGGCCGATCGCCCACGATCATCGACACACGGTGCTCGATGCCAAATCAGCTCATTGACGTTTGAAACGGGGAAGAGGACGATGCACTGGTCGCGCTGGAGCATGTTCGATGCGGCTGGCAATATGATCGCTGCACTGGCGATATTGTCCCGTGCCGTTCACGTTGAATGCTCCGCCGCCCTTGGAACACGCTCTGATCCGCACCTTGGCCCCTGGATCGATCCGGCCCGTTGCTCACCCGCGAGCGCCTGCCCAGGCGATTGCTGCGACGCGCAGAGGTTGGCAATGTGATGCCGCGAACTTCACCCCGCCCCCTCCTCTCAACCCGGACCGTTGCGAGTGCGCTCGCGATATCGCTTGCTACAGCAGGCTGCGCCCAGACCGCGACGATGGCGCCACGATCGGCGCACGCCGAGCCATCCGATGCCCGCTATTTCGAGCAGCTGCGCAGTGAACGGATCGCCTCCGATCCGCGCGTAGTCTGGCATCCCGTGGGGCCGGGCTTGGCGGGCTATAATGAGGAACTCTGGCCGCATCCTACCGATCCGAAAGCCATCTTCATCGGCCCGGACATGCATGTCAGCTATGGCAGCTGGGACGGTGGCAAGCGGTGGCACAGCCTCAAGGACGCTGACGGCACCGGCGACGAAATGAAGCGCGTCGTCGATGTCGAATTCTCGCGCCAGCGAGCGGACCTGGGCCATGCGATCGATTGGAACGGCTGGCTCTACCGCACGACCGATCGGGGCCGCACCTGGAAGAAGCTCACGAAACTGACACGCAGCTGGAAGTCGTTCGGCGTCAATCCTTACGACCCTGCCGCTTTTACAAAGGGGTGGTATGACGAACAGCTGGGGACGCGGCTGTCGGAACTGACCGTCGATCCGACCGACGACCGCGTCTGGTACATCGGGCCCGGCAACTTCTGGGACGTCAAGAACAATCACCGGTCTGTGGCCCGGCCGGGTGGCAAACCGGAACGGTATGTCGACTATGGCTACATCCTAAAAAGCGTTGACGGCGGAAGGAGCTGGCAAAGGATCACTGCCGGATTGCCCGCTGACCTGGATGTCGGGCGGATCATCGTCAATCCACAGGCGCCGCAGCGGCTGGCCATGGCGTCGAACAAGGGATTATTCCTAAGCGACGATGGCGGATTGAGGTGGCGCCCAGGGGGCGCGGGCCTGCCAGCCAACTTGCCGCGCGACCTCGCAATTCATCACAACCCGTCGCAAGGCCGCACCCGCCTGTTCCTGGTCGAACAGACCGCCTATGTTCCCAAGGATCGGACGGTTCACGCAGTGGGGGGCATTTTCGTCAGCGACGATTTCGGGCGCAGCTGGCACGATATCAGCGGCAACCTGCCTTTCGACCTCGCGCGAATCGATTATCCGATCGAAGTGGAGCGCTATTACCGCACGATCAGCCATTGGCTCGGCATTTCACAGGCGGATGCACATAAGTCGTTTCCCGAGCTGCCGCAATCGACGCTGCCGGTCTTCAACAGGATCGCCGTGAACCCGCGCAATCCGGACGAGATCTATGTCGCACTCAACAAGAAGCACGATCGAACATTCGGCCCGGGCGAGTTGTGGCGCACCCTTGACGGGGGGAAACACTGGCAGGTGGTCGTGCGCTATGGCGATTACTGGGGCAGCGGCAAGGACGCCGACTATTGGCGCGGCCGTGGCAATCCGAGTTCGGCCAATGTCGAGTTTGCGCACCTGCGCCATGAACTCGCCCGACAGGCTGAGCTGTCAGGAAACCGCCTGTTGGAAGTCGGGCCGGATGGCACGGTCTATGTCAGCATCGACCAGCAAACGCACAAGTCCACCGACAGGGGGGAAAGCTGGCACCAGATCGACGATATCGAGATTGACGGCGAACGAAGCCGCTGGATCGGCCGCGGCAATAGCGACCTGCCGGGTCGGCTGATCATTGTCGACACCGGCATTCCCGGGCGGCGCCTGATGGCAAGCGGCGAGCATGGCATCTGGCAGACTGTCCCGCACACCGCTCCGATCGATCCGGCCACCGTCCTGGTCCAGCAGATCGAGGGGCAGGTGCATCATGGCGGGATGGTTTCCATCGCCACGATGGCAGTGCATCCGCGTGATCCGCACATCATCTATGCATTGTCGTGGCGCCAGGCGCATGCGGGCAAGGTTCGCCGGTCCGTCGACGGCGGCAAGAGCTGGACGAACATCGGCACCTTGCTGGAAGCTGGGCGGGACGAACCAGGCCAGCAGGCCGATTTCGGCAAGGGCCCGCCCGGCATGCTGCCCGAACAGAATTCGCTGACGATTGATCCGGTCGATCCGAACAACATGTACGTGCTGGTCACGCGCAACGCGTTCACCGAAATTTACCGGTCGAACATTCGCGCACCATCGGTCGGCGGTTATGGGTTCATGCGGTCACGCGACGCGGGGCGGAGCTGGGCCGTGAGCAATGCCGGGCTGCCGGCGTCCGTCAGCTTGCGTCGCCTGGCAATGGACCCCGATGACCCGGCAATACTCTATGCGGCGGCAAATGATGTCGAAGGGGGCCTCTATGTCTCGACCGACCGCGGGTCGAACTGGCGGCGCATGGTGCTTCCGCCGGAAATTCGCAGCGTCAACAGCGTGTTTATCGATCGAAGGACCCGCGCGTTCTACATCGCAACTGGGTCTCCCTATGACGGTTCGCTTTCTGAGGGCGGTGCATGGCGCAGCCGCGATCGTGGCAAGACCTGGCACCGCATCTTCTCCGCGCCGTTGGTGACCCAGGTCGAATCTTCGCCACTCGACCCTGACCTTCTGCTTGTTACAGTGTATCGCGAGATGAAGCCGGAGGTCACCTTCCGCAACCCCGGACTCTTCCTGTCCCGCGATGGTGGAAATAGATGGGCAAAGATCAACAACGGTCTAAACAGCCATGAAAAGATTATCGACGCAAAGCCCGATGCGCATGACCGGCGACTGCTCTGGGCCGCCGGTTGGGGAAGCGGCTGGAATGTCGGCGTCATCGGCGAATAGCCCGTGACTGGGAGGCGCCGCCCCGCCCCGTCAGTTGCAGGATGGCGCGGGCACCCGTTCGATCTTCCCCACCAGCACCGTGTAGGCGAAGATCCCGATCAGCGTCACAACGCACATATAGATCAGCGCAGGGGTGAAATTACTGCCCTCGATCAGCAGGCCGATCACCAGCGGCGTCACCACGGCGGATAGGCCACCGATGAAGTTGAACACGCCGCCTACGAGCCCGATATGGTTGCGTGGCGCCAGCAGCGAGATGAAAATCCAGGTAATCGACGCCAGCCCATTGCCGAAAAACGCCAGCGACATGATGACCATGACCTGGAGGTCGGTTTCGGCATAAATCGCACTCACCATGCTGGTCGAAAGGGCGATGCCGATCAGGACCGGTGCCTTGCGTGCCAGCCCCTGGTCGACTCCGCGTCGCACCATCCAGTCGGACAGCGTGCCGGAAAGCAGGATGCCGCAGAACGCCGCCAGGAACGGGGCGGAGGCGATGAAGCCCACCTTAGCGAACTCGATGCCGCGGCTCTCGACGAGATAGGTCGGAAACCAGGTCAGGAAAAAGATCGAGACGGTACCGATGCAGAACTGCCCCAGATATACGCCCCACAGCTTCCGGCTCGACAATGCCACCGACAGTCCGCTGAGCGCCGGCGCCTTCGCCGCCTTTGCAGCGGCCCCACCGTCATGCCGGTCGGCCCAGTCGATCAGCGCGCCGCCCGCTGCCATTGCCCTCCGCTCCGGTTCGGTCAGCCGCGCATCCTGGTCTGGATCGCGATACAGAATGTGCCAGATCCATGCCCACACGATGCCGACCGCGCCACAGGCATAGAATAGGGCTCGCCAGCCGAACTCCGCCTGAAACGCCACGAGCAGCGGCGCGAGAAATGCGAGGCCGAGATATTGGCCGGACGTGTAGAATGCGATCGCTCCCGCCCGTTCGCGTTCGGGAAACCAACTGGTCACCACGCGATTGTTGATCGGATAGGAAGGCGCCTCGAACACGCCGACCAGGACGCGGCACACAACCAGCATGATCATGGTGCCAGCCATCCCCTGAACGATCGTCGCGATTGACCACAGCGTCAGCAAAAGGGGGTACAGCAGGCGCGGCCGAACGCGGTCCGCCAACAGCCCGCCGGGAATCTGGAACAGCGAGTAGGTCCAGGCAAAGGCTGAAAAGACGATCCCCATCTCGATCTTCGTCAGCGACAGGTCGCGCGCCAGGTCGATCGCCGCGATCGAGATGTTGGTCCGGTCGAGATAGTTGATCACGACCGTCACGAACAATGCGACCAGAATGGTGAAGCGACGGCGCGGCATCGTCCTTACCAGTTGGTGTAGGAACCGTCCGGCTTATACCGCCGCGGACATTCCCAGAATGCGAAGCTGCCGGCGCGCACCGCTGCTTCATCGACTTCAAGGCCCAGGCCGGGCGCGGTCGGAATGGCAAAGCGGTTCCTGTCCAACTGCGGCCGATTCGGGAACAGGCGGTCATAATCGGCCGTGCTTCGCCCATAGGGATCGACCTCCTGCCAGGACAGGTTCGGCACCGCCGCCGACATATGGATCGTCGCCATCGTGCATATCGGCCCGAGCGGGTCATGAGGCATGATGTCGATATAGTGCGCTTCCGCCATCGCCGCGATTTTCATCGCCTCGGTAAAGCCCCCGACATTGCAGATGTCGATCCGCGCGAAATTGGTGAGGCCGCTTTCGATATAGGGGAGGAAATCCCATTTCGACGCGAACTCCTCGCCGATCGCAAAGGGCATGTCGGTCATGCTGCGCAGCTGGGTATAGGCCGCCGGGCATTGCTGGCGGATCGGTTCCTCGAGGAAATCAAGCGTACCGCTCGGCATGCGCTGGCAGAAGGACGCCGCTTCGGCCGGTTGCAGGCGATGGTGGAAGTCGATACCCAGCGCAACATCGCTTCCTAAAGCGGCACGCGCTTCGATCAGCGCGTCGGCGGCAATGGCGATCGCCTTGCGCGGATCATAAACGTGCGGGCCAGCGACAGACTCACCGGTGGTCGCGCGAATGCAGTCCCACCCCATGTCCTTGAGCCGCACCATGTCGGCGATCATCGCTTCGCCATGCGCTTCGGTCGTGGTGATGAAACATGGAATATGGTCGCGTTGTGCTCCGCCGAGCAATTGATGTACCGGCACGCCCAGCGCCTTCCCGGCGATATCCCAAAGCGCAATGTCGATCGCGGAGATCGCCGCAGTGATCGTGCGTCCGCCCTCAAAGTAAGCGCCGCGATACATTTCCTGCCACAGCGCGCCAATCCTGCGCGCGTCCTGACCAACCAAAAATTGCTTCAGGTGCTCGACCATCGCTGTGACCGCGAGCTCGCGCCCCGACAGCCCGGACTCGCCCCATCCGGCAATCCCCTCATCGGTCTCAACTTTGACAAGGCAGATGTTGCGGTGATCCGCCCACAAGGGAAACGCCGAGATGTCGGTTATCTTCATTTTTAGCCCCTGCAACTGCGCCGCTCGCGCGCGTAGATCGACAGCCTGGCCGCGGCCCCGAGTCCGGGCCGGCGCCTGCTCATTTTTTCTCGAATCGACGCTGATACAGGCCGTAATTCACGCGCCGGGCGGATTCTGCCATCTCCGGATAGGGAATATCGGTGGTCGTGACCCAGCCGACATTATAGTTCTCGCCATCATAGGAGCGGCCGGTCACATCGTCGTCAATATACTGGAACCAGTGCGCGCCGACCATCATCGGATGATCGATGACGCTGTTGATATACTGCTCATAGATCCGCGCGCGATCCTTCTGGTCCGACGCAGCGATCAGCCCGGGATGATAAAAGGGGGTGTCCGATGTAGCGCCGATATGGAACTCACCGATGATGACCGGCTTGTCATAGGCGTTCAGGAAATCCCATTTGTCAGGATGCATGACTTCCTTGTAGTTATTGAAGCTCAGTACGTCCGAATGCTTTAGCGACGCCTCGATAATCTCTTCGGGCATGCCCCACTGCGCCATGCGTACGCCCATATACATGTGGTTGGGCATGACACGCTTGAGCTCGCTTTGGACGGTGCTGAAATATCTCTCGCCATAATCGCGCATCATCCGCGACAGATCCGGTCGCGCCGCTTCCAGCTGTACCGGAACGGCGCCCGCGCCGAACGCTTCCCAGCTGGCGAACTTCGTGCCCCACACAGCGTTGAGCGCCGCAACCGTCTTGTACTGGTCACGCAGCATCTGCGTGAAGCGTGCCTTGGCCGGGCTCTCGGAGATTTTCTTACTCAGCGCGTCCAGTACCACGCCATATCGCGTCGCTGTCGTGTCGCCGCGGCCCCAGCTCTTTTCATTGTCCACGAACACGCCGACGCACCAAGGCGAATTCTGAACTTCGCGTGCGATCTGCTGGATGGTCAGTCGCGCGCGGCGCACAAAGTTTGGATCATAAACGTCCGGCAGCGGCGACCATACGTCGTCGCCCGACGACAGCGTCTTGAAGTTTCCGATGATCCAGCCATTGGCGAAATAGGGGATGCGACCATTCTGGTAGAAGCTGGGATCCACCCAATTGCCAAATGAGGTCATGCCCCAATCGCGCATCCGGTCAATCGTCACCTTGCGCCAGGTCGCCATGTAATCCTTGCCGTAGCGACGCTCGAGATTGGCCTTGTAGAAGCTGAAGATCTCGCCGTGTTGGACAGCGCCGCGCTTCGTCTCGCGGGCATAGCCATAATGGCTGCCGAGCGGGTCGTCATAGGTCGGCAGCCATTCGAACATCTGCCGCCTGAGCGGAGAGGCGAGAAACCGGCTGGCGCGGTATTTCTTGTCGACCGGAACGATGTCAACCGAATCGTCGGGTGTGAGCTCCTCGGGATCGATGAACCGCACTTCGGGATCGTTGAAATCATACCCCGTGATCGTCCCCATGTTCGCCATACGGATATTGGCCAAGCCGTTCGAAAAGAACAGGTGGCCGTCCGGATCGATCATCCACCATTTTCCGTCGACTTTCTCCGCTCGGAAGAACCCCGTGCCCTTGCGCTTCGGCCCATCGGCCCACCCGCCCCATCTGGACCGGCCTGGAGCCCCTTTTGAGGCCGCCAGCACCGCCATTTCCTGCTGCGCCTTGGCGCGAAGCTCGGCTTCGCTTGAAATCTTGACCGGATACTGTTTCTTCGCGGCTTGACCGAAGCGGTCGACGATATCTGCAAGGAAGAAGGCGTCGGCCGGCGGATTGGCACGCACTCGAATGTTGTCGACGACGATCTCGCGCGCAACCGGGTTGGCCTGGGTGCTGAACTCGATCTGCCGGATCTTCGATGGCTCGAGTGGGCCACCGCTGTGACCGCCGATCAGCTTTTGGTCGGGCGTCTTCCAAGAAGGGGGGATCTCACGAAGGCCAGTTTCCACCTTGGCCTCATATCCCGTCAGCACGGTGTAAAGCGTTTCGGTCTTGCCAGCGCCAATTACGCCGCTGGCGCGCTGGCGCGTGCCGTCATCGGTGATCAGCGTCACGAACAGATGGATCGACACGCCGCTTGGGTTGGTCACGTCGAGCGCCAGGTTGGTATCGCCCATCGCGTTCACCTCCGCAGGGATCGAAAGGGGAACCGTGACCATGTCTTCGTCGCGCGGCTCGAACCGCAAGCGCAGCCCCTTGCGCCCCTGGGTCGCCCCGGCCGCGACAACGATTTCTGCAGAGGCATTGCTGGTCCTGATCGGACCGGTCCGGCCCTCGAAGCCTTCCACCAGGCGCTCGGATGGTGCAGCCGAAGCAGCCGCCACGAATGCAGACGAAACCAATAGCGCAGCAGCGCGGCTGAGCCGACCTATCCCCAGCATTACTCTCTCCAGATTATCATTGTTGGATCGCCTGACCCTTGCATGATCGACTCGCCGTCGTTCGTCAACTGTCTACAATGTCCGAAACCCTAGTCCGCTCACTTTGGTTCGCATGCGCAGCAGGATGTCGTCCGATGTGATGAACAGCGTTGATCCGCCGTCGCCGAAGCAGCAATTTCCGGTCGCCCGTCCGGTACGGATCATCCCCAGCAATTGTGCCTCGGGTGTCAGGATCGCGACGCCCCCCGGCGCTGTTGCAAAGACGACCCCGTTGGAAGCTATCGCCATGCCGTCCGGGGCGCCCGGTGTATTGCCTGCCAAAAAGCGGGACATGTCAAACCAGGTGCTCTGGTCGCGCAGCCACCCCGATCCCGCTCGCGCATAGCGCACGATCCACGGACTGGCTGCGTCGGATACGGAAACGTAAAGGTGCTGGTCGCCCGGCGACAGGCCGATGCCGTTGGGAGCCACCAGCGTACCGTCAATTAGAGCGATCTGTCCCGAGGGGGCGCGACAATAAACGCCGTTTACCGAGCGCATACGCGCAATCGACTTCAGTCCTCCATCGAGGCCGAACGGCGGATCGGTGAAAAACAGCCGCCCATCGCTTGCCATGGCGAGATCATTGGGGCTGTTGAACGCCGCCCCGGCGGCGCCACGCACAACCACATCCGGTGCCGCGGGCCGTCCCAGCGCATATTTGAGGATCGAACGCGTATCCTGGTCGCACACCAGCAGGGCATCTTCACCGGGCAGATAGAGCAGGCCATTGGTTCCCGGGTTTGCACCTGGGCCGGCACCCCCGGCCCCTGCGGGTGATCGCCAGACCGATATGCCGGAGCCTGATTTCCACGACATCATCTTGTTGGGCGGAATGTCGGAAAAATAGAGACGACGGCGCTTCTGGTCCCAGGTCGGTCCCTCGGCCCATTCGAATCCGCGACCGATCACTTCACAGGTCGGTGAGGTTCCAAGGACGGCGTCGAGGCGGCTATCGAGACGCTCAATCCTGTTTTGAGGCTCAGCCTCCACTGCCCGCGAGCCTCCAATCAGTCCGGCAACAAGCCCGCCCGCCGTCATCGCCAGGCATCGCCGGCGCGGTATAACGCTGTTCATTGAGACACTCCTTCTGAATTCAAAAGTTCGGCATGACCGAATGTGGCCCGGAAGGCACCGCGATGAAGCCTAAATCAGAGGCACAGATCTCGGCTCGGTCCGGCTGCTCTACCCCGTTGCTTGCAGCTTAGGCCGTCCATGCGCCACTCACTGGCAAACGAAAGAACGCGTCAGTCCGCGCGAGCATCTGTTGTTTGCATGGAATCAAGCCCACGCCAGGTCTCCGAAGGCGTGCGATAATGGTCCATCCACTCGATATCGGATCGGTCATATTCGCCGCGCAACATCCAGAGCGGTCGCTCCAGCTTCGTTTCCCAGGCAAATAGCTTCCGGAACAGCATCCTCAGGATGTCCGGTCGTCGGCTGGCAAGGTCCCGCTGCTCACCGACATCGCGGCGCAGATCGAACAACTCGGCCGGACGATCCGAATGCCGCAGCAGCTTCCAGTCATCGTCACGGATTGCGGCGCGCGCGCCTCGCTTCCAGAACAATGTCCGATGCGGCCGTCCCGCCTTGTTGCCGGTGAGATAAGGAAGCAGCGATGTCCCATCGAGACCGGGAATGGCAGATGGATCGCCGCCTGCGGCGTCAAGGAAGGTGGGCAGGAGATCGAGCAGGCTGACGGGCTGATGATATACCCGACCCGTCGCCACGCGACCGGGCCATCGCATCAGCATCGGGATCCGCAGCCCGCCTTCCAAAAAGGTAGCCTTGGTGCCGGCCAGCGGATAGTTGACCGAGCCGTTATGGGGCACTTCCCCGCCATTGTCGTTTGCGAACACGACCAGCGTTTCCCCCTCGAGACCGCTTGCCATCAACTCCGTCAAGATTGCGCCGCTTGCCCGATCGAGCGCGAGCATCTGTGCGGCCGCGAGCCTGCGGACGCCAGAAAGGGTCCGAAAGGCTGCGAGGTCTTCGGGTAACGCCTCCATCGGGGTGTGCACGGCGTTGAACGACACGAACAAAAAGAACGGTCGCTCACGATTGCGCCGGATGAACGACACCGCTTCCATCGCCAGAGCATCAGTGAGATACCCTTCATGCTCGCGATAGTTGCCGAAGCCTCGCTCCATTTTGTTCTGAGGCGGTGGCTGAAGGGGATCGGAATAAGGCCAGTAGCTGCGGGATCCTCCGCGAAAGCCGTAGAATTCATCAAAGCCACGTCGCAAGGGATGGTAGCGGTCCGCGTCCCCCTGATGCCATTTGCCCAACAGACCAGTGCGATAACCGCGCGCGCGCAGATGGTCTGCAATCGTACGCTCGGCAAGAGGCAGTCCCATTTCCGCCCCGTCCAGCTTGCTGTTAGCACTCATATAGCCGGGGACATTATTCTCCTCAAAGCCGAAACGCTGCTGATAGCGGCCTGTCAACAGGCCCGCCCGGGACGGTCCACAGGTAGGGTCGGTGACATAGGCTTGGGAAAAGCGCGTGCCCTCGCGCGCCAACCGATCGAGATGCGGCGTGCGCATCGTGCGACTGCCCTGGAACCCGAAGTCACGATATCCTGCATCATCCGCAAACAGCAAGACGATGTTCGGCTTCCGCAGCTTGGTCGCATCCCCGTCCCCCGCCAAGGCCGGAAGCGAACTGCAAAGCCCAAAGCCGACCAGCACACGCAAGCAGCTACGGGCGAACACCAGACCGATCATGTAGCTCTCCCCCAACCACTCTGTTTGCACCGCCGGAACATGTCAACACTCGACAATCGCGACACGTTCGTAGCTATAAGCCTCCCATTCGGGAGGGATGCACGATGGCTTCGAGTTTACGGATCATTTCGAAGGTTGCTGCGACCAAGCTCGCACTCATGCTGACTGCCGGGTGGGCGACTCCGGTCACCCCGCATACAGCCGAAAGTCGGAAGAACGCCGATCAGGCGGTGACCGCCTATGCTGCTATGCGCAATAATCCAATGACGTACCGGGATGAACCGCTCGACATGTCCGAATGGAAACTCGCCTGGGCGGACGAGTTCGACTATCCTGATGCGCAGCTCGACCAGTCATGGATCTCGCGGCAGGGCGAATTCGAAAGCGAATGGGTGAAGGGCCGCCGTTGGCGCAAGAACGCGGTAGTGAAAAACGGCGTGCTCGAACTGCAGAACCACAAATCGGCGTCTGACCCGCATGTCTGGTCCTCGGCAAGCATCTGGACGAAGCGGACGTTCGGGTACGGCTATTACGAGGCGCGGTATAAATATGCCGGCGCCTATGGCACCAACAATTCATTCTGGCTCTGGCCCAAGCTAAAGCCGCCGCCCGGTCAGAAGGCTTGTGAGATCGACATCAACGAGGGGCACTACCCCAATGTGATGAACACCAATATTCACAACTGGACCGACACCTGGCGCGCGCCCGATGGCCGCGAGCAGCATCTGGATAGCCAGCTTCACCACACGCTGCAGGGCAAGCGGGGGCACTCGGTCGTGCTCAAGGCTCCCGTAACCACCCGCAAGATCCGGTTGCGCTCCGACAATCCTGCGTCGATCCATATCGAGGAGTTCCGGGTGCTGGCCCCCTCAGCGCGCTATCCTGCCGCGGACGCACGGCACGATGAGGCCGTGCTGAATCTCGCCCGCATGCCAGGTGCCCGGCTAACGACGGTCGGCACCTTCTATCAGCTGCCGTCCAGAGAGGCCTTCGCTGCCGACGGTCGCCTGGAGACGCGCTGGGTTTCATCCAAGCACGGTCCTAAATGGCTCGAGATCGAGTGGGACGAGGCGCAAATCGTCGGCGCGGTTCAGATCATGAATGGCTGGCCGGCCGGCAATGGCACCTACCGGAATCTGATGACGGACTATACGCTTGAATATTGGGATGACGGCAAATGGGCCGAACTCGACCGGTTCGATGCCGCGACGATCGCGGACCACGCCGCCGAATACCACACCTACGGCTTCGAATGGTCGGAAGATTATTTCAAATGGTATCTCGACGGGAAACTCTATCACACCGAGCGCAATGATGTTTGCTTCAGCGCGATGAACATCCTGCTCAGCATGGCCATTCTCAACCAGGAAATTGCGGGGCCCGTGACCGCCAAGATCGACGGGACCAGCATGAAGGTCGATTATGTCCGCTATTATCGCCGCAAGTCGCCGACCGGGCGGAAGTAAGATCGCGGCGGCACGATCCACCGCTTCGCAGCTGCCGCTCGCCCATACGGTCGCAATGCTTTACAAGGGCCTCGATTGCCGACAGATTGTCGACAGATAACAGCGCGATCAGTCGGCTCGGCGGGAGGGCCCCGTATGGCACCGGATATAAAGAATATCCTCATCCTTGGCGGCGGAACGGCGGGCTGGGCCTGCGCAGCCGTCCTCGCTCAACGGTCGGCGGAGCACGGCGTATCGTTGACCGTCGTCGACGCCGCGGACATTCCGACGATTGGCGTCGGCGAAGCAACTATCCCGACAATCTATGATTTGCTGAACCATGTCGGCATGACCGACAGTGAAGTGGTGAAAGCGGCGCAGGCTACCTTTAAATATGGCATTCAGTTCGAAGGCTGGTCGCGCCCAGGCGAGATCTATATGCACGGTTTTGGCACCACCGGCACGCCGCGGGGCGAGGATGATTTCTTCACTGCATGGCTGGGAGGCGGCGCCTATTTTTCCAGTCGCACGCTCGATGCGTTTACGCCTGCCGTGGCGGCTGCGCGAAAGGGCCGGTTCGCCCGCGTGGCCGAGCGGCCGGCAGGTGCCGCGCAGCATCTCTACTATCCGTTGTGCGAACTGAGCTATGCGCTGCATTTTGACGCGGCGTTGCTGGCGCGCGAGTTGCGGGCCAATGCGCTGCGCAACGGCGTCGTTCACCGCTCCAGCAAGATTGTCGCTGTGGAAACCGGCGAACGCGGCATTGCCGCCTTGCGAACCGGGGACGGCGAGTTGTTCGAGGCGGATTTCTTCATCGATTGCTCCGGGCTGACAGGCGTGCTGAGCCGTGCGGCGCTGGGGGGCACGTTCGAAGACTGGCGCGCCTATCTTCCCTGTGATCGCGCCATCGCCGTCCAGACCGCGCGGAGCACGGCGCCCAATCCCTATACACGGTCGATAGCCCATCGGGCTGGCTGGCGCTGGGAAATTCAGCTGCAATCGCGCACCGGCAATGGCTGCGTCTACAGCTCTGACCATATGAGCGATGATGAAGCGACCGATTTGCTGATGAGCGAAGTCGCGGGCGAACCGATCAATCAGCCGCGACGCATCGACTTTCGAACCGGTCGGCTTGCAGAGCCGTGGGAAGCAAATTGTGTTGCGCTAGGCTTGGCCGCCGGGTTTTTGGAGCCACTGGAATCGACCAGCATCCATCTCATCTCGAAATATGCGCTGCTTCTGGAACAGATGCTGTTCGACAATGCCGGAAAAACCGATGATCGCGGCCGCTTCAACGCGATGTGGCGCGCGGAAACGGAAGAAATTCGCGATTTCCTGTCGGCGCATTATGTCGTCAATCAGCGCGATGAGCCTTTTTGGACCGAGCGACGCGACGCAAAGCGACCCCCGTCGCTCGATCGCAAGTTACAGGCGTTCGCACAGACCGGCTGGTTCGATCTGCCGGACCATGCGCTGTTCGGGCATGACAGCTGGTTTCAGGTGCTGATCGGTCAGGGATTCGCGCTCGATTACCCGCAATTTGCCATTCCACGCGCCGAAGCGCCCGGCCTGCTCCAATTTCTCCAGAATGTCGCGCGGGCGGTTGATGTAGAGACCTCAGCCATTCCGCGTTCGCATCAACAAGTGATCCATAGCCTGGTCGAAGGCGGCTGACGCGCCAGTCCTCACCGAGGCGACGCTGCCGCAAAATCGAGCCCAAGCATTCGCTCGAGCGCCAGGTCCGGATCGGTCGCCGCAGCGCCTTCTTCGGCAGGCAACCCCGCCCGCAACCGCGCAAGCGCGTCCGCCTGCGGCAGGTGGTTGAGCGTGCAGCGTTCGAAGAAATCACGAATCGATGCCGGCGGCACCTTGTCCAGCTGCTCCCTACTGGCGGGAGTCAGCGCAACCCCGCGAGGGTAGATGCCCATCCCGCTCAGTAAATAGAGCCATGAGTTCAGCTTGTAATGACGACCCAGCCCCGTCTCGTGAAGCACCGGGGCTATGTCGCCCCCGCTAAACCAGGTTTCGATCACCGCCTTGAGCCGCGGCGAGATGGCGGACCCGTTCGCGCGACAAGCTCGCCAATAGCCGCTGTCGTCGCGGTTCGACGTCAAATAGTGGGTATGGAGATAATCCTTCACGTTGGCATAGGCGTCCGCGATCTCGTCGTTCAGCTGTGAGGCATAGCGCGCGTTCCCCTGGCCTGCGCGCCAGTAACGAATAAACCGGGCCAGCGTGAGTTGTACCAGCGCCAGCGCGGTGGCTTCCAACGGCTCAAGAAACCCCTGCGCGAGTCCGACCGCCAGCGTATTGCGGTTCCACACCGTCGTCGCTCGCCCGGTGCTGAAGCGCAGCGTGCGCGGGGTCATCGCATTCTCCGCCACGCCCAGATGGGCTGCCAGTTCGCTTGCTGCCTGATCTTCAGAGCGATGGGCGGAACTATAGACATAGCCGTTACCGGTGCGTTCCTGCTGGGGAATGTGCCACACCCATCCGCAGGGAAGCGCGGTTGCGGTGGTGTGGCTGGCCGCCACCGGTACTGGCGGCGTGGCAAAGGTGACCGCCCGGTCGTTGAACAGCGCATCACCATAGGTCTCGTAGGAGATGCCGAGCGCATTCTTCGTAATCACCGAGGCGAATCCGCTACAATCGATGAAGAAATCGGCGGCAATCGTTGCGCCGTCATCCAATTCGATTGCGCTGACATCTCCGCGCTCGTCCCGCCGGACGTGCCGCGCCAGCCCGTCGCGGCAGACGACGCCGCGGGCTTGGGCGCTCGCCTTCATGAATGCTGCCAACCGATTGGCGTCGAAATGATAGCCATATTGCACATCGAACGGAAATGAATGTGGCGGCACCGGACACAGCGCGCGATCCGCCAGATAAGCGGAATAGCAGAAGAGATCGGGGTGAGCGTGGACATCGACCCCGCGCCGCCGCAATTCGGAATTATAAGCAAGCGCTCGGATGTGATCGCGGTCGAACTGGGTCAGAAAGGGATGGAAGTAGCTTTCAAACCCCGGAACCCGCGACCAGTCGTCGAAACGAATGCCGGATTTGAACGTGGCGCCGCAGGTGGGCATCCACGCATGCTCATCGATACCGACCGCATCGAAGAAGCTTTTGAGCGCAGGGGTTGAGCCTTCGCCCACGCCGATCGTTCCTATCGCGGAAGACTCAAGCAGGGTGAGGCTGGCATTGGGAAAGGCGCGCTGGAGCAGGAGCGCCGCCATCCAGCCGGCGGTTCCGCCGCCCAGAATCAGGAAACGGGTTGGCGCCCGCGCTGAAGAATGCACAGCATCCATATCGGCCATCCTACCGCGCGACGCAGACAAAGAAAGGCGCCGCGTTCAGGGGAACGCGGCGCCTAGGCTCAGGGAGAGAGGTGTGATCTCCCGATCAGAATTCCGCCCTCACACCGAAGCGGAAAATCCGGCCGGTGTTATACTCCTGAACAGTGCGGGACTTGGGTGCGCCTTCATAGATTGACCCTTCGTCGAAGTTGACCATCGCGCCAGTTGCATCAGGCAAACGGATGATACGACTGGTGAAATAGGTCCGTACGGGCGCATCCGTGATATTGGCTGCGTCAAAGGTGAAGCTGAACTTGGGCGTTACCTGATAAGCTGCCGAGAAGTCCAACGTGCTGCGGCCTTCCTGCCACAAGGCGCCACCAGAGAAGGATCGCTGAACCAGCGAGTCGCTGCTACCTGCGTAGGCCAGACGAAGCTGATGGCCAGCCTTCTGCCAGTATCCGGTCACGTTGTAGGAGTGCCGGGGCGTCCCGGGAATCGGGAACTTGGAGTCCTGGAACTCGGATTTTGAGAAGGTGTAGTTCGCCGCAATGCCGAGGCCAGACAGCAGGCCCGGCAAGAAGGTGAAGCTCTGCACATATTGGACTTCGGCACCCATCACGCGGGCTGATTCCGAATTCTGCCGTCGCGTAACGTTATATTCGTTACACAACGCCCGACCGTCCCCTCCATAAAGCCAGCTGGTGGCCTGCTGGAGCGTCGCCTCGCCCTGCAAGCGACGTGGCATGCACTGGCTGATATCCGGCACAGCCGAGACATCCGAAGATGGCGTCAGCAAAAGGTCGGTCGTACGGCCCGTCGAGTCGGTAAAATTCAGGCCATCGACTGTCGCCCCATTCGGATCTGCAGCGATCCTTCGCAGATCACCAATAAACCAGCGCTGGTCGACCGTTTCGACCAGATCACTGATGTCCTTGTAGAAGAGATTCGCGGACAGCATTGCATCGCGCTTGAAGTACCATTCGACAGCAATGTCGACGTTGTTTGCCTTTAGCGGATTGAGTTGCGCCGAATAGAGGTCGACCGTCGAGGTCGGGCGGAACTGAGTGGTCCCTTCGAAGACAGATCCTTCGCTCATGCGAAAGCCGGCGCGTAGATCGTCAATCGGCGGGCGCGACATTGTACGATATGCCGAGAAGCGGGCAATAAGCTTGTCCGTTGCCAGGAAGCTGAGATTGAGGCTCGGCAGGAAGACATTGTAATCATATGCATCCGCCGCCGCGATCGACGCACGGCTGCGGTCGGTAAGCGTCCGGCCACCGATCGAGCCGAATTGTTCGGTCGACAGGTCGGAGTAACGGATCAGGTTGCGCTCGAGGAAAGCATTCGGAATGGCGCCTGGCTCAAGCAACGGATCGTAGCAGACCCCGCCAGGAACTGCAGGCGAAGTCCCCTGCCCGTCGATACGAGCCTGTCGATTTCGCGCCTGGAAGTTCGAAAGATTGTAATTCCGGCCATCATTGAAGTCTGTTGGGACTGGCCCAGCACCCGTCCAATATGCCGACGAAGGACCCCGACCCAGCGGCGAAGGTGTTTCGCTCAGCACCGGGCAACGGTTACCCTGGTTCGAATTCCGCAGGGTATTGAGCGCGATCGGATCGATGATCCGGCCTTGCCCCTGGGCGTCGAACGCAAAGTTCGCGCCGGCAAAGCCGGTCGTGTCAAGCTTTGTGCGGACATAGCGCAGACCGATATCGCCCTTCAGGCGGTCCTCGAAATAGGCGAAGTTCGCCTTGATATAAGCTGCGATGTTCCGGAACTCGGCTCCGCGCGTTTGCGTGCGGTCGAGCGTGAAATCACGCTCGCCCGTGGTCACTGCCTGAAGAGCAGCGACAGGATCAAAGGTCGCCCAGCCGTCGCTGATATGATCTCGCTGAACGCCCAGACCGCTCAGCAAATTGTTGGCAGAGGTGGTGCCGCTGGAGAAAATGCCGGCGGAGATCAGCGAGATGGCGGCAGGATCCACAAAGATCGTTTGTCCGGTGAACGGGCTAATCGCCTCGACAAGCTGACTGCTGGCGCGCGGCGTGCCTGACTGGGCATCGACGAACTTCTTGCGCTCCGTATATTTGGCGCCGAATTCGAAACTGTTGATTCCGGCAAAGTCGACATCCCAGTCGAAGTCGGCAAACGCCGCCCGCTGCTCGTCACTCACCCGTGTCACACTGGACTGGATATACGACAGCGTGTGCGAATTGAGGTCGTCCGGATTGAATCCGGTACGGCCAACATTGTCCCACAAATCATTCTGGTCGGCCCGAATGTCGATGATTTGGCCAAGATTGGGGGTGGATGTGCCGCCGACGAGACGGCATGCGCTTCCTGAACAATCATAGCCTGCGGGCTGTAAATAGTCCGCCGGGACATGATGCAGGTTCCATGGGCCGACCACGCGGTTCCGGTTTGCCACCATGTAGATGCTGCGTTCGGGCTTCTGCTCGGACTTGGCCAATGAGGCACCCGCGCTCATTCTCAGCCGGTCTGTAAAGCCATGCTCGAATTCCGCGCTGAATAGATAATTCTCGACGGTGTAGTTATTGACCGAATTCGTGGTGCTGCCAGTCGAGAAGCGGTTCAGATATTGCGAATAGGTTCGAGTATCAGTGTCGAGAAGACGCCAGTTCTGGACCGGATCGGTCCACATCAAGCCATTGTTCAGTCCTGGGTTGGTGACCGGGTCACCAGGATTCTGGACAGTTCCCCCGTAAGGAACGGTGTTCGTGTCGTATACGGATGTACGGTCAAGAAAATTCGGTGTCAGGCCGAGATTCGGCTGCTGCACGCCATCGATGTGACCCCCGAAGTTCGACTGGCTGACGGACACACCCGTCATCTGGCCGCGAAATTTCTGCTGATTATAGGTGCCGTTCAGGGTCAGCGACGTGCGATCGGAGAAGCGCCACTGCATCGACGCGTCCGCACCACGCCTGCTATATTCGTTCTCGTAAATCTCATAACCCGCCGTGGTCGGCGCGAGTCCATAGGCGATGTTGGCATAAGGGCCCCGTCCCGCCGCGACGCCTTCTACGCCGGCGAACGCGCTCGGCCGGTTGAACATCGCCGCCCGCGTCGCCTCTGCTGCAATCGCGTCGGCTGCGCCAAACGCCTTGCCGTTCTGGTCGGTGTAGAAGTTCGTGCCAAAGGCATTGTAGTTGGAAAAAGCCACCTGGTCGCGACGCACCGAAGTTTTTTCGTCATAGGCGGTGACAATAACGCCGAAGCGATCCTCGAAGAAACGCTGCGAGATGGTACCCGAGATCTTGTGATCGAACGACTTGGACAGGCCATTGTAGCGCTGTTGCAAGGAGATGGTCCGCACGTCTCGCTTCAGATCAAGCGGTTTGCGGGTAATCAGGTTGACGACCGCGGAGAGCGACCCCTCCTCGTCATCGGCCGAGGGGGTTTTGACCACTTCTACCTTCGCCAGAATGTCAGCGGAGTAAGCCGAAAGGTCGACACCCTGCGAGAAGCCAGTCGAGCCCAGGGCAACACCGTTGAGCGTGACGACAGTCTGATCCGCGTTCGCACCGCGAACTGAGATCGTGGCCCCCTGGCCATCGACGGTGTTGACGCTGACGCCAGAGATACGATTCAGGGCCTCGGCGATGTTCTGATCGGTCGACTTGCCAATGTCTTCGGCATTGATCGTATCGACGATCTGACCCGAACGACGCTTGTCGTCAATGGACTGATTAATGCTGCCTCGAATACCCGTGACAATGATGTCGCCTTCGCGATCAACCGTCTCGTCGTCCTGGTCGTCGGCGGTCGCGACCGGGCCGGACGGGGCAGGTGCGCTGGTCTGAGCAAAAGCGGCATTCCCATGAATGGCAATCGCCATGGTCAGCGCGGCGGTCGTGTGCAGAAAATCATTTTTGGAAAATCGCATCATTTTCCTCCCCCATTTTATACATTCTGGCCGACAATCTGACAGCAGTCGACGACTCGAATGTCGATTGTCGACGCCATCTAGATCGGGCTCCAGGCTACAGTCAATTATTTTGTCGACAGTCGACAACGCATTGCGAGTAGTTAGTTGGTAGCCTGCGCGCTGCTTTTGACCTTGCGGGCGCAGGGCAGCTGCGTCTCGCTACCCGACGCGCGCGTCGTAACCATGTAAGGGCCGAGATCGACGACCTGCTTTGCGCCGGCAACGTGAAGCGTCAAACGACCTTGCTTGTCGCCAACATCAACCGGCGAGATGCCTTCGACGCAATGAAACCGAATTTCGTCATCAAGCTCCACGCGACCCACCGCAGCGGCCTTGAAGGGTGGCGTCACGCTTCCGACGACGGCGTTGACCCAAGCCGGCTTGCCCGGCTCGCCCGATCGCGCAAAGAAGCCGATCGTCACGATGTCGCCTTTCTTTACCGCCTTCGAGATCGCACCTGTCGCCGAACTGTCCCAGAAGTTCGCACCGGCACGCGGCACCGAAATGCGGACCAATGTGCCGCCCGGTGCCTTTGGTTCGCTCAGCCGACTGACCTTTATGTCACCGTAGCTGCCCCAAACCGGACGTTGTGCATCGCTGATGATCTGTTCACTTGAAGCCTGCGCTGCGACGGCACCCATCAGTGCGACAGCGATTCCAATCGAAAGCTGCATGTTCCTGCTCCCCACTCATCAATGTCAAACGATGCCCGGCCGACCGAGCTGCTCCTCCTATTTCAACGCCTTCTTTCCGAACCGGACAGGATAGAGGCGCCCGTTCATGCGCTTCGCCGCAGCGACCATTTCGGGATAGGGCACGTCCGCGACCGACACGAAGCCGACATTGTAGTTTTCACCGTCATAGGAACGGCCGGTCAGGGGTGAATCGACATATTGGAACCAGTGCGCGCCGACGAACCACGGATTGGCGATCACGGCGTCCATGTACCGCTCATATTGCGCGGCGCGATCTTTCTGGTCGGACGCGAGGATCAGGCCAGGGTGATATAGTCCGGCGTCGCTCGCTCCCATGTGGAATTCACCGATCAAGCTGGGCTTGTCGATCTTCGCAAGGAAGCTCCACGCGCCTTCGTGCGGGATCTCGCGATATTCGTTGTAGCTCATGATGTCGACGAACTCGCTTGCCGCCTCGATGACTTCCGGCGTCATGCCCCAGGTCGCAAAACGCACGCCCATATAGAGGTGCTTGGGCAACACCTCATTGAGCGCGCCATCGACGACACGGAAATATTCGCGCGCATATGCCTTGAGCAGCATCGCATAATCGGCCTGTCGCGCGGCGCCATGCTCCTTCAGCACCACACCCTTGGCCAGCGCGTCCCAGGACGCGATGTCTGCACCCCACGCCGTATTGAGCGCGGCCACGGTGCCATATTTCTTGCGTAACAACTTGACGAACACGGCCTTGGTTGGACTGTCGGAGGCGCTGCGCGATAAGGTGTTGATCACGATGCCATATTGGCCTTGGGGCGTGCCCACGCGGCCCCAGCTCTTCTCATTGTCGATGAAGATGCCGGCGCACCACGGACTGCCCCGCACCTCCGAAGCCACCGACCGTGCGGTGACCCGGGCACGTTCGGCAAAAAGCGGGTCGAAAGGATCGGGTAGCGGTGCCCAATAATCGTCGCCGCTGCTCACCGTCTTGAAATTGCCGATGATCCAGCCGTTGGCAAAATAGGGAAGCTGGGCCGTGGCGTAGTAGCTAGGATCCAGCCAGTTGCCGAACGAGGTGAACCCCCAGTCAATCATGCGCTTGGTCGTCACATCTCGCCAAGCCTTCATATAGGACGCGGGCGAGGTCTGGCCGTATCGCCGCTCCAGGTTGGCGCGGTAGAAGCTATAGGCTTCCCCCTTGTCGAGCGGGCCGGAATGGCCTTCGCGGCGATAGTCGAAATGATCGCCCAGCGGATCGTTATATCTGGGAATCCACTGGAACATTTCGCGCCGCAGCTGGGACGCCACGAAGCGGCCAGGCAATGCCGAATCCGGCACCCGATAGAGGCCGGCGGAATCCTCGGGCGTCACGTCGTTCGCATCGCGCGGCTTCACCGACCCCGGCTTGAAATCATAGCCGGTCATGGTCGTCAGATTGGCCATGCGAATATTGTCGATGCCGGTGGCGAAGTAGAGATATCCCTCGGGATCGACCATCGCCCATTTTCCGTCGACCTTTTCGGTGCGGAAGAAGCCGGTCGCCTCGAGCTTGGGTCCATTTTTCCAGCCGCCGTAGCGCGAGCGGTCAGACAGTGCCGCGCCGCGCAGTTGCGCGACCTCGGCGCGCGCCGCCGCCTGCAGTTGGGCATCAGATTTGACCTTGCCCACAAAGTCGATCTTCGCCGCCTGGCCATAGCGATCAACGATGCCCTTCAGATAGCTGGGATCGGTCGGCGGATTGCGTACGATCCGGACCTTGTCGATCGTGATGCTCCGGTCGCTCGCCAGGCTGATCGATCCGATCTTGAATTCGCGAATGGCCGCCAGATCGAGCTCTTTGCTGCCCCACATCCACGTGAATTTACGCCCGACGCCGCGCCAATAATCGGGATCTTCGCGCAAGCCGGTGTCCGCCTTGAGATCCGGCCCCTTGAGCGGCGCATAATAGGTGCCGCCCCCACCGGCGGGAATGACCGTACTGCGGGTTGCGGCTCGTCCCTCTCCATCGACGATGTCGAGATTGAGCTGAACCGATTCACCGCCGGGATTGCGGATTTCCAACGCGAGGCCAACAACATCCCCGCCGCGCCAGTCCCATGGCTTGGCGGGCCGGAAAGTAAGAGAGGTGTACAGATTCTCACGTGACTGGAGGTTGGCTCTCAGCGCATGCCCCTCAGCGGTCTTCGCAATCGAAACCTGCGCATTGGCAGCTTGGAGCGAGGCGGGCACGATGCCATCCTCGAAATCGAAAATCATATCCTGGGCAGCGGCAGAACCGCTTGAAACAGGGGACTGCGAACTGGCGCCGACCGCCATCGTCGATGTCAACAGCGCCAGAACCGCAATACTGCCTCGCTTCACGCACACTCTCCCGTCACACTCGGCGAGCTTCGCCGATCCAGGCTTACAATGTCGACTGTCGACATTGTGTCAAGTAGTGCGTGCGCTGGAGGTCGATAATTCGATCGTCCACCGATCAGCCAATAAGGCTTATCGGTGGCTCCGGGCGCGCGCGTCCCAATGGGAGATCAGCATAAGAAGCCGCGCATGGCCTGTTGATCGGATGCCTTCACTGGCTCGCACGCATCCGCCGCGGGCAAAAGACAACTGCCAGTTCTCTCCGCTGAATATTGCCGCGAGCGGTGACGACTGCCGGTGCCGACAAGTTGCACGCCGTCAGCGCGATACGCATGTCCCCAGCGAGAGCATGGTTCGCCCCTCAGCCTGTTTTGGCGACCAGGCGATCGTCCGCATGCGCCCAACCCTGCGGCGCGGCCTGCTGGTCAATAGGTCGTCCGCCCGCCTGACATATCAAATGTTGCCGCGGTGGAGAAAGTCGCGCGGTCGGAGACGAGGAAGCATATCATCTCCGCTACCTCGTCTGGCGTACCCGTACGGCCCATCGGGATCTTGGAAACCATGTAGCGGATTTGATCCTCGCTCACGTCATTGAGCATTTCGGTCGCGATAACGGCCGGCGTAATGGTATTCACCGTGATGTTCGTGTCGGCCAATTCCTTGCCAAGCGCCTTGGTCAAGTTGATCACCCCCGCTTTCGAAGCGGAATAGGCCGAGGCATTGGGATTGCCTTCCTTGCCCGCGACCGATGCGATCGTAACGATCCGGCCATAGTTCTGCCGGCGCATATGCGGCACAACCGCACGGCAGCACAGGAACACGCCGCCGAGATTAACGCGCATTACCTGGTCCCACACATCGGGGGGAAAGCTCTCGACCGGGGCATTAACACCGGCGATACCCGCCGCTGTGACCAGGATGTCGATCCCGCCCATCAGTGCCACCGCCCCCTCGGTCACGGCGGCGACCTCGTCCGCATCCGCTACATCCACCGTCTGGGTATGAAGGCTTCCCGTCGGAGCAAGCTTGCGCTCCACTTCCGCCAGCTGCTCGCCGTTGCGATCCCACAGGCTCACAGTTGCTCCGCGCGCCAGCAGCATCCGCGCCGCCACAGCGCCCACGCCGCGCGCCCCGCCCGTGATGACCGCACGCTTGCCCGCAAATTCCCGGCTGCTCATGTTGCTCTCCTGCTGCCGCTCGTCAGGCGAGCGGCTCGACGGTCTGGGCCTGTTCACCCAAGCCTTCGATGCCCAGCGTCACGCAATCACCCGCCTTCAGCCATTGCGGCGGCTTCATACCCGCGCCCACGCCCGGTGGCGTGCCGGTGCAGATCAGATCGCCAGGCTCCAGCCGTGTAAATTCACTCATATATGAAACGACGGTTGCGACGTCGAAGATCATCCTGGACGTACTGCCCGTCTGCTTGCGCTCCCCGTTGACGTCGAGCCACATGGACAGCGACTGCACGTCCTCCACGGCTTGGCGCGTCACCAGATGCGGCCCGACCGGACAGAAGTTCGGGAAGGACTTGCCCTTCACCCACTGACCCTCGCGCTCCATTTGCCAAGCGCGTTCTGACACGTCGTTCACCAGCACATAACCGAACACATATTCGAGCGCAGCGTCGGGCGACACGTTCAGCGCCGCTTTGCCGATCACGATCCCAAGTTCGACTTCCCAGTCGAGCTTGGTCATTTGCGGCGACATCAGGATCGGATCGTTCGGTCCGCAATAGGTGACGGCCGCCTTGTTGAAGAGGATAGGCTCCTTCGGAATCGCCATCCCCGCCTCTGCCGCGTGGTCGCTATAGTTCAGGCCGATGCACCAGATCGTCCCTGGCTGCGCCATCGGCGCGTCGATCCGCCGGCCGGTCAGATCGACCAGCGGCAGCGATGTGATTTCAGTTGCCGCAATCCGCTCGATCAGCGCATCGCCAAGCGTTCCTGGCCCAAGATCGGGCACCAGGGTAGAAATATCCCGGGCGCTGCCGTCAGCATCGAGGATGCAAGGCACGACCCTCCCGTCCCCCATGTCTACCCGAAGAAACCGCATGTATAATTCCTTTCGTTCATCTGCCTCAGGGCCGCTTCGCGCCCCACCAAGTTCCCTCGATCGGACGTCCGCCGACGAACGCGCCCATCCCCGCCTGTCCCTGAAAGCGCAGGCATTCGTTCCATTTCGCCATCCGCTCGGATCGCGCGAACGAGCCGACTTTCAGCTGTCCGGCATCAAGCCCCGCCGCCAGGTGACAGATCGACACATCCTCAGTTTCGCCCGATCGTGCGGAGACCAGCGTGCCAAAGCCCCGCTCCTGAGATGCGCGGAGCGCCTCAATCGTCTCGGTCACCGTGCCGGCCTGATTGACCTTGATGAGCGAAGCGTTGCAGCCGCCCGCGTCTGCTGCAGCCTCGATCAGCCTTGCATTGGTGACGAGATAATCATCGCCGACGATCTGGAGCCGGTCGCCCCAGCGCGCGGTGAAGGCGCGCATGCCTTCCGGGTCGCGCTCCGATGCGGGATCCTCGATCGATACAATGGGATAGCGATCGACCCAATTGCCCAACCGCTCGAGCCACTCACCGCTATCCAGTTCAAGTCCGTCTAGGCCAAGGACGTAGCGGCCGTCGCGCTCGAACTCGGACGCGGCGACATCGAGCGAGATGACGACGCGCTCGCCGGGCACCTCACCTGCCGCCTCGATCGCCTGGACCAGCAGCTCGAGCGCCTCCTCGTTGGTCGAAACCGTCGGCCACCATCCGCCTTCATCCGCGACCCCAACGGCCCCGCCGCGCGCCTCCATGAGCCGGCCGGCAGCGTGATAGACCGCGTTGGTGACTTCCATGACCTCCTCGAGATCGTCTGCGCCGGGCACCATGATCATGAAATCCTGGATATCCACGCGCCGCCCGGCATGCGCGCCCCCGCCAAAGATCTGAATCTCCGGCAGCGGGATGGTGGGCGTCGCGTCGTGCCCGTCGGCCAGGTAACGCCATAGCGGCAAACGGGCGCTGGCCGCAGCGGCGTGCAATATTGCGAGCGAAACCGCGACGATCGCGTTGCCGCCAAGCTCCGTCTTGAGCGGTGTGCCGTCCAGCGCGAGCATGGCCGCATCCACGCCGGCCTGATCCGCCGCGGGCATGCCCCGCAGTCGTGCTGCGATCGGCCCGTTGACGTTGGCGACGGCGCGCGAAACGTCTTTGCCACCGAGGCGCTCGCCCCCATCCCGAAGCTCGATCGCCTCGCGCTCGCCGCGCGACGCGCCGGACGGCGCGATCGCACGCCCGATGCTGCCGTCGGTGAGCGTCACTTCGGCTTCAACGGTCGGGTTGCCGCGCGAATCCCACACGCGGCGACCGAGTATCGATTGGATGGTGCTCATGCGCGTCGCGCCTCCAGTCGGGTAGCGATGTGCTCAATGGTGGCAGCTGGACGGTCGATCAGATCAAGTGCAATGGAGCGGACGGTCTGTTTCGCCTCGGCATGCAGATATTCGACCGGCGATTTGCCATCGACTCGCGCCAACAGCAGCAGTGGGGCCAGATCAGCAACACGCCTCTCCAGCGCCGCCACCGGCTCCCAATCGAGATGCTCGCAATAGCCGTCCCATAGCGCCCGCGCGGCGCGGAGCAGCGCTGCATTGCTGTCGGGAATGTGCACCCACTTCAAGAGCAGGTGGTTGAGGCAGAAGCCGATATCAAACGCGGGATCCCCCATCGTGGCGCATTCGGCGTCGAGCAGCACCGGCACTCCGTCGCGCACTAAAATGTTCTTGGGGCTGACATCCCCATGAATGAGCGCGATCCGACAAACGCGGTATTGTTCAGCCAGCGCCAGCACCCGCGCTTCGAGCTGCGGATATGTTGCGATCAGATGGATGAAATAAGGCTCGACGCGGAGCGCGAAGAAATCCTCTGCCGTGCCGAAACGGTCGGGGTCTAGCACGCGGCCCGCGGATGCGGCGTGGAGGCGACCGAGCAGCCTGCCCGCTTCCCGCGCAATCCCGGAATCGACCCTGCCGGCAACCAGTTCATCTTTCCAGTTGCGAGCGCCTCCGGCAACCATCTCCATCGCAAAGCCCTGTTCGCGCTCACTATGGCCATATAGTCGCGGCACCGAGTCCGGCGCCACAGAGGCCGCAAACTTCAGCCACGCATATTCCGTGCGATTGCGGTGGATGGGCGCCTCCCATCGAGCCGCCACTCGGAGCACTTCGAGGGCGAACTTTGCGCAATATGCCTGACCGTCGACATCGACGCGAAGCACGTCCGACGACACTCCGCCCGTCAGGCATGTTGCGGCAATCACGGCCTGAGGCCCTGCGAGGCCGAGCTCTTGCATCAGTCGCCGGCATCGTTCGATCAGTTCCGGGTGAACCATCCCATATCCATTGTTCACGTGAACAATGGCGCTATTGCGTCTTCGCGAATATCATTGCAAGCAAATAGTTCCCCGTCAGAAAGATCTGCTGTGCCGGCCAAGGTAACTGTCAAGACACTCGCTCGGGAGCTCGGCATTTCGCACATGACGGTATCGCGCGCGATCAACGATCATCCCAATGTCAGCGTCGATATGCGCGAGCGGGTCCTGAAACTGGCGCTCGATCGGGGCTACATCCAGTCGTCCGCCGCCAAGGCGCTGCGCGGGATGAAATCCGGCACGATCGGGCTGCTGCTGCCCAATATCGTCAACGACTTCTACGCCCGGTTCGCCCAGGCCTTTGGCGACCTGTGCGCAGCGCGGCGGCTTAACCTCGTTATTCATCTGACAAGCGAGGACCCGGAACGTGAGCGGCAGGCGCTCGAGCAACTGCGCGGGTTGCACGCCGATGCTGCGATCATTGTTCCCACCCTGGCAGATGAGGGACGGGCAGCGGAAACCTCCGGGGAAACCATACGTCGTCTATACTTGATCCGAAGCCCGGCGGTGCCACGGCCTGCGCAATTCGTAGGTATCGATGATACCGCCGCGATCGACGAAGCGGTGGCGCACCTCGTCCAGCACGGGCATCGCTTGATCGCATTCATCGGTCCGTCCTTGGCGCTGTCGTCGGGACGCGGCCGGCGGGAAGCGTTCGCGCGAGCGATGGCTGCTGCGGGCCTCTCGCCCAGCGATGAGCGCACATTGTCCGGACCTGCCGTCTACGATCACGGTCGGGACAGCGTACGTAAATGTCTGGCACTCGAGGTTCCGCCCACTGCAATCCTGTGCGCCGGCGTTGAGATCGCTCGAGGCGCGCTTGAACAATTGCTGGAGAACGATGTGCTCCTCGGCGAACAACTGGCGTTTATCGGCTATGGGGATCCCGCCGTCTATCGTTGGCTCAATGGCGGCGTCTCGACGATCGGCCTCCCGACCGAAGCCCTCGCGCGATCGACGTTCGAACTGGCCCTCTCAGACGACACGACGACCGAAGCTGCAATTCAGCATCGAGCCAGGCTGATCATCCGCCGCTCATCGGGACCGACCGAACCGAGTCACGTCCCACGCGCTGCCTCGGCGGTGTCATAGACCAGACGGAATCCGACATTGCTGGCGCCCATGCCGCTGTCTCGACCCGTCCGCGCAGCGGGGCGATAGCGCCGGCAATAGTTAGGCGCGCAAAGATAGGACCCGCCCTTGATCACGCGCGACGGCATGCCCGGATTGCCCGGATCATAAGCGTCATTCTCGGATGGGCCCTTCGGATCGCGCGTCGGCCTGGCTGGATCGTGACCTGGCGCATAGAAATCGCTGGTCATTTCCCACGCGTTGCCGACCATGTCATAGAGTCCGAGCGCATTGGGCGCGAAACAGCCAACCGGGGCGAGGCCTTCAAAACCATCGGTCTTTTCATTCGCGACCGGGAAGACGCCCTGCCAGCTATTGGCCTCTGCCGGTTGGGCGATGTAGTCGGGCTGGCCGGCCTTGGCCGCGAACTCCCATTCTGCCTCGGTCGGAATTCGGCCGCCGCGCCAATTGGCAAATGCCGCCATATCGGCATAGGCCAGATGCACCACCGGCTCACTG
This sequence comes from Sphingomonas sp., assembly GCF_965227385.1. Taxonomy (GTDB): domain Bacteria; phylum Pseudomonadota; class Alphaproteobacteria; order Sphingomonadales; family Sphingomonadaceae; genus Sphingomonas. The sequence goes on from NZ_OZ245750.1 coordinate 3,213,572, forward strand.
GGGCGATATTCAGCACCGGTCGGACCGTAAGGCTTGCGCCAGCTTGCGCCCGGCACATATGCCCACCAGTCGCTATAGCGGTTACTGGCGCGCGAAGGTTTGGTGAACACCGCCGACCCTGGCTTCAGCATGTCGGGCGGAATCTGCTCCGCTGGAACCTGGAAAATGTCGGGGTCGACTGGCTTCTCAGCCACCGTCACATATCCAGTTGCAGTTACAAACGTTGCGAAGGCGGCGTTCGTCACCTCGCTGCGGTCGATCCAGAAGGGGCTGACCTCGACCATGCGGACCGGCCCCTCCTCGGCGTAAACACCCGATTGTCCCATCTCGAACTTGCCGCCCGCGACCTCAACCGCGCTAGCCGCCTTTTCGCTGGCGCATCGGCGCGCCAACCCTGAGGTTCTGTCCATCTGCGCGACTGCATTGTCCGGTTCCGCGCCGCCGCACGCCGATAGCGCAGCGAAAGCCGAAACAATCGCCACGCCAGCGACGGCCTTGCCATATGCCGTGCACGTGGCGAATGAGCCTGCGAGCGGGAACGAGCGAACAAAGCCGATCAAAATACTCAACATTTATCCGTCAGCGAGCTGAATCTTACCAACCGCCGTTCCACTGAATGCAAGTTCAAACGCCTGCTCGATCTCACTCAGCGCAAACACTCGTGCGATCAACTTGCCAAAGTCAAACTGTCCACCCGCGATCACCTCAACCGCCTCGCGAAATTCCCGATTGAACTGAAATGATCCAATCAAGCTGATCTCCTTGAGCATGATTCGCTGTAGCTCGGGCGCGGTCGAGCCGGCTTGCAGATTGGACAGGACGACGACTCTACCTTGGCGGCGTACTGACTGAAACCCCTGATTGAGCGCCACGATGCTGCCGCTTGCCTCGATCACGCAATCATAGGCGCTGTCGGCCGGGGGCTCGCCCTCGCCGATGACGAAGCCTTGGCTTGCGCCGATTTCACATCCGCGCTCGACTGCCTCCGAGCGTAGGTCGGAGCAGTGAACGGTCGCTCCGCGCGAGGCTGCCGCGATAACGCTCAGCAACCCCATCGGCCCGCAGCCCAATACGAGCACGCGTGACCCCTCACCCACTTCACCCAGCGTGGCGGCGTGGAGCGAGCAGGCCAGCGGTTCGGCAAAGGAGAGATGCTCAGCCGCCACGGGCGACGAAACCGGGATGCAACATTCCGCCGGAAAGTCGATTACGCTGCGGAAGAATCCATCGACATGTGGATAGGTCAGCGCGGAGCCGGGAAAGCGCTTTGCGGTACAAAGATTTTCGTGCCCGCGACGACACGCATCACATTGGTGGCAGGCGATAATGGGGTTAAGCGCTACCAGCGCGCCGCTGGCTAGGTCGCTCCCATTAGGATCGACGACATGGGCGCTGGCTTCATGACCGAGCGTGACCGGGTTTCGCAGTGGAAAACCGGCATTTCCGAAATGCCTGAAATAATGCATGTCGGTGCCGCAGATGCCGGCGCGCGCGAGCTTCAGCCGCACCCAGCCAGGCGGCGGGGGCATGGCCGGCTCACCCGGCATGACGGTGACTTCGCCGGCGGCGACCAACTGGGTGACTTGGTTTTCCATGTTGCTCCGTTTCAAAATCCGATTGAGAATCCGGCGTCCACGGGCAGTGCCACGCCATTGATATAAACGGCCTCGTCGCTTGCCAGGAAGAAGCAGGCATTGGCGACATCTTCGGCCGATCCGAAGCGGCCCGTGGGGATACGTCCTTCGATCTTTGCACGGCGCGCTGGGTCTTTGGCGAGTACGGCGCGCGTCATGTCGGTTTCGATGAAGCCCGGGCAAACCGCGTTGCAGCGGATGCCATGCTGCGCCGCATCCACGGCGATACTGCGCGTCAGGCCGATCACTGCGGTCTTTGAAGTGACGTACGCGGCAGCGCTTGGCAATGCGATCAGTCCGGCCATCGACGAGATGTTGACGATCGCCCCTCCTCGTTTCCGGTTCAGCTCGACGAACCTCGCGCTCGCCGCGAACGGCGCCATCAAATTGATGGCAATCACCGTCTCCAGTTCATCGGGCTCGACCTGTTCAACGGGCTTCTTGAGATGCACGCCGGCATTGTTGATCAGCACGTCGATCCCGCCGGCATCATCGGCGATCCGGTCGAGAAAGTCGGCGTTGCGCCACTCCGCCAAATCGGCGGCCACGAATGACAGACCCTCGCCGGAACCCAGTCTATCCAGATCGCCACGCGAACGGGCCACGACATGGACCCGATATCCGCCCGCCAGGAACCGGCGCGTCTGCGCCAGCCCCAGACCGCGATTGCCTCCGGTAATAACTGCAACGCGGCTCATGCCCGCACTCCTGAATGATGCCGATAAGCGCGGTCGACCATGGCGCAGAAAGCAACGCCGTCGCCGCTGACGATAAGCGGTGAGATATTCTCGCAGACGGTATCGACGAAGTCCGGGAACCACGACTCGCGCGGGCGTATCCAGGCGGCGTCAATCGTTGCGAAGCCGCCGCCGAAAAATCCTCCGGTGCGCGCGTCGTCGCGACGATGTTCCCAGCAATGCCGATGCGCAGGCTGACCATTGCCGGCGAGATACAGCCCGTTCTGCACCGGCAGCGATGCGGCCCATTTGGCAAAGGCAATCGCCGCCTCAGGATCGCGGCAATGGGCGGAGACGGCCAGCCCCGCTCCGCCCAGGATCGCGCGTCGCACGCCGCCCGGTTCGAAGATCGGCAGGTCGTAATACGCCAGCCGACGCCGCCGCACGCCAGGCACGGCGTAGTTTACATAGCCGAATAGACAGGGCGACTGTTCAAACTCACCGTCCCCGTCCGAAAGCAGCTCAAGTATGTGGATCGGGTTCCAGTTCAGCGCCTCCTCCGGTCCAAGCCGATAAAGCGCATGCAAGATCGCAAAGGCGCGTTCGCCAGCGCGCGAGGTGGCGAATGTCTGGCCGGTGGCCGGCAAGGCGCATCCCAGGCTCGCCAGCAACGTCAGCCACATATCGAACGCATCGACAGGCTTGAGCGGCGTCACGGCGCGCAGCCTGGCTGCATCGTCGGCCAAGAACTCGTGCCAGTATCGCGGCAGCGGCGCAGTGGCATGCTCGATGCGCACCGCCATCTGACAGGCGGCATCGATCGCATAGGCCCAGCGCAAACCTTCCCAGACATAACTCTCCGCCGATCCGCCGATCGACGCGGTCGAATCCGGCTCGGTTTCAGGCAGCGGCAACACGCAGCGTTCGGCCGCCACCGCGCCGATATGGGGATGATCAAGAACGATCAGGTCGTAGCGCTCCGCCAACCGGCGGATCGGATAGTCCGCGAAATCCTGAAGCGAGCGCCGGTCCCATTGGATCGTCGTGCCGTGCTCCCGCAGATAGTCTGTCGAGATCACCACCAGCGGATCATATCCGCGGGGATGATCCCAGGTGATGCCTCGAAGCGTGGTCATAGCGCCGGTTTCACGGCTGACACCAGCGGCGCATCATTGCCCGCGAGTTCGCGACGTAGCGCCTCGCTGTGCGCGCCAAGCGCCGGCGCCGGCGCATGTCCTCGCGGTCGGACTCCGTCAATCGAGATCGGCATGCGGGTCGTCCGGACCGAGGCTGCGTCCACGCTTGGCAGATCCTGAAGCATATCGAGTGCCGCAAACTGCTCCGTTCGCAGGAGTGCGGTCCAGTCCATGACCTCGGCGCACCAGATATCATGCGGCTGCAGCGCGGCAAGCCAGTGCGCCGTGCTGCGCATCACGATTCGCTCGGCGATCCGTCGCTTGATCTGGTCTCGCTCGACCAGGAGCGAGAGATGGTCGCCTTCCCAGGCCGGATCCGGATCGAGATCCAGCAGTGGGGCAAGCCGCTGGAGGGGCGTCATCGCCAGTGCGAGATAACCGTCGCTAGTACGATAAACGCCATAAGGCGGTGGCGCGTTGATATTGCCGTTCGAGGCTTCGGATCGGAAACGCATGGTGTTCTGGTTGGCGAAATATTCGGTGATCATCTCGAACTGAAGGTCGACCAGGCTTTCGAGCAGGCTGGTTTCGACCAGCGCCCCCCGGCCGGTCACGCCGCGCCGCACCAGCGCCGCGAGAATACCTTGGACAGCCATCGCGCCAGTATAGATGTCCCCAACCGCCAAGCCGACCGGTGTCGGCGGCGACGCCTGATCCCCGCTTAGCCACATGATACCGGACCGCGCCTGGGCGAGCAGGTCCTGCCCTGGCAGCTTGGCCCAGGGACCGTCCCTGCCATAGCCCGATATGCTGGCATAAATGACACGGGGATTGATCGCGCGCACCGCCTCATAGCCGATGCCCAGCCGCTCAGCGATGCCCGGGCGATAGTTCTGGATCACGACATCCGCGCGCTCCAGCGCCTGACGCAGGACCGCAAGATCATCAGCCAGCTTCAGATCGAGCGCGAGGCTTTCCTTCCCGCGATTGATCGCTTGGAAAAGGGTCGAAATGCGCTGGTCTCGCGTCTTGTACAGATCGCGACATGGGTCACCTCCGTCGGGGCGCTCCACCTTGATCACCCGCGCACCCAGGTCGAGCAGTCTCAACGCCGCATAGGGGCCGGCCAGAAACTGGCTGAGGTCCACGACCAAAAGCCCGCCCAGCGGCAGATCCGCTTCGCTCATCATCCGCTCCTCCCGTCGGGACTCAGACACCCGGCTCTCGTCAATTTGCATAGGTCGAAGTTATTTGCAAATGCCGAAATTATGGATAGGCTGGTGATATGGAAGAAACCGTCGATCTTCAGATCAGCGGGCGCGTCGCAGAGATCGTTCTGAACCGTCCCGCCAAGCACAACGCGCTGACGCCAGCGATGTACGAGCAGATCGCGGCGCATTGCGCGACTGTGAATCGCGACGATGCGGTGCACGTCGCGATCATCTGCGGGGCCGGCGAGCGTGCGTTCTGCGCAGGATCGGATATTGGCGGGCTGGCCACCTATCGAGACCCCTGGGCGTGGCGCAACCGCAACGACTATATCGCGAGCATCCGCAGTTTGCGCAAACCATGCATCGCCGCGGTAAAGGGCTGGGCATTGGGTGGCGGGCTTGAGATCGCACTCGCCTGCGACCTGCGCGTCGCGGCGCGTTCAGCCACATTTGGCGCGCCGGAAGTCCAGCTCGGCTGGACCGGTGCCGGCGGGGCGGCGCAGCATCTGACCCGGTTGGCAGGGTATGGCAGGGCCATGCGCTATCTCCTCACCGGCGACCGTTTTTCGGCGCAGGAGGCATTTGACATGGGGATGATCGAATGGCTGGTCGAGCCAGGGGAAGAGCTTGAAACAGCGCGGCGCATTGCAGCCGCCATCGCCGGTCATTCGTCGATCGCCACGCAATCGGTGAAGGCGGCCGTTCGTAGCGCGATGGATCATCCGGTCGACCACGGCCTCAGGATCGAAAACGAGCTGATGACGATCTGCTTCGCCATGGCCGCAAAGGATCCCGCTTCCAATTTGTTTGGAGGCGCGCAAGAAGCGGGCGAATGAACGACAAAGCTGTTCCCGCCGCCGCACGCCGCGCACGCGTGCACCGCCCCCGGGGCGAGGCAGGTCCGGCGCAGGTACCCGCGCTCGGCAAAGGACTCGATGTCGTCGAGTTGCTGGCGAGTTCGCCCGATGGACTGGCCATGAATGAAATCGCCGACCGTCTCGGTCGCACCATGGGCGAGATCTACCGCATCGTGCTCTACCTCGCCGATCGTGGCTACGTTCAGCAGGATGTGGCGGGTCGATATGGCCTCACGCTCAGATTGTTCGAGTTGTCACATAGGTTCGAACCGACCGAACGGCTGATTTCACTGGCCCTGCCACTGATGGAGAGCCTTTCTCGCCGCGCCGAACAGTCGTGTCACCTGGCAGTTTTGAACGGTGACTCGATCCTGGTCCTCGCTTCGGTGCCAAGTCCCCGACCTGCGGGGTATTCAGTTCGAACGGGCGCCATATTTCCCGCACTTGCTACCAGTTCTGGCGTCGTGATTGCGGCATTTCTGCCCCAAGACCGTCTGGACCTCCTCGTCAATCCAGCGCCGTCCAATGAAGCCGCAAGCTTCATCGCGCGCGTTGCTGCCGCAAGAAGGCTCGGCTTCGAGACAATTGAGAGCGTCCTGGTGAACGGCGTCATCAACAGCAGCGTCCCGGTATTCGGGCGGGGGGGCATTCTCGCCGCGCTCAGCATGGGATATGTCAATCAGGCGGGCGACTCGATGCCGCTCAAGGACGCCATCGAAGCGATCAGGGACACTGCCGCCCGTATCAGCGCCGCGATGGGCTCGTCTCTCGCACCAAACCCTGGTTGAAACTGATCCTCAGCTAAGGCTCGCTCCCAAGGCATCGCTACCGTCATTTCGGCCTTGAAGCCTGTGGCACCCCGCTCTTGACGTTGTCTATCGCTCAAGCCAACGATGGTTCGCGAACAAATTATGGACAATCGACAATGGCCGATGGCGACAACATGATCATCGCGGTACGGGAGCAAATCGCGGATCGGCTCCGATCAGATATCATTTCAGGCGCACTCGCTCCCAACCAGAAGCTTACCGAGGAGGCGTTGGCTCAGCGGTTTGGTGTCTCCCGCGGCCGCATCCGCGACGTATTGCTGGAGCTTTCCAAGGAAGGGCTTCTCATTACCCGAGCCCATCGGGGAACGATGGTCAATGATATCCCAGCGCCCGACCTTCAGGCGCTGATGATCAAATTGCGACGGCAGATCGAGATCTTTGCCATCAAGCGAGTGATCAAGGATCGGCCAGAAGGATTGTTTGATCAGCTTCAGGCGGCATTTCAGGAATTGACCAAGCGCTTGCGCGAGCATGATTTTGCCGAGGTCACTAAGGCGGACATTGCGTTTCATCGGGTGATCCTCCTCGCCGCCGGCGGCGAGGACCTGGTCAATCTCTGGCAGCCTGTCATCTTGCGCATGCGAATGAACTATCAGCGCATCAGCACGCCGGAACAGGCGATCGCTGAGCATGAAGCGATAATCCATGCCATCCAGACAGGTGATGCCAAGGCAGCCATAGCCGCCATGGAGGGCAACATCCGCTAGTTCGTCCAACCCTGCCTTAGGCGACGCTATTGTCTTGCCAATGACCGGGTGGAAACTGAGTTGTCGAGAACAACGGAGGAAATGGCGCCTCCTGAGTCTGGGAATCGAACTCCGATATTGTTGCTTGCTCTCAAGGCGCTGAGGGGCACCGGTATTTCCAGCACTCCAAAAAAACGAGACCGCCCCTTTCCGCCATTATACTGATCGTATCCACGATAGTCCGTGGGTACGCTTAGCGTCACTCCGTTGAATGTGATGACCGGCTGTAGCGACTTGCCATGCTCGCGACCGACGCCCAGCCGAAGAACGGCCTCCCCATTCGCGCCCGGAGTAACGTTGGGAACCGTGAAATTATGCGTTGATCCGGCGACGATATTCGTCAACACCGTTGACGAACCTACCGTCGCGTAATGCCTGGATTGAGACAGCGTATGCGGCTGCGCCGGCGCGGTGCTGTAGCGAATTCGCAAGACCATCGTCGCTTCGGACCCAAGCACGACGGAACCAGGAACCGAAGCAGACGTGCTCGTACTCAATATCGGGCGACCGTTTGCGTCCGGGTATAGATGCCGTTGCTCGACTTGGGTAACGGTGCTCCCGGCTGGGATCCCAAGAAGCTTGAGATCGACCGTGCGGGGGGTGGACTCAAGGCTGTTGATGATAACGTACAGATCCTTCGCCGCTCCATCGACATAAGCATCGACGAGGAAGTCTCGATCCGCTGCCCAACTCTCCAGCCGCGTACCTTTTACGCCGTTCCATAGCCGGTAAAAATTGACCATCTCGGTGTACACCCAAGTGCCATTGCCGGCGTTTGCCGGGGTACCGTCCTCGAATGCCTGGCGCAGCAGGCGCCAGTTATAGGGTACGCTGGTCCTCCCCCACTCCCCTTTAAGGACTACAAAGGGTATAGCCTTGGCAATTCGGTCCGGCCGCTCCATGAATTGAAGCATCAGCGAATTCATCGCTTTCAGATAGAACCAGTCGCGTTGCGGGGTCCATGCATTCGGCTCCATCTGATGTGCTCGGGCACCATATTCCGAGATCACCAAGGGCTTTAGCTGTCCTCCATATGCCCAGTTCATGGCGTAATCGAGCATGTCGAAGGTGGCCTCGACGTTGCTGCCCTTTCGGTACTGTTTGTAGACGTTTCCGTTCTTTGGAATTCCCTCGAAATCATACAGATGCAGGGATACGAAATCCATGTTTCGGCCAGCCCCACCGAGCCAGGCGCCATCGCGCGCGTTCCAGCGCGCAAACAATGCGGCATTGGAGGGTTCGGCTTCTTCGAAGTCCGGAAAGGCGGGCGTATAGCCGCCAACCTGAACCTGGCGGGCCGTATTCAAAGGCCGAACCTGGTTTCGGACGCCGTCATGATAGCGAAAAACATCATTGTAGGTCGGGCGCGGGTATCCCGCGAGATGGGGAGCCGGATCGTCGATCAAGGTGTATAGCGGCTCGTTGATTGCTTCCACGAACTTGGGCTTGATGATGCCGGCGCCAGCTCCAACCGATCCGCTCTGATTGAAGTAGCGGGCGAGATAGTTGCCGATGAAATGGCCAGTGGATGAACCAAACGGTGCAGCCTGCGTATCGGTGCGGGAAAAGGCCCAACCCTGATTGGCGATGGGATATCCGTTCGGAAAGAACGGCCGTTCTTGAGCGACCAGAACCCAGCTCGCCATGCGCTTTTCGAATTCAGCGCTACCGACCACGGTGCGTTGCGCAGCTGTGTGATAACCATAGGTGCGCGGCAGCGCCGACAAGGATGCCATCGCATTCGCATCAGCATAACCAGGTTGAGAGCCCTGCGGCACCCGAGTGAGTTCATACGCCATCGACCCTGAATCACGGCCGAAATAGACATCCAAGTTTTTCACGAACCCGTTCAGCAGATCCGGAACTTCCTGGGGTTGGTTGAGGCTTTGAGCATTGCCGCCCCACCACTCCAGGTCAGAATTGATCGCGTGAATGTTTATGAACTTCTCGCGTGAAAAGCTGCTGACGCCGCCGACGACGTGGCGAACGTCGGCATTGACGTTTATCGATACGTTCACCGCAAGTGGCGCGGCCTGAGGCGGAGCCGCGACCATGGTCATAACATCTGCCGTCCTGGTCTCGCCGCTACCGGACTCCTCATAACATCCAGCTAGAAGCAGGGCCTGACTCAAGGCCAGGGGCGTGATCCAGAAGCGCACCATTGGCTCTCTCCATACCGATAGCATCAAGGTCGTTATAATTCGGCATTTGTCGACAGTCGACATTTTTAAGTGAGTGCTTCGCGAAGCAATGAAGCGGTTGACCCGCGCTATGCCGCGGTGCAGCAACGGCGCATGGCCAGCACACCGATTGCGAACAATTCCGACATCCGCTTTTTGGGCAAGGTGCTCGGCGACGTCATCCGCGACTATGGCGGCGAGGCGCTGTTCCGGCGGATCGAATATATCCGCGCCGCCTCAGTCGATCGCCATCGCGGGGTCGCCGGGGCGGACAAGATCGACCCCGGCCTCGATCGGCTGAGCCTCGATGAAACGCTCGAGTTCGTGCGCAGCTTCATGCTGTTTTCGATGCTCGCCAACCTCGCCGAAGACCGCCAGGGCATCGCCGCCGAGCCGGGCGCGGACGTCGAACACGCCATCGCCAGGCTTAAGGCGCACGGCATCGGCGCCGATCAGGTCGCGCAGTTGCTGGACAATGCGCTGATCGCGCCGGTCCTCACCGCGCACCCGACCGAAGTGCGCCGCAAGTCGATGATCGACCACCGCAACCGCATTGCCGAACTGATGCGGCTGCGCGACGAGGGCGTCGCCGAAACGCCCGATGGCGATCTGGTCGAGGAAGCGATCCTGCGCCAGGTCGCCTTGCTGTGGCAGACCCGAGTTCTACGGTTCGAGCGACTCTATGTCGCCGACGAAGTCGAAACGGCGCTCAGCTATCTGAGCGACGTGTTCCTCCCCACTTTGCCCGCGCTCTATGCTCGCTGGGACCGCGCGCTGGGCAGCCGCGTGCCGCCCTTCCTCAAGCCCGGCAACTGGATTGGTGGCGACCGCGACGGCAACCCGTTCGTAACCGCCGACTCGCTAAGGCTTACCCTCGCCCGCTCGGCCGAAGCGGTGCTCAGCCACTATCTCGACGCAGTGCATGCGCTCGGCGCCGAGCTGTCGATCTCCAACCATCGCGCCAAGATCGACGCCGCCGTCGCAGCGCTCGCCGACATGAGCGGGGACAATGCTGCCAGCCGTTCTGACGAGCCTTATCGTCGCGCGCTTTCTGGCATTTATGCGCGGCTCGCCGCGACCTACCGCTACCTGACCGGCAAAACGGCGCCGCGTCCGGGCGCGCTCAAGGGTCGGCCCTATCACGATCCTGCGGCTTTCCGCGCCGATCTTGCCACCGTCGCGCACGGCCTCGCCGCGCGTGGCGGCGAATCGCTCGCCTCAAGCGGGGCGCTCGGGCGGCTGATCCGCTCGGTAGATATCTTCGGCTTTCACCTCGCCACGCTCGACTTGCGCCAGAACAGCGCGGTGCACGAACGCGTCATCGCCGAACTGCTGAAGATCGCGGGAGTCGAAGCCGACTATGCCGCGCTGGACGAGGACGCCCGTATCGCCTTACTGCGCCGCGAGCTGGCAAGTCCGCGCCCGCTCGCCAGCCGCTATGCGAGCTATTCCGACGAGACCGCCTCCGAGCTCGCCATCGTCCATGCGGCGGCAGAGGCGCACCAGCGCTACGGTGTCGCCGCGATCCGCCAGTACATCGTGTCGATGGCGCAGTCGGTGTCGGACCTGCTCGAAGTCCATGTGCTGCTTAAGGAGGCCGGGCTCTACATTCCCGGCGACGCCCCCCAAGCGCACATCATGGCAGTGCCGCTGTTTGAGACGATCGGCGACCTCGACGCCGCGCCAGCGATCATGCGCGCCTGGTTCGCGCTGCCCGAGGTGGCGGCAATCGGCCAGGCGCGCGGCCACCAGGAAGTGATGATCGGCTATTCCGATTCGAACAAGGACGGCGGCTATCTCACCTCGACCTGGGGTCTCAGCAAAGGCTCGACCGCGCTGAAACCGGTGTTCGAAGAAGCTGGGATCGGCATGCAGCTGTTCCACGGCCGCGGCGGCGCGGTGGGACGCGGCGGCGGCTCGTCGTTCCAGGCAATTCAGGCGCAACCCGCCGGCACGGTGCAGGGCCGCATCCGCATCACTGAACAAGGTGAGGTGATCGCAGCCAAATACGGCACGCGCGAAAGCGCGGCGACCAATCTCGAGGCGATGGCCTCGGCGACGCTTCTCGCCAGCCTCGAGCCGCAGCGACTGAGCGAAGCCGATGCAAACCGCTTCGAAGCCGCGATGGAACAGCTCTCCGGCACCGCATTCAAGGCCTATCGCGACCTTGTCTACGGCACCGATGGTTTCCGCAGCTTCTTCCGCCAGATGACGCCAATTGCTGAGATTGCCGGGCTAAAGATCGGAAGCCGTCCCGCCAGCCGCAAAAAGTCCGACGCCATCGAGGATTTGCGGGCAATCCCTTGGGTATTCAGCTGGGCCCAAGCCCGGGTCATGCTACCCGGCTGGTTCGGCGTCGGCGAGGCGCTGGCGGCATTTCCCGATCGCGGTCTGCTGCGCGAGATGGCGTCGGATTGGCCGCTGTTTGCCTCGACTCTCGCCAATCTCGAGATGGTGCTCGCCAAGTCGGACATGGGCATCGCCGAACGCTATGCCGAATTGGTCCAGGACCGCAGCTTAGCCGATTCGATTTTTTTCCGCATTCGCGAAGGCTGGCACGTGACGCACGACCAGTTGCTCGACGTCACGGGCCAGGCCCGGCTGCTCGAAAAGCACCCGGCGCTCGAATCGTCGATCCGCCTACGCCTACCCTATATCGAGCCGCTCAACCTGCTCCAGGTCGAGCTGCTTAAGCGCCATCGCGCGGGCGAGTCCGATCCCAAGATCGAGCAGGGCATCTTGCTGTCGATCAACGCAATTGCGACGGGGCTCAGGAACTCGGGTTGAGCGGCACGGGAAAGTCGAGTTCGGCAACAACACCAGATGAGTTCACCGCATCGGCATCGCAGACGAACGCCTGCCCTACCCAATCCGACTGCCACACACTGTCCGTCGGCTCCGTCTTGGTCATACCTAACACTTCGCGGGGATAGCCATCAGGAACGCGATCAGGCGCGCAGCGACGATGAAGTGGACATGCGCCGTTGCTTCCTTAGTCTCGGTGGCCGAACAAATGTTTCAGCGATGCAGCGTATCACCGTCATCCCCGATCAGTTGGAGCAGCCGTTGCTGTCGCGGAAGTCCGCCTCATGCGCATCACACTATGTGCAGGGCCGCTTTCTCGGGGTAGACGACAGTGGCCTGACGCGCTGACCCGGGCATAGCTGAGGAGACATTATGGCTGGCCGTATCGTTTGTTTCGGGGAATTATTGCTTCGTCTCACTGCCCCTGGACGCGAGCTCCTGATGCAGACCGGCAATCTCGATGTGCATGTTGGCGGCGCTGAGGCAAATGTCGGCATCGGCCTCGCCAATCTGGGCCATGCCGTTTCGATGGTCAGCGCGGTACCCGACAATCCGCTTGGCCGGGCGGCGATCCGCTTCGTGCGAGGACAGGGCCTGAATACGCATAATGTACAGTTACGCGACGGGCGGATGGGGCTGTACTTCCTTTCGGCCGGCGCAGGGCTGCGCGCATCGGACATCGTCTATGATCGCGCGGCATCAAGTTTCGCGGCCGCGCCCGCAGACGCATTTGACTGGCGCGCGATTCTAGACGGCGCAGCGATGCTGCATCTGTCGGGCATCACCCCCGCGCTCGGTCCAGCAACCGCACAGGCCGCACTCTCCGCCGCACGCGCTGCTAGAGGACTTGGGGTGCAAGTGAGCTTCGACGGCAACTACCGCGCGCGCTTGTGGGAAACTTGGGACAGCGATCCGCGCGCGGTCCTGACGGAACTGGTCAGCCTCACCGACACAATGTTCGGCAACCATCGAGACATCTCGCTGCTGCTGGGCGAGCAATTCTCAGGTGATGGCCCTAACCGTCGGCGCGAGGCCGCTGAAGCCGCCTTTGCCGCCTTCCCCAACCTACAGCGAATCGCCTCGACCGCGCGGCACATCGATGACACTGACCGTCACCGCATTGCTGCGCGCGTCGATACGCGCGAACGAGGATATCAGACCGAAGATGTGGTTGTGGCCGGCATTGTAGACCGAATTGGTGGGGGCGACGCATATGCCGCGGGAATTCTTCACGGTGTGCTGTCGGGTCAGGATCTGGAGGCGACCGTCGCCACTGGCCTCGCGCTCACCTGTCTCAAACACTCGCTGCCGGGCGACGCGAGCTTGTTCAGCCAAGCGGATATCGCCGCCTTCCTTCAAGGCGCATTAGATGTACGCAGATGACAGGGCCGCGAAGGCTAGCGGCAGCTTAATCCACCGCCCCGGTTGCCTCACCTGAGCACCGGTCGTCTCTAGTGCCATGTAGTATCCCACCATTCCCGATGGCTGGCGCTCCATCCTGCCAGGAAGGTCGGCGGACTCTTGGGCAATCGTTGCACGCGCGTCCGCGATTCGGGCTTGCATGACAAAGTCCGTGTGAGGTTTAATGAATTCCGGAATCCTGAGCAGCTGATAGATCCCGGTGGACCACCGCCAACATCTATGGCTTCATAGCCCTTTCCCAGACAATCTGTTCGCCCGCGCTCTTGCTCCTCGCAGGAGGGGAGCCGGTGCAGCCCTTCAGAGCAGCGGGGATGAAAGATTTTTACGGCGTGAACATCAAATATCTATTGCGGTCGGACTATTAATCTCAAACGAAGTGGTTGGATCCACTTACCTCCCTTCAAAGCCAACACTGTCATGCGGGTATTTGGAGGCAACGACCAACTTCGCTCGATTCAACGTTCGTAGCCGCGCGGATTACTTCGCGGGTCACCAAGTCAGCCCAAGCGTTCAAAGCTTCCCGTCGCTGTTCGAAGAGTTCGGACTTATTGTAGACCCGCATGACCTTCGACCTCGTCGCCGTCGCGACGTGATTCAGTATCCGATCCGCTACATGCGGCGGCACTTGAAGAATTTCGCAGGCATGCGTGTTGAACGTCGTGCGAAAATCGTGGACTACCCAATGCGGCATCGAAGATTCGCTATCTCCGGGTGACTGCTTGATCCGAGCTGCGGCTATCGCGGCGTCGAGCCGTCTTTTTGCCTTGTTGTACCCTGAGATCGGAGTATCTCCAGTTGTAGTGAATACGTAACGAGACTTTGCTGGCCGTTCTCCAGCATTAAGTGCCTCGATGATCAGACCTCGCGCCAAAAGTGAAACAGGGATTCGAAGGGCATTGGCCATCTTGGTTTTGTCGCGTGGCAGGAGCCATACACCTTCCACTTCGGACGACAGGTCGCCCAGCGTGAGATCGTCAAGTGACATGCTGGCAATCTCCTGTCGGCGGTTCGGCAGCACGATCAGCAGTTTGTAGAGCTGCTCAAATGGGTAACCGAGCGTACCAGCCGCCGCCCAGATCTCCCGCAGTTCCTCAAGAGTGTGAAAGCGCTCGCGCTCACGTTCCCGCGAGGGCTTACGGATGGTCGCCACGGGGTTCGCCGGGACATAGCCCGCGTCCACACACCAGTTGAAAAACGCCGAGGCGTAGGCGAGCTTGCGGTTAGCTGAGATCGGTGACTTGATCGCCAACTTCTTCACAAGCGGAAGAATCTCGTCCTTCATTATTGAAACGGGCTTTCGCGAGGCGAACGGCTTGAGCAGGCCTTTCGGTCCATCGAGGGCACGGCGAGTCGCCGCGCCTGTGCGATTCTGATCGAGCACAGAAGTCTGGTAGTCGTCGAGAACGCTGGTAAGTGTCATCCGGCTCATCGCTTCACTTGCCGCCGCGCGACGCTGCTTTCGCTTCTCCTCGTTAGGATCAGTACCTTTCTCCACATCGAGTCTCGCTGCCCGGGCAGCGGTGCGCGCATCGGCGAGTCCCATCGCAGGCCAGGTGCCGAGCTTGATGCGGGACTTCTGCCCATTTTTGAGCCGCACGAGCAACGACCAGCTTGCGGTGCGCTGTCCTGCCCGGAAGCGCAGCCCGGGCTCCCGATCATCGAGTAGTTCGAGCTGCCCAGTGCTGGCTTTTCTGGCTTTAGCGACCAGCGCCTCGAGGGCTACTTTCGTGAGGGTTCCAGTCATTTCGAGCTCGCTATAGGTTCCGTATAGGATCCTTATCGGGCGTGATGGCCCGCGATCCTGTATAGATCGAGTTGGAAGCTGACGGAAGAGACCCTCTGCTTTTATTGAAGGGTATCAGCATGTTACACGACGATCGACCGCCAGTGGTGGACAATGACGGACGTTGATAGACGCGCTGAAAAGCCGTTGGGAGCGCCTCTTAATCAGCGGGTCCTAGGTTCGAGCCCTAGTGCGTCCACCACCGCAAAATCAAAGACTTAGCCCCGCCTCCCGGCACCCGGTTAAGCGGGCCATTCCGCGTCACTTAATCGCCACGTAATCCGCAGGATGAATGTCACGCCGCTTGCGGAGGTGCCACCCTACCCCTGTGCAGTTAGTGCAGTTAGTGCGGTTAGGTCAGGCGTCGTCGGCTGGCAGGTTGCGGGTGCTGAAGCGGCGGATGTAGTCGGCGTCAAAGAGTATGCCCAGCAAGACCGGCCCCCAAAGGGCGACCGCGAAGATCGCGAGCGCCCCGCCGACGCCCTTGTTCATCCCGACCAACCCCGCCACTTCACCGAGGATGACGTAGCTAAATGCGAATATCGTGGGGCCGCAAATTGCGAGAATGAAGAAGGCCGGAAAACCCCGCCGCCAGTTCTCGGCCACTCGACTCAACGAACCGTTTGCCATCGTCGCCTCCCTTGTTGCCGGGTGACGTTACTACGGCTCTACCAGTTCGTCACCAACCCACCACGGAGCGCCCGCTAGGCCGGGAGGTGGAGCCTTCGGACGGGGGCGCGGGGCCTCGCCCAACATCAAAGTCTTCCGAGCCTGTTTGCGGGCATCGCGAATGATCTTTTCCGCCGCGTCCTTCCTCTCTTCCAGCGTCATTGACGGATAATCTGCCAATCCAACAAAGTCCGTCACCTCTTGCCGGAGAATGTCCCCAGCCAAGGTCTGATAGTCGGTGTATTGCTGGGGCGTCAGTTGAACCGTCTTACCCCCTACCTGTAGCTTATCGTTCGGTTTGCTGATCGTGACGCCCATTTCCAGCAGCGCGTTGGCTACCAGATCGTGCTTCCGCTCCGAGACCAACAGCGGGGAAAGCGCGGCGAGACCGCCGCCATTGAAGCCCACTCTCTCCCGGCCAAGCACGTCGCGTCGCGCGGGGAGACCTTCCGACCAAACCGGCACCCTCGACCGGATACGCCCATACCAATCGCTCGCCTCGCGCTCGATAGGATCGTTCATCTTGGCAACAGAGTTGACCGCGCCCGGGACTGCATTGCCCGCCAGCGACCCCAAGAACGATTCGCCGTAGCGCCCCCAGTCGCCCAGCGCTTCCCCAAGGTTCGACACGCCGGAGAGCCAGGTCTTTGAGGACAGATTCTGCATCGCGCTACCCACGAGGATCGCAGCTGTCTTTTCTTTCTCGCGGTCGCTCATGTGCGATTGCAGATCGACATAATCAGCCGCCATTCCCAGCGTGGTCGAGAATGGATCAAGGCGGCGATAGGAATAGTATTTGTCACCGACCTTAACCGAATAGGGCTGCCAGCCATCGGCCTCTAGCAGCCGCTTGGCGCTATCGTTCGCGGGCCCGCCGCCGGTAATCAGACCTTGGCGCGCGGCCTCCACGGCCAGCATCGTTGCGCCAGTCCCGACGACCCAGCGCGCAATAGCCATATCCCGCCGGGTGCCGCCCGCTTTAAAGTCGCGGCTCCACTTCCACAGCAGAGGCGCGATTGGCGACCGCTCCGCTGCGAATTTCAAAAGATTGGTTGGCGTCCTGACATAGGGGACGAAGACCCGCAGGCCCCATGCTTTGTTGAGGAATGCCATCCCCGTATTGCCGATGTCGCCTAGCGGGCGCTGGAACGTGACATATCGAGCGTAATCGAAAGCCTGTTCCAGCATTTCCGGCGTAGGGCTGGCCTTCAACTCCGCAGCGCGGTCGCGAGCAGCTTGCCCGCGCAAACCCTCCTTGCGTGCCTGCCTGACTGCCATCCCGGCGATGTCCATGTGGCGCGCCATCGCCTTGAACAACTCGTCCTCAGCTGCAAGCATGAGCGTGGGGAAGTCGATCACCGCTCCGGTCTTTCCAGTGAACGCGCGTTGCCTCGTTTCTACCTTGGTAATACCGTCCGAGGTGTCTCCTGTGCGGAGAGTGCGGGCGAACTGCCCAAAGCCCTCCTTGGCACCAGCCAGCCACCCAACAACACGCGCGCCGGTCTCGCTGAAAAGGATGCGGTCGGTGTCCGCCTGCCCCGGCAGCGCCTTCCTGATCGCGCCGACGCCAGCGCCGACGAAATGCTCGGGGATCTGCGCCAGTGAGGTCATGGTGTTAGACACGACATTCACCGCGTGAGTGGTGACACCCGACAACTGCGAGAAATAGAGCAGCGCCAGCGCTTTATCGCGGAACTGTGGCGATGCCAGCGCCTTCGCCTTCGTATTCAGGCGCTGAGGCGTATCTGAATGCTCAAGGATCGCGCGGGCCGCGTCGAGAATGCCGCCTTCCCCGCCGCCCTTGTCGATCAATTCGCGCAGCACATCGCCTTTCACACTGCGACTGTCCGCCGTGACCCGGAACGCTGACAGCGCTCGGCCAATCTCGGCGGTGAGCCCCGCAACCTGTTCTTGGATAGCCGCGTGTCGCACGATTGCTTGACGGAACGCGACATAATCGGCTGGCGACGCCTCGGCATCCGCCGCCTTGCGTTGGAGGCGCTTCGCGATGTTGACCAGTTCGTTGCCCGACTTCGCGAGGATTTGGCGCGCGGCCAACGCCTGTTCGGCATTGAAGGCCTGCCCCTTGCGGCGCGCGAGAAGGTCTTTCGGCGTCATGCCCAGCTCGCCCGCGAGGCGCTCGGTTTCCGCTTGGCTGATCCGGCCCCGGCGTGCGGAATCAAAGCCGCCCGTCACCCGCTCGATTTGCGTCAGCGCCCGCTTGATCTCCTGCGGACTGTCCAAACCGTCCAGGCGCACGTTGCCCGCGAAGTCAGGGGCATTCTCGCCCCACTCCATATAGGCATCAACCGGCGCAGCGTTCGCGTCCAGATCATCAAGCGAGGCCGGTTCGCTCCGGTCGCGCATGAGCGTTGCGCCATCCTGTTGCGCCGCCTTGACCGCCTGAAACTGTGCGTCGGCGGCGCGGTAGCGATCCAGCTCGAGCAGATCGTCGGGATGGAACACGCGACCAGACCCGCCGCGATGCGTCGCTACGAGCGCGTCCATAAATTCAGCAATCGTCGGGCGCTCAGGAAGGTCAGGGAAATAGCCCGCCTCCCATGCGCGCATCGCCGCATAGTCCAACGGCATCCCGCGTTCGTCGTCCAGCAGATTGCCTAGCTTGTCCTCGCCCTTGGCAAATTCCAGATCGTTGCGGGGCCGGTTATCAATGCCCGATTGGCGGAACTCGCCAATGTCCTGATCCGACAGCGCCAGCCCGCCTTGCGTGCGGAGCCACGTCACAAGGTCAGGCGGTCCCTTGCGGCGAATGACCTTCTGCCCGTTTTCGGGATCGCGATAACCGCGCGTTTCCAGCGCGGCGCGGGGATTGCCCGCCGCCTCTCGCCCATAGCGCCCGCGATCGATCGCCGCCGCCTCTTCCACGTCCGCAATCCGGCTGGACGGCACCGGCAACAGATCGCCGGGAGCGACACGCTCAGCCGCGCGCATCCTTTCCATATCCGTTGCGGGATCGAGCAGAGGCCGAGGCCGTGCGTTCACGTCGATAACGTCACGCTGGCGCGGCTCAGGAGGCACAGAGGGACCAGCCAGCACTTGCCGCCCGGTGTCAGCTTCCATCGGTGCATATTTGGTCCGAATGTCCTGCACGGCTTGCGCGTAGGGGTATTCAGGTCCGACGCTGTTGAGCGTTGCCCGAATGTCTGCCTCAGCTTCAGGACCGCGCGCGGCGTAATCCATCAATTCAGGCATATCAGCTGCTAGCGCGGCGCGATCATCGGCCACCGGGGGCGCGACAGGTTCAGGCGGTAACGCCTCAGGTGCGTTACCCGCGTTACCCGGCACAGGCTGGGCCGCGTCAGGCGCGCCCATCGGGCGAGGCGTCGCAGCGTTCAGCCGGTTGGCAAGGTCGCGATAGGGGCTTGGCAGCGCGCCGGGGATATTCTGCGGACCATACTGTCCCGCGCCATCCGGCCCGACCTCTAGCAGTGCCTCCCAGCCGTTTGCCGTCCATGTGACACCCGGCTTGCCCGAGGGATCAACCGGGATAGGCACCTCCTGCCCATCGGCCAGCTTGGCGAACAGCGCGCCGTCGCGCTCGACCATCGGCGCGGCATCGTCCAACATCGCCGCCTCTGGCGCGTCAGGACTGCGAGCCGGGGCCATCGTGTCACCCGATGACCTGGCACCCATCCGACGCGCAGCAGCACCAGCAGCGAAGCCACCACCCAGCCCGCCGACCAACTGTCCCGCCATCGCCGCGTAGGGATTGCCGGGGGCCACATCGTTCGCGACTTCCTCGCCCACGTAGGAGCCAGCGCCCGCGCCAACTTCCAGCGCTACAGCCGTGCCGGGGGAACGCGCCGCATCAACCAGCGACTCCCGAAAGGCCGTGCGCGCGGCAGACGCTTGCGTTGCGAGCGAGGGCGAGCGCGTGGCCAGCTTGGAGCCAAACCCGACCGTCCCGCCGACAGGGATCAGCGCCGAGCCAGTGCCGCGCAGGAAAGCTTGCCCATACCGTTCAAGGTCCGAGCGCGGGGCCGATCCTTCATCACGCTGGCCCAGCCCGAGGCCGTGCCAAGTGTCGCGAATCCCTGCCGAGAATGGCGACCCCGCAGACATATCGACGCCAGCGGCTTCAGCGAACGGAGTAGCGATTGCGTGCGACAGGTCAAACGGAGCCGCCACAATGTCGATAATCCCCTCGTTCAGCGCATCGAGCGAGCGGAGGGTAAGGCCGCGCGGTTCAGGTTGAACCGGGTTGCCTTCCGCGTCCTGCTGCTGAAATGCCGGGTTAGGTTCCGCTTGCGGATTGCGGGACAGGAAGCGAACCAGATTGCGGACGTTCTCTGCCTTGTGACCCTGCGACGCGAGCCACGCACCGGCCTGCTCTGGCGTCGTCGTCGGGTCGCGGACGAGCTGCGCCCATGCCGTCGCCTGATCCGGCGTCATCAAAATCTTGCCCTGCCACGGGGCGTCCTCGCCCTTGGCGCGAAAATCGGCCGGCGACTGATAGCGGCCAGCGTAAGCGCCGGTCTCGGACGCAATCGCGTCCCGCTGTGCCGCCATGTAGGAGCCGCGCTGATCCGGCGTCATGTATTGCGGGTCAGGGATTGCCAGCCCGTCCGCGATGATCGAGGCCCCCGCGTCCTGTCCATCGCGCGACAGCGCCACTTGCGGACGCCCCCACGCGGCTTGCCCCTGTGGCGTCGCGCTGGCGCTCGGCACCGCGAATTGAGACAGCGCATTGCGCCCCATGACACCCACAGGAAAGGGGGTGCCGGGAACACCGAGGAGCGCGTTCTGGCGCAGCTCGAAAGCATCGACGCCACCCAGCCGCGCATTGGCACCGGCTTGCGTCCGATAGGTGTCGCCATCGTAATTCTGCCCCGATGGCGTAAGGGTTGCCGGATCAACAGGACGACGCGGGGAAGCGGGGCGACGGTCGCGGCGGCTCTCAGGCTGGCGACGCTTGCGCGGCTCCACCACTTCATCCCCGGCCCACCAGTCGGCGGACTTGTTCGACGGCTCGACAACCTCGTCACCAGCCCACCACTCTTGCGCCATCCTACTTCTTTCTCATTCGCTCGCCGTTGGGATTGATGTATTCCGCGCCCTTCGGGAGCCGGTCGTATTCAGCCTTGGTCGCAATGCGTGGCAGCGTGGCAGGAGCTTTGTTCCCGCGTCTCCCGCCCGACGATCCAAAGCCTTCGCGAATCCGTTTGTCGGTCACATCCTGCCCCCGGCGACGGTCGGAGCTTGTCCGGTCAGTCGAATAGCGCCGGTCACGGCTGGCAACGTCCTGCCCCCGCGCCGCCAGATCGCGGCGCGCCGAGCGGTCAGCAATCAGGCTGTCAGTGTTGCGATCAGCACGGGCGTTGTCCCGCTGATCGTCCTCAATCATCCAATCAAGGCGACGGTCGGCCCGTTCGTTGTCCAGCAGCGAGGCGAGGGTTTGCCCCACGACCGTATAACGGGATAGCCCTTGGTCGGTCAGATCGGCTTGCGCGACCATTTCCGGCGTCATCCCCAAGGCGACCAGTTGCGGGGCCATCGCCTGAAGCTCCCGCGCGCGGCCCTGCATATCCGGTGAACCGTCAGGCAGCTTAATGCCCTGCAAGTGCGTAGCGGCGCGGGCCATTAGCTCGCCCGAGCGCTGTGTGTTTTTAAAGGTGGCTTCATCTGCCTTGAAAATCATCGTTTGCACATCGAACGCAGCTTGAGGATCGAGCTGGTAGAGATCGCGCAGCGCGGCTTGATTGATGCGCAGCCCGTCCGTTCGCTGCGGCAGCTTGGCGGGATCAATGAGCGTCGCGGGCGCGCCAGCATCCGGCGACGGGGTGACAGGGGCAGCGGTTGCGCCCGGTTGTGGCTGCGACGGCTCGGGAGCGAACACTTGCCCGATAAGAGCATTGCGCTTGGTTTCGCGCTGGCGCTGTCCCATGCGATAGGCAAGGTCGGGATTGTCCGCTGCTACCACGCGCATTGCGTCCGGGTTGTCGGGATTGGTCGCAAGGTCGGTTAGGGCGTTGCGCAGCTTCATCTGCCGCCCCATTTCCATTCCCGATTGGAATGCGCCCAGCGCGTTGCCGATGTAATTCGGGGTTTGCGCCATGCCCCAGTTAATGTCGAAACCAGCCATCGCCCTCGCCCTCAGTAAATGTTGCCAGCGCCAGAAATGCCGTACGCATTGGTTTGACCGCCGAACGGATTGTAACCACTACCGGCGATGACCCCGCCAAACTGGCCCAGCGCATTGCCGACACCGCCCCACAACTGCGCGTTTCCTTGACCACGCGCCAAGGCACTGTTTGCGATGGTCGAAGCCATAGCGTTGTTTTGCGATGCCATGTTGTTGGCGTAATTCTGGCTAACCCCAGCAATCGCGGAGCCAGCCGAAAGGCCAACGCCCTGCTGGTTGCCGAGGTAGGCCATGTAATTTCCGAACTCGTTGCTCGCCATGTTCTGGCGGTAATCGTCCAGTGCGCGGAGAGCGGCACCCGACTGCAACAGGCCCGACCCCGCATAGCCGCTGTTGAGCGCGTTCTGACCCTCATTGACCCGGAACTGGTAGCCGGTCGAGTTCTTGACGATATTGAACGCGTCGTTAGCCGCCTGCTGGGCAGTCTGCGGCGCTGGCTGGCCTTGCGTCCCCACGGTTGCAGGCGTGCCGTTGGCGTTGAATGTGCCGCCACCGATCCCGCTGACCACGCCGGGTGCCATGACATCGCCACCGATCCCCATGACGTTGCGCGCGAAGTTGCCATCGTTCGACCGCACCTGGATCTGATCCAACACGTTGCCGCCGCCGCGAATGAAGTCCTGCGGATAGGGGCCAGCCGTCGCGCCGGAGTTGTCGAGCGTGCTGGCGCTGGCGGTCCCGGCGTTATTGGTCGCCCTACCGCCCAGCCCCAAGAGCGCATTGATCTGATTGCCCGCCGCGTTGCCTCGACCCACAAACGGACTCAGGACCTGCATGTTTTCGGCGCGAGCCTCACGAAACAATGCGGCATTTTGCGCGGTCGAATCCTGCGCCGCCTGTGTGGCATCACGGCTTGCGCGGCTTTGCGCGCTGGAACCGATCGCAGCCGCGCCGATCCCGCCCGCCGCCACAATCGCGCCGCCGATCACTGCTGCTGGCATTGGTCTAATCTCCGTTCATAGAGCTGATAAGTGACCGGGCCAGCGCCGAGGTCGAGGGTGCGGACCCCGGCAGGCGTGAAGCCAGCGCGGAGAGTGTAGGAGCGGACATTTTCCGCATCGGGTGCAACGCGGGTCCAAAGGTGCCGCGCGCCGTGCTGTGCCATGAGCGCAATTCCGTCCGCCGCCGCTTGCGCCGCCCATGGTCCCCGCCCTTCCGGCAGGATGAACGTATGGACTTCAAAGACGCTCGGGGCCGACCAGCAGCACGCAAACCCGCCATGCTCGCCCAGCAAAAAAAAGTTATCGCAATCAGCCACCGCCGCCGACAGATCGAGCGGACGCGCCACATCGCCGCCGACATGCGGACGGATAGCCGGGTGGTTGACCAGTGCGTTTATCCGCTCACCATCGCGCGACGGCTCTAGGATCGTCGCGCCGGTCAATGCGTCCTGACGCCACGGTCAGCGCCCCCTATCACGATGCGCTCAAGCTCGGGCCAAGTCCCCTTGCGATAGACAAGACTTAGCGCGTCATCGGGCAGGGACAGGAGCGCGTCATAAATCGCTCCCGGTGTCATTTCGCAGCGTTCCGCCATTGCGTGAGCGAACTGCAAGGCGATGCGCGTTATCTCCTGATGCGGAGCCTCAGCCTTCAGGCGAATGACAGCAGCGCCACCCGAGACAAGGGCCGAGAGCGTCGCCCAGCCCTCAGGAGAGCGCAGATCATCCAACGA
Organism: Sphingomonas sp.; assembly: GCF_965227385.1. Taxonomy (GTDB): domain Bacteria; phylum Pseudomonadota; class Alphaproteobacteria; order Sphingomonadales; family Sphingomonadaceae; genus Sphingomonas. The sequence goes on from NZ_OZ245750.1 coordinate 3,237,359, forward strand.
GCAAGGAGGCAGATCAGCCAGCTTGTCCCACACCGCTGCGGGATCGAACCCGCGCCGCCCCATTTCGGCGCAGAACTGCTTAGCGAGGCAGATCAGCGCCAGCCCGCCCGCGTTATCTATCGGCCAATCCGTCAGCGACAGGGCGAACGGGTGCAGCCGTTGCGGCGCGTCAGGACAGCGGACCACGGATGCCCCCGGGTTGTCGCGCTGGGCATCGAGCGCCGCCCCGAGGATCGCGCCGAGGCTATCGGGATCGACCGGCGCGGCCTTGGCCCAAGGCAGGGCCGAACGGAGGCGGGCAAGTAGGGCCATCATGCCGCTTCACGAACCTTGTCGCGGATCGCCGCACGCATGAACTCCGAAAGGCCCATGCCCTCCCGCCGAGCGGTTGCCTCAGCCCTTTCAAGCATCCAAGCGGGAGCGCGAAACGCAATTTGGCGGTCGTGGACTTGGCTTCGCATAGGCCGCACTATCCCCTAAAAATAGGACAGCACTACTGCCATAATGTCATGCAAAAGTCAAGCAAGAAGGGCCGGAGCGGACCTATTGCCCGTCGCTGTCAGGGGGCGGGAATCTCACCGCTCGCACGACTGCCGCAACCTTCGCCATCAGATCAGCGTCAGCCCCAAATTCGGCCCACAACTCGGGATCATCCTCATCACCGTGCAGCCGCCGCCATTCCTCCACACCCTTCCGAGTGCGCCAGTGATTTAGCTTGTCCTCAAAGCTGCCGGGATCGTTGCCAGTCCCTATGTCCTGTTCCCGCAGATAATCCCACATGAGCCGCGCCGCCCGCACAATGTCATCGGGGGTAACGCCGCTGTTTGCCCGCGCCTTCAACCGCTCACGAAAGCGGCGCTGTTTCTCTGCGTTGCTCAACACCATGCGGTCATCACTACGCCGACCATCGAAATAGAGCAAGCGGTTACGTAACCCTATTGACGCGCTTAACCATATCTGGTTACGTAACCAACGAGCCGAGGGAAGGCGGCAACCTTCACCCCGGCTCTGATCGCAACCCTGTTAGCGAGGGAACGACTATGACCACACATACCCGCCGCGCCGCGTTCGGCGCAATCGGCAGCATCGCCGCCGCTGGACTCATTGCCGCACACACCGCCAGCGCCCGCCCTTCCCTTGAATGGGATCGGCTTATGTCGGCACGCGACGCGGCCAAGGCGAGATTTGACGCCTACACCGCCGAGGACGAGCGCCTCGACCAGCTTTGCGACCGGTATTGCAAAGCCGAGGCGCGGCTAATGGCGATGCCCGCGCCGAACGCCGCCGCGCTGCGCTGGAAGCTGGAAAACCTGCTTGAGGCAGACACCGGCGGCTCAACCGCGCCTTGGTCCTACGACTACGTTGCGCAGACCCATTGCGACATTGCGCGCCTTCTTGGCGGGGAGGCGTGAACATGGCCCGGATCATCGACAAGACCGCTTTCAACGGCGGCACCTTCACCGGCTGGCGCGTCAGCATCGAAGGCCCTTGCGTCGTTCAGGCCGAGGCGCTCGCTGCACCGCTTGGCCATATCGCGGACATTCAGCCGACCGCACAGGGCTTTGACGTGCTGGTGATTGCGGACCCGAGCCGCAGCGCCGTCCTGTCCATTCATGAACGCTATGAGGCGGCAGGGACCGAATACACCCGCCTTGATCACGCCCGCGCAGCCATGAGCGCCGAAATGAAGGCGAAGGCCGGGGCCATCACCGACACGGCGCAACACGCCCTGTTGAAGGAACAGGACGCGCTCCGGCTGGCGATCCTGCGGCAGACCCCCGGCACATGGGAGGACGCCGCGACGCTCGCCTTCCACGCGGCCAATTCTTACGACCTGATCGCGGACGCCGAGGGCGAGGAATGGAACAGGGCCGAGGGCGAGGCGCTGCGCTACGGCCTTAACAGCCTGTTCGCGTTCATCGTCGCGCAGAAGGTTGAACAGCCCGACGCGCTAGGCGAGGCGTTCGCCGCCGAAGTTGCGCGGGTGCGTTGGTTGCGCAACCCCACCGCCAAAGCGGAGGCGTGACTAATGGCACACGTAAACGATAACACGGGGGCCGCGCAAGCGGCCCCCTTCGATGCCGCGCGCTGGTTCGCCGACTGGAGCGATAACGGGGGCGTTGTCATCGTGACGGGCGAACGCCTCTTTGTGTCGCGCATCGCAGCGATCGATTGCAGGGCCGCACAGCGCCTTGACACGCTCCGGGCGCAGATCATGCACCCCGAGGCCGCACAGGCCCTTGCGGGCCTTCTTCGGGCCAAATCAGGGGAGGTGGACGCATGACCGCCCTTATCGTGCGCTACGGACGCCCGGAGACGCTACCGCTGGACGTTCTGCTGTCATCCATCCCCAGCCTTCCCCGCCGCGCGCTCGACCGCCTCGCACAGCGAGCGATTGACCGCCTGGACGAACTGGACGCCTCGACCGAGGACATGGAGGCGAACGGGGACGAGCAAGACCACAACTTTGCCGAGGATGACTTTTGCGACCACCGCTTGACCGTCTGGAGCGGACCCGGTTGCCCGGTCAGCGACCCGGGCGAGGAGGAGGGCCACGACGAACCGGACTACAACAGGGAGCCGCCGATATGATCGCAGAGCTATACCTGTGCGGCCTCGCCGTGTTCGTCGTCTGGATGGTGCGGGACGCCTAGGCGACCCGCATTTCCGTGCTATCGTGTCACGATGACCGACGCGGCTGCAGCAGAAACCACCGGCGATTCTCGGCAACCAAGGAGGCACTGGCAAGCCCTGTGAAGCATAAGTGGGTAGAGAAGCCGGAGTGAGCGCGCACCTTCAGCGCTTGTTGCCGACCGCAAGAGCGGTGGCCACAGTCTTACTGCTAGGGACTGTAGTGAATTTCGTCATCAGCCTTCTGAACGGCTCGGTTGAAGGCGGCAGCGCCACGAATATCGCAGCTCGCATCATCGGCGTTTTGGCCGTTATCGGAGCGGTGAGTTTCCTCGTTGCCGCCATAATAGACTGGTATGTTCAGCGCCAACAAATTGGCTCGTAACCTACATAATCGCTCTTGCGCGAGCATGACAAAATCAGGCCCCGCTGGCTTGGGCCGGCAGGGAAATGTCTACGCCCGTCCCGCGCACCAATCCCTAACCCAATTCAGCGCCCTTGGCGAACCTCCGCGAGGAACTCCTCCACCGCCTCTTCGTGTCCAGCGAGGATAACCTTTTCGGCGTACTTCAGGTCCTGCTCTGTCGCTTCATTAAGGCAGGTGATGTGGCGCTTAGCCTGTTCGATGTAAGCCTGTTGAGCATAGCGATCGCTGCCATAGGGCCGCATGGGCTTGAAGCACGAGCGTGACGGGTCGTACTCAAGCTTCCCGAGAAAAGTTCGAAACTCGCCCTCCGGCCTAGTTAAGAACTGCGCACTATCTGCGCTTGTACATCCGAACGCTATCAGCGCGCAGCACGCCAGTAATCTCCGCATTCTGTGCCCCCCGACCGTCTAGGCCGTTGGAATGCCATGCGGCGCTATCTGTGTCGAGAAACGGGCGTTACCTCGACGGCGGCACATATCCCGCCCGCGTCTTGCACCACCGGAGCAGACCTTTGCAGCGGTGCAGAGCCTTGTTCAGTCGCTTCCGGTCTGCCCGGTCCACAGCAGACTCCAGCGCCGCCGTCATCTTGGCTATGTCGTCCTCTAGCTGGACGGCGAGCCGGTTAGGTCCGCTCACAGACATTGTTCGCCCGCGATTGCCTTGAGCAGACGGCCAGCAGCGCGGCGCATTGCAATTGCCTCTTTCGTCCGGTTGCCGTGGACATAGGCACCGTTGGCCTCGCCTTTGGGCGCACCCGGAGATTTGCCCCCGTGGAGTCTACACACCCGCTTTCCCCGAACGGCGGGGGAGCGGCACGACTTGCCCGCCCGGTTCTTGGCTTGGCAGCGCGGGGCGTTGTTCATGGGGTTGCTGTCCGGTTTCTCCTGCTCCCCGGTGGTCATGATAGTGGACATGGGTCTCCTTTCGGACCTTGATCGATTGCGTCGGTGACTTGCGCCCGCGAAGCCGCGCGAAGGCGTCCACCTGCATGGTGTAGGTTCGCGCCAGCTTGCCCGCGATTGCGGCATCACGGGGATCGACCCAGCCGCTTCCGAGAGCCTGCGCTGATACCTTCATCTGCATGAGGTGGACGGCCAGCATCTGCGCCGCCAAAGCCGCTTCCATCTCATTGCGGGGGCGCGTCCCGCTGATGAAGTTCAGCGCCATGTTGAGTTCGGTCTCACTCGGCTTCCATTGCTGGTCTGCGTCGTTCCATGCCTTGCCGCACAGATCCTGAAGATGGCGAATGAAGGTGCGGACGGTGGATTGCGAGCGCGTGCCGAAGGCGTCGTGGATTTGAATTTCCCACGCGGCCAGATTGTCATGGGGCGAGGTTGCCAGATACCCGATCGCTTCGCCCTTGCCGACAGGTTCAAACATGATGCCAGGGGAGGCAGGGCGCTTGAGCATCCGGTCTTTTGCCCGCTCGGTTTCCGGCCCCAAAAACTCAGGCATCGGCGAGGTTTTGCGCTTGCGGGGTTTCGGCTTTGGCGCAGCGGCAACGTCCACTCGTGCCGGGTCGATGTCGCCCAGATCGGTCACCCTGTTACGCATCACGCGCCCCCCGCATCTCAGTCCAATAGGTAGGAGCGAAACGCAGCGCGCGCCCGTTTCCGTTCGTCCACTCGCCATTGTCGAACAGCGCCACGCATGGCCGGCGCGTCCAGCCCGAGGCGTCGCCATCATCAACAAAGCAGAGCGTGCCGCTCGCGGGCGCGTCCGACACGGGCCGACGCTCAAATGAGAACCCTGGCAAGTGAGATAGGCTGTAGCGCTGCACCATGTCAGTTGCCCCCTAGTTCCGCATCGAGCGCCGCCTGTGCGTCGGCCTCGTTCGCGAATGGCTTCAGCCGAGCCGCGAACCGCGTCGCCTCGACCGCTGGCGTCACGAACCGCGCAGCCGGATCGACGGCGGCGAACAGATGCCCGCGCGTGGGATGCTCAGCCGTCAGGACAGGACCGCGCATCATGCCGCAGCCTCCACGATCTCGCCAACTTCCCACCCGAGATAGTCCACCGTCTCGGAGAGGCGCATGGCCCATGCGGACAGAACACCGTCACCCTCGCTTGCCGCAAACTCAGATTGATCGGCCAGCCAGTCGCGCCACTCTACCAGCTTGCCACGGTATGCGGTCCAATCCTTCTTCCACTGGCGCTCGAACTTGGCGAGCGTTTCGTGGAGCGGCTCGCCGTCGCGATGAAGGGCCTTCCTGCCAAGCCTTTCAGCCTCGACCGCAAGGGCATTCCGATTTGAAGCGCTATCGCGCGAAGTAAGGCGCGCACCTTCAGGTGAGTTGTATTCCCCTGTTTCTACAGAATGTATTCCCCCGTTTAACGGAATATATTGTGAGGGAGTTTCCGTTGCAGTTTCAGAGCTTTGCCGAAAATCGCGGTCACATGTCGCGGCCTCTCGCTGCACCGTTTGGTCACATGTTGCGGCGCGCGAAGTGTGACCAAACAGGCACTTGTCATCATCGCTGTAGATGATCCGGTAAACGGTATGACGGCCCAGCTTTTCGCGCTGGAGGAAGCCCGCGTCGGTCAGGCTCGACAGCGCCGCGCACAGCTTGCCATAGCTGCACCCGATCATTGCGCTCATGCGGTCGTTGCTTGCTCGGCACCCCTGACCCTTGCCGGTCACAAGGCTTAAGCGATCGTGCGCGGCGACGCACAGCAGGACGCGCAATTGCAGCCCTGACATGTCCGCCGCCATCGCCCGCAGGGGCATGGGTGCAAAGAGTTGCTTATCACCCGCCATCGACCTCGCCCTCCACCCTGGAGGCGAATTCAGGCAGTACCCACACGATCGCCCGGACGCCGGAAGGATTGCGACGGCGCATACCGCTGTCCACGATCTTTCCCGCCGTCCGAAGCTCGCTGAAACGCGGCTGGATGCCGTGGCGATCATAGCCTTGCGCCGCCATCTCAAGGACCGTGGACCCGCTCGGACCCGCAGCCGCGACGGTGCGCAGCACCTTCTCGCGCAGGACGTTTGCGGCAGGCTCGATTTTCGCCGCTGCCTCAAGCGAGGTATCGACGGGATACGACCACGGGCCGTTCGCGAATTGCTGGAGTGCGTTAGCCATTACGCGGCCTCCCGCTGTTCGTCATCTACGAGGCCCGCCCGACGCTGGAGCGTGGCAAACCAATCCGCCTGCGCCGCAGTGAGCGGGGCGGGTTCGCAGACGAGCTGTCCGAGGAACGACCCAGCTTTGCGGGTTAGCTTGATGTCGCCCTGCCGATGCTTAGTCAGCATCGCATAAGCCAGACCGGCCACCGCCGAGGGGTCAGGAGCCATAGCGCGCGCCTCCCTGATAAGCAGTGCGCACAGGTTCGCGCGCCGGTTCACGGAGGGGGTTCCGTCGCCGGTTCTCAGCGCACCAAATATCGAGCGAACGGACCAGCGCATTGCCCCATGCCCGCACCTCCATTATAGTCCCTGCGTCGTGCTTTCCGGTGCCTGCCAGCGTGGATTCGACAATGGGGTTACTCGCGGCGGTCAACGTCCCCGAGTAACCCCGCGCCTTTTGTGGCGCGGTTCCGATGCCTGCCATGTTACGCCGCCTCCAGTTCGGAGGTGGAGGTAAACCGGCGCTGGTTCGCTACCCACTGGCGATAATCGCCCAAGCGATAGCGCACGGAAAATCCGTCCTTGATGAAGGGTGGCCCCTCCCCTGCCAGCCGCTCCTTCTCGACCTTGCTACGCGAGCATTGGCGAAACTCGGCCAACTGATCCGAAGTCAGCAACCTATCGTCGTCGTATGCCATATGAACCTCCACTCGCGCCGCCCGATGCGGCGCTGTGAAGCCCATTGAAAGGACAGGAAGGCCCGCGTCTTTGACGCAAAAAGGCCGGAAAAGAATGGAAACTAATTCGCTAGATCGGCGCGAAGTGCGATTACCTTGGGCCGAATGCGTTTGATCTTGGCCTCATCGTCAAGCGCGGGCGGCTCGATCTCAGTTACCAGCGACTGGATAGCGTGTCGAAGCCGGGCTTTTCCGGTAAATTCGCCCTCATCACATAGGGCAATGACGCGCTTAACTATTTCCGTATCACTAGGGTAGTTGGTCGCACCGGTCGGACGCCCTAATTTTTTCGGTTTCTCAGAAGACGACTCCGGCGCGCGTTGCTCGCTCCCCGGTCGGCGAGACCGCGCGATGTAGCCCCGCCAATTGATATTTCGCAGCGGTTCCCATACTCGGGCTTGTGCGACCCAGCCCAAGCTTTGCAGCGCCTCGAATAGCGATTTTCGGTCAATCTGGACGCGCCGGAAGCGGAAAACATCGGGCGGCATCGTTGCCTGAAGATGTCCTCCATTCCAGTCGCTGCGGGCGTCGTCAATTAGGCCGTCCCAATGGCCCGCAGGGATCGGCCAATTCGGAACCGCTTCTACATCGCGTCCGTCCCCGACTGTCCGGTACATGTGACCGGCATAGGCCTGGACGACGCCGGTCGCGCACAGGTTCACGAGGATCGCCGCCGCCGCTGCAACTTGCCCCGCTGGGACTGCATCGGCGATCACTCCCACCGCGTCGCGCAACGGGATCGCATCGAGCTTCAAGAACTCGGCGTTAGGCATTCCGGGTGCCGGGAACGCGGAGCAGTGTTCGTTCGGAATACGTGCAAGGATAGTCTCTAGGCTGTCGGCGGCGACCCAAATCCAGAATGGCAAAGAGGGGCCATCGGCGAGACGGTCAGCGGGATCGATACTGAAAGAGCGGAATCGCAACAGCGGATCCTCGACGTCCCACCACTCGCGCGGCATCCCCAATACGGCATCCGCGCCGCCTACACGGCGAAGCCCGGTAATCAGGTTGCCATCGCGCGCTTGCTCGCAGAAGCGGTCAGCGATTCTCCACGCCAGCCTCCGCATCCACGGGCCATATTCAGGGTCGCCGGGTTCTTCGATCTCATCCAGCCGGTCGAACATCAGAACGAAGCGCAGGGCCTCAACAAACCCACCGTCATCTGGAAGCCACGCATCAATCATCCGCGCCGCAGCCACCGGCATCGGCAACCATCCGGGGGGCCACCGAACCGGTATGCGCTGACCGTCTGACCGTTGCGCGTCAAGCTGCTCTAGCGCTTGCTGGTATTGATCCAAATTCGCCTCCGCTGGCGATCCGCAGTTGAAGAATGAGGCGCGGCGGGCCGGTGCGGAACCGGCGTTCGGGAGCTAACCTAGCCGCGCCCCTATCACGCCGCCCTTTCGGCCAGCGCGATCACGTTGGACGCCGATCCGGCGTCCTTGAGCAGCCGCGAGAGGTACGCGCTCCACGCATCCAGCGCCCTGCGCTTCTCGTCGGTATAGGCGTGCAGGTTATAGACCCCGCGTATCCCTGCGGTTTCGCCGCTGGTGTGATTGATGACCTTCTCCGTCACCTCGATAGGCACGCCGAGCGCTTGCATCTGCGTCGTGCCGGTGCGGCGAATGTCATGAAAGCGCCAGGGCGGCAGGAACACGAGTTCGCGCGCTTCGCCCAGCGCGTCGGCCCGCTTGTCCGCCAGCTTCTGCAGGATCGGCAGCATCTCGCGGTCGAGCTTGGCTTTGACCTTAGAGAAGCCGGAGATGGGGGTTTCCCCGGTTGTGGTGAACAGCAGCCCCTTGCGCGGCCACGCCTTAGCCCCGCCCTCAACCGGTACGGGACCGGCAGCCATATCGGCCAGCACCTCCAGAGCGAGCGCGTTCAACGGAACGAGATGGTCATTCTCGTTCTTCACCCGCTCCCCCTCTAGCCGCCACATGGCTTGCATCTCGGTCAGCTCGGCCCACGGCATTTCAGCGACCTCGCTTCGGCGCTGGAGCGTGGCGAACAGGAGCCGCACGAACTGGCCCATCGGACGGTCGAGTTTGTAGCTCGCTTGCCATGCGGCAACCATTTCATCGGGTGTCAGGACGCGCTTGCGGGCCTTCACGGTCGGCGGGGCGCTCGGCATGGGGCTGGAGAGCAAGTCCCCCTGATCCACCGCCCATGCGAACAGCTTGCGCAGGACCGCATGAGTGTTGCGCGCGAGCGCCGGTCGATCCTTGAGCTTCTGGATTATCTTGGCGATCTCATGCTTTTCGATCTCCGGCAGTGGGCGACCCTTGAGCACCGGCAGCGCATGGTTCTCTAGCTGGCGCTTGGCGTCCGCCCACGAATCCTTCCATTCATGCTTCAGATAGCCATCGGTGAAGGTGTCGATGTAGCGGGAAAACTCCAGATCGATCGCCGCGCGAGCGCGCTTCTTCGCCGCATGGATCGGATCATCCCCGCGCGCCACGTCCATCAATATCTCTTCCGCGCGATTGCGGGCCTTCTCCGGCGTCCACGGCGACCCGTGGATACCAATCGTCATTCGCTTGGCTGGCTGCTTGTGCTTTCGGTACTGGACCACATAGGAGCGCACCCCCTTGGGCGTGACGCGCAGGCCGAAGCCGCGCAGCTCGGTATCCCAAAAATAGGCGTCCTTCTCGGCAGGCTTCGCGTCGTCCACGCTGCGCTTTGTGATCTTCATCCGGGCCATCGCCGCACCTCGCTTAATCGCCGCGTAATCACTACACGTCAAAGCGGGTCCATTGCAATGCAAAGCGATGCGAGAACAGATCGGGAAGGGCGGCAGATTTGTGCGGTCCAATGAAAGGCACTGAAAAGCGCTGAAACGAGGGCCACAAAACTCTTAATCAGCGGGTCCTAGGTTCGAGCCCTAGTGCGTCCACCATCCTTTATCCTTCTAATTCAACGGTTTGACAGGCAGCCTGTCATTCGCGTTTTAGCGTCGCAGGGCTCAGTGTGACCGTCTTTGTGTCCTGCGCCGGACCGGCTCTCTGGCAGGTAAGTGGGATCGATATCGCTTCCCCAAAGCAGGTCCGCATCAGGCTGCAAAAGCTTCACCGACATATGCGCATATCTTGAGACAGCTCCGCCACAGCGGCTGTACAGGTTCCGCGCGGCCAACGTTGGATGTGTCGCAGTGCAAGCCACCGCGAGAACTCGCTGTCGGACACCCTCAAACGCGGTCTCCTTGGCTCTGACGAGGAGCCGGTCAAACCGGGCAGGACGATTCCGAACCAGCCCATTCCGATGGTGGCAGCAGATCATCCGCGAACCGGCAGGGAGTGGATCGCAAGGATCGATGTCGCAACCGGACGGCACGTTGCTTGCGCGCACCATCACCGCTAGTACACGGCCAGCGCCTTGGCTGAGGTTTGCGACAAAACCCCGCGGGAGTAGCGGGGCCCCGATCGGCAGGCTGAGACTGGCTTGTGGCGGCTCCCTGAAGTCGGACAGCAAGGCGCCCGCTAGGTCTCAAAGTACGGCGGCATTCTGGGCGTGCTCAACTGGTGCCGACTGGGTCGGACCGGCATCATTCGCCAGCGGAGACCGGCGGGTAGCGCGATCCAAACGCGCACGCATGACCGATGAAAAGACTGCTCCGTAAGGTAGACTGGCGTGCCGCAGGTGGCCGGCGAAGAGTCACTGCACCGGTCAGCAACTGGCCGGTTGATCTGCGCTGGGCGCGAGAAAGCTGCCTGGAGGCGGGGATGTTGGGATTGGATGGTTGCGGGGGTTGGATTTGAACCAACGACCTTCAGGTTATGAGCCTGACGAGCTACCGGGCTGCTCCACCCCGCGCCATCGGTGGGGCAAGGATCGCGCGAAGCGATGGGCCCCGAAAAGCAAAACGCGCCGCGCCGGTTAGCGCGACGCGTGCTGCGTTTCTGACAATGTGAATGGGTTTTTCCTGATTACACCGGCTTCAATGCCTGGCGACGACCTACTCTTCCAGTGCTTGAGCAATAGTACCATCGGCGCAGTCAGGTTTCACGGCCGAGTTCGGGATGGGATCGGGTGGGTCACTGACGCTATGGTCACCAAGCAATGAAGCAGGTGTAATCGGGTTTCAAATCGATGCGTGCACCAAGGCTCGAGGTTCACAACCTCAATGCAGCCAAAGCTGTCATTGATGGTGGGACTCATCAAGCGCGAATAGGACAATTAGTACTGGTTAGCTCCACACGTTACCGCGCTTCCACATCCAGTCTATCAAGGTGGTGGTCTACCACCGTCCTAAGAAATCTTATCTTGAGGGAGGCTTCCCGCTTAGATGCTTTCAGCGGTTATCCCGTCCATACATAGCTACCCAGCTGCGCTCCTGGCGGAACGACTGGTACACCAGAGGTATGTTCAACCCGGTCCTCTCGTACTAGGGTCAACTCCTCTCAAATTTCGACGCCCACGGCAGATAGGGACCAAACTGTCTCGCGACGTTCTGAACCCAGCTCACGTACCACTTTAATTGGCGAACAGCCAAACCCTTGGGACCTGCTCCAGCCCCAGGATGTGATGAGCCGACATCGAGGTGCCAAACGATTCCGTCGATATGAGCTCTTGGGAATCATCAGCCTGTTATCCCCGGCGTACCTTTTATCCGTTGAGCGATGGCCCTTCCACGAGGGACCACCGGATCACTATGACCGACTTTCGTCTCTGCTCGACTCGTCAGTCTCGCAGTCAGGCTGGCTTATGCCATTGCACTCTAACGGTCGGTTTCCAACCGACCTGAGCCAACCTTCGCACGCCTCCGTTACTCTTTAGGAGGCGACCGCCCCAGTCAAACTACCCGCCACAGAGGGTCCCTGTTCCGGATAACGGAACGAGGTTAGACATCAGAAATCAACAGGGTGGTATTTCACCGTAGGCTCCACACCAGCTGGCGCCAGTGCTTCAAAGCCTCCCACCTATGCTACACAATTAATTCCTAATGCCACTCTGAAGCTGCAGTAAAGGTGCACGGGGTCTTTCCGTCTAACCGCGGGTACTCCGCATCTTCACGGAGAATTCAATTTCGCTGAGCATGTCCTGGAGACAGTGGGGAAGTCGTTACGCCATTCGTGCAGGTCGGAACTTACCCGACAAGGAATTTCGCTACCTTAGGACCGTTATAGTTACGGCCGCCGTTTACCTGGGCTTCGTTTCGGAGCTTGCACCCCTCCACTTAACCTTCAGGCACCGGGCAGGCGTCAGGCCCTATACGTCGTCTTGAAGCCGACTTAGCAGAGCCCTGTGTTTTTGCTAAACAGTCGCTACCCCCTGGCCTGTGCCCCCTCAATCTGCTTGCGCAAAATGAGGGCCTCCTTCTTCCGAAGGTACGGAGGCAATTTGCCGAGTTCCTTCAGGACACTTCTCTCAAGCGCCTTGGTATACTCTACCTGACCACCTGTGTCGGTTTCGGGTACGGTCTATACGGTGGAGCTATTTCCTGGGACTTCGTCGAAGCACGTTCAATCCGATAAGAACGTACAACACAAGAAATCCGTCACTACCACCAGGCCCACGAATATTAACGTGGTTCCCATCGACTACCCCCTTCGGGCTCGTCTTAGGGGCCGGCTCACCCTGCTCAGATTAGCTTTAAGCAGGAACCCTTGGTCTTTCGGCGAGAGGGCATCTCACCCTCTTTATCGCTACTCATGTCTGCATTCGCACTTCCGATATCTCCACCGTCGGTTACCCTTCGGCTTCACAGACTTACGGAACGCTCCGCTACCGCGTGGATAAATCCACACCCTAAGCTTCGGTGCATCACTTTAGCCCCGTTA